>NZ_CP032363.1:0-2816002 GCF_003711085.1 Arcobacter peruensis
ACAATCACAGCAGGAGCAGTAAAAGCAACATTAGATGCAATTACAGATGTAGATGTAGGCGTAGATGATGTAATAACATTTACAACAACAGATACAAGTGTAAATGCGAGTGATTTAGTTAATTTAAATGCAAAAGTTAATAACTTTACAGTATCAACAATTGAAGAGTAACACAAGATGATGGAACAATTACAGATGTAGTAACAGGTTTAGTATTGTTAGATGGAGATGAAGATGTAACAATAACAGGTGGAGATATTTCAGTAACAGATATAAATACAATATCTTCAACAAGTGGAGTAGTAACTGCAACAGCAAATACAGGGGTTGCTGGAACATTAACTGGATTATCAACAGATGATAATGATGACATCACAGTAAATATGGCAGCGGCAGATACATCAGCATCAGATTTAAAAACAATCGATTCAAAAACAGGAATAGCAATAAATGCAACAGTAATTACAAATTAACTGGTAATGCAACAGATGTAAAAGAATGTACTAGCAACAGATTCAAAATCACAACAGTAACAGATGGAAGTTTAGCAGTAGATGTAAGTGGAAGTGTAAGTGTTGCAGATATATACAATAAATGCAGACTCTGCAACAGGTGTAGTAACAGTAGGAACAGTAGATACAGGAAATGCAACAACGTTAGCAGGATTAACAACAAGTAATACAGATATGATTACAGTTGAATTAGAAGCAGCAAGTACAGATGCTGCAAAATATAAATATAATTAACGGTGCAACAGGTGTTGCAGTAGATGCAGGCAGTATTACTGAATTAACAGGAACAGCAACATCTATACAGACAGCACTAGCTGCAAATACAGCAGGAACAATAACAGGACTTGGAACAAAAGCAATAAATGTAGATGATACAGTAGCAGCTTCAGTAATAAATGATATAGCTGGAGATACAAGTGGAGTAGTAACAGCAACAATCACAGCAGGAGCAGTAAAAGCAACATTAGATGCAATTACAGATGTAGATGTAGGCGTAGATGATGTAATAACATTTACAACAACAGATACAAGTGTAAATGCGAGTGATTTAGTTAATTTAAATGCAAAAGTTAATAACTTTACAGTATCAACAATTGAAGAAGTAACACAAGATGATGGAACAATTACAGATGTAGTAACAGGTTTAGTATTGTTAGATGGAGATGAAGATGTAACAATAACAGGTGGAGATATTTCAGTAACAGATATAAATACAATATCTTCAACAAGTGGAGTAGTAACTGCAACAGCAAATACAGGGGTTGCTGGAACATTAACTGGATTATCAACAGATGATAATGATGACATCACAGTAAATATGGCAGCGGCAGATACATCAGCATCAGATTTAAAAACAATCGATTCAAAAACAGGAATAGCAATAAATGCAACAGTAATTACAAAATTAACTGGTAATGCAACAGATGTAAAAGATGTACTAGCAACAGATTCAACAATCACAACAGTAACAGATGGAAGTTTAGCAGTAGATGTAAGTGGAAGTGTAAGTGTTGCAGATATAAATACAATAAATGCAGACTCTGCAACAGGTGTAGTAACAGTAGGAACAGTAGATACAGGAAATGCAACAACGTTAGCAGGATTAACAACAAGTAATACAGATATGATTACAGTTGAATTAGAAGCAGCAAGTACAGATGCTGCAAATATAAATATAATTAACGGTGCAACAGGTGTTGCAGTAGATGCAGGCAGTATTACTGAATTAACAGGAACAGCAACATCTATACAGACAGCACTAGCTGCAAATACAGCAGGAACAATAACAGGACTTGGAACAAAAGCAATAAATGTAGATGATACAGTAGCAGCTTCAGTAATAAATGATATAGCTGGAGATACAAGTGGAGTAGTAACAGCAACAATCACAGCAGGAGCAGTAAAAGCAACATTAGATGCAATTACAGATGTAGATGTAGGCGTAGATGATGTAATAACATTTACAACAACAGATACAAGTGTAAATGCGAGTGATTTAGTTAATTTAAATGCAAAAGTTAATAACTTTACAGTATCAACAATTGAAGAAGTAACACAAGATGATGGAACAATTACAGATGTAGTAACAGGTTTAGTATTGTTAGATGGAGATGAAGATGTAACAATAACAGGTGGAGATATTTCAGTAACAGATATAAATACAATATCTTCAACAAGTGGAGTAGTAACTGCAACAGCAAATACAGGGGTTGCTGGAACATTAACTGGATTATCAACAGATGATAATGATGACATCACAGTAAATATGGCAGCGGCAGATACATCAGCATCAGATTTAAAAACAATCGATTCAAAAACAGGAATAGCAATAAATGCAACAGTAATTACAAAATTAACTGGTAATGCAACAGATGTAAAAGATGTACTAGCAACAGATTCAACAATCACAACAGTAACAGATGGAAGTTTAGCAGTAGATGTAAGTGGAAGTGTAAGTGTTGCAGATATAAATACAATAAATGCAGACTCTGCAACAGGTGTAGTAACAGTAGGAACAGTAGATACAGGAAATGCAACAACGTTAGCAGGATTAACAACAAGTAATACAGATATGATTACAGTTGAATTAGAAGCAGCAAGTACAGATGCTGCAAATATAAATATAATTAACGGTGCAACAGGTGTTGCAGTAGATGCAGGCAGTATTACTGAATTAACAGGAACAGCAACATCTATACAGACAGCACTAGCTGCAAATACAGCAGGAACAATAACAGGACTTGGAACAAAAGCAATAAATGTAGATGATACAGTAGCAGCTTCAGTAATAAATGATATAGCTGGAGATACAAGTGGAGTAGTAACAGCAACAATCACAGCAGGAGCAGTAAAAGCAACATTAGATGCAATTACAGATGTAGATGTAGGCGTAGATGATGTAATAACATTTACAACAACAGATACAAGTGTAAATGCGAGTGATTTAGTTAATTTAAATGCAAAAGTTAATAACTTTACAGTATCAACAATTGAAGAAGTAACACAAGATGATGGAACAATTACAGATGTAGTAACAGGTTTAGTATTGTTAGATGGAGATGAAGATGTAACAATAACAGGTGGAGATATTTCAGTAACAGATATAAATACAATATCTTCAACAAGTGGAGTAGTAACTGCAACAGCAAATACAGGGGTTGCTGGAACATTAACTGGATTATCAACAGATGATAATGATGACATCACAGTAAATATGGCAGCGGCAGATACATCAGCATCAGATTTAAAAACAATCGATTCAAAAACAGGAATAGCAATAAATGCAACAGTAATTACAAAATTAACTGGTAATGCAACAGATGTAAAAGATGTACTAGCAACAGATTCAACAATCACAACAGTAACAGATGGAAGTTTAGCAGTAGATGTAAGTGGAAGTGTAAGTGTTGCAGATATAAATACAATAAATGCAGACTCTGCAACAGGTGTAGTAACAGTAGGAACAGTAGATACAGGAAATGCAACAACGTTAGCAGGATTAACAACAAGTAATACAGATATGATTACAGTTGAATTAGAAGCAGCAAGTACAGATGCTGCAAATATAAATATAATTAACGGTGCAACAGGTGTTGCAGTAGATGCAGGCAGTATTACTGAATTAACAGGAACAGCAACATCTATACAGACAGCACTAGCTGCAAATACAGCAGGAACAATAACAGGACTTGGAACAAAAGCAATAAATGTAGATGATACAGTAGCAGCTTCAGTAATAAATGATATAGCTGGAGATACAAGTGGAGTAGTAACAGCAACAATCACA
This sequence comes from Arcobacter peruensis, assembly GCF_003711085.1. Lineage (NCBI taxonomy): Bacteria > Pseudomonadati > Campylobacterota > Epsilonproteobacteria > Campylobacterales > Arcobacteraceae > Arcobacter > Arcobacter peruensis. Next base: position 3,799 of record NZ_CP032363.1, read on the forward strand.
GCAGGAGCAGTAAAAGCAACATTAGATGCAATTACAGATGTAGATGTAGGCGTAGATGATGTAATAACATTTACAACAACAGATACAAGTGTAAATGCGAGTGATTTAGTTAATTTAAATGCAAAAGTTAATAACTTTACAGTATCAACAATTGAAGAAGTAACACAAGATGATGGAACAATTACAGATGTAGTAACAGGTTTAGTATTGTTAGATGGAGATGAAGATGTAACAATAACAGGTGGAGATATTTCAGTAACAGATATAAATACAATATCTTCAACAAGTGGAGTAGTAACTGCAACAGCAAATACAGGGGTTGCTGGAACATTAACTGGATTATCAACAGATGATAATGATGACATCACAGTAAATATGGCAGCGGCAGATACATCAGCATCAGATTTAAAAACAATCGATTCAAAAACAGGAATAGCAATAAATGCAACAGTAATTACAAAATTAACTGGTAATGCAACAGATGTAAAAGATGTACTAGCAACAGATTCAACAATCACAACAGTAACAGATGGAAGTTTAGCAGTAGATGTAAGTGGAAGTGTAAGTGTTGCAGATATAAATACAATAAATGCAGACTCTGCAACAGGTGTAGTAACAGTAGGAACAGTAGATACAGGAAATGCAACAACGTTAGCAGGATTAACAACAAGTAATACAGATATGATTACAGTTGAATTAGAAGCAGCAAGTACAGATGCTGCAAATATAAATATAATTAACGGTGCAACAGGTGTTGCAGTAGATGCAGGCAGTATTACTGAATTAACAGGAACAGCAACATCTATACAGACAGCACTAGCTGCAAATACAGCAGGAACAATAACAGGACTTGGAACAAAAGCAATAAATGTAGATGATACAGTAGCAGCTTCAGTAATAAATGATATAGCTGGAGATACAAGTGGAGTAGTAACAGCAACAATCACAGCAGGAGCAGTAAAAGCAACATTAGATGCAATTACAGATGTAGATGTAGGCGTAGATGATGTAATAACATTTACAACAACAGATACAAGTGTAAATGCGAGTGATTTAGTTAATTTAAATGCAAAAGTTAATAACTTTACAGTATCAACAATTGAAGAAGTAACACAAGATGATGGAACAATTACAGATGTAGTAACAGGTTTAGTATTGTTAGATGGAGATGAAGATGTAACAATAACAGGTGGAGATATTTCAGTAACAGATATAAATACAATATCTTCAACAAGTGGAGTAGTAACTGCAACAGCAAATACAGGGGTTGCTGGAACATTAACTGGATTATCAACAGATGATAATGATGACATCACAGTAAATATGGCAGCGGCAGATACATCAGCATCAGATTTAAAAACAATCGATTCAAAAACAGGAATAGCAATAAATGCAACAGTAATTACAAAATTAACTGGTAATGCAACAGATGTAAAAGATGTACTAGCAACAGATTCAACAATCACAACAGTAACAGATGGAAGTTTAGCAGTAGATGTAAGTGGAAGTGTAAGTGTTGCAGATATAAATACAATAAATGCAGACTCTGCAACAGGTGTAGTAACAGCAACTGCGACATCAAATGATGCTTCAATTTTAAATGGATTGACTACAGCTTCAACTGATGAGATTACTATAACCGTAACTGCTGGTAATCAAGATGCTGCTGATTTGGTTGCTCTAAATGGTAAAACAAACCAACAAATTGATGTAAGTGCATTAACATCTATACATACTATTAACGGTACAGCAGCAGAATTAACTAATATTTATGATACAAATGTTAGTGAATATAATGGTCTTGGAAATGAGAATATTACAATAGATGATACTGTAAGTATTTCTGAAGCTACTACAATAGCTGGTTATACAAGTGAAGATACAAATATTACACTTAGCGCAGCTTCTGTTGATGCTACAGATATAACAACATTAAATACGGCTAATGGAAACGGTACAATTGATGGCTCAAACTTAACTGCAATTAATGGAAGTGTGTCAGAAATTAATGCAGCGTTAAGTGATCTTGATACGAATCCAGCAAATTTTGATTCAACATTAAGTGCTGGAACTGAAACAGCAAATGCAATTACTACACTTAATACTACAAATGGAACAGGTACAGTAGATGCATCAGGTATTACAGGTGTTACAGGAACAAGTACTGAAATTGAAGCACTTCAGGATGCAGGTATTACTATGGATGCTGATTATAATGCAACAATTACAGGAACAGCTGCAACAAATGATGTAGAGTCTATTTTTGCAGATACAAGTGGAGTTATAGATGCAACATTTGGAATAAGCGATGATACTCTAAATATTAATTTTGATGAACTAGATAGTAGTGATATCTTAGATTTTGGTAATGGTGATGACACTTTAGCATTTGATACAGCTGTTTCTGGAGATTTAGATTTTAGCAACATTTCAAATCTTGAAAATTTAAATCTTTCAAGTGGAAATGATAATATCACGTTAAGTGGAGATGAACCTACTAATGTAAATGGTGAAGCAGGCGATGATACTTTTGCTTTAAACTTTAGTAATATTGATAACTTTAATATTGATGGTGGATCGAATACAGATAATGTTGAGTTAACAGGTAATTCTAATTCAATAAGTAGTGATACTGAATTTGGACATGCATCATCTTTTACAAATATAGAAAAACTAGATATAAGAACTTTAAACTTGGATACTGCAGATACAGGTACAGAATTTGAATTCACTGATGCATTAATTCAATCATGGACAGGAAGTTCAACTGGTAATTTAACTTTATCTTTAACATCAACACAAGCAGATTTAATTAAATTTACTGATACTTCAAGTTCAACAGAAAGAAATAGTTATAATTCTGGAAATACGAATAGTGATATAAGTGATAATACAACTTATAATTTAGGAAATACAACACTTACGATTGATTTAACTGATGTGTAAAAGAATACAAGTATTTAAGTTCTAAGTACTTGTATAAAAATTATTTTTAATAATTATTTATTAAAAACAAAAAAATTAGATATAATTCAAAAATTATATAATTAGAAGGTAGAAATAAAATGATAGAAAAACAAAAATTACTTTTTGGTGAAGCTATAGAGTTTTATAAGAAAAAAGATCTTACAAATGCTCAATTAAAATATGAAGAGATTATAAAAATAAACCCAAAGAATTCAGAAGCCTATGGAAACCTTGGTGTGATATATAAATCAAAAGGTGACGTGAATACTGCTATTAAGTGTTATCTTCAGGCTATAAAATTAAATCCAAAAAATAAATCTGTTTACAATAATATTGGAAATGCCTTTAAAGAAATTAAAAATTATAAAATGGCTATACGTGCTTACAGTGATTCTATAAAATTAAATCCAAATGATTTTAATGCTTTTAATAATCTTGGAATTATTTATGAAACAATTGGAGATAATAATAAAGCAATTGCAGCTTATAAAGAAGCAGTTAAAATTAATCCAAAACATGCAAAATCTGTAAATAATATAGGTGTTGTTTTATATAAACAAAAAGAATATAAAAAAGCAGCAGAAATTTTTGAAATTGCACTTAAAACTGATCCAAATTATAATGAGGTTTATAGTAATAAAGGTGCTGCTTATAATAAAGCTAAAGATTATGATAAAGCAATTGAGTCTTTAGAAAAAGCTATTGAAAAAATGCCAAATCATAGTGGTGCTTATACAAATCTTGGAAATGTTTACAATAAAATATTTGATTATAAGAAAGCTTCAAAGTTACATGAAAAATCAATTGAACTAGACCCTAAGGGTGAAAATGCATATAGTAATGTTGGGACTTCATATAAATATTTAGGTTTTTCTAAAAAATCAATTGAAGCTTATAAAAAAGCAATTGAATTGAATCCAAAGTTTGTAAATGCACATTTTGATTTATCAACAATGTATCTTGCTAATCAAGATTTTAAAAATGGTTGGAAAGAATATGAGTGGAGATTTAGAAAAGAGGAAATGATTCCTCATATTATAAAAAATAAAGATGTTTTTTCAAAACCATTATTCACAGGGAAAGAAGATATTAAAGGTAAAACTTTACTTCTTCATTCAGAACAAGGATATGGAGATAGTATTCAATTTATTAGGTTCTTGCCACAATTAAAAGAAAAGTATGGATGTAAAATTGCTGTTAAATGTAGAGAAGGATTAAAAGAATTATTCTCTAGAATTGAAGAAATAGATACTATTGTTGATAGAAGTGAAAAAACACCAAATTTTGACTATCAACTTTCAATAATGAGTATGCCATATATTTTAGAAATGAAAAACATTAGTGACTTACCAATTAAGAACCCATACTTAATAGTAAAAGATGATGATTCTTTTGATATTAAAAAAACAAAAGGTAAAATTAATATTGGTATTTGCTGGAGTGCATCCTTAACTGGTGAAAGTTATGATGGAAAAGTATTTGATTTAAAATATTTAGAACCATTAATTAAAAATCCAAAAATAAATGTTTATTCATTACAAGTAGGTGATGGAAGTGAAGATATTAAAAAATATGGATATGAAAAAAATATTATTGATTTAACAGACAAATTAGTTAATTTTGATAAAACAGCTTCATTAATTAATAAATTAGATTTTGTTATTTCTTCTGATACTTCAGTTGCACATTTAGCGGGAGCTATAAATAAACAAGTATTTATTCCATTACAAAAAATACCTGATTGGAGATGGACAAACAAAGGTGAAACAACAAAGTGGTATCCAAGTGCAAAACTAATTAGACAGAAAACAAATAGATCTTGGGACAGTGTTTTTCAATCACTAATTGCAAAAATCTCAAAACAATATAAAATCAAAATAAGCTAAAGGTATTTTTTGGAAAATCAAGAAAATGTAGAAATCGAAAATAGTGGTCTAAGTAGAGAAGAGTTTCCTTTACTCTTCTCTTTAAAATATTTATTAGACTTTTATTTTGGAGATATTTCTATTGAAACAATTGTTAATTTTAGTGCAAAGTCTGATAAAGGTTTTACAGAAGAATTAGCAATTGATGTAGCAAAAGAAGTTGGCTTAACTGCTGTTTCTAGAAATATGAAAGCTATTGATATTCCAAATCATTTTTTACCTTGTATTATTTTTGATAGTAAAAACAAACCTTTTATTTTACAAAAGAAAGGAAAAGAGTGCTTTCTTTTTAATCCTTTAAGTAAAGAAGAAATAAAAAAAGACCTAAGTTATTTAAAAAAATTTAAAAAAGCAATATTAGTATTTAGAGATCCTCAAAAAGAAAAAGTTCTTGATGAAGTAAAGGGAAAAGAATGGTTCTGGAATCCTGTTAAGAAATTCTGGCGTTCATATATTGAAATAGGTTTTCTAACATTTTTTATAAATATTTTTGCACTAGCTGTACCATTATTTACAATGAGTGTTTATGATAGAGTAGTACCTAATAATGCAACTGAAACACTATTTGTTTTAGCTATTGGTGTAGTTATTATTTTACTTTTTGATGTATATTTTAAAAGTGTTAGAAATCATATTATTGAAAAAGTTGGAAAAGAATTAGGTGTTTATTTAGAAGAAGAATTATTAAAAAGAGTATTAAGTTTACAAGCTCAATATGATAATATGCTAGTAGGTACAAAAGCAAATTTATTTAGAGAATTAGCCCAAATAAAAGACTTCTTTGCAACAAAATCAGTTGTCCAAGTAATTGATTTACCTTTCTTCTTTTTAGCAATTACTGTAATTTTTATCATTTCTCCGATGGTTGCTTTAGTTCCTTTTATAACTGCCATATTAATTCTTTTATTTAATATATTTATGCAAATACCTATTTCTAATTTAAGTAAAAAGAATATTGAAAATGTACAAGCAAAACATGCATACTTAGTTGAAACTATTCAAGGAAGTGAAATTATTAAACTTTCAAATGCACGTTCAACTAAACTTTTTAATTGGAGAAATATTATTGCAGTTACAGATTCAATAGCATTAAAAATTCAATCTTTAAATGTTTTTTCATTAAACCTATCACAAACTGTAATTCAGTTTGTAACAATGTTAGTTATAGTTGTAGGAGTATTTGAAATAGCAAATAAAAACCTTACAGTTGGGGGATTAATTGCTGTTACTATTCTTTCAAGTAGAGCAATGATACCAATAATTCAAACCTCAATGATGGCAATAAAATTTAAAGAAATAAAAGAATCTTTAAATAATATCAATGATTTCTGGCACCTACCTTTAGAAAATGATAAAAATATAGAAATAGGATTGGGTAAAATAAAAGGAAATATTGAATTTTCAAATGTAGATTTTTATTATAAAAATAGTAAATATCCTTCTTTAGAAAACTGTAATATTAAAATTCAAGAGGGTGAAAAAGTAGGTATTATTGGACAAACAGGAGCTGGAAAAAGTACATTTTTACGTATTTTAACGGGTTTAGATAGCCCTACAAAAGGTTCTGTTTATATAGATGGGCATGAAATATCAACAGTTCATCCTATCGAAATACGTCAAAATATTGGTGTTATGCCTCAAGAACCATTTTTATTTTCTGGAACTTTAAAAGAAAATATTGAACTTTCAACTCCTGTTAGTAAAGAAAGATTAATGCAATTAATTAAAATAACAGGATTAGAAGATTTAGTTAAAAAGTCAGGTCAAGGTGATGGATTACAAGTAGGGGAGAGAGGTTGTAATTTATCTGTTGGTCAAAGACATTTAGTTGCACTTGCAAGGGCTTTATTAAAAGACCCTTCAATTTTACTTTTAGATGAACCAACAACTGGTTTAGATGTGGGGTTAGAGAAATCATTAATCTCTCATATGAAACAAATATTACAGAAAAAAACATTGATTGTAATTACTCATAGATTTGCAGCACTAGAACTAGTTGATAGAGTTATTGTGTTAAATCAAGGAAAAGTAGTAGCAGATGGACCAAGAGATACTGTATTAAAAGCTTTACAAGAAAAGAAGTAAGATGAAAAATAATAGATTATTTGAAGAAAAAGATTGGAATTATTATACTACTGTAATTCCAATAATGTTGTTTTTTATATGTTTCCTTTCATGGGCATATTTTAGTCAAGTTGACGAAGTTGTAAGAGGTTCTGGAAAAGTAGTACCTTCAGGTCAAACTAAAATTTTACAAAACCTTGAAGGTGGAATAGTTTCAAGTATTTTATTAAAAGAGGGTGATAGTGTAAAAAAAGGTGATATTATTTATACACTTTCAAACGAGTTTTTTAAAGCAGATTCTGTATCAAAAGAGCTAGACTTATTAACATTCCAAGCTGTATTAATTAGATTAGAATCTTTAATTGATAATAAGAAAAAAATCAAATTTTCAGATGAATTAAAATCAAAAATCCCTGATATTATAAGAAATGAAACAAATATTTTTTATGAAGAATTAGAAAATAACAAAAGAAAAATTGATATTGCAAGAGATCAAGCAAGACAAAAAGAGTATAAATTAAGAGAAACAAAAATCAAATATAATAACCTAACAATAGAATTAAATTTAGCTATTGAAAACATGAAAATTTTAGATGAATTATTAAGAAAAAAAGTTACATCTAAAAAAGAATATATTTCAGAATTATCAAAAAAACAAAATATTGTTACAAAAATAGAAGAAACTAGAAATAATATTCCAATTTTACAACAAGAAATAGAAGAAGCAAATAGAAAAATAAATAGTGTTAAGTCTGAAGTTAGAAGTAAATTATTAGGAAAGTATTCTGAAGTTAAAAATGAGATTAATAAATTAATTGAAAAGAACAAAGCAAATGACGATAGAGAACTTAGAAAATCAGTTATTTCACCTGTAAATGGAATAATAAATAAACTATATTTCTATACAGAAGGTGGTATTGTAAAGCCTGGAGATAAGATGGCAGAAATTACTCCTATTGAAGATACATTGACAATTGAAGCAAAAATAAAGAGTTCAGATAGAGCCTTTATATGGGAAGGTCAAGATGTATCAGTTGAAATAACAGCTTATGATTTTTCTAAATATGGATTACTAAATGGTAAATTGATTTTAATATCTTCTGATAGTTTTGAGGATAGAACAGGAAATATTTATTATATTGCAAAAATTAGAGCTGATGTAAATCAATTTGCACCTGATCTTCCAATTCTACCTGGAATGGTTGCAAATGTAAATATTTTAACTGGTAAAAAAACAGTACTAGAATATATTTTAAAACCACTAAAAAATATTAGAAAAAATGCATTAAGTGAACAATAAATAATAATATTAAACCCTAATTAGCTCTAAAATAGGCATCTTTAATAATTAAGTAAGCAAAATATAAATATAATAGCGACTATTATACGAAAAGGATGTGGGTGTTTAGTTTTATTAAAGCGTTACAAAATTTACTTAGTGAATTAAAAAAGAAGAAAGGCCTTTGGTTTACTCTTTTAACTCTACTCGCAATAACTGGTATTTTTTTGTCAATGTATATCCTTACAAGTATGACAAAAAGCGTAGGGAATGAAGTATATTTAAATATGTCTAATGTTTACAAATCAAGTTTAGAACATAAACTAGAAGATAAACAAAAAGGTTTTAGTAAATTAGTTTTAGGACTAAAAATAAACGACACTTTTAAAAATAACCTAAATAACAAAGCTTTAATAGACCCTATAATTACAAATTACAATAATAGTTTAGTAGAAGCTGGATTTGGCTCTACTTCTTTAGTATTTTATTCTACTGTAAATCAAACTAATCAATTTAGAAATAGTATTAATACAACAATAAATAGAAAGACTGCATTATATGGTATTGAAGTACTTCCATCTGGACCAAATATAGTCTATTTAGAACCTATCTTAGATGGTGAAAACGTTTTAGGTGTTATTGAAGTTAAGGAAAGTATTCTTACACTTAAAAAAGATATAGAACGAAACAGACAAGGTATATTTCTATTTTTACTAGAAGAAAGAATGCTTGCAAATGTAAGTATTGATACGAAAAATGGAAGTTACAGAACAATTGTTAATGATTTAAAAGTTGAAGAACGAAATTATGATGGACAATTCTTCTCAAACATATTAACAGAAGGTAAAGAAGCCTTTTCTAATTTTAAAATAGATGGATATAGTGTAAATGAAGAATATTTTAAAACATATAAAGAAGTAGCCGATATTAATGGAGTAATCATTGGTTATATCATTTTAGGTGAAAAAGTTGAAGGTAGTGGAGCTTTTGTAAATATTGTTGATAATATGACAAAAACTGTTACTACAGTAGCCCTTGGTTTAGTGATATCTATATTACTATTCATGTTTTAAGGATAGATGATGAGACGTATAAAAATATTAAAAATATTTTTTGTAGTAATGCTTTTTATCGTTTTTACTATTTATGCTAACTTTTCTTTAGTATATACATTCTTTATGTCAACATTAACATTTAATGTTGCTATTACAACAATGTTCTTAATTGGTTTATTAGTTGTTTATCAATCTGCAATTAGACTTACAATGCTTGCTGGTACCTTCGGTATCTTAGCTTATAAAACAGGTAAAAGTTTAGAGTTTTACTTAGAAGGTATTACTGGGTTAATGCCTGCAACTATTGCGCATATGTTCCAAAGAAGAGCTAAGAAAGGTGTTTTATATTTTACTCAACAAGAAGCTCATGAAGTTATCGATTGGTTAGAAGGACAATTCTTCCAACAAAAAGGATATACAGCTTTCTTCGTTGGTACTTCATTAATGCTAGGACTTTTTGGTACATTTACAGGACTTCTTGTAGCAATTGATGAAATGGGAGGTATTATTTTATCTTTTGGTGGAGATAATATTGATATTGGAGAAATCATGACAGGTTTCTCTGGACCTCTTGGTGGTATGGCTATTGGGTTTGCCTCTTCTTTATTCGGTGTTGCTTCTGCAATTATTCTAAATGTAATGCAATATATTTTAACTAGAAATCAGTCTGCGTTTGTCGAAGATGTACAAGATTGGATGAAAGGTAAAATTGTTGAATCAAATAATACAAGTATTGATTCACTGTCTAGCACAGATGATATTGGAAATATTAATTTAGTTTCTAATTCAGATAATTCATCTCCTATGAGTGCTGGATTTATTGATATTTTTGTTGACACAATGGGAGATTTTACAGATAAAATGGAAAGATCAAATCAAGTGTCTCAAGAGATGTTTATGAAAATTGCTGATAAGCTAGACCATAATATCCATAAAACAGATAACGAATCTATATTATTGAAAAACATGATAGAAATTATGAAAGAATCTAATGTAAATCAATACTCAAATTCAAAACTTATTGAAGAGTCATTACAAGAGATATCAAGTGTAATTTTATCAGAACATAAGACAATCAAAAAAAGTTTACAGTTACAAGAAGAAAATAATAAATTACTTGTGCAGTTAGTGGAATCTTTACAAAATAAAAACAATCAAGAGAATAAAAGATAGTATATGGCGTCTAGATGTGAAGATGAGTTCAACCCTTGGCCATCATTTGTTGATATTTTTTCTTCAGTAATTTTAGTATTACTATTATTCTTATTAGTAGTTTTTGTAAATCTAGGTTATTACGCACAATTTAAATATAAAGTTTCTTATACAGGCTCAATTTCCAATGATGATATTATTTTAAATAATAATAGGTCAAGTGAGGAAAATGAACTTAATACAAAAAAAGTTACAGACCCTAGTGCTGGATCAAATTCAAATTCAGATATTAATATTAAAATTATTAACGAACAAAAGCAAAGAATTTTAACTTTACAAAATCAAATTGAAGTAAATGAAAATCAAAATAGTGCTGAAAAAAGTAATAAAATTGAATCAGCAGGTATTGATATAGCAGATAAAAACGAAACAAATGATGAAAATCAAAAAATTATTGAAAATAAAGATTACTTAATCGTTACATATAAAAGTAATGAGATATTTGTAGATGATGGAATTACAAGAAAAATAAAACAGTTTTTAAGTTCGGCAAAAGAAAGAAGTGGAAAACATGAAATTCATATATATACTAAAGATATGAAAAAACAGTTAAGTGCAACTATTTCAAAACAGATATCACTTGCAAGAACAATAAGTACAAGAAATTTAATAAGAAAGTTTGGTTATGAAAAGAAAGACGTTAAAATTGATTTAACAAAAGAACCAAATATAAAAGAAAAAATTGATGATACTAATGGATATTTAGTAATCACAATTAAAAAGTAGAGATAAATGAAGAAACAATTGCTATCTTTAATAATCTTATCATTATGTGCAAATGCGGATAATGATAAATTAATTAATAAAGATGATAAAAATTTTATTATTGAAGAGAAAGAAGATAAATTAAATGAATTGTCTCTTTTTTTAGGTGAAAAAGAAATTCAAAAAAAGATGAACCCTTCATATCCTTCATTAAACTCTTATTCAAAAATATCTGATATTGATGTTGATAATTATAAAAGAGTTTCTCTTATGGATGTTGTTTTAGAAACAGTATCTACTAGTGATTTATTGAAAGCTTCTAGAGAAAAAGTTATTCAAAATGAAATTAAATTAAAAGATGCAATTGCAGGTTACTATCCTACTTTAAATTTCGAATATGAAATAGGAAAAACAAGAGCTACTAATACTGCTGATGATAGAACAAATGCATTTAGATATTATGATGATAGAAATTATAAATTTGTTTTAAATCAAAACTTATATGCAGGTGGAGCAACAACTAATGATGTTGAAAACCTAAAGAAAAAATTAGATTTAGCTAAAAATCAATATTACTTAGTTTTATCAGAAGAAGTAACTAAAGCTATCAAAGCATATTTTGATGTTGTTTTCTCATATAAAACTGTTTTAACTAGTGATTCTAATATGAAGAAATTAAATAAAATATTAGATATTGTTAGTATAAAATACGAAAATGGAGCAGCTTCTATTGGTGATTTAACAGCAATTAAAGCAAATGTTTCTAATGCTAAAACACAACAAATTAAAGTTAAATCTAAGTTTATTGAATCCTTACGATATTATGAATACATCGTTGGTGAAGTTTATTTAGAAACTTTACCTTATGAAAAAAACTTTAATATTAATGTTACTACTTTTGACTTATTATATGAAAGAGCATTAAAAAGAAATAAAGAATTAAGAAACTACTATAACTCAATTGAAGCAGAAAAGTTCAATTTAAAATCAAAAGAATCAAATTTTTTACCAAAAGTTGATTTAGAGTTTTCAGTTGATAATGTTATGGATCAAGATGGTTCAGAAACAAGAGAAGAGGCTGTCAATGGTTTAGTTAAGCTTTCATATAATTTATATAACGGTGGAAGAGATAAAAATAAAGTTTTAAACTCTTATAGTTCAATTAGAGAATTAAATTTTAAATTAGATGAAGAAAAAAGAAAATTAAAATGGAATGTATCTAAGTTATTTACTGCAATAAATTCTACTAATGAATCATTAAAAAGTAATATATCAGAAGTTATAGCTTTAAGAAAAATGGTTGAAGCTTATTGGGAAGAGTTCAAATTAGGTGACCAAGACTTACAAGTTTTACTTCAAGGACAAAAGTCATTAAATTCAGCAGAAGTAAAATTGATTTCTTATGAAAAAAACAATATTACAGATTTCTTTACTTTATTAAAATACACAGGAGATATTTTAGCATTCTTTGACATTGATCCTGAACATCCAAGATTTATTGATTTCTCAAAAAGCGGATATACACAAGATGTTTATATTGATGATAAGTTTTTAGATGAAAAAGAAAGAATTGAAAGACAAGAAGAATTAGAAGAACAAGAAAAAATTAAAGAAACACTAATCTCTAAAGCTTTAAAAGATGAAAATATAATAAGATTTATGAGTAAGTTTTTATCTGCTAATAATGAATACTATACAATAGATATTGGTTTATTTGATAATATACTAAAAGCAAATAATTTTATTAAAATAAATGACTTTGATAAAGAAGCCTTTTCTTATGATGTAGTAGATGATTTAAATATAAATACAAAAGTAACTTTTGGTATTTATAAAAATGAAGAAGAAGCTTTAAAACAATTAGAAAAAATGAAAAATAAAGATCTTGGAAAAGAATTAAGTCTTAAAAAAATAGGAGATGTAAAAAAACTTTACAATGATTATTTAAAAGGTTTAGAAGTTAAGATTAAGCCTGTACCTCCTGAGATTAAAATAGTAGAAAAAACAAATACTATTGAGAAAATCAAACAAATTAAAAAAGAAGATAAACTTGTTTTAAATAAAGAGTTTGAAACTAAGTTTTTAAATGCTAATCCTGAATTCTATACAATTAATATAACTTCATTCAATGAAATGAAAGAATTAGAAGATATTTTGATTGAAAAAATAAATTTATATGATAATTCATTTGCTTATACTTATGTTGATTCTAAAAAACTATTTAGATGGGTATATGGTATTTATGAAAATTATGATGAAGCTCAATTAGCGATTAATGATTTAGGTGATATTAAAAATAATTTCTATCCAGTAATTCAAAAAATCTCTAAAGAACAAGCTTTATATAATGCAAATATTGATTTAAATACTGAAGTTAAAGAAAAAGAACCTGAATATGAATATATAAAAGTTTCTTCAAATACGGTGTATAAAGATCCAGTTTCATTAAAGAATGTAGATATTTCAAATGATAAAAATTTAAAAGGCTTAGTAGATAGCTTATTTTCAAAAGTAAGTAATTTATTTACTAGTAAAGAAAAAGAAGAAAAAAATACAGAAAAAGAGATTGAAAAATTAACATTAGAAGAAGAAACTAAAAATTTAATTCCTCAATTGGCAAAACAGCCTGAAATTGAAATAGTACCAGAAGTAGAAATAGAAACTAAAAACCTTTCTTCTATTGAAACATTAACAGAAATCGAAGAAGTAAAAGAAGAAGCAAACCTATTTACAACAGTAAGTAATTTCTTTGCTAATAGTAATACACAAAATAATGAAGTTATAGAAGATACAGTAAAAAAAGAAAGCGAAGAAATAATAGAAGTTCCAACTTTAATAGAAGAGCCTAAAATTGAAGTAGCTGCATTAGTTGAAACAAATACAAATGAACTTTTAGAAGTAGAAAAGAAAGAAGAAGTTGTAGAAGATAAAATTCAAGAAACTGTTGAAAATAAAGTTGAAGAAGTAAAAGAAGAAGCAAACCTATTTACAACAGTAAGTAATTTCTTTGCTAATAGCAATACACAAAATAATGAAGTTATAGAAGATACAGTAAAAAAAGAAAGCGAAGAAATAATTGAAGTTCCAACTTTAATAGAAGAGCCTAAAATTGAAGTAGCTGTATTAGTTGAAACAAATACAAATGAACTTTTAGAAGTAGAAAAGAAAGAAGAAGTTGTAGAAGATAAAATTCAAGAAACTGTTGAAAATAAAGTTGAAGAAGTAAAAGAAGAAGCAAACCTATTTACAACAGTAAGTAATTTCTTTGCTAATAGTAATACTAAAATTGAAGAAACTACTCTAAGTGAAGAAAATACAGAAAATGATGAAGTTATAGAAATTCCAACTTTAATACAAGTGCCAAAAGTTGAACATGTTCCATTACAAGAAGCTCAAAATAATATAGATAACGAAATTCTTAATACTAAAAAGACTAAAGCATTTATATCAGAAAATAAAGACTTATATACAATTAATATAATTACTTTTTCAGACACAAAAGATGATGTTATAAATAGTTTTTTAAATCAATATGATTTAAAATATAATATCAAAGTTTTTACTTTCAATTCTCAATTAACTAAAACAAAAAACAAAAATATTGTTTATGGTTTATATGAAACAAAAGAAGAAGCAGAAAAAAATCTAAAAAAAATCAATCCTTTACTATTAAAAGATTTTAATTGCTCAGTTGAAAAAATCGGTATTAAATCTTTACAAGTAATTGATGACAAAATTATAGAGAATAAAATAGAGGAAAATATAGAAGATTCTAAAAATAAAGATGAGTTAAAAAAAATAAATCAATCTAAAGAATATTTAGAATTTATTGCTATTGATAAGTATAATGATCAAGATTTCAAATTTGAATTTTTAAATTCTCCAAAAGAATATTATTCAATACTATTAGCAAGTGTAAATAATGAAACTGAATTAAAATATTTTCTTAATATTTATGACTTAAAAGAAGATATATTTGTTGTAAGACTTTTAAACAATAAAAATAAAATAAAAATAATGTATAAAATCTTTGAAAATGAAGCAGAAGCTAATAATATACTTCTTGAATTACCTGAAGATATATTAAAAATAAATCTAGCTAGAACTGAAAAAATATATAGAAAACAAGATGCATACAAAGAAAACTATACATATTTTGATCTAGCACAAAGTAATGAGATTAAATAATGTTAAAAAAAAATAAAAAAGACATAATTAAAAATGTATTACTTTTAACATTCATCTTTTCTTTAATACTGTTTTTTACAATCTGGTCTTTTTTTATTGATTATAAAAATAAAAGTATTGAATATTCAAATGTAAATTATGAATTAAGTATTGAGAAGTTCAATAATCAAATTAAAGAGAAAGTACTTTTATTTGATAAAAATTCAATTCAATTTATTAATCAAAATATTAAAAAAGATAAGTATATAAAAGAAATAAAGATTACACAAAATAGATATCTTTTTAATAAAGATACCTTACTATTCCAAACAAAAAGTTTTAATGATAGTTCATGGAATCTTACAAATGTAACAGTAGATTATAAATATGGAGAAATTCAGAAATTAGCAGGTAACTCTTTTTATGAGTTTATTCCCTCAGCAACTTTTGATAAAAATGAAAAAGTTGTAATACGATATCAATTATTCAAAAATGAAGAGATTAAAAACTTTTTAATTTTTGTAGATATCAATCTTTTTGATATTTACAAAGATAGTACTGAAAAACAGAAAAAAGAAAGTTTTATTGATTCGTTTGCAAAAATTGATCCTCAAGATGCGATTAAAAAAGATTTAATTATTAAAAATATTGTTTTCGCAAATATTGAATATAAGAAAAACAATACTTTTATTGAACAAGACATAGTCTCTTTTCTAAAAAAACTACTTATATATTCTACAGTTATTTGTATATTGATGTTTTTATTAGTGTGGTTGTATCAAAAATATTTAAAAAGAAAATATTTATTAAAACCTCTTAGATATTTAGATGCAGTAGTACTTAATATGCTAAACTCAAAATTTACAAATATAAATACTAATAAATTCTCTAAAATTAAAGATTACAATAAAGTACTTACTAATCTTTCTAAACTATCTAGTAATATTGCTTCTTTAAAAAATGAATTAAATATTAATAAAGAGACTTTAGAAAGAAACCTATTAACTGATAACTTAACAGGTTTACCTGACAAAAAAATGTTTGATATTGATATGAAGAGTATGTTTGTTTACTCAGGTGAAGGATATTTATTCTCATTAAAGATTGCTAAATTAGATGAGATAGTTAAATTAAATGGGTCTTTAAATACTGATAACTTTATTTTATCTTTTACAAATATCATAAATAATATTATTTCTGATTATAAAGAAAAAAACATAAATTTTTATAGGTTCTATGGGTCTGAGTTTATTATAATTGCAAGAGAAATTAATTATGAACAAGCATTAGCATTTTCAAATAAAATTATAGATAGTCTATTAATTCAAATTACAAAAAGTTATAAACTACCTGAAAATATTTTCCATATAGGTGGAACACCTTTTGATGCTTATGGTACAACTAACTCTATTATGAAATCTGTTGAAGAAGCTTATAATAGTGCTATGTTAAATAATATTAATTGTAGTGTAATCATAAAAGAATCTCAAATTCAAAAAAATGTTTTAGCTTTAGAAGATAAAGTTAAATCAATTATTTCTAATAGTAATTTTACAATTGATTTTATTTTTGATACATATTCATTAGAAAATAAATTACTTATGAAAGAATTAAAACCAATTCTTAAAGATAATGAAGGAAAGATACTTCCAATAGGTTCTTTTATTGCTATAAGTGAGAAACTCAGATTAAATGAAGATTTTGATAAAGAAGTTATATTAAAGACAATTAATTTTATTGAAGCAAATAAAATTGATTATAAATTAGCTATTAATTTATCAATTAAAACTATTTCTAGTATTAGTTTTATAGAGTTTATTACTACTTTATCAAAACAAAAAGCTGATACTTTATCACATATTTTATTTAGTATTACATCATACTCTGCTTCTGCATATAAAGTAGAATTTAGTGAATTTGTTAAACTAATGAATGATTTAAATATCCAGATTTTAATCAAAAGGTTTAAAACAAAAGAGTTCCCATTAGAAGAATTGGCATCAATTAAGATTGATTATATAAAAATGGATAGAGACCTTACTCAAAATGTTCACAATGATTTAATTAAGAAACATAGAGTAAAAAATATAGTTATTTTTGGTGAATTAAATGATGTTAAAATTTTAGCAGAAAATGTAGAATCAGATAATGATTATAGATATTTAAGTAAATTAGATATATACGCAATAAATAGATAAGGTTGTATTAAATGAATAAATATATATTATTAATAGTCTTGCTAATTTCAACAGGTACCGCCTTTGCAAAAGGTTCTGTTATTACAAAAAAGACATATCCTAATATTTCAAAAGATGCAATTTTTCATGCTAGTAAAATACTTTTTTCTCTTTCAAATAAAGAAAATAAAAATAATGATTTTATTATAAATTCTTATAGAGACAATATAATAGTTGAAAAAGTTGTTTTTCAAAATAGTATTATAAGAGTAGATTTAATGTTAGATACTTGGATTTTAGAAGTACATGAATTTGAAAATGAATCAAGAGCTATTTTAAGTATTAAAAGAACTGATGCAGTTGACTTTGATGATAAAAAAGAAATCAATAATAATGTTTATAAGTTATTTTGGGATAGGTTAGATTACTTATTAGGAGTAAATACTACATGGAAATCTTGTTCTAGCTATTTTTCTTCTGATTTTAATAGTTTAAATTGTTATAACTATTTATTAACTAATAAACCAGATGATAATAAAATTATAAAAAATATTTTAATTTCGGAAAAAAGAAATAATGCTAATACTATTGATAATATAAAAGCAGATATCTTTCTTGATACAGATCTAAAAATAAATAAAAGCAATAATATTCTTGATGTTAATGAAGATATTTTAAATAGTAATATTTTAAATCCAATTATGGAAAATACTATTTTAGAAACTAAAGCAATAAAAATTGTTAAAAAGAAAGAAGAAAAAGAAACTGTTGAAAACAGTAATGTAAAAGAAGAAATTCAAAATAGTGATGAATCAATTGATGAATTTAAAGATAATATGAAAGATATTGTAAATATGAAAAGTTCTTTAAATGATAAAGAAATAGATAAAATTATCACTGAAAGTAATAATTTAAAAGAGAATAGTGAATTCTCTTTGGAAACTAACTAACAATTAACTAAGGAAATCTAATATGAAGTTTTTTATATTTATATCTATCTTTTTTATAAACTCATTTGCACTCACATTTGATGAAGCAACTCAAAATTTCAAAGATAAAAAATATATAATTGCATATGAGCAATTTAGTGAACTTGCTCTAAATGATGATGCTAATGCCCAATATAATGTAGCACTTATGAATTATAAAGGTATTGGAGTTAATAGTAATAAAGAATTAGCATTCTTCTGGTACGAAAAAGCTGCTTTAAATGGTAACTTAGTCGCACAAAATAATTTAGCTCATATGTATTATTTAGGTGATGTTGTTAAAAAAGATTTAAAAGAAGCTCAAAAATGGTATGAAAAAGCTGCACTTGCAGGTTACGGTTTAGCACAATTAAATCTTGCAATGTTATTTGATCTTAGTACAAATGAAGATAAAGTTAATCAAGCTTTTGAATGGTATGAAAAAGCAGCTAAACAAGGTGTTATTATTGCACAAAATAATCTTGGAAAAATGTATTATACAGGTAGAGGTGTTAAAACAGATAAAAAGAAGGCTTTTTATTGGTTTAAAGAAGCTTCAGATGCTTCAAATGCAATAGCACAAGCAAACCTTGCTATGATGTATTTAACAGCTGATGGGATCCCTGAAGATATTGATAAAGCAGTTGATTTATTAACTAAATCTTCAAAGCAAAATAATTTGCCAGCTATGATAAAACTAGCTAATATTTATGGTTCAGGTAAAGTTGTATCACAAGATTATAAAAAAGCTTTCTACTGGTATAGTAAAGCAAAACAAAGAAATAGTTTAACTGCGCTATTTCATGTAGGTTTATATTATTATCATGGTTATGGGGTACCTAGAAATGTTGATAAAGGTATAGATTTAATTAGAGAAGCCAAAGATAAAGGCTATAAAAGAGCAGAAAGTTTTTTCAAGATAAACAATATTAAATAGGAATAATTTGAAATATATAAAAGAATTATTCCAAAATACTTATGAAGAAAAAAAATCAAAATTTGTTGCATATCTTATGCCTTATGATAATTTTGATAAAACCATGCAAGAATTAAGACAAGAACATCCAAAAGCTCGTCATTTTGTATATGCTTATAGACACTTAAATGAGTTTGAGCAAATTGTAGAAAATTGTAGTGATGATGGAGAACCAAAAGGTACATCAGGAAAACCCTCTCTTACTGTATTAGCAGGAAATGATTTAATCAATACAGCTGTAATAATAGTTCGTTATTTTGGTGGTGTTAAGCTAGGAACAGGTGGTTTAGTTCGCGCTTATTCTGCTAGTATTAATGATGTTATAAATATTAGTGAACTTTTTGAATATAAAAAACTTGAACAAGCAAGATTAAAATGTGAATACTCTGAACTATCAAAACTAGAATATCTCTTAAAACAAGAAAATATCACTATAGTAAAAAAAGACTTTTCAAATGAAATAATTGTAAATATAGAATTAAGCCAAGAAGAATTAGAGCAATTAAGAATACAACTTCCTCGAAATATAATACTTTTATAATACATTAAATTATTTAATTGTATACTTGATTCCCTTTTGAATGGAGTCAAAACAATGAGCTTACTTAAAATCACTTTTCTAATATTTATATTTAATACAATATCTTTTAGCAATGAAAAGATAGATATAAATTTTAAAGAATTAAAAATAATGGAATTAGTTAAAATTACCTCTAAACTAATTAATAAAAATATACTAGTAACACAAGATATAAAAGGAACCGTTGATTTTATTTCTACTAAAGCTTTAAGTAAAAAAGAGTTAGTAAAAATATTAAACTACTCTTTACAATCAAAAGGTTTTACTCTTGTTCATGATGAAAATATTTTAAGAGTTATAAAAATTTCTGAAGGTACAAAAAATAATGTACCTATAATAAATGGAAATAAAAAAACACTTTATTATCAAATGCTTACAGAAATATTCACAGTACATAATGCAAATGTTGATTATATAGCTTCTAAAATAAATCATTTACTTTCAAAAAATGCAAAACTTGTAACAAATAAAGAGTCAAATACTTTAATAATTACTGACTTTAAAGACAATATTAATACTATTAAAAAAGTTGTTAATATCATGACTTTAGGTGCAAAAAAGAGCGTTGAAATTATTGAGTTAAAAAATATAAATGTATTAGATGCTATTAAAAATTTAGATGCAGTAATCAAATCAGTTTTTAATGAAAACATAGAAACCCAAAAAGTATCCGTAGTTCCTAATATTAATAATAACTCTTTATCTATTGTAGGAAGTAAGAAAAATATCAAATATATAAAAAATTATATTAAAGATATTGATAAAAAAGATTTATATATAAAAAAAGTTGTAGAAGTAGTATCTTTAAAAAATGTTGAAGCAAAAAGTGTTATAAAAATAATTGATGCAATAATAGAAAAGAAAAAATATGAAGATATAAAATTAAAACCCATTTCATCTCTTGATGAAGAATCAAATTCAATTGTTTTAGTTGGTAGTATTGATGAAATTGATTCTTTAAATCTAATTATAAAACAACTTGATAAAGAAAAAGCTCAAGTTTATGTGCAAGCTAGAATTATAGAAGTTACTAATTCTCTTGTTGATGAAGTAGGAATAAAATATGGAATATCAGGTGGTAGTTCTAAAAGTAAAGGTTTAAGTACTTTTGCTTCAAATTTAAATGGTGGTAATGCACTTGCCTTTGCTCCATCAAGTATTGGCTTATCAATACCTACAATAAGTGCAGGGTTAGCACTGGGTGCTTCTATTAGTTTGTTAGATCAAGACGGAGCTTTAGATATTGTCTCAGAGCCTTCAATTTTAGCTATAAACAATAAAGAAAGTTCTATTTATGTGGGTGAAACAATTTCAGTAAAAACTTCATCAAGTTTGAGCGATGGAGGCACAAAGAATGAAAACTTTAAAAGAGAAGATATTGGTTTAACATTAAAAGTAAAACCAAGAATTTCAAATGATAATAAAGTAACTTTAGAAATTAATACAATACTAGAAGATGTAAAAACAACTGTAACTAATAGTGGAAATGCAGACACTACAAAAAAAGAAGTTAAAACTACAGCTATTGTTAAAAATGGAGAATCAGTTATTTTAGGTGGTTTAATTGAAGATAAAGAAGAGTCAATACGAAGTAAAGTACCAGGAGTTAGTGAAGTACCGGTTTTGGGAAAATTGTTTACTCATAAAAAGAGTGATATAAGAAAAAGAAGTTTAGTAATTATTGTAACTCCTTATATTATTCCAAAATCAAAAGATTTAACCTATGTTCGAAATGAATTAGCACAGTTAAAACAATTAGAAGATAAATATTTAGAAGAAACATTAATAAAACTAAAAGAAAAACAAATTGAGGAAGTAGTTAGTAAAAAAAAGAATAAAAACAAATTACTTGAATTAGAAAAGAAATATCAAAAAGTTAAAAATGAAGAAGTTCAATTAATAAGTCAAAATGAAGAAATAAATAGAAGAATTGAACATGAAAAAAGAGTTGCAGAAATATTAGGAAATTAACTGCTTTCTATTTTATCCTCTTACAAGTTTCATTAAATCATCATTTAAATTTAATGACGCTATTGTATTTTTAGGATTCTTTGCATTTAAAATTTTATTACAATCTGAACATAAAATTATAATATTCTCAAAGTTATAACCACCACCTTTTGATATATCTTTTGCAAAAGTAGTAAATACATCTTCTAATTTTATTTTTGTTCCACATCTGTTACATTTATTTTTATCTCTTTGCCATGCAAGTTCACGTCTTTCTTGCCAATCATTAGGAGTTTTTGGATTTGAAAATGATTTTTCTTCATATCCTTTCCAAAGTTTATCTCTTGATATACCATTTTGTGTATTTTTTTGATATTCAAAATAATAGAATTGATTAATAATATCTTCAACTATTAATGTTTCTCTTATTCTTATATCTTTTTCATCTTTTGTTTTTTTAATTATTGAATAATCAAAATTTATTTTTGGATGATTATCATTCATATGAATTTTCAAATCTTTTATAAATATTTCTAAACTTCCTGTTTTATAGACAAAAGGAAAAACCTTTTTTCTATAAATAAAAAGAGGAATTAAACAAGCAATAAGTAAACTTGAAGAAATTACAAAAGTTGAATCTAATATCACTAAGTATTCCTTATATTATTTCAGGATTAATTTGATGCTTTGTAAGTGTTTCATTTGCAATCTTATGTTCACCACTTGCTAATTTTTGTAACTCATTTACATGAATTACAGGTAAAATAACATCTCTACCTGAGAATTTCTCAAAAGCTTTTCTATTATAATCAAAGATATAAAAATCATCATCATTGTCAACTAATAAAAAATCTGCATTATTATCAAAAGCATCTAAAAGAATTGTAGTTGCAACACAATATGTAATTTCTTGATTTTTGTTAAATGTATTTTTTGCTAAGTCTAAATTTAAAGTATCAAGACTTAAAAATTTTGCACTTAAATTATTTAATAAAGAATCTATTTTCTCACATTCTTTTGAAGGATAATAAGCAATATTAAAGTCTTTAAAATCATGTTTTATTTCATTTGAATCTTCAAAGTTTTTAAAGTCGATAATAAGTGTATTATTAATTCTAAAGTTTTTATCTTCATCATTATGTATTAAATCTAGCTTCTTTTGAATACTTACAATTTTATCTTTAATACTAGTGTCAAAATTAAATATTCTATTTTTTAAATTTGTATGATAAGAAGCTCCAATTTCTTGCTCTTTTAGTACTTTTAAAATAGCTACTTCATTTGTTTTATCAGCTTGGATTAAATCGTAAGCTAAAATTAAAACAGCATCACCAATATATTCACTTTTGTAATCTAAAGTATTTGAGGCATAATAGTATTGTTTTAATTTTGAATAAGCTTTTTTATCTTCTTGATTGATAAAATCATCTAAGATTAAAAGTTTTTTATTAAAGTCGTCGTCATTGATAATTAAATCATTTCCTGCTCTTCTAACTGAAATAGGATCAATTGTTAAGTCTTTCCCAAACTTTTTAACTAATTCTTCAATTGTTGTAGAGGCTTTTAAATATAAGCCATTTACTACTAAATCAAAGTTTTCATCATTTTCATAACCAAATGTACTTTCATCATTTATTGTGTTTAAAATATCTAATAGTGTTTTTTCTGATTTAATTTTTAAAAAATGTTTAGTGTAGAATGGAAGATAATCAGAGTTCTTGTCAAATTTGAATAAAGAGATTTCTAGTTTCATATTATTAGTTTCACCTTTTGTGTAATTGAAATAATTCTATTTAATTTATACTTAAAAAAATGATAAGTCAAGAGATTTTGACTCATCATTATTAAAGGTGTTCTATTCTGTAAACCTTTTTACATTTGCACCAATTTTTGCAAACTTTCCTTCAAGGTCTTCATATCCTCTATCAAGGTGATAAATTCTGTGAATATTAGTTTCACCTTTTGCTACAAGTGCTGCTAAAACTAAAGCAGATGAGGCTCTTAAATCTGTAGCCATTACATCTGTACCATTTAATGTTCCACTTTTACCGTTAATTGTAGCTGTGTTTCCATTCAAGTGAATATCAGCCCCCAGTCTTAAAAGCTCACTAACATGCATAAATCTATTTTCAAACAATCTCTCATCAATAGTAGAAGTACCATTTGCTTGAGTTGCTAGTGCCATAAATTGAGCCTGCATATCTGTAGGAAAACCTGGATATTCAGTTGTAATGATATTTACAGGTTTAATTTCCTTTGTAGGAAGAATAGTTACACTTGTTTTATCTTGTAATACTTCAAAATTCATTTCTTCAAGTTTTGAAGTAATTGCATCTAAATGTAAAGGAATTACATTGTTTATTTTTACTTTTTCATTTCTAATTGCTGCTGCACACATATATGTTCCAGCTTCAATTCTATCAGGAATTACATCGAAATCTTTGATGTCTAACAGTTCTTTATTTGTTCCTGTGATTTTTAGTGTTGAAGTACCAATACCTTCTATTTTAACACCAGCACTTACAATTACTTCACAAAGTTGAACAATTTCTGGTTCTTTTGCAGCATTAATAATTGTAGTCTCACCATGGGCTAAAGCTGCTGCCATAACAGTATTTTCAGTTCCCCCAACTGTTACTTTATCAAATACAATTTTTGCACCTTTTAAGCCTTTTGGAGCTCGAGCTTCAATGTATCCATGGTTAATAATAATTTCTGCACCCATTGCTTCTAAAGCTTTAAGGTGTAAATCAACAGGTCTTTGGCCTATTGCACAACCACCTGGAAGTGAAACTTCACAATGTCCAAATCTAGCAAGAATTGGCCCTAAAACTAAAATTGATGCTCTCATTGTTTTTACAATATCGTATGTTGCAGTTGTTTTATCTATACTTGCAGTTGATATTTTTGCACTATGACCATCTTTAGTATATGTACCACCTAGTTTATCAATAAGTTTTAAAAAAGTATTGATATCAACTACATTTGGTAAATTTCCCATTGTAATCTCATTTTTTGCCAAAATTGTACATGCAATTAAAGGCAATGCTGCATTTTTAGCTCCAGAAATACAAACTTCACCTGATAGTTTGTTTTCTCCAAGAATTTTTAAATATTCCATATTATTCCTACTATAAATATATTGTTATTGTATATAAAGTAGATATTTTATCTAAAGTATGCTTTAAATAATGAAACTAATAACCTTTCTTTAATATATTAAGGACTACAATTTCGCTTTAAAAATTAGGAATTATAATGGAAGATCAAGTACTAAAAGGTGCTAAATATATGTTATTTGCTTCATTGTTATTTGCTTTTATGGGAGCAGTTGCAAAAGAGTTAAGTAACTCAATGAGTTCAATTGAAGTAGTTTTTTTTAGAAACGTATTTGGAGTTGTTTTAATATTAATATCAATTTATAGAAAACCACTATCACAAGTTGGTGGAAAAATGTGGCTTTTAATTTTTAGAGGAATGGCTGGTTTTATTGCTTTATTATTCTTTTTCTATAATATTGCTCAAATACCACTTGCTGAAGCTATGACTTTTTCTAAAACATCTACAATATTTTCTGCAATATTTGCTTATTTATTTGTTCAAGAAAAACTTGGATTTAGAGGTTGGTTAGGTGTATTTGTTGGTTTTATTGGGATCTTATTTATGACAGGTTTTAATCCAGATAATTTAGAAAAAACAGACTATTTAGGAATTTTATGTGGAGTTGGTGCAGGTTTAGCATATACATCAATAAGAGAACTTCGTAAGTTTTATGATTCAAGAGCTATTGTTTTATCGTTTATGACAATAGGAACAATTGGACCTTTAATACTCTTACTTATTGGTTCTTTTTATACTAATCCTGATTTAGATTTCTTATTTGCTTCATTTGTAGTACCAAAAGCAAATGATTGGTATTTTATTGTTTTATTAGGAATTACTGCAACATTTGCACAAATTTATATGACTAAAGCATATTCTTGTGCAAAAGCTGGGATTATTGGAACGATATCTTATTCTAATATTGCATTTTCAATTATTTTAGGAATCTTTTTAGGAGATGCATTTCCTGATATTTGGATTTCTTTTGGTATACTTCTTATAGTTTTAAGTGGACTTTTAGTCTCTAGCAAAAAAAGCTAGAAAAGGAATATTATGGATTTAGAGTTAAGCACGTATGAGTGGATATTATTTGCTGTTGTAATGATAGCTTGGTATATACATGATAAATATGTTCAAAGAGATCATCAGTTATTGGTAAACTATCCAATTATCGGAAGACTTAGATATGTATTAGAAGAAGCAAGAGAACCTTTTAGACAATATTTTGGAGATGAAAAGTTTTATGAATCAAAAGATAAATTAGATTGGGTTTATAAAGCTGCAAATGATGTTCCAAATTATGCTTCTTTTTCTCCTTCGCAACCTCTACCAAAGCCAAAATTTATGATTCGTCATGCAAATATAGTATTAAATGATGATGAAGTTGATCAAGATTTTGAAGTTACATTTGGTGCAAATAGAAAAAAACCTTATACTGCAAAATCAATAATCGCAAGATCAGCTATGAGTGATGGTTCAATTTCTCCTGAAGGAACAAGAGCCTTTGTTCGAGGAGCTTTTATGGGAGGTTTTCCTATAAATTCAGGTGAGGGTGGAGTTACATCAAACTTCTTTATTACTCATCAAAAATATAATCCTGAATATATGAAAATAGTTCATGGAAGTACTTTTGCTAAAAAAGCAAAAGATATAGTAGACTTTTTCTTTAATGGTGCAATGGCTGCAGATGTATATAGAAATCTTGTTTTTGGAAAAGACAAAGAAGCAGAGACTTATGTATTTGATTTAAAATCGCAATTATTTCACAGAATAAATTGGGATGCTCCTTTAGAGAAATTTCCAAAAGAAGTGCCTGAAGATATGGCTGATATCATTTTACAATTAAGTTCAGGGCTTTATGGTGCAAGAGATAAGCAAGGTAATTTTGACCCAGATAGATATCAAAAAACAATGCGTTTTTGTAAAATGACTGAGATTAAAATAGCTCAAGGTGCAAAACAAACTGGTGGAAAATTAGCAGCTCATAAAGTAACACCTGCAATTGCATATTATAGAAATGTAGAAGCATATAAAGATGTATTTTCACCAAATAGATTTCCTTATGCAAATACTATTGAAGAATTATTTGATTTTATTGGTACTTTACAAGAGTTATCAGATAAACCAGTAGGTATAAAAATAGTAATTTCAGATGTTGAAAATATTGAACCATATGCAGCTGAGATTAAAAGAAGAATTGATATAGCAGATAGCAGATATCCTGATTTTATTTCACTTGATGGAGGATCTGGAGGAAGTGCCACTGCTCCTATTGAAATGATGGAAAGAGTTGGGTTAAATATTAGAGATTCAATTTATTTAGCTGATAGTGTTTTAAAAGAATATGGTATAAGAGAAAAAGTTAAAATAATTGCCAGTGGAAAAGTTTTAACGCCTGATGATATTATTATAAATATGGCAATTGGTGCAGATTTTATCCAAATAGCTCGTGGATTTATGATGAGTGCTGGTTGTATACGTGCACGATATTGTTCTGGTACAACAGGGCATGTTTGTCCAGTTGGATTAGCAACACAAGATAAAAGTAAAAGAAAAAAATATTTTGTATATAAACAAGCTAAAAAAGTACGAAATTATCATAATAATTTATTAAAAAGTGTTAAGGGAATGCTTGCAATTATGGGATTAAAAAATATTAATCAATTAAATAAACATAGAATTTTATTCTTAGATAAAGATTCAAGAGTTCATGATAATATTGATAAAGTATTTGCAAGAAGATTAGATATCGGAAAAGATTTGGAGGATGAGTACCATGAACTTAGATAAGGTAATATCAGGTTTTTTTATTATATTAGCAATGACTATAAATTTTGGTTTCTTTTATGGAGATATGCATTCATTAGAAGCACATAGTAAATATGAACTTTTTGCTGCAATTGTTATTAATATTATTGCAACAACATTAAAACTTGGTGATAAAACACAAATGGGTTCTGTTTTACTTGCAACTTCACTAGTTGCAGATATACAGTTAATTGTTGCAGCTATTATTTGGACAGTTGCAGCTTATGTATATGTTGTAGATGCTGAAATAATTGGTATTATTGTTTCTTTATCAGGTGGTGCTTTATTAGCAAACATTGTATCTGTATCTTTATATGTTGGAGATACACTTAAATCAAAACGATAAATTAGGTAAGAATTTGAAAAGCAGTTCTTTATTTATAATATTACAAAGAATGCGTACGCCATTTCTTGTAATTATTATAACTTACACTATTTCAATTGTTGGACTAATATTAATAGAAGGTATTGATAAGAATGGTAATCCTCATCAGATGGGAATTTTTGATGCTTTTTATTTTGTATCTTATATGGCTACAACTATTGGTTTTGGTGAAGCGCCATATGAGTTTACTTATTCTCAAAGAATTTGGGTTACTTTTTCTATTTATTTGACTGTTCTTGGATGGTTTTATGGAATAGGTTCTTTAGTTTCACTGCTTCAAGACAAACTTTTTTTACAAGAACTTGAACGTGCAAAGTTTGGAAGACAAGTAAAAAACTTAAAAGACAAGTTTATTATTATTCTAGGATACAATCAAATCACAAGTGAAATTATTAAAAAAACACTTGAAAATGGTGTTAGAACTGTTGTTATAGAAAAAGATAGGAATAAAATTAATCACTTGATTTTAGAAAGTTTTACTCCCACTGTTCCTGTTTTATACTCTGAAAATTATAATCTTGACGCATTAGAATTTGCGGGAATTAAAAAGTATAATTGTAAGGCAATTGTTTCTTTATTTGAAGATGATGCTTTAAATTTAAAAATTGCATTAACATCAAAACTTCTTAATAAACACGTAAGAATTGCAGCGAAATCAACAACGATTAATCACACTGAAAATTTAAAAGATTTAGATGTAGAGATTATCGCAAATCCTTTTTCAATTATTTCTTCTGAAGTAAATATGGCTTTAAGTGCACCAAATTTATTTAAACTAGAAAAGTGGCTATATAAAATTGATAATTTGAGTGCAAATCTTCCAACTTTTCCACAAGGAAAATATATTATTTGTGGATATGGAAGAATGGGTAGAAAAATATATCGAAAATTAAAAGCAAATAATATTGAAGCAGAATTAGTTGAAATTAATAAAAATGATATAAATAATTACTCACAAGAAGAAATGTCTCATATAACTTTTGGAAATGCAGATGATAAACAAATGCTTTCAGACGTTGGAATATTAGATGCTGTTGCAATTATTGCTGCTACAAATGACGATACAACAAATCTTTCAGTTTTAGCAACTGCAAAAAAACTAAATCCTAATATTATGACAATTGTTAGAGAAAATGAAATGGAAGATTACTCTATTTTTGAAAGTGCAAATATAAATCATATTTTCATGCCTTCAAAAATATTAATCAATAAAACTGCGAATGCATTAATTAACCCCTTAGCCGATAAGTTTTTACGTATGATTATCAAAAAAGATGAAGATTGGGCGGCTAAAGTAGTTAGAAAACTAGTTGAAGATATTAATGATGATCCTTTAGTAATGGAAGTATATATTAATTCAAAATATACACCAGAATTAACTAAACATTTAGAAAATAAAAATACCTTATCTTTGGATATCTTAGCTACTTCTTTACATAATAAAGAACAGAGAAATAATGTGGTACCATTACTTTTACAAAGAGAAGAAGAAATACTTCTTCTACCTATTTTTGAACATAATTTAAAAATAGGGGATAAAATTTTATTAGCATGTGATGAACATGCAAAAAGCGATATAGAATATATTTGTCAAAATGCAAATGAGTTTCATTATGCATTAACAGGTGAAGAAAAACGAACATTTTTTAAAGGAAAAAACAAATGAAAATATTAACAGGACCATGTGTTTTAGAAGATAGAGATACAGTAATGAGAATTGCTGAAAAATTAATACCACTAAGTGAAAACAAAAGAGTAGAGTTTTATTTTAAAGCCTCTTTTGATAAAGCAAATAGAACAAGCCTAGACTCATATAGAGGTCCAGGATTAGAAAAAGGTTTAAAACTTTTTGAAGAAATAAAAAAACAATTTGGATACAAACTTGTAACTGATATTCATGAATCATATCAAGCTAAACCTGCTGGTGAAGTATTAGATATTTTACAAATACCAGCATTTCTATGTAGACAAACTGATTTATTAGTTGAAGCTGCAAAAACAAACTGTACAGTAAATATCAAAAAAGGTCAGTTCTTAGCAGCAGGAAGTATGAAGCATCCAGTTGAGAAAATACTAAAGACTAGAGGTATAGATGAAGTTAATTATGAAACTTCTGATAAAAATGGTGTTTGGCTTTGTGAAAGAGGAAATGTATTTGGATATGGAGCATTAGTAGTTGATATGAAAAATCTTATTGCTATGAGAGAATATGCACCAGTTATTTTTGATGCAACTCACGCAGCGCAAGTTCCAAGTACTGGAGGAACAACTGGAGGTAATTCAGCTGTTGTTCCTTCTTTAGCAAAAGCAGCAGCAGCTGTTGGTGTTGATGGTTTCTTCTTCGAAACTCACACAGATCCTAGTGTTGCACTAAGTGATGGACCAAATATGGTTCAAGTAGATGAATTATACAAAGTAATTGATGATTTATTTGCTATTCAAGATGTATTAAACTACAAATAACATACAAACAATATAGAAGGACTTACAGTCCTTTTATAAACTACAAAAAAACTCTTTTCTTTAAACTAATCAAAATTTAGATATAATCGCAAAATATAAAATAAATATAATTGAGTAATTTTATAAAATTACTAATTTTTTTGGAGAAATAAATGAATATTATTGAAGGTAATTTAAGATTAACTGGTAATGAAAAAATAGCAGTAATTAATGGTAGATTTAATCACATTATAACTGATAGATTAGTTGAAGGTGCAGAAGATGCATTTAAAAGACATGGTGGAAATGAAGATAATTTAGATTTAATTTTAGTACCAGGTGCATTTGAAATTCCTTTTGCTTTAGAAAAAGCATTAGCAAGTGGTAAATATGATGCTGTTTGTTGTGTTGGTGCGGTAATTAGAGGAGCAACTCCTCATTTTGATTACATTTCAGCAGAAGCTACAAAAGGTATTGCAACAGCAGCTATGAACCATGGTTTACCAGTATCAAATGGAGTTTTAACTACAGATACAATTGAGCAAGCAATCGAAAGAGCTGGATCAAAAGTTGGTAACAAAGGTGCAGAAGCTATGATTACAATTATTGAAATGTTAGATTTATATAAAGCGATGGATAAATAAATTGGCAACAAGAACACAAGCAAGAGAATCTGTAATTGGTCTTTTATACGCTTATGATTTAGGTAATGAAGGTATTGTAAAATATGTTGATGATATTTTAGAAGACAAAAAGATTAGAAACAAGCAAAAAGAGTTTGCTTTAAATCTTTTTAATGGAGTTGTTGAAAACTTAAGCAAAATCGATGAGGAAATAATTTCTCATTTAAATCAAGGAACTTTAGCTGATATTGGTTCAGTTGAAAAATCGATTTTAAGACTTGCAGTTTATGAAATTCAATTTGCTGAACTTGAAAAAGCAATTATTATCAACGAAGCAATTGAATTATCTAAAAAACTTGCAAGTGATGGAGCTCCAAAGTTTATGAATGGACTTTTAGATAAAGTTTCTAAGGCATAAAGATGAGTAAAGCTATAAAACTTTGTGTATCTTTAGATTTGCCAAGTGCAAAAGAAAATCTAGCATTAGTAGAACAAATCAAAGATTTTGATGTTTGGTTAAAAGTTGGATTTAGATCTTATATTAGAGATGGTAAAAAGTTTCTAGAAGATATAAAAGCTATTAATCCTAGTTTTAAAATATTTTTAGATTTAAAGCTTTATGATATTCCAAATACAATGGCAGATGCAGCAGAAGAAATTGCTAATTTTGGTTTAGTTGATATGTGTAATGTTCATGCAAGTGCTGGTAAACGAGCTATGAGTGAAGTTATGAATAGAATTAAAGATATTCCTAATAAACCTTTAGTAATAGCTGTAACTGCTCTTACTTCTTTTGATAATGATGAATTTAAAGCTATTTATAATGAAGATATAAATACTAAAGCTACAAAGCTTGCAGTTGATACTTATGAGTCTGGAGTTGATGGAGTTGTTTGTTCTGCTTTTGAAAGCTTAGATATTAAAAAGAATACTTCAGATAACTTTATTACTTTATGTCCTGGAATTAGACCTTTTGGTGAAGACTCAGGGGATCAAAAAAGAGTAGCTGATATTTCTTTCTCAAAAGAAAATCTAGTAGATTTTATAGTAGTAGGTCGTCCTATTTATAAAGCCAAGAATCCTAAAGCTGTAGTAGAAAAAATACTAGCTAATATATAAAAAATACAGAAACTAAGCTTTTATAGTTTGGTTTCTTCCTTTTTCTTTTGCTTTATAGAGTAAACAATCTGCTCGATTTATAAAGCTATCTATAGATTCATCTTTTATATATTCAGTGCATCCAATACTAATAGTCAAAGAAGAATTTATACCTTTAATTTTTAAATTTAAAATTTCTTTTCTTATTCTCTCTGCTAATAAATATGCAGAATCAACATCTGTATTATAAAGTAAAATTAAAAATTCTTCTCCTCCATATCTTGAAACTAAATCTGACTCTCTTGTATTTTTAGCAAGAATTTTAGAAATCTCTTGTATTACTAAATCTCCTGCTTGATGTCCATATGTATCATTTACTTTTTTAAAGAAGTCAATATCTAGTAATAGTAATGACATTTTTAAATTATATCTATTTGCAATCTCTAGTTGTTTTATTGTTTCTCGCATCATTGCACGTCTGTTTAAAAGAGAAGTTAAAAAATCTTTATTTGCTATTATTTTAATTTTTTTTATTAATAAAACCTGATGCATTAATATATAAACAATAATTAAACTAAATAGTAAAAGTATAACAATAGGTAAAATATTTAATAAAATAGTGAAGATTTTATTTTTTTTATTTTCAATATAAACTAGTTTTAATTTGTTATCAAATAAATCAAGTGAAAATGTAATATGTTTTTTATCTAAATATTCATCTAATTTAAATACTTGATTAGATGAAATTATTAAATCATCTTCATTTGTTAAATATATTTTTCCTGGAAGTTTAATATTATTAATCATTTTATTTAAAGTTTTTAGTGCTATATCAATTGATAGGATACCTCTAAATTCTGAATCAAAAAATATTGGCAAAGATAAAGTAGTCATATAACCTTTTCCCGCACCATCATCGTAGATTTTTGTAAGTATTAATTCTCCACTAGGGTTATTAGAAGGAATAGCTTCTATCCAAAACTCTTTTGTATATAGATATTTTAGAAACTTTTTATCCCATACTTCATTTGTTGGTGCTATATAGATAAATTCTTTTTTAGATGAGTAATAAACCCATTGTATGTCATGTTCAGAATTTAGAATAGTTTTAAACAAAGGATTAAGATATAAAATAGAATTTATTTCTTGTATTGTATCAATATCAATATTTGCTAAAGAGCCTACCCCATTGAGTGTTGATTTTATATCATTAACATTACATAATATGTTATAAGTATCTTTTTTTTCTTTATTTTTTATTTTTTCAAAAGCAGGGTGTACTAAATTATCAATATTTAAATTACCAAGTAGACTATTTTTTAATGATAAAATAAAAGCTTTATTAATTAAGAAGTATTCATTAATGTATTTTGATTGTGTTTGAATTTTATTTAAAGTATTTATTTTAAGTTGATTTTCTTCTTTTTCATAAATAAATGATAGTCCTATAAAAAAGATTATTAATAAAAAAATAAAGATGTTGTAAAGTTTAAATACTTTTTTCATAAGTTTACCTTTAACTTAATATATTATACTACTTTTTTTATTTAATAATAGAGTTTATTATTGCTTTTTATTTATTTATATTAAAAGAAATATTTTAAGTATGTTTTAAGTGATATATGATTATAATTCCCATCCAAATTTCGTGATAAACGAGACTTGTGAAACAACGGACAGTTGGGTGAGTGGCTGAAACCACATCCCTGCTAAGGATGCATACTGGCAACGGTATCGAGGGTTCAAATCCCTCACTGTCCGCCACTTTAACCAGGGTCTATAGCTCAGCTGGTTAGAGCACTCGGCTCATAACCGAGTGGTCGAAGGTTCGAGTCCTTCTAGACCCACCATTGTATAATGTATGCGGGAATAGCTCAGTTGGCTAGAGCCTCTGCCTTCCAAGCAGATTGTCGCGAGTTCGAGTCTCGTTTCCCGCTCCATTATCTAAATAGAAGTAGTAATACTATTTAGGTTCATTTTTATTACTATTAGTGTGCGGGAATAGCTCAGTTGGCTAGAGCCTCTGCCTTCCAAGCAGATTGTCGCGAGTTCGAGTCTCGTTTCCCGCTCCACTTAAATATTTTGTTAACGCGGAATAGAGCAGCACGGTAGCTCGTCGGGCTCATAACCCGAAGGTCACTGGTTCAAATCCAGTTTCCGCAACCAATTTTATTAGCCAATGTCAAGGTAGCTCAGCTGGCTAGAGCGCTGGTCTCATAAGCCGGAGGTCGAGAGTTCAAGTCTCTCTCTTGACACCATTAAAAAGAATACAATCGGTATTGCTTTTTAGAAATATTTTATTGTTGCTGGTGTAGCTCAGCTTGGCTAGAGCAGCTGATTTGTAATCAGCAGGTCGGGGGTTCAAGTCCCTTCACCAGCTCCATTAAATTTTGTTGTGAATGCACAAAATCTTTATTCTTGGGGTATCGCCAAGTGGTAAGGCAACGGCTTTTGGTGCCGTCATTCGAAGGTTCGAATCCTTCTACCCCATCCACTTTTTAAACTTTAAGCAAGAAGTTTTTTAATGATGATATAATTCCTAATAAATACTTTAAGTATTTCAAACCGCGGAATAGAGCAGCACGGTAGCTCGTCGGGCTCATAACCCGAAGGTCACTGGTTCAAATCCAGTTTCCGCAACCAATTTAAGCTTTTAGCTATTTGAACTTTTTTAGTTCTTTTAGCTAGAAGCTTTTTTTTTAGCTACAATTTATTATTGTGCCAGTGTGATGGAATGGTAGACTTGAGAGATTCAAAATCTTTTGCCCTAGGGCGTACCGGTTCGAGCCCGGTCACTGGTACCATTTGTACTTTTATAATATTCCTTATCAATCAAAATTTAACTTTTTTAATAATACTAAATACTCATTTATAAAATTTTTATTCTTTTTAGCTATAATTATTAGTAATATCATTTGGTATTACTAATAATTATATGTAATATTAAGGATACTCATATGGAAATAGATTTTATAATTGCTTTGGCTTTTATTCTTTTTTGGGCTTCAGTTGTTCACGGAAGTATTGGTTTTGGCTTTGGAATGATATCAACTGCTTTAGTTGCATTATTTACAGATATTCAAACTACAATACTTTTTATGTTAATACCTACTATGCTTGCAAATATAATGAGTATTTTAAGTGAAGGAAATTTTCTTGAAGCTTTAAAAAAGTTTTGGGTAATTATTCTTTTAATGATAATAGGAAGTACTTTAGGAACTATTCTTTTAGTTTATGTAAATTCCGAATATTTTAAACTGCTTTTAGCTTTTATTATTTTACTTTATCTTTTACAATCTTTGATAAAAATCAATGCTTCATTTGTTACTACTCATCCAAAATCATCTACTTACGGTTTAGGTATATTTGGAGGAATAATCTCAGGCCTTACAAATGTAGTAGCACCCTTGATGATTATGTATACTCTAGAGCTGAAGTATAGTAAAAAAGACACTATACAGTTATCAAATTTGTGTTTTTTATTTACAAAAATTGGACAAATATCAGTATTTGTATATTTTGGGACATTTACTGGTGAAGCTTTTAGTATTTCTATGATGACTTTAGTTGTAGTATTCTTTGGAATGTATCTTGGATCAAAAGTTAAAAGATTTATTGATGCAAAGTTTTATGTAAAGATTTTAAAAGTAGTACTATTTTTTACTGCTTTAACATTGATTATTCAAACACTAAATTCTTAAAAGGTTAAGTATGGATTCAAATTTATTAAAAGTATTTTTAGCAGTTGTAGATACAAAAAGTATTTCATTAGGTGCAAAGCAATTAAACTTTACTCAATCAAACGTAACATTAAGGATTAAGCAACTTGAAAAAAGTTTAGGTTATGAACTTTTTCATAGAACAAATCGTGGTGTAGTTCTAACATTAGGAGGAGAAAAACTTTTCCCCTTTGCAGTTGATATTGTAAAAAAAGTTGAAGAAGCTAGATTAAAAATGCAAAATATCAACTATCAAGAACGTTTAAAAATTGGTTCAACTCAATCAAATGCAAGTATTAGATTAACAAAATTTATAGAAAAAATAAACAATGATTTTGAAAATATGAAGCTAGAGTTTAAAGTAGATAGCAGTACTAATCTTATTGATGAATTACTTGATTATAAGCTTGATATTGCTTTTGTGAATGGAAATCCAAATCATAAAGATATTGAGGTTTTAAATATATTTAAAGAAGATTTTGTTTTGGTTCAGTCAAAAGATAAGGTTCCTGAAAAAACTATATTAGCGTATAAAAATGGATATTTGAATCGTATTTTTTTAGAACAATATTTAAGTAAAGAAGAAAAACGAATCTATAAAAGAATAAATTTGGAAAATTATGAATTGATTCTAGCTTGCGTAAATGCAGGCTATGGTGTAGCTTTATTTGCAAGAGAAATTGTTGAAAAATATGGATATTTAGATAAATTAAAAATTATAGAAATGGATTTTGATTTAGATACATATTTAATTTGTAGAAAAGATTATACACCAATGATTGAAAATTATCTAAAAGATTTAAAATTAATTTAATAAATATAATATACTTAGACTAAACAAATGACTATTTATAGTATAATTGCCAATACGGTTTATAAATAAGGGACTTAAATGAGTGGAAGTTTTGAAGATATAGTTATTCTTATTGCAGAAAGTGATGAAGATGATAGGAAGAAGTTATTTAATATTTTATCAAAATATCTTAATGTAATACTTGAAGCAAATGATGGAAAAGAGGCTTATGAATTATATAAAAAGAATAAAATTGATATTATTATTTCAAGTGATGAGTTACCTGCTATAAGTGGTGTAGACTTATTAAAATTGATTAGACTTTCAGATACAAATATTGGCTTTATTATAATAAGTAAAGAAGTTGAAGCCTCAGTCCTTTTAGAATTAATAGATTTAAATGTTAATGCATTTTTATCTAAACCTATAAGTCAAGGAAAATTACTTGAAAAAATTGATTTATTATCAGAAAGAATTTTATTAAAGAAAAAATTACTTATAAAAGATAATGAAGTAGAAAACTATATTTCAGCTGTTGATAAAGTAGCATTAATTTATAAAATGAAAGCTAATGGGGCAATTACTTATATGAATGAAAGTATGCTACTAATGTCTGGATATGGAAAAGACGAGATAAGAAATTTAAATTTTAAAGATATTATACATCCTGAAATACCATCAAAGTATATTAAAGAAACTTGGGATTACTTAAAAGATGGAAAACTCTGGAAAGGTAATACTAAGTTTTTATCAAAAAATAAAGAAGTATTTTATTTAAATAATTCTATTTTTAAAATTGAAAATAATAATGATGAAGAATTTATAACAATATCTTTTTTAACTACTAAAGAAAATTTAGAAAAAAGAGATTTTCAGAAAAAAGTAATTTTGAATATTAAAGAAGCTAATAAAAAAGAACAATTATTACATAAAGATATATCAAAACTAAAAGAAGAATTATTGTATTCAAAAAAAATTATAAATAACTTCAATCAAGTTACCGTTGATGAACTAAATGCAAAGATTCTTAGACAAGATAATCAATTAAGAAAATATGAAAAAGATATTGCTACTTTTGATGAGAAATATTCAACTATGTTGATGAATAAGAAAAGTGAAATCGAAATGCATGTTAATGCCCTTCAATTACATAAGGTTAAAATAGATAAGCAAGTAGAAGATATCATTACTCTTACTAAAGAAGTTGACACTTCGCATGAAAAAATAAAATCTTTTATTAAAGATGCTGAAATTAAAAATAAAAAGATTATTGACTTGATGTTTATTATTGATGAAAATAATATTAAATAAATGAGTTTAAAAAATACTATAAAGAAGTATGAATCTAATTCTTCTTTTTTACTAATAATTGGTTTAATATCAGCCCTATTTTTTTCTGCAACATTTTTAATAAATAGAGCTATATCTCTTGATGGCGGGCATTGGTATTTTTCTGCATCACTTAGATTTTTATACACTCTTGCTTTTCTCTGTCTTGGACTTATTTTTTTTAAAGGAATTTCATATTTTAAATTAGTATTGAAAGAGTACTATGAAAACTTTAGATTTTGGAGTATTGCTGGGACTATTGGATTTGGCTTCTTTTATGCACTTATTTGTTTTGTGGCCGACTTTTCTCCTGGTTGGGTAGTTGCTACTACATGGCAAATGACAATACTTGCTTCCTTATTTGTATTATCTTTTTTTGGTCAAAAGCTATCAAAAAAAATTTGGTTTTTTACTGTTATTATTTTCTTAGGAATTACTCTTGTAAATATTAGTCATTTTGATTTTGATAATTTAGATGCATTGTTTTTAGGCTTCTTTCCTGTTTTACTTGCCGCTTTTTGTTATCCTATTGGAAATCAACTTGTATGGGAAGAGAAGAGAAAAAGAAAAGAAAAATTAATAGATAATACTATAATTAATAATGCTTTTGTAAAAGTATTTCTTTTAACACTTGGAAGTTTTCCTCTTTGGATTGTTTTATACTTTTTTACAGATGCAAGTGTTCCTTCAAAGGGTCAATTAATTAGTGTTGCTTTTATAGCAATACTTTCAGGGGTAATTGCTACATCATTATTTTTATATGCAAGGTCTCATGCTAATACACCTTCAAAACTTGTTGCTGTTGATGCTTCACAATCAGGTGAAGTGTTTTTTGCATTAGCTGGAGAAATGATTTTTTTAAATGCAGTTTTTCCAAATGAAATTGGAGTACTAGGAATTATAATTACAGTATTAGGATTAATAGCACTTACCAAATTTAAGTAAGAGATTAATCTTAATATTTATTATTTACTTTTTTTATACTTATAGTAAGGAGTAATAATATTATGGAAATTAGAATTCTTTTCAAAGTCTTCTTTTTTTGAAAGCTTTAAATATATTTTTTCTATATTATTCATTTTTTCTTCATCCATTTCTTCTTCGAGTTTAGCATATTTCTCTATTAGTTTATCAAAAACATAATGATAGTGAAAAGCGAGTGTTCCTTTATCATTTAATAGTTTTTTAATAGTTATCCATCTATCGTAAATGATACTCCAAGCTTTTTTTTGTTCTGTCGTTTGACACTGTTTATTTATAATCTCTTTCCACTTAAATAAAGAAAAATAAGCTTGATGACTAACCCAAAGTTCTCGTACCCACCAGTCTTGATATTTAGGCCATGTTGAAAATTTCTTTTTTTCGAAGTTTTCAATTTTTCCTTCTTTTAGTAGTTCTTGATTATGTAGATTTTTATCATGAATACTTTGACTAATATTATCTCTTAAAATTTTAAAATGTAAAATCACAATAGGAATTAGATAATCAAGTGTTGCTATTTGTTTAATATCTTCTTCTTTATTTTTTTCTAATTGTGAATTAAATTCAATTCTAATAGTGTCTAGAAGTTTTGATAACTCATTTAATTCTGGAAGAGTTAGATGTGCAGATTTAACTGCTATTTCAAAAAGATCTTCATCATCAAGTTCGATTTCTTGCGGTAGTTCTCCTAAAATTCTAATTGCTGCAAGTTTTATATCACTAGAATGCTCTTTATTAGCTTTTATTCTTGAGTCTTGTGTATCGAAGTATCTTTTTCTTTTTGATGCGATTCTTAAACGATACTCTTCATTTAATTTTTTACCATCTTCACCTAAAAGACGTTTTAATATTTTATTATATTTATCTAATTTTTTTGTAGCAACTTCAAGTGTATTTTCTGTTGATGCAAGAATTAATGATGAAAGTTTGCCTTCCCCACTGTAATGTCTTTTTAACTGTAAATTTTGTAAATCAATTTGTTTTTGTGTTTGATTAATTAGTTCTTCTATTGCAATTATACTTTCCATATCTAATCCTTGTTTAGATATGATAGTATAAATTAGTTTATTATTTGATTTCTACCCTGTTCTTTTGCAAGATATAATTTTTTGTCTACACTTTTCATAATAGAATCTATATTATCCTTTGTACTAGGAATTAAAGAAACAATACCTATGGAAATAGTCATATAATTAGAAATATCACTATTTTTATTCGCTATTTCTAACTTTTTAAGTTTTTCTTGTAGTTTATTTGAAAGTTTAATTGCGGATTCATCTTTACTATCTGTAATAATTATTGCAAACTCTTCACCACCAATTCTAAACGCAAAATCTCCGAATCTTTTACATATTTCATTTAAGCATTTACCAATAGAAATTAAAGCTGCATCTCCACTTTGATGTCCGTAGGTGTCATTTAATTGTTTAAAGTAATCTATATCAATTGATAGAATACTAAATAATGACTTTGCTCTTGTTGCTCTTTTTAATTCATAAGAAAAAACATTTTCAAAATGTCTACGATTATATACTTTTGTTAATTGATCAGTAATAGCTAATTCTTCTAGTTTCTTATTGGCTCTTTTTAGTTCTTTTTCTGCTTTGATTCTTGCATTTGATTCTCTCATTAGCAAAATAGCTCTAGATGATAAACCTTCATACATAGTTAAGATTGTTTCAATTAATACTTTGTTTGTACCATCCATTTCTTCTTGAGAAATCACTTTTGCTTCTTCTAAGGTATATCCTTTTTTTAAAGCATAAATTATTAAGCATAAACCTTTATCTTCTTCAATTATATGAAAGGTAATCCAACGTATTAAAAATGTAATTATTGCTTCAACCGTAATATATAAAGGTTTATTTTTATGCTCTTCTTGAATTTTATAAACTTCTGGTAGAAATGATTCATGAGTTTGTTTATGTTTATGTATTAAAGTCTCATCTTTTATATGTAATGCCCAAAACTTTTGTTCTGATTCAAAATGATAATTTGAATACTCTGTGAGTTTTTTTAAAATATTTGTAATATCATTTTCTTCTGGATGAGTTAAAGTTGTTGCTAATATATTTAAAAGTTTAACGATTTGCTTGTGCTCTGAATCAATTCTTTTAATTCCCAGTTCAAAATTTTTATTCCAAGGGAATACTTCAAATAAGTGAAGATTTTTATTTTCATTCATGTATAAATTAACCTTTAAAATTTGCGTAATATACATAGATAAGAATTACAAACAACTTAAATTCATTTTTTTATAAACTTCTTATAAACTCCTATAAATAGGCATCTTTATAGATAAAATATCTTATTTTGTTAAGTATAATAAATGATTTTTTATTATAATTAAAAAGATTAAGGTGACTAGAAGATTATTTTTATTTACTTATTATTAATAGTATAAAAAGATAATAGATGTATTTATTATTTTTTTACTGATTATATTACTTGTGTGGAAAGTATTAATAGCTAATTGAAAGAATACTAAAATTAAAGCTGTATAAATAAATAATATTAGAAAAAAATTATACTTAAAGTATTTAGCTGGTTATTTATTATGATTTATTGACTTTTCTAAAATCTCAAAAAATTATATTTTAAAAAAAATTATCTTAAAATATTTTTTAATAAAAATAAAAAATAAAACTTGTAATTATTATTAAAAGTGTAAAGAAATGTATATAATGCTTCTTATAAAGTTATATATACTATAATAGTAAAATTATTGATATTTATAAGGTCTTGTTGATGTTTAAAATCTTTTTATTAACTTTTACAATATTTTTTGCAAATTTATTTGCTACAAATAAAACTGATATACTGACACAAGAAGAATACTCATATTTAAAAGAAAAAAAGCAAATTAAAATGTGTGTTTTACCCAATTGGCTTCCTTTTGAACAAATTGATAAAAACGGAAATCACAAAGGTATTGCAAAAGATATTATAGATTTAATCTCAAAGCAAATCAATACGCCAATTATATTGATTCATACAAAGCAATGGACACAATCTTTAGAAAATATAAAAAATAGAAAATGTGACATCCTTCCTGTTGCGATGAATACAAAAAGTCGTAGAAATAGCATGAACTTTACAAATGCATATACTAGTGAACCCTTTGTTATTGCTACTAAATTAGATCAACTTTTTATAAAAGATAGTAAAGCTATAGGAAATAGAAAAATTGGAATTGTAAAAGGTTATGCTTTTATTGAAGTATTAAAAAACAACAATCCAAAAGTTCAAATAGTTGAAGTGCAAAATGTAGAAGAAGGTTTACAAAAAGTAAGAAAGGGAGAACTTTTTGGTTATATAGATATTATGGCAGCTATTGGCTATAACATGCAAAAGCATAGAATCGTTGATTTAAAGATTGCAGGGAAATTAGAATTTAACGTAGATTTGAGTATTGCTTCGAGAAATGATGAACCTTTATTAAACACTATTATGCAAAAATCATTAAATCAAATTTCGGAAGAACAGTTAAATACTATTGTAAATAGATGGATTGAAATAAAAGTTGATCAAGGTATTGATTTTGCAAGAATTGCATATGCTCTTGCTTTTTTTATCATTGTTTTTATGCTTATTCTTTATAAAAATCGATCAATACAAATTATGAATAAAAAACTTATTCAAGCTAATAAAGACGTAATTAATCAGCAAGAAATGGTAAATAAATATGTTTTAATATTAACTACAGATCTAAATGGAATTATTACACATGCAAATGAAGCTTATTGTAAAACATTGGGTTTTAGTGAAAGTGAATTAATAGGTAAAACACATTCAATAATGAAACATTCTAGTACTACTAGTGAATATATTGCAAAAATGTGGGAAGTAATTAGTAATGACTTTATGTGGGAGGGTCAGATTACTAATTTTTCTAAAGACAAGAAAATAAAACATTTTAATATATATATCGAATCATTATTTCATAATGGTAAAAAAATAGGATATCGTTCTATTTCAGAAGATATAACTGCAAAATACTTATCCGAAGAATTAAATAAATATCAAAAAGGTTTATTATCTTTATTTGATAAAGGAGATGTTGTTCTTTTTAAATGGAAGAATAATAAAAATAAAGATGTTGAATATGCATCTGAAAGTATTTATAAATTAACAGGATATAAGAATAGTGAATTTACATCAGGAGAAGTAGATTTTACATCTTTAGTAAATAAAAAATATCTTGAAGAAATTAGAAATAAGTCTCAAGAAGCTTTAAGCAATAAATCAAAATATTTTAAACGTGAGCCTTATGTAATTAAAACTAAAGATGAAAGAGAAAAATGGATTTTGGAAAATGTAGTAACATTGAATAATTCAGAAGGTGAAATAACAGAGTTTATAGCTTATTTAACTGATATAACAGAACACGTAATTCAGCAAAGAATGATGTTCCAACAATCAAGAACCGCTGCAGTGGGAGAGATGATTGGAAATATTGCTCATCAATGGAGACAGCCTTTATCTGTGATTTCAACTGCATCAACAGGATTAAAACTTTCATTAGAGTTTGATGAAGAAATTAATAAAGAACAAATGAAAGAAACTCTTAGTAAAATTAATCATCATACTCAACATCTATCAAAAACAATTGATGACTTTAGAGGTTTTTTTAAGGATGACGTATCCTCTTCTAAGAATACAAATTTAAAAGATACTCTAAAAAAAGTTAGAGAGCTTAGTATTGATAGTTTTAATAGTAATTTTATTCAATATGAAGAGAAATGTGAAGATATATATTTTGATTATAATGAAAATATTTTAATTCAAGCCTTACTTAATATTTATAATAATGCAAAAGATGCATTCTCAACAGTTCAACATGAAAAATATTTTTACGTTTCAATAAAAAAGGAAGAAAAAGCTATTATTCTTAAATTTAGAGATAATGCTGGTGGAATAAAAGATAATGCAATAGAACATATCTTCGACCCATATTTTACTACAAAACATGAATCTATTGGAACAGGTATTGGTTTATATATGACTAATCAAATTATTACAAAACAAATACATGGTTTTATTTCTGTTAAAAATGTAGATACTTCATATAATAATGAAACAAATAAAGGTGCACAGTTTACTATAAAAATTCCTATAGTTTAATATTTTCGTGATATAATTTTTTATGAAAAAAGACACAAAACATCTAAGAGCTGATATTGTAAATAAATCTCTTAACTATATTTATAAGTATATTGATACAAATATTACTTTGGATGAACTAGCAAAATTAAATAGTGTAAGTAAGTACCATTTTTTGAGAATTTTCAAAGAAGAAGTAGGGGAGAATTTATTTGAAAGAATTACCTCTATAAGATTACAAAAAGCTGCAAATTTACTTATTACAAATACTTACTCAACAATTAGTGAAATAAGTCAATTATGCGGTTACTCTTCTCATACATCTTTTATAAAAGCCTTTAA
The DNA here is from genome assembly GCF_003711085.1 of Arcobacter peruensis. Lineage (NCBI taxonomy): Bacteria > Pseudomonadati > Campylobacterota > Epsilonproteobacteria > Campylobacterales > Arcobacteraceae > Arcobacter > Arcobacter peruensis. Next base: position 48,549 of record NZ_CP032363.1, read on the forward strand.
AAAAAGATTTGAATACACACCTTCAAAATGGAGACAAGGTGCTTATAAAAACTTTTCACATGATTCATTAAATTTAGAAGAAGATTTTTATTTAAATTTTAAAAATATTGATGTAAAAATCAAAGTAGTTCCTTCAAAAACTTGTGCATATTTAAGACTTAAAGGATATGATTTAGAAGGCTTATCAAAAACATGGGAAAGATTACTTGCCTTTGCATATGAGAAAAATATACTTAACAATACTCAAATAGGTCTTTATCATGATAATCCTGTTATTACAGATTATAAAGATTGTAATTATGTAGCAGCAATTGAAGTAGATGATGATTTTGAAGCAACAAATTCAATTAGTAAGTTAGAGGTTATTGAGTCTTTATATGCGATATTCTCTTATGAAGGTGTATACGGTGATGTTGCTAAACTTATGACTTATATATATCATTATTGGATGCCCCAAAGTGGTTATGAAGCTAAAACACTTCCTTCTTATGCAATATATTATCAAAATCATTATTTAGAAGATAATGATACTTTTAAGTTAGATTTTTACGTACCTATTAAAGTAGTGTAATAATTTGATATAATTAGACAAATTTTAATAAGGTATTATATGAGCGATAGATTACACGAAATAATTTCCCAAATAGGTGTTATTCACAAAGAATTAATAAATAATAAAAAAATAGATGATGCAAATGAAGTATTTGAATATATAGAAGATTTAGACTCAGATGTGAAAGAGCATTATTTAAACTTACTATTACAATACTACTTTCAACAAAATGATTTAAAAAATTTAAAAGAGTTATTATTAGTTGGTGCAAAATTTGATATGAGATTTGAAGATGTTAAACATGCTTTTTTAAATATAAAGCAAAGTGGTGAGAATGTAATTGAATTTATGGAAGAATCAATTGTATTTTTAAAAGATAATGATCTAGAAGAAAATTTAAATGAAATGTATTTATACTATACAAATAATGAAGCTTTTCAAGTTAATTTAGAACAAGCCTTAGAATTAATCAAAAGAAATAGATATGTTTGTGCAAATTGTTATAAAAATGATGATAAAGCCTATTGTAAACTTTTTTTAAATGAAAACTTATTAGAGAGTTTAAAACGAGATTTACCATATCTTTTAAGTTAATATATGCCTCCTTTAGAGTTAGTAGTACCTGAAAGTTTTTTATTTATACCAGCTAATTTATCATATATTTCTTTTTGTTTTTTTATTAGTTTTTTAATTTATAGATTATCAAGAAGTTTTATTGTTTTTTTTATTGCATTATTTGCGTTTTTAAGTTTGATGTATTCAGATTTAATATTTAAGCACGTGATTAAAAACTATTATGAAATAGTGCAAAAAAATAGGACAATTTATTCATATCCTATAAAAAATGATGAGGGAAAAATCGATAGTTTATCGACGGTCAGGGTTTATAACTATCCTTTATATAAATCAACGCTAAGTCAAAGTGAAAAAGATAATATTGTAAGATTACATGAATCTTATATAAATAAATTTATTGACATTACAACTGTAAGATATAGATTTAATAAATATATTTATAATGAGAAAAGAGTGTTTTTAAATGTTTATAAATATGATAATTCATTTTTAGAAAATGAAAACCAAAAAGCTAGATATACAATTACTAAAGTAAAAAAAGAAAGCTATTTTAAAGAACTTTATAAAGTGTTTGAATATAGATTTATAGATACTAGTTCTAATACAATACTTGCAAGTGCATACAGTATAAAGTTTTTAAATAGTACTAATAAATTAAGAAATAGGTTTTTATATTGGAGTAAAGAAAAAGAAGAAGAGTTTAATCTAAACAGTATTCAAAATTTTGATACGGTTTATAAGAAGCTATTTATTGATTAACTTCTTTAAAGAAGAAATGGGTTTAAAATATATTTCCCATTTCATCATTTAAATAACCATCAATCTTTTTACTAAAATCATCAAAAGATTTACTTCCTTGTTTATTAAAAATTACAATTTCTTCACCAAAGTCATCTTGAATAAAATGCTCTTGCTTTAAAATTTTTTTATAAAGTTCTTGTAAATCATCATCGCTTTCTTGCTTGTTAAATAAAAACCAATTTGCAGTGCTGTCTTCAATTCTAATTAATCCATAAGTTTTATTTTCATCTATATAGTCTTGTATTGTTCCATTTTCAAATGACGCACCTACAACTAAGTCATTTTCATTTAAAATCATTTCCATTTATTACCCTTATTTTACATTTGTTAAAGCTTTTTATTAAAGCGCATTATAATAAAAGCTTGGTTACTTCTTGATTAGGTCTTTATTAATGATTCGATACAATCACAAGAAATAATCACTAAGGCTGATACTATTAAAAAATTTAGAAAAGTTCATATAGAAATTACAAATATATGTAACTTAAAATGTACATTTTGTCCTCCTAAAGTACTTCCAAATGGAATTATGTCACTTGAAAAATTTGATGATATTAATAAGCAATTAAAACCTTATACAAAAGAGTTAGCTTATCATATGGTTGGTGACCCATTAGTTCTATCAAATCTAAATGAATACTTAGATATTAGTTTAAAAAATGATTTAAAAGTGAATATAACTACAACTGCTAATAAAATAAATCCAAAAGATTACGAAGCTTTAATGAATAAAACAATTAAGCAAATAAACTTTTCAATAAATTCATATAATGCAAACTCTCATAAAAAATCACTTGATGAGTATTTAAATCCTATTTTAGATTTTGTAAAATATGCTCAAGAAAAACAGCATGAATACTTTATAAATTTTAGAATCTGGAATTTAGATGAATCAAAAAGTGCAAAAGAGTTTAATACTCAAGTTTTTAAAAGAGTGAACGAATATTTTAATACTAATATTGATATTGAAGATGTATATAAACAAAGACCAAAAAATATAAGAATAGCAAAAAAAGTATTTTTTAATTTTGATGAATATTTTAACTGGCCTAGCTTAGAAAATGATTTTGTGTCAGACAAAGGTTTTTGTTATGGTTTAGATTCTCATTTTGGTATTTTAACTTCAGGAGATGTAGTTCCATGTTGTTTAGATCAAAATGCATGTATTAATCTTGGAAATACAAATGATACACAATTAAAAGATATCTTATCTTCACCTAGAGTTAAAAATATTCAAAATGGTTTTAAAAAAGGTGAAGTGATAGAAGAACTTTGTCAAAAATGTGAATATAGAACTAGGTTTGATAAAAATGAAAAGGAAATAGTTTGAGTGAAGTAGATATTTTTTCAAGAAGTGTAAAAGACTTCTTAACATCAGAAATGTTAAAAATTGCATTAATACCATTGATTGTAACAATGATATTTTTATATATATTATTTTTCACTGCTGCTGATTTTGGAATAAGTGCTTTACAAGAAATTGCACAAGCCTCACAAAATGGTGAAGAAATAATAGTTGATGAAAGCGCACCTTTTTATTTTGTTTGGGCTACTTATCTAATTGTATTTTTATTTAAGTACTCATTTACTTCATATATAGCAGGATTTTTACTATATACAGTTGGAACAATTGTTGTACTAAATATATCTGTGATTTTAACTATTGTTGTAATAGGTTTTTTAACTCCAACTATTTTAAAAAAAGTACACAAAAAGCATTATTCTCATCTAAGTTTGCATGGCTTTGGAACACTTCTTTCTCCTTTGTGGGTATTATTTAAAAGTTTATTAATGATGATGTTATTATTTATATTGTTTATTCCTTTATATTTTGTACCCTTGATTAATATAATTGCTTTTTCTTTACCTTTGTATTACTTTTTCCATAAGCTATTAAATTATGATGTATCATCTACAATATTAAGCCAAGAAGAGTTTAAAGTTATATATAAAAAAGAAGCAAATACAGTAAGACTTAGAACACTACTATTGTATTTTGTATCAATGATTCCATTTATTACACTTTTTACTGCTGTTTTTTATATTATTTATTTAGGTAATGGTTATTTTGTTAAGCTTGAAGAAATGTATAAGTTAGATATTCCAGATTCAAAGATAGATGAGAAAGAAGAAAAAGAAAAAATAGCTCTTATTCCCTAGTTAATCTATATCCTGTTCCTTGAATATTTTTTAATGATTTAAGGGGCAGTTTTTTTCTAAAGTTTTTAATAAATAATCTCATTGCATTTGCTGTCATGACTGAATCTTCATCCCAAATAAGATTTTCCATTTCTTCATAAGTAATTATTCTATTCTTTGTAATAAGCTGTTTTAAAAATAAACTCTCTTTTTTAGTTAAGTTAAATTCTTCTTCATTATTTGTAACAACAGATTTACTAAAATCGAATATCCATTTTTCATTTAAACTATATATTTTACTTTCATCATAGCTTTTAATGAATGCTTCTAATGCAGTCATTAATTTATCATGAGTTATAGGTTTTATTATATATTTAATTAAGTGTAACTCAGTAGCTTGTAACATATAATCTAAATCAGTATGAGCTGAGGTAATAATTATTCTAGTTTTAGAATCAGATTCTCTAATTTTTCTAATTAAATCAAGACCATTTTCTCCGTTCATTTGAATATCTGTAATAATTAAATCAGGTTTATTCTGAACATATTTTATATATGCATCACTTGCATTTTTTGCAGTATAAGATTCTTTGAAATAATGCTCTAATATTTCATTGATATTTTCTCTAATACCTTTCTCATCTTCAACATATAATACTCTAAAAGCATTTAGTTTATTAATCAATATTTCTTGCATATATTAAAAATCCTTGTTAGAAAATTTATGATATCATAGCATAATTAAGGTTAACCAAGGAAAAGCTTGAAACTAATAACAGAAAAGAACTTATCAAGAATTACTATTTATATTTTTATAATTATTATGTCTTCAATGATTTTCATGATTACTTATTTTTATGTAAAAAATACTTATGAAGATTTTGAATCGGAGATGAAAGTATTTAAAGAAGAGTATTATGAAATAAAGAAAAAAACACTAAAAAAAGAAGTTGACACAGTACTTGATATTTTAAACTATAATATTATAAAAACAGATATAAGTTTAAAAGAACAAAAAGCAGATGCGATACGATTACTTAATAATATTAGATTTGAGAAAAATAAAAGTAACTACTTTTTTGTATATGAGATAAATAATATTCAAGGTGGAGATGAGTTTGCAAAACTTCTTGTAAATCCAAACAGACCAGACATTGTAGGACGTTTAATTTCTACTAATTTTAAAGATTCAAATGGAATAAAGTTTAGAGAAAACTTCTTAAAAGATATTCGAGAAAAGAATGAATCATATACTCAGTATACATATAAAAAACCAGGAAGTGTAGAAGTACAGCAGAAACTTTCTTATTTTAAATATTATAAACAATGGAACTGGGTATTAGCTGTTGGAGTTTATATTGATGATATAGATAAAGAAATTTCTTTAAAAAGAAAACATTTAGAATCACGTATTAAAAGGCAAGTAGGGCAAAATGTAGTTTTATTTATTATGTTTTTATCACTTGGTATTTTAATATCAATTTTAGTTTCACAAAAGATTGAAGAAGTATTAAAAGAGTATGAAAACAAAGTAAAAGCAAAAACACAAGAGCTTGAAAATCTAAATAAAACTTTAGAAAATAAAGTCAAAGATGAAATCGAAAAAAATAGAGAAAAAGAACAGCTTTTAGTGCAAAAATCGAAATTCATAGCCCTTGGTGAAATGATATCAAATATTGCCCATCAGTGGAGACAGCCTTTATCTGAGTTATCTTCAATTCTTATGTTTATAAAATTTAAACATAGTATAAACGCTCTTGATAATGAAACAATGCAGAAAAAAGCAAATGAAGCAGATGTAGTATTAGATTATATGTCTCATACAATCGATGACTTTAGAAATTTTTTCATGCCAAAAAAAGAAAAAGAAGAGTTTTACTTATCAAAAGTTATAGACTCTGTTATGACTATTGTTTCTAGTTCATTAGAAAGTGATAAAATTAATGTTGATATTAATATTGATAAAAATATTAAATTAAGAACTTATATAAATGAATATGAACAAGTTATTTTAAATATATTAAAAAATGCAAAAGATGCATTAATAGAAAAAAATATTGATAATCCGGAAATAAAAATCTCTGCATATGAAGAGGATGAATATGTTGTTTTATTTATAGAAGATAATGCAGGTGGAATTACAGTTGAACCAAAAGGAAAAATATTTGAGCCATACTTTACAACTAAAGATGATAGTAATGGTACAGGAATTGGTTTATATATGTCAAAGATTATTGTAGATAAAAATATGAAAGGTAAATTAAGAGTTCGTAATACTGAATTTGGAGCAAAGTTTGGAATTCATACTCCTAAAGATTTAAAATAGAAAAGAAGATAAATCTTTTCTATTTCTTATATATTAAAAGCTTTCCCATTCATCTTCATCTTTTGATGAAGTAACAACTTTTGTTGGTTTTATAACATTTTCTTTTATACTCTTAGTTTCACTTTTAATACTTTTTTTAACTACTGGTATATTTATTTCTTGTTTTTTTGTATTTAATTCTTTACTTTTTATTGAACTTTTACCCTCAAACTCTTTATTATCAGTGTTTTTAACAATATCATTTGCAATAACAAGTGTATTTCTTGCAATATCATTTGTTTGAGTAGCAACAGATGCATTTGCTTGTGTTTGCTGATCTAAAGAATTAATTGCATCATTTATTTGTAAAATTGCAGATTGTTGTTCTTTTGAAGAAGTTGCAATATCATCAATTAAGTGAATTGTTTCATCAATATTTTTATTTAATCCTCCATAACCTTTAATCATCTCATCAGAGATTTGTTTACCTTCATTAGCTTTAATATTTGCATCTTCTACTAAGTGTTTAATTTCTTTTGCAGCTTCAGCACTTCTACTTGCAAGGTTTCTTACTTCTTGTGCAACAACTGCAAAACCTTTTCCTGCTTCTCCTGCAGTTGCTGCTTCTACTGCTGCATTTAGTGAAAGAATATTTGTTTGGAATGCAATTTGGTCGATTACTGTAATCGCATCACTAATTGCACTTACTTTTTCATTTATTTGATCCATTGCATTTGTAGTTTTACTAGCAAGATTTTCACCCTGTGTTGCAGAAGATGTAACACTGTTTGATATGTTTGACATTTGAGCAATTTTTTCTGTTGAGCTATTAATATTTCCAGTTATCTCTTCAAGAGCAGCAGCGGTTTCTTCTAATTTTACAGCAGCATCATTTGAAGAAGAGTTTAATTGTTCTACATTAGTAAGTAAAACTTGTGCTGAACTATCAAGTGTTAAACCATTTTCTCTATTCTCACGTAACATTGTATTTATTGCATCTCTTAATTTATTAATATCATTAATCAAAAGTTCAAAAACACCACCTTTTTCTATACCTTGAAGTTCAACCTTTCTAGTATAATTATAATTTGAATACTCTTCTAATGTTAAATTAATATTGGAAATATGATCTTTAGTTGAATGTATCATATCATTAATCCCATCTTTTAAAATTATAAGTGTTTCATTAGATGTTGAAGCTTCTATATGCTCTGAATACCAACCATTTTTTACTTTATTAATAACAGTTAATGTATCATCTATTAATTCCTTATCTTCATGAAGGTTTTGTTTAATTGCTTCTATATTACTATTTACAATATCTGCCATTTGTGCAAATTCATCTTTTGTTTTTATTTTAATAAGTTCAGAATTATTTGTTTTTTTATTTAAGAAATCAAAGAATGATACTAATCCTTTAGAAAACTCTTTTAATGATGTAGTTATATTTTTAGTCAAGAACAATAAATATGATATTATTAGAACTAATAGAACTAATGCTTCAATAAATATAAATGTAAGCAAGTCAGCTAATTCATCTTGTATCTTAATCGTATTTCTTTTAAGACCGTCATCTTTTGTTTTAACAATTTTTGAAAAAGCAGTTCTTGAAGCATTTGCTAAGGGAGTTGCGTCTTTTTTATAACTTTGGTAGGTCTTAGCTAAAATATTAGGAGTTCTTTCAATATTAGCTAAGGCTTTCATTTTATTGAATCCATCATCAATAAATGCTAAAGTTTTTTCTTTAGATTGTTCTATTCCTTCAAGTTTTTGTTTCTCGTTTGGAGTTCCTTGAACTGTAGTTTTTAATCCCTCAAAAGATTTAATAATATTATCTTTACTTTTTTGAATTTTTGCTATATTTTTTTCGTATGTATTTCCTAGCATTATATCTCTTGTGCAACGACTTATATAATTTAAATCTTTCCCAATTTGTAATGCTAATACTTTACCTGTTACAGCTTTTTGTGAATATCTTTGAAAATCTTCTTGAGTATTTTTAATAATGTTAAATTTAATGAGAGTAATTATAAAAATAACTGTAAAAATGACTATTCCAAAAATAGTCAATTTTTTACCAATAGATAAACCTTTTAACTTGTTCACTTGATTAGACATAACTTTTCCTTGCTAGTAATATTTATCTTATTCTAACAAAATAATAATTAAATATCATACTAAGAAGAAAATTTATATTAATAAAACTTATATATCTTCTTGATCTTTATTATTATATTTTTTTTCTAGTTTGGATGTAAAAAAGGCTAGCATAATTACAACAATTGCAACTATACAAAAACCTATTATTTCAGATTGAAAATCATTCATTAGAAGGGTATTACAGCATCAATAACCTCACCAGTACCAGATATTGTATCTCCAACAATATCTGGTGTAACAGTATTTACTACTGCTCCTGCTATTTTAAAAGGAGCAGAAACAACAGTTCCTACTATACATCCTTGAAATGTTATTACTAAAAAAGAAATTAATAATATTTGTACTAGCTTAGTTTTCATTAGTTACCTTGAAATTTTTTTGATAGTATATCCAAATGTTATTAATAATAAATAATAAAAATTTTTAGAATATACCTAATGTTAAACTAGTTGCATCTAATATTTTATCTTTACTCATAGCTTTAATTACAACACTATAAGTATTCCCTTTTCCCCCAGAACAAGGTGCTAAATATGCTCCAGGAGTTTTTTTGTATTTCTCTCCTCTATGTTTAACTACGCTTGTAAATCCTACTGGTAGAGTAAATGTTTCACCTTGCATTGATGGAATTGTAAGTGATGAAGAATTAGTAGGAACTGCGTAAGATACTATTCCATGACCTCCATCTCTCATTCCTGAAAAAGTTTCATCACTAAATGTTAACATGATTTTATCTGTGTTTGCTGGAATGTTTTCTAAGTTAATACTTGGAGTACTTCCTGCTTTTGTATTAAAATTACTACAAACCTCTGTTTTTGGTACTGCAGTTTTTTTCCAAATATCATCTGCGAAAGTTGCACTTAAAGAAGCTGCATTTAAACTCATAAGTGAAAGTGTTGTCATTGTTAAAATTGTTGTAATTTTTTTCATTTTATATTCCTTTTATTTAAATATTTACATTTTAAGTTATGAAAGTAAATAAAAAGTAAACAAAATAAAATTAAAAACAAGGTAAAAAAAAAGGGTAAGAGTTAAAACTCTTACCCTTTTGATTAAAAATAATATACTTTAAAATCAACCATACATTAGATTTGGTAACCAAAGAGCAATTTCTGGTATATAAGTAACAAGTAATAATCCTGCTAAAATTGTCATCGTCCAAGGGAACGCTGCAACTATAACGTCTTTAATACTCATACCTGTTAATCCAGAAGTTACAAATAGATTAAGTCCAACAGGTGGAGATACCATTCCAAGTTCCATATTGATTGTAATTACAATACCAAAATGAATTGGATCAATTCCAAGTGCAACCGCAACTGGAAGTAATAATGGAACCATAATCATAATAATTGCAGATGGTTCCATAAATGAACCAGCTAAGATTAATAAAACGTTTACCATTAGTAAGAACATATATTTATCAACATTTGCTTCAATTAATGCTTCTGTAATTCCTTGAGGAATATTTTCAATTGTTAAGAAGTGTGCAAATAACATTGCATTTGCAATAATAAACATAATCATTGCTGTTGTTTTTGCTGAATCTAAAGCTGTATCAAAAAACTCTGACATTTTAATATCTTTGTATACAAATACAGAAATTACAAATGCCCAAACTGCTGCAACTGCTGCTGCTTCAGTTGGTGTAAAGATACCACCATAAATACCACCAATAACAATAACAATTGTCATAAGTCCCCAAGAAGCGTCTTTCATTTTTGCTAGTCTTACTTTAAATGGTGCTGGCTCAGTTCTTTTAAACCCAAGTCTTTTTGCACCAATGTAAGTAACTACCATCATCATAACACCTAGCATAATACCAGGAACAACACCTGCCATAAATAGTCTACCAATAGAAACTTCTGCTGTAACTCCATATACAATTAAAACAATTGAAGGTGGAATTAAAATACCTAAAGAACCAGCAGTTGCAATAGTTCCAACTGCATATTTCTTAGGATAACCAGCTTGAATAATTGCACCAAACATAATAGATCCAATTGCTACAACAGTTGCAGGAGATGAACCAGAAACAGCTGCAAAAATAATAGATGCAAAAATAGCAGAAATAGGAAGACCACCTGGTAAGTGACCTACAATTGACTTAGCAAATTCAATAATTCTAGTTGCTGCACTACCTTTTGAAAGTAAGTTACCAGCTAAAATAAACATAGGAATTGCCATTAATGAATAATGTTCAATTTTTTCAAACATCATTGCAGAAATCTCAATTGGCGAAATATCTGTAAATACCATCATTGTAGTAAAAGTAGCAACACCTAAACAAATTGCAATAGGTGTTCCTAAAAGAACAAGGAAGAAAAATATACCAAATAATAAACCTACACTCATAGCATTCCTCCTGTTTTCTTTTCAACATCTTTTACAATGTCATTTAAATGTTTTACATGTTCATTGTCATTATCTTTAGCACCAACACCCATTCCAGCTAATACTTGTTCAGCTTCACTTTCAGCTACAACTTCTTCATGTGGTGTTCTTAAAATTTGAACAATTTTTTCACCAACTCTGTATGCTGCAAAGAAAAATGCTACTGGAATAACAAGATATATAACCCACATAGGCATATCCCATAAATCAATCGATCTTTCGTCTATATCTGCTACTAGTAATAAATATTCATACCCATAATAAGAAACCGCAAGTAAGAAAATAATTGTAATTGTATGTGATAATAAAAGCATACCTTTAGCAATTTTAGAAGGCATTACATCTAAAAGAATTGTAACTGCAATATGTGCATCTTTTTTAAAACAATAAGCAGCACCAAAAAAAGCACTCCATAAGAATAAAAAGATTGTAAGTTCAGTTGCCCATACTAATGACGCATCAAAAGCATATCTTGCAACAACATTAGTAAAAGCAACAGCAACACCGGCTGTTATACCGAATGCTGCTATTGATTGATTTATAAAACCTATAGTTTTACTGATTAGATTAAACATGACTATTTAGTCGCTATTGTTTTCTCAATTAATTCTTTTCCGATTTTTCTGTCAGAATAGAACTCAGGGTAAATTTTACTAACTGCATTTCTCCAAGCTTCTTTTTGCTCAGCAGTTAATTCATTAATTTCTAATTTACCAGTTTTTTTAGCATATTCTTTAATTAATTCAAATTGTGAATCATTTAATTCAGCTGCATATTGTCTTTCTTTTTCAGTTGCTTCATTCATTGCTTGAGTTACATTTGCTTGTAATTCTGCTGGTAAGCTATTCCAGAATTTTTTAGACATTACTACTAAGTATCCTAAGTAACCGTGGTTAGAAACAGTTAAGTATTTTTGTACTTCATGGAATTTTTTAGTGTAAATGTTTGAAATTGGATTTTCAGCTGCATCAATTACACCTTGTTGTAAACCTGAGTATACTTCAGAGAAAGGCATCATTTGTGGGTTTGCACCAACTGCATGGAATTGTGCTTCTAATACTTTTGAAGACATAATTCTGAACTTTTGACCTTTTGCTTCTTCTGGCATAGTTAATGCATTTTTATTTGATGATAATTGTTTAAATGCATTATCCCAATAGTTTAATGCAACAATACCTTTTGCAGTTACTTTATCTTTTAAAGCTTGTCCTACTTCACCATCTTGAACATCATGTAAATGCTTTGCATCTCTAAAGATAAATGGTAAATCAAATAATGCTAATTGAGGTACAATCTTACCAAACTTAGAAAAAGATGGTGCTGCCATTTGTACAGAGTTTAATCTTAATGCTTTTAAAACTGCATTGTCTTTATATAACTGTGACGATGGGTAAACTTGAACGTCAATTTTTCCACCTGATAATTCTTCTAATCTTTTTTCAAAGAAATCTGCTGCTTTACCTTTTGGTGTGTTTGCACTTACAACGTGAGAGAATTTCAACGTGTAATCTGCTGCCATTGATGAACTTGCTACCACTGCTGCTGCGATAGTTCCTAATAGTAATTTTTTCATAATTATATCTCCTTAATTTTGATATGAAAAAATTATAGTCTAAACTTATGTATCAATTATGTATTTTTTATAAAATTCAAAAAGTTTTTTTTTGTTAAATAAATATAGTGAAAAGTACTTAATTTTTCATTTAAAGAAAAAATTAAGTTTAAATAAATCAGTATAATAATAAGTTGCATAATAATTATACATTAGTTTCACTTTTATGTTGAAAATACTGCTATAACTAAGGATACAGAAGAATTTAAAATTTCAGTGTAAAATTTCAAGTAAGGGATTTTAACCATATTTTAAACAAATTTAAAGTATATTATTGCACTTTACTATGGAATATATAAAGATTAATATATAAAGGAAAATGATGGGTTGTAATTTAGACTTACTAACTTCTTTTAAAGATAACTGTGGTTTTGGTCTTGTAGCTGATATGCAAAATAGACAAAGTCACAAAAATTTAGAAGATGCAATAACTTCACTAGAAAGAATGATGCACAGAGGTGCAGTAGCAGCGGATGGTAAAACTGGAGATGGTTCTGGTTTATTATTATCTATTCCTGACTATTTTATGAGAAAAGTAGCAACAGACGAAGGTGTTGATTTACCTGAAACTTATGGTATTGCTATGATTTTCGCAAAAGACTTATCTGATATAGATACATTTGAAGAGTTTTGTGAAAGCAATGACTTAAAAGTAGTATTAAGAAGAACAGTTCCTGTAGATACAGATGCCTTAGGAGCACAAGCACTAGCATCTTTACCAAATATAATTCAAGTATTTGTAGTACCTAATACTTTAATGTCATCAAAGAGATTTGATGCAATGCTTTACTTAACAAGAAAAGAGTGTGAGCATAAATTAATAGATAAAAAAGATTTTTATATTCCAACTTTTTCATCTAAAGTAATAGCTTATAAAGGTCTTATTATGCCAACGCATATTAAGCATTTTTATGTTGACTTAAGAGATGAAGATTTTAAAATCTCATTTTCATTATTTCACCAAAGATTTTCAACTAATACATTACCTCAATGGAAATTAGCACAACCATTTAGAGCAATTGCTCATAATGGTGAGATTAACTCTGTTGAAGCAAATAGATTTAATGTAGAAATCAAATCTGAACAATTAAAATCTGATATTTTTACAGATGCTGAAATTGCTAGAATATTACCAATTTTACAAGTAGGTTCATCTGATTCTGCATCATTAGATAATATGTTTGAATTTATGTTAGCAAATGGTGTTGACTTTTTTAAAGCAGCAAGATCACTTGTACCTGCACCTTGGCAAAATGCTCCTCATATGGATGCAGATTTAAGAGCATTTTATGAGTACACTGCAACTGCAATGGAAGCTTGGGATGGACCAGCCGCAGTCTCTTTAACTGATGGTAGACATATTGGTTGTTTAATTGACAGAAATGGATTAAGACCTTCTAAATATGTAATTACAAAAGATGATAAATTATATATTACTTCTGAGTATGGAACATTAAAATTAGATGAAGATAATATTTTAGAAAGAGGAAGACTTCAATCAGGTGAAATGATCGCACTTGACCTTAAGCATGGAAAAGTTTTAAAAGAAGATGATATTAATGATTACTTAAAATCATCTCAATACTACTCTAAATGGTTAAATGAAGATATGGATTATATTCAAGAATATATTGAAGATTCATTCTTAAATACAAGTGATTATGTATTTGAAGATTTAGAGAAAAAACAAAAGTATTTCAATATTACTTATGAAGCAATTGATCAAATGATTGAACCAATGGCTAATGATGGAAAAGAACCAGTTGGTTCTATGGGTGATGATACTCCATTAGCATGTTTCTCTGAAGTAAACAGAAACTTTACAGATTTCTTTAAACAAAAGTTTGCACAAGTTACAAATCCTCCAATTGATCCATACAGAGAAAAAGTTGTGATGTCTTTAGAGACTGGATTTGGACAAATTCATAATATCTTATCTGAGCAACCAGAATTTGCTAAAAGATTAAAAACTACAAGTCCAATTTTAATGAAAGAGAAATTCGATATTCTTTACTCATTTGGATTTAGTGAATCTCCTAGATATGATGCTTATTATAAAAATAGATCTTTCTCAACTACATTTAAAACAGATTTAAAAGCATCTTTAGTTGAATTATCTGAGAAAGTTGTAAAAGCTGTAAAAGAAGATAATGTTACTGTTATTATTCTTGATGATAGAGCAGTTGGAGAAAAAGCAAAATTAATTCCAATGGCAATGGCTGTTGGGTATATTAATCACCAATTATTAAAAGCTGAAGCTAGACATTCTGTGTCAATTGTTCCAGTAACTGGTGAAGTTTATGATCCACATATGGCTGCTGTTCTAATTGGATTTGGAGCAACTGCAATTTATCCATATATGATGTATGCTACAACTGTTGCATTATACAAAAGTAAAAAATTATCTAAGTATGAATTACAAAGATTATTAAAAAATACTCAAAAAGCAGTTAATGCTGGATTATTAAAAATCATGTCTAAAATGGGTATTTGTACTATTGCTTCATATAGAAACTCAGGTTTATTTGATGTTATTGGATTATCTGATGAAATCACTGAAGACTGTTTTGAAGGTGCATATACAGATTTAGCAGGACTTACATATGAAGATATTGAAAAAAGAATTGAAAAATCTCATATAAATGCTTACGTTGAAGAAAATGATATGTTCCCACTTGATTTAGGTGGTTTCTATAAATATTCTAATGGTGGTGAATACCATGATTATGGTCCAGCTACAACAAAAGCAATGCATAATAAAAATGCAAGTAAAAAAGAAGATATCTCTGATTTTGATAGTTTAAAAGAATTAGTTGAAACAAGAGATAAAAAATTTATTAGAGATTTCTTTGAGTTTAATTCAGATAAAGAAGCTATTGATGTAAGTGAAGTTGAATCGGAAGATGAAATCTTCAAAAGATTTGCATCTGCTGCTATGTCATGTGGTTCAATTTCTCCAGAAGCTCACGAAGCTGTTGCTCAAGCTATGAACACAATTGGTGGTTCTTCAAACTCAGGTGAGGGTGGAGAAGATCCAAAAAGATTTAATACTTTAAAGAATTCAAAAATTAAGCAAATTGCGTCAGGAAGATTTGGGGTAACACCTGGATATTTAAGATCAGCAGAAGAGTTACAAATTAAAGTTGCACAAGGTGCAAAACCTGGTGAAGGTGGACAATTACCTGGACATAAAGTTACTCCACTTATTGCAACATTAAGACATACAGTTGCTGGTGTTACTTTAATTTCACCACCACCACATCATGATATTTATTCTATTGAAGATTTAGCTCAATTAATTTTTGATTTAAAGCAAATCAATCCATTGGCTAAAATTACAGTTAAATTAGTATCTTCTATTGGTGTTGGAACAATTGCTGCTGGTGTTGCAAAAGCATATGCAGATAAAATTATTATCTCAGGTGGAGATGGTGGAACTGGTGCTGCACCATTAACATCACTTAAACATGCTGGTAATGCTTGGGAAATGGGACTTTCAGAAGCTCATAATGCATTAAAAGCAAACCACTTAAGAGAGTTTGTTCATGTTCAAACTGATGGTGGATTAAAAACAGGACTTGATGTTGTTAAAGCTGCAATGCTTGGTGCTGAGTCTTATGCCTTTGGTACAGCTGCACTTACACTTCTTGGTTGTAAAATTTTAAGAATCTGTCATACAAATAAATGTTCAGTTGGAGTTGCAACTCAAGATGAAACTTTAAGAGAACATTTTGAAGGTACAGTTGAAAGATTGATTTCTTACTTTACATTTATTGCTCAAGATGTTAGAAATATTTTAGCAACTTTAGGTTATTCAACAATTGAAGAAATTGTTGGACGTTCTGATTTATTAAAAGTAATTGATGATGATTTTGCTAAAAAGTTTGATTTCCAAAATATTTTAAGAAGAATTGATGGTATTGATACTTGTCAAAAAGAGACAAATGCTCCTTTTGATGATAATAAATATGAAAAAGAATTACTTAAAAAAGTTCATAGAACAATTGAAAACCCAAATTCACCTATTAAAGTTAATACAGAAATTACTAACTTAAATAGATCATTCGGTGCTTTAATTTCTGGTGAAATCGCAAGATATTATGGAGATACTGGTTTACCAGAAAATTCTATTAATATTAATCTAAAAGGAATTGCTGGTCAATCTTTTGGTGCATTTATTTCAAAAGGTATGACTTTACATCTTGATGGTGCTGCAAATGATTATGTTGGAAAAGGTATGAATGGTGGTAAAATCATTGTAAATCCTAAGCATCAAGGTCAAAACTTTGCAGGTGGTGGTAATACTTGTTTATATGGAGCTACTGGTGGTAAATTATACATTAGAGCTGCTGTAGGTGAAAGATTTGCTGTAAGAAACTCAGGATGTATTTCTGTTGTAGAAGGAACAGGTGATAATGCTTGTGAATATATGACAGGTGGTATTGTAGTTATTTTAGGAAATACTGGAATTAACTTTGGTGCTGGTATGACAGGTGGTATTTCATTTGTTTATGACCCTGAAAAAGCATTTGTTGATAAAATGAATCAAGAGTTAATTGAAGCAGTAAGAATTGATACGGATGATACTGAAAGAGAAAGACTTTATTTAAAAAGACTATTATTAGATTATTTACATGAGACTGAAAGTATTGAAGCTGATAGAATATTACAAAACTTTAGATCAGAAATTAGAAACTTCTGGATGGTTAAACCTAAAAATATGACAGTGTTACCACTGGATCCAGATGAGGGAGATTAGAATATGTTAAATTTTACAAAATTCGAAAGAATTAATCCTGAAAAAAGAGATGTTCTTCAAAGACTAAAAGATTACAATGAAGTATATCAAGTATTTGGAAAACAAAGAGCAAAAGAACAATCTGATAGATGTATGCAGTGTGGTGATCCATACTGTCATACAGGTTGTCCACTTGGAAACTATATTCCAGCATGGTTAAAACAAACTGCTACAAAAAATCCAGATTTAGCATTTGCTTTATCAAATGAAACATCTCCTTTTCCAGAGATTTTAGGAAGAATTTGTCCTCAAGATGTTCTTTGTGAAGGTGCTTGTTCTTTAAATACAGGTCATGGAGCTATTTCTATTGGTGCTGTTGAAACACACATTTCTGAAACAGCATTTGCTAAGGGTATGAAACCTAAATTCTCTTCAAAGAAAAAAGAACAAAAAGTTGCAGTAATTGGTTCTGGACCTGCTGGAATTTCTGCTGCTACTTTTCTTTTAAGAAAAGGTTACCATGTTGAAATGTTCGAACGAGCTGATAGAGCCGGTGGACTTATGATGTATGGAATTCCCGGATTTAAACTTGATAAAACTACTGTTGATAGAAGAGTAGGTTGGTTAGTTGAAGCTGGAATGAAATTACACTTAAACTGTGAAATTGGAAAAGATAAAACAGCAAAAGAATTAGAAGATGAATTCGATGCTATTTTCTTAGGACTTGGAGCAACAGCTGGAAGAAATGCCGGAATTGATGGTGAAAATTCTTCAAATGTTCATCCTGCAATGAACTTTTTAACTGGCGTTCAAAAAAGAAACCTTGGAAAGAAAAATGTTGATTATATCGATGTTAAAGATAAAAAAGTTGTAGTTATTGGTGGTGGAGATACTGCAATGGATTGTGTTAGAACATCAGTTAGAGAAGGTGCTTCTAGTGTTAAGTGTCTTTATCGTAGAGATGAAGCGAATATGCCTGGATCTAAAAAAGAAGTTGTTAATGCAAAAGAAGAGGGTGTTGAATTTGTATTTAATGTAAGCCCTAAATCTTTTAAAACTGATGGCAAATCAGCAATTGGTGTTGAATTACTTACAACTTCAATGAGTGAACCTGATGAATCAGGAAGACAAAAAGTTGTTATCAATGATGGAAGTGAGTATTTAGAAGAAGCTGATGTTATTATTATGGCATTAGGTTTCTCTCCTGAAGCTCCTGCATTCTTAAATGACTTAAATGTAGAAACTAATTCATGGGGAGGAGTTGTAACTAATAATAAATTTACAACTTCAAACTCAAAAGTATATGCAGGTGGAGATTGTCAAAGAGGTGCTCATTTAGCTGTAACAGCAGCTGCTGATGGTAGAGATGCCGCAAGAGTAATAATTCAAACTTTCGCATAATGAAAACTCAAATTACAGACCTTTATAAAAGTACTTTTATAAAGGCTGTGATATTAGCTAATAAAGAGCTACTAACATATATAAACAATGAACTCAAACTAGAAGACTTAAACTACTCAAAACAAATTGGATATGGTGGCGATAAAACGCTAAATATAGATTTAATTGCTGAAGAGATATTTATTAGATATCTTGAAGTATTTGGAAATATTTATTCAGAAGAGTGTGGATGTTTATCTGATGATAAAAACTTTGATATTATAATTGATCCTCTTGATGGAAGTGATAACTTTTCTTCTAATTTACCTTATTACGGAACTTCTATTGCTTTAGTTTCAAATGATAAAACTATAGCAGGATTTGTTTGTAATTTAGTAAATGGAATTTTAACTTATAAAGCATTTGATGAAGAAGTAAAATTCGAGTATTTATTAGATAATAGAGATAATTTATTAATTACTTCAAATAAAAAAATAGGTATTTTTGAAAGAGCATATGCTTATCCCAATATTTGTACAAAATTAAGACAAGAAAATATAAAATTTAGATCTCCAGGTGCCGTTGCTTTATCTTTGTGTGATGCAAAAAACTATGACTTTGTATTGTTTGTTGGTAATATTAGAGAGTTTGATATTTTAGCTTCATTATACATTTGTAATGATCTATTTTTATACAAAACTGATAAATTTGTACTTATCGCACAAAATATACAAAAATTCAATCAAATTAAAGAAATACTTAAAGAATAATTGGTTATAACTCCAAGATATATAATTTATTTAGGAAAGTGTTAAATGTCTTTAATTATTACAGATGAATGTATCGCATGTGATGCATGTAGAGAAGAGTGCCCAAACTATGCAATTGAAGAGGGTGATCCAATATACTTAATTGATTCTGACAGATGTACAGAGTGTGTAGGTCATTATGAAGAGCCTTCTTGTATAGAAGTATGTCCAGTTGATTGTATTATCATCGATCCAGATAACCAAGAAACAATGGAAGAATTAAAATTCAAATTTAAGCAACTACAAGAAGAAGAAGTTTAATGTCTAAAGTTACAACTATTATTGATATTGGGTCTAACTCAATGCGTATGGTTGTTCTACAAAAAAGTAGTAGATTTGCATTTAATCTAATAAATGAAACGAAAAGTAGGGTGAAAATTTCTGAAGGCTGTTATGAAAATAATGGAAATCTTCAAGAAATTCCTATGCAACGTGCTTACGAATCTATGAAATCTTTTTTAAATATATCCAAATCCCTTAAATCACGAAAAGTTATCTGTGTTGCTACATCAGCGCTAAGAGATGCACCAAATTCAAAAGTTTTTTTATCACGAATTAAAAAAGATTTTGGCTTAAGCATTAAAGTAATTGATGGAGAAAAAGAAGCATACTTTGGTGGAGTTGCTGCAATGAATCTTTTACATGATGATAGTTTTGTAACTGTTGATATAGGTGGAGGTTCTACTGAGTTTTGTTTTGTAAAAGATAAAAATATTGTAAAATCAATTTCATTAAATATAGGAACAGTTCGTATGAAAGAATTGTTTTTTAATAAAAATGACATTGATGGTGCAAGAGAATACATAATAGATAATTTAAAAAAGATTTTTGAACTTAATGTTGAAGTCCCTGATGTAATTGTTGGTATTGGAGGTAGTATTAGGTCTGTTTCTAAAATAATCATGCAAAGAAATGAATATCCTTTAGATATTTTACATGGCTATAAATATAAAGTTTCAAAAGAAGAAGATTTTTTAAATGAAATTATAAATGCAAAAGATACTGATGAATTAAAATCCTTAGGTGTTAAAAAAGATAGGTTTGATACGATAAAAGAAGGTACTTTTATTTTCAAAACTATTTTAGATGAATTAAATATCTCAAAAGTTATAACTTCAGGTGCTGGTGTACGTGAAGGTGTTTACTTAAACGATTTACTTAGAACTTCTAATTGTAAGTTTCCTTCAAATTTTAATGTTAGTGTTAGATCACTTCTTGATAGATTTCAAATAGATCCAAAACAAAGCGCATATATGGGAAATAATGCTTCAAAAATATTTTATGCACTAAAGCCAATGCATGAATTAGATGATAAATATAAAACATTTTTAGTAATTGCTTCAAAGCTTCACTCAATTGGTTCAACACTAAACTTTTATAAATCAAATGACAATGCTTTTGATTTTATTTTAAATGGACTTTCTTACGATTTTTTACATACAACAAGAGTTATAATTGCACATATGATTAAATTTTCTAAAAAGTCATTACCTTCAAAAAAAGATATAAGCGAATACCAAGAGTTATTACCTGATATTGAAGTTATGAGATGGTTGTCTTTTATGATTTCATTAAATATTGTATCAAATTTAGATATGTCTCGACCAAAGATAGATTATATTTTAAATGAAGAGACAAATACATTAAGTTTAAAACTTGATAATAAAACTTTTTTAATTAATTCAAATATTGAAAAATTAGAGTTACCAAAAGAGTTTAATCTAGAGGTATTATAATGAATAAACTTATTTATAATATATTCTTAGTTTTTGTATTTATTTTAAGAAAATTACCAAAGTTTATGAGACGAGGCTTTTTTAAATTACTTGCAAGTTTTGCTTACTTAGTTGCTTCTAAAACTAATAAGATTATCGAAGCAAATTTAAAACTTGTGTTCGATGATAAAATTTCAAAAAAAGAAATACAAGAAATACAAAAATATTCATATTTAAATATGCTATTATGGGTTCAATCTCTTATTGAAAACTTAGATGTTACTAATGATGAACTAAAAAATAGTGTTAGTATTGAAAATAAAAAAATAATAGATGAAGCTTTATTAAAAGGAAAACCTATTATTTTTATTTCTGCACATTTTGGAAATATGGAAATGTTAAGTACTTATATTAATAAAAACATTCTAACTATCCACCAAGTTGCAAGGCAATCAAATTTTGAAGAAATAGATGAATTTATTGTAAAAGCAAGAGAAAAATCTGGTTCTAAAATAATATTTAGAGATGGAGCAGTTAAAAAACTTGTAAAAGCATTAATAAAAAAAGAAGCGATATCATTAATAATTGATCAAAGTATAAATTCAAGAGAGGGTACCGAGGTTGAATTTTTAGGGGAAAAAGCATATCAAACTTCTACATCATCTATTCTTGCTAGAAAGTTTGAAGCAACAATTATACCTATTGCTATATTTAATCAAGATGATTATAAATATAAAATTAAAGTTTATGACCCTATATTACCTATTAGAACTAATAATGAAGAAAATGACATAAAAGTCTTATCTCAACTTCAAGCTAATGCAATATCTGATATAATACTTGAAGATAAAAAACAATGGTTTTGGCCTCATAAAAGGTTTAAAAGTCATTATAGAGAGATATATGAAAAGAATACTAATAATTAGTGACGGGAAACCAGGTCACTTAAATCAATCAATCGCCTTTTGTAAAATTAAAAATATAAGTTATGATATTTTAGAAGTTCATTTTAAATTAAAAGCATTTAAATTATTAACATATGCCTTAGATAAATTTGAGAGATATTCAGATGAGTTATTTAAAGAATATAAAAAATATAATTTTGACTTTTATGATGCAGTTGTAAGTACAGGTTCTGGAACTTATTACTTTAATAAATTTATTTCTAAAAAATATAATATTAAATCAATCGCACTTATGCTTCCAAAATCTTATAATTATAAAGATTTTGATTATATTATTGCGCAAGAACATGATGATGCTCCTAAACTTGAAAATATAATATCAATACCTTTTAACCTGTCTTTTGTAAAGTCAAAAAATATAATAAAACAATCAAGTGATGATAAATCAATTGGTATTATTATAGGTGGAGATAATAGTGTTTTTAAAATGGATGTTGAGAATATTAAAAATGTGTTAGATTTAATATTTAAAAACTATGATGGTTATTTAAAATATATAACTACATCAAGAAGAACGTCAAAAAATATAGAAGATTTATTAAATCAATATGAATTTGATTATAAATTAGTATATTCAGATACTCCAACAATAAACCCAATACCAGATTTTATTGAGAAATGTGAAGAATTATTTATAACAATTGATTCAACTTCAATGATTAGTGAAGCAAGAGCAAATTCTCATGCAGATATTTCAATTATAGAATTAAGATCTTCACATAAAGATACAAAGTTTCATAAATTAGCACAAATAGCTAATAATATTGATACTAAAATTGATTTTAATAAGTTATTAGAGAAAGTTGAAATTTAATGAGAGTAATACAACTTATTCCTAATCTTAATGAAGGTGGAGTTGAAAGAGGTGTTGTTGATTTAAATAAAGAATTTATAAAACAGGGTATAGATAATATTGTTATTAGTAATGGTGGTAGGTTAGTTAACAATATCTTATCTGATGGTGGTAAGCACATAAGTTTTGATATTGCTAGTAAAAATATATTTACAATTATTCCTCGTGTAATAAAATTTAAAAAAATATTAAAAGAGTTGAATCCTGATATTCTACATGTACGAAGTAGAGTTCCAGGATGGCTTGTTTTTTTTGCGAATAAAAGTTTAAATATTAAAGTTGTAAGTACAGTTCATGGTTTTAATTCTATTAGTTCTTATAGTAAAATAATGGTTAAAGCAGATAGAATTATTTGTGGTAGTCAATTTATGATTGAGCATATAAAAAAATATTACAATGCTAATGAAAATAAAATCACACTAATTTCTAGAGGTATGGATGAAGAATACTTTAATAGCTTAAACCTAGATAAAGTTTTTATTAATGAATTAATAAAAAAATATAATTTAGAAGACTCTATTATCTTATCTCAAATAGCAAGAATAACACATTGGAAAGATCAAGAAACTACAATAAAAGCAATAAGTTTACTTAAAGAGAAATATCCAAATATAAAACTATTATTAGTAGGAAGTTACAGTCAAGATAGAGAAAGTTACTACAATAGCTTAGTAAATATAATTAAAGAGCATCATTTAGAAAATAATATTGTTTTTCTAGGGTTTTGTGAAAAAATAAAAGAAATATTATCAATTACTAATATTAATATATCTTCCTCTAACAAACCAGAAACATTTGGAAGAGCAAATGTAGAAGGAATGTTTTTAGGTGTTCCTTTAGTTGCTACTAATATTGGTGCAACATCAGATTACATCATAGAAGAAAAAACTGGTTTCTTTTTTAACCCTAATGATGAAAAAGATCTAGCAAGTAAAATTAAAAAAACAATAAATTATACTTTTGATAAAGATTCTATTATAAACTTTGCAAAAGAAAACTTCACTTTAACTACGATGGTCAAAAAAAATCTTGAAGTTTATAAAAAAGTATTAGGAGATTGATTTGAGAATTATTCATTGTGCTCCTTTTAATATACTTACAAAAACAGGTGGTTCTTTATATTCCAATCCTATTAAGATATCTCAAGGTTTAACACAAAATAATCATTTTGTTCATAATTTTGATTACAGAGATACTTCTAGGTACCTATCTGTATTTAGAAATAAAAAAAATGGTCAAAAAAAGATGAATAACTTTTTTAAATCTTTAATAGATGATTTAAAACCAGATTTAATTATATTTGGTCATGCTGAACTAATTTTAAAAGATACTTTTGATTATATTAAAAATAAAAAAATCAATATGATTTATTGGTACAATGATGTTCCAATACAAAAATATTTTAAAGAAGTCGCACATTATTTTGATTTTATTTTAACTACTGCAGGTGGTGATTTTATTAAGGATTTAAAAGTCTATAATAAAAATACGTTTTTCCTTCCAAATTTAGTGGATAATAATATTGAAAAACATAATGCATTTAAAAAAGAAAACTTTTCCTATGATTTGTTATTCTCTGGTAGATTAGATAATGAACGGAAAACTTTAGTAGACTTCTTGAATTCAAATCTTAATAAGAATATTAAAACAAAGTTTATTGGTCAGAACAAAGAATCTGTTGTTATTGGAGAAGAATACTTTTCTTTAATAGCTGATTCTAAAATATGCATCAATCATAATAGAGACTTTACTTTAGGTTATGAATGGTACACATCTGATAGATTAATGCATATTTTAGGAAATGGTTCTTTCCCCTTAAGTACAGAAATCATTGGTGCAGAGAAGTTTTTTGAAGATAAATTAGAATGTTATACTTCTTATGATGAATTATCTTCTAAAATTGATTACTTTTTAGAAAATGAAAAAGAGAGAATAGATAAATCTATATGGCTTTCAAATAGAGTACATAATCTATTTAATTCTAAAAGAGTAGCTGAATATATTCTTGATTTGTTCAATCAAGATAATAAAAAATTAGTTAATTATGAGTGGTACAAATGATAAAATATCTCTTTCGACAAAATAAAGATTATTCAAGATTTAATATAATTAAAAAATTTACTAATAATTTAGATATAAAAAAGGATATTTATATATTATTACCTTTTTCAAAAAATCAATTTTTTAAGAATTTTTTAAAAAGAGATAAAATAATTAATGATTTTTTTATTTCAAATTACGATACATATGTTTATGATAGAAAAAAAATTACTAATAAAAATCCACGTGCATGGTGGAAGTATTTTCAAGATTGGTTTAACTTTAGATTTTCTAAATATTTGATGAGTGATACGATGTCTCACTTTAAATATTGGGAAATGTTATTTGGAAAATTTAAAGGTGAGCATCTAGTACTACCTGTACTTGCTGATACAGATATATACTTTCCTTCTGAAGAGAAGAAAGATAATGAAAAAACTAAAATACTTTTTTATGGTTCTTTTATCCCTTTACATGGAATTGATATAATTCTAAATGCCTTTAGTTTAATGGAAAAACAAAACGTTAACTTTGAAGCTGAGATTATTGGTAAAGGCCAAATATTTGATTCAATGCATGAATTATTTAAAAGATTAAATTTAAAAAATGTACGAATGGATGGAACATTTATTGAAGAAAAAGAATTAGCAAATATAATACGAAAAAATGATATAGTTTTAGGAATTTTTGGAGAAAGTAAGAAAGCAAAAAGTGTGATACCTAATAAGGTTTATCAATCAACTGCATGTAAAAAATGTACAGTAACAATGAATAGTGATGTGTTATTTGAATTTTATAATAAAAATGATTTAGTAGTATGTGATAACACTGCAGAATCATTATCTGAAACTTTAATTGATTTAATTGCTGAAAAAAATAAAATTATGGAAGTGTCAACAAATGGTTATGATAGATTTCAAAAGATATATACAAAAGCTGAAAAAGATTTAGAAGAATTTTTAAAAAAAGTATAATTTACCAAGGAAAAGTATTGAAAATAGCAATAGCAGGAACAGGATATGTAGGACTATCAAACGGTATCTTACTATCGCAACATAATGAAGTAGTAGCATTAGATATCATACCTTCTAAAGTAGAACTTCTAAATAAAAAAATATCTCCAATAGAAGATAAAGAAATATCAGAATATCTTCTAAAAGATGATTTAAACTTTAGAGCTACTTTAGATAAAAAAGAGGCATATGAAGATGCTGATTTTGTAATCATCTCTACACCTACAGATTATGATCCTGAAACAAACTATTTTAATACTAAATCTATAGAATATGTTATTACTGATGTTCTTGAAATAAATCCTAATACTACAATGGTAATAAAATCAACAGTACCTGTAGGATATACAAAATCTATAAATGAAAAGTTTAATACTACTAATATAATATTTTCACCAGAGTTTTTAAGAGAAGGAAAAGCACTACAAGATAATCTATATCCTTCAAGAATTATTGTAGGTGAACAATCACAAAGAGCTGAAACTTTTGCAAAGCTTTTAGCACAAGGAGCTAAAAAAGAAAATATAGATATTCTTTTTACAAACTCAACTGAAGCTGAAGCTGTAAAGCTTTTCTCAAATACATACCTTGCTATGAGAGTATCTTACTTTAATGAATTAGACTCTTATGCACAATCACATAATCTAGATGCTAGACAAATAATAGAAGGTGTAGGATTAGATCCAAGAATTGGAAGCCATTATAATAATCCTAGTTTTGGATATGGTGGATACTGTTTACCTAAAGATACAAAACAATTACTAGCAAACTATAAAGATGTACCATCAAATATGATAGAAGCTATTGTAAACTCTAATACAACTAGAAAAGACTTTATTGCAAAATCAATCATAGAAAAATTAAACCTTACTATGACAAAAGCAGAAACTACAAAAAAAGTAGGAATCTATAGATTAGTAATGAAATCAGGTTCTGATAACTTTAGATCTTCAGCTATTCAAGGTATCATGAAAAGAATCAAATCAAAAGGAATTGAAGTAATCATCTATGAACCAAACTTAGAAGATGATACTTTCTTTAACTCTAAAGTGATTAAAGATTTAGAAGAATTTAAATCAATGGCAGATGTAATAGTAGCAAATAGACTTAATGAAGACTTACTTGATGTTCAAGATAATGTTTATACTAGAGATTTATTTAATAGTGATAGTTAAAAGTTTAATTATGAAAAAAATAAAATTAAAAAAGGAGCGTAAATGAAAGGAATAATACTAGCTGGAGGAAGTGGAACAAGACTATACCCAATCACAAAAGGTGTAAGTAAACAGTTAGTTCCAATCTATGATAAACCAATGGTATATTATCCCCTTTCAATTTTAATGCTTGCAGGTATTCAAGAAGTATTAATTATTTCAACTCCACATGATCTGCCAAGATTTGAAGAACTTCTAGGTGATGGGTCTGATATTGGTATGAAATTTGAATATATAGTTCAACCAAGCCCAGATGGCTTAGCACAAGCTTTTACACTAGGTGAAAAATTCTTAGCTGGTGATGATGCTTGTTTAGTTTTAGGTGATAATATCTTCTATGGAGATGGAATGACTAACCTTTTAGCTAACTCTATTAAAAATGCAAAAGAAGAAAATAAAGCAACAGTATTTGGATATAGAGTAAATGACCCTGAGAGATATGGTGTTGCTGGATTTGATGATGAAGGTAATGTAACTTCTATCGAAGAAAAACCACTTGAACCAAAATCAAACTACGCAGTTGTAGGACTTTACTTCTATCCTTCTGATGTAGTAAAAAAAGCAAAACAAGTAAAACCTTCTGATCGTGGTGAATTAGAAATAACAACTTTAAATCAAGATTACCTAAAAGAAGAAAGATTAAAAGTTGAACTAATGGGAAGAGGATACGCTTGGCTTGATACTGGAACTCATGAATCTATGCTAGAAGCTTCTAACTTTATTCAAACTATTGAACATAGACAAGGTCTTAAAGTTGCTTGTTTAGAAGAAATAGCTTATGAAATGGGTTATATAACTAAAGAGAAACTTTTAGAATTAGCACAACCACTAAAAAAGAATAACTATGGTCAATACCTAATCAAAAGAGCAAAAGAAGGAAAAGTAGCTAGATGAATTTCATAAGAACAACAATACCTGATGTAGTTATTGTAGAACCAACTGTTCATGGAGATCATAGAGGTTACTTCGTAGAGACATTTCGTGCAGATAAATTAGAAGAGTTCTTGGGATTCCAAATAAACTTCTGCCAAGATAATGAATCAAAATCAAGTAAAGGGGTCTTGCGAGGACTTCACTATCAACTACCACCTCATGCACAAACAAAACTTGTAAGAGTTATCCAAGGATCTGTTCTAGATGTTGCAGTTGATATCAGACGTAACTCTCCTACATTTGGACAACACGTGAGCGTTGAATTATCAGCAGATAATAAAAAACAACTTCTAGTTCCAAGAGGCTTTGCTCATGGCTTTGTAGTACTTGAAGATGATACAGTATTTGCATATAAAGTAGATAATTATTATAGCCCACAATGTGATAGAGGAATAGCCTTTGATGATAAGGATTTAAATATCAACTGGCAATTAGAACATGGTGAGTTAAAACTATCAGAAAAAGATACAAAACAACCAAAGCTATTTTCTATTGAAGATGATAAAGAAATATTTGAATTTGGTATTAATTACTATGAAAGATAAAGTTTAATAAATGCTTTTTAATTCTTACGAATTTATATTCATATTCTTACCCATCACATTTTTTATATATTTTTATCTAAATAGTAAAAGATTAACAACAGCAAGTAAAGCATTTCTAGTGTTTTCTTCTTTGTTCTTTTACTCTTATTGGAATATAGCCTATTTACCTCTAATACTAGGAAGTATGCTATTTAATTATGCAATAGGAAATACATTAGCTAAAACTAAGAAAGAGAAAACTAGTAAAAAAACATTTTCAAATAAATCAATTCTAATATTTGGTATTGTTTGTAATGTATCATTACTTGGATATTTTAAATACGCAGATTTTTTTATTGAAAACTTTAATTTTGCACTTGGAACAAATGTTGATTTATTGAATCTATTATTGCCATTAGCAATATCTTTTTTTACCTTCCAACAAATAGCATATTTAGTAGATAGTTATAGAGGTGAGACAAAAGAGTATGATTTTTTAAATTATGCACTATTTGTAACTTTCTTTCCTCAACTAATAGCAGGACCAATCGTACATCATAAAGAGATGATGCCTCAATTTGCTAATAATAGAAATATGGTAAAGAATTATAAGAATATAGCTTTAGGTATATTTATATTCTCAATGGGTTTATTTAAAAAAGTAGTAATAGCAGATACTTTTGCAGTTTGGGCAAATGCAGGATTTGATACAGCAACAACATTGAATTTGTTTGAAGCTTGGGCTACTTCATTATCTTATACTTTTCAATTGTATTTTGATTTCTCAGGTTATACAGATATGGCAATAGGTATTGCATTATTATTTAATATAAAACTACCTATTAACTTTAACTCTCCATATAAAGCTTTATCTATACAAGACTTTTGGAGAAGATGGCATATTACATTATCAAGGTTTTTAAGAGATTATGTTTATATTCCTCTAGGTGGAAATAAAAGAGGAAGTTTTAGAACATATTCAAACTTAATGGCTACTTTTATAATAGGTGGATTTTGGCATGGAGCTGGTTGGACGTTTTTATTTTGGGGATTTCTTCATGGTTTAGCTTTATCTATTCATAGACTATGGCAAACACTCGGATTTAAAATGTGGTCATGGTTAGCTTGGTTAATTACTTTTAACTTTATTAATATCACTTGGGTATTTTTCAGAGCTAAAGAATGGGATGATGCTATTAAAGTTTTATCTGGAATGTTTGGTCTTTCAGGGATTGTTTTTTCAGAAAGGTTTGCAAATAAGCTACCTTTCTTAGCTAACTGTGGAGTAACATTTGATAAATGGTTATTTAATATCAATGGGAGTAATAGTTTTACTTGGATAACAATGAGTTTAGTATTTGTTCTTGTTCTAAAAAACACTATTGAATTACGAACTCATTTTAAAGCAAATATAAAATATTTCTTATTTATAATAATTATTCTTTTTTACACGTTATCAAACTTTAATAAATTCTCAGAATTTATATATTTTAATTTTTAGGATAAGAATGAATAAAAATAAAAAATTTACTTATTGGCTGATTATTTTATTATCTTGTTTTGTTTGTGTTCATTTGATATTGTGGCAATTTACTAAAAAAGTATATCCTAATAACCATGTTGTTGGTGATTTAGCTAGAATGTCATATAAGTTTGATTTAATAAATTTAAGAAATAATATTGATACACTTGAAAAAAAACATATCAATTTTAAAGAATATGAAAATGAAGAAGTTGATGTTATAACTATTGGAGATTCTTTTTCTAATGGAGCAGGAGGGGGAGAAAATAGATATTATCAAGATTATATTTCTAGTAAATTTGATTTTAAAGTTCTTAATATTCCTGATATATCAGATAAAAATAATTATATTGATAGTATATTATTATTGTTAAATAGTGACTTTTTTGATAAAGTAAAACCAAAATATATTATTCTTGAATGTGTTCAACGAAATGTTCATTTAAATATAGGTTTAGAAAAACTTAATTCTAACTATAGCTATGTTGGAAATATTTTTGGAAAAATAAAAAAAACTAAAGATATCTTTAATTCACATAATAAATATAAAGATAATATTAGTTTTATAAATAATTTAAATTATAATTTAGTAAAATATAATTTAAAGTTTTATTTGAATGGCTATGGTAGGTACAAAAATTATTACATTGAAAAACTTAATAAAAACATGTTTTCTTCTGAGGTTCAAGATGAACTAATGTTTTTTAGAGATGATATTGATTTTATTAAATATCAGAGTAAAAATGATATTATTAAATTAAATAGTCGTATGAATGAATTAGCACGTTTATTAAAAGAAAAAGGAATAGTATTATATTTCATGCCTGCTGTTGATAAATATAATTTATATAGAGATAATTTAGTTAATAAAGACAACTATCCTAAAAGTTTATTTTTTGAATATTTAAGAAATTTAGATAAGGATTATATTTTTATTGATACAAAAAAAATATTACTTGAAGAATTAAATAAATCTAATGTTCTTGATCTTTATCATTCTGATGATACACATTGGAATACAAAAGCTAGAAAACTTATTGTAGATAATTTAGATTTTAATAATGAAGGAAATTAATTGAATATACTAGTAACAGGCTCAAATGGCCAACTAGGATCTGAAATAAGAGAATTAGAGAAAGAGTACTCTTATAACTTCTTTTTTACAACAAGAGAAAACCTAGATATCACTTGTAAAGATAGTATTAAAAACTTCTGTGAATCAAACAGTATTAATTCAATAATAAACTGTGCAGCATATACAGCAGTTGATAAGGCTGAAACAGATGTTGAAAATGCAGACCTAACAAATAGAAAAGCAGTAAAAAAACTAGCTCTTGTTTCAAAAGAGTTAAATATAAAACTAATTCATATCTCAACTGATTATGTATTTGATGGTAAAAACTTCAAACCATACTGTGAAGAGTTTCAAACAAACCCAAATTCAGTTTATGGTAAAACAAAACTTGATGGTGAAAATGAAATGATTAATATTAATCCATTAAACTCTATTATCATTAGAACATCATGGGTTTATTCAACATTTGGAAATAACTTTGTTAAAACAATGCTAAGACTTGGGAAGCAAAAAGATGAATTAGGTGTAATATTTGATCAAGTAGGAACTCCTACAAATGCAGCTGATTTAGCAAAAGCTATTTTAGATATCTTGCCAAATATAAAAAATGATAAAGTAAGTATATATAACTACTCAAATGAAGGAGTACTATCTTGGTATGACTTCGCAAAAGAGATTATGAAAATGGCAAAGATTACTTGTCAAATTAATCCAATTGAAACATACCAATACCCAACACCAGCGAAGCGACCACATTTTTCGCTTTTAAATAAAAGTAAAATAAAAAATGAATTTAATATAACTATTCCATTTTGGAAAGATAGTTTAGATAAATGTTTGAGAACACTAGGAGAAAGATCATAATGACAAATAATATGAATAAAAATAAAAAAAGTATTTTATTAACAGGAACAGCAGGCTTTATAGGCTCAAACTTTGTGCCATACTTCCTAGATAAATACCCTGAATATAATCTAATAAACCTAGACCTTCTAACATACGCAGGTAACTTAGAAAACCTTAAAGAGTGTGAAGAAAATCCTAGATATAAATTTATAAAAGGTGATATTTGTAATAGAGACTTAGTTGAGTTTATATTTAATGAATATGATATACAAGGAGTAATTCACTTTGCAGCAGAATCACATGTAGATAACTCTATTAAAAATCCAGGTGTGTTTGTAAATACAAATGTAAATGGAACTTTTACTTTAATAGATGTAGCATATAAATACTGGATGGATAAACCATTTACTTATAAAGCAGATTACAAGAAAAGTAGATTTCATCATATTTCAACAGATGAAGTATATGGAACACTTTCCTGTGATCCAAAAGACTTGTTTACTGAAACTACTCCATATGCACCAAACTCTCCATACTCAGCTTCAAAAGCATCAAGTGATATGATAATAAGAGCATATAATGAAACATATGGAATGAATACAGTAATTACAAACTGTTCAAATAACTATGGACCAAAACAACATGATGAAAAACTAATACCTACAATTATTAGAAAAGCACTATCTAACCAAAAAATTCCAATTTATGGAGATGGTAAAAATATTAGAGATTGGTTGTATGTATTAGATCATTGTAAAGGTATAGATATAGTTTATCATACAGGAAAAACAGCAAATACCTATAATATTGGTGGAAGAAATGAAAGAACAAATCTTCAAATAGTAGATGCAATTTGTACTATTCTTGATACAAAAGTTCCATCAAAAACTCTAACTTCTTATAAAGAACTAATTACATTTGTAGAAGATAGAGCTGGACATGATAGAAGATATGCTATTGATGCTACAAAACTAGAAGATGAGCTTGGTTGGAAAGCTGATGAGAACTTTGATACTGGGATTGTGTTGACTGTTGATTGGTATTTAGGGAAGTATAATGGGTAAATATGAATTGAATGATTTACAAACATTAGGTGATGACAGAGGTTCTTTAATAGCTATTGAGGAAGGATATAATACGTCATTTGATATAAAAAGAGTTTACTATATCTTTGATACTAAAAAAGGTGTAGAAAGAGGCTTTCATGCTCATATAAATCTTAAGCAAATAGCAGTTGCAGTAAAGGGAAGTTGTACTTTTGTTCTAGATAATGGTGAGAAAACAGAAAAAATAGAACTTAATAATCCAAATCAAGGGTTATATATAGAAGGACTTATTTGGAGAGAAATGAAAAACTTCAGTGAAGATTGTGTTTTAATGGTATTAGCAAGCGAACATTATGATGAGTCTGATTATATTAGAAGTTATGATAAGTTTTTAGAGGAGCTTCAAAGTGCTAAATGAATACTTAATTCATCCAACAGCAATTATATCGGATAAAGCGAAAATTGGTAAAAATGTCAAAATAGGACAGTTTACTACTATTCATGAAAACGTCGAAATTGAAGAAAATACAGTTATAGAAGGTTATTGTGAAATAGGAGTTGAAAATCATTTATCTAAAGGGGAAAAACTTTATATTGGTAAAAATTCACATATACGTTCAAAAAGTATTTTTTATGAAGGTTCAAAATTTGGTGAAAAGTTAATAACTGGTCATCGAGTAACAGTAAGAGAAAAAACAATTGCTGGGAAAAATTTACAAATAGGTACTTTAACTGATATTCAAGGACATTGTAATATTGGAGATTATGTAAGAATACATAGTAATGTTCATATTGGACAACATTCAGAAATTGGCAATTATATTTGGATTTTCCCATATGTTGTTTTAACAAATGATCCTCATCCTCCAAGTGAAGTTATGCAAGGTGTTAAAGTAGAAGATTTTGCAGTAATATCTACTATGAGTGTTATTCTTCCTGGGATTAAAGTATCGACAGGATGTCTGATTGGGGCAAATTCAATGTTAAGTATAAAAACTGAACCTAATATGCTTTATAGCGGAAACCCTGCAAAAAAAGTTTGTTTAGCATCAAAAATTAGATTGAAAGATGGAACAAGACGACCAGCCTATCCATGGATAAGACATTTTCATAGAGGATATCCTCAAGAAGTTATTACTGAATGGGAGGCATTATCAGATGAAGGAATCTTATAGTGTAGAAGAGATTGAAATAGGTATGATTGCATCATACTCTCAGGTAATCACGGATGCAGATGTAAAAACTTTTGCAAAATTGTCTGGAGACCATAATCCTGTTCATATAGATGAAGTTTATGCCGAAAATTCAAGATATAAAAAAAGAATTGCTCATGGATTAATCAGTGCTAGTTTTTTTTCTGCATTATTTGGGACTAAACTTCCTGGTAAAGGGTGTGTATATGTGTCTCAGAATTTAAACTTTAAGAGACCTGTTTATCTTGGTGATACTGTAACCGCAATAGTAACAGTTACAAATGTTGATATTATAAAAAAAAGAGTTTTTTTTGATACAAAATGTTTAGTCAAAAATAAGGCTGTAATAACTGGGACAGCTGAACTCTATGTACCATAAAGGAAAAGAATAAATGATTCCATTCTTAGATTTAAAAAATATAAATGCTCAATACAGAGAAGAACTTATTGAAGCGTGTACTAAAGTTATAGATAGTGGTTGGTATGTTCAAGGAAATGAATGTAATGAATTTGAAAAAGAGTTTGCACAATATTGTGGTACAAAATATGCAATTGGTGTAGCAAATGGACTTGATGCATTAACTTTAATACTTAGAGCATATAAAAATTTAGAGCATATAAAAGATGGAGATGAAGTAATAGTACCTTCAAATACATATATAGCATCTATTCTTGCAATTTCACAAAATAATTTAATTCCCATACTAGTTGAACCAGATATTGATACATATTTAATCAACCCAGCTAAAATAAAAGAAAAAATTACTTCTAAGACAAAAGCAATTATGCCAGTTCATCTTTATGGACAAACTTGTGAAATGGATAAAATTAATGAAATTGCAAGAAAACATAATCTGAAAGTTATTGAAGACTCAGCTCAATCACATGGCGCATTCTATAAAAATAAAAGAGCAGGTAATTTAGGTCATGCTAGTGGATTTAGTTTTTATCCTGGCAAAAACCTTGGTGCATTAGGTGATGGTGGTGCTGTAACAACAAATGATGAAAGATTGGCTAATACTATAAGAGCACTAGGAAACTATGGAAGTCTTAGAAAATATGAAAATATTTATAAAGGTACTAATAGTAGATTAGATGAAATTCAAGCTGCTATGTTAAGAGTAAAGCTTAAATATCTAGATAAAGAGATTGAAAATAGAAGAGAAATAGCTAATTACTATTTAAAAAATATTAATAACAAAAATATAATTCTACCAACTGTTAGAAATGAAGATAACCAAGTATGGCATTTATTTGTAATTAGAACTAACAGAAGAGATAAATTACAAAAATATTTTTTAGATAATGATATACAAACTCTTATTCATTACCCTATAGCTCCACATAAACAAAATGCTTATAAAGAGTGGGAACTTGAGAGTTATGTAATTAGTGAAAAAATACATGATGAAGTTTTAAGTTTACCAATAAGTGGAAATCAAACATTAGAAAATACAAAAAAAATTGTAGAGGTATTAAATAGTTATGAGTAATTTACCATTAGTTAGTATCCTTATCCCACTTTATAATCATGAACAGTTTATTGAAAAATTATTAGATTCAATCATTGAAGATTCTTATGATAATAAGGAGATAATATTAATTAATGATGGATCAAAAGACAACAGTAATGAAGTTGTAAAAAAATGGATAGATAGAAATAAAAATATTAACATAAACTATCTTTCAAGAGAAAATAAAGGCTTACATAATACTCTTAATGAACTAATATCATTAAGTACTGGTAAATATATACTTAACATGGCGAGTGATGATTATTTGATTAATAACACTATTTCAAAAAGAGTAGAAGTTTTAGAAAGAAATCCAAACAAATTAATGTTAATTTCAGATTGTATCGCAATAGATGATACTAATACTACTATCAACAATAGTACAATTGAAGAGCTACATTATGGAAATAAAAGCAATTATTTTACTGATGAAAAATTAAAAAATGAAATTTTATATAAGTGGGCTATTGTAGGACCTTCTTATATGTTAAATAAAAAAATTTATGATTTATTAGGATATTATGATCCCGAAGTTATTTTAGAAGACTGGGATTACGCTGTACGAGCTGTATCAGAAAATTTAATTTTATTTTTTGATGAAAAAGTGGCTGCATATAGATTACATGACAACAATACTATAAAAAATGAGAATGCTGCAATGAAATTTTCAGAATCATGTATTAAAACAATTGATAAATATGGACATAAGTTTTCTTTAAAAGACAGATTAAGATTATGGAATAAATCAAGAAAGTTAAAAAGAAAAGTTAAAAAATTAAAACTAAAAATGGATAACAATAGATGAACTTAGTAACAGTAGGTGTAGCTTTATATAATCATGAAAACTACATAATAAAGTGTTTAGAATCAATTGTAAAACAAACTTATAAGAATATTGAACTAATAGTAATAGATGATGGTTCTCCAGATAATTCATTTGAAGTAGCCAAAGATTATTTAGAATCTCAAGATTATAATAAAAATTATAAAATATATACTCGACCTAATAAAGGTATGTGTAACACCTTAAATGAGATTGCGAAAGAATCTAAAGGTAAATATATTTCCTTTGTTGGATCTGATGATTATTGGATGTTAAATAAAATAGAAGAACAAGTTAAATATTTAGAAGAAAATCCTAAATATATGTTAGTTCATTCTAATTCTCAAGTTATTGATAATGATGATAATAAAAAGAATATCTTAGATTATTCAAAGAAAAAAAATACAGGATTTTTATTTGATTCAATTATTGAGGGGAAGGGTGGTATAAATACTCCTTCTCATTTATATAGAACAGAAGTTTATGAAAAGATTGGTTTTTATGATGCAAGTTTAAAGTTTGAAGATACTGACTTTTGGCTAAGGCTTACAAAGAACTTTGAAGTTGGTTACATAAATAAAATTCATACCTTTTACAGATGGCATGAAGATAATTTAAGTGGAAGTAAGAATGTACTTAAGTTTTATTATGAAGAAATAGTAAAGATTTATAATAAAAATATTGATGATGAATCAAAAAGAAAAAAAGCAGTTGCAAAAATATATAGAAAGTCTTTTCAAAGAGCATTAAGAAGTGGTCAATTTAAATACTTCTTTAAATATTCATACAAATATTTAAAAGAAAAGTTTAGCTAAAATACTAAATCAAATTTAAAAGGTAAAGAATGAGTGAATCAAAAAATATAGTTTGTATTAAGTGGGGTACTGTTTATAGTTCTGAAGATGTAAATAAATTATATAATATGGTTACTAAAAATACTAAATATAAAATTAATTTTTATTGTTTTACTGAAGATTCACGTGATTTAAATGAAAACATTATTGTAAAACCAGTGCCTGTGTTAAATACTATTGAAGATTATGGAATACGATATGGATATCGTAAAGAAGCTGGATTGTGTGATGATAACTTAGGTGACCTTAATGGACAAAGGGTACTATTCTTTGATTTAGATGTTCTTATTGTCGGTAATATAGATGGTTTCTTTGAATATCCAGAAAATGAAAAGTTCTATATTATTAATGATACTAATAGTAAGGGTAATAATGTAGGTCAAGCTACATGTTATTCTTGGGTTGTGGGAACATTAGGATTTATTAAAGAGTATTATGAACAAAACCCAAAAGAAGTATGTGATAAGTTTCATACAGCATGTCAAGAATATTTATCTGAAAAGGTTATTGAAAAATATGGAAAATTAAATTTCTGGCCTGATGATTGGTTCTGTTCATTTAGATTTGATTGTATTCCTAAATTTATTCCTTTTAGATACTTTATTACCCCAAGTCTTCCAAAAAATATGCCGAATCTAAGTGTTGTTAATTTCCATGGTTATCCAAAACCAGATGAAGCGATAAAAGGTATTTGGCGAGTTAAAAAAGGTCAAAGTTGGAAGAAGCTTTATAAAGTTTGTAAACCAACTCCTTGGATTGAAAAGTATTGGTATTAAAATAATGAGTTTTAATTAATGGAGAATATTATGAAGACATCATCTCAGAAGAGAATAACAATTGGTGTAGGTATTCTTAGTTGGAAATCACATAGAACTTTAGAAAAAAGTTTAGAAAGTTATGAAGAAATAGGTTTTAAAGAGTATTTTGATGAAGTGAAAATTATATTCCAAGAAATAACTCCTGAAGATAAAGAACTAGCACATAAGTATGGATATGATTATGTAGGAACAGATACTAACCTGGGTATTCAGCATGGACATAAATTAATCCATGACAATTTATCTACAGATTATGTATTAGTCTTAGAAAATGATAATCCAATTATTGTTGATAATGATACCTTTACGAAAAGATTATCTCAATCTATTGAGCATTTAGAAAATGGAAATATAGATGTTATGAGATTAAGACATCGATGGAATTTTGGAGAAGCTTTTAGTTTAGAAAAGTATATTAACTATTATGACGTTCAAAAAATACATGAAAAATATTCCTCAAATAAAATAAATTCTTCAATGTTTATTAGTTTAAAAAAATCTATAAAGCGTTTCTTTAGACCTGAAAAAGCACTTAGAATTGCAGGATATTCCATGTATTTTGAGAAAGAACCACAAAAAGTATTTCCTAAATATATAAAAAAAATTGATGATGAGATTTTTTCTGTAGATTCATATATTTTAACATGGACAAATCAAAGTGCATTACTTAAACGTAAATTTTATGGAGAATTACTTGATTATGCATATTCTCATCCTTCATCAAGAACAGCAAATAATTTCCAAGATCTAGAAAAACCATTAAATTGTAAATGGTGGAGAGAACAAAATTATAAAATAGGTGTTTGTGAAGGTATTTTTACACATAACAGATTTGATGATAGTTGGCGTAAAACACATCATGCATATAATAAAGGTATTACAAAATAGAAAAATTGATTTCTAGTCAATTTCTCCATCAACCGCTTCACAAATAATATGCCCAAATAGAATATGAAGCTCTTGTATTCTAGGTGTATTATTTGATGGTACAATCAAGTTTATATCACAATATTTATCAATTTCTCCACCATCATTTCCACTAAACCCAAGAGTTTTACATCCAACCTCTTTTGCGTATTTTAATGCATTAACTATATTTTCACTATTACCACTTGTGCTAATGCCAATTACTAAATCATTTTTATTTGCAAGAGCTTCAATTTGTCTTTTAAATACCATTTCATAACCAAAGTCATTTGATACAGCAGTTATAATACTTGTATCAGTCGTAAGTGCAATAGCAGGATAGCCTTTTCTAACAGTTTTATATTTACAAACTATTTCAGTTGCAATATGCTGTGCATCTGCAGCACTTCCACCATTTCCACAAATTAATACTTTATTCCCATTTTTTAATGTTTCAATTACTAAAGAAGAAGCCTCTTCTAATTTATCTTTTAGTTTATCAAATGTTAATTTAGCAATATCTATATGTGATAAGAACTCTTTTTCAATCATTTTCTGCATTATTCAAAATCCTTTGAATTATTTTGGTTGTACTTTTATTTTCTACAAATTCAACAAGTTTTACTTCTTTTGCTATATCTTCACCTACAACAGTTTTACCAATATAATCACCACCTTTTACTAATAAATCAGGCTGTATTAGTTTTATCAACTCATATGGTGTTTCTTCATTAAAAATAACTACAAAATCAACTGCATCTAGTGCGGCTAATAAATAGGCTCTATCTTCTTGATTATTTATAGGTCTATTTGAACCTTTTAATCTTCTAACAGAATCATCTGAATTTAGTCCTAAAATCAAAATATCACCATAACTTTTCGCCTCTTCTAAATACTTCACATGACCTGCATGTAATATATC
This sequence comes from Arcobacter peruensis, assembly GCF_003711085.1. Taxonomy (NCBI): domain Bacteria; kingdom Pseudomonadati; phylum Campylobacterota; class Epsilonproteobacteria; order Campylobacterales; family Arcobacteraceae; genus Arcobacter; species Arcobacter peruensis. The sequence goes on from NZ_CP032363.1 coordinate 88,792, forward strand.
AAAACAACCATTTGTAAAGACTATTTTTTTCTTTTGATTAATTAGTCTTTTAGATATAGCTTTTATTTCATCGATATTTTTTATATTTGAAATAGAATTTGATTTATGCAAACTTGATTCATATTCATAAATTTCATCCATGCTAGCAGTTGCACTTCCAATTTTACTTACAACTACACCTGCTGCTAAATTAGCAAACTCTACTGCTTTATCAATATCTAAACCATTCGCAATTGCAAAAGCAATTGATGCGATTACAGTATCTCCTGCACCTGTTACATCATATACTTCTTTTGCAACAGTTGGTTTAATTCTTAATTTATCATCATAAATTGCAATACCATTTTCACTAAGAGTTATTAATGCTAAGTCTAATTGATAATTTGTTTTTAATTCTTTTATTGCTTTTTCAAGAGTTGAATCATCTTTTATATCAATATTTGTAGCTTCAATAGCTTCTTTTTTATTTGGTGTTATTGCATAAGCATTTTTGTATTTATCATAATCATTTCCTTTTGGATCAACAAATACTTTTACTTTATTTTCATTTGAAATAGAAATTATCTCTTGAGTTAATTTTTTAGTTAAAACACCTTTTCCATAATCAGATAAAACAAGAACATCATACTTTGATATATTTTTTGTTAAAAACTCTAATATTTTTGATGCACTTTCATCAGATATATTTTGTGTACTTTCTTTGTCATATCTTAATACTTGTTGTTGTGAAGCTATTAATCTACTTTTTTTTGTAGTTTTTCTATTTTCTTCTTCTATTAGCATATTTGTTTGAATATCAATATTTTCAAGCATTTCTTTTAATTCACTTGCAATACTATCATTTCCAAGTACACTAATCACAGATACTTTTGCACCAAATGTTTTTAAATTATTTAAAACATTTCCTGCTCCACCTAAGGCTTGGTTTTCTTTTTGAATATTTATAACAGGCACTGGTGCTTCAGGAGATATTCGTTCACAACTTCCCCATAAATAATGGTCAATCATCAAATCACCAATTACTAAAATATTAGGCTTTTTATTTTTTAAATTAATCATTATTTTACTTCTTCTTTAAATAGTCTTTTTATTTCCGGAATATACTCTTTAATGCCTTCTTCCATTTCATATCTTGGTTTATAATCTAAGTATTTTTGTGTATCTTCAATATTAGCTTGTGTAAAAAATTGATAAGAACCAATAAATGGATTTTTAATATATTCTTTTCCATTATCAATATTTAGTTCACTTTGCAAAATATCTACAATATCTTCAAAACTTCTAGCTTTTCCTGTTCCCACATTATAAACCCCAGATCTCTTAGGACTACAAGCTTTTATATTTGATTGTATTACATCTTCAATATAAATGAAATCTCGTAATATTTTATTACTTCCCTCAAAAAGTTTAGGAGTAAGTCCTTTTAATATTTGATGTCCAAATTGAACTACCATTGAAGAAGTTTTGTTTTTAAAAAACTCTCTTGGACCATATACATTAAAATATTTTAATCCAACAATTGAAATATTTAAATCTTTTTTTAGATATTCATTTGTGATATTATCCATCATTACTTTTGAAAAACCATAGGCATTATTTGGTGACTCATATCCAACTTCAAAGCGATTACTATCACCATAAGTTGCAGCTGAACTTGCATAAACAACATTTGCATTATGCTTAATTGCAATTTTTAATAAATCTTCATAAGCATTTACATTTGTTTGTATCATTAAATCTTGCTCATTCACTGTTGTATCAGAAATAGCAGCTTGATGAAAAATATAATCAAAAGAATAATTTTCTTCTAAATCTTCTAATAGTTTTTTATCATTAATATCACCACTAATAACATGACCTTTAAATCCTAAAAGATTTTTAAAGTGACCAAAACTTTTTAGGTTACCATTTGAAAATATCTCATTATTCCTAAAAGAGTCTAAGATTATAATTTTTGCATCAGGGTAATAATTTTGAAAGTAAAAAGCAAGATTTGAACCAATAAATCCTGCTCCTCCAGTTATTAAAATTGTTTTGTTATTAAAGTTTATATCAGTGTATTTCACTAAGTGTATCCTAAGCTTTTATTATATTTTTTGTTTCAATTATATCTTCAATAATATTTTTTGTTTTGAGATCATCTATATTGTATGAATATTGGCTAGAAATTAAAATTGAGTTTTTAATTCCTGCATTAAAAGCCATATCAATATCTGATATTTTATCTCCAATCATCCATGAAGTATTTAAATCAATATCATACTTTTGACAAGCTTGAGTAATCATTCCATGTTTTGGTTTTCTGCAAAAACAATTATCATTTGGTGTATGAGGGCAGAAAAAAACATCAAGTATCTCAATTTTATTATTTTTAAACTCTTTTATCATCCATTCTGACAATTTATCAAAATCACTTTGACTGAAATATTTTCTTCCTATGCCAGATTGATTTGTAACAATTATAATTTTATATCCAAGTTTTTGGAAATAAATACAAGTATCAAATATATTATTTATAAACTCAAAATCTTCAATTTTATAAACGTAATGTTTATCAATATTTATTACACCATCTCTGTCAAGAAAAACTATTTTTTGTCTTGTCAATTTTATAATCCTCAGTTATTATAAATAAATATTATTATAACACAATGTATTCTTAATTTAATTAAGAGACTAGTAAGTGAAAATTATATATTGTTTAAAAAAGATTAGTATAAAGAGAAAATGTGACTAAAACTTCAATATATTATAAAAATAAAACAAACCTAATAAAAGAATTAGAAAAAGATGAAAGAATCTTTGTCTTAAAAAAACAAACATTATTAAAAAAACTTTCTTTTGCAAAAAAAGAATATGCAGATATCTATTTTCATTCAGGAACTTTAGATGAAGAAGCAATTTTGAATATTAAAAACTCAAAAAAAACTATTGTAAATTCAAAGCTACTTAAAAAAGAAATCCTTGAAAAAACAGATATCTCAAAAGAGAATATAAAAGTTATCTATCCCAGTATAAATATGAGCTATAAAAAGCCAAAACAAATCAAAGAAGAATTATGTAAAAAATATGATATAGATTCAACGCCAAAGATTATATACTTTACAGCAAATAATTTGAAAACTTCTGGTGTAAAAGAATTCTTTGATATCATTGTCACTTTACGTTCTATGAATAAACAAATTATAGTTTCTTCAGATAAAAATCAAATAAATGCACTAAAGTTTTTAATATCAAAGTACAATTTTGGTGATGAAGTTTTATTGTTAGAAGATTATGAAAAACCAAATAATTTATTTTTAGTAGCTGATATTTTTATTCTTCCAACATATAATAAAAGTTTTGCAACAAATATTTTAAAAGCAATGTATTGTAAATGTGCTGTTTTAAGTACTACAACAAACTATGCAAGTGAGTTGATTGATATTTTTGCAACGATGGAAAACCCTAGTGATCCAAATACTAGTTTTAAAGTTGATGCTCTATTATCAAGAGAAGAAGATTTAAAGCTAATTCAAAAAGAAAACAGAAAAATTGCAAAGAAATATGAATTATCAAAGAATTTAAATAAATTAAACACTATCATAGAGAGTATTTAAATAAATATTAAGATAAATTAGGTAGAATACGCCAATATTTTTCACTATAGAAGGAAGACAAATGTCAAGAAGATGCGCAATATCAGGAAAAGGACCTATGGTTGGTAACAACGTAAGTCACGCAAAAAACAGAACTAAAAAAAGATTTTTACCAAACTTAAGAACTGTAAGAGTTACTTTAGAAGATGGTACTACTCAGAAAATTAGAATTTCTGCTAAAGAGTTAAGAACTCTTAAAAAACACTCATAGAAGGCTAATGAAAGTGCTTTCATGAGCATCTTTAGAAGAGTCAGAAAAGCGCTTGGTTGGGAATTCAAAACAGCCAAGCCTGAGTATGATCTAAACCCTTTAATATACTCTCAACTAAAACCATTTAGACTACCACTCGTACTAGTTCAAGTTATCATGATGATAGGAACACTTGGATATATAATTATTGATGATTTCCCAATTTTAGATGCTATTTATCAAACAGGTATTACATTTACTACTGTTGGATTTGGTGAAGTTGCTGAAATATCACAAGCAGGTAGATTTTTTACAGTCACACTAATAATCTTTGGATTTGCTACTTTTACACTTTCAACTGCTGTACTAATTGATGCTGTAATAAAAGGCCGATTATTTGATTTGTATAAGGAAAGAAATATGCTTTACAAAATTGCAAGATTAAGAAGACACTTCGTGATTTTTTATCACAATGAATATACATTACAATTAGCTAAACAATTCAGGGACAATCAAGTTCCTTTTGTGGTTGTAGATCCTAGCGAAGATATTGAAAAAATTGCAAAAGAAAACGGTTATCCATATTGGGTAAAAGAAGAACCATATAAAGAATTAGCTTTTTTGAAATCACATTTATCTTCGGCAAAAGGTGCAATATCATTATCAAAAAATATTTCAGACAATATTACTTTAATTGCTTCTGTTAGATTATATGAAAAAGAATTAGGACGAAGTCCTTTTTTAATCATTTCAAATGCAGAAACACAAAATGAAAAAATCAGACTTCAAAAATTGGGTGCAGACAAAGTTGTAGCAACTCCGTCTTTAATGGCAAAAAGAGTTTCAGCCATGGCAATTAGACCAGATATGGAAAATGTACTTGATGAGTTTTTATATAAAAGAGATACTCCAATTGATATGGAAGAAGCTTTCGTAAACGAAGACTCTTGGGTAGTTAATAAAGAAATGAAAGATTTACGATTAAGAGATAAACTTAAAGTATCTGTAATTGGAATTACAGAAGCAAAAGGTAGGTTTATTCAAATGCCAAGTGGTTCAGTTGTGATAAGTGCTAATTCAAAATTATTATTAGTAGGTTCACAAAAAGGAATTGCTAGAGCAAAAAGAATTATAAGTTTAAATAGAAAACCAGGAGATGAATAAAATGTTTACAATCTTACCTATAAAAGGTTTTATCGACCAAATTGATGGTTTTTATTGTGATGGTATTAGTGCAGGATTAAAACCAAGTGGAGATAATGACTTAGGTTTTATTTATGTAAGCGAACCTTGTGACGTTCAAGCTGTTTTTACTGAAAATAAATTTCAAGCAGCTCCTTTAAAACATTTCTTACAATATGAAGAAAACTTTAAAACAAACTTTGTTTTAATTAATTCAAAAAATGCAAATGCAATGACTGGAAAAAAAGGTATTGATGATATTGATACTATCTTTTCTCAATTAGATTTTGATTTAATAAACCCAATTATGAGTTCAACTGGAGTTATTGGAAATCCTTTACCTATTGAAAAAATAGTAAATGGTGCAAAATCTTTTGATTTATCATCAAAAAGTGGTGAAAACTTATCAAAAGCTATTATGACTACTGATGCTTATTCAAAAACTTGTATGTATGAAGTAAAACTTGAAGATGGAAGCTCATTTAAAATAGGTGCAGTTGCAAAAGGTGCAGGAATGATTAATCCAAATCTTGCAACTATGTTATGTTTTATTTGTACGGATGCAAATATTCCTGTAAGTGATATGAAAGAAGCATTAAAAGTTAATAGTGAAACAACTTTTAATGCAATTTCAGTTGATGGTGATACTTCAACAAATGATACAGTAATTTTACTAGCAAATAAGAAATCAAACTCATATGAAAAGCAAGCTTTCTTTGAAGCTTTACGATTAGTGATGCATGATATGGCAATGTTAATGGTAGCAGATGGTGAGGGCGCTAAAAAAGCTGTTGCCTTTGAAGTAATAAATGCACTTACTAAAGAAGATGCACAAATTGCTGCAAAAGCATTATCAAATTCACTACTTGTTAAAACTGCACTTTTTGGAGAAGATCCAAATTTTGGACGAATAGCTTCTACAATTGGTGCTAGTAAAATTACATGTGATGAAGAAACTTTAGTTATATCATATAATAATATTATTGTATATAATAAAGGTGAACTTTGCTTTGATGCAATTACAGAAGCAAAAGCTTCAGAAGTATTAAAAGATGATAAATTTAAAGTTATTTGTGATATTGGTTTAGGTGATAAATCATTTACAGCTTATGGATGTGACTTAGGTTATAAGTATGTAGAAATCAATGCTGATTATCGTACATAGTAAAATATTTTTAAGAAAACTAAGAGTATAATTAAATAACAAAAATTCAAAACTAGGATGAAAAATGTTTCACGAACACAGAGAATTAATTACAGAATTAAAACAAAAAGATGCTCATTTTCATAGATTATTTGATAAGCATAATGATTTAGATGAAGAGATTACAAAATTAATTGAAGCTCATGCTGATGATGTTACAATTGAAACAAAAAAGAAAGAAAAATTAAAACTTAAAGATGAAGTTTATAATATAATTATTACATATAAAAATTCTAAATAACTCTACTAATTAAAAGGGCTTAAAGTTTTGCTTTAAGCCCTTTTTTTATGCATTTTTTTCCTCTTCTTTATTCTTACAACTTATGCTAAGCCCTTTTTAGATAAAATAACTTAATTTTATAAAACAAAGGCCTATGTACATGGAAAACCTTTTCGAAAATCAAGATATTATTGATATAAATATTGAAGACTCTGTTAAAGCTTCGTATTTAGATTACTCTATGAGTGTTATTATTGGTCGTGCATTACCAGATGCAAGAGATGGATTAAAACCAGTTCACAGAAGAATTTTATATGCTATGCATGATTTAAATATTACATCAAAATCAGCTTATAAAAAATCTGCTAGAATTGTTGGAGATGTTATTGGTAAATACCATCCACATGGTGATAATTCAGTTTATGATGCATTAGTAAGACTTGCACAAGATTTCTCAATGAGAGCACCACTAATTGATGGTCAAGGAAACTTCGGTTCTGTTGATGGTGATAATGCAGCTGCTATGAGATATACAGAAGCTCGTATGACAAAAGTTGCTGAAGAAGTTATGAGAGACTTAGACAAAGATACAGTTAACTTTACAGCAAACTACGATGATACTATGAAAGAACCTTCAGTTCTTCCAACAAGACTTCCAACCTTATTATTAAATGGTAGTGAAGGTATTGCTGTTGGTATGGCTACAAAAATTCCACCACATAATTCAAATGAATTATTAGCAGCTGTTTTACATATGGTTGATAATCCAGAAGCTACGGCAGATGAATTAATGCAATTTATTAAAGGTCCAGATTTCCCAACAGGTGGAACTATTTTTGGTCGTCGTGGAATTATCGATGCTTATAATACAGGTCGAGGACGTGTAAGAATTAGAGCAAAGCATCATATTGAAACAAAAGGTAAGAAAGAGATTATTATTCTTGATGAATTACCTTACCAAGTAAATAAATCTAGACTAATTGAGCAAATTGCAAACTTAGCAAAAGATAAACAAATTGAAGGTATTTCAGAAGTTAGAGATGAATCTGATAGAGATGGAATTAGAGTTGTAATTGAACTTAAAAAAGATGCAATGAGTGAAATTGTATTAAACAACCTTTATAAATCAACTCCAATGGAAAATACATTTGGAATTATTTTACTTGCAGTTCACAATAAAGAACCAAAAGTATTTACATTGCCAGAATTATTAACTGTATTTTTATCACATAGAAAAACAGTAATTATTAGAAGAACTATTTTCGAACTTGAAAAAGCAAAAGCAAGAGCACATATTTTAGAAGGTCTAAAAATTGCACTTGATAATATTGATGAAGTTGTAAAAATTATTAAAGCTTCTGCTAATGATGCAGATGCAAGAGAAAAGCTTCAGGAAAGATTTTCATTATCTCATATTCAATCTCAAGCTATTTTAGATATGAGATTAGGAAGACTTACTGGTCTTCAAAGAGATAAATTAGAAGCTGAATATCAAGAATTATTAGCTTTAATCGAATACTTAGAATTAATTTTAAAATCTGAAGATAGATTAAATGAAATTATTAGAGAAGAATTAGAAGAAGTAAAAGAAAGATTTGCATCTGATAGAAGAACTGATATTGAAGATTCTTATGATGAAATTGATATTGAAGATTTAATTCCAAATGAGCCAATGGTAGTTACTATTACTCATAACGGTTATGTAAAAAGAGTACCAATTAAATCTTATGAAAAACAAAGACGTGGTGGAAAAGGTAAAACAGCTGTAACTACACACGATGATGATTTCATTGAGAAATTCTTTGTATCTAATACTCATGATACTTTAATGTTTGTTACAAATATGGGACAATTATACTGGTTAAAAGTATATAAAATTCCAGAAGGTTCTAGAACTGCAAAAGGTAAGGCAGTTGTTAACTTAATCAACTTAAGAGATGATGAAAAAATTATGGCAATTATTCCAACGTCTGATTTTGATGAGTCTAAATCTTTAGCGTTCTTTACAAGAAATGGTGTTGTTAAAAGAACATCATTATCTGAATTCTCAAATATTAGATCAAATGGTGTAAGAGCTATTGTTCTTGATGACGCTGATGAAATTGTAACTGCTAAAATTACAGATCCAAGCTCTCAATTCTTAATGATATTTACAAGTTTAGGTCAATGTATTAGATTTGATATTGAAAAAACAAGGGAACAAGGTAGATCTACAAGAGGAGTTAGAGGTATTAAGTTCAAACATGACTCTGATTTTGTAGTTGATGCTGATGTTATTACAGATGAATCACAAGAATTATTACCAATTTCTGAAAAAGGTATTGGAAAAAGAACAACAGTTTCAGAATATAGATTAACAAATAGAGCAGGTTCTGGAGTTATATCAATGAAATTATCAAATAAAACTGGTAATGTTGTTGGAGAAGTTTTAGTTGATGAAACTCAAGACTTAATGGCACTTACATCTATTGGTAAAATGATTAGAGTTGATATGCAAACAATTAGAAAAGCAGGAAGAAATACTTCTGGTGTAATTATTGTAAATGTTGATAAAGGTGATAAAGTTGTATCAATAGCAAAATGTCCAAAAGAAGCTGAAGAAATTGAAGTTGATGAAAATGGAAATGTGATTAGATATACAGAAGATGGTGAGGTTGTTGTAGTTGAACCAGTTGAAGGTTTAAACTCAGTAGATTTAAATACAGAATCAAATGTTCAAGAAACACCATCATTATTAGATGATGAAGAAAATGAAGAAAATAACGAGGAAAAATAAGTAGATGAGAAAATTTAATGTAGCAGTAGTTGGTGCAACTGGTGCTGTTGGAGAAGAACTTTTTAGAGTAATGGAAGCATATGACTTCCCTGTTGCAAATATCGTGCCATTAGCAAGTGCAAACAGTGCAGGTAGTAAAATTGAATATAAAGAAAAAGAATATACAGTATTAGAATTAACTGATACTGTATTTGAAGAAAATGAAGTTGATATTGCATTTTTTTCAGCAGGTGGTTCAATTTCTGAGAAATTTGCAAAATATGCTGTTGAAGCAGGAGCTGTTGTAATTGATAATACAAGTCATTTTAGAATGGATCCAAATGTTCCTTTAGTAGTTCCTGAAGTTAATCCTGAAGATATTACTTTATGGAGAGAAACTGGAATTATTGCAAATCCTAATTGTTCAACAATTCAGATGGTATTATCTTTAAAACCATTAGATGAATTATATGGAATTAAAAGAGTTGATGTATCAACTTATCAAGCAGTTTCTGGTGCTGGAAAAGCTGGTATGGAAGAACTTGTAAAACAAATGCAAGCGTTCTTTGCATTTAATTTAGGTGAAGCAAAAAAAGAAGCTTTTGCTCATCAAATTGCTTTAAATGTTATTCCTCAAATTGATGTTGCACAAGAGAATGGATTTACTAAAGAAGAAATGAAAATGGTAAATGAAACTCAAAAGATTCTAAAAAAACAGATTCAAGTAGCAGCAACTTGTGTTAGAGTTCCTGTTTTAAGATCTCACTCAGAGTCTATTACTGTTACATTTGAAGATAATGTAGAAGTAAATGTAGCTGAAGTAAGAGATTGCTTAGAAAACTTTGAAAATGTTGAAGTTATTGATGATTTAGAAAACAATGCATATCCAATGCCTATTGTTTCAACTGATACAGATATTACTTATGTAGGTAGAATTAGAAAAGATGTTTATGCACCAAATATTGTTCACTATTTTAATGTTGCAGATCAAGTAAGAGTTGGAGCTGCTACTAATTCTGTAAGAATTGCATTAAAATGGATTGAAATGGAGAATGATATTTAATGTTAGAAAGACTTTTTGAAAGTGCAATGTGGAAGACTAGATTATTTATTCTTCTAGCAGTTGTATTTGGTCTTATTGGTGCAATAGTTCTTTTTATTGTTGCATCAGTTGATATTTATGAAGTCTTAATGTACACATTTAATGTTTATGCAAATGGATTACATCCAAAAGATTTTCATGAAGTAATAGTAAGTAAAATAATTGGAGCAGTAGATTTATACCTAATCGCAATTGTAATGCTGATTTTTGCATTTGGTATTTATGAACTTTTTATATCAAAAATAGAAGCTGCTGAAAATAAAGAAACAGGCAATAATATTCTTGCTATTTCTTCACTTGACCAATTAAAAGATAAAATAGCAAAAGTAATTATTATGGTACTTGTAGTTGGGTTTTTCCAAAGAGTATTGCATATGAAATATACTTCTGCTTTAGAAATGTTGTATTTTGCAGTATCAATTATGGTTCTTGCAATTGGACTTTACTTTTTAGGTAAAGTTGGACAAAAAGAGTATAAAAAATAATAGATTAATATTAAGGGTATAAAATGTCAAAGATTTTTGTAGATGCATGTTTAAGAAAAGAAACTCCTTACACTCCGGTATGGATGATGAGACAAGCTGGTAGATATTTACCAGAATATATGAAAGTTAGAGCAGAAGCTGGAAACTTTTTAAACCTTTGTCATAATCCAGAAAAAGCTGCTGAAGTAACTATTCAACCTTTAGATATTGTAGGTGTTGATGCTGCTATTTTATTCTCAGATATATTAGTAATTCCAAATGAAATGGGAATGCATTTAGAGTTTATAAAAGGTGAAGGTCCAATCTTCAAAGATCCAATTAAAAATGAAGCTGATATTGATGCTCTTTTAGGTGGTGAAGAAGCTGCTGATAAATTAACTTATGTTTATGAAACAATCAAACTATTAAAACAACAACTTCCTGAAGATAAAGCGCTTATAGGATTTACTGGAGCACCTTGGACACTTGCTACTTATATGATTGAAGGACAAGGAACTAAAACATACAATCTTTGTAAAAAAATGATGTATTCTAATCCTGAACTATTACACAAGATTTTAAGAAAAGTAACTGAAGTTGTTAAGTTTTATATGATTAAACAAATTGAAGCAGGTGCTGATGTAGTTCAAATTTTTGATTCATGGGCTGCTGCTATTGAACCAGGTAAATATGATGAATTCTCATGGAAATATATGGTAGAAATTGCTGATTATATTAAAGCTAAATATCCTAATATTCCAATTATTATGTTCCCTAAAGGTGTATCTGCATTTATTAATATGGGTGGAGTATATGGAAACTTTGATGTATTTGGAGTTGATTGGGGAACACCAATGGCAATGGCAAAAGCAAAACTAGGTGAGAAGTATGTACTTCAAGGAAATATGGAACCATGTAGACTTTACTCAAAAGAAGAGACTACAAAATGTGTTGAAGTAATACAAGAAACTATGCAAGGTGAGGGACATATATTTAACTTAGGACATGGTATCTTACCAGATGTTCCTGTTGAAAATGCGATACATTTTGTATCTGAATGTAAAAGAGTTTCAAAAAAATAACTCGAATAGAATAGGATAGATATTCCTATTCTACTAGTAAAAAATAGTAATTTTTCTTTCTTCTATTAAATTTAACAAAAAAATCAAAAATCTCTTGACAAACTATAACTTTTTTACTATAATTCCACCCCATTAAAGAGGAATATATATTCCGGCATAGCTCAGTGGTAGAGTAGATGACTGTTAATCATTTGGTCCCTGGTTCGAATCCAGGTGCCGGAGCCATTAACCTTTTTGATGAAACATACAAATTAAATTTATTAGATTCCGGCATAGCTCAGTGGTAGAGTAGATGACTGTTAATCATTTGGTCCCTGGTTCGAATCCAGGTGCCGGAGCCATCTTTTTAAATTTAGACTAAAACTTATACAAATTCCGGCATAGCTCAGTGGTAGAGTAGATGACTGTTAATCATTTGGTCCCTGGTTCGAATCCAGGTGCCGGAGCCATTACTTTTTTATAATCCTACAAAATAACATATTTACAATTATAGTAATCATCACTTAATATTTTTATAGCAGTTTTATTTAGTACATCACTATATGGTATTACATATCTAAACTCAACATCACTTTTTTCTATATTATTTTCTTTGCTATATTTTTTTGCATTATTACAAAAAGTTTTTATATTTTCATCTATAATTGATTTTAATTCAAAAGAATTTTTACATTGAACAATAATTGATTTTTTATTTTTTATACATAATAAATCTAGACCTAGTTTTTTATCTTCATCTTTTAATATTGTAACTTCATAGCCTAAATCTTTATATTTTTTTATTGCTCTACTTTGTAAAGTGAAACCTTTTTTTTCATATTCTTCATTTTTAAGTATTATGTTTTTTCTATTTCTCATATTCATATATTTTTTGAATAATACAATAGCAATAATAATAGGTACAATATGCCAAATATTTGATAATGAAGCCATTATCATGTAACTTATATCTTTATCCATTATAGTTTCTCATTTCGTGCCTTTGGGTGCTTTATTTTAATGTGGATTTGATTATATCATTATCTATGAAATTGTATATTAAAGATATTTGATTAAAAAGCATACAAGATATTTTGTATAAAAATATTATGTTTATATATAATTATATTATTAAGTTTAGGAGTTTATTATCAAATATTTATATATTTTAAAAGTAGGAGAAACCTTTCTTTTAACAAAAGAAAAATTAAAAGATTTTGATACGTGGATATTAAAGTTTTTAAAGAAAACAAAAACTAGAATTAAGATTATTGATATTTTATCTAAAGATAAATTGCCAAATATAAATAGTGCAAAAGGTTTTATAATAAGTGGTTCACATGAAATGGTTACAGATGAACTTACTTGGAGTCTTTTATTAGAAAAGTATATTAAGAAAATCTCTAAAACAAATATTCCTCTTTTAGGAATTTGTTATGGACATCAATTAATTGCAAAAGCATTAGGCGGAAAGAGTGATTTTAATAAAAATGGAAAAGAAATAGGTATTGTAAAAATAAAAAATCTTTCTTTTAAGAATAAAGACCCTTTACTAAAAAACTTTCCTAAAAAGTTTGATGCTTTTGAAACACATTATCAAACAGTTATAAAATTACCTGCAAAGGCAAAAATATTAGCTAAAAACTCAAAAGATAATACACAAGCCGCAAGATTTGAGAGTAATATTTGGGGAGTACAATTTCATCCTGAATTTGATAAGGAAATTATGAAAGAGTATATTTTAAATCAAAAAGAAACAATTAAAGATTTAAGATCTTGTGATATTAGTAATACAGTATTAAAAAACTTTAGTGATATTGTTGAAAAAAAAGTATAAAGAGTTTTACTCTTATATACTTTTTATAACTAAATCTTGTGCTTCTTTGATTAGCAGCTCTAGGTGATCTTCACTTTTAAAACTTTCAGCATATATTTTATAAATATCTTCAGTTCCAGATGGTCGTGCTGCAAACCAACCACTTGCAGTTGTAACTTTTAATCCACCAATGCTTGCATTATTTCCACTTGCATTTGTATAGATATTTTCAATTTCTTCATTTGCTAAAGTTTTTGATGTAATATCTTTAACACTTAAGCTTTTTAATTTTGCTTTTTGCTCAAAACTTGCAGGAGCATCTACTCTTTTATAATAAGCTTTTCCAAACTGTTTTTCAAACTCTTGATAAATAACACCTGGGTCTTTTTCTAATTTTGCAGTAATTTCAGTAGCTAAAAGATTTAAAATTATTCCATCTTTATCAGTAGACCAAACGCTTCCATCAATTCTAAGAAAAGATGCTCCAGCACTTTCTTCTCCACCAAAGGCTAAACTTCCATCAAAAAGTCCTTCTACAAACCATTTAAAACCAACAGGTACTTCGTAAAGCTTTTTATCAATAGAGTTTACAACCTTATCAATCATAGAACTAGAAACTAAAGTTTTTCCAACTCCTAAGTCATTTTTCCATTCTTTTCTATTTGAAAATAAATACCAAATTGCAACAGTTAAATAGTGATTAGGATTCATAAGTCCAACACTTTTAGTTACAATTCCATGTCTATCAAAATCAGGATCATTTGCAAAAGCAATATCATATGTATCTGCTAATTTTATAAGAGATGCCATAGCATAAGGAGAAGAACAATCCATTCTAATTTTTCCATCATGGTCACATGTCATAAACGAAAAAGTAGGGTCAATTTTTTCATTTACAATATCAAGGTTTAATCCATAAACTTCATTTATCTTTTTATAGACATCAAGTCCTGAACCACCAAGAGGATCAACACCGATTTTAAGATTAGCATTTTTAATAGCAGTCATATCAATAATACTATCTAAGGATTCAACATAAGGAGTAATAAAATCATCAATATCTAAAAAATCTGACTTACTAATTTTATCTTGTGCTAATGCTTTTACTTCATTTAGACCATTTTTTAGTATTTCATTTGCTCTTTTTTCAATAATAGAAGTAACATCACTATCAGCAGGTCCGCCATTTGGAGTATTATATTTAAATCCACCATCACTTGGAGGATTATGAGATGGAGTTATTACAACACCATCATTTAAAACATCAGAGTTTTTATTTGCTTCAATAATTGTAAAAGACATTACAGGTGTTGGAGTAAAGGCATCTTCATTTGCAATCTTACATTTTACTTCATTTCCTAAGAAAACTTGTAAAGCAGATATTTGAGCAGGTCTAGATAAAGCATGTGTATCAATTCCAATATGCATAACACCATTAATTCCTACACTTTTTCTGTATTCACATAAAGCTTGTGTAATTGCAAATATATGATTTTCATTAAAACTAGTTTTTAGTGAAGTACCTCTATGACCTGATGTTCCAAAAGAAACTTTTTGATTTTGAATATTCACATCTGGTTTATGTTCATAGTAACATTCAATTAATTCTTCAATGTCTTCAAGTATTTCTTTTGGTGCTTCTTTCCCTGCAAGATTGCTTATCAAATTTTGTCCTTATTTTCATTTAATTGTTTATATATTTATTATTTTATCTAAAGCTTGCTTTTAAAAAATCTTATTTTTTATTTTCTAATTCATAAAAATAATTAGTAGCTTCTACAAAACCATCGATTGAACCACAATCAAATCTTTTTCCTTCAAATTTATAAGCTAATACCATTTGGTTTTTTGCTTGAGTACAAAGTGCATCAGTGATTTGTAATTCTCCATTTTTTCCAGGTTTTGTGTTTTTGATAATTTCAAAAATTTCTGGAGTTAAAATATATCTTCCAATTACTGCAAGATTTGATGGAGCTTTATCATTATCTGGTTTTTCTATCATATTTGAAATAATATGAACACCATTTTCCATAGGTTTTCCTTCAATCACACCATATTTATGAACTTCTTCTTTTGGTACTTCCATACAAGCTACGATACAACATTTATATTTTTCATAAAGTTTAACCATTTGTTTAAGAACTCCATCGCCTTTTGGATTTACACATAAATCATCAGCTAAAATAACTGCAAAAGGATTAGAATCTCCTACTAAAACTTTACCTTTATATATAGCATCACCTAAACCTTTCATTTCATTTTGTCTTGTATATGTAAAAGTACACTTTTCAATAATACTTCTAATATCACTAAGCATTTTTTCTTTTGAACTTCCTTGTATTTGATGTTCTAGCTCATAAGAAATATCAAAATGGTCTGTAATAGCTCTTTTCCCTCGACCTGTGATTATTGACATTACATCACATCCTGCATCCATTGCTTCTTCAACTCCATATTGTATTAATGGTTTAGTAAGTACTGGTAACATCTCTTTTGGCATTGCCTTTGTTGCTGGTAAAAATCTTGTACCATAACCTGCTGCTGGAAATAAACACTTTGTAATTTGACTCATTTTATATATTCTCCTTAATTTTTTTAATTTGCATTTAATATGCTATATTTTTCCCTTAAGCCACATAACTTGATATGGTTCAAGAGTAATTGTTGATTCTTTTTTCATACTATTATCATCACAATAGTTTGAACTTAAAATATCACATAATGGTAATTTTATATCTTTAGGTAATGTAATAGTAACTTCTTCATTAGAGTAATTATTTAAAGAGAGTATTCTTTCTTTTTTATCTACACTAAATTTATCAATTACAAAAACTCTTTCATCTAATTCTAAAAAGTTAAATTGAGTAAATGGATTAAAAGCATCTTCATTTATTCTAATTGAAATCATTCTTTTATACGCATCAAAAATAGTTTTTCCTAAACTTCCCATTGTTGAAAGTTCATTTTCAAGCCAATCAACATTATACTTTTCTCTATTTATAGTTCTATTTATTCCAGAGTGCTTAACACCATCTTTATAATTTTGAGAACCAACTAATGAATGAAAATAAATCCCAGGAACCCCAGGCATTGCTAAAACAGTTGCTTGAGTTACCAGCATTCTTTTTATTCTTAATATTTGCTCATCTTCTGGATTACTTAAAGCATCAATATAACTACAATTCAATTCATAAGGAGTTTTACTTCCATCTTCTTCAGATCTATATGAAACTAAACCACCATGGTCTTTAACTCTTTTTTCAATATTAGCTACTTCTTCATCACTCAAAATCCCTTTTACAGGACGAAGACCAATACCATCATGACTAGCAGTAAAGTTAAAGAAACATACCTTATCACTAGGTAGTTCTAATGTTTTAGCCCAAGTCGTTAATTTTTTAGTGTTTGAGCAAACCATTGAATTTAGTAATAGTGGAGGAAGTGCAAAGTTATAAACCATTTGAGCCTCATCCTCTCCACTTCCAAAATAAGAAATGTTTTCATGATGAGGTACATTTGTTTCTGTAATTATAATTACTTCAGGAGCAACTTCGTGTATTACTTCTCTCATAAGTTGAATTAATTCATGTGTTTGAGGTAAATGAACACAACCCGTTCCTAACTCTTTCCAAATAAATGCAATCGCATCAAGTCGAATTAGTGTTGCACCTTTTTCAACATAGTAAAACATTGCATCAAGAACAGCTCTTAAAACCTTATAACTTTTATAATTTAAGTCAACTTGGTCTTTACTAAAAGTTGTCCATATATTATGAATTTTTCCATCGTCTGCAATATATTCATGCAAAAGAGGTGTTGCTCTTGGACGTACAACTTTACTTAAATCAATTGTAGGATCAAGTTCAATAAAGAAATCTTCAAAATATTTATCACCTGCTAAAAAGGATTTAAACCAATTTGAAAACTGAGAAATATGATTAATAACACCATCAACCATTATTCTATATTCCTTTGACAATGATTCAACTTCTCTCCATGAACCCATATGAGGATCAACAGCAGTATAGTTTACAACTGAAAATCCATCATCTGATGAATAAGGATAGAAAGGTAAAATATGAACTGAATTAATAACTCCTTTTAAATGATTATCCATAAACTGTTTTAAAGTGTCAAGTGCAGGTTCACTATTTCTTGAAACTTGATCTCCATAAGTAATTAAAATGATATCTTTTTGACTTAAATGATACTCTTTTGAATTAATTCTTTGTTTATACTTATAAATTAAATCAATTATTCCATCTATTGCTTTTTGAGCTGTTTCTTCAGGGTATAATTTATGTAGTCTTTTGTTTATATTATGCTTTGGGTCTGAGATATGGTTTTTCATTGATTATCCTTTTGAACATATTCATGAAATTTATCAGAAAAATCAGGTAAAACTGATCTTACTGTAATCCATGGAGATAAAGCAGGAACACCCATTGGGTCTTCATAATATTCACTTGAAGCTTCTTTAATTGCTTCTTGAAAAGCTTCAACTGCTTTAATTTCTTTTTCTCTTATATAATCTAATCCATTAACTTTGCTAAGTGCATTATATTTTGATATTTCAAATCTTGATTCTTGAAAATAGGTTGCAAGTAAAGTTTTAAAAGTAGAAGGAGAAAAGATAACACCTTCTTGTGCCATTACTCTAAAAAGTGTTTTAGCAATATCATTTGCCATTTTATAAATTCCACCATTACTCTCTTGTGAACCTAACTCTTGATGTTTATGTTCATAAGTATCCATGATTTGTGTTTGACAAATTCGTCTGTTTGATGTGTTTTTATAAACTTCACTTAATGTTGAAACTTCAAGTCCCCAAGTTGGAGAAATAGCAATACCCCTTCCCATTGACCTTATAAATGAAAACTCTCCAGAAAGTGCATATCTAAAACTTTCCATATATTCTAAATATCTGCTATGTCCATGAACTTTTTTCAATGAATTAATCAAAGGTGTATAAAGCAATCTTGTAGCTCTTCCATGAAGTTTATTTGTAACTCTTGAATAATAACCTTTATTAAATTCAAAATCTAAACCTGGATGAATAATAGGATAAAACAATCTTGCAGGAATTTCTCTTGAGTAATTAACAATATCACAATCATGAAGTGCAAAAGCATAAGCATCTTTATCTGTTAATCCATAACCTAACATTGTCCATACATTTCTTCCTTTACCTGGAGTATCAAGTCCTGGAAAACCTTCATTTGTAAGTTCAGAATAAAGTTCTTTAATTCTTGGACCATCATTCCATAAAACATCAACTTTACAATGTAGTTGACTCATAAGCTCTTTTACTTCTTCAAATTGCTCTTTAGTCGCTTGATCAAGTCCTAATATAATTTTATATAAATACTTAACATCTTTAAGCTCTTCTATAATTGTATGCATAGCAGGAGTTTGAAACTCTGAATATAAAGCAGGTAATAAAAGAACCATTCTTCTTCTTCTACTAAACTTTATAAGTTCATTTTCCATATCTTCTAAGCTTCTAGCACCTAAGTTTTGAAGTGTTGTTACAACACCATTTTGAAAAAAATCTGACATTTATATTCCCTTTTTATTTTTCTATATGAAGTATTAATACATCTAACATATTATTATGACTAGGCCCTGTGTTCACTAAGTCACCTGTTTTCTTAAAAAACTCATTTGAATTAAAATCTTCTAAATATTTTTTTATATCTAAATTTAAATTTTTATAGTTTTTTATACTAAAATTATCTACAACTGCACCAGCACTATTTGAATTGCCATCAACTCCATCACTTGCTGCACTTAAAAGAGTAATTTTCTTGTTATCAGGGAATTTATTTAAAAATGATAATACTAGATGTTGATTTCTTCCACCTTTCCCATCACCTTTTACTTTAACTAGTGCTTCTCCACCAAAAATAAAACAACCTTGCTGTTTTTGTTTAATAAAATCTAGTAAATCATCAATAACAATATCAACATCTTCTTCTATTTTTTTATTCATAATTACAGATGAAATATGTTTAGAAGAAAGTTCTTTTTGTATATCTTCTAAAAGTATTTCATTTGAAGCTATTAAAAAATGCTTAATACCAATATTTTCAGTTTTTGGAGTATCTTCTATTTCTTTATTAAGACCTTTAAGTAAATATTCTTTTACATTTGAAGGAATTTTTTCAAATAATTCATACTCTTTTAAATATGTAATTGCATCTTCAAAACTAGAACTATCAAAATATAGTGGAGCTGAACCAATTGCTTCGATATCATTTGATAAAACATCACTTAATACTAAAACAATACCTTTAGCTTTGCAATTTGTTACTAGTCTTCCACCTTTTACTTGTGATAAATGTTTTCTAATACAATTCATAGCAACAATTGGCATTGAACCTTTTAACATTAAATCAGTTGTTTCTTGAAAATCTTCAAGTGTAATATCTTCAATTGGTAATTCAACTAAAGCAGAATTACCACCTGAAAGTAAATATATGAAGAAATCATCTTCATCAAGATTTTCTATTTCTTCTTTTAAACTTTTACCAGCTTTTACACTTTTAAAAGTAGGAATAGGGTGAGAACTTTGTAAATATGTTAGATTTTCTTTATTCAAGCTATTTTCATAAGGTCCAACAAGTAAAGCTTTTTCAATTTTTTCATCAAGCTTATTGTAAATAGTTTTAGCCATACTTAAAACTGCTTTTCCAGAACCAAAAAGATGTATTCTTTTGTTTTGAGGTAAAGTAATAACTTCATTATTTATAATTATTTCATTTTGTTTAAATTCACATTTATTATCAATTAATTTACTAGGTTCTATATTTTTTAGAACTTCAAAAAATGAATCTTTTAATATTTCTTTTACTTGCATAAAGTTCCTTTTAATGCTTCATTCCAACCTTTTGGACCAATTCCTTCTGTTTTTATTAAATCTTTTTTTTCAAAATTAATAAATGTATTATCAAATTTTTTAATTAAAACAGAAATATCAGCGCACTGAAGCATTGTAATATCATTTGCTCCATCACCTAGTGCAATTGTTTTATATTTTGTATTATTTTCTTTTTCGTAAATTTTACGAAGTTCTAAAAGTGCTTTTGCTTTATCTTGTCCTTTACTAATTAAGTGATAAAATCTTCCACCTTTTACAATATCAAAACCTTTTTTTAAAGCTAAATCTTTTAGTTCTGTAATTCTTGATTCATCTTTTATAATAAAAGGTTCACAAAAATCTCTTTTTTTTGCAAGTTTTGCATCACTTAAACTAAGATCAGTTAATAATGCTACTTCTTGAATACTCATATCAAAAAAGCCTTTTAGTTCATACTCTTTTTTATAAATATTAAAAAAGTCTAAAACTTCAAGATATGTCTTTCCTAAGTTAATCTGTTTAAAATCATTTTCAAAGGGAATGAAAATACCTGCACCATTTTCAACAATAAATGGCTGTTTTAATTCAAGCTTTTCTCGTAGTTTTAATATTTCATGTTTTGTTTTACTTGTAATTATAATTAATGGAATATCATTTAATTTAAGATAGCTTAGCATTTCTTTAGCATCATCGAAGCTATATGTTTCGTGATCAAGTAATGTACCATCTAAGTCTGTAAATATAAGATAGTTTTCTTTTTGTTTTTTTAACATAATTCAGTATATCGAATATAAAAGTATATAGAAAGTATATACATGTATAAAAAGTATACAATCTAATGTATATAAAATATTGCAGTTTTCTTAACAATCATTAAATACTATTTTGTAATAATACAAGCATACTTAAGGAGAAAAATGAAAGATAAATTAAAAAAATATATAAAAGAAATTATCATATTTACAATTACACTAGCAATAGCTATGAATGTAGTTAGTTTTTACAGAGCACAAGACTTAAACAAAAACGACTTAGATATTAAAAG
The DNA here is from genome assembly GCF_003711085.1 of Arcobacter peruensis. Classification (NCBI taxonomy): domain Bacteria; kingdom Pseudomonadati; phylum Campylobacterota; class Epsilonproteobacteria; order Campylobacterales; family Arcobacteraceae; genus Arcobacter; species Arcobacter peruensis. The sequence goes on from NZ_CP032363.1 coordinate 110,328, forward strand.
CTTCAAATTATTAGATGGGAGTGAATACAATATAAAAACAGATAAACCTTTAGTAATTCATTTTTGGGCGACATGGTGTCCAACATGTAAACTTGAGGCATCAAATATAGAAAAACTATCAAAAGATTATGAAGTAATAACAATAGCAGTTCAATCAGGAAGCGAAGAAGAAATAAAAGAATATTTAAAAAGTAATGATTTAACATTTAATGTAGTAAATGATGAAAATGCTTTTTATTCATCAAAATTTAATATTAAAGTTTTCCCAACTACACTTATATATAATAAAGAAAAGAATTTAGAATTTTCTGAAGTAGGGTATACAACAACAGTAGGTTTATACACAAGAATGTCCGTAGTTAAATAATATAAAGGTATATAGGAGTATACTTTTATTTATGAAACTATTAATATTCTTAAGTATACTTTTTATTACAAATATAAATGCCTCATATAAAGCACTTCTTTTTAATGGCAATTGTATTACTTGTCATAAAACAGATAACTTAAATAAATCAGCTCCAAGAATACAAGAAATACAAAATAATTACAAGAATGCATTTCCTAACAAAAAAGATTTTATTGATTACATGAGTACATGGGTTTTAAATCCAAATGAAGAAACATCATTAATGAGTACAGATATAAAAAAATATGGACTAATGCCACAATTAGGATATGATAAAACTACACTAGAAGAAATTTCAGAGTATATATATGATACTAATTTCGATAATTAGAGAAATCTATAAAAACCCAAGCAAAAGTAAGTGAAAGCCAATCAAAAAACCGAAAAAAGAACAAATCTAAAAATTTAAACAGATTTTAAGTTATACCTCTTGACAAAGCATAAAAAATTCTCTATAATTCCCGTCCAATTTAAGTAGAGCGCAAGCGACACATAAACGGATGATCTTTAACAATGTAATGAAGTTTGTAAAGTAATCTTTATAAACTGAATATAATACTCTAATATATAATCTAAAAGAAATAGATTTAAAAAAAATAAAAAAATTATAACAAGAATTAATTCTTGTCTATAAATTTGAGTGATAATTTTGTATAACAATACAAATTTGTCAGTATCAAACTAGACGCGTTTATAAAACTTGACATTAAGTCAACTTTGTATCGCACTTCTTTATGGAGAGTTTGATCCTGGCTCAGAGTGAACGCTGGCGGCGTGCTTAACACATGCAAGTCGAACGAGAACGGATTAAAGCTTGCTTTAATTGTCAGCTAAGTGGCGCACGGGTGAGTAATATATAGGTAACGTGCCTTCAAGAAGGGGATAACAATTGGAAACGATTGCTAATACCCTATATGCCTTTAAGTCTTAAGACTGCAAGGGAAATATTTATAGCTTGAAGATCGGCCTGTACAGTATCAGTTAGTTGGTGAGGTAATGGCTCACCAAGACAATGACGCTTAACTGGTTTGAGAGGATGATCAGTCACACTGGAACTGAGACACGGTCCAGACTCCTACGGGAGGCAGCAGTGGGGAATATTGCACAATGGACGAAAGTCTGATGCAGCAACGCCGCGTGGAGGATGACACATTTCGGTGCGTAAACTCCTTTTATATAGGAAGATAATGACGGTACTATATGAATAAGCACCGGCTAACTCCGTGCCAGCAGCCGCGGTAATACGGAGGGTGCAAGCGTTACTCGGAATCACTGGGCGTAAAGAGAATGTAGGCGGATAGAAAAGTCAGAAGTGAAATCCAATAGCTCAACTATTGAACTGCTTTTGAAACTTTCTATCTAGAATATGGGAGAGGTAGATGGAATTTCTGGTGTAGGGGTAAAATCCGTAGAGATCAGAAGGAATACCGATTGCGAAGGCGATCTACTGGAACATTATTGACGCTGAGATTCGAAAGCGTGGGGAGCAAACAGGATTAGATACCCTGGTAGTCCACGCCCTAAACGATGTACACTAGTTGTTGTGAGGCTAGACCTTGCAGTAATGCAGTTAACACATTAAGTGTACCGCCTGGGGAGTACGGTCGCAAGATTAAAACTCAAAGGAATAGACGGGGACCCGCACAAGCGGTGGAGCATGTGGTTTAATTCGACGATACGCGAAGAACCTTACCTGGACTTGACATAGATAGAATATAACAGAGATGTATTAGTGCTAGCTTGCTAGAACTATCATACAGGTGCTGCACGGCTGTCGTCAGCTCGTGTCGTGAGATGTTGGGTTAAGTCCCGCAACGAGCGCAACCCTCGTCATTAGTTGCTAGCAGTTCGGCTGAGAACTCTAATGAGACTGCCTGGGTAACCAGGAGGAAGGTGAGGACGACGTCAAGTCATCATGGCCCTTACGTCCAGGGCTACACACGTGCTACAATGGGGTATACAAAGAGCAGCAATACCGTGAGGTGGAGCAAATCTCAAAAATATCTCCCAGTTCGGATAGCAGTCTGCAACTCGACTGCTTGAAGTTGGAATCGCTAGTAATCGTAGATCAGCAATGCTACGGTGAATACGTTCCCGGGTCTTGTACTCACCGCCCGTCACACCATGGGAATTGAACTCATTCGAAGCGGGAATGCTAAAGTAGCTACCCTCCACAGTGGATTCAGTAACTGGGGTGAAGTCGTAACAAGGTAACCGTAGGAGAACCTGCGGTTGGATCACCTCCTTTCAGAGATATGAACTTAGATTCGTTTCTAAGTCTCATCAAGAAAAACAATAAAGAGTATTATGTTCGGTTTATAAAGATTATTTATTTAATAGGTAATAGGGGCCTATAGCTCAGCTGGCTAGAGCGCTCGACTGATAATCGTGAGGTCCCAGGTTCAAGTCCTGGTAGGCCCACCATTTTAAATAATCTATAACTTAATAATATATACTACGATGGGGAATTAGCTCAGCTGGGAGAGCGCCTGCCTTGCACGTAGGAGGTCAGCGGTTCGATCCCGCTATTCTCCACCATCATATAAACCAAATTACACTGATAAAAGTTTAGTTGCTAAACTAAATATAAGTACTTAAAAGAAGTATTTATATTTGGTTTAATTACCAAAACGCGTTACCTTGAAAAAACTTGTTTTTTTAAGCTAGCAAGATATTTAAAAATATAATGTTAAAGTCTTTTAATTTTTTCATTAATTAATACTAATTTATTAGTAAAGATTAATAAACAATTTTAAAAACTATCTAAGAGATTAGATAGAACACAATTTATTATTTTATAAAATATGCATTAAAGTATGTTTAATAAGATAGTAGCCAAAGAATAATTATCAAATGCGACAGATTAAATTCTGTTTATTATAAGCTATTAAGGGCTAATGGTGGATGCCTAGACTGTAAGAGGCGATGAAGGACGTACTAGACTGCGAAAAGCTACGGGGAACTGTCAAGAAGTTTTGATCCGTAGATATCCGAATGGGACAACCCAGCTAATAGAGATATTAGTTACACGAAAGTGGGCAAACCTGGTGAAGTGAAACATCTCAGTAACCAGAGGAAGAGAAATCAAAAGAGATTCCCAAAGTAGCGGCGAGCGAAATGGGATTAGGACAAACCCTATGCTTGCATAGGGGGTTGTAGGACCAAGATGTGAGACTAGAGAATATAGATGAATAACCTGGAAAGGTTAAGCGTAGAAGGTGATACTCCTGTAATCGAAATGTTCAATAGCTCTATTGGTATCCTGAGTAGGACGGAACACGTGATATTTTGTCTGAATCTAGGGGGACCACCCTCTAATCCTAAATACTACTTACAGATCGATAGTGAACAAGTACCGTGAGGGAAAGGTGAAAAGTACTCCAGCGAGGAGAGTGAAATAGAACCTGAAACCATTAGCTTACAATCATTCGGAGCCCTATGATTTATCAGGGTGACGGACTGCCTTTTGCATAATGAGCCTGCGAGTTGTGGTGTCTGGCAAGGTTAAGCCAAGTGCGAAGCCGTAGCGAAAGCGAGTCTTAATAGGGCGACTTAGTCAGATGCTGCAGACCCGAAACGAAGTGATCTATCCATGAGCAGGTTGAAGCTGGTGTAAGAGCCAGTGGAGGACCGAACCGGTGTGCGTTGAAAAGTGCTCGGATGACTTGTGGATAGGGGTGAAAGGCCAATCAAACTTCGTGATAGCTGGTTCTCTCCGAAATATATTTAGGTATAGCCTTGCGTAGTAGCATATAGGGGTAGAGCACTGAATGGGCTAGGGCTGCTTACCGCGGTACCAAACCCTATCAAACTATGAATACTATATGTGTAATCGCAGGAGTCAGGCGTAGGGTGATAAAATCCTATGTCGAGAGGGGAACAACCCAGACTAACAGCTAAGGTCCCAAAGTCATATCTAAGTGGAAAACGATGTGGAGTTACTGTGACAACCAGGAGGTTGGCTTAGAAGCAGCCATCCTTTAAAGAAAGCGTAACAGCTCACTGGTCTAGTGATTCTGCGCGGAAAATATAACGGGGCTAAGATATGCACCGAAGCTTTAGATTCAATATTTTATATTGAGTGGTAGGAGAGCGTTCTATTCAGCGTTGAAGATGTACCGGTAAGGAGCGTTGGAGCGGATAGAAGTGAGCATGCAGGCATGAGTAGCGATAATTGAGGTGAGAATCCTCAACGCCGAAAACCCAAGGTTTCCTACGCGATGCTCGTCATCGTAGGGTTAGTCGGGTCCTAAGTCGAGTCCGAAAGGGGTAGACGATGGCAAATTGATTAATATTTCAATACCAACAAACAAGCGTGATGTGGGGACGCATAGAGTTAATCGAGCTCACTGATGGAATAGTGGGTCGAAGGACGTAGGTCGTAATTTAGGCAAATCCGGATTACATGAGACCGAGATCTTACAGGCTGCTGCCGTTCTTCGGAACTAACGCAGAATCGATGATACTGTCGTGCCAAGAAAAGCCACTAAGCATATTGTTTGTTGCCCGTACCGTAAACCGACACAGGTGGGTGGGATGAGTATTCTAAGGCGCGTGGAAGAACCCTGGTTAAGGAACTCTGCAAACTAGCACCGTATCTTCGGTATAAGGTGTGCCTACTTTGGTATAGGAATTTACTTCCGAAAGCTAGAGAGGTTGCAACAAAGAGTCCCTCCCGACTGTTTACCAAAAACACAGCACTTTGCTAACTCGTAAGAGGATGTATAAGGTGTGACGCCTGCCCGGTGCTCGAAGGTTAACTGATGATGTTAGATTTATCGAAGCATTTGATTGAAGCCCGAGTAAACGGCGGCCGTAACTATAACGGTCCTAAGGTAGCGAAATTCCTTGTCGGTTAAATACCGACCTGCATGAATGGCGTAACGAGATGGGAGCTGTCTCAACCAGGGATCCAGTGAAATTGTAGTGGAGGTGAAAATTCCTCCTACCCGCGGAAAGACGGAAAGACCCCGTGCACCTTTACTACAGCTTGACACTGTAGCTTGGATATTCATGTGCAGGATAGGTGGGAGGCTATGAAACTAGGATGCCAATTCTAGTGGAGCCATCCTTGAGATACCACCCTTGAATATTTGAGTTACTAACTGGGAAGAGTTATCCTCTTTCAGGACAATGTCTGGTGGGTAGTTTGACTGGGGCGGTCGCCTCCTAAAAAGTAACGGAGGCTTACAAAGGTTAGTTCATGGCGGATGGAAATCGCCAGTTGAGTATAATGGCATAAACTAGCTTGACTGTGAGACATACAAGTCGAACAGAGACGAAAGTCGGTCATAGTGATCCGGTGGTTCTGTGTGGAAGGGCCATCGCTCAAAGGATAAAAGGTACGCCGGGGATAACAGGCTGATCTCCCCCAAGAGCTCACATCGACGGGGAGGTTTGGCACCTCGATGTCGGCTCATCGCATCCTGGGGCTGAAGCAGGTCCCAAGGGTATGGCTGTTCGCCATTTAAAGCGGTACGCGAGCTGGGTTCAGAACGTCGTGAGACAGTTCGGTCCCTATCTTCCGTGGGCGTAGGAAAGTTGAGGAGATTTGTCCCTAGTACGAGAGGACCGGGATGAACGTACCACTAGTGTACCAATTGTTCTGCCAAGAGCATCGTTGGGTAGCTACGTACGGATGAGATAAGCGCTGAAAGCATCTAAGCACGAAGCCAACTCCAAGATTAACTTTCCCTGAAGATCCCTCTAAGACTAAGAGGTTGATAGGCTAGATGTGTAAGCGTTGTAAGACGTTTAGCTGACTAGTACTAATAGATCGTTTGGCTTATTTATAATTCAAATTTAGTATTCTTTGGTTTACTATCTTATTAAGTGTACGCAATGTATGAATAAAAAATAAAATGTGTTGACTTTAACATTATTAATATCTTTACTCACAGATTAAGTTGAGTAATGAGTATACTTCTATAGTATATTGATTACTCAGTTTTGCTGGTGGTTATAGAGAAGAGGAAATACCCAGCTCCATTTCGAACCTGGAAGTCAAGCTCTTCATCGCTGATAATACTGCAGGGTCCCCTTGTGGAAACGTAGGCCGCTGCCAGCTCTTGAGTATTTACTAAGCTTTTAGCTATTTGAACTTTGTTCTTTTAGCTGAAAGCTTTTTTTTTAGCCTCTTTTTTGGCTTTCTTTTTACTTTTCTTATAAATCTTCTTTCTAATCTTTTTCTTAATTTTTATTCTTTTAAATTAATCCATAGTATCTATTCTATTTTTAAGATATAAATAGCAATATAAGATAACTATTTTGAAATTATAGATAAAGAATACTTTTCTGATTTTATATATAATACAACAAAAAAGGAATAGTAAGTGAGTAATAAAATTAAAAGGTCATATATTAGAGAAATATTAGATGCTACTGATGTTAATACTATCTCCTTTGCAGGAGGGCTTCCTGATAAAGAATTGTTTCCTTTAAAACAATTATCAAAAGCTAGTAAAAAGGTATTTAAGAATAGTGATTGTTTACAATATTCTAAATCTCAAGGATTGGTGAGTTTAAGAGAAAAGATTGCTTCTATATATACTAAGAACTTAGGATTTTTTACATCAAAAGATGAAATATTAATTACAACTGGCAGTCAACAAGCTTTTGATATTATTTTAAAGAGTTTAGATTTAAAGCAAATCATAGTTGAAAGTCCATCATATATTGGTGCTTTAGGAGCATTCAAAATATTAGATAAAGAAATTATTGATTTTAAAAATATTAATGACTTAGAAAGTTTGTTAAATAAATCAAATATTTTATATGCTATTAGTGATTATCAAAATCCTTCTACAAATGTATATAGCAACAAAAAAAGAAAGAATATTTCTAATATACTAAATAAAAGAAAATCAATTTTAATTGAAGATGCTGCTTATTGTTTTTTAAATTTTAAAAATAAAGTTAAAACTCCAATTTCAAAGTTTTATGAAGAGTCTTATCATTTAGGTTCTTTTTCTAAAATAGTTGCTCCTGGTTTAAGATTAGGGTGGATTCGAGCCAAAAAAGAGAATATAGAAATGTTATTAGCTGCAAAAGAATCTTTAGACTTACACTCATCAACTTTTAACCAAATGTTAATTGATGAGTATTTAAATGATAATGATTTATTCTCGCATATTTCTTTAATAAATAAAGAGTATAAAAATAAAATGGAGTTTATGGCTAAGTGTTTTAAAAGATATATTCCTTCTTTTAAATTTAAAAAACCCAAAGGTGGTATGTTTATTTATGGTTCTTTTAAAATTGATTCTATGCTTTTAGCAAAAGAGGCTTTAAAAGAAAATATTGCTTTTGTTCCTGCTGAAGTATTTTATTTAAATGAAAAGTCTAATGAGGCAAGATTTAATTTTACAAATGCTAGTTATAAAGAGATAAAAAAAGGAATTAAAAAACTATCATATATTGTTGATAGTTTTGAAGATAAGATAAACTCTTAAAAGAGTTTATCCTCCTAGGGCTTTTTTTACATTATCATTTGCCATAGTTACATTCCAAGCTGGCTCCCAAACTACAATAGCTTCTGCTTTTTCTACTTTTGGTAGTTCTCTTAGAACTGCTTCTTCTACCCAATTTACAATCATTTGATGTAAAGGACAAGCTTTTGTTGAAAGAGTCATAGTTACTGTAACTTCATTTTGTTCATTGCATGAAGCATCGTATATTAGTCCCATTTCTACTAGATTAAATCCTACTTCTGGATCAAGTACTGTTGATACTGCTTTGAATATTTCTTCTTTTGTATACATTATTTAAACCTTATCATAAATAATAAATTTTTTAATAAAAATACTGAACCAATACATATAAATGATGCTCCAGCTTTAAAAATTTCATCTGACATAAATAGTAAACCAAGTGATGATATTACTACACCTACACTTGCAAATATAAATTGATAATTTGCATCTTTAACTGGAACCATATCTGCTAACATTGGAACTTTTTGTTTTCCAACTAGAGGTGAAAATTTTTCAAACCATACTAAGAAAGGAACAATTTTATATAAATGACCAATAATTACAAAGGCTATAAAACCACTGAACATTAACCATGAAGCAGTGAATAATAAAGGTTCATAATCTATGAATATATACAAAAATCCTAATATTATTGATATTAAAAATGTTGCAAAGGAAAAGAATAATGAAATAACATAAATATCATTTTCTTTTCTTGCTCTTGTTTTATAAATTAGAAAAATCTGATAAAAATAAATACTTAATGCTAATACTGCTAGTAAATACCCAATTTTGTCTATTATTGTTAAAGAGAATATTGCTGATATGATTATAAAACTCACTGCTGTTGTCATAATAATTACTGCATTATTAAGTGGTTTTTGTGAAAAGTTATGTGATAAGCCAAACATTGGTACTAAAACTAATGATAAGGCCATTATACTAATAATTATATAACCTAAAACAACGGAAAAAACATGAGCTTTTAACAGTTCATTAATATCTGCATCAAATTGTCCTGCATAAGTTAATGCCATGATTATTCCAAAAATAATTCCTATAAAAAGAAAAATATTTGATACTAAAATACTTTTTATCACGTTTGAAAAGTTTGTAACTTTTTTCATCGTTAGTAATATTTCGCTTAAAAAAATAAACATTGATAGTAATACTAAGACACCGCCATAAGGTAAAAAACTACTATTACTTGAAAATCCAAAAGCCATTAAAAGTGTACCTATTAATAGTAAAGGATAAATTATATAATAAAACTCAACACTAAAATGTCCAACTTCAAGTGTAACTGGAATTAATTGAGCCATTGCACCAAATATTATCATCATAACAAACCCTAATAAAAATAGATGTGTCCATGATAGTAAATCTGGATTATGAATATTTAGTTCATTAATATTTAAAGTTAAAGAAAATATTGACGAGAATAAATAAAAAATCACACCTATTATAAAATAAGGTGCAATTAATTTAAATGGCGGTGCAAAGTCTTGTGTTATATTCATCATTTGAAACTCTTTTCTTATCCTGCACAAGAAGTTTGAGAGAAATCAGTTTCTTTGTTTTCTCCGTCTTTAGATGTAAAAGTAACGCTGTGCATTCCATTTTCAATTTCATCTATTTCATAATTAAAGTTTTGTTGGATTTTTGGGAATAATCCCATTGGTGGTTTATGATTGATCATAATTAGTTTAGAGTTTTTATCTAATAATTGTAAGCCTGCCATTGCATTAACCATTGGTTCTGGTGGTCCACATTCAGAAGTGTCAAAATAATAGTATGAGATACCATCTTTAATATATTTATAAAAATCTACTGTTGAACCTTCTATTTCAATTTTTTTCGCATCTTTGGGTAATAATTGCATTTTAATCTCCTAAAAGTTATTGTTGTAATTTTAATATTTTTTATTTTTAATAACATTGATGGCTATCAATAAAAATAAATATCTTTCTTATAATTCAGATTAATTTCAAAATATTACAATATTGTTATTGTTTATACATCTTTTATATTAATTTTTATTTAAGTTTGAGTATACTTTGCGCTTATTTAAAAAATAAGGATAAATTGTGAACTTCTTTAAATTAAAAGAGCATAACACAACAGTTAAAACTGAGCTTTCAGCTGGGTTTACTACTTTTTTAACAATGATGTATATTGTTCCAGTTAATGGTTTTATACTTGCAGATGCAGGTTTACCTATGGATGCAGTTGTAACTGCAACTGCTATTATTACTATTTTAGCAACACTTTTCTCAGGACTTTGGTCAAACACTCCAATTGCAATGAGTGTTGGTATGGGACTTAATGCATACTTTTCTTATGGCTTAGTTTTAGGTATGAAAATTCCTTGGGAAACAGCACTTGGTATTGTATTTTTATCTGGTATATTATTTGTAATTTTATCTTTAACAAATTTTAGAGTTTGGATTATGACATCAATTCCTATGAGTTTAAGACGAGCAATTTCTGCGGGTATTGGTTCTTTTATTGCTTTTATTGGTTTAAAGCAAATGGGAATGATTAGTGCAAGTGAAGCTACATTAGTTACCTTAGGTGATTTTTCAAATTCAAATGTACTACTTGGAGTTTTAGGTTTAATTCTTGCATTTTCTTTTTATGCTTATAGAATTAAAGGTGCATTTATTCTTTCAATTGCTATTACATCAATTGTAGCTTGGATTCTAGGTCTTGGTGCATTACCTCAAAGTGTCATCTCTACGCCTGCTTCAATTTCACCTATTTTTATGGAACTTGATATTTTAAGTGCTTTTACTTTATCTTTATTACCTGTGATTATTACATTCTTAATTACTGATATGTTTGATACTTTAGGTACTTTAACAGGAGTAGGGACTAGAGCTAAGTTATTTCAAGAAAATAACAAAAATGATAAGTCATTACAAAAAACGCTTGAAGCAGATGCAATTGCAACAACTGCAGGTGCATTAGTTGGAGTTTCAACTACAACAGCATTTATTGAAAGTGCATCAGGAGTTGAAGAGGGTGGACGTACTGGTTTAACTGCTGTATTTACAGCAATGTTTTTTGTAACTACTTTATTTATGCTTCCTTTATTTAAAGCAATTCCTGCAAATGCAATTTATCCTGTTTTAGTTGTTGTTGGTGTTTTAATGTTTACAGAACTTGGAAAAATAAATTTTGAAGATTCTGATTTAGCAACAAGTGCAGGAGCATTTTTAATTGTAATTTTAATGCCATTAACTTTCTCTATTACAAATGGTATAGCAGCAGGTTTTTTAGTTTATACAATTATAAAATTAGCTAAAAAAGAGTTTAGTGATTTGAATATTGGTATTTTAGTAATAACATTTATTAGTGCATTAGCATTTATTTTATAAGGAAAAATTTTGGAAAAACTTTATTATAGTTATGATTTATTTAAAGAAGATACACAAAAATTAGTAAACTCTTGTAGAGATTATGAGCCAGATGTATTACTTGCAGTTGCAAGAGGTGGTTTGACATTAGCTCATTTAATGGCACAAGCAATGGATATGAGAAATTTATATAGCTTAAATTCTGTTCATTATGAAGGTGATTTAAAGCTTGATACATTCAATATTTTTAATATTCCTGATGTATCACATGCAAAAAGGGTTTTAATTATTGATGATATTGTTGATTCAGGTGAAACAATGGAACAAATTTTAAAAATATTAAAAGAAAAGTTTCCAAATGTAGAATTCAAATTAGCAACGCTATTTTATAAAAAAACTGCAGTTTTACAACCTGACTATACGGTAAGAGAAGCGACTCAATGGATTGATTTCTTCTGGGAAGTTGATGTAAAATAAAAATTGAATCCTAATTTATTAGGATTCAGAACTACATAAAATATTACTTTTATATATAAATCTTGAACTTTTACCTAACTTTTACATTCTACTTTGTATAATTTAAAAAAACTACTGGAAAACAAATGACTTTTATAGATTTTAAAAAATTACTTTTGGACGCAGAACTTACAATTCCTAAATTTACAGCATTAATTAAAGTTAGTGAAAAAAATATTCAAGCTTATAAAAAGAAGAAAGAAGTTCCTAATGCAATTGCATCTATCGCTGCTTGTTTTGCCTATATGAACAAAGAAGGAATTGACTATAAAACATTAATTAATGATTTAGAATTAGTCAAAAAAGAAAAAAAAGGCGCAGGATTCTCAAAAGATAAGTCCTTAGAAAAAATATCTAAAAGTAAATAAAATATTTTATTAACTTTTTTTTGATATACTTCGCAAAAATTAACTTTTGGAAGTATTATGACACTTAATAATAACAGTAAAAAATTTCTAGCAATTGCCTCTTTTATGATGGCTCTTTCAATTGCTCTTGGTGCTTTTGGTGCACATGGACTTAAATCAATAGTAACAGACTCAATGTTAAAAATATACAATACTGGAATACAGTATCAATTTTATAATACTCTTGGTCTTTTTATAGTGGCTTTTTTAATTAATTTTAAACCTGATTCAAAAAAATTAAGACTAAGTGCATGGCTTATAATTATTGGAATGATAATATTTTCTTTTTCATTATACGCTTTGGTTGTTTTAAATTTACCAATACTTGGAGCTATCACTCCAATTGGTGGAACTTTATTAATTATTGCTTGGTTAGTAGTAACTTATAGCTTATTAAAGGAATAATTAAATGACTACAATGCAAAAAATTGAAGAAGTTAGAGATTCAAAGTGGTTTTCTAATTTAACAACTTTCATTATTATTGCTTACGCTTGTATTTTAGGTTTTAAGACTTTAGACGAAGTTGAGACTAATTATAATTTATTTTTAAAAGTTGCTGATTATTTTGTAACTATATATTTTGTTTTTGAATTAGCAATTAAAATGGTTGCTGAGAAAAAGTTTGCAAACTTTTTTAAATCAGGTTGGAATATTTTTGATTTTGTTATTGTTGTAATTACTCTTTTACCTTTAGAGTCATCAAGTTTCGCTGCAATTGCAAGACTTATGAGAGTATTTAGAATCTTAAGATTATTCACTGCACGTCCAGAATTAAAAGCAATTATTGATATGCTTATTAAAGCAATTCCTTCTATTATTGATATTGTAATTTTATTATTTATAATCTTCTATATTTATGCAATTATTGGAAGTTTTTTCTTTGTAGACTTGCCTTCAGGACTTTGGAAAGATTTCTTAATTTCAATGCTTACATTATTTAGAGTTCTAACTTTTGAAGATTGGACAGATGTAATGTATGAGGCTATGGAAGTTTATCCATGGGCTTGGGTTTATTTTGTTTCTTTTGTAATTATTGCAGCTTTTGTATTTTTCAATTTATTTGTTGCTGTTATTATTGGTGAAATGCAAAAACTTCAAGAAGAAGAGATGAAAAAAGAGATTCATGAAGATAGTTTAAAATTAGATATACTGCTTGAAGAAATAAAATCTTTAAGAACAGAAGTTCAAGAATTAAAAGAGAAAGATAAATGAAAACATTTACAATATTAGGAGCAGGGTGGTTAGGTCTTCCACTTGCTTGTGAATTAAAAAAAAACTACAATGTAAAAGTATCAATTAAAGATGAAAAAAATAGACAAAAGTTTCAAGAGCTAGGTTTAGATGTTTTTTTATTAAATGAGCAAAATTTGAGTTTTTTAGATAAATTATTACAAACTGATTATCTATTTATAAATTTTCCACCTTCAAAGTTTGAAGATTATTCATCATTCTTAGAAAAAATTTATTCTCATAATAAAATAAAAGATATAAAAAAGATTATATTTGTAAGCTCTACATCTATTTATGCAAGTGAAGATGGAATTTATAAAGAAGATTCAAAATTATCAAATGAAAAGTCCCCTAAAGTTTATGAATCTGAACTTTTAATAAAAGATAAAACTGATGTCATTTTTAGATGCTCTGGACTTATGGGTTATAACAGAGTTGCAGGTAAGCGTTCTTCTTCAAAAATAGTAAATGATAAGGATATAAAAATAAATTACATACATAGAGATGATGTAATTAGTGCAACTTATTTTGTAATCAATAATAATATAAATGGAATTTTTAATTTGTGTTCAAAAGAACATCCAACAAAAGAAGAAATATACTTACATAATGCACAGAAACATGGATTTAAAGAATCGATTTTCAAGAATGAAAAAGGTATTAAAAATAGAATTATAGATGGAAGTAAAATTTCAAGTTTAGGATTTGAATATAAATATCCAAACCCCTTTGAGTATTAACACTAATAATTTAAAATTTTAGTTTGTATTAAAAGCTCGGTCACCTGCATCTCCAAGACCTGGTCTTATATAGTTGTTTTCATCTAATCTTTCATCAATTTGAGCTATGAAAATATCTACATCAGGGTGTGCTTCTTGTACTTTCTGAACTCCAAAAGGTGAACCTAAAACATTTAGACAAATAATTCTTTTAGGATTTTTAGTTTTTAAATAATCAATTCCATCAATTAAAGAACCTCCGGTTGCAATCATAGGGTCTAGTAGTAAAACAGTTCTTCCTTCTAAACTAGGAATATTTTCATAAAAAAGTTTACTTAAAGATGTTTCTTCATCTCTTTTCATTGCTAAAAAACCACTTTTTGCATAAGGAAGAGTTTTTAAAATACCTGTAAGCATTGGTTCACCTGCTCTTAAAATAGGAACAAGTACTAATTTTTGTACTTCAATCATTTCTACATCTAAAGAACCTTGCCATGTATTAATATTTTGGCTTACTGTTTCAAAGTCATTTAGTGCCTCGCAGGCTACTACTCTTGATATTTCTTCAATAGTTAGTCTAAACTCATTTGATGTTGTTCTTACATCTCTTAATCTATTTACAAGATGTTTTACAACAACATTTGTACTTTCTTTATACATTTTAATTCCTATTATTGGTTTATAAGTTTAAAAATTACTTTAATTTTAAAGCTTATATATTACTAAAAAATTACTTATAAATTATACATTAATTTAATTTTAATTAACTGATATTTCGATATGATACAAAATATCAAAACACAAGAGGTAATATGAAACCCACAGATTACAATTTTAGAGCAAAAGACTCTATTTTAGGTTTACAATTTTTATTTGTAGCTTTTGGTGCACTTGTTTTAGTGCCAATTTTAACAGGACTTGATCCAAGTGTTGCACTTTTTACAGCAGGAATTGGAACTTTAGTTTTCCAATTTGTAAATAGAGGTGCGGTACCTCCAATATTTTTAGCTTCTTCATTTGCTTTTATAGCTCCAATTTCTTATGGTGTTCAAACATGGGGAATTGCAGCAACTATGTCTGGGCTTGTAGCTGCTGGGTTATTGTATGTAGTTTTAAGTATGCTTATTAGATTAAAAGGAGATAATTTTATTCACAAATTATTACCAGCAGTTGTAGTTGGACCTGTTATTATGTCAATTGGTTTAATTCTTTCACCTGTTGCAGTTAATTTGGCAATGGGAAAAACAGGTGATGGGTCAATTGTGTTAGTACCGTTTGAAACTGCAATTGTTATCTCAATGATAGCCTTACTTGTAACTGTGTTTTTCTCTTTATTAGGTAAGGGAATGTTTAAGTTAATTCCTATATTAGCTGGTATTATAATTGGATATATTCTTGCTTTAATTTATGGAATAGTTGACTTTACATCAGTTGGTCAAGCTGCTTGGTTCAGTATTCCTAATTTTACTACACCTGAATTTAACTGGCAAGCAATAATTTTTATTTTGCCAATTGCAATTGCCCCTGCAATTGAACATATTGGTGATATGTTAGCAATTTCAAATGTTACTAAAGAAGATTATTTAAAAAAGCCAGGTTTAAAAAATACATTATTAGGTGATGGTCTTGCTACTTCAGTAGCTGCTTTATTTGGTGGTCCTCCTAATACTACTTATTCTGAAGTAACAGGTGCTGTTACTATTACAAAAGCATATAATCCTGCAATTATGACTTGGGCTGCAATTTTTGCAATTGCCTTAGCTTTTGTAGGAAAAATTGGTGCTTTATTATCAACAATTCCAACTCCTGTAATGGGTGGAATTATGTTATTGTTATTTGGTATTATCGCAACTTTAGGTATAGCAACACTTATCAAAGCAAATACTGATTTTACTTGTCCTAGAAATATGATTATTGTTTCTATGATTTTAGTATTTTCAATTGGTGGAATGACATTTAACTTTGGTGGAGTACCTTTTTCTGGAATTGGACTTGGTGCAATTGTTGGAATTTTATTAAATCTAATACTACCACAAGCTGTAAAAGAATAAAACTTCAATTATTAACTAGCTAAAATTCTTATTTTAGCTAGCTTCATTTTGTTATTTAAAATTTATCTGTTATAATTTTTAATGAGTAAATTAACAATTAAAATAAAACTAATTTTATTATTTATAATAATTAAAATACTTCCTTTATTAGTGATGACTTACATTTCTTATATAAGTATTAAAAATTTAAATGAATATATGAATAAGAGCACTACTTATTTATCTAATAAAAGTAAAGAGATTATCCTTAATACTGCAAATGAATCTATTAACGATAGTATTACTAATTTAAATAAAAAATCTCAAGAATCACTTGAAAGACTTACTTTAGAAATTGCAAATAGAGTATCAGAATTTTTAAAACAAAGAGATTCTGATATTTTATTTTTATCAAAACTTGATATTACAGATAAGACATTAAAAGAATTTTATAATAGCAAAGAAAAAGAAATAGTAGTTCATGATAAGTATAATTATAATGATAAAAAACAAAAATGGTATATAGATAATAAAATACCTAATAATAATTTTACTCCTAAAATATTAAGTGATAATAAAACAGATTTTAACTACAACCCGGAATCTTTAGTAAAAACAAAATTAATACCTATTTATAAAGAAATATCTTTTTTCAATTTAGAAGGAATTGAAATTAATAAAGTTTCATCATTAAATCAAAAAAAATTAGATGTCTCATTAAAAGAAAATACTTATATAAATTCAGAAAATTACTTTAAAAAAATACAATATTTAGAAGAAGGTGAGATATTTGTTTCTGATGTTATTGGTGAATATATAGGTTCAAAAATAATAGGTACATTTACAAAAGAAAAAGCTAAAAAAGCCAATATAGAATTTGATGCAAAAAGTAGTGCATATTCAGGATTAGAGAATCCAAATGGAAAAAGATTTGAAGGTATAGTACGATTTATTACACCTGTATTTAAAAACGAGATTAAAATTGGTTATTTGTCAATGGCTTTAAATCATAGGCATATAATGGAATATACTGATAATTTAAATCCTATTGGTATTTATTCAAAATCGCAAATTATAAATGCAGGAGAAGGTAATTATGCTTTTATGTGGGATTATTTAGGCCGTAATATCTCTCATCCAAGGGATTATTTTA
Organism: Arcobacter peruensis; assembly: GCF_003711085.1. Lineage (NCBI taxonomy): Bacteria > Pseudomonadati > Campylobacterota > Epsilonproteobacteria > Campylobacterales > Arcobacteraceae > Arcobacter > Arcobacter peruensis. The sequence goes on from NZ_CP032363.1 coordinate 127,624, forward strand.
TATCTGGGTTTAATAAGAAAACTGGAAAACGTATTGCCCCTTGGATTAGTAAGGATTTAAAAGATGATTTTTTAAAATCAGGTAAAAAAGATTTAAATGATTTTTTATTAACTTATCCTGTTTTCAAAGAGCAATCCTTATCAAAAAAACCAAATATTAAACAGCTTTTAGAAAAAGGTGAAGTTTCATTAGATTGTAGATATTTAAATTTTGCACCACAATGTAATGGTTGGATGGAACTTACAAAAGATGGAGGACATGGTTCTTTCATAATTTTTTGGAGTGGAGTATGGAAGTTAGTAACTGCTGCTCCAATTTCATATAAAACAGGTAAGTTTAAAGATTCTAAAAGAGGTTTTGGTTTTGTAACAATTGGTGCTAATGTTGATGAATTCCATTTTGCTGCAAATAAGACTAGAGAAAATATAAAAAAGATTTTGAAAACTCAAAATAATATTGTAAAAGAAATAGTCGATGATAATAAATATGAAATTAGTAGTTATATTAAAAATATAATTAAAGAATTAACTTTTATTAGTTTAATAATGATTGCAATAGTTATTGTAATTGCTATATTGATGTCAGATTATATTTCTTCAAAGATTGAAAACCTTCTTATTGGAACAAAAAAGTTTGCAAACAACGAGTTTGATTATCGAATCAATAATGAAAGTAATGATGAAATTGGTAATTTGGAAAAATCATTTAATGAAATGGCTTCTAAAATTAGTAAACTAATAAGTGAACAAACTCAATTAAATGAACATTTAGAAGAAAGTGTTAAAGAGAAGACAAAAGAATTAATAGAGATTAATGAAGATTTAGAAATTAGAATATCAAAAGTTGTTGCAAAAAATAGACAAAAAGATGCACAGTTAGTTCAAAATAATAAAATGGCAGCAATTGGAGAAATGATTTCTATGATTATTCATCAATGGAAACAACCTTTAAATGCTATAAGTATGATTAACTCTTCAGCTGAGTTAAGATTATTAATTGGTGAGAACACAGAAGAAGAATTAAAAAAAGATAATATTGCTATTAAAAAACAAATCGAATTAATGTCTACTACAATGGAAGATTTTAGAAACTTTTTTAAGAACAATGTTAAAAATGAATATAAAGTTTCATCAATGATAAAAAAATCAATTAATTTAATTGAAAAGATTTATAATTATCAAGGAATATTTATAAAACTAGAAATGCAAGATAGTTTTAAAGAAGAACTTACATTAGGTTATGAAAATGAAATTATGCAGGTAATTATCAATGTAATAAATAATTCAAGAGATGCAATACTTATGAATGATTGTGATATAAAAAGAATTGAGATAAGTTGTAAAGAAGAAAATGATGAACTAATTATTAGTATTCTTGACTTTGCAGGTGGAATAAGCGATGAAATTAAAGATAAAATTTTTGAAGCTTATTTTACAACAAAAGAGAAAGAAGATGGTACAGGCTTAGGATTATATATGGCTAAAACTATTCTTGAAAAAGTTAATGGTACAATTACACTTAATAACAAAGATACATTAATAGATGATATTTCATATAGAGGTGTAAACTTTATAATAAAATTAAAAAAGGAAACAAATGGCTAAATCAAAAGAACATCAGTTTGATATCTCGGCAAAATTAGATATGCAAGAGATGAAAAATGCAGTAATACAAGCACAAAAAGAAGTAGATAACAGATATGATTTCAAGGGTATTACAAAAGAAATAGATTTAAATCAAGGTGCTAAGACTTTAACTTTAACAAGTGCAAGTGATAATAAAATTGATGCAATGAAAGATATTTTAATTTCAAAGATGAATAAAAGAGATATTTCTATTAATTCACTAGAAGAGTTAAAAACAGAAGATTCAAGTGGTGGAAATAGAAAATTCACTTATAAAATTATTGACAGTATTGAAAAAGATGAAGCAAAAACAATTCAAACAGAAATCAAATCTTTAAAATTAAAAGTAACAGCTGTAAATCAAGGTGATGAGATTAGAGTTAGTGGTAAAAATATTGATGATTTACAAAATGTAATGAAGCATTTAAAATCACTAGAACTAAAAGCTCCATTAGTATTTGATAACTTTAGATAATACTTTTTTAAATATACTTCATTAACTTGAAGTATATTTATTCTATACACACTTCATAAACAAAATTACTATATAATCATATCATTAAAAATTAGGAATGATTATGAGAGTTTTATTATTAGAAGATGACAATTTATTAAGTGATTTACTTAATGACCATTTAATTGATAAAGGTTATGACGTAACTTTATGTCTAAATGGACAAGATGCTTTAGAATATTTAATTGATGAAAAGTTCGATTTTGCACTTTTAGATATTAATACTCCTATTATGTCTGGACTTGAAGTTCTTAAAACAATTAGAGAAGAGTATAAAATTAAAATACCTGTAATAATTTTAACAGCTTATCAAGATACAAAACATTTAAAAGACTCTTTTGAAAATGGTGTTGATGATTATATAAAAAAGCCTTTTGATTTAGAAGAATTAGATCAAAGAATTTTAAGATTATGTAGACAGTTCTCAATTGAACAAAATGACAATATTGTAATAACTCCAACAATCTCTTTTGACCCTGATTCTTGTAGAATTACTTTAGAAGATAAGAGTGTAAGTATTGCTCAAAAAGAAAGAGATATTTTAAAATACTTTTGTACTCATAAAAAAAGAGTAATCTCAAGTGATGAGTTATTGCAAAATATTTGGGCTTATGAAGAGATGCCAACAGATGCAACTATAAGAGTATATATCAAAAACTTAAGAGAAATTATTGGAAAAGAGAAGATTACTACAATTAGAGGAATAGGATATAAATTTGAATAAGAATGAAAAAAAAGCTCTAGTTAGTTTTCTATCTATTTATGTAGGTTCTACGGTTTTACTTCTATCTGTATTACTTTATATATATTATAATGATGAGTTAAAATCAGTTTCAGATTCATGTAGTATGGAAATGAGTAGTGCTTCTATGCAAATTGAAGCAGATATCTTAAACTCTTATATGAAACATAAAGAGTATGTACCTAAAAAATTAGAAAATAAAGATATAAATTACGCTTTATATGATAAAGACCAAAAAGTAATATTCTCATACTTAAAAGACCCTGACGCTGTTGATTTTTCAAGAAACATGTATGAAAGTTCTGCTTTTGAATTTTACATAACAAAATTAAATGAAGAAACAATTCCTATTAAATATATTGCTATTGAAACTTGTATTGGAATTGATAATCGAAATAGTTTAAAAATTTATGTTGTTGTAAAATTAATTTTAAGTGGTATTTTTATTGGTTTAATTGGGTTTTTACTTGCAAAGATTTTATTAAAACCAGTAAGAGAAAAAATTGAACATATGGATAAGTTTATTAAAGATTCAGCGCATGAATTAAATACACCTGTTACTGTATTAATGACATCAACATCAATGCTTAAAAAAGGTAAAAATTCTGAAAAAATGATGAGGTATATTTTAAGTAGCTCAAAGCAAATATCTCAGATTTATAATGATATTCATTTTTCAGCTTTTAATGAAATAAATGAAGATGTTTTTGAAGAGTTTAATTTAAAAGTTCTAGTTAAAGATAGTGTAGAATATTTTAATGATATTTCAATTACTAAAAAAATAGTAATAAATGATGATTTAGATGATTGTATTATTTTAATGGATAAAACAAAAACTCAAAAAATTGTGAATAATTTAATATCAAATGCTATAAAATATAGCCATAATAATTCAATTGTTAATGTATGCATTAAAAACAATACTCTAAGTGTAGAAGATTTTGGCATTGGAATTAGTGAAGTAGAACAAAAAGAAATATTTAAAAGATATAAAAGAGGTACAAATATTGAAGGTGGTTTTGGAATAGGCCTAGATATTGTAAAAAGAATAAGTGATGAATATGATTTAAAATTAGATTTAAAATCAGAACTTAAAGTTGGTTCAACTTTTTATGTAGATTTTTCATCAATTATTAATGGTTCAAAATGTGATTTAGAAAGTAAAAATAAGATATGAAAAATATTATAAAAGATTTTAAAACAAATAATTTAAAAGATACAAGGTTTGTACATCCTGTTAAGATTACATATAGTCTAAATGGAAAACAAAAAGCATGGGAAGCAGTTAAAAGTTTTGATTCTGTTGCCGTTTTACTTTATCATGAAGAAAAAGATGCTTTTTTACTTGTAAAACAGTTTAGAGCTCCTGTATATTTAAATGATGAAAGTCATTTATGTACTTATGAACTTTGTGCTGGAATAATAGATAAAGATGTTTCACTAGAACAAATAGCAAAAGAAGAAATTGATGAAGAGTGTGGATATGATGTTCCTTTAGAAGCTATTGAGAAAGTGACTTCATTTTATACAAATGTAGGTGTTAGTGGATCTTGTCAAAATCTTTTTTATGCAAAGATTAATGAATCTATGAAAGTTCATGATGGTGGTGGTATAAATGATGAACAAATTGATTTAATGTTTTTACCAATTGAAGAAATTGATGAATTTATTTTTGATGAAAGTAAAGCTAAAACACCTGGTTTAATGTTTTCTTTTTATTGGTTTATGAAAAATAGGAGAATATAAGTATAAAATGAAGAGCTTAATATTTTTAATTTCTCTTTGCTATTTAAATTTAATTGCAGATGAAACAAAGTTGATAAAAGTTAATAATTCTTTTATTACTAAATTTGAGTATGGAGAAATGCTTTATAATAATCCAAGAGGAATAGGTTGTAATACTTGTCATGGTGATAATGCAAAAGGAAAAGAAATTGTATCTTTTAAACATGTTTATGATAAGAAAAAATATGATTGTGTTTTAACAGTTCCTAGTATTAAGGATGTAGAATATGATATGTTTTATAAAAAAGTTAATGCCAAAAAGAATCCAAAGAAAAAATTTTCAAAGGAAGAAGTTTGTGAAAAGTTAGTATATAAAGCAAATATTATGCCAACATATTTTCTAGTTGATGAAGAAATTGATGCTATATATTACTATGTTAAAAACTTAAAAAAGAAATAGCTTTATCTAGAAAAAGCTATTCCTAAACCTATCTTATGACTTTCTCTATCATAGTCAATTAAACTATTTCCATATCCTGAAAATATTTGTAAAAACCCATATGAATTTGGTGTTGATAAAAATTCAGGTAGAGGAAAAGTCCAGTTTAACTCTGCAGCTCCCTTATTTTGAGAATTTAATCTCATGTTATTTCTCAGCATTAACTCAAAATTATGTTTTTTATATGCATAAAGTAAATTTAAATCTCCATATCCATAATACTTATCAATATCTGGATTATCGTCATCTTCACTTTTTTCAGGAATTCTATACCAAATTCTAGGAATTACAAAAAGTTCAGATAGTTGTAAATAGCTCTCTAAGTATATTCTATTCCATGACCTTGAGTCTTCATCATTTCTTCCATTTGATTCATGCATTAATGCAATTTTTAAACCTTTTAATGTGCTACTTTTTTCATAGGGAAACTGAACAAATACTTCTGGTTTATAATTTGACTCTCTAAAAGGAGAAGAATTAGAACTTGTTTGCCAAAATGATTTTTGAGTATATGCTGCTGATATTGATTCGCTCAAATTAAAAAAGTCATATAAAATTGGTTTTTCTATACTAATTTGGAAGCTAGTTTCAAAAGCATCTCTATCTGAAGTTTTATTTAAATCATAAGTAGTAGGAAGTAAATAGTTTTTCTTATAAGGATATAGCCCAAAATCACCTGTTATCATTTGTTTTAAATTTGAGTTTGTTTCTTTATCATTTGTTTTGTCGATGTAGTTTTTATAAAAATCACTTTTCATTTTTGTAAAAGTCTGAACTTTATGTTCTTCATTATTAGACAAATCGATAATATATTTATCTTCTTTTGATATTTTAGCATCAGCAGCTTTTTTATATAAAAGCATAGCTTCTTTATAATTACCTTCTTTTTCATAACTTTGTGCTTTTGTGTAAATATTAGTAAAGTCATCAGCCGCATTTAATAAGATCAAATTAAATAAAAAAATCAAAATATATTTCATTAGTACTACCCTTAAAATTAAAAGCTTATTTTATACAATTTTTGTTTTAATATACTTTGTATAAAAGATATTTCATGGTATAATCGCCTAAAATTAATAAATAAAGGTTATAAAATGCAAGTTGCTCCTTCTATACTATCAGCAGACTTTGGAAAATTAAATGAAGAAATTAAAGCTATTTGTGACGGCGGTTGCGATTTAGTTCATGTTGATGTAATGGATGGTCATTTTGTTCCAAATATGACTTTAGGTCCAGTAGTTGTAAATCCTGTAGTAAAAGCTTCTACAAAACCCTTAGATGTACATTTAATGGTTGAAAATAATACATTCTTTGTTGAGCTTTTTGCACCTTTGAAACCTAAATATATTTCATTTCATATTGAAAGTGAAAAACATCCTCATAGACTTATTCAAAAAATCAGATCTTTAGGAATTAAACCTGCAATAGTTTTAAATCCTCATTCTACACCCGAGTCAATTGAATACCTTTTAGAAGATTTAGATATGGTTTTATTAATGTCAGTAAACCCAGGTTTTGGTGGACAAAAATTTATTACTAGTGTTGTTGAAAAAGCAAAAAAACTTAAAGAATTAATTAAAAAAAGAAACCCGAACTGTTTAATTGAAGTTGACGGTGGAGTAAATGATAAAAATATCCATGAATTAAAAGAAGCAGGAGTTGATGTAGTTGTAGCTGGTTCTTATGTATTCGGTAATGATGATTATTCAAAAGCTATTAAGAGTTTACAGGTTTAATTATGAAAGTTAAAATTTGTGGAATAACAAATCTTGAAGATGCACTTAATGCTATAAATGCAGGTGCTGATGCTTTAGGTTTTGTTTTTTATGATAAATCTCCTAGATATATTGAACCATTTCAAGCAAGAGCAATTGTTGAAAAACTTCCTCCTTTTGTACAAACAATAGGATTATTTGTAAATGAACCAAATATTTTTATAAATCAAGTGTGTATAAATGCAAAGATGCAATCAGCACAAGTCATTGATGATGATGCGTACACTGATTTTAATACTTTAGACACTAGATATATAAAAGTATTAAGAGCAAAATCTAAAGAAGATATCTTAAATACAAAAGATGAGTATGTATTAGTTGATGCTTTTGTTGATGGTTTTGGTGGTGAAGGGAAAAGACTTGCTTTAGAATGGTTTAAAGATATTGATTGTTCTAAAATGATTTTAGCTGGTGGTCTTAACGAAAATAACTTAAATGAATTAAAAGGTTATGGTTTTTATGGGGTTGATGTAAGCTCTGGTGTTGAGGCTTCAAAGGGAAAAAAAGATAAGCAAAAAATGATAAATTTTATAAAAGCAGTAAATGAAATCTAAAAAAAGAATAATTGTAAAACCTACTTTTAAAATATCCAATATTATTGAAAGATTACTAAAAGAGTCTATTGAATATGAAGAGTTTCTAACTCTTTTAGAAAAAGCAAGTGATACTTTTTTTGATACTCCTGAATTAGAATTTGAACTTTTATTATCAAATGGCTTGCCTTTAGAATTTGATAAAAATAAAATTTATTTAAAAACTAATAAGACTTCTATTAATGAACAATGTTTTTGTATTGTAGATATTGAAACAAATGGTTCATCTATAAAAAAAGGTAGCCAAATAATTGAAATTGGTGCTGTAAAATACAAAAATGGTGAAATAATTGATAATTTTCAATCCTTAGTTTATGCAAAAGATATTCCTTCTTATATCCAAGAAGTGACAAATATAACACCTTTAATGCTAGAAGATGCTCCAGTTTTAGAAGCAGTACTTAAAGAGTTTAAGCTTTTTTTAGAAGATGATGTTTTTGTTGCACATGATATTAAATTTGATTATAATTATATTTCAGACTCACTAGAAAAATATGATTTAGGAAAACTTCAAAATAGAAAACTTTGTAGTATTGATTTAGCAAAAAGAACTATTGATTCTCCTAGATATGGTCTAGGTTTTTTGAAAGAAGAATTAGATATCGAGCTTGAAAATCATCATAGAGCTTATGATGATGCACTAGCAACTACTCAAGTATTTGAAAAGTCATTAAAAAATATTTGTAAGGATAAAATTACAAATGTAGAAAAATTAATAAGCTTTTCTAAAAACTCAAAAACAATTGCATCAATTAAAGAAAAAATACAAAAGCAAAAGGAAGATTAATAATGTTTTCACAAGATGTATATATTAAAGCTTTAGAATATGCAGCACATGCTCATGCTGAACAAAAAACTCCCAAAAACCTACCTTATCTTGCACATGTAGTATCAGTAACAATGGAAGTAATACATGCTTGTGAAAAATCAAAAATGGATGAAGATAAAGCTAATTTAGCAATTTCGTGTGCTTTATTACATGATACTATAGAAGATACAAAAATTACTTATGATGATTTATATGTTGACTTTAGTGAAGCAATTGCAAATGGTGTTGAAGCACTTAGTAAAGATAAAAGTTTGCAATCAAAGCAAGAACAGATGAAAAAAAGTATTGAAATGCTTTTAGAACAACCTTATGAAGTTCAAATGGTAAAACTAGCAGACAGAATTACAAACCTATCAACTCCTCCAAAACATTGGGATAATGATAAAAAGAAAGCTTATTTAAAAGAAGCTAGTTTTATTCTTTCTTGTTTAAAAAACTCGAATATATATTTATCGGTACGATTAGAAGAAAAAATAGAAAACTACAAACAATATTGTAATTAGAAGATAAGATTTAAAGGAGGTAGTCTTTTGACTACTTCCTTTTTTTATGAAGCTTTAGAAGCTTCAGCTGCGTATTTAAGACCTAAATCAAAGGCTTTATTATTAATATCATGTACTTTTGCAGGTACTTTTGAAAGCATAGTTTTTCTTAACGTTTCGTTATCAACTGTTTCACCTGTAAAGTAGTTAGCCATTGCAAGTGCTAAAACAGATTGAGTAATTACATTACCAATCTCTTCTTTTGCAATAGTAATAATTGGAATTTCAACTATATTCCATCTTTTTTTATCTTCTTCTGTTGGTGTAACTAAATTTGGCTCAACAACAATAGTTGCTCCATCTCTTACACCATTTTTAAATTGGTCATAAGATATTTGAGCAACAGATAACATAAAGTCAATTTCACCATCATTTGCATAAGGGTATAAAATTTCATCATCTTGTAAAGTAATATCAACAACTGTTGGACCACCTCTTACTTGAGATGTATATGTTGCAGTTTTTAAACCATAACCACCATCGTTAATTTTTGCAGCTGCAAAAATAGAACCTGCTAGAAGTACACCTTGTCCACCAACACCTGTAAATCTCATTAATGTTTTAGCCATAATGTTCTCCTTAGAATTGAATCATAGTATTTGTTTTGTTAGCCTCTTTTACTTTTTCGTAAGACTCACAATATTCATCAGCAGTTTCATCATGTTTTAAAATTCCTAATGGGAATTTTCCAACTTGCTCTTCTGGTTCTAATTTCTCAAACTTAGCTTTTCCAACTGAAATAGATTTAATCCAATCTAAGTTAGCCATAGCAGTAGCCATTTTATTTTTTCTTCCTAAGTTAACGTGACAGTTAGAGAATACTTCAATAAATGAGAATCCTGTATGTTGGAAACCTTTAACTAAAATTCTTTCTAGTTTTTTAGGATCTAACATAGTTTCTCTAGCAACAAAAGATGCTCCTGCTGCTTCAACTAATTTACAAGCATCAAAAGTAGGGTCAATATTACCTTTACTCATAGTAACTGTCCACATTCCTTGAGGAGTTGTTGGAGAAGTTTGTGAGTTAGTTAATCCATAAATGAAGTTATTGATAATAATATAATTTAAATCAATATTTCTTCTTGATGCATGGATAGTATGGTTTCCACCAATTGCAAGACCATCACCATCACCACCAACAACAATAACTTTCTTTTCTGGATTAGCTAATTTAATTCCAGTAGCATAAGCTAGTGTTCTACCGTGAGTTGTGTGAACAGTGTTACAGTTGATGTATGAAGAAGTTCTTCCTGAACATCCAATACCAGAAACAACACAAACATCATCCATGTTCCAACCAGTTTTTTCAATAGCTCTAATGATAGATTTTAAAATAACTCCATCACCACATCCCCAACACCATAGTGTTGGCATCTTATCAGTTCTTAAATATTCGTCATAATTAAAAGCCATATTACATTCCCTTCACTTTTTCAATAATTTCTAGTGGAGATAGTGGTCTTCCGTTAACTTTGAATAATGTATCAAAATCAGATCTACCACTTGCTCTTTGTACTTCATCAGCAAATTGTCCCATATTTAACTCAGCAACTAATACTTTGTCAAATTTGTCACATAATTCTTTGATTCTTTTTTCTGGACTTGGCCAGATTGTTTTAGGTCTGAACATACCAACTTTGATACCTTCAGCTCTCATTCTGTTAATTGCTTCTGTTACACCTAATGAAACAGAACCATATGCAATAATCATAATGTCTGCATCATCTAACATATATTCTTCATTAGATTCTAATTCATCCATATGTGCATCAACTTTATTGAATAATCTTTTCATTAAAGCATCACAAACTTCAGCATCTTCAGTAGGATGTCCAGTTGGTCCATGATGTAATCCAGTAAAGTGGTATCTATAACCTTCAAACATTGGATTTAATACAGCTGGTTCATCAGCTTCAACACCATAAGGTTTATAATCTTTTTTATCACCAGTAAATTTCTTTCTTGGTATCTTTTCTTCTTGAATTGTTTCTAAATCAGGAATACTTGCTTTTCCACTCATGTGACCAATTGTTTCATCTAATAAAACGAATACTGGTTGCATAAATCTATCTGCTAAGTTAAATGCACGTGCAACTTCTGTATAACACTCATTTAAGTTACCTGGTACTAAAGTGATTGATTTAACATCACCATGAGTAGGGTTTTTAGCTTGTAATAAATCACCTTGTGCAACTCTTGTTGGTAAACCAGTTGATGGACCACCTCTCATTACATTGATAACAACTAAAGGTACTTCTGAAATATACCCTACACCTAAGTTTTCTGCTTTTAAAGAAATACCTGGTCCACTTGTTGCTGTTAACGATCTTTTTCCAGACATTGCTGCACCTAATGCCGCACAAATTCCTGAAATTTCATCTTCCATTTGGATACATGCATCCCCTCTAGCTGGTAATGCAGTTGATAATATATGCATTACTTCACTTGAAGGAGTAATAGGATATCCCGCAAAAAATTGAACGTCAGAATCTAACGCAGCCTTTGCTGCTAATTCATTACCTGTTGATATTAATTCTCTTGCCATTAATTCTCCTTAAGCCTCTAATTCTCTATAATTATTTTTAACAATTGCTTCTTTTCTTGTTTTTGCTTCTTCTGATAGTTTAGCAAATTTAAATTCTTTTTTATCTGCAACATAAATTGCAAAATCTGGACATGCTAATTCACAGTCTGTACAACCAATACATGAATCAGGATTTGCTACTTTTATTATTGAACCTAATGTTGAATGAACTTCTTGTCTCATAACTAGTACACCGGCTGGACAAACAGATACACATTTATCACATGCTTTACATCTAGCTTCATTAACCCAAACAGGTGTGTTTGCAGGAGCTTCCATATTAGACATAATTTCCCCTTAAAATTTTTATTAATCAATATTTGAATAAACTCAATTATTATGATTGAATAATAACCTATAATACATCTAAAGGATTAGTAAAACTTTCATTTTAGAAAGCTAATTTAGCTCTTGTTACATTTTGCTACACTAGTGCTATGTGTATATTTTTGATTGCTACGAAACTAAGATTAAGCTTAAGTGAAATATTGCTATTAATTATAAAGAAAATGATTGAAATTTATTTAAATCATATGTTGGTTAATCTTAGATATAATACCTAAAATGTAAAAAGGAATAAGTTTGGTTTTATATCAACCAATGAATGGTTATTGTTATAATAGTGATACACATTTTTTATATAATTTTGTCGTTAATAATATGAAAAAATTTAAAAATGTTAAAGGTGAAGTATTAGATATAGGTAGTGGTAGTGGGATACTAGGATTACTTGTTTCTAGAGAATACCAAAGTTTAAATTTGAATCAATGTGAAGTTCAAAAAACATTCCAATTCCTTTCATTAAAAAATGTACAAACAAATAAACAAAAAAGTAAACTATATGAAGGTTCTTTTTTGGACATACGATTTGATAAAAAGTTTGACATGTGTATTTCAAATCCACCTTTTTACCACTGTAATGTAATTAAGAGTGAAAATGAAAATATTAAAATTGCAAGGTATAATGATTCAATGCCTTTGGAAAGTTTTATACAAAAAAGTTCTTCTATTTTAAAGGATTCTGGAAAGCTTTTTTTCTGTTACGATGTGAAACAAATTAATGAGATAATCATTTTTTTAAACAAATATAAACTAAATTTAGAGGCTTTACAATTTGTTCATCCAAAGCAATCTAAAGATGCAACATTGATTTTAGTTTATGCAAGAAAGAATTCAAAATCTTTAACAAAAATATTAAGTCCACTTTTTGTATTTAAAGATAGTGAATTTACACAAGAGGTGAAAGATATTTATGATAAGTCCTCAACACATAGTATAAAGGTAGATAGTGAACAATTTAATTAAAAAAGATGGCTTTCCTTATGCTTTTGAGCCAAGTGCTTGCGACACTTGTGCTGGTAATTGCTGTATTGGAGAGAGTGGATATATTTGGATTAATGCACAAGAGATAAATACCTTGGCAACTCATCTTAATATATCACTTGAAGAGTTACGAAGTAAGTATTTAGAAAAAAAAGGTTATAAATACAGTATAAAAGAGGTAAAATTAGCAGAAGATAATTATGCATGTACTTTTTTTGATTTAGAAAAAAGACAATGTTCAATATATGAAGCTAGACCAATACAATGTCGTACTTTCCCATTTTGGGATTATTTTAAAGAAAATACACAAGAGGTTTATGAAGAGTGCCCAGCTATAAGAACTATTTAATTTTTACTACTTTTTTATTATGTATTAGTGGATGTGTTAATACTGCAAATACTGAAATTATAAAAAACAGTGAAATAAAAAAAACAGTTATACAAAATAAAACTAAGTCTTTTAATTTAGAAGACCCATATATAATGTATGCTTTAGAATATGAAAATCAAAAAGATTATATCTCTGCACGAGAAATATATTCAAAACTTTTTAAAAATACAAATAATTATGAGTATTTAGTTAAATATTTAAATTTATCGTTTGTACTTAAAGATTATAAAAATGTAAAAGAATATGCTTCTTTAAACTTAGTTGAAGATATAAAACAAGAAGAAATGATTTTAAAATTATATACATTATCATTATTAAAACTTAATGAGAAAGAACAGTGTATAAAATATGCAAAAAAGCTTACTAAAAAGTTTTATCATAAAAGCAATCATACTTTTTTAGCTAGTATATATCTAGATTTAAAAGAGTATGAAAAATCTGAAGAAGAGTTTAAAAAAGCTTATAAAATTGATAAGTCAGTGCATACTTTACAAACTATTACAAATATACAATATTACTTTACAAATCAAAAAGAAAAATCAAAAAATACTATGGAAAAGTATATAACTTCAAATTCATATCCTTTTTCTTTATCTTTACAATTATTATCTTTTTATGAAAAAGATAAAGAGAATGAGAAAATAATACCTTTATTAGAAAAAATGTATTCATATTACAAAAAAGAAAATAAAGAACCATCATTATCTAATACACAAAATTTATTATCAAGATATTTACTTCAAAAAGATAGTAAAAAAGCGATAAAATTTTTAGAAGAAAATGATAAAGAAAATCCAGCATTATTATCTTTATATAGAGATGCTAATGAAATAGAAAAAGCAAATAGATTATTAGACTTATTATATAAAAAAACTAATAATTTAGAATTTTTAGGACAAAAAGCTATTTTAGAATTTGAGATGGCAGAAAATAAAAAAGATGTTTTAAATTCCGTGATTTCTAAATTTGATAAAGTATTAGAGAAGATTTCAAATCCTGTTTATGAAAACTATTTAGCATATATCTTAATTGATTATGATTTAGATATAAGTAGAGGATTGATTTTAGTTAAAAAAGCATTAAGTAAAGATCCAAATAATCTAGCTTATATTGATACCCTTGCATGGGGTGAATATAAAATTAAAGATTGTGAAAATGCATATAAAAATATGAAAAATGTTATTGAAAATGCTAAATTTGAAGATGACGAAATAACTTTACATTGGGAAAAAATTAAGGAGTGTACTAAGTGATATTAGATGAAATTGTAGAAAGAACAAAACAAGATTTAGAGATTAGAAAAAAAGAGATAAGTTTAGATTTATTAGGAAGAACATTAGCTTCAAATCCTTTTGCACCAAGAGATGTAAAACCTTTTTTAACATCGACTTCAGAAGAACCTATTAGAATAATTGCTGAAGTTAAAAAAGCTAGTCCTTCAAAAGGTATTATAAAAGAAGATTTTAATCCTATGGAAATTGCACAAGCATATAGCAATAGTGGGGCAAATGCAATTTCAGTTTTAACTGAACCACATTATTTTCATGGTAATTTAGAATATTTAACTCAAATAAGAAGATATGTACCAACTCCTCTTTTAAGAAAAGATTTTATTGTTGATAAATATCAAATTGTTGAAGCTTTAGTTTATGGAGCTGATTTTATTTTACTTATTGCAAAATCTTTAGCTACAAAAGAGTTAAAAGAATTATATGAATATGCACTTCATCTTGGACTTGAAGTATTAGTTGAAATTCATGATAAAGAAGACTTAACAAAAGCTATTAAATGTGGAGCTAGTATTATTGGTATTAATCATAGAAACCTTGATACTATGCAAATGGATATGACTATGTGTGACCAATTAATTCCAATGATTCCAAATGGGAAAATTATTGTTGCTGAATCTGGTCTTTCTAATGTTGAAACAATTCAAAGATTATCAAAAATTGGTGCTGATGCATTTTTAATTGGCGAGCATTTTATGAGACAATCATCTATTGAAGATGAAGTAACAAAGTTCAAAAACGCACTTAACTAGCAATATATGGATTGTCCTTAGGTATTTTTTTAGTTATAGTAGAACTAATAAATAAAAAGGACTTTTCATGACTTTCAAAAATAAACAATTATGTAAAATTAGAACTATAACTACTTTTTTAAGTCTAAACAAAAATAAAAACTCATGGGAAGATGAACTTCTTAAAGCTTGTGATTTTTGTGAAGATTTAAGTGAAAAATTCATAAAAGAAGACTACGAAGTACAATCAATAAGAATTGTAACTAATGCTTTTGGAGAGTATTTAGATACATCATCTATAAAAAGTGCTAAAAAAGATTTAGAATTTATTTCAAATATCTTAGATAAAAGTACTACAAGTTTACGTATTAGATTTGCAATTGGTGAAGCTAAAACAAATCAAGAAATATCTTTACTTCCTGAATTAATATTAGCTTTTGGTGATTTAGCAAATGCTTGTGTAAATGTATCTTTAGATGAAAATGAAGTGCTAGATAATGAACTTATAACTCAATCTGTAAAAGCAGTAAAAAAAATATCAGAAATCACACCAAGAGGAGAGGGGAACTTTAACTTTACAGTTAATTTTAACTGTAAACCTTTTATCCCTTATTTTCCTGCTTCTTATCATGAAAGCCAGCTAGAAAATGCATATGTATTAGGTTTAGAAACTCCTGATTTATTAGTTGAAGTCTTAAAAGAATTTAATGATAAAAATCCTAAGTTATCACATAATGTTGCAATGGCTTCATATTTTAAAATATTAAAAGAAGCTCTTTCTTATCATTGTAGTAATATTAAAGATATATTAGATAAGTTTGAAGAAAAAATCGGAAATCAATCCTCTTTTATCTTTAAAGGAATTGATTCCTCAGCAGCTCCTTCTAAAAATTGCTCATCAATGGTAGAAGTGTATAAACAAATGGGATTAGATTGCTTTGGAAGAAGTGGTACTATTGAAATATCTTCATTATTAACAAAAATATTTAAAAGTGTTAAAGAATTACCTCTAGTTGGTTTTTCAGGTCTTATGTTAGCAGTTGTTGAAGATAAAGGTTTAGCACAAGGAACTATTGATAAAGATTTTGACATAAGAACACTTTTAACAAATAGTGCAATTTGTGGAATTGGTTTAGATACTGTCCCAATTGAAGGAAATACTCCTAATAAAAAAATTGAGCAAATAATGAGGGATACGGGGACAATGGCATTTAGATTAAACAAGCCATTAACTGTCCGATTATTTCCTGTTCCTAATTTAAAAAAAGATGATATCACTTCTTTTGAAAGTGACGATTTATGTAATAGTGCAGTTCTATCTTTACCATAAAGTAAATGTCTATTAAACTCAAAGTACATAAATAATATACTATCTTAAATAAATCATAATAGGAGAATTAAGATGCCATTGATAAATGTAAAAATGACACATGAAGATGGAGGTGCTAGTAAAGAGCAAAAAGAAGCTTTAAGTAAAGGCATTACAGAACTGTTTGCTTCTATTTTTAATGGTCGTGGAGCTTCTAGTGCTGTTGTTATAATTGAAGAAATAAATACTGATAATTATGCAATAGGTGGGAAAACAGTTAGTAATATTAGAGAAGAATCAAAGTAATTTACTTTTTATAAATAAGGACGTATAAATGAAAGAATTGTTAGCAGTATTAAAAGATTGTGGCTACGATGCACATTTTGTTGAGAATAAAGAAGAAGCTCTTTCTTTGAGTAAAACTTTTATAAAAGAGGGTATGAGTGTAGGATTAGGTGGTTCAACTACAGTTGATGAAATTGGATTATTGGATTTTTTAGTTAAAAAAGATGATATCACACTATTTAATCAATATCAAAAAGGTATTACTATGGATGAGAATATTCATAGAAGAAGAGCTGGGATACTAACTGATATTTATGTAACAGGAACAAATGCTTTAACACGTGATGGTAAACTTGTAAATGCTGATGGAAGCGGAAATAGAGTGGCAGCCTTAATATTTGGTCCTAAAAAAGTTTTAGTAGTAATTGGAATAAACAAAATAGTTGATAATGTAGAAGATGGTTTTAAAAGATTAATGGAAGTTAGTGCTATTAAAAATATTGATAGAATGAATTCAAAAGCTATTGAAATGGGAAAAGTACCAAGACATAACTTAGATAATATTGCTAATAAATTTACATATATAAAAGCTGATGAAAAAGATAGAATTGTTTTGATTATAGTAAATGAGGAACTTGGATATTAACAGATATAAATATATCTGTTAAATAATTAGTCTTTAAATAAAGTAGATCCTACTCTAATCATATTTGAGCCACATGCAATTGCAAGCTCATAATCTGAACTCATACCCATTGAACAATAAACTGCTCCTAAAGGGCTTAATTCATCATATATCTTCTTAGTAGTTTTAAAAGATTCTTTTATAATTTTTTCATCTTCTACGTGTGCACCAATACTCATAACACCTTTTAGTCTTAAATTTGGACAAGTAGCAAGTATTTGTTTATAAACTTCAATTGCATCTTCTGGCATTACACCTGATTTTGTATCTTCACGTGCAGAGTTAATTTGTAAAAGAATACTCATTTTTTTATTTTTAGCTTCAAGCTTTTTATTTAGTTCTTGTGCTAACTCTATTGAATCTATTGATTGAACTAAAGTAGGTCTTAAATCAATTAAATTATTGATTTTATTTTTTTGTAATGTTCCTACAAAGTGCCATTCAATTGGTAGTTCTTCTAAAGCTTCGCTTTTACTTTTTAAATCTTGAACTTTATTTTCACCAAAGGCTCTTTGACCTACATTATATAAAGTTTCAACATCTTTTGTTTCTGAATATTTACTAATACCAATAATTTTTACAATATGATGCTCAGATATTTTAAGTCTAGCACCTTCTACTCTTGTAATAATATCGTCTAAATTTTGTGTTGCAGTAATTTTAGTCATTTAAAAAAATCCTATTTATATCATTATAAATCCCAAGTAGCATTAAACTACCTAGTATCACCCATCCTGTAATTGTAAGTATCATAAATACTTTATCACTTGGTTTTCTTTTTGTTAGTAATTCATATAAGTTAAACATAATATGTCCACCATCAAGTGCTGGAATTGGAAGAAGGTTTAATACACCAAGATTTACAGAAATTAATGCTGTAATTGTAAGTAATGCAATAATACTTGACTCACTTGCATCAGAGATTACTTTTCCAATTGTAATAACTCCACCAACTTCACTACTTGGAATAATTCCTTGAATTAATTTTTGAACACCTTGAAAAATCATAGTTGAGGCAAATATAGTTTTTTCATATGCAAAAACTAGTGATTCCCCAAATGATAAATCAAGTTGAACTATTTTTCCAGAAGGTGAAATACCTATCATTCTTTTTTTGATATCTTCTTTGAACATATTTTGCGCATCTGAAATATGAGGACTAATTGTTTTTGCAATTAGTTTTCCATCTCTTTTTATGTAAAATTTTAAGGCACCTTGCGTATTTACAATTATTTCACCTATTTCATTCCATGTTGTAATTTCAGTATTATTAATTCTGATAATTTCATCATTTTTTAAAATCCCTGCTTTAAAAGCTGGAGAATTTTCTTGAACTGTTCCAATTGATGGAGCTAAAGCAGAAGCACCAATTATTGCAATAGAAAAGTATAAAATTGCAGCTAAAAGAAAGTTTGCAAAAGGTCCTGCAAAAAGTATAGCAATTCTTTGAAGCGGTGATTTTGTATTGTATGAATCATCTCCTTCTTCTTTTAAAGCTGGATTTGAATCATCTTGACCTTTCATTTTTACATATCCACCTAGTGGAATTAATGAAAACTGCCAAACAGTACCTTTCCATTCTTTTGCAAAAAGTTGCTTTCCAAAACCAATTGAGAAGACATGAACTTTTACTCCAAAGTAACGTGCTGCTAAAAAATGTCCTAATTCATGAAAGAAAACTAAAAATGAAAGAACTAGTAAAAATGTTATAGTACCCAAGAAAAACCTCTATATTTTAAAATAATCTCTAATATATTCATATCCTGAATACATTGTTAAAACAACAGCTAACCATAAAAGTTCTGTTGCAAATGGCCAATTCATAATTAAAAAACCTATTGCAATCATCTGAATTACGGTTTTTATTTTTCCAGCCATTGTTGAAGCTACATTTTTGCCTTCACTTACAGCTACTACTCTAAGTCCAGTGATAAAAAACTCACGTGAGAGTATTAAAAATACTGCCCATGCACTTGCTCTATCAATCACCATAAGTCCTAAGAAACCAGCAAGAACTAGCATTTTATCAGCAAGTGGATCTAAAATACCACCTAGCTTTGTCATTTGATTCCAAGACCTTGCAATATAGCCATCAAAAAAATCAGTAACAGATGCAATAACAAATATTAAACCAGTGAAGTAATCAAACCAAGAAGGATGCCATGAAGCGAAAATAGTATTATCTCTATCTATAAAAAACCATAGCATTAGCGGAGCTAATGCTATTCTAAATAAAGCTAGAGCATTTGGAAGGTTAAGAGCTTTTTCTTTCATTATCTGAAAGTTGTTCCACCATCAACAACTAAAGTTTGAGATGTAATCCAAGAAGCTTCTTCTGTACATAAGAAGTAACACGATTGCGCTAAATCTTTTGGTTGACCAATTCTTTTTAAAGCTGATAAATCAATTGTTTTTTGTTTAACTTCTTCATAGTTTGTAAAGGCTTTTAGTGCATCAGTGTCAATTGGACCACCAGATACTGCATTTACTCTAATATTCATTTCACCTAACTCTGTAGCTGCATATCTTACCATTGCTTCTACTGCTGCTTTATTTGTTCCATGTCCTGAATAGTTTGGAATATATACTAAGTTACCAGTTGAAGATAAAGAAACAATTGCTCCACCGCCTACTTTTTCCATTCTTTTTGCAGCTTGTTGTGAACCACATACAAATGCATTAACCGTAGCAGTATAAATATTATTTAAACCTCTTGGTTTTAATTTCATAAACTTACCATAACCACCAACAACAGCACGTCCATAAATCATTGCATTTGAGATAAAGAAATCAACTCTATCAAAATCTTTGTCAATTTCTAAAAATAATTCTTTATATTTTTCTGGCTCTAAAATATTAAAAGGATATGCTTTACATTTTACACCATATTTTTCTTCTACATCTTTACAAATGTCTTCAGCAAATTGTTGGTTTGAATTATATGTAAATGCTACATTAACACCATTTTGTGCAAATTTATAAACACACTCTTTACCGATACCTTTTGTACCACCAGAAATTACTAAAGTTTTATTTTTCATAGATTCGCTCATTATTTTATTACCTCATATTGTTTTAATGTTGTTTCAAGTAGTTTCATTGTTTCTGCACTTGGAGCAGTTAAAGGAAGTCTGTATTCTAAAGTATCAAGTAAACCAGCTAAATACATTGCTGCTTTAATTGGTATTGGGTTACTTTCACAAAATAATACTGAGTTTAGAGCATATAAATCTTCATTTATTTGTCTTGCTTCTTCTAAATTTCCTTCTTGTACTGCATGTACTAATCTAGATTTTAGATTTGGAAGTAAATTAGCTGTAACAGAAATAATACCTTTACAACCATTAACTAACATAGGAAAATCAATTGCATCATCCCCTGAAACAATTACTAAGTCACTTCTTTGTGATAATAATTCTATTGTTCTATCTAGTGATCCTGTTGCTTCTTTAGTTGCATAAATATTAGGAATATCGTCAAATAGTCTAATAGTTGTATCAGCTGTTAAGTCAACACCAGTTCTTCCTGGTACATTATAAAGCATAAATGGAATTTCTACAGAACTTGCAATTGCTTTGTAGTGTTGATATAAACCTTCTTGCATTGGTTTATTATAATATGGTGTTACAGATAATAATCCATCTGCTCCAACAGCTTGTGCATGTTTTGCAATTTCTACTGCTTCATGAGTTGCATTTGAACCCGCTCCTGCTATTACTTTTACATGTGTATTTTTACAAGTAGCAACTGCAACTTCAATACATGCTTTATGCTCTGCATGTGAAAGTGTAGCACTCTCACCAGTAGTTCCAACTGGAACAACAGCATCAATACCTTGTGCAATCTGTCTTTTGATTAAAGACTCATATTTTTCTAAATCAACTTTTCCATCTTTAAATGGGGTAATTAGTGCGGTCATCGCACCTGTAATAATTTCCATATCTATCCTTTTTTTACTACTAAATCTTCTAGTTCTAATTTTATATTTCTGTTTTTTCTATTATTTTTTCTTTTTAGGCTTTAAAATAACAGTAGTTGAATTATCTTTTGTAAAGTATTTATTTGCAATTTTAATTAAATCTTTTTTAGTTAATTTTGCAATTTTTTCTTCATAATTTAAAAGAGGTTTAATATTACCTCTTACAAAATATGAACCATAAAGTGATGAAACTGATGATGAACTTTCAAGTGAGAATATAAAATCAGCTTTTGTATTGATTTTTATTTTCTCAATATCTTTTTTAGATATTTCACCTTTTTTAACTTCATCAATTATGCTTAAGATTTCTTTTTCAATATCTTTAGCTTTAACACCTTCATTTGCTACTGCCATAAACATAAATAAACCAGGATCTTTAAGCTCTAAGTTATATGCATAAACAGAGTTTACTAATCTTTTTTCATCTATTAATCTTTTTTGTAAGATTGAGCTTTTCCCTGAAGAGAAAAATTCACTAAGTGCAGAAAGGGCAGCTTGATCTTTGTGCTCAAAATTAGGAATATGATAAGTAATAGCTAACATTTCAACTGCTGAGTCTTTTAAAATAGAAACTCTTTTAGCCCCATCTTGTTTTGGTTCAACTGTATGAAGTTTTGATGGTATTTCTTTTTTATTTTTAATATCTTTAAAATATTTCTTTGATGATGCAAATACTTCTTCTTTATCTATATCACCTGCAACTACAATAATTGCATTTTTTGGTTGATAATAAGTACTATGAAAATCTCTAATATCATCAATACTCCAATTTCTAATATCACTCATAAAACCAATTGGTGTCCAATGGTATGGATGGTAAATGTAAGCATTGTTAAATAATCTAAATTGTAAATATCCCATAGGGTTATTATCTGTTCTCCAACGTCTCTCTTCTGCTACTACATCACGCTCTGGCTGAAACTCTTCATCTTTTAATGTAAGGTTTTCCATTAAATCTGCGAATAAATCTAATGATTTATCCATATTTTTAGATGCAGATTTGATGTAATAATGAGTAAAATCAAAACCTGTTGAAGCATTATTAACTCCTCCAAATCCTTTTACAATTTCATCAAATTCCCCTGATTTAAGATTCTTAGTTGATTTAAAGTTTAAGTGTTCAAGCATATGTGCAATTCCACTTTTTCCCATTTTTTCATCTCTACTACCAACTTTATAATATATATCAGTTGATACTACATTTGAGCCATTTTTCATTGGAATGGCAACTATTTGTAAGCCATTTTCTAATGTCTTAGTATAATATTTTGGTAAGCTATTAGCCATTAATTCTCCTGTTATAATGAATAATGAAACAAGAAAAAATAAAAGTGTTTTTTTAGTTTTTGTTGATTTAATTAAATTCATTTTGATATTTCCTATTTTAAATCAGCCCCAATAGCTTCTTGAATATTTGCATATCCATCTTTAGCTATTAGTTCTAATAATTCTTCATTTATTTTTCGTACCATTGAAGGCCCTTCAAAAATTAAACCTGAGTATGATTGAACAAGAGAAGCTCCTGCTTTAATTCTTGCGTATGCTTGTTCTCCTGTTGCTATTCCACCAACTGAGATTAATACTGTTTTTCCATATAACTCTTTAGCAATTTCTTTAAATATTGCATAAGATTTATCCGTTAAACAAGCTCCACTTAATCCTCCAAAGTCTTTACAGCCTGGAACTAAATCATAGTCAATCGTAGTGTTTGTAGCGATTATTCCAGCAGCACCAGCATTTATAGCACTTTTACAAAGTTCTATTGCTTGAGCAGCTTCCATATCTGGAGCAATTTTTAGTAAAATTGGTTTTTTTGTATACTCTTTTGCCATTTCAAATAATTCAGTAATAAACTTTTCATTTTGTAAATCTCTTAAATTTGGAGTATTTGGGCTAGAAATATTAATTACTAAATAATCACTTGTTTCCTCGAATTTTTTAATAAGCATTTTATAATCGCTTAATGCAAACTCTTCAGGCGTTAATTTATTTTTCCCAATATTTACACCAACTGGAATAGATGCTGGATAAACTTCTTTTAAATTCTTAAGTACCTTATGTGCACCTTCATTGTTAAATCCCATCGCATTTTGAACACTTTTTGCTTCTGGATATCTAAACATTCTTGGCTTTGGGTTTCCATCTTGTGGCTTTGGAGTCATCGTACCAATTTCAGTAAATCCAAATCCTAAAGAAGGCATAGCTTTTACCATAGTTGCATTTTTATCAAAACCTGCTGCTAAGCCAACTGGGTTTGTAAATGTAACTCCAAAAATCTCTTGTGAAAGTTTTGAATTATTTATAAAGTTCTTTTTCTTCATAGGATTTTTGATAAGTTTACATTTACCAACTATTCTTAATCCACATTCAGCGATGTTATGAGCTGTTTCTGGTTCGAATTTAAATAAAACTTTTTTAATTGTGTTATAGCTAAACAAGTATGTACCTTTTTTAAATTTTAGATATTTTATCTAAAAATCGTTAAATATAAGTTTTAATGAAAGTTTTAAGTTTGATTAGATGAAAAATAAGCCCAAAATAGGCTTATTTAAAGGCTTACATATTTGCTAAATTATATAATCTTTTATATTCTTCGCAAGTTTTTAATAAATTATCTTCAGTATCCATACAAACAATTTCACCATCTTTAAATACAGCAATTTTTGTAGCATTTTTAATTGTACTTAATCTATGTGCAATGATAAAAGTAATTTTATCAACACTTACTTCATCAATTACTTGAGAAATTATTGATTCACTTTCATTATCAAGTGCTGATGTTGCTTCATCAAGTATAAGAATTTGAGGGTTTTTATATAAAGCTCTTGCAATTGCAATTCTTTGTCTTTGACCTCCAGATAAATTTGTACCAAATTCATCTAGTGTTGTATTTATACCTTGTGGCATTTTTTGTATAAAATCATAAGCATGAGCTTGTTTTAATACTTCAATAACTCTTTTCTCATCAATATCATAACCATAAGCTATATTTGCAGAAATTGTGTCATTGAAGATATAAACTCTTTGTGTTACGATTGAAATATTTTCTCTTAAAGATTTTATATCAAGGTCATTTAATAATTCATCATTAAGTTTTACTTCACCTTTTGAGGTATCGTAAAATCTAATTATTAGATTTATAAGAGAAGATTTTCCACCACCACTATCTCCAACAAGTGCAATTGTTTCACCTTTTTTTGCTTCAAGGTTTATATTTGAAAGAGCTGTAAAATCATCATATTTTAAAAATACATCTTTAAAAGAAATTGATTTTATTTCTTCTGGAAATTGTGTATTTCCTGAAAGAATTGTTGGACTTTGATTTAGCATTTCATTTATTCTATGATTTGCTGCTAAGGCATCTTGCATTTTATTGTAAAGTGATGATAATCTTTTAATTGGAGAATAAAGCATAAAAAGTGCTGCTATAAAAGAACTAAAAACACCAGTTGTAAGCTCACCACTTATAACTTTTGAACCACCTACTAAAATAACTGCTGCAAAAGCAAGTGAGCCAATCATTTCCATTAAAGGAGAAGTTAACTCATTTGTTTTAACTGCTTTCATATTATATTTGAAGAAGTTTTTATTATGAATTGAAAATTTATTACTTTCAATTTTTTCAGTTGAATTTGCTTTTATGATTTCAATATTGTTAAATGATTCACTTAATGATGTTGTAATATCTGCATTTGTTTCTTGTGATTTAAATGAAAGTTTTTTCATTCTTTTTGCTAATTTTGATAAAGGGTAAATTGCTAGTGGAAGAACAATTAATCCATAAAATGCAAGTTCTGGTGAATGATAAATTACAAGACCAACAAGTCCAAAGATAGTTAAAACTTCTCTTATGAATTCAGCTATGTAGTTTGATACCGCACTTTGAATTCTATTTATATCATTTATGATTCTACTTACAAGTTCTCCTCCATGTTTTTTTTGGAAGAAGTTCATATCTAAAGTTAAAACATGAGCAAATAGTCTATCTCTTACAATTCTAGTAATATCTTGACCTATAAAAGAAATATAATAAGCTTGTATATATCTTCCAAAACCTTTTGCTGTATATAATAAAATTACAAAAATAGGCATCATATATAACATATCTTCATCTTTATTTATAAAAATATCATCTAGTAAAGGTTGTATCGCATAAGCAGTTCCAGATGTAGCACCTGCAACTAAAATAATTCCTATAAAAGCGTAGAAAAATTGTAATTTATAGTTTTTATAAAAGGGGGTATATTGTTTGAAAAATTCTTTCATCTAAATCCTAGTAATATTTATTAAAGAAGCGATTATAGCTAAATTGTAATTAATTACTAAGATTAGAGTTATTTATCTTTTAAACATAAGTATAAACTTTTGGAATCCAAAAGCTTTAATTGTAAGAAAAAATAATATAAATCCGCTAAGTGTACTTGCAAAGGCAAGTCCTGCTGCACCGTAAGGTTGTATTAAAATTAGTGAAAATACAATATTCCATCCAAGAGAATAAACAGATATCTTAGCAGCTAAAAATTGTTGTTCTTTTGCATATAACCAAAGCGAGAAAATCTTTCCTATTCCAAAAGGAATAAGTCCTATTAAATACATAGCTAAAATAAGTGCAGTATTTGTTGTGTCATTTGCAGTAAAAGCTCCTCTTTCAAAAAGAAGGGAGATAATAAATTCATTAAAGAAAATTCCAATAAATGTAGAAATAGATAAAAGAGCAAATAAAATAAGTGAAGATTTTTTCATTAAACTCAAGGCTTTATCTTCATCTTTATTTTTTATACTTCGTGCAATCATTGGAAATAGTGCAATTGAAGTAGCAATTGCAAAAAGTGCAAGAGGCAGTTGAAAAACTCTATTTCCATAATAAAGGTATGAAATAGAACCTGTCATTAAAAATGATGCTAACCAAGTATCTAAAA
Source organism: Arcobacter peruensis (assembly GCF_003711085.1). NCBI lineage: Bacteria > Pseudomonadati > Campylobacterota > Epsilonproteobacteria > Campylobacterales > Arcobacteraceae > Arcobacter > Arcobacter peruensis. The sequence continues at coordinate 153,963 of NZ_CP032363.1, forward strand.
AAGCTGATATATGAGTTGTTGAAGAACCAACTGTTGCAGACATAAAGTTTTTATAAAACTTGTTTTCCTCTTTTTTCTTATGCTTTTTAAAGTGAAATATTTTACATAAGTTAAGTCTTTTTATCGCGTATAAATGAACTAGTATTTGTAAAATTCCACCTGCTAATACCCCATAAGATAAATAAAATGTAATCTCATACTTTTCCATATTTTGAGAAATTAAAAGACCTGAAATCATTGTAAGATTAAGTAGGGCAGTTGAGTATGCAGTTGTTGCAAAATGATGTTTATATTGTAAAAGTGCAGCCATAAAAGTTACAACGAAAATCATAGGTAAATAGTAAAAGTTTATTGCAAATAGGGGAGCTGCTAATTGTATAGTTTCTTCATCAAAACCAATTGCAATTGCTTTTGCTACAAGTGAAGAGAACATTGTAACTAACAATGAAAGTATAATTAAAAATCCAAATAGCTGTAAAAATACAACAGAAGAAAATCTAATTTTGTGATTTGATTTTGCATAAGCTGGTATAAAAGCTTGCGTAAAAGCACCTTCTGCGAATATTCTTCTAAAAAGATTTGGTAACTTAAAAGCTACAAAGAAAATATCTGAATAAATATTTGCTCCTAATATTGAAGCTGTTAATAAATCTCTTATAAATCCTAAAATTCTAGAAGTTAATATTCCTGTACTATTTGTAAAAATTGATTTTAAAAGCATTAATTGCTAACTTTATAATCAGATTTACTGTGTATTAAAATTTGAGGATTACCTCTGTATGTTCCTATATGTGCATTTTTAAAACTTATAAATGAACCATTCTTAGGTAAATCTTTTTTGTTTTTTGCATATAATTTTATAGTTTTTCCTTTTGAATTTTTAATATATAGTTTTCTGTTTTTTACTTTTCCACTTAAGTTAAATGCCACTTCATTTTGATATTTAGTTTTTAAAATATCTTTTTTACTAGCATCTAAAAGTAAATCTTTATATCTAGAATATTTTCCTTTTTCATCTAAAATTGAAAAAGACTCTACTTCTTTTAATCCATTATAATCAATAATCTCGTTTATTTGTAAAGTATAAGAATGGCCAAGTTTTAAATCTCTTGCATGATTATAAATATAAATTGCTCGTTTATTTCTTTGTTTGATTATTGCGCCATTTTTTGTTTTGTAAATTACAATTGCTCTTTTAATCATTGCTGGTTCTGATAATTCCATTCTTTCATATAAATCTGAAATATCATTTAATTCTTTTTTTCTACTTTTTTTAATCTCTTTTATTGGATTAGTTTTCTCTTTAGATGTAGAAAATTTTGCATAAATTGGTAGATGATCTGAATATCCAGCTCCTACATGAACTTTATTATATTTTGAACCTTTCATTTGCCATCTTAAAACTTTGTGATTTCTATATAGATAATCTGGTTTAAAAACTTTAAATGAATTATGAATATATGAAATATTTTTTGTATCAAGTAGAGCAGGTGATACAATAATGTTATCTGGAGTATTACTTCTTGTTCTATATTTATTTGAAAACCTTTGATTTGATGGTAAATCTAACCAAAGATTAAAATGTACATCTCTTTTTATTTTTAAAACATCATCATACGTTACATATCTATTTTTGATAGTTGTATTTAAAACCTGATTAATTCCTGTAATACCTTGTGTATTATTTAGTTTACTATTATGTTTAAAAGATCTCATTTCATCATAGTTTGAATTAAAATCTCCTAGAAGAATATAGTCATAATCTCTTGGAAGTTTATATAATCTATCTTTTAATTTTTTTGCAAATTTAACTCTATAGCTTTCAGCAACTCTTTTTGAAGGCCAGTGATTGTTAAAAACTTTAAATTCATTATTATCTAAAACAAAAGTTGTCTCTAAAATAGGTCTAAATATTTTATTTGTAAACTTTACATCTATACGTCTGTTATCTTTAATTTGTATTTTGGATAAAAATCCAATACCAACTGAAGATCTTGGGTATTTTGCAAATGATGAGTATTTGTATTGTGGTAGTCTTTTTAATAAAAGTTGAATAATACTTCTATTCTCAATTTCTTGAAGTCCAATTATATCCGCATCTATTTCTTTTATTACTTTTACAGCATTATTGATTTTTATATTGAAGTTTCTTTGATTCCAATTTGAAGAAGTATTTGGAATAAACTCTTTGTATTCACTATTTTGTTTTTTTAAGTCAAATAAGTTTTCGGCATTATATGAAGCTATCGTAAAATCTTTTGCATAAATACATAGTGCAAAAATTGATAGTAGAAGTATTTTAATCAAGGATATCTCCGGTAATTTTTTCTTATATTACCAAAGATATCCTTTTTTTAATTACTTTTTAGAATTTAATCTTGATTGATACTCTTGAGGATGCTTACATACAGGACACATTTTTAGTGCTTTTTTACCTCTATGAACATGTCCACATACTTCACAAATCCACTCTTCTTCCTCTTCACTTTCATGCTCTGCACCAGTTTCAAGTCTTTTAAGTAGCATTCTATACATATTTTCATGCTCAATTTCAATTTTACCAATTCCTGCAAGAATTCTTGCAACTTCTTTATGTCCTTCTTCTTTTGCAATAGCTGCAAAATCAGGGTACATTGTTACATTTTCATAAGATTCACCCTCAATTGCATATTTAAGGTTTTCAACAGTATCTCCAAACTCTTTGCCTATTGTCATTTCATTGTACATTTTAAGCTCAAGTTTTGCATGCATTTTTTCATTATTAGCAGCTCTTTGGAAATGTTCAGCAATATCTCTGTAACCTTCTTTTTGTGCAATTTTTGCAAAATATTCATACTTGTTTCTAGCCATTGATTCACCAGCAAATGCTTTCATTAAATTAACCGCAGTTAAATTTTCTGTAATCATTTCCATTTCATCGCCACAGCATGTAAGTTTCCCTCCACCAACGTTTTGAACTTCTACTTCATTACCACATTTGTTACATCTATATGTTTCGTACTGTTTCATTATTACTTCCTCTTATGTTTTTGATAAAGTAATTTTAGTCCTATTCGTATAAAATTACTCTTAAATTATCCTACTGTTACATCTTTATTTCTCTTTTTGAAATATTCTTTTTCAACTGCACATAAAGGACAAGCTTTAGGTGGTTTTTTCCCTCTGTGAACGTGACCACATACTTCACAAACCCATTCTTCATCTTTATCATCAGATTCTAAGAAACCTTCTTTTATTAATTCTTCTTTTAATTCTAAATATTCTCTTTCATGCTCAACTTCAACTTTTCCAATACCTTTAAACATTCTAGCAATTTCTTTTAAACCTTCTTCTTTTGCAATTGCTTCAAAGTTTGGATACATTTCTTCATGCTCGTATTTTTCACCGTCTGCTGCATATTGAATATTATTTGCAGTTGAATCTAATTCAACATTATTAACTAGTTTATTATAAGCTTTTAATTCTGCAATAGCATGGTACTTTTCATTCTCAGCTGCTTCTTTAAAGAATCTAGCAATTCTATGTAAACCTTCTTCAAATGCAATTTCGCCAAAGAACTCATATTTATTTCTAGCTTGAGATTCACCTGCAAAGGCTTTCATTAAATTAACTGCAGTTAAGTTTTCTGTAATCATTTCCATTTCAGTTCCACAGCAAGATAATTTTGCTTGTTCATTTGCTTCTTGCACTTCTACTTCACATCCACATGTGTTACATTTATATGTTTGATATTGTTTCATTTTAAATTCCTTGATAAATTTTATTTATGGAAAATTTTTTTCCGTTGAAGAAAGTATAATATAATTAAACTTAAAGGAAAATTATTTTCCTTTAATAAAATATATGTTATAATTCTTCAAATTTAAAAAAATATGTGAATGAATATAAATATTATAAAATTTCACGAAAGGATAAGATATGACAAACTATACAGTTTTATTAAAAGAATATAATCTAAAAGTTACACCTCAAAGAGTTGCTATTGTAGAAGAGCTTTATATGAATGGACATATGAATATTGATGAACTTTACCAAAAATTACTTGCAAAGTTCCCTTCAATTTCTCTTGCTACTATATACAAGAATGTTAATGCAATGATTGAAAAGGTTTTTCTTTCAGAAGTAAAACTTCCAAATACTAAGTCAGTTTTTGAATTAGTTAAAAATGAACATGCTCATTTAGTATGTTCATTATGCGGAAATATTGAAGATATTACATTAAATGTACAAAGTGTACTAGATGAAGTAGCTACAATTAGCAAGTTCGAGATTGACTCTACAAATTTAGTTTTAAGTGGACTTTGTCCTAACTGTAAACACTAATTATACAACAAAATAGTCTAGTTTTAAGCTAGACTATTTTGTACTACAAGAGCTAAAATCACCATTAATGCAATTCCTGCAGATTTATTATAAAGTTTATTAGCAGTTATAAATACTAACATAAGTGATGCTATAAATGCAGCTGCAATATCAAAGAAATTAGCACTTAGATCTACGTTAAGTGGATTTATTAAAGATGATACTCCTAAAACCATTGTAAAGTTTGCAACGTTTGATCCAATAATATTACCAATTGCTAAATCAGTGTTATTATTCATTGCTGATTTAATAGAAATTGTAAGTTCAGGTAAAGATGTTCCAAAAGCAATTAAGAATAATCCAATAACCCACTCAGAAATACCAAAATCTCTTGCAATATTAGAAGCTGAATCAATTGCAAAATCAGCACCAACTACTACAAATATAAATCCAATTACTAATAATCCTGCAGTTTTTCCCCAAGCAAATTTTTCTTTTGCTAATTCTTCATCAATTTCTTCCATTGAATTGCTTGAAATTAAGAACATTAAATATCCAGCCATTAAAGCTAAAAATAAAATACCATCAACAAAGTTTATTTTTCCATCTATACCCATTAAAATAAATGCTAAAATTGGGAAAAGAGACCATGCTGAATCTTTTGCAAATAAATCTCTTTTAGGACTAACTTTTTTTGCAATTAAAAATACAACTCCTAAAACTAGTGAAATATTAAAAATTGTACTTCCAATTACATTTGCAACTGCAATATCTCCACTTCCTTTTACTGTAGCCGACATTGAAACTGCCATTTCAGGTAATGAAGTCCCAAGAGCTACCAGTGTTGCACCTATAACAAAACTTGAGATATTATAATGAAGTGCTATTTTTTCACTTTGTTCAATGATGTAATCAGCACCATAAATAAGTGCTGCCATTGAAACTATAAATATTAAAATGTCCATTTTATGAATTCCTTACTATTAAACTATTTGGTAAATTAAATTGATTGATTAACTCTTCTTCTTTTAATCTATGCTCACCATTATCAACTTCATGATCAAACCCTAGAAGATGTAAAAGACCATGAATAAATAAAAGTATAAACTCTTCTTCTTGTGAGTGCTTGTACTCTTTTGCTTTTTCTTCAACATAATCAAGTGATATAACAATTGAACCCAAAGGCATATTTGGCATATCAAACTCTAGAGGAAATGATAAAACATCTGTTGCTTTATCTATATTTCTATGTTCATTATTTAGCTCTTGAATCTCATCATTATGTACAATTATAAGCTCAATATCTTTATTTGTAAGTGTTTTAGTAATATCTTCAAGTTTTGATATAGGAGCTATAAATGAAGTGTTATTTTCAATATCAATCATTTTTTCCCTTTAATTTCGCGATTATATCAAAGTTTTATATATTACAAGGTTAATTCTATGTTAGAATAAATCAAAATTAATTTTAAGGACTTAATATGGGTTTAGAAATTGGAACAGAAGATAAAATAGAATTTAAAGTAAAACAATCAGATTTAGCAAGTAATTTAAAGATATCAGAACATGATGGTTTTCCAGATGTATTTGCAACTGCAAGAATGGTAGCACTTATGGAATGTTCAGCTGCAAAGATTTTAATTCCTTTTTTACAAGAAGGTGAATTGTCAGTTGGTGTTGGTGTAAATATTACTCATTTAGCACCAACACTTGAAGGTGATACTGCTGTCTCAACTGCAAAGTTTGATGGTATGGAAGGAAAGCTTTATAAGTTTACAATTGAAGTTGTTGATTCTGCTGGAAAAATTGGAACAGGAACACACACTCGTGCAATTGTTTCAACACAAAGATTGATGGATGGCGCTAAAAAAAGAGTGGCTAAGTAAAATTTAAAAAATATAAAGAATTTAAATGATAGAACTATTTTAAAATAGTTCTATCATTTTAGATACTTCATCTACAGGGAACTCTTTTAGACTTAGTTTTAATTTAGTTTTTTGAGCAATTACAGCTTTTTTAATACCTTGTGCTTGTGCTTCTTTTAATCTCATATCAATTGAATAAACATCTTTAATTTCACCTGTTAGTGAAACTTCTCCAATAAATACAGACTCTTTAGAAATAGGTCTATCTCTAAATGATGAAATAATAGCAGCAACCACTGCTAAATCTGCAGAACTTTCTTTAATTTTTATTCCACCTGAAATATTTATAAATACATCATAGTTATTAAGTGGTAAATCAATTTTCTTTTCAAGTAGTGCTAAAAGCATATTTAATCTATTTGCATCAAAACCAGTTGCGCTTCTTTTTGGATTTGGATAAGTACTTTCTGTTACAAGAGCTTGAACTTCAAGTATTAAAGCACGACTTCCTTCCATTGAAATAGTTAATGCTGAACCACTTTGTGCTTTTGATTTATCAAAGAATTTTGAAGCAATGTCTTTAGCAGATATTAAACCCTCAGCTGTCATTTCAAAAATTCCAATTTCTGATGTTGAACCAAATCTATTTTTGAAACCTCGAAGCATTCTTAATTCTTTACTTGATTCACCTTCAAAATATAAAACAGTATCAACCATATGCTCTAAAACTCTTGGACCTGCTATACTTCCATCTTTTGTGATATGTCCTATTATAAACATTGCAATATTTGATTCTTTTGCTTTTCTCATAAGCTCAAAAGTAATCTCTCTAACTTGAGAAACACTTCCTGGTGCACTTGTAAGATTTGAAGAGTAAATTGTTTGAATAGAATCAATAATCACAACTTCATAATCAACTCTTAATAGTTCATCTTGAATTTCTTCTAATTTTATTTCACTTAATAAATATACATCATCATGGTTTGCATCAAGTCTATTTGCACGAAGTTTAATTTGTCCAGCACTTTCTTCCCCTGAAACATATAATACTTTTTTACCACTACTTGCAATTGAGCCTGCAACTTTTAAAAGCAAAGTTGATTTTCCAACACCTGGGCTTCCTCCAATTAAAGTAAGACTTCCAGGAACTATTCCTCCACCTAGTACTAGGTCAAACTCATCATTATTTGATGAGAATCTTATTACATCATCTTGTTTGATTTGTGTTATAGGTGTTGCTTTTGTTTGCGTGTTTATTACTTTTGAAGTTTGTTTAAGTACTTCTTGTTGGTCATGGTTTAACTCAATAAATGAATCCCAAGAACCACAACTTGGACATTTTCCAAGCCATTTTGTAGACTGTTCTCCGCATGATTGACATTCAAATAGTGATGTTTTTTTCTTAGCCATTAATTAACCTTTTATTCTTTTATATTTGAATTATAGTATAAAAATAATTACTACATTTAAAATATTACAAATTGAAATAAATTTCTTTATTTTTAATTATGCTAAAATACAAAGAATAAAGGAATTATTTAATGGGTAAATACATTAGTTTTGGTGAAACTGTTGATGAATATGACTTTAAAGTTATAAATGAAAATGATGCACGAGCGAGTGCTGGAATTATGTTCTTATTAGGAATTCTTAGTCTTTTTTCAGTTTTTTTAATTAATAATTTATTTTGGGTGGAACTTTTCTCAATTACATTTATTATTGAGTTTGTTATTAGAGTATTTATAAATCCAAAATACGCTCCTTATATGATATTAGCTTCTTTAATTGTTTCAAATCAAAAAGAAAACTGGGTTGAAGCTAAACCTAAAAAATTTGCATGGATTCTTGGAGTACTTCTTGGTTTTATAATGGCTTTTTTTATTGTTTTTGATTTTATGTCTCCTATTAGATTACTTATATGTGTTCTTTGTTTAGTACTACTTTTTTTAGAGTCTGCTTTTGGAATATGTCTTGGGTGCTTGCTTTATAAAAAAATAAATATAAATGTAAACAAATGTGCAGGAGATGTTTGTGAAATTGATGACAGAAAAAAGAAAAAAGATTATAAAAGCAAAATCATTCTTTTATTTTGTTTTACAATCTTATTTTCATCAATTTATTTTTACTTAAATAATTATAAATATAAAGTATCAAAAGAGACTATGTTAGATATTAAAGCTTCAAAACCAATCAAAGATGATTGTCAAGCTCCACAATGGGCAATAGATATGGGACATGAACAAATGTGGAAAAGTCATAATTGTAAATGAAAAATATTAAGCTATTTGTAGATGGAAGTTGTAATCCACAAGAAAAGATAGGATTTGGTGCCTATGTTTTAATAGATGATGAAAACTATGATTTAGAGTATTTAAAATCAAAAGTAATTCTTCAAAGATTTGAAAATACATCATCAACAAAATTAGAAATTCAAACTTTTCTTTGGGCTTTAGAAGATATTGATATAAAAGAAGGTGTTATTAAAATATTTACTGATTGCCAAAATATTATAGGACTTCCTAAAAGGAAAGAGAAGCTGAAAGGTTTAAATTATCATTCTAGTTCAGGAAAAATTTTAAATAATAGCCAGCTTTATAAAAAGTTTTTTGAACTTACCCAAAAATATAATTGTGAGTTTATAAAAGTAGAAGGTCACAAAAAAAATAGTTTAAAAAATGATATTGATAATATTTTTAATATTGTTGATAAAGCTTCACGTTCTGCTTTAAGAGGAGATAAAACTATATAGTTTTATCTCTAGTGTTGTACTTTCATTCTAAAATATCTTGGAAACTTATCTTTTATAGACGGATTTATGTCTAATGGAAATATCTCTAATACTGATGATTTTATTGAATTAAAATGATTCCTATCACCTTTTATAAAAGTAAGCTGCTCATATTTGCCATTTTTTAAAATAGTTACTCTAATCTCTAGAGGATTAAATCTATTTATCGTCTCTTTTTTAATATTATTTGAAATATTTGCATAAATCTTTTGTTCAATAGCTTTATAAAAAGATTCTACTGTATCTAAACTAGTAATGTTTGTTGCTTCTTTTTTTATTATAGGTTCATTAAAAGTTTTTAGAATGTTTTTTGTTTCTTCACTTTTATCTTCTTTACTTTCTTGAATATTCTCTTTTATATTTTCTTTAGACTTTTCGTCTTTTTTTATTTCTTTTTCAATAATCTTTTCTGTAGTATTATCTACATTATTTTCTTTTACTGTACTTTTTTCTATTAGTACTGTTTCACTTTTAGGTTTTGCTGTATTTGTTTCTGATGAAAAAAAGAAAGAATATAAACCATATAAAATTCCAATAACTACTAGTATAATTAATGTATCTTCAAAAAATGATTTGCCTCTATGGTTCATAATTATCCTTTTAAATAATATAAAATATTTTTATTTGTTAGAAGTTTAGCATCTTTTCTATAAGGTAAAATAAAATTAGAAAATATAACTTAAACTTACTCCTCCCCAGTTTTCTCTTGTACTATTTTCATTTGTAAAAATAAATTTTGAAGTTTTAAAATTAAAAGATAAGATAAATGCATCAAAAAATGTGTCTACAGAAATCAATTGAGTAAAAGTATCTTTTATTTTTTCTAATTCATAAGATTTATCATAGTCATTTATATAGAAATAATCAGTGTAGGTATATCCTAATCCATAAGATATAGACCAAGCAAAATTATCATTTCTTTTCTCATCTATATTTAAAAGTTTATCACTATTTGAACCTATTAATCTACCTAAAGTATTAAAGTTATTTGGATAATTATCTCCATATCTTATCATTGAACTAATCATTACAGCACGATTATAGTTACCTATATCTATTCTTGCATTACTTGTTAAATCCATTTTTCCATAATCAAACTTATTTTCAAAATTTTTATACCCAAATGAGTATGCAAAGTTATATAAAAAATTATCCTTTAACTGATTGTCCCAGCCTTTTGGTTTTGTATTTCCTGTAATGTTATGATAGGCTTTTTGAAACTGAGCGGTTTTTGTACTAGGACCTACCATTCCTAGTGTTAACATATAATTATGAAATAGTTTTTCATTCCATTTAAAAAGAGAAAAATCTAAAGTAATAACACCTGCATAAGGAACATCTTTAACTATTTTATCTCTTCTTTCTAAGTCATCTGGTGTAAAAGCTAGTTGTGAGTAAGTAAGACCAAGAGATTGATGCTTTGTATTATTTGTTAAAGTTGGTATTAAAGTGAGGTATTCAAAAAGTTTATTATCATATTTATCTAAATCATTTGTATCTTTGTTACTTAAATACATAAAAGAAGTACCATTTGTATAGTGCTTATCTTTTCCATCAACTACGTCATTTTCTAAATTTATTGAGAAAACTTCAGCTGATAAATTTATTGTAAATAAGAAAGAAAAGAGTAAAAGAAATAATTTCATATTTATCCTTTTTGTAGTAATATTCTAAATTATATAATAAAAGAATTAGGAAAATATTAAATGATTATTTATATACACGGTTTTGGAAGTGCAGGTTTTGGATCTAAAGCTCAAAAGTTTTTAGAATATTTTGAAGATGAAATTATCACACCATCTTTACCAACTATCCCAAATTTAGCCATTTCAACTTTAGAACAGATTATTGAAGCTTTTTTGCACAGAGATGAAAAGGTATCTTTAATAGGCTCTTCTTTAGGCGGTTTTTATGCTTTATATTTAGCAAATAAATATAATTTAAAAGCAGTATTAATAAATCCTAGTGTTTATCCTTGGATTACTTTAGAAAGCTATAGACAAGATGAAAATGAATTGGCTACGAATTATTATGATAATTCAAAATTTGAGTTTAATTATTCTCATTCTCAATCTCTATTAAATTTTGAAGTAAAAGAAATAAAAAAGCCTAAAAACTTTTTAACACTTCTACAAATGGAAGATGAAGTTCTAGATTATACGCAAGCTGAAGAAAAGTTGTTTGAAACTAATTTAGAAATAGAAGAGGGCGGAAATCATTCTTTTGATGGAATTGAAAGATATTTTAGAAAAGTAGATAGCTTTTTAAATTTATAATATTAATAAAAACAAAAGGTTTTAATCTCTTGTTTTATTAGTTTTTTTCTTCTGTATAAATCTCGTCAAGTAAAGAATCAACAAATTCATCTGGACTAAACTTTATTAAATCATCTTGTTTTTCACCAACTCCTACGAAAAATATTGGTAATTCCAATTGATTTGAAATAGAAAACAATGCTCCACCTTTAGCAGTTCCATCAAGTTTCGTAACTATAATTCCATCAATACCAACCATTTCATTAAAGGCTCGTGCTTGAGCAATTGCAGTGTTTCCTTGAGTTCCATCTAAAATCATTAGTTTTTGATGTGGTGCATTTTCTTGTGCCTTTGAACAAACTTTTACAATTTTAATAAGTTCATTATTAAGGTTTTTTTGTGTTTGTAATCTTCCTGCTGTATCAATTATAACATTATCAATATCTTTTGCAATTGCTGATGAAATTGTATCATATGCAACTGCAGAAGAGTCATGACCTTGTTTTGTTTTGATAATTGGCACATCAAGTTTAGAAGCCCAAGTTGAAAGTTGCTCAATCGCTGCAGCTCTGAATGTATCACCAGCTCCTAAAATTACACTCTGACCTTCTTTTTTAGCTTTATTTGCTAGTTTTGCTATAGTTGTAGTTTTGCCAGCTCCATTTACACCAATGATAAGTCTTACAAAAGGTTTTGGTAAGTTATTTAAATCAACATCAGGTGCATGTTCAAATAGCATTACAAGTCTATGTCTTAATTGTTTTCTTGTAATTTCATCAGGTAATCCATCCATTGCTTTTTCGATGATTTCATATTCCATATCAGCTTCAATTAGCATTTCTTCAATATCATCAAAATCGATTTTTTCTTTTTTAGTTGGAACTACGGTTTTGATACTTGCAAAAGTTTTTTCTAAGGCTCTTGAAAAGAAGCCTTTATTTTCGTTAGTTTCTTCTTTTGAATCTAAGGCTTTTTCAATTTCTTCAACTTTTTCAATTTCTTCAACTTTTTCAATTTCTTGAACCTCTTGAATTTCCTCTTTTATTTCAGAAACTTTTTCTAAGCTTTCTTCTTTAGGGAATTCTTCTTTTATCTCAAGTTCAACTTTTGGTTCTTCTTTTTTCTTTTTAAAAAAACTAAACATTAAATACCTTTATTTCTCAAGAACTTTTTTGATATCAATTTCCATCATTTCTACAGGTACTATTCCTACATATTTTTGGAAGATAGTTGATTTCTTATCTATCATATACATAGTTGGAATTGATTTGATTTCACCCAAAGCTGTTGATAAAGCAAAATTTTCTTCACTATTTGTAACTTGGTAATTAATATTGTATTTACTAATAAATTCTTTTATATCTTCATTTGTTTTACCTTGTTCTAGTAAAATTGATACAACTTTAAAATCATTTGCATATTTATTTTGTAAATCAATTAAATTTGGAATTTCAGCTTTACAAGGTGGACACCATGTCGCAAAAAAGTTTAGAAGAATGATTTTTTCAGGATAATCTTTGAAAATAATCTTATCTTTATCTATTTCAACATTTAAATCTAAATTATCTGTTGTTTTTAATACAAAGTTGGTTCTTTTTACTTCTTCCTTTTCTATTGTCGTCTTATTAACTTCGTCGCTATCAGTTTTTGAATTACATCCAGTAAAAATAAAAATTGATAATATTGACAAAAATGCTAATGTTTTAAACTGCATTTTAATTCCTTTAGGTAAAATTATTTGTTGGGTAGGAATTTTACCCAAGTGAGGCTTAAAAATGGAATTAAATCACAAAAGTGATTTTAGAAAATCGTGTATAAAAAGATTAAAGTTTACAAGTGTCACTTCAAAGTATTATAAAGACAAAATAATCTTAAAGAAATTAGAAAATTTTATAAATAAAAACAAAGCACAAAATATTTTATTGTATATACCATTAGGTATTGAGGTTGATGTTCAAGCATTAATTAACAAATTAAGAAAAATAAAAAATAAAAATGTTTATGTTCCATATATGGAAGGTGACAGTTTTAAGATAGTTAAATATAGATTACCTTTACAAAAAAAGAAGTTTGGAATAAAAGAACCAAATAACTCTTTTTTTAAAGCAGATAAGATTGATTTAGCCATAGTACCTATTGTGGGAGTAGATGCTATTGGTAAAAGAATTGGCTTTGGTAAAGGAATGTATGACAGATTTTTTGATAGATTATCTTATAAACCAACACTTGTTTTTACGCAATTAATACTTTGTAAAAGTGATAAAATTTTATCTGAAAGCTACGATATTCAAGCAGATTATATAATAACTAATTAAGGTTTTGAATATGGAATATATTATTGGATGTATAGCAGTTGCAATTATTAGTGCATTGCTAAGTATTATTGTTGTTAGGAAAATAGATAAAGCTAAATTTCAAGTATTTATTGAACAAGCTAAGGCAAAAGCAAAAGTAATTGAGCATGAAGCTGAAGTTTCTTTAAAAGATTCTCAATTAAAAGCAAAAATTGAGTGTGATAAAGAGTTCAAAAATGCAAGAAGAGATTATGACACAATGCTTGCAAAAATTGAAAAGAAAGAGCGAGAACTAAACGAACATCTTGAATCAGAATTAAAAATAATTAAATCTGAAAAAGAAGAAATTGTTGAAAAAAATAAAAAAATAACAACAATTAAAGAGGGTTTAGAAGCTCAAAAAAGAACTTATGAAACTAAAACTTTAGAAGCAATTAAAATTTTAGAAAACGCATGTGGTTTAACAGTTGATGAAGCAAAAGAGTTAATGCTTGAAAAAGTAAAAGAAGACTCTAGAGCACAAATTGCTTCAATTTTTAGAAAAAAATATAAACTTGCAGAGGCAAACACAAAAAATGAAATAAATAATATGCTTTCTCATGCAGTTACTAGATATGCAGGCGAGTTTGCAGCTGAAAGATTAATTAATAATTTACCAATTAGTGATGATGAAACAAAGGGTAAGATTATTGGTAAAGAAGGGCGAAATATTAAAGCTCTTGAAATGTTATTAGGTGTTGATATTATTATTGATGATACTCCTAATACTATTACTATTTCTTCATTTAACCTTTATAGAAGGGCAATTGCTACAAAAACTATAAAAGATTTATTAGAAGATGGAAGAATTCAACCTGCTAGAATTGAAGAGATTTATAATAAAGTTAAAATTGAGTTTGATAAAAATATATTAAAAGAGGGTGAAGATGTAATTCATGAGCTTGGTATAAAAACAATGCATCCTGAACTTGTTAAATTAGTTGGTCGTCTAAGATATAGAGCCTCTTATGGACAAAATGCGCTTGCTCATACTTTAGAAGTATCTCATTTAGCTGGATTATTAGCTGCACAAATGGGTGGAGATGCAATTTTAGCAAGACGTGCTGGATTATTACATGATATTGGTAAAGCATTAACGCATGATATGCCAGGTTCACATGTAGATTTAGGAGCTGAGATTTGTAGAAGATATGATGAGCCTGATACTGTAATAAATGGTATTTATGCACATCATGGACATGAAGAGCCTATAAATGTAGAAAGTGCTGCTGTTTGTGCTGCTGATGCATTAAGTGCTGCAAGACCAGGTGCAAGAAGAGAAGTTCTAGAAAGTTTCTTAAAAAGAGTAGAAGAGGTTGAAAATATTTCAACTTCAAAAACAGGAGTATTAAATGCTTATGCAATTAATGCAGGTCGAGAAGTTAGAGTTATAGTAAAAGCTGATTTAGTAAATGATGATGAAGCTGTTATTTTAGCTACTGAAATTGCCAAAGAAATTGAAGAAAAAGTTCAATATCCAGGTGAAATAAAAGTAAATGTAATTAGAGAATTAAGAGCTCAATCTTACGCAAGATAAGCTTTAAAAAAGAAAGAATATAAAAGATAAATGAAAATAAATACACCAACAACAAAAATTATTGCAGGAAAATATAAAGGTAAAACAATTGCTTTACCTTCATTAGAAGTTACAAGATCATCAAAATCAAGACTTAAAGAATCACTTTTTAATGTTTTACAATTTGATATAATTGATAAAGTGTTTGTAGAATCTTTCGCAGGTTCTGGTTCAATTGGTCTTGAAGCAGTTTCAAGAGATGCTAAAAGAGCATATTTTGTAGAATTAGATAGAAATTCTTACAATATTTTAGTTAAAAATTGTAAAGCAATTGAAATGAATAAATGTGAAACTATGCTAGGTGATACATTTGTTCAAACTCCAGCAATTTTAGAGTCTTTAAAAAATTCTAATGATGAAATTATATTATATGTTGATCCACCTTTTGATTATAGAGAAGGAATGGATGAGATATATACAAAATCATTTAAAATGATTGAAGAAATTGAAAATGAAAATATTTTCATGATTATTATAGAGCATGTTTCAACTTTAGAAATTCCAAATACTCTTGGTAAATTTTCTTTGAAGAAAACTAAAAAATTTGGAAAAAGTTCACTTTCATATTATTTTTATTCATAGGTAGAAAAAATGTATAAATTTGCAGTATATTTATTAGTTTCATTAATTGTATTGGTTTTTGTATTGCCATTTTTTTACACTGTATCTCCTTATGAATTAAATCCTTTAAAAATATTAACAAGTCCATCTTTTGAACATTTATTTGGAACAGATAGACTTGGTCGAGATAATTTAGCAAGAATTTTAGAAGGTGGACAAACTTCACTTATTATTGGGTTTTTAGCTGCTAGTATCTCTTCTTTGATTGGTTTATTTATTGGAATAAATGCTGGATATTTTAAAGGTAATATTGATAAAACAATTACAATTATGATTGATTTATTTTTAACTTTTCCTACTTTCTTTTTACTTTTAGCCTTGGTTTCATATATTCAAGCTTCATCTGTAATTTTAATTATTGTAATCTCAATTACTGGTTGGATGGGAATGGCAAGACTAATCAGAAGTGAAAGCTTTGCAATAGGAAATAAACCATATATAAAAATATTAAAACTATCAAATGTTTCAACTATGAAAATAATTTTTAAATATTTTGCACCTTTATTAGCTCCAATTTTTTTAATATCTTTTACTTTTGGAGTAGGTGGTTCAATCTTAGCTGAATCTGGACTTTCTTTTTTAGGTTTAGGAATAAATCCACCTCAAATGTCTTGGGGTTCTCTTTTAAGTGATGGAAAAAGTGTTATTGATATTGCGTGGTGGGTTAGTTTCTTTCCTGGTTTGATGATATTTCTGGTTACTTTTTGTCTTATTCAAATTTCTGATTTCTTACAAGGTAAATTTAATACAAAAGAGATACAAAGTACTTAGTATTAATTTCTTTTTATTATGTTATTATAAATAAAAAATAACAAGGAATTTTATCATGTCATATCTTTTTAAAACACTTCTTATATCATTGTCTTTACTCTTTTTTACTGCTTGTTCTTCAAAAAATGAAGTTAAAATAAATGAACAAATGAAATCTTTTTCTTTATATAAAAATGTTGTAGTTTTATCTGCTCCTAAAACTGTACCTAGTCCTTTTTCTCTCAATTTAGGTTTAGGTGGAAGTTTATCTAGACATGTAGGTGTTAATGTAGGAACTGTTTTAAGACCTGATATTTTAAATGATGAAGCCTTAAATTTAGAAAAAAGTATTGCAATTAATAATATATCTTTAGAGAATATTGTAAAAGAAGAATTTTCAAAACAAATGAAAAATGACAGCTATTATAAAAATAAATATGTAGCTTTTGGTGCTGATTATACTGTTCATTTATTTATTCCAAAACTTGTGATTGATTCTTCACTTTTTAGTTCTAATGCAACAATAAAGATTTTTATAGATTTAGAAATATTAAATAAAAATTCTGATGTGATTTATTCAAATTCTGTAGTAAATGATTCTTTTTCATATAATGAAAGTACTTTGCTAAATAATAAAACGATTTTACAAAAAGCTCTTTTTGATTCAGTTGAGAAATCAATTGCTCAACTTATTATTGATATGAAAAGAAGTTAAAACTTCTTTTCATATTACATTTTATTTAAGATTTTATCCATTATTGAAGTTGAGAATATTCTTTTACAAAACCCTAAAATATATGTCGCTTTAGTAACATAATACCTAGGCTTTGGTTTTTTGCTATTCATAATATCAAATACTATATTTGCAACTGAAGATGAAGGAAGAGTAAAAGGTGTATTATCTTCTTTTGATTCTAATCTTTTTTTCAATTCTTTTTTATATTTTTGTGAAAAATGACTATTTTCTATATCAATATTTTTATTAAACATTTTTAATGCATTTGCTCTAAATTCAGATGTTACGGGTCCAGTATTTATTACACTAACATAAATATTTGAATTTAATACTTCTTGTCTTAGTGTATCTGTTAATCCTTCTATTGCATATTTACTTGCATTATAGGCTCCTCTAAATTTTAGTGATATAATTCCTAAAACAGAACTATGTTGTATTATTTTTCCAAACCCCTGTTTTCTAAATATTTTCATAGTTTGAAGAGTCAATTCATGTAAACCAAAAACATTAGTTTCAAATTGCTCTTTAAGTACTTCAACACTTATATCTTCAACAGCACCTGGCTGTCCATACCCAGCATTGTTAAATACAGCATCAAGTTTTTTGTCATTTTCTAATATTGTATTTAAAGCATTTGATATATCTTCTTTTTTTGTAACATCAATTTTAAATGTGTCAAATCCAAGGTTTGTAAGCTTTGTCACATCATCTTGCTCTCTAGCACTTGCATATACTTTAAAACCATTTTGTTTTAAAACTAAAGCAGTTTCTAAACCAATACCTGTGGAACATCCTGTTATTAATATATTATTCATTTAACACTCTTTTTCTTTAATTATTGGTATTATACCCAATCAAAAATTTGGATAGATAATGAATAAAATAAAAGAACGTTTAGACAATGAATTTCAATCAAGAAATAAGCATAATGAACTTTCATATGATAAACCAGATCCCTTATTGGTTGCTAGTAGATATGATGATGAATATGTGATTTTACTTTGTGCACTTTTTGCATATGGAAAAGCAAGCTTAATTGTTAAATTTCTTGATAGTTTAGATTTTTCTTTATTAGATGCAAGTGATAAAAAAATTGATAAAGAACTAGATTCTTTTTATTATAGATTTCAAAATAGTGAAGATATTAAAACTATATTTAAAACTTTTAAGAAATTAAAAAAAACTTCTTCTTTAAATGAAATATTCAATCTTGGATATAAAAAAAACAATTCTATTCTTGAAGGCTTAGATTTTTTAATAAAAAAAATACACGAAGTTGCAGATTATAAATCTCAGGGGTTTACATTTTTAGTTTCAAGTCCTTTAAAAAGAGATAAAAACGGTCAAATCAAAGAAGTAGGAAATGCTCCATATAAAAGATGGAATATGTTTTTGAGATGGATGGTAAGAGAGGATGAACTTGATTTAGGATTATGGAAAGGTATTGATAAAAAAGATTTGATTTTACCTTTAGATACTCATACTTTTAATGTATCAAAAAAATTAGGATTATTAGATAGAAAGACTTATGATTTGAAATCTGCTTTGTTAATCACTGAAAAACTAAGGCTGTTTGATGAAAAAGATCCTATAAAATACGATTTTTCTTTATATCGCATTGGTCAGGAGAAAATATATTAAATAGAAAAACTAAATAGTTTTTCCATTTTCAAGTCTGATTTGATTTCTACCATTCTCTTTTGCTTCATATAAAAGAATATCAGATTTTTGTATAGTACTCTCATAAGACTGATGATCAGGTCTTAGGGCAACTCCTGCTGAGAAAGTTACTTTTATTTCATGATCTTTGTATTTGAAGTTATTTGATGTAACTATTATTTTAATTCTTTTTAAATATTGTAATAATTCTCTATCTAGATTAAAATGAACAATTGCTACAAATTCTTCACCTCCATATCTTCCAACAATATCATGATCTCTAGTGTTCTTTTCTAAAATTTTTCCAAAAGTAGAAAGAATAACATCTCCACAATCATGACCGTAAGTATCATTTACTTGTTTGAAATAGTCTAAATCAAAGAAAACAACTGCATATTGTGTGTTATGTCTTTTATAAGAACTTTCGATTTTCTTTATTTCGTCATTATATGCTCTTCTTGTAAGAAGACCTGTTAAATGATCTTTCATGCTTTCATTTTTAGTTTTTGTAAGCTCTTTTTCTAAAATAGTTACTTTTTCTTCTAATTCTTCTACTTTTGATTTACCAGTTTGTAACTTATCACTTACGGTATTCATTTCTTCTTCTATTAATGAGGCAGCATCTACTAATTCATTTTGTAAGCTTTCTAAGCCTTTTACCCCATCTTTAGATAAATCTATAGATTGAATTTTTTCTTTTATATCTAATACGTGTTTAGAACCTGATCCACTACTTGAAATAGCATCATTTAGATATTGACCCATTAGTGAAACAAATTTAGAAATATCAGAAGTTCTTTGAATAACTACTTGCTTATCTCTTTCAAATCTTTTTTCAATGAATTCTTGTATTTTCTTTTGAATTTCAAGATTAAATAATAGATTTGTATCTTTGTCTATTTGTTCAAATAATTTTTCAATTTCATCATCTGTTTCCGAACAAATAGAATGTAGTGCAGATTGCTTAAGTAATGATACTAACTCTTTTACATTTTCTTTTGAAACCCTTTTCAGAAGAATAGGAATTATTTCAATTGGTGTTTGTATTTTATTTTTTGTTACTTCATTTTTTTCTAATGACGTTAATTGTGTTACAATTTCTTCAAATTCTATACTCATATTTAATCCTAAAGTTTAAGTTAAAAGTTTTTTTACCATTTCATTTATTCTTTTTCCATCAGCAATACCAGCAAATTTTTTACTAGCAGCCCCCATTACTTTTCCCATGTCTTTCATAGATTTTGCATCTACTTGAGCAATAATTTCTTTCATACCAATTTCAAGTTCTTCATCTGAAGCCTGAACGGGTAAATATAGTTTAAAAACATCAACTTGTTCTTGTTCTTTTTCAACTAAATCTTCACGTGATGCGTCTTTGTATTGAGAAATAGCTTCTTCTCTTTGTTTTATACCTTTTTGAATAAGTTTAACAATAGCTTCATCATTTAATTCAATTCTTTCATCAACTTCAATTTGTTTAATCATAGTATTTATACTTCTAATTGAATCTCTTTTTACTATGTTTTTTTCTCTCATAGCTGTTTTTACATCATCTTTTAGTCGTTGTTTTAAACTCATTTTAGTCCTTATGTATTTAATTATTATTTTATTATATAATATTATATCTTTTTATGAGTTAAAGCTTTCAATTAACTCTTCTAATTGTAAAAATCTTTCTACTTTTTCTTCATAGATTTTTTCTATTTCTTCTAGTTCTTTTGATACAGCAACGATGCCTTTTTGCTCGTAACATTTTGAGTCCATTAAACATTCATTTATTTCTTCAATTTTTTCTTCTAACTCATCAATTTCTTTTGGTAAATTATCGTAGTCTCTTTGTTCATTAAATGAAAGTTTTACTTGTTTCTTTTTTATTATTTCTTTAGACTTTTCTTGATCTTCTTTTTTTAAACTATTTTCTAGTGAGTTTAAATCTTTTAATTCTTTTTCAATTTCTAAATATTCACTATAAGGTTGGAAACTCTCTTCAACTTCTCCATTCTTACCTTTAAAAACAAATAGTTTTTTTGCAATTTTATCCACAAAATATCTATCATGAGATACTAAAATAATAGCACCTTGGAAGTTTTCTAAATACTCTTCTAAAATATTAATTGTTGGTAAGTCTAAATCGTTTGTAGGCTCATCCAAGACTAAACAATCTATACTTCTTGTAAATAATAGTGCTAAAGCAACTCTATTTTTCTCACCACCACTTAAAACTCCAATTTTTTTCTCTAAATACTCTTTTGGAAATAAGAAATTTTTCAAGTACCCATATACATGCATAGTTCTACCATCATTTAACTCAACTAAATCTCCACCATTAGGACAAAAGGTGTGCATAATACTTTGATTGTCATTTAGCATTTCTCTATGTTGATCGAAGTATCCTACTTTAAAGTCACCTTTTTTAAATCTACCTGTGTCAACTTTTAGTTTTTCCATGAATATTTTTAACATTGTAGATTTTCCAGTTCCATTTGGTCCTACAATTGCAATTGTATCTTTTTGTAAAATTCTAGTTGTAAAATCTTTTATTAAAAGTTTATCTCCAAGTGTGATACCTATATCATCAAGTTCAAATAGCATTTTCTTTTTATTTAAAGTTCTTGTTTCTTCACTATTAAAAGATTTTTGCTCACGTTGAAGTTCAACACTCATTTTTCTAATAGCTGCTGGATTTGATTTTACTTTTTGTTTTAAGTCTAGGTATTCTGCTTTTCTTCTTACATTTCTCTTTCTTCTAGCTGTTACACCTCTTTGCATCCAGTGTGCTTCTCTTTTAAAAAGTCTAATCATATTATGATGGTCTTTTTGCATGTTTTCTAAGATTTGTTGTTTTTGCTCTAAATATGAAGAATATCCACCTTGGAATTTACGTAAGTTTCCACCTTCAACTTCAATTACAGAAGTAGCAATATTATCAATAAAATATCTATCATGTGAGATAAATATTAATGTAAAATTGTTTTTCATTAAAAGTTGTTCTAAAAACTCAACCATATAAACATCAAGGTGGTTTGTAGGCTCATCAAGAAGTAATACATCAGGCTTTTTTAAAAGTAATCCTGCAAGTGAAACTCTTCTTTGCTCACCTCCACTTAAAAGATTTACATCTTTAAATTCATACTCTTTTAGTTGGAATTCTTTTAAAACTCGCTCTATCATATTGTCTAAATCCCAAGCATTATGAAACTCAAGATATGTTGCTAATTGGCTTTGTCTATTTATTAATTCATTATTTTCATAATCATCTACAATTTTTAAAGATATTTCTTCATATTCAGTTCGTGCATCTTTTAACTCTTTTAATTGATTTTCAATAGCATCTCGAACAAGTAAATTATCATCAAACTTTGGATGTTGTGCAAGCATTTCTATTTTAATAGACTTATCAATAGCTTTTATACCATCATCAGGTTCTACTTCCTCTGTAATTATTTTAAGAAGTGTTGATTTTCCCTGACCGTTTTGACCAATTACTGCAATTCTTTGGCCTTGATTTAAGGTGAAATTTGCATTTTTTAAAATAACTTTCGTATCGTATTGTTTAGAAATGTTTTGTAAGTCTATTAGTGCCATTTATTTTAATGAATCCCTTGAAATAGTGTTTTATAAATAGTTTGTTATAGACTTTTAATATATAGTATTTTATTTTTTGTATCATGGATAATAATTTTATGATACAAATATCATACTTTCTTTTTCGTATCATACTTTGTAAGTCTATACAATAATAAATTGTTTTCATTTATTTTAATAAGTAGATACTATATCTAAAATATTGTTAGATATTAATTGTGTGGATTAGAAAAACTATAATTAAAATCACATAATTTAAGGTAAGAGATTTTTTTTCTATTTGTGAGAATAATCTATTGTAAAATAAGTAATTTTATAATTTTTTTATAATTTTTTTGAATATATATAATATTAAAAGTGGAAAAAAGATAAAATATATTTTTAATAATTAAGGTAAATAAATATGACTATATCAGAAATAGAGAATAATCTAGAAAAAATAATACTAAACTTCAATAAAGAAACATTTGTGTTTGACTTATTAATGTCTTATGATATTAAAAAGTCAACAGTTAAAAGATTGCAAGATAGTGAACATAATAAACTTAATATAAATGGAGAACTTATTCTTCGAAAAAAATTATTCTTTAAAGTTCCAACTATAGATATTCATGTTGAAATTGATAACCTAATAAAAGATCCATATACTTTAAAGCATAACCCAAGGTTTATTGTTGTTACAGATTATGAAACAATATTAGCTTATGATACAAAAACGGATGATTATTTAGACATATTGTTAGTTGATCTACCTAATCATAATACATTTTTTTTACCATGGGCAGGAATGGAAAAAAACCAAGTTGAAGATGAAAACCCAGCAGATATTAAAGCTGCAGAAAAAATGGGGAAACTTTATGATGAAATACTGGAAAATAATCATTTTGAAACAGATGAAGAATTACATTCATTAAATGTTTTTCTAACAAGACTTTTATTTTGTTACTTTGCTGAAGATACAGGGATTTATAAAGATAATTTATTTACAAATTCAATATCCTCATATACTACTAAGGATGGTAGTGATTTAAATGAGTTTCTAGAAAAAGTGTTTGATATATTTAATTTAAAATCTAGGCCGGATAATACTCCTCAGTATTTAAAAGATTTTCCTTATGTTAATGGTGGATTATTTAGAGATAGATTGCCAATACCAGAATTTACAGCTAAATCAAGAAAAGTAATGATAGAAATTGGAGAATTAGGGTGGTCAGAAATTAACCCTGATATTTTTGGTTCTATGATTCAAGCAGTTGTAAAAACAGAGCATCGTGGAACAATGGGGATGCATTATACATCAGTTCCTAATATTATGAAAATAATTGAACCATTATTCTTAGATGAACTTTATGAAGAATTTGAACGAGGTTTTGATAGTAAAATTATTTTACAAAATATTTTAAAAAGAATATCAAATATAAAGCTTTTTGATCCCGCCTGTGGTAGTGGAAATTTTTTAATTATTGCATATAAAAAACTGCGGGAATTAGAAATCACGATATTGAAAAGAATAGATATACTAAATAAACAAACATCTAAACCAATACAAGCAACCTTTGCTTTTTCAGAAATAAAATTAACAAGTTTTTTTGGAATTGAATTTGATGATTTTGCACATGAAGTTGCTATTCTTTCTCTTTGGTTAGCAGAACATCAAATGAATATAAAGTTTTATGAAGAATTTGGAAGAACTCTTCCTTCTCTTCCTCTCCAAAATGGTGGAAATATTACTTACGGAAATGCAAATAGGTTAAATTGGGAAGAAGTTTGTCCTAAAAATGAAGGTGATGAAATATATATATTAGGAAATCCTCCTTATTTAGGTTCAAGTATGCAAGAAAAGTTTCAAAAAGAAGATATGGATATTGTATTTTCATCTGAATTAAAAAGTTACAGAAATTTAGATTATATTTCATGTTGGTTCTTTAAAGCAGCTAATTATGCTAGAGATTTTAATTGTGAATTTGCTTTTGTATCTACAAATTCCATTACACAAGGAGAACAAGTAGGTTTATTATGGCCTTATATATTAAATAGTTTAGAAATTTCTTTTGGCATACAGTCTTTCCCTTGGTCAAATAATGCTAAAGCAAAGGCAGCAGTTATTGTAGTCATCATTGGTATTAGGAATATTTCAAAAAAACAAAAAATGTTAATTAAAGATGGATATACTAAATATGTTGATAATATTAATCCTTATTTAACTGCAAATAATTCATCTTATATTTTAAGAAGAAGCTCTCCTATTAGTAGTTTTTTACCTATGATGAAAGGTAACTATGCAACTGATGATGGAAATTTAATACTTGATGAAGATGAGAAAAATTACTTATTAGAAAATTATCCTGAATCAAAACTTTTTATCAAGAAATATATTGGTTCTCAAGAGTTTATTAAAGGAATTGATAGGTGGTGTTTATGGATAAGAGATGAAAATTTGGGAATTGCAAACTCTATACCTGAAGTAAAAGAAAGAATAGAAAAAGTATCTATGTTTAGGAGTAAAAGTAAAGCTCCTTCAACACGAGAAAAAGAAAAAATTGGGCATAAGTTTATACAGATACAATCAGAACCTAGAGATGCACTTATAGTTCCATCTGTATCATCAATTAGAAGAGAATATATACCTGTTGGATTTGTTGATGATATTACTGTAGTAAATGCACAATGCCTTGTTATTTATAATCCTGATAACTACTTGTTTGGAATAATTACATCGCGAATGCATATGGTATGGGTTAGGGCCGTTGCAGGTAGATTAAAATCTGATTACAGATATTCTTCAGCATTATGTTATTATGGATTTCCTTTCCCTGAGATTACAAAAAGTAAAAAAGAAGAAATAGAAGAGTTAGTTTTTGAAATTTTAGATGAAAGAGAAAACTATCCAGAAAAAACAATGTCCCAGCTATATGATCCAGATACAATGCCGAAAACTTTGAAAGACTTACATAATAATTTAGATTTATTAATTGAAAAATGTTATAGAAATAAACCTTTTATAAATGATGAGAACAGATTAGAGTATTTGTTTAAATTATATGAGGAAATGACTACAAATGAAAGATAAAAGATTATGTTCTAATGTTTCTTATCAGGGATGTGATTTAAATAGATACAATAATTTTGATGAGTGTATTTTACATTGTTCAAAGGAAAGCACTTTAAGTGATTATCACGGAACTTTTGAAATGAGAAGTGAGTTTAAATACGAATTAATTAATTACATAGTTAAAAGTATTTATAAAAATAAAGACAATATTAATGGTATTGATGAAGCAATTTTTAAAGAGTATTTGGAAATTAGTGAGTTTAATACTAATGAAAATCTCAAGCAACTTTTAAAAGAATCAATCGTTGTATTTAATTGTATTTCTTTTCCAACAATCAAAAATAGGGATGAAGAAAATTATGAAGACATTTTAAGTTTGTTGGGTAGTATTCATTTCAATTATTGTAATTTTTATATATCAGGATTAGACTTACAAAATGTAAAATGTTTTTTTCAAGATTGTGAATTTCATGATAGTTGGAATATTAAAAATTATGACATTTTACCTAATCAAAGTAATGTAATATATCAAATGTGTAAATTTCATGAAGGTATCAGTGCTTCAGGTAGAAATATAGAAGAAGAAAGATTACAAGTAACAAATAGTCAATTTTGTAATTGTGACTTTGGGAGGGAATTAGTTTTTGAATTTACAGATATAAAATCTGCTCTTTTTATTAATGATAAGTCATATAAAGGAACTTACGACCTTTTAAAATTACAGAATTGTAATATTGAGGGAAGGTTTATTCTTAATAATTATTATATTAAGACGGTTGTTATAGAAAGTTCAATTTTTAAAGATAAGTTTGAATTTAAAAAGAATAAAATAGACATTTTTCAAATTGATAATACTAACTTCAAACACATTGCAGATTTTTACGACACTGATTTTGTTCAATTTTCTATTAAGAAAAGTATATTTGATAATTTTACAAGTTTTGAAGAATGTAAATTTGGCGATGAAAAACATTTAGATGATACGGAATTGATTTCAAAATTTAAGTATGCAACTTTTTTAAATAAAATTAATTTCAGAACGACTACTTTTAAAAATGGTTTAGATATAAAGCATGCTAATTTTAGTGAGGAACCAAATTTTTTAAATTCTGAAATAGAATCTTTACATACATCAAGAGAAACTTTTAGAAGTATTAAACATTCTTTTGATACTACTGGTAATTACTTAGATGCAAATAAATATTTTTCCTTGGAAATGAAAAAGTATAGAGAAGAACTTAAAGATAAAGAAGGTAATAAGTCTGAAAAGTTAATATTTTGGTTGAATGAAAAAATATCTAATTTTGGCCAAAATTATATTAGACCAATAATTATTTTAATTTTTAGTGTCTTTTTTTATTGTTTTATTATTTACATAACGAGTATTGATTTTGGAGATAAAATTCCTTCTTATATAATTTCATTAAATAATTTGTTAAATAGTTTTGCAAAATCAATAATTCATTTCAAATCATTACTGACTCCAGGTAGAGAGTTTTTAAGCTTAGCTTTTTCTCTATGGTATTCAATTCTAATTTGGCAAATAATTGTTTCTGTAAAAAGACATACGAGGAGATAAAAGATGACAAATATTATTAATGTTGATTATCATCAGACAGGACAGAGTAAATCAACTAATCACTATGGTATGAGAGAAATGCAGGAAAAAGCATTTGAGGCGAGAAATAAACAATATTTATTATTAAAAGCCCCTCCTGCTTCAGGGAAGTCAAGAGCATTAATGTTTATTGCACTTGATAAGCTTTTTAATCAAGGTATAAAAAAAGTAATAGTTGCTGTTCCTGAAAGATCTATAGGAGGTTCATTCTCCTCAACTCCTTTATCAAAGTTTGGTTTTTTTGCAGATTGGGAACCTAATCCTATATATAATCTTTGTACTCCTGGTGGTGATAAAAGTAAAGTGGAATCATTTAAGAGATTTATGGATACTTCAGAGCCAATATTAATTTGTACACATGCAACTTTGAGATTTGCTTTTGATAAAATTGATGATTCTAAATTTAACAATACCTTACTTGCTATTGATGAATTCCATCATGTCTCATCTGATGAGAGTAATATTTTAGGTGAATTAATCAGATCTATTATGAAAAATTCATCAGCACATTTAATTGCTATGACAGGTTCTTATTTTAGGGGAGATAGTGTACCCGTTTTAATGCCTGAAGATGAGATTAAATTCTCAAAAATAACTTATAATTACTATGAACAGTTAAATGGATATGAGCATTTGAAATCATTAGGAATAGGATACCATTTTTATCAGGGAAAATACACAAATGCAATAATGGATATTTTAGATACTAATAAAAAAACTATCCTTCATATTCCTAATGTAAACTCTGGGGAATCAACTAAGGATAAACATAATGAAGTTGATACTATCTTAGATTTAATTGGAGAAGTTGAAAGTGTAACATCTGATGGTATTATTATAATGAAACGACATAATGATGGGAAAAGAATAAAAGTAGCAGATTTGGTAAATGATGAACCAAGAGTAAGAGAAAAAGTAGTTAATTATTTAAGAGATATTAATTCTGTGGATGATATGGATTTAATCATTGCATTAGGAATGGCAAAAGAAGGTTTTGATTGGCCATTCTGTGAGCATGCACTTACTGTAGGTTATAGAAGTTCATTAACTGAGATCATTCAGATTATTGGAAGAGCTACAAGAGATAGTGATAATAAAACACATGCACAATTTACAAACTTAATTGCAGAACCTGATGCTGAAGATGATTTAGTTAAACTTTCAGTTAATAATATGTTAAAAGCAATTACTGCATCCCTTTTAATGGAACAAGTGTTAGCACCTAACTTTAAGTTCAAATCTAAACTGGATGAGTTTGATAAGCCTGCTCCTGGTGAATTGAAAATAAAAGGATTTAAAGAAGCAAGTTTAAAAGTACAAAACATAGTAGAATCAGATTTAAATGATTTAAAAGCAACTATATTACAAGATAATCAAATGTTAAGAGCAATGCCTGGGAATGTTGAACCTGAGGTTATTAACAAAGTTTTAATTCCAAAAATTATAAAGGTTAAATATCCTGATTTAAATGATAATGAGATTGAAGAATTAAGGCAATATGTTGTAGTTGATAGTGTAATTAAAAATGGTGAAGTAAAAGAGGTTGGAGACAAAAAATTCATTAGAATGGCAGCTAAATTTGTTAATATAGATGACTTAAATATTGATTTAATTGATCAAGTAAACCCATTTCAGAAAGCATTTGAGATATTATCAAAATCGGTAACTTCTCAGGTTTTAAAAGTTATTCAAGAGACAATAGAAATGACAAGAATTGAGATGACAAAAGAAGAAGCAATTTTACTTTGGGATAAAATAAATTTATTTATAGAGAAGAACTCTAGAGAACCTAATATTACTTCAACTGATCCAATTGAAAAAAGAATGGCAGAGGCTGTAATATTTTTAAGAGATTTAAAAAGGAAAAGGGATAATGGAGAAAAATAACGAAGAAAAGTTATTAGAAATATTCAACAATGATCCTTTTGGTCTTTTAGAAGTTAAAACTAGATCAAAAACAAGAACAGAAGATGAAAGATTGATATCTTCTTTTGAAGAAATAAATGATTTCTATGAGAAAAATCAGAAAGAACCGGAAAACCCAAGGGATATAAAAGAAAGAAAATTGTTAAAAAGACTCGAAGGTTTTAGAAATAATTATGAAAAGGCAATTTCTTTAAAAGACTTTGATAAATTCAATTTATTAGGAGAAGTTGAGGAGTCAGTTAAAGAAGTAAAAGAAATAACTTCTATTGAAGATATTTTCACCAACGATTCTCTAGGTATTTTAGAAAATGAAAATAATGATATTTTTTCATTTAATCATACACCAAAAAAAATAGAAAATGCACCTGAGTATGTAGCTAAAAGAAAACCATGTAAAGACTTTTCAAGTTTTGAAAAGTTGTTTATTCAAACACATATAGAAATAAATGAAGATAGAAGGAAACTTCATCCCTTTAGAAGTGAAAGAGATATAGAAGTTGGTTTCTTTTTCGTAATGAGTGGGGTTATGGGTTATGTTGCAAGTGTAGGTGATGAATTTACTGTAAATAAAAGTAGAAATAAAAACACTAGATTACGAGTAGTTTTTGAGAATGGAACAGAATCAGATTTATTACTTCGTTCATTATCAGCGGCATTATATAAAGATGGAAGAATGATCACTGAACTGGATGAAAAAATTTTAGATAGACTATCTTCTATTACTGATGATGATAAGGAAACAGGTTACATTTATATTTTAAAATCTTTAAGTGAGAACTCTGAAATTAAATCAAAAAAGAATCTTTATAAAATTGGTTTTTCGAGACTTGAGGTTGAGGAAAGAATTAAAAATGCTATAAAAGAACCTACTTATTTAATGGCAGAAGTATCAATTGTAGCAGTATATAAATGTTTTAATATGAATCCTAATAAACTAGAAGGATTAGTTCACAGGTTTTTTGGAAATAATTGCTTAGATATAAAAATATATGATGAAAAAGGTATTAGCCATAAACCAAAAGAGTGGTTTATTGCTCCTTTAGAAATTATTGAACAGTCAATAGGTCTGATAATAAGTGGAGATATTATTCATTATAAATATGATGAATTTAAAAATGAAATAGTTTCAGGATAATAAGTTTTATTATATTCTAAATGTTTAAAAAGCTTAATGATGATGGATTGTATCCTGTTAGTTTAATATCATCAACAACAGGAAGTATTAGAGTAGGAAATTGAATATTGTCAATATTTATTTCTGATACAGGTTTTATCCTGAACTTTTGAGTTTCTTTTAATTCTTTTTGAACCATCAATAACATATTTTGATCTTTCTTAATCTCAGAATACAAAGAATCAAACTTATTTTGTATTTCTCTGTATTCATTACTATTAACAAGTCTTAAGAACTCAAAACTCTCCTGAACTAATCTTTTAGTAGGTGTCATTATCTTCCAAATTCATCATTTCTCTTTTGTTCATCAAACTTTTTAAATAATGCTCTAATATATGCAACATAGATTTCTTGCTCTTTATCTATTTCATCTAAAATGCACATGATTAGATCTTTTTTTATATCTTCATCAATATCAAAGTCTTTTATTACATTTAGTATCAATAACATCATTTTAAAGCCTTTGTAGACACTTTATACATATTTTTAAGGATATTATTTAAAGCACCATTAAAAGCTATATTTATAAGAGTATGAATGACATTTATTCTATTTTTAGCATAAATTTTAATCTCGCAATCTTTTTCATTTGATTTATATGCATTTAGATTTCTAACAACTAAATTTATTTTAAATTGTGTGTGTTCATCTACATGTTTTTTTATATCTTTTGCAAGATTAATTAATGCAACTATTTTCTGCTTTTCATAATAATTCTCATATTTGAAGATTTTATTAGCTAAATGTTTTAATACAGTTTCTATGTGATTCTCTTTTAGAGTATTCTCTAACCAATCTTTATTAACTTTTAATAAAGTCATATTCTTAGAAGAAGAACTAAATTCTTTCTCATCAATTTCAGTAATTTCTATTACTTTCTTTTCACTCATATTTTTCCTTTTAATATATACTCGAAGATTCATTGTCTTCTATAGTATATATTTTAGGTTGCTATTTTAAAAAAACAACTACATATCAAAGTTTTATAAATATCGTTATTGCTTTTAGGATTTTTAAGGAGTTTACTCCTTAAACTCACTTGCACTACTAGTGCTTTCGTGAGCCTTAGCAATAGATATTTACCTATTAAAATCTTTTTCAGTTGTTTTATCAATTGAGTTTAAAAAACTATTGTACTCTTCTTCCAGTTCCTGTTCATCAATGAATTTTTTAAGAGTATAGTTCTCATCTTCAAGACTGTTTTTATATTCAATTAGTTCATTGATTTTTTCTTGAAATATT
The DNA here is from genome assembly GCF_003711085.1 of Arcobacter peruensis. Lineage (NCBI taxonomy): Bacteria > Pseudomonadati > Campylobacterota > Epsilonproteobacteria > Campylobacterales > Arcobacteraceae > Arcobacter > Arcobacter peruensis. The sequence continues at coordinate 185,445 of NZ_CP032363.1, forward strand.
TCTATCTGTTCAAGTTTTATATTCAGATTAGTATTAGAAGTTTCAAGTTTTTCAATTTTATCTCTTAATATTGCATTTGCACTTTTAATGACTTCTAACTCTTGCAGTTTTAAATCCATATTTGAGGCGAAATTAAAAGTTTCGACTAAACTATGGTAAAACTCATTAATGTCCCTAATTTCATACTTATTAGCCTTATTTTTGTATGTACTATCTTTTAAAAAATGTTTCATATCTTTTTTTAAATCAACTAAATATTCATTTGAGTTTTCTACATTAAGTTCTACTTTTTGAAGTTCATCTTTTTTTGATTTCAAAGATTTACTTAAATTTTTGTGTTCTTGTCTAAATTGCTTTTCTCTTTGAGTAAGATTTTTAATATTTGTAGATAAGACCTTATATAAATTGCTATCTCTATGAATCTCTTTTCTAAGTTCCTTTAGAGAATTTTTCTCTTCATTTAAAGTTGTATATACTTGTTTTAATTCATTTTTATAAGCTGATAACTCTTCTAAAGTTTCATTAAGTTCAATCTCTTGTTGTTGTAATATATAATCGTTTCTTTTCAAGTGCTGCTTATGAGTAATTTTTTTACTAATACCTCTTCTAAAATCTAAAGCTACACTTTGAAAAGCTTCTTGAGCTAAGTCTTGAATATTCTCCCAGTCTTTTTTTTTCATAGTTCTAAGTATGCTTTTTTGTTTAGAAAATGAAAAGTTATGCAGTACTAAATGACCGTGAATATTATAATGAGCTTTGTCTTTTATATATTTTCCTTCATCTTTATGTAGATTAATGGCTAAGGGTTCATAAGAATACTTCTCATGTGACCTTAAAAGCTGTGCGAACTTATCGAAACCTTTCATTAAGTCAATATTATTGTCTAGATAGTATAAAGCCATCTCTTCACTCAATCCAATTGACATCTCAACAAGTTCAATGTCTTTTTTACTTGGTCTATAATTTGGATTTTTTGCTTTTAATATTTGATGTTTTCTCTTCAGTGATTTATTAAAAGCCTGAGTTAAAGTTTTATTACTATGTTTATGTTTTTTCATAGTTAGATAATTTAGATAGTTTTCCATATATGAACCGCATGAACAGGGAATGGAATCACTATCCTCTGGAACAGTAGCTGGATTATCATAAACAATTTCTTGATTTTCATATTTTCTATCTTTTTCATCTAGTAAATAATCTACATCACTGATTCTTGAATTATGGTTATTTATAGTATTTATATAATTATTATTCTCAGATCTGTTTGTTTTATAATAGAGTGTATTAACACTTACGAAGTTTCTCATATAGCACCTTTTAATAGATACTATATGATTTTAACTAGTTAAAATAAGAGATTAAACTTTATTCTCTTCTCTTAGCTCTTTTATATAAACTCCAATTCTAGCTTTACTCAAAGATTTCTCTTCTGTAGACATATTTATATGTATATTTTCAATAGTTACTTTTATGTTTCTAGATTTTAGATTATTTACAGCTTCTAGAACTTTACCTTTACTCTTTTTTCTTATAGCAGCTTTCATTTTTTTATTAGCTTCAGCTCTAGTCATTCTAAAAGGTTTTCTGTATTTTTCATCATACTCTTTAGCATATTTACTATTTGCTTTTCTAACTAAATCTGGTGTACTATAGTTATCCTTACACCAATTTATTATATCGTCAATCATTTTATCAATTTCATCTTCCAACCAGAAGTATTCATCTTCCATAAAATTCCAAGCTTCAAATTTAGACTTAATCTTTTTTATAAACTTTGGAGTTAAGTCTCTATTTAATGATTCACTCCTATGTTTAATATAACTTGCAATCAACTTCCAATTTAAACTTTTAGATTCATCATTTTTAAACTGATTTTTTATATTTATTTTTGCACTTTTAGATAGTTCTTTATACATTATATAATCATATTCGCTTGCTATTTTATTAAAAACCCTCATAAAGTCAGTATTAGTACTCATGTTTTTTCCTTTTATTTACTAGTTATTTCTTGTTTCAAATTATCGCTATATAAAATAATTTATTATTAATATATTTTAATTAAATTAAATAGTTATATATAACTATTATAAGTAATAAGAAAATAAAAGAATATATATGTAAACATTGATGTATCTTATTATTACACTAATTTGAATTATTGTGAAACAATTATTTAAATTTTTGTGCACAATTTCTTGTGCTTATTAATAGCTTGTATTTGAAACGAGAAATTTATATTAAAATAAAGAGAGGAAAGTTAATTTTCCTCTCTTCAAATATATAGTCTTAGTTCTAGTTATTTATATCTACACCATTACATACTTCACACATTTGTGATAGCATCTCTTTTTTTGTACCATAAAGCTTATATCCACCAAGATAATTTTCTAAATCTTTTTTAGTTAGATTTGCCAAGTATTTTTTATATTTCCAATTACTATCTAGCTTTTCAAAATTTCCATTGTATATTGCATTTAATAGCTCTTCTATCATTACTACTTTAATATTTACTCTACACATAACAGTCTCCTTTATATATATCATATTTTTTTATGAAATCTTTTGCTTTCCAAGCTGACCCAAAAGTAGACAAAGTTATCTTATTATCAATAATTGCATATCTTGAACTTATTACATATAGTTCATTGCATTTATCACAACATCTTTCTTTTAGTCCAATGTTTGAAATTGGAAAAGGATTATGTCCATAGTTATAATGCTTTGTATTACAAATACAACATTTATACTTTCTTTCTTTTGCCATACCTATATAAGGTCTATTCATAAGCATATTCATTATGATACCTTATAAGTATCAATTACATATTGCATGTGTGAGATAAACTTTTTTCTTTTTTCTAATGTAGCTCCAATAGATTCTTGAAAGCCATTATTACTAAGGTTAATAATAGAAACCATAACTCTATCTCTTAATGGTTCTTTTCTATAGCCTTGATAATCAATATTTGTAGCTTTTTCAAAAGCTTTAAAACCTTTATCCATTAACTTAAGTTCTTCTCTAGATAAGTTGTAAAAGTTTTTTTCTTCATTAACAAACTTAGCTAACATATTTAATGCTTTGTTTGTTGTTTGGTCACATTTAATTTTTTCGTAAGCACCCATTTAAAATCCTTATTTGAAAAGTTGATTTTATTCAACTTGTAAAGATTCCACATAGTTTTATGTGTATCAAAAGCTTATATTAAATTAATTTTAGAACTAGTGAGTACATACATACATATATATTATAGTAGTATCATATACTCAAATTAAATTTTAATATCGTAAATAAACTTTTTATCTACGGTGTAATATTTTCAGTTGCTTGTGATTTGTTTGTGTAAGATTTTTTTTGAAAGTTTTCATTTTAATATTTCCTCTATTATGCTTTTAGTTCTAACCTACTTAAAGGTTCTCAATTTTAATTTTTAGTTCCATAAATATTTTAACGACAATGAAATTATAATGTAATATTCCTTTGAAAATGCTTAAGGTTGTTTTAATATTGTTTATGCTAGTTCCTGCACATATAAATATTTATATTTATATGTGCAAAGTTTTTGAGATTTTTAGTAAATATTTTATTGTGATCAAGAATCACTTTTCTTTATATTTAATTGAATTTTCTTAATTCGATATTTTGTTTCTTCTTTCCAGTCTTCTTTGGAATCTTCTAACCATTTGATATCATATAATATCTCTTCATTTATATTTTGATAGTATTCATTAACTGTATCTTTTAAATCATGGAAGTTTAATTCGCTCCAGTTAATACTATTAATAATAAAGCTTGCAATTGAGGGGTCTATTCTTCCTACATATCCTTGAGTTGATGTTCCTTCTTCATGTCCTATTAATCTTTTTTTGTTTAATAATGTATCATATTCTCCATAAACATTTGAAAAAAGTTTTTCTGAAAAGTTTTTTCTTAATGATCTAAATTGAACAATATTATTAGTTTTTCTTTTTGGAATACATTCTTTTATTTTTCTACTAAAATACATAATTGTAGAACCACTTGCTTTTGACTGTTCATTATACTTGTAATTAAAAATGGTTTCTCTTTCTAATTTAAATCGTTTATTAATATAATTGAGAAAACCTAATTCAATTAGAATATCTGGAATAATTATATTCCTATGTGCATTTCTATTTTTTAATGATAATTGGGGATGCTTCTCATTTAGAAAAAAGTATAGATACCTCTTATCTTCTTTTTCATAAGCTCTTAAATTCTCTTTAAATCTAAGTGACATCATTTCATCCATTCGACACCCACATAAAAGACCTATAATAAATATATAGAAGTTTTGTGGACTATCACGAAGTATTACTTTTAATCTATCATTTGAGTAGTTATCTTTAATAAAAATATTTAATTCATCACTTGTAAAAGAAGCTAAGTCTTTATCTTCTTCTCCATCTCGTTCCTTTAAGAATAATAAAGTTTCTTTTGCATTAAAAAAATCTATTGTATAGGGTTTTATATTACCAATAAGTTTGTGTTTTGAAATATAATCCCAATAACTTTTAAACTCTCTAACTGCAGCATCAATTGATGAAACTCTTCGTCTGTTTATTGATTTTTCAATACGAATTTCATTTAATTTATATAAATTGTATAACTCGATATCTTTTCCATATTTTTTATTTCCGATCGGTAAGTTACAATATAAGTTTCTAAAGTTTTCCATATCATCATTTGAAAAAGTAGAAATATTAGAATAAGTAAAATTGTTCTTGATAAGAAAATCTTTAAAAAACCTCATTAAATAATTCAAGTCTTTTCTATTTTTCGAATTGTACTTATTTTTACTTTTAAAAAATTTTTCAAGAGATATTTCGATAAGTTCAAATAGGTTTTCATTATATTTTGTGTTCGATTGAGTTGAATTTTTTGTATTTTCTGATTGTTCTACTAGTACTTGGGTTATGGTTTCCATATTTTGGACTATATCATTTGTATTAATATGAATATCTTGGGATTGATTTTTTATAAGAGCAATGTAGTCTTTTTCATTTGGGTATTCTTGTATTAAGTTAAGTACTTTATATGTGATTTGTTCAACTTTTTGTTCTTGAGACAAATTATAGTTATTATCCTCTAACAGATTGTGAAATTCATGTAAATTACTCGAAATATAGATTCTTAAATCATTTTCTAAAACTTGTTTTTCACTTTTAATTAAAATAATATAAAAGTTTTTTATTTGATCTGGAGGAATTTCAAGAAGCTGCTCTTTCGTAATATTAGACCTTCCTATTATTTGTTTTGCTTTTTCTATAAGGACATTTTCATTTGACAGAGTTTTAGTTATTTGGTTAACAGCATGCCATTCTCTAGCAATAGCATTAATTGTATGCCCTCCTATAATCTTATTTCCTTCAATAATCTCTAAAGATTCATTTCGTAAATCTTCTAATCGTGAGTATTCAATAATTGCTTGTTCTACATATTCGTTGCATAATTGTTGTATATACAATGTAATTTCCTCAATTGTAATTAAACCTTTTATTTTTATGTAAATGGTTAATTGTTCATTTAAATATTTTGTAAGTTTTATAATTATATCAACATTGTTTTTAATTGAATCATAGTCTTTACAAACCTTGGCAAGTGATTTTCTAAAAAGTGTATTTTTAGTTGAGTTTTTTAGAATATCTTGTGGCAATCTTTTTCTAAAATAATAATGACCTTTAAACTCATAACAATAAGTATTTTTTGAGAGTAGGGTTTTCATAACTTTCCTTTGTTATGAAAACAATTAGTATCATATATGACTCAGTTCAATATAATAATAAACTTTAAGTATTTTTTTAAAACTATTAAAAATACTATTTATTGGGGAGTATAGCTCTAAAGTATAGACTTGTTTTGTAAGTCTATTAGTGCCATAGTAGTTTTAGCTCGTCCTATATTTTAGGGAAGTGTATCTAAAATATGATTAGTAATTGATAAATATTACTTTAGTTAATAATTGTATAAAGGCGTAAAGAATAAGAGCTTACTTATTCTTTATCTGCCTCAAAATTTCCTTTTATTGAAGTTCCAAATTGACTATACTTATCTTGCATATCTACTTGACCTTTAATTACATCAGCTTCATTTCCATAAAAGTTACCAGAACCTGTTCCTTCTGTATCGCCAGATCCAGTTAAAGTAAAACTTTTATCATCATTAATTGAACCATCAAAAGTAAAATCTGTTGTAAAAGGATTATCTTGTGTTATTAACCCATTTGATATTTGATTAGAGTCTGCTCCAAAATCAATTCCCATACTTATTGTTGTTTCTTCAGGTATTTCATATTTAACACCTAAAACTTCTTTATATTGTTCTGAAGCGTCATATTCTGAAGAATTAAAATCCCCTTTGTATGTTGCATAAGATGAATTGTCTATAAAATAATCTAGGTTTGTTAATTCTTCTAAATCATTACTTTGTGTTAAATCAATAAAGTCACTTTTATTTGCTTCAAAATCACCTTCAAGTTTTAAATCATCATTTTTTAATTTTATATCACCTTTAAGAATCTCACCATTACTTCCATAAAGATAAGCATCACCTCCACCTCCTGTAGTATTATTAGCAGCTTTAAGTTGAATGCTGTTGTCACTTTTAATTTTACCATCAAATTCTAAATCATCTTGACCTTCTACTGATATCTTTCCATTTGATACTTGGTCCTTAGATTTTCCAAAATCTATGTCCATTGATATCGTTGTTTCTTCTGGAATTGCATATTCAGTTTTATCATCATCATATTCTATATATTGTCTTTTATCATCAAAAGGACTAGCATTAAAATTTCCTATATATGTTGCTTTTGAATTATTGTTTTCAAAGTAAGATGATGGTGTTAATTCTTTTAAACTTTCTGCTAGTTCTGCCGCAGCAAGTTCATCTGCTAATCTTTGAGCCTCAGCAGCAGCTAACTCGTCAGCTAATCTTTGCTCTTCAGCAGCAGCTAATTCATCAGCAATTCTTTTAGCTTCAGCAGCAGCGGCAGCTTCTTGTGCTAATCTTTGCTCTTCAGCAGCAGCTAACTCGTCAGCTAATCTTTGCTCTTCAGCAGCAGCTAATTCATCAGCAATTCTTTTAGTTTCAGCAGCAGCGGCAGCTTCTTGTGCTAGTCTTTCTTCTTCAGCAGCAGCTAATTCATCAGCAATTCTTTGAGCTTCAGCAGCAGCTAATTCATCAGCAATTCTTTTAGCTTCAGCAGCAGCGGCAGCTTCTTGTGCTAATCTTTGCTCTTCAGCAGCAGCTAATTCATCCGCAATTCTTTGAGCTTCAGCAGCAGCTAATTCATCCGCAATTCTTTTAGCTTCAGCAGCAGCGGCAGCCTCTTGTGCTAATCTTTCTTCTTCATCAGCAGCTAATTTAGCAGCTAATTCGTCCGCAATTCTTTGAGCTTCGGCAGCAGCTAATTCAGCAGCAATTCTTTTAGCTTCAGCAGCAGCGGCAGCTTCTTGTGCTAATCTTTCTTCTTCAGCAGCAGCTAATTCGCCAGCAATTCTTTGAGCTTCAGCTTCTGCCTCTTCTTGTTCAGAAAGTTGTTCTGATACTTTTTCACTTTTTTCTACTTCATTTACTTCTTCTACAACATCAGGTGTAGAATTAATATTTGAAGTAGTCTCTTCTATTTCAGGAGAAGAAACTTCTTCTATTATGCTTACTGTATCAACAGCTTTATTTTCACTAATAGAAACATTTTTATTTACTTCTTTTAAATCTTTTGTTTTTGTTTTATTTTTCAGTAATTCAGCACCATTATTTTCATGCATTGCAATAAATTCACCTTGATTAACAATGATTTTAAGATTTGTAAGATTTTGTGTTACTTCAATTTGTCCTTCGGTACAAAAAATTCTTTCTTTTCCATCAGTAATATCAGTAATAATTTGAGTACCTCTAATACCAATTGATGCACTTTTAGTTTTTAGTTTGAAGTTTTGTGGTGCTATTTTTCCAATTCTTCCTGTAATAGTTCTAAATACACCTTTTATCATTGAGAACTCTGCTTTAACATTGTCTTTATTCTCAAATAAATAGTCATTGATTTTAAATGTAGAGTTTTTACCAATAGAGATGATTGTTTCATCTTTAAATAGAATTTGTACTTTAGAGTTGTTTTTTGTAATAAGAATATCTTTTTCTTTTAATAGAGTATCTCTTTTAACTTGAAAAGTTCTATTCTCTCTTGTTATATTAGCTTCACCTTTTAGTGCAACTATTTTTCCAACGTTTGCAAATAGTAAATTTGCAAATATTATTAGTATAAATAAAGATTTCATTTTATTCCTTTTTTACCAATGGATCTTTTTAATATAATTTATAGTTACTTCAGTTTGATCATATTCAGAAGAATCTTGATTAGAACTATTATTAGTATAAGATGCTAATAAGTTAATTCTATCATTGTCATTTATTGAATACAGGTAATTAAACATTATATTATGGCTTGTATCTTTTCTTTTGTTATTAAATGGAAATCCACTTAAGTATTTAAAATTATTTTTTTCAAATTTGTATCCTAAGTATATCATATTTTTTTGAAAAAAATCATAATTATAATATACAGATAAGCTTTTAGTGATTTTATCTATATCTAGTCTTTCTTTTCTTAGTCTAGTTATTTTTGAAACATTTGTAGAAATATTTAAGTTATTTGATAGTTTGTATTTAAAGTAAAATGAGAATTTTTCAAAGTTATTGTCTTTATTATTATCTCCATCATCATTATATTCATATGCGTAAAGAAGTTTTTGATACTCTATTGAAGTTTTAAATTTATTATTAGTAATAGAAGGTGAAATGGAGAATACATTTATATCTTTGTTTTCTTTTTTGATTACTCTTGTTGCATTTAAATCTAAACTGTAAAGATTTTGATTATGTATATATGATATATTTGGTTTATATGCAATAACTGAAGTATTCTCATTCTTTTCATTAAAAAAACTTTTATTATAAGCAAGAAAGTTGTTTGTAATTTTTACAGCTTTATTTTCTTCTAAAATCTTATTAAAACTTAGTGATAGTATTTCATTGTGAAAATTATCCTTAATAGGATCCTCTCCTAAATCTAAACCATCAATTTTATAATCTTCAACTAAGATACTATTTTTTATATTTGTATTATGACCCATTCCTACAATAATAGTTGCAGAATTTGAAGTGTATTTTTTCTTTTTATTTAAAAATCTTAAATATTTTTCTACATCTTTTTTTGTTTTATCTGTAATATTTTCTTTTAGAAGTATATTAAACTCTTTTTTTGCTTCTTCGTTTAGTTTTAGTTTTGTTAATAATCTTGCATAATCATATCGAGCTTTATTAAATTTTGGATTTTCTATTAGAACTCTTTCTAATGCAATTGATGCTTTATCAAACTTACCAATTTTAATGGCACTTTGAGCTAAAAAGTAATTTATATTTACATTGTAGTTGTGCTTATAAAATAAGTTATTAAATAGCTCATATGATCTTTTATAATTTCCAATATTATACATAGTTGATGCGGTAATATATTCATTTGACGATTCTACATCTAGTAGAAAATCTTTTTCATCTTCTTTAATTACAACACCGCTATTTTTTGTCATTTTTGTATAGTAAATTATTTGATACTTTAAATCTGCTGTGTCTTTTTTTATATAAGTATCTTTATATAATGTATTTTTTAATTTCTCTTGTAGTTTAATTGCTTCATTTCTATCTTTTATTTGATTTACTATTAAAGAATAATGTTTGTTTTTATGTATTCCTACTACTAAGTGTTCTATTTTTAATAAATCGTTAACTTCTTCTATATATGATTTTGCAACGTCTTTATATTTAGTTGATGCTATATGCAAAGTGTAAGTATTTGCCCAAATGGTTGTAATTGGCAATAATAATATTATTAAGAATAATTTCATATTACATTCCTATTATTTATTTTCATGTTTATAAACCTTTTTAAAGTTTTTATTATTTAAAAAATCTGTACATCTTTGGATATAAAGATTATTTATATTTGACGAATTGATTTCATTTAGTTGTGTAAATAGTTTTTTTGCTTCTTCTAATTTTTCTTTTTTATATAGTATTATTGCTTGATTATAAAGTTCTAATTCTTTTTCTAGGTCTTTACTTAAGTGCCCTTTATGTATTACTTCCCATAACTCAATAGCTTCTTCTTTCCCTTTTAATTGAACATAATCTAGGTATTTAAATAGATAATTCTCTTTTAGACTATCTTTTGTAAAGTTTGTAATGATTAATTTTACACCATAAAATTTACATAATGATTCTACTCTTGACCCAATATTAATAGTATCTCCAATAACAGTATAATCACTTCGTCCAATACTACCAATTTCACCAACGGTTGCAATACCTGTTGTTATTCCGATTCCTATATCAATCAAAGGTTGATTTTGTTGTTTTAGCTGAACATTTAGTTCCTTTAATTTCTCTAATTGTTCAAGTGCACTTTGTACAGCTTTATCTTCATGGTCTTCAATATCAAAAGGAGCATTCCAATATGCCATAATTGCATCTCCAATATACTTATCAATAGTTCCTTTGTTTTTTGTGATAATTTCACTCATTGGGGTCATATATTGATTGATATATTTTACCAATAAATCAGGTTGTTTTATATCTTCAGAAATTTTTGTAAAACCTCTTATATCACTAAAGAAAACTGTAATTTCTTTATTTTGTGCCTGTAGTTGGTTATTATCTACATTTTTTAATAATTGTTCCATTACATCTTTTGAAACTTTTGATGCAAATTTATTTTTTATTTCATCTTTCTTTTTTATTTCATAAAAATATTGCAACATTATTGTAATGATTGTTGCAAGAATAATAGAGATAAGTGGGAAAAAGATATTTAATACTAATCCATAATTAAAAAGTATAAAGTAAATTGAATAACTAGTTAAAAATAATAAACTAGTTGTTAATAAAGGAATAAAAATTAAATGTATTTTTTTTGTTAAAAAAACAACAAGTAAAACTAGAATAAATATTATAAAAATATTTGCACCATCAATCCATGATGATTCATATAAGAAATCTTTTGCAATAATATTATCAATTGCATTTGCATGAACTTCCACTCCTGGAAAGATTGATTCAAAAGGAGTGGCTCTTAAATCCATTAGTGCAGCAGCTGAAGTACCGATTAATGCAATCTTATTTTCTATATCTTCTTTTTTGAAGTCATTGTTATATATGTCTAAAGCAGAGATATATTTAAAAGTTTTCTCTTTTCCTCTAAAATTAATAAGTAATCTACCATGCCTATCTGTTGGAATTATATAGTCATCTAATTGTAAATCTTTTACTCCATTTTCATCATAATTAATATAGATTTTGTTAATACCTAATGCAATCCTAAGAGTTTCCAATGCAAGTGAAGGATATATTTCTTCATTATAAGAAATAATTAAAGGTACACTTCTAATAACTCCAGCATTATCAGGTATATTATTAAAAAATCCACTTGAATATGAACTATCTTGAATTATTGGTATATTTAATATAGTTCCTTTTGCTTGAAGTAAATAATTATTACCTAACTTTTTATTTTTTTCTATAAATATAGTTTGAATTGAAGGTGCTTCTTTATTTATATGTTTTTTGTCCTCAAATTCAAACTGATATCCCAAAATAGTAGGTGTTGATGCAATTGTTTGAGCAAATTCAAAATCATAATTTACTATATCTTCTTCTTTTATATTTAATTTTTTAAAAATATTATGTGGAGAGGTTCTATCTTCTTCTGCAAAAACTATATCAAGTCCTATAATTGCAATATTATTTTGTGTTAAATTCTTAAGAATTCTTGATAATATATCTCTTGACCAAGGCCATTGTCCTAATTTTTGTAAAGATTTCTCATCTATATCAATAATAACAATGCTATCAGTTTTAGGAGCTATTTCTCCTCTGATATTAAACATATAATCTTTTAATCTATTATCAATTGATGTAGGTAGAGTTGGAGAAAATATGTAAATAGAGCTAATAACAAAAGATAGAATTATCGATATTAAAATATATATTAGGTTCTTTTTTAATCTGTTTTTAGCAATCATCTATTTACTTATTTATATCAATCTGTTCTGATGATAAGGATTCATTTGCATATTCATGCAGTATTTTATGATTAAAAAAGAATTCTGTAAGATTTTTATCTATTTCGCCATTGTTCCCAAGTTTATTTAAAATATCGTAAACTTGAGTTAATTTCATAGCATCTTTATATGGCCGTCCTGATGCAGTTAAGGCTTCAAAAACATCTGCAAAAATCATAATTCTATCTTCTAGTTTAATTTGACTAGCTTCTAATCCTCTTGGATAACCTTTACCATTTAATTTTTCATGATGGTTACAAGCTATATTTAATACATCTTTATATTTTTTAGGGAAGGGTAAAGTTGAAATCATTTCAAGTGATAAGTGTGCATGATTTCTAATAATATCAATTTCTTCTTTTGTTAGAGTACCTTTTTTAATTGATAAATTATAATATTCATCTTCTTCTATTAATGGAGTATTTTCTCCATCTTTTAAATAAGTTAACTTTGCAATTTCATTTAGCTTATGAATATTTTCATCATCCATAAACTCTCCACCCTTATTAGTCTGTTTTAGAAAATGCATATATTCATTTAATAGATTTACTTCTTTTTCAAATTCAAGTTTTGATATCTTATTTTTTAGATAATCAATTTCTTTATCTCTTTTTATTACTTCAAATCTTGATTCTATTAATTCTATTCTATCAAATATCTTTTCCAATTTTGTTGCTTTATCTATAATATGATCAGGCATAGAAATTTTTCCAATATCATGCATCCAAGCAGCTAAACCTATTTGTTTATAATCATTTTGAGTATATTTAACATCTTTATATATAGTTTTATCATCATTTATTGCATTTGCAAGCAGTAAAGCAATTTTTTCTACTTTTCCAATATGATCTGTTGTATAAGGAGATTTTGCATCAATAGCTTTTGCAATTGTTGAAACAAAAGCATTTAAAAACTCTTCTAAACTAAGAATTAGTTGACTATTTGTAAGAGACATTGCAGCTTGTGAGGCAAGTGATTTTATTACTTTTTCATCAGATTTATCAAAATCAATAATTTCATTAGTATTAACTTTGTTAATAAGTTGTAAAACACCCATTACTTCATTTTCATGATTAATTAGAGGAATAACAAGCATAGACTTTGATCTATAGCCAGTTGATTTATCAAACTCTTTTGTTCCTTCAAAAATATATTTTGTTGTTTTATATACATCTTTAATGTTAATTATTCTTTTTTCTTTTGCACAAACAATTGCAACCATCTCATTGTTTAAAGAACCATCTTCTTTGATAAATGGTAGAGAATCCCAATTCAAATTATTTTTAGCTCCACCTATATTAATATTTAATTTATCATTTTGAACAACTTTAAAGTCAAGAGTTGAACCATCTTTTGATTTTAAATATAAGGTTCCAGCTTCAGATGATGTTAATTTTCTAAGAAGTGTTAGTATTTTTTCTAAAAGTACATCTTTATTAGTTTCAGAAGATAAAGCAAGATTAATTTTCATAATTTCATGAAACATATCCTCACTAATTAAATCATGTTCAATAGTTCCTTTGTCAATATGAATTACATCACCTTCAACTAATATCTTACCTCCATATTTTAATATTTTATGTTTATTAATATCTCTTTTTATTTCTTTTATATATAGTGGTTTCAAATGATATAAAAAAATTGTAATATCATCTCTTTTTAGATTTTTTAGGTCTTCTTTTATTAATTCAGGAGATAAGTGTGAAGTTCTTTCTGCAAATTCAGTTAATTTATCAGGAAATGAGCACTCTAAAATTAATGATTTTATTTCTTGATTATTATTGATTTCATTCCATATTATAGGGTTTTTATAGGTATCTCCACTTATAATAAATGCTTGATGATTCTTTGTAATTACAAATCCACATGCACCTGGTATATGCACAGCCTCAATAGTTTTTATTTTATAATCATTTATTTCTATTTCTTCATTTACTTTTAATTCTTTAAATACTAAAGAAGGAGTTTGGGTATTAACTAAATTAATTTTTGTAAAATCAGGCCAAACTAAATCATTAAAAGAATGATTTCTTAAAACATCTATTGTTTCTTTTAAGGCATAAATTGTAAGAGGAGTTTTTCTTTTTCCAAAATAACTTTCAATAATAAAAGGTAAGTCACTTATGTGGTCTGCATGTGAATGTGTTAGAAAAATATGATTAATATGATTAGCTTCTTCTCCTAATGTATTAATGACATTTCCAGCATCTACAATAATATCTTTGAAAATTTGGAAAGAAGTTGTTCCTATTCCTTTAGCTTTACTTCCACTAGCTCCAAGTATTTTTATAAAATTCATTAAAATCCTTTTGTATTAAGGATAATTATATCTAAAGAGTGTTTGTTTTTTTATTATTTAAAATTATATATTATTTTTGTGTCGGGAGTTTTGCTTTTAACCAATCAAATTTAAATCCATATTTAACATTATAAATATCGTTAAAACCTTGTTCTGCAAGTAGATTACTAGCAAGTTTTGTTCTAGAACCACTTCTACAAATTAAGATTATTTTTTTTGACAAATTCTTATTTGATGCTTGATAAATTTCTCTTAAAAAAGATTTATTAAATGCTCTTTTTCCATTTTTTGCATAAAAAATAGGAATATTGATAGAATTTACTGCTCTTAATTCTTTGAATTCTGCTTTTGTTCTAACGTCAATAAGTAATGCCCCATCTTCTTGCATTTTATAGGCTTGTTTAGCTGAAATATCATCTTTATAAAGTTTTGCAGTATTGTAGTTTATTTGAGCATTTAAAAAAGTGCTTAAAGCTAAAATAAGATAGATTAAAAAAGTTTTTTTCATAGTTTACCTTCTATTTCATATCATTAATTGTAAAATCATCATATGGATCCATATGAATATTTATTATCCAATCTCTATTTTTGTCTAATTCTTCAATTTCATGTTCTATTTTATCACTAACTCTATGTGCATCCATTAAAGTAATGATACAATCAAAAACTAAATGAACTTCTACAAAAGTTTGATGACCAGCTTCTCTTGTTTTTAAAAGATGATGAGTATTTACTTTTTCTTTACTTTTTATAATATCTTCTATTTTCTCTACAATATCATGCTCAACTGCACGATCAAGTAGTACTAATACACCATCATGAATTAATTCATAAGAAGAGTAAATAATATATAATGCAATTCCACTTCCAACTAGAACATCAATTATTTCATAGCCTGTTAAGTGAACTAAAACCAATGATGTTAATACAGCAACATTTGAGTATACATCAGTTTTATAATGTAAAGCATCTGCTTTTATAACCATAGAGTTTGTTTTTTTAGCAACTTTGTTTAAGTAAATTACTAAAGAAATAGTTATTATTAAAGATATAATCATAACTGTAATAGATGTTCCCATATATTGTGAGATTTCACCATTAATTGCTTTTTTGATTGCTTGATAAAGTAAAAATAAACCAGAAATTGTAATTATAGTACCTTCAATAACTGAAGCCAAGGCTTCAATTTTTCCACGTCCATAATTAAACTCTTTGTCTGCTGGTTTTTCTGAATTCGATATTGCAAAATAGTTAAAAAGTGAAACAAACATGTCAAGAACTGAATCAATTGCTGAAGCTAAAACAGCAACTGATCCACTAGCTATTCCTATAACAAGTTTCATAATAGTAAGAAGTGCCGCAACTGAACTTGATACGACTGTAGCTTTTTTTTGAAGAGTCATAATTATTTACTTTCTACAAACTCTTTGATTCTTTTAATACCTTCTTCAATTGTTGCTAGATCTGTAGCAAAAGAAAATCTAATATATCCTTCTGTTCCAAATGCTAAACCAGGTACTAAAGCAACACCTTTTTTGTCCAATAAATCTGCACAAAATTGAACTGAATCAGAAGTTACACCTTGAATATTTACAAATAAGTAAAATGCACCATCAGGATTAATACAAGTAAGACCATCAATGTTATTAAATGATTTTACAGCAATATTTCTTCTTTTTTCAAATTCCGTTCTCATTACTTCTATCATATCATCCGCTTCACCTTCAAGTGCAGAAATAGCTGCATATTGAGTGATTGAATTTACATTTGAAGTTACTTGACCTTGAAGTTTTGTCATGGCTTTTACAAGTTCTGTTTTAGGTGTTGCTAAATAACCAAATCTCCATCCTGTCATTGCAACTGATTTACTAATACCATTAATTGTAACAGTTCTCATATACATATCGTCAGATACTTCAGCCGCAGCTGTAAACTTCTTCCCATCGTACATGATCTTTTCATACATTTCATCTGAAAATACTAAAATATCTGTACCTTCAAGTACTTTTCCAATAGCTGTTAACTCTTCTTTTGTATAAACAGCACCAGTTGGATTAGAAGGAGTGTTTAATAAAAGAATTTTTGTTTTAGAAGTAATTGCTTTTTGTACTTGTTGTGCAGTTACTTTAAAACCTGTTGTATCATCTGTTTCAATAATAACAGGAACTCCATCAGAGAACTTTACTTGTTCTGGATAAGTTACCCAATATGGAGCTGGAATAATAACTTCATCACCTTTTTCAATTAATACTTGAAAAAGATTAAATAATGAGTGCTTAGCTCCATTACTAATGATAATGTTTTCTAATTTATATTCTATATTGTGATCTCTTTTTAACTTATTAATGATTGATTGCTTAGTTTCGGTAATACCTTCTACGGCTGTATATTTTGTATGTCCATCAATAATAGCTTGAATAGCAGCTTGTTTAATTACTTCTGGAGTATTAAAGTCAGGTTCTCCTGCACTAAAACTTAATATGTCTTTACCTTGAGCTTTCAGCTCTCTTGCTTGGGCAGTAATTGCCATAGTAACCGATGTAGATAGGTTTTCCATTCTGTTTGCAATTTTCATTAAGATGTTTCCTCTTATATAATCTGTGTTATATTTCTATGATATAATACGTGATTATAACAAAAATAATCTTAAGGAAAAGTTTGGAATTTAACTATAATCTTGATTCTTTGGCACTTACTGTTAAGTTAGAAAACAAAAAACATATAAAACATTGTTATTTGAGAGTAGTTGATAGTAAAGTTCACATAAAAGCTAATATTTATTTCTCAAAACAAGATGCATATGAATTAATAGAGAAAAAAAAGAATTGGATACTTGAAATTTTAGAGCAATCAAAGAAAAATAGTTTTGAGGATGATGAATTTTTATATTTTGGTGAAGTAAAAAAACTAAAAGATTTTAAAATAAAAAATCTAGATAATTTTTATAAAGAAGAGATAAAAATTATAATTCCACCTTTAGTAGAAAAGTATTCAAAGCTAATGAAACTTTATCCAAACTCGATAAATTATAGAAAAAACAAAAGAACATGGGGCTCGTGTAATTATAAAAATGATTTAAAGTTTAATACTCAACTTTGTAAGTTTCCTATGTTTATAGCTGAATATGTAGTAATTCATGAATTAGCTCATATAAAACATAAAAATCATTCAAAAGAGTTTTGGGCTTTAGTTAGAGAATTTTGTTCTGATTATAAGCAAAGAGAAAAAATTTTTAAGACTCTTTTATAATATTTCTAATATTTTCAAACTTTTGATGAATTTTTTCATCATTTGCCTTATTAAAAAAGACACCTTTTGCTCTTTCTTTATATAAAGGTTCTACTTTAATAATCTTTTCTTTTTTTTCTATTTTGTTTGAAATGAAAAAAGCTATATCTGTAACATTTTCAAAGTTTGCTATTTTTAATAATGATTTTATATCGGCTTTGTTATACTCAAATTCCATTTTATAAACAGGATGAGTTAATACAAAATATAAAGTTTCGCCTTTTATATAGGCAAATTTAACTCCTTTTTTTAATTTTAAAGGGAGTACTTCTATAAATTTTTCAATTGTAGAAGAGGTATTGATTTTTCTGAATTCAGGATTTTTTTTAAGATGACTAAGTATTTCATTCAATTTTTTCATACGCTTATTATAGCAGGTTTTATATTATCTTTTAATGGTTGTGGATACAAAGGTGATCCCGTTTATATACAAGACAAACCTACACAAAGTAAAGTAAATAAAGAAGCTAATAAATAATATGGTGTACGATTATATAATAATAGGTACTGGAATTGCAGGTTTAAATGCTGCAAGACTAATCCCTAAAGATAAAAAAGTTTTAGTATTATGCAAAAAATCTCCATGGGATTGTAATACTTTTTGGGCACAAGGTGGAATTGCAACTGCTGTTGATGAAGCAGACGTTCCTGTACATATCCAAGATACACTTACTGCTGGTGTAAACTATAATGACAAAAAAGCAGTTGAACTGTTAAGTCAGAAATCATTTAAAGCTGTTAGAAACTTAATTGATTCTGGTTTAAAGTTTGATTTAAATGCTAAAGGTGAATTAGCATTTACAAAAGAAGCAGCACATAGTAGAAATAGAATTCTTCATGCCGATGGAGATGCTACTGGACGAATGATTCATCTTTTTTTATTGCAAGAATGTAAACACGAGATTGTAACAAATGCTGTAGTAAATGATTTACTTATTGAAGACAATATTTGTTATGGTGTCCAGTTTTTTACAAGTGAAACAGAACAAAGAGTTGTTTACGCACACAACACTATAATTGCAAGTGGAGGAATTGGATCTCTTTATAGATATCATACAAATTCAACTGCAATTGCGGGTGAAATGCAAGGACTTATTTCTCATAAAGGATTAAGTTTAAAAGATATGGAAATGATGCAATTCCATCCAACAGTTGTAAAAGGTACTCACTTTGCTAGAAAGCCTTTGCTTTCAGAAGCTTTAAGAGGTGAGGGTGCTCATATTGTTGATGAAAATGGCTACAGATTTTTAAAAGAGTATCATGAAGACGAAGAATTAGCTCCACGTGATGTCGTATCTCGTTCTATTTTTGATTATCATAAAAAAACTGGTTTAGGTGTTTTTTTATCTTTTGAAATGTTTGAAAAAGAACATTTTCAAAAAAGATTTCCAAATATTTATGCTAATTTGAAAGACATCGGCTATGATTTACCATCTCAAAGAGTTCCTATTTCTCCTGCTTTTCATTATGCAATGGGTGGAATTGAAACTACACTTGATGCAAAAGTTAAAGGTATGAAAAACTTATATGCAGTAGGGGAAGTTGCTTGTACAGGAGTTCATGGTGCTAATAGGCTAGCTTCAAATTCTTTACTAGAAGGTTTAGTATTTTCTCAGATAGCAGTTGAAGATTCATTAGAAAATATTTTTAAAATATCACAAGAAAATTATACAAAAAGTATAAAATCATATATCAGAAATCAAAAGATTGATAAAGATATTAAAAACAATCTTAGAAAGATTATGTGGAAGACAGTAGCAATTGTAAGAGAACCAAAAGAATTAGAAAAATCTTTACATCAAATTAATGATTATTTGAAGCAAGATGTAGGAAGATTATTATTTTTAAGGCTACTTACGGCAAAATCTATTTTGGAAACAGCGTTAAAGCGTAGGGAATCACTTGGCGCACATTATATCAAGGAGAATTAATGATAAAATTATTAATGGCATTACTGGTATCATCAGTTTCGTTATTTGCAAGTTCTGCAAGTACTGGAACAATACCAGATATTACTATGACATGGGTTGGGTTCGCATGTTTATTTATTTTTGTAATAGGGTATTACTTTGTTGCAGCAGAAGAAAAATATGAGATAGATAAAGCAAAACCAGCTTTATTTATAGGTACTTTTATGTTTATGTTAGTAGCTATTTACTACTCACTAAATCACATGGATATGGGCCTTGTTCACACACAAGCACAACATTTAATTTTAGAGATTGCTGAAATATTCTTCTTCTTATTTGTTGCTATGACATATATTGAATCATTAATTCACATGAGTGTTTTTGATGCATTAAAATATAAACTAATCTCAAAAGGTATGACATATAGAAAACTATTCTGGGTTACTGGTTTCTTAGCATTCTTTATCTCTCCAATTGCAGATAACTTAACAACAGCTCTTATTTTATCAACAGTATTAATTACTATTGAAAAGAAAAGATTAGATTTCTTAGTACCAGGTGCTATTAATATTGTTGTTTCAGCTAATGCTGGTGGTGCATGGTCTCCATTTGGTGATATTACTACACTTATGGCATGGACAGCAGGAAAAGGTGCATTTACTGATTTCTTATTCTTATTCCCAGCTTCAATTCTTGGTTACTTAGCAACAGCTATTATTCTTTCTAGATTCGTTCCTAATGAAGTACCAGAATTTGATGTGACTACAGAAGTTAAACCTGTAATGGCTGAAGGTGCAAAAGTTGTAATGTTCTTAGGTGTATTTACAATTTTCTGTGCAGTTATGTCTCATCAAGTATTACATCTTCCAGCAATGTGGGGTATGATGTTTGGTTTATCATTACTAAAAATTTATTCATATGGTTTAAAAAGAAAATATGGTGTGGATCACTTTAATATTTTCCATTCAATGGCAAAAATTGAAAATAATACATTAATGTTCTTCTTTGGTATTCTTGCAGCTGTAGGTGCATTATACTTTATTGGTTGGTTAGCATTAGCAGCAGTTGTTTACGACCCTTCAGTATTAGGACCAACTTGGTCAAATATAGGTGTTGGTTTCCTTTCAGCGATTGTAGATAATGTTCCTGTTATGTCTGCAGTTTTAAAAGCTAGTCCAGAAATGGGACTTGATCAATGGATGCTTGTAACTCTTACAGCTGGTGTTGGTGGATCTATGATTTCATTTGGATCTGCAGCTGGTGTTGGTGTTATGGGTAAATTACATGGTATTTATACATTTGGTGCACATATGAAATATGCTTGGACTATTGTAATTGGATACTTTGTATCTATTGCAGTTTGGTATTTACAATATCAAGTTTTAGGAATTGGACACTAGATAATAGTTTCTTTTCTAAAGAGTTTAAAAGGCTTTCAAGGTTTTCCTTGGAAGCCTTTTTTTATGTAAAAAATAAGCAGAAAAGGTATTAATTGTTTTAAACATAATTAAACAAATTTTTAGATATAATCGCAATAATTAAACGATTTAGATAAATCAAAAAGAGGATATTAAAATATGAAACATGTACCAATTATAGTATTAGATTTCGGTAGTCAATATACACAAATCATTGCTAGAAAACTTAGAGAATCAGGTGTTTATTCTGAAATAGTACCTTATTCTGAAAGTATTGAAGATATTATGGCTAGAACACCTAAAGGAATTATCCTTTCAGGTGGTCCAGCTTCTGTGTATGCTGAAGATTCATATCATCCAGATACTACAATTTTTGAATTAGGACTTCCAATTTTAGGAATTTGTTATGGAATGCAATTAATTTCACAACATTTTGGTGGTTCTGTTATTCCAGCTGATCATCATGAATATGGTAAAGCTAAGTTAAACTTTGAAAAAGAAACTCCAATTTTTAAAGATACAACTGATGGTCAAATTGTTTGGATGTCTCATGGTGATAGAGTTGAAAATATTCCAGCTGGATTTGAAAAAATTGCAACAAGTGAAAATTCTCCTTATGCTGCTATTGCAGATACTCATAGAAATATCTATGCTTTCCAATTTCATCCAGAAGTTTATCATTCAGATGAAGGGGCAAAACTTCTTAAAAACTTTGCAAAACATATTTGTGATTGCGAATCAACTTGGAATATGGGTTCTTTTGCAAAAGAACAAATTGCTAAAATAAAAGAACAAGTTGGAGACAAAAAAGTATTATGTGGTGTTTCAGGTGGTGTTGATTCATCAGTTGTTGCAACACTTTTAGCTGAAGCTATAGGTGATCAGTTAGTACCTGTATTTGTTGATAACGGACTTTTAAGAGCAAATGAAAGACCACAAGTTGAAGCTATGTTTAAAGCACGAGGAGTGCCTTTAATTACAGTTGATGCAAGTGAAGAATTCTTATCTAAATTAGCAGGTGTTACAGACCCTGAAAGAAAAAGAAAAATTATTGGTGAAACATTTATCGAAGTATTTGATAAAGAAGCTAAAAAACACGATGGTATTGAGTTTTTAGCACAAGGTACACTTTACACAGATGTTATTGAATCAGTATCTGTAAAAGGACCTTCAAAAACTATTAAATCACACCATAATGTTGGTGGTCTTCCTGATTGGATGACATTTGAATTAATTGAGCCATTAAGAGAAATATTCAAAGATGAAGTAAGACTTTTAGGACTTGAGCTTGGCCTTCCAAGTGATATGATTGGACGTCATCCTTTCCCTGGTCCTGGACTTGCTATTAGAATTATGGGTGATGTTAATTCTCCTGATTTAGAAATTTTAAGAAAAGCTGATACTATCATGTTAGACGTTCTTCATGCAACTGGGTACTATGATAAAACATGGCAAGCATTTACAGTTTTATTAAACGTAAAATCAGTAGGTGTAATGGGTGATAATAGAACTTATGACAACACTGTTTGTGTAAGAATCGTTAATGCAACAGATGGAATGACAGCAACATTTGCATATATTCCTCATGATATTTTAGAAACAATTTCAAGAAGAATTATTAATGAAGTTGATGGTATCAATAGAGTTGTTTATGATATTTCATCTAAACCACCAGCAACAATTGAGTGGGAATAATTTTCACTCATTTTTTTTAAATCTTGACTTGATGTACTTCTAGTACATCTTTGTCAATCATTGATGAAATCTACGTAAAACTTGTTTAAATATATTTATCAAGTTTGCTTTTTTGATTAACTATAAGCTTTAAGTTAGAAAGTATAGGTATTTATAAAATGGATTTTCTTACATTTAAAACTTTTATTAGCACTGAAATTTTAATAATATTTTATTATTTAGGTGCAATTTTCTTACCCTTTATTACATGGATCTTACTTAAATGGGCTATTAAACGATATAAATTAATAAATACTTCCTATGAGAATATTAAAGAATCATTGTGGAAGACACTAAGCAAAAAACAACAATTAAAATTTCTTTCTTTTTTTATTATTCTATTTATTTTTATGGAAATATTTTGGAGAATGTTATTTGAGTTTTTGATTGCTTATATGCAAATACGAGATGCTCTACTTCAAATTTAAAATAAAAATCTAATATAAGTTAATGTTATATTATCTATTTGGCTAAACAATAACTACACACAAATTTACTACTATTCTTTTATCAAAAAATAAAAGGATAATTATGAAAAAGATTTTATTAGGTTTAACACTATTTATTGGAACTATGTTTGCAGCTCCAGCAATGGCTCCACAATTTGAGGCAACAACAATCACAGGTGAAAAAGTAAGTTTAGATGGTTTTTTAAAGACTAAAAAACCAACATTAGTTTATTTTACAGCATCATGGTGCCCAACTTGTGCTAAAAACTGGCCGTCAATTAACAGTGTTTATAAAACATATAAAGATAGAGTAAATTTTGTATCAATTAGTATTGACCCAACAGACACAGATGAAGTACTTACAAAATTAGCAAATAAACATGGTTTAGTTTATCCATCAGTTGCTGGTAATCCAAAAATTATGGTTGATTTTGGTGTAACTGGACAAGCTACTACAATTATGCTTAATTCAAAAGGTGAAGTTACTTTTAAAGATAGAGGTCATCTAACATTAGAGCAATATACTAAGCTTATAGATGATACATTGAGCAATGAATAGTTTTATTTACTTTTCATTTCTTCAAGGGGTACTTGCATTCTTTGTCCCTTGTGCAGTAGCACTTCTTCCAGCTTATATCGTATCTTTTATCTCTAGAAATAATGTATCAGAACAAAGTAAATTACATCTTTTGTTAAGAGGTTTAAAATTAGCATTTTTCTCAATTTTAGGTATTTTAGTGATATATGCAATTGCAAGTGGTTTAATTATTGTAGCAGCAGAGTTAATTAAAAGTTATATGAAATATGTTGCAATTTCTTTAGGAGCAATTCTTATTATTGTTGGAGTTTTAATGCTTTTAGGAAAAGATTTTAGTGTAAATATTCATATGAATCAAAAGAAGCATGAAAATGAAGTTAAAGAAGCATTTTTCTTTGGAATCGCTTATGCAATTGGAGCTTTAGGGTGTTTATTTCCTTTATTCTTGGTTGTAGCAACACAAGCGTTTAGTGAACCAAATTCTGCTTTAGGTGTTAGTTATATTGTAGCTTATTTTGTAGGTATTAGTTTATTAATGCTAATTACAATTATGAGTTCAATTTTTGCAAAAGATTTTATAAGTAGAAAAATTAATTCTATTTTACCTCATATGCAAAAAATAAGTGCTGTTTTCCTTCTTGTAGCTGGAGCATACATCATTTATTATCAATCATCATTATTTTAAAAAAAGGGAAAATTTATGAATGATACAAAGCAAAAAACTTTAGAATTAGCTTATTTAATATTACGACTTACTATGGGTGTAAATATGCTTACACATGGAATTGCTAGAATGTTAAATCTTGAAGGTTTTAATACATGGATGATTGGGCAATTTAGTAAAACTATTTTACCTGAGTTTATGGTGAGCATATCATCTTATTTAATTCCTTTTGTTGAATTAATTATAGGTATTTTATTAATATTAGGATTATTTACATCTAGGACTTTACTAGTTGGTGCTTTATTAATTGTAGCATTAGTATTTGGTTCAGGTTTACAAGAAAATTGGAATATTATGTCTTCTCAAATGATATATGCAATATTCTTTTTTATACTTTCATATTTTATTGAATTAAATCGATATTCAATAGATGCAATTAGAGAAAAAGTAGAACTTTTATAATATAAAAGTTCTACATCTTACCCCTTCTTTATAAAATTTATATACAATGGCATTAATATTATAAATTAATGTTTAGTAAAAATATATAAGGAAACTATCAAATGTCTAACTCTTTTGAGAATTCAAAAAAACTCTTAGCAGTAAATAAGCCTAAAGGATATTTAGTTACAAGATCTGATGACTTAGGTCGTAAGACTGTTTATGATTTTTTACCACAATGGATTTTTGATGAGCAATGGATGCCAATAGGGCGTTTAGATTTAGACTCAAAAGGACTTTTATTATTTACTAAAGATGGGCAAATAAATAACTTACTTACAAAACCAGGCAGTTGCAATAAGATATATGAAATTTGGGTAAGAGGTCATGTTACAGCTGAACATATTTCTCAAGCTTTAAAAGGTGTTGATAGTAAATATGGTTTACTAAAAGCTTTAATGGTTGAAAAAATTGGAATGGGTGGAGCTAAAACAAAACTAAGAATTCAAATAAATGAAGGTAAAAACCGACATATACGTCGTTTATTTGGAGTATTAAAAGACCCAAAATTTGGAACTCCTTTAAAAGTTTTGAATCTTACTCGAATCAGCATAGGAAGTTTTCCTCTTGATATAAAAAGTGGCCAATGGCGATTTTTATCTCTTGATGAAGAAAAATTGTTACTTAAAAAGGAAGCATGATGAATGATTATCTTTGTACAGTAAGAGGTTATATATATCAACCAAAACTTGGAGATCCTGATGTTGGTATTAAACCAGGAACTGCTTTTGAAGAACTACCTGAAGATTGGGAATGTCCTGATTGTGGTTCTTGTAAAGAAGATTTTGAAGAATTACTTGAAGAATAATATGCTAATAAACTTAAAACTTATGGATAAGGGAATGCTATTTATGCTTTTTAGTGCTTTTTTTGGAGCACTTAACGGTGCAGTTGCAAAAGTATTATCACAAAGTATGGATCCTATTGAGATTGTATTTTACAGAAATCTTTTAGGTGTTTTAATTATTCTTTATACTTTGAAAAAACTTCCTGTTTCTCTAAATATTTCAAAACTTCATTTACTTTTTTTACGAGGATTATTTGGAACAATTGCTATGTTGTTTTTCTTTTATACAATTGCAACAATTCCACTTGGTGAAGCTATTATATTAAATAAAACATCACCATTTTTTGTAACAATTTTAGCTTTTTATTTAATGAAAGAATCTATAAATTTTAATACATTCATTGCCTTAATAATTGGGTTTATTGGACTTGTTTTAATTATTAAACCTTTTGGAATGGTTTTATCAATTGAACATATTTATGGAGTTTTAGGTGGTTTCTTTGCAGCTGCTGCTTATGCAACAATAAAAAAAATAAAAGATATTTATGATGCAAGAGTTATCATGCTTTCTTTTATGTTAATTGGTGTGATAATTCCTTTTTTACTTTTTTTGTTTACGCCTTATGTAAAGTTTTCTATTCATACAGATTTAATTGTTTGGCTTTTAATAGTTTTAATGGCTGTTTTATCAACAGCTTCTCAATGGCTTTTAACAAGAGCTTATAGCTTAAGTCCTGCTAGTATTATTGGAGTTGTAAGTTATACAAGTATTCCTTTTGCAGTAGGTTTTGGAGTAATGTTAGGTGATTTATTTCCTGATATTTTAACGCTTATTGGTATTTCTTTAATTGTATTAGGGGGGATTTTAGTTAGTAAGAAGTAAGTTAAAAATTTAATTTAGAGTATTTTTATTTAAAGTCCAATAATCAAATAGTTTTGAAATTTCGCTGCTACAAATAAGAGGCATACACTCTTTTATTTTA
Organism: Arcobacter peruensis; assembly: GCF_003711085.1. Lineage (NCBI taxonomy): Bacteria > Pseudomonadati > Campylobacterota > Epsilonproteobacteria > Campylobacterales > Arcobacteraceae > Arcobacter > Arcobacter peruensis. Next base: position 212,148 of record NZ_CP032363.1, read on the forward strand.
TCTTCGCTCCAATTCCACCAGTTCATTTTAAGTAATTGTTCTATTTCTTCTTTTTCAAATCTTGACTTAATAAGTGTTGCTGGATTTCCTCCTACAACTGTATATGGGGCTACATCTTTTACTACAACTGCTCTTGCAGCTATAATTGCTCCATTTCCAATTTTAACTCCTGGCATGATCATTGCTTCACTGCCTATCCAAACGTCATTTTCTATTACTGTATTACCTGCTTTTTCAAAACCGTTTTTTGCATCTTTAAAAATATTTGCTTGAAAGAAAAAAGGATAAGTACTAAGCCATTGTGTATTATGTCCTTGGTTTCCTGCCATCATGAAAACAGCACCAGAACCAATTGAGCAATATGAGCCAATAATTAGCTTATCAACATCGTTTCTTTTATCGTGTAAATATCTAGCACACTCTACAAAATCGTGTTGGTGATGATATCCTGAGTAATAAGAGAATACTCCTATTTCAATATTAGGATGATTAACAGTTTCATTTAATAGTTGTGAAGAAAATTGATTTTTAAAATTGAATAATTTCATTAAAAAGTAGTTTGTTTTTTAAAAAAGTTTATAAGCGGATGAAACCGCTTATAAATGAAGAAGTTACTATTGAGGAGTAACGTTTTCTGCTTGAAGACCTTTTTCACCTTCAGTTACTTCGAAAGTAACTTTTTGACCGTCTTCTAAAGATACTCTTCCGTATCCTGAATTATTAATGTTTCTGAAGTGTACGAATACATCTTTTCCACCATCTTCTTGCTCAATAAATCCAAAACCTTTTTCACTATTGAACCATTTTACTGTTCCGTTAACTAATGCCATATTATTTCCTTTTGTTTGTTGTCTAAAATCTAACTTATGAATCTATCTTGTGGTGTGATTTTACTGCAACTGTAGGTTATCAATATAAAGCATGCCATAAATGAAGTTCTAAATCATCTTTCAATTACCGTTATTCTAACTAAATTTCATTAAATATACAAGAATAATGAACTAATTTAATCAATTTTATTGAAAATATACCAAAAATAGGACTTTTTTACTTAAAATTTTAGATTTTTTTTTATTTTAAATATGATAAAATTAGCAAAAAAAGAGTTTCATGTTTAAAACAAATGATTATTGGGAAGAAGAATTTACAGAATATAAAGATAAATATCTAGATGCAATTTACTTTGACAATTGTACATTTATCAAGTGCGATTTTTCAAAAACTGTTTTTGATAATTGTAAGTTTACTGAATGTACTTTTATAAATTGTGATTTATCTCTTGCTAAATTAAAAAGCTGTACTTTTAATGATGTGAATTTTGAAAATTCAAAACTTTTAGGAATTTCTTGGAGTTCATGTGTTGAACCTTTTGATGTAAAATTTGATACTTGTAATATTTCTCAAAACTCTTTTCATCTTTTAGATTTACGAAAAATGAAATTTATTGATTCTTTAATAAGTGATACAGGTTTTGAAGAGTGTAATCTAGAAAGTGCAGTTTTTCATAATTGTAGTTTGGAGCAAAGTGTCTTTATAAGTAATAATATGAAAAAAGCAAATTTTGAAACATCTAGAAATTATCTGATTGATCCAAAAAGTAATGATTTACAAAAAGCACAGTTTTCTTTACCTGAAGCTTTGAGCTTTTTATCATTACTTCCTATAAAGTTAAAATAAGTTTTTTATATAAATGTTTATATATTTAAGTACAAATGTCTAGGTGCTTTGTTATACTGAGAAAAAACAGGATTGATAATGGCTAAAGTTAATTATAATTATGAAAAACGCGCACGTGAATTAGAAAAGCAAAAGAAAAAAGAAGAAAAACGAAAGAAAAAAGAAGCTTTAAAAAATGCTGATACAAAAGATGAAACTGAAGAAGAATCTTCAAGCTCTGATTCCGAATAAATAAGTTTTGATGTCAGAATAACTAACCTTATTTTCTGACACCTTTAAAAAAATAGTTAAATTTTATTATTTAGAATTTTTCTTAGCTTTTTTCTCAGCTCTTTTTTCTTTTAATGATTTTGTAGAAGCTGTTTTTGTAGCTTTTTGAACGTCTTTACCTTTTGCCATAATATTTCCTTTCTTCAAATTTATATATCAGTATATCCTAAAATATGTTCATCCATATGTTGTTCTAAAATTAAATTGTATATTAATTTTTTATAGTGTTATAATATACTAAATATTTTTAGGAGAGATTATGCGAGCACTATTTTTTATATTATTAACTATTGTCCCTATATTTGCACAAATGCAAGTTACAAATATAGCCTCAAACCTTGGAGTTGTATGGGGAATGACTTTTTTAGATGAGAATAAATTACTTATTTCACAAAAAAATGGAAAGATAATTTTAATAAATTTAAAAACAAATGAAAAATTAAATATTAAAAATGTTCCAAAGGTTTTATATTCAGGACAGGGTGGATTACTTGATATTCAAAATAAAGATGGCTGGATTTATTTTACTTATTCAAAAAATGTAGATGGTTTTGGGGCAACTGCATTGGCAAGAGCAAAACTAAAAGCTGATAGTTTAGTTGATATAAAAGATTTATTAGTAACAAAATCAAGCTCAAGTGCTTCTCATCATTTTGGAAGTAGAATAACTTTTGATGATAAAGGGCACTTGTTTTTCTCAATTGGAGATAGAGGAAATAGAGATAATGGTCAGGATTTAAAAACTCATGCAGGTTCTATTTTAAGACTTAATCTTGATGGTTCAATTCCAAAAGATAATCCTTTTGTAAATAATGCTAATGCCTTAGATGAAATATATTCTTATGGGCATAGAAATCCACAAGGGCTCTTTTTTGATATGAATAGTAAAAAACTATATTCAAATGAACATGGACCAAGAGGTGGTGATGAGATTAATGTTATAAAAAAAGGTGCTAACTATGGTTGGCCAATTGTTTCAAAAGGAAAAGAGTACTGGAATCCAATGTATGTAGGAGAATATCGTAGTAATAAAAATTATGTAGACAGTATTAAAGCTTTTATTCCTTCAATTGCACCTAGTTCTTTAATTTCATATAGTGGAAAAAAATATAAAAATTTAAAAGGAAATTTATTTTCTGGAGCTTTAAAACTCCAACATCTAAATCAAATAGTTTTAGATAAAAACGATAAAGTAATAAAAGAAAATAGACTTTTTAATAATTTAAATGAAAGAATTAGAAATGTAGTTGAATCTCCAAATGCAGATATATATATTTCAACTGATAGTGGAAATATATATTTAGTGAATTTAAATTAAATTTGTTATAATGCAAAAATAAAAATCAAAGGTATCTAATGAGCGTAATTTTCGAAGCAAAAATAAAATGTAATGGACAAAACCCACATGATTGGTTTATTGATTTAACTGACACAGTAATAGATAAAACACAAAGATGTAATGACTTAGAGGAGTTTTCTAAAACAATCGAAGAGTTTGGTTTATCTTATGGTGGTCGAATAGACGAAGTAAAATGGTCACAAGATGAAGATGTTACAGCAGAACAATACTCAGAAATAAACGCAGGTATGAGAAAATATCAAGAAGAATTTGATAAAAAAGCTAGTGTCTAAATAGACCTAGCTTTGTAATTCTTATAATAATTAATAGTTTCCATTAACAAGTAGGCTATTAAACCCATTACCCAATATAAAAACCATAAGCTAATCATTCCAATAAAACCATCTTCACTAATATAATCAATTACTTGAAATATCAAAAAAAACATAATAGTACTTTTCAAAGATATTGCATTATTTTTATTAAAATCAATTAACTCTTTTCCTTTGAGTTTAATCTTAAAATATAATAGTAATAAAGTAATAGGGATCAAAGCTAAGACAAATAAATACTCATTCTTTATTAATTCTATTGTTTTATCTTGTCCAAATATAAAAAGATAAGTTGCTATGATGATAAGGAGTGTAAATATAAATAGATTTCGTGAATTCATTAATAATTTCCTGATTTTTTTGTGATTCTAGCTAATTATAGATTAATAATTAAAGAATATTCTTCTATAATTTATTAAATAAGTAAAAGAAGGAAACAAATGAAAAATATTATAATTGCAGCTTCTGCTATCATAACTTTAACAGGATGTACAAGTTCAAAAACTAATTATATATCGACTAAAAATGTTAATTTAGTAACAAAGAATATTCAAGGAACTTGGATTGGAAAAGCAAAGCAATTCAATAATAATGTAACATGGTCAGTAAAAGTAAATATCGAAAACAATAATTATACAGTTTCTTATCCCTCTTTAAATTGTGGTGGTATTTTAACTCTTCTGGACTCTTCAAAAACACAAGTAAAATTTAGAGAAAATATAACTTATGGTAAAAGTAAATGTATAGATAATGGTATTTTAACTCTTTCAACAACTAGTAATAATAATGCAGAGTATAAATGGTATTATGAAAATGGTAAGTTTGGAGCGTTAGGATTAATGACAAAAAAATAAGAGAAAACTCTTATCTTTTTGTATATGGATCTTTTGTAGTTAATCTACTATCAATTAAACCTCGACCAATTGTAAAATGATAAAGCGATTGGAAGTGATTTGTCTTAAGTCCAATTGTTCCATGTAAAATATCATCTAAGAAACACCCAATTCCTGTTGCTGATAATTGTAATGATGTTGTTTCTAAATATAACTGTTGTCCAATAGCTCCACATTCCCAATATAATTGTTTATATTTTGAAGGTCCATGTTTTTCAAGTGGATTCATAAACTCACATAACATTCCTAAAGAAAATGCTCCGTGACTTGCAATATCTTGGTCACAAGAAATTGCTTTTGCTAAAAATTTAAAATTTCCCTCTTCTAATTTATATAATTCTCCTGCATTTGTATCAACTGTTTCCCAAAGAAATTCTTCTTTTAATAAACTTTGTAATTGTTCTTTATGTTCTTTATTTCGTACTAATATATAAAGACCAGCATCTAATTCTTCAACACTATGTATAAACATAACTAAATGAACAGATGAATCATGAGATTTAATAGATCCAATAATAGTTTCAAACTCTTTTTTAGTAATAGTGCAATCATCTTTATTCATAACTTGAGCAGAACGTCTTTTTAAAACGACATCTTTTGCAGTAAATGATGGCTGTCTATATGGGTTTTCTTCATATTTTGTATTTGTAAAAGCTTTAATTTCTAAATCATCACTAAGTGTTGAGTTTTCAATCTTTTCTAAAATATCCCATTTGTGCCAAGAAAGACTAAGTTGATTTGCTTTTCCTTCATATTCTTCTTGAAGTTTACTTTGTATTTCATCAAGGTTAATATCTTTTGTATCAATATTTGAATCATCAAAAGATACAAGTATTAACATATCAGCTAATTCTCGCTCTTCTTTTATATATCTATGCTTTTGATCTAAACCTAAAAACTTTTCAAGTTGTGAATCTTTTACATTTAATACTTCTATTTTCCATCCTAAAATTGATGCAGAAACTTCTAAAGCTTTTAAAGCATGCCCACAATCTAGTTGTGTATATCTCCAAGACCGCTCACCATATTTCCAAGCTTCTCTCCAAACAATAGAAGAAAGAGAAACTAAAAAAGTGTTTTTAGGTATTGGAAGTTCTTTTGCACTGGATAGTTGTTCTAATTCGTGATTTTTAGGAGAGTAGTGATGTAAACCATCAACAAGGCCTTGAATGTCATTTGAAAGTATGTATGCTTCACTTGGTTGTAAGTTACCACTTGAGGCATTACATCTTAAAGCCCAAGATTGTGTTTCATATTCTTTAATAGCTGCAAGTCCTAGTGAGAACTGAAAAAATTGTGATATAGCTTCTATACATAAAGGAGCACATAATGACTTATCTTTTGGCTTTTGAAAAATTTGTGAGTATTCTAAAGTATTATTGTCAAAAGATAATGGTAGTTTTGTAGTTTTTGTATCTAAATATATTCGATAAGGATCTGGTTGCGTTGCCCAATCCATATAACCTAAAGACCTTGCGTATCTTTGTTGCGAGTGTTTTGTTTCATTGTGATAGGTATAAACCATTTGTAAATTATTATTCATTTGATATGTTAGCTAATCATAATTAATAAACCATTAAATTAAAAAACTTTAGATATTATACGCGTATGAAAGAAAAAATATATTTAATTCCCGGACTTATGACTGATGTTAGACTATGGAGTAGAATCATACCTTTTTTAGATGAGTATGAATTAGTACATGTTCCAATTCCTCATAGTAGTGACTTTGATGAAGTACTTGATATGTTAGAAGCTAGCTTTAAAGAAGAGAAAATAAACTTATTAGGTTTCTCTCTTGGAGGTTATATTGCATCATATTTTGCTGTTACATACCCAAACAGAGTAAATAAGCTATTTATGGTAGCAGCAACTCCTGGAGCTTCTGAAGAAGCTGAGATTGAAAGAAGAAGAGAAAAGTTTGCTGTAATAGAAAAAGAGGGCTTTAAAGGCTTAGCTTATGAAAAAGCTATAAGTTTAGTAGAAAAACAAAATCAAAATGATGTTGAGTTAATAACTACTATTCAAGATATGTTTATGGATTTAGGAAAAGAGACTTTTATTTCTCAACTAACTTCTACGTTTAATAGAGTTGATTTACTTGAAGACCTAGTTAGACTAAGTGTTGGTCTGAATTTACCTATATGGTTTTATTATAGTGATAAGGACAGATTATTAAATCACAAATCAATAGCAAAATTAAAAACATTAAAGCATAATATAAAGCTAATAAGTAGAGAAGGAACTAGTCATAATGTTCCACTTGAAGTACCAAAAGATTTAAGTATAGAAATAAAAAAATGGATGAAATGAAAAAACTTTTAGTAATAGGTTATGTATGGCCTGAACCAAAATCTTCAGCAGCTGGAAGTCATATTATGTCTATTATGAGGCTATTTAAAGAAGATGGCTATAAAGTTGAGTTTTGTACTCCTTGTGCTCATTCAATTCATATGATTGATTTAGAAAAAGAGGGGATAAGTTCCTCTTCTATTGAATTAAATGATGATAGCTTTGATGAGTATGTAAAACAGTTTAATCCAAGTCATGTACTTTTTGATAGATTTATGATGGAAGAGCAGTTTGCTTGGAGAGTTGAAAAAAATTGTCCGAAGGCTTTAAAGATATTAGATACTGAAGACTTACAATGTTTACGAAATGCAAGACACCAAGCTTTAAAAGAAAATAGAGATATGACTAATGCTGATTTATTATCATCTGATTTAGCAAAAAGAGAAATCTCTGCAATTTTAAGATGTGATATTTCTTTGATTATTTCTTCTTTTGAAATGCAATTATTAAAAGATACTTTTAAAATTGATGAAAGTTTACTTCATCATTTACCTTTTATGGTAGATTTAGAAGAACTTCCTAAAGTTGCAAAATCATACGTACAACGTGAACACTTTATGACTATTGGAAACTTTAGACATGCTCCAAATTGGGATGTAGTTTTATATTTACAAAAAATATGGCCAATGATAAGAAAAGAACTTCCAAAAGCACAACTTCATATTTATGGTTCATACCCACCACAAAAAGCAACAGCTTTAAATAATCCTAAAACAGGATTTTTAGTAAAAGGTTGGGCCAATGATGCTTATGAAGTTATAGAAAACTCACGTGTATGTTTAGCCCCTATTAGATTTGGTGCAGGAATAAAAGGAAAACTTTTAGATGCAATGATTACTCAAACTCCAAGTGCTACAACAAGTGTCGGAAGTGAAGGCATGTATGAAAATGAAAAATGGCCTGGATTTATAAGTGATGATATAGAAGAGTTTGTAAACAAAGCTGTTGAATTATATAATGATGAAAATAAATGGAATGAAGCAAAACAAAACTCACATATTTTATTAAAAGCAAAATATGATAAAAAAGTATTAGGAAAAGCTTTATTAAAAAAAGTTGATGAGGTATATTCTAATATTAATGAGCATAGGATAAATAACTTCACAGGCTCAATGCTTCGTCATCATAGTATGGCAAGTACAAAATATATGTCTCAGTGGATTGCCCAAAAGAATAAAACAAAATAGCTAAAATAAATATAGGAAGAAAAAATGAATAGAGTATATATGACAAAAGAAAGATTTGAAGAAGAGTTAAAAAAAGGACAAATGTCACATAAAACTTATGAAGAGTATAAAGCTTCAGTTGATAAAGTTTATGATGAATTAGAAAATGTAAATGATGAAGCTATTTATGATGAAGATGTAGATAAATCTTCTAGTAAAGAGATTAATGCAAGTAAGTAAACCTGTAAAAATCAAGCAAAAAAGTTGGGGACGTGAAATCTGGCTTCATAATTCTAATAAGTATTGCGGAAAAATATTAGTAATAAAAGCAAATAAATCTTCATCGTTACATTATCATAAATTAAAAGATGAAACTTTTTATATTCAAGAAGGAAGAATTTTAGTGAAAATTGTTTCAAAAGATGAACAAATAGAAGAATTAGAAATGAGCAAAGGAGATGTTTTAGATATTCCAAAAGGAACAAAACATCAAATTATTGGAATTGCAGAAGAATCAGAAATATTTGAAGTATCAACACAGCACTTTGATGATGATTCTATTTATGTTTAAGTGAAATTATTATGGAAGAATTAGCGAAAATTTTAAGCTTTGATGAGTTTGATAAAATCAAAGCTAACTTAGGTTCAATTATTTGTACCTCAGGTGGTTTTGACCCAATTCATTTTGGTCATATTTCATGTTTTCAAGAATCAAAAAAATACGGCGATACTTTAGTTGTAATTGTAAATGGCGATAGCTTTTTAGAAGAGAAAAAAGGCAAAGCTTTTATGAGTCTAGAACAAAGGTGTTTGATTGTTTCATCTATTAAAAATGTTGATTATGTAATTCCTTTTGAAATTAAAAATGATTCTACTGTAATAGAAGCACTAGAGAGAATAAAACCTAGCTTTTTTACTAAAGGTGGTGATAGATATGATGAAAAAACTATTGCCGAATGGGATATTTGTAAAAAATTAAATATAAAAATTATTACAAATGTAGGAAATGAGAAAAAAGAAACAAGCAGTTCAAATTACTTGAACGCTTGGAGTTGTGTAAATACAATTACAAATACATAACTTGTGAAATAAATATAATTAAGACTACACATAAAAATGGAAACACATGTGATGTAAATACAAAGGGTTGTATTTTAAAAAACTTTTGATTGAAGCCTCTAATTCCTAACCATAATCCAAAAAATGCTTTTATACTTAACATTATTTGAAAACTATTTAAGCCATCTTCACTAATTGGTCCAAAAACTTGAATAATTAAATATATACCAGTTCCTACTGCAACGAATAATGACCACGGTACAACTTTACGTACATGCATCATAAATGCTTCTCTTGCTTTTGCATTTTCTTCTTCGTTTAATGTTTGTGACATTTTAGATAAAAATAAATTATCCATAAATAAAAAACCACCATAAATAAATACTGCGAAAAAATGTATTAAATGTATAATTGAAAAAGTGATAATAAATCCTTTTGTTTTTGTGAAATATACAAAAAAATATAATAGATTGCATTGATTAAAATCAAAGAAACCTTTACCAAAGGCAAAAAATCTTAAAATGCGTTTATAAAATAAAAGGATAATAATATATGATATTTCAAGAGTTTAATTTAAATGAAAAAATAGAAGAAGCACTAAAAGAAAACTCATATATAAACGCAACGCCAATACAAGAAAAAGTAATACCTCTAGTTTTACAAGCAGATGATATTATTGCACGGGCACAAACTGGAAGTGGAAAAACAGCTGCTTTTGTTTTACCTATTTTAAATCACTATTTATTAAATGAAAAAGAGGGTAAAGCAAAAATAAGAACACTAGTTTTAGCTCCTACAAGAGAACTTACTTTACAAATAGCAGATATTTTTAAAACTTTTAGTTCAAAATTTGATAAAACTTTAAAAATTGTAAGTGTAATTGGAGGACAAAGTATTGGTGAACAACTTTTAGATATACAAAAAGGTTGTGATATTGTTGTTGCAACTGCTGGAAGATTACTTGATATTGTTGATAAAAAACAAATTAATTTAGAAAATTTAGAATTTTTTGTTTTAGATGAAGCTGATAAAATGCTTGATTTAGGTTTTGCAGAAGAATTAGAATTAATTTTAAAACAATTACCAAATAAAAGACAAAATTTACTATTCTCAGCTACTTATCCACAAAAAATGAAACAAATAGCTTCAATGATTACAAGAAATGCTATTGAAGTTTCAATTCAAAATGAGCAGCCAACGGTTGAACTAATTGAACAAAGAGCTATTGAAGTAAATATGGAAAATAGAAATGCTTTATTAAGACAATTGATTTCTTCTAACTCTTGGGAACAAGTATTGGTTTTTATGGCTAATAATAGAGCAGCAAATAACATAGCAGCAAAATTTAGAAAATACAACTTCGATGCTGAGTCTTTTCATGGAGATTTATCTCAAGAAGATAGAGAATATACATTAAAAGAATTCAAAGAGAAAAAAATCAAAATTCTTTTTTCTTCAGATATTGCAGCAAGAGGTTTAGATATTGATAATATCTCTTGTGTTATTAATTTTGATTTACCTCGTTCCCCTGCTGATTATATTCACAGAATTGGAAGAAGTGGAAGAGCAGGGCGAGAGGGTTTAGCAATTTCATTTATTACTTTAGAAAATAGTGAACATTTTAAACTAATAGAAAAACGTGCAAAAATTAAACTTGAAAGAGAACAAATAAAAGGGTTTGAATTAGTAGGAACTGTTATTGAAAAAGAAAAAGGAAAAGCTCCTATAAAAGGAAAAAGAAAAAGTAAGAAAGATAAATTAAGAGAACAAACTAAAGAGTAAAATTACTCTTTAGTTTGATTTTTTCTTTCTTCTTTGGAAATACATCATAAATCCAGTAATTGTAAATAGTGCCATAGTTGATGAGGCTAATAACATCAATATTTGACCAATTCTTCCAAAATACTCACCTGTATGAACCTGTATCATACTTTTAAGAAGTTTTTCTTCTAAAGGTTGTTTAGAAAACTCTTCATGTTTTACAATTGTATTATTTTTTAAATCTAAAGAAATCTCATTTCTTGCTCTATAGTGTTGTGGTTCTTTTTTAAGATAATTTAATGTAAAAACATCTTTTTTAGCTTCAAACTTTAAACTAGCACTTGAATAATTTGTTATATTTTCTTTAAATAAATCAAATACATTTTGTATTTTTTGTGATGATAAGTCTTCTTTTTGTCTATTTTGTACCATATTAAGTACAGCATTTTTCATTGAATGCTTTTTATGAGATTTTTTTTCAACTCCTGCACTATTGTAAAGAATATCACTAAACCAATGATAAGACAAAGATAATCCTGTTATTGTAGATACTAGATAAAATGGAAGTACCCACATTCCAAGGGCGCTATGCATAGTAGATAAAAAACTTCTACCTTTATGTTTAAATTTAAAAGTAAAGCTTTTGAAAAATGCTTTTTTCAATCTTGGGAAATAAACTACAACACCACTTAACATTAAAACTAATAGTAATAAAGTACTTGCACCTACAATTTGTTTTCCAACATCACCTACAATTAGTCCTCTATGAATTTTTTCAATAAATTTAAATGTTTTTGCACCTTCTACATTTGGTAAAATCTCAGAATTATAAGGATTAATATAATAATTAATACCTCTTCTTCCTGCTTTTCCTTTTGCATTTGATGCGATATTTATTACAACAGAAGAACTTGGATCACTATTTATTGTTAAAGCTTTGATTTTAGCTTTAGGAAATTTTGAGTTAAAGTTATCAATAATTTGTTTTTCACTTAATCTCTCTCCTATAACTTCAACTACATAACTATCTTTATTAAATAACCATATAATCTCTTTTTGAAAAGATAATAAAGTTCCTGTAATTCCTATAATCATAAGAATAATTCCCACTGTTAAACCTAGGTATAAATGTATTTTAAACCATATTTTTTTATGCATGTATTAAAATTCCTTAATTTTTAGAATGTTACATTCATACTTAACCAAAATTCTCTTCTTTTTTGAGCTAAGTTATAATCATCAATAACATCATCTTCATATGACGAATAAGTAGTGCCCGTAAAATCTTTATCAAATAAATTATTGATTGCACCGTTAAATGTTACATTTTTAGATAGTTTATAAGATCCACCTAAATTAAACATTTGGAAGTCATCATAGTATTTTATAGCTTCACCTTCGTCAGAATCTCTCCATCTACCTTTTTCACCAGACATTTTAAGGAATGTATCAAGTTTAGAATTAACCTGCCAAGCTACTATCACACTATATAAATGTTCTGCGTTTGAACCTAAAGGGTTTCCTGTATCATCTCTTTTTGAATCTGTATATGTATAGTTAGCTTTTAAAGCTAAATTATTTGTAATATTGTATTTTCCAGCGATTTCAATACCTTTTATAACTGCATCACCAATATTTTGTTTTTGACCAGCAATTACACCAAACCCAGTCCATTCATCAGGTACGTCTACACTAATATCAGTTCTTTCGATTTTATCCTTAAAATCATTTTGGAATAATGTCACATTAAAATTATGGCCATTTTCATGAGAATAATATGCAGCAATTTCTTTATTCAAACTTTTTTCTGGTTTTAAATCAGGATTTCCAAACCAAGGTCTAGTTCCTTGTCCTCCAAAACCAGTAACTCCATCATAAAGATCTGTTGTAGCAGGTGTTTTATAACCAGTTGAAACACCACCTTTAAATGTCCAGTTATCATTTAAATCATAAATTGCATAAGCTCTTGGACTTACATTACTACCAAAAGCATCATGATTATCATATCTAAGACCTGTTGTAAATGTAAAGTTATCTGTAATCATCCATGTATCTTCTGTAAATAATGCCCATTGATTATAATCACTTACAATTCCAGCTTCTGTTACAGCATTTTCTGACATTCCAAATACACCATCTTCAACTTCACCTTGAACATATTGAGCACCTACAACTACAAAATGATTTGCTAAAGGCATTTCAAACTTTGCATCATAAGTAGTGTTTTGAGATTTTAATGTTCTTGGTCCTCTTGGCAATAATGCTGCAAACTCTGCATTAGCTAGTGCTTCATCAACACTTTGCCAATCTTCTCCATTACCATCTGTATTATCTGCAACAAATTTTCTTTGTGAAGCGTTTAAAGGTAAACTTCTTCCAAAGTTATTTGATTCAATATGATGGGCACCTATTGTACTTTTTCCTAAATCCCAATCTGCTTGATATGAAATAGAGTATTGTTCTCTTTCCATTCTTTGAGTTTCGGCATATCCAACTCTTTGTGTATCAAAAATAGTTTCATATGAGTCAATTGTTCCAACCTGTCCTTCACTGTTATCATATTTCTGTTTTGAAATATCATAATCAACCCTGATTGTATGCTTATCATTAGGAGTAAATGTTAAACCAGTACCGAATGACCAATTTTGATTGTCCATAGTTTGCCCGGCACCACCAAAACCACTATCATCATTTACAGGTTTAGATTCTTCTTTATCATAATAGCTTCCTCTTAAGCTTAAACCTAGTTTATCTTTTACAAGTGGACCCATTAAAGAAATATCAGAAGTAGTATCATTTCCAAACTCACTTTGACTTTGGAAAGTTTTACCATGAGTAAAAGATCCTGTCCATTCATTAGAGATTTTTTTAGTGATAATATTTACAATACCACCCATAGCATCTGCACCATAAAGTGTAGACATTGGACCTCTAATTATTTCAATTCTCTCTATCATTTCAAGTGGTGGTAAATTTGCACTTTGGAATCCACCAAAATTATTTGGATAGATATCACCATTGTTGTTTTGTTTCTTACCATCAACCATAATAAGTGTATAATCAGAACCCATCCCTCTAATACTAATGCTTCCTTGTCCTGATTTATCTCTAGTTTCACCAATATCAACACCTTCGATATCTTTTACGGCATCAAGTAAGTTTGTATATGGTTTTTTTTGTAAATCTTCTTTTGATACAACAGAAATACTAGCAGGCGCGTCTGCTAATTTTTGTTCATATCCAGCAGCAGAACTAACTGTAATATCATCTAGTAAACTGTTTTCATTTGCACTTAATGAAATATTAGCCACTAATAATGCTGCAACACTTTTTGCAATTGTTATTTTCATTTTTTTCCTTAGTTAATAATTATTTTAAATTGAAATTGTGGCTGGCTATTTGTCTTGGAGAATTGTAAGATTATTGCTTGCTATATATTTTTTTATTTTGTTAAAATTAATTTGTTCGCTTTTGTTACTCTTAATTGATACTCTTGTCCATCATGAACAATAGTAATAATTTTTGACCGATTAAATATTTCTTTGCTATGAATTTTTTTTTCATTTACTTTCATTAGACTTCCATTGTTTTTTTTATTAATTGTTAACAAAATGTTAATCGGATATTAACAAAGCTATTCTTAAATTTAAATAAAAATGATAATTGTTATCATTAGTCTTTGGGAAATTTTTTAAATTTAATTATCAATTAAGATAATTGTTATCAATATTGTAATAAGATTCGCAAATGGAAAATAAAAAAAGCTTTTTAATCATTTTAATTCTTGTAGTTTCAACACACATTTATCTTTTTGCGCAGTTAAAAGTAAAAGAAGAAAAAATTGTAATAGCACCTAAACCTACTAATAATAACGTACAAATAAAATTAAATAAAGTTGTTATTAAAAAACAAGAAGTAAAACCTGAACCAGTAGTAGAAGAAAAACAAAAAGTTATTAAAAAAGAAATTATAAAGAAAAAACTTACTAAAACTAAAAGCAAGAATATGATTAAGAAAGAAAAAAAACGTTATAAGAAAAAGAAAAAAGTTGTCAAAAAAAAGATAATTAAGAAAAAAGTTGTTAAAAAAACTATAAAAGATATTCCAAAAGAAAAACCAAAAGAAGTTTATAAAGAAGTTGTTAAACCTCAAACTATTAGTCCAAAAGTAAAGAAAAAAGAAAAAGAGATAAACAAAAAAGTACTTAATTCTATAACAAATGAGTATCTATTAAAAGTAAAAAGATTAATAGAAAAAAATAAGAAATATCCTAAATCTGCAAAAAGATTAAAACAAATGGGAAAAGTTTATCTTAGTTTTACAATAGGGAGAAATGGAGAAATCAGAAATGTAAAAATTTCTAAAAGTAGTAAATACAAAAGATTGAATAAAGCTACTTTAAAAATATTATCAAATATAAAAAAATTCGACCCAATCCCAAAAGAATTAAAAAAATCAACTTGGGATATAACAGTTCCTGTAGTTTATAAAATAGTAAGGAGTTAAAATAAATGGAAATAGATTTATTAAGTTATATAAATAGAGGTGGGATTATTGTATATGTCCTTATTTTTTTGAATGTAATTGGTTTTACAATAATGTTTTGGAAGATTATACAACTTTCATTTTCAAAGTTTAGAAAAGAAAAAACTATCAATGAAATTATAGATTTTGTAAAAGAATCAAACAAAGATTTACAAAAAGAATCCATTGATAATATTATTAATAGAAAAATAAAAAAAATGGAATTT
This sequence comes from Arcobacter peruensis, assembly GCF_003711085.1. Taxonomy (NCBI): domain Bacteria; kingdom Pseudomonadati; phylum Campylobacterota; class Epsilonproteobacteria; order Campylobacterales; family Arcobacteraceae; genus Arcobacter; species Arcobacter peruensis. The sequence goes on from NZ_CP032363.1 coordinate 227,748, forward strand.
GGATTAAATACTGTTAAAATTATTGCTTCAATTGCACCTTTACTAGGTTTATTAGGAACAGTTGTTGGTGTATTAAACTCTTTTGATTCTATTACAAAAAGTGGGCTAGGGGATCCTAGTATTTTTTCAAATGGAATATCAATTGCACTTATTACAACAGTTGCAGGTCTTATTGTTGCTATTCCTCATTATATAGGTTATAACTATATTTATGGAATATTAGATTCAATTGAACTTAAACTTCAAAAAGAGGTTTTAAAAAGATTATGAAAAAAAGAGAAATATTAGTACCTGATATCACTCCATTAATAGATGTTGTTTTTATTTTATTGATATTTTTTATTGTTTCATCAGTATTCAAAAAAGATGAATTAGCATTAGTTTTAAATCTTCCTACATCAAGTGCAAAAGAGATTGAATTAAAGAAAAAAGAAATAATTATTGAAATAAGTGAAAAGAAATTAGCTGTTTACGGTAAAGAAATTTCTTTAGATGAGTTACATGAAAAAATGTTTGAAATAGAAGACAAAACAAGAAATATAATATTTAGAATTGATAAAGATGTAAGATATGAAAAAGTTGTAGCAGTACTTGATTTATTACAAAAAAATCAGCTATTCAATATATCCTTACTCACAGAAGATATTAAAAAATAGATAATTTTTTAATATCTTGAAGTAATTTCTATTAAATGAAAACCAAACTGTGTTTTAACAGGTCCATGAACTCTTAGTAATTCTTTTGAAAAAACTACATCATCAAACTCTTTAACCATATCACCTTTTGAAAATGTCCCTAAATGACCACCTCTTTTTCCTGAAGAGCATTTAGAAAACTTTTTAGCAGCTTTTTCAAATGTAATATCATTTTGTATTATCTCTTTTTTTAATTTCTTTGCTAGTTTTTCAGTATTTACTAAAATATGTCTTGCAGTTGCACTTTTAGCCATTAAAATCCTTTTTATTGTGTCTTTGTGCAGATTTTATCATGTTTTTATAAATTTAACATATAATACATTAGAAAAAATTAGGGATAAAAAATGAAAAATGAAGAAGTAAAAAAAGAGTTTGCCAAAGTTATATTAAATGCAAAAATAGTTGCATTTTTGTTTTTTATACTTTTAACACCAAATATTGTGATGAAAGTAAAAGGTTTAACAGAAATATTTGGACAAAGTGAACAAACATGGTTTAATGCTGCTATTGCAGGTTTTGTATTGTATTTAGGGTTTACTATTTTTCTATGGAAATGCCCAAAATGTGGAAAATTTCCTGGTCGAGGATGGTTTAGAAAAGAGTGTGCATCATGTGGAGTTGAATTATCATAATTCAACTCTTTTTCTTTTAATTATTGTGCTTTATAAAATTCACTTTTTAAAACATTAAAAGTTGTACTTTCTTTATGGTTTTCAAGTTTTAGTTTTTTTAGTACTTTTGGATTTACTTTGTAATATCCAAAAACAACTTCTACTGTATTTGAGCTATCTAATTTGTAATCAAAAGTTAAAACTCTTTTTTCTTTAGCTTTAATCATTGTATTTTTTACTTCACTATTCGCAAGCCAAGGCATAGTTGCTTTTCCATCTTTTCCAATTATTCTTACAAAACTTCTTTCTTCTTTTTTTATAACTTTACTATCTTTAAGTATTGATATTTTCAACATAGCAACTCTAAGAGGTTGTAAAAATAAGTTATGTGTAGCTTCATTTTTAATTGATACTTCAAAATTACTAAGATTTTGTTTAAAATCAATTTTTATATACTTTGCTAATAAATCTTGATTATTTGTAGAACTTGAAAATCCATGAAATCTGTGAGTCTTTGTAATTTTTATAGAAGTTGCACTTCCTTCGACTTTAGGCATATGACATGAGATACAATTTTTTTCTTCCTTTATATCAACAGCTTTCATATCAACTTCACATAGATTGAAACTATTATTATTTTGAAGTTTATTATGACATCCCATACACATTTTACCTGTGTAGTAGTCTTTATTTGAATAATCAATATGATGAAAAGGAGAACCGGATTTTTTCTTCATCATTCCAAACATTGATGATTCATTTTTAAACTTTTTATCTTTTAATTTTTTATTTTCTTCATTAGCTGAATAATAAACTTTGTTTTTGTCTGTTAATTTATTGTCATTAACTTTTGAATGTTCCTCAATATTTTTAATACTATGACAATATACACATGAAATAGCTTCTTGTGTTTGTACTTCATTTTTAATAGGAAGGGCTTTTTTATCATTTTTTAGATTATTTAAAAGCTCTAGGTCTGTTGGTGTATGACACTTTGCACAAGTATATTTTTCATCTTTTTTATTTGGATGTAAATTCCATACAGCTTTGTGAATAGGGTCTTCATGTATTGATGATTTTCTATGTGATGAGTTATAGAACTCTGAATAAATAGTAGGATGACAAGCTTTACAAGTATTGCTTTTTATATAATCATTTGCATTTAATTCTAAAATAAGAAAAATGACTAATAGAAATATTTTCAATTTTTATCCTTTTGTTTTTTAAAGTATAATTAAAATAAAAAGATAAAAAAATGATATTCATCAATTATAAGTTAGTCTTATAACTTTATATCTCTTTTAGGAACATATTATTTTATTGATTTAAAGTACTGCAACTAAGTTGCATTTAAATAATTTATATTATAATTCTAAAATTAAATGCGACAAAGTTGCATAAAAGGGAAGAATAATGCTGAATGAAAAGAATTTCAATTTTGCTGGTCAATCTATTAGCTCCAAACCTTTTGAAACAATGCCTGTAGCCTATGGATATAGGGCGCAGGATAATAATCCAACGGTTTTTGGTGATATCTATCAATCAGATATCAATATAGCTATTTGGCAGCGTAAGTTATCTACGGCTTTGCAAAATTCAGTGAAAACGTTTTTGGAATTAAATCCTACATTTGAAAAAAAAATGATCTTAACTCCACAAGACGCACTCTCACGTGTTAGCGAATCTTTTAATAACAATATGACCGAAGTGAGCGAAGATATTGCCAATCTTGTGGATATGTTTTGTTATTTATTTGAACTTAAACAAGCTGCCATGTGCTTGAATGTTTTAGATCAAGCGATGTGCCCTAAGTTTCATGTTGATAGAGTGCCTTGCCGCCTTGTGACAACTTATCAAAGTATAGCCTCAGAATGGCTACCACACGAGGTGATTGATCACACAAAACTAGGGTGGGGTAGTAATGGCTTGCCTGATAGTGAATCGGGTCTTTACCAAAGTGAAAGTGATATCCAGCAACTAAGTTGTGGCGATGTTGCATTACTCAAAGGTACACTTTGGGAAGGCAATGAAAATACAGGCTTAGTCCACCGTTCACCTGTAGTTCCAGACAATGAAAAGCGTTTGATATTAACGCTGGATTTTAATTGATAAGTGCCTAATTATCGTAGTTTATTTAAGGAAGCTAACAATCACATAGAGTTGAACTTGTTTTTAGAAATATTTACTTTTCATCACTTTGTGGTTCATCACGAACCAGTCTAACCCAATTTTTAATTGAAATATAATCACTTGCCATATCTGAAGCTAATTCATAATCAGCAGGTTTACCTATTTTGGGGTCACTTCTTTGCGCTCCAGCACCATGCCAATCAAAGTATTCTGTTGCTTTTGAATTCTTTTTACTCCAAGCTTGTGCAAATGATATATAAGCTCCTGTATATTTAAAATCCCCTTGAGTTGTGCTTGTCCAGAAATAATAAGCATCTTTTGGTGATTCAAATGATTTTAATGTAGTATTAAAAAACTCAGTATTAATAGCTGGAAAATCTTTTTTTCATAATCTACTAAACTTTGTAATTCTTTAGAATTTGGTAAACGCCAATCATTATATCCTGCAAGCTTAGATTTATTTGCATATTCAAGAGCCTCAATCCAGTTCATTTTCATACCACTATCATTTTTAGACCACATTAGAGAAGTTGATTTATCAGTTACTGTATTATCTTTATTGTCAATATATTCCATATCATATAGTGTAGTATTTCCTCTTACTGCTCGAACAAAACAACCAGGAACAAACATCCCATCACTATCTTTAATAGTAGTTCCATCAAAGAATTTACCAGTTTCATATGATTTTATGTGTCCATCAGAAAAGTTAAAACCAAATACACCTTGAAGTCCACCATTTTTAGTGAAATTTTGAACATCATTTTTTACATAAACTGTACTTGAATAAAATTGACCTGCAAATATCAACCTTTTATCATATTGATATTCAAAATAGTTAGTGTCAATATAAGGTGTGCTCTCTTTTCCACTCTCTGGTTTCATTAATTCACCATCAAAGTTTGCTAAAGAATAAAGCTCTTTTATTGATGGAATACGCCAATCATCATATCCTCCTAAAGTCATACCTTCTACATGTTTTTTTGATTCTTCAAGGTTACGTCGTGTAAAGTCGTGAGCTTTTTGCCATATAAGTCCTGTATTTAAATCAGTAATAGTTCCATCACCATTATCATGATAACTTAATTTTACACCTTTAATAGAAGCATCTTGTCCAGTGTAAAAACTAGATTTTGATGCATTTAGTACTTCACCTTTTGTATCGTATTGCTTTGATTGACCAGTATCTGGTAAATGAACATTTTTTACACTAGTGATTTTTTCAACTTGAACACTTGATTGTGTTGTTGTACAACCAGTAAATAATGCTAAAGAAATGACTGTTGCTAATGAAAATAGTTTTTTAGATTTATTCATGATATTTTCCTTTTTATCATCTGTTTATTTATCATTTTATTCTAGTTTTTTTAGTTTCCTTGAATGCTATATGAAATTTAACATCATTAGTCTTAAAATATACTTTCCTTGGAAGCCTTATTAATAAAAATCTAAAGATTACTTGCTACAATTAATTTATGAAAAAGAAAATACTAGACTCATTTTATGCTTTTGAAGAAGCAAAACTAGAAAATAATAGTTAAAATATTTGTTAATTATAGTTTAATTACAATAAAAAAATTTAAGGAAATTACAATGAAAATAAGACACATATCATTGATATCAATATTATGTTTAACATCTTTACTTGCTTTTGCAAATGATTCAAGTACAGCATATATAATAAAAGGAAAAGCACAAGTGCAAACAGAAAATTTATTTACTTGTGAAAATGGTCGTTCAAGAACATCACCAATAGGTATTCATACTCTTAATGAAAAAGAGTTTACAGTACCAGGAAAAGTGCAATATGATAAAAAATACTTTGCTAGTGACTTATATAATGAATGTTCTAATGTAAAGCCAAAATCTTTAGCCCAAGTTGACTTATCATCTGTTCCTGTAGCTCAAATTGATGAAGATGGGGAAGTTGTTACAGCTTATATATTTGCAGATAATTATTTTGAATTATTTATCAATGATAAATTAGTAGGTGTTGATTCTGTTCCTTTTACACCTTTTAACTCTAGTATTGTAAAATTTAAAGTTAAAAGACCATACGAAATTGCAATTAAAGTTGTTGATTGGGAAGAAAACTCTGGTTTAGGTAGTGAAAGTAATAGAGGTAAAGCTTTTCATCCTGGTGATGGTGGATTAATTGCTAGTTTTTCTGATGGAACTATTACAAATTCAAATTGGAAAGCTCAAACATTTTATACCTCTCCTATTTATGACTTAAGTTGTGTAAAAGAAGATGGAAATAAAAGAATAACAAAAAATTGTAATACAAAAGGATCGGATGAGTATGAAGAAACTTATTCGTTACATTGGGATATTCCTTTAAATTGGAAATCAAATGAAAAATATTTATCTTGGCCAAAAGCTGTAGAATATACAGAAGATGAAATTGGTGTTGATAATAAAAGATCATATATGAACTTCCAAGAACAATTTTCAGGCTCAGGTGCTTCATTTATCTGATCTAGTAATCTTATTTTAGATAATCTTATACTGTTTAGATATCAAGTTAAGTAGTTTTACTAAGAAAAAGCTTGTTCCAAAAAGACTTAAAATTTGGAGCATCTTTCAAAGGTACAGATTATGAAACTTCTACTAATATTTATTTCATTATTTTAATGCACATTTAAATAAAATATTGATATTCTAGTAATAATTTTAATATGTGAAGAGTTGATTAATGCAAAATATAGATATTTTTCCATGGGATAATCATTTTAATACTGGTATTGAAATTATTGATAATCAACACCGTAAACTTGTAATAATTTTGAATCGTCTTGCAACTATGCTTGCTTACCAATCAACAAATGATAAACTCAATGATATCTTAGATGAACTTATTGAATATACTGTATATCACTTTGAAACAGAAGAATCTATTTGGCATAAACATATGGATGATGATTCTACTAAAGTAGAGCATGAGGCTATTCATCAAAAGTTTATTGATACAATTTTAGAGTTAAAACAACAACAAAATATTAAACCTTTACATGAACTTGCTGATAGTACCTTAAAATTTTTAGCCAAATGGCTCGCATCACATATACTTGAAAGTGATCGTTATATGTCTCATGTAGTATTTGGCTTAGAAGAGGGCTTAAATATTGATGATGCAAAGAAGTATGCAAAAGATAAAATGAGTGGCTCAAGTAAAATTCTTATTGAGATTATTTTATCTATATATTCTACTTTATCTGAAAATACATTACACCTAATGCGTGAAATTAAAAATCATGCTATTTATGAAAACAAAATTTCATCTCAAGATAAATACCAAGAACTACTTATTGAACTTTCAACATCTTTTATTAACCTACCAATAGAACAAATTGATGATGCAATTGAAGACGCGTTAGGAAAAATGTCAAGCTTTGTAGGTGTTGATCGTGCTTATATATTTGACTATGATTTTGTAAATAAAACTTCTTCAAATATCTATGAATGGTGTGAAAAAGATATTCAACCACAAATTCAAGAGTTAAAAAATATTCCTATAGCTTTTATGAAAAATTGGCTTGAAATACACTCTAAAGGAGAACATATACTCATCCAAGATGTTCTTGCTCTTCCTGAAGGCCCAATAAGAGATATCTTAGTACCTCAAGATATTAAAAGTCTTGTTACTTTTCCACTTATGGAAAAAAATGTTTGTAAAGGATTTGTTGGTTTTGATGCAGTAAAGAAGCAGCATATTTTTACTGAAATTGAAATTTCTCTTTTACATTTGTTTAGTGAACTTTTAGTAAATGTTTCTCAAAGAAAAAAAACACAAGAATCACTTAGTCATGAACGAGGCTTCTTAAAAACACTTATCCAAGCAATTCCCGATTTGGTGTGGTTAAAAGACACTGATGGAATCTACATGGCCTGCAACAATCGCTTTGAGGATTTTTTTGGTGCAAAAGAATCAGAGATCGTAGGAAAAAGTGATTATGATTTTATTGAAAAATCTTTAGCTGACCTTTTTCGCAAGAATGATAAAAAAGTTATAGAAAGTGGAAAAGCAAGTGTAAATGAAGAGCAAGTTCCCTTTGCAATAGATGGACATAAAGAGATATTACATACTACAAAAGTACCTATATATGATGCCAATAGGAATATTATTGGTGTTTTAGGAGTAGGTCGTGATATTACAGATCTTAAACATACTCAAAAAGAGTTAGAAACAAAAGAGCATTATCAACGTGCATTATTAGATAATTTTCCTTTTCTTGTCTGGCTTAAAGATGATAAAGGAAGGTTTTTAGCTGTAAATAAACCTTTTTCGAATGCTTGTAACATTTCTTCATCAGATTACATTATAGGAAAAACTGATTATGATATTTGGCCAAAAGAGCTAGCTGAGTTGTATTCTAAAGATGATAAAAAAGTTCTTAACTCTAAAAAACCAATGAATGTTGAAGAACAAGTACAATCTAAGGAAGATATCTTATGGATGGAAACTTATAAATCTCCTGTTACTTTAGATGGTAATATTATAGGAAGTGTTGGCTTCTCTAGGGATATAACTGAAAAAAAAGAATTAGAAAAAAATCTCATTATGGAACGTGATCGTTTTGAAAGGTACTTACAAACAGTTGAAGCTATTATTATTTCCATGGATAAATCAGGGAAAATTATTCTTATTAATCGTAAAGGATGTGATCTTCTTGAGTATTCAGAAGAAGAATTGATAGGGAAGCAATGGTTTGATGTTTGTTTGCCTCAACCTATAGGAATGGAAGAAGTGTATCCAGTATTTTTGGATATTATGGCTGGAAATATGAAAGGGGCTGAGTACTTTGAAAATATAGTTAAATCAAAATCTGGAAAAGAATATCTTATTGCATGGCACAATACTTATCTCAGAGATGATAAAGGTCTTATTATTGGGACACTTAGTGCTGGAGAAAATATTACAATACGCAGAAAAGATGAAGATAAGTTACGTTTAGCTGCAAGTGTATTTTCAAATAGCCGTGAGGGAATTATAATTACATCAAGGGATAATAAAATTCTAAGAGTCAACAATGCCGTAGAAGGTATTACTGGATACTCTAAAGAAGAGTTAATAGGTAAAAATCCAAAAGTATTAAGCTCTGGCAAATATTCAAAAACATTCTATTCTGTTATGTGGGAAGCAATAAACACTCAAGGTTATTGGAGTGGTGAAGTAAGCAATAGAAATAAAAATGGAACAGTTTATATTGAGTTTTTGACAATTAGTGCTGTTAAAGATAGTGAGAATAATATTTCAAATTATGTTGCACTTTTCTCAGACATAACATCAACAAAAGAACAACAAAAAAGATTAGAATATATTGCTCATTATGATGCTCTTACTGGATTACCAAACCGTGTATTATTCTCAGATAGATTGAATCAAGCAATGGCGCAAACACGAAGAAATAAGTCTATGCTTGCGGTTGTATATATTGATTTAGATGGATTTAAAGAGATAAACGATCTATATGGACATGATCATGGTGATATTCTTTTGAGTACAATTTCATCGAGAATGAATGAAGTAACTCGTGATGGTGATACTATTTCACGAATTGGTGGAGATGAATTTGTATCTGTATTAATAGGTTTACAAAAACAAGAAGAATGTATACCAATGCTTAAACGTCTTTTGAGAACATCTTCTGAAGCAGTTCATCATAATGGTTTAACTATGAATGTGAGTGCTAGTATTGGAGTCTCTTTCTTTAGTTATAAAGATAATATAGATGCTGATCAACTTATACGTTATTCTGACCAAGCAATGTATCAAGCAAAGATTTTAGGTAAAAATAGATTTCATATATTTGATTCTATTGAGGATGCTAATATCAGAACTCATCATGAGAAGATTGAAAATATAAAAAATGCACTTTATAATAATGAGTTTGTACTTTATTATCAACCAAAAGTTAATATGAAAACTGGTGAAACAGTAGGTATGGAAGCACTTATAAGATGGGAAGATCCCCTTTATGGGATTAAAACACCAGAAGAATTTTTACCAATAGTGGATGGACATACTTTAAGTATAGAAATAGGAGAATGGGTACTTGAAGAGGCTATTAAGCATATCGAAGAATGGAAAAATCTAGGATTTAATTTTATTGTTAGTATCAACATAGGTGCGATGCATTTACTTCAAGGTAATGTGCTTGAGTATATTAAAACACTTCTTTTAAAATACCCTAAAGTTAATCCTAGTGATTTTAAACTAGAAATTCTTGAAACAAGTGCGTTAGAAGATATTACTCATGTTATTCAAGTGATGAAAGATTGTAACCAACTAGGTATATTATTTTCACTAGATGACTTTGGTACAGGTTATTCTTCTTTAACTTATCTAAAACGTCTTCCTGCTTCTGAGCTTAAAATAGATAGAAGTTTTGTACGTGATATGCTTCATGATACAGATGACTTAATTATTCTTAACGGTATAATTAATCTTGCAAATACATTTCAACGTGACGTTATAGCTGAAGGAGTTGAAAGTATTGAGCAAGGGTTTCTACTCTTACGTATGGGATGTGAAATTGCACAGGGTTATGTTATTGCCAAGCCTATGCCAATGAATGAGATAATAAATTGGATTAAAGAGTTTAAAGTAAATGAAAAATGGCTCAATTGTCAAGTTATGAATCGTGATGATACTTCTGTTTTATATGCTTTAGTAGAACATAATGAATGGATGAATAAATTTAATCTTTTTATTCAAGAAAAAACTTCAAATATTCCAGAACAAGATCATATTAAATGTAAACTAAACCAATGGCTTTTGGCTATGGATAAAAGCTCTATAATAGAAAGTCACAAGTTAAATACATTAAAAATACTTCATAAAGAACTGTATGAAAAAGCCAATATAATTATTGAAAGTAATAATCTAAATCATCTTAATAATGACATTGAAGAAGTAAGAAAAATACATAAAAAAATGCTAAATATTTTAGAAGAGATTTAAGTATCTTAGAGTTTTGGCTAAAAATTTATAGCAAACTATTTTTTGTGGAACAAGAAGCACTTATATTAGTTTTCCTTGTTCCACAAAGTCTTAATAGTTTTATCAAAAAATTATAATTAAGTAGATACTTATTTATCTTTTTTGTAAGCTTCAACCACTTTTACAGTATTAACAGCAGCTGGTAGTATTGCTTCATTTAATGCTGGATGAATATATAACATCTCTTTTAAATGTCTAATATCATTATCTAAATGCATAACTACTAATATTTGGTGCATCATAGTTGAACTTTCAGGACCTATTAAATGACATCCTAAAATCTCATAAGTATCAGGATTTATTATAAATTTTGTTCTAGGATATTTAAGTCTTGTAGACATTGCTTTTGCACTTGCTAGCCAATTTGTCGTTGATGTAACATATTTGATATTTAGCTCTTTTGCTTTTTGCTCAGTAATACCAACACTTGCAATTTCAGGTTCTGTAAATACAGCATGAGGCATGTATTTGAATTTTAAAGCTTTGCTCTCATTTTCAAATAAGAGTTTTCCTAAGTGATTTACTTCTTGTGCGGCTGCATGTTGTAACATGTGTTCTCCACTTGCATCACCTACTACATAAACACCTTTTGCATTTGTTTCAAAGAATTCATCTCTTTTTATATATCCTCTATCATTTACTTGTATATCTGTGTTTTGTAAATCTAGGCTATCTGTATTTGATTGTCTTCCTGTTGCATAAAGTAAAGCTTGTGATGAATGTTTTGATTTTTGATTTTCTTTGTTTATTAGTATTAAATTAAATTGCTTATCTTTATAATCAATTTCATCAATACTTGTATCAAATAAGATGTCAACATTTTTACTAAACTCTTCTTTAAAAATAGCAGAAATATCACTATCTTCATTACTTAATATTCTTTGACTCCTTACAAGTAGCTTTGTTTCTATTCCAACAGCTGAAAAGAAGTTTGCTAATTCACAAGCTATAAAACCAGAACCTACAATTGTAATAGATTTTGGAATTTCACCTTTTAAAGGAAAAATATCATCACTTGTCCAAGCTTTTTCATGTGGAGCTTTTATAGGTTTTGTTCCTGTAGCTATTACGATTTTAGGTGCAGTTAATTCTTCACCATTAACACTTACAATATTATTTGATACAAATTTTCCAGTTCCATAGATTACTTCAACATTTTCGTTAAATCTTTTTTTATAAGCAGGATCTATTTTAGAAATATAATTATTTGTTTCTTCAAATATCTTTTCTACATCAATTTTATTTATTGTTGAATCTATAAAGTGCCTATTTGATTCTTTAATAGCACGTGCAACATGTGCGTAGCCAATTAAAAGTTTTGAAGGAACACAACCTCTATTTGGACAAGTTCCACCAAATTTTGATTTCTCAATTATTGCAACTTTTTTCCCCATTTTAGAAGCACTTACAGCTAAGTTACTAGCACGTCCAGCTCCAATTATTATCAAATCAAATTTTTTCATATTGTTCCTTTATTATTAGTTCTATTATTATAATTAAAATATATTTACTATTTGTGTATTCATCATCTAACTTATAATTTCTTGAAAATATTGTATAATAATTAATAAAATTATAAAAGGTAGCTTATGAAATTTTTATTAATATTATTTTTTATATTATTTTCTACATTATCTAGTAAGTCAATAGATAATAATAGCCTAAAGTTAAAAGAAAGTAAGAAAGTCTGGCTAAAATATAAAAAAGAATCTAATAATACTTACACATATTATGTAAATTTTGTATCATGGAGTGGTTTTGGCTATGAGACGCAAATAGAAGTTGAAAAAGGTATCTTTGTAAAAAGAAAGTTTTCTTTATGGAATAAAACTAAAGAAAAAACTTGGATAGAAGAAAAAGAAGAATTAGGAACTCATAAAGAAGGTGCTGCATTAAAATTAATTGATGATTTATATAATGAATGTAGTGATATTTTAGTAAATACCAATAAAAATACAAATAATATTTATTTAAAACTTGATGAAAATGGTTTATTAAAAAAATGTTTATTTGCTCCAAAAAACTGTTCTGATGATTGTAGTAACGGTGTTGAAATTAAAGAGATTAATTTCTCAAAATAGTTATGCTTTTAATCACATTCTCAATATAATAATTAAAATAAATCAAAACAAAGACAAAATATGAAAAAAAATACAAAAAAAGCTTTGATAATCTTAGCTGTAATACTTGGAGTTTGGCTAATTATTGAGGTTTCATTCTTATGGTTAATTATGATTATTTCAGGATTAATTGCTCTAGCAGTTTATGATATGAATCAAACAAAACACTCTTTATGGCGTAACTTTCCGATTGTAGGACGTTTAAGATGGGTTTTTGAAGAGTTAAGACCTCCAATTAGACAATATTTTATGGAATCTGATATTGATGGAGTTCCTTTTAATAGACAAGAAAGAAGTCTAGTTTATAGACGTTCTAAAAAGCTTGTTAGTACTATTCCTTTTGGTACAAAAGTAGATGTATATAAAGCTGGTTATGAATGGATAGGTCACTCTTTAAGTGCTGTAAAAGCAAAAGACTTAGACCATGATCCAAGAATTGTTATTGGTGATACTTTATGTTCGAAACCTTACAGTGCAAGTATTTTTAATGTATCTGCAATGAGTTTTGGAGCGCTTAGTTCAGCAGCTGTAAAATCACTTGGATATGGAGCTAAAATAGGTGGTTTTGCTTTAAACACAGGTGAGGGTGGAATTTCTAAGTATCATCTTGAATCAAATTGTGATTTAATTTGGCAAGTAGGAACTGGATATTTTGGTTGTAGAAATGAAGATGGTACTTTTAATCCTGAATTATTTAAAGAAAAATCAAATTATGAAAATGTAAAAATGGTTGAAATAAAACTATCACAAGGTGCAAAACCAGGTCATGGTGGAATTTTACCAGCAAATAAAAATACTCCTGAAATCGCAGAAGGAAGAGGTGTTAAACCACATACTCAAGTTGATTCACCACCAATACACTCTGCATTTACAAGTGCAGAAGAAATGATGAAATTTATTACTAAACTAAGAGACTTATCAGGTGGTAAACCAATAGGAATTAAGCTTTGTATTGGTAGGAAAGAAGAGTTTATCAATCTTTGTAAGGTAATGCATTTAACAGGTTTAAAACCTGATTTTATTACTATTGATGGTGGTGAAGGTGGAACTGGTGCTGCTCCTTTAGAGTATACTAACTCTGTTGGAATGCCTTTACGTGAAGCTTTAGTTTTTGTAGTTGATGCTTTAATTGGTTTTGATTTGAAAAAAGATATAAAAGTTATTGCTTCTGGTAAGGTTTTAAATGGAATGGATATTCTAAAGAAACTATCATTGGGTGCAGATTTATGTGCAAGTGCTAGAGGTATGATGTTTTCATTAGGTTGTATTCAAGCTTTAGATTGTCATAAAAACACATGTCCAACTGGTGTTGCTACTCAGAATAAAAGGTTAGGAAGTGCCTTAATTGTAGAGGATAAAAAACAAAGAGTCGCAAATTATCATAAAGGTACTATTGAAAGTTTTATTGAATTACTAGCATCTTCTGGACTTGATGATTTTGATAAATTAACAAGAAAACATGTATTTTATAGATTAGATGAAACAAAATATAAAAGATATGATGAATTATATAAACCTTTAACTCCAGGAGACCTTTTAAAAGCTCCTTATCCAAAAGATTTCAAAAGATTTATGAACTAAATTTTTGTTTTGAAACAAACTTATATTTAATATTTAAATATTCAAACTCTAAAGAATAGGCATGAAGAAGAAGTCTTTTATCTCCTGATAAAAGACTTCTCTCTTCTTGTGTAACTTCCTTTTTCAAAATTTTATCTGCAAAACTTTCATCAAGTCCATAAATAGGATCACCTATTATTCTATGTTTAATTGAGTTTAAATGTACTCTTATTTGATGTTGCCTTCCTGTTTTTGGATAAGCGTATACTAGTGTTTGATTTTTCTTTTTATTAAAAGAAATTGGCTCTATAATTGTACTTGAAGGTTTTCCTTTTTCATCAACTTTCATTTTTAATTTTATAATTCCTGTATCATTTGTAATAGGTGAATTTATTTCAATACTATTTTTTAACTCATTTTCTACTAATGCTTTATACGTTTTTTTATATTTTTTCTCTTCAAACATCTCTTTTAAAATCATTTCACTGTATTTATTTTTGGCAATTAATACAAGCCCTGATGTTTCTTTATCAATTCTATGAACTAGCGATGCATTATCATCAAAATGGTATTTGATTTCATCTAATAAAGTATATTCATTATTGATTGAACTAGGATGTACTAAAAGTCCTGATGGCTTATCAAAAATTGCAAAGTGTTCTGTTTGAAAAAGTGGATTTAAACCTTTTGTTATGGCTTCAAATACATTTACAAAAATAAATCCTGCTTTAACTATTTGTTTTTTTTGTAGTCTTTTATTATCTTGATTTAAAACTTTGCCTTTTGATAAAAGACTTTGGGATAGTTTTAAACAAAGGCCTGCGTCTTGTATTAAAAAATCATCAATTAATTTTTTTTCTTTTACTTCAAATTTTTTTAATACGTATGGCAAACTTAATCCTAATAATTGATTTTAAATATTATACTATAATATCAAATGGCAAAAGAATTAATTACAAGTTTTGGATATGACAAAATTTTAAAAGAGTTTAAACAATTATTAGAAGTAGAAAAACCTTATTGGGTAAAGGAAAAGCAAATAGCTGCACAACATGGAGATAGAAGTGAAAATGCAGAATATATTGCAGCTAAAGAGCAAATAAGAAACTTAGATAAAAGGCTTAGGTTTTTAAATAAAATTATAAATAATAGTGAAGTAGTTGATATTTCTAAAATCCCTCATATAAAAGTAAACTTTGGTTCAAAAGTTACAGTTTTTGATTTTATCTTAGATACTAAAAAAACTTATAAAATAGTTGGAACACATGAAACAAATCCTAATGAAAATAAAATATCAAATAAATCTCCATTAGGAAAAGTTTTAATAGCAAAAGAATTAAATGAAGAGTTTGAGTTTAGAATCAATGATAATATTTATGAATATGAAATATTAAAAATACAAGAATGTAAAGCAGAAGATTTATGAAGATAGAAGATTTAGAAAAAATAGTAGTAAAAAACTTAAAAAATACAAATGAAGAGTTTAAAAGAGTTTTTCATGGACGTGGAAATTTGTATGATGATTTTTCTTATCTTACAATTGATTCAATAGATAAAATTTTATTTGTTGTTTTATTTGAAGAAATTGATGGGGCAAAAGAAAAAGAATTACTTTTAAGTATTGAAAATATATTTGATACTTTAGCTCATGATACTTTAGTTTTACAAAGAAGATATTTAGATAAATCTCCTTGTGAAGTATTAAAAGGTGAGCTTAAAAAAGAAAACTTTGCAATATCAAATGCTATAAAACATAAGATAAATTTTTCTAATAAAAATATTGGATTTTTTCCTGATATGAAAGTAGGTCATGAGTATATTTTACAAAATTCTAAAGATAAAAATGTATTAAATCTTTTTTCATACACTTGCGCTTTTTCTTTATGTGCAAGTAAAGCAGGTGCTAAAAATATTGTAAATGTAGATATGCAAAAAAGTGTTTTAACAATAGGACGAGAAAACCATCATATAAATAATTTTAATACTTTAAATGTGCATTTTATGCCTTATAATATTTTAAAATCTTGGAATAGAATTAAAAAGCAAGGGCCTTATGACATTATTATAATCGACCCGCCTTCTTTTCAAAAAGGAAGTTTTGCAGCTAGTAGAGATTATGTAAAGATAATTAAAAAATTAGATACTTTAGCAAATGATAATTGTGTTGTTTTATCTGCACTTAATGCTCCAGAACTTGATACTAATTTTATAAAAAATATATTTGAAGAGTTTGCACCTAGTTTTAAATTTGAAAAAAGATTGGATAATTTGGAAACTTTTCCTTGTATCGATGATGAAAAAACTTTAAAAAATTTAATTTTTAAAAAAGAAATATAAAAATGAATTTCAAAGCAAAACTTTGTCCTTTTTGTAAAAAAGATAATAAATGTGGTGTTTTAAATGCTAGTTCTTGTTGGTGTATGAGTACAAAAATACCAGAAGAATTAAAAGAACTAATACCAAAAGAATCTAAAATGAAATCATGTATTTGTAAATCATGTGTTGAAGAGTTTATAAAAGATTCCACATCATTTAAAACTAAATATCATTTTTTAATAAAATCTTAAAACTTTTCGATACAATTCCTCTAATATTAAGAAAATAGGGGAGAATTATTTTGATTGAAAAAAATAGATGGCTAATGGCTTTATCTGCTGTTGGAGTTCATATTTGTATTGGTTCTGTGTATGCATGGAGTGTATATGTAAAACCAATTCAAGAACAAATGGATTGGACTTTAACTGATGTAACAATTGCATTTAGTATTGCAATATTCTTTTTAGGATTATCAGCTGCACTTATGGGAAAGTTTGTTGAGAAAAATGGTCCTAGAGTGTCTGCAATTATTGCAGCTTCATTATTTGGTTTAGGAACTATTGGTTCAGGACTTGCAATAATGATGGAATCTAAAATGCTTTTATACTTTTTTTATGGAGTATTAGGTGGCTGTGGATTAGGAATTGGTTATATTTCACCTGTTTCAACATTAGTTAAATGGTTTCCTGATAAAAGAGGAATGGCAACTGGACTTGCTATCATGGGATTTGGTTTCGCATCAGCAATTTGGGGTCCAACTATAAAAGTTCTAATAGGTTCAGTTGGAATTGCATGGACATTTATTATTTTAGGGTCTATTTATTTTGTAATAATGTTTGCTTCTGCTTTATATTTAGAAAAGCCAGAAGAGGGTTATTTACCAGAAAAATTCCAGAAAAAAATTAAAGAAGGTAAGAAAAAGTTAAAAGAAGATTTAGCCTTACTTGGTTTAAATGAAGCTGTTAAAACACCAAGATTCTATGGACTTTGGTTAATGTTATTTATAAATGTAACTTGTGGTATTGCAATTATTGGAGTAGCATCTCCTTTACTTCAAGAAGTTATAGGTATCTCAGCAATTGCTGCAGCTGCTGCAGTTGGTTTAATGGGAATATTCAATGGAGCTGGAAGAATTTTTTGGGCTTCATTATCTGATTATTTAACAAGACCTGTTGTTTATATTATCTTTTTTGCGACACAAGCAATTGCATTTTATATGTTGCCAACAGTTACTGAAATTGTAATATTCCAGTTTTTACTGTTTTTTATTATGTCTTGTTATGGTGGTGGTTTTGCTTCAATTCCAGCATATATTGGAGATATCTTTGGAACAAAAGAGTTAGGTGCAATTCATGGTTATATATTAACTGCATGGGCTGCTGCAGGACTTGTTGGTCCACTTATTATATCTATGGTAAAAGATTCAACTGGTTCATATTCTCAAACTTTATATGTATTTGCAGGCTTCTTTGTTGTTGCTTTAGTAATTTCAATTTTAATGCTTATAAATATAAAACAAATTCAAAAGAAAAAATCTAAATAAGATAAAAATAGTCTTGATTTAAGTCAATTAATTTCAAGACTATTTACTATATATTCCTAATTAAAATAAATACTATCAAGGGTTATTATTGTTAGATAATGAAATCACAAAAGAAAATTTAAATAAATTAGTAGTGACTTTTTATACAAGAGTTTTAAAAGATGAGAAGTTAGCTCCATATTTTATAGAAAAATTAGGAGATAATATGAAGTCAGATATTTGGCAAAAACATATTACTCTGCTTACAAATTTTTGGTATACAATTTCTCATGGAAGAGGTGAATATAATGGTTCACCTTTTGCTCCTCATATGCAAATATCAGGATTAGACAAAGAAGCTTTTGAAGCTTGGCTTAGACTATTTTTTTCATCTGTAGATAAAATTTTTGTAGAAGATATTGCAAATAAATTTAAAGAAAGAAGCTCAATTATAGCTTCAAACTTTATGAGAAACTTAGCTATCTAAGTTTCTTTGTCTCTTTTTATTAAACTTCATAAAAACCATCCAAGCAATCCAAAATAATAATGTAATTCCTAAAGCAGCATAAAGTGCTGGCATAGGATTGTCTAAATTACTAATAGAACCTGCATAAGTCATAACACATACATAAGGTATTGTTCCTATAAGCCAAGCTAATAGAAATCTTTTAAATGACATTTTACAAGTTCCTGCAAGACATGATGATATTTCAGGAAGCAAAGGAACTGCTCTTGATAAAACTATTACTAAAACTCCATGTTTATTAAATAAACCTGTCATCTCTTCTTTTTGTTCTTCATTTGAAGATAATTTATCTAAAACTTTTAAACCATATTTTTTAGATAAAAAATATCCTGTTAAAGATGCACTTAATAAGCCTAAGCTTGTGTAAAACACAGCTAATTCAAAACCTATAAAATATCCTGCAAGTATTATAATAGTCATAGTGGGAACTGCTATAAATAAATCAATAAATAGTAAAAGTATTATCAAAGAACCTAAAATATATGAAGGTTGTGATTTTAAATTTGCAAATATCTCTTTGATATCTTCAATACTTAAAACTCCAGTAAATTTTATAATAAGTAGCATTGAAGTAAAAATAGTAAATAAAATTAAAATTGTTTTTATTAGAAGTTTCATAGTACCTGCCTGATATCTATATAACTTCCTGATTCAAACTGATCAATTTTACTTATAAATTTATCAATCTTAATAGCAGTTTGCTCTGGAGTTTGTACTACTCCTTCATTTAATTTTTTTGCAGATGTAAATACCTCTTGATCTATTTCAAATCTTATATGATCAGACATTGGTGTTTTTATAACTCCAGGAGCTAAAGCTATAATTTTACTATTTTCATTTTCATGTGAGTATAGGTTTGCAAGCATATTAACTCCTGCTTTTGATAAGCTATATGAAGCCCAACCTTTATACCCCATTTTAGATGCACCTGATGAAATAAGAATTGAATTTTTTACATTTATTGTTTTTAAGATATCAAGTAGCTCTTTATTAGCATAAACATTTAAAGAGTAAACCTCATTTATTTCACTTATTGTTAATTCTTCTAGTATTTTTATATTACCTAACATTCCAGCATTTAAAAAAGCTGTTTCAATATTTTTTATATCTTTTATTGTGTTTTCTAAAGAGTTTTTAATTTCTGATATATTTGATAAATCAAAAGGAATATGAGTGAAGTTATTATTTAAAACTTCTGGTTTATTTCTACTAATTCCGTATACTTTATAATTTTTATCTAAATAGAAATTACTAAGAGCTAAACCTAATCCTGAACTACAACCTGTAATTAGAATGTTTTTTGACATTTATAGTTTCCTTATATTGTTAAATTATTATTTGTTGTATTGTATAGTAGATTAAACTTGATTAATATTTATTTAGCTATAATCATTTCACTTATAAATAAAGGAAAAAAGTATTTATTTACTTTAATAATTTTGCAACAATTTAATATTACAGAAAAAATAAAAAATTTAGATATAAACGATATTGAAGAGAATCTCTTTCATTACGGATATGATAGTAAAAGTTTAAAAGCATTATTTAGAAACAATATCTCAAAAGATGATCCTTCTTATATTTCAGCTTACAGTAGTTTTAGAGGTGAAGTGTATGAAAATGTTGTTTATGAACTATTGTTACAGTACGCATTTAGTGAAGAATTAATCACAAGATTTGTATTAAAAGGTCCATATCAAGATAAAGAGAACACTTTTATAAAAAGTGGTCTTTTGATTGATAGAAGTGCTCAAATTGTTTATAAATCAGCATATAAAGATATTAGTGAATTTGATGCACTATTTTTTACAAAAGATTCAGTATATTTTGTAGAAATGAGTACTTCAAAAAAAACTGCTAGTTTGAATAAAAGATTAGTGAAAAAATACGCACTTTTAAAAATGATTTTTCCAACTCTAACTATTAGAGCTTTGATAATTGTTACTAAAGGTTCAGTAGGACTTCGAAATTTCCCTGATTATGCAACTATTTGGGTGACAAAAGATTTAGATGATGATGAATTAATCAAAAGAATCATCTTTGCTAAGAAAACAAAGAAAAACAACACAACTTTAAGAGCACAAAAACATAAAAAATATATAGAAACATATAGAGTTAAATATAAAAAGTTTCAGTATTTTCCTACTTTAGAATGGATTTTAAATCAATGTCGCTCACATCCAAAATTTGTTGTTGATTTAAGATTTTTTTCATCTGCAAAACTAGGACTATTTTTTGATATTTATACAAAACTTTATATTGGTTATATTTCAACAGATGATTTTTTAGTTTTATATCCAGAGTTTAAATTAAAAGTTAGAACTAAAAGAGTTATTGTAACTATTGAAAAAGTTAATCAAACTGAACTTGATATTGTTTATTATGCAAAAGAAGAGAACGGAAAATTAAAAAGAATTAGACTACAAGATGAAATTTCTATTAAAGATAAAGAATTAGATGGTTTTACAAATGCTGAAGTTAGATTTTTTATGAAAGTTTTAAATGAAAAGCATGTTTTAGATGTTTCTAATATTGAACATATAAAGAATAATTTAACTCTTATAAAATAAATAAAAAGAGTTTAACTCTTTTTATTTACTTATGTTTTTACATATATTGATTTTTTTTGTATAAAAGCTTCTTTTGCATTCTATCATATCTATAAACATCATCTCTAAATTGTACGATATTGTTTTCATCAACCCAAGATGTTAAATACACCATGTGTACAGGTATTTTTTTCTTTAATCCAATTTGTTTTTTTTCAATATCTTCTAAAATACCACTTGCTTTAGTATAATCTAAATTGTCATCTTCTGATGCAATTACTTTTAATAGTTCTTTTGGCTCAGCTAATCTAATACATCCATGAGATAAAGCTCTTTTTGTGTAATTGAAATATCTTTTTGCTGGAGTATCATGTAAATAAACTGCATATTTATTAGGAAACATAAACTTCATTCTTCCTAATGGATTTTTATTACTTGGCATTTGAATAAATCTCATTGTAGGACCTTTTTCTGGTTCTACAGTCTCTTCAATTTGAACTTCTTCTCCATCTATAATTGAAGTAGTTAAATTTGTTGTAGCTACTCTATTCTCATCATATAAACTCCAATCAATTGAATTTAAGTCAAATTGAGTAGAGTTGTGGTCCCAATTTTCATAAAGGTTAATTCCTTTACCATTTAAGTATCCAGGGTTCTTTAATAATTTTGGAATAATCTCTCTTTTTACAATTCTTGGAGGAATTCTCCAGTAAGGATTTAAAACAACAAAAGACATTTTATTTGAGAAAATTGGCGTAGGGTTTTTTCTTGTTCCTACTACAACTTTCATTGCAAGTTTTACTTCATCATTTTCATACATTTTTAATTTATAATCAGGAATATTTACTAAAAGAAACTTTTCTCCAAGTGATCTTGGAAGCCATCTCATTCTCTCAAGGTTAAGTCTCATTTTAACAATTTTGCTTTCAACAGAAATATTTAAATACTTTCTAGTACTTGGTCCTACTATTCCATCTGCAGTTAAACCATGATTCTTTTGGAATGAAATAACAGCATCTTTTACATTTTTATCAAAAGATTCATAACAATTATTTTCAATTACAAGAGTATCTACTTGTGTAGTTGGAATTTCTTCTCTTTTGATTTGTGAAATATTTTCAGGTGTTATATCTTTTTGTAAATCACAATTATCAGTTTTAAGATCATTACTTTGTAATAATCTTTCTCTTAGTATACTCACAAGAGGAGATTTATCACCTTCTTCTAATCTTTTAAATTTTGGTAGTTTTACATATCCACCTGCTTGTGCGATTTTTTCAAATTCTTGTATTGTTTTTGATAACTCTTTTGCTTTTGGATAAGTGTAGTTAACTTCATTGAAAGCTAAATTTAAATCATTTTCCATAATGGCAGTTTTTAATAAACTTTTTGAGTTCTTATTTGCATTATGCTTTTCCCAATCAGCAAGAATTTCTTCTTTTCTATCAAGTTTTCTAAGCTCTCTTTTAAAACCTTTCCAGTTTATATAACCTTTTGATAAATAGTTCATATACTTATCATAAATACTTGTAAGCATGAAATCTATTTTTGCCATACTTTCAATATATTTGTCATTTTCTTTTTCTATTTTTGTTAATTCATTTAGGACTTTTCCTAAATTAAATGCTTTTTTCACATTAGGTTTTAACACTGGGTCATTTTTAATTGTTTCTAATAATGATAATGAAATATCTTTTATACCATTTTTATCACTCCAAATTAATTGATTCTCAAAATTCTTATAGTAAGCTCTAATTGATGAATTTGATAAGAACGAATTGGGTATTTTTCTTAAAGATAGTAGTTGTTTCACAGTTCTTTTACTATCTTGTATAAAGATTTCTTCTTCACTAGGCTTAATATTTTCTACTTCTTCAATTTTTTCAACTATTTTATTTTCTTCAATATTTGATGGTTTAATATCAGTTAAAGCAAACAATGAATTAGTTAAAAATAAAGCAGTAAATACAAACTTTAAATTGTACATATTTTATATCTCCAAACAAATTATAATTTTTGGCTTATTATAGTGAAAAATTGCAAAAATATCTTTAATAATTATAAAAAAGTTGTTAATTTACAACTTTTGTGTATAAATACGTAAAGAAACCATATTTTTAATAGTTTAATAACTATAAAATGTTCTTCTTTTTGAATCTTATAAACTTACCATCTACACTTGCACATGAAACTTGATATTCAACCATTTTTATAAAGGGTTGAAGAAAATTATCAAGTGAAGATTTATTAATGCATTCAATATTTTGATTATTAAGTTGTTCTAAAACACAAAGTGTTGATTCAATCGTTGATAAGCAATGTGGATTAGGTTGCGTTTTTATCATAAATTGCGAAGATTTATTGTGTACAAAACTTACTTTCTTTAAGGTACTTAAATTCTTACTTAATCTTAGTATTTTTTTTGAGCATGGCCATGTTGAATCAATAATAAAAATTAAGCT
Organism: Arcobacter peruensis; assembly: GCF_003711085.1. Taxonomy (NCBI): domain Bacteria; kingdom Pseudomonadati; phylum Campylobacterota; class Epsilonproteobacteria; order Campylobacterales; family Arcobacteraceae; genus Arcobacter; species Arcobacter peruensis. The sequence goes on from NZ_CP032363.1 coordinate 251,242, forward strand.
ATTTTTTTTCTTACTTAATTTTTCTTCATTTAGTTTAATAGCATTTTCATCTGGATATAAAACAAAAGCTTCATAGTTTGTATCATTTATAAGTTCATTAATTCTGGTATTATTAGTAAAATCTATTCCTATATGTAACTCACAGTTTTCTATAGAATTATTTGTTAAATGGCCTGTTCCATTTTTAGTTTTTTTAAACTCTTTTGGGTGCATTAATATCACAAATTTAGTATTAGTTTTTAATGGTTTTATTGTATGCTCGCACATGCATGAGGTTTTTGGTCTGTAACATTTGTAGCATTTTTCTCTTGTATTAAATTCTTGCAAAGATGTCTTTCAAATTAATTTTTGAAATTATAGTGAAATACTTATTATATTCATTAAATTTTTTGATTAAATGATTATAATTGCATAAATTTATAAAAGTGAGAAATAATGATAATTTTAGAAGCTATTGGAGCAATCTTTTCTATAGTGGGTGCATATCTAATGTCTTTAAGTTCTAAAGATAATACAAGACCTTTATATTTTGGATTTATTAGTTTCTTTATTTCAAATCTTGCCTTACTTACTTTTTTTACTTTAAATGGAAAAATTCCTGTAATTATTCAAATGATTTTATTTTTTATTACAGCAATTATTGGAATATATAAATTAACAAAAAATAGAAAAAGAGATGTTAGTCTTATTTCTTTGATTTTATCTATTTATATTTCAATCCTAATATTTACTATAATTCCAAATATAGAAGATATCGATTTTAATGTATTAATAATTGACTTTATCGCAGCATCAATTGCAATTGTAGGAAGTTACTTATTATCTAGCCCTAATCATATAATGAGATCTTATGCATTTATTTGTTTCTTTGTTGCTGATGTAATTTTTGTATATATCGGATATGTTAATGCCTACTACTTTTTTATGATTCAATCTGCTTTTTATTTATTTACTAGTACTAAAGGCTATCATAATACTATGAAAAATGAAATTGATATATTCCTAAAAAGATATAGAAAAGATTAAAAAGTTGTAAAATATACTGATTAATTATAATTCATCTGTATCTTAACATCATTAAATTATTATTGATTAAACTTAATTTTTTTTAAGCTAATTTTAAGAATTGTAGTACTAAAATACAATAATGAAGGATAGTCTATGAATACTATAAATACAAATCAAACAAACCCATATTTAACTGCATTTAACGAGAATATAAATAAAGCTTATGACATTATTGATAATTCAGAAATTACTATTGAATCAAGTAGTGAAACTGAGAGTAAATTACATAATGCTGCTGTAAATGTTGCTATTTCAACACATAGTATTATGAACTACTTAAAAGTTAAAAGTACGGAAGCTTCACAGGGAAATACAAGTGCTCAGCAAATATTAACTAATTTAGTTAGTGGAAATGATGAGTATATGAGTTTCTTCGAAGGCGATACAACGCAAAGTGGTATGTCTTTAGAATCAATTGGTTATGAAGGAAAAGCATTTACTGAATTAACACAAGGCGAAGCTAAAGATTTAGTTTCAGATGGTGGATTTTTCGGTGTGGATGAAACATCACAAAGAGTTACATCTTTTGTAATTAATATGACAGGAGATAATATTGAAGCTCTTCAAGAAAGTAGAGTAGGTCTTGTTCAAGGTTTTGAAGAAGCTCAAAAACTATTTGGTGGAGAGTTGCCTGATATTTCTGTTCAAACGCAAGATAAAACTTTAGAAATAATTGATGCAAAAATTGCTGAGTTATTAAAAACTGATGCACAAAAAGAAGCAGAATAAGAAGTTTAAATAAACTATTTGTTATTATATTAAATAAATTAAAAAAGGTTAATCTTGGACCATTTAAATAAAAATATAGTAACAAAGAATTCTTCAACTGCAAAAATATATAATACTAATTTTGCAGCAGCTTTTTATTTCTTTGCCTTTTTATCTCTTGTTGTTTTTGCATTTTCAAGTTTAAGTAGCATTTTAACACCTATTGCAATTGCAATACTTATTTGGTTTCTAATAAATGCACTTGCTAATCAAATAAAAAGATTACCTTTTATGAACTCTAATTTTGGAGAATTTATTTCAATTCCTTTATCACTAATTATTATTGTAGTTTCAATGCTTCAAATTGGTAGTTTTATTGCTTCTAGTATGGTTGAGTTAAGTTCTACTATTGCACAACTTGACGATAAATTCTATAGTTTAATAGATAAGCTATCTGTTATGACAGGATATGACTTCTCAGATAAGTTTGAAAAGTTGTTTGAGCAGTTTAGTATTGCTTCTTTAATAAACAAAGTAATAGCAGCTTTTAGTTCAATCGTTAGCAATATTATGCAGATTTTATTATATGTACTATTTCTTTTATTAGATCAAAGATTTTTTAATGCAAAAATAAATGCACTTTTCCCTAATTATGAAAATAGAGCAAAGGCAAAAGATGTATTACACAGTGTTTCAAAAAGTATTAGAATGTATATTTCAATAACAACAATTATTAGTTTATGTACAGGTTTTTTAACATATTTAGTTTGTGATTCTTTATCTTTACAAGGTGCAGTTCTTTGGGGATTTTTAGCTTTTATCTTAAACTTTATTCCAACTATTGGAAGTATTATTGCTGTAATTATTCCAACAGCTTTTGCTTTAGTACAGTTTCCAGAACTTTCAGATGCTTTAATTGTTTTAATTTTATTAGCTTTAATTCAATTTATAATAGGAAATATAATTTATCCAAGATTAATGGGTAATAAATTAAATATTTCTCAATTTGTTGTAATTTTATCTTTAGTTATTTGGGGTGCTATGTGGGGAACTGTTGGAATGTTTTTATCTGTTCCACTTATGATGATATTACTTATTATTCTTTCACAATTTGAAAATACTAAAGGTATGGCTATATTAATTTCAGGAGATGGTAAAATCTATTCTAATAATAAAGATTAAGTCTCTTTATTCGCCATTTAAAACAGATAGAACAGTTGTTCTGCTTGTTTTAAGTTCCTTACATATCTTTGTAATATTTAGCTCACCATTCTCATTATAATACTCTTCATTATCAAGCATACTTAAAATTGTATCTTTTTTATCTAATAATTCTTGTGAGGTCTGTCTTGTTTCAAAAGTCAAATCTTCTTTTGTCATAGTTTTAAGAGCTTCTAAATCTCTTTTTATAGTAGGAATGGTTACTTTTAATTCTCTAGCTAATTCTTTTGGATCATCAATGCCATTTTGTAAGAATTGGTTTATTGCAATTCTTCTAGTTTTTATTTTGCGTCTTCTGTGGTAAGAAATTTTCATAGTATATTATATCAAGTTTAAAATAATAATTTATAAGATATTAAGTTTATATTATATATGATAACAATTATCAATATTATATAAAAGGAAAAAAGATGTCTGACAATTTTTTAATAAGAAATGGGATTTATCAAAATGATAATTTATTAAATAAGTTATCTGAAAACAGTGATATAAATAAAAGAGATAAAAAAGGTCGAAATGCACTTTTCTGGGCAATGCATAATAAGGATTATAAATTAATTAGCTTTTTAATAAAAAAAGGAATTGATACAAAAGTTATAGATGGTTTATCTGCAATGCATTACGCTATTTATAAAGATGATGTGAAGTTAATCAGATATTTAAAAACTGCTGGCTTAGACATTAATGAACTTGATATTATGGAATCAACACCATTGATTTATGCAGTACTTTATAACAAATTAAGAAGTATTAATTATTTAGTAAATAATGGAGCTGAAGTTCTTTATGAAGATAGTTTAGGAAATAGTGCTTTTTCTTTAGCAAAAGAGTTAAAAATACAATATTTAGTTGAAATGTTTGAAAATATTGCTTTAAATTCTAATAAATAGGCAGTATAAAATACTGTCTATTTACTTCCATGTCCATGACCACTTGAATTATTAGTACTTGGTCTATTTACAAACTGGCTAAAATCATCTCCACCTAAATTGTATGCTTTTCCAAAGCCAAAAACTGCTTCACCATAAAAAGGTGTAAATTCAAAAACATGAAAGTCTTGCATTCCTTTTAGCATATCAATCATTTTATCACCAAACTTTACTTTAAAAGCAGATAGTTTACTTTCTTCATTTTGAGAATCTTGTTCTATTTTTTTTACATTACATTGAACCATAGCTCTTTTTCTTGCAAAAATATTTGAACAAGTACTTTCATCTTCTGCAAAGAACAAGCTACAAATATCTTTTCTTTTTAAATTACTTGTATGCTTTGCCATATCAGAGATATATACATAGTATTTATCTTCTATTTTAATAAAAGGAGCATAAGATGAAAAAGGGTTTCCTTTCTCATCTAATGTACTTATATTCACACTTTTAAAATCTTTTAAAAACTCGTTTAAATCTTTTGTCATTATATTTCTTCCCATAAAATTTCTATTTTTGTATTGTATATATCTTTTCTTCGTAAATTTATATTAAACTCTTCAATCTCATAATTAGAGATTGAATATTCATTATTTATTTCTTCAATATTTAAGGCTAATGTTTCTTCTAATTCTTGAACTTCTGCACTTAAGTTTTGAATATCTTCTTCTACAAATTTCACATCAGAACGTTCTTTTAAAATAGCACTAGCACCTTTTGCACCTCGTGCAACTTTTCCTATATTTGTTTTACTTAATACTGATTTTCCAAAAAAAGCTCCAAGTATTGAACTTCCAATCGATATTAGAGTATTTGTAGTTTTTGCTGCAGCTTGGTCTTTTTCTTTTTCAAGTTTCACATAAAGTTTATCAAGTTTTTTTTCTAAAGAATCTTCCGTTTTTTCAAATCTCTTTTGTAGTTTTTCTACTTCTTCATCAATTTTTTCGTTTAATCTATCTTGAATTCTTATTTTAAAATCATTTAAAGATTCATCTTGTTTTGAAGTGATTTTTAGAGAACTGTTTTTAAATAATTTTAGCTTTTCATTTCTATAAATATAGTTATTAAATTGCTTTTGAATTGCTTTTATTTCTCTTTCATTTTGTAAAAAACTAGGAAGTTCATAAAAAATTGAGTTTGTTCTATTCTTTTCTTCAAAAGAGTCATTTTGAACTTCTTCTTTTTCATTAAAATCAATTTCATTTATATTTTTATCTAAATATATTTTACACTGTATTTCTTCTTTTTTATCAATTGCTTTTGATGTATTAACAAAGTTTATACTACTTGTACATAATAAATAAGGCTGTAATGAATATTCATCGCTTTGAGAAAAATAAGAGTATTTTTGCTCTATTGTATTTGGAAGGATTGGTTTTATATAATCAGCTGAATTACTTTTCACTTGAGCTTTTTGCTCAACCTTTTTTTCTTGCTTTGATGGAAGTACTTTTTCTTGTAACTTGTTTTTTAACTTTGATATTTTTTCACTCATTAGTTTTTTAATATCATCTTTTGAAATAGGACCTTTTAAATAAGATAGTACCCATCTTGTTTTAAATATTTTAATACCATTATCATTTATATTTTTCATAATAAATGTTCTTTTTTCTAAATTAGAAATAGTATCAAGTAACTCTTTTTTATCAACTTTTCCTTCACTTGCTGAACTTAAACCATCAATTACCTTATCTTTGTCTTGTTTTGTTTGAAGTCGTCCTATAAACCAAGTTCCAATATTTGATAGCCCTTTATAATCAATATCAACAGGGTTTTGTGTTGAAAGTATTACCCCAACACCAAATGACCTTGCTTGTTTTAAAAGTGTAAGCATTGGTTGTTTTGATGGAGGATTTTTAGAAGGTGGAAAATATCCAAAAATCTCATCCATATAAAGTAGGGCTTTAAGTGATGAAGTTCCTTCTTGTCTTCTCATCCATGAAACCATTTGATTTAGTAATAGTGATACAAAAAACATTCTTTGTGCATCATCTAAGTGAGATATTGAAAAAATAGATACCTTTGCTTTTCCATTTTCATCATATAATAAATTTGAAATATCTAAAGGCTCTCCTTCAATCCAGTTTTTAAATGAAGGATTTGCAATAATCGTATTTAATTTAAGTGCTAATTTTAATCTATCATCTTGGCCAAAAAATGTTTCTAAATCAAATATTCCAACTTTAGAAAAAGGTGGAGTTACTATTAATGTAATTAATTCTTCTAAAGTTAAATCTTTACTTTTTGTATAAGCATTCATAAAAATAGAGCTAAGTAAAATATTCTCTTTCGAAGAAGAATCATTTTTTATATCTACAAGTGATAAAAGTGATGATACAGTTGAATTTACAAGAGAAGTAAGCAAATCATGATCTTCAAGTATTTCTTTTCCTGGAGCTTTAAAAGAAGATAAAATTGATATTGGAATTCCAGCAGTGCTTCCTGGAGTATATATTGAAAAATCAGCTGAGTTTTTTAGTTTTGCAATTCGCTCTTTACTTTGAAAATCACCTGTAATTCCTTTTTCCCACATAGAAGCAGTATTTTGAGCTTGTTGGTCGATACTAACGCCATTATTAATAGCATCTTGCTCTTCAATCCAAGGTTTAAAATCTTCACCTTTTAAATTGGGAAATGTTAATAGTAAATTCCCCATATCTCCTTTTGGATCTATTATAATTGAAGGTATATTATCAATAGCAGCTTCTTCAAGTAAAGATATTCCTAGTCCTGTTTTTCCACTTCCTGTCATTCCAATAATTGCAGCATGAGTTCTTAAGTCTTTATTTTTATATACAAGAGGAACTGTAGTTTCATCATCTATTTTTTCTTTACCAATATAAAAAAGTTTTAATTTTTCATAATCTATTGTGCTACTCATAATAGGCCTTTATAATATTTCTAAGTGTATTTTGCAGATATTATAGCAAAAAAAAAGTGAATGCCTAAAGGAGACATTCACTTGATCTTTGAATAATTAATTTCTTTTTTTAATTGTTATTCAGTAACTTCTGCATTAGCTGAATCTGCTTTTAGTTCTGTAATTGCAGCTGATCTTTCATCTTCACTTGCAAATAAAGCACTTGTTCCAACAACTTGACCATTTGTAGATTTAATATTAAAGAAAAACTTACCATTTGTAGATTCTTTAAATTCGTATCTTGCATCTTCTTGACAGTTTTTCTTAACTGATTCAATACCATTTTTAGCACTTGCTTTTTGAGCATAGTTTTCACTTTTTACAATTGTTTTACCTTCAGCATTTACAAAAATAAATGAGAAAGGTTCTTTTGCTTCACTTTTTCTTAAGTTAATAGTCATATTGTTTTCCTTAAAATTTTAATTAGATACATTCTAGTTAAAAATAATTTAAAAATTTCTTATTTAAAAGAACTTTTTAGCCATTCCCATTAAATCATCTACTACAGAACCATCATTGTCTTGGTCAATAAAGTTTGTAAGCATTGATGTAATATCGTTTGTGTTAGATGTATCAGTAGAGCTTAAATTAGTTTTTTGGTTTAAAGCTCCCATTACAAGTGGCGCTAACATTGGTAAAAGTGAAGCAATTGATGAAGAATCAACTCCACTTTTTGCACTTAACTCATTTGCAACATCACCTTCATTTGTATTAAGTGAAGAGAATAGTTCTCCTAACATATTACTATTATCAGAACTATCAATAGCTTCTGGATTATTTTTTAATGAATCTAAATCAGTATTAGAAATCATATCAATTAAATTTGAAGAATCATTTGTACTTGCTAAGTTTTGTTTTGCACCATCAACTAACTGTGGTGCTACTTGAGAAACGATATCTTGAATTGAATTTGTATCAATTCCTGTTTTTGCAGAAATTGCACCTAATATATTTTCATCTAAACCATTTTTTAATATTGTGTCTAAAATATTCATTTTAAGCCTTTATTATATTTTTGGGATTCTAATCATTTGACCAGGGTAGATCAAGTTCATATTTTTAATAACTTCTTTATTTGCTTCAAAAATTGCATTATAATGGTTTGAACTTCCATAGAATTGTTTTGATATTTTTGATAAGTTATCACCTGACTTAATTTCATAATATTGGTCTTCAGGATTAGCACCTTCAAAAGTTACTTCTTTAATTCCTTTGATATTTCCAGCAATTAAAGCAGCTTTTGCTTTTGAATTGGCATCTGCATCTCCTGATAATACAATTGTATCACCATCTATTTTAACAGCAAGTCCATCAATTGGCATTGTTGAACTGTTTTCTTCAATTTCTTTTTTGATATTTTCTTCATCATTTCCTAATCCAAGTAATTTTTTACCTGCATCAATTGCGAAAGATAGTAAACTCATATATTCTCCTGTTTTAATTTATAATTAAAAAGATTATAACATAAAAATAGTAAGATAATTGTGTATTAAGTTCTTTTTTGAAGGAATATATACAGATTAAATCTGTATATATTTTTGTTTTTGTTAGTCTAAGATTAATCTAGAATTAATATCTTGAATAGGTCTATTATTTGTAGGCATAACAGCATCAAAGTCAGCTAATTGACTTTTTGAAATAGAAACTGTATCTTTTAATATAAACCATTTAACACCTTCTGTACAAGGAGGAGTTGTTAATGAACCACTAAATCTATAGTAATCTTTAATTTCTGGTAATAAGTCATATCCTAATATTTCTGATTTAAGAGTATTTTTATCATCTTTATTCTCAGGTAAATTTCTTAATAATTTATTTATAACCATATTATCAGCACCAACTTCAAACATAACACCTACAACTGCAAGATTTCCAGCGCTATTTGAATGAACTAAATGTCCTTCCATTGGAAATGATTTTCCATTGATTTGATTTTCACTTGGTGTATGAAAATGTATTTGTTTTAAATAGTATTTTTCATTATCAATATTTAATGAACTTGAACCTGAAAAACTAACTTTAACCGAATGACCATTATTTTCAAATGTACTAGCTTTTGCATTACCTTCAAATGTTAAAGGATTTAATACAGCATCAATAGTATTTGTAATATTGATTGGAGATTGATTTAATCCATCTTCACACATTCTATATTTATCATCAAGATTTGCCCACTCTTTTGGTCCTAAGTCTTCATTATATCCCCAAGGAGCACCTTTTGTTTCTTCTTCTCCACTTAACATAAGTGCAACTACAAATACAATAAAAATACTAATAATCGTGTTTTTTAAACTCATTTAAATTCCTCTTTCTTTTTCTTTTCTTTTTGCTTTCATTTTATTTAAAGCAAGTCTTCTCATATCTGCTGTTGTATCTGATTCATCCATGATTTCTAAACCAAGTAATGTTTCAATACAATCTTCAAGTGTAACAATACCTTCTGTTTGATCATAAGAATCATAAACTATAAACATATGTTCTTTTTTCTGAATAAACATATTAAGAGCTTTTGATACAGGTATATTCTCATTTAAGGGAATTACATCTTTCATAATAGAACCAACAGAAACACTTTGATCTATTAGCGCTTGCTTAAATAACTGCTTTGTTAAAACAATCCCAATTATATTATCAATTGTTCCTTCAAAAACTGGAACTCTAGAAAACTTGAAAGTTCTCTTATCTTCAATAACATCCTTAATAGGTGTATTTTTATCAATTGCATACATTACAGATCTTGGAGTTAATATCTCTCTTACTTTCATATTATTTAAAGTAAGTGTATTTTCGATAATATCAGATTCTAAATCTCCAATAACACCTTCTTCTTCACTTAATAAAGTAGAGTGAATTAATTCTTCTCTCGAAATTGTGTCACTATTATCTGATCCAATTTTTCTTGTTACAAATTGCGTAATTATAATAATTGGATATGTAATAAATATAAATATATTAATGATTCTTGCTGCAAGTGGTGCTAATTGTTTCCAGTAAACTGCTCCAATTGTTTTTGGAATAATTTCTGCAAAAAATAAAATCATAAATGTCAAGATAATTGAAACCACCATTACTAGTGTTTTATCACCTTCAAACACATTTTGCGCTTGAACTCCAATAGCAGTAGCACCTAAAGTGTTTGCGATTGTATTTAATATTAAAATTGAAGCAATTGATACATCAATATCAGTTTTTAATTTTTTTAGTAATTGTCCTGCGCCTTGATCATTCTTTTCAAGTACAGATATATAAGATAGATTTGTAGAAAGTAAAATTGATTCTAGAACAGAACATAAAAAAGATACTCCAATAACTGCAACAAATAGTAAGATTAAAATTTCCATTTATTCTCACTTTTAATTAATATACACCTCGGGGAATTATATTCCAATAAGGACTCCTTCATTTTTTGAAAATTGATGGCTAATAATATCAAAAAAAACTTAATAATATAATTTTTTTGACAAAATATTTAAAAATAATGTATAATATGCTATATAAATGATTAATTAGAAAAAGGAGCTTAGTATGGAATACGGTTTAGTAGCAAATATCGATCAGTTTAGTGATAACAAACTTCTACAAGCACAACAAGTACAAGCAATTAATACTAGTTCACAATTAAATCAAGATGCAAAATTAAAAGAAATTCAAAAAGAAGAATTTATAGCTAGCGATTCAGTTGCAAATGTTGAAAAAACAACAAGTGAATCAATAAAACAAAATTATGAAGTAGTAATTACAAATACAAATTTTGGATTTAATGACTCTTCAAAAGACTTTTTTGTTAAAGCTACAAGAGGAAGTGCTGAGAATCAATATCCTACTGAAGATATGATGAAATTAAAAACTTATTTAATGAGTTTAAATTAATTACTATAAGCTTGAAGCAGTCACTACTTGGTTTCTTCCTTGCTGTTTAGCTTTATAAAGAGCATCATCTGCTTTTGCTAAAATATTTTTAATATCTAAATTTTTACTAGCTTCACTAACCCCAAAAGATGCAGTAATTTTTCTAATTTTGAAATCATGATCTTCGATTGCTTTTTTTAGTCTACTTGCAATTATATAAGCTTCTTTTTCACTTGTATTTTTACAGATTATTAAAAATTCTTCTCCACCCCATCTTCCAATTTCATCATTTTGATTTAAACTATTTTTTAAAAGGTTTGAGATTTCAACTAAAACTTTGTCTCCTTCTAAATGTCCATGAATATCATTTATTTCTTTAAAATGGTCAATATCTAAAAGTATTAATGAAAACTTTTTATTTTTAACTTCATTTAAAAGTTCATCAATCTTTCTTCTATTATAAAGTTGTGTTAATCTGTCTGTAATAGAAAGTTTTTTCAATTCTTCATTATATTTCTTTAAATCTTTTTGTTTAAAGGCATAGAATAAACCTATTAGAACAATTAAAACAAGTATTTGGAATAAATATTCATAACCTACAAAGGTTTTATCAAATTTTACTGTTAACCACTGTCTTATAATATTTTTTTTGTCTTCTGGTGTTATTAGTGCAATATGTTTATTTATTATTGATTGTAATTCTTTGTAATCTTTTCTAATCATAAAAGATACATGAACATCATATTCACTTGTTCCTGATATTTTAAGATTGTAATATCCATTAACAGAAATTAAATGTGCAATTGTTGGAAGAATATCAACTGCAGCTTCTACTTTTCCTGCACTTAATAATTCAAGGGCTTCTTGAGTATTTTTAACTAATACAAAATCAATTTTAGGATAATGTTCTTTTAATATATTATGAGCACTGTAATTTTCTCCTACTGCTACTTTCTTACCTTCTAAAAATGAAGCATTAGGAATAAATCTTTTATCAAATAATGTAGCAAAAGCAATTGGAAAAGAAATATATGAGTTAGTGAAATTTGCATATTTTAGTTTGTTTCTGTCAAAAGAGGTTCCAATTGTAATATCAGCCTCTTTATTTTTAATAGATTCTAAAACATGATTCCAATTCTTAGCTGTTACTGTTTCAGATTTAATACCTGCTCTTTGTTTTATGATATTCCAAAAATCAATAGCAATTCCTGCTAATTGATTTTCATCATTATACATATTTATAGGTGCCCAAGTATTAGAGGTGATTACTTTTATTTCAGTATTACGTAAGAAAGCTTCTTCTTTAGGTGTTAATTTTATGTAGTCAAAGGCTTCATTTGCTATTGAAACATTTATTAAAAGTAGAAAAAATAATATTAATTTATTCATTTAAATTTTGCCTTTTTTATATTCAAATATATTATAGCACATTTCATATTATTTTAATTATTAACAAGTTTATTTTTTTCAATTAATAATTCTTTTGCAAAATAAAATCTATCTTTATTATCTAAATCTACTTCATCAAGTAAGGGCACGTACTTATAAAATACAGGCCAAACTTTTTCATATCCAGCAGGTCTTTTTTTCTCAAAATATAAGGCTAAAGCAGTAGCTCCGTTAATAAGACCTTTTAAAACTAAAGCCTTTTTCTTTTCACCTTGCTTCTTATATAAATTCCAGTCATCTTCTAATAACTCATGTGCTTCCACGAAAAAATTATTTTCTACTGCAAAAATAAATCTATCAATTGCTAAATTTTGTGTAAATTTTGTTTTATCATACATTATTGATTTATCTCTTTATTTAAATAATAACCAGTATGTGAACCTGATTTTTTATGATTTGCTGCTAATTGTTCAGGTGTTCCCTCATCAACTAATAAACCACCTTTATTTCCACCCTCAGGACCCATATCAATAACCCAATCAGAGTTTTTAACAACATCTAAATTATGCTCAATTACAAGTACAGAGTTTCCTAAATCAACTAAATGATGTAAAACTTTTGTAAGTCTATCAACATCTGCAAAATGAAGTCCAGTTGTAGGTTCATCTAAAATATATAAAGTATTTCCTGTATCTTTTTTACTTAACTCTTTACTTAGTTTAATTCTTTGTGCTTCCCCACCTGAAAGTGTAATAGCATTTTGACCAAGAGTAATATATCCAAGTCCTACATCACTTAATGTTTGAAGTTTTGCATGTATCTTTGGAATTTTAACAAAGAATTCTACTGCTTCATCAACGCTCATATTTAATACATCAGAAATACTTTTTCCTTTGTATAAAATCTCTAATGTTTGTGCATTATATCTTTGCCCCTGACAATCATCACATTTAACCATAATATCTGGTAAGAAGTGCATTTCAATTTTGATTTCACCTTCACCTTGACATTTTTCACAACGTCCGCCTTTTACATTAAAAGAGAAACGTCCTATTTTATAACCTCTTATTTCTGCTTCTTTTGTTTTAGAAAATAAAAGTCTTAATTCATCCATTAATCCTGTATATGTTGCTGGATTTGATCGAGGAGTTCTTCCTATTGGACTTTGATCTAGATAGATTACTTTATCAAGTTTTTCTAAACCTGCAATTTCTACACCATCAACTTTTTTAACTTTTCTGGCATGATTTAAAAGTTCTTTTGCAACTGGTAAAAGAGTTTGTAATATAAGTGAAGATTTTCCACTTCCTGAAACACCCGTAATTGCACAAAGGTTCTTTAATGGAATTCGTACATCTAAGTCTTTGATATTATTAATACTTACATTTTTTATTTCAATAAACTCTTCTTGAGGACGATTGTGAACATAATCGATTTTCTTTTCACCTGTTAAATATTTTGCAGTTAATGTTTTTGCTTTGTACATTTTATCAAGCGTTCCATCAAAAACAATTTCTCCTCCATATTTTCCAGCTTTTGGACCAATATCAACAATATAATCTGCTGCTTCAATTGTTTCCTTATCATGCTCAACTACAATTACAGTATTACCTTTTTCCTGCAGTGCTCGTAAAGTTTTAATAAGTTTACTTGTATCTCTTTCATGTAAACCAATTGAAGGTTCATCAAGAACATACATAACACCTGTAAGTCCAGAACCTATTTGAGAAGCAACTCTAATTCTTTGTGCTTCTCCTCCTGAAATAGTTCTAGCATCACGTCCTAATGTAATATATCCTAGTCCTACATCATATAAAAAATAAACTCTCTCTTTTACTTCTTTTAAAATTGGTTTTGCAATTAATTGCCCTTGTTCTGAAAGATATTTGAAGTTTTTTTCATCTTGGAAAAAAGAGTGTGCATCTTCAATTGGAACATTTAAAATATCACCAATAGTTTTATTTGCTACAAATACACTTTGAGAAGAGGGTTTTAATCTATTTCCATTACAATCAGAGCAGGCTTTTTCAGTCATATACTCAGCCATCTCTTTTTCATCTTTTATCATGTCATAGGCAATTTTTACAACACCTTCCCATTTTCTTTTTAGTGAATGTTTTTTCCATACAAATTTAGCTTCTTCAATTCCACCATGAAGTATTGCTTTTCTTTGATGTTCTGGTAATTCTTTAAAGGGGATTGTAGTATCAATATCTGCTGCTTGACAAAAAGCAGTAAGCATTTTAAAGTAAAAACCTTTGTTAAAGCCGTATATTACTCTTACAGCTCCTTCTTCAATTGGCAATTCTTCATTAATTACTTTTTTCATATCAAGAGCATATCTAATACCTAAACCATCACATGATGAACATGCACCTTTTGGTGAATTAAATGAAAATGATAATGGCTCTAGTGGTTCAAAAGAGATTTTACAATCAAAACAAGCCATATGCTCAGAGTAATGAATATGTTTTTCAACTCCAACATCTTCATGATTTAAAATTTCAATTTCTAATTCTCCAAAACTTTCTTTTAAACCTTTTTCAACATCTTGTGCAATTCTTTCTTTGTTTTCTTCTTTTACAACAACTCTGTCAATTACTACTTTGATTGTATGCATTTTTGATTTACCAAGTTCTATTTCTTCATCAAGTCTAACCATAACTCCATCAATCATAGCTCTCACATAACCTTTACCTCTCAAAGATTCAAGTAAATCAACAAAAGTACCTTTTTTTCTATTAATTAATGGTGCTAATATTACAATTTTTGAGTTTTCAGGAAGTGTTAAAACTTGAGAAATTACATCAGAAGCACTCATTTGCGAAATTGGTTCCCCACATTTATGACAATGTTGTTTTCCAATTCTTGCATATAATAATCTTAGGTAATCATAAACTTCTGTAATTGTTCCAACAGTTGAACGCGGGTTTTTAGATGTTGTTTTTTGATCAATTGCAATAGCAGGTGTTAAACCTTCAATTCTTTCAACATCAGGTTTTCCAACCTTGTCTAAGAACTGTCTTGCATAAGCAGATAGTGATTCTATGTATCTTCTTTGACCTTCTGCGTATAAAGTATCAAAAGCAAGAGTTGATTTACCAGATCCTGATAATCCTGTAAATACAATAAGTTTATTTTTTGGTATTTCTAAATTAATATTTTTTAAGTTATTTTCTTTTGCATTAAATATTTTAATAGTATCTGTCATAATTATATAGCCTTTAAATTTTTGAAGCTCATATTATAATATAGTGTTTGCTAATTGTTTATTAAAAATATTAAAAATATCAAAGGATAATTAATTTCCTTTATAAATTAAGTTCTATTTAAGTAAAATACTAATAAACTTTCTCAACAGAAAAAAATTATCCACAAGGAGAAAGAATGAAAAAAATTATGACTACAACAGCAGGTAATCCAATTAGTGATAACCAAAACTCAATTACAGCAGGACAAAGAGGTCCTGTATTAATGCAAGATTATCAATTAATTGAAAAACTTGCACATCAAAATAGAGAAAGAATTCCAGAAAGAGTTGTTCATGCTAATGGTAGTGCTGCTTTTGGAGAATTAGAGATAACAAATGATATATCAGAATTTACAAAAGCAAAAGTATTGCAAAAAGGTGAAAAAACAAAACTATTATTAAGATTTTCAACTGTTGCAGGTGAAGCAGGAGCGGCAGATGCAGAAAGAGATGTAAGAGGTTTTGCATTAAAATTTTATACTAAAGAAGGAAATTGGGATTTAGTTGGTAATAATACTCCTGTTTTCTTTATTAGAGATCCTCAAAAGTTTCCTGATTTTATTCACACTCAAAAAAGACATCCAGCAAGTAATTTACGTTCAAACACTGCAGCTTGGGATTTTTGGTCATTAAGCCCTGAATCATTACATCAAGTGACAATTTTAATGTCAGATCGTGGAATTCCTAAAAGTTATAGACATGTAAATGGGTATGGCTCACATACATATAGTTTAGTAAATGATAAAAATGAAAGATATTGGGTTAAGTTTCATTTTAAAACAAAACAAGGAATACAAACTTTAACAAATGAAGAAGCAGCAGCGATTGTTGCAAATGATAGAGAAAGTAATCAAAGAGATTTATATGAAAATATTGAAGAATCTAATTTTCCACAATGGGATGTAAAAATCCAGATTATGACAGAAGAACAAGCTTTAAATTTCAAATTTAATCCTTTCGATTTAACAAAAGTTTGGCCTCATAGTGATTATCCATTAATTGATGTAGGAGTTATGACTTTAAATGAAAACCCAAAGAATTACTTTAATGAAGTTGAACAAGCATCATTCTCTCCTTCTAATGTAGTTCCTGGAATTGGTTTCTCACCTGATAAAATGCTACAAGCTAGAATTTTTTCATACCCAGATGCGCATAGATATAGAGTAGGGACTCATTATGAAAATTTACCTGTAAATAGACCTATTAATGAAGTAAATACTTATCACACAGCTGGTTCTATGAATTATGAGAAAAAAGAAGTTACAAATGCTTATTATGAACCTAATAGTTTTGGTGGAGCAGTTGAAGACTCAAGTTATGCAGAACCTGATTTAAAAATTTATGGTGATGCTAACAGATATGATCATAACATTGACAATGACAATTACTCACAAGTTAAAGATTTATTTAATTTAATGAATGAATCGCAAAAAGAACAACTATTTTCAAATATAGCAGCTTCAATGGATGGAGTACCTATGGAGATTATAAATAGACAATTGGCACACTTTGAAAAAGTAACACCTGCTTACGCAAGTGGTGTAAAAAAAGCTTTAGGAATATAAGGACAAAAAATATGATTTCAATTACTCAAGATGAAGAACAAAGATATTTACAACTACAAGAAATGGCATTAGATTTTGCAAGACATGGAAATGTTTTTGAATTATCAAAAATGATTGATGCAGGATTAAATATTGATTTGTGTGATACAAAAGGTAATACTTTATTAATGTTAGCTTCTTATAATAATCAAGAAGAGGTAGTAACTTACTTAATACAAAATAATGCTTCAATTGATAAGAGAAATGATAGAGGACAAACACCACTTGCTGGTGTTTGTTTTAAAGGGTATTTAAATATTGTAAAAATACTTGTAGAAAATGGTGCAAATAAATATGCCAATAATGGAATGGGAACAACACCAATTACTTTTGCTTCTTTATTTGGACATAAAGATATTTATGAGTATTTAACAAATAATAAGAGAAATAAATTTTATACATGGCTTAATACATCTATGTTTTATATAAAAAGTCTATTTAAATAATTAATAATTAAAGTTTATTTAGATACTTTTTAATTAATAGAAAATTAAAACAGTAGAAAGAATTAATTTTGAATAAATTTGTAAATAGTTTTGAGTTTAATAGTAATAGCTACAATTATTGTGATTTAAAAAAAATATTTGAAGCTTCTCCAAAATTACGAAACTTACCTTATACTTTAAAAATATTACTAGAACAAAATATTAGAAATACAGATGAAAATAAAATAGATGATGTTCTTAATATTTTCGCAAATAGAAGCTCTTTAAGTCAAATAAAATTTATTTGTAATCGAATAGTTTTAAATGAATTGAACTCTGTTCCTTTACTTGTAGACTTTGATAGCATAAATGATTACTTTAATATTAAAAATTTATCTAGCAAATTAATACAGCCAAAAGTCATGATTGATGTTATTGTAGATAACCTTGATGAAGATATAGACAAAAATGAAAAAAAGAATAAAGAAAGATATACTTTCTTAAAGTATGTAGCCAATAAATATAAAAATATATCCATAATTCCTCCCAATATAAACAATACTCAAATAAATTTAGAATATTTATCGACAATGATAAGCTTAAGTAGTATCAATAACAAAGTTTTTCTTTTTCCTGAAGTTTTATGTGGAACAGATGAACATAGTACTGTTATTAATTCTTTAGGTGTTTTGGGACTTAATGTTGGAAGATTACAATTGCAAAGTACAATTTTTGACTCTTATGTTACTTTTGATTTTCCTAATGTTATAGGTATTGAAATTAAAGGTTCACTCTCACAAGGTCTTAGTTTTAAAGATGTAATACAAAATTTAAAAACCATTTTAATAAACAAAAACATTAATGGAAAAATTGTTGAGTTTTACGGAGATGGTTTAAAAAACATATCTATTGAAGATAGAGTGTTGTTTTCTAATTTAGTAATTGAGTGTAAAGGATTATGTGGTTATTTCCCTATTGATAATAATACAATTTCTTATATAGAAAAAACAAGAGGTGTCGATGCTTCATTAATCAAAATGTATTATGAGAAACAAGATTTATACCAAGGCTTTTCAAATATAAAATATGATGAAAGTATTAAGCTTGATTTATCGACACTTAAACCTATTACAATTCTTTTAAAAACAATTGAAGAAGAAATTTTTATAAAAGATTTATCTGCAAAATTAAAAACCTTTAAAAAAGGTAAGTTTGTACAAGACAATCAAATTGTTTTATCACTTATAGATATGTCTACTGAAAAGAGTATCTCTTTATTAATACAAGCTTGTCTTATTGCAAAGAAAGCCAGTGATTTTGGAATATTTATAAACAAAGATATTAGTAAGTTTATTGTTTTTGATTCTTTAGTGCAAAAACAATATTTAGAAAAACTTGATTTACTAAAATATCTAGAAAAGCTTAATTTTAAAATTATTGATAAAGATGAAATTACTATAAGTGAGAGTATTGCTTTAGATATTGAAAAATTTAATTTGAATGTAGTTTGTGTAAGTAATAGTAAAAGAATTAAAGATAATAAGCTTAGTAACTTAATTAAATTAAATTGGATGATGTCACCTGCTTTAGTAATAGCTTACTCTCTAAAAGGAAATACAAATTTTGAAATAACAAAAGAAAGTTTGGTTCAAGATATATACTTAAGTGATATTTGGCCTAGTATGCATGAAGTTAATGAATATATAGAGAAATTAGATTTTTCTATATATAAAGAGTTATATACAGATGTATTAACTGGTGATGAAAAATGGAAGGATATTAAAACAAGTGAGTCTTTAAATTATGATTATGAAAAAAATGCTACTTATGTTAATAAAATAGATAGTTTTAATATTAAAAATAAAGAGAGTATAAATATTTCAAATGCAAAGATATTAGCTTTACTAGATGATAATATAAACACAGAAGATTTATCTCCTCTTGGAAATATTAGTTCTTACTCTCCTTGTGCTTTATATCTTAAATCACTTGGTCTTAGACCTGATGAGTTTAATACTTATGAAAATAGACATGCAAATGCTTATGTAATGATAAGATCAATTCTTTCTAATTTAAAATTGAAAAATAGAATAGTCTATCCAAAAGTAGGTGGATACACAAAAGATTTTATAAGTGGTGAAATTATGACTATGTATGATTTTAGTCTTAAAATGAAAGAGAATCAAACTCCTTTAGTAGTAATTGCTGGAAATAGATTTGGACTTGGAAAAATTAATGATTGGTCAGTAAAAGGTTTAAAGCTTTTAGGTGTAAAAATTGTTATTGCAAAATCTTTTTCTAATAGATACAAGAATAATTTAGTAAAAGTTGGTATTCTACCTTTAGAATTTATTGAAGATGATATTGACTCTTTAAAATTAGAAGGTAATGAACTTCTAAGTATTGATATAAATAGAATAAAAGCAAATGATAAAATTGATATAAAAATTGTAAAAAATGATGAGGTAAGAGTTATTACTTTTCAATCAAAATTAGAAAATAGTTTAGAAGTTGAATATTATAAAAAGGGTGGGGCAGTTGAATATCTTTTAAAAGATAATTTAAAATAAAGACAAGTTTCAAATACAATTGCAGTTGTATTTGAAAGAAGATAAAAGATTGTTCGCGTAATCTTTTTTTATTATGTCTATGCGTAATTATAAATTACATCAATTACAAAATGATTACAATTAAAAAGTTTTGTAAAGCATAGTTATTAAAATTAGAGTATTTAGAAGTAAAATATATTTTTTATATGAGTTTGAATGAACTTTATTTTTTAGCATAATTCCAAAATAAACACCTATTAATGAACAAACACCTACAATAGCACCTTGTGTAAAAAGCATGTGTCCACTTAATGAAAGTGAAGTAAACCCAGCAATTGAAGAAAAAATTACAAAGAATAATCCAAGTGCTGTTGCTGCTTTTAAATCATATTTTAAAAAACCTACTAAAATAGGTGTTAATATCACAGAACCACCTACACCAATACTCATAGCAACTAGTCCTGTAAAGAAACCAATAATAAATAAAGTCACTTTACTTTTTGATTTTTGATCGCAGTCATGTTCAGCTGGAGTTATAAATATTTTTATAATAGAATAAACAAGTATTACAATAAATACATATTGAAGTATTTCATTAGAGACGTTTGTTACAATATATCCACTTTGTAAACCTCCAACAAAACCACCAATTCCAATGATTATTCCATCTTTTAGAACTCCTGTTGCTTTTTTAGAGTTTAGAAATGAACCATATATTGATGAAAATACCATCTGCATAATAGAAATAGCAACAGCTTCTTTCATTATAAATCCAGATACTAAAAGCATTGGCACTAAAATCAAACCTCCACCAACACCAAAGAATCCTGATATAAAACCAGTTATAATTCCAAAAGCAGCTAAATCATACATTTTAAAATTTTATTTTCTTATTGAATTCATTGCATTAATGAATTTATTATAATCTTCTTCAAGTTTTTTATCTTTTTGGCTTACATCAATTCCATCTTCTTCTTTTAATGCAGTTTCTAAAACATGAATTCTTTCAATTAAATATTTAAACATCTCTTTATTAATATCAGGTAAATCTGCATGTGCCAATTTACAATTTTTATTATCTCTTTTAAGAATTTTTGCTGGAACTCCAACTGCTGTTGAGTTCTTAGGAACATCACAAACTACTACAGAGTTTGCTCCAATTTTTGAGTTTTTTCCAATAGTAATATTTCCTAAAACTTTTGCACCACTTCCTATTACCGAGTTTGATTTAATAGTAGGATGTCGTTTTCCTTTATCTAAGCTAACACCACCTAGTGTTACACCTTGATATATAAGTACATCATCTTCAATTATTGTAGTTGCTCCAATAACTACACCAATAGCATGGTCAATAAATACACGTCGTCCTATAGTTGCTGCTGGATGTATATCTGTTTTTGTAAATAGTGAAGTAATTCCACCTAAAACTCTAGCTGTTCTTTTCCAGCCTTTTAAATATAGTTTATTTGTAACTCTATGACTCATTATAGCCCAAACACCTGGGTAGTTAAAGAAAAGCTCTAGGTTTGATTCTAATGCAGGGTCATTTAATTTCGGTACATTAAAGTCTTCTTTTATTTGTTTAAAAAATGATATTTTATTTTTATTAATTTCTTTATTACTGTCTATTTCTTTTTCAGAACTGTTTTCTTTAGTCATTATAACTCCAAATTGTTTTTAAGTAAGAATTATCATTTAAATATTTCTCTAGTATTTTGTATGTGTTTATATCTAAATTTTCTTTAAGTCTTTTTTTAATATCACTTGGATCATAATCAATATCTTCTAAAATATCCATAATTGTTTGAGATTCATTAATTTCATCAAACATTACAACTCCATCTTTAAACACTACATTTACTTCAGTTGGATGAGAAAACAAATTATGTTTCATCCCTAAAGTATCTTGATATGCGCCAACATTAAAAAAACCTAGAAAATAATCTTCTTTATTAAGATCAACATCATGTAAATACAAAGGTTTTTTTGAATCAAACGGAAGCTCTCCATCACTATCACATGTGATATCCCATAAAGATGCAGATCTTGTTGGTTTTTTATCAAGATGTGTTAATGGCATTATTGGAAACTCTTGATCTATTCCCCAGTAATCAGGAAGTGATTGGAAGATAGAAAAATTTATTAGATATTTTTCTTGAATATTTTCATCAAGTTTCTTTAATTCTTCATAATCTTCAACTTCAAGTTGAGATATAGCTTTTTTTATAATCTGGTGAACTAGAACTTCTGCATTTGATCTATCTTGTAAATCAATATAACCTAAATCAAATAGAGTTAATAAGGATTCCATATGATCAATTGCATCATGCATATATTCATAAGATGTTTTCTTAGTCATATGTTTAAATAGTGCATTTAATTCTGTAATTAAGGGAGGATTATCTTTTTTTAGATTTAAATCTTTTATATTATGTTCAGATGAAAATAATTCTAAAACTGGAGCAATTAAAACTGTTGAAGCTGCAGATATAAATCTTCCTGATTCAGTGAAAATATTTGGTTCATCAACACCTTTTTGTTTTGCAATATCTTTCAATGTAAAGATTACATCACTTGCAAATTCTCTTAATGAATAAAATCTACTTCTTTCATAAGCAGAATATTCAACAGCTAAACCTCCACCAATATTAATATTGTTTAAACTACTAGCACCTAAGTTTTTAAGTTCAGCATAAATATGTCCAGCTTCTCTTAATGCTTTCTTCAAAGGTTTAATAGAATTCATAGCAGAACCAATATGAAAATGAATCATTGTAAGATATTCACTCATATTGTTTTTTGCTATTAATCTATAGGCTTGAAGTATCTCTGTTGAAGTTAATCCAAACTTAGAATTAATACCACCACTTTTTGCCCAAATTCCACTACCTCCACTGTGAAGTCTAACTCTTAATCCAATATTAGGACAAGACAAAGAAGTTTCTTTTTGAACCTCTATTATTGTTTCCAATTCATTAAGACCTTCAATAATAAGTGTTATATTATGGCCTTTTTCTTTAGCAATAAATCCTAAGTGAATCATTTCTTTATCTTTAAAACCGTTAACTGTTATAGGGGAATTAAGGTTATTATATGACATTGCAATGATAAGTTCAGCTTTGCTTCCAGCTTCTAAGCCATAATTAAATTCTTTACCATTTTGTATAAGAGGTTTAACAAACATTGGCAGTTGATTTACCTTTAAAGGGAAAACTGCATTAAAACTTCCATTATATTTATACTCTTTTATACAGTCATTAAAAGTTGAATATAAGGTATTTATTTGCTTATTTGTTATATGTGGAAATCGTAAAAGTAAAGGACCTTTAAAGTCTTGTTCTCTTACTTCTTTTACTATTGATATTAAAGATGGTTTTGAAGCATAATTTATTTTTGCTTCTCCATTTTCAATTATGAAGTTGTCATCACTCCAAATATTAATTCCATAATTATTCAATCTAGAATTCCTCTATTTTAATAGTTTTTTCTTCTCTTGTTTCTATATTTTTAACATATATCGTCTGCTCAAGAAGCTCTTTTTCTCCAATTAATGCAACTATGTTTGCACCTGATTTTTCTGCAAGCTTAAAATGCTTACCAAAACCTCTTGGAGTATATTCTATAATTGTTTTTGTAGTTTTTCTTTTAGAATTAGCAGTTTTTAATACAGTGTTCAATGAAGCTTCATCTAAAGCACCAATATAAACAATATCTTCTTTTGATTCTTGCATTTTTACAAGTTCTAATAATCTTTCAATTCCAATAGCAAAACCAATTCCAGGTGTAGGACGACCTCCAAGGAATTCTACAAGTCTATCGTATCTACCTCCACCAGCAATAGCACTTTGCGCACCAATTTCATTTGATACAAATTCAAAAGCAGTTTTAGAATAGTAGTCTAAACCTCGTACTAAGTTAGTATCAACTTCAAATTCAACGCCATTAAATTCTAAAATTTCTTTTAACTTTTCAAAATCAGTATTACAAGACTCACATAAGTTATGAGTAATTTTAGGAGCATTTACTAATTTTGCTTGGCATGATTCATTTTTACAATCAAGCACTCTAATTGGATTTGTAGTTATTCTTTTTTGACAATCCTCACATAGTTCATCTTTAAAGCCAGTTAAATGTTGTACAAGATTTTCTTTGTATTGAGGCATGCAATTAAGGTCTCCTAGGGAGTTTAACTGTAATTTAAAGCCAATTTTAAAGAAGTCAAGAATATCTTTTATCATCATTATAATATTTGCATCTTCATAAACTGAATCTATACCAAATACTTCACAACCAAACTGATGAAATTCTCTTAATCTTCCTTTTTGAGGTCTTTCATATCTAAACATTGGACCATAATAATACCATCTTTGAGTTCCCCCAGCACGGTCAAGTTTTTTTTCAACAAAATGTCTTACAACACCTGCTGTTCCCTCTGGTCTTAGGCAAACTTCGTGTTCACCTTTATCTGTAAAATTATACATTTCTTTGTTAACAATATCAGAACTCTCACCTACTGATCTTTTAAATAAAGCTGTTTCTTCTAAAATTGGTGTTTCCATATAAGAAAATCCATATTTTTTTGCAATAGCAGAGGCATTATCAACAAAATATGTAAATAATGTACTTTCTTCATTTACAATATCTTTCATTCCTCTAAGACTTTGAATAGTGCCCTTGTTTTCTTGTTTACTCATTTAAAAAATCCTCTATTTGTTTTTCTATTTCTTCAATTTTTAAAGAAGCATCAATAAAAATATGATTAATGCCTAATTTTGTTATTGTTTGTTTCATTCTATTTTGTATATTGATCAAATAATCAATACCTCTAAGCTCAATAGCATCATTTTCTTTTTGCGATAGTCTATATTTAAGCTCTTGTGGACTTAACTCTAATAAAATTACATGTGTAGGTAAAATATTATTTGTAGCTAATAAATTTAGTTCAATCATTTTTTCTAAAGGAAACAATGATGCATATGCAATACCTGAAATCATAGATCTATCTGAAATAACAGTTTTTTCTTTATTTGTTACTATTACTTCTTCAATATGTTCAGCTCGATCTGCTAAGAATAAGAACATTTCAGCAATTTTTGATTTTGCTTCCCCATTTAAAGCCATTTGCCTAAGTTTTATTCCAATATTTGTACCACCTGGTTCTTTTGTAAAAATTGCATTTTGATGTTTCTTTTGTAAAAGTTCTAATTGTGTTGATTTTCCTGCTGTATCAATACCTTCGACAACTACATACATTTTAAAACTTCTTTAGGTACTAGATGCTGAAATTTACCATCAAATCTTATAATTTCTCTTACAATTGTAGATGAAACAAAAGCATTTTCAAGTGTAGGCATTAGGTATACTGTTTCGATTTTATCGTTTATTGAAGCATTTGCATAACCCATTTGCAGTTCGAACTCAAAATCAGAAACTGCTCGTAAACCTCTAATGATAGTGTTCACATTTAACTGGGTTGCAAGGTCTACAAGCAATGTATCAAAACCTTCAACTCGAACATTTGGAAGATGATGCGTTGCTGCATTTACAAATTCTACTCTTTTTTCATGAGAGAACATAGGCCCTTTTAATTCACTTTGTGCAACTGCTATAATTACTTCATCAAATATATTTGCAGCTCTTGAAATAATATCTAAGTGTCCATTCGTAATTGGGTCAAAAGTCCCACTATATATCGCTTTTTGATGAGATTGTCTTTCTGTAATATTTCTAGGCATTTTTATTTCCATCTTTTATATAAATTATTGTCAATTTTTAATAAATCAAACCATTTTCCTATTAAAAAATTTTCCATTTCTTCTAAGGTTTGTTGGCTTGAATAGTATCCAAGAATAGGAGGAGCTATCGTTACTCCAAGTTTAGATAATTTTAACATATTTTCTAATGCAATTGAATTAAAAGGCATTTCTCTAGGAGCTAAAACAATATCTCTGTTTTCTTTTAGCATTACTGTAAAGGCTCTTGTAATTAGTGAATCAGAAATTCCAACAGAACATTTTGCAAGTGTATTCATTGAACAAGGAATCACTATCATCTTATCTACCTCAAAAGAACCAGATGCAATGGGTGCTGCTATATTGGAGTCTTGAAATATTGTTACATTTTTATAATCTTCAAAAGTTTTTTTTACAGAAATTCCATTTTCTAATTTTAATGCAATTTTTGCACTCTTTGAAAGCACTACAAAAACTTCAATATTTGAAGGAATTTTTTTAACAAAATTAAGTCCTAAACTAGCACCACTAGCTCCTGATATTGCTACAGTAATTTTCATAAGATACCTTTTTTATTTTCTATATGAAAAAAGATATTATCCAAAAATGGCTTTTAATTCAAATTGTATAAGTATATGTGTAAATACATACTATTTAAAAGTAAGATATATCATTAATTTGATTAATTTTTAAGCTTATTTTAATTTGTATCTTGATAACATTATGTATAATATTTAAATATATATAAATAAACACTATGTTTTCTTATATATTAAAAATATACTTTATGTTAAGGAATAAATCATGTCAAATGTTTTTACATATCTTAGATTAAACAAAAATAATGAGAAGTATACACAGGAACAAAAAGATATATTAGATAATTATGTTAATAAACATAAAATTGATATATACAAAAATATTGAAATAGATATTAGTATGCCAAGTGATGAAAAAAACATCCTAGAATTACTTAGAAATTGTGAAAAAAACTCTACAATTATTGTTTCTGATTTGAACGTATTTGGAAGAACAATTGAAACAATTTTAGAGATTGTAAAATTTCTTTTATCTAATAAAATAAAAATATTAGTAGTTAATCAAAACTTAGAATTAGTAGACGATAAAGATATGTTAACTCAAATGATTTTAGGCATGATTTCTATGACTATTAATTTAGAAAAAGACCTTATGAGTTTAAGAACAAAAGAAGCTCTTACTGCTAAAAAACTTTCAGGTGTTAGTTTAGGTAAACCAGTTGGAACAATACAAAAATCTAAGTTTGATAAACAAAGAGATAAAATCGAAGAATTGCTTTCTGTTGGTCTTTCTGTTAGAAAAATTGCAAAACTATTAGGATATAACAATCATATAGGTTTAAATAATTACGTTAAAAAAAGGAACATTAGACAAAATTTGCCTAATACCCTTGATATAGCAAGTTAATTACTATATCAAGGTATATCTGTATTTACTTTCATTTACTTTATATTTAACTAATATTAATTATAGTGATATATACTATTTATAAATAAAATGAGGATATTTAATGACTAATATTTTAATGATTAAAGATGATCCTGAGTTTTCAGTTTTTTTAGGTGAATATTTAGAAAAATATAATATAAAAATTACAAATTATGAAGATCCTTATTTAGGACTTAGTGCTGGGATTTCTTCTTATGATTTATTAATTTTAGACTTAACTCTTCCTGGTATGGATGGTCTTGACGTTTGTAAGGAAATATCATCAAAATATGATATTCCTATTATTATTTCAAGTGCTAGAGCTGATATTACTGATAAGATTATGGGACTGCAAACTGGTGCTGATTATTATTTACCTAAACCTTATGATCCAAAAGAGATGTATGCAGTTATACAAAGCTTACTAAGACGAATTAATAAGAATAATAAACCAGAAGAAGAAAAAAGTAATTTCATTTTAAATAAAATAAAACAAGAAATCACTTTTAAAAATGACGAACTTATTTTAACGCAAGCTGAATATGAGGTTTTAAGTTCATTAATTGAAAATAAAAATGCAATTGTCTCAAGAGAACAAATCGTAAATCAATGTTCAAGTTTAAGTGATAGTTATAGTAAGAGTTTAGATGTAATTATAGGAAGATTACGTAGTAAATTAAATGATAATTCTAAAAATCCTAAATACTTATTTTCGATTCGTAATTTAGGCTATAAGTTAGTACAATGAATTTAAACTCAATAACTAGTAAAATATCTCTTGTTTTTCTTATTTCTATATCTATTTTAATTGCTTTGTTCTTTTTTTATATTGATTATGAAAAGAAACGAAAATATGTTGTTGTCGAAAGATATTATGAAAATATTACAAAATATTTAAAAGAACATAGAATGGATAAATATGATTTAATAAATCATATGAAAAGTTTGCCTTTTGAAATTGTAGAAAAGCCAAAAGAAGTATTGGAAAATAGTAATTCAATTATAATGAAAAGAGAATATGATTTATTAGAATATAAAGATATTTTGTACTTTCATATTAAAACACCTTTCACTCAAGTATTGTTTAAAGATTTAAATATGTACTCATTTTCAAATTATTCTTATATTATTTTTGTTTTTTTATTACTACTTTTGATTTCTTTATATATTTGGTTAATTAGAAGCTTACAACCTTTAAAAGATTTAAAAACAAATATTACAAGTTTCTCTCAAGGTAATTTATCAATAAACTGTAAAAGTGATAAAAAAGATGAAATTGCTGATGTATCAAATGAATTTGATAAAGCAGTGAGAAAAATTGAATTATTACTTAACTCTAGACAATTGTTTTTACGAACAATAATGCATGAACTTAAAACTCCTATTGCAAAAGGACGAATTGTTAGTGAATTAATTGATGATGAGAAACAAAAAGGAAGAATGGTAAATATTTTTAAAAGACTTGATTTTTTAATCAATGATTTTTCAAAAGTAGAACAAGTTGTTTCTCAAAATTATAAAATCACTAAGCAAATCATTTCATTATCATTGATTTTTGATGATGCTTTTAAATCATTATTATTAGAAAATAGTAATGACAAAATATCTTTAAATTTAGAAGAAGAAAAAAAGGTAAAAGCTGATTTATCTTTGATGTCAATGGTATTTAAAAATCTTATTGATAATGCTTTAAGATATTCAAGTGATGGAAAAGTGAAAATTAAACAAAATGAGAATGAAATTATCTTTATTTCAAAGGGAGTTAAACTACAAAAAGACATCAATGAATATTTTAAGCCCTTTCATAATGATGTTGAGTCTAAAAACCATGGAATGGGTCTAGGACTTTATATTGTTAAATCTATCTTGAATATGCATAATTATGAGTTTGAATATGAGTATATTGATGATAATAATATATTTAAAATTATAATTAATCATTAAGTTAAACTGCTGATAATTCAAATTATAGTAATATACAAAATATTTATATACATGGAGAAAATATGAAAGTTTTATTAATTAAAGACGTACAAGGTACAGGAAAAGCTGGAGAAGTTAAAGAAGTTAAAGACGGATATGGAAAAAACTTTCTAATTGGAAAAGGTTTAGCATTACATGCAACAAATGAAGTATTAGCAAAATATAAAGCTGAGCAAAAAAGAAAAGAAGCAAAAGAAGCTGAAGAAATTGCAAGCGCAAATGAATTAGCAGAAAAATTAAACTCAACTAAACTTACTATCAAACACAAAATTGGTGCAAATGGACATTTAATTGGTTCAGTTACTAATAAAGAAATTGCAGAAGAATTAAAGAATCAATTTAGTATTGAACTTGATAAAAAGAATCTTTCTTTAGATAAAAAAATTAAAGCAGAAGGTACATTTGAAGTTGATTGTAAATTAGGTCATGCAATTCATGCTAAACTTGAAGTTATTATTATTGGAGAATAGTTAGATGTTTGACGCTACTACTATACTTGCATATAAGGGTAAAGATAAAGCTGTAATTGGAGGTGATGGACAAGTTACTTTTGGTAATACAGTTTTAAAAGGTAATGCTACAAAAATTAGAAAACTTTATAAAGATCAAATTCTTTCAGGTTTTGCTGGAAGTACTGCTGATGCCTTTAATCTTTATGATATGTTTGAAACTCATTTAGAATCAACAAAAGGTGATTTATTAAAAGCTGTTATTGCATTTTCTAAAGAGTGGAGAAAAGATAAGGTTCTAAGACGTTTAGAAGCTATGATGATTGTACTTAATAAAGATCATATTTTTATTTTAAGTGGAAATGGTGATGTAGTTGAACCTGAAGATGGATGTATTGCTTCAATTGGTTCAGGTGGGAATTTTGCAATTTCTGCTGCTAGGGCACTTGCAAAGCATTCAGATTTAGATGAAGAAGCTGTAGTAAAAGAATCACTAATGATTGCCGGTGAACTTTGTATTTATACAAATCAAAATATTAAATTATTAAAATTAGAGGATTAAAAAAGTATGGATTTAACACCAAAGCAAATTGTTGCATACTTAGATGATTATATTATTGGGCAAAATAATGCTAAAAAAACAATTGCATTAGCTTTAAGAAATAGATATAGAAGAATGAAAGTAGAACCAGTTTTACAAGAAGAGATAATGCCTAAAAACATTCTAATGATTGGTAGTACTGGTATTGGTAAGACTGAAATTGCAAGACGACTTGCAAAAATGATGTCTTTACCTTTTGTAAAAGTTGAAGCTAGTAAATACACAGAAGTAGGATTCGTAGGTCGTGATGTTGAATCTATGATTAGAGATTTAGTATATGAATCAATTAATATAGTAACACGTGAATATGAAGATAAAATTAAAGATAAAATTCAAGATGAAGTCCATAAGAAAATTATT
Source organism: Arcobacter peruensis (assembly GCF_003711085.1). Lineage (NCBI taxonomy): Bacteria > Pseudomonadati > Campylobacterota > Epsilonproteobacteria > Campylobacterales > Arcobacteraceae > Arcobacter > Arcobacter peruensis. The sequence continues at coordinate 281,743 of NZ_CP032363.1, forward strand.
GAAATTTTAGTTCCACCACTTCCTGAAACTGCAAGTGAAAATGCAAAAGAATCTTTTATTAAAACTTATAATGTTATGGAAAAGAAACTTTTAGATGGCTCACTAGATGATAAGAAAATTGAAATAGAAGTTCCTAAAAAAGCTCATGTAGAGATTTTAGATTCAAATATGCCAATGGATATGAGCTCAATGCAAGAAAGCCTAAATAAAATGTTAGGTGGTCTTAATAAAGATAAAATCAAAAAAGAGGTAAGTATCAAAGATGCGAAAGTTTTATTAAGAGATGAAGCTAGTTCTTCACTTTTAGATGAAGAAGCTATTAAAATTGAAGCTGTTAAAAGAGCCCAAAATGGTGGAATTATATTCTTAGATGAAATTGATAAAATTGCATCAGGTAAAACAAATCAGAATCAAGACCCAAGTAAAGAGGGCGTTCAAAGAGATTTACTTCCAATTGTTGAAGGTAGTAGCGTTCAAACTAAATTTGGTCAAGTTAAAACTGATCATATCTTATTTATAGCAGCTGGTGCATTTCATGTATCCAAACCAAGTGATTTATTGCCAGAACTTCAAGGAAGGTTTCCTTTAAGAGTTGAATTAGAATCATTAGATGAAGAAGCTTTATATAAAATTTTAACAAATACTAAAAATTCATTATTGAAGCAATATGAAGCATTATTAGCTGTTGAAGAAGTAGACTTAGAATTTGATGATAGCGCAATAAGAGCTTTTGCTAAATATTCAGTTACAGCAAATGAAATGACTGAAGATATTGGTGCTAGACGTCTTCATACTGTTATTGAAAAAGTTATTGAAGATATTTCTTTTGATGCAGATGAGAAAAAGGGTGAAAAGATAATTGTATCTAAAGATTTAGTTGAAGAAAAACTGGATGAGATTGTAGATAACGAAGATACTGCCCGTTATATTCTATAATTTTGTATTTAATAATTTTTTAGATAGAATACACTATTAAACAAATTTAGGAGATTTTATATGAATATAATTACATTCTGTGAACTAGATGATAACTTATTCGATGATGAACATAAGGTAGAATATTTTCATAGTGGAGTATCACAAGAAGCTGATATTTTTATTATAAATATAGATTCTATTTTTGAATTTGAAGAAAATAAAAGTGAGCATGGAAAAGAAAAGTTTGTTTCAATTGCAATAATTGAAGATGAAACAGATTATGATGCTTTTAAAAATTTTGGAATTGACGCTTGGATTATAGCTTCTGATCTTTCTGAAATAAATGGTTTATTAAACTTAGTTGAAAAAAGGTTTTTAGTATAATTATCGACACTCATTGTCACTTAGACAACAAACAATATTATGATGATATTGAAGAAGTAATACAAAATGCATTATCACATGGAGTTAAAGGTTTTTTAATTCCTGGTGCAGATTTTAATGATTTACCACAAGCAATAAAGCTTGCCGAAAAATATGATGAAGTTTTTTTCGCAGTTGGAATTCATCCTTATGATATAGATATGTATGATGAAGCTGTTTTAGAAAAATATATAAATCATCCAAAATGTATTGCAGTAGGTGAGTGTGGTTTAGATTATTTTAGGCTTCCTGAAGATGAAGAAGAAAAAATTGCGAATGTTAAAAAACAAAAAGAAGTTTTTATTGCACAAATAGAGTTTGCAAAAAAAGTTAAAAAACCTTTAATTGTTCATGTTAGAGAAGCTTCAAATGACTCTAGACAAATTCTGATGGATTACAATGCAAAAGAAGTTGGTGGAGTTTTACACTGCTTTAATGCAAGTGAGCATTTACTTCCTTTAAGTGAACATAACTTTTATTTTGGAATTGGTGGAGTTGTAACTTTTAAAAATGCAAAGAAACTAGTTGAAATCCTTCCTAAAATTCCTCAAGATAAATTGATTATAGAAACAGATGGTCCTTATCTTACTCCACATCCTTTTAGAGGTAAAAGAAATGAACCATATTATACAGTTTTTGTAGCTGATAAGATGGCTGAAATTCTTGAAATATCAAGAGAAGAAATAGAAACAATTACAACAAAAAATGCAATTAAATTATTTAAAGAGTTTTCTAGTCTATCTTAGATAAAATATCTATAATATACTAAAGATTGGAATTTACTTGAATAAAATATTACTAATTGTATTTTTATGTTTAACTTCTATTTTTACTAGCTTGAATGCTTTGAATTTTAATAAAAAAGATTACGAAGTTTTAAAAGACTTAAACTTAGAAAAATCTTTTACTCATGATGAGCATCTTCAAGACTTATATAATAAATTATCAGATAGAAATCATTTTCATATTTATAAAAGAAATTTAAAAAATGCCTCAATTTACATTGCAAAAATAAAAGAAGTTCTAAATCAAGAAGGTTTACCTTCTAGTTTTTTATATCTTTCAATGGCAGAGTCAAATTTTAAATTAGATGTAAGGTCTTCTACTGGAGCATTGGGTTTATGGCAATTTATGCCAAGTACAGCAAAAATTTATAATTTACGAAATGATGAATATGTTGATGAAAGATTAGACTTTGTCAAATCAACACATGCTGCTTCAAAGTACTTAAAATATCATCATAAAAGATTTGATAAATGGTATTTAGCAATACTTGCTTATAATTGTGGTGAAGGTAGAGTAATTGAAGCAATTACACGAGCAAGTATTGACAAATATATTAGAATTTATCCAAATAAAGAAAATAGCAAAAAAATAAAAGAATATAGAAAAACAATTAAAGAATATTTAAGAACAAAAAAAGATTTTTATAAAATTAATAAAATTTATAAAAAAATTAAAAAATTAAATATTCCTCTAACAGCAAGAGATCTTTTAACAATTCAAAGTAATTTAGATAGACAATATCTTCCAAGAGAAAGTAGAGCATATTTAAGAAAAATTGTTGTTCTTTCAATGATTGCAAATAGAAACTTCTTAAAAAAAGGATATATCTTTGATAGAGATATAAACGCTACTTTGACAACTGTAAAAGCAAAAGGTGGTTTACATTTAAGAAGTATTGCAAGTGTTTTAAATATGAAGTTTTCAACATTAGCAAAAATGAATTTACATATCAAACAATATATAATTCCTAGTGATGTAAAGAAATATGATATTAATATTCCTTATTTAAAATTAGAAAGATATAATAAAAACAAAAATAAGATTAGAAGTGATTCTTATGTAATATATCGTGTTAAAAAAGGTGATACTTTATCTAGTATTGGTAATAAGTTTAAAGTAAAATATTCTTTTATTAAGAAGTTTAATGAATTGAAAACAAATAAACTATCACTAAAACAAAAATTAGTAATACCTATTTATAAGAATAAAGTAAGAAAAGTTACTAAGAAATATAAAAGACAAATATATAAAGTAAAAAATGGAGACTCTCTAAGTGGAATTTCTTATAGATTCAAAGTAAGTATAAAAAAGTTAAAAAAAGATAATAAGTTAAAATCAAATAAAATAAAAGTTGGAGATAAAATTGCAATATATAAATAAGTTTTTTAAATATGGTTTGACAACAGGTTTATTAGCTGGAGCACTTTTAATAACAGGATGTTCATCTAAGAAGCATGTAGTAAATAGATCAGATATTAATAAAATATATAAAGATACATCAAATAGTAATATTAGAAATTCAAAAGCAATGCATAGAGCAACATTACGTCCATATACTGTATTTGGTGAAAAATATTATCCTTTTATTCCAAATATTGATGATGAATTTAGAGGAATTGCCTCTTGGTATGGACCAAATTTTCATGCTAAAAAAACATCAAATGGTGAAACTTATAATATGTATGATTTAACAGCTGCTCATAAAACATTACCTATGAATACTGTTGTAAGAGTTGATAATCTTGAGAATGGGAAAAGTGTAATTGTAAGAGTAAATGATAGAGGACCTTTTGTTGATGGAAGAATCATAGATTTATCAAATACAGCTGCTCATGAAATTGATATGGTTAGAAAAGGAACTGCAAGAGTAAAAGTTACAGTTTTAGGATATAATGGGGAAATACAAAATTATAATGCACCTGTTAAACAAGCATATAAAAAAGTAGCAAAACCTAGAAAAGTTGTTCAAAAAATAAAACCTATTGCTCCTATTCAAATAAAAGAAGAAACTTTAGTTAATGATAATTTTAATATACAAGTGGGAGCTTTTTCTAAACTTGATGGTGCAATAACAACAAAAAGAAAATATGAAAGTATTTTAAATAATCAATATAAAGTAGATATTGTAAAAGTAGTTTCAAATGATAGGTTTTTACATAAAGTATTGATTAGAGGGTTTAACTCTCGTAATCAAGCACAAATGTTTAAAGATTTAAATGGCTTAAATAATGCAGTTATAATTAGAAGATAGGGTTAAAAATGGTAGAACAAAATAGAAAAACAAAAGAAACAGATATCAAATGTAAGTTAGATATAAATGGAACTGGTAAATCTAATATTAATACAGGAGTTGGCTTCTTTGATCATATGTTAGAAGCTCTTTCTAAGCATAGTGGAATGGATTTAGAATTATCTTGTAAAGGTGATTTACATATTGATGCACACCACACAGTAGAAGATTGTGGAATTGTAATGGGGAAAGCTTTAAAACAAGAAATCTTTCCAATACAAGCAGTTGAAAGATATGGTAATGCAACTGTTGTAATGGATGAAGCAGCAACTACATGTGCATTAGATTTATCAAATAGACCATATTTAGTTTATGATGTAAATGTAAGTGGTAAGGTTGGAGATTTTGATGTTGAATTAGCTGAGGAATTTTTTCATGCATTAAGTGGAAATGCTGGATTAACTGTTCATATTATTCAAGATAGAGGAAGAAATAAACATCATATTTTAGAAGCATCATTTAAAGCTTTTGCAGTTGCTTTAAGACGTGCACTAGTTAAAAATGAAAGATTAGGAATCCCTAGTACTAAGGGTGTTTTATGATTGAATTAATTGTACTTGATGTTGATGGAACTTTGACAAATGGTCAGATTACTTATACAAATAATGGTGATGAATTAAAATCTTTTGATGTTGCAGATGGTTTAGCTATTGCTACTTGGACAAAAAAACTTGGCAAGAAAGCTGCGATTATTACAGGAAGAAACTCTTTAATAGTTGAAAGACGAGCTGGGGATTTAAAAATTGAACACTTACACCAAGGAATTCATAATAAAGATGAAGTACTTCAAAGTATTTTAGATAAAGAAGGACTTTCATGGAATCAAGTTGCAGCAATTGGTGATGATTTAAATGATTATAAAATGCTTAAAAAAGCTGGTTTATCATTTACTCCTGCAAATGGAACGCAATACTTAAAAGAGTTTGTAAATGTAGTTTGTACAGCCCCTGGTGGAAGTGGAGCTGTTAGAGAAATGATTGAATACATTTGTAAAGAAGATGGTATAGAAGAGGATTTTTTAAACGCATGGATATAAAACTTTTCAATTATTCATTACTTATCTTGGCTGCAGGTGCATATTTTATACCTGTAGATAATGTAATAAAAGATGATGATAGTAAAGACATCCCTTTAGTAATATTTGAAAAACCAATTATGCATACTTTAAATGAGCAAAATGTTTCAAGAACAGTAAATGCAAGTCATGTCATTAGATATAAAACACGAGATGAAATGTTTGATGCAGATGTTTTTTTACGTAATAACTTAAAAGAAAAAAATTTTAAAATAGAAACTTTAAAAGCACAAGTTATTATTAAAAAAGGTGATGATTTAACTTTAAGAAGAGATGTTAAATATAAAAGAGATGATTTTATAACTTTAAATACTAATGAATTAAATTATAATTTAAAAACACGATTAGCTCAAAATAGTGTAGCTTATGATGGTAATTATTATAATAACTATGTAAAGGGTACAAATTTATATTTAGATGCTTTTAATAGTAATATGAAGTCAGATAATGTACATTTTGAAATTGAAGTAAAAAATAAAAAATAAAGGTAAAAAATGAAACTTGTATTAAGTTTATTAATGTTTTCGACATTTTTATTAGCACAAACGCAACAGCTTATTATTGATGCAAAAAACTTTGAGGCAAATGATAAAAAAGGTATTTCTGTATTTACAGGAAATGTAAAAATCCAAATGGGAAAAGATAAATTAAACGCACAAAAAGTTGAAATGTTTTTTGTAAATAGAAAAGGAAGTACAAACAAAGTTCCTTCAAAATATATAGCAACAGGAAAAGTAGATTTTGAAATAGTTACAGATACAAAACATTACGTGGGAAATGGTGATAAAATTATATATTCTCCATTAAAACAAGAATATACTGTAATGGGAAATGGATTTTTACAAGAGAAAAATGATGATAGAAAAATTTATGGTGATAAAATTTATGTAAATCAATTATCAGGTGAAGCTAAAGTTAATGGAAGTGATAAAAAACCTGTTAGATTTATCATAAATGTTGAGCGTGGCTCAGAAAAATAAGGATAATATTAAATGAGAATAGTTGAAGCAAACTTTATGGAGTCAGCTCAAAGTATACAAGACTCTCCAAGCCCAGACAAAGCTGAAGTAGCTTTTTTAGGTAGATCAAACGTAGGTAAATCTTCTTTACTAAATACATTAACAAATAGAAAAGGTTTAGCTAAATCATCTTCTACTCCTGGAAAAACACAGCTAATAAACTACTTTAATATTAAGTTTAAAACAGATAAAGAAGCAATGCCTTTTTTATATGCAAGGTTTGTTGATTTACCAGGCTTTGGTTATGCGAAAGTTTCAAAAAGCTTAAAAAGAGATTGGAATAGTAATTTAACAGGATATTTAGAACAAAGACCATGTTTACAAATTTTTGTACATTTAATTGATTCTAGACATATTGGATTAGAAATTGATAAAAATGTTGATGAGTTTTTAAAAGCAACAAAAAGAGGTGATCAAATTATCATCAATGCTTTTACAAAAATTGACAAATTAAAAAAGAATGATTTGCAAAAATTAAAAAGAAATAATCCTGACGGTATATTTATTTCTAACTTAAAAAAACAAGGTGTAATTGACCTTCAAAATAAAATTACGGAGTACTTATTTGGAAATTAAGTTTTATAAGCCAAATGTTACTGATATTCCTGCTATGCAAGAGCTAGTAAAAGCAGAAGTTGAAAACGGTAATATTCTTTTACGAACAGAAGATGAAATGGCAAATACTATTAGATCTTATATTATTGTGCAAGTAGATGGTAAAATTGCAGGATTTACTGCTTTACATATACATTCTGCAAGATTAGCAGAAGTAAGAAGTTTAGTTGTATCAAAACAATATAGAGGTTTTGAACTTGGAAATAAACTTGTTGATGAATGTATTAAAGAAGCAAAAGAGTATAAATTAGAGCAAGTACTATCCTTAACATATGCAAAAAGCTTTTTTGAAAAATCTGGTTTTAGAGTAATTGAAAAAGAAGCAATTCCAGAACATAAAATCTGGGCAGATTGTATTAGATGTAAACATTTCCCAATTTGTGACGAAATTGCGATGGTTTTTGATCTTTGAAAAACCAAATAATTAGAGAAATTTATAAATTTTTCTAATTATTAAATTCTACAACATATAAAAACATTTTTTTTGTAAAATTTAAAACCTTAAAATAATATTAAAGTATAATTTACAAGTTTAGCCTTTTTTTAAATTGTGTATAAAAATCATAACAACTTTATAACTAACATACATATCATTAAATTTCATATTATATTATTTAAATAAAAAAATAATTGTAGTATTATTAAAGATAATAATTTTTAATAGGAGAAACTATGAGATTTGTAATATTATGTTTGATTATGTTTTCTATATTAAATGCAAGTGATTTAACTAAAGGTAATCATGAATATATAAAACAGAATTATAATGAAGCTAGAGAACTATATAAAAATTCTTGTGATGAGAACAGATATGTAGCTTGTTATAATTTAGCTCTTTTATATCAAAATGGGAAAAGTGTAAAGCAAGATTATAATAAAGCTGCCAAATTATATCAAAAAGCTTGTGATGGTGGAGATGTATATAATAGTTGTTATAATTTAGCTTTACTTTACGCAAAAGGAAAAGGTCTAAAAACTGATTATATTAAAGCAAGTAAGTTATATTTAAAAGCTTGTGAGGGAGATGTTTTTAGAGGCTGTCATAATGCTGCATATTTATTTGAAAAAGGTATCGGTGCTGTTAAGCAAGATTATTCAAAAGCGATTTCTTTATATGACAAAGCATGCGAAGGTGGTTTATCTCAAGCTTGTATGAACTTAGGTGTTTTATATAAACATGGACGAGGTATAGAACAAAATTATAAAAAAGCTAAAATTCTTTATGAAAAAGCATGTCTTGATGGAGTATCGATAAGTTGTTATAATTTAGGACTTTTATATGCAAAAGGTTTAGGAGTTACAAAAGATATAATTAAAGCCAACAAACTGTATAAAATTGGTTGTGATGGTGGCTTTGGTAATAGTTGTATGAATTTAGGTGTATCTTATTATGAAGGAAGAGGTATTTCTAAAAATAAAACAACTGCTAAAAACTTATTTAAACAAGCTTGCTCTTATGGATATGAGAAAGCTTGTAAATATTATGAAGTTCTAAGTAAAGAAGGTTTTTAAAATTAATTAATTATCTTTTTTATTTGATTCTTTATAATTACAGGAACAAAGAACATTGATACAATATAAGATATCAATGTTCCACCTATTAACGCAACTCCTAGTCCACCAAAAACAGCATCTGTTGCTAGTAATGAAGATGCAAAAACCATTGTAAGAACTGTAAGTATAATTGGCTTAGAACGTGTTGCTGTTGCTTTTGCAATTGCTTGATTTATACTCATATCTTTTTCAATTACTAACTGCTTTGAAAAATCAATTATTAGAGTTGAGTTTCTAGAGTTTATTCCAATAAGTCCAATAAAGCCAATAAGAGATGTTGCTGTTAAATAGAAAATATCTGCTGTTATTAAATCCATAATTACATGAGCAAATATTACTCCTACAATAGAGATAAAACTAGCAAGAACTATTCCTCCTGAAAGTGCAAAACTTTTGTAATACATTACCATTAAGAAAAATATTAAAACTAATGCAATAATAAAAGCCCCTCCTAAATCAATAAAAGTATCAATAGTAACTTTTAATTCACCATCAAAAACTAAATCGAATTTTTCACTTGTAGTTTTATTTTCAAATGATAGGTTTAACATATCTGTTTTACTTACAATATACTCATTACTCAAATCTTCAAGCATTTGTGTTCTTGCATCTAAAAGTGGATATATCTGGCTATCTTTATTTGTTTCAGCAATTACATTTATCATCATATTTAAATTTTTTGATGTAAGTGTTGGCTCTTTTATTACCTTTTTAATTGTTACAAAAGAGGAAATTGCAATCATGTTTCCGTTACTATTTACAACTTTTAACATCTGTAATTTATTTTCTAAACTATCTATACTTGAGTCTTTTAATAATCTTGAATCATCAAGTCTTAAAAATATAGGTATTTGATTTTCTGCATTATTCTCATTTACAACAGAAATTTCCATACCTTCATAAGCTAAATAAAGTATATTTTTAACTTGTTCTAAACTCACAGCACTTTTTACAATTTTATTATTATCAAGAACTAAATCATATTTTATATAATCTTTATCAGCCATAATATCAATATCAACTAGTGAGGCTTGTTGTTTTAAAATAGTTGCAATTTTCTTTGAAAATTCTCTTCTGTTTTCAAAATTTTTACCACCATATATTTCAGCAACAATAGAAGCTAAAACAGGAGGACCAGCAGGAAGTTCAATGAACTTGATATTTGCATCATATAGTGAACAGTTTGATTGTATTTGCTCTCTTATATTACTTATTAGATTATAACTTGTAATATCTCTATCTTGAGCTTTTTTGATATTTACCATTATTTCAGCTTGTGATTGCTTGTCTTTTAAAGCACTTTGTTTAACTAAAGCTGCAAAATCTAAAGGCTGTCCTTCTCCTATAAATACTGAAATATTAGTAACTAGCTCATTTTTTTGAAGATTTTTAGAAATACATCTTGTAACTTCTTTTGTTTGAAATTTACTAGAACCATCTTTTAAATCTACATAAATAGAAAAAGTATTAGAATCTTTTCCTGGAAGCATTTTTGCTTTTATAATTTCTGTGGGAAAAGTTGCAATGCTTAGAACAAATAAAATAAATGTAATAAAATAAACTAAAAAAGATTTTGTTTTACTTTCTAAAATACTTAATATAAAGTTTTCTAATCTCATTTTTTAGCCTTATAAATTTTTTTAATTAAATATGGAGTAAAAGAGTAAGCTACAAATAAAGACATTACAAGTGATATTGAAACAAATACAGGAAGAGGGTGCATAAATTGACCCATCATTCCACCTACAAAAAACATAGGTATAAAAGTCATTATAATAGCTAGTGTTGCAATATTTGTTGCATTTCCTATTTCATTTGTTGCATTTATTGAAAGTACTGTTATATCTATATCTTTGTTTTCTTTTCTATGTCTATGAATATTTTCTATTACAATAATTGCAGCATCAACTAGCATTCCTAAAGAAACTAAAAGCGCAAATAGTGTAATTCTATTTATTGTTTCATCTAGTAAAAAACCTGTAAATAATGTAAGTGACAAAATCATAGGAACAGCAAGTGATACAATCATAGCTTCTTTAAATCCTAGTGTAAATATAAGCAATATTGCAATTATAACAATTGAAATTAGTAAGTTTTGAACAAGTGAATTTACCGCTTCATTTGCTGTATATCCATCATCTCTAGTAATTGTAAAAGCAATATTTTTTTCTAATAAATCATCTTTTTTTAAAGACATATATTCAAATATCTTTTCATTTATAATTACAGAATTTGAACCATTCAATTTTGAAATACTCATTGTTAATTGATTTATTTCTTCAAACACACCATTTTGATTTTTTTGATATATTTGTGCTTCTTTATCGTTTTGAATATCATAAGTTCTTTGCACCTTTGCTATATCTTTTAAATAGACTGCTACATTATTAGCATATGAAACTATTATATTTTCAATGTCTTTTTCACTTTGTATTGCATTTTTTACTCCAAAAAGTACAATATTAGAGTCTTTTGTATTTCCTTTGATATCTGGAGTTTTATAAGATAGTGCTTGCACTTGCTTCATAACTTGAGCGATTGAAAGGTTATAAGCTGATATTTTATTTGGGTCTATTAAAATATTGTATTGCTCTTTTTTCTCACCTTTTAAATCTATTAATGCAACATTTTGTATTTTATTTATTTGGCGTGTTATTTTATTTACTTCTTTATAAAGTTGTGTTTGAGATATTAAATCTTTTCCATCTTCTTTCATTGAATAAAAAGCAATTGTAGCAATTGGAATATCTGTATCAATATCCATTGTTTTTACAATTGGTTGCATTGCACCACTTGGCATTAGGTCCATATTTCTCATAACTTGATCATAAAGCTTTAAATTTGACTCTTCTTTATCTTGTCCTATAAAATACTGAGCTTGCACAATTCCAACAGAATCCTTTGCAAAAGAATAAATATTTTCAACACCTTTTATCTCTTTTATCTTTTTTTCTAAAGGTTCAATTATAACTTTTTGTATTTCACTTGGACTTGCTCCTGGAAGTGCTACAATAACAGCTCCTCCACTTACTTTAATTTGTGGATTTTCTTCTCTTGGCATAAATACAAGTGAGATATAACCAAGTATTAAAATAAACATACCAAATATAAAAGTAAGAGGGTGATTTATAAATGCAAGTGATAACTTACCTGCAATATTCAAATCTTTATCTATGCTTTTTGAAAACTCTTTATTACTCATAATTAACCTAATTTAGTGGTTTTATTAATAGTTTTGAATACATACCTGGGTAAACTCTGGCATCTTTTTTATCAAAAGAAACTTTTAAAATAAAGGAATGTGTAATAGTATTAACATTTGGAATAATTGCAGAAATTTGACCCTTAGTATTTAAATTTATAGAAGGTATATTTACATCAACTTCTTGATTTAGTTTAATTTTACTTAAATTACTTTCTGAAATATCAGTTTTTATTTTTAAACTTGAAAGGTCTGTTAATATAAAAGCTGGAACCAAAGGCATTGCCATTTCTCCTACTTTTATAGATTTTTTTATAATTAATCCATCATTTGGAGCTTTTATTTTTAAATAACTGTATTGAGAGTTTACTTCTTTTAATTTTGCCTTTGCAATTAAAAGCATGTTTTTTGTATTTACAAGATTTAATTTTAATTGTTCAACATCATATTTGGGAACTAAATCTTGCTTGTACAAACGCTTATATCTATTGTAATTAATATTGATATTTGCAAGATTATTTTCTTGAATTTTTATATTTAATAATGCTTCTTGTTTAAGTGAGTCAATATTTGATGAATCAATTTCATATAATAATTGTCCTTTTTTTACAAAAGAGCCTTCATTTACATAGACATCTTTTATTAACCCCATATTCCTGCTTGTTATAATTTTTTCATTATCAGAGATTACAGAACCTGATAACTCAATATCATTTGCAAAAATATAAATAGATGTAATACAAATTAGTAGTAAGTTTTTTATCATTTTTTCACCTTTTTTGTTTCTTGTGTAAAATCACTAGCAGAGATTAAAGCTATATTTGCTTTAGCTAAAGACTTTTCATATTTTGCAAGGATAAGTTCAGCCTTGCTATTTCTTAAATTTGCTTCTTGTTTTAATAATTCTGTCATTGAAATTAGTTGGTTTTTATACATTAATTCAGATTGTTTATAAATATCACTTGCTAAAAGAACTTCTTCTTTTCTTTCTTTTAGTATTTTTTCTTTTGCTTTATATTCTAATAATGCTTTTTGTAATTGAAGTTTTGTATAATCTTTTAATTTTTCATAATTTAAATTTGCTTGCTTATATTGAATTTTCTTTTTTTCTTTTTCAGCATTTCTTGTATTATCAAAAATAGTATATTTTAATCCAATAACTGCATTGTAATAATCTTTTTCATTTGATAGTGTGAATTTATCATCGTTAAACCCATATTCTAAATGCGAATATACATTTGGGTAAAACTGCGAATTAGCTACTTCAATATTCTTTTTTCTTATTTTTTTGTTTAGCTCTTGCATTTTTAAACTGTTTTTATTATCTAATGCATTTTTGTATAAAACATCATAATCCAAATCAGAAATATTTATATTTTTCAATTCTTTTACATCTGTTATTTCATCATTTGATGTTAAAAATCTTAGGTATTGTAAGGCTAAATCATATTTATTTTCTGCTTGTATTTTTTTCGAATTAATACTTAATTTATAAGCCTTTGCTTGTTTTACATCTATTTTTGTAACTAAGCCTTCTTTATGAAAAGCATTTGCTGTTTTAACTACAAGGTTTATAGATTCTTTTGCTTTATTAACCGCTTTTATAAACTCTTTTGCAACTACTGCTGCATTGTAAGCTTTTAAGACTTCATATGAGAGTTCATTTGTTTTGGAATTATATTTTATTTCATATATCTTTTTTTTCAATTTTAAAATATCTTTTTGATTAGATAGTTTAAATCCTGTAAATAATGGAATATCATAATTTAGTTTTGTGTTAAAGTTGTTTCTAGCTTTTGGATTATTTAGATTATCAGGTGTTATATCTAAACTACTTGATGTTCCATCATATTGAATTGCTCCAAAATCATTAAAGCTAGCTTCTCTTGAAGATAACTTAGAATTAAAAACATAACCTGAATGATTTGTTCTGTTTATTTGTTCTTCAAAAGATAATGTTCCATAAGAAATAGAGTTTATTTTTTCAATATCAAGATTAGATAATTCAATATCAAGTTTGTGATTTTTCAAGTCTTTATTATTTTTAAATGTTTGTTTTAAAGCTTCATCAAAATTCAATGTTTGACTATAAGCTGAAGTTATTAGCAATAATGATAAGAACATCTTATTCATATAATATTTTCCTAAGTAATTTTAGGGTGATTATACAAGGTTTAAACAAAATAAGTAGTAATAATACCATTTTTTAATTATAAAAATAAGTTATATATATTATTTTTATTTATATTATAATTTATACTTATTCTAATTGGCTTTTTAGCAGAAATATTTTCTAAAATTGATATTTTACCTTAAATATAATATAGTTTATAAATTTAAATAGAAGGGGCAAAATATGCCTATTGAAATAAATCAAACAGTAAAGATTTTATTTGAGGTTAGAATTAATGGAGAATTAGTTGATGGAAGTAGAAGTGAAAAACCTTTTGAATTTTCTTATGGAGTTGGTCAGTTAATACCCGGACTTGAAAGAAGAATTATAAATATGAAAGCGGGAGAAGCTGCAAGTTTTAGAGTCCCAGCTGCTGAAGCTTATGGAGAATATAACCCAAGTGCGATTCAAGTTTTACCAATTGAAGATTTTGCAGGTATAGAAGATTTAAAAGTTGGAATGCAAATACAAGGTGAAGATGAAAATGCAGAACCCATTCAGTTAATAGTAAAAGAGATAAATGAAAAAGAAGTAATTATTGATTTAAATCATCCTTTAGCAGGTAAAGATATAGATTATAAAGTTAAAATTGATTCCTTGTTATAATTAAATAATTAAAAAAGTAGTCTAAATATCATGTATTTATTATATAATAACGTTGTTATAAAAGTAGAAAATTTAGAGGACAAGAATAAATGATGAAAATGAATTTTCAATAAACATAAGTATCATTGATATTTTAAATAAAAGTTTTTCAGAATATTTGATAAAAAAAATACAAGAACATAATATTGGTTCAAAACTAGTTCTTGAAATAGTTGAGCAAGAAAATATAGATGATTATGATGAGTTTTATTCATTTTTGAAAAAAGTTAAATCTTTAGGTTGTAAAATTGCAGTTGATGATTTTGGAAGTGGTTACTCAAACTTTGATTATATAATTAAAATGAGTGAATATATTGATTATCTAAAGATTGATGGTTCATTAATCAAAAATATAGTTGATGATGAAAAGTCATTACTTTTAATACAAAGTATTATCTTCTTATGTGCTAAGTTAGATATTAAAACAATAGCTGAATATGTAGAAAATAAAGATATACAAGATTTACTTACAGAACTTGGAATTGATTATTCACAAGGCTATTATATAGCAAAACCAAGTGGTGATTTAATTTAAAGAAAAAATCTATATTTATATTCTAAATTAATTAGATTATTTTCACTTTCAACTCCAACTGTTCCTGGAAGTTCCCAATTATAACCTGTTACATATGATCTTACTCTATCTCCTCTTTTATAAAAATATTTTGTATAGTCGTATGAAAAAGATAGTATTTGATTCCTATGCATATTATAATCAATCCCAAGACCTAAAGATAGCATTGATGTGTCATTAAATGAAGTATAATCAGTAAATGATGGAACTCTCATATGATGTGTATCTGTAAATTCAACTTGCATGTTAGGTGTGTATTTAGTATAAAATATAAATCTTTATACTTTTTTTCTAGTTCTGCACCTAAATAAAACCCTTTGTATACTTGTTCATAAGTTATACCTTTTCCACTAAATGTACCAGTATAAGCTCGTAATTCAGAAGGTAAATCTGAACCTGAATAAATATAAGAACCATCATAAGCTTTAAAAAGTTGTTTTTCCCATTTATAACCTAGGCTCATTATTAGTTTTGTTTTATCATAGATAGTAAATTCTTTATTTATTCCTAAATCTAGGATGTTAACATCTTCTACTACTGTATTATCATGATGTGACCAATCTGTCCAAGTATTTGGTTGGGAATCATATAACCAATCATAATCATCCATTACACCATTGCCATCTTTAATATTTGTTTTATAATTAAAATATAAACCTAAGTCTTTAGTCTTGTGTTCAATTCCAAATCCAAGAAGTTTTACATTATTTGCTTCCCATGTTAATTGACTTATTTTTCGATCATTTGGTCCGTTGTAAATGTATTGTTCTGATTTAGAATTAAAATCTGATAAGGATAGTTTTATCTTTGTATTTTTATTATTGAAGAATGTTTCATCTTTTAGTTTAGAAACCCTTGTGTACTCTTGATTATCTTCAATGATTATTTTTTGTGTCACTTCTTTTTTATTAACAACTGTATTATTATTTAGTTTTGAAAATTTATACTCTGCTTGCTTATCTTTTGAAATTTTACTTATAGGTATATAATTATTATTTGCACTTAAGCTTAGTATTGTAGTACTTATTAGTAAGGTTTTTTTCACTATTTTCTCCAATTTTCTAAAACCTCAAATTTTACCATAAATTACTTGTTTTAATTATAATTATTAAAGTGTAATAAATATATAATAGAAATAAAAAGAGAACTTCAATGAAATTAAAAAAATGGATATTTATATCAATATTATTAGTAATATTTTACTATGCATTTATTGTAAATACCCTTGTAACACTATCAGTGATTTTTGGACTTTATATTGCTTTTAAAGTATATAAATTTTATTCAAAATTTAAATTAAATAAGTTAGTTAATTCAAAAGAGTTATTTAGACAAAATGAATTAGGACTTTTTATTGCACTTGTTGCAAAAGTTGCAAAAGCAGACGGCCGAGTTCAAGAATTAGAAGCTCAACTTATTAGTAATATGTTTGATGATATTTCAAAGCTTTTTAATGAAAAAGAAAAAGCAAGAGCTATTATGAAAGAGATTTTCAATGAAGAAAAATTAAAAGTTGGCGATACAGAACAATTAGCCCAAGCTTTAAATAAAAAACTAGGAAGAACACTACTTAAAAGAAGACAATTTATGGGCTTCTTAATACAGTTAGCTTTTGTTGATAATGGAATTAGTAGCGATGAAGACAAAGTATTACGTGAAATTGCTCAACATTTAAATATAACTTCTCAAGCTTATGACAACATGGTTCAAAAGTTTGAAAATATGAAAAATGCAAAAGCTCAAACTATGAGTATTGAAGAAGCATATAAGGTTTTAGGTGTAAATCCTAGTGATGATATGAATACTATCAAAAAGCAATACAGAAAGCTAGTTAGACAGTATCATCCTGATATTATAAGTTCACAAGATAAAGATGAATCATATTTAGAAGAAGCAACTGCTAAAACTCAAGAAATAAACCAAGCATATCAAGTTATTAAAGATAAATTTAAATAACTTCATAGCAAAAAGGTTTGTAAAATCGTTACTTATACATTTTGCTAATCCCTAAGTGAGTATTTTGCTTTATAATATATTGTGATATAGTTTTCAAAATATTACTAAATCAGTACTAGTAATAGAAAAATATAAAACCTACTCATTAGATGAAAATGAAAAAACAACAATTGCTAGAATAGAAAAAGATTATGAAGGTTGTTTTTGGATTGCACTTGACAGTCAAGTGTTAATGTGATTTAGAATGGGATTAAGATATCCAAACTCCTAAGAAGAAGAATGGATATAATTATAAACGTATTTCTTAATAGTTGGTTCCATCCCAAATAAAACTTCTTGTAATAGTTTCATTTGTATAGCTATCAACTAATGTATAAATACCAGTCCAATAGTTTGCTGTTTCATTATTGTTTAATGTATATCCTAATTGAATAGATTCATAAGGTTCTAATATTCCATTATTAAGTAAAGCTAAATCACTTGTTGAAGATCTTATTGTTTCGACATTGTTATAATAGCTTTTTATTTCGAATTTGTTTACAATGAAATTTCTATTTAAGATATTGGATACTTTAAAGTATAATTGACTACCTGCCGCTAATGTAACAGTAGTTGTAGTATTGATTGTTGCAGAAGAAATACTTTTTGAAGAACCAACTTCCTCCATTGGTAAGATAGAAGAATAATCATTTGGTTCATATACTATGGCATCATCTTTAATACATCTAATATTCATACCTCTTGCATAATCTGTCGCTTTACTCATAGACGATATTAGATCATCTGAAAAATATAACATTCCTTTATTTGTCCAATAATATCCATAATGCCCAAACTGTAATACTGTACCACTTTGTCTCCATCTCATACCACCACTTGGTAACTTAAGAAAACTATTAAAGACATCAGTTTTTCCTAGTACCATTGAATAAATAGAACTTGTATTTATTCTAATGTCTTCTGTTACTAATTCAAATCTAAGCTCTTCATTTGTAGGAATTCTAAATCCAGAAGGACAAACAGAAGTACCATCAGTTTGCGACCAAAAATCACTTCGTAGTGATCCATCACTATCTACACCTCCTATAATCCAATCACTATCAGAACGAATGAATGTATTATCTAAATTATATAATGTTGTAGCTAATGGTCCAGAATATGAAGAAGATATAGGACTTGAAGTTTTCTCATGTCCATCAGAAGATCTACCCCATTGGAAGTAATCACCAATACAATTATAGATATTTGAAATGTCATTACAAACTTCTTTTGCTCCAATATTTCTATCTAACCAAGTTTTTCCAGTTATGTCTGAATTTACTATATCATAAACCTCATAGGTATGTATAATAGAAGATTTATTAGAGGAAGAGTCAGTAGCACTATATTCTATTTCATATATTCCTGCAGTATTAAAATCAACTATTTCATGTGATGAAACGGTAATGTTGTCATTATTATCAGTTGCTGTAACACTCTCATAAGCTAAAGAAGTTCCAACTATAGTTCTAAATGTCTTATTTGTACTACTTAAAGTTGGAGCTGTTGTATCTGGAATAATCTCATTAACATCATTGATATGAAGAGTGATATTTTGAGTTGATTGATTATTGGAACTGTCAGTAGCTATTGCATCAATAGAATATAAATTCTTTGTTTCATAGTCAGGTGAAATAATAAAAGATATCTCCCCAGTGATTGAATTTATACGAAAGGAAGTGGCATCTAAACCACTTAATCCATATATTATTGATGAATTATCTGTAGCTGTAACTGTTAACGCTGAGGTTTGATTTTCATCAACACTTATACTTGATTGTGAAGTAAATACTGGAGCTATAGTATCTGGTTCATCTTGAACTAAAAATTCAATTAAAATATCAGTATTCCCACCATCATTTGATAAAGTATTTCCTGCAAAATCTTTTAGTTTTGAACTAATTACAAATTCATAAGATTGAGAATAATCTAAGTCACTTCTTGGTGTTATTGTAATTACTTTATTTTTAGCTTCTATTTTTATATCAACATTAGAACTATTTAAATCATTTGTTAATATAAAATATTCATTTGTAATATATTCTTTTGGAATAGTTTCTGAAAATGTTAATACTATTGATTGTTTAATCGATACACCAAAAGTTCCATTTACAATTGAACTACTAATTAATTCAGGTTCAGTAGTATCTGATATCTCACCAAATTGTTTTAAAGAATTCTCAATATGTGTTTTTACATCTTCATCTGATAGTGGAGTAAATCCATTATTAGTAAGAACTGTATTCACATCAAGTGCATCAATACTTTGTGTTGAACTTTCAAACTTATCAAAATCACTCTTTAAAATTTCAATTTCATCTGTTAAAGGATCAGAATCTAATGATTGAAGTAAATTAGCTATTTTAAGTAATTTAGAATCAGTAGTATTTGTTCTTTCAAGTCCAATTAAATCTTGAAGAAAGACTTTATTATCAGAAGTCATAGAGTTTAACTCTCCAATTTTTATTCCACCTAAGTAAAATTCTACTAAACCAGATGTATATGGAAATTTACCATCTGTATCAGTAAAGCCTGTATCTGAACCATTTATATATTTAACACCTGAAACAGTATTATCAATTAGAGTTCCTGTACTAGATGTGATAGAAGAAGAACTACTTCCATCACTACCTCCACCTCCACATCCTATTAATAGACCTGCAGTTATTGTTGATAAAATTAAACTATTTAATATTTTCACTTATTTTCCTTGTGTTTGATGTAATCATTATTATCCCTAATGATCTAATTTTTGCTTCGCTTTTATAGTCAATATTATTTTAATACCCAAATACCAGCAGCAGCATTTATTTTTGTAGCTAGTTTTATAGTTGAATCATTTTCTATTTGTTTTATATACGTACTATTTGATGAATAAGCTTCCCATGAGTTACTTGTACTATTAAAAATCCATACTATTGAAGCATTATCAAATATTGTTAAGTCCATAATTTCACTAGGACTTGAAATATTATGCCAACCACTTGAAAGAGCATCTATTTTAGCTTTTGTTAATGGTTCTTTTAATTCTAATCCAAATGATGATGGACTTGAAAGAACTATCTGTTTACCTTGTTCTACTGCACTACTAACAGCTGTATCTTTGTCAGCAATAGTAATAAGTCCAAATGTAGATGGATTGGCTGTAACATTAGCTTGACCAGTTGTAATAGCACTAGCAATTGCTATATCACTAGCTGTTTTTGTAATTAAATTAAACTCAGTTAAGTTGTCTTGAACATATTGTTTACCAGTTGTAATTCCAGAAGTAGTTGCAGCTTGAACATCAGCATCTCTTGTTGTTGTAGTTACTAGATTAAATTCAGCTAAGTTATCTTGTGCATATTGTTTACCAGCGATTAATCCATCATTGTATCCACTTGTTTGAGATAAAGAAACTAAGCTATCAGATTGTGCTTTAGTAATTAAATTATATGATGAAGGATCGGAAGTTACGTTATTTTCACCTGTTGTTATTCCTGAACTTGTAGATGTAGATTCTTTATCACTTATAATAGCTATTATTTCATCATAATATTGAGAGTCAATAGCTTTTATCAGCTTCTGTTCATTTGTCATACTTGCAAAGTCAAGTTCAGTAATTATGATTTCTTTTGATTGTATTGAGAATTCGCCTTCACTATCTGTAATTTTTACTTTTACTGTATAAGTTCCAGCAGTATTGTAAGTATGAGTATTTGATGTTGTCCATGTCTCATTGTTTTCAAAGTCATAAGATACACTGTTTATATATCTTCCATCTGTTAAAGTGTAATTTGTAGTGAAAGTAAGTTCGTTTAATTCTTGCGTATTACCAGTGTATGTAAATGAATTAATAGTTGGTCTTGTTGTACTAAACTCATATGGTCCTATATCAATACTAGCTCCAACTATTCTGGCCTTTCCATCTAGGTCTGTTGTAGGTAGATTGAGCCCTTCTATAGTCGTAGTTCCTGCATCTATTAGGTCTGATGTTGGAGTTAAATGATAATCTCCATTGTCTTCATCTACAAAGCCTAGTGTGGTATAGATTGTATGATAATTTTCAACAAATGAACCCATAACTTTTTCGGAGTTGAGATTACTAAACAAGACTGTTGGAAAGCTAGAATCTGATCCATTGAAAATATCATAAGTTTCATTACTAAAAAATGTATTTTTAATTGTTGCAGAACCAAGTGTCTGTATAGCTGTTTGATTATCTATAAAAATATTCCCAATTGAGACATCATCCCATAATTTCAATCCTGTTGAGTTATTAATAAAAAGACTATTAATAGAGTTACCAGCAAATCCAATGTTATCATTGTCCTTTACAATAGAATTATATAAATTACCTGTACCAGTATATGAACTTTGTGGTCCTTTATTATTAATAAAATAAGAATTTTCTATAGTTGTAGCGCTAACTGCTGCATTAGCATTAGTTGTAGAAACTTCATTAGATTCAAAATAACAATTAAAAACTTTATCTACATTCTTCAAACCACCAGTAGCATTTGACCCAGTGTGAGTTGATGTAGCTTTATTATTAGAAATATTAGAATCATATATCTCAAAATTTTTACTATATTCAGTATATACCCCTCCTGTATTATCTCCTATATTATTTAAAATTTTTGAATTTCTAATTATAATATTTTTAGCTTGTATGCCACCTACAAATGCATTTATATTATTATTTATGGTACTTGAAGTTATAGAAATATCGTGTGTAGAATAAATACCTGCAGCACCACTATTATTGCCATTACCATTTTGAATACTAAGTTTTTCTATATGAATATTACTTTGACATTCACCTAAGAATTCTATAACTCTATTTGTTGAATTACCATCTAAAAAAGTTTCATTATCATCACTTCCTCTTAAGGATATATTTTTACAATCTTGATTTAAAAAGACAAATGTACCCTCTCCATCATCTGTAGTCTTATAAGTACCATCAGCTAAAATAATAGTATCATTCTCACCATTTGTAGAAGCAGTGCTAAGTGCAGTTCTAAGCTCTGGTGTTGTACTTACATTGAATGTTGCTGAGAATAAAGATCCAGCTAATATAGTTGTTAATAAAAATATCTTTTTCATTGATTAATTTCCTTGTAGTGTTGGCATCATTGGTGGTTGTGGTAATACTGTATTTGTAGGTATTACTAAAGCACCTGTATCTTTGATAGTTAAGTTAAATGCTTTTGTAACTGATTTACCATTTGAACTAGCCGTTATTGATATAACATCTGTTCCATATTTGTTTACTATTGGTGTGATTGTTAATACATTTAATTCTACTGCTAGAGTATATAAATCATCAGTATTTTGTGATGCAGCTGTATATGATACTTCTGTTCCATCTAAATCTGTTGCATTTAGTGTTAATGTATAAACTGAATCATTTTTATTTAAAGTAATATCTGCTAAGTCATTCATTATTGGTGTATTATCATCTAGGTTATTAATAGTAAGTAATAAGTTTAAAGATGATCTCTCTTTACCATCATTTACTATTAATTGTAGATTATAAACATTGTCATTGTTTGCATCCATTGCGTTCTCATGATCAAATGAAATAGATGTTAACTTTGATGTTGTGCTGTTATATGCAAAATGATTTTTATCTACTCCACTTAGAGTATAAGTTAAAGTGTCACTATCATCATCTTTTGCCAAGATAGATAAATCTAAAGTAGCATTTTCATCTAATGAAATAGTTTTTGAAGTGATTTTATCTGTACCATTTAGAAAATAGGGTGCTGTATTTGTAGCTATAGCTTCACCTTGGTTAAGTAAAGTACTTACATCTGGTATTGTAACCTTTGTTAATATATCAGTACTTGTAGCATTATTGATTATAGTATAGGCATCATTCATTTGTATTTCAAATGCATTCTGAATCTCGTCTAATTTTGTTATATCAATCGTTGTATCAGTTGATAAGATAGTTAAATTTGTTTTTATCTCATCTGATTGTTCTACTATAAAAGTTTTCTCATTACTTGGAATAGTTATAGATAAATCTGTTTCAATATTAGTTAAAACCTTTGAAATATCAATTGTATTAGTTTCTGCTATTTGTTTAACCAATGCTTCTGTGATACTATTTTGTTGCTCTATAGTTAATTGTGTACTTAGATTCTTTTGTGAACTAGTTTTTATTAACTCTTTGATTTGTTGAATCTCTTGAGCTTTTGCAAAAACTTCTGTGTTTTTCATAGGATCATTATCTAATTGAGCTGTAGTTAATCCTAATGCAGTAGATATAGTATCTCTTGAGCTAAGTAAAGCTGATTCATCTTTTGTAGTACTTTGTAAAAAAGAAGTAGCTACTAAATCAGTTAATGGTGAAATAGTCAAAGATTCACCACTATTTATAGTATTTGAATCAAAAACATTCTTTAACTCACCATCAAAAGCTTTTCCTGTAGCCGTATCAATACCACCTATTGAAATTACAGGGTAAAGTTTGTTTGTTTCCACTTCTACATCTTTAAAAGTAAAAGTTCCATCTTCGAGTGATTGTGTTAATGGTTCAGTTGTATCACATAATCCATTTGAGTTTATATCTAAGCAAACAGTAGCATCTTTGATGTAACCATCAATAATCGTACCTGATAAAGATTTGAGTGATGAAGAACTTGATGAAGAACTTCCACCACCTCCACAAGCTATCAAGAAAGATGCAGTTATACTAGAAATCAGTATGTTTTTGAAGTTTTGCATTCATTACCTTATTGTCTATTTTGTGTATAAGTATATCTAATTAAATAACTTTAAGAATATCATTTTCTTATGTCAATTACATGTCAAATCATCATGATGTAATTTATACAACTATTTGTTATGAGTAGTGTATTTTTTTAGTTATTTTAGTATAACAATAAGTATTAAAATTTCAAATATTTTTTAACTGAAGCTATCTTGATGTATGAAAATAGTAAGTTAGGAGAATGTTATTCTTAAAATATGAGAGCTATAAAGTATCTATTATATAGATTTAAGAGTTCTATTTGGACTCTTAACAGAGTGTTAAGAATGTGATGAAAGTGTGCTGTAATTAGTGAAAAACACCCAAAATCATACGAAATTGAGTGTTTATACTGCTATAAAAGTATCTTCATTTTAGCAAGTAAATGGTGTTAATAATTGAGTGGAATTTCGATTGCTAAAATCTCTGTACGTATCATAAAATCGTCACTTAAACGATTGGGCTAGATTTCCAATAATTAACTGCCATCCATCTATTACAATAAAGAAGATGATTTTTATAGGTAAGGATATCATAACAGGCGGTAACATCATCATCCCTAGAGACATTAAAATGGAAGCTACAATAATGTCTATTACTAAGAATGGTAAAAATATCAAAAAGCCTATTTCAAAGGCAGTCCTAAGCTCACTTACAATAAATGCAGGCATTAAAAGAGTTAATGGCACATCATCGATATTTTTAGGATTTGGTTCTTTTTTAATACGGTAAAATAGGGCAATGTCTGATTCTCTTGTATTTTTTATCATAAACTCTTTAAAAGGCTTAATTCCTCGCTCAAAAGCTAACTCATAACCAATCTTTTTTTCCATATAAGGAGCAACACCATCTTCCCAAGATTTCTTTGCATAAGGTTCCATAATAAAAATAGTTAATATCAAAGCAAGAGAAATTACAATTTGAGTTGGTGGTGTAGTTTGAAGTCCCATTGCTTGTCTAAGCAGTGAAAAAACAATTACGATTCTAGTAAACGATGTTACCATTAAAATAAGTGAAGGTGCTAGTACAAATAGAGTTAAAATAATTGCAATATTGATTGTTTTTACAAATTGTGCAGGATCATCAAGTGCTGCAACTGAAAGATTTACAATAGGTGCTGTATCTTCTGCAAATGCATATACAGTAAAAAGTAATAATGTTAATAATAGTTTCAAAAAAATTCCTATGTAAAAATTAAAATAATAATATCAAAAAAACAATTAAGTCATGATTTCAAGACTTTAGTCTCTACTTTTGATATATTCCATCTCATAAAGTTTGTCATATATTTTACTAACAATTCCACCTGCAGCTTCACCACCATGACCTCCATGTTCAACTAATGCAGTTACAACATATTTGGGGTTTTTATAAGGACCATAAGTAGTAAGCCAAGCGTGTGATCTATGAAAGTATTTCAGTTCACTTTCTTTCATTCTTACTTTCTCAGACTGTGGAATACTTACAACCTGAGCTGTTCCTGTTTTCCCTGCAATTGTAATTTTTGATTTTATATGTCTTGTTGCAGTTCCTTTAGCATGATGTGTTACATCATGCATCCCTTGTCTTAGCATACTAAGCTCTTTTTCTGGTATTTTTAAATCTTCAGGTTCTTCATAATTTGCTTTATAAAAGTGTGGTTTTGGAAGTTTTCCTGTAGCTAAAAATGCAGTATATCTTGCCATTTGCATTGGAGTTACAAGCATATTCCCTTGACCTATTGACGTAATTACAGTCTCACCTACATACCAAGGTTGTTTGAACTTCTTTTGTTTCCATAATTTATTTGGGTTTACACCAAAAAACTCATTTACTTGGTCAACTCCTGTTTGCTTACCAAAACCAAATTTATCTAATGTTTGAGATATTTTATTAATACCTACTTCTAAACTTCCTTTATAAAAGAAATCATCACAACTCTCTCTTATTGCTTTTCTAAAAGTCACTTTTCCATGACCTGAACTTTTCCAACATCTAAAATTTCTATTTCCAATTCGAATAGAACCAGAACATTGAACAGTAAAGTTTTCATCTAAACCATTTTCTAAAAAAGATAATGCAACACCCATTTTTATAATAGATCCAGGAGGATATAATCCATTTATTAGTTTGTTTGTAAAAGGATGATTTAAATCATTTCTCATGATATTCCACTCTTTTACGGAAATTCCTGATGCAAAAATATTATTATCAAATTCAGGCATAGATGTAGCAGATAAAATTTCACCATTATTTGCATCCATAACTATAATAGCACCACTTCTTTTACCAAATATTTTTTGTATATATTTTTGAAGTTCAATATCAAGTGAAATTTTTATACTATTATCAATTGAAGGTTCTTTTTCATCTAAAGTTTCAATCTCTTTATTTAAAGCATTTACCTTTACATCTTTGTAACCAATTTCCCCTTGAAGCTTATCATTATAGAATTTTTCTAAACCATTTTTACCAATTATTCCGTTATGAGCTGAGAGTTCATTTTTTAAAATATCTAATCTTGAAGCTTTTCCAACATAACCAATAACATGAGAAGCTGCTTTTCTATATGGATAAAATCTCTTTACAGCAGACTCTACTTTAATAGTGTCTTTTGATGAAAATAGAGTGTATTTTGGGAAAAACTCTTGATATGGCAGATAATCTACTACTTTTACAAAATCATGATTATATGCTGAATCTTTTCTGTTATAGGCTCTTAAAAGTTTTTTCTTTTCTTGTTTTGGAAAATGTTCTACTATTAAATCTATTGCATCATTTAATTTTTCTTTATTTTTTTTAGATTTTAAATGAGGTTTTACCAAAATTGAAAACCCCATTTGATTTACAGCTAATTTATTGCCATTTCTATCTTCAATAATACCACGAACAGGAATTTTCTTAACTCTACTTATATAATTTCTTTTTGATAACTCTTCATAATAAGTATTTGATTTAATACTTAAAAAATATACTCTTGATAAAAGAGTAATCATAATTACAAAAATAAAAATAAAAATTAGGTTTAATCTATTAGTCAAATAAACACTCCAAAAAATAATAAGTCGATTATAATATTAACAAATATTATAGCAATAAAACTATCAGACATTCCAATTGTCATTACCCAAATAAAAAAAACACCTAAATAAAAAATCAAAATATAAATATATTCGTTTAAAGAGCTAAAAGACATAATTCTATGTGTTTTTGGAATAATAAATATATAAATAAATAGTGACAACAAGGTCAAAGAAAAGGGTTTTAATCCTGAATTAATTTCAATAAAAAAGAATGTAAGTACTACAAATAACAATGAATATAAGTATTTTCTTTTCAAACACGTATAAAATGCAACAAAAGTTACACCTGCAAGCATAATCAATAAAAAATGAATCGAAGATATTGTATTAATAGTAATTGCAACTAATAAAAATGTAAATAGAAATATAGGATTATCTAAATTGTTTCGAGTCATAATATTATAGTACTTTTGATTAATTTATCGCGATTATATTATAAAGAATCTTATAGTTATATTCAAACTAAATTTTGTTCTTATCTTCATAATTTTTTTGGAACTGTTTATTTTTATTTGATAAATCATAAATAAAAGAAAATATTTCAGCAACTGCTTTATACATGCTCCCAGGTATTTCTTTATCTATATCTATTTGTGATAAAAGTTCAACTAAATCTTCATCTTTTTTTATAGGAATATCATGTTCATTTGCAAGTTTAATAATATTAGTAGCAGTTTGACCTTTTCCTTTTGCAACTAAACTTGGAGCACTATCTTTTTCCATGTCATATTTAAGTGCAACTGCTTTTTGAGTTGTTACATTATTTATTTCATTTATATTCTTTTCTTCCATGATTAAACCCTTATATCAACACTAGTCAAGTTTTGATTGTTATATGGATTTACAAATGCTTCAGTTTTTATATCTGTTTGACTTTTTTCATTTTCTTCTTTTAAATCAAGCAGTTTAATATTAACTGGAATTAAATCTACTTCATTAAGAGCAATTTTAAGATTTTGAAGGTTCTCTTTTACTGCTGTTTTAAAATGATCTCGTTGAGCAGAAATTGTAATGTCAATTTTATTTTTATCATACATGGCAAGCATTAAATCAACTTTTCCAAAATCTTTTAATGTTAAATTTATTTGACAATAAAATTTTTCTTCATCAGTTTTTTTCATATTTATAGAACCATCTTCTAGCATATCCCACAAAAAAGGTACATAAACACTATTTGAATTTCCTGTATGAGATAAAAGCTGATGGTAATCAATCTGGGTAATCATTTTGTCAACTTGCTTAAACATCTCTTGTGATTTTGCATCTGTTTTAGAAGCTAATTCATCGCTCATTTGTAATAAAATTGATTTCATATCACTTGATAAGGGATTTGTTTCATTTTTTGAAATCATTTGTGTATTTGGATTTATAATATTTTCTTTTAATATAACTTCAATTTTATCAATAGCTTTTAATAAGTTATTTTGTGCATTATTGTTATTTTGGTTAGTAGCTAAATTTGTAATATCTTCTTTCATTGACATTAATAATGTATTTAGATTTGATGAGAAATTACTTGTAAAAGTACTAATATTACTAGCAATATTACTTTGTAAATTAGAAATTGGATTATCAATTTTTGAAAAAAGTGTTGTAATATTTTCTAATTTTGAAATCATTTGATTAGCTGCTTTACTATCAAGACCACTCATATTTGATAGTTCAAGTTTTAATTGTGATAAGTTTTGTTTTAAATTATCAATTAATGATGCTTTATCATTTACAATTGATTGTGAATTTAAAACTTTTTGCTCAAGATTATTAATATCATTTGTAATATTTTTTAAATTTAAAACTAAAGAAGAGATATTAGAGTTTAAATTACTAGCATTTTTTATATCACTTGAGTTCATCAATTGATTAAGTAAAACTTTTGGCTCAATTAACTTATCATTTTTAGCAAATAAATCATTTGTTTTAATTAAAGTATCTATTTGACTTAAAAGATTTTTAGTTTGATTTGAAGGATTGTTCCCTAAAACTTCATTTTTAATTTGTGATAATAACTCTTTTGCTTGATTATTAATTGTATTTTTATTATCTAATAATTGATTTGAGTTTGTATTTTGAAGTTTTGATTCGATTAAGCTTGCTTTATCAATCATGGAACTAAGCTGATTTGTTAGATTTGATAGGTTTTGAGTTGTTTTATTCGATAAACTATTACTTAAATCTTGCAAAGAAGTAAGTAGTGTTTTCATATTTGTTAATTGATCGCTATTTGAATTTGTATTTTGTGTAAGTTTTGTAATTAAGTCATTAACCACTTTAGCTTGAGTTGTATTTAAACCTTTTGTAATATTTTGTATTTGATTTAATAACTGCTCAACCTTATTTGGTAAACTTGAATTATTTGAACTATTTTGAGCTATTTTTGATTCAAGAAAAACACCTGATTTATTTATTTGTTCTTTTAAAGTGTTTTCATCTAGGCTGTTCATGTTCTTTAAAAAGTTTTGTAACAAAGGTTTGAATTTACTTAAATTACTATCTTCATCAATTTGATCTAACAATGTTGATGTAGAACTTGAAAAAGAACCTAAATCTTTAAATGCAGATGAGTTTTTTAACATGCTTTCTATATTTGTATTTGATTTAGCACCACTTTTTGCCTGTTCAAATAAATTTTTTAATACATCAGCAGGAGAGGATGATTTGTTTTGTACCATATTTTGAAGGGTTTTTGTATCTGCTTCTTTTAGTACAGTTTCAAGAGCTTTATTCTCTTTTGCTATGAGTATATTTAGTGTTGGGTTTTGTGATACTACCATACTTGTAGTATAACATAATAGAATAAATTATACTTTTTATATTAAGAACTTTTAATATACAATAAGAAGAACAAAATTATTCTAAGGCTTTTAGATGAAATATGAGGTTACTATTCCTATTGATGGTTTTGAAAATGAAAAAGAGTTCTTTTTTCAAAAACTAGATGATTTCTTTTCTACAATCACAGGTGTAGAAAATGAAAAAGAGATTAAATTAATGAGCTTTGGAGCTTTAAAAAATATAATCTTCACTTTGCCAGATGAATTTATTAGCAAATTAGAAATAGATGAAATAAGTGATATTTCTATTTATTATGTGTTTGTTCTCCAAACTAATAATAACGACAATTCTTTGAATACCTTTTCTCCAATAGTTTTAAATAATAAAAAATATAAAATGGGTCAAATCCACTTAGATGCAAACGATTTAGGTTTAGAAAATTTTGATGCCTTACTTCCAAAATTGTGATTTAATAATTTTTATGATAGAATCTTAAAATTTTTTATTACGGAGTGTTTTATATGATTAGAGGATTTTTATTACTTTCAATTGGTGCAAGCTTATTTGCGAGCTCAGATTATGTACCTTTTAGCAAATTTTCAAAAGAAAAACAAGTTGAATATAACTTTATTAAAATTGAAAAAAATAGTAATGAAAAAATTCCAGAAGTAAAAAAAATCAAGAAAACACAAATTAGAAATTATAAAAAAGCTAATGAAGCAAATCTAATTAAAAAAAGTCAAATTAGAAAACAAATATCTCAAAATACTGCAAATATTAAAAACAGTGAAGCTATAAAAGAATATAAAAAAGAAAATATTTTAAATGATAATACAAAAATCACAAATAATACTTTTATTAAAGATATTAAAATAACTCCAAAACTTTCATATATGCATGTATCCTCATCAATAGAAGATGAAGATACTGATAAAACGCATGAAATTATTCCTGAAATATCTTTTACATATAAAAATCATACTTTAAAGGCTGATTATTTTAATGTAAATAGAAAATTACTCAATTCCTTTAATTATGATACTGATTGGTATCGTTTGATATATTTGCATAAAATAGAGAACCTAAATGTTGGTTTAGGATTTAATTCTTTAAAATTAGAATTATCTTTATTAGGGATATCTGATAAAAATTCAGAAAAATTTCCCACATTTGAATTTCATATGAAAAATAATCGAGATCGATTTCTTGTTGAGTATGGTGGATTTTATGGAAAAAATAGTGATGAAATCAAAAGTGCATATGAATATTATTTAAATCTCGGATATAAAATATTTAATAATGATAATTTAATTTTTAACCTTGGATACAAAAATAGAACAGTTGATTATGATAATACAAAACTTGAATTTAAAGGCCCAACTGTAGGAATTAGCACAAGCTTTTAATATTAAACATTACAAAGTGTAATAATTTTATATACTATAAAAAACTTTTAGCTATAATCACAATAATTATAGAAAAAGGTTTATTTAAATATGGAAGATATAACAATTTGGCATAATCCTAGATGCTCAAAATCAAGAAATGCATTAAACTTAATAGAAGAAAAAAATATAAATAAAAAAGTATTTAAATACTTAGAAGAAAATCCTTCAAAAGAACAAATCACAAATATTTTAAAATTGTTAAAAATTAGTGCAAAAGATCTTTTAAGAACTGGTGAAAAAATCTATAAAGAATTAGATTTAAAAAATATCGATAATGAAGATGAATTAATTACTGCAATGTACGAGAACCCAAAATTAATTGAAAGACCGATAATTATAATTGGTAATGAAGCTGTAATTGCTAGACCTATTGAGAACTTGGAGTTATTATTAAAGAAATACACGTAAAACAAATAAGAATTAGATATATAAGAGTTTTAGAAAAATTCTTTACAAGAACTGTATCTTTATTAAAATTAGAAAATTTTGATCATGAATTATTTAAAAAAAGAACTTTGAAAAATTATGAAGAGATGCAAAAAGCGGAAGAAATAGAACTTTATTCATCATATATGACAGATGTAAAAAACTTTATAGAAAAAACTATGCAATTTGTAAATGAACATTCAAAAACTTTTGAAAATGAAAGAGCAATTTTACTAAAAGATGCAAATCTTTTACAAAAAGAGAAAAAGAGTCAGTCATATAGTAAAGATAAACATAAACATAAAAAATTTAATGATGAATATTAATGGCAAAGCAAGAAGAGTATAAAAGCTTCAAACTCACGGGAGTTATAAAAAAAGTTCTTTATACAAATGAAGAAACAAAATATGTAATCGCTGTTTTAGAAAACAATCAAAAAATTTGTGGTGCATATTTTGATACTGAAATAGAAAAAATTGTAGGTGAAGAAGTTGTATTAAACGGTAATTGGACTACACATAAAAAATATGGAGTTCAATTTGAATTTGATACTTTAGAGCTCAAAGAAGCCGAAATATTCTTTTTTCTTACAAAAATTGTAAAAGGTGTAGGCAAAAAGTTTGCACAAGAACTCTTAGAAAAATATACTGAAGATGAATTAGTAAAAATATTAAACGACAATCCTGAAGAGCTACTAACATTTAAAGGCATCAAAGAAAAAAAACTTAATATGATTGTAAACTCTTGGCAAAAATTTAAACACTTAAGAGAGCTAGGCTCTTTTCTTGCAAAATTCGGAGTAACTTCAAATTTAATAACAAGAATTTACTCATCACTTGGTGAAGTTGATAACTTAATTGAGAAAATCAAAAAAAATCCGTATCTTTTAATAAATATAAAAGGAATTGGGTTCAAGCGTGCAGATGAAATTGCAAAAGCTTTAGGAATTGATCCTTTCTCGCAGTTTAGAATAATGGCGTGTTTAAACTACACTTTAAGAGAATATTGTGACAACAATGGTAACTCATCAATTGATAAATCACATCTGTACAAACTTTTAGACGATTCCTTACGTTTTAGCGATAAAAATGATTTATACGAAGAGTCACTTACAAAAATGCTTGTTGAAGAAGAAATTTTTGTTACAAAAGAAAATCGTTATTCTCCTTCAATTCTGTATTATGCAGAAAAAAGAACTTTAGAATTTTTTCAAAGAAGACAAAATGATTTGAATCGTAAAATAATTGCTACTTTTGATGATTATTTAGTAAAAAAGCAGCTTACTTTAGGTTTTGAGTTAAGTAGTGAACAAAAAAAAGCAGTTGAACTTGTAAATGATGGACATAAAACACTTTTTTTAATTGGATATGCAGGAACAGGTAAATCTACATCAAGTAAGGCTATTTTACAACTATTAGAAGAAGTTGTTTCTTATGACGATATTATTACAATTGCTTTAAGTGGAATTGCATCACAAAGGATTTCTGACACAACAGGCTATAACTCTGCAACCATTCAATCACTATTGGTAAAACATAAAGAAAAAGATTTTTTTCCTTATAAAGTTATTTTACTTGATGAAGCTTCAATGGTAAATTCAGTAACTTTCTATCAGATTATTTCAAAAATCGACGATGATACAGTTTTTATTATAGTTGGTGATGATGGTCAGTTGCCTGCTATTGGTGCTGGGAATATCCTTGCTGATTCAATTAAATATGACTTAGCTCCTATTTGTAAATTAACAAAAATATATAGACAAAATGAAAACCAAGCAATTGCATTAATTGCAAATGATATTAGAAAAGGTGAAGTCCCAAAATATAATGAAGAGTATGAAGATTTTAAGTTTATCAATGTCTCAATTTCAAATTATTATGCACAAAAAAATTCTAACTCATCAAATGAATTTGCTGATATTAGAGGAGAAAATTCTGAGTTTATATTAAATAATATATTAAATATTTCAGCAGGTTATATTCAAGAATATTTTGATTTAATAAAAGAGAAAAAAATAAATAAAGCACTTACATTATTTCAAGTGATTACGCCTATGAAAGGTGGTTTGTTAGGTGTTGAGAATCTAAATATGCAGTTACAAAAACTATTTAATCATACAAAAGGTAAAGCTTATGCAACTAAACTTTATGAGTATAAAATAACTGATAAAGTAATACATATTAAAAATGAAAACATGAGAGCTCAAACAATGAGTATGTATAAAAATGGTTCAAGTGATTTTTTAGAAAAAAGGGTGTTTAACGGACAATTAGGACTTATTATAAAGCTTGATTTTGATGAAAATAAATGTATTGTTTTATATCCTAATGATGATATGGTAGTATTTTATGACTTGGATAATGTCTCATCTTTATTATCTTTAGCATATTGTTTAACAATTCACAAAACTCAAGGAATGGAGTATGAAAATGCTTTAATTCCAATGAGTTTTTCTCACTATATTATGCATAATACAAAGCTACTTTACACAGCAATTACAAGAGCTAAAAAAATGTGTTTTATTGTTGGTGAAGAAGAAGCATTTGTAAGTGCTTGTAAAAAGTTAGAAATAACGATTAGAGAGTCAGTTATAAACGATTTATTATCTAAGCCAGACATTAAAAATAAACTAATAGATCTTTA
The DNA here is from genome assembly GCF_003711085.1 of Arcobacter peruensis. Taxonomy (NCBI): domain Bacteria; kingdom Pseudomonadati; phylum Campylobacterota; class Epsilonproteobacteria; order Campylobacterales; family Arcobacteraceae; genus Arcobacter; species Arcobacter peruensis. The sequence continues at coordinate 316,105 of NZ_CP032363.1, forward strand.
ACTAAAATACAAGCAAATCTTTAGTAATATATCTAAAATTTTTAAGAGGATTATATTTAATGATTACGTGGATGCAAAGACATAAAAGATGGCTTGTTATTACTATTTGGATAAGTACCATCGCATTTGTAGGAGCAGGCTTTGTCGGCTGGGGTTCTTATGATTATGGAAAAGAGGGTGGAACAGTAGCTGTCGTTGGAGATAGAGAAGTTTCAATAGAAGAATATCAACAAGAGTATTCAAACCTTTATGATCAATATTCAAGACTATTTGGTGAAACTTTTAACGAAGAGATGGCTAATAAATTAAATTTAAGAGATGTTGCTTATAAGCAAGTTATTCAAAAGAATTTAATTTTATCGTATGCTGATACTTTAGGTTTAGATATTACAGATCAAGATATTGCAAAAGAATTGTTAAAATATAACGCATTCTTAAAAGATGGAAAATTTGATAAACCAACATATATCAAAGTTTTGTCTCAAAATAGAACAACACCTGTAAAATTTGAAGAATCATTAAAAAGAAATATTTTACTTCAAAAAGTTCAAGCATTATTTGATGTTACTCCAAACAGTGTTGAAGTTGAAAACTTAACAAAATTACTATTTGTTGAAGATGACATTACATACAAAATTTTAGAAGCAAAAGATATTGTTGTAACTCCTACACAAGATGAACTAAAAAAACACTGGGAATCAAATAAAAATGCTTACATGTCAGAAATTTCTTATGAACTTCAAACAAGTGAAGTTCCTGTAGTATCTGCTAATTCTTCAGAAGAAGATATTAAAAAGCATCATGCAAAGTTTAAAACTGATTACAAAAAAGAAGATGGAAAATTAAAATCTTATGAAGAAGCTAAAGCTCAGGTTATCAAAGAGTTAGATGCTAAATTTACTAAAAAAGAAGCTTTAAAGAAATATCTTAAAATTAAAAAAGATGAAGAAAAATTAACTTCATCAGCAATTCTTGACCAAAGTAAGCTTAAGTTTAATGCTGAAAACAATCAAAGAATTATTGCAGCAAAACAAGGAGATTTATTAAAACCATTTTTACAAGATAATAAATACATTATCGTTAAAGTAGTTAAGATTAATCAATCAAAACCTCTTTCTTTTGAAAAAGCTTTAGAAGATCTAAAAGCTTCGTATGAAGTTGTTGCAAAAGATAAAAAGCTTGATGAATTAGCTAAAAAAGAGTTAGAAAACTTTAGTGGTATTGAAGCTAAAAATGTTTCAAGACAATCAATTGATAAAATTACTGGTTTAAATCCACAAGAAGCTTCTAATTTCTTAAGTCAATTATTTCAAGTAAATGAAAAAACTGGAACTATTAAATTAAATGGGAAAGTAGTACTTTACAAAATCAATGCTTCAAAATTAGGAGCTAATGATAAAACAAAAGAAGAATCAGTAAAAAGTACACTAATTCAACTACAAAGTGAAGAATTAATGAATAATCTAGTAAAAAGATTAGAAAATACTTTTGAAATTCAATCTTCTATAGAAACAAAGGAATAAAATTGAATAATACTCTTTTAGCAATTGATATTGGTTCATCTTCTATAACAGCAGTTATAGCAAAGCATGATTTAGAATCAAATATTAATATCCTTGGTACTGGCTTACAAAAGAGTGAGGGTGTTAATAAGGGTATAATTATAAATATAGAAGAAGCTTCAAAAGCTATAAAAGATGCAATAAATATAGCGAAAAGAAGTACAACAGAGGTTATTGAAACTTCAGTTGTTTCTATTTCAGGTAGTTATACAAAAAGTATTCGAAGCTCAGGTTCTGTAAATGTTCCTAATGGTTTGATTACTGAAACTGAAATCAACCAAGTAATGCAAATGGCCCTTTATAATGCAACTATTGTTCCTGAATATGAAGTAGTTCATGTTGTACCTATTTTCTTTAAAGTTGATGATTCTGTTGATGTTGATAATCCTCTTAACATGAATGGTTCAAGACTTGAAGTTTCAGTTTATATTGTTACTGCAAAAAGAACAGCTCTTACAAATATTAAATCAGCTCTTAAAATTTCAGGTGTTGATATTACTAGATTTGTTTTAGATGGTTATGCATCAGCTATTTCTGTTTTAGATGAACAGCAAAAAAAGTTTGGAGCAACTGTAATTAATATAGGTTCTACAACAACAGAATTTGTATCTTACAAAGGTAGTTCACTAATCTTTAATGGTTTTATACCAGTTGGTTCTAACCATATTACAAATGATTTATCTGTAATGCTTCATACTCCTCCAGCAGCTGCTGAGAAAATTAAAACAGAATATGGTTCTTTAACAAAAAACTTTTCTGCTTCAAATGAACTTGGTGTTACAAAAGTTAAAATCCCAAGAATTGGAGATGAAGATACTCACTCTGAAGTTGCATTAGATTATATTCAAACTATTATTCATGCAAGAGTTGAAGAAATTCTTGTACTTGTAAAAAACAAATTAAAGAAAAGCGGTATCTTAGATAATGCTGGTTCTGGAATTGTAATAACAGGTGGTATGAGTAATTTAGAAGGTATAAAAGCTTTAGCTGAAAAAATCTATGATGGAATTCCAATTTCAGTATCAAACCCTAAAAATATTGAAAATGGATATATGAGTTTTGATGATTCACGAATGTCAACAATAGTTGGTCTATTAGTTTATTCTCTAGGAATTAATAGAAACTACGAATTAGATTCAAGTAAAAAATTAATGAAACCAGTGAAGAAACAACAGGCTATTGTTGAAGAAAAAACAATAAACAATAATTCAATTAATACTAAATCTGAATCAAATGAAAAATCAGATTTAAGCTTAAAAAATGATGACCCAACAATTTTAACACCTCTTAGAAAAGATAATAAAAAAGGTGTTTCAAAATTTTGGAGTAAAGTATCGGAGTGGTTTTAATGGATAATTTATTTAAAGTGGATGATATAAAAGTGGATATGCCAAATAAAGTTTTATCAGATAATGTAGCAAAAATTGCAGTAATTGGAGTTGGTGGTGGTGGTTGTAATATGATTAACCACATGATTAAAGAAGGTTCTCATAAAATCGATTTAATCGCAGCTAATACAGACCTACAAGTACTTCATATTTCAAAAGCTCCAAAGAAGATTCAACTTGGACTTAAACTTACTAAAGGTTTAGGTGCAGGAATGAAACCTGAAATTGGTAGAGATTCAGCTGTCGAATCATACGAAGATATAAAAACTGCACTAAAAGGTGCTGATATTATTTTTATTGCTGCTGGTCTTGGTGGTGGTACTGGAACTGGTGCTGCTGCTATTATTGCTAAAGCTGCAAAAGAAATTGGAGCATTAACTGTTTCTGTTGTTACAAAACCATTTACATGGGAAGGTAAAAAAAGAGCAGGCTTAGCAAATCTTGGACTTGAAGAACTTAAAAAAGTATCTGATTCAATTATTGTAGTACCAAATGATAGGTTATTAGAAATCATTGATGAAAATGTTGGAATGAAAGACGCTTTTAAAATTATTGATAATATTTTATTCCAAGCAGTTAACGGGATGTCTGAAGTAATTTTAAATCCAGGAAATTCAGATATTAATACGGATTTTGCTGATGTTAAAACTATCATGCAACATCGTGGTATGGCTTTAATGGGAATTGGTAAAGCTAAAGGTGAAGATGCTGCTCAAAGAGCATTAGAAGATGCTATTGACTCTCCTTTACTTGATAAAGTATCATTAAATGGTGCAAAAGGTATTTTAATTCACTTTAATATTCATCCACAAGTATCATTATTTGCTATTAATGATGTTATGGGAACTATAAATGATAGAATGGATTCAAATGCTGAGATTATTTTTGGAACTACATCTGATTCAACGCTTGAAACTGATGAAGTTAAAATAACTATCGTTGCAACTGGTTTTGAATCTAAAAACGATGAACATGAAGAAACATCTGAAAGTTCAGAAGATGGAACACAAAGTGCAATTTCTACTGATGATGATAACTATTTAGATGTACCACCTTTAATGAGAGACTACGTAGTACAATATCAATTTTAAAAAAGAAGAAGAATTAATCTTCTTCTTTTTTCTCTACAATAACAATATCAAAAGACGTTTGTTGTACAACAAGTGCTTTTGTATCTGGAACAACTGCTAAATTATTTATATTTTTAATTTTTGTTTTATATGTATGTATTTCTTCTTCTAATAGGCTTATTTTCTCATTTAACTGTAAAATCATATCAACACCTGCTAAATTAACTCCAAGTGTTCTAGTTAGCGTTAGTACATACTTTATATGATCTATATCTTTTTGTGAATAAAGTCTAATTTTACCATTTGTTCTAGAAGGAGTTATTAAACCTTCTCTTTCATATTGTCTTAGTGTTTGAGGGTGAATATCTAAAATCTCTGCAACCGCTGAGATTAAAAAAACTGGTTCAATATAACTATTTGTTTCCATAAATCAATCCTTTTAATTCTCAGGAAGTTTCTCTTCAAGAATTTTTACAAACTCTTCATCTAAGTCATCAATCTTTGGTAATACTATATTTGCTTTTAAATATAAATCACCTTTAACACCTGCTTTTCTATTTAAAACACCAAGTTCTTTAACTCTAAATTTTTGATATTGTTTAGTGTTTTTTGGAACTTTTAATGTTATTGTTTTGTGAATTGTTTTTATTTCAATCTTTCCACCAAATAGTGCTGTTTTTAGAGGTATATCAAAAGTTTTGATTAATGTATCATCTTCTCTTTCATATTCAGGACTAGGAGCAACATTAATTTTTAAAATCAAATCTCCTCTTTGTCCTTGATATGCTTTACCTTTTCCTTTTGCACGTATTTTTTGACCATCTTGAATCCCCTCTGGAATTTTTATATCAAATGAATCATTATTTAATGAAATATGTTGTTTTCCACCTAAAATAGATACATCAAATGCAATTGTTATTTGTGCACTAGTATCTAGATCTGGTTCATTAAAGCCTCCAAAACCACTTTGAGAGAAACCTCCACCTCCAAAGCCTCCGCCACCACCGAACATTTGTCTTAGCATTTCATCTAAATCTACATTTGAACCTTGTCCTTGTGCAAAATCATGGAAGTTTTGACCACCAAACATAGAGTCTCCATGTTGGTCATATTGTAATTTTTTTTGCTCATCACTTAATACTTCATAAGCTGCATTTATTTCTTTAAATTTATCTTCTGCTTTTGGATCTTTATTCACATCTGGATGATATTTTCTTGCTAATTTTCTATATGCTTTTTTTATTTCATCTGCTGATGCATTTTCATTTACTTCTAGTGTTTCGTATAAACTTTTCGCCATATTTTTTCCTATATTATTATAAACTATTTCTTTTTTAAGTCTTAATTATATCTAAAACTTGAGTCAAAGTCAATCAAGGTTTGAAATATATTTAGCAATTATACTACTATTTTGATGATTTAATATGAAAAACTTTAGTGTTTAAGCCTTATTTTCTATGTATTTAGTTAGGATTTTATTAATTAAAATTAAATGGATTACAATGTTTGAAAAAGATGAGTGGACTCAACAAGAGTTATATAAATACTCAAAACAGCTAGAAGATAAAAACATTAAAGTAGTTTTAATAGATACAATATTAAAACCACTTGATAAAATTGAAACTATTACTTATAATCCTTATGAAATGAAATTGATGCCTAAGGGAACAGTTTTCGTGTTTTATTGTGATACTGGAAAAACAACAAAAGAAAGACTCAACTTTTATAAAAAGAAATTCCCTGATTATAAATGTATTAGCTTAAGGGGTGGAAGAGGGTATTGGCGACCTAATTATCAATTATTAGAAGAATTGGATAAAAATGCTTAATAACTATGAAGAATTTGACTATGTTATAGTAGGAGCTGGAATTGCTGGATGTAGTACGGCATATTTTTTATCTAAGTATTCTAAATCTGTTTTATTAGTAGATAAAAATAAAGAAATAGCCTTTGGAGCAAGTGGAGCAGCTGGTGCTTTTTTATCTCCACTTTTAGGAAAACCAAATGTATTTAAAGATTTAATAACAAAATCTTTAAAGTTTTCAACTAGCTTTTATAAAGAAATAAATAGTATATCTTTTCAAAATAATGGGGTGTGTAGAATACCAAAAAATGAAGAAGATAGAGAAAAGTTTAAATCATATATTCCATATATGGATTTTGAATATAAAGCTTTAGATGATGGATATTTCTTTGATATTGGTTCTTGGATTAATCCTAGTGAAGTTTGTAATTTATTAGTTGAAGATATCAAGAAAAAGCTAAATTATAGTATTGATACAATTATAAAAGAAGATGATGTTTGGTTTTTAAACAATGAAATAAAAACAAAAAATCTTATACTTTGTACAGGTGCTAATACAAAATTAATAGAAGAAAAATATTTTGATATTAGAGCAGTTTGGGGTCAAAAAATTGATGTTTTATCAAGTACTTGTGTAGGTTTTAACTACCATAAAGCGTGTTCTATATCTAAAGCTGTTAAAACAGATAAAGAAAACCTTTTTAAGTTATCAATAGGTGCAACACATCATAGGTTTAATTGTAATAAAGATATTTGTAATTATTGTGTTGAAGTTGCAAACCTTAACAATGATTGTTCTAAGTGTTATACAGAAAATATAGTAAATCAAGATTGCTTAGAATTAATAGAATTAGCTAATAATATTGTAAAACTTAATGATGTAAAAGTTGTTGATATTAAAATAGGTGCTAGAGCTTCAAGTCCTGATTATTTTCCAATGTTAGGGAAATTGATTGATTCAAAAAAGAGTTTTGAAAAGTTCCCACATTTAAAAAATGGAACGCATATAAAAGAAAAAATGCTTGATAAAATTGAAAACCTTTATATTTTAAATGGTGTAGGTGGTAGAGGTTTTGTATTATCCCCATATTTAGCAAATGAATTAGTGGAGCACATAATAAATGCAAAAGAAATTGATGAATCAATCTCAACTTATCGTTTATTTAAAAGATGGGCTAAAAAACAAAAAAATAATTAATTAATAGGAAAAATAAAAAATGATAAATACTTTGAAAATAGTTTTTTTAGGTGTAATTGGATTTGCATTATTAGTATACTTAACTGCACCAGAACAAGCAAATTTAGATAAAAATGTGAATGCCAAATTAAATACTGCATCCTTTCCAAAGCACTTTGAAGTTATTGGAATCTCAGGTTACGCAAAAAAAGCTGACTTATTCAAAGATGGTTTAGAGAAATATATTATTGTTTTAAATCATGATGCCTTGTCTTTAGTTGAAACTTTAAAATTAAATACTAGAAAAGACATTGTTTTACTTGCAAACATTTCTAACACACCTTGGTTTATAAAAAAACTTGCGGTTAATGGAAAACTTGCAGAGTTAAATCAAGGCTCATCAATTCCGATGATTAATGATACAAATGGTGAATTAATAAAAGCATTAAATCTTTTTGATGATACACAAACAAAATATTTTGTGTATAAAGTTAATAAAGATAGTTCAATTGTAAAAATTAGTGAAGGTGAAGTTAAAGAGGGTGCTTTAGAAAATGGTCTTAAAAAAGAAGAGATAGATAGATATATAGCTTCTTTGCTATCATCATTAAAATAATACTATAAATAAAGACTAATCACTATTTATAGTGTCTGTAATTAATAAATCTTTTAAAAAAAAGTCTTGGTATTATAATAAATAATGATAAATAAAATAAAGAAGCGATCATTATTAAAAATGAGTGTGCCAAGAAAGGTAAGTCTATAAATATCTCATTAAAAAAACTAGATAAATAAGTAATAGGTGAGATAAAAATACTTGTAATTATTGGTGATATTTGAAAACCAACAAAAAGTGCAAAAAGTAGTGTGGCTATTGCAAGTGTAAAAATAAATATTTTCATTAATAATCCTTTATATTTAATAAAGTACTTTATAATATAAAAGTTTATTAATTGTGTAATTTAATATAGATATATTGTTTAGAATTTTTAATTATAAATTTTTATAGCTAATATACCTTTTATAAAAATGAGGAAATCCCCAGCCAATTAGTACATACGGAAACCATAAATTCTCATAGTTTGTACTAATGTTTATAATAATTAGAAAAATATTTATAAATAAAAAGTAAATTGTTTTTTTATCATTTTGTAAATAGTTTAAGAAATTAGTATTAGATGTATTGTCTTTTTTTATAAAATTACCATCTTTAGGTTCTAAATATTTTTCAAACTCATCTACTTCCAGTTTAAATACACTAGCTAGCGCGATAATTGATTCACAGCTTGCTTTATTCTCTTTTTCTATTCTTTGTATTGTTCTAGTACTTAAGTTACTTAGAGAAGCTAATTCCTTGTGAATACTTATTTTTAATTCTTAATTCTTTTAAACCCATAATATTCCTTTTTGTATTATTATATACAGTTTTAGGTTTTGTCGGTTACGAAAGGAAACACGACACAACATGACAAAGCCTAATTTATGGTGTTTTCTTAGCCTATTTTTTTAAGTATTCATTTTTCCAATTGCACAAGAAACAAAGCTTTTAGCAGTTGTTTTAGCTTTTTGTAAACCTGATAATTCATCTGTTGTTAAAGGATATCCTAAATCCCTTAGCTTAAGTTTTAAAGCTTCTTTTTTCTCATCTTCTAAATCTAGTGTAATTTTTCGAGGTTGAACATTTAGGTCAACTTCAATCTCACCAAATTCTTCTTTTAATGATGTAATCAATGTATTTGCACAGCCCTTACATTTTACATTCTCAACTTCTAAAATCTGTTTCATCTTTTGTCCTTTTTATTTTATCTTTAAATAAAAAAAGGCAAGACCTAAGCCTTGCCTTTTTTATACAATTTAAATTAATTATTATCCAATAATTGAATTTAAAGTTGCAGATGGTCTCATTGCAGTTGAAACTAAATCATCATTTGGTAAGTAGTATCCACCCATGTCAATTTGTTTACCATGACCAGCTACTAATTCAGCAACAATTTTATCTTCGTTTTCTGTCATTGCTTTTGCAATTGGTGCAAACTCTGCAGCTAAATCAGCATCAACAGTTTGTGCAGCTAATTCTTGTGCCCAGTACATTGCTAAATAGAAGTGTGAACCTCTATTATCAATTGAACCTAATTTTCTAGCAGGTGATTTGTCATTTAAAAGGAAAGTTCCAGTTGCTTTATCTAAAGTATCAGCTAAAACTTGTGCTTTTGAATTACCTTGTGTATTTGCTAAGTGCTCAAAAGATGCAGCTAAAGCCATGAATTCACCTAATGAATCCCATCTTAAGTAATCTTCTTGTGCAAATTGTTGAACGTGCTTAGGAGCAGATCCACCAGCACCAGTTTCAAATAATCCTCCACCTTTCATTAATGGAACGATTGATAACATTTTTGCAGATGTTCCTAATTCTAAAATTGGGAATAAATCAGTATTGTAATCTCTTAAAACATTTCCAGTTACAGAAATAGTATCAAGTCCTTTTCTCATTCTTTCTAATGAAGTTTTTGTAGCATCAACAGGTGCTGCAATTGTAATATCTAAACCAGTAGTATCATGTTCTGGTAAGTATTTATTAACTTTTTTAATCATTTCTCTATCATGAGCTCTATTTTCGTCTAACCAGAAAATTGCAGGAGTGTTTGATAATCTAGCTCTTGTAACTGCTAATTTAACCCAGTCTTGAATAGGTGCATCTTTTGCTTGACACATTCTGAAAATATCACCTTCTTCTGTATCAAAAGAGAATACAGTTTCTCCAGCAGTATTAGTAACTACGATTTTTCCAGCAGCTGCTGCTTGGAAAGTTTTATCATGTGAACCATACTCTTCAGCTTTTTTAGCCATTAACCCAACATTTGGAACAGTACCAATTGTTGTTACATCTAATGTACCGTTTGCTTTACAATCATCAATAACAGCTTGGAAAGATTGTGCATAACATCTATCAGGAATTACTGCAACTGTATCTTCTTCTTTATCATCAGCATTCCACATTTTACCACCACCCTTAAGCATAGCAGGCATAGATGCATCAATAATAACATCAGATGGAACATGTAAGTTTGTAATTCCTTTTTCAGAATTAACCATTGCAAGTCTTGGTTGTTTAGCATAAACAGCTGCGATATCAGCTTCAATTTCTGCTTTTTTATCTGCATCAACTTGGTCTAATTTAGAGTATAAATCTCCTAAACCATTGTTAAAGTTAACACATAAAGAATCGAATAGTTCTCCATGTTTAGCAATTAAGTCTTTGAAGTATACTTTAACTGCAAATCCGAACATAATTGGATCAGAAACTTTCATCATTGTAGCTTTTAAGTGTAAAGATAATAATACATCTTGCTCTTTAGCTCTGTTAATTGCAGTTTGGTAAAATTCTTGTAAAGATTTAGCACTCATACAAGTAGCATCAATAATTTCTCCAGCTTCAACAGGTGTAGAAGCTTTTAAAACAGTTTCAGATCCATTTGCATCAACAAAAGAGATTTTTAAATCATCAGCTTTATCAAAAGTAGTTGATAATTCAGCACCATAGAAATCATTTTCATTCATATGCATAACTTCAGTTTTAGAATCAGCTGTCCATTTACCCATTCTATGAGGGTTGTTTTTAGCGTAGTTTTTAACAGCTCCAGGAGCACGTCTGTCTGAGTTTCCTTCTCTTAATACAGGATTAACTGCTGAACCAGAGATTTTCCCGTATCTTGCTGTGATTTCAGGTGATGCATCATAATTAGGAACATCGTAACCTTTTTCTTGTAATTCTGCAATACAAGCTTTTAACTGTGGAACAGAAGCTGAAACGTTTGGTAATTTAATAATATTAACTGTTGGATCTTGAGTTAATTCACCAAGTTCTGCTAAGTGGTCAGCGATTTTTTGGTCTTCTTTTAAGTTCTCTGGAAAATTAGCAAGAATTCTTCCTGCTAATGAGATATCTTTTGTAAGCATTTCAATACCTGAGCTTTTAGTAAAAGCTTTAATCATTGGTAAGAAAGAGTATGTTGCTAAAGCAGGAGCTTCATCAACTTTTGTGTAAATAATCTTTGACATGTTTATTCCTAAATTTGAATTTTTATATTGATGATATAATATCAGTAATTCAATTTAGGGCTATTTAAAGTTTAGTTTAATTTTACTGCAAAAAAAGGTGTGTTTCAATATTGCACATTAATTATTTTACATTATTCCAAAGTGATTTAATAGTTCTTGGCTTCTGCTTCGTTACATCGGTCTTCATAATGGTTTTTGCTTCTTTATCAACTCTAGTTTCTTTTTCTTTAACTTTAGTGTAACTTTTTTTAACACCTACATTAGCTCTGATATTATTAACATGAGTTTTATATGACTTTGAAAACTTATGTAGGCCTGTTTTATTGTTTTTTACAAAATAGTAGTAATCACTTTTTACAGGAAAAATTGCTGCTTTAATAGCATTTAAACTAACAGCACAAACAGGGTTTTTAGGTAAACCTTTATTTTTGTAAGTATTATATGATGAAGTGTCTTCTTTAATTCTTTGTGCACTTACTCTAACATGAGAATATTTCCCATAATTTAAAGTTCCATCCATTTGAAGTTTCATTCCTTTTGTAAGTCTATTATGAATAACACTTGAAACAATTGGCATTTCTTCAACACTTGCAGCTTCTTTTTGAATTACAGAAGCTAAACTAAGATAGTGGTACCATTTTTTCTTATCATATAATCCAAATATCTTTTTTGAAAACTCTTCATATCTTTTATTACTTTGAGACAATAAATAAAAGATCATATGATCTTCATTCATTCCATAAGGTAAAGCATAAGTATCTGCTAAGATATTACCATCTAATTTATAAGCATATTTTTTATAAGTTTCTTCAAGTATTTGTTCTGATAAGTTAAACTCTTTTGCTAATTGTCTTAAAAATATATATGATGTTTCACCTGGAATTAAAGTGATGTTTTTTAAGGCTGCTTTTGAAGTTGTAAGTTTATATAAAAAATCCATTTTTGTAAGTTGGTTTTCATTTAAGTCAATCCATCCACTTTGAATAAATCCTATTGATCTTAATATAATTTTATCAATTATATTCATTTCAAAACCCTTATTATTTAGGTAAGTTACTGTATTATTTGTACTTCCTTTAGGGATGAATAATACTTTTGTTGAACTCATTGGAATCGTTACATAAAATAAAACTATAATACAAACTATAAGGAATAGCTCGATAATGTTAAAGGCAATTAAACTTTTTTTAGGTCTTCTTTTAGTCTCTATAATATTAATATCTTCGGTGTTGTTTTCTGGCATAAAAATAAACTCTTTGTCTTTTGGGAATGTTTCTCTCTCGCAATTCTATATAAAAATAGATAAAAAGCTTATTGTAGACATAGAAAAAATAAGTATTAAATCAAAAAAATCTTCTGTTACAAGCTCTTATGATGATTTAAAAAAGAATATAGAACTTTTCCCTACAATCTTAAAAATATTTCAAAAAATTGATATTAGAAAATTAGAAATTGATGGAAATGAATTTACAATTGCATTAAATGAAGAAGCTTTATATTTAGATAATAAATTTGTTAATATCTCTTCAAAACTAGAGTTTAATTCAAGTCAAGTAATATTTGATATTTATTCTTTGTATTTAAAAGATGTTGAATTAATGTTAAGTGGAAAAGCTAAAATTGATTATTACAAAGAAAAACTTGATTTACTAGGAAAATACAATTATAAAGACCTTAACGGTGATATTACTTTAGATATGACTAAAGATTTAGCAAACTTTTATTTAAATAGTAATGAGTTTGAAAGCCTAAGTTTTTTAAAGAAATTTTTTAGACTTGATAGTATTGCAGAAGCATGGATGTATGATAATGTTAAAGGTAAATTACAATTAAAAGAGTTTTATGGAAGCTTTGATTTAGAAAAAAATAAGATTATTGAAAAGTCCTTATCTGGAAATGCTGTAATAAAGAATGCAAAAATCAAGTTTAATAAAAATGCTAAACAAATTTCTACAACGCAAATTGATGTTTCATTTAAAAATGATAAATTAATTTTAGATTTAATCGAACCTGTTTATGAAAAAATCAAAATTGATGGAAGCTATGTTCATATACATAACTTAACAAGTGAAAGAAATGGTCTTGTAGAAGTAAATATAAAAGCTAGTAAAGCTAAATTAGATAATAGAATATTAAATATATTAAAAAATTATAATATTAACTTACCTCTAGTTCAAAAAACTGGCTTTACAAATGCAAGTGTAAATTTGAAAATTCCTTACGCTGCAAAGAAAAAAATGGACACAAGAGGAAAATTTATTCTTGGAAAATCTAATATTGATTTAAATGGTTTTTTATTTAGTACAAATAAAGCTACTGTAATTTTAGATAATTCAAAAGTAAAAGTTGTAAATGCTGATATTAAACATAAAAATATGATTCAAGCTGATTTAAATTTCACTATTGATACGAATACTTCAAGTGCAAAAGGAAATGCTTATATCAAATCTTTTTTAATTGAAGATAGTGGTGATAAAATTGTAAATATTACAAAAGTAAAAACACCATTATTCTTTTCATATAAAAATGATGTAGAAATAAAACTAGATGCAATAAATACTGATATTAAAATAGCTGATTTGATATATGTTGATATTAAAAAACTTTCTTCTATTTACAAATACTCAAAGTTACTACAAGATATTAATATTAAAAATGGAGTTTTAGCTTTAAAAATAAAAGATGAAAATGATATTTCTTTTACTTCGTCAATATCAAATTTAGATTTTCCTCTGCAAAGAAATAATAAGAAAATTAATTCTTTGCAAGTAAAAGGTTTAATAAAAAAAGATTATGTAAAAGTTGATACTTTAGATGAAAAAATAAAAGTTGAAATAAAAAATAAAAATATTTTTATATCTTTAATTGATACAGATATTGTAATAGATACTAAAAGTTCTTCAAATAAAGAATTACCTATATTAAATATTAATGCTAAAAATGCAAAGTTTAAACTTGATAATGATATTTATAATATTGTAAGTGCAAAGGCAAAAATAAGTCCTTTTTTAATTAGCTTTAGTGCAAGTGTTAAGGATTTGGATATTCCTATACAAAAAGAAGGAAAGAAAGTTAGTTCTCTTGATATAAAAGGTACTTATGCTAATAATATTGCAAGTATTGAAACATTAGATAAGAAAATTAAACTAAAAGCAACAGGAAGTAAAAAGCTAGATATAGATCTTAAAAATTACGATGTTTTAGTAAATACTAAAAATGAAGATGAAAGTAAGATACGTGATTTAAATATTGAAGGTGAGAACTCTACAATTATTGTAAATGAAAAATTTAAATTCTTAGCAGATAAATTTTCACTAAGATTACGAGACAACAATAAATATTTCCATTTAAATCATAAAAAAACAGATTTTACCTTCAAAGAATCAAAAGACAAAAAAATAGATATATTTGCAAGTGATATAAGTGATACTTTTATAAATACTATTTTTGATAAAAAGATTTTAAGTGGTAATAATATGCAATTTTTAGCAAACGGAACACCTGAATCTATTAAAGGTAAAATGATTTTAAAAGATGTGAAAATTGAAGATTTAGCTATTTTAAATAATTTACTTTTATTTATCAACACTTCACCTGCATTGATAAATCCTCTTCTTGCTATTCCTTCTGTTGTAGGAATGGCAACTAATGGTGGTTTTAATTTAACAGGGTATAAACTAATTGATGGACTTTTAGAATTTGATTATCATCAAGATAAAAAGATTTTAGATATCAATAGAGTTTCAACTGTTGGAAATGGAATAGATTTTGATGGTAAGGGAAAAATAGATTTAAATACTGAAAAAATAGATTCAGAAATTAATTTAATTTTTCTAAAAGATTACTCAAAAGTAGTTGGTGCAATTCCTATTGTAAATTATGTTTTATTAGGAAAAGATAATAGAGTTGAAACAAAGGTAAACATCTTTGGGGCTTTAAATAATCCAAAAATATCTACAAACCTTACAAAAGATGCTTTTTCTGTTCCTGTAAATATTGCAAAAAGAGTTTTAACTTCACCTGTTGAGTTTGTAAACTTCTTAAAAGCTTTAGGAAAAGATACTAAAGAAGAAAAAAAATAAACCTAAAAGTTTAGGTTTATTCGTTTCTTAATACATCAATTACATCTATTTTAGTGGCCTTTGATGCTGGATAATACGATGATAAAACTACGATAACAGAAGCTCCAATAACAATAGAAATAAAATCACTTAAAGCTAAATCAAGTGGAAGTTTAGCAGTTCCATAAACATCAGCAGGTAAAGATACAATATCAAAAGTATCTAAAATCCAGTAACCAAAGAAGCCTAAAGCAATTCCTAGTAATATTCCTGAAAAACCAATAATAGTTCCGACTCTTAAAAAGATAGATTTTATCTCTTTGTTTGAAGCACCCATAGATAAAAGTAGGGCAATTTCTTTTCTTCTACTCATTACTGTCATTAAAAGTGAAGAGATAATATTAAGTGATGCCACTAAAATAATTAACATTAAAACTATGAATAGTGCTGTTTTTTCCATTTTCATTGCAGCAAAGAAATTTCCATTTTGTTGCCACCATCCTAAAACTCCAGCTCCTGTATTTTTTAATTCAACTCTTAGTTTCTCAATATCTTTAAATGCATCATCAGAATAGATATGAATTCCATCATAAGTATCTTTTGGCTTTTTTAATAGAGTTTGCAAAGCTTCAATTGAAGTATACATATAAGCTTGGTCATAAGCATTTAAACCTGATTTAAATGAGTTTTGAAAAGTAAATCTTTTCATTTTTGGAATCATTGAAAATCCAGTTGGATTAAGTGATGTAAAATATAATGTTGTTTTAGCACCTTGATTTAAATAAAGCTTATCAGAAATCCCAGCACCTGTAATTATGTCATATTTTTTTAACTCTAAATTTCCCAAAGCTTTTTTATAAATATCATTTATAGAAGCTTCTTTTTGTGGAATTACTCCAAAAATCATTCCTCCACTCATATCTTCACCACTTTGTGCAATCACTTGAGATGAAATATATGGAGAAAATTTTAAATGGGGATATTTATTTTGTAATTGGTTTAGTAAAGATTTATCAATTGCATTATCAAATTTAGAATAAATTGTAAGAGGGTAATTCATAGTAAAAAGTTTTTTCTCAAACTCTTTTGCAGTACCATTCATAATTGCCATTGAAAGTATTAAAACCATAACACCAACAGCAACACCTATAAATGCTAAAATAGCACTTATAGATATAAAAGGATTTTTCTTGTCAAATCGTAAATATTTTTTTACAATAAAATTAACTAATTTTTTATTCAAATTAGTTTCCTGCTGCTAAACCTCTTTTAGGTCCGCTTTTTCCACAACATTGTTTGTATTTTTTTCCAGAACCACAAGGACAGTTATCATTTCTAGCAATTTTCTTTTCACTAGCCATTACTTCTTTTTGAGCAACATTAGTTGTAATGTTTTCAGTTGATTCTTCCATTTGTTCTTTCATTTTTTCTAATGCTTCTTGTTCTTTTTTAGCATCTTCTTGATTTTGAAGTTGGATTGTAAATAATACTTTGATAATTTCATGTTTAATATTAGAAATTAAATCAATAAACATATTATATGACTCTTTTTTATATTCAACTAATGGATCTTTTTGGTTGTATCCTCTAAGCCCAATACCAGTTTTAAGCGTATCCATAGAGTATAAGTGTTCTCTCCATGCATTATCTAAAATTTGTAAGTATAAAATTCGCTCAATTTCACTTTTTTGTTCAGGTGCTGCCATTTCCATTTTTTTAGCATAAACATTTGTGATTATTTCATTAAGTTTTGTTTCTAATTCATCATAAGACTCAGATGTAATATCTTCTAAAGTTACAAGTAATCGAAGCTCTTCTTTGAATTTTGCAATAATATAATCATAATTATAATCTTCACTAGGCATTCCATCGATAATTTCAGCATTTGAAAGTGTAGTTTGAACATACTCTAATCTGTTTTCTGTTAATTTTGTATCTATATCGTAATCAGGTTTTAAAAGGTCGTTTCTAAAGTTATATATTACTTTTCTTTGTTCATTTGCAACATCATCATATTCAAGTAAGTGTTTTCTTGATTCAAAGTGCATTTGCTCAACTTTTTTCTGAGCATTTTCAACAGCACGTGTAACCATTTTAGATTCAATATGCTCACCATCTTCAATACCAAGTCTTTCCATAATACCTTTGATTTTATCTGAACCAAAAATTCTTAATAAGTTATCTTCTAATGATAAGTAAAACTGAGACTCACCCGCATCACCTTGACGACCTGCACGTCCTCTTAATTGGTTATCAATTCTTCTTGATTCGTGTCTTTCAGTACCTAAAATTACTAAACCACCTAGGTCAAGAATTTCTTGTGTTAATTTAATATCAACACCACGACCTGCCATATTAGTAGCAATTGTAACTGCACCTTTTTGACCAGCATCTTCAATAATTTTACCTTCTTTTTCGTGTTGTTTCGCATTTAAAACTGTATGAGGTATTTTTTTATTTTTTAAGATTTTGTGTAAGGCTTCTGATTTTTCAATTGAAGCAGTACCAACAAGAACTGGTTGACCTTTTTCATTTAATTCTTTAATTTTATTACAAACAGCTTCAAATTTTTCATGTTCGCTTTTGTAAATTAAATCATTTTTATCAAGTCTTTGAATTGGAACATTTGTAGGAATTGATACAACATCTAAGCTATAAATTTCAGCAAACTCTGTAGCTTCTGTTTGAGCAGTACCTGTCATACCTGCAAGTTTATCATACATTCTAAAGTAATTTTGGAATGTAATATCCGCTAATGTTTGAGATTCATCTTGAATAGTAACATTTTCTTTAGCTTCAAGTGCTTGATGAAGACCTTCAGAGAATCTTCTTCCTTCACTTAATCTTCCTGTAAATTCATCTACAATTATTACTTCATTATCTTTAACAACATAATCAACGTCTTTTTCAAAAATGTAATTTGCTTTTAAAGCTTGGTCAAGATTGTGAGATAATGATGCATTTTCTAGAGAGTATAAATTATCAACTTCAAACAGTTTTTCTGCTTTTTCAGTTCCATCTTCTGTTAGTACAACTGATTTATTCTTTTCATCAACTGTAAAATCACCTGTAGTTATTGGTTTTTCGTCAGCTTTTTTAGGCTCAATTAATTCACCTTTTTCTAAAGTCATTGCAATTTGTTGAGCTTGAAGATAGTTTGCACTTTTTTGATTTGTTGGTCCACTTATAATTAAAGGAGTTCTTGCTTCATCAATCAAAATTGAATCTACTTCATCAACAATTACAAAACTATGGTCTCTTTGAACTTTTTCTTCGATATCATAATTCATATTATCTCTTAAGAAATCAAATCCAAATTCGTTGTTTGTACCATAAGTAATATCAGCAGCATATTGCTCTTTTCTTAAATCATCATCTTTTAATGTTCCAACAATTGCACCAACACTAAAACCTAAAAAGTTGTATAAAGGTTCTAATTCAGCTGCATCTCTTGAAGCTAGATAATCATTTACTGTAACAACATGTACACCTTTGCCTGTTAGAGCATTTAAAGAAACGGCTAATGAACCTACAAGTGTTTTACCTTCACCTGTTTTCATCTCAGCAATTCTACCATCGTGTAAAACCATAGCTCCAACTAATTGAACGTCATAAGGTCTCATATTTAAAACACGTTTACTAGCTTCTCTAGTAATTGCAAAAGAATCATTTAATACGTCGTCTAAAGATTTTTCTTCATTTTGTACTTGATTTTTTAATTCATTTAAACTATCTTGTAACTCATCATCACTCATTGCTTCATATTTGCTTTCAAGTGCATTTATTACTTGAGCTCTTTTTCTATATCTTTTTACTTCTTTATCGTTTCTAGTACCAAAAATTTTTGAAAAAACATTTAACATAAAATTAATTCCTTTTTGTTATAATCGCATAGATTATATAGAAAAAAAGGTTAAAATATGTTTTATAAAATGATATTTACAATTATAGTTTTTTTTATTGCAATTAATGCAACAGCAGATATTAAAAATTTACAGAGTTTTAAAGCTGACTTTACACAAAGTATTAAATCAATTAATAATAAAATCATCGAATACAAAGGTGAAGTTTTTATAAAAAATACAGGAAAGATTTTATGGAAATACAAAACTCCAATTGAAAAAAATGTATATATATTAAATGACTTTGCAATTATAGATGAACCAGAACTAGAACAAGCTATTTACACTCAGTTACAAAGTGAAATTAATATTATAAAGCTATTAAAAACATCTAAAAAAATTAATGAAAATACATATTTAGCAAATATTGATGATATTGACTATTTAATTGAAACTTCAAAGCAAATAGAACTTATCAAGTATAAAGACAAGCTTGATAATAGTGTAGAAATTAAATTTGAAAATCAAGTTACAAACAAAGAGATTCAAGATAGTATTTTTAAGTTCACTGCCCCAGAACACTACGATATTATCAGAAAGTAAAATTTTAGAATACTTAGATATAATACGCCAAAGGTAAATCAGATGATAGCTTGAACTTCGTGTTCAAGAGGAAAGTCCGGGCTGCTGTGAAGTATGGTTCCATTTAGAGAATGGCTAGGGTAACCTAAGGGATAGTGCAACAGAAAGTAAACAGCCGATTTTCGGTGATGGTGAAACGGTAGAGTAAGAGCCTACCAGCATTTTGAGTAATCTTAATGGCTATGTAAACCCAACCTGCAGCAAGAAGACTAGGTATTTACTTCACATTTTTGGTCTTTGCTTGATTGTTAAAGTAATTTAGCAACTAGATAAATTATCGTCATTTAAACAAAACTCGGCTTATTGATTTACCTTTTTCTTCCCAATTTAATAATTTTTAACTACTAAAAATAATATTTCTTACAAAATTCATAAATTTACTTCTAAAAATTCCATTATTATGATGTTTTTTATTATTATTTGATTACTATAATCTAATAAGAATATATTTTTATTGTTATTTATAATTTAAATATAGTTAAAATAAGCTTTTTAACGTTAGTTGTCAATATTACTATTAATATAAATTAGTATGAATTTTATTTGTATAATAAAATTATTATACAAATTTAAAAAATAAGAAAAGGGAAGTTTTTATGAATTCAGATGAACTTAAATTATCAGTAGATTCTTTTTTATTATCAGAAACCGATGAAAAAGGAATTATTCGTTATGCAAATGAAGAATTTTGTCAGTTTGCAGAGTATAAACTTGAAGAGTTAATTGGAAAACCACATAATATAGTTAGGCATAATGATATGCCTAAAGCTGCATTTAAAGATTTGTGGGAAACTGTACAAAGTGGTAAACCATGGAAAGGTTTTGTAAAAAATACTACAAAATCTGGAAAATACTATTGGGTTTTTGCAACAGTATTCCCTTTTAAATCTTGTGATGGTTCAAAAGGCTATATTTCATGTAGAAGAATGGCTTCAGTTGCTGAAATTGAGAAATACACTGCAATATACAAAACAATGAAATAGGAAATTACCATGTTTACATTTTTAAAAAGATTATCTATTGCTAATAAGATAAAATTACTTACGATAATTCCTTTGATATTTATTATAGTTTTATCATTAGATATTTTTTATATCTCTTATAGTAAGAAAACACAATTAGATACTGTTAAGCAAATTGTTTTATTAAATTCAAAAGTTTCACTTTTACTTCATGAAACACAAAAAGAAAGAGGTGCAAGTGCAGGTTACTTAGGTAGTAAAGGTCTTAAATTTAAAGATACTTTATCCAAACAAAGAGTGCTTACAGATAATAGAATTAAAGAACTAAATAGTTTTTTAAATGCTTTCTCTATTGATGAACACTCTGTTGAGGGTAAAAAGCTTATGGATAAAGCTTTAAAAGATTTATCTGTAATTAATAATATTAGACCAAAAATTGATAGCTTAGAAATAGAAGGGAAAAAAGCAATATCTTATTATACTAGTATGAATTCAGATTTACTTGACTTTATAGCTATTGCATCATCTTTTGCACATAATCCTGATGTTATAACTGATATCAATGCTTACTATAATTTCTTAATGTTAAAAGAAAGAGCTGGGATTGAAAGGGCAATTGGTTCAAGTACTTTTGCAAGAAAAAGTTTTGCTCCTGGAATGTTTGTTAGGTTTTCAACTTTAGTAAAAGAACAAGAATTATTTTTAAATGGATTTAATGTTTATGGTCCTAAATATATTGATTTTTCTGAAAAAAAAATGAATAGTCAAGTTTTTAATGATGTACAAGAAATGAGAGAGGTATTACTTTCAAGTGATGGAAAAGAGGATGTTCAATTTAATATTGACTCAGGACATTGGTTTAAAACAATTACAAATAAGATTAATGTTTTAAAAGAAATTGATGATTATATTTCAAATGAAATTATTAAAGAAATTAATACATTAATTAGTGAAGAAGAAAGTAGAATGTATTCACTTTCTTCGTTAATGATTTTAATTATATCTTTAACTATTTTCTTTATAGTGTTTTTTATAAAAAACATAAATAGTTTTATCTATACAATTACTGATGGTATAGAACAGTTTATGAAATACTTAAATAAAGAGATAAATGAAATAGAAAATATTGAATTAGAGACAAAAGGTCCTCTTGGGGATTTAGCCAAAATGGTAAATCTAAATATTGATACTATTAACGGATCTTTAGAAAAAGATTTACTTTGTGTTGGAGAAGCTACTATTACACTTGATAAGATGGAAAAAGGTTATTATGGATGTAGAGTAAATTCTGTTGCTGCAAATCCACAAGTTAGAATATTAGCTAAAAATATTAATAGAATGTTAGATACTCAACAAAGAGTTATTAATGATATTTTAAAAGTATTAAATGAATACACAAACTATAACTATTTAAGTGTTATTGATACTAATGGTTTAGAAGGTGAATCTAAACAAATGGTTGAAGGAATTAATGGTTTAGGCCAAGCAATTACAAATATGCTAATTGAAAATAAAAACAATGGTGAAACTTTAAAAGAAGGTTCAACTCAACTACTAAAAAATGTTGATGAATTAAATACTGCTTCAAATGATGCAGCAGCAAGATTAGAAGAAACAGCAGCAGCTGTTGAAGAAATTACAGGAAATATTAGTTCAAGTACTCAAAATATTGCAAAAATGGCGAAAAATGCAAATGAATTAACTGTATCTGCAAATGAAGGAGAACAATTAGCAAATAAAACTGTATCTTCAATGGATGATATAAATGTTCAAGTAAGCGCTATTAGCGAAGCTATTAGTGTAATTGATCAGATTGCTTTCCAAACTAATATCCTTTCATTAAACGCAGCAGTTGAAGCTGCAACTGCAGGTGAAGCTGGAAAAGGTTTTGCTGTTGTTGCTGCAGAAGTACGAAATCTTGCAAGTAGATCTGCTGATGCCGCAAATGAAATAAAAGCCTTAGTTGAAAATGCTAATTCTAAATCTAATCAAGGTAAAGAAATTGCATCTTTAATGATAAATGGTTATAACAATTTAAATGAAAATATAAATAGTACACTAGCTTTAATTTCAGAAGTTGAAAATGCCTCGATTGAGCAAAAATCTGGAATTGAGCAAATAAGTGATGCAATTAATAGTTTAGATAAACAAACACAAATAAATGCAAACATTGCAAGTGCAACAAATGATATTGCAGTTGATACATCAAATTTAGCACAAAATGTAGTTGATTCTACAAGTACAAAAGAATTCAGAGGAAAATAAGAGACTTTAAGTCTCTTATTACAAAATCTTAAATCAATTGATTTTTCACAAACTCTAAATAATGACCTTCCTCTTCTTCTAATTGTTTATGATTTCCTCTTTGAACAATTTTCCCATCATCTAAAACATAAATCATATTAGCGTTTTTAACCGTACTTAATCTATGTGCAATTGTAATTACTGTTTTATCCTTAAGCACATCTTCAAGGGCTTTAAATAGCTTTGCTTCTGTATGAACATCAAGTGCTGAAGTAGATTCATCAAAAATAACAACACTTGGGTTTGCAATAAGCATTCTAGCAATTGAAAGTCTTTGCCTTTGACCACCACTTAATCTTATTCCATGCCGTCCTACAATTGTTTCTAAACCTTCTGTCATTTTTAATACTACATCATCTAATTGAGCTATTTTAAGAGCTTTAAATATTTCTTCATCACTTATATTTTCATTTCCCATTGTGATATTAAATCGTAAAGTATTATTAAAAAGTATTGGCATTTGTAGAACTAAAAAGATATTTTCTCTTAAACTTTGTCTATTTAGTTTATCGATACTAATATTGTTATATAAAATATCACCACTTTTTTTAGAGTAAAATCCAGATATAATTTGGGCAAGCGTAGTTTTTCCACTTCCACTTGCACCTATTAAGGCAACTTTATTCCCACTTTTTATATTAAGTGAAATATTTTGTAAAATGTTTTTTTCTTCTGTATATGAAAAAGTTAAATCTTTTATAGATATATCAACTTCTTTTTCTTTTACACAAAGCTCTTCATTTCCATTTTTTTCAATATCTAAATCTAATATTTTATTGATTCTAGTAACTGCTGCATCGGCACTTGCATAAGAGTATTGTATTGATAATATATCTTGAACGGGTGTCATAATAAACCAAATATATCCAAACATTGCAAACATCATACCAATTGACAAGCTATCATATTCAACTAAAATTAAACCAGTTGATCTAAATATCTCAAAAGCCATTAAAAATATTGTAAAAGAAAATCTTTCGTAAGCTACACTTTTATAGTTAAAATTATTTGATGTGATTTGAATCTTTTTAGCTTTTTTGATAGCTTCATTAAAGAAGTATTCTTCTTTGTTACTTGCTTTTATTTGTCCAAATAAATCTAGTGTTTCTCCTACATTGTCTTGGAATTCTTCAATTGCTTGATTTTCTTGTTTTTTTAATACACCAGTTTTTTTTGATATTTTTTTTGAAAGAATCATAATAATAGGTTGAATAAATAAAATCATTAAACCTAAAATTGGGTCAATGGCTATTATAACAATTGCAACTGCAATTAAGGTTAATATAGAAGCTATGAATTTACTAGCAATTGATATTATAAAAGTATCTAAAGTATTTATATCAGTTACTAAGTTTGAAGATATTGCACCTGAACCTAGGCTTTCATACTCATTCATATTTACAAGTTTTAAGTGCGTTAGAACTTTTACTCTTAATTTATATGTTACGTATTTTGAAATATAAGTGAAAATTTTAGTAATAACAACTGTAAAAACAAAATATAGTAATCTTAAAATTATTACAGCAAGTGTTACAATTACAATATAATAAAAACCATTTCCTGCGCCAAAAGTATCGTTAATTGTATTTACAAAAAAGTCTGGTTTATCAAGTAATACTTCATCAACTAATACAGGAAGCATTAAAGGGATAGGAACACTTATTAAAATAGCAATAAAAGTGATTATTTGACCTATGATTAGGTGCTTTTTGTTGTCTAGTAAAAGTTTAAATATATATTTAAATGATATGTGTTTATTCATAGTAATCTTTCTTAATTTAATAAGTTAAGTTTTACTATAAATAACTTAATTTAAATTAAATCTGTATCCAATACCTGAAATATTTTTTATTAATTCTTTATATGTTTTTTTTCTTAGTTCTTTTACTACTGAACGTAATGCATCTTGAGTCATAGAACCTTCCCATATATTTTCATCAATTTCCTCATAAGAAACAGTATTATTAACTCTTATTGTCATGTATTTAAAAAAATCATTCTCTTTTTTTGATAATAAAACTATTTCTTCATCTTTTAATAAAACTTGATTATAATGATCATAAGTATAGTTGTTTTCTAATTTAAGTATATTTGATCTATTTGCATCATAAGATTGAATACAATCTTTTAGTGTAGATATTAAATTCTCTTTTGTTATAGGTGTTTGTAAATATTTAGTAAGTTGTAAATTTATTCCATTAACTAAATGAGAATTTTTAATTAAATCTGTAGCAATAATAATTTGAACTTTTTTATTTGTACTTCTAATTTTAGAAAAAAATGCATTATCATTGTATTCAGAAAATATAATATTTATTTTTTTTGTATTTAGTATCTCTAAAGCATCTTCTAAGTTATGTGTTAAAATAAAATCTTTTGCATTTGTGTTTAAATATTCTATTGCAATATCTTGCATAAAATTATTTGATATATATAGTACATTTAAGTACTTTAACTCTTTCATTTTAATCCTAGTTTTTTTAACGCATTTATAACATAAAAAACATAAAAAATTATTTAAAAGTATTTTTTAAAATTATAAATGTGCTTTTTATTTTAAAGGTGCAGCTAACATCTTTTCACAAACTTCAAGTTTCATACCATCGTGAAACTCACAGTTAAGTCCACATTTGTAAGTTCCTGCTTCAGTGATTTTAAGTATTTCTAATTGTTTCTCAGATTCATCTTGACATTGTTGTAGACTTTTAAAAATCATAGGACTTTTAAGATTTCTTTTAGTGTTTTGTTTATCTGGGTAAATAAATGAGTGCCACTTTTCTTCTTTTTCTTTTCCAGAACAGGCAGTAAAAAGTAAAGTAACAGTAGCTAGTAATAGTAGGTTTTTAAACATTAAAACTCTTTTTTTCGTATGATTGTAGTAAAATTATATTTAGAAAACCTTAAACCATTACATTTTGTAGAGTTTGTTTGATTACATCGAAGTCTTTAAGTTCTTCTTTTAATCTTAAATTTTCTAAATAAAGTTCAATTGCTTTGCTTAGTTGGTCACTTACTTTTCCTGTTGAAGCAGCTTTATTAATAGTGTCTGGTTTATATCCTAATTCAAAAGAAAGTTTTTTGTATGTTAGGTTTAAATCTTTACAAACATGCTTTATAACATTTGGATGTAAATCTACATAAAGTTCCTCTGCATCAATATTAAAAGAGTTTGCAATATCACAAACTACATCTTTTTTAAGTAGAAGGATATTTCTATAATAATAGTGCTTTGAGCTTGGTTGAAATAGTTTTAAGTTTTCTTTTGCAACAGAAATAAATAGTTTTTTCCCATCACATCCAATAATATCATCAAATACTGTAACTAAACTATTTTCATTTAAATGTTTAAATGTTTCAATAAACATAAATGAGTTTATATATTTTGTTTTAGTTTTTGATTCTTTATACTCTTCAAAAGTAAACTCAATATCTTCGTTTTCATATTTTAAACTAAGATTTTCTTTTGGCATATTAGTTTTAATTACTATATGAAAATGTAGTAGGTTATCTCTATTATTTGAAAAAACATTTACAATATTTTCTACGTTTATCTTGTATTTGCTTACTAATGTATTTATAATGTTCTCAACATATACTATATCTTTATAAGTATTGTCTATATCTCTTACTAAATATGGTGTTTTGTTGAATATTTTTCCTAATTGTGTCATAAGTTATCCTAACTCTTTGGTTTATTCATACATATATTATACATAAGTACTAAGAGTTTTAATTCATTATTTCATTAAAATAGCTATAAAAATAGTAAAAAAAACAAAAAAAGCATACATATTACTTATATGCTATGAAAACGCTATTTTATTGATATAAATGTGCTACTTTTGCTATACTTGGGCCTTAAACAATTATTCCACAGTTATTATGTTATAATATTAAAAAATATAAATAAAGTATGAGCCATGAAAAAGAAAATAATATTATTTTTTCTTATAACTAGCTTTGTTTTTGCAAAAGTTGATTACTCTGAAATGAGTACTCAAGAATTAATCGCAATAATGGGCTATGTAAAAGATAAAAATAAAAAACAATTTGTAAGAGAACTAAATTCAAGAACTTCTACAATGAGTGAAAAAGAAAAACAAAATTATAAAAATAATTTGCCAAAGTTAAACAAATAATGAAGACAAAATTATTATTATTAGAAGATGATCTAACTTTAAATGAAACTATAGTTGAATATTTTGAAGATGAAGGTTATGAAGTCACTTCTGTCTATGATGGAGAAGATGCACTTTGCTCTATTTATGAGAATAGCTTTGATTTATTACTACTTGATGTAAATGTTCCAAAACTAAATGGCTTTGAAGTATTAAAACAAATTAGAAAAGAAGGAAATGAAACGCCTGCTATTTATATTACATCTCTAAACTCAATGGACTCTTTAGAAGAAGGTTATGATAGTGGTTGTGATGATTATATTAGAAAACCTTTTGCACTAAAAGAACTTTTAATTAGAGTTCAAACAATAATTAAAAGAGAGTTCCAAGCTAAAGATGATTTAATAAAAATTGGTGAAAATATTACTTTTGATTCAATTGCAAATGAGCTTCTTTGTGATGGTGAAGTGGTAAAATTAAACTTTAAAGAATTAAAACTTTTAAAGTTCTTTTTACAAAATCCAAATGAACTTTTAGTTCATGATAGAATTTATGATTATGTTTGGGAATATGATGAAGAGTATAGTGATAACTCTTTAAGAACATATATTAAAAATCTTAGAAAAGTATTAGGAAAAGAAAGAATTGTTAGTCTTAAAAAGCTTGGATATCGATTTAACCAAGAGTGAGACTAGAACCCTTTTAGGCTTTAGTCTTTTATACTCTTTTTTAGTTCTTGTAATATTAGGAGGTTTTTCTTTTATTTATTACAAGTTTCAAAAAGATTTAATGCTACAAGAAAAACGTCAAGTACTTCAAGAATATTCAAATGAATTTATATTTTCTTTAAAAGATTTACATGTAAATTTTGATAAATATAAATACTATCCTCGAGCTGATAAATATAACTCGGCAATTTTTGATAGTGATAAAAAACAAATTTTTTCAACTTTAGAATCTAAAGATATAAAATTTGATGAAGTAGCTTATACGTCCGATAATATGATACATTTTATTGAAGAACCTGAATCTTATTATTTAGGAACAAAGTATATAGTTATTGAAATTCCTGATGATAATATTTGGTTTGTAAAAGTTAAAAATGAGATAATTATATATTCTCTAATAGCATTTATTTTTATGATTATTATTGGATATTTTATATCAAAACTATTTTTAAAACCAATGCGTGATGCCCTACATTTATTAGATAGATTTATTAAAGATACTACTCATGAATTAAATACACCAATTTCTGCAATTATTACAAATATAGAAATGATTGATAAAAATCTTTTAGATGAGAAACTAGCAAGAAAAATTAATCGTATTGATATTGGGGCTAAAACAATTTCAAATATTTATGAAGATTTAACATTTCTTACTTTAAACAATAAGATAATATCTCAAAATGAACACTTAAATTTATCACATATAATAAAGCAAAGAGTAGAGTATTTTAAAAGTTTAGCAAGCATTAAAAAAATAAACTTTGAGCTTGATATTAAAGATGAAATATATTTGTATAGTGATATAAAAAAGATTTCAAAGTTAATAGATAATTTAATTTCTAATGCTATTAAATATAATAAAATTTCAGGAACAATAAGTATTTGTTTAAAAGAAGGGTATTTAAGTATTGAAGATACAGGAAAAGGTATGAGTGATGAAAATTTAAGTAATCTTTTTGAAAGATACTCACGTTTTGATAATAGTGTTGGAGGTTTTGGAATAGGGCTTAATATTGTATCTTTAATTGCAAAAGAGTATAACTTAAAACTAGATGTAAAATCAAAGCTAAATGTTGGAACAAAAATAGAGGTAAAATGGCAAAAATAATACTAACACTAATTCTTTTAATATCATTTTTAAATGCAGAAAAAACTAGTAAAAATATATATGAATCAAACTGTATTAAATGTCATAATAAACTTCCTGTTTCAATTGATAAATATTTTTATAGGTACTTATTAAAGTACAGTAGTGAAAATAGTGTAAAAGAATCAATGTTTAGGTATTTAAAAAAACCAAATAAAGATATGACTATAATGCCTGATGCTTTTATAAAAAGATTTGGAATTAAAAAGAAAACTAAACTTAGTGATAAAAAGTTATATGAAGCTTTAGATATCTACTGGGAAAAGTATAAAGTATTTGGTAAATTAAAATAAAAACCTTTCACAATAAGTTCACTATTTGAAAATATAATTCTTTTATAAATAATTTAAAAGGATTTCAAATGAATAAAATTTTATTATCAATTTTAATGTGTGTAAGTTTTGCTTTTTCTAAGCAACATACAAGTCATACGCATGCTTATGTAACTCATAGTGAAGCTGTATATGAATATAGACATAATGACAGATATGAGAAGAGATATAATGATTCTTATAAAAACAATCACTATAGAAGTAATTATAACAGCAACTATTCTAATAACAATTCAATAGGTTTAGATACGATTGTAGGTGGAACTATTGGTGTTATTATTGGAAACCAAATTGGGCGAGGAAATGGTAAAACAGCTGCTAAAATTGTAGGTGGTTTATTAGGTGCTGCTGTTGCTAATAATACTAGATATGAGAGCAATTCATATTCACAAAATGCAGATTATGTAAGACATAGTGAGTATGATAACAGAAATAAAAGACATTACAATAAAAGAAAACAAAGAATTTTAGTAGGATATAAAAACTATTTTGTTTATAACAATAAAGAGTTCTATAAATTCTCAAAGCATAGAAAAAATAGAATTAGAATTACGGAAACTATTAACTTTTAAGTTAATAGTCTTCCAACTGTTTGTTGATTAATATTGTTAGCTTGAGTACTTGCAAAAGCTCCAATTTGTGCTAACACATTTTGTTTTGAAAAGTTAGCTGATTCTTTGGCAAAATCTGTATCATAAAGAGCATTTGCACCTAAAGTCTCAGTTCTTTGTGATAAAAGATTTGTTGTTGAACTTTCTAATTGATTTTGAACAGAACCAAATTCACTTCTAATGTCACTTAAAGAACTTATAGCATTATCTACATCATCTAAAAAACCTCTAGCATCCGAACTTGAAAAACTTGAAGCATCTTGATTTACAAGTGCTGATAAAGAAAGACCTTCAGTATTTGATTGTACACTTGATGTTTCAATTAAATCACTACTTTCTTCACCTGCTTGGAATTGTAAACTATTTGTAGCAGAATTATCGCTACTAGTATTTTGAAGTAAATTAGTATCATTGTAATTTGTACTGCTTGCAATATTATCAAACTGTTCTAATAGTCCTTTAATATCATTTAAAAGCGCATCTCTTCCATCTTGGCTAGTTGTATCAGTTGATGCTTGTAAAAGCTTTTCTTTTACATTATCTAAAATTTTAGATTGTTCACTAATAGCACCATCTGCTATTTGTGTTAGGGCAATTGCTGAATTAGAATTTTCAATTGCTTGAGTGTAACCACTAGCTTGTGCTTGTAAGTTATTTGATATTGCTAAACTTGAAGCATCATTGCTTGCTTGATTAAGTGTAACACCTGTTGCAATTTTATTTAAAGACTGATTTGCACTTGAGTATATATCTTGGCTTATTTGCGAGTTATTTCCAATTTGCATAATGACTCCTTTTAATAACCTTTACATATTGTATAACTAGTAATATTAAAATATTATTAAATAAAACAACTACTTGTTTTTAGATAAAAGATAAATTATTTATAAAGTTTAAATTTACTTTGATATAATTACACAACTACAATATATAGGTTGTTTATGAATATTAAAATGGAACTAAAAGAACTTATCGTTTTATTAGAAAAAAATTATTTTATAAATGTTCATGATAAAACAGAAGAGTTATGGAGAAAGTATAAAAATGATAAAAAAACAAGAAATGAATCTTTTATACTAAAAGCTTTTGTAAATGCTTTTGCATATTTTGAACTAATAAAAATGCAAAGGTATGAACATGCACAAAATATATGGCTACTTTATAAAAAATATGAGAACCTAATAGATGAAATAGATTCTATTAATAAAATTGAATATAAGAAAATACAAAAAATGATATATAAAAAAAGAGAAGAAATAAAAAAATGATAATTTTAGATTTTGAAACAAATTCACAAAATATTGGGGATGTAATAGAAGTAGCAGCTGTTAAATTAAAAAAAGTAAATGATAAATATGAGTTAGTTGATAAGTTTCATAGATATTATCTTTCAAGATATAGTGTTAATCCATACTCATATGAAGTACATAAGTTAACACCAGAGCTTATATTAGAGCATAGAAAAGATATGACTTATTCTTCTTATTTTACTGAAGATTTAGATTTTATAGAGTTTTGTGAAGATGCAAATACTTTAGTTGCACATAATATTTCTTTTGAATTAAGACATCTTGATAGAATGGTAAAGTTTGAAAATCATTTTTGTACAATGAAAGAGAATAAAAAAATAGTAAAAGCTTTAAATAAAAATGGAAATATCAAAAATCCGAAACTTGATGAAACTTGTAATTTTTATAAAATAGATTTTGATGATGTTAAATATCATAGTGCTACTTATGATGTTTCGAAAACTTATGAGATATTAAAAAGAATGAATATTATATAAAGAAAACTAAATAAGATATCTTATGATATCTTATTTTCTAAAGTTTCTATTAGCATCTCTTTTTGTTGTTTTTTTAGATGCTTTTTGATTAGGTTTTTTATTTGTTTTGCTTGTTTGTTTTGGTTTTCCATATTTGTCTTTTAAACCTTTTTTCTGTGAAAGAGGTCTTCTTTTATGAACAAATATTCTTGGTTTTTTTTCTGTTGGTTCAAAACCTTCTACTTCTTCTCTTCCTAAATCAAGAATTAACTCTTTTTCAATCTCTTTCATCATTTTATAATCTTTTACACTTAAAAGTGTAATAGCAAAACCAGATTGACCAGCACGGCCTGTTCTTCCAATTCTGTGTGTATAATCACTAACACCTTCTGGAAGTTCAAAGTTAACTACAAGTGGAAGCATTTGAATATCAATACCACGTGCTGCAATATCAGTTGCAACTAAAACTCTATTATCTCCGGATCTAAATTTTCTTAAAGCTTTTGCACGTGCAGTTTGTCTTATATCTCCATGAATACAAGAAGCTGGTAAACCATCAAGATTTAAGTGTTCAACTAGGCCATCTGCTTCTTTTTTCGTATTTACAAAAACTAAAACTTGTGAATAGTTCTCTGAACCAATAATATAAGAAAGTAGTGCAGCTTTTTGGTCTGGGTCTACTTCTATAACTCTTTGAACAATTTTTTTAACACTTGATCTTTGTGAAGAAATTTCTATAACAACGGGGTCTTTTAAAAACTCTTTTGCAAGTTTTTTAACATTTTGAGTCATTGTTGCAGAGTACATTAAAATCTGTCTGCTTTGATTTGCTTCTTGAAAAATTACTTCTATATCATTTAAAAATCCCATATCAAGCATAGTATCAACTTCGTCTACAACTAAAGTTGTAACTGAAGATAAATCAACTGTTTTATTTCTGATATGTTCTTGTAATCTTCCAGGAGTTGCAACTAAAATATCTAAACCACGTGCTATTTTTTTAGCTTGGTCTGTAGATGAAACTCCACCATAAACAACAGCTTTTTCTATTCTTATGTATTTTGAAAACTCTTCAATAACTTTTGATATTTGATTAGCAAGTTCTCTTGTTGGTACAATTATTAAAGCTCTTAATGTTTTATCTTTAAGACCTTCTTGATTTTCATGAATTTCATTTAAAATTGGTAATAAAAATGCAGCAGTTTTTCCTGTACCACTTTGTGCGGCTGCTAATATGTCTTTCTTTTTAAGCGCTATTGGTATAGACTTTTCTTGTATTTCCGTAGCTTTTTCAAACTCTAAATCTTTTAATGCGTCAATTAATAGAGAATTTATGCCCATTGAAGTAAATGTTTCGATAACAATTCCTTTTGTTTTATATATTTTGCGATTATATCTAAATATTTGGTATTATTTCATAAAAGGAATTTTTATCTTGAGAAAAATCATCTATCCATTAATTTTAATTGCATTAGCTTATTTACTTTTAGTTGATGATGATGCAAAAGTTATAATCACTGGAATCGCAATTTTTTTAATTGGTATGACTTTTATGGAAGATGGTTTCAAACTTTTTAGTGGTGGTATTTTAGAAAAAGTTTTATCTAAAACTACTAATAATATTCCAAAAGCTATATTTACAGGCTTTTTATCTACTTCAATTGTTCAAAGTTCTTCATTGATCTCAGTTGTAATAATATCTTTTTTAAGTGCAGGGTTAATATCTTTAAGTGGTGCTATTGGAGTTATCTTTGGCTCAAATATAGGTTCAACTACAACTGCTTGGATAGTTTCAAGTTTTGGAATGGAAATTAAAATAGCTGCCTTTGCTTTTCCTATGATTATTTTTGGAGTAATTTTTAGATTCTCTGACAATAAAAGTTATAAAGGTTTAGGTAATGTTCTTTTAGGTTTAGGATTTGTCTTTTTAGGTATTTCTTATATGAAAGAAGGTTTTGATACTTTAAAAAATGGTATTGACTTATCTCAATTTGCAATGGAAGGCAATTTAGGAATATTAATTTATATTCTAATTGGATTACTTGCAACTGTAGTTATTCAATCAAGTGCTGCAACAATGGCATTAATTATCACTGCTTTAATGACTAATCAAATTTTATATATAAATGCTTTAGAATTAGCAATTGGAGCTAATATAGGTACAACAGTTACTGCTGTTGTAGCTGCAATTTCATCAAATGCTAATGGTAAAAGATTAGCAGTTGCACATTTTATTTTTAATATCACAACTGCAATAATAGCAATTGTTTTTTTATATCAACTAGCAGATTTAGTGTCTGTACTTGCTTCTAAAATAGGAATTTCAGAAGATAACTATGCAATGAAATTAGCATTATTTCATACTATTTTTAATATTATTGGAGTTTTACTTGTATCTCCTTTTACCTATAAATTAGAAAGTTTTTTAGCAACACTATTTAAAGATGAAAAAACATCAAAATTAAAAGCAAAATTTCTTGATGATATTGTAATTTCAGTTCCTGATGCTGCAATAGAAGCTATAAAAAATGAAACTATACATTTATACGAAAACTCAGTTGAAGTGATTTCTCATGCTTTATATTTACACAGACACAACTATTTAGGAAGCCATGATATTTCTTTAGTTGTTAAAAATTCAAATGCACAAATAAATATTGATATTAATGAGTTTTATTCAAGCAAGATAAAATCTTTATATGGAGAAATAATACATTTTTCTGTTCTTGCTCAAGAAAATATGGATAATGATTATAAAAATAAAATATACTCTTACAAATTAGCTTCAAAAGACATAGTTGAAGCAATCAAGAATATTAGAGATCTTCATAAAAATATAATCTTTTATTTAAAATCAGATAATAGCTTTATAAAAGAAGAATACAATTATTTAAGAACTAATATAGCTAAGACTATAAATACAATAAATGATTTAAAAAATGATAAAGATGATGTAAAAGCTTTAAAAAACTTAGAGATTTTAGAGTATGAAATAATGCAGTTAGGTGATTTACACAATGAAAAAATTGATACATTAATTAGAAAAAATCAAATAACAAGTACAATGGCAACATCTTTGATTAATGATTCCACTTATACTCACAGTATTTCAAAAAATTTAATTGATGTAGCTAGAATATTATGGATTGATGATAAAAAATAATATGAAACAACTCCCTATACATGAAATAATTCCAACACTAAAAAAAAGTTTAGAAAACAAAAAAAGAGTAGTTCTTCAAGCAAGTGCAGGTGCAGGTAAAAGTACAATAGTACCAATATCACTTTTAGAAGAAAACTGGTTAAAGCATCGAATGATTATTATGCTTGAACCTCGAAGAATGGCTGCAAAAAATGTTGCTTTGCAAATGGCAAGATTACTTGGTGAAGAAATAGGGCAAAGAGTAGGGTACCAAGTTAAAATGGATTCTTGCTTTTCAAAAGATACAAAAATATTAGTAGTAACTGAAGGAATATTAACAAGAAAGTTACAAAATGACCAAGCTTTAGAAGATATTGCATTGATTATATTTGATGAGTTTCATGAAAGAAGTATTCATAGTGATTTATCCTTAGCTTTATCTTTACAGTCTCAAGAATTATTAAGAGATGATTTAAAGATTCTTTTAATGTCAGCAACTCTAAATACTAAAGAAATATCAAGTTTATTAGAAAATGCAGAAGTAATAAAAAGTGAAGGAAGAATGTATGATATTGAAGATGTTTATTTAAATCAAGATATTAAACATCCAACACTTGAAACTTTAAATGACATTTTATTAAAAACTATTTTATCTTCTATAAACAAAGATGAAGGTGATATTTTAGTTTTTCTTCCTGGTTTAAAAGAGATTAAATATTTAGAAGAAAAATTAAAGTTAAAAGTATCAAATAAGGAAATTAATATACTTCCTTTACATTCAAGTTTAACTCAAAAAGATCAAGAAAAGGCTATTGGGAAAAGTGAAAATAGAAAAGTAATTCTTTCAACAAATATAGCACAAACCTCACTTACAATTGAAGGAATTAAAGTAGTAATTGATTCAGGTTTACAAAAACAAACAAGATTTAATTCTTCTAATGATATGAATCATTTAGAATATTGTTTTATTTCAAAAGAAGCTTCGATACAAAGAGCAGGACGAGCTGGAAGATTAAGTAGTGGAAAATGTTATAAGCTTTGGCATAAAAATAGAATTTTAGAACAAATATCAAAACCTGAGATTTTAAGAGCGGATTTATCATCTTTTTTACTTGAAGTTGCTTTATGGGGAGTTGAAGATTTAAATGAATTAAAACTTTTAGATTACCCAAGTTTAGAAATTATTGATTCCTCAAAAAACTTACTACTAAATTTAAATATGTTAGATAATAAAGGTAATATTACAAAAGAGGGTAAGCAGTGTTTATCTTTAGGAATTCATCCTAGATTTGCAAATATGATACTAAAAGCAAATGAATTAGGCTATGCAAAGCAAGCTTGTTTAATTACATCAATGCTTTTAGAAAATGATATTTTTAAAGATACTTTTAGCTCTTGCAATTTATATGAAAGATATATAGCTTTAAAGCAAAAAAGATTTAATTCTTTTAATATTAATGAATTTAGAGCAAAACAGGTATTAAAACAAGCAGAGTTTATTTATAAAAAACTTACAAAAATTATAACAATTCTCAAAGATAAGAATGAATACCTTGAAGAAAATATTCTAGGTGTATTACTTTTATTTGCATATCCTAATAGACTTGCAAAACTAAGAGCTAAAAATGATAATAAATATAAATTAAGTAATGAAAAGGGTGCAATATTAAACAGTAAAGATACTCTTTTTAATAGTGAATATTTAGTTTTACCAAACATAAATGCAAAAGAAAAAAACTCACATATACTTCATGCCTGTCCTATTAACTTAGATGATATTAAAAAATATTTTTCTTCTTTTTTAAAACAAAAAGATGAAGTGATATATAAGAAAGAAAAAAATAGTTTAGATATTAAAACATCTACATACTTTTTAAAGCTTGAACTCTTTTCAAATGCTAATACTGAGTTTAAAAAAGAAAAATATCCAAGATTGTTAATACAGTTAATTAAGAAAGAAGGCTTAGCTTTGTTATCTTGGAATAAAAAAGCCCAAGATTTAATATCAAAAGTTTGTTTTTTTAATCATCATATTAAAAGTGAAGATGTTAATACTATAAATTTAAACTTACCTGATTTTACAAAAGAAGGTTTACTAAAAAATATTAATAGCTTAGAACCTTTTTTACAAAATATAAATTCATTAAAAGATTTAAAAAGTATTGATACTTATTCTTATTTACAATCAATGCTTTTATGGGATGATTTACAAACTTTAGAAAAATTACTTCCAAATACATTAAAAGTTCCAAGTGGCTCTAATATCAAAATAGATTATAGTGATATTAAAACGCCTATTTTAAAAGTAAAGATACAAGAAGTTTTTGGATTAAAGAAAACACCAATGATATTAAATAATTCTGTATTTCTTCAAATACATTTATTATCACCAGCACAAAGACCTATTCAAATAACATATGATTTAGAAAGTTTTTGGAAAAATTCTTATACAGAAGTTCGAAAAGAGTTAAGAGGAAAGTATAAAAAACACTACTGGCCCGAAAATCCTTATGAAGCAGTAGCAACAAATAGAGTTAAAAAAAAAGGATCTACATAAAGTAGATCCTTTTTTAAGTTGGTTAATTTAAGTTAATAAATTATTTTTTAGCAATTGCTTCTTTTAAAGCTTTTCCAACTTTGAATTTTCCAACAGTAGTAGCTGGTACGTCAACTGTTTTATCAGTTCCTGGAACTTTAGCAGTTCTTGCAGCTCTATCAGCAGTAGTAAATGTACCAAAACCAATGAAACTTACAGATTCTCTTTTTACTAATGTTTCAGTAATTGTTTCTAATACAGAATCAACTGCACCTTTTGCGTCTTTTTTAGATAAACCAGCTTTTGCAGCTATTGCGTCAATAAATTCAGCTTTGTTCATGGATGAACTCCTTAATTAAAATAAATTTGATAAACTTTATACTATCTAAGCTTTAAAATAGCTAAAATTGGGGGTTTATATTGAAAAATAATGTAAAAAATAATGATTTAATAAATTTTATTAGCAAAATGATGTTTTTATACTAAGTAATCTGCAAGAGTTTTCTAAAATTGCTATTTTTTTTACAAGTTCATTTATGTCTCTATCATAAACATAAGCACCAACACCTTTGATTACCATTACATTGTTTTTTGATTCTTTTAAGTATCTAGTGATTTCTAAAGCGTTTCTGCTATACCAATTTTCACATTCCCCTGGGTCATAAATTGGAATTTCTCCAAAAGTTGTTTTTCCAAAATAATCTTCGAAAACTATAGAATCATGTTCAAAGGTATATGCTGTAGTATAAATAGGCATTCCAAAGGCTATATATTTTGCTTCATGAATATTTGTATATATTGTTGCATGAATATGTGATTCTATACTTGCAATTTTCCATCTATAATCTTGTTTATTGATATTTAGTGTACAAAATGAACTTGATGTCATTTCATCAAAAATTGCATCATTTGTATTAATTACAAAGTTCTCTTGATCTAGTTTTGCAGAGATTGCTCCATGATAAATTCCAAAGAAGTTTTTTCTAAACATTGTAAGAGATAAATCACTTAATTGTTTTACTGTAGCCTTATCTACCATTTTAAAAAGCCTTAAATATATTTTTGGGTATTATATACTAATTTTAATAAGGACTATTTGAATGCAAATACCACATGTTCCCGTACTATATAATGAAACACTTGAAGCTTTTTCTAGTATTAATGAAGGATATATCATTGATTGTACCACTGGTTTTGGTGGTCACACTAATGGATTATTAGAACAAAATGAAAATGTTAAGTTAATATGTAATGATCAAGATGATGAAGCTTTAGCTTTTTGTGCAAAAAGATTAGAGGCTTTTTCGTCAAGAGTTACTTTTAATAAAGGGAATTTTGAACATGTTCTTGATAACTTTAAAGATTTTGATATTAGAGGTGTTTTAGCTGATATTGGAGTTTCTTCTTTACAACTTGATAAACTAGAGCGTGGTTTTGGTTTTGAAAGTGAAACTTTAGATATGAGAATGAATCAAAATCAAAGTTTAGATGCTTCTGTAGTTGTAAATACATATTCTCAAAGTGAACTTGAAAGAGTGTTTAAAGAGTATGGAGAAGTGCGAGAATATAAAAAAGTTGCATCTTTAATAGTTAATAATAGACCTTTTACTTCCGCAAAACAAATAGCACAATTACTATCACAAAAAATGTCAAAAGGTAAAATACATCCAGCAACTCTTCCTTTTCAAGGTATTAGAATTGAAGTAAATGATGAGCTTGGAGTTTTAAAAAGATTATTTGATTCTTTGGCAGATGCAAAATTAGAAAATTGTATTGTTGCAATTATTTCATTTCATTCATTAGAAGATAGAATTGTAAAGCAATACTTTAAAAAATGGACAAAGTCTTGTATTTGTCCTCCTGAAGCTTTTAGATGTGAATGTGGTAATAATCATGCTTTAGGAAAAATACTTACAAAAAAACCAATTATTCCTACAAAAGAAGAGATAAAAAAGAACCCTAGAAGTAGAAGTTCTAAATTAAGGATTTTTAAATTTGATTAAATTAAATGCTGTTAATTCTTTAGTAATTGTATTTTCAATACTTTTTATTGCTGTTATT
Organism: Arcobacter peruensis; assembly: GCF_003711085.1. Classification (NCBI taxonomy): domain Bacteria; kingdom Pseudomonadati; phylum Campylobacterota; class Epsilonproteobacteria; order Campylobacterales; family Arcobacteraceae; genus Arcobacter; species Arcobacter peruensis. The sequence goes on from NZ_CP032363.1 coordinate 355,420, forward strand.
TTGTATTTTCCAAAAATATATTTTAGAAACAATATTTATTATATTAGTAAAGATATCAATAAATTATATGCTCACTATATTTCACTACAAGAAGAAAATAAATTCTTAGCACAACAATTAGAAGATATGAAATTTAAAAATCAAATTATTGATTCACTATTATTTAATCCTTTAAAAGATGAGAAATGATAAAAAGCATTATAGAGTTTGCATTAAAGAAACCTATTTTAAATCATATGTTTCTTCTTTTTATTTTATTGCTTGCTTTTTTTTCTTATTTTAAAATACCAAAAGAAATTTTTCCACCATCTGCTTTAGATGCTGTTTCTATTAGTGGTTATTACACGGGTGCAAGTTCAGAATTACTTGATAAAATTGCAGTTTCAGATATTGAAGATGAACTTTTAGGTTTAAGTTCTGCTGATACTATTTCTTCTACTATTAAAAATGGAAGTTTTAATATCAAAGTTGATTTAAAAGACGGTTATAAAGCAAATGAAGTTGTTGATGATGTAAAAGATATTGTTACAAAAATTAAAACAAACTTACCTTCTGATATGGATGAACCAACTGTTAAAACACTTGAACACGCTTTTCCTTTGATAAATATTTCAGTTTCATCAAAACAAGATGTTTCAAAAGAGTATTTGATTGAAGTTGCTACAGATGTAAAATCAAAAGTTATGCAATTAAAAGATTTATCACAAGTTTCAGTTTTTGGAAAAAGTGATAAAGAGCTTCTAATAACTTTTAATGATGAAAAAATTGATGCATATGGTTTAAATAAATTAAGTGTTATAAACGCAGTTCAATCTTTAAGCTCTATTTTTCCAATTGGTTCTATTAAAGACTCTTCAACGCACTATTATTTATCTACATATAATGGTGAAAAAGATATTGAAAAAATAAAAAATACTTTAATACGAATAAACGGAACTTCTCTTTATTTAAAAGATATAGCAAATGTTAAATATACACTAGGTGATGTAGCTGATATCTCTCATTTTAATGCAAAAACAAATATTGCAGTAGGAATAAATAAAGGCGTAGAAGGTGATGCAATTGAACTTGTAAAACAAATCAAAGAAATTGCAAAAGATTTTGATAAAAAGTATGAGAATTTAGAGTTTGATACTTATATTGATACTTCTATTTGGATTAAAAATAGACTTAATACTGTTGTTTCAAATATTTTATTTGGTTTAATTTTACTATTTATTGCACTATTTATATTTATAAATGTAAGAATTGCTATTGTAATAGCAATTGGAATTCCAACTTCCTTTATGATTGGTTTAATTGGTGCTGATTATATGGGATATAGTTTAAATATGCTTTCTTTGCTTGGAGCTTTAATTGCTTTAGGAATGCTTGTTGATGAAGCTATTGTTGTAGGTGAAAATATCTATAGACATCTTGAAATGGGAAAAGATAAATTTGCAGCAGCACGTGATGGAGCCTTAGAGATGTTTCCTGCTGTTTTAACAGCAACAGCAACAACAATATTTGCTTTTTTACCAATATTACTAATGACAGGAGAAGTAGGGAAGTTTATGCAAATACTTCCTGTAATGATTACAATACTTCTTATAAGTTCACTTGTAGAAGCATTTTTCTTTTTACCTCTACATGCACAAGAAATACTAAAAGTAAGTAAAGGTGAAAGAAAATCTCATAAGGTTTGGGATTTTAATTATAAGCTATATGGAAATATTTTAGAGTTTTTATTAAAATGGAAATATATTGCAATAATCATTATGATAGCTACAATTATCGGTTCATCTGTAATTATATTCAAAACTCAAAAGTTTGAGTTTATGCCTTCTTTTGATTCAACTCAAATATATATAACAGGTTCTGTTGGAGTTGGTAAAAAAATTGAACAAACAGAACAACTTGTATTTGATATTGAAAAGAAGATATTAAACTCAGTTGATTTTAAAAATGTAGTAAGTTCAGTATCTTCAGTTACGGGAATGAAACTTGATGGTAAAAATCAACCTCATTATGAAGAGTTTTATTTTCATATATTTGTAAACTTACATGAAAGAGCACCTACAAATATTTTTGAAGAGTTTGTAAACCCTTATCTTTCGCCAAAATATGACAATACTAATATGATTAGAAATATTGCAGCTCAGGATATGGAAGAGCAGTTAAAAGAGATTTTAAATGCTGATATTAGTTCTGGAACGTATGATGAATTAAAAGTATTTGTTCCTCAAGCTGGAATTGTTAAAAATGATATTGAAATAGCAGTTTCAGGAGAAAAAGAAAAAGTAGCACTTGCTGTTAAAAAATTAAAAGATTCTTTTTCTAAAACAAATGGAGTTTCAAATATAGCTGATGATGCACTAACAGGAAATTATGAATTAAAGTTTAAAGTAAACTCTTATGGAAATAATATTGGAATTAGTGAAGAGACTATATTAAATGAATTAAGACCTTTTTATTTTAAAGGAACTTACTCAAAAATGTTTGATAATCAAGGTATTGTTGATATAATTTTTGAGAGTAAATCAAAGGATATTTTAAATAGTTTAGATACTTTTGAAATTACTACTTCAAGTGGTCAAAAAGTTCTTTTAAGTGAAGTTGTAGATTTTATAAAAGTACCTGCATATTCTCAGATATTTAAAGAAAATAATGAACAAATCATAAGCGTAACAGCTTCTTTAAACAAAGTTACATCAGCAGAAGTATTTAAAACAATTCAAAGTGATATTGATGAGCTTAGAAAAACAGTTACTTTAGAAATTAAAGGTGAACAACAAGAAAACGAGAAAGTGCAAAGAGAAATGGGGCAGGCTGCTTTAATAGCTGTTATTCTTATTTTTATGGCACTTGTTTGGATGTTTGATTCTATTGTAAAACCTCTAATTATTTTAAGTACAATTCCATTATCTGTTTTAGGTGTTTTAATAGGTCATGTTGTAATGGGAATAAATGTTTCAATGCCAAGTTTAATTGGAATAGTAGGACTTGCAGGTGTTATAGTAAATGATGGAATTATTATGATGGACTTTATTAAAAAAGCAAAAAATTTAGCTGAAATGGTAGAGTTAGCAAAAATGAGATTAAGACCAATATTACTAACATCAGTTACTACAATATTAGGACTTTCTACACTTATTTTCTTCTCTTCTGGACAAGCCTTGATTTTACAACCAATGGCTGTATCTTTAGGTTTTGGAATATTATGGGCTACAATTTTAAATCTTTATTTTGTACCAATGATTTATAGAATTATTTATTTGAGAAAATCTGAATAAAGTATATATAGTATACTTATTTATGAATATAAAAAGATTATACTTTAATATAATATACAAAAAGTAGTAATGATGTTAAAGAATATTAATGAAAATATTATAGATGAAGTTTGGCATAAAAACTATTTTGAAATTTGTAAACTTAGATTGTCTAAATCTTCATATGAAATAATGATTGAAGAAATCAATAAAGTTATTGATGAAAAACTAAAGAGTAATTCAAAGCTTGTTGTAAGAAGTATCTTTCCAAGAAATATTTGGCGCAATACTATTTGGGAAGAAGCTTATACTAAAGCTTGTTCTCAAGATGATTGTTATTCAGGTCAATTTGTTGGTTTATTAGTTTGCCAAGAATTGATTTTAAGAGAGGAGACTTGGTACTTTATTAAAACCGATGTATCTTCAAATATGGTTTACTTCACTAAATAGATATTTGAATATTTATTTATGAACTCTTAGCTTTTTTAACAATATTACTTATCATATTTTTAAATACAAAATAATGAATAGGTACAAGTGAATACCAATATATTCTTCCAAAAAGTCCTTTTGGATAATAATAAGCTGTTTGGATTAGTTTATTATCTTTGATTTTAAACTCTAACCATGCTCTTCCTGGTAGTTTCATTTGAGCAAATAAAAGTAATCTTTCATTTTTTTTGATATCAACTACTTTCCAAAAATCTAAGCTATCTCCAATTCTAAGATTATATTGGTCTCTTCTTCCTCTTTTTAGTCCAACTCCACCAATCATTTTATCAATAAAGCCTCGAATTTCCCAAAGAAAATCAAATTCAAACCAACCATTTTTCCCACCAATACTAATAAAACTTGCATATACTTTTTCTTTTGGAATATTACTAATATCAAATTCTTTTCTATCTAAAAATATTGCATCTGCTATTTCTTTTGAATGATCTTTATTCCAATCTTTTCCAAGGTTATCACTCCATCTAGAAATTACTTGATTCTGTTGTATTACTACAACTGCTTGTTTTACTGCATCTATAAATTTTGTTGGTATTATATTTGGATAATATTTTTTTGCATTGTCATTTTGAATTATTACTTCTGATTTTAAACCTTCAATTAGTGCTTTTGCAACTCCAAATGGAACAGGAGTAAAAAGATTTAACCAATATGATGAGATATTTATTGTTAAAAAAGGAAGAGGAATTATCACTCTTTTAAGCCCCAAAGCCTTAGCTGATTGAAGCATCATTTCTTTGTAAGTTAATTGTTCACTTCCAATATCAACTACAAGGTTTTCTTTTTCTTTTATATATAAAGATTCTAATAAATAAGCAATAACATCATCAACACCAATTGGCTGTGCTTTTGTTTCAACCCATTTTGGAGTTGTCATTATTGGAAGTTTTTCTGTTAAATTTCTAATAATTTCAAAGCTTGTACTTCCTGAACCTATTATAACTCCAGCTCTAATCCATATATTTTGTACTTCTTTTCTTGAAGAAAGTATTTCTCCTGTTTCTAATCTACTTAATAAATGCTCACTTGTATTCTCATTTTTAACTCCAAGACCACCTAAATAAATCACTCTTTTTACACCGCATTCTTTTGCAATATCAATAAAGTTTTGAGCCGAAATTTTATCAAGTTCTTTGTAGTTTTCATTATTTAAAGAGTGAACTAAATAATAAGCTATATCAATGTCTTTAAGTGCTATCTTTAATTTTTCTTTATCAAAAGTATCACCTTCAACCACTTCAATGTTTTTGTGTTTTTTTGAAGATAGAATTTTCTTATCTCGAACAAAAAGTCTTAGATTAATATCTTCTTTTTCAATTAATTTTTGTTTTAATCTTCTTCCAATATATCCATTTGAGCCTGTTAGTAATACATTCATAATATATTCCTTTCGATTTATATGTCAGTATATTACTAACAGAAATTATTCTGTAGGTGTTTTATATAAGTTTTATAATATTACAATACCTTTAACTTGTCTAAGAATATTGTTGTTTTCATCAAAATCTTTTAACTCTTTTCCTGGTTCTAGTGTTGTAATTGTAGCTTTTCCAATAATATGTCGATATTTCTTTCCATATTTGTTCTTAAGCCTTACACTCCACATATTGTGCATTACAAGTGGTTCATTTTGTTTTTGTCCAATATAAAGCATAATATGACCTTTTAAATATACTAATGTAGAAAAAGGAATTGCATTTTTTCTTATATATTCTTTTTTTTGTTTTTTTGTAAAACTTGAGATGTCATGATATTTACCATTTTTTGTTTGTGCTTTTGAGTTTCTAGAAAGGTACTTTCCAAATGGAGCAAAAAAATCTTGTGTAAAACTTGAACAATCTCTATTGTTTAATAATCCACCCCAACCATAAGGTTCATCTAGTAATGCTTTTGCAATTTTTATTCTATTACTAGAATTAAATTCTAAAGGCATTGATTCAACTGAATTTGGATCTATATCAATATATGTGATTATTGCATTATTATCAAAATCTTTTTTTGCAATAATATATTTATTTGCTGCTTTTGGAAAAATAGTAGCTACTTTTACATATTCTCTAAAAGTATTGTCATATATTGGAAACTTTTCTTCTATTGCTACACTATAGTTGTTTGTTTTAAACTCATTGATAAATTCTTTATCAACAAATGCTATGTCTCTAATATGAATCCATCCTCCAACACTATTAGATTGCATATAAACCCATGCTTTATCTTTTGAATAATGAGAAACAAATATTGGAGTATTTATTTTAATAGCAGAGTTCTGGTTGTAATCAAAAGGAAAACCTTCACCTGCTTTATTTGGATTATAAAACATTGGTGATGATGTTGGGAAAACTCTAATATTAGTGTTTTTTAGTGTAATTGCTTTCTTTAGTAAAGTATTGTATTTTTCAAAATTTGAATTATCAATTTGTTTATTAAACCATTTTTCATCTGCTTTTATATGGTTTTCTAAATATACAGTTTTATTTTTGTATGAAAAACCCCAAGTTGCATCTTTTAAATTGTATGTAGCTTTACTTTGATTCCATGGTCTAAAATATTTTGATAGATATTTATCACTTTCTTTATTTTGATTCATAAAGTTATTGTTTGCAAGTTTTGTACTTTTTATCAGATCATTTTTCTTTACTTTTACAAGAGGTTCTTTTTGTGAACATGCAGTAAATAATATGAGTGTAGAGAGTAAAAGAATATTTCTAAGTTTTTTGCTTTTTGTCATAGGTAACAGCCTCTATTTTTAATATAGAGATTGTACCATTTTATAATTTTTCTATTTATTAAAAAAAGAACTTTTTCTTTAATTTAAAGAAATAAATAACTGTTTTGTATTGAACAAAAATAAAAGGAAGCATAAGAATAAAATATGCAAGTGAATATTTTGCAATAATACCATTAAAAGTAAGTCCAAAGTTTATAAAAAACATTCCAAATACCATAAATGCAACACCTGGACAAATTAGTGCAAATGATACAGATGATCTTTCTTTTCCATCAACAAATTTTTCAAAATATCCTAATTGATTCATAATTTTATAACCTAGTACACCGAATATAATTTGTAAAGAAACAATAATTGAAGTAAGGGTAAATAATGAAGATTTATCAACAGCTGAATTAAAATGATGATCAAAACCAAAAGATACTCTTACTGCTGTAATTCCTAAAAGTGTTAAAATAGGAATTATAATCCATAATGATGGTGATGCTTCAGCTGAAATACCATGTTCAAACATATTTTTAAAACCGATTGTAAGTTTAATTACAAGTAATAAAAGTGATAAAGCAGTGAAGAATAGTGCACCAAATATACCAATTGCATTTATTTCAATATTGTGGCTCATAGCTCCAGGTGCTGCGAAACCAACAGCAATCATTGCAAAGGCAAAAATAGAAATCATTTGTGAAAGATTATTGTTTTTTGTAAAATCAAAATCACCATTTATAATAATTCTAGAAAAGTAATTAAAGAATATTTTTAATCCAAAGAATCCTGTTATTATGAATCCAATTAATGCAAATGGAAATAAATATTCAACAATTCCCCAAAGGCCTGGAACAAAAACAGCTCCTAAAACAAAACATACATTTATTGTCATTGTAAATGTAAGTGGTATTGTCATTAAAGTAATTTCTGCATTAGAATTTTTTAATTCTTTATAAATATCTGATTTTTTATACATATTAAATTGTTTTGTATTCCAAATTAAAAGTTTAAAATGTAAAAATGCAAAAGCTATAATCATTACAAGAGAGAAAGCAGATACAAAAGATAGCCAGTTTCCTTTTAATAGTTGAGGGTATATAAAATCAAAAGTTGCCATTGGAGCACCTTCGTGAGGTACTAAAAACATTAAATACATAAAAAATGATACTGATAAACCACCAGCACCTAATGCTGATAAAAAACACATGGGAGAAAATTTTTCTCTTAAAGTCATTATAAGTCCTTAAATAAATTTTTTAGATAATACAATATATTATATTAAATACTTATGAATATACTATAAGAAAAACTTATTATAATATATTTTTGAACATATTCCAAATATATAGCTAAGTTATTACTTGATATAGTTTTATTAGATTATTTTAGGAAATTATATAAGATGCAAAAGATTTCAGTTTCAAAAGAGTTGTTTGAAGATATTTTATTAAAAAAAATACTAGTTCTTAGTAAAGAAAATAATAAATATTGGAAAAAAATACTTCTTGAACCTAAAATTGTAAATGATAATATTGAATACTCAATAAAACAATTTGATAATTTAACAATTACAAATGGCTTAGGAAAAGATTCACCTTTACTTGTAATTGAGTGTAAAAAAATAGATTATTCTTCTTCAAAAGATTGTTTTGAGTTTTCTTTAGGAAAAATCATAGAACAAAAAAATACAAACCTAGAAGAAAATTATAAAGATAATCTAATTGAAGAACTATTAAGAGAAAAAGAACTTTTAAAAGATCAGATGAATAGAGACCATTTAACTAAGGTTTATAATAGACGAAAAATGGAAGATGATTTAAAAGTTTTTTCAAGACAAAGTAATTCTTCTTTTTTAAGTGCAATATTTATTGATGCTGATAGATTTAAAGGTATAAATGATAATTTTGGACATGAAGCAGGGGATAAAGCTCTTATTTATTTAGCTAATAAATTAAAAAAACATGCAGAAGTTCTTAATGGAGAAGTTTATAGATATGGTGGTGAAGAGTTTATAATATTATGTTTTATCACTAAAAACCATATTTTAGAAAAGTTAAATGAGTTAAAAGAAGATATTAAATCAAAAAAATTATATCATCCTTTACGAGATATTTCAATTACTGTAAGTATTGGTGTTTCTTTTTTAAGTGATTGTAATAATGTTGATGAAATGATACAAAAAGCTGATAAAGGTGTGTATAAAGCTAAAGATAATGGTCGTGATAGAATAGAATTTGTATAAAGTAAGTAAAAATAATAGACTAGCTAAAAGCTAGCTATTATTAAGTATTGATAGAATTATTTTGCTATTTTATCTGCAATCGCATTCATAGTAGCTTCGTCCATACCTTTAACTTGACCTTTCATTAAACCTTTCATAGGTCCTCCGTAAGATCCATCTTGGTAACCTTTTAAAGCTGCAACGAAATCTGCTTTAGTCATATCTTTAATAACTTTTGATTTACCTAATGCTACTTTTTCTCCATTTGCTCCATGACAACCTGCACATTTTGCGTAAGGGTTAGCGAATGCTACACATGCTGTTAATACTGATGCTGCAATAATAATTTTTTTCATTGTTAGATCCTTTTTTTTATATTGTAGTAATTATAATATAATTTATTTTAGGAGTAATTGACGTTAGTCAATAAAAAGTGAGTTTTTTATAAATATAGCTTGATGCTATATTTATAATTATTTAATAATTAATTCTTTTTTTAATTCGTCTATATTTATCTTATTTTTATCAGAAGGAATAAGAGGTAAAGATTTTTTATATATTATTCTTGATGGAATCATATATGATGCTAGATGTTTTTTTAATTCAAAAATAATCTCTTTTGAACTTAGTTCATTATTTGCTGTATAAACTAAAACTATTTCTTCTTCAATCTCTTCATTTTCTATTGAAAATACTGCACATTGATCAATTTCAGAAATATTTTTACAAACTACAGATTTTATTTCATATGGACTTACTCTAAAACCTCTTGTTTTAATCATATTATCATCTCTTGAGACAAAGTAAAGATAACCTTCTTCATCTTTATATACATAATCTCCAGTTGCTACAACTATTTCATCATTTAACTCGCCATCAAGGTTTATAATGTTTTTAAGTATTTGTGCTGATTTAAATCTTTGCTTAGTTTGTTTTGGACCTTTCCAGTATCCTTGATAAATATATCCACCTCTATGAATTAACTCACCAACAACTCTTGGAGGACACTCATTCCCATCTTCATCAATTACATATAATTCAACATCAGGAATTGCTTTTCCAATTGAATCAGGTCTTATTTTAAGCTGAGATGGATCTAAATAAGTAGATCTAAAGGCTTCTGTTAACCCATGCATAGAATAAAATTTTGCAGTTTTAAAATATTTTTCAATATCTGTAATCATTTTATTTGTTACATTTCCACCTGAAGATGTAATAATTCTTACATTTTCTAAAAGTTCACTACTTGGAAGTCTATTTTCTTCTTCATCAAACATATCTGTAATTGTAATAGGCATAATAGGTAAAACAGTTACTTTATCATTTATTAAATGATTAAAGAAGTCATTTGGTAATACAAATCTATGTAAAGCTAATGTAGCTCTTTTATATAATGAACAAAAGATTTGATTTAATCCATAATCTAGATTAAAAATCAAAAGTCCTGAAATCACATCATCTTCTTTTAAATCTAGATATTGTGATACTACACGTGCAGAATCAATAAAGTTTCTATGTGAAATTACAATACCTTTTGGTTTTCCACCCATTCCAAATGAATAAGTAATAGCTGCATTTTGATGACCTGAAATATTACATTCATAAGGTTTATTATAATATTTGTAAATCTCTTCAAAAGAGGGCAGGTCTTTGTGTGTTGTTTCATAAGAGATAATTGAACCTGTAAAGTTGATTTCTTCAATAGATTCTAATTTTACTTTATCAGTAATAATACACTCTATATTACAATCATTGATTATATACTCAACTTGCTCTGATTTTAAAAGTTTTGTTAATGGAACTAAAATATAATCAGTTGATAAAATAGCAAGCATTGCAATTACTTGATCAATCCCTTTATTTGAATAAACACCAATTCTACTTTTACTAGGCATATTTAATTCATCTAAATAATAAGCAATTTGATTAACTTTAGTAAATAATTCACTATAAGTTAATTTTTCTTGGCCATGAATAATTGCTACTTTATCAGGGTTTGATACATTAGCTTCTTCTATTAATGTTCTTATACAATTTATTGACATATTATTTCCTTTACTTTTGAGTAATTCCAAGAGTCCAAATATCATAATTTGAATCTAAAACAATTGAAGGATGAACTTCACTATTTAATATTTTTTTATAGAAAAATGCAATAATATCCTCAACTTCTTCAAAACTTAAAACTTTAGTAATTCCACCTGTTAAAACAACAGATTTTAACAATTCTAGTTTTAATTTAATATATAAAGGATGAACTTCTGATACTTTATACATTACTAAGAAAATAGCAAGTTGCATTAAGATTCTAAGGCTTTTTTCATTATTTTCATTAAAGATATTTTCTGTAACTTTTAAATGTGCAAGTAATTCATATACAAATTCATTGTTTTGTGCTGCAAAGATTAAAGACTCACGTGATTTAAAAACACCTAGTTTTTTAAATACTAATCTATCATATTCATTTTCTGTAACGATATTATCATCAGATAAATCTTTTGAATAATGAATATCTGTTGTAGCTCCACCAATATCAATTAAAATAAATGGATTAACTGCTGCAAATTTTGAATCAATCATTGGTAATGTCTTATTTACAATATAAGGAGTTGAATAAATTTGATTTGATGTTAAATCATAAAGGTGTTTAATATCTTCCTTACCCATGATATCAGCTTGATAAAGATTAGTTAAATATTCTTTTAAAGGCTCTTCTACAACATGCAGTTTATTATTGATTATATTTTCAATAATAATTAGGTTCTCAATTTTTGAACTTAAGTAATTTGCATCTTTAGATGAACCTGCAAATACGACATTTGAGTAATTTACATTTTCTAAGTAATTAAATAAATCTTCATCAAATAAACCATCAACGCTATTTATTCCACCAACAATTATTACAACATCGATTAAATCACTTGGAACTGAGGCTTTTTTAATATCTTGGTATAAAACAGTATCTATAATATTAATTCCAGAATTATAAGCAATATTTTTTGCAAATTTCAATGAAAAAGAGTTTGTAACACCAATTACTAAAGTTGATAAACCACCATTTGCAGATGAACAAATATATACTTCATCTTTTGCAAAACCTTCAATCTTACTTCCACATTTTGATACTAAATCATCATAAATATTTTTATTAAAATCTCTAAAATGTTGCTCAACTTTATCATTTGTTGCAACTTTGAAGTAAGTACTTCCTATGTCTATTAAAAGTTTATTTTCTACCATTGCATAATTCCTATATCATGAATAATATCATTTACAATTGACGAGGCATCTTTATTTAAATCACAGTGTTTCTTTTCATATTCAAAACATCTATCACTAATTGGTAAATTACCTTTTTTTATAATTCTGATATTTTTGTTTTTATCTCTTACTGTTACAACTTCATTATGATTAATAATATGTGGAGAGAAAGGAACATCAATAGTTCCATTTTTAATAGAGTTAAAGACTTTTCTCCATAATGTATCAGCAGGGTCATTGAATACTGCTTCCATTATGCTCATTACTTCTTCTGTTAAAATCTCTTCTTCTTCTTTATCAACTACATTTGGAAGTCCATTTAACATTCTTAGAGTATATTGAGTATTTGCAACTGTTTTAGCATTTGCTTCTTTTGTTGGAATTCCTGATGCTTCTTCTCTTGTTTTTGTAATAATCTTATCAGCACCAACCATTGATGCAATTACAGTTGAAGTATTAATTAAACATTCTGCAAAGTTTTTATCAGTAGGGAAGGCTCCCATCCATTGATGATATACTAAATGAACAGATGCATCACCACAGCCAATTTCTTCTGCATAATATTTTGCCATTTTTCGTATAACTGCACCAGTAACTATATCTTGATTCATAGAACCAGTTTGCGAGAAAGATACTGAGAATGACTTTACACCTTCTTCAAGTGATAAAAGCATTTCAAGTAATTGAATTACAATAGTTACACAAGGAGGCACTAGTGTTGCAGTTAATGGTCCAAATGATTCTCTATTAATTGGTTCATTTAATTTTGAATAATTTGCACATACTCGTTCAACGTATTTCCAATATAAAAAAGCCTTATCTAATGGAAAGTTTTTTGAATATGGTAAAAGGTAAGTAATTGGTCCACCTTCAATTTCAAATATTCCTGATGCAATTGCAGTTTCTATTAAAAGTCTTGCATCTGGAGTTCCGTGTCTTAGACTTACAGGCTTATTAAAATGTGTAATCATTTTTCTTGTAGTTTTATAACCATGATTTACTAATGGATATCCATTTAACATATCAACTTCATTTTCTTCAGAAAGTTTTAACATCTTAGCAGATGTTGCATAGTCATTTAATCTTGTATTAGAATCAATAGTTAAGGGTAAAATATCAACATCTGCATTTACAAAAAACTCATATAAGTCATATTGCTTTTGATAAGTTGGAAAACCACCACGAGGTTGAACAAGCATTTTATTTGCATTTTTAAATCTATGAGATATAAATAAATCTTTTGAAGCATTTTTTACAAACTCTTCAATCTCAGCAAAATCAAAATCATCTGCATATTTATTTTGGATAATAATATCTCTTTCTTCTTGAAGTAAACTCATTATTTTCTCTCCTTCAAGTATGTTTCTAGTGAATCAAGTCCTGTATTTAAATCAATTTGATGAAATACTAAATCAAAACCGTAATCTTTAAACTTAGCAACAATTTCATCATTACTTCCTGTTCCTACTGTTAAGTTTCCACCAATCATAAATACTACATTATCTAAAAGATTTCCATATTTTGACTTTAAGATTTTAACTTCTCTACACCATCCTTCAGCTTCGCCATTTAATGATGATATTAATAAAATATCAGCATTTGTTTCAACAACTGCATCAAGAAATTCTTCTAAATAAGTATTAACACCTAAGTTAAATACTTCAAATCCACGTGCTTGTAATGATATATCAATAAGTCTGTTTGCAACAACATGAATATCATTGCCAACAACTCCTGTAACTACTTTCATATATTTGTACCTAATTCTTTTTTTATTAGTTTATTTAAGGCAAATATAATATCTAAATTGTGGTTAGGATTTAATTAGATGTACAAAAATAGTACAAGAAGAGCTTGAAGTAGATTATCTAAATCTACTTCAAATGATTTATAATTCAGAATTTATTAAATCAATTAAGTTTTGTAAACCAAAAACTTCTAAAGGTTTGCCATTTACATAATAAGCTGGAGTTTTGTTTGCTTTTAAAACTTTTCCATCTTCTATATCTTGTTTTACTATTTCAATAATTTTAGGATTTTTCATATCTTCTGCTAATTTAGTCATATCAAGAAGTTTTGAAGTGCTTAATATTCCCCAAGTTTTATTTAAATCAACTTCATGATGAACTGTCCAAAACTTTTGAGTTGCAAATAATAGTTCTAATGTTTCTAAAAATTTCCCTTGCTTTTTTGTAGCTTCTAGCATCATTACAACATCAACTGAGCCTTTATGAAAAGGTGCATATCTTAAAACAAGTTTTATGTTTCCTTTGTTTCTTTTCATAATATCTTTTACATGTGGATGCATTTGTGCACAAGTTTCACAAGCTGGGTCAAAAAACTCAACAAGTTCTACTTTTGCATTTTTTTCACCTAAAATAAATGAACTCTCTCGTACAAGGGCTGAGGAGTTTTGTTTTGCATTTGATGCTAATTGTTCTGATTTATTTGTTTTAAAAATATATGCACCACTTAAAAATACTAATATTAATACTATTAGTGAGCTTATTATAACTTTTTTATTTTGCATTCTTTTACCTTAAATTTTTGATTTAAGATTATCAAATAAACGTTAACAAATAGTTACGATAATTAGTTATTCTTGGAAATAAATTTTTCATATAACTCAAGATTTATACTCATATATTTTGATTTAACATAAATTGGTCTTAGTTTATTCATAATTTCATTTACTTCATTTATTGATTTTTTTTTGTAAAGTAAATAGGATGATATAGCCAAAATACTTCTTGACATTCCTAGAGTACAGTGTATATATATTTTTTCATTTGAATGTTTTTCTATTGTTTTTATTATTTGATGTAAAATCACTGGATCTTGCATTGTCATATCCAACAATGGATATCGTATTTCTTTAATATTTGTTTTATGAAATTGTTGATCATTTGCAAGGTTTATAATGGTTTTAATCCCTAGTGCTTCAAGTTCTTTATACTCTTCTTTTGTAGCTTGTCTTCCAAAATAAATATTGTCATTTAATTGTGATTTAAAATCTATTTTATTTTTATAATAATTCCAAGAAAAATAAGAAGCAATAAAATATGGTGCAAATAGTATTTTTTGAAATATATTTGGTTTTGATTTTTCATTTGTCAATAATAAATTAAAACCAAAAGCATAGATAAAACTTATACTTAAAGCTGTTAAAAATAAATATATAAAAATAAATGAATTAAAGTTAAAATATAAAATTATTGATATAAGAACACCTATTAAATAGTACAAAGACATTTTTAAACTTCTAGGAGTCATAAATCTCGAAGTTAAATATGTTTTTTTCTTCGAAGATATAAGATAAACCACGGTAAAGCCAACAACCGCACCTGTTGGAATATCAATAAAATGATGTTGATAAACAAACAAAGTAGATAAGCAGATAAGTATAAACCAAAAGGCTAAAAATGATTTTATAAAAATATTTGAAATATGTTCTTTCATTGAAAACCAAAGTACAATAGCTAAACTAATATGTAAAGAGGGCATTTGATTATAAGCTAAATCAAGCTCTAGCATTGAAAAAAGAAAGTTTGAAGTTTCAGGTTTTACAAAAGAAAATTGTAAAGGATAAAGAACAAATACAAAAACAGAAAAAGTCATTGTAATAAATATCCTAAGCGCTAAAACTCTAAGCTCAAACCTAGTTTGAGTCAGTAGTAGTGCAATTGCAAATAATATATCAGATGACATATAAGGAATTATAAATATTTCAATAAATGGAATATTTTCTTCCCATTGCATAAAAAAGGATTCATGAGGAGACGTTAAAAAAGCATACTGATTTGCACTTCCGTATAAAATAAAAAATAAAGCACCAAGATACAAAAGCCAAACACTTCTTTCTTTTAAAGTTGCATTTGCTTCTAGGGATGGATTATATATTTTAGTCATTAGCTTTTTTAAACTTTGCAGAAGAAACTGTAAAAATTCCCCAGTCATCTATATTCATATTTTCTTTTTCAAAATTATATTCATTAAATAACAAGTCTAATTCATACTGACTTCTTCTTCTCATAATCCATTGCTTATCTCTATGATTTCCTAAAACGTTTGCAATTTGTGCTAATTGAGGATGCCAAGGTTGTCCTGTATAAACTAAATATCCCTTATCTTCAATAACTGCTGTTATACCCTCAATTGCATTTTTAATCAAATCATTTGAAGGAAATAGCTCAAATACCCCAGAAACTACTACAATATTTGGTTCAAATATGTCCTTTGAATATGTATTTTTATCAAAAGCATCAGCTTGTTTATAAGCAATATTTCCAATTCCAAACTCTTTAACTAATTGTTTCCCTTCATTAATATTTTGTTCTTGATAATCTTGTACCAAAACTTGAATGTTAGGGTATTTTTTACATATTTCTATTAAATATCTAGCAGGTCCTCCAGCGATATCCAAAATTTTTACTTTTTTATTTTCTTTATTTAAAGCTTCAATTTTTTCTTCTAAAGTAGAAATCATATTTACTTTTCTTTGTCTAATCCCTTTCCAACCAATACTATTTAAATAGTTTTTATCAATCATTTCACCAAGTTTCGTTTTTCCACTTGGTTTATTTGCATAAATATAATCAAGAGTTACTCCTGAATCAAATCCATATTTTAAGCCTTTTTTCATTCCATCACTCATGAAACCTAGATTATTAAGCATGAATCTTTGTGTAAAATATGAAGTTTTCTCACATAAAGATTGACTTCCGTAAACTATCTTATCGATTTCATCTTGAGTAATCTTTATTTTTTCATTTAAATAGTTTTCTTTTTCTGATTTAAAACAAAGTTCAATAAAATCCACTATTTCTTCTATTGCTAAATCTTTTTTGTCTTCATATAAAACACCATGAAAGAAGCCATCTAGTTTCACAAACTTTTTAATCTTTGAAGAAAGTTTTGCATAAAAGTCTCCTTGAATACTACTGTTTACAACATAATCTTTTGAAGCACTTAATACTAAAGTTGGTGTTGAAATTAAAGTCGCATCCTTAACCACTCTTTTTGCAGTATCAAGTAGTGTTGTTAGTTGTTTTGCTGGAATATTTGGAGTTATAAGTTTATCTTCATCATATATCTTTTGCTCATTTTTATCATGTGTTAAAAACTTTGATTTTACATAAGATTTGATGTTTAAATCTGGTTTTATTTTTATTGCTAAATCTAAAAATTCTTTGGCAAAGGGAAAATATAATTTTATTTCAAAAGCAGGAGCAACTAAAGCAACTCCTGCAATTTTAGGTGCATAATCATGTATCCAAGTAGATGCAACAACACCTGCAACAGAGTTTGCAATTACAAAAATATCTTCTTGTTTAATCTTTTCTTCTTTACAAACAAAGTTTACAAAAGAGTTTAAATCACGAACTAAATTCATAAATTCATATGTTGCATCAACTTTTGTTTTTCCATGACCTCTATTATCATAAGAATATATTTTATAATTTTCAAATGCTTTTGTTTTAGCAAATTCTTCTAATCTTTTTGAGTGCTCATGCCCTCTATGCAGCACAATTAGTACTTTTTTATTCCAAGTATTTATATTTTCCCATTTACGAAAAAAAAGTTTTTGTTTATCAAAACTTTTAAAAGTATTTATGTTTTCTTCCATTTCTTGCCTTTAGTTTTTGAAATTTTCTTCTAATAATGATACAAAGTCATTTACATTTGAATTTACTTGATTAAAGCAAATTGCTTCTTTTATTTCTAATTTGATTATTAAAGGAATAAAAAGCGCTTCATTTTTAGGTAATGCTTTTCCTGTGTTTTCTAATACCATTGGTACAATTTTTAAATCTGGATATTTTTTTGCTATATGTCCGATTCCATTTTTAAACTTTTGCATAACAGATGCTTCCCCACGACTTCCTTCTGGAAATATAATAAGTATTTTGTTCTCTTCTATAGCTTTATAAACACCATCTAATGGATGCTGTCCATCTTTTCTATTTACTTTTCTATTAATAGGAAGAATTCCAATTAATTGTGTTGAAATCCATTTGATATATTTGTTTTTAAAAAAATAATCACTAGCAGCTACGGGAGATACATTTACGATATCTTTATTTGAATACATTGTCATAATGGCTAAAATATCTAGATGGCTATTATGATTTGCAATAATAACATATGGTTCATCTTTTGGTAGATTTTCTATATTTTTAATACTAAGACCTGTAATTATAAACATAAAAGGCTTTGCAAAAATAGCAAAAAATAGTTTTTTAAACATCTCTAAACCTTAATAATATAAATAATAAACATAATGAAAAAATAAAGGCGTAGTATATGTTAAGCTATCAATTCTATCAATAATTCCACCATGACCAGCTATTAAATTCCCAGCATCTTTAACACCAACATCTCTTTTTATCATAGAAACTACAACATCACCAATAAAACCACCAATACTTATAATTAGACCTGCACCTATTGCTTCAATAACTGTAAAAGGTGTTAGGTATGAAAATATAACTGCTAAAATTGTTGTAGTAATAACAGCTCCACTAAAACCTTCAACAGTTTTATTTGGACTTACTTTTGGAATGATTTTATTTTTACCAAATCTTTTACCAAAAACATATTGTAAAATATCATTAAATTGAGTTAAAAATACTAAATATAAAACCATCATAGCACCACTAACTACTTCAATATTTGGTAAGAAGAATAGAAAAGCCATATGACTTATACAAAATACAAATAGCATCACTCCCCATTGTACTTTACTAGTATTATTTATGAAGCCATCAGTTTGACCTATTAACATTTGTCTAAATGGTAAAAGAAGATATAAATAAACAGGAATACAGATAATAAACATTTCATACCATTGAATATATGCAAAATAGTATTGAAATGCAATTACTATATATCCATAAAACATGATCCTTCTATCTGTATGTCTTGTTGGAATTAATGTAAAATATTCTTTTAAAGCTAGGAAACTTAACATTGCAAAAAATATGATTGCTAAGGTATTATTTATATAAACACCAACAATAAAAAAGCCAATCATATATATCCATGATATTGTTCTATTATAAAGTTCAGTAAAAGGTTTATTCTGCTTTTTTTGTAGGTGTTTTATAAAAAAATATGCAAAAGCTAAAATTGCAAGAATTATTGAAAAAGTAGTAAGAATTTGAGAGTTTAAAATATTCATTATAAACATCCTTTTAATCTGTTATAAATTGTAATTACTAGAAGTATAATACTAATTGCTAGAAGTATATTTAAAAAAACAATATTTACATTAAATACTAATAGAAGTGAAATTAAACCAAAAAGAAAGGCTCTATCACTTTTTCCCATTGGTCCATCATATCTTCTGTCATTGTAAACTGCTTGAAAAAGTACCCCAGTAAACTCAGAGATAATAGAAAGAATAACAACTATTACAACAAGATAAATATCAAGAAACAATATAAAAGGTAAATATAAAAAAACATCAGAAAGGACATCACTTAATTCATTTAAGATTGCACCTTTTTTTGTTTTCATATCATGCTCTTTTGCAATCATTCCATCAATTGCATTTAGTGCCATTCTAATAAACATAATAATAGGTATTAAAAGAAGAAGTTTAATATTAAAACTAGCTAGTAAAATAATTAGCCCACTGATAAAAGATAAGAAAAGTGCAAATAGAGTCACTTGATTTGCAGTGTAGCCTTTACTAGCACATTTCCTTACAATAGGACGAAGTAAATCTTGAAATTTTGGTTTTAAATCATATATAGTCATTAAATTTTCACAACCTTTTTATTTTAAGTTGTGATTCTATCAAATAAGTCTTAATAGTATTGTTACGGCAGTTGAGATTTTGCTTTTATTTTTTCTTCTAAGTTTTGCTTTGTTCTTAATACTGCAGCGTTAATCAGGCTTAAATTATCTAAATCATTTACAAGTAATTTTGCTTCTTTATAAAGTTTATTTGCTTGAAATAAGTTTGCATTTGCTTCATAAATTAATCCCATATTATAAAGAACTTCATAACTTTTGTAATTAAATTCTTGATTAAGTTTTTCTAGTTCACTTAAAGATAATTCTAAATTTCTATTTTCCATTAATTCAGTAACTTTCTCAAATCTTTTATTTTGATTATCTGTAAAAGTTAGATTTTTTTCATTTAACTCTTCAATCATATTTATATCAAAGTACACATAATGAGGAGAAATATCATCTAAAAAATCACTTGCAATTAAGTCTGCAAGTTTTGTATTTATCTCTCTTTTATTTCTAGGAATTGTATGATAAGCATAATAGTGGTGTCTAAAACATTCTCTTATACTTCTTGATCTATTATAAGTTTTTGCAAAAAGTATTTCACTTGTAGAGTCTTTTAAAACTTTAATATTTGTTTGAACATTATAAACTCTATTTTCGCAAGGAATTAAGCGAACATGATACTCCATACACTTTCTTTTTCCTTTTTTACCTTTCTTTCCTTCATATCTATATGATCTACATCTTCTATAATCGATTTCTTCTTCATAATAAGTATAATAATTTAAACTTGAATCAACTATACCTTCTACTCTTGCATCAGTTTTATTGTAATTATTTAATACTTTAAAAACGTTCTTTCCATTTATATTTTTGTTTGCTAATTTATTTTGAATTTTTAAACTTTGATATAAATTGTCATTTACAAAATCTTCTATATATATTGAATGTATTTTTTCATTTGGTATTTTTGAAGGGTGAAGTGATTTTACGGTTAGTCTTTTTGTTCCACATCCAGTAATGAGTACTAAAAAAAGTAAGAATAAAATAGTTTTGTAAATAAGTTTCATCGAAATTTCCTTTTATAAAATATATTATAACCTTTTTGTGTAATTATAGTGAATGAATAAGAATAGATTAATAGTAAAATGAGATAATTATAACTTATTTTAAAGATTATAATAACAAGGATTAATATGGGATTTTTTACAGCAGATTTATGTGATGATTTTAGTGATAAAACAGAAGTTTTAGGGCCTGATTTTAAATCATATGGAGGAAGTGTAAAGTTTAGAGGTACAGCAATTACAGTTAAATTAGACAAAAATAATAAAGATTTAGCAGTACTTTTAAAAGATAAAGATGGAAAAGGCAAAGTTGTAGTTGTAGATGTTGATAAAAAATATTACGCAGTTGTTGGTGACAATTTAATGAAATTTGCAAGTGATAATAACTATGAAGGAATTATTGTAAACGGATATGTAAGAGATACTGTTACAACTAAAGAGTTTGAAGTTGGACTGTTAGCTATTGGAACTTGTCCTAAAAAATATATTCCTGTTCAAGAAGGAAAAATAAATGAACCTTTAAATATTGATGGTGTAGATATTAAAGAGGGTGACTATGTATATGTTGATCCTGATGGAATTGTGATTTCAAAAGAGAAGTTAGTTTAGTTATGTATCTTTTTGGATATGGTTCTTTAATCAATTTATTAAGTGCTCAGAAATCTTTTAAAAGAGTTTTAAAACAAGAAGATTTACTTCCTGTAAATATAAATGGTTTTGAAAAAGTTTGGAATTCGATTGAAAATATTCAATTTGATGGACTAGATGTAAATGGTGTTTTTTTAAATTTACAAAAAAACTCAAATACTTCTACAAATGGTGTCATTATCAAAATTACAGATGAAGAGTTAGAGTTATTAAAACTTAGAGAAAAAAATTATACTTGTATTACAATAAAAGCTTCAAATGCCAATATAGAATTGGATGAAGATATAATCGCTTTTATGACTACAAAAGAAGATAAAATAGCAAAAAAAGGTGATGAAAATTGTTTTATTCCTGCTAAATATATTGATATTTTAACAAATGCTTTTCCTTCATATAATGAAGAGTTTAAAACAAAATATTCAAGTTGTTTAGAAAATTATCCTTTTGAAGTAAAACAAGGAACATATACTTTTAGTGATCCTGTTCAAAATAAGTTTGCAAAGCAAGGAGTTGATTCTGTCAAGTCAAAATAGTTGTAATATTTATACTTCAAAACTTTGTGAAACAAAAAGAAAATCAAAAAGCGACAAAATCATTTCAAAAGAACAAAATGAAATACATATTACTTTTTGTGAAGGTGATTCTTTAGAAACATTTGAAAATGATTTAAATGAACTTCGAGGAAACTCTTTTCTTTATTTTTTTAAAAAAAGATTTTCAACTGCATTTATTTCAATAATTTCAGTACTTGTAATCATGTTTGCTTTGATTTCTGCCTCTATTTATGAGGATTTATTAAAAAAAGTGATTTTCAGCTTGCCTTTTGATTGGCAGATAAATGATACAGTTTCTTTAAGTTTCGTATTGATTTTCTTTTTTGGTTTAATGATGATGCCTTCACTTTTAGATGCAGAAGGAAATGAGTTTAAAAACAATTTATCTTCATGGTTTAATAAGGACATTAGAAAATTAAAAAGATTAAAATTAGGTTTTTCAATTTATGATAAAAAAACTATTATAAATTTATACAACTTTGATTTAGAAGATGAAGAACATTGGATAAATAGACTTTTACTTAAAACCTTAATAAATAGATTTTATACAATAAATTTATTTATTAGAAATGACCAAATAAAAAGTATTGAAAAAAAGCTTGAAGCCTTTGATGTTTTAAATATTGAAGTAATTAAAACAAAAAAACAAATAAATAAAGGTGATATAAGTTTTATTCTTTCAAGTAAAGAACAAAAGTTATTCTCATTAATGCAGCTTAGTTCAACAAAGCTTTTAAATACTCAGAATAAAAGTGTTTTTATTTCATTAGAGTTATTTGAATACTGTGGTAGAAACTTTTTTGAAGACCAAAAAGGTTCAAAAGAACAATTAATATCAGGCTTTCAAAATTTTATAAATAGAAGTTTTGATGATTTTAATTTTATTTCTCAAGAAAAATCACAGCAAATTTACTTTACAAAACAATCAAACTTTAAAGATTTAGAAGATGAAGAAAAAAGATTATCATATTACTTAAGAAATCATATTGAAGATTGTATTTCATATTTTGATAATCCTATTTCACTATTAATTTTATATTATTATGTAAAAGATATTGTTTTAGATGAAAAAAGAACAATATCAATACTAGAAAAATTTATTGAAACAATTGATAAAAAGCAACAATATGAATTGATAGAAGATTATTGGTTTAATATTGCAGGAGAGATGTTTGATTCTTCATCTTTGGAGTCTTTTGAAAAAACAAATAGTTCTTTTTATAGAAAACTTTCAATTGAGGCTCTAAATAAACTAGTTTTCTTATTTGAAAGAAATGGATATTACCAGCAAGCTGTTTTAATATGTAAGTATTTATATGAAATTAATCCAAATAAATACTCAGTTACAATTTGCTCATTACATGAAAGAATGGGACAATTTGAAAAAGCTTATGATAGTTTACCTTTAAAGTTAAATTTAGGAAAAAATAGTAAACCAAGTGATACTGAAATTAGATACTTTCAAAGAAAAGCCTGGATAGTTGTAAGTCAAAGAAAAGATGAATTAAAAGAAGAGGGTTTAAAAGCACTTGAAAATTTAAAAGAGTTGATTTTTTCACATAATGATGATAATGAACCTCTTTGGTTATGGCATTACTACAATATAAAAGCAAATTATGCAGAGTGGAATGAAGATTATGATTTATCAATAGAAAATTTTAAAAAATGTTTAGCAATACCAACTTTAGGTGCTTTTGAATATGGAGCAACTTTTGTAAATATGGCAATTTCTTATAGATTTAAATATTTAACATCTAGTACACAAAACTTTGATATTATTGATAAGTCTATTAGTATTGGTAAACTTGGAGTATTTTTAAAGCAATCAGTTGGTGACAGAGATGAAATGCCAATAGTTTTACATAATCAAGCTTTAAATATTTTATCAAAAATGTTAAATAGTAATGAAGATGAAAAGTTATACAAAGAAGTTGTTACTATTACAAATGAAGCAATTTTTATTTTAGATAAAACAAATTCTATAAAAAGACTAGGAATGCTTTTAATTGAAAACTATATTGCGAAATGTTTTTTACAAGAAGATACAAGTGCTATATCAATTAGATTAAAAAATCATTTGTCATTTTTGGATGAGAATGAGACTAAACAACTAAATAGTTTGTACAAAGAGTTTATAAAAGTCGATAAAATAGCAAGATTAGATTATCTAGATAATTAATTTTAATATAATTTAAACATAATATAATATTTACAATTTCTAATAAGGAAAAGAATGGATTACATAAAAAATACCATAAATTTAACTACAGGAACAATCGAGGAAAAAAGAGAAGAAATTAAAGAATATTTTCTTCAAACATACGCACTAGACGAAAAACTATTTGATTTATTAAAAGATGAAAAATGTATATATAAACAACCAAATAGTTTAAGACATCCCCTAATTTTTTATTTTGGACATACTGCAACATTTTTTGTAAATAAATTAACATTAGCAAATATTTTAAAAAATAGAGTAAACAAAGATTTTGAATCAATTTTTGCAATTGGCGTTGATGAAATGTCATGGGATGATTTAGAATCAAAACATTATGCTTGGCCAACTATTGAAGAAACAAAAAAGTATAGACAGCAAGTAAAAGAGATGGTTTTAGACTTAATTGATACAATTCCTTTTACAATGCCAATTAACTGGGAAAGTCCTATGTGGATTATTTTAATGGGAATTGAACATGAAAATATTCATATAGAAACATCATCTGTTTTACTTCGAGAACTTGATAATAAAAGATTAATAGAAAATGAAATTTTTGAATATGTAAATGAAGAGAGTCAAACTTTCCCTCAAAATGAATTACTTGATGTAAAAGCAGGTGAGGTTGTAATAGAAAAAAATAGAGAAAACCCTATTTACTACGGGTGGGATAATGAGTTTTCATTCCATAAAGCATATATAAAAGATTTTAAAGCTTCTAAGTATTTAGTATCAAATGGAGAGTTTTTAGAGTTTGTAAAAGATGGTGGATACAGTAAACCTGAAATGTTTACAAAAGAAGGAAAAGAATGGTTAGACTTTACACAAGCTAAGCATCCTGTTTTTTGGAGTAAGGTTGATGGAAAATATTTCTTAAGAGAAATAAATAGAATAATTGCTTTACCTTTAAATTATCCAGTTGATATAAATGTTTATGAAGCAGAAGCTTTTTGTAAATTTAAAAGTGCAAAATTAGGATATGAAGTAAGACTTCCAAGTGAAGATGAATATTATAGATTATATGATTATGTTAATGCAGGACAAAAAGACGCAAATATTGGATTAAAACAATTTAATCAAAGTCCAGTTGATAAGTATAAGTTTGATGAATTCTACGATGTTAGAGGAAATGTATGGCAGTGGAGTTTAACTCCTACTTATCCATTTGATGATTTTAAAGTACATCCAATATATGATGACTTTACAACTCCAACATTCGATGATAGACACGCACTTATGAAAGGTGGATCTTTTATTTCTTTAGGAAATGAGATCTTAAGAGAAGCTAGATATGCTTTTAGAAAGCATTTCTTCCAACATGCAGGATTTAGATACGTGAAATCAGATAATGAATATAGAACAAAATTAAATGACAATGTTTATGAAACAGATGACTCAATAGCTCAATATTGTGAGTTCCATTATGGTGAGGAAAACTTTGGAGTTAAAAACTTCTGTGTAAACTCAGTTGAATTATTAAAACCTTATTTAGAAAAAAATAAAACAAATAAAGCCTTAGACTTAGGTTGTTCAGTAGGGCGAAGTACTTTTGAATTAGCAAAAACTTTTGATGAAGTAACAGGAATTGATTTTTCTGCAAACTTTATAAACGTAGGTGTTAAACTTATGAAGTATGATTCATTAACTTTTAGAGTAAAAAATGAAGGTGATATTTCAACTGAAAAAACTGTATCATTAAAAGATTTTGGTTTAGAAGAAACTCAAAATAAAGTATCTTTCATGCAAGGTGATGCCTGTAATTTAAAAGATATTTATACTGGATATGATTTGATTTTTTGTTCAAACTTAATAGATAGATTATATTATCCACAAAAGTTTATTGATGATATTCCTTCAAGAGTAAATGATAATGGTTTATTAGTTTTATTAAGCCCATATACATGGCTTGAAGAGTATACACCAAAAGAGAACTGGTTAGGTGGATATATTAAAGACAATAAAGAAGTTTCAACGCTAGAAACTTTAAAAACTGAACTTCAAGATTTTGAATTACAAGAAACTATTGATGTTCCTTTTGTAATTAAAGAAACAAATAGAAAGTATCAACATTCAGTTTCTCAAATGTCAATTTGGAAGAAAAAAGCTTAGGCTTTTTTCTTTTAACTTTAAATTTTATTTTCCATTAAAAAATTACAATGATAAGATGTTAATAGTATTAATGGTGATAAAGACAACAATATAATATTTCCAAATACAAATGCAAAAGTACCTATAAAAGCTGTTAAAACACTTACAACGCCAGTTATATAATAAATATCACTCTTATTTAAATTATTCAATTTTATGATACTTTTTTTAAGTATATTTTCTATTTTAGATTTCATGTTAATCCTTATACTATCTTTTTTAAATTATAACTTTATATTTTAATAAAAACAAATATTTTATTTAATTTAAGGCATAACAAGGTTTGTCTTTATTATCACAAACCCAATTTATCCATAACTTTTCATCTGTTCCTTCATTTAATGTTACAAAATTTCTAACTCTTAGATACTTAGCTGAACCAATTGGTGTTAGCATTGAAGTCTCAATGGTTTTATCTTCATTTAAAAACTCATTTCTATCATTTGTAACAGCACAAATTCCTAACCATTCAATATATGAAGGAGGTGTGTGTACAATACCTGAAGATACTACTTGATGAATTTTATCTTTATTTTCATGATCATTAATAACTCCCAAAGAACCTACATGAACATCACCTGATAAAATCACTGTTCTTGTATTTTTTTTATTTGATTTTCTTTTTTGTATATTCATAAATAAACGCATAATAAGTCGCATTCTCTCACCTTGATGCTCTTTTGCTCTCCAGTGATCTTTTAAATCATCTGTTAACTCTTCTTGCCATGATGTAAAATCAACTAAATCTTCAGTACAAGAAAAATCTCTATAAACAACAGGAACAGCTGATAATACCAGTAAGTTATCATTCAAAGCATTTTCATCAAGATAATTGTTTATATCTTTCCATTGCTCATTTCCCATTACAGAATATATACTTCTTTGAGCTCTATTATCAAGTCCTAAAATATGATAGTTTCTAAATTTTAGTGCAAAAGAAAAATGGTCTCTTTTTTTAGAAAGTAGGGTATGATTTTTAATTGTTCTAATTTGGAATATTTCAAAATACTTTTTTGCAACATTAAAAATATTATTGTATACATTGCACGTTTGTAGTTCTTCAGGATAAGAACCCCAACCATCAAATATGTCATGGTCATCCCACATCATAACTGTTGGAATAGATGCAAGTGCTAAGGACATTGATTTATCACTCCATTTTTTTATATAGAGTTTTTCATAAAAATCATTTAACTGCCTAATCATAGTTTTAGAAGCGTTTCTTTTTACTTTCTCACTCATCTTAAGTTTTGACCATTTTTCAAGTTCTAAAACTTTTGACCATAATTCATCTGCATAAACTTGATCACCACCCATTATAAGAACAGAAAAGGGCTCTTGTTTATGAGCAATTTCTAGTTTTTCCCATAATTTATATGGAACATCAATTTTTGCAAGAAGGTCAGGACTTGAAAAACCATTACAAGACCCATAAGCAAACTTTGGTTTTTCATCTTTTGCTGGAATATAAAACTCCCAAAAATCACGCTTATTAAAATCTTCTAGAATACCTTTTTCATTTTGTATTTGATATTTGATTATTCTAGAATTTTTTGATTGTTTTATATTATATTCTGCTCTATAAAAATATCCACTATTTAAATTTGCAAATTTTGTAGCTTTTACTATTGTGTTATTAAATATAACAGAATAATCAAGATTAGTTTTACTTAAAAAACAGACAATATATTTATTATCATCTTCTACTGATAATAAAGGACCTAAGACTAATTTCTCGCTCATTATGGCTCCTTTTATAAATAATAAAGTTATCAAATTAGTATAACATATATAAAACTCACTATAATAATTTATATGATTATTTTAAATAAAAAACAGCTTGAGTCCTTAAACTTGAAATTTGTAGTATTGTTATTTATGATTTTTTGTATAAGTCTTTCCATTGAATATACTAAGTATCAAGAGTTGGTTTATGAGGAGGTTTATGAAACAAGAGTTGAAGTTATAAATATTTATAAAAAAGAAAAGTATGATGTATTAAAATTAAAATCTAAGAATTTTGATTTTTTCACATCTTTTCCTAAAAGTCATAATGTTAAAAAATTTGATTTACTAAATATTGCAATTATTACAGAAAAAATCGATTTTATTAAATACTTAAAAGGCTTTTATACTAATACAATATATTTTGATAAACTTACAAAAACAATAAGTTTCAAAGACAAAATAATAGAAAAAATAAGAGCTAATCATCAAAATACTCAAATTAGTGAAGTATTTGAAGCACTGTTTTTAGCAATTCCTTTATCTACGCAAACAAGAGAAGTTTTTACAAATTATGGTATTAGTCATTTGGTTGCTTTATCTGGTTTTCACTTGGCTGTTTTGTCATTTCTTATTTATTGGATTTTTTATTTTCCTTATAGCTTTTTTCATACAAGATATTTCCCATACAGAAATAAAAGATATGATTTACTTTTAATAGCACTTGTTTTTTTATTTTCATACTTGCTTCTTACAAATGTTGTAGCTTCACTTCTTAGGGCTTTTGTAATGTTATATTTAGGAATATACTTACTTCGCTCGAAGATAAAACTAATCACTTTTACAAATTTATTTTTTGCTTTTTTAATAATAATATCAATTTTCCCAAAATTTATATTTTCTTTATCTTTATGGTTTTCTATGTTTGGAGTATTTTATATATTTTTATTTATTAAGTATTTTAAAGATTTGAAAAGTAAAGTCTTGCAGCTTTTATTTTTTAATTTTTGGATATATTTTGCGATGAACCCAATTGTTCACTACTTTTTTGAAACTACTACCTATGAACAACTGTACTCTCCTTTTATGACTATTGTTTTTACTTTTTTTTATCCACTTGAACTTTTTGCTCATATATTTAGTTTTGCACATATTTTTGATAAATATTTACTCTCTTTTTTATCATATGAGTTTTATACCTTTGAGGTTGGAATTACATTTGAGTTGTTTATTATTTTTGTACTTTTATCTTTTAGCTCAATATTTAATAAAAAAGCTTTTATATTATTAAATGTTTTTATAGTTTTGTATAATATATATTTGTTTTTATAAGATTATTATATAATTAATAATTACAATAAAAGAGAATATATGAATCTAAAAAAACAACTACACACGATATTTGAATATCCCCGCAAGCATAAGTATGGAATGCTAATTCAAATTTTGATATTTACAAATATTTTTATAAGTATTATTGTCATGTTTTTACAAACTGAAAAATCCTTATTAGAGTATTATGATATTTTTTCAATAATAAACTTTACAAATGTAATGCTTTTTACTCTTGAATATCTTGCAAGAGTTTATGCTCTTGGTTTTAATGCAAGAATAAATAGATTTAAATATATGACTAGACCTATGATGCTAATTGATTTAATAGCAATTCTTCCTTTTTATCTATCTTTATTCAATCTTGACTTTGGTTTCTTAAGAGCTTTACGTATTCTTCGTATCTTTAAACTATTTAGATTGACAAAATTTGCTGAGTTCGATGGTTTAGTTGTATCAATAGTAAAAGAAAAAAAAGAAGAATTTATTTTTATAGCTATTACTCTTATCGTATTACTTATTACTATTACACCTTTAGTTTATTATTTTGAAAAAGATGCACAGCCTGAAGTTTTTATAAGTATGGGTACGACTATGTGGTGGACAGTTATTACTTTTACAACTGTTGGATATGGAGATATGTATCCTATTACACTTATGGGAAGAATACTTACAACTTTTGTAAGCTTTTTAGGTATTGCTTTTTATGCAATTCCTGGAAGTATTTTTACCTCAGCACTTTTAGAAAAGATAAATGATAAGAAGCAAAGAAAAAGAGAAAAAATAGAAAGAGAAAAGCTGGAAAAGGAAAAACTTGAAAATTCTTCATTTTAGTGATACTCACTTAGGATATAACGACCTTGATATTCTAGATGAAAATAATATAAACCAAAGAGAAGCAGACTTTTATGATGCCTTTACTCAAGTAGTAAATCAAATCATAAAAATTAAACCTGATTTCATAATTCACACAGGTGATTTATTTCATAGAAGTTCTCCAAGTAATAGAGCTATTACTTTTGCACTTGAACAGTTTAAAATAATAGATAACTTAGATATACCTTTTATACTAATAGCAGGTAATCACTCAACGCCAAGAACAAATCTAAGCTCACCAATTTTGAAGATATTTGAAAACTTTAAAAATGTATATGCTTCATACTCACAAGAATATAAAAAAATAGAGTTTGATGATGTAGTGTTTCATACACTACCACATATGAATGACGATAGTATTGCACTAGATCAAATAGAAATATGTGAAAGCAGTATTGATACTCGTAAAAAAAATATTATGATGATGCATTGTACTGTTGGTGCTTGGTATCTTATGAATGAGTATGGAGAGTGGGTATATCCAATTGATAAAGAATACATCTTTGAAAAGATGAATTATGTTGCACTTGGTCACTGGCATGGTTTTGGAGCAGTAAGTATAAAAGGTACAAAAGAAAAATACGAAAATGTTTTTTATAGTGGTAGCTTAGAGCGAACTAGTTTAAACGATAAAAGAAATGAAAAAGGTTTTGTAGTTCTTGATATTGAAGATGATTTATTAAATACCTTACATGTAGAGTATAAACAAATTAATATAAGACCTATAAGAGTAAAAGAGATTGATTGTAGTGATTATGAGCAGTCAATACAAAATATTGATGCTAGTGATACTCTAAATGCTATTGTAGATGTGAAACTTACAAACCTAAGCTCACTTCAATCAATAGACATACAAAACTCTAGTATAAAAGAACTATTTCCAGATGCTATGAGTGTAAATATAAAAAGAGAGTTTAAAAACAGCTCTAGTGATTCTAAAGTAGAAGATATAGAAGCTTTAAGTTTAGAAGAGTATTTCTTAGAGCATATACATGATGATAGTAAAAAAGAAGAATACGATAGATTAAAAAACAAAGTGCAAGAGTTGTTTTCTTTATATGAGGAAAGTACTAATGATACTAACTAAACTAACTCTAGAAAATTTCAAAAGATATACTTCTTACTCAATAGAGTTTAAAGAAGGTCTTGTAGGAATAATAGGAAAAAATGGTAGTGGAAAGTCTACTATATTTGAAGCAATACTATTTGCACTATATGGTGAGCTTAAAAACAAAGGCTATAAAGAAGTAATACGAAATGCAAATGCTAGTTCTAAAGAAGCTGTAATTGTAGAACTAGAGTTTGAGTTTGACAGTGTTGAGTATAAAGTAAGTAGAGAGTTTAGAGGAAAGGCTCTTAGTGCAAATGCAAAGTTTTATAAAAACAATGAACTTATAACTACAGGAGCAAAAGAAGTAACAACTTCAATTGTAAAACTAACACGTATGAGTAAGGATGCATTTTTACATACACTGTTTGCTTCACAAAAAGAGTTAACCTCTTTAAGTAATCAAAAGCCAGAAGATAGAAAGAAGATGATTAGAAAACTTCTAGGACTTGAAAAGATAGATTTCATAGAAAAAGAGCTAATTGAGAAAAGCAGACAACTAAATCGAGAAATAAAGGCTTTTGATGAGGTTTTACTTTCAAGTGAAGATGTAGAAGTTAAGAAATCGCATATACTAGAGTATAAAGAACAAACAACACAATTACAAAATCAAGTAGATATAAAAACAAAAGAAATAAATCAATCTAAACTATTAGAAGTAGATATACAAAAAGAACTAGCAATTTTCTTAAAAACAAAAGAGCAAAAACTAAATCATGCTTCACAATGTGAGATATTAAAAACTAGTATAAACTCACATATAAGAAATCAAGCAAAACTAAGTGATGATGTAAATACTTTAAAGCTAAAACAAAATGAACTAAAAGGCTTAGAAAGCATTAAACAAGAGTATGTAAAAGTGCATGATAGTATAAAAGAACAAGAGAAGTTAAAAGAACACCATATAAGAAAAGAAGGCTTAATAACAGAGCAGATAAGTTTAAGAGAACAATATACTAAATCAAAAGAATCTATTGTTGAGTTAAAAGAGCAAACAAAAGAGCATAAAACACTAATAGAAAAAGAAAAAGAACTAGAAAAGTATATAGTAGAGTATAAACAAAAGCTAGAGCAAAAACTACAAGAAGAAAAGAGTATAGAAAAAACTATAGCAGGTGAAGATAAACTAATAGCAGATGTAAATACAAAAATAAAAAAGATAAAAGACCTAGGACGTGAATCAAACTGTCCTACATGTACAAGACCATTACTAGATGAGTATGATAATGTACTTGAAAGTCTAGAAGATATAGTAAAACAAACGAAAAACGAAAAGATACAAAAACATAAAGAAGAACTTGAAACTTTAAAGAAACAAAAAGAAGAACTACAAAAAAGTTATGAGAGTACAAATCATGAGTACTTTACTACCTCAAAGAGTGTAAATCTAATAGAGAGTAAAAAACGTGACCTAGTAAAAGAAGAAGAACACTTTGAAAAAGTAAAAGCTCATGGACTTAAAAACAAAAGTGAACTAGAAAAGATAAGTACTTTTATCTATGATGAAACAGCTCATAATAACGCACTAGAAAAACAAAAAGAGTTAAAGTCAAAGTACGAGTATGTTCTAGGATTAGAAACTATGCTTTTACGTTTAGATAAAGTTCAAGATGAACTAAATAGTGTGACTATAACTATAGATGATTTAAGTAAAAAATATGAAGCTTTAGAGTTAGAGTATAAACAAATCAACTATGATGAGGTAAAACACAAAGAGAAAGAGAAAAACTTTGATGAGGTTAAAAAACAAAAAGAAGAACAATCAACTATTCTAAATAATCTAAAAGTACAAATAGCCACAATAAACGGACAAATCCAAACAATCCAACAAAGCTTAGATGATAATACAAAACAACTAAGCAAAGTACAAACAAAAAAAGATGACTTGACTGACTACGAAAAAATCAAAGTAAGTCTAGGAGAGTTCAAAACAAAACTAAACTCTAAAATAGCTCCTAGAATATCTACAATAGCTTCAGAAATGTATGCCATAATCACAAAAGGAAAATACCAACATATAGAAGTATCAAATGACTTTGACTTCTTTATCTATGATGAAGGTAAAAAGTATCCAATCGATAGATTTTCTGGTGGTGAAGTAGACCTT
The DNA here is from genome assembly GCF_003711085.1 of Arcobacter peruensis. Taxonomy (NCBI): domain Bacteria; kingdom Pseudomonadati; phylum Campylobacterota; class Epsilonproteobacteria; order Campylobacterales; family Arcobacteraceae; genus Arcobacter; species Arcobacter peruensis. The sequence goes on from NZ_CP032363.1 coordinate 388,899, forward strand.
GCAAACTTGGTTCTTAGAATCGCCATATCAAAAACACTAGGCGAACTAAGTGGTACAAGTTCTGTAGGGTTCCTAGCTTTTGATGAAGTTTTTGGAAGTCAAGATGAAGCAAGACGTTTAGAAATACTAGAAGCTTTTCATACTATAAAAGAACAGTATAGACAGATATTTTTGATAAGCCATGAGATGGAGATAAAAGAGATGTTTGAGTTTGTTGTTGAATTATAAACTAATACCTAGAGGAGAAACTATGAAAGCAAAAATATTATTAGCGACAATGTTACTAACTTCGATGTTATACGCAGACTTTACCTTAGAGTATAAAATGGATGACAACATGAATCAGCTTGTCCAGTATAAAGATGCACAACATGTGATGATTACAACAGGTGGTGAAGGGGAACAAACGTCTCAGTTATTACTTGGTGATAAACGTTATATGGTGATGAAACAAGGTAGTAAAACCAAATATATGGATATGGATGTCATGATGGAACAGATGAAACAGATGTCTGCTAAATATGGTGGTATGCCAGGAGAAGTTGAAGAAGAGGAGTCACACGTACCTGATTTTAAAATAGTAAAAAAAGGTGAAAATAAAACTGTTGCAGGCATCAATGGTCAGGTTTGGACGGTTGAGTATGAGGAAGAGGGTAAAAAAGAACAGTTAGACTTGGTTGTTACAGACGATGAAAAAGTAGTAGATGCAGTACATAAGTATATGAATATTATGACGAAATTTACTCAAGGAAGTGCAGATGAAGATGGACTCTCTTCACTTATGAACATTGAGAAAGGGTATGTAACCATAGCTTTTGAGGGTATGGAATTGTTGAAGTTTGATGATGCAGACATTTCTGACTCAGTATATGCTTTACCTGCTTCTATGAACGTAGACAAAAAAACAGAAGTTTCTGTAAAGAAACCACCTCTTTGTCCATTAGTTGGATCTCATGGAGAAGCCCAACAACTCTTAGAAATGTTAAAACCAGAAGCAAATGGTTGGAAACAGCTTTCAAATGCTACTTGTATGAATATGATGAAGACGAAAATTGAAAATGCTATTTATCAAAAAGGTGATTTCTATATTCATATCAATCTTTCAATTAATGTTGAAGATGAAAAAGGAATGGTTGCAAAATATAGAATCAATGATATGGAGATACAGAACTACAAAAAAGGAAAGATTCAAGGAAAGCGTTATCAGGCTGCGTATCTAAAAAAGTCCAAACATGATGCAATGGATATTAGACTTGAAAATGCCATGCTAACCATGACAACAACAAGAAATGATAAAGTGGATTTAGTAGAGTTTTCAAAAGCTGTATTTGATTTGAGTAAGTTTATTCCTGTTGAAAAATCAAAAGTTACGGCTGATGATGCATTGAAATCTCTTGGAGGTTTATTTGGTGGAGGTGCTTCACAAAGTGAAGAAAATTCAAAAGATACAAAAACTGCTGAAGAGATGCTAAAGGGTCTCTTTGAAAAATATGATAAAGGAGTTGATGATGAATAATATATTTGCATACATACAAAAATTGATATTAGGATTGTTACTTATATGCAGTGTAAATATTCTGGAAGCTTCTTCAAGTGAACAAGTAGCAATTGGTTACAATCCTGCTGACTTTACTGTTGTAGGTATGCGCTATCCAGATAGAGCCCTAACGGATATGGTTGTTACTACTTTGTTTCAGTCACGTTGTTCATATATAGTAACGGCAACAGAAGACCCTAGGGTGATGGAAGCAATAAATGAGGAGATTGAACTCTCTAATAGCGATTATATTGATCCTTCTAACCGGGTAATATCTAATCATATAGCAGCAACCCATTTGGTAAAAGGAAACTCAGTTTTAAAGCAGGGTAGATTGACAGTAAATCTGAGGATTGAAGACCGTCAGGGTAATGTAGTAGCTCAGGCAAAGGCTTCAGGATTACATGTTGGTACGAATTATTGGCGTTTGATAGAAGAGGCATCGAGATCATTAGCAAAGCAGATGTGTAGAGAACCTTATTATACAGTTACAACTTCTCAAAAAACAAGTACAACAGCAAAAGTTATTGAAAACTACCGTGGAATAAATAAAGATTTAAAAAGTCATCAGGAAGATAAAGATACGTATTATATCTATATAGATGAAGATAATGCAAAGATCGTGCAGTATCATGTAGATGCAAAATCGACACGTAAAATACATAGAGAAAAATACGAACTTAATATGGATAGTTGTCAGTATGAGATAGAAAAAGAAGACAAACTCATAAAAAATATGGGTGGACAAGATATATTAAAATCTGAAGATGAAGGTTGGTGGTTCGAGGACGATTCCAAAATCTATGTAAATCTGCCATCATCAGACAAAGAGTTATCTTTTACATGGGGTAGTTTGAGAAAATATGGTAACTACAGTAATAATAAACAATACAAGGACAAAATACCTGAAATAGCAAAACAAATTTTGGGTAAAGTCAATGATATGGCAACACTTTTCAGGAAAGAGAGTAAAAATAGTAAAGAGATGGAAATATTTAAAAACCTTTATGGTTATCCAGGTTCACCTGCAGATGTACAGTGTGGAGGAAAGGTAACGATGGAAAGTTTTCTAATTCCACCACTTGATGGACTACAAGACCCAGATATTGATTTTTCTATCAATATTAGACTTTCAAATAAAGATGAGATTAAAATCTTACAAAAGAAAATGAACATTAAATAAGGAAATGAATTAATGCTAGAAAGAAAGTTTGTTATTAAAATTTATAAGGATTATGATTGGGAGATAAAGTTAAAAACTTTATCTGATTATGCCTTGTATCCAGAACTTGAAGTAGAGAATTTTTCAATAGCTAGACAAACACTTGATAGAAAAATTGTCTATTTATTTGATGCAACCATTGAGCAAGAAAATATAGATGTATGTAAAGAAGATATTAGATTTAATGAGTTATGTAAATTTGAAGCTTTTATTGATGATGGAGCAGGGGAAGAATTATCATCTGAATTTGATGGAACTATTATTGATGCATTAGAATATATTCAAAAGAATTTTGCTGATTAGTTTTATCTTGAACTCCATCTAATAACTTTTTTTAACTTCCATAATAAAAACCTTTTTCTTAAGGGACATAATTTCCTAATACCAAGATATATGACAAATAACGGAACACTTTGTCCTGTTATCTCTTGATATAGAGTTAAAAGGACATTTTATATTTAAGGTTAATAGTATAAAAGTTAGTGTTTTTTTAATACATTACATTTTTGTAATAAAAAATATTATTAATAAAACACTTTTTATGTCTTTTAATAATATATATAAATATTAATTGGGATATAATGTTCTTTGAATAAATAGTTAGAATGTAAAAGGAAATATATGAAAGAACCAACTATAGAAATTTTAAATGAACCATCTGAAGACTTTAAAAAATTTTATTCTGAATCAAATGGAATTAAAATTGTTCCAGAATTTTATAATGGTACTAAAGAGAAAATATTACAAAGAGATAGTGGAACTTTTGCAAAATGGGTACATAAACATCATGCTGAAATAAATATAGATTATAATCCTAATTTTAAAAAAATATCTTTGCATAATAATGAGTATTGGTTACCTTTAGTTTTTTTGGCATCTGATACTTCAGTTCAAATATATATGGGATTGATTATTAATTTTATGTATGATAAATTAAAAAGTAGTCTAACTGGAGAAAAAAAAGAAGCGAAAGTAAATTTTAGTTTTGAATGTAAAGAAGGTGATGATTACAAAAGATTTAATTATAGTGGTGATTTAGAAGGATTAAAAAAGTTTAAAAAAATTGATTTAAATAAGATTTTAAAAGATTAATATGTTTAGAACAGAACTAATAACAAATTTCTATCAAGAAAATGATTTTAAATCAATATATAAAAATTTACATGAAAAAAAATTTCATAATGCTAAAAACAACTTGTCATTAATAGAAAATAAAGTGCAAAAATTTATTTCACAAGATGAACTTGTTTTAAATGATATTTATCTAATTAACAAAATATTATCATTTCATACATCACTAATAACTATGTGGGAAGAAATTTCAATAAAAAATTATTCTAATTCTTGGAAATACTTACAAGATTCTCTTGATTCATTAAGAAATATTAATAAGTTTTCAATAAATAATCAAAAAGAAAAAGTCTTGAGTTTTTTTGAAAAACAACTATTGATATTAGAAAAACTATATCCATATAAAATTTTTGCTAGTATTGGTTGGGAAGTGAAAATGTACGAATGCAGTATTTGTGGGAATGATATTGATTCATTTGAATGTGAACATGATAAAGGTGAATTATACAATGGCGAAATAGCAATAGGAATAGCTAATGATATAACAGATATTAACCATATTTCAATGGTTGAAAATCCTATGGATAAAAGATGTGTTGTTGAATATGATAATGAGGCACAACAATTTAAGGGATTACATTTTTTAAATAAAAAACTTCTATCAAATGAATTAACACCTATTACCATATATGATATTGATGAAACTCCAAGAAAGAAACCTAATGAAGAGTATGTAAAACTTGCAAGAAATGAAAAGTGCTTTTGTGGTAGCAATAAAAAATTCAAAAAATGTTGTATTACTAAACAATATATTGAAGAAGAACATATTGAGTTGATAATAAAGCATGAATTTACATTATGGTAACAGCAAATTCTAACAAAACAGAGAAGTGAACGAGGTACCCACGGGCTTAAAAGATAATTTTAGTTATCATTAAAAATAAAACTGATAAGTAATGGGAACAAATACAAAGGTACCACGTCCACTTACTTCAGTCGTTAGACAACTATTTTAAATATAAAGCAAAGAGAAAATTGTAAATGCATAAAGAACTGATAAATAATATTTTTAATGATTTTAAAGATTTTTTTCTTAATGAAAAAGATTCAAAATTTATTAAATACAAATTACTTGATAATATGTCAGGTGGAATGAAAGTATCCCGCACAGGAACTAAATCACATATTGCGATATCAAATGATATGCAGTTTTTAGATATAGAGAGTGATGCCTCAAAAATATATGTTTTATTTATGATAGGTCATGAGCTTGCACATTTAGTAAATAAACATCTTGAATATGATGATAAAAACAAATTTGATTCACAAACTCTTGAGATGTGGGCAGATTATTTTGGCACAAAAATTTCAATGTCTATACTTCAAAATGGTACAAAATTTAAAAAAATGTTAATTTCAAATTTCAATGATGCTAATGTTGGTTTAGAAATAATATTTAATGCATTAATTATGATGAAAAATAACATTTATATTAATACAAATTCATCAAATAAATATTTAAATAGTAATGACAGAATGTCTACAGTTATTGCTGCTATCTCTGCTTTTCTAACAAGAAAAGAAATGATAGTAAATTTTAAATTATCAGAAGCACAACATGCAAAAATTGGCTCTGATTGGGGAATGGCTGTAAATAGAAAACTTTTTCAATTAGAGATGACAGACAAACTGTATATTATAGGTGCTACTGAAACAGATACTGATATCACTGCATTAACTAAAAATGTTTTTACTATACATAATTATCTTAAACAAAAGAATAGACAATTACTAAAAGGATTAGATTTGTATCATTCATATATACTTGATACATCATATGAAGAACATAAGCCAAATCAAATGATGATAGATGAATTCAATAAAAAATTAGATAAAATTGGATGGGATATTAAACTTTAATTTAAAGATTAAATTGTCTAACAAATCGGAGGAGAGAAACGAGGCTATACTGCAAAAGTTTCAAGCTTTTAAGTGTCTCATAAAGAAACTTAAAAGCCGAACAATTAAGTACGAAATATCGCCATCGTTCCTCACCTTAGCCGTTGTGTATACAAATAAGCTTCAAACAGTATTTTGTGTTAAAAGTTGTAAAAGGAAAAATACAAATGGATTCATTTATTCAGTACTTGGATGTTGTTAATAAATATTCGTCATTGATTTTGGTATTGGCTACACTTGTTTATGTAGGTTTTACAATTGTATTAGCTAAAGAAACTAGTAAATTAAGAGAGGTGGAAACTTCTCCATTTATTTCAATCATATTTGATATATCTTTTCAAGCAGTGAGTCACTCAAAGATTATCATTAAAAATATTGGTAAAGCTCCAGCGTACAATATAACCTTCAAAGTAGATGAAAAATATTTACCTCATTTTAATGGCTATACATTTGAAAACATGATTGAATATTTTGCACCAGAGCAAGAATTTTATATATTGGCAAATGGTTTTAACAACTTAAAAGAAGCAGGATTTGAAAGTATTCCTATTACTGTAAATTATAAATCAAAAGATGCTAGAGCTTTTAGCGAACAATTCAATTTAAGTTGGCAGCATTTTCAATACTATGAAAAAGACACTTTACAAGAGATCAAAAAATCATTTGATGACCTTAACAAAGAGATAAAAGAGATTAATAAAACACTTAAAAATAAAAAATATTTTGTTTCAAATAAATTAAGTGTTTTAGAAATTGAGAAAAAAGATGATTATGTGCAATTTATTTTTAGCAATGGTAAGATTTGCAAAATTAAGAAAGAACAGATTGCAGATATAGGTTTTAAAGATATGGAAAATGTTTATATTGGTGATGGTGATATACAAGATTATTCAACTAGAACAAAATTTACTGCGGAAGAACTTTTTAATAATATAAAAAATTTGACACAAAAAATCTAAGATGGATATTCTAGAGTGAATCACACAACAAAACATAGCACACCAATAAAGTACCTGCAGCACTTTATTGGTGTATTCAAACGTTAGTATTCAAAAAGAAGTAAGAAAAATGATTAAATATTTATATAAATATATGAATTTAAGACCAAGTTTTTTTAATGAGCCTATGTTAAGAGCAACTCCCGTATATGCATTAAATGATCCTTTTGAAGGTATGTTTAATCATCAACAAATAAAGAATGCAAATAAAACTTTTGATGAATATTATTCAAAAAATGGTATAGAAATAAATAAGAATGAAAATGAGGAAGAAGAGGATTATCAAATTGAACAGATGATGGGATGTACTCAATCTGAAATTTTTGATTTAGGAATTGTATCATTAACCGAAGACCATATTAATCCTTTAATGTGGTCACATTATGCTGATGAACATAAAGGTGTTGTAATTGAATTTTTAAAAGATGTACCCTTATATGAAGACTCTTTACAAAGTTTAGATGGTAAATTAAGTCGTTTTGGAAAAGATTACTTAGGAGAAATTTATGAATATCCAGAAAGAATAATTTATAAAAGAGTAAAACCTACTTTTGAATATGGAAATGAATTAAGCCCAGATTCAGTAACTGATTTTCATTGGAAGAAATTTAATAAATCAATTTTATTTACTAAGTCAGATGATTGGTCATATGAAAAAGAACATCGTTCAGTAGTTAGACTAAAAGATGCAGATAGAATTATTTGTGAAGATGATAAATTTATACGTAAAATTTGTAAAAACAATAAAGACATTGAATTGATTGTTCTTAAAAAAAATCAAATACAAGTTACATATCCAAAAGAATATGAAATGATGGAGGATATGGGAGATGAAAGTATAAAAGATGAAATATATAGATTAGCATCAATGGGTTATAATTCAACAGTAATGCATTTTTTTAGAATAAATCCAAAGTGTATTAGCGGTATTTACTTTGGTTGTAAATCAAATGAACAAAAAGCTATTAAAAATTTGAATAAAAATAAAAAATTAAAACATATAGATAATATAAACAAAATGGATATTGATGATGATTCATATTCATTGATAACAAAGAAATACTAACAAAACACTGGAAGAAGAACAAGTTAATAGAGCGAAAATTATCGAGCTTTTAAATCTCGAATAAATAAAATTTTAAGACCAAACTGTCAAGTCGTTTCACCCACTTGTCCTTCAGTTCGGTCGTTACTTCCAATAAGTTTCTAATCTAATATTCCAACCTTTTCTCCATCTTTCTTCTCCTCGTGTAGGGGGTGAATTTTTGATGCGTCTTGAGAGCATTGTAGAAGCAGACTGGGCAAAGGCTTTTAGCTTGTTTGGTTCATTTGGGTTTATATGTTCAAGTACTTGAAGTAAACCCCAACCTTGATTGTTGTAACGTTCACTTTTTAATGTGCCTTCACCTTTAAAATTGGTGTAATCTAAAAGAACATAGAGTCCTTTTTCATTAATAGAACCATTTTTATGATGCATCACTTCATTAAATCTTTTTGTAATGAGTATTTGTCTTTTATCACTTGTTATAGAGTTTAGCATTTGAGTCAATGCCTTGCTTAAACGTTGTGCCATAAACTCTGCTTGATATGGCATAGTGCTTTTAAGAAAGTTAAAAAGTTCTGTATATTTCTTAGTATTTTGTTTTTTTGCTTTATAAAATTCTGTTTTAGTATTCCAAGGTAGAGAAGTAGTGGAATCTAGCCAAGATGGCATATCTACACTCTTTTTTTCCATAAAGGAGATAAACATGGGAAAGACTTCTCTAAAACGTTCAGTATGTCCTTTAGGAAACCAGATAAAGTGACCAATACCAACAGAAGCAAAGTCTTCACCTTTATTCCAGTGGATAAGATACTTATCTAATCCTGCACCTTCATTTTGCCATACTTTTTTTGCTATAAAGTCTGCTTGTTGTTTTGTAAGTTTTATCTCAGAACCATACAATAAGGTCAAACATATCATAAATGAAAAAATAAACTTCATAAGCTCTCCCCACAAAAAATTAATATTGACTTAGATTAATTCCTTAATGTAGCTATTAATCTATTTTCATCTTTCAAAAAAGAGAATACATCAAAAATTGATTTTATTAAAATATCAGAATTCAATAAAGTCTCAGTACATAAACCCTCATCTTGTAAGATAGCAATACCCAAAATAGACTCTTTTAACATCAACTTATCATTTCGTCCATTTCCAACACTTAAAGTCGTAGAAGAGCCTAAACTTTTAATAAATTCTAACTTACTAATATCTTGAGATGATTTTGGTATTTTTATAACTTCACACTTTGTATCTTCAAGCTCTTTTTCTACACTTCCATAAGTATCAGCAGTAATTACATAAAAGTTAAAAGAGTTTGAAAATTCATTTATACTTTTTTTAATCCCCTCAATTAGTTTACCATCAATTGCAATCGTACCATTATAATCAAATACGATGTTTTGAATTTCTAGCTCTTCTCTTCCTGGAATATTTACTTTCACTTTTTTATCCTTTAACTAACTAATTATTATAAGAATAATAGCGAAAAATGTATACATATCAGGTATTAATTATCCAAGCAAATATTCAAATATGAGTTTTATATCTATTGTTAAATGCTTAAAAAAGAAACAAGTAACACGGAATTTTTAAGTCTAAAAGAGTTAAAATATCGTAATTACAAAGAGTATTCAGTCACTTTGTCATTATCAAGTTATATTAAGGCTAAAAACATTGACTAAACTTTTTCTATTTCTAATACTAACTTTCAATTTTTGTTTTGCAAATAATGAAAACCCTTTATACATTTCGTCTAAAACTCTTCCAACTTTTAATCAATCAGATTTCTCAAAATATGTAAATGAAAACAAAAGTTGGTTAGAAAACAATCGTGTATTTTTGACAAAAAGTCCTGAATTAGAACTTTTTTTAAACTCACCATTTGAGAAAAAGCCTATTAATCAAAAAGCATCAAAGGGAATCTTACTAGTTCATGGACTTGGTGATTCTCCTGGTTATTTTCAAGATTTAGCACAAGAGTTAGTTTCATTAGGGTTTTTAGTAAGAACTGTTTTATTAACAGGACATGGAAGTAAACCTGCTGATTTAATAAACGTAGAGTTTGAGCAATGGGAAAATCTAGTAAAACATCACATAAAGCTTTTAGAGAAAGAAGTAGATGAACTATGGCTTGGTGGCTTTTCAACAGGAGCTAATCTTGTGACTTCTTATGCTTTTGAAAACGAAGAGGATATTTCAGGCTTATTGCTTTTTTCACCTGGTTTTGCATCAAATCAAAGTACATTATTACCTTTTTCCGGAATTGGTTCTTTTTTCAAAACGTGGTTATTTCAAAATGACTATAGTCAAAATATTTTAAGATATGAATCTTTATCAATGAATGCTTCAAATTTATACTACAAGTCTTTACAAAAAGTTGAGGAAGCTTTTGATTCTAAGAGTTTTTCAAAACCAGTATTTATAACAATTAGTCAAGATGATAGTGTTATTGCATCAGAAGATATAGTATCATTTTTTACAAATAAGTTTAAAAACCCAAAAAGCCAACTTATTTGGTATGGAGAAGACAAGAATTTTAGTGATAATAGAATTACTTATTTACCTTCTTATATTCCTTCTGAAAACATTGGTAACTTTTCTCATTTAAGTGTGTTATTTAAAAAAGACAATTTCTTTTATGGAAAAAATAGTCCATTTAAAATGTTTAGAAATGGACAAGATAAAATCTATAATAGCCAAGAAGACGAGCTTTGGTATTCAGCTTGGGGCTTACTAGAAGAGGGCAAGTATTTTGCAAGACTTACTTGGAATCCATACTTTAATAAGACAATAGCAAATATGACAGAAGTAATAAACTCTAATAAATGATGCTTAGGATACAGTATATATTATACAAAAAAAGGAAATATAATGAATCAAGAAATATCACTTCTAATTTTGATAGAAACAAAAAAAGGCCAAAGACAAAAACAAATAGATGCTTATAGTAAATTATTACCTATTGTATTGAGTGAAAAGGGCTGTTTACACCACATATGATTGAGGCAGATAAATTAAGTCCTACTTTTAGAGCTAAACCAGTAACTGTGATTAAATTAAAAAATATTAATTGATAAGCTATATATTACAATTTGCAATGAAAACCACTTACTTTTAAAATTCATAATATAATAAATAAAAATATTATAAGGATGAGTTAATGCTTAATATATTGACAAAAGTTAACTTATATGTTAACCTTTTATGAAAGAGATTCTATTTTATAAAACCAAATTAGGTAAAAGTCCTATTGAAAGTTTTTTAGATTCGTTATCTTTAAAAGAAGTACAAAAAGTAACTTGGGTTTTACAGTTAATCGAAGAATCTCATACTGTATCTACAAAGTTCTACAAAAAACTTGTAAATACAAATGATATAGTTGAAATAAGAATTCAACATACAAGTAATAGTTTTAGGTTATTAGGTTTTGAGCATAAGGGAAAGTTTATTGTACTAACAAATGCTTTTAGAAAAAAAGACCAAAAGACACCTAAAAAAGAGATTGACTTAGCACAAAATAGAAAAGAGGAGTATTTATCAAATGAGTGATTTACAAAAATATATTATTAAAAGAAAAAAGCAAGACAGTGAATTTGAGAAAAACTTTGATAAGGGTTATGAAGAATTTAAAATAGGTGAAATGCTAAAACAAGCAAGAGTTGATACTGGGATGACACAAGAAGAAGTGGCTTTAAAACTTCAAACAAAAAAATCAGCAATATCTAGAATAGAAAACCATGCTCAGGATATAAGATTATCTACTTTACAAAACTTTGCGAATATATTAGGAAAAGAGCTAAAGATACAAATAGTTTAAAATTTAACTATTTATTGAAATTAGCAAGAAAACAAGGAATCTAAATGAAAATATCAAAAATATATGCAAACAATGATAATTTTAAAACTATAGAATTTGATAAAGGTATAAACTTTATACTTTCAGATTCTAACGGTGTAGGAAAAACTAGTCTTTTTAAACTAATAGATTTTTGTCTCTTAGGCGATAAACACTTTTTAGGACACGAACATTTTAAAGATTATATTTTTTATATAGAACTACAAATTGCTTCAAATAGATATATGACGATTAAAAGACCTATTAAGAGTGGTAAAAATATTGAGTTAAAAATCACAAAACAAAAGTCAATGCTTTTAGATGAAAAAACTTTTAATAAAAAAGGAAGTCTTGGTATAGCTAAGTCTTTTTTTGAAAACAAAGTTAATTATTCTATAAATAAATTTAGAACTTACATAACATACTTTTTAAGAGATGAAGCAAATCAAAATAATACCTTTATTTTAAACAAACACACATCTTTAAATGAAATAGAATACAAAACAATTGTATCAAGTCTTCTAGGTATTGATGGGCGTAAAATCAGAAAAAAGTATGAATTAGATGAACTAATCAAAAAAGAAGATATTGAAATAACAGCTTTAGAAAATGCTAAAAGTGACTTAGAAAAAGTCATAGAAGAAAACAAAAAATTAATCAACAGCTATTTTATAGATAGATTTAAAAATATTATTTCTAAGTATGGAAACATAGTATTAGGTAAAGAGACAACTTTTTCAATTGATTTTAATACTTCAAATGACATAGAGTTTAAGCTAAATGTTGAAAATGATGAAAAAATAAATGAAGTTACAAAAAATAAACTTTTATGTTTTATTTTCGCATGTGCATTAGCTGAAGTTTATGGACAAAAGAAACTTATCAAATTTGTAGCATTTGACAGTCCTTTTGATGGTGAAAATAATGTTTACGAAAAAGGTATTTACTCTGCCATTCATCTTTTAAATAAAATCGGTATTCAGACTATTATCACATCAAACGAAGATGATATTAAAAGTGATGAAATGTTAAGAGAAATAAATGATGAGTATTTGACTGATTATTTCAGTGATGGTGATAAATTAATAGGTGATTTTTAATTCAATACGCTATTATGCTAACAAAATTCTAAATAGGTAACAAATGCAAGAAACAGCACTAAAAATACTAAAATCTGGTCAAAATGTTTTTTTAACAGGATCAGCTGGTACGGGTAAAACATATATTTTAAATGAATATATTTTATATTTAAAATCAAGAAAGATTATTCCTACTGTTGTAGCTCCTACTGGTATTGCTGCTTCGCATCTAAATGGTCAAACTATTCACTCTTTTTTCTCTCTAGGAATAAGAGATAGTATTGATGAATATTTTATTTCAAATTTACTAGAAAAAAAGTATTTGCAAACTAGATTTAAAAAGCTAAAAGTTTTAATCATCGATGAGATATCTATGGTAAGCCCAAATGTTTTTACTGCAATTGATATGATTCTACAAGCTTTCAAGCAAAAGGATGAAGCTTTTGGAGGAGTTCAAGTAATACTTTCAGGAGATTTCTTCCAGCTTCCTCCAATCTCACAATCAAATGACTCTAAAAGATTTGCATGGCAAAGCCCATCTTGGAAAGCACTTGATTTACAAACTTGTTATTTAGAAAAGAAATTTAGACAAGATGATAATCAACTAATTTTTGTATTAGATGAGATAAGATCAGGAGAAATATCACAAAAAACTTATGATATTTTAAACGATAGACATCAAAAAGAATTAGATATTGAATTCTCTCCTACAAAACTTTATACGCATAATATGGATGTAGATAGAATAAACAATGATGAATTATCAAGACTAGAATCTCCTTCTTTTGCTTTTAATTATGAAAGCGAAGGTGCAAAATCAAATATTGAAAAGCTATTTAAATCTGCACTTGTTCAAGAAGAACTAACGCTGAAAAAAGATGCAGTCGTTATGTTTATCAAAAACAATCCAGAAAAATACTATATAAACGGTACTACAGGTGTTGTAATTGATTTTTCAAAAGATGATAAAAAACTTCCACTTGTAAAACTATCAAATGGTTATGTAATAAAAGTAGAATACGAAGACTGGTCTATTGAAAATGACAAAGGAAAAGTGTCAGCAAAGATCTCTCAGATACCTCTAAAACTAGCATGGGCTATTACTATTCACAAATCTCAAGGTATGACCTTGGATGCTGCACAAATTGATTTATCGAAGACTTTTGAAGTAGGGCAAGGATATGTTGCACTTTCAAGAATCAAAAATATTGAAGGTTTAAAATTAATGGGCTTTAATGAAAAAGCTTTAAGTGTTGATCCTTTGATTTTGAGTATTGACCCTAGAATTAAACAAGCTTCAAAAAAAGCATATGACAAAATTGAAGCTCAAGATGAAAAACAACTAGAACTTATCAATCTTTCATATATTGAAAGACTAGGAGGTCTTATTGACCAAAAAGCAATTAATAAAGAAAGAGAAGAGTTAGATAAAGAACCAGTAATAGAAGAAAAAATAGCAAATCATATAAAAACAAAAAATCTAATAGAGTCTTCATCTACTCTTGCTATTTTGGCAAAAAGCGCAGGTTTTTCTGTTTCTACTATTATGAAGCATTTATCAACAATTAAAGAAGAAGAACCAAACTTTGATATATCAAAATATATGCCAAATTTAAGCACTATAAATAAAATCAAAAAAGCAATTTCTGAAATAGAAAATGAGAATAAAGAAGAAGATTTTAGTGAAGATGGGAAAATAAAACTAAAACCAATTTTTGTAAAATTAAATGAAGAAATATCATATGATGATATAAAAATGGTTATTATCTAGTTTTTATTATTAATAATCGTCAGCTTCAATAGCAATCTTTAAAAAACTTGTAAATGCAACATTATCAAATGTAAGTGAATCATCAAGGTTTGCTTTCATTTCATCTAAAGCTTTAGTATATTTTTCATAAAACTCAAAACTAGGTCTTGGTTTATATTCCAAATCTTGAAGTTCAAAATATTTGATTACCATTTTTGTTGTAGTTGGTTTTATAAAGTAAGACTTATGTCTATTTATACAATATGGAGTTACACTAATAATTGTCCATTTTGCTAGATTATATTCGGCTAAAAAGTCTACAAGTCCTTCAAAACCATCTTTTTTATTTCCATATAAAAGCTCATAAATCTCAATACTAAGCATATCTTTTTCATAAGAGTTCAAAGTAGCTATGGCATCTTTTAATTTTAGTTTATCAAATAGAGAAACCATAACAGACTTTTGTACTGTTTTAAAAAATCCTTCTACAAATAAATTTGGATTTTGGAAGTTTTCTTTTTTAAGGGCTTCTTTTGCAAAATCTTCTAGTTTTTGAGGATTAAACTTTTGTATTTTTGGGAAAAAAGTCTCGTCTTTAAAACCTTGTGGATATGTTTCTAAAAACTCAGACTCTAAACCTTTTAATTTATCTAAAATCGTGATTTCTTTTTTCTACTTGGAATTAAAGAAGGAAGTACTAATCCTAATAATAAACCTAAACCAGCTACCATTCCGCCGTAAGAGAACCATTTCATTAATAAATCTGTTTTTTCATTATCTAGTAAATCATTTAAAGATTTGTTTTCTTCTTCTACATCATTTAATCTTTTATTAAGCGCTTCATTTGTTTTTTGTAATTCTTGAACTTGATTGATATTTGAAGTTAAATCTTTTTCTAGATTTGCTTTATTTTTATTCGCTTCTTCTTCATAAGTACTTAATTTATCAACTAATTTTGAATGTTTAATATTTAGTGTTTCTAGTTGTTTTTTCAAACCTGGTTGATTAGAAACATATTTTGAGTTAATCCAAACTGTTCGACCTTTTTGATCTCTAATTTGTGTAAAACCTGCACTTCTACTTAATATTGTAATCTTTTGACCTGCGTTAACTGTACCCACAATTTTATATTTGCTTCCTGGACCTGAATGTGAATATGTAAATAAGTCATTTGAAACATAGTTTGCTGCAAATGCCGATGTGCTTAGTGTTAGTATTGCTAAAGTAAGAGAAATTTTTTTATGAATCATTTAGTATGTCCTTTATGTAAATGTTTTTAATAATTATTTTGGTCTAATTATAACTTATTAAATTGTTATAATCCTTAGTACTTTTAAACAATAGTAATCATTTTATGATAAAATCAAAATAATTATAGATGCTAGGGCTTCTAAGGAAAAAATATGAATAAAAATGAAAAAAATAGCACAAGAGTAAAAACATTAAATGATTTAGCAAAATTTGTAGATTATTCATTTATGAATAAACTAAATAAAAATGAAGAATCTAGAGAAGATGGTGTTGATCATGAACCAAGACAAGTGTTTTCAGGACACTATGTAACTGTAAACCCAACACCTATACCAAAACCAAAATATATAGCACATAGTAAAAACTTTTTTAATGAGTTAGGTTTTGATGATGAACTTGCAAAATCAGATGATTTTATGAAAATGTTCTCAGGTGATATTTCAAATGTTCCAAAACCAATGAGTAAAGTAGGGTGGGCAACTGGTTACGCACTTTCAATTTTTGGAACAGAATACTATCAACAATGTCCTTTTGGAACAGGTAATGGATATGGAGATGGAAGAGCTGTTTCTATTCTTGAAGCAGTTATAAATGATAAGCGTTGGGAAATGCAACTAAAAGGTGGAGGAAGAACTCCATATTGTAGAGGTGCAGATGGAAGAGCCGTTTTACGTTCAAGTATTCGTGAATTCTTAGCACAAGAACATATGCATGAACTTGGAATCCCAACTTCAAGGTCTTTAAGTTTATATACTTCTAAAGCGGAACAAGTTAGCCGTCCTTGGTTTTCTAAAGGTTCATATTCAAAAGACCCAGATAGAATGATAAATGAAGCTGTGGCAATTACAACAAGGGTTGCTCCATCTTTTTTAAGAGTTGGACAAATTGAACTTTTTGCAAGAAGAACTCGAAAAAATGAACACGAAAATGCAAAAGAAGAGTTAAAAAAAATAGTATTACATCTAATTGAACGTGAATATAGTAATGATATAGATGATAACTTAGATTTTGAAGAAAAAATAGTTTTACTCGCTTTAGAGTTTCGTAAGAGATTAACAGCTCTTATAGCAAATTGGATTCGTGTTGCTTATTGTCAAGGGAATTTTAATAGTGATAATTGTGCAGCAGGAGGTTTTACTTTAGATTATGGACCTTTTGGATTTTGTGATTTATTTGATCCAAATTATCAACCTTGGACAGGAGGAGGAGAACATTTTGCTTTCTTCAATCAAACTTTAGCAGCACAGCGTAATTTTAATTCATTTTGTAATGCTTTACAGCCTTTATTAACATCTCATGAAAAGCATTTAAATGTTTTAAATGATATTAAAAATGGCTTCTCAAAAATTATGGAAGAAGAAATGCAAAAAATGTGGACTTCTAAACTTGGACTAGTGATTTTTGATGAAGAGTTATTTCATGAGCTTCTAACATTGATGGTGCAAACTTCAGTTGACTACACTATTTTCTTCCGTGAACTTTCATCAATACCTGAAGATATCACAGCTTTAAAGAAAAGTTTTTATGGTGATATTTCTAGCGATGAAAAAATAGAAAAAGCATGGATTTCTTGGCTTGAAAAATGGAACTTAAAAATTGATAAAAGTGTTACAAAAGAAGAATTATCAAAACAAATGAAATTAATAAACCCAAAATATATTTTAAGAGAGTGGTTTTTAGTACCTGCTTATGAAAATGCAAAAAGTGAAGATTATACTTTAATTGAAGAATTACAAGAAGTTATGACAAAACCATATGAAGAACAAAGTAAAGAAATAGAAGAAAAATATTATAGATTAAAACCCTTAAAATTATTTGACCTTGCAGGTGTTTCTCACGTTAGTTGTTCTTCTTAAAACTATTTTCTTTTTCTTTTAACATCTCGAATCCATAAAAGATTCAAGATAAATACCGCTCCAAAAGAACAAACTATAGAAAGAAAAGCAGTTCCTACATATAAGGATAGGGCAATTTCTCCTATATTTTGTTCCATTGTTTCAAAGCTAAATTTAATAGGGTCTTTTACATTTAAAATAAAATTTCCTATTTCATATTCTGCATAATAAATAAAGGGCATTGTTAATGGATTTGTAATCCAAACTAAAGGTAAAGTAATTGGAAAGTTCACTTTAAATAAAATCGCTAAAAAAGCTACTAATACCATTTGAAAAGGCATTGGTATGAAAGCTACGAAAATTCCTATAAAAACTCCACCTAGAATCTTTTTTCTTGAAAGACTCCAAATTTCTCTTTTATTTAATAGCTCACCAAAAATTCTTAGTATTTTTTGTTCTTTTATTTTTTCATGTGAAGGTAAAATTTTTCTTAATTTCGCTCTTGGCACAATTTCTCTTTTTTATAAATATTTATTATTGTACCTAATTCATATTAGATAAACAGTAAATTTACTCAAAATTAGTAATATGACAGTATAATACAAAAAAACTATACACTAAGATAAAAAATATGGCACATAAAAAACATAAAAAGGGCTTACACCCAAGAAATCCACATAATAAAAGATACGATTTTCCTAAACTTATAAAAAGTTTACCAAAACTAGGTGATTATGTATTTGAAAACAAATATGATGAACTTTCAATAGATTTTGCAAATGCAG
Organism: Arcobacter peruensis; assembly: GCF_003711085.1. Lineage (NCBI taxonomy): Bacteria > Pseudomonadati > Campylobacterota > Epsilonproteobacteria > Campylobacterales > Arcobacteraceae > Arcobacter > Arcobacter peruensis. Next base: position 407,266 of record NZ_CP032363.1, read on the forward strand.
ATGCAGTACTAGTTTTAAATAAAGCTCTTTTAGCTCATTTTTATAATATCAAGTCTTGGTCAATTCCAAGTGGATATCTTTGTCCTCCAATTCCAGGACGTGCTGATTATTTACACTATATTGCTGATTTATTAGCCCAGTGTAATGATGGTAAAATTCCTAAAGGATCTAATATCAAAGGATTAGATATTGGTATTGGTGCAAACTGTATTTATCCTATTATTGGAAATAGCGTTTATGAGTGGTCTTTTGTAGGAAGTGATATTGAAAAAGAATCTATTGCTTCTAGTGAAAATATTATAAACTCAAATGCTTCTTTAAAAGGAAATATTGAATGTAGATTGCAATTAAATCATGACAGTATTTTTACAGGTGTTATAAAAGAAGATGATAAGTTTGATTTTATTTTATGTAATCCTCCTTTTCATAAGTCACAAAAAGATGCGCAAGCAGGAAGTAAAAGAAAAGTTCAAAATCTTACAAAGAAAGTAGTTGAAAAAGCCTCTTTAAACTTTGGTGGCAAAAATAATGAACTTTGGTGTAAAGGTGGAGAAGTTGCTTTTGTAAAAGCAATGATAAAACAGAGTAAAAAATACTCTAAAAACTGTTTTTGGTTTACAACAATTGTTTCAAAGAAAGATAATCTTCCTTTTATCTACGATGAATTAGACAAAATTAAACCAGAAGAGTATGACACAATTGAAATGCAACATGGTCAAAAGATATCAAGAATTGTAATTTGGACTTTTCTTTCAAAACAAGAACAAGAAAATTGGGCAAATACTTGGAGTAAATAATAGATGAATTTTACAATCAAGCTACTTTTATTTATTATTTTATTTTCTTCATCTGTATTTTGTGTTGAAGAAGAAAATAATGATATTTATACTGATATTAAAAAAGTTCCAGCTAAAAAAGCTGCCTTAGTTTTAGGAACTGCAAAATATATATCAAAAGGAAAACAAAACTATTTTTATACCTACAGAATTCGTGCAGCAGTACAATTATGGAAAGCAAAGAAAGTAAATGCAATTGTTGTTTCAGGAGATAAAAGTGCTTATTATGATGAAGTAACTTCAATGTATAAAGACCTAATAAAACTAGGAGTTCCATCTAAATATATTACAAGAGACTTTCACGGACATAGAACTTTTGATTCAATAGTACGTGCAAAAGAGGTATTTAGTTTAGATGATTATATTATTGTATCTCAAAAGTTTCATTTAAATAGGGCACTTTATATTGCACATGAAAAAGGTCAAAAGGCTATTGGTTTTGCTGCAAAAGATATAAAAGGTACTAAGGCAGCGCAAAAAATGATAGATAGAGAAGCTTTAGCACAAGTAAAAGCTTTTCTAGATATTCATGTTTTAAATACCAAGCCTAAAGTTTTGGGTAAAAAAATAAAAGTTAATTATCGAAAATAGCTTTATAAAGTTATTGTAAATTCACAACCCTTATAGTTTTCACCTTTGTACGAATATGTTAAGTTTTCTACGCTGATCTCACCTTTCATTCCTATAACAATGAAATTATAAGTAATATTCAATCCAAGACCTGTTCCTTGACTTTTATGTTTATTAGTTGTGTATGGCTCAAAAACTTTATCTAATAAATCTATATCAATTCCACCTGCATTATCTTTAAGTTTTATAATGGTTTTATCATTTATTTTTGATGTTTTAATAAAGAAAAACTTTTCCTTATTACTTGTATTTTCAAAAGCATCTATAGAATTATTTATTATATTAATAAATGCTTGAATCATATCATTTTGATAATTTTTTAAAATAATATCATCATCTAAATCTAAAACTATATTTAGGTTATGATTAACAATACAAGTATTTGCTAAATTTAAAAAACTTTTAATTGCATTTGATAAGATAAAGTCATTTAATTCTCGGTCTGCTTTTATAAACTCCCTAAAATCATCTATTGTTTGTGAAAGATATTGGGCATTTGTATTTATTACTTCCATCTTATTTATAAAATCATTATCATCTAAGATATCAAGTTCTTTTTCGAGTTTACAAGCTGTTGCTATTGTTGAAATCACTGATAAAGGCTGTCTCCACTGATGTGCAATATTTCCAATCATTTCTCCCATAGAAACAAGTTTTGATTGTTCAAAGATTATTTCTTGTTGTTTTAATTGTTCAGTAATATCAGTAATATATCCAATAAAATGTGTAATATTATTCTTTGAGTCTTTCTCAAAAACTGTATAATCTAAAATCCATTTGATATTATTATCTTTATCTATTATTCTATATGGTTCATGTTTGAAATAATCTAATTTATTCTCAATAGCATCTTCTAATTCTTTTAAAACAACATTATAATCATCTTTATGTATATAGTTTGCATAGTTTAGTTTTTTTGATAAAAACTCTTCTTTTTCATAGCCAAAAAGTTTTTTGACACTTAATGAAACATATTCAGCATCATAATTTTTATTATTTTTCCATTTAAAAAGTATTGCATCACCTTTATCAAATAATGAAAGTAATGAGGATTGGAATTTTGTTAAGGACTCAGCTAGTTTATTTAACTTTTCTACTTTTTCAAAAGCTTCATGTCTTTTTGTAATATCATGCGAAATACCAAGAACTCCAACAATATTTCCTTCTTTGTCTCGCATTGCTTTTTTTGTTGTTTCTGATACTATTTTTTTGCCACTAGAATCTTTTAGGTATTCTTCTTTTATAATTGGAACTAAAGATTTAATAGCTAAAGTATCAAAATTTCTACATTCTTCAGCTCTTTTCTTTTCTTGAAAAGTATAATCAGATTTTCCTATTATTTCTTCTTTTTTTACATTATAAAACTTTTCAAATTGATGATTACATGTAATATAAGATCCATTTATATCTTTTAACCAAAGCATATTAGGGATAGTTTTTAATATTGTTTTATTGAAATACTCACTTTGTTTTAAATCTTCTTCAATTGCTTTACGTGATGATATATCATTTATTGTCCACAATACACCTTTAGATAAATCACTTGAAATTTCTTTATTTAGAAGCTTTCCTGAAAACTCGCACCATATACTGGTTCCATCTTTTTTCTTGAATTGATATTCACCATTTAATTTTTCTTTTATATTTTCATATGTAATATTTGGTAGATAAAAACTAGTGTCATTTAAACCTTTTATCTCTTCAACTGTTTCATAGCCAAATATATCAATAAAACGTTGATTGGCTTTTTGTATTTCATTCTTTTCATTTACATAGATTAAACCACTATGAGTATTATTAAAAAGTAGTGATAATTGATACTCATTTTCTAAAATTGTTCTATAATTGTTATCTTTTTCAATTGCTATAGCTGCAAGATTAGAATAAGCAGAAATTAATTTTAGTTCAAATGAAGAGGGTGCTTTTGGAGTTGTATTATAAATAGCAAATGTTCCTAAAACTTCATTGTTTGATGAAATAATAGGTTGAGACCAACATGAATGTAAATTTGCTTTGTTTGTTAATTCTAAATAATCTTTCCAGTTTTCATGAGTATTAATATTTTCTACTATAACTCTTTTCTTTTTAAAAGCAGCACTTCCACAAGAACCAACTTTTTCACCTATTTCTACTCCATTTATAGCGTTAGTATAAAATATTGGTAAACTAGGTGCTGAACAATTTAATAAATGTTTTTTTTCTTTATCTAATAAAAGAATAGAACACATACTGTTTATATTTCTTTGTTCAGCTAAAAGTACAATTTTGTCTAAAATTGGTTTTAGTTTATTTTGCATTGCAATGTATTCTAATAAAAGTTGATTATCTCGATATATTATTTCATATTCTTTTCTAATAGTTATATTTTTTGCTACACAAAATAGTCCTATTTCATTTTCTTCTAAATCATAAAGAACTTGTTTTGAAGTATTAAAATATGAAATAGTTCCATTATAATGTATTAATTGTTCTTCTATACTATTATTTGATTTTTTACTTTTAAATATTTCATCATCAACTTTTTTAAACTTTAATGCTTCCTCTTTAGGAAATAAATCAAAGTCAGTTTTTAAATAGATATCTTCTCTTTTTTTACCTACTAATTCTACAAAAGCTTCATTTATATGTGTAAATTGACCTTTAAAATTTTTTACAAAAGCTAAATCTGATATAAGTTCAATAAAATTATGAAGCTGTTGGATGTCATGTTTAGTTTTCATTTTAAACCTTTAGTATTTTAAAATACTCTTCTCTATTAATTTCTTTAGCACCTAATGACGCTAGATGTTCATTGTATACTTGACAGTCAATCATTTTTATTCCATTAGCTTTTGCTTGATTACATAAATGATAAAAAGCTACCTTTGATGCATCGTTTACTTTTGAAAACATACTTTCACCACAGAAAATATTATTTATCAGAAGACCATATAATCCACCAACTAGTTCATCATCTAAGTAACACTCAATTGAAAATACGTAACCTAAATCAAAAAGTTTTGAATAGGCTTGTATAAATTCATCACTAATCCATGTTTCATCTTCATGTTTTCTTTTTATATTTGCACAATTTTTTATTATTTCATCAAAATTTTCATTTGATTTTATAACAAAGCCTTTATTTTTGATACTTTTATTTAAACTTTTTGATACTTTAAACTCTTCTGGATAAAGAATCATTCTTTTATTTGGACTATACCAATGTATATAATTGTTCTCATCAATAAACCAAGGAAATAATCCGTTTTGATATGCATTGATTAATCTTTGAGGATGAAAGTCTCCACCAATTGCAACTAAATCATTATTCATCATATCTAAGCTTGGGAAACTAAAATCATTCTCTTCTAAAAGGTATACTTTTTCATCTGCATCTAATAATTCCATAATATTATTTTATCTTAATTAATTTAACATTCGTCTTTTAATGTAACAGTCCAATCTTTATATTCTGGATTATTCGATATTTCATCAATTTGTTTTTTTGTCAAATCTTGATATTTCATTGTTTTTCCATCCCAGATAATACACTCAAAAGTTTTCTCTTTTTTAAATATATTCTTTAAATTCTTTAAAATCATAGTAATCCTTTGTAAAATTTAGTTTATTTTATATAAATGTTGCTAAATTTAAGTTAGTTTTAATTTAAAAAGATGTTATAATACTGGTAACCAAATAATACGGAGGTGCAAATGACGAAGGTTTCACATTTTTAGTATTGTTACAAACTAATATAATAATTTAAATCACTATGTAGTGATAGGTTAAATAAATGTTTTATTTAACTAAGATATTAAATAAAGGGAGTTTAACAGATGTTGACTCCCTTTTTTTATGTTTAATTTTTTAAAAAAGAAATCAATAAATGTTTTATAAAAAAGTAATTTTTAGTATAGTTTTTTCTCTATTTATAGTAACCACTTTATGTGCAAAAGATAAAATAAAAATAGAATTTTTAAAAGCAAATACATTTAATGAAGAAAAAATAAAAAAGCAACTTGAAAATTCTTTTTTTCTTGATACTTTTATTGCAACTTTAAACAATAAGTTTAAACTTGAAAAAACAGTTCTTATTGAAATTGGCTCTAATGATGGTCCTTTATATGAAAATCATACAAATAAAATATTAATTCCATACTCTTTTTATACAAATACTTTTAACACTTTTAAAAAAGTACAATATAATAAAACTGGTATTAGCATTGAAAATGCAAGTATTGATGTATTGATTCAAACTATATTACATGAACTTGCTCATGCCTTCATAGACATCTATAATCTTCCTATTGTTGGGAATGAAGAGAATATTGCAGATAGTTTTGCTGCTGTGATGTTAATAGAACTTTTTAAAAATGGTGATGATATACTTTTAAGTTCTGCAGATATTTTCAAACTTTATAGCGATAATCATAAATTAGAAAATGATGACTTTATAGATGAACATAGTTTAGATATACAAAGGTTCTATGATTCTTTGTGTTATGCCTATGGAAGCTATCCAAAAAAGTATAATAAGTTTTTAGATGAATTAAATTATACACAAGAAAGAAAAGATTTATGTATTGAAGATTATATAAAAAATGTAAATAATTGGTTTATTATTTTGAAAAAGCATTTAAAATAAACTTGAGTAAAACGTATAATTCATGAACTTTTAGATATTATTCGTTAATTAAAACATATTTCCTGGAGAATTTTTTTGAAAACAGATATATCTGAGTCCTTTATAAATAAAAATAGAATTGATCTAATTAAAAAGATTTGTGGAAATAAAACGGGTCAAGAACTAGAAAAAGCTGTTGCAAATGCGTTTAGTGATGTTGTAAACTCTTTAGATGACAAGACTTATAAGCTTATCAATTTCATATCAAAACTTGACAATATAAATAAATTTACAGATGAAACACTTCCTTCTTATTCATTAAAAAATAAAAAAGTTCATATTATTAAAACTGAAAAAGATTTAAATGATGCAGTTGTAAAACTAGAAAATTCAAAAATATTGGGATTTGACACAGAACAAAAGCCTATTTTTGAAAAAGGTGTTCCACCTAGTAAAATTGCAATTATTCAAATGTGTGATGATAAAGATTGCTATTTATTTCAAGTTCATTTAATAAGAAATATTAAACCACTATTAAACATATTAACAAATAGAAATATCATAAAAGTTGGAATAGGATTAAATGGTGATACATCAGCTTTATATACAGAGTTTAAAATAAGACCTAAGTGTTGTATTGATTTTGGTTCATTATTTAAAGCTAAAATGTCATATCCAAATGATATTGGTGCTAAGAAAAGTGTACTTTTATTTTTAAATGAGAATTTACAAAAATCAAAAAGAGTATCAAGATCAAATTGGGAAAACAATAAATTAACAGATACTCAAATAAGATATGCTAGTGAAGATGCATCTTGTGTTTATGATGTTTTTTGTAGTATGTTAATTGATTATCCTTTTTTAGTAGAAATTTTACCTACTTGGTTTCAAGAAAAATACAATCATAATTATTACGAAAAGTTATTAAGAGAGTTTTAGTACTTAATTACTAAAACTCCCAATCTCTCAAACTTGTGTACAAAAAATTTTAAGATTTGTTGTTATTTTTAAGATTTTTTGCTATACTTGTGTTAACTGAAACATAGAAAAGTATTTACTTTATATTTTCAACCACTTTAGAAATAGAGTGTATTTACATAAAAAGGAAATTTGCAATGGCAGATCAAGTTAACGGAACTGTAAAATGGTTCAATAGTGAAAAAGGTTTTGGATTCATCCAACAAGAGACTGGTGGAGATGACGTATTCGTTCACTTCAGACAAATCAATAACCCTGGTTATGGTAGAGTTTCTCTTGAAGAAGGACAAAAAGTGTCTTTCGAAATTGGTGAAGGTCAAAAAGGTCCTCAAGCTCAAAACGTTACAATTCTGTAACCCTTCTTCAGTAAGTAGATATAATTCTACTTACTGATTTTCTTCTATTTTAAAATTCCTAATTTATTTAACAATAATAACAATATCACAAATGGCACAATATATTTAACTAATACATACCAAATATTAAACAAATTTTTTGATGTATGTTTTAAGAACTTTTCTTCAAGTAATTGTTTATCAACAAAATATCCTAAGAACAGACAAGTTACAATTGCTGCAATTGGCATCATAATAGATGAAGTAATAAAGTCCATTAAATCGAATGCATTTTTTCCAAAAAATGTTAAATCTGCACCATATTTTGTAGACATAGAAAGTAGGGCAATTATTCCTAATCCATAAAAAACGCCACCACAAAGAATGGTTGCCTTTTTTCTAGTCATATTAAATCTTTCAACAAAATACATTAACGAAGGTTCAATCATCGAAACAGCAGATGTAATTCCTGCAAACACCAAGGCTAGGAAAAATGAGATTGCAATAACTTGACCTAATATTCCCCATCCAGAGAAAATTACAGGTAATGAAATGAATACAAGTCCTGGACCATCTGCACTTTTTGCTCCTGCTTCAAATAGAAAAGAAAAAATTATAAGTCCTGCAATAATAGCAATTGTTGTATCAATAATAGCTACCATTATAGATGATTTTACAAAGTTAGCGTTTTTATCTAAAGAAGCTGAGTAAGTCATAATAGTACCAACACCAAGTGATAAAGTAAAGAATGCTTGTCCTAAAGCTGCTAAAAGAGCATCTTCATTAATCTTAGAAAAATCAGGTGTAAACATAAATTTTAAAGCTGTAGAAAAACTATCAAGGGTAAATGAATATAGTAATAGACCAAATAAAATCAATCCTAATAATGGCATTAGTATTAGGTTTACTTTTTCAATACCATCTTTTATACCTTTAAGTACTATAAAAATAACACTTCCTGCTATTAAAGTATGATAAAAAAGCTGTAATGCTATATCTTTTGAGATTAATGTTTCAAAAGCTTCTCCTGCTGTTTTAGCATCACTTGGAAGGCTTGAGAATGATGTGAATACATAGTTTAGAATCCAGCCTAATACAACTGAATAAAAAGAAAGAATAATTAAACCAGAAAATATTATGATTCCAGCAAATTTCCATTTTTCATTTTTAGATTTTGATGTTTGAACAAAAGATGTTGCAACATTTGCTTGTGCATTTTGTCCTATTACTGCTTCAGCTAGAAATACAACCAACCCAATAAATAAAATAGCTAATAAATAAACTATTACAAAAGCGCCTCCACCATACTCACCAGTTACATAAGGAAATTTCCATATATTACCAAGTCCTACAGCAGAACCTGCTGCTGTAAGTATAAAACCAACTCTTGTAAATTTATTCACTATCTTACCTTTTATTGTAATTATAGTGTAATTTTTATGAAACTTATATGAATAATTACCTAATAGTTGTTATCAGATCCTAAAACTTTATCAAGTGTATATTTTAAATCTTCGTCTAAGTCCATGTTTGTTCTCATCCAATTTAAATAACCTGAGTCCTCTTTTGCAACTTCAGCTATATCTTTACCTTTATGTTTACCAAATTTAAAAGTTTTGATAAATACAGGTGTTGATGTAAGTTCAACTAGTTTTTCCATTGGATTATAGTCAGGATAAATTTCTCTACATTTACCAACTAATTTTGATAAAAATAGTTTCATAACTAAAACATCTCCAATTGCATCGTGAGCTTTTATCACAATATTATGTTTAGCTGCTTCTTGCTCTTCTGTTTTGTATAATTCAAGAGCATATCTTAAGTATTGTAATCTATGGTAAGGAAGTTCAGGGTATAAGTGTTTTGCACATCTTAGTGTATCAATTTGTTTATATTGATTTACGAAACCTTCTTTTTTAATCATACCCATATCAAAAGCTATATTATGAGCTATTATATAGTTTTCATTTGTATTTAACTCTTCTAATCTTTTATAGAAAGTAGTTTGTGTTGCTTCTGGTTTTCCAATTAGTAAATCAGGAGTTATATTATGAACTTCCATTGCTTCTACTTTAATATCAATATTAGTTGAACAAAAGTCATTATAAGCTTCAACTTTTCCTGTTTGGTCAAGTATCATTGCTCCAAATTGAATAACTCTATCTTCTTCTTTATTTCCTGTTGTTTCTGTATCAAATAGTACGTAATGTGCCATAATTTAATCCTCTTTATATAATTAACATGCCATCACCATAAGAGAAAAATCGATATTTTTCTCTTACAGCTTCTTCATAAATTTCTAGTGTTTTTTCTAAACCAACGAATGATGCTATTAGCATTATTAATGTTGACTTTGGAAGATGGAAATTTGTAAGTAAATGATCAACTTTTATAGGTTTATTAGCAGGATTCAAAAATAAATCACACTCTCCACTAATCATATTTTTTCTAGCATAATATTCTATTGTTCTAGTAACGGTTGTACCAACTGCTAAAACTTTTTTTGCATTATCAAGTGATTGCTTAGCTTCACGTCCAATTTCAAAATATTCACTATGCATAGGATGATCTAAAATGTCATCTGCATCGACTGGTTTAAAAGTTCCAGCTCCTACATGAAGTGTTAGGTAGTTTACATCAAATTTATCGTTTATCTTTTCTAATAAATCTTCTGTAAAGTGTAATGATGCAGTAGGTGCTGCTACTGCTCCATAGTTTTTAGCAAAGAGTGTTTGATAATTTGTATTGTCTTCTTCATTGTCTTCTCTATTCATATAATGAGGAAGTGGAAGATGACCAATTTTATTTAGTGTTTCTACAAGTGTTAAGAAATCTAGTTTTTCTTTATCTTTATAAAATTCTACTACTCTTGTACCATCTTCATTTATTTCTAATACTTTTACTTTTAAGTTCTCATCAAATTCTAGTTCAATTCCAACATGAACTTTTCCTCTAATCATTACTAAATATCTATCCATGAATAATGGTTTATTTAAAAGTAACTCAACTTTCCCACCTGAAGGCTTTTTCCCAAATATTCTGGCTTTAATTACTTTTGTATCATTTAAAAATACAGATATATCATCAGGTAAAAAATCCATTAAGTTTTTAAAAGTACTATGTGTAATTGTGTTTGTTTTTGTATTATAAACTAAAAGCTTTGCACTGTCTGCTGGATGAACGGGTTTTGAAGCTATGAGCTCTTTTGGTAAAGAATAATCATAGCTTGAAGTTTTTAAAGGGTCTAGCATTAAAATTTATTTTCTCTCTTCTTCTATTTCATCTTCTTCATAATCATCTTCGTCTTCAAAGTCATCTTCTTCATCAACTGCTGCTGGATTGAAAACTTTTGCAATATAAATAGATACTCCATAAAGAATTATTAAAGGACCAGCCATTAAGAACTGTGTTAATACATCAGGTGGAGTTAAAAGTGATGCTAATATAAAGATTAAAACGACTGCATATTTAAAGAAGTCTTTTAGCATTCTATCATCAACTAAACCAATTTTTGCAAGGAAAAATGTAATTACAGGTAATTCAAAAGCAACTCCAAAACCAAATAATAGTTTTGTAAAGAATCCTACATATTTACCAATACTTGGTAAGATTGTAACAACAGCAGAACCAAAGTTTACTAGGAATTCAAAACCATAAGGTACAACTACATAGTATGCAAAAGAAGAACCCATTAAAAACATCAGTGTTGCAAAGAATACAAATGGAAATACTAACTTTTTCTCATGATCGTATAATCCAGGTGCTAAAAACAACCATAATTGCCAAAAAATAACAGGTAGTGATAGTATGAATCCAGAGAAAAATGCAACTTTTAAAGCTGTAAAGAATGTCTCTTGAATTTCAACGGCAACCATTTGTGAATTAGGTGGTAGTACTGCTTCAACTGGAACCATCATCCATGTTAAGATTGGTTCATAAAAAAAGAAACAAGCAAAGAACATCACTAAAAGTGATAATCCTGATATCATTAGTCTTTTTCGTAAGTCTGCAATATGTGGTTTTAAATCATCAAACATTAAGCTTTTTCCTCTTTCTTTTTGTCATCAAAATTTACTTTAAATTTATTTGCTGGGTTTTCTTCAGCTTTTGTATCTTTTTGAGTTTCTACAGGTTTTTCTATTTTTTGAGATTTCTTTTTCTTCTCTTTTTTCATAGATACTTTTTCTGTTTTAGGTTTTTCTACTTTTTCAGAGTTTAAATCATCTTTCATAATATCATCAAGGCCTAGGTCAACTTTTGAACTACTAGTCATAGACATTTTTGTATCTTGTATTTGAGCTTTGAATTTATTAGCTTCATCTTTTAATTCTGTAATATTTAGCTCATTATCTAATGTAGATTTTGCATCTTCAACACCAGATTTGAATTTTTTTAAAAACTTAGCTACTTCTACCATCGCAGTAGGTAACTTGTCAGGTCCAAGTGCAATAATTGCAACTATTGCAATTAAAAAGATTTCCATAAAGCCCATTCCAAACATTGTATAACTCCAGTTTATATTTAAGATTGAGATTTTACCTAATTTGAACAAAAATATTAATTAATATCAATAATTTATAAATGTTTACTTTATGTTTACTTTGAGATGATACAATTTTTTTATAAAAGGACATAAAATGATAGATACAACAAACTTAGGAATAATGGCAAACTTTGTTCAACCAACTTCTACTTCTATTTCAAGTCAAATGATATCAAAAAAAGATTCTGATGATGATTCTTCTTTAAGTATAGAAGAATTAGGTGTTAGTGATAATATCTTTTCGTCATATGATTCTGATTCAAATGGATTAGTAAGTCAATCTGAATTAACTACTGCTATTGATACGGCAATGTCTGAATTTTCTGGGGAAATGCCTTCACCAGAAGATTTTCAATCTATACTTGCATCTTTTGGTTTTGAAGCACCATCAGGAAGTGAAAGTAATTCTTCTTCACCAGAAGAAATCATTTCTTCTGTTTTAGCTGATTATGATGCTGATAATTTAACACAAAGTGATGCACAAGCTATTGTTGCAGCTTTAAAAGATGCTGGAATCGAAGCATCTGAAGAGCTTGCTAGTGCCATGGAAGAAGCAGGTTTTGATGCTCAAGAAGTAGGTACTCTTGCAGGTGTTGGTCCACAAGGTGGTGCAGCGCCTGGTGGTGGAGGTGGTGCTATGTCATCATCTGAAGTTGAAGAAGTATTTGACGAACTTGATACAAATGAAGATGGAGTTGTTTCTTTAGAAGAACTTCAAGAAGCTTATAGTTCAAGTTCAGAAGATAGTACAACTGTTACATCAGAGCAACAAAAAGCATTAGACAACTTAGGTATTTTAATGGATATGTTAAAAGCTGGAAGTGAAAGTGAAGACACAGCAATTGATACAAAAAGTTTTGATGGTTTATTAAAAGCAATTAATAATCAAAACAATAATAGTGATATTAACATATACTTACAAAATACAAATATAGGTTCACTATCTGGCTACGCATAATCTGCGTAGCTGCTTAGTTATAATTACTCTTTAAAATCTACTAATTAATATTTAAAACAATAAACTGAAAATACCATATTCCAATTGAAACAAAATACCCAATTAATATTGTCCAAGCAAATTTCATATGAGCACTAAAAGTATATATACCTTTTAATTTCCCCATTACTCCAACTCCTGCTGCACTTCCAAAAGAAATTAATGAACCACCAATTCCTGCTGTTAAAGTAACTAGCATCCATTGCGATGTATTCATATCAGGATTTGCTTTTAAAACAGCACTCATAACTGGAACATTATCTACAATTGCTGATAAAAAACCAACGCCTATATTTGATAAAGTAGGGCCTAAAACATTTGGATTATAAACAGATGATAATAAAGTAAGCCAACCAATAAAATATAATGCACCAACAGCTGCTAAAATACCAAAGAAAAACATAAGTGTATTATTTTCAATTTTTGACATTGCTCTGAAAATATTTAGATGGTCACTTCCATATTTTATTGATAATAGGTGCGAATAAATTTTTAATAATGTTAATCCAAACATCATTCCCCACATTGCAGGAAAGTCTAATATTTGGTGAGAAATTACAGCAGATAATAATGTAATAAAACCTAAAAATATTACAACTTTTGCACCTATTGCCATTTGTGGTTTTTCTTCTTTTGATGAATCAAAAACAGGTTTAGATGTTGGAACAAATCTTGATAATAAAAATGCTGTAATGAAATACCCAATTATAGAAGCTGGAAATAAAAATATAAAATCTGAAAATGAACCTTTTCCTGCAGTCCAAGCCATTAAAGTTGTAATGTCTCCAAATGGTGACCAAGCACCTCCTGCATTTGCAGCAACTACTATATTAATGGCACTTGGAACTAAAAATTCTTTATTTTCTTTTTCTATAGTAATTAAAACAGTTGATAAAATTAGTGCAGTTGTTAAGTTATCTGCAATAGGTGAAAGGAAAAATGCAATTAATCCTGTTAACCAAAAAAGTTTTTTATATGTATATCCTCTTGAAATTAATTTATATTTTAAAGCATCAAAAACATGCATATGTAATAAGCATTCGATATATGTCATTGCTACAAATAAAAAGAAAAATATTTCAGCAATTTCTAAAATCACTTTTTCTGATTCATCATGAACTAAATGAATATCAAGACCATTGAAATAGTAATAAACTGCAATTAATAAAAATGAGAAAATACCAATAAAAAGTGCAGGGATGGCTTTATCCATATGATATTTTTCTTCATTAGCTACAAAATAGTAGCCAATTATAAAAATAATTAAAGTTGCAAAGCCAACCCAGGTAGATGTTAAATCTGGTATTTGGTTTTCATTTGCAAACAAAGTAATTGAAAACATTGAAAAACTAATTAAATATTTAAACATATTAAATCCTTATTTATAAGTTCTAATAATCAAAAATGATGTAATAGAAATTAAAGTAACACTAATTGCAATTGGTAAAAAAGTTTGGCTATGAAAAGAAAGAGCAACTGATGAAATAATTGCACCCAAACCAAATTGTAAAACACCAATAACACTAGATGCAACTCCTGCATTTTTAGAAAAATGCTCTAAAGCTAAAGCCATACAATTTCCAAAAATAAAAGCCATCATACTCATGTAACTAGCCATTAATATCATTGTTAAAAGTATTGATTCTCCTTTATAATTTAAAATCATTAAAATTGCTGCAATAATTTGAATAATAATTGCAAATTTAATTAAAAACAGTTGTGAATTGTTTTTTAATAATAAAACATTAATTCTAATCATTCCAATTAAAATTATAAAATTAAAGCCAAAGAAAAGAGGAAACATATCTGTTGATATTCCAAAATGCTCAATAAAAATAAACGATGACTTTGAAATAAATATGAAAAAACCAGAAAATCCAAGTGCAAGGGTAAGCATTGCTTTCATTGCTTTTTTATGTGTTAATACGATTTTAAAAGATTCAAGAACGTTTTGTTTTGTATATGTATAACTTTCTTCTAAATCTTTATAAACCCATAAAGCCACTAAAAGTGAATAGATAGTTAGGAAAACAAATATAGCTTGCCATGCAAAGAAATGTATAATAAAAGCACCAATTGCAGGAGCAAGTAGGGGAGCTAAACTTCTAATTGTACCAATTAGTGAAAAAACTTTTGCAGCTTGGGCTCCTTTGAATCTATCTCTAACGCAAGCAGCTGCATTTACAACTACAATTCCTCCAAAGAAAGCTTCAAAAAATCTATATATCCATAATTCATAAATATTTGTAGTAAAAATAATTAGAAAACTAAAGAATGAATATCCTAAAAGTCCAAGGATTGAACCGATTCTTCTTCCATATCTATCTGAAATTGGTCCTCCAAAAACTTGACCAATTGAAAATCCAATTAAAAAAATTGATAATGTTAGTTCGATTTTTTCGATTCCAACATGAAAGGCAGCTGCAATATCAGGAATTGAAGGAATATATGTATCAATACCCATTGGTGCAACTGATGAAAGTACTGAAAGTAAAATGATTAAATATACATGGTTTATTGGTTTTTTCATTATTCTTCACTTAAAGCTAAAGTAACTTTATCTAAGGATTTAAATAATTCATTTATTTCATCTTGTGTAAATTTAGAAGCAATTTTTTCTCTAAAAGCCTGAACTGTTTGTGAACTTTTCTCTAAAACTTCATATCCTTGTTCTGTTAATTTTATTAGAAATGTTCTTTTATCTAAAGCTTCTTTTTTTATAAGACCTTTTTTTTCTAAAGTTTTAAGAGTTCTACTTATTGTTGTTTTATCTTTTCCTAGTATTTGGGCGATTTTTGTTTGAGTGATATTTTTTTCTACTTGAATAATTTCTAAAGTAGCTCTTTGTTCTATTGCAATATCGTATGTTTGTAGTTGTTGATTAAATATATTATTGAATAAATTTGCAGTTATATTTACTTTAAATCCAATAGAATCTTTTAATTGAGTTTTCATATTAATCCTTTAATTGTATATGCAACTATTGCATATACAACCTTTTGGAAAGATTAAATGAAAGGAGAATAATATTTAAGTAATATCTTCTAATAATGAGTCTAAGAATTTAGAAGCATAATGCTTTTGTAAATAAGCAAAACCAACTATAAGAATAACACCAATACCGTACGTTACAAGAATACTTAGAATTATTAAGGCAACTAAAATAAGTACGTATAATTGTTGTAATTCTCCATCAATAATAAATTTAAAACTCTTATTAGTTTTATCAAGTTTTATAGATAAACTATAATTTAATATTGAAGTTTTAAAATTATCTAGAATTAAAGTTTCATTTTCAATAATAGGTATCTGTTCAGATGTGATTGATAGCTTTTCTCTTAAAGAATCTAAAACTTCTTCTTTACTTTTTTCTAATGTAAGCTCTTTTCTTATTCCTATATCAAATAATCCCATGTTAATCCTTATTATCTTTCTCTTAGTATAACAAGATTGTTAAGAACTTATCAAGTTTTTTGATTATTTAATATACAGTTGTATAGTAAACTATTTTTTACATATAATTAATCGTCAGTATCAATACCTTTATAATGCTTACGAATAGTTTCATAATCATCTTTTCTAAAAAAAGTTAAAAGATCATTAACATCTTCTTTTAACATACCTACACCTAATAATGTCTCTTCTGCTAATCTTAAACTTCCTTCTGAAGCTTCAGGCATTACCCAAGACGCTCCATGCGTTAATAAGGAATCTCTAGTTTTCATATTTTTTGATCGAGCAAATATTTTTAATCCTGGAGAGATATTTCTAATATGAGAAACAATCTTAGCTGATGCATGATGATTATTAATAGTTACAATAACAGCATTTGCTCTTGAAAGACCTATATGCGATAAAAATTCAAGATCACTTAATTCACCATAATAAACAGCTCGTCCTTCTTTTTGACCTAGTTCTATTCTTTTTGTATCAATATCAAAAGCTATAAAAGGAATATTTGCATGACTTAACATTGAAGCTATAAGCCTTCCACCTCGGCCATAACCCGCTATAAAAACACCATTCCACTCTTCTTGGGGAACATAAGCAGATTTTATTTCTATTGGAGTATTATCAAATCTAATGCTTAATTTCTCACTAACTTTTACTAAAAGCGGAGTAACTAACATACTAAAAGATATTATAGTAACAGCTGCTACAAACATTTCATCACTTATAACACCTAATGCTTTTGCTGCACCAAATAGAACAAAACCAAACTCTCCACTTTGTGCTAGTAGGAATGATACTGAAATTGCAGTTGAACGAGTATATCCCATAAATAGCATGATTAGAAAAAGTACTAAAATTTTTATTCCCATAATTACTACTAGATGCTGAATTAAAATTAAAGGATCTTTCATCATTGCATTTAAATCAATTGACATTCCCACAGCAATAAAAAACAGAGTCATTAGAAGACCTTTATATGGCTCTACATTTGCTTGGATTTGATAGTGATATTTTGAATTTGATAGAACCATTCCCATAATAAATGCACCTAAAGCCATTGATAAACCTGCATATTCCATTGCCCATGCTGCAAAAACTACTGATAAAATTACAGAAAAAAAGAATGCCTCTTTATTTTGATTTGCTGCTAAATAATCAAGAAGTCCAGGAATAACATATTTACCAAAAGCTAATAAGATTAGAATCAAACTAATTGCAATCAAAATTTGCTGCCACATAGCATGACCATCAGTTAAGTTTCCTGTTTCTGCAAGTATTGGAACTAAGGCTAATAAAGGAACAACGGCTAAATCTTGCATTAAAAGAATTGAAAAACTACTTTTTCCCATTGGTGAATAAAGTTCACCTTTTTCTTGCAAAATTTGCATTACAAATGCTGTTGAAGATAAGGCAAAAGTTAAACCAATTAAAATTGCAACTTCTAAAGAACTTGCGTAAAAAATAGCATATGCAAATATAAAGAAACCAGAAAACAGAATTTGGGCACTACCTAATCCAAATACCTCCTTTCTCATATTCCAAAGTTTTTTAGGCTGCATTTCTAAACCAATTACAAATAATAGTAAAACTACACCAAACTCAGCTATGTGTCTTACTGACTCTACTTCTTTTGTCAGAATTGGACCTACTGAATAAGGGCCAACTATAACTCCTGCAATTAATAAACCTAAAATACTTCCTAGTCCTAATCTTTTTGAAATAGTAACTAATATAGTAGTAACAACAATAAGATAAAGTGTAGAACTTAATAAATCAGCATTTGTCATATATATCCTTATAAAGAGTTATTTTAGCGTAATAACAATAACTTTTTTCAAATAAACAGAATATTTTTTATCTTAATAAACTATGATTATTCATTGTTTTACCTACTTTTTGATAAAATAATTAAAAATAAAAACAAGTTTAAAAGATTAAGGAAGATAATGAAGTTTATAGTATTACTAATTGTTGGTTTTATATTATATTTAATTGCAAAAAATTACAAAACAGAAAAGTTTCAAAATATAAATTTAAATATTAAAGAGAATTTTGATGGTGATTTAATGAACCACGAAGCTGGATTATTAATTGCTCTAATGGCAAAAGTTGCAAAAGCTGATGGAAAAGTTTGTGAATTAGAAGCTGAGCTTTTAAAACATACTTTCAATGATATTTCAAGCCATTTTGAAAATAATGAAGAAGTAAGAGAAAATTTAAAGGTCTTATATAAAAAAGAGAAAGAAAGTTTTGATAATACGCTAGAAATTTGTCAAAGATTATACAGTCTTACAAAATTTGATTATGCTAAACGTGTTAAAATTATGGAGTATTTACTAAACCTTGCTTTTATCGATAAAGATTTTTCTAATACAGAAAGAATGATAACTGAAGATATTGCAAAAGCTTTAAAAATCAAAACTCATGATTTTGAAAATATGATAAGTACTTTTGAATCATTTTACACTAATCAAGCTACTTCAAAAGCTTTATCTTTAGAAAAAGCATATGAAGTTTTAGAATCAAAAAATAGTGATGATGATGGTGTTTTAAAGAAAAACTATAGAAAATTAGTGAAGCAATATCATCCAGATATCATGTCAGGTCGTGGTGAATCTCAAAATATAATTGATGAAGCAACAAAAAAACTTCAAGAGATAAATGAAGCTTATGAGCTAATCAAAAAACATAGAGGACTCTAATGTTAGGTTTTGATGATTCATATGAAGTATGTAATTGTAAGAGAGTTACAATCAATCAAATTGTTGTAGCGTTAAAAGATAAAGAAAACCCAACTTTAAGAGATATACAAGATTTAACAACTGCTGGTACTGATTGTCGTCATTGTATTTTTAAAGAGGGTGATAATGGTAAAATGAAGAAGAAAATATATTGTAAAGATATATTAAATGAGATAAAGGAAAAAAGAGTAAATGGCTAGAAAGTTTCAACATTCATATGAAGTTTGTACTTGTAAACATGTAACATTGGGTGAAATTATACATGTAATAAAAGATAGAAATGCTTCAAGTATTGAAGAAATAGGGGAGCTAAGTGATGCAGGAACGTGTTGTAAATCTTGTGTAAATGCTAAGCTAGATAAAGGTGAGAAAAAGATGGAACTTTATTTAGAAGAAATAGTAAATAAGTTTGTAAAGAAGTAAAGAATTGGTAAAAGAAGAATTAATAGCAGAAATAAAAGAATTAATGAAAGTTAATGATAATGAGATAATTGATATAAATCCTAACTATCTTGAATATTTTCAAGAAGAAGAGCTGGTGGATATTATAAAACAATTATATGGTAGAAAAGAGAATATATCGTCTATTACATCAAGTTATTTAGATGAAATTTATGAAAAAACAAAAAAAGATGAGATATAATAATTATATAAAGGATTATAAATGATAAATTGGCAAAATGTAAAAACTCAATTAATAAATTTTTTAAAAGATGAAGTAGAAAAAACAGGTTTAGAAAAAGTTACAGTAGGATTATCAGGTGGACTAGATTCAGCTATTGTTGCTATACTTTGTAAAGAAGCTTTTGGAGATAACTTAAACTGTGTGTTAATGCCATCTCAGTTTTCATCTCAAAGTTCAAGCGATCACGCAATTGAACTTTGCGAAAAATTTGATATAAAATACGAAATTATTTCAATTGCGCCTATGGTGGAATCTTTTATTAACAATATGGATGAAGATAAATTAAGAATTGGTAACTTTTCTGCAAGAATGAGAATGTCAGTATTATATGATGTATCATCACGTGAAAGATCATTAGTAGTTGGAACTTCAAATAAAAGTGAAATATTATTAGGATATGGAACAATTTTTGGAGATACTGCTTGTGCTATTAATCCTATTGGTCAAATGTATAAAAGCGATGAGTTTGAATTTGCAAAGGTTTTAGGTGTTGTTGATTCTATTGTAACAAAAGCTCCTAGTGCTGATTTATGGGAGGGGCAAAGCGATGAAGATGAACTTGGATATTCTTATGCTCAAATGGATGAAGTACTAAAATTACTTGTAGATGAAAATAAAGACAAAAATGAATTAATATCTTTAGGTTTTGAAGAAAAACTAATTGATATGCTAGAATATAGAATAAAATCAAATGCTTTTAAAGGTAAATTACCGACTATTGCAAATATTAAGTGGAGCTAGGGAATGAAAAGAGATATTGCTATTTATAAAGCATCTTTGGATAATGAAGAATTAACGCAAATAAGAAGTGTATTAGAATCAAAAGATGATTTATCAAAAGCTATAGAGTTTGAAGAAAATATGACAAAATTCATAGGCTCTAAGTATGCTGTTGCTACTTCAACATCAACTTCAGCAATACATCTTGCTTTAAGTGCAATAAAACTAAAAAGAGGTGACAAGATTTTAATGTCTGTTAACTCTTTTGTAAATTTACCAGAAGTTGTAAGACACTTTGATGCGGAGCCTATATTTATTGATATTAATATGGAAGATATGAATATTGATGTTGATAAGTTTGAAAAAGCTTTGGCTGAAAATAAATCGAAAAAACTAAGAGGTGCAATTATCACTTTTGTTGGTGGTCAAACTCCTGATTTAGATAGAATTTATGATATTGCAGAAAAATATGGAATTATATTAATAGAAGACTGTAGATCTGCACTTGGTGTTATGTATAAAGGGAAAAGAGTAGGGAATTTAAGAGCAGATATGACTATTTTCTCAACTAATCCATCTAATAGTAAATATGCAATTTCAAGATCTGGTGTGATTATTACAAATAATGAAGATATAGCAAATAGAGCAAAACTTTTAAGAACACATGCCCTAACAACTACTTATGATAGCTATGGAAACTTAGATTATGTATATGATGTTGTTGATATTGGACATAAATATGACTTATCAGAACTTGATGCTGCTTATGCCTTAGCACAACTTAATAAAACAGAAAAGTTTATTAAAAGAAGAAAAGAAATAGCTAAACTTTACGAAAAAAGATTAACAGGTGTTAAACACATTACAATTCCTTCTTACAAAGATGAACATATTTTTACACAACTAATTATAAAAGTTTCAAGAAATAGAGATGCCTTTGCAAGAGCTTTAAAAGAGCGAGGAGTTGCAACTGGACTTAATTATATTCCTTTACATCTTTTATCTTATTATAAAACAAAGTATTCTATTAAAATTACAGCCTTTTCAAATGCTTTAAATAACTATCAGCAAATACTTTCATTGCCAATATATGCAAGTTTAACAGATGAAGAAGTTAACTATGTTTGTGATCAAGTTATTGATGTAGCTTCTGAATGGATTTAATTTAGTTTTGAAACAAAAACTATACTTGTGGATTGAAGATTATCTCTTCTTTCCAAATACTTTACAGCAAATTATTGCTTATCTTTTATTACCTTTAACATTTATTTATATGCTTGTTATTTTACTAAAACGTACTTTTGCAAAAGAAGTAGATTTTGGGATTCCTGTTATTTCTATTGGAAATATTATTGTAGGTGGAAGTGGTAAAACACCAATTGCAATTAAATTAGCAAGCTCATATGAAAAGTCATGTGTAATTTTACGTGGATTTGGTAGAGCTTCAAAAGGCTTATATGTAATATCCAAAGAAGGACAGATCTTAGAAGATATAAGTATTAGTGGAGATGAAGCAATGCTATTAGCTAAGTCTTTAAAAAACTCTAGTGTAATAGTAAGTGAAAATAGAATTGAAGCTATCAAAAAAGCAAAAGAGCTTGGTTGTAAAATTGTATTTCTAGATGATGGCTTTTCAAAATATAATATTAAGAAATTTAACATTTTACTTCGTCCTAAAAATGAACCTACAAATTTTTATTGCTTACCTAGTGGTGGATATAGAGAACCTAAAGGTTTATATGCTTATGCTGATTTAGAGTTAAAAGAAGGTGTTGATTTCAATAGGATTATTACAATTAAAAAAGATGATAAGGAAGCTATTTTAAAAGATAAACTTGTAGTTTTAACTGCAATTTCGAAACCAAAAAGGTTACTAGAATTTTTACCAAAAAATACGCAACTTTTAGCTTTTGCTGATCATCATACTTTTACAAATGATGAGATAAATGAAGTAAAAGAAAAGTATAAAGATTATCAAATAATTACAACAGGAAAAGATTTAGTAAAACTAGAAACTTTTAATATTGAAAATTTGTATTTAATGGATTTAGATATTAAAATAGAAGATAGTGTAGATTTTTCTATGATGAAAGAGTATATAAAAACTTATGAATAAAATATATTATTTAGATGAAGAAGCATTATTTCATTTGGATTCAACGAAAAAAACTAACTCTTTTTTATGGAAGATTATGTACAAAAGAGTAAAGAAAAATCTTAATAAAGAGTTGATTAACCCTCAAACCTTAAAAGAAATCATCTTTTCAAAACAAATAGTTGATGAAATCACTTTTAACGCACCTTTACCAAATGTAAGTGTTCAAAAAGGTTCATCTTGGCTTTTAGGTGAGGATGGTAAAGATTACTATATTCCAATTTCATTGAGTTTTTCAAATGATAAAGCAAGGTTTGAGCTTGTATTACTTGATGGTGAAATTGATATAAGAAATGTAGAAATAGGTAAAAATAAAAAAGAAGATATAAAAGTTCTAAAACATAATCCTATGTTACTTTTAAAAAATCTAAAAGTATTAGAATTATGTTTTGAGTTACTATTAGATCAAGTAAGAAGCGCTTGATCTTCTTTCACAATATGTCCTACAAATTTAGACATATTATCTAAAATTTTCTCACCTCGTCTAAATCCTAAAGCACAAGCCTCATAAGCATAAAATACACCAGCTTGGTATGTTACACCATTACTATCAGTATTTAATTCTACATACTCTTGATAAATTGCTTTATGACCTTCGTATTCACCTTCTGTTTGTACATCAATACTTCCATCTTCATTTATGATTTTAGTATTAGCACCTTCTCGTCCAAAACATCTTTTCTCAACTTGTTTTTTACCATCTAATGGTTCAAATGAAGTTTCAAGTAAAAGAGGGTGATTTGGGTATAAATCCCAAAGAATTTTCATAAACCCTTTTGATTGAAACATTAAAGTATACGCAGGATTAAAAATAATCGCTTTCTTCTCTTTTATAATATCTGCTAAAACAAGTGCAAGTTCACTTTCATCAATAGCAATATCTTCCCAAGGAATTAATTTAAACCAAAACTCAAAGCTTTCTTCGTCTTTGAAAATACCTTCATCGTTAAACCCAACTTTATCAATAAATTCAAAATCAGTATTAAACCCAGCTTCATTAGCAATATGTTGTAAAAGTTTAGTAGTATTTTCATCTTCAGCCGAGCTTGAAATTGATGAAAATAGTATTTTCCAACCTAAGTCATTATAATACTCATCAAACTTTTCAATATCAGAATCTAAAGTAATAATTCTTTTGAAGTTGTCTTTTAATGCATCATAAAGATTATTAAATTGACTAGCTTCATCTAATCCATTTGCTTTTAAAAGTGCCCATTGAATAATAGCTGTTTCAAAAAGAGAAGTAGGTGTATCTGCATTAAACTCAATTAGTTTAATAGGTGCTCCATCAAGTCCACCTGCTAAATCAAATCTTGAATATAAATGCCAATGAACATCATTTTCCCAAGATTCTTTGATTGTTTCAACTAAATTAAAAGGAATATTTATTTCATGAAATAAATCATTTTCAATTACATGTTCACCAGCTTCACAAAACATGTCATATAATTCGTTACAAGCTTCATAATAAGCGTTTGCTTCATTTTCATTTACAACTACAACTTCGTCTGCTATGTATGAAGAATTATCTTCATCCGTATGCCATACAAAACCAATTGATTCTAAATATTTATCTGTTAAGGGTTGTAATTTTTCTAGTTTCATTTCTTAACCACCAAAAAATGAAGATCTAGACTTAGAACTTGAAGAAGATTTATTTCCAAAGAATCCACTTTTTTTACTAGATGATGAAGATTTAGAAGCGGAACTATTAGCTTTACTAAATGAACTTTTTGATTTAGAATAAGTTGAAGGAGATTTATATTGTGCTTTTCTTTGATTTTGGTAATTTTGATTTCCAAATAATTTATTACCAATATATGAACCTAACATTGCTCCTGCAATTGAAGACATTAAAACTCCACCAAGACCCATTCCCGCACTAGCTTCTGCAGAATTTGGATTTGTAAGACCTGAAGTTCCATTATCAATTTTTCGCTCTTCTTCTTTTACAAGGGCATCGATTTCTGCTTTTGTTAAAATCTTTTCAGTCCCATCAGGTTTTCTTAAAACAATAGTAGTTTTAGAAGATGGAAACTCATCTACAATTGCATATTGTCCATTTGCAGATTGTTCAATAATAACAAATGCAGCTTGTTTTTGACTTGCATTCGCAAATGCATCACTTTGTCCAAAACCTTGTTGGTTATTAGATTTATCTTCACAACCAACTAAACCTGAAACTAAAATAGCACCTAATCCGCCAACTACAGCGTAGTTAGATATCTTTTTAATATTATTATTCTTTTTCAAAATTAATAATCCTTTTTTACTTTTTGTTCTTTAAAATTTTAGATATATTACTAAATTCTTGCTATGAGTTAGATGAAGAATATTAACATCTTTTATTCAGTGTATTTTTGTAATAAAATCAAGGTATTAAATCTAGGTATTAACAATAATTTAATTATCTTTTAATCCCTTTCTCATAGCTTCTGAAATAGTATTATCAACTTTTTGTTTTGTAAAATATTCAAAGGCTAAAACCCCTTGATAAAGAAGCATATCCTCTCCGTCTTTTATTTCAAGACCATTTTCTTTTGCAAGAGCTAAAAAGGGTGTGATTTTTCCATAAACGCAATCAAAAGCATATTTTGCTGTTCTAAATACATCTTCTAAAAGCTTTTTATCACAAGGTAAATAATCATCTTTAAGTCCTGCGCTTGTAGAGTTTACAACTAAATCAAACTCTTTTATTTCAAAGTTATCCCAAGAGTATGAAGTGATATTTTCATTTTTAAAAAACTCTAGTTTTCCTTCGCTTCTATTTAAAACTGTTACCTCAATATTTTTTTCTTGTAAGGCAAGAGCAATGGCTTTAGCAGTACCACCAGCTCCTAGTAATAAAACTGATTTTATTTCACCAAATGATTCTATTGCTTTTAAAAATCCAGGTGCATCAGTATTATAAGCAATTACTTTTCCATTTTCATTTATATAGGTATTTACAGCTTGTATTTTCTTTGCTATTCCTCTTACTTCATCTGCATTTGCAAAGGCATGTTCTTTGTGTGGAACTGTAATATTTGCACCTTCATATGAGTTTTTTATAAACTCTTCTTTTATACTACTTCCATCTTCTAAATGATGTTTATCATAATACCCATCATAATTAAGTGCTTTAAATCCTGCATTTTGCATTTGTGGGGATTTTGAGTGAGCTACTGGATTTCCAAAGATTACAAATTTTTCCAATGTTTTTCCTTTTATTTTTTTACTATTAAATTAAATAGAGGATATTCTTTTTCATTTCTATAATGTGTATATATTAATTCATAAGAAATAAGTTTAAGTCCTAATTCTTCTATTAGTTCTAATAAGCTATTTTTTTCATAACCAAAATGTTCAACACCATCATTTTTGTGTTTTGCATGAAAAGTTCCATCTTCTTCATATAAATCATTTATACATATAGTTCCATCAGTTTTTATTGCATCTTTACATTTTCTTAGAAACATCTTTGTATCTTTGATATGATGCATTGTCATTGATGAAATTACTAAATCAAAACTATTCTTTGGTAGTTCTTCTTCATTCATATTGTGTTTGATTGCTTTTATATTTTCACAGTCAAATTCTAAAGCTTTTTTATTAAATATTTCAACCATCCCATCAGAATAATCCATCCCAATAACATTATTTGTTTGATTATTTAAAGCAAAAGATATAAAACCTGTACCACATCCATAATCTAAGATATTTGCATCTTCTTTTAAATCTATTTTTGAGAGTAGGTCTTTAACACAAGTATCTGAACTTTCCATACTTGATTGTTTTTTATCCCATGTTTTTGATGCTTCATCAAATCTATTCATTACAATCCCTTTTAAAAAATGGTATTATATCAAAATTTACTTTTTAAATAGGCTTTTATATGAATGATTTTATATGTACTTTTACAAACACTGATGATGGTAATTTAGCTTATCATGTGGGAGATATCAAAGAGAATGTTGATAAAAATAGAAATAAACTTGCTAAAAGATTGGGATATAATTCAAATGATTTAGTTTCAATGAATCAAACTCACGGTAATAATGTTCAAATTGTAAACTCAAGTACTCCTAAAATTATTGATGATTGTGATGGCTTAATCACAAATGAAAAAAATTTACCATTAATGGTAATGGTCGCTGATTGTATTCCAATACTTCTACATGATGAAAAGAAAGGTGTAATAGCTGCACTTCATGCAGGAAGAAACTCAACTTTTTTAAAGATTGTTGAAGTTGCAATAAATAAAATGAAAAAAGAGTTTTCTTGTAATGCTGAAAATATAAAAGCTATTATGGGTCCAAGTATTCAACAATGTTGTTATGAAGTAAGCCCTGAGTTAGTAAATATTGTAAAAACATCATTTGGAAAAGAATTTATAAAGGGAAGAAACATTGATTTACAAGGCATTAATAAATCAATTTTGCTAAAGAATGGAGTTGAAAATATCACTATTTCTAATATTTGTACAAAATGTACAAGTAAAGTACATTATTCTTACAGAAAAAACTCTAAAACTGGAAGATTTGCAGGAATTATTAAATTATAAATATTTTATTCAAAAAATCCATATTATAAATATCTTATATTTACAAAAAAATAATATAAGTAAAAATTATATTTTTTAATATACAAAGCCTAATTATCAATACTTTTAAAAAAAATTATTACATTTTAGAAATCTTAATATATTAAGTATAGATTAAAAAAATAAACTAATGTTTTTTGATTACATAAATTTTACATAAATAGCTTAAAAGATGCTTTATTGATGATAAAATCTATTTTTTTATTTTATTTAAGTTTCTTTTTGTTACTATTTGTGCACTTAGAAAATTAGCAGAAATTTAAAGGATTATAATGAGTAATAAAGTTACAAAAAATGAAGCATTAGATTATCATAGGGTACCAACACCTGGAAAAGTTGCTATTAAAGCAACTACAAGATTAGAATCGCAAAGAGATTTATCTTTAGCATATTCTCCAGGTGTTGCATTTCCATGTGAAGAAATACAAGCTGATCCAGAATTAGCTTATGAATATACTTCAAAAAGAAACTTAGTTGCAGTTATTTCAAACGGAACAGCTGTTTTAGGTCTTGGTAATATTGGAGCAATAGCTTCAAAACCTGTAATGGAAGGAAAAGCTGTATTATTCAAAAAGTTTGCTGCAGTTGATTCTTTTGATATTGAAGTTGATGAAACTGATGTTGATAAATTTTGTGAAATAGTAAAAGCTATTTCTCCTACTTTTGGTGGAATTAACTTAGAAGATATAAAAGCTCCTGAGTGTTTTGAAATTGAAAGAAGACTAATTGAAGAACTTGATATTCCTGTTATGCATGATGACCAACACGGAACGGCAATTATTACAACAGCTGCACTTATGAATGCTGCTGAAATGATGGGTAAAAAACTTGAAGACATGAAAGTTGTAGTTGTAGGTGCTGGTGCATCAGCAGTAGCATGTTCAACTATGTACAAAGGTGCAGGTATTAAAAACCTAATCATGTGTGATTCAAAAGGTGTAGTACATTCTGGAAGAAGTGATTTAAATAAATATAAACAAGATTTTGTAACTTCTGAAGCTACAACTATGGAAGAAGCATTTACAGATGCTGACATGGTTTTAGGATTATCAAAACCTGGAAGTTTTACTAAAGAGCTTATTGCTTTAATGGCAGAAGAGCCAATTGTATTTACTTTAGCAAATCCTACACCTGAACTTTTCCCTGAAGAAGTAAGAGAAGTTAAACCTAAAGCAATTATAGGTACTGGAAGATCAGATTTCCCAAATCAAGTAAATAATGTATTAGGTTTCCCTTTTATTTTTAGAGGTGCTTTAGATGTTCAAACTAAAAAAATTAATATGGAAATGAAAATAGCAGCTGCAAAAGCAATTGCAAGTTTAGCTAAACAACCTTTATATCCTGAATTAAAAGTATTATTTGGAGATTTATCTTATGGAAAAGAGTATATTATTCCAACTCCATTTGATAAAAGATTAATGGTTGAAGTATCAGCTGCTGTTGCAAATGCTGCAGTAGAAACTGGAGTTGCTAGAGTTAAAGAGTTTAACTTAGAGCAATACAGAGAAAAACTTTCACATATGGTTTAATTTTAGTAGAGAAATCAAGATGAATACTTTGTATAGTATTCATCTTAGATTTTTTGTAGCTTTAAATATTAGACATTTTATCATTTGATAGAATTATTTTATGTTTATACATATCAGCTTTAATTACAATATCAGAATATTCAACTGGTATATTATTCTTATCAAAAGATAATCTGTGTAAAGATAGTAATGAAGCATTTTCTTTAATACCTAGTTTTTTAGCTTCTTCTTTAGAAGCATCTTTAGCTTCTACTGTTTCTTCTGCATTATAAAATTCAATTGAATATTCATCTTTTAAAAATGTATATAAAGATTCTATATTAAATCTTTCTTTTAAATTAGGAACTTTTTTAATATCTAAATAATTAAGCATTAACGCAAAGGGTTTATTATCTAAATATCTTTGTCTTTTGATACATAAAAGAGTTTCGCAGTTTATTAATTGTTTAACATAATGATCTTCTTTTATTATTTCAAATTCAATTGATTCAGTTGTTAATTTATGATTTTGTTTTGATAGTCTTTGAGTTAAAGAGCCAATAGAGTTTGCATCATAAAGAATTTTTTGTTCTTTAACAAAGGTACCTTTTCCTTGTTTTTTTATAACAATATTATCTTTTTCTAGCTCTTCAATGGCTTTTCTTATAGTTATTCTACTAACTTTGTATATTTCTTCTAGTTTTAGTTCAGTGGGTATTAAATCTTTAGGACTGTAGTTTTCTCTTATATCTTTTTCTAATTTATTTCTAAGCTGTATATATAACGGAATTCCATTTTTATTAAACAATTGTTAACTCCTCTCTTATATATTTGATAACTTGTCATTAGATAAGATAATTTTATGTTTATACATATCTCCTCTAATTATAAGATTTGAATATTCTATAGGTTCATTCTTTTGATTATAAGAAAGTCTTTTTAAAGATAATAAAGGTGAACCTTTTTCAATATTTAGTTTTTTTGCATCATCATCATTTGCAATCATTGCTTCAACAATTTCTTCAGCATTATGGAATTCAATATTATATTCTTTTTTTAAGAAAGCATATAAAGATTCAAGATTCATTTTTTTATCAATATCTGGTACAGTATTAACATCAAAATAATTAAACATTAATGCAAAAGGTACTTCATCTAGTAATCTTGTTCTTTTTATACATAACAATTTCTTACAAGATAACATGTCTTTCACAAAATGTTCTTCTCTTTCTTCTATTATTTCAAATGAAATTGATTTAGTAGTTAGCAAGTGCTTTTGTTTTGAAAGTCTTTGTGTTAGAGAACCAATAGAGTTTGCATCATAAAGAATTTTTTGCTCTTTAACAAAAGTACCTTTACCTTGCTTTTTGATAACTATATTATCTTTTTCTAACTCTTCTATAGCTTTTCTAACAGTAATTCTACTTAGCTTATATTTTTCTTCTAGTTTACCTTCAGTAGGAATAATATCATTAACTTTATAATTTAACTTTATGTCTTCTAAAATTTTTTCTTTTAGTTGAAGATAAAGTGGTATTCCATTTTTAGCAAACAAACTGTAGGATCCTTTAATTTAGAATTATTATTAATTATAATACATCATAGACTTTTAAAGTGTACTTAATATAATATTATAACGTTATATATCTTTATTTAAAATTGATAATGCTTCTAGTCGTTCATTATCTAAAGTTTCTTCATCCCAAGATAATGCGTCTTTTAGAATTGTTAATACTTCTTCTAAAATTTCAATTGAAGCTTTTTTATCAATAAGAGATAATGAAGTTCTTCTAACTAAAAAATCTAGAGGTTTTTTTACAAATTCATATTTTATAGAATATAAAACTTCTGCATTAGTTAAGCAATATTTAGGATGTAGTTTTTGAATTTTATTTGTACTTTGTGCTACTAGTAATGCTTTATCACCATACATTTTAATTAGATATTCTTTGATATCTTTTTCAACAAAGTCAATTTTTAAATTTTCACTTTGTATCTCGCTTCCAATTAATTTTAGTTCTTTAGTTTTACATTTAATATCTGACAAATTAAATTTATTAATAGTATAGTCAACTACTTCTTCTGCCATTTTTCTATATGTTGTCCATTTTCCTCCAATAATACTGATAAGACCAGAATTTGAACTTGTTATAATATGATCTCTTACAATACTTTTTGTAGAACTACTTTTAGGTGCAGAGACTAAAGGTCTTATTCCAGACCATGAAGATAATATTTCGCTTTTATCAATCTTTAAATCAAAATATATTTCTAAATGTTCTAAAATATAGTCTAAATCTTTTTGTGAAACTTCTGGGTGTTCGCTTAAAATTGTTTTTTCATCAGTTGTTCCAACTAAACATTTTCCCATCCATGGCAAAATAAAAAGAACTCGACCATCTTGCGTTTTTGGTATCATTAATCCTTCGTTTGATGGAAGATATTTTTTATCTAATACAATATGAACTCCAGAACTTAAATCTAGCATTTTTGCAGCTTCTTTATCATCCATTTTCCTAACTTTATCAGAAAAAGCTCCTGTAGCGTTTATAATAGATGTTGAATTATAAGTATAAGTCTTTCCTGTAATTTTATCTTCCATCTCTAATCCAGAAATTTTATCATTTGTATATATGAAAGATTTAACTTCACTATAGTTTTTACAAATTGCACCATATTTTTCTGCTGTTTGCAGTAGTGTTATATTTAATCTAGAATCATTGAAACTACCATCATAGTATTTAATTCCTCCAACTAATCCTTTCTTTTTTATGGTAGGAAAGGTATTAATCATATCATTTTTAGATACTACAGATGTTCTTCCTAATCCTCTTTTCCCGGAAATAAAATCATATAAGAATAATCCTGTAAACATATAAGGTATTTCCCACCATTTATATAAAGGAGTAACTAATGTTAATCTTGTACATAAATGAGGAGCATTTTTTAAAAGTCTTGATCTTTCTTTAAGACCTTCCTTCACCAAATTAAACTGATCTTTATCTAGTTTTTTGACAGCAGCTTCTAAATAACGTACACCACCATGAACCATTTTTGTACTTCTTGAACTTGTACCTTCTGAAAAATCATTTTTCTCTAATAATAATGTTTTAAATCCTCTTGATGCAGCATCTAATGCAATACCACTTCCTGTTGCTCCACCACCAATAATTATAATATCAAATTGTTCATTACTCATTTTTTTTTCCTCTTATTATAAGGTTATAATGTTATGTCAGTCATTATAAGGTTATATCTATAAAAAGAATCTTAAACTGAAATATATACTGAATAAATTAGAAGAAAAAGCATCAAATAGAGTTTTTAATTTCAATTTTATCTCTTGATTTTTTTTAAACACTTTATAAGTTTAAATCTCTAAGGGGCCTTAAAATGGGGATGCTATTTTAATGTTACGTTTTAATTTGACAAAAGAAAACTATAATTCGTAGTAAAGGACATTAAATTTAAGGTTAATTTAAAAATCTATACGTCACTATATTAACAACATTATAATGTTATGACATAAATATATAAATTGTATGTATGTGATCTTTATAAGTATACAATTTATAAAATTTAAAAGGAGTAAAGTTAATGTCCTTAGAACTAAAAAATATATCTATGAGTGTAGATGGACAAAAACATATATATGACATTAATATAACACTTAAAAAAGGTACGATGAATGTGTTATTAGGTCGTACATTATCTGGTAAAACTACATTAATGAGAATTATGGCAGGTCTTGATGTTCCTACAAAAGGCAAAATTTTTTGGGAAGGTAAAGACGTTACAGGAATGAGAGTTCAGGATAGAAAAATTGCAATGGTTTATCAACAGTTTATTAACTATCCTTCAATGAGTGTATATGATAATATCGCTGCTCCTCTTAGAATTATGAAAAAAGATGAGAGATTCATTGATGAAGAGGTTAAAAAAACAGCTAAATTAATGAGGCTAGAGAATATGTTGGATAGAAAACCAAATGAACTTTCTGGTGGTCAACAACAAAGATGTGCATTAGCTAGATCACTTGTAAAAGGTTCTGGTCTTGTATTATTAGATGAACCCTTAGCAAACCTTGATTATAAATTAAGAGAAGAACTAAGAGAAGAAATTCCAAAAATGTTTGAAGAATCAGGTGCAATTTTTGTATATGCGACAACAGAACCAGAAGAAGCATTATTATTAGGTGGTAATGTTGCAACATTATGGGAAGGAAGAATTACTCAGTTTGATGAAACAGCAAAAGTTTATCATACTCCTAATAATGCAACTACTGCAAAAGTTTTTTCTAATCCATCAATGAACTTTTTAGATATAAGAAAAGAGGGTGATTATATTTATTATGGAAATAATGAAAAAGCTCCTGCAACTGATGTTTTAAAAAGATTATCAGATGGAAAGTACTTAGCTGGTTTTAGACCAAATCATTTAGAACTTAATAAGCATGCAGGTAATGCAATTAAGTTTTCAACACATTTAGATGTGACAGAAATTACAGGTTCAGAAACTTTTTTACATATGCATCATGATGATGATAATTGGATAGGTTTAGTTCATGGTGTTCATGATTTAGAATATAATAGTAATTTATCCGTGTATTTAGATACACGTCATATTTTTATTTTTGCAACAGATGGTGAACTTATTGAAACAGCATCTTATGTGCAAGAAAGATAGAAGGAGAAAAAAATGGCAAAAATAACTCTTTCAAATTTAGCTCATAGTTATATGAAAAATCCAAAAAATAAAGAAGACTATGTACTTCAACCTCTAAATCATGAATGGGATGATGGAGCAGCATATGCACTTTTAGGACCTTCTGGTTGTGGTAAATCTACTTTATTAAATATTATCTCAGGAATTTTAACACCTTCTGAGGGAAGTATTTTATTTGATGACAAGGATGTGACTTTTGCAGATACTACAAATAGAAATATTGCACAAGTTTTTCAATTTCCTGTAGTATACGACACAATGACAGTTCGAGAAAATTTAGAATTTCCTTTAAAAAATAGAGGAGCAAATAATCAATATATTGATCAAAGAGTAGGTTCAATTGCAAGAGCAATTCAAGTTGAAGATATTTTAGATAAAAAAGCAAGAGGCTTAAGTGCAGATGCTAAACAGAAAATATCATTAGGTCGTGGAATGGTTCGAGAAGATGTAAATGCTATTCTTTTTGATGAACCTTTAACTGTAATTGACCCTCATATGAAATGGGAATTAAGAACACAACTTAAAGCCTTACATAAAGAATTAAAACATACAATGATTTTTGTAACACATGATCAAACTGAAGCTTTAACTTTTGCAGATAAAGTTGTTGTTATGAATGGAGGACATGTATTACAAATAGGTACTCCTGAAGAATTATTTGAAAAACCTGCACATACTTTTGTTGGATACTTTATTGGCTCTCCAGGTATGAATGTTTTTGAAGCAAAAGTTACGGGTAATATTGCTAACCTTCAAGGCTATGAAGTAAATCTTAACTCTACTTATAAATCTTTACAAGGAAAAATTGAACTAGGAATAAGACCCGAATTTATTGAATTATGTGAAGATGGAGAAGGTATAAAAATAGAAATTAGTCGTATTGAGGATGTTGCTCATCATAAAATTGTAAGAGCAAAATATAATAATAGAAAAGTAAATATTATTGTTCCTGAAGATGTAAAAATTACTCCAACTATGAATAGTATAAAATTTAAATTAGAAGGTGTAAATGTTTATGTTAATGATTGGTTAGTAGAAGGAGAGTTACTATGAAAAAAACAGTAAATCAAAAAGCATGGTTTTTAGTATTACCTGTATTGTTGCTTGTAGGTTTTTCTGCAGTTATTCCTTTAATGACAGTTGTGAATTATTCAGTACAAGATACTTTTGGAAATAATCAGTTCTTTGCTGTTGGATTAGAATGGTTTGAAGAAATTCTACATTCTGAAAGAATTCATGATGCTTTAGGGCGACAAGTATTATTTACAACAATTATTTTATTAATTGAGATTCCTTTGGGAATATTTATAGCTCTACATATGCCAAAAAAAGGTTTTTGGGCATCAGCTTGTTTAATTTTAGTTGCTTTACCACTTTTAGTACCTTGGAATGTTGTTGGTACAATTTGGCAAATTTTTGGAAGAACTGATATTGGACTATTAGGACATACACTAGCTTCTTTTGGTATTGAATATAATTATACTCAAAATGTGTTAGATGCATGGATTACTATTATTGTTATGGACGTATGGCACTGGACATCACTTGTTGTACTACTTTGTTATGCTGGTTTACAGTCAATTCCTTCAGCCTATTATCAAGCAGCGAAAATTGATCAAGCATCTAATTGGAATGTATTTAGATATATACAACTTCCTAAAATGATGGGTGTTTTATTAATTGCTACATTGTTAAGATTTATGGATAGTTTCATGATTTATACAGAACCAATGGTTGTAACAGGTGGTGGTCCAGGAAATGCTACAACTTTTCTTTCTATTGATTTAGTAAAGATGGCAATAGGACAATTCGATTTAGGACCAGCTGCTGCATTTTCATTAATATACTTCCTAGTTATATTATTGACATCTTGGGCATTTTTTACAATCATGACAAATATTGATAAGCAGGAGAATTAAGATGAATAATTCAAAAATAAAAACAGGTTTTTTCTCAAGTAAATCACCTATGATTATGCTGATTTATATAATATTTTTAATGTTGCCAGTTTATTGGTTAATAAATATGAGTTTTAAAACAAATGAAGAAATATTAGGAACTTTTTCACTTTTTCCTAATAACTTTACATTTGATAATTATATTATAATCTTTACAGATCCCTCTTGGTATTGGGGATATATAAACTCAATGACATATGTTGTTCTTAATACAATAATATCTATAGCAGTTGCTTTACCTGCAGCTTATGCATTTTCTAGATATAAGTTTTTAGGAGATAAACATTTATTCTTTTGGTTATTAACTAACAGAATGGCACCACCTGCTGTATTTGCGCTGCCATTTTTTCAACTTTATTCAAGTGTTGGTTTATTTGATACACATATAGCGGTGGCTTTAGCTCATACATTATTTAATGTACCATTATCTGTTTGGATATTGGAAGGCTTTATGCGTGGTGTACCAAAAGAGATAGATGAAACTGCGTATATTGATGGTTTTAGTTTCTTTGGATTTTTTACAAAGATTTTCACTCCATTGATTGCGTCTGGTATTGGAGTTGCAGCATTTTTCTGTTTTATGTTTTCTTGGGTAGAATTATTACTTAGTAGAACATTAACATCAGTTAATGCAAAATCAATTGCAGCAACAATGACAAAAACTGTATCTGCTTCAGGAGTTGATTGGGGTGTACTAGCAGCAGCTGGTGTACTTACACTTATTCCTGGTGCTATTGTTATATATTTTGTTCGTAATCATATTGCCAAGGGTCTATCTCTTGGACGAGTTTAAGGAGGTTTAATATGGATTTATCATGGATGGCATGGACAAGTGGAACAGCTACGTTTTTCATTTGTATTTTTGTAGCTTTGATGGGTATGATAGTTTGGGCAATTAAATGGCCTCAAGCTCCAAGAGTAGGGATATTAAGAATTGAAACTACTCCTGGTGACCGACTTTTTCTTAGTCTATTAGGTTCTGCATTTATTAGTTTAGCCTGGTTAGCAATATTTGGTGCTCCAATTTATGGAGGAATGATTGTTTGTTTTATTTATGCTCTAGCGGTTTTTCGTTGGGTATAAAAACTATTTGTAATACATTTAACTTTTAAGGAGAGAAAAATGAAAATTAAAAATAAAATTACTACATCGGTTCTTGGTGCAATGTTAGGTTTAAGTGCAAGTACTTTAAGTGCTGCAGATATGGGTAAATGGATTGAAGAATTCCAACCTTCTGCGCTTACAAAAGCAGAACAAAAAACTGAAATGGATTGGTTTGAAAAAGCTGCAATGCCTTATAAAGGGATGACTATTAAAGTTGTATCTGAAGGTATAGGAACACATGTTTATGAAAGTAAAACATTAACAAAAGCATTCTTTGATTTAACAGGAATAAAAGTTATTCATGACATTATTGGTGAAGGTGATGTTGTTGAAAAATTGCAAACACAAATGCAAACAGGTCAAAATATATATGATGCATATATTAATGATTCAGATTTAATAGGAACTCATTGGAGATACAAGCAAGCTAGAGATTTAACAGATTGGATGGCGAATGAAGGAAAAAGTGTTACTAATCCTAATTTAGATTTAAAAGACTTTATAGGTACTTCTTTTACAACTGGTCCAGATGGTAAGTTATATCAGTTACCAGATCAACAATTTGCTAACCTTTATTGGTTTAGATACGATTGGTTCACAGATAAGAAAAACATGGCTGACTTTAAAGCTAAATATGGTTATGAATTAGGTGTTCCTGTAAACTGGTCAGCATATGAAGATATCGCAGAGTTCTTTACTGGTAGAGAAATTGATGGTAAAAAAGTTTATGGACATATGGATTATGGTAAAAAAGATCCATCTTTAGGTTGGAGATTTACTGATGCATGGATGTCAATGGCAGGTATGGGTGATAAAGGTGAACCTAATGGTCTTCCAGTTGATGAATGGGGAATTAGAGTAAACGATAAGTCTCAACCAGTTGGGTCTTGTGTTCAAAGAGGGGGAGCTACAAACTCGCCAGCAGCTGTTTATGCAATTGAAAAATACTCTGAATGGTTAAAGAAATATGCACCACCTAGTGCTTCTGGTATGGTATTCTCTGAAGCTGGACCAGTTCCTGCTCAAGGTGAAATTGCTCAACAAATGTTCTGGTATACAGCATTTACGGCTGATATGGTAAAAGAAAAAATTGCAGTTGTAAACGAAGATGGTACTCCAAAATGGAGAATGGCTCCATCTCCACATGGTGCTTATTGGGAAGAAGGAACAAAAATTGGTTATCAGGATGCTGGTTCTTGGACTTTAATGAAATCAACTCCTGTTAAAAATGCGCAAGCTGCATGGTTATATGCACAGTTTGTTACATCAAAAACAGTTGATGTAAAAAAATCGCATGTTGGTTTAACTTTTATTAGAGAATCAACAATTAATCATGAATCATTTACGAAAAGAGCACCAAAACTTGGTGGTTTAGTAGAATTCTATAGATCACCTGCTAGAGTGCAATGGTCTCCAACAGGAACAAATGTACCTGACTATCCAAAGTTAGCACAATTATGGTGGCAAAATATAGGTGATGCTTCTTCTGGAGCTAAAACAGCGCAAGAAGCTTTAAATTCACTTTGTTTAGCACAAGAAAAAGTTCTTAAAAGACTTGAAAGAGCTGGTGTACAAGGTGATATCGGACCAAAATTAAATAAAGAGAGTGATGCAGAGTATTGGTTAAAGCAACCAGGTTCTCCTAAAGCTAAATTAGCGAATGAGAAACCAACTCCAGTAACTATT
This sequence comes from Arcobacter peruensis, assembly GCF_003711085.1. Classification (NCBI taxonomy): domain Bacteria; kingdom Pseudomonadati; phylum Campylobacterota; class Epsilonproteobacteria; order Campylobacterales; family Arcobacteraceae; genus Arcobacter; species Arcobacter peruensis. The sequence continues at coordinate 445,505 of NZ_CP032363.1, forward strand.
TCTTATGACAAATTAATTAAGTCATGGACAAAATAATAAACTAAAAAATAGTAAAAGTTGAGAGTTTTTCTCAACTTTGCTATACTTATATTTAAATAACTAACAAAACTAATATACTTAAGTAGGCAATCATGAAATACATTTTAGCAATAGATCAAGGTACAACTTCAAGCAGAGCAATACTATTTAATAAAGAAATGAAAATTGAAGCAACTTCTCAAGAAGAATTTCCTCAATACTTTCCAAATTCAGGATGGGTTGAACATAATCCTAATGACCTTTTTCAAACAGTAATAAATTCTTGCAAGAATGTATTAAAAGAAGCTAATGCTACAATTGAAGATATTGTATCTATAGGAATAACTAATCAAAGAGAAACAACTGTTGTTTGGGATAAACATACAGGAGAAGCAGTTTATAATGCAATTGTATGGCAAGATAGAAGAACAGCTAAAGAATGTAATGAATTTAAAAAAGATGGTCATGAAAAAATGATTATGGAAAAAACTGGTTTATTGTTTGATCCTTACTTTTCAGGAATGAAATTACGATGGATTCTTGAAAATGTTGAAGGTGCTAAGCAAAAAGCCTTAAATGGTGATTTATTATTTGGAACAGTTGATTCCTTTTTAATTTGGAAACTAAGTAATAAACAAAACCATGTCACAGATGCTACTAATGCTGCTAGAACTATGATTTTTAATATTAAAACAAATGAATGGGATAAAGAGATTTGTTCTTTGTTAGATATTCCTATGAATATATTACCTGAAGTTAAAGACTGTGCAGATGATTTTGCTTCTGTACATAAAGATTTTTTTGGTAAAGAAATACCAATTAATGGTGTTGCAGGAGATCAACAATCAGCACTTGTAGGTCAAGCTTGTTTTGAACCAGGAATGGCAAAATCTACTTATGGTACAGGTTGTTTTGCAATACTTAATCTCGGAGAAAATATGGTTGTATCAAAAAATAGACTACTTACAACTATTGGATATAGGTTGAATGGAAAAACAACATATGCATTAGAGGGTTCTATTTTCATTGCAGGAGCAGTTGTTCAATGGCTTAGAGATGGTCTAAAAATTATAGAAGAAGCAAGCAATGCACAAGAAATGGCACTTAATGCAGATGAAAATCAACAGCTTTATTTAGTACCAGCTTTTACAGGACTAGGTGCTCCTTATTGGGATATGGAATGTAGAGGTGCTATTTATGGTTTAACTCGTGGTTCTGGTCCTAATGAATTTGCAAAGGCAGCATTAGAAAGTGTTGCTTATCAAACAAGAGATTTAATTGAAGCTATGTTTGATGATTGGAATAGTTTTGAAAAAAGCAATAGTAATAAAAAATCTGTTTTAAGAATTGATGGTGGTATGTCTTCATCTAATTATACAATGCAATTTCTATCTGATATGTTAGCAATGGCAGTAGATAGACCTGAAATACTTGAAACAACAGCGCTAGGAGTTGCTTGGTTAGCAGGTATGAAAGCAGGTTTTTATCCTAATGAAGAAGGTTTTTCTGATTCTTGGAAACTTGAAAGAAAGTTTGAACCATCAATGGATGAAGAAAAAAGAGAAATTCTTTATGATGGTTGGAAAGATGCAGTTCAACGAACATTATCTTAGCTTTTGAAATAAACTATTAATTTATAAAATGGTATTATTCATTTAAAATTTTAATGAGAATAATACAGGACAAACATGGAAGAATACATACTTTTAATAGATACTGAAGACGCAAAAGGTTTAGTATATAATATCTCAAAAGTGCTTTTTGCAAATAACTTAAATATAGAACAAAATACTGAATATGTTGACAAAGAGACAAATAAATTCTTTATGAGATCAATAATATCAGGAAATGTTTTAGAGAATATACTTTTAAAAGAGTTAAAAGAAGTCTTACCTCAAAATGCAGAAATAAAGTTAAGCAAAAAATCTAAGAAAGATATAGTTATTTTAGCTACAAAAGAATCACATGTTTTAGGTGATTTACTTATTAGATATATTGATGGTGAGTTAAATGCAAATATTAAAGCGGTCATTGCAAACCATGAAGATTTAAGATCACTAGTTGAAAACTTTGATATTCCATTTACATGTATAAGTGCAGAGGGATTAAGTAGAGAAGATCATGAAGAAAAAGTAATTGAAAAAATCAATGAGTATGAACCAGAGTTAATTGTTTTAGCAAAATATATGAGAATATTAACTCCAAATTTTGTGGTAACATTCCCTAAAAAAGTTTTAAATATTCACCATTCATTTTTACCTGCATTTATTGGAGCAAATCCATATAAACAAGCACATCAAAGAGGTGTTAAGATTATTGGAGCAACTGCTCATTACGTTACAAATGATTTGGATGAAGGTCCAATTATTTTCCAAGATGTTGTAAATATTGATCACTCTTATTCTTGGCAAGATATGAGAAAAGCAGGGCGAAATGTAGAAAAAATTGTATTATCAAATGCACTACATATGTTACTTGATGATAAAGTATTTGTTCATGGAAATAAGACGGTAATTTTATAATGTTTAATTTAGTTTTATTAGAACCACGAATGCCAGGAAATGTTGGAACTATAGGAAGACTAGCTTTTGCAATGGATTGTACTTTACATCTAATTAAACCTTATGGTTTTGGTGATATTACAGAAAAAGAAGTAAGAAGAGCAGGGCTTGATTACTGGTTTGAACTTGATGTAAGAGAATATGAAAATATTGAAGAGTTTTGGGAAAAGAATCCATTCTCTCCAAGACATTTTTTTGCAACTACTAAAACAACTCAAAACTACTTTGAAGCAAAATTTGAAGTAGGTGATTACTTCTATTTTGGACGTGAAGATGCTGGACTTCCTCAAGAAATATTAGATAAAAGTAAAGAGGCTTGTATTACAATTCCTATGACAAATGAAGCTAGAAGTTTAAATATTGCAAACTCTGTTTCTATTATTGCTTATGAGGCATTAAGACAAAACTACAACGACTTCAAGTAGAGATTAAATATGTTTAATATATTGGTTTTAGAAGATGATGAACTTTTTGCTTCTACTTTAGAAGACTTTTTAGAAGATGAAGGTTTTGAAGTAGATATTGCAAGTGATGGTGAAGAGTGTTTAGATTTAAACTATGAAAAAAACTATGATTTGTATATTTTTGATATTAATGTTCCTAAAATCAATGGCTTAGATTTATTAAAGCAACTACGTAATTCAGGTGACCAAACACCCTCTATATTTTTAACATCATATAAAGATAAAGATACTTTAAAAGAGGGTTTTATAAATGGTTGTGATGACTATATTAGAAAACCTGTTGATTTAGATGAATTGATTTTAAGAATAAAAGCTTTACTAAAAAGAAATAAAAAACAATTTGATATAGTAGAATTAAATTCAACGCTTACTTTTAATCCTGATACAAAAAGAGTTTTTGAAAATAATTGTGATTTAAATCTTCCTGTAAAACTTACAGAACTTTTAGAACTTTTTATTGAAAATAGAGGCTCAATTGTTACAAAAGAAATGATTATTTCCAAATTATGGAATGTTGATGAAGATTATAGTGAAGGCTCTATTAGAGTTTATATAAATCAAGTGAAAAAACTTTTAGGGAAAGAATCCGTTTTAAATATTAAAGGTATTGGGTACAAAGTTGAATTCTAAGAAAAAAGATTTTCTAATTTCTATTTCAATTGTTTTTATTTTCACACTAATAATAGTTTTATATGTTAATTATGTTTTAATCTCTCTTTTTGGTTTAAATCAAGAAAATTTTATTTATATAATTATTCCTTTGTTACTTTTAGCTCTAGGTATTTTTCTTAGTTTTACATCAAGTATTTTAAAGCCTTTATTTACAAGTGATGATAACTTACAAAAAAATTTAAAAGAAACTATACATGAGTTAAATATTCCTGTTTCAACTATAAAAATGAATACTCAGCTTTTAGAAAAAAGTATAAAAGATGAAAAGAGTTTAAAACGTCTTAATAGAATTAAACAAGCTTCTAATAATCTTATAAAATTATATGACGATATGGAATATGATATAAAAAAAGAAATAGATGTAATTGATAAACAAGAATGCTTTTTAGATGAGATAATTGCAAATTCAATAAATAAATTTGATGATATAAAAAAAGATGTAATAATTAAATCAAGTATTCCAAATATCAAGCTTTTAACTGATATCAATGGTTTTGAAAAAACAATTGACAATCTTATTTTAAATGCGATTAAATATAATAGTAGTGAAGATCCCATTGTTGAGATTACATTTGAGAATAATATTTTATCTATATTTAATAAGGGTAAAAAAATTGATACAAAAAATTTACTTATAATTTTTGATAGATATTATCAATCAGATTCTTCAAGTGAAGGCTTTGGTTTAGGTTTAAATATTGTAAAAGAGTTTTGTGATAAAAATAAGATTGTTATTAAAATTGATACATTTAAAGACGGAAATACATTTAATTTAAATATAAAAAATATACTAAAATAAAAAGGAGTTATTATGATAATAGATGAAAGTTTGGTTTTTGCCATTGCAATTATAATTTTTGCATTAATTATAGTTTTAAAAGGGGTTAGAATTGTTCCTCAATCAGATTTATATATTGTTGAAAGATTGGGAAAATTTAATAAAGTTCTTCATGGTGGGTTTCATTTAATCATCCCTGTAGTTGATTCGATTAGAAATGTTTTAACTTCAAGAGAACAATTAGTTGATATTGAAAAACAATCAGTAATTACAAAAGATAATGTAAATATTTCAATTGATGGAATTGTTTTTTGTAAAGTAGATGATGCACAAGAAGCTACATATAATGTAGTAGATTTTAAAAATGCTATTGCAAACCTTGCAATGACAACTTTAAGATCTGAAATTGGTGGAATGGATTTAGATGATACTTTATCAAATAGAGAAACATTAAATGCAAAACTTCAAAGTGAATTAGGAAGTGCAGCTGCTAACTGGGGAATAAAAGTAACTCGTGTTGAAATATCTGATATTTCTGTTCCTGCAGAAATTGAACGAGCTATGAATATGCAAATGGAAGCTGAAAGAGAAAAAAGAGCTATTGAAACAAAAGCAAGAGCAGATAAAGAAGCCGTAATTAGAAAAGCTGAAGGATTTAGACAAGAAGAGTTCTTAAAAGCAGAAGCAATTGAAAGAATGGCAGATGCAAAAAGATATGAACAAGAACAAGTTGCAGCAGGACAAATGGAAGCTATGCGATTAATTAATGAATCAATGTCTTATAATAAAGATGGTGCAGAGTTTTTACTTGCGAAAGATAGAGTTGCTGCTTTTAAATCATTAGCTGAAAGTCCATCAAATGATAAAATGATTTTACCTTATGATGTTACACAAATGATTGGAAGTACAAGTGTTCTTGGTGATGCTTTTTTCAAAGGTGTAAGTAACGAGAATACAAACAATGCTTAGTGTAATTGACCCATATATCTTACTTGGAATTGGAATTGTTTTAATTGCACTTGAGGCTGTTATTACATCATTTATTCTTATTTGGTTTGGAATAGGGTTTATGTTAACTGCACTAATCTCATATTTTTATGCTTTTGATGATGGAATTTGGCAACTTGCAATTGCCTCTTTTATTTCTTTATTGTTATTAGCAATATTACGAAAGAAAATTTTTAAAAGTTTTTTAAACCCAGAAAAAAAGATAAATGACAATTTTTTAAATGAAAAAGGCTTTGGAATTATAAAAAATCAAAAGATTTTTTATAAAGGAACTTATTGGGAAATTGATGGTTCAGTTGATGAATCAATTTTTACTGAAGGTGAAAAAGTAGTTGTTTCAAAAACTTATAAAAATTTTGCAATAATAAATAAAAGGTAAAAAGTAATGGATATAGAAGTTTTAAAAGATTTAATTGATTATGGTGTTATTGCACTTTTAGTATTTATGAGTTTTTTATCTGTTTGGTTTTTTATAGAAAGAATGTTTTTTTATAAAAAGCTAGACGTAAAAACATATAAAAATAAAAAAAGTTTAGATGTAGCACTTACTCGTAATCTTACGATAATAGGTACAATCGCATCAAACTCTCCTTATATTGGATTATTAGGAACTGTATTAGCTATTATGCTTACATTTTTTACAATGGGAAATGGTGATATTGAAGCTGCAAAAATAATGAGTTCCTTAGCACTTGCACTAAAAGCTACAGCTGCTGGCTTAGTTGTAGCAATTATTTCTCAAATCTTTTATAATATTTTAGGAAGATATGCTGAAGTTTTAGAGAGTGAATATGAAACTGAAGAAGTTTGAATCAATAAATGTAATACCTTTTATTGATGTATTATTAGTTTTATTAACAATTGTTTTATTAACTTCTACTTTTATTTCAAAAGGAATTATTCCAGTTTCACTACCTGATGCTAGTAGTGCAGATGATATGAAACCTAAAAAAGAGATTGTAATTACAATCAAAAAAGATAACACTATTTTTGCAAATAAAGATATTTCAGGAATTGAAGCAATCAAAAAACATGTATTATTAAGCCCTAAAGATACACCTATTCATATAAATTCTGATAAAGAATCTAAGTTTGATACTTTTGTAAAAGTATTAGATATGTTAAAAGAAAACGAATACTCAAATATTTCTATTGTGACGGAAAAATGAATCGATATTTAAACTCTTTTTTTATCACCGTTTTTTTATATGGAAGTTTAGCTTACGGTTTATTTGTAGTTTTTGAAGATAAGAAAATTATACATAAAGAAACAAAACCTTTAAAAACTATTTCTTTAAATCATGTACAAATAAAAAAAGAAGTTGTTAAACCAAAAGAAATAGTTGAACCTAAAAAAGAAATTGTAAAACCTAAAAAAGTTGAACCAAAAAAAATAGTAAAAAAAGAAAAACCAAAAAAGAAGATTATCAAGAAGAAAGTTGTTAAAAAAAAGGTAGTAAAGAAAAAAATAGTTAAGAAAAAGAAAATTGTAAAAAAGAAGATAGAAAAGAAGATAGAAAAAAAAGTAATTAAGAAAAAAATAGTAGAACAAAAAGTCGTAAAAAAAGTGATAGAAGAACCTGTTTTAAAACCTGTAAAAAAAGAAATAGTTCAAAAAACAGTTAATAAAGAAGCTAAACAAGTTGATATAAAAAAGGATTATTTGAGTAAACATTTAGCGCAAGTTAGAAGACATATTATAAAAAACGCAAAATACTCTAAGCGTGCCAAAAGACTTCGTATTGAAGATACTGTAAAAGTTAAATTTACTCTTCTTTCAAATGGAAAAGTAAAAAATATTCAAGTTTTAAGTGGAAACAAACATCTTCACAAATCAGCTATAAAAGCTGTTGAAAAAGCTTCTGTTTCCTTTCCTAAAGTATCAAAAAGTATCGATATTATAATACCAATACTATATAAACTTATTTAAATTTTTCGTATATTTTTTGTTCTAATTCTTCTATTGTTTCAATTGCACCTTCTTCATGATTAGAAAATCCCCAGTTAACAAGTACAGAATCAACTCCTGCACTATTTGCGGCAAGTATATCTTTATGTGAATCACCAATCATTTGGGCATTTACATTTGTAATACTGTGTTTATTTAAGATTTTATTTACCATTTCAGGATGTGGTTTTGGATTCTTCACACTATCATAACCTAAAATAGTAGAAAAATTAGCTCCAATACCTACATGATCTAGCATTTTTTTTGCATATTGTGAATTTGCATTTGTAGCAACAGTTAAAACAAAATCACCTTTTAAGTCATCAATTAACTTTGCAATTCCATCATAAAGTACTAAATCTGTTAAACAATGTTCATTGTAATACTCTTCAAAAAGTTCGGTTTGCTGTTGTGTAAACTCTTTTGTTCCATAGAAAAAATCAGCTGAATTTAGATGGGGTTCATTTACTTTTTCTAAAATATAATCTTTCTCTAATCTTTCAAAGCCAAGATTTTCTCTAACATAATTTATAGTATTTGTAATAGCAAAGCCACTATCAATTAAAGTTCCATCCATATCAAACATAATTAAACGCATTTATTTTCCTAAAATATATTTTTTGTATTATATGATTTAAATGATAAAGTAAGATTAAATTTTAGTAAAATTATAAAAATAGGACAGTTTGTATCCTCATTTAACAAATACTTAACAAATACTTGTTATACTACGAAACAATTTAGGATATTACTAGATTAATCCTCCTACTAAACTGATTATATACGAGCTTAGTATCCTATATACTATTATAATAAATTTGAATGCGGCTTCACAAATCTTTGTGAAGCTTTTTTTTTGTATAATATTTTCTTTGGAGTTCTATAAATGAAAAAAATCTTACCTTTTTTAACAATAATCATAATAATAGCTGTAATCGTAATAATATTTCTATCAATGTCAAATAAAAAACAAATGGTAGTAATTCATGAAGGTAATCATACTCATCAGCCTGTTAATATAAAACATGATCATTTTCAAGATACACAATGTGGAATGACGATTACTCAAGATGATAATTCTGCACAAGCAGTATCTCCTGATGGAAAAACGTGGTTTTTTGATGATGTTGGATGTTTAGTACTTTGGTACAATAATATTAAATTTAAAGAAAAAGCTACTTTATGGGTTTTTTCAAATGATACAAAAGAATATATAAATGCAAGAGATGCTTGGTATAGTAGAACTGAAAGAACACCAATGGGATATGGTTTTGGTGCATATAAGGAAAAACAAGAGAAATTTATATCTTTTGAGGAAGTAGTTTTAAAAATGATTAGAGGTGAAAACCTTACAAATCCATATATCAGAAAAGAATTAGTAGGTAACTAATGGAAACTATAAGTATATTAACTATTGTTTCTATCGCTTTTTTAGGCTCTTTTGGTCACTGTGTTGGAATGTGTGGTGGAATTGTAATCGCATATTCAAGTACAAAAATTAAAAGTGAATGGTCTAAAAAAATGCAGACTACTGTTCATTTACTTTATTCACTTGGAAGAGTTACAACTTATACAATTCTTGGAGCATTATTTGGTCTTGTTGGTGGAGTTGTTACTTTTGATAATTTAACAAGTGGTATTTTACTTCTTACAACTGGTTCTATGATGGTTTTAATTGGATTATCTTTAATGGGAAAAATCAAATTTCTTACTATGTTAGAGCATTCATGTTCAAAATCACCACTTTATCAAAGTACTTTCAAATCACTAATTGGTTCTGATTCATTGATGAGTTTTTACTTACTTGGAATGCTAAATGGACTACTTCCTTGTGGTTTTGTTTATGTTTTTGCAATAACAGCTGCAAGTACAGGAAGTGCTTTTTGGGGTGCTTTTGTAATGTTTATTTTTGGACTTAGTACTATTCCTGCTTTATTCTCACTTGGTTTTTTTATTGGACTTTTTAAACAAACTAATTTAAGAGATTTGTTTATTAAAATGGCTTCTTTTTTAGTTATTGCTTTTGGACTGTATATAGCTTATTTAGGTTATGAATACATCATTGATCCAACAAAAAGCATACTAAGCTGTCATATTTAAAACTATTAATTCAATAGTTTTATCTATTTTTCTATATAATCCCGATAATTATTACAAACAAAATTTTTTAAAGGAGGATACATGATTAGTAAATCAAAAAAATATTTTACAATTTTTGGATTATTAGCAGCTACTGTTGATAAAAAAATGCAATCTTTTTACTGCATGATAGATGCAATTTTACATAGCTTCTTGCCAAAAATACTAAAAATATTACTAGCAAAAGAATTAAAACCCATAAACTTAGATTCAACAAATAAAATATAAAAAACCAGGAATATAAAATAATGAATAAAAAAATATCTACAAGCTTAGGGCTAAGCTTACTAATAGCCACAAATATCTACGCAAATGACACTGCCCAATTAGACGAAATCACAGTTACAAGTGCTACAAAATCAGCACAATCAATCAAAGATGTTACATCAAATATAGATGTTATTACTAAAGAAGAAATTGAAGAGAAACACTTTACTACGGTTTCTGAAGCTTTAAATACACTTGCTGGTATTAATGTAATAAGTAATGGTGGACTAGGAAAAGCTACATCTTTAAAAGTAAGAGGTTTTGATTCAGAAAGAGTTTTAGTATTAATAGATGGTATTAGATATAACGATATTACTGGTTTAAGTGGTGCTCCATTTGAACATTTAATTATTTCAGATATTAATCAAATAGAAGTTATTAAGGGTTCACAATCTGGGATTTGGGGTGCGGATGCTAGTGCAGGTGTTATTAATATAATAACAAGTAATTCTAAAAAAGGATTCCACGGTTCTATTAATACTGAAGCTGGATCATATGGAACAAAGAAATATGGAACTAGTTTATCTTATGGCACAAATGATTATTATCTAAAAGCTAATATACAAAAACTTACTACTGATGGTTATACTGCAAGAGCTCCAAAAGGGTCAGATATTGATGATTTTGAAGATGACAAGTATCAAAATACTACAGGAAGTATAAAAGCTGGTTTTAATTTCAATGAAGAAAATAAAATAGATTTCTCTCATACTGTAATTAATGCTAAAGGCGATTTAGATTCATCTTTTGGCGGAACAGTATCTGATCAAGCAAATGACGATTCAAACAGTAATAAAATTCGAGATACATTTTCAACTGTAAGTTATCAAAATAAAAATTCCATTGCAACTACAGATGTTTTTGTTAAAAGGTCACTTTTTGATAGAAGTTATAATACATCAGAATATGATGGGTCGGTTAATGAATATGGTATAAAAACTGTTATTCCTTATTTTAACAAAGAATCATTTGTAGTGCTTGGTGGAGATTATAAAGAATTTAAACATAAGAATAGTATTCAAGAAGAGTATAAGAATAAAGCAGGGTTTATTACAAATAGTAATAAATTTAATGATACTGTTTTCACTCAATCCTTAAGATATGATAGATATGATAAGTTTGAAAATAAACTTACAGGTAAGATTGGATTAAAACAATTCTTTACAAGAGATTTCAATGGTTCTATAAATTATGGAACGGGATATAATGTTCCTACTTTATATAATTTATATTCATTTTATGGAAATGAAAACTTAACTCCTGAAAATACAAAATCATTTGATATAAGTCTTGGATACAAAAACTTTAAGATTACTTATTTTGATAATAAAGTAAAAGATATGATTGATTATGACTTTACGATTAGTAAATATGGAAACATTGCAGGAGAATCAAAACTTAAAGGTTATGAATTATCTTATAAACAAAATATTTTAGATGATACACTTTTTTCTACAAATTATACACATCTAAGTGCAAAAAATAGTGATGGAGAAGAATTAGCTAGAAGAGCAAAAAGACAACTTGGTTTTGCTATTGATTATTATGGGGTTGATAAGTTACACTTAAATATTAATGGTACTTATTTAGGATCTATGTATAATAGTGATAATAAACAAGGTGTAAAAACTGGAAATTATACAGTTTGGAATACAGTTGTAAACTATGAAATTAATAAAACTTTTTCTACATATTTAAAAGTAGATAATTTATTTAATAAATACTATCAAAATATAAATAATTATGCAACAGCTGAAAGAAGTGCTTATATTGGATTAAAGGCTACATTCTAATATGAAAAAATTTATATTTATTCTTTGTATCTTTTGTATAAATTTATTTGGGGAGAGCAGAATAGTAACTCTTACTCCTTCAATAAATGAGATTGTTTATGCTCTTGGAATGGGATATAGTGTTGTAGCTAATACTCAATATTGTGATTTTCCAATAGAGTCAAAACACGTAAAGAAAGTAGGTGGATATGCAACTATATCTTTAGAAAAGATTATAGAAGCTAAGCCTACAGTTGTAATTGCTCAAAATTATGATGAAAAACTATTACGAAATTTAAAGAGTTTAGATATAAAAACTTTAGTATTTAAAACAGATACTATATCTTCTATTAAAAATACTATTAAAACTTTAGGAGAGTATTTCCAAAAAGAAGAAAGAGCAAATGAGTTAATATCAAATATTAACTCTTCTTTATTTTCTTTAAAAGGAATTACTTCAAACAAAAAAGTTTTAATAGTAATAGGTCCTAGAAAAAACTTAAATAATCAAATTTATATTACAGGGAATCATCTTTATTTTGAAGATATTATAAAAGCTTCAGGAAATAAAAATGCATTTTTTTCAACAAGTAAAAATCAACCAGTTGTAAATAGTGAAAAAATTATCAATATGAATCCTGATATAATAGTTCTTTTATCTCCTTTTTTAGATGGTAAAAAAGAAGAACAAAAAGAGTTAATTAAGGTTTGGGAAACACTTCCTATTAATGCAAGTGTAAATAAAAATATTTATTTAATAGACAAAACTTACTCAGGTATTCCAAGTCAAAGAGTAGTTTATTTTATAAAAGATTTTAAAAAGATATTAGAAAATGTTAGAAATAAATAAATACAATAGTGATATCTTATATGATATTACTTTTTCTTTAGAAGAGAATGAAAATCTTCTTATATTAGGTGAAAATGGAGCAGGGAAGTCAACTCTTGCAAAAGTTTTATCTAATCTAATTGAAAACAATAATGTGAAGCTTTTTGATGAAAATCTATGTGATTTAAGTGACAAAAAAAGAGCAGAATATATAAACTATATTCCTCCAAAACTATCAATATTTGATGAGTACATAACTTTACGAGAATTCTTTGAATTAGCATGTATTGATCAAGTTGATAATAAAAAAATAGATGAATTAATTGATATTTTAAATCTAAAAAAGCTTGAATATAAATATTGTAAAGCTTTTAGTTCAGGAGAAAAACAACTTCTTCTTTTAGGTTCAAGTATTTTACATAACGCAAAGATTACTATATTTGATGAGTTAACTGCAAATTTAGATATTACAAGATTAAAAGAGGTTTTTGATATTTTTAACTCAGATTTTCTAAAACAAAAAATCATTATTACCCACAATCTTGATTTAGCTTATGCCCTAAAATTTAAAGTATTATATATAAGAGATGGAAAGATAGAGTTTTTTGGAAAGCATGATGAGTTTTTTTGTAATGAAAATCTTAAAAAGTTTTATAATGATTCAATAACAAAAATAAATGAACATTTGGTTGTAAACTTATGAAACTAGGTTTATATATTTTTTCTATAATTATTTTAATAATCTCTCCTTTCTTAGGTGAAATCACTTTAAATCTAAATGAACTATTTGATTCAAGTACTATTACTTATAAAGTATTTTGGGAGCTTAGAGTTTCAAGAGTTTTATTAGCTTTTTTTGTAGGTGGAATACTTGCTTTAAGTGGTTTGATATTTCAAATCATTTTTAAAAATGCACTTATCACTCCTTATACTTTAGGAATCGCAAGTGGTACGACATTGTTTACTGCAATATCTATAGTTTTCTTTCCTGCTATGATTTTATCAATATCATCTGCATTTGGTTCACTTATCACTATTACAATTTTATATTATATTTCAAAAAATATTAATAAAAACACAATAGCAGTCTCAACAAACTCAATACTTCTAATTGGTATTGCTTTATCTTACTTTTACTCATCTGCTTTGATGTTAGTATTTTATATGAGTAACTTAGAGCAAAACTATTCAATAGTAAGATTTACACTAGGAAGCTTAGATACCGTTGGTTTTACAAGTTCTTTTCTGATATTTGTAATGGCTGCAATTATGTACTTTACTATTTATACAAATAGAGCAAAAATAAAACTTCTACTTATTTCAAATGATACAGCTTTTTTAAAAGGTTTAAATGTACACAAATTAAACCTTCTTTTACTTATAGTTATTTCTATTTGTGTGGGAGTAAGTATTAGTTTTGTTGGTCCCATTGGTTTTATTGGTTTAGTTGTTCCTCATATTATAAAACTTATTTACAAAAAAAGTGCGGATCAGTTAATTTTTCCAGTATTTTTCTATGGAGGAATTTTTTTAGTTATGTCTGATTTAATTGCAAGAAATTTAAACACAGCTTCAAGTTTACCAATTGGAGTAGTGACTGCATTTATAGGTGCTCCTTTCTTTGTATATTTATTAATTAAAAGAAATAAAAAGGATTAATATCAAGGCTTTATGTATTAGTGCAACTGCATCAAATCAAGGTAAAACTATTTTGACAACGGCTTTACTTTATCACTATAGAGAATCTGTTCGTCCTTTTAAAATTGGACCTGATTTTATAGATCCTTTATTTCATGAAAAAGTCTGTGACACTCCCAGTGTAAATCTTGACACTTGTATTATGAATAAAAATCAAGTTAAATGGATGTTTAATAAATATTCTAATAAAAATATTTCTATATTAGAAGGTGCTATGGGCTTTTATGATGGCATGGATAAAGGCTCATCTACTTATGATATTTCAAAACTTCTAGATATACCAACAGTAGTAATTTTAGATGCAAGTGGCTCTTATACGACCCTCAGTGCAATAATAAAAGGTTTAAAAGAGTATCGAGAAGGAAATACTGTAAAGGCAGTTGTTTTTAATCATGTATCTTCACAAATGCATTTTGAACTTATAAGAAAACAAGTAGAAAAAGATTTTGATGATATTGTGATTTTAGGTTGGATAAAAAGTAAACTTGACTCTTTAGATTCAATTCATTTAGGACTAGATTTAGGTGATAATGATAAAGAAAAATTAGAAGAAATATCAAAAGAAGTATTGACAAATATTGATTTAAAAAAACTAGAAAATATAGCTTCTTCAAATTATGAAACTAATGATATTTATCCTTTTGAGAAAATAGAAAAATACAATAAACATATAGCTGTTGTAAATGATGATAACTTTGCATTTCTCTATCATGATAATTTAGAATTTTTAAATGAGCATTTTTCAAAAGTTACAATTGTAAATAGTATTAAAGATGAGATAATTCCAAATGATTGTGATATTGTATTTATTTGTGGTGGTTATATTGAAACACAAAAAGCATACGATAAATTTAAAGATTCAAATAACTTCAAAAATTCTCTTGTAAATCATGCTAAAACTAAAGCTGTTTATGGTGAATGTGCTGGGCTTATTTTACTTGGTAGAAAAGTTGATGATAAAGAGATGTTAAATCTTTTATCTTTAGATTTTGAACTAACAAATAGACCAAATAGGTTAGGGTATTATGACAATGATCTAGGTATAACAGGACACGCTTTTCATTATACAAAGATTATTACAGATGTTAAAGGTGAATATACTTTATACAAAAAGAAAAATGAATATGAAATTTATGCTGCCTTTAAAAAAGAAAAAGTTTTTGGAACTTACTTACATACAATGTTTAGAAACAACTTTTCAAAGATAAAAATATACTTTAATCTTTAGCATTAATGTTGGTCTTTTATGCAAGTAACTAGGAGTAAAACTCTTAGTTTAGTTTTCCTGTTCTTAGTCTATAAGCCCAATCATCTCTGCCATTTTGACTAGCTTTTAAAGCTGCTTTTTCTGTATCATAAGGAATTTTACGTAATTGAATATCATATTTATCATCTTCAATTGTTAAAATTACATAAGAAGCTTCTGGTGTATTATTTTCAATAGTATGATTATTTGGAATGTTTTTAGTACATGCTTGAAGCCCAACTGAACCTGGGTTTATTACAACTTGTCCTGAACTTAAATTTACACATCTTGGAGTACAAGAATTCCCACAAAATATAAATTTTGATTTAATATCATCTAATATTTCTAATATTTTTTTATCATTATGAAGCTCTAATCTTCCACTTGATGCATCTTCTAACATATATAAAGAATCATCTTGATATGTTCCATGAACCATATAAAAATCATCGCCTATTAGTTTTTCAAAAGGTAACTCTTGAATCCAATATAAAACTTCATCATTCAAATCATTATAAACAAATTTTAGTGTTTCATTTATTTCAAGTTGAGCTAAAGATGCTTCTAGAATTTGTCTATCTTCATCTCCTAAAAGAGTGATGAAATCGTTTTTTCTAATTAAATCGTATGTCTCTTTCGGAGCAATAGGTCCGAAAAAAGAATCTCCAAGATTTAGTAATACATCAACATGATTTTTTTTAGTATCATCTAAAACTGCTTCTAAAGCGTAAACATTAGATTTTATGTCAGATAAAATTGCTATTTTCATTAATTTCCTTTTTTTTGTTAATTCTTTTTTATTATAATTTTTACTTATGTAACTTAAAACTAATTTTAATAATAATAAGTTATAATTATAAATATAATTAGAAAAAACTGTTTAATTGTGCTTTTAACTTTTTAGGTAAATGAGCATATACCATGGTTCTTTTGGCTATAAAATCTTGATTTTCAAAGATTTCAGTATCTAAAGTTAGTGTTTGAGTTTTAAAATTTATTAGTTTTATTGTTTGACCTTTCTCTTCAAAAGAGAGGTTCATCTTTTTTAAATCTACTAATACAGCTTTCTTTTTTGCCATTTTTAACCTTTTTTTTAATTATATTAAATTATTTATAAATAGGATGTAAGAAATGAAAAATAATGAGAGTATTAAATCAATACCATCAAATAGATTACAATTCTTTCCAGTAATGATGTTCGCTATTGTAATGGGATTATCTGGATTGTCATTAGTATTTAAAAAATTAAGTGAAGTTTTATATTTTCCATCAATAGTTGGAATTTTATTTACTTTATTATCAACAATAATATTTTTTCTAATTTTAGGAAACTATCTTTATAAACTATTAAAATATAAAGAAGAAGTTAAAACTGAGATAACTCACCCAATTAGAATCAACTTCTTTGCTGCTATTTCAATTTCAATATTAATATTGTCAATTCTTTATAGACACAGTTTAGATGATTTATCACAAATATTCTTTATAGTTGGAGCAATTATACATATAGGATTGACTTTTTATACTATGAAATTTTGGATAAATAATAATCTTGAAATACAACACTCAAATCCAGCATGGTTTATACCAATTGTTGGTAACTTAATTGTTCCAATTGCAGGAAAAGGTTTTATTGATGATTCTATATTATATTTTTATTTTTCAATTGGTATATTCTTTTGGATTATACTTTTTTCAATTATATTAAATAGAATTATCTTTCATAAACAATTTGCACCAAAGTTTATGCCAACACTGTTTATTTTAATAGCACCACCTGCAATAGGTTTTTTATCATATATTAAATTAACAGGAGAATTAGACTTCTTTGCCCATATTTTATATAGTTTAGGACTGTTTTTTACTATTCTTGTTTTTACTATGTATAAAAACTATATTAATATTAAGTTCTTTATTTCATGGTGGGCATTTACATTTCCAATGGCGGCAATAACACTTGCAACTATCTTAATGTACGAATTAACAGCTTTCTCATTTTATGCAATTTTATCTTATGCACTTATGGTTATTACAACTATAGTTGTATTTTTAGTTGCTAAAGAAACTATTGCACACATGAGAAAAAAAGAAATATGTATTATGGAGTAATCCATAATACATATATTTTACTTTTCTTTTTCTTCTGCAATTGAGTATAGAATCTTCTTAAAAGCTTTTTCTAGAATTTCTTTTTCTGTATCATTTAAAATATCATAAAAATAATCATCATTCTTTTGAAATAAAGGAAAACATTCAACTACAATTCTTCTACCTCTTTCTTCAAGATATAAGAGTGAACTTCTTTTATCTTCTTTAGAATCTTTTTTATAGATAAGTTTTTTAAACTCTAGCTTTGTAACAACTTTACTAATTCCACCTGAAGAGAATACAAGTCTTTCTGAAACTTCAGAAGCTGTTAGACCTTCTTTATATATATGTAAAGCAACCAGCACATCAATTTCAGCTTGAGTTACATCATATTCTTCATATATATGTTTACCTCTTGAATGTAACATATTTGAAATAATGGTCATTGGAATAGATATTG
Source organism: Arcobacter peruensis (assembly GCF_003711085.1). Classification (NCBI taxonomy): domain Bacteria; kingdom Pseudomonadati; phylum Campylobacterota; class Epsilonproteobacteria; order Campylobacterales; family Arcobacteraceae; genus Arcobacter; species Arcobacter peruensis. The sequence continues at coordinate 463,453 of NZ_CP032363.1, forward strand.
CAGCAGTATTATTTCTAACACCTTCTTTATTTTCATTTTCTTCATATGCATAGAATGCATCTAATATTTTTTTCTTCATGTATAAATTATATCACAAAAATTTAGAAATTCACATAAAGTGCCTTCTTAGGAAAGCACTTTGTAAGTTTGAAGATGTTAAATTCCTAGGAAGGTAATTAATAAGGATTTAAAATGATAAAAAAAGTTGTAATAGGATTAACTTTACCTATCTTACTTTTCTCAGAAAGTTTAAATGATTTAATAGAAATGTCATTAAAAAATAAAAATATTATGTCAACACAAAAAAGTGTAGAATCAATTCAAGAAGAGTATAAAAGCGTAAAGAAAGGCTATTTGCCAGAATTAAGTATAGGTGGAGCATATACTGATGTCTCTCATGAGACTGCATCTTATGCAAATAATTCATTAAATGCATATGTAGACTTATCTTATAGTTTATATGATGGTGGAAAAAAAGATTTAACTTATAAATCTTATGAGTCACAAATAAAAGCTTCTAAAGAAGATTTGTCAACATTAAAAAATGAAGTATCATTAGATGTTATAGAACATTACTTCAATTATTTAACATATGTTTCTCAAAAAGATGCAAAGTTAAAAGAAATAGAACAATTAAATGCTCAGCATAAAAGATTAAGTAAGTTCCTAGCTGTTGGTACTACTACAATTGATGAACTTGATAGAATTCTATCAACTTTAGAAAGTGCAAAAGTTGAACTTCATGAATTAGATTTAAATATTCAAACAGTTTTACATGAACTAGAATATATAACAGGACAAAGAGTTAATATTGACGTTGGATCATATATAGATGTAATAAATGATGAAAATGAACAAAGAAATGATATAAAATCTTTAGAACACAGTGTTCAAACAAAATTTATAGATGCTAAAAGTGTTAAAACAGAGGATAATCCACAAATTACATTGGATAATAAGTTTACATATTATGATAATAATTATAATAGTTCAACATATGAAACAAGTGCTAGTAATATTGATAGACAAAATATTTTCTCAGTAAATCTTACTTGGAAATTATTTGATTTTGGTTCAACAAAAGCTGCTTATGAGGCTTCTCACAAATCTTTCTTAAGTTCAAAATCAAAACTTGAATATGAAAAAAACAAAGCAAGTGTAGATTTAAATTTAGCAAAAAAATCTTTTGATATTGCAAAGCTTAAAATTAAATCAGCACAAGCAGCAGTAAGAGCTGCATCAAGTACATATGATGTAGTAAAAAATAAATATGAAAATGGTTTAGTAGATAATGTAAGTTATTTAGAAGCATTAAGTGATAAATCAAATGCTCAAAGTTCACTTAGTTTAGCAGAAAATAATTTTGAAGTTAGAAAAGCTAACTTAATGTATCAAAAAGGTAAAAATGTATGGGAGTACGTAAAATGAAAAAATTATTAGCAAGTTTAGTATTATTAACAAGCACATTTGTGTTTGCAGCCAATAAAGAAGCACCAAGTGTTAAGGTAGAAGCCTTTACTGTTACAAATGATGTTGTAACAATTAGTAAAAAATATCCAGCGACTATTAAAGCAGAAAAGAGCGTTAATATAATTGCAAGAGTTTCAGGTGCACTTCAAAATAGATACTTTGAAGAGGGTTCTTTTGTAAAGAAAGGTCAAAAATTATATAAAATTGAACAAAGAACATATCAAGCAAATATTGATTCATCACGAGCTGCTTTAAATAGCGCAAAATCATTATTAGTAAAAGCTACAAATGATTGGAAAAGATATAAAAAATTATATGAGCAAAAGTCAATTAGTGCATCTCAAAAAGATGAATATTATTACAACTATCAAAATGCATTAGCAAATACAAAAAATGCTGAAGCTGCATTAACAAATGCAAAAATTCAATATGGTTATACACAAATTAAAGCGCCAATGGATGGTATTATTTCTACTACTTTATTAAATGTTGGTAACTATGTAAATGCAAATACTGTATTAACAACTATTACAAAAGTTGATCCTGTTTACGTTGAATTCTCATTACCTCAAACTGATTTAGGTAAATACTTAAGTCATATAAAATCAAAAGAAGTAAAGTTTTCTATGAATTGTCAAAATGAATGTATTGTAGGTGGAACTTTAAAATATATTTCTCCTATATTAGATTCTTCAACAGATACACTTTTATTAAGAACAGAGTTTCCTAATAAAGATAATAAAGTTATTGTAGGACAGTTTACAAATATTAATGTAGAAAATATAGCTATCCCAGGTGTAATTAGTATTCCAGAAATTGCAATTATGCAAAATGGGGGTGCTTCAGTTGTATATGTAATTGATGATAAATCTACAGTTCAAATTAGACCAGTTGTATTAACAGGTGAAAATACTCAAACAGGTGTTGTTATTAGTAGTGGTTTAAAAAGTGGAGAGAAAATTGTATTAAGTAATATTGCAAAGCTTAGACCAAATTCAAAGGTACAAATAGTAGAAGGAAAAAAATAAAATGATTTCAACTTATTTTATAAAAAATCCAGTATTTACATCGGTAATTTCAATTATCATATTTCTTACTGGACTTTTGGCAATTAAAAACTTGCCAGTTGAGCAATACCCTCAAGTATCGCCTCCTCAAATTATTGTATCTACTACATATGCTGGAGCTAGTGCTCAAACTATTGCACAAACAGTTGTTGCACCATTAGAAGAAAGCTTAAATGGTGTTGAAAATATGATTTATATGGAATCAACAACATCAGATGATGGAACAGCTTCTATTAGTATTTTCTTTGAAGTAGGAACAGATAAGCAAGATGCAAAAGTAAATGTAAATAATAGAGTACAAACAGTTCTTTCTACAATGCCAACAGTTGTTCAAAGTCAAGGATTAAATGTTCGTGAAAGATCAGCAAGTATGCTAAAAGTTTATGCATTAATTTCTCCTGATAATTCTAAAGATACTTTGTTTTTATCAAATTATGCAAAAAACAATATAGTTGATGAACTTAAACGTATTAAAGGTGTTGGTGATGTAGTTATTTTTGGTGAAAAAGAATATGCTATGAGAGTTTGGATTGATCCTGATAAATTAGTTAGTTTCAATTTAACTGCTGCTGAAGTAATTACAAAAATCAAAGATCAAAATGAACAATATGCTGCTGGTAAATTTGGTCAAGAACCAACTGCGAGTAAGCAAATGTTTACATATACATTACAAACGCCTAATAGATTTGAAAATGCGGAACAATTTGCAAATATTATTTTAAAGTCTGATGAAAGAGGAAGAAATGTATTATTAAAAGACGTATCAACAGTTGAACTTGGTGCTGCGTCTTATTCAAGAAAGCCTTTATATAATGGTAAAAATGCAATTCCTTTTGGTATTTTCTTACAATCAGGGGCAAATGCTTTAGATACTGATGCTGCAATTAATACAAAAATTAGTGAAATTGAGAAGATTTTCCCTGATGGAGTTGCCTATAAAGTTCCTTATGAAACATTATCATTTATTAAAATTTCTATCAATGAAGTTGTTAATACATTTATTGAAGCTATGATTTTAGTTATGTTAATTATTTATATATTCTTACAAAACTGGAGAGCTACACTAATTCCAATTTTAGCTGTTCCTATTTCGATTGTTGGGGCATTTGCTGGTATGTATGCACTTGGTTATAGTATAAATCTTCTTACATTATTTGGATTAGTTTTAGCCATTGGTATTGTTGTTGATGATGCTATTATTGTTATTGAAAATGTTGAAAAACATATGTCTGATGGTATGAGTCCAAAAGATGCAACAATGAAAGCTATGCAAGAAGTTTCAGGTGCCTTAGTCGCAATTGTTTTAGTTTTATCTGCTGTATTTTTACCTGTAGCTTTTCTTGGCGGACTTTCAGGTGTAATGTATAAACAATTTGCTGTTACTATTGCAATTTCTGTTGCAATTTCAGGTTTTGTTGCATTAACATTAACACCAGCACTTTGTACTTTACTATTAAAACCAAACCATGGTGAGCCAAACTTTTTCTTTAGATGGTTTAATAGAATGTTTGAATCTTTATCTAATGGATATGCAAAATTAGTTAAATTTGTAATTAAATTATCAGTTGTATTTTTAGTTATTTATGCAGCTATAGTTTATGTTACATATTCGGAATATGGAAAAATGAATACATCATTAGTTCCAACAGAAGATCAAGGAAATGTATTTATTCTTTCTTATAATCCTCCAGGTTCTTCATTAACAAGAACAGAAAAACTTGCAGGTCAAATTTATGATACTGTTACACAAAACCCAAATGTTGAACAAGTATTCCAAATTCCTGGTATGGATTTTGGTACATTTACAAATAGAACAAATGCAATGATTACATTTGTTGATATGAAAGATTGGAGTCAAAGATTAAATCCTGATCAACAAACTCCATTTTTAGCTAAAAAGTTTACAGGTCAATTAATGCAAACTACAAGTGAAGGATTTAGTTTCGGTGTTGTTCCTTCTCCAATTCCAGGTATGTCTATGACAGGTGGTTTTGATATGTATGTACAAGCTAGAAATAGTACAGATATTTTAGAATTAAACAAATATGTAAGTGAAATTGTAAAAAAAGCAAATGCTAATCCAAGTTTAACAGGAGTTAGAACTACACTTAATGTTAATACTCCAAAATACAAAATGGAAGTAGATTATCAAAAAGCATTCTCAAAAGGTGTTACAACAAGTGATATTTTTACAGCTTTAAATGCAAGTTTAGCAGACAAGTATGTGAATGATTTTACATTAAATGGTAAAAATTATAATGTTGTTATTGAGTCACTTCAAAAATATAGAGAAAACCCAGAAAATTTAAATAAGATTTTTGTTAGAGGAAGTAATGGAGAATTATTACCTATTACATCATTTGTAGCAATTAAGAAAACAACAGGGACTGATATTATTACTAGAATGAATATGTTCCAATCAGCTAAAATCTCAGGTTCTCCTTCTGTTGGAGTTAGCTCAAGTGAAGCATTAAATGTAATTGAAAAAATTTCTAAAGAAATTCTTCCTAGTGATTATTCTATTGCATGGACAGGAACTGCTTATCAAGAAAAAGAGTTATCAACTAATAGTAGTTTAGCATTTATAGCAGGTATTATTTTCTTATATTTAGTTCTTTCAGCTTTATATGAAAGATGGTTCTTACCAATTGCTATTGTATTTGCTGTTCCGTTCGCAGTATTAGGTTCTATTGAAGCTACAGTTTGGAGAGAATTATCTAATGATATTTATTTCCAAGTTGGATTATTGGTACTTATTGGACTTAGTGCAAAAAATGCAATTTTAATCGTTGAGTTTGCATTACACAAAAGAAAAGAAGGAATGAAATTAGTTGATGCAGCAGTTGAAGCTGCAAAATTAAGATTAAGACCTATTATTATGACTTCATTAGCATTTACAATTGGAGTTGTTCCTTTAGCAATATCTCAAGGAGCAGGTGCAGCTAGTAGACACTCTATTGGTACAGGTGTTATTGGGGGTATGTTAGCAGCTACATTTATAGCAATTATTTTTATTCCAATGTTTTATTATGTAGTTGAAAAACTTACAAATAGTGATGAAAAAATGGAAAAAAAAAGATTATTAGAAGACAAAGAAAGTTGATATTATGAATGAGGATAAGAATAATTTAAAGAAAATAAGAAAAAATGAAATTATGAAAATAGCTTCAGATTTATTTTATTCTAAAGGTATAAGTGAAACAACAATTTCTGAAATTACATATCTAGCGAATATTGGCAAGGGGACTTTTTATGAATATTTTAAAAATAAAGATGATGTAATTAATGAATATATAAAAGATTATTTCAATAATGTTCATAATCAAATCAATGAAAAAGTTGATGATTTTAAAAGCAATAGAGAGAAGATTCTCTTTATTGTTAAATACCTTTTTAAATCGAAAGAAAAAGATGAAAAATTTACTTATGTTTTAATTGAATTTTTAAGATTAACATTTAATAAAAAGAATGATGAAGTAAAAAAATTACATGGTTTTAATGAACAGGTTTTAAATCTTATAAATTATCATTTAAAAAAAGGAATACAAACTAAAGAGTTTAAAGATTGCAATACAGAAGAGATATCTATTGAAATCATTTCAAGTATTTTAGGAAATTTAGTTATGTCTTTAAGTCATGAGTTTAAAGATTGTGATAATTCTACAAAATGTAATGTTGAAACAATTTTAAATTCAATAAAAAATTAATTGAAATAAACTTTTTATATAGTTATAATCACTTATTAAAAATATGAAGGAAATATTATGGATTTTAGATACATAGGAAATAGTGGACTTAGAGTTTCTTCAATTTGTATGGGAACTATGACTTTTGGTTCTACTACATCTAAGAAAGAAGCTTTTAAGATAATGGATAAAGCATATGATAATGGAATAAATTTTTATGATACAGCTGAGCTTTACCCCGTACCTCCTAAAAAAGCAACTGCTGGAGATACAGAAGAATGGGTAGGGGAGTGGTTAAAGACTAAAGAAAGAGATTCTATAATCTTAGCTTCAAAAGTAAGTGGAGCAGCTGCAGGTTGGTTTGTTCCACCTCAAAGACATGGGCTTACAGCTATTGATTCTTTTCATATTAAAAAAGCAATTGAAGGAAGTTTAAAAAGACTTGACACTGATTATTTAGATCTTTATCAAATGCATTGGCCAGACCCAATTGTACCTATTGAAGAGAGTTTAAGAGCTTTTGATGATTTAGTAAAAGAAGGAAAAGTAAGATACTTAGGAACTTCAAATGATTCTGCTTATGGACTTACAAAAGCGAATGAAACGGCTAAAAATAAAAACTTATCAAGGTTTCAATCTATTCAAAATAATTTTTCACTATTAAATCCTAGATTTCTAGATGAACTTTCTACTGTATGTAAAAATGAAAACATTTCGCTTCTTCCATATTCACCAATAGGTGGGGGCGTTTTATCAGGAAAATATAGTAATAACTTTTATCCAGAAAATGCAAGGTTTTCAGCTTATGTAAATAATCCAAATCCAAGAGTTCAAGCACAAGCTACAAGATTTGTTAATCCTAAAACATTAGAAGCTACAAGTAGATATGTGCAATTATCAAAAGAGTATGGTATTTCTCCTGTTACTTTAGCAGTTGCTTATTCAAAACATTTTGATTTTGTAGCTTCTACAATTATAGGTGCTAGAGAATTGTCTCAATTAGATGAATCCCTAGAAGCTTTTAAATTTAATATTGATAATGAGTTAATGAGTAAAATTGAAAGAATTCAAGCTGATATTTTATATCCAATGGGATAATAATATTAAATTATTATAATTAAAAAGAAGATGTAATTTTATTACATCTTCTTCATATACATTCTTAGTGTTAAAATATTACATAAAATCAAAAGGTAAAAATATGTTAAAAATTTTATTAATATTTATAACTGTCATTTATATATTTTCAGGTTGTACAAACAAAGAACTCTTATTAACACATAATCTAGAAAAAAAAGAAGGAATTTATTCTATAAAACAAGCAAAAGATATAAATATGAAACAGCTTGTAAAAGAAATAGAATATTATCCAATAATCTTTGTTGGTGATCATCACAATACTGAAAAAACACATAAGTTTTTTGAAAATCTTTTAAAAGAATTAGATAAAAATGGTACAAATTTATTTTTAGCAAATGAATGGTTTACACCACAACATGATAAGTTGTTAAAAGACTTTACAGATGGAAAAGTTGATAGTAAGACCTTAAAAGAAAAAAGAAAATGGGATGAATTTACAGTATATAAATGGAAATATGTAGAACCCTTATATGAAGCTATAAAGAAAAACAATGGGAAACTTTATGGTATCAACATATCCAAAGAACAAAGAGAAAAAATATCTTTAAAACTTTTTGATAAAATGAGTAAAGAAGAAAAAGAGTTTTACAATAATTTAGATTTAAATGTTAGTGCTCATAATCAATTAGTAATGCCATATTTAAAACATTGTAATAAAATGCCTCCTTCAGATAATCCTGAACCATGTGAAGAAAGAATGTATAGAGTTCAAGTGACATGGGATACCTATATGGCACAAAATCTAGCAAAAATAGCTAAAAAAGTAATCAAAAACCCAAAAGACAAACTTATTGTATTTGCAGGTGCTATGCATGTTGAACAAAATTTAGGTATTCCTTTAAGATTTGCAAGATTAAGTAATCTTCCTTTTGTAACTATTTCAAATGAAAAGATACAAAAAGATAAGGATTTAAAACTTGATGTTAATAAAGCAGATATCGTTTACATTTACGAATAAGATATCTCTAAAGATTAGTATAAATTTTCATTTATACTAATCTTTTTTTATCCTTTTATACCATCAGCTCTAGGAGTTAATAAAAAGTTATAAAATACTTTTATGTATATTACAAAAGGAATCGCCCATAGAATTGATGAGTACATATATAATTCTTGTATATAGTTTTCAAAAAATGGAATCAAAGCTCTCATAAGAGTTGCAATAACAATTAATAAAATCATAATATGAGTATAAATATTTGAAGTTAAATGTCTTCCTGTATGCACAAAACCAATAATCATCATTACAATTAAATAAGATAAACCAATACCTCCACTTGTAATAAAGTGTCTAAAGTGATTTATTCCATATATATTGTCATTTAATATATCCCAACCCATAAGTGCATAACCAAGACTAAGCATAAGAGGAATTAGTGCTAGATATATTACATAAGGTTGATTCAAAATAAATTTATCTTTTAAAATATAATCACTAGTAAGTGCTAAAATAGACGTAGCAGTAGCAAGTCCTAACCAACCTAAAGCACTATTCTCTGGATATAAGAACTCTATAGTAGTAAATAAAGCTATACAAAATATTGCAAGATTTGTAAGAGGTGGTCTTGATATATAAATATCATCAATGCCTTTATCTTCCATTAGTTCGTTTACTGCTTCCATATTAACTCTTCTAAGTGCTAGTAGTATTAAAATAACAATTGCGCCTGTTGCAACTTTTAAAATACTTATTCCTTCAATACTTACAAATCCTAATTTTGAAGAGAAAAACCATATTTCAATAGCTAGTATACTAATAAGACTATAACCTAAACTGGCATGTCTTTGAAGTTTATCAAGAACTACATCTTTTGCAAACCATAATAACCATATAAGCATTGAAATATTTAAAATAGCTGTAAGCCATATTCCTGTTATATCAATAGTCCAAAAACTAACACGTCCTAAAACCCATAAAGCAACTATATATTTTAGTCTTTGTCCAACAAAGGGAATCATTCCTGGAAAAAGTTCAGGAAGACCAGTCGTTAAAAATGCCATAACTCCAGCTGTTAATATTCCAAATAACATTTCATAAATATGCCAAGTTAAAGAAGCATCCATAAAAGGAATTGATAAAACACCATTCCAAACTAATCCCCATAATATCATTGAAATAACAAGGTAAGGTGCTAGTAGTAAAAATACTGGTCTAAATCCATAGGCTAAATAAGGAGGAACATCTTTTTCATCGGGGTAGTACATATAATGATTTGTTGCGTGCAATGGCTGTTCTTGGGTATTATTTTTTAATTCATTTTCCATTATTTAAATCCTATTGTTTGTAATTCAAATGTATTTATAATAGTTTCATCTTGCAATATCTTTGCTGTTTCATTATAAACAAATTTATCATCTCTTTTTTCTTGCGATAAGTCATATTCAAACTCTTTTATTATATGACCAGGGTCAGCTTGTAATAAATGTATCTTGTCGCTTAATCTAATCGCTTCCATTAAATCATGAGTAATAAATAAAATAGTAAGGTTCTTTTCTTTAACCATTTGAATTAAGTATGTTTGTAACTCCATTTTTAAACCAATATCTAAAGCAGAGAAGGGTTCATCAAGAAATAATAAAGATGGATTTACAACTAAAGCTCTTGCAAAAGAAACTCTTTGTTTCATTCCTCCACTTAAATCTTTTGGAAATTTATCAAAATCATCTTTTTCTAATCCAAATTTTAGTGCTATTTCTTCTGACATTTTTTTAGCAACTTTATTTTTGATACCTTTTGCTAATAAACCAATAGCTATATTATCAATAACATTTTTCCATGGAAGTAATCTTGCTTCTTGAAAAGCAAAAGATGAACTAGTAAAAGTGTTTTCTACACTTCCTTCTTGAACATCAATAAGATTTGCACATAAATGCATTAATGTAGTTTTTCCACCACCTGATGGCCCAACTATTGATAAAACCTCACCTTTTTTTATTGAAAAGTTTATATCTTTTAATATTTGAGTAAAACCAAAACTATGATTTAATCTTTTTACTTCTAAACATTCTAAACTCGCCATAATTCAACCTCTCTTTTTATAGGTTCTAATATGATGTATTCAATAAACATTAATGAACCAACCATAATAGAAACAAGTGCTAAAGCTGTCGGTGTATCAAGTTGACTTCTAGCAACTGCTAAAGAAGCTCCAATACCATTTGAAGTTGCAAGTAATTCAGCCATAACAACTATCTTCCAAGCCATTCCAAGACCACTAACCCATGCAGGAAAAACATAAGAAAAAATATGAGGAAAATAAACATCAATAAACTTCATATGCCATGGCAAGTTAAAACTATCAGCCATCTCTTTTAAATCTCCTTCTAATGTTCTTGTTCCTTGTAATGCTCCTACAAATATGATTGGAAAAGATGCAATAACAACTGTAAAAATTACAGTTTCATCTCCCATTCCAAACCAAATCATTGCAAGTACAATCCATGCAATTGGAGGCATTCCCATTAAAATTGTAACAATAGGACGACTCATCATTGATGCAGTCGCAAAGAAACCAGCAAGAAGACCTAAAATTGATCCTACAAGTAATGAAAAACCAAAACCAACAGCAGAACGATATAAAGTAGTTTTAATTTCTTCAATTACTGATTTATCTTGAAGCATCAGTCCTAGTGTTTGGAAAGTTTCTAAAGGGGAGGGGAGTATTAAATCCCCGTAAATTTGATTTCCTACATCCCATGAAGCAATAAAAAGTAGAATAGATGCAATCGCACCCCATCCGCTCCAAAGGTAAGCAGGAAAATCTTTTAATATTTTTAGTAAAAACTTCACTAAATATCCTTAGTATCAAATTTTATATTAATGATAATCATTATTGTAATAATATCAGAGGTCTTATTTTTCCACATTGACTAATATCAATATTTATTCTTATTATCTGAAATAGAAAGCATCATTAGGTAATTTACCACCAATTGTTTTAGGATTGTTTTTTTCTAATAATTTATAGAAGAATTCTAAGTCTTCTTTTGAATCTTCTGCGCTTACTGTATTTAACTGAACATGTTTAATACTTTCGGCAACTCCAGCTTCATCAAGCATTGGTATTTCTTCTACTACAATGCTAGCAGCTTCTTTAGGATTGTTTTTATACCATTGTAATGATTTTGCATACTCTTCATTAAATCTTTTGATTGCTTTTTCATTTAAAATCATATCTCCAATAACAGACATTCCCGCTTGTGGAACTTTTGACTCAACTTTAAAAGTTTTTCCCCATTCTTTTTGTAGATCAACGCTTCTATATAAATCAGGTGCTACAAGTTTTAAAGGAAATGAACCTGTCTTCATTAAAGCAATAGAAATTGCTGGTTCTGCTAGTAATGCATGATCTACTTGTCTTAAAATTAAGTTTTGCATTGCATCAAAAGGATTACTCATATATTTTAATTTGAAATCTTTTTTAGGATCCATCCCTTGTGTTTTTACAAGCTCTTCAAATATAATATCTGGCATATCAGCTCTAAAAGGCATTGCTATTTCTTTACCTTTAAAGTCTGCTAATGTTTTAAGAGTTTCATCTCTTGTAATCATTCCTAATATTCCCCAAACAGAAACATTTAAGAGCTTTATTCTCACACCTCTATTATAAAGATTAGCAGCTACGTTTGTCGGAACTGCAATAAAATCAGCTCTATTTTTTAAAGTTAAAGCTCTTAATTCATCTGGATTTTTCCATAACTTAAACTCAACTACTTCTGCAATATCATTTAAAGCGCCAGTCTTAACCATATGAATAAGTGGATGAGAAACAGAAGCTACTGGACCACTTAATACTAGTTTTTTTAATTTATCTTGTGCATTTATATTTACGCAAGAAAGTAGTACAAGTACTGTAATTAGTGTTTTAAACATTTTAAATCCTTTGTTTTTTTGAATGTTATTATAATAAATCTTAATATTATATTTAATGATGATAATTGTTATCATAATTAAATTTAAAAAGAAATGATCTGTATCAATAATTAAAAATTTAATTCCGTTATAATTTTAAGAATGATTATCAAAATTAATAATTTTCTAAGATTAAATTGTTATTATTTCTTTTTAATAATAGTTATCAATTAAGGAGTGAACAATGAAAGAAAACGAAACTATTGATATGGATGATTTACAAAAGAGATGGAATGCAATGAAAAAGAATCAAAAGAAAAAGGATCAAAAATGATTTTTATTAACATAAATACAGTTTTCAAAGATGCTTTTACAAATAAAAATGTTTGTGCTTTAGATACGATATTATCATCATCTGATTCGAGAATTAACATCATAAAAGAATTTGCTAATAAGGAGAATATAAATGAATTTAGAAAAGTCTTAGCTAAATTTAAAAGCAAGGGTCTAAAAAAAGATATAGAGGATTATTGTGATTTAATTGAATCTAAATATTTAAAACAAAGTAATAAAAATGATGGATTAAAGTCAATAATAATTAAATGTGTTAATGAAGAAAACATAAAAATAAATAAAGTTAAATATCTCAAAGATGATACATTCTCAAAAACGAGAGTAAATAACTATATATAAGGATAAATAATGCATAATAAAATACTATCAACTGCACTTATAGGACTAGTAGCAAGCACTACTATACAAGCAAGTACTTTAGATAAAATTACAATTACGACTGCGACTAAAACTGAAAAATCTATCGATGGAGTAACTGCATCTGTTGTTGTTATTACAGAAAAAGATATAGAAAAAACTGGTGCTTCTACATTAGATAAAATTTTACAAAAAATACCATCTATAAATGCACAATATGGAAGGTTCCCACACCCTAGTTCTTCATCAAAAGCTTCTATTTCATTAAGAGGTATGGGATCAAATGGTACACTGATTTTAATTGATGGTAAAAGATTATCAGGAGAAACTGAAAGTCCATACGAAATGACTAGAATAACATCTTCAATGATTGAAAGAATTGAGATAGTTAAAGGTTCAATGTCTACTTTATATGGTTCTGATGCTATTGGTGGTGTAATTAATATTATCACAAAAAAAATAGATAAAAATGTTACAACATTAGATTTAAAATATGGTTCAAATAGTGATGGGGAGGCTATAAATAAAAATGCAAACCTTACAAATAGAGGACGTGTAGGTAAATTTAAATATAAAATCAATGCATCTATTGATGATACAACTCCTTATACAGAAAACAAATCATATACACAACAAGCTATTAATCCAAGTTCCGGAGCAGATTTAGACTCACATGCTTTAGATAATACTTCTGGAAACTATAATGTAACGTATAAAGATGAATCAACTGTTAAAACTATTGGAACAAGATTAGAATATGATTTTACTGATAACTTTAATGCAGGGTTTGATCTAAACTATTTTACAGAAAATAGAGAAGGACAATACTTAGGAAATGCAGCATCATCTCTTGGTGGACTAATCACAAACACTCCTGTAAATTCTGAAGATAAAAATAGAAGAATTGATGTTTCAAGTGATTTTAACTATATTATAAATGATGATTTATCAATGAATACAAAACTATATAGATCATATTATAAAAAAAGAAACTATACAGATCCATTAACATTTGATGGTTCTACAAATACAAAATTTAGTGCAAATGTTACTATTGATACTTTAGAATCAGGTTTAATTTATATTTTAAATGATTCAAATATTATTACAACAGGTCTTGAATATAGAAAAGAAACTAGAGACTCGGGAGCAATCAATCCTATTGCATCATCAAGTGAATTTGTTACAAAAATTGTAAAATATAAATCTTTATTTATTCAAGATGAAATAGAGTTTTCTGATACGCTAAATGCAATTATTGGTGCTAGATATGACAATATTTCAAATGCTGATAATAAAATCACTCTTCAAGCAGGACTTGTTAAAAATTTAACGGATAATACTAGTATTAGAGCGAATTATGCACAAGGATACAGAACACCTGATATTGCTGAACTTTATGTTAATTCTATGTATTATAAGGGAGCAAAAAGATATGGTGCTGAAGTTATTAATACTATTAAAACAGAAGCTTATGACTTAAAACCTGAACAGTCTCAAACGTTTGAACTATCATTATCAAATAAATATAAAAACCTTTCATCTACATTCACAATCTTTAATAATAAAGTAAAAGATAAAATTGATTTAGTCTCATATAATGACTCTAACTCTTCTACAAAATATTATACATCAGAAAACATTGATAAAGTTGATATTAAAGGGGCTGAAGTTTCTTTTGATTATAGCTTAAATAAAAATATCGATTTTGGAATAAATGCAACATATTTGAAAACAGAAGATGAAAGTACAGGAAAAGAGTTAACTTATACACCTGATATTTCTGCTTCATTTAATACAAATTATAAAATCACTGATGCATTTAATACAAATTTAATGCTTAGATATATAGGTAAGCAATTCACAAACTCAACAAATACTGAAGAAGCAAATGCCTATACATTGGTTGATTTAGGTGCGCAATATCAAATCAATAAAAATATAGAGTATTACATTGGTATTGATAATATTTTTAATAAAGAAGTTGATGAAGAAATTGGCACAAATGTAGGGACTTACTACTTTACTGGTCTTAGAATGACTTTTTAAACTAATACATGATAATAGATAATTATTTATCCTTTAGGATATCTAATTATCATATGTATAATCAATTTATAAATATAATTATTATTATTTTATTTTCATAATTTAGTATAACTTATTTTAATAATAAAAATACTATAATGAATTAATAAAAATGTATTAAAGGGTACCAAAATGAATAGTATGAGTCTTGCAAAAAAGTCAGCATGGATAACTATCATAGTTACATTAGTTATGTTGATTATTGGTTATTTTATTTTAAATAAGTATAAGAATGATTTACAGCAGCAAGTTTATAATGATACAAGTGTTGAATTAAACTACTTAGCTAGTGAAAAACTTAGATCAAAGCTAGATGTTGGTATATCAAATGCTATCTCAATTGCAAATGATGGAATGATAAAAAATGCTTTATCTTTTAATGATAGATTATTATCTATAAAAGCATTAGAATCATTATCAAAAAATATGAAAGCGCATACTCCATTTAATAATATTAAAGTTCACGTTCATACAAAAGACAATAAATCTTTTCTACGATCATGGAAAAGAGATAAGTTTGGAGACGATTTAAGTTCATTTAGAAGTAGTGTTGTAAAAGTAAATAATACTAAAAATTCTGTTAATACTTTTGAAGTTGGAGAAGCAGGACTTAGTATTAGGTCTGTTGTTCCAATTATGGATAATGAAAATAATCACTTAGGTTCACTAGAGTTTATGCAAGGTGTTAATTCTGTTGCAAAATCTTTTGATAAAATTGGTGATGGTTTTTTATTACTTATGGATAGTTCACTCTCTGTTGCAAAAGTTGATGAAAAAAAGAAATTAAACAAATACATTATTTCACAAAAGTTTGTTAATGAAGAAATTTTAAGTGATTTAAGAAATATTAATTTTGATGAATTAATTAAAAATAAATATTTACTTGATGATAAATATTTTTATTCTTTTATTGATATAAAAGATTTTAATGGTAAAAAACTTGGTATTGCAGTAACTATAAGAAATATTCATAAAGTAGAAGTTGCTGTAAACAATGCTTCATCAATAATTTGGGTTGCTTTAACAATTTTAGTTATTGCTTTATTATTGACAATGATTATTTCTATAATAAATATGAAAAAAAATATTATAACTCCTATTTTAAATTTAAAAGATTCAATTGATCAAATTAAAAATAATTCATCATTAGATTCATCAAGAATTGAAGTAAAATCAAAAGATGAAATTGGTGATGTTGTTACAAGTTTCAATGAATATTTAGATTCTATTGATGAAGGATTAAATCAAGATAAGCTTGTTATTGATGAAACTAGAATAGTTATAGAAAAAGTTAATACAGGTTTATTAAATGATAGAATTAAAGGAAAAGCTCATTCTGTTGAAGTTGATTCATTAGTTATTGAAATCAATAATATGATTAGTACTATGCAGTCAAATTTAACTCAATTATCAAATGTATTAGTTGATTTAGCAAACGCAAAATATGATAAGCCAATACCAGAAATTGAAGGTTTAACAGGTTCTATTGCATCATTATTTTCTGGTACAAAAGTTACTCAATCAACTATTAATGAAGTTATGTGTTTAATTGATGAATCAAATTATAAATTAACAAATAGTGCAAGTGAATTATCTGATGCATCTAAAAGTTTAAGTGATTCATCAAACGCTCAAGCTGCATCATTAGAGCAAACAGCAGCAGCAATTGAAGAAATTTCTGCAACTATTGATAAAAGTAGTCAAAGTGCTACAAAAATGGCTCAATATGCGCAAAATGTAACTAAATCAAATGAAGTTGGAAAAGATTTAGCATTTAAAACATCTGAATCAATGGAACACTTAAGTGTTGAAGTAAATGCAATATATGAATCAATTTCAGTAATTGATCAAATTGCTTTCCAAACAAATATTCTTTCTTTAAATGCAGCAGTTGAAGCAGCAACTGCAGGAGAAGCAGGAAAAGGTTTTGCAGTTGTTGCTGCAGAAGTGCGAAATCTTGCAAGTAGAAGTGCAGAAGCGGCAAAAGAAATAAAAGATTTAGTTGAAAGTGCAACATCAAAAGCAAAAGATGGAAAAGAAATTACTACTAAAATGATTAGTGGCTACAATGAGTTAAATGAAAATATTGGAACTACAATAGAGCTTATTGAAGATGTTGCAACAGCTTCAAAAGAACAACAACTTGCAATGTCACAAATAAACGATACAGTTAATTCATTAGATCAAGCAACACAACAAAATGCATCTTTAGCTTCAACTATTAATGAAATGGCAGATGTTACAACATCTTTAGCTGTTCAATTACAAAGTGCTGTAAATAAAACATCATTTGATAAAGAAGCAAAAAAAAGAATTTGTGACACAGATATGATTTTTGATATAAATAAATTAAAATCAGATCATATTTCATTTAAAAATGTTAACTTTGCTGAATGTAAATCTGGACATACTTTCAAAGTTAAAAATCATCATGAGTGTAATCTTGGTAAATGGATTGATGCAAATTCAAATAGTGAGTTTGCAAAAACTAAAGAATGGGAAGAGTTATTAGTAGCACATAGTAGAGTACATACTATGGTTCAAGATACGGTAGATTTATATGCACAAGATTATGATAATGGACAAATATTTGCAGTTACAAGAAATATTGAAACAAATATTGAAATTGTATTTGATAAATTAAACAAAATTAGAGAAATCAACTGTGGGAATTAGGAATTAGTATGAATGAAACTGTATTAAAAGAAGAAGCTTTTCTTGTTAGTGAAACAGACTCTAAAGGAATTATTACTTTTGCAAATGAAGAATTTTGTGAAGTTGCTGGTTATACATTAGAAGAATTAAAAAATCAGCCACACAATATAGTAAGACATAAAGATATGCCAAAAGCTGCATTTGAAGATTTATGGAGTACTGTAAAATCTGGAAAAGTTTGGCAAGGTTATGTAAAAAATGCAACAAAATTAGGTGGTTTTTATTGGGTTTTTGCAACAGTTTATCCCTATAAAGATGCTAATGGCAATGAGTCTTATATTTCTTGTAGAAGAAAACCTTCAAGAGAAGATATTAAAAAAGCTGAAGAACTTTATCAAACAATGAGATAAGAACTAAAAGTAACTACTGAGTAAAACTAGCAAAAGCACTTTCAATACTTGGAATATTTTTGTAGCTTGTTTTTGATAGTTTTACTCTTTTTGTTTTTAAGTCACATACTGCAAGTTTAAAACTAGAACCCATTGATGGCTCTACCACACAAATGATATTATTTTCAATTTGACGTGTAGCATAAATAGTACCTTGCAAAGAATTAAAAAAATATTTTGGATAAGTTAAGGGTGTAATTTCGACTATATCTATAGCCTCTTCATTTTCTAAAGTTTGTACAATATCTTTCGCTTCATCATAACTTTCAAATTGAATACACCAATCATCAAAATATTTATTAAAATTTTGTAAATCTTCATCTAAGAAGCCACCAGCTAGTGATTGTAAAGCAAATATTGACACGAGTACACCTTTATTTTAATATTTAATTTTAGCATATTTATGTTTTAAATTAAGATATATTTATACAAATCTAATAGTTTTTTTAAGTAATGAACTTTATTTATTATCTAGTAAAATTAATTTTAGAAATTTTAATAAACTAATCTTTTAAATAGATACTAAAACATTTAAAGAAATCAATTTTATTCAGTCATTCAGAAACTTTTATATTATATACTATGATAAAAAATAATTAAGAAACGAGTTTATATGGCAAGAGTAACAAAAGAAGAAAGAAAAAGTATTATAGTCTTATCTGCATTGAAATTATTTTCGCAGAAAGGTTTTTATATGACAACTATCCCTGATATTGCAAAATATGTTGGGATGAGTGTTGGTAGTTTTTATAATTATTTTACTTCTAAGGATTTATTAGCAAAAGAGCTGGTTATATTTATTTCAGAATACCTAGGTAAACGCATTAGAGAGATAAATGAAGAAAAAATAAGTACTGAAGAAAAGATTTCAAAAATTGTTTCGATGTATTTTACTATGGCAGAAGAAAAGCCTGAAATGATAGAATATTTTTTACGAGTTTATTTATCAAACCGTGAAATTTTTGGGAAAGAATGTAAGGGTATGATTTGTGTTTCATCTTTTGTTACGGAAATGATGATCTTTTTTGATGAAGGAGTAGAGTGTGGTGAGTTACATAATCAAGATTTCTTCAGTGCTTTTGGACTTTTTATGGGTTATTTAGGTGGTATGGTTTTTTTACATGGGGAAGAAATTTTACCTGGGTCTTTAGACGAGTATAAAAAAGATATTTCTGAAAACATTTTCAATGCACTTAAATCCAGAAACTAAGCTTCGTATTATTTGGATACAAGGGGTTACTTGTAATGCAAATATACATTCTTTTTTAAACTTACCATCACTACCATCTTTACTTGATAATTTAGATATGGTATATCACCCTTCTTTGACATCATTACATACTCTTGAGGAAATTACTTTATTAGAAACTTCATGTGATGTATTAATTTTTGAAGGAGCATATGATCCTCTTTTAAAAAGAAATGATGTATTAGTTAAAAATATTTTGAAACATTACTCTCTTAATGCAAAGTATGTTATTGCATTAGGAAGTTGTGCAAGCTTTGGTGGAATATTTAAAGCTTCTGCTCCTGAGCGAAATAGTGGACTTATCTTTAACGAAAAAGAAGAATTCGGACCACTTCTTGATTCTAAGGCTAAGGTGATTAATCTTTCAGGGTGTCCGATTCATCCTGAATGGCTTAGTTATACTTTAAATATGATTATAAATAAAAGAGAAGTACCACTTGATAATCTTTATAGACCTTTGGAATTGTATAGTAATCTTGCTCATCATGGATGTACAAGAAATGAATACTTTGAATGGAAGATTGATACAAAAGGTTTTGGGAAAAAAGAAGGTTGTATGTTTTATGAACAAGGGTGTCGTGGTCCAATGACACACGCTTCTTGTAATAAGATTCTTTGGAATGAGGTTAGCTCTAAAACACGTGTTGGAACACCGTGTTTTGGTTGTACTGAACCAGATTTTCCAAGATCAAATCTTTATAGCACAAAAACAAATATGTCTATACCACAAGATGTGCCTCTTGGTGTTCCCAAAAGGACTTATTTGACTATGACAGGAATGGCAAAAACATTTAGTATTAAAAGACTTGAAGGAAAACTCATTGATTACGAAACAACTGATTGATCAAATAGAAGGTGAAGCATCTGTTTATTTTGATATGAAAAATGAAAAAGTTAATTTTTCTACTATTGCTTTTCCTCATTTTCGAGGAATCGAAAATATTTTAAAAGGAAAAAATGCTCTTGATGCTTTGGTAATTACTCCTCGTGTATGTGGAATATGTGGTCATGCTCATTTGATGTCTAGTGTAAGGGCTATAGAAGATGCATATAAAAATGCGGGATATGAAGTACATTTAAGTAAAAAAGCAAAAAAAATACGAGAATTTACTTTAGTAATGGAAATAATACAAAACCATTTAAAGTGGGTGTATATGGTACTAATACCAGAACTCTCAAAATTAAGAAACTCTAATGAAGAGAATTATACCCTAAAAGGTGCATATGGAGCTAGATTAGCTACGAAGGCTATATCGCTTCTTGGAGGACAATGGCCTCATTCTTCATATATGGTTCCTGGTGGAGTCACTAGCGATCCAACTTATATAGAAATTTTGCAAGCACAAAGTATACTTAAAGATCTTATACAATTTTTTGAAAAAGAAAGTTTAGGAGTTAATCTAGATGAGTTTTTAACATATAAAACACCTAAAGAGATTTCAGTAGGGGAAGCAGATGTTTCTAAAATAGAGGAACATTTAATAGAATTAGGCATGCAAGAAAAAGGATTGGCTTATGATAGATTTATAATGTTAGGGGATCACCTTTTTATTAATCCTATTAAAATGAAACAAACACGGCCTTTTAGTGTTGATATAAAGCATGTTAGTACTGTTGAATCTTATTCTCCAAATGAAAAAACTTATGCAAGAAATGCTATGTATAAAGATGATTACTATGAAGTTGGTTCTTTATCACGAATGATGTCTCTACAAATACCTTTAATCAAAAATATTCATAGACGATATAAAGATAGTGCTTATTCTCGTGTAATTGCACGTATATATGAACTAGCACATTTAATGAAACATGCTAATGAGCTATTAAGTACTATTTCTATTTCTGAAAATTCATGTAATAAACCTATCTCTATAGAAAAAGTAACTGCTAGTGGTATAGGTATAGTTGAAGCACCTCGTGGACCTTTAATTCACAAAGTTGATATAGAAAATGGAATTATAAATAAATATGAAATTATTACTCCTACTCAATGGAATATTGGAAGTTCTACTAAAGATAAATTAACTCCTGTTCAAAAAACTATGTTTGGACACACTAAAGCAGAAGCACTTTTTATTTTTCGTACATTTGATGTATGTTCTGTTTGTACTACACACTAGTTTTACATAGATATTAAAACTGATTATCATTAAACTACCTTTAAGTTATTATAAAATACTATACTGAATACTTATTCAGTTGAATGGATATTCAATTAAATATAAAAAGGGGAGATAATGAATATAGCAAATGATGAATCTGTAAAAAAACTTTTTACAGCAGAAAGTGCTAAAGTTGATACTAATAAAGGTGATACATATTATGAAAAACTATATGAATCTTGTCAACAGAGGATCGAAGATTTAAAAAAACTTGCACCTCTAAATAACAGAATGGACTTTACAGAAAGTATAGAAGAACAAGGTCTTGAACGAAGAGACTTTTTAAAATGGGCATCTGCAACTACAGCTATGTTGATGCTTCCTGCATCTTTTACACCATTAGTAGCTGAAGCTGCAGTACTTATGAATAGAGTTCCTGTTATTTGGCTTGAATTACAAGATTGTGCAGGTAATTCTGAAGCACTTTTACGTTCAGATGGACCGAAAATTGATGAAATTATTTTAGATATTATTTCATTAGAATTTCATGAAGCACTTCAAGCAGCTTCTGGACATCAAGCTGAAAAACAAATGAATGATGCAATGGAACATTTCAAAGGAAAGTATTTACTTTTTGTTGAAGGAGCTGTTCCTTTAGGTTTAAATGGAAACTATGGAACAATTGGTGCTATAGGTGAAACATTTGTAGATCATTTACATAGAGCATCTGAAGGTGCCGCAGCAATAGTAGCTGTTGGTTCATGTGCAACTTATGGTGGTATACCAGCAGCTGCTCCAAATCCAACTGATGCAGTTGGAGTAATGGATGTTGTTAAAGGTAAACCACTTATTAATATTCCTGCCTGTCCTGCAAATCCATCTAATATGGTTGGTGTCATATTGCATTATGTACTTACGGGTTCAATTCCTGAACTTGATTCTCTTTTACGTCCTAAGTTTGCATTTGGATACAGAATCCATGATAACTGTGAACGACGTGCACATTTTGATGCTGGAGAATATGTAGAAGAATGGGGAGATGAAGGGGCTAAAAACAACTTCTGTCTTTATAAAGTAGGATGTAAAGGTCCTATGACTTTTAATAACTGTTCTATTATTCGTTACAATGAAGGTGTAAATTGGCCTATTGGTGTAGGGCGTGGCTGTATAGGATGTTCAGAACCAGATTTTTGGGATAAGTACGCATATGAACGACCAATGGCAAATGCTAATATCAAAGCTCCAACAGGTGGAGTTGAAAAAACAGTAGATGAGTTTGGTCTTGGATTGTTAACAGCTGCAGGTGTTGGAATTGCAATACATGCAGCAGCAAGTGCTGTTGCGGGTAAAAAGGAAAAAGCAGGAGAATTAAATGAGTAAATTACATGGAAAAGATGGTAACTTCCATCAAACAGATTCAAATGGGAATAAGCATATTATTGTTGACCCTATTACTAGAATTGAAGGACATCTTAGAATTGAAGCTGTAATTGATAAAGACAATACAATTATTGATGCATGGAGTTCTTCTACTATGTTTAGAGGAATTGAAACTATTGTAAAAAATAGAGATCCAAGAGATGTTGGATTAATGACTATGCGTATTTGTGGTGTTTGTACTGGTACACATTATCAAAGATCAATTGAAGCTGTTGAAGATGCATTTGATGTAACTATTCCTAAAAATGCTCGAATTGTACGTAATCTTATTCAAGGTTCACTTCAAGTACATGATCACTTTGTACATTTTTATCATTTACATGCTCTTGATTTTGTAGATATTATTTCAGCTACAAAAGCTGATCCAGTTAAAACTGCAAAAGAAGCAGAGAAATGGGCAAAAATTGCAGGAACTACTCCATATATTGCAGGAGCTACTGATTTTAAAGATATTCAAGACCGAATTGTAAAATTTGCAAAAGAGGGTCGTTTAGGTATTTTTGGAAATGGATATTGGGGGAATAAAGGATATAAACTTACTCCTGAACAAAATCTTATTGGTGTAGCACACTATCTTAAAGGGTTAGATGTACAAAGACGTATGTCTAAAATGCATGCACTTTTTGGTGGTAAATCTCCACATCCTCAATCAATTGTTGTTGGTGGAGTTACATGTGTTCAAGATATTCAAAACCCTGCTCGTATAGCTCTTTTCCAAGAATTATTAAGAGAAACTACTGATTTTGTTAAAAGAGCATATCTTCCAGATATCTATATGGCAGGAACGGCTTATGCAGAAGAAGCAACGGATTCATCTCAATCTTTTCATGGTACTAAGCATAAAGGTACATTAGGAAAAGCTATTGGTGGTTCTGGTGGAGGACTGTTATCATTCATGTCTTATGGTGACTTTAGACTTGATGATACAGGATTTTATAATTCTGCATTATTTTTACCTGCTGGTGTAATACTTGATGGTGACATTTCTAAAGTACATGAACTTGATGAAGATAAAATTACTGAAGATGTAACTCACGCATGGTTTGAAGGTACAGGTGAACCAGAACATCCTTATGTTGGAACTACTATTCCTGAATATACTGGACTTGATAAAAAAGATGATGGATATGCTTATCTTAAAACAGAAGGTAAATATTCTTGGATAAAATCTCCACTTTACGATGGACGCAAAGTAGAAGTTGGACCACTTGCTCGTATGGTTATTGGATATGCAAAAGGCGATAAAGTTATTACTAAATATGTTGGTGATTTCCTTAAACGTTCAGGTTTACCTATTTCAGTATTATTCTCAACTGTTGGAAGAACAGCTGCACGTGCAATTGAAACAGAAATGATAGCAGATGGTATGAAAGAATGGGCATCAGAGCTTGCAAAAAATGCTGCTAATGGTGATCTTAGTACTTGGACAAGTTTTGATTTTGATGAAGTAAGTAAAGACTGTAAAGGTAGAGGAATGGCAGAAGCTCCAAGAGGAGCATTAGGTCACTGGATTGTTATTAAAGATGGATTAGTATCTAACTTTCAAGCAGTTGTACCTTCTACTTGGAATGCAGGACCAAGAGGACCAAATGGTGAAATTGGGGCTTATGAAGCATCATTAATTGGAACAAAAGTAGCAAACCCTGAAGAACCATTAGAAATCATTCGAACAGTACATAGTTTTGACCCTTGTATTGCTTGTGCAGTACATGTTATGGACACTAATGGTAAGGAGTTAGCTGTATATAAAGTTGACCCTACTAGTGCCTTTTAAGGAGTAAATTGTGGAGAATAAAGAAGGATATACTCGTATAAGACGTATGACCCCTGCAATGAGAATCATTCATTGGGTTAATGTTATTTCAATGATTGTAGCAATTGCTACAGGTCTTTATATTGCTGCACCGTATTATCAAACTTTTATGGCTGATGATGCAGTGGACAAATATGTAATGGCTTGGAATAGATGGGGTCACTTTATAGTGGCTATTATTTTTGATGTTACTTCTGTTATTATTGCTTATCTTTTCTTCTTTTCACGTTTTGAAAAGCCATGGAAAAAGGTTATTCCTACAGGAAAGAATATTAAAGAGTTTGCTGAAGTATTTTTAAACTTAATAACACTAAACCGACGAAAGAAATTTGATTCAACACATAGTGATAGCTTTAATTCTGTTTATTTTTTAATTTTTCATTTACTTTTAGGGTGGATGCTTTTAACAGGTCTTCAGCTTTATGTACATGCATTAGGTTCAGGAGAGAGTAGTGTTGGAACATGGTGGCCTTGGATATTACATGCTACAACAGACTGGACACAAGTAGTTAGTTCATGGATGATTGGAACAACTGCTACTGGTGCGAATATTATGGATGTACGTATTTCTCATCACTTGACAATGTGGCTTTTAATTACATGGATAGTTTTTCATATTTATTATCAAGTATGGCGAACAATTTTTTGGAAAGAGGGTGATATTTCAATAGTTGTTGGTGGTGATAAATTTGTGAAAACTGAAAAGGAATCATAAATTTGAACCATGAAAGAATAGCACTTATTGGCATTGGAAACATTATGTTTCATGATGAAGGTTTAGGTGCATATTTAGTAAAGTATATCGAAGAAAACTATGAAGAACATCCTAAACTAACTATTGTAGAGGGTGGTACATTAGGGTTTACTTTGATGACTTATTATCAAGAATATGATAAAGTTATTGTTGTTGGAACAGGATCTAAAATAGGTCCTGTTGGTACTATAAGTTCAGAAAATTCTGAGCAGGTAATGGCGAATTCAACATCTACAAGAAGAACTGCAAATGAAGTAGAAATAACAATGATGATAGAAATATGTTCTTTTCATGAAGATATGGGTGAAGTACAACTTATAACCATGGTTCCTCATGATATTATAGATGTTAAAAATGCTATGACACCAGAGGCATTAGAGCATATGCCTTCACTTGTTGATGAAACGCTTTATGAATTAAAAGAATCTGGTATTGAACTTACAAGAAAAAAATCTGATGAAGTAAGCTTTGAAAATATAATTGAAGCCTATGCAAATCCTAAAATTGCGGATTTTACAGATATGTCAAAACTTATTTAGTACACAGGTAGATCTTTTAATCTATCTGTTTAGTAAATAAAAATTTAAAATCAGGAAAAGTAATGTATTTTATCTTTGAGATAACATTTAGCTCAAACAAGAACTATATATCAAAACTAATACGTGGATATGCGAATAAAACAGAAATTGAAGTAGAAATAGTTCAAACAAAAGATAAGATAGTTATGATTTTTAATCAAGATGACGAAAAATTAGAAAGTTTTTTATTAAATATGGAATATTTATTACCTGCTTCTTTATTTTTAGGAAATGCTAATCACTATTTTAGTGAAGAAAAACCATCTTTAGTTGCAGTAGAACAGTCAAATCTTCCTGTAAATATAGCACCTTGTCCTAGTTGTCAAAAAGAAATGTTTGATGTAAGCTCTCGTCGTTTTTATTATCCTTTTACTTCATGTAATAGCTGCGGTTCACAACATCCTTTTTTGACTAAGTATCCTTATATTCGTGCAAATACAACAATGAAATTTTTAGTACCTTGTTCAGAGTGTGAAAAAGAAAGAGAAACTAATTTTTTACGTAAAGACTATCCCCTGATTTCATGTATAGAATGTGGTATAGGCTTAAGAATGCTTAATCAAGAAACAGAACATATGGCTCTTAATAAAGGAGATTACCACAATCTTTTTAAAGTAAGTGCAGGTGCAATTAGCACAGGTAAAACTGTTTTAATGAAAACAATACATGGATATAGAAAGTTTTTTTATCCAAAACCAAATGCTAGTTCTATAGATAAAATAAAATTTACAACAAATAAAGTTGATATAGGTCTATCTAAGCCTCAAAATACTTCAACAAAACATATTGAAAATAACGTTGCCTTATCAACATTACTTATGGCAAATTCTGCAGGTTTTAATAAGCATCTAATGCTTGTTGAACAAGAGTTTAATGCCTTACTTAGTATTGAACGTCCACTTTTAAGAGTTGCAACAAAAAGTGATGAAATAAAGAAACTTTATGGTTCATCTGCTTTGGTTAAATATCCAGATGATGGTATGACAATGCTTTTAGCAGCAGAAGCTGTGAAACATGGTTTAGAGTATATGGCTTATATAGAATGTAGTAGTGATGAAGAAGCTGATTTCTTAGTTGATTTTGATATGCCTATAAATACACAAAAAGATACAAAACTTTTTATTAATCAAGATACAAAATTTTTTATTTCAGGTGAACGTATTATTTACCCTACAATAGCTAAAAATGAAAAAGCTAGGGTTACTGTAGCACATGATTTAGCTTGCGTTCCTTTAGAAGAAGAAAGTATTATAGATTCATTTAGTGTATTTGATTCTGTATATACATCAGAACTATATGTACTAGATGCTCAAAAGAATTTTGGAAATGAAGAAAATAATCAGAATAAATTTGAGCAATATGAAGCGTCGATGCTATCAGTACTTGCTGAATATGAAAAAGTTGGAGAAAAAGCTATTGGTGTTCATTTTGATGGAAGCTTGAATTTTTTATATTACAATGGAAAAAAAGTTATAAATGCAGTACCAGCAATACCTTTTGAATCCGATAACTTGTGGGAAAAGATTAGAACACTTAGAGATGGTTCAGATAGATTAGTTACTAATTATAAAAAAGCATATCCTAAAATATGGGATCGTTTAGATAACTTAGAAGGAGATATGGATGTTTTTGAAGTTACAGCTATTACTCTTGGACTTGAAAATGAGAGTTTTGAAGGTATTTCCTCTGAATCTCTTAGTTTTTTAGGAAAAGGTGGATTACAAATAGATACTAAAATCAAAGATAATCGTTTTGATAATTACGCATTTTTAACAAGTATCATGTCTTATCAATTAGGAGATGTAGAGAATAATTATATTTGTTATAGTATTTATGAATCTTTTGGTGATTATATAGGGGAATTGGTTCCACAACTTTGTGATAAAGTAGGAAGTAATATAGTAGTTCTTAGTGGTGAAACTTTTGCAAATCAATCACTTTATGCTAGTATTCAAAAAACACTTGGGGCTAAAAAACCTCTTATGAATAAAAACTTTCCTATAGGTAAGGAGAATTCGGTATATGGAGCTTTGTACTTATAAAATAAATATCACTGGTACTGTGCAAGGTGTTGGATTTCGTCCTTTTATTTACTCACTTGCTCAAAGATACATACTAACTGGTACAGTTAGTAATAATAGTCGTGGTGTTGAAATAATTATTAATAGTGATACCATTACTTTAAAACAGTTTTTAACAGCGATTGAGTACGAATATCCACCTTTAGCTTCTATTGAAACTATTGAACACAAAAAGATTACTTATAAAGCTTTTGATAGTTTTGAAATTATCAAAACTCAAAGTAAAGGTGATGTTGTTGTTAATATTCCTTCTGATGTAAGTGTTTGTAAAGAATGTGAAAAAGAACTTTTAGATATTAACAATCGTCGTTATCAATATCCTTTTATAAACTGTACTCACTGTGGGGTAAGATACTCTATAATTCATAATTTACCTTATGATAGAAACAAGACGTCAATGAAAAAGTTTAAGATGTGTAAGACTTGTGAAACAGAATATAATAACCCTTTGGATAGACGCTATCATGCTCAACCTATTGGATGTAATGATTGTGGACCAAAATTACAGTTACTAGATAATCTAACAAAACAAATAGATATAAAAACAAATGAAGTAAATAAAACTGTTTCATTATTAAAACAAGGTAATATCCTTGCTCTTAAAGGAGTAGGGGGTTATCATCTAGTTTGTGATGCAACAAATGAAAGTACAATACTAAAATTACGTAATAGAAAAAAAAGAGAAACAAAACCTTTTGCTGTAATGGTTCGTAATATGGAAATGGCTAGAGAACTTGCAGTTATTTCTAAGGATGAAGAGAATCTTTTACTTTCAAAAGAAAGACCTATTGTGATTGTTAAAATGAAACAAAAACATTCAAGTGTTATTTCACCTAATATTTCTTATATTGGTCTCTTATTACCTTATACTCCTCTTCATTTACTTTTGATAGATAATATTAATCGTCCTTTAGTATTCACTTCTGCTAATATAAGTAATGAACCAATTTGTACAAGCTTAGAAACTTTAGAAAAATTACATGGAGTATATGATTATATTTTAGACCATAATAGAGATATTGTTAATGGTTGTGATGATTCTGTAGTTATGGTAGTAAAAGAACAAACAATTGTTATTAGAAGAGCTAGAGGATATACTCCAATGAGAGTTACATTACCTTTTGCATTAAATAGTAATGTTTTAGCTCTTGGAGCTAATCAGAAAAATACAATAGCTATTGGTTTTAATAATCAAGTTATTTTATCTCCTCATATTGGAGATTTATCTAGTATTTCATCTGTTGAATACTATGAAAAAAATATCGAAACATTAGAGAGAATATATGATTTTAAAGCAGATATTATTGCTTACGATAAGCACCCTAATTATGAATCAACTAAGATAGCAAATAAAATAATAAGCAATAATAAGAAAATTATAGGTAAAGAAGTTCAACATCACTATGCACATATCTTATCTGTTATGGCAGAAAAAAAGATAAAAGAAAAAGTATTTGGAGTTGCCTTTGATGGTACTGGTTATGGTGATGATGGTATGCTTTGGGGTGGTGAGTTTTTAGTATGTGATTTTGATGACTACAAAAGAATAGCTTCACTAGAATACTTTAAACTTTTAGGTGGAGCAAAAGCTATTAAAGAACCAAAACGAGTTGCTCTTTCAGTACTTTTTAGTCTTTATGGAAAAGATGTTTTTGACTTGGATAATCCTACTACAAGAGCATTCTCATCTGTAGAACTTAAAGCTTATTATGTAGCATGGGAAAAAGGATTAAATTCACCATTAAGTTCTTCAGTAGGAAGATTATTTGATGCAGTTGCATCCTTACTTGGTATTTGCCAAGTTATGAGTTTTGAGGGTGAAAGTGGAATGTTACTAGAAGAATTATTTGATAGTTCAGTTACAGGATACTATCCTTTTAACTATGAAAATGGAAAAATAGATATACTTCCTATTCTTCCTTTACTGTTAAAAGAAAAAGATATTTCAACTGCTGTAAGTAAGTTTTTTTATACTTTAGTTGAAGTAATAGTTAAAGTATATGAGCCTTATGATTTACCTCTAGTTTTAAGTGGCGGAGTTTTCCAAAATAGAGTGCTTTTAAGTTTAGTTTTAGATAGATTTCCAAAGGCTATAATTTCAAACATGATTCCTCCTAATGATGGTGGAATTGCTTTAGGCCAAGTTAAGTCTACAATTAATACATCAGGATATAAAAACTAATGAGTTATTTAAAAAGTTTTATACAAGTAACATTTTGTTTATTTTTAAGCTTTATACTAAATATTATAGAATGGATTCCGTCATTTATTCTTATAAGTATTGTTAATATTAGTATTATCTTTTTATATTTATTATCAATATTTTTTGCATATAAAATAATTTGTAATATTTATTGTCAAGTGCAATCCAAAAATGCACCAATATGCAGTGCAAAAGTGCACCACTTTGTAACACCTATTTATTAGAAATATTTAACAATCCAGCTTCCCTTTTTTGTTTCAATCTATAGCTTTCACCTGTAACATTTATTAAATGTGAGTGATGAATTAATCTATCTAATATTGCTGTTGTTAATGCTTCATCATTATTGAGTACCTCCTTCCATTTTGTAAATGATAAATTTGATGTAATTATTATTGATCCTAATTCATATTTTTTATTAATTATTTGAAAAAATAAATTAGCTTGATTTTCATTGAACTTTACATATCCAAACTCATCAATAACTAAAAGTCTTGGAGTACCTATAACTCTTTTAAAGTAGTTATCAAGTTTATTTTGAGATTGTGCACTTTCAAGTTGTATAATTAAATCGCTTGCAGATATAAATTTAGTTTTTATTCTTTTTTGTGTTGCTGCATATGCTATTGCACTTGCCAAATGTGTTTTTCCAACTCCACTTGGGCCAAATAGTAAAATATTTTTAAATTCATCTATAAATCTAAAAGTTAGAAGCTCATTTATTAGTGTTTTATCAACTGATGAAGATTTATAATCGAAGCTATCAATTGTTTTTATTTTAGGCAACCCTGCTATTTTTAAAAGCATATCTTTACTTCTTTGTTCTCTTCCTATATTTTCAAACTCTAATAATTTATGTAGATATTCACTATAAGACATTTTCTCTTTTGAAGCTGTATCTGCTAAGTGTTGATACTGTTCTAAAATACCAGGAAGTTTAAACTTTGAACAATATTCATTAATTGATTCATGCAGTAGCATACGAGACTCCTAACACTTTTTCATAATCTGAAATTGTTGTATGATATTTTATATCTATATTTAGTTTCTCTAAATTTATACTGTTAGTTATATGATTATCTTCTTGTTTATTTTTTACTTCTTTTACACTTGAGTAAAATGGCTGTAACAAATGTTTCTCTTCTTTAAACAGATCAATTGGCTTTTTCTTTGTTGTATCATGGATTCTTGAGTTTGCCATTTCTAACCAAGTAAATACTTTATTATTTAGTAAGTCACAATTCATTTCTACTTGACTACCTTTTAAAGCAGCTTTTAGTGGTACATAGAAGTTACGTTTTAAATATAGATTAAATCTTTCCACTTTTCCTTTAGTTTGTGCACGATAAACTTTACATAATTTTGGAATAAAATTATCTTTTGCAAACTCTAAAAAATCATTATTAAATCCATGTTGATTTTTCCCATATTTATCTCTTTGTATTACTACTGATTTTAAATTATCATAGAGAAGTGTTTGTGGAACTCCACCAAAGTATTCAAATGCTTTAACATGGCAATCTTGCCAAGTCTCTTGTCTCATATTATCTGTAAAATATACAAATGCCATTCTACTAAATCCTAATACCATAACAAAGCCATATACAGGATTTTTCCCTGTTCTTATAAATGTCCAATCAACTTGTGCTTGATAAGATGGCTTTGTCTCAAATCTTATTACTTCTTCTGGAGCTGAATCTATTTTTAATGAACTTAAAAATGTTTGTAATATTCTCACTTTTCCATCATATCCATATTTCTTTATCTCTTCATATATTACACTTGATGGAATATTATCTGGTAAAGCTTGTTGTACTCTGGAAATTATATATTCTTTATATGGATCTAATTTTGATTTATACTGAATATTTTTATAAGATTTTAATTCATTTTCTTTTAATCGTTTTGAAACTGTTCTTCTATTCAATCCAACTATTTTTGATATAGCTCTTATACTATATCCTCTTTTATGTAAAGTATGTATCACGGTAAATTCCTCTTTATCAATCATACCAACTCCAAATATTTTATTTAGAGTTTATTGTATTTATTTCTATTAATAAAGTGGTGCACTTTTACTTTGCACTACTGGTGTATTTTACCTTTGCACTTGACATTTATGATAATCAAACAAAAAAAGCACTTTGGAAAACTACAGGATACACTCTATTTTTTTTAAGTTATATAGGTAGTGCTTCAATTATTATGATTGGTATTGGATATAGTAAAAGCACATATATTAAAAGTTATATGTTTGAAGATAAATCTTTTTATGTTTATCAAAATATTGATTTATCTTATGAAGTATGTGTTAAAGAATCTGTATTACCTCTACGTTCATTACCTATAGCTACTTTTACTAATAAATTTACATTAAGTAAAGAGAATCACTATATTTACGCAACAAGCAAAGAAATTTATAAAAAAATATATAATTTAAAAAGAAACAAAAAGGAAAAAGATGAGTAAGAAAAAAAAGATAGCTATTTTAGGTTGTGGATGGGTAGGAAATGCTCTTAAAACAAAAATGGAAGAACAAGGACATGAAGTAAATTGTCTATGTCGTGATATTAATATGGACTCTTTAGTAGGCTTTTATAATTGTGATGCTTTGATTATTGCTGTTCAACCTTCAGATGAATACTTAGATGTTATAGAAGATGTATATTTTTCTGTTTCTTTAAATGAAGCTATTAATACACAAATGATACTTTTAAGTTCTCTTTCTTTTTATGATAATGATAAACTAATTGCAGATGCTGAAGAATTAGCAAAAATAAAAGATGAAAATACAGTAATTCTAAGACTTGGTGAACTAATGGGATATGATAGAATTGCGGGAGAAAATACTGCTGACAAAATGATTAACGATTCTACTACAAATTATGTACATCGTGATGATGTTATAGGTGTTATTGAAACTATTATTGATAAAAATGTTAGAGATAAAATATTTAATGTAGTAGCACCAATTCAATCAACAAAAAAAGAAATATTTACTCAAAATAGCAAAAAATTCAATTTTAAAGAACCATCTTTTAGTAATATAATAGATAAAAACAATTCTTATTCTTCAGATATTCTTTGTGATGTTTTAGGATATAAGTTTCAAAAAGAGAATGTACAAGATTTTTGGAGTTAGTTTAGATAAATATTAATTTAAATTTAAAAATTACACTTTTCGCACAGTACCGCACAAAGAAAAATTGATTTATCACCATTTTTATGATAATATTTAATATAAACTTAAATATTTGGTATTTCGCACAGTATCGCATAGAAAGGAAGATTATGAAAATTGATGATTTATCAAGAAATCAAAGAAATATTATTGCAATACTTGAAAAAGTAAAAGAGGGAACAACTGGTGAACTTACAAAAGAACTTGGACTTCCTAGAAGAACTTTTTTAGATAATATTAACTTCTTAATTAAACATGGCCTAGCAAAAAAATCTGGTTCGGGAAAAGGTACTTTTTACTCTAGAGTGATTATTAATGAATATATTGCAAAAGAGATTACAGTATTTAAAGAGGGTATTAAATTTGGAGTACTTCAATTTGGTGCAAATGGTTTTGAATTTACATATGATAAAAACTATAAAGGAGAGAAACCTACTAGCCTTTTAGAAAATGTGCAAAGCCCTGACTTGTTTCCCGAGTTTGAAAATCTTATTCCTGAATATGCTAGAAGAGATAAGTTAATAAATGAATATAATACAGAATATTTATCTGAACTGTTAGTACATTTAAAAAATACCCATGGTGCATATGACTTTATAAATAGCTATGAAGAAAGTAAATATGTAAGTGATTATTCAAATAGACCTTCTTGGTATAGTATTAAAAATAAAATTCTAGGAAGCAATGATTATCCAAATGTTTTATATGGATTCAATCTTAATGTAGAAAAAAAAATATTAACAGCTAAAACAAAAGGTGAACACTCTGCACTGAGTGGAAATCAGAATAAGGTAGATATTGATATTGATTTTAAAAACAAAGAGATTGCAGAGGTTACAAAAGATGAAGTTGCTTTATATCTATTAAAACCATATAGTGAAGATTTATCTAGTTATTTTGAGCAGTTTAAAAAAAGAGATAAAGGGTATTATCCTCATATTGCAATTAATGAACATCTGTTTATGAGTTTTGCGAAAAATGAATTGGGTTTCAATGTACCATATACTGCATTAATAGAAGGAGAAAAAGAATTTCATTATATTACAAAAAGATATGACAGATATGAAAACTATAAATATCATCAAAAAGACTTTGCTCAATATCTTGGTATTAAAAGTACTCAAAAATACAAAACGACTAGTGAAGTATTGTTTACTAAACTAAATGAGGTTATATATAGTGAAGATGAAAAGTTTGATGCGTTGAGATTCTATTTTTACTCTAGTATTATTAAACATAGTGATCTTCATGCAAAAAATATTGGTGCGCTAAATATAGGAAGAGAAAAAAATATTCTTGCTCCTCTTTATGATGTTATATCAGTTGGTGTTTATTATGGAAATAGTGATGCACTGGGATTATCTATCAATAGTAGATACTTGCATAAAAAGGTTAAGTTTAGAGTTGAAGATTTTTACGGACTTGCTGATATTTTAGGAGTCAATAAAGATAAATTTAAAATAGCTGCAAAAGAAATTTTAATTACTTTTATTGAGAAGTTTCCTATCTATATAGAAAAATCTAAAGAGCTATTAAAATACTATTCTCTTGAAATTAACAATACTAGAAATGGATATACTAACTTTATAATCAAACTAGCAAATTTCTATAATGAAAGAATAGTTGAATTTATGAAATTAGATATGTTAAGAGATTTTGATATAGATAAATATAAAGAAAAACTACAAGAAGACAAGCTATTAAAATATAATAAGCTAGAGTTAAGACAACTTCATGAAAATTATAAAATAGATAAGGATTAGGTCCTTATTTTTATTTAAATAGTACATAACTTAACAAGATTATCCAAAATTTTGTGTAAGCAAGTAATAGTTATTATAATTATATAATAGTATATCTTTTGCTACTTATTGAGTGAGAGTTGCAAAAGGTACAGATTGTGGAACTTATTATTATGAGCCATCTTTTCATGTCCTAGAGTGGAACTTCTTGCAATTCCAAATATAAATTTTATTTGATTAAATATTAAAATAAATATCATTTACAAATTTAAAATATATACGAAAACTGAAAACATGTTTTTCACTAGATGCCGGGAAATATAAAAGTAGTTTTAGTGTATAACAAGAACATTAATTTAGTATCACTGAATACTAGTTTATAAAACTAATTTTTATCAAAAGATTTTAATGTAAAAGAAAGCATATAAGTCCTCTGCTTAATATAATGTTTTTTAACAGTAATTTTCATTTATAATTCATTTTCACTACTTATACTTCCTTATCAATAAAACAATTATTGAATAAATTATACGAGGATTTAAAATGAAAAAAAGTTCATATTTTGTAAAAAGTCTTATTGGACTAAGTTTAATAGGAAGTGTAGCATTAGCTAATGATATAGAGTTAGATGATGAGAAAAAAGATTTAGAAATAAAAAGTTCAATTCAAGTAAATGATGATGTATCAGAAAATGAAGAAAAATCTTATGCTAAAATTGATGTTAACGAAGTAATTAATATTTTAAGAAAAGAAGAATCTGGTAAAATCATAAACGTAGAATTAGAAAATGAAGATGGTAATTAAGTTTATAAAGCTGAAGTTATCAATGATAATCAAAGTATAGATTTTATAGTTGATGCAGGAAATGGTAAAATATTACATAAAGAAGTTGATAAAAATGATAAAAATGATAAATCTGATAAAGAAGATGAGCATGAAGATAATGATGAGAACGAAAAAGAAAAGAAAGATTAATGAATTAGGTAGTCTATGAAAATCTTATTAATTGAAGATGACCCTAACATCGTATCTCTTTTAAAAAGAGGATTAGTTGAAGATGGTCATTTTATTGAAACTTCAGAAGATGGAGAAGAAGGTGAATATTTAGCAAGTATGAATAATTATGATTTAATCATACTTGACTGGATGCTACCTAACAAAGAAGGGATAGAGATATTAAAATCTTTGAGAAAAAAGAATATTACTATTCCGGTATTAATGTTAACTGCAAAAAGTGAGATTGATGATAAAGTATTAGGACTAAATCATGGAGCAGATGATTATTTATCTAAACCTTTTTCCTATAAAGAATTAATAGCAAGAATTGAAGCAATATATCGAAGAATCTTGTCTGATGGCAAAAATGAAGTTTTAATAAATGACATAAATATTGATATGAGTAAGAAAATTGTAAAAAAAGAGAACATCGAAATATCATTAACTGCAAAAGAATATGAACTGCTACTTTTTCTAATTAAGAATAAAAACTCAATGGTTTCAAATGGTATGATTGAGCAACAATTATGGAATAATGAAGAATTTATAAATAGTAATGTGATCCCAGTAACCATTTATCATCTTAGAAAAAAAATAGGTAAAAATCTAATAAAAAGTTTTAGAGGCTTAGGATATAAAATTGAAGTTTAAAGGTTTAAAAACACGCATACTATTTTGGTTTGGAAGTAGTACTTTTTTAGTTTTATTAATATTTAGTTTTTCTTTCTATTTCCTCTTTGAGAAAAATACTTATTTTAATTTTGAATCAAAATTATATAAAGAAGCAATTTTTATAAAAGAAAATCTTTTAAATGATAATAAAGAAAATTTTAATAAAAGAGAATTCCTTTCTTCTAAAGCTGCATTATTTGAGAATGAGCAAATAATAAAAAAAACAGATGATTTTAAATTTGAAGAGATAAGTTCTTATTTAGATAATGAAAAATCTTTTTTATTAATACATAATGATGAAAGTATGCATGCTATTTATACTTTAAAGGTAAATAATAAGTTAAAAATCATCTTATATGAAGATAATATAGATGATAAGATTGAAGACATAATAGAAGTTATGTTGGTTATTGAACCCTTACTTTTTTTCACTTTACTTTTTTTAGGAAGTAGACTTATTGATAAAATATTAATACCAATAAACCATATAACAAGAAGTGCAAAGAATATTACTATAAATAATTTTTCAAAAACTATTCCTCCTCATAAACATAATGATGAAATTTCTGAATTAATAGAATCCTTTAATACTATGATTGAAAGACTTCAAGATGGTGTTAAGAATTTAGATAGATTTAATAGCGATGTTTCACATGAGTTAAGAACACCTTTAACTGTTATTCGAGGGGAAATTGAAGTTTCATTACGAAGGGAGAGAGAAAGCTCATATTATATTGATTCTATGAATACAGTTTATTATGAAATAAAACAAATTGAAGATATCATTGAAAACTTACTCTTATTAACAAAATATTCAAAAGAGAATATAAAAAAGACTTTTGAAGAAACAAGTGTTGATTCATTATTGCTTGATACTATTTATAAATATGATACTCAAATAAAAAATAAAAATATTACTCTTACTATCGATAAAATGGAAACTATTACTAAAAAATTAAATCCTTTACTTCTTAAAACAATTTTCTCAAATCTTATAGATAATGCTATTAAGTACTCTTTAGATAATAAAAATATAATAATTAAACTTTATCAAAATGAAAAGATGCATTTTTGCATTGAAGATGAGGGTATTGGTATTTCAAAAGAAAAGTTGCCTTTGATTACAGATAGATTTTATAGGGCTGATAAGTCAAGAAATAAAACTATAGAAGGTTTTGGATTAGGATTATCTATCGTTAAAAATAGTGTTGAACTTCATAATGGTCAATTAAAAATTGAATCTGTTCTAAATAAAGGAACAAAAATAGAAATAATTCTTTAAATCTAAAAACTTGTAGTGTTGATAATAATTCTATTTTTTCTTTTGAAAAAAAATGTACAATAAATCCAGCTACTTCATACATAATGATTCACTTGATTACTTAATGTTGATGTATCCATTATAAGATTTCCTTTTTTATTTTTTCAATTTTTCCAAAATTCTATTCTTCTAAAGGTATTTATTAAAAATAAATTTATATTGTTAACGTCATCTTTTGTCGTATAAATTAAACTAATAGCCATTATAGAAACTACAAGTGAACCAATTATATCAAATGGATAATGAACTCCACAATAAACTCTTGATATACCTCCTATTATGGCTAATATAAATAATAGATATCCAATTTTCCTAGAAGATTTAAATATTAAAAATGCTAGTGCAATTGATATTAAAAAAGTAGTATGGTCAGATGGAAAAGAATTTTCAACTTTATGTATAACTAATGTTACTCCAAACCCATCTACAAATGGCCTATTATGATAAATAAACCAACCAATAACTTGATTTATTAATAAACCAAGAATTACAGTATATCCTGCATATAATGTTTCATTCTTTTTATTTGTAAACCATGTATAAACCATTATTATAAGAAATAAGTATGGCAAATATTCAGCAAATGTTATCATTATATTATCTAGAAATTCACTTGTTTTTGCGAATGAATTTATAAATAAAAATAAATTCATATTTAAATGTTCCAAAATATTTCCTTCTTTTTCTTTAATTATATTTACCCATATGAAATGAAAATGAAAACTTAGTTATAAATCATTCATTTTCATTTCATTTTTACTATATATCATTAGGAAATATATTTAATAAGGAGATAAAAATGTTAAAAATTACAATATTGAGTTTAGGATTATTTGTTGGAAGTTTATTTGTTCAAGACAATTTAAATAAAATATCATCATGCGGTCTAAAAGGTTATTTGTCTACTTTATCAATAAGTAAAGAGAAAAATAGTCCTCTTACTTAGTAAATGTTGATTTTACAAAAAAAGGTAACTATGGGTAGATTCTTAGATTTAGTAAGCATATAGGTGGAGTTAATCATTCTTTACGAGGAAAATTTTAAATCTAATAAATTTCTCTTTCATTTTCATTTCATTTTCAATTGTTAATTTATTAATATCAGAAACTAAAGGAAAATAATGAAATTTATTTTACAATATAAACTTATACTATTAGTTGCCATATTTTTTGCAACTTTTTATAATTTATCTTTTTTTACAAATGTCATATCAATTTATGAACCCGTAGGTAAAAATATTTTATATATTTGTTCTCTTGCTATTGTTTTAGTAGCATTTACTGTATTTTTATTTACACTACTCTCTTCAAAATATACAACTAAACCTCTTTTAATAATTACATTAATGGTTTCTTCATTTACTGCATATTTTATGGATACATATCGTGTAGTTATTGATGATGAAATGATACGAAACTCTTTACAAACAAACTTAGCAGAATCTAGTGACTTATTTAGTTTTCAACTAGTTTTTTATGTCTTATTATTAGGAATATTGCCCTCTTATTTTGTTTATAAAATAAAACTAGAATACAGACCTTTAAAAAAAGAATTATTATTAAAGATAGGAACTATTATTGTAGCTTTAATTTTTGTTATACTTCCAATCTTCTCTTTTAGTAAATTCTATACTTCTTTTTTTAGAGAACATAAACCTCTTAGATACCATGTAAACCCGATTTATTGGATTTATAGTACAGGAAATTATATTAGCAAAACAATGAACAGTGGTCCTATGGTTGTAAAACCAATAGGACTTGATGCAAAAATCCAAAAAACTGAAGATGAAATTGATAAAAAAGAATTAATAATAATGGTTGTAGGAGAAGCTACAAGAGCTGATAGATTTTCATTAAATGGTTATGAAAAAGAGACAAACCCCTTACTTAAAAAAGAAGATGTAGTTAATTTCTCAAACTTCTATTCATGTGGTACTTCAACTGCACAATCAGTACCGTGTATGTTTTCTATTTATGATCGTGATACTTATGATTATAAAAAAGGGATTACTACTCAAAATGTATTAGATGTATTAATCAATACAAAAGATGTAAAAGTTCTATGGAGAGATAACAACTCAAGTTCAAAAGGTGTTGCAGACAGAGTTGATTATGAAGATTATCGAACAAATAAAAACAATACAATTTGCGATGATGAATGTAGAGATGAGGGTATGCTTATTGGGTTAGACAATTATATTAAAAAAAATAAAGATAAAGATATTTTAATTGTATTACATCAAATGGGGAATCATGGCCCTGCATATTATAAGAGGTACCCAAAAGATTACGAAAAATTCACGCCAGTTTGTGAAACTAATCAATTAGAGCAATGTACACAAGAAGAAGTTAGTAATGCTTATGATAATGCAGTTTTATATTCTGATTACTTCTTATCTAAAACTATAAACTTCTTAAAACCATATTCTAAAGATTATGAAACAGCAATGGTTTATATGAGCGACCATGGAGAGAGCTTAGGAGAGAATGGACTTTACTTACATGGAATGCCTTATTTTATGGCTCCTGATGAACAAAAACATGTAGCATCATTTATGTGGTTTGGTGAAGGTGATATTAAAGAAGATATTGATGTTGATAAACTTAAATCATATTCCGATAAAAAGTTTTCACAGGATAATCTATTTCATACCTTATTATCATTTTTTGAAGTTGAAACAGATGTTTATGAAAAAGAGATGGACATATTAAATGATGCAAAAAAATCTCACTAAATATATTCTAATTACTATTATATGTTTGATTTTTACAATTGCATTATTTGAATTCACAGCTATAGATATTATCGTACAAGGTTATTTTTATAATCTTGATACAAGTTCTTGGGCTTTAGATAGTAGTGAACCTATTTTAAAGTTTTTACTTTATGATGGAATAAAAAAACTTTTAATATTTTTTGCTTTTCTTATTCTTTGTAGTTTAATATTTTTTAGAAAAAAAAAGATTATAATTAATTATAAGAAGGGATTAATTATAGTTTTATTATCCGCCATAATTATTCCTGTAACAGTTGGTGCATTAAAAGCTACAACAAATATGCCTTGTCCTAAAAATATAGAATTTTTTGGTGGAAATTATCCAGATGTAAAACTGCTTGATTCCTATCCAATAGAGTTTATGCAAAACAAAAAAATAAAATGTTGGCCAGCAGGACATGCGAGTGGTGGCTTTGCACTTCTTTCTTTATTCTTTTTATTTAAAAAACGAAGGAATCAAATATATGCACTTAGCTTTGCTTTGACTGTTGGATGGAGTATGGGTACGTATAAGATGCTAATTGGTGACCATTTTTTAAGTCATACAATTATTACAATGCTTATTGCTTGCCTACTCGTTCTAATTATTTATAAAATAATTAGTTATATGGGAAAAAGAAAATATGTACAACAACAATAATAATAAAAGGAAGAATATTGAGAAATCAACCAAAATACAATTTTTTTAAAAATACAAATTATGCATTAAAAGGTTTAAAAGATTTAATAAAATATGAAACATCTTTTAAAATAGAATTAATAATCGCAATAATTCTAATGCCTACTCTTTTTATAATAGATGTAACAATAATTAGTAAACTTTTAATGTTTACTAGTTTAACAGGAATGCTTTTAGCAGAAGCTATAAATAGTGCTATTGAAAGAGTTGTTGACCTTGTTACTCTTGAACATCATGAAATGGCAGGTAGAGCTAAAGATGTTGGAAGTACTGTGGTGTTTATAAGTATTTTTATATTTGTAGTAACATGGGGTACAATTTTATATACTCATTTTTTATTTGAATGATAAATTGATTTCATTCCAAGGAAGTGTTTAAATTCTCTTTAAATCTAATAAAAATAAAATAGAATATATAACTTTTTTAAGACTAATTTTAAATCATCTGTTCACCGTCGCCTATCGATAACTTTGCATAATCAAGAAAGTACTATTATATGTATGTATGAAAACATTATCGGATTGGAATACGAAAATAAATTTCTATATGTGTGGGTTTTCATATATCAATAAACAATATATATTCTATATTTATTTCAAGCACATAATTTAATATATTTTATTTGCTTTATAATATCTATGTAATCAAATTCATCATAATATCTTTCTCAACAACCTCTTATATTTTAAGCAGTTTTTACTAATGAAAAGCTTGTTCCAAAAAGAGTTGAATTGTTGAACATTCTCAAAATACCGTTTTTAGTGTTATAGCTATACCAATAGTATTATATTTCTTATTGTAAATGTATTTGCTATAATTTACAAAAAAAGGAAATAAATGAAAGTTATTCCATTTATATTATTCATCTTAGTTTGGGTACTTCTATATAAGTATTTAGCTAATAAAAAACAAAAAGGGAAAATACTATCTCATATTTTTAGTTTACTAGCTGCTATTTTTATCTTACTATTATCTGCAGGAATCATTGCAGGTTCAGTTACACAAGAACAAAAACTTCAAGAACTAAAAGAACAAATGATAGAAAAGATGCAAGAGAAACAATAATTTAGTTTGAAACTTAGAAAAAGTTACAAAACCTCTTATGTTTGGAACAGAAAACACTCAAGTGAGTTTTCCTGTTCCACAAAGTGTTCAAAAATTAAAAACTACAAAGTTCCATAAGTTTTAAAGAATTATGGAATAACTAAATAGTACTTTTCAAATCAGTTATTTAAAGTTTCACCTAAATTCCTTTAAAATATTAAATACTTTTGTTTATTCTAATAAAAAATCTAAGTCCAATTTCTCACGTTTTGCATGTGCTCCATCACAAAAAGGTGTACAGGTACTGTTTTTACATAGACATAATAAAAATTCGGCATTTCTCGTAGCTATGAACTCTTTTGGAGTTAAATCAGTACCTTTATGACTTCCATCACAAAGTACGCCATCTTCACTTTGTCCACAAGTACAGAATTGATAAGTTTCACCTTTTTTTAGGTAAGTTCTCACTGGGTGTTTCATATATGTATTCCTTTAAATTATTCTATATTTTTTCTTTGAAGGTTAAATCTCCATTCAGCTTCTTTAAGATAAAAAATAAACTTTTCATCACTCACACCTTTGTAACGGCAAATAAACTCTTCAAAATAATCCCAAAACCTTGTAATCGTATTTTCAGATTTCGAAAGCTTTGATATTGTATTAAATTTAAGATATTTCATTAAAAGCTTATGCTCTTTTTCATCATCATCTTTAATCAATGATAGTTTTTTCTTAGGCATCATTATATTATAAATCGTATCATCATAACAAAATGTGAGAAAATGTTGAAGTTTATCTATATTTGTTTCAATTTGAAGACTTCTTGGTAAATAAAGATATTCATCATAGTTTGTTACTCTATGAGAATTTTTTTGATATATTTCATCTGCATAAATTGCAATATTCTTTCTAAATTTTTCAAAGTAATTTTGAATAGTTAAAAAGTGCATTTTAGTACTAATAGCTGTTTGTCTTGCTGTGTCACCTTTTTTAAAATGGTCGAAAACTCTTTCTTCTCTTTGTATTTTTTTCAGGCTAAATTTTCTTTTACATTTACTGCATTTTCTTTGCGTATTGGCAAGTGCATAAGTATGAGGATGATTACAATAGATACATTTCATTAATTATTATACTATTTAGTTCCTAAAATAGAGTAGAAGTAAATTTCTTAATAAATATTTAATTATTAAATACTATTATAATGAATAAACATTCATTTTGGAGAGAATATATGGAATTAACTTTACTTGTTATATTTTGGTATGGAATACTTCATGCTTTTGGTCCTGATCATCTTAGTGCTATAGCTGATTTTTCTGTTGGAAAAAATCAAAGAAAAACACTACTTATAACATTTTTATTTGCTTTAGGACATGGAGTAAGTCTTTTTATTTTTGCAAAACTATTAGAATCTGTAGAAATTTCAGAAGAACTATTAGCATATGGAGATATTGTTTCTGCAACAGTTATTATAGGAATGGGAGTATATTTACTCTTTATGGTAATAACTAAGCGTATTCAATTACAAAAGCATAGCCATGAAAATAAAGAACATATTCACATTTACTTTGGTAAATCACATGAGCATAATAATGATTCTACTGCTATGACTTCTTCTCTTAGCTTAGGACTTCTAATGGGAGCAGGTGGTGTAAGAGGTATGCTTATTACATTAGGTGCTGTTAGTAATGGTACTGTTGATTTGACAATGGTTGCTGCATTTACTTTAGGTGTTATGCTTATTTTTGGAGTATTTGGACTTTTCATGCTTTATATAAATCAAAGATTTTTAGGTAGTCTTACAAATGTAAGACGAACATTTTCTATAGTAGGTATTATTTCACTTATTGTAGGAACAAATATTTTATTAGGATAGGAGATTAAATATGTGTACAGATTGTGGATGTAGTATAAGAGGAATGGATGAACACGCTCATGAACATAGTCATGATGGCGGA
This sequence comes from Arcobacter peruensis, assembly GCF_003711085.1. Taxonomy (NCBI): domain Bacteria; kingdom Pseudomonadati; phylum Campylobacterota; class Epsilonproteobacteria; order Campylobacterales; family Arcobacteraceae; genus Arcobacter; species Arcobacter peruensis. The sequence goes on from NZ_CP032363.1 coordinate 508,160, forward strand.
AAAACATTTCATTCTCATGAAAAAATGACAGATGAAGAAAATAAATCTAGTGATCATCAAAAAGCGCATGAACATTTGCATCATAACCCTCAGTTAAACGATACAAAAACTATTTCTGTTATTCAAAAAATATTAGATAAAAATGATCAAGAAGCAAATCATAATAGAAAGCATTTAGAAGATAATAAAATTTTAGGTGTTAATCTTATGTCTAGTCCAGGTTCTGGTAAAACAACACTATTAGAATACCTAAGTGACGTTGCAGAGTTTAAATTTGGAGTTATAGAAGGTGATTTAGAAACTGAACGAGATGCAAATCGTTTACGTGCTAAAGGAATACACGCTGAACAAATACAAACAGGTACAGCATGTCACTTGGATGCTTTTATGGTACATAAAGGTTTACATCATATGCCACTTAATGATATAGATATTTGTTTTGTAGAAAATGTTGGAAATCTTGTATGTCCAGCCTCATATGATGTAGGAACACACTTAAATATAGTACTTGTTTCAGTACCTGAAGGTGAAGATAAAATTGCTAAATATCCTGTGATGTTCCGTCAAGCTGATTTAGTACTTATTACTAAAACAGATTTATTGCCACATTTCAAATATGATATAGAAGCAGAAAAAGCAGAAGCTAGAAGATTAAAACCAAGTGTTGATATTTTAGAAGTAAATGTGAATGATTTAAATTCTGTTAAAGCAGTTGCCAATTGGATAGAATTTAAACGTAAAATGAGAGGCTAATATGTGTTTATCAATTCCAAGTAAAGTGGTTAAAATCTCAGAAGATGAAACAATGTGTACTGTTGATACAATGGGTGTGAAACGTGATGCTAATCTAATGATGATGGAAGATGGTGATGTAAGTTTAGGAGATTATGTACTTTTACATATTGGTTTTGTTATGAATAAAATTGATGAGGAAGAAGCTTTATCTTCTATTGATACATATAAAGAAATATTAAATCACATGGATGAAGAAGAAAGGCAAAGAGCAATTCTTGAAGATGATGAATGTGCAGCGCGTGGAGCAACATATACTGAGGAGATTAAGAGTAATGAAGGAACTTGAACTCAAAAACCTCTATGATGATTTTCGTGATGCCAAAACAATTAAAGCATACGCCAAAATTATTGCAGAAGATGCAAAAAAGTTAAAAAGACCTATTAATATTATGGAAGTATGTGGTGGTCACACGCATACGATTATGAAATTTGGTTTACCTCAGCTTCTTCCATCAAATATAAACTTTATTCATGGACCTGGTTGTCCTGTATGTATTATGCCAAAAGAAAGAATTGATCATGCATATGTTTTATCAATGCAAGAAAATGTTATTTTAGTAACATTAGGTGATATGATAAAAATACCAGGATCAAATGGTAGTTTACAAGATGCTAGAGCAAAAGGTGCTGATGTTCGTTTTGTTTATTCACCTATGGAGTGTATTAAAATAGCTCATGAAAACCCTGATAAGAAGGTAATCTTTTTTGCTATTGGTTTTGAAACAACTACTCCTATGACAGCAGTTCTTGTTAAAGAAGTTATAAGTAAAAAAATAAAAAACATTTTATTTCATATAAATCATGTAACAGTTCCTGAAGTAATGGTTGAACTTATTGATAGTCGAGATGTTCATGTAGATTCTTATAATAATGAAATTGATGCTTTCTTAGGACCTAGTCATGTAAGTGTTATCTCTGGATCTAAAATCTATGAAAAGTTTCCAAAAGATTATGAACGTCCAGTTGTTGTAACTGGATTTGAACCTGTAGATGCTATGCAGGGTATTAGTATGATAATTAAACAGTTTTTAGAAAAAAGATGTGAGCTTGAAATACAATACAAAAGAGTAGTGAGTTATGATGGTAATTTAAAAGCCCAAGACTTGATAAATACTTATTTTGAAAAAATGAGTTTGTTTAGATGGAGAGGAATTGGTAATGTTCCTGATAGTGGATTAAAGTTAAGAGATGAATATGCACAATATGATGCTGAAAAAGTTTATTCAAGTGTACTTCCAATCTCCCAAATAGAAGACCATAAACTTTGTATTTGTGGGGATATATTAAGAGGAATGGCTAAACCAAAAGAGTGTACTATTTTTGGTACAGCCTGTAAACCTACATCTCCTGTTGGTTCATGTATGGTAAGTAGCGAAGGTGCTTGTGCCGCATATTATAAATATGGAAATTTAACTTTTAGTACTACTACTTAAAAAAGGAACAAAATGATAAAAACAATTACACTAGCACACGGTAATGGTGGAGCAGAGAATAATGAGCTAATTGAAAAAGTGTTTTATAAACATTTTAAAAATGACATTTTATCAAAAAGTGAAGATGCCGCAGTTATAGAAGAGGGTAAACTAGCTTTTACAACAGATTCTTTTACAGTTAGTCCTTTATTTTTCCCTGGTGGTGATATTGGTAAACTAGCAATTTGTGGAACATGTAATGATCTTTCTATGATGGGAGCTAAACCTAAATACTTAACTTGTTCCGTTATTATTGAAGAAGGTTTTTTAACAAGAGAACTAGAAAAAATAGTTAAATCAATGAAAAAAGAACTTGATATAAATGGTGCTATTGTTGTAAGTGGTGATACAAAAGTAGTTCCAAAAGGAAGTGTAGATAAGTTATTTATAAATACTACAGGTATTGGGGAAATAGAACATAAAGGAATTTCTGCATCTGCTTTAAAAGAAGAGATGAGTATTTTAGTAAGTCGAGATATTGGTACTCATGGTGCTACAATTTTTGCAGAACGAGAGGGTATAAAACTTACTAGTACTTTACAAACTGATTGTGCATCACTTTATCCTGAAATAAAGAAACTTGTAGATTCTGGAATTAATATAGTTGCTTTAAGAGATGCAACTAGAGGTGGAGTTAGTGCTGTTTTAAATGAATGGGCTAAAAGCTCTGATGTTTGTATAGAAATTGAAGAAGAGAGTATTCCTGTTAGAGAAGAAGTTAGAGGTATATGTGAAATGCTAGGTTTTGAGGCAGTTAATCTTGCTAATGAAGGTACTTTTCTTTTAGCAGTAGCAAAAGAAGATGAAGAAAAAGCCTTAGAAATATTACAAGAAACACATAAGACTTCAAGAATAATAGCTAGTGTTACTAATCAGTATAAAGGAAAAGTTTTATTAAACTCTTCATGGGGTACTAAACGCTTTTTAGATTTACCAACTGGTGAATTATTACCTCGGATTTGTTAAGTTAATAAATGAAAATTCTTCTTTTAGTTACATCTTTTAATTCTGTTACTCAAGCTATATATACAAAACTTATAGATTCTAACCATATTGTATCTGTATGTTTTGCAATAGAAGAAAAACAAACACTAAAAGAAATTGAAGAGTTTGACCCAGATTTAATTCTTTGTCCTTTTTTAAAAAGTTATATCTCTTCTATCATTTATGATAGATACCCTGTCTTTATCTTTCATCCAGGTCCAAGAGGAGATAGAGGTCCAAACTCTTTAGAACATGCCTTGAAAAGTCATACTAAAAAATGGGGTTTAGTAGTTCTTCAGGCAAATAAAGAATATGATGGTGGAAATATTTATGCACAAGAAAGCTTTGATGTTAGAAATACTTATAAAGCTTCTATTTATAGAAAAGAGATTGTAAGAGCTTCTCTTAATGCTTTAGATACTTTGTTAGAAAATATAAAAAATGATAATTTTGTAGAACAAATATTAAATCCAATTCATAAAAAGTTGACAAAAGAAGATAAAACTATAAATTGGACAATAGATACAACACAAGAAATAATAGAAAAAGTCAATCTTTGTGACTCTTTTCCTGGTTTACTTGATGATATATTAGATTTACCTTGTTATTTATATGGAGTACATAAAGAAGAAAAACTAAAAGGTAAGCCTAAAGAAATTTTAGCAAAAAGAGATGGAGCTATATGTTTAGGAACAGTTGATGCAGCTTTATGGATAAGTCATCTAAAAGAACCTAATGGTTTTAAATTACCTTCAACTTATGTGCTTAAAGAAAAACTAAAAGGCATAAAAGAAGAACGATTACCTCTTATTTTTGATAAAAGTTATAAAACATTTTATGAGTTAAGTGTAGATAAGAAAGACAATGTAGCTTATTTACATTTTAATTTTCATAATGGTGCAATGAATACAGCTCAGTGTATTCGTCTTAAGTATGCAATTGAGTATATAAAAACTCAATGCGATGTTTTGGTTCTAATGGGAGGAGAAGATTTCTTCTCTAATGGAATACATTTAAATATTTTAGAAGATAGTAAAAAACAAGGCGAAGATGGGTGGGCTAATATAAATGCAATGAATGATGTAGTTCATGCGATACTTTATGCTAGTGAAGTTGTTACTATAGCTTCTTTTTGTGCAAATGCAGGAGCTGGTGGTTTTTTTATGGGACTTGCTTGTGATTATGTTGTTGGAAAAGAAGGTATAGTACTTAACCCTCACTATAAGACATTAGGATTAAGTGGAAGTGAATATCATACGTATTCTTTAGCTAAAAGAGTTAGAAAAGATGTAGCAGATAAATTACTTAATGATTGTTTACCTATATCCATCACACAAGGAAAAAATATAGGTGTAGTTGATGAGGTATTTGGACATAATAAGTATTCAAAATCACTTCATAGTTTTGCAATATCAAAATATGATGAAGAATTTTTATGGGATAAAGAAGAATTTTTAGAAGAAAATACACAGATGATTGAAGTATTAAAAGAAGAAGAACTTAAAATAATGCATTCGGAATTTTGGGATAAAGAAAGTAAGTTTCATAACTTACGCTATGAATTTGTAAATAAAATAAGTCCATTACAAACACCTTCAAGGTTAAGAATAGAAATGATAAAGGATTATAAAAATGCATGAATATAGTGTTGTTCAAGCTTTACTAAATCAATGTGAAGAAGTAGCTAAGCAAAATGATGCGAGTAAAGTTATAAAGATAATTGTCAAAATTGGTGTTATGGCTGGTATTGAAATACATCTTTTAAAAGTTGCTTTTGATACATTTAAAGAGGGAACAATATGTGAAGACTCAGAGCTGATTATTAATCCTCAAAAACTGAAACTTGAATGTAAGGAATGTGGGAATATTTTTGAGGTAGAAGAAGTTCGTTATTTTTGTATAAAATGTGAAAGTCTTAGAGTTAAAATACTTGATGGGGAAGATATGCACCTCATGAGTTTAGAAATGAAATAAAGGAGTTAATATGCAAGAATATTGGGAATTATATATGAAAAACTTAGAAGGAAAGGCTGCACTTATACAGTTTAATGCAGGTATTTCTATGGATATGGAAGAATTAGAATTTACTCACCAAACAGTAGGATTTGTGAAAGCAAAACTAAAAGATGCAACTGCAAAAGGTTTCATTTCTGAAAAAGAAGAACCTGAAATACTTTTTATGGAAGACAAACTTGAATCAGCTATGCTTAAATTTCGTATTGGGAAATATGTAGGACGTATTGTTTCAGATGGTTATGTTACCTTCTTATATTATTTACAATTTACTTATAATTGGCCAGATTTTATAGAATATGCTTTAAATGAGCATACTTCATATGAGATAAGTAATGGACATAGTCATGATTCAGATTGGAATTATTATAAAAAGTTATTGTACCCAACAGCAAAAGAATGGCAAATTATACAAAATCATAAAGTATGTGATAATTTAAAAGAACAAGGTGATAACTTACAAACTCCTAGAGCCATTGAGCATAAAGTTTATTATAAAAATGAAGAAACCAAAGAGTCTTTAATACAAGCCTTAGAGAAAGAAGGTTTTAAAATTAAAAAAGAAATAGAAAATGAAGAAGGTGTTAAAGGTTTAGATTTCTATCGTTTAGATAAACCTTTTTATCATGATATTGATGATTTGACATTAAACTTAATAGAAATAGCAGAATTTTATGAAGCTCAATATGATGGTTGGGAAACTAGTGTTGTAAAATCAGTAATGAAGCAAGGTATTTAATCCTTGCTATTTTGATATATACTTAAATCATAACTCCTGATGGATCTTTTGCTTTATCTATGATTTGATGTAATGTTGTATGCGAAGATACTTTTGTAGCTTCAATACCTTGTTTTTTTAAGTACTGTAATACAACAGAAATATATCCTTCAAAAGCATCTAAAAGCTCTTGACTTAATCCAAATTCAAAAGTAACTCTTGCTGGAATTATTCCAATTACTATTGATTCTGGAATTTCTTTACCTTGAAGTTCCATCATATCCATACATTGTAAAATGCCTATTTCATGAGCACCACCATTGTTAAGACCATATCCAGAAATCTCTTTCGCAGGAATAGCGTAGATTGAAGCTGGAGTGTCATTCAACTGTAAACAATCTAAGATTACTATATGCGTATTATCTTCAAGAACATTGTATAAATGTATTCCTTCAACTCCACCATTAATAATTTTAATATTTTGAGAAAAGGTATAGTTTTCTTGTAAATATGTTGCTGCATATACACCTAATCCATCATCTTTTTGTAATATATTACCTATTCCTACTATGACCATAAATATCCATTTTAATTAGTATTCTATATTTTTAAAGAGTGATACTCTGAAAATAAATTATACTATAGCTAATTTAAAAAGACATATCAATAATTATTACTTCATAAAATGAAACACTTTAAGTAATTCATCTAGATTTTATTAATTATTTAGATTACTTTCAAAATAATTAAATCTATAACCTAATCCGTAAATATTTATTATTAATTCAGGATTTATATTTTTTCTAAATCTTTTTAAAAACATTCTTACTTTATTTTCGTTGTATTCTTCTTCTTCATATAAAAGAGAAGATAAATCTTCATTAGTAAATATTTCTTGCGTATTATTACAATATCTATTAAATAATTTTATTTCATTATTTGTCAATTTTATAATTTCATTCTTATGTTTTAATATCTTATTTTTTAAATTCCATTTGTAATCATACATTAAATCAATACTTTGAATTTCTTTAACATCAGATATTGCTTTTATTAGAGTCTGCTTTAACTCATTCCTTGATACAGGTTTCAATAAATATTTTGTAAGTTTTAGTTCAATAGCTTGGATAAGAATATCTCTATCATCATGTGCAGTTAAAATTATAATAACTGTTTTATTATCTCTTTCTCTTATTTTTTTTGCAACTTCAATCCCATTTAACTTTGGAATATTTATATCTAATAATATTATGTCAGGAGTACAATTATAATACTCCTTTAGAGCCTCTTTTCCATTAGATACCTCAATAACTTCTCTAAAAATTGATTTTAAATAGAATCTGAGATTTTCTCTAATTTCAATATCATCTTCTACAAATAATAATTTCATTTTTATCCTATAATTGTAAATCTAACACCATCTTTAGTGTTCTTTATTGTAATCTCTTTATTCATACTATCTTCTATAATCATTTTCGCGATATATAAACCCATTCCATCATTTTGATTTTGATTTTTTGTTGAGTAATATGGTTCAAAAACTTTATTTATATCATTTTCATCAATTTTTTTCCCATTATTTTCAATTGATAAAAATGGCTTATTTCCAATTGTACTAATTGTACAAGTTATATTCTTATTCTTTGTATTCATTTGTTTAAATGCATCATAAGCATTATTTAAAATAATTAATATTACTTCTTTGTATTCTTCTTTAAATCCTATGGTTTCTATATTTTTATTATCGCAATTTATATGAAATCTAATTTCTATAGAAGAAAGAGTCTTTTTATAAAAAGAAATGATTTCATTGATTAGTGAGTATAAATTTATTGATGTCTTTTCTTTGTAAGGATGAAAATATTGCGAAAATGTTCTTATAGTTTTAGACATATAATCAGTTTCAGATTCAATAGAATCAAGGTATTTACTTATAAGTAAATTATCTTTAGAAGTGTCCATTTTTGATTCTATATTTAAAAGAATTGAATTGATTCTCATTAAAGGTTGTTTCCATTGATGAGTTATATACTGTAGTAGTTCTCCCATGGAAGCGTATTTTGATTGTTTTAATAATTCTAAGTCTTTTAATTGATTACTATCTACAAGTTTATCTTTTTCTTCTTGAATATTTTTTATTTTATAAGCAATAAGTAATGACATTAAAATTAGTTCAATAACAAATGAAAATTGAACTATTTTATTTATACAATCAATATCAATAAAATAATTAAATCTATTTATTATATATAAAGTTAAAGTAGTTAAAGGAAAAAACCAGGCAACAAGTAATAATTTTGCTAATTTATTTTTAGCTATTATTTCTTTTATAATTATAAAAGTTAAATAGAAAATAGTAATTCCAGTAAAGAAAGTACCAACTTGCGAGCTTAGGTAGATATATTCATAGCTTATGGCAATATTTTGTATTTGTATTACAATTATAATAAGATGAAGGTACAAAAATAAATTCAAAGTTTTATTAGTGATACTTGGTCTTTTAATATCTAAAATATCTTTTAAAAATAAAATCATACTTATAGGAACTAGTACTTCTGCTAAACTTATTAATATTTTATTTAAAATCATATTATCAGGATATAGATACATGTATCCGTAATTTAAAAGTGTTATACTTAGTGCAATTACTGAAAAAATATATACTAAATAAAACCTATAGGGTTTATATTTAGTAAAAATATAAAGAAGAAAATTATAAAAAAGCATTACTAGTAAAATACCTATAATAATTCCATTAAATATATTTCTAGAAATCATTTCACTATGTATTTGTTTATGTGAAGATAGTTTAAAAGAATAAGTATTTGGCTTAAAAGAGTTTTTAAGTTCAATATAAATAGTATATTTTTCATTTTCTTCTAAATCAAGTGGCATTATAAATTTATTTGAAATAAAAGGTCTACTTGAAAAAGGTTTATCCAGTCTTGTTTTGTACTCTGAAATCAATATATTTTGCTTAAATTTATAAATATTAATTAAATCAATAGTAGTTAAATTAAACTCAAGAAAAAAATCTTTTTCTAACTTATTAATAACTTCAAACTTCAACCAATAGCTTTTGTTTCCATAACCAAAATTTAATTGATTATCGTTGCTTTTTGTCCAATTAGTAGAATTCTTAGAAATGACATTTATATCTACACTTTCTAAACTATTATATATTTGAATATTTGGAATAACACTATATTCATCATCATTTTCTAAAACAATAATTTCAGATGAAAAAGATGTAATAACCAACATAAATAAAAACAATAATTTAACCACTCAAAACCCCTATCTTTGTAATTATAACATAATATGAAAAAGTTTTTTTCTTATATTTTGACCTATTTGTGACTTAATATTTATGTATTCTATCCCTATATATTAAGACAGTAAGTTAAAAGGTAATAATAATGTTTAAATCTATGGAAACAGCCATTGATGCATCTGGAATTTTAGTCTATTCAATTGATTTAGAAACTAATGAAATAATTTATGCTAATAAAAATGCTAAAGATATTTTTGGCAATGTTGTTGGAAAAACATGCTATAAAGTTTTACAAAAAAATCAAAAAAACCCTTGTTCTTTTTGTCCTATTACAAATCAATTAACAACTTCTTTCCCTCATTCTTTAGAAAGTACTTATCAATGGGCAAATAAAAATTCTTTAAATAATGAACATTATATGTTTATAAGTCATATAACAAAATCTGAAGATAACCGTAAAGTTAATATGCAGTTAGGAATTAATATTACTAAAGAGAAAGTTTTAGAAGAAAAAATTTTAGAAGAAAAAGACAATTTTATAACATTCTTCAAGACTCTAATAAATTCTACTCTTGAAGGAATTATGGTTTATGATGAAAATCTAAATTGTTTTCAAACTAACACAATAGCTCCAAAATTATTATCTTATAAAAATGATGAAATGATAAATAAATATCTATTTGACTTTATTGCTCCTTCCTCTTTTAATTTAATAAAAAATATAATTCATGAACATAATCAAGAAGTTTATGAAGTAGAATTACTTACGAAAAAAGGATTAATACTTCCTGTAAATTTAAGAATAAAAGAATTAACACTTTTAGGAAAAAAAATAAAAATAGTTGCAATCATAGATATAAGTGAAGAAAAGAGAAAAGAAAAAATGATTTTAGAGTTAGCACAATATGATAGCTTAACTAAAATCCCTAATCGTTCTTTATTTAAAAAACAGTTACTAACTATGGCCAAAAGAAATAGAAGAAGTAATTCTTATGGCGCGATACTATTTATAGATTTAGATCATTTTAAAATGGTTAATGATACAAAGGGCCATAATATTGGAGATATGGTTTTAATTGAAACAACTAAAAGAATACAAAAAGTATTAAGACAAACAGACTTATTATCTAGATTAGGTGGTGACGAATTTATAATTGCTCTTGATTTAAATGAAAGTAATAAAGAAGATGTAATTAATAATGTAAATTTTGTAGCAGAAAAGATTCTTGAAGAAATAAAAAAACCTTATCTAATATCAAATTTTGATTTAAGATTGACTGCAAGTATTGGAATAGTTTTATTTAAAGATGAAAATCAGAAGATAGAAGACCTAATGAGTTTTGCCGATACTGCTATGTATAATGCTAAAGAGAATGGTAAAAATAAATATAGTTATTTTGATCCTCAATTACAACAAATAATAAAAGAAAAAGCAGATTTGACTAAGTGTTTAAGAGATGCAATTGAAAATGAAAAAATGGCAGTATATTATCAATTACAAATTTTAACTAAAAATAATCAAGATAAGATTATTGGAGTAGAAGCACTCATTAGATGGAAGGATAAAGAAAAAGGAATTATTAGCCCTGATCAATTTATACCCTTAGCAGAAGAAACAGCTTTAATTATACCATTAGGAAATTGGATAATTAAAGAAGTAATGAAGCAATTAAAAGAATGGGAAAATGATTCCATAAAAAAAGATTGGAGAATATCTATTAATATTAGTTATAGACAATTTGAACAAGAAAATTTTTTAGAAATATTAACTTCATTAATAGAAGAATATAAAATTAATCCTTCAAAATTAAGATTAGAATTAACAGAAAATCTATTAATCAAAGATACACAAAATGTTCTTAGAAAAATCAATCACTTACATAAAATGGGTATAACTTTATCAATTGATGATTTTGGTACAGGTTATTCTTCTTTGGCATATTTGAAACAGTTATCAATAAATGAACTAAAAATTGACCAATCTTTTATTCGAGATTTAGTAGTAGATCCTAATGATTCAATCATTGTTGAAACCATGTTATCAATAGGAAGTAAATTTAATTTAGAAGTTATTGCAGAAGGAGTTGAAACAAGAGAACAACATTCAAAGCTAAGTTCGATGGGTTGTAATTTGTTTCAAGGATATTTATTTGGAAAACCTAGTCTTCCTAAATTTCTTTAGAAATAGTATCTTTTGATATTGAATATGATGTATTAGAATTTGATTTCATACTTTTAGCCTTAATTTGATCTTTTCCTTCAAACTCTTTTTCGTCTGTACTACGAACAACTAGTTTTGCAATTTCATCAGTAATTATTGACACATCATGTGTTTCAGATGCAACCATAGCATTTTTTTGCGTTTGTTGATCAAGTTGTGTTACCGCATCATTTATTTGCTCAATACCCATTAATTGTTCTTTACTTGACATCTCAATATCAGTAATTAAATTTATTGTTTGAGAAATATTTTGATTTAACTCTTTATATCCTATAATCATCTTTGATGATATTTCTTTTCCATCATTTGCTTTCTTTGTTGCATTTTCTACTATACTTTTTATCTCTTTTGCAGCTTCAGCAGATCTACTTGCAAGATTTCTAACTTCTTGTGCAACAACAGCAAAACCTTTACCAGCTTCACCTGCAGTTGCAGCTTCTACGGCTGCATTTAAAGAGAGAATATTAGTTTGGAATGCTATTTGATCAATCACAGTAATTGCTTCATTGATTGAATTAACTTGCACATTTATCTCATCCATAGCAGTTGTTGTTTGATTTGCTAATTTTTCACCATCTTGAGCTGCTTTTGTCACGTCATTAGAATATGTAGCCATTTTTGCAATATTTTCTGTATTATTTCTAATATTTGAAGTAATTTCCTCTAATGCCGCAGCTGTTTCTTCTAAAGAACTTGCCGCTTCATTAGAACTTATATTTAATTTGTCAACATTTGCTAATAATATATCAGAACTTTCATCTAATGTTAAACCATTAGTTTTATTTTCAACAAGCATTTGAGTTATTGAATCACCAAGAGTATTAACACCATTTGACAGTTTTAAAAGATGTTTTTTCAAATCTTTAGTAGTGATTTTATTTAAGTAATGATAATTTGAATATTCTTCAAGTATATTAAGTACATTATCAATATTTGTCTCAAAGTTATCTGCCATATTGTTTAATACGTTTTTTAATTCCATTAATGATGGATTAGAAACACAAAGATTTAATCTTTGAGATAAATCACCTTGCTCAAACTCTGAAAGAACAGTTATCGTCTCATCAATTAATTCTCTATCTTCATCTATACCTTTTTTAGTCTTCTCAATATTTGTATTTACTACTTCTGCCATTTTCCCAAATTCATCTTTTGATGAGGCGTTTAAGAGTTTAACTTCATTTGTTTCTCTGTTTAAATATGAGAAGAAAGATATCAATCCATTATTGAAATCTGTTAATGATTTTACAATCACAGAAGAGATATATAATGAAACTATTAAAAAAACTATAATAGAAATTAAAACTACTATAATTAATAATTCATTTAAAAATCCATTTGATTCTTTTTTTAGTTCAAGTGCATTTATATTAATCTCACTTATTTTCTTTTCTAATACTAAACCAACTTTTACCATTTTAGAAATTATAAGTTTAAGTTCCGCTGTTTCATCTTTTATTCCATTTTTAAAGTCAGTTATTCTTTTATTAGCAAAATCATCAAAGTGTTGAATATATTTTGTTGAACTTGAAACGATTTCATCACATATAAGTTTGTTTTTTTTAAGATCTAATCCATTCTTAAAATTTGAAACATCTAAATTTAATGAATTAAAAATATCTCTTACTTTTTGTGCATTAATTTCATTTGGTGCTCTTAAAAACTGATAAACTGATATCCTACCTTTTAGCACATCTTGTACAAAAATATCTGTCTTTATTGCAGCATCTATTTTTGTATTTGATACATTACTCCAATAACTATAAAGTATACCAACAGATAGTACTATAACTACAAAAATACTTGGAAATAATAATAATTTCTTTTTAGTATTAATTTTACTCAACATTTATGTCCCTTTTATTTTTTAAAGATGTATTATATTAATAATAGAAAGAAAGGATATTTAAATTATGAGTCTCAAATAAGTCAACATTAAATAAGTTAATAGATTTATCAGTTATATTACAATAATACGCAAAATATATAAAAGAAGATGATAATATAGAGCTAGTTTTTATTATGATAAAATGGTTTTAGATGAAGAAGAATATTTTTTTATGACTGGAGAGATAGTGCTATTTTAAAGTTATCTCAACAAGCTTTAAATATAAAATAGGCAGGATTTTAGGCGCTATTTAATTTTTCTTTAAAAAAAGTCCATAAATAAGAGGTTAGAGAATGAAAATAAGAGTGTATTACGAAGACACAGATGTAGGTGGCGTAGTATATTACGCAAATTACCTAAAATTTTGTGAACGAGCTAGATCAGATTTATTTTTTCAGAAAAATATGAGTCCACATAATGGTGATGAGTTTTTTGTAGTAAAGCATGTTGAAGCTGATTATATTAAATCAGCTGTATTTGGTGATGAACTTGATGTTACTTGTAAAATTATTGAAAAGAAAGCTGCGTCTATTATAATGTATCAAGAAGTTTTAAAAGATGGCGAAGTTTTATTTACTGGAAAATTTAAGTTAGCTTTTCTAAAAAATTTTAAACCAGCTAGAATACCAAAGGATTTAATGAATGTCTTTATTTAAAATAACACTTATTTCAATATGTTTATGTTTTAACTTATATGCAAAAGATAATAAAGCAATAGCGTTTACAAGTTTAAATGAAATATATTTTCTACCTAAAGAAACAAAAGAAACAAAAAATAACATATCAAAATTGATTAAAACTGCAGAAAGAAATATACATATTGCAATGTATAATTTTTCATATAAGAAATTTGCTAAAGAACTTGTATCTTCTTCAAAAAAAGGGGTAAAGGTTAAAATAGTACTTGATGAGTCTAAAATAGATAAAAATGATAAAATTTATAAATATCTAAAGAATAATGGAATCATTGTAAAAATAGCAAATAAAAAATTACATACTAAAATAGCAATATTTGATGAAAAAGTAGCAGTTCTTGGAAGTATAAATTGGACAAAAGAATCTTTTAAAAATAATTATGAGGTAATAATGTTTACTAAAGATAAAAAAATAATAAATAAAATGTTAACTTTTCTAAATAAATTTTAGATTAAAAATAAAAACTAAATTTATTTTAAATTAATATCAGGTACTATCCTAATTTGGAGATTTAAATGACTAAATATGTGATAGCCTGTATTGATAATGATGTTGAAATTCTTGATGCTTTATATAGTAAGATTTCAAGAATAGTAGACAGTGATTATATTATAGAAAGCTATATTAATGCAGAACAAGCTTTAATTGGATGTTTTAACAATATTATTGCAGGAAATGAAGTACTTATTACTATTAATGGAAATAATAATTCAAATATCACATGTGACGAATTTTTAGTTGAATTATCAAAAAACTCTCCTAATACAAAAAATATTATATTTAAAGATATACTTAACTTAGATAGTCTTCAAAATATTATTAACAATTCAAGCGTATATAAAGTTATCCCAAGACAATTAAAAAAAGTTGATTTTGAACTTATTATTTTAGAAGCAATAAAATTGAATGCACAAGAAAGAAGATTAAAAGAATACCAAGATGTTCTTGAAGCAGCAGTTGATAAAAGAACTAAAGAACTTAATAAAATTAATGTAAAACTAAACGTTTTAGCAACAACAGATTCTCTTTCTGGTGTAAAAAATAGAAGAAGTTTTTTTGAATCATGTGGGCCTATAATTTCATATAATAGAAGAGAAAAAAAGAAATTAGCAGTACTTATGATTGATATTGATAAATTTAAACTTATTAATGATTCATATGGTCATGGAATAGGTGATGAAATTATCAAGTTAATGGCAAATAAATGTAATTCAACACTTAGAAAAAGTGATATTTTTGGAAGATTAGGTGGAGAAGAATTTGCAGCTGTTTTACCAAATACTTCAGAACGTGGAGCTTTACAAGCTGCTGAAAATATCAGACAAGAAATACAAAACTTAGAATATACAAGTGCTAATAATAAAAGAATAAAATTTACAGTAAGTATTGGTATAGCGATGCTTCATCCCCAAGATGTAGATCTTGAAGCTATCTTACATAAAGCAGATTTAGCTTTATATGCAGCAAAAAGAAACGGTCGTAATAGAGTTGAAATTTCAAAAGAAGAAAAACAAAATAATTAAGCAAATAATTTTTACTATAACACAAGTAAAAAGATTGTATTATATAATTTAATTTATAGATTAAAAAAGGATTATTTTGTGTTAGAGATATTTGTTATTGGATATTGCCTATATTTTTCATTTAATATTTATACTTCATTTATGCAAGTAGCTTTTGTAAAAAAAGCAAAAAACTTAGAACCTATTATTTTAGATGCTTCAAAATATACTGTTGCAGCTAATTATTCTATTGAAAAAGAAAAAATTTCAATTTTATCAACTTTTTACGATTTTCTTATATTCATGATGTGGATTAGTTTTGGATTATCTGCTTTAGATTCTCTTGTAACTACTCAATCTTTTTGGTTAAAAGCAGTAATATTTGTAAATGCTTTTATTATTATCAATTGGATTTTAACATTACCTTTTGAATTATATTCAACTTTCAAACTAGATAAAAAATATGGTTTTTCAAATATGACTGTTGATTTATATATAAAAGATACCCTAAAGTCTGCTCTACTATTTTTAGTATTAGGTTCACTAGTAATTGCAGGTATTGCTTTTATTGTTGAAACTTTTCCTGCATGGTGGATATGGGGATTTGCTTTTATTTTTGCAATTATTATCTTAATTAACATGTTATATCCTGTTATTAGAGATAAAATGTTTGATAAATTTGAAAAATTAAAAGACAAAGAATTAGAAGGTAAAATCGAAAAGCTTTTAGATGAAGTTGGATTTAAAAGTTCAGGTGTTTTTTCAGTAGATGCAAGTAAGAGAGATAATAGATTAAATGCATACTTTGGTGGTCTTGGAAGTACAAAAAGAGTTGTATTATTCGATACTTTAGTTGAAAAATTATCACATAATGAATTATTAGCTGTACTAGGACATGAATTAGGTCACTTTAAAAATGGAGATATTCTTAAGAATATTGGTATTATGGGACTTGTAATGTTTGTATTTTTTGCAATTTTTGGTAATTTACCTGAAGAGCTATTTTTAGGCTTACATTTAAATCAAGAAGCATCATCAATTATTGTTGTATTTTTAATATTTTCACCAATATTATCATTTTTCTTAATGCCTTTAATTTCATTGATTTCAAGACATAATGAATATGCAGCAGATGAATTTGGATCTAATCTTTCTTCAAAAAATGATTTAGTTAATGCTTTATTAAAATTAGCGAATGAAAACAAGTCTTTTCCTTTATCTCATCCTTTATATATATTCTTTTATTATTCACATCCACCATTAACAGAACGGTTTAAAGAATTAGGATATGATGTAAAAAATAATTCAAATACAGCACTTAAAGAGGAGTTCGATTATGATGAATAGCGGTATAATTGAAGTTAATTATTTAACTTTAATTGTTTCAATAATTGGTATATTATCAGGTTTATTAATAATTTTACAATTTTCAAGACAAAAATATGAGAATAAATTAAGTGCATTACAGGATGAAGCACTATTAAAGCTAAAAGCATTAAATGAAAAAATTGAACTAAACCATAGTTCATATGAAGGTCAGATTAATACTTTAAATACAGCAAATAGAAAACTAGAAGAAGAAAAAAAGCTAATTAAAGAGAGTCTTGAAGATAAATTAAAAATGCTTGAAAGACATACAGACCAGACTTTAGATAATATTACAGCTAATTATGAGCTTAAATTATCTAGCCAAGAGAAAATGTCAAAGAGTAAAGAAGAAAATCTTAATGAAAGAATTGATTTATTAGAAGAATCAAAAGTTCAAATGAAAATGGAATTTGAGAACTTAGCTAATAAACTTTTTGAAGATAATCAAAAAAAATCAAATGTAAATTTAACTCAAGTTTTAACATCATTTAAAGATCAACTTGAATCTTTTGGTAAAAGAGCAAATGATATTTATAATGAAGAAACAAAACAAAGAACTTCTTTAATTACTGAAATAAAAACACTAAAAGATTTAAACAATAAAATATCATCAGATGCAGTTAATCTAACAAAAGCATTAAAAGGTGAAAACAAAACTCAAGGGGATTGGGGTGAAATGATTTTATCTTCAATTCTAGATCAAACTGGTCTTAGAGAAGGTAAAGAGTATGACACACAAGGTTCATATACAGATAAAGATGGAAAAGTATTAAGACCTGATGTTATTGTTCATCTTCCTTCAAACAAAGATATTATTATAGATTCAAAAGTTTCTTTAAACTCTTATCTTGCATATACTCAAAAAGAAGATAAAACTAAAAAAGAACTAGCTTTAAAAGAACTTCTTAAATCAATTACAAACCATATCAAAAGTTTAAGTACTAAAAAATATGAGGATATTGAAGGTGTTAAAACATTAGACTTTGTACTTATGTTTGTTCCAATTGAAGGTGCTTTTTTATTAGCTTCATCAGAAGATAAGAACTTATTCAAAATGGCATTTGATCATAATATTATGATTGTCTCTCCTTCTACTTTATTTGTAACTTTAAGAACAATAGAGAATATTTGGAGAAATGAACATCAAAATGAAAACGCAGAAATTATTTCAAAAAAAGCTGCTGATTTATATGATAAGTTTCATGGTTTTATTAGTGATATAGAAGATATAGGTACTAATATTAATAGAACTCAAAAAGCTTATGAAAGTGCATTTTCAAAACTTTCAACTGGAAATGGAAATCTAATTAAAAGATCTGAAGAGTTTATTGAATTAGGTGTTAAACCCAAGAAACAAATAATTAAAAAACACACGTCAATTGAGTAAAAAATGAATTTTGCTATAGATTTCGCAAATAATTTTTTAATATTATTAGATGCAATGGCAATTTATATTTTAATAGGATTACTAATTGCAGGAATATTAAAACAATTAGTTCCTGATGATTTTGTAATAAAACACTTAGGAAAAGGTTCTACCTCTTCAGTTTTAAAAGCTACACTTTTTGGAATACCACTTCCTGTTTGTTCATGTTCAGTTATTCCTCTTGCACAAGGTTTAAGAAAAGAGGGTGCTAGTAAAGGTGCTGTTCAAAGCTTTCTTATTTCAACTCCTATTACTGGTGTTGATTCTATTCTTGCTACTTTTTCTTTTTTTGGTTTTGTTTTTACTGTTTTTAGAGTTGTTTCTTCTGTAATTATTGCAATTATTGTAGGCTTAGTTCAAAATTTTGTTGAAAAAGAAGATGACATTAAAAACTTTAAAGAAGATAGTTCTTGTGGATGTAGTAATAGTTCATGCTCAAGTACACAAGAAAAGAAAAAGTTTTCTTTGAAAAATGCTTTTTCTTATGCATACAAAACACTTTTTATAGATATGGTAAAACCACTATTTATAGGTTTACTTTTAGGTGCTATTTTTACTACATTTACACCAAAAGAATATACTTCTTTACTTTTTGAAAATCAAATTTTAACATACATTGTTATTATGATATTTGCAATGCCCTTATATGTTTGTGCAACTGCTTCTTTGCCAATTGCAGCAGCTTTTATACTTCAAGGTATGAGTGGTGGAGCCGCGTTTATATTTTTAACAGCAGGACCAGCTACAAGTGCAATTACTATGAGTGTTGTATATAAAACTTTAGGACGAACATCTTTAATAGTTTATGTATCAACTATTGCTATATTATCGTTTATATTCGCTTTTATATATGATTTTTTCTTTGCAAATATTAATATAATTAATTTTTCAAATAATATTGAAGAGTCAACACTTATTTCTCAAATAGCATCTTTAATTATGTTAGCTTTAATGTCGTATTATTTAATCAAACCTTGGGTAAGCAGAAAAACTATAAAAGAAGAGAAAATTAAAAAAACATCTTTTGTTTTAAAAGATGATAATGAAAAAAAAGATTTAAATAAAATGATATTTAAAAAAGAAAATAAATTTAAGGTTTAATATGAAATGGGAAGATAACAGACGAAGTTCTAATATGGAAGATAGAAGAAATGAGTCAGGAGGAATGAACTTTGGTTCAAATCAAAAAGGCTCAATGATGATGCTAGTTCCAATTGTTAAAATGTTAATTGGAACAAAAATAGGAAGAATTGTATTAGTTGTTGGAGTTATTGCATATTTTATGGGGTACAACCCTTTATCTCTTTTAAGCTTAGGAGAAACATCAAATACTACAACAAAACAAGTTGTTAATACGGTAAAAGATGATAAGAGTGCGCAATTTGTAAGTGCAGTTCTTGCTCAAACTGAAGATATTTGGGCAGAAGTTTTTAAAAAATATGGTTCAGAATATAGTGAACCTAAATTAGTATTATTTAGAAACTCTGTTAAGAGTGCTTGTGGTTTTGCTTCTTCTGCAACTGGACCATTTTATTGTCCTGCTGATAAAAAAGTTTATTTAGATTTATCATTTTTTGATGAATTAGCAAAAAGACATGATGCTCCTGGAGATTTTGCACAAGCTTATGTTATTGCTCATGAAGTTGGACATCATATTCAGAATATTGTAGGAACAATTCCAAAAGTACATAAAGCAAAACAAAATGCAAGTAAAAAACAAGCTAATGCCTTACAAGTTAAAGTAGAGCTTCAAGCTGATTGTTATGCTGGAATTTGGGCACATTATAGTAAAAAGAATTTTAATTCTTTAGAAGATGGTGATATTGATGAAGCCTTAAGAGCAGCAAGTGCAATCGGTGATGATACATTACAAAAACAAGCACAAGGATATGTAGTTCCTGATGCTTTTACTCATGGTTCATCTGCTGATAGAATGAAGTGGTTTAATCGTGGATATACAATTGCTACATTAGATGCTTGTAATACATTTAAATAAAAAATATTACAATATCAGTTAAAGTGAAATTTACTTTAACTGATTTAACAGAAGAATATCAACTAAATCATCTTTTTTAATATCTTCACTATCTTCTTTTTGAATTAATAAAGCAGGACTTTCAAGCATATTTGTCAAAATAGCACTTGTTCCTTTTTTCTTTCCATCAAAATTGATTTTATATTCGTTATTTGTATATTCAACATTACAAGCAGTAAATACTGTTTTTGGCATTTTTCTAGGAAAATCTTCATTTATTCTAGCTTTTACAATTGGTAAAGCTTCATTTGATTGTCTAAATCTATATATAAGTGGTAACACATATAAAATTGCACATACTGTTGATGAGTATGCAAAACCAGGAAGTGCAATAATTGTTTTTCCATCTTTTATTGCTACAAGTATATGCATTCCTGGTTTAATAGTAACACCATGAAATAATACTTCAGCTTGCAATTTGTCTTTTATAACATCTTGAACAAAATCATAATCGCCAACAGAAACACCACCAGTAGTTACAACTATATCAGCTTTTTGTAGAGCAGTTTCAAGTAAGTTTGTAATTGATTCTATATCATCTTCGACAATACCCATTTGAAGTGTATTTGCACCATTTGTTTTACAAAGGGCTTCAATTGTTAAATGGTTTGAACTTCTAATTTGAGCTTCATTTGTTTGAACTTCGCCTAAATCAAGTATTTCACTTCCTGTACTTGCAATTGCAACTGTAGGATTTACAATTACGTTAATCTGTGCAATATTCAAAGAAGCTAATACTCCAACTTCAGCAAAACCAATAACGGTACCTTTTTTTATTAGTACTTCATCTTTTTCATAGTTTTCACCAATTGCTCTTGTAGCAAAACCAAAAGGCACTTTTTTTGTAATTTTTATTGTATCTTCAAATACTTCGACATTTTCAATAGGAACTAAAGTATCACTTCCTTGCGGCATTAGTGAGCCTGTGAAAGTTTTAATACAAACACCATTTATAACTTCAGATTCAACTACGCTACCAGCAGGATTTTTATCAATAATTTTTATACTCTCATTATTAATATCATCAAATTTAATAGCATAACCATCCATTCCTGAAGTTGGAAGTTCTGGACTATTATGATCTGCAATCACATCATTTGCGATTACTTTTCCAATCGCATCAATTATAAATTTTTTTTCTGTTGTAGCTTTATTTAGTTTTATCTTATTTAATATTTCAATAGATTTATCATAGTTAATAAATTCTCTCATGTTCTTTCCTAATTATCTTGATTTTGTATAATAAAATCTTTATATTTTAATGCTGTATTATAACTTACTTGTGCTTCTTTAGCAACTGAGTAAATAGTTATTTTTTGATTAAACATTCTCATCATATTTACAGATGCTTCAATTTTCTTTTTTGCAACTTCTTGTCTAGTTTTAGTAGCTTTCTTTGTTGCATTAGTCTTTTTCTCTGTTATACTTTTCTCATATTTTTCTTCTTCTTGATGAAGTTTTTTATATAGTTCTGCTTGCCCATGCTCTTTGCATAATTCTTGTAAAACTTTCAATTCTTTTACTGATATAGTAATTCTAATTTTAAAACCTTTTTATTATTTTATTCTTGTGTTTTATATGGATATATCCAAATGAAATAGAAGATATTTATAATAAATATACTTTAGTGTTATACATTTTTAATAATTGTATAATTTATAGAGTAAAATACAATATACATATAAAAACTTATTTTTTGTTATTTATTATATTTGTAAACCATTATTTGTTGAAATAACATATTAGAAAAACCCTTAGTTAGACTTGGATTTTCTTTTTCAACTGATACTATAATTTGTTTAATCTGTTCTTCTGTCATATTTGAAACTATTGGAAAAATTGTTTGTGCAAGTTTTTCTCTATATTCTTGTTCTTCTTCTTTTGTCATATTTTATATCTCTTATCTTTATGGATTAATTAATCTGAATTATATAGTATTTAAATAAAAGATTGGTAAAAAAATCATTATTTTTAGTTTTTTATGAGTATATTAAAAAAAGGTTTGATATGATTATAGTATAGAATATAAATAATAACAAAAGGTTAATTGTTTGGAAATCAAAATTGCAACAGAAGATGAAATAAAGTATTGTTATAAAATGATGCATCAAATAAGAGAAGACTTATCAGAAAAAGCATTACAAAAAATGATTTCCGATCAAATCAAAAATGGGTATCAATTAGCTTATGTATTACATGAACAACAAGTTATTTGTGTTGCAGGATTTACAATAGGACAAAAACTATCAATTGGAAAACATCTTTATATTGATGATTTTGTAACAGATAAAAGCCTTACGTCAACAGATGCTGGTAAAGCATTGTTAAATTTCATAAAAATATATGCAAAACAACAAGAGTGTAAATCAATTCATTTAGATTCTTCAGTTGATAGACATGATGCTCACAAATTTTATTTAAGTCAAGATTTACATATTGTATCACATCACTTTAGTATTGATTTATAATTAAAAAAGAGTTACTTAACTCTTTTATTTGATAAACTTTTAGATATAATCACAAAAATTTTACACAGGACTTATATATTGCTTGAATTAAGTAAAAAAATATCTTCATTAGTAGGTAGAACTAATGCAGAATACGAATTAATAAAAGAGGGTGATAAGGTTTTAGTTGGCTTTTCAGGTGGAAAAGACTCTTTAACTTTACTTCATACTCTAAATAGAATGAAAAAAGTAGCACAATATGATTTTGATTTTAAAGCAGTTACTGTTACTTATGGAATGGGTGAACAAGTACAGTTTTTAGCAGATCATTGTAAAGAACATGGGATTGAGCATGAAATAATTGATACTCAAATCTTTGAATTAGCTGGTGAAAAAATTAGAAAAAACTCATCATTTTGTTCATTTTTCTCAAGAATGAGAAGAGGGTACTTATATACTGCAGCTTTAGAACAAGGTTTTAACAAAGTAGCTTTAGGTCATCATTTAGATGATGCAATGGAATCATTTTTTATGAACTTCTTTTATAATGGAACAATGAGATCAATGCCTCCTATTTATAAAGCTGAAAATGGTTTAGAAGTTATTAGACCTCTAATTTTTTGTAGAGAGAGACAACTTCGAGCTTTTGCTGATAAAAATGAAATCAATGTAATTGGTGATGAAGCATGTCCTGGTATGAGATTTGATGTTAAAATGCCTCATGCAAGAGCTACTACAAAAGAGTTATTAGCAAAATTAGAAGCTGATAATCCCCAAATTTTTGTATCTATGAAAGCTGCATTTAAAAACTTCCAACCATCAACATTCTTTAATAAGGAAGAATTAAATAGAATTATTGAAGATGAAGAAGTTTAATATATGAAAGTATTAGTCTCTTCTTGTTTATTAGGTGAAGATGTAAGGTTTGATGGAGGGAATTCCTCTATTGCTATGGGTTCATCATTTACTTTTTCACAAAAAGAAATATTTATGGATATTCTTTGTGATAATGAAATATACTCTTTTTGTCCAGAGGTTTCTGGTGGGTTAGGGGTTCCTAGAGTAAAATCAGAGATAGTAAGCGCAAATAAACCTTTTAAAGTTGAAACAATTGAAGAAAAAGATGTAACAATACCTTTTTTAATTGGAGCAAAAAATGCTCTAGATATTTGTAAGGAAGAAGATATAAAAGTAGCACTTTTAAAATCTAAATCTCCATCATGTGGAAATATTGAAATTTATGATGGTACTTTTTCAAATAATCTAATTGAAGGTCAAGGTTTAACAGCTAGACTTTTAGAAGAAAATGGAATAAAAGTTTTTAATGAAACACAACTTGAATCTTTAAATCAATTTATTCAATCTAACTAAATAGATAGGTTTTAAAAAGTATGAATAAAGACTTTTTCAAAAAAACTAGAATATTAGATGGTGGATTAGGACAAGAATTATTATCAAGAGGTATGAAGCCAAAAGGTACGCTTTGGAGTGCTAATGCTTTACTGCAAGAAAAATATCACCAACTTTTACTAGATATACATTTAGATTTTATAAAAGCTGGTGCTGAAGTTATAATTACTGCAACATTTACAACAAGAAAACTACGTTTAAAAGATAATAATATTGAAGATAAGTTTGAGTATTTAAATATAAAAGCAGGTGAAATAGCAAAAAAAGCAAAAGATTTAAATCCACATGTTTTAATTGCAGGTGGATTGCCTCCTCAATATTTAACTTATGAAACAGATACAAGATCAGAAAAAGAGATTAAAGAAAACTTTTATGAGCAAGCTAAATTATTAAATCCTTATGTGGATTTCTTTTATTTTGATGTTTTAAGTAGTGTACGAGAAATAAAATTAGCAATTGAAGCAATAGAAGAGTTTAATAAACCATATTTAATTGGTGCTCATATCTCTGAAGGCAATAAAATGCCAAGTGGAGATGATATTAGTGATATTATTACTAATATTGAGCATAAAAATATTCTTGGAGTTATACTTTCTTGTGTATCTCCTGAAACTTATGAAAATAATTTGGATGAGCTTAAAAGTTTAGGTGTACCTTTTGGTTTTAAACTTAATGCATTTGTAACAACAAAACCTAAATTAGGTTACACAAATAACTATAATAATAGTAAAACAAAAAATCCAAGTGAATTTTTAGGACAAAGAATGGATTTAACTCCAAGTAAGATAGGATTGCTAGTGCAAAAATTTAAAGATTCAGGTGCAACTATTTTAGGTGGTTGTTGTGAAACTGGTCCTAAGCATATAGAAGAGATGGCAAAACTTAAATAATAAGTTTTGCTTTATAAGTTTTCATTTACTAAATTAGATAATTTCAATGGATCTAATGCTCCACTAACTCTTTTTACTTCAACTCCTGCTTTATAAACTACAAGTGTAGGAATTGATCTTATATTAAACTTTGCTCCTAAATTTTGATGGGCTTGTGTGTTAACTTTTACAAATAAAGCTTTAAGTGGATACTTATTAGCAACTTCATTAAATATTGGTGCCATCATTTTACAAGGTCCACACCAAGGAGCCCAGAAATCTACAATTACAGGGATATCTGAGTTTACAACTACATGATCAAAGTTTGATTCATCTAGTTCAATTGGGTTTGTATCTAACAAAGAATTCTTACAAGAACCACAATTAGCTTTTGAATAAGAATCTTTTTTTGGAATAGAGTTTACTTTTAAGCACGATGGGCATACAACGTTTATTTTATCCATTTATTTAAGCCTTTATATTTAATAATGTGTCTAAAACTGCATCTTGTGTTTTAATACCTTCTGCATTTGCAGAATATGCAATAACTTCAGGAATTTGTCCTACAATTGCATCTATTAAATCTTGACTAACTTCTTGTAAAGCTGGGTCACCAACTGTATTTGCTACTTGTGCAATTTTACTAGCATTTTGAGAAACTTGCTCTTGTGCTGCAAGCATTCCTCCTAAGTTATTAGTTATTTCCATAATCTACTCCTTGTTCAATACCTTGTAGTAATAGTTTGTTTAAATTAGCAGCTCTTGATATTTGACTATCTGAAAAACTCAATTGTGCTGGTCCAGAAGCAGCACTGGCTAATTTATCAAGTTTTACCTCAGCATTAACTTCATTATCCGGAATACTAGTGTCAAATCGTACACTTCCTCCTGATGCATATACCTTTCCATCTGGTCCTACTTGATATGAATAGTTTATAGGTGCAGTTGTCGAAGCTCCTGCTGAGTGAGTTTGTTCATGCGTTCGAACTTCACTATCAAGGTCTTTATATTTTTGAAGAACTCTTTTATAATCTTCTTCATCATAGTTTTTTCCAACAATATTAACACTATCATTATTTTCAAATAATGACTTTTCATCTTCTTTTTTATCAATACTACTAAGTTCTGCTTTTTTAACAGCTATTTGTTGGTTGATAGATGAAATAGTACTATAATTATTATTTATTTCCATAATGTACTCTATTTATAAATTATTTATAATTATTTTAGCAAAATTGAGTTGAATTGTAAAGTTTGTTTTAAAGAGGTGTATATTAAAAGCCCAAAAGGACTTTTAATAATCGTATGCAACTTTATATTTTGGATCATCTTCTTCATAAGTACAAAATTGACCTGCATTTTTCATAATTGTCTTACACTCTGAACTTAAGTGTCTAATTTTTACTTTTTTATCAAGTTCAAGATATTTTTTAGTAATTGCATCAATAGCCTCTACTCCTGAAATATCCATAACTCTTGCATCTTTAAAATCTAATACAATATTTTCTGGATCATGTTCAATGTCAAAGTTTTCATTAAATGATGTTACACTTCCAAAAAATAATGGCCCATCAAAATCGTATACTTTTGTTCCATCATCTTCTAAGTGAGTTTTTGCAGTTACTTTTGCGTGATTCCATGCAAACACAAGTGCTGAAATAATCACACCAGAAATTACTGCAATTGCTAAATCAGCAACAATTGTAATACAAGTAACAGTTACTAGTACAAAAGCATCACTTTTAGGCATTTTAGTAATTCTCGCAAATGAGCTCCATTCAAATGTTCCAATAGATACCATAAACATAATACCAACAAGTATAGCTACAGGAATTATATTTAAAAGGTCTGTTAAAGTTGCTACTAAAAGAATTAATCCAATTGATGCAACAACACCTGAAAGACGTCCTAATCCACCAGATGTATAGTTGATAATTGATTGACCAATCATTGCACATCCTGGCATCGCACCAAATAAACCACAAGTAATGTTTCCTGTTCCTTGTGCAATACATTCTTGATTTGCACTACCTCTTGAACCACCAATTTCATCTAAAACTGAAAGTGTTAAAAGTGATTCAATAACTCCAACAAGTGCAACAATAACAGCATAAGGAAGAACAAGCTTTAATGCTTCAAAATCTAAAATTACATCAGGAATATGAAAAGATGGAAGTAAGCCTTTAAACTCTGATAGGTTTGCTAAATCTCCTACAAGCTTTGTATCAGCACTTGTAATATAAACACCTAAAGTAAATACAATAATTGCTACTAAACCTGCAGGAACTGCTGCTGTAAACTTTGGTAAAAAATACATAGTAGCCATTGTTCCTAAAATAATTGCATACATAATAATTCCAGCACCATCTAAAAATTTAAATTGACTTGTTGCAATTACAACTGCAAGTCCATTTACAAATCCATGAAGTGCAGGTTGAGGAACTAAACGAATAAATTTACCCATTTTAAATGCACCAATTATTATTTGAATAATACCTGCAACAATTGCTGTTAATGTAATATATTGAACTATTCCAAATGATAATTCATCACCACTTAGTCCTTGAGATATCAAAATCTCTTTAGACGCAAGACTAACTCCTACTAAAACAATTGCAACAGCACCAGTAGCTCCTGAAATCATTCCAGGTTTTCCACCCATAAGAGCTGTAATTAATCCTAAAATAAATGCAGCATATAATCCAACTATTGGACTAACTTGTGCAATAAATGAAAAAGCAATAGCTTCAGGTACAAGTGCAACAGCAACTACAAGTCCTGATAAAATATCACTTTTTGCATTTTTTCCTATAAAAGTATCTTTTATATTTAACAAATTTAAACCTTTTTTAACATTTTTGTTTTCAATAATTCGCGATTATAGCGAAGTAGAAATTTAATCTTAGTTAAATGATTTTTAGATAAAATATCGTAATGAAATTAAAGCTATTTAAATCTGTCACATTTAAACTAATTCTATTAGTTCTTGTTGTTCTTTTTGCTTTAATTAGTGCATCAATCTTATTTAACTCTCAAATTGATAAATTAAAAGTACAAATAGATAATCTTTATTTTGGTAATTTTATTCCTATTGTTAAATTAGAAAACATTCAAGATAATTATAAAACAATAATTTCATGTCGTACTCTTAAATATATTTGCGATTTTAAAAAAGAACAAAAAATCATTCTAGAAGATTGGTCTTATTATTACAACGCTTACAAAAATGAAAAAGAAAGAAATGTTATAAATAATGTTGATATTGCATTAAAAGAAACATTCAAAATAAATAAACTTCACAAATTTAAAAAAATAGTACAAAAAATAGAATTCTTAATAGATTATGAAACTAAAATGGCATTTAAACAAAGAAAACTTTTTGTAGAAGAATATAAAAGAATGAAAGACTACTTGTTTATTAATATTGTTCTTCTATTAGTTTTAACTTTTGGTATTGTTGCCTATATTATTTATCAAGTAGTAAAAAAAGATAATCAATTAAGAGTTTTAAATACAAAATACAAGATTGATTCTATTACAGATTCTATGACAAGTCTTTATAATAGAAAATATTTTGATACAATATTCGATAATATGCCTTTTATTGCAAATGCTAATAATTGGGAATGTGCTTTTATAATGTTTGATATTGATTATTTTAAACAATATAATGACACTTACGGACATGATGCTGGTGATGAAACTTTAAAAAAAGTTGCAAAACTTTTAAAAGAGTATTTTAATAATAAATATGAATTTGTCTTTAGATTAGGTGGAGAAGAGTTTGGAGTAGTTTTATTTGATATTGATTTAGATATTTTAGAATCATGTCTAAAAGATATAAATCAAAAAATTGTTGATCTGAAAATTGAGCATAAGACAAGTGATGTTCTAGATGTTGTTACTATTTCTATAGGTGCAATCATGTACGAACCAAATACATATATCTCTGCAAATAAGCTTTATAAAAGAGCAGATGATAGTTTATATAAATCAAAACATAATGGTAGAAACCAATACCATATACATAAAGGAAAATAATGTCTTTTTTATTTAATAAAAATAATCATTTTAATTTAGCAAACATAGTAACTTTTTTTAATATTGCAGCAGGTATTTTTGCAATTTATTTTTTAACTCATCATGAGTTTTTTGCGGCTGCACTTTTTGCATGGCTTGCTGGTGGATTTGATATTATTGATGGGAAAATTGCAAGAAAATACAATCTTTCTACAGAATTTGGGATTCAATTAGATTCTTATGCAGACTTTTTATCATTTGTAATCGTTCCAACAATGTTTATTTATTTTGCAGTAATAGATACAAAAGAGCTAATGCTTAATACACCACTTATTGTATTTGCATTTGTTTATTATGTAATATCAGGATTAAGAAGATTAATTCAATTTAATATTAACTCAGAAGAGGGTGAAGTTGCAAAGCATTTTATAGGAATTCCAACTCCTTTAGGTGCAATTTTATTATGGCTTGTTTATTTAATCTATCTAACTGGATTTATGCATGAACATGTAGTTTTAGGTTTAATGATTATTATTGGATACTTATTAAACTCTAAAATAAAAATTCCACATTTATAAGATTAGTATTAAATGTGTGAAGAAGTTGTAAGTATTGATTTAGGTTCTAATTCTTTTAGAGTTCTAAAATATGATTGTAAAAATCATAAAATTATTGCTGAATATAATCAAGTTGTAGGAACTGCAGATGGCTTAGTTGATACTGGATTAATATCGCAAGAAGCTCAACAAAGAGTTATAGAAGCTTTAAAGAAATCTATTGAAGTTGTTAATTATAATCCAAACAAAGCAGTTGCGGTTACAACAGCTGCTATGAGAAAAGCTAGTAATAATCAAGAAGTTTTAAAAAACTTTGAAGAACAAACAGGTGTAAAGTTTACTATTATTGATGGTAATGAAGAAGCTAGATTAACTCTTCTTTCAGTTAAATATGCTTTAAAAAGAGAAAAAATTGATTCTTCTAATTTTATTCTTTTAGATATAGGTGGCGGTTCAACTGAAATAATTGTAAATACTAACAATGAATATAAAGCTAATAGCTTTGATTTTGGTATTGTAACTATGACTCAAGAATTTCTAAAATATGATGATTTACATAATGATTTAAAAAATAGAAAAATACAAGTAAAAAAATATTTAGATTCTTTAAATGTAAATTTAAAAGATTATATATTTGTAGCAACAGCTGGAACTCCAACTACAATTGCTGCTGTTAAACTTGGACAAGATTTTTTCTCTTATGATAGACAAACAGTAAATGGAACAATTGTAAACTTAAAAGATTTAGAAGATTGCTTAAGTATTTTTGATACATGTTCAAAAGATGAAATTACAAAATTAGTAGGAAGCGGAAGAGTTGAGTTTATACAAGTTGGAATTTATATTTATAGAGCTATTTTTGAAGTTTTAGGAAAAAATGAATCAATAGTTTTAGATGATGGATTAAGAGAAGGAGTTGCTCTTAACACATGTTTAAAGAGTAAGGTTTAAGATAATAACCTTACACTTTGCGCTTGAACAATATTAGCTTGTGAAGCAGCTAAATACCCAAGATTAGCAGATATATTGTTTTTTGAAAAATCTACAGATTCTTTTCCATAGTCTCTATTTTCATTATATAAAGAAACTTGCTCTTTTATATTCTCTCTTGCTGTTTCTTCTATTTTACTTCCAAATTCTTTAAATTCTTGACTTATAGTTTCAATTTGAGTTTTTGTATTTTCTACTTTTGAAATTACTTCATCTAATTGTTTTGGGTCGTTTAAATTTGAAGCGGTTAATGTTTCAAATATTCCACTTGCAAAATCTGGTGTATTTGTTTTATCAATAGAAAAACTTTCACTATCAGTATTGATTGTAATATTTTTTGCTTCATCATAATAATCTATACTTAACAAGTTTTCATTTTTGAATTTTGTTTCATATGCAGTTGCATTAAAATCTTTCAGGTTTTCATTTATAACTTGTTTAATATCGTTTTTATCTTGTAGTTGATTATCATCACTTTTTAAGTTTTCTAGTTCTTCTTGAATATTACTTATATACGTTTGTTCTTTTTCTAAAGCATTTGTTGCAATATTACTAATTGCAATACCATTATTTAGTGATTGAACATTTGAAGATAATTCATCTCTTTTTTGATTATATTCATTTATCGAAAGAAAAGAGGCTGAATCATTATCAACTTTTTGTACTTGCTTTGATTGTTCTGCTTTATCAATTTGAAGTTGTGTTGATTGATTAAGGTTACTAATATTGTTATTTATGCTACTTACATCCATAAATTAACTCCTTATAATTAGTTTATTACATGATTATATGTTAAGTAAACTAAAAGCAATCTAAAATCTGATATTTAGATAATAGATGTTAACCAATAATTAATATTATCTTTTGTAGAATACAAACTATTTTAAAACGGAGAAGTATAATGAAAATGAGTGGCGCTAAAATGGTTGTAGAATCATTACATCAAGAAGGGGTTGAAGTCGTATTCGGATATCCTGGAGGCGCTATTATGAACGTCTATGATGAAATTTATAAACAGAATCATTTCCAACATATTCTTAACAGACATGAGCAAGCTTCTATTATAGCAGCTGAAGGTTACGCAAGATCAACAGGTAAAGTAGGAGTTTCAATTGTAACTTCTGGACCTGGTTTCACAAATGCAGTTACAGGTTTAGCTGATGCGTATATGGATTCTATTCCTTTAGTTGTGATATCAGGACAAGTTCCATCACATATTATAGGAACTGATGGTTTCCAAGAAATTGATGCGGTAGGAATTTCAAGACCTTGTACAAAGCATAATTACTTAGTAAATAAAATAGAAGATTTACCAAGAATTATCAAAGAAGCTTTTCATATAGCAAGTACTGGAAGACCAGGACCTGTTCATGTTGATATTCCAAAAGATATTACGGCTGAAATGGCAGATTTTGCATATCCAAAAGAAGTGCATTTACCAACATATAGACCAACTGTAAACTACAATAAAAAACAGTTAAAAAGAGCTATGAATCAACTTAGTAAAGCTAAAAAACCATTATTATATATTGGTGGTGGAGCAATACTTGCAAACTGTTCTTATGAAATTAGAGAATTAGCTAAAAAGCTTAATATTCCTGCTGTTGAGACATTAATGGCAAGAGGAGCAATGGGTGATGAAAATCCATTATTCTTTGGGATGTTAGGTATGCATGGAGAATTTGCAGCTAATATGGCAGCACATGAAACAGATCTTTTAATTTCACTAGGCGCTAGATTTGATGATAGGGTAACTGGAAGACTTGATGAATTTGCATCAAAAGCAAAAGTTATTCATGTTGATATTGATCCAGCAAGTATTAGTAAATTAGTTACTGCTGATTATCCAATTGTTGGAGATTTAAAAAGAACAGTTGAAGGTATGCTTGAATCAATTGATGATATTGAATTTAATGATTATTCAAATTGGGTTGAACTATTAAGTGATTATAGAGAAAAAGAACCATTAAGATTTATTGACTCAAATGATGTTATTAAACCTCAATGGCCAGTTCAAAGAGTTGGAAAACTTTTAGGTTCAAAAGCTGTTATTTCAACTGATGTTGGACAACACCAAATGTGGGCAGCACAGTTTTACCCATTCTCACAACCTAGACAATGGATTACATCTGGTGGATTAGGAACTATGGGATTTGGATTACCAGCAGCAATGGGTGTAGCACGTGCTCTTCAAGGGACGGATAGAGTTTCTATTAACTTCACAGGTGATGGTTCAATTTTAATGAACATTCAAGAGTTAATGACTTGTGTTGAGTATAATTTACCTGTAATAAATATTATTTTAAATAATAACTATTTAGGAATGGTAAGACAATGGCAAACAATGTTCTATGAAAATAGATTATCAGAAACAGATTTATCAGCACAACCAGATTTCCCAAAACTTATTGAAGCTTTTGGAGGACTTGGATACAGAGTTACAACTAAAGAAGAGTTTGATGCCGCATTAAAAGATGCAGTAGAACAAAAGAAACCTGCAATGATAGAAGTTATTGTTGCAAGAAATGAAGAAGTACTTCCAATGGTACCAAATGGTCATGCATTAAATGAAATGACTTTAATTGAAGGAGGAAAATAATGAATAATTTTAATCACTATTATGATTCAGAAACTACAAGACAAGTAATTTCAGTAGTTGTAATGAACGAACATAATGTTTTATCAAGAATTGTTGGATTATTTTCAGCACGTGGATACAATATCGATTCTTTAACAGTTGCACCTATGGAAGGTAGTGAATACTCAAGAATGACAATTGTTACAACAGGTGATAAAAGAGTAATTGATCAAATTGTAAAACAATTAAATAAATTAATTCCAGTATTAAAAGTAAATGAACATAGAAATGTTGTTGAAAAAGATACAGTTTTAATGAAGTTTTCAATTGAAAATAATTTATCTGATATTGATGTTATTGCTCGTGCTTATCATGGTTCAATACAAAATGTTACAGATGAAGCAATTATAGTTTCTGCAACTGATTCAAGTTTTAGAATAATGAACTTTATAAAAGTAATGCAAAAATTCAATCCACTTGAAGTCGTAAGAAGTGGTATTGTAGCAATGGAAAGATAAGAAAGCTTTTTCTTATCTTATCCTATAAAAGGATAACAAATGACTCTACAAGAGATTGCACAATCTATTAATATTGATTGTGAAAATACAAAAGAAATATCAGGTTTAAGTACTTTACTAGATTCTACACAAACAGAAGTGACATTTTTAGAAAATAAAAAATATTTGAATGATTTACAAAATACAAAAGCAGCAGCTGTTTTAATTAATGAAGAGTTTGCAGATAAAGTTCCAGAAGGTACTATTGCTCTTATCTGTGAAGAACCATATTTAAATCTTGCAAAATTATCAAAATTATTTGCACCTGAGGTAATTGAAATTGAAGGTGAAAAACCAGTAGTTGGTGGATTTACAAAAGTCATGCCAAATGTTTATATTGGAAAAGGCTCAAGTATTGGTTCTGATTGTACTATTATGTCAGGTGCTTATATAGGAGATAATGTAAAAATTGGAA
Source organism: Arcobacter peruensis (assembly GCF_003711085.1). Taxonomy (NCBI): domain Bacteria; kingdom Pseudomonadati; phylum Campylobacterota; class Epsilonproteobacteria; order Campylobacterales; family Arcobacteraceae; genus Arcobacter; species Arcobacter peruensis. Next base: position 542,395 of record NZ_CP032363.1, read on the forward strand.
ATAACACTATTATTCATCCAAATGTTGTAGTTTATAGAGATTGTAATATTGGAAATGATTGTATTATTCATGCAGGAACTGTTATTGGTAGTGATGGTTTTGGTTTTGCAAATACAAAAGAGGGTAAATATATAAAAATTTATCAAAATGGAAATGTTGAGATTGGAAATGACGTAGAAATTGGAGCAAATACTTCAATTGATAGAGCTGCATTTAAATCAACTGTAATTTCTGATGGTGTAAGAATTGATAATCTTGTTCATATTGCGCATAATTGTAAAATAGGGCCTGGTTGTATTTTAACAGGTCAAGTAGGGCTTTCTGGATCTACTACACTTAATCATTATGTAATTATGGGTGGTCAAAGCGCAACAGCAGGGCACTTAGAAATTGCACCATTTACAACTATTGCAGCACGTGGTGGTGTTACAAAAAATATTACAGAACCAAAACAATCTTGGGCAGGATTTCCTTTAATGAAGCATAAGCAATGGCTTAGACTTCAAGGAAAAATTGCAAAATTATTAAAATAAAGGCCATCCCATAGCTAAAAAAATATTATCACTAATTGTTCTATTTGTTATAGTTTATTTCGAATTTTCAACTTTTTTCAGTACTAAAGATAGTGTTGGAAAAGTTGGATTTATTTTTGCTCAAAACTCACATATATATTTTGGTTTTTTATCTTATGTATATCTTTTATTGTTCCTTTATCCTTTATATATTATAAATTTTAAAGAAAATATTAAGGGTAAAGATTTAACATTAAATATTATTATTGTCTTATTAATATTATTTGTATCTTTGATTTTACAATCTTTAATAGTTGAAAAAGGTATCTTTAGCGGAGAAATTGGAAATATTTTAGTAGAGAGTCTAAGTCCCTTTATTGGCTATGCTGGACTTTATATCTTTGTATTAGTAGGTTTTGTTATCTCTTTTTTAGTTTTATTTGAAAACTCTGATATGGATGTAGAAAAAATAGTTACTAAGTTAAAAACTAATAAACCATCTAAAGTTAAAAGAATTGAAAATAATACTAGACAAAAAAGAAAAGAAGAAAAAGTTTCAATAAAAGAAAATGGTAATACAGCTGAAATAATTGTAGATAATCCAGTAATTACACCTATCTTTGAAAAATCAATTCCTGAAGTAAAAGATAATACTAATATAAATAATGAAATGGAAATTCTTGAAGTTGTAGAAGAAATAAAAGAAGCTGAAATAAATTCAGAATCAAACTTGGATGAAAATACTACACCGCTTGCAGAAACTCCTGCTGAAGCCCATGGAATAATTGTTGAAGAATTAGAAGAGAATAAAAAACTTTTAGATGAAATTGAACAAGGTGCTACTGAAAAACCAAATGATTTTGAATTACCTCCAACAAAGTTTTTTCAATCAACACCAAAAGAAAAAAAATCTAAAGTATCTGAACAAGTAATAGATCAAAAAATATGTGACTTATTAGATAAACTTTCAATGTTCAAAATTGAAGGTGATGTTGTTAGAACTTACACAGGACCAGTTGTAACAACTTTTGAGTTTAAACCAGCACCTAATGTTAAAGTATCTAAAATCTTAAACTTACAAGATGATTTAGCAATGGCCTTAAAAGCTCAAACTATTAGAATACAAGCTCCAATTCCTGGTAAAGATGTTGTTGGTATTGAAGTACCTAATGAAGATACTCAAACTATTTATTTAAAAGAAATGCTAGAAAGTGAACTATTTGAAAACTCAAAATCACCATTAACAATGATTTTAGGAAAAGATATTGTAGGAAAACCTTTTATTACAGATTTAAAGAAATTACCACACTTACTAATTGCAGGAACTACGGGTTCTGGTAAATCAGTCGGTATTAATTCTATGATTCTTTCATTACTTTATAAGAATTCACCAGATAATTTAAAACTTGTTATGATTGATCCAAAAATGCTTGAATTTTCAATGTATAATGATATTCCACATTTATTAACTCCTGTAATTACAAAAGCAGGTGATGCTATTAATGCTTTAGCAAATATGGTGGGTGAAATGGAAAGACGTTATACTTTAATGTCTCAGACAAAAACAAAAAATATTGAAAACTATAATGAAAAAGGTAAAAAAGAAGGTTTTGAAACTTTACCTTATATAGTTGTTGTTATTGATGAGTTAGCTGACCTTATGATGACAAGTGGTAAAGATGTTGAATACTCAATTGCAAGACTTGCACAAATGGCAAGAGCTTCTGGTATTCACTTAATTGTAGCAACACAAAGACCATCTGTTGATGTTGTAACTGGTCTTATTAAAGCGAATTTACCAAGTAGACTTTCATATAAAGTAGGGCAAAAAATAGATTCTAAGATTATTTTAGATTCAATGGGAGCTGAATCACTTCTTGGTCGAGGAGACATGTTATTTACTCCTCCTGGAATGTCTGGACTTGTAAGAATTCACGCTCCTTGGTCAAGCGAAGATGAGATTGAAAAAGTAGTTGATTTCTTAAAAGAACAGCGAGATGTTGAATATGATATGGATTTTATAAAAGATAGAAACTCTCAAAACAGTTCTAATACATCTACAAGTGCAGAACTTGGTGATGTTGATGAATTATATGAATCTGCAAAGATGGTTGTATTAAATGATCAAAAAACTTCAATTTCATATATTCAAAGAAAACTTAGAATTGGTTATAACAGAGCGGCAACAATTGTTGAGCAATTAGAACAAACAGGAGTATTATCTGAGCCAAATATCAAAGGAAATAGAGAAATACTAGTTTAAATAACTGTTTTAAGTTTTATCTAATCTAGCATAGAGCCTTGTTTTATTTTAATTATGATAAAATAAATAAATTATTATAAGGAGTTTGTTATGAATACAAGTATTGTAGGAAGACACATAGATTTAACTGAGCCAATTAAAGAATATATTAATAGTTCAATAGAAGTATTTAAAAAATATAATTTAGATATTATTTCTGTAAATTCAATTATTTCTCAAGATGAGAAAAACGGTAAAAAAGCATTTTCATTTGAATTCACTTTAAATGTTGCTCATATAGATACAGTTGTTGTAAAACAAAAAGATAAAGATTTATATTCAGCAATTGATATTGCAGTAGATAGAGTTTCTAAAGTTTTAAGAAGACATCATGATAAAGTTTCAGCACATAAAGCTACTAAATTAACTGAAGTTGTATCTTCAGAAATTGAAGACAAAATTGCACTTGAATTAGAAAGTTTTGAAACTGAAATTTATCCTGCAAGACTTAGTTCTTATAAACCAATGGATATTGAAGAAGCATTAAAAGAATTAAAAGGTTCTGATGCTGCATTTAAAGTATTCTATGATAAAGATGATAACATGAGAGTATTATATAAAAGTAGTGCTGAAGGAAAATTCGGATTATACTAATCTTGAATTTTTATAATAAAAAGGGTATTAGTCTAATGGCTAATACCTTTTTTAATTTTAATAATATACAAATAGGATATTAAAAGTTTATGAATAAAACATTAAAAAAAATTGCACTTATTGGTCAACCAAATGTAGGAAAATCTTCGCTATTCAATAGAATTGCTCAAAAAAGAATTGCAATTGTTTCTGACTTAGCAGGGACAACTAGAGATATTAGAAGACATGAAGTTACAATTATGGATAAGACTGCATTAATGCTAGATACTGGTGGTATTGATGAAACAAATGATGCAATATTTTCAAATGTAAAAAGAAAAGCTATCGAGACTGCAAAAGAGGCTGATATAATACTTTTTATGGTTGATGGTAAAAATATACCTGAGGATAAAGATAAAGAATTATTTTATGAGCTTCAAAGATTAGGTAAAGAATTAGCTCTAATTGTAAACAAAATTGATAACGATAAAGAACTTGAAAGACTTTGGGAATTCTTTGAATTTGGTATTGGTGAAGAGAATTTATTCGGTATTTCTGTTTCACATAATAGAGGTACAAAGAATTTATTTGATTGGATTTATAATCAACTTCCTGAACCAGAAGAGGAAGTTTTAGAATCTTCTGAAGTTAAAGAAATCATTACAGAATCTCACATTGTTCCATTAGATGAAATGGAAACTAATGAAGAGTTAGAAGATTATGAAATTCAAGAGGATATTGTTTTTGATGATGAAGAAATTGAAAATCCTGATGCATTTGTAGTTGATAATAAAATAAAAGTTGGAATCATTGGTCGAGTTAATGTTGGAAAATCTTCAATATTAAATGCTATTGTTGGACAAGAAAGATCTGTAGTTTCTCCAATTGCCGGTACAACAATTGACCCTGTTGATGAAGTTTATGAATATGCAGATAAAAGTGTTACTTTTGTAGATACTGCTGGTTTAAGAAGACGAGGAAGAATTGAAGGAATTGAAAAGTTTGCTTTAATGAGAACAAAAGAGATGTTAGAAAAAGCTAATGTTGCGCTACTTGTTTTAGATGCATCTTCTGAATTAACTGACCTTGATGAAAAAATTGCAGGTTTAGTTGATGAGTACGGATTAGGTACTATTATTGTTCTTAATAAATGGGATGAAAATATGGAGACTTTTAAGAAAATGGAAGAACTAATTAGAGGTAGATTTAAATTCCTTTATTATGCTCCAATTATTGCAGTTTCTGCTAAAACTGGTCGTTCTATTGATAGATTAAAAGATAAAATCATTGAAATATATGATAACTATACACAAAGAATTCCAACATCACAGCTTAATAGAGTTATTGAAAAAGCAGTTATTAGACACTCTCTTCCAAGTCCAAATGGTGCGTATTTAAGAATTTATTATTCAACACAATTTGAAACAAAACCACCAAGAATTGCACTTGTAATGAATAAACCAAGACTTCTTCATTTCTCTTATAAAAGATATTTAATAAACTTCTTAAGAGATAACTTTAATTTTGAAGGTTGTCCTATTCATATTATTGCTCGTGGTAAAAATGACAAAGTCGGTGATGAGGAATATTTAGAAGAGGATAATTAATTCTAAGGAGCAGTAATGCATATTATAAAAAATGATATATTTGCTGGTATTACAGCTGCTGTTGTTGCACTTCCTCTCGCTTTAGCTTTTGGAGTTGCAAGTGGCGCTGGTGCTATTGCTGGATTATACGGCGCAATTATATTAGGTTTTTTTGCAGCTGTTTTTGGAGGCACTTCTACACAAATTTCAGGACCAACTGGTCCAATGACAGTAGTAACTGCTACTGCTATTGCAACTTTCCCAAATGATTTTTCAACTGTTATGACAGTAATTTTTCTATCTGGATTAATTCAAATTTCTTTTGGATTAGTAGGGATTGGAAAATGGATTAAATATATTCCTTATCCTGTAATCTCTGGCTTTATGTCAGGTGTTGGTGTAATTATTATCATACTACAAATTAATCCATTTTTAGGAGTTGAATCAAATAGTTCTGTAATTCATACATTAACGGAAGTTCTTAATACTCTTCATAATGCAGATGATCATGCTTTAGTAGTGGCTTACATCACCTTAGGAATTATGTTTTTAACTCCAAAATTTATTACAAAATATGTACCTTCCGCATTAATAGCACTTTTTGTTGTTACTTACTTTACAATTAGTACAGACTATGAAGTAGCAACAATTGGGAGTATTCCTGTTGGTTTACCTGAATTTATTTTACCAATATCTTTTGATATTTTGCAATTAAGTTCAATTATAACTTTAGCTATTACACTTGCACTATTAGGTTCAATTGATTCTTTATTAACTTCACTTGTTGCCGATTCCATGACTAAAACAAAACATAATCCTAAAAAAGAGTTAATAGGTCAAGGAATTGGTAATGCTGCTTGTTCTTTTTTTGGTGCAATTCCAGGAGCAGGAGCAACAATGCGTACTGTTATAAATATTAATAGTGGAGGAACTACAAAATTATCTGGAATGGTTCACTCAATTGCTCTTTTATTAATCATTTTATTTTTAGCTCCGCTTGCATCTGAAATTCCTCTTGCTGTATTATCAGGTATTTTAATAAAAGTTGGTTTTGATATTTTAGATTATAAATTTTTACGAATTATGAACAAGGTATCAAGACAAGATTTACTTATTATGATTACAGTTTTTTTACTTACAATTTTTGTTGATTTAATTATGGCTGTTGGAGTTGGAATTACAATTTCATCTATTTTAGCTGTATATCAAATATCAAGAAATACTAGAATGAAAACAAAAAGATCAAAAAGCTCTTTTGAAATTGATATTGGAAACAATAATATTGAAATTATCAAAATTGATGGTTCTTTATTTTTTGGTACAGTTTCGGAATTAGATAATAAATTAGATAAAATATCTGAGAATAAAATAGTTATACTTGATTGTAAAAATGTTTCATTTTTAGATATATCTGCAATTTTTACAATTGAAGATATGATTGCAAAATTAAGAAATAGAAATATAAAAACACTTCTTGTTTTAAAACATGCACATAAAAGACATATTTTAGCTGTAGATACAGATGGTTCTTTTAAAAAAAATAAAATGTTTTTTCATATGGATGATGCTATTAATTATACACAACAATTGCAAATGGAGCAAAATGTCTAAAATATATTTATTAAATAATTTAAAATATGAAGGTGTTGAAAATTTAGAAGTTTTTGGTATTGAATATATAAAATCACAAATTGATTTATCAAAGTATAATGCATTAATTTTTACATCGAAAAATGCAATATATTCATTAGATTCTTTTAATAAATCTTGGAAAACAATTCCTTCTTATGCAATTGCCCCAAAGACTGCAAACATAATAAATGAATATGAAGGTAATCTAGCTTTCACAGGTATAAGTTCTCATGGAAATGATTTTGCTAAAGAGCTTATACCAATACTTAAGAATAAAAAAGTTTTGTATATAAGAGCTTTAAAAACCGTTTCTAAAATCACACAAATACTAAAAGAAAATGATATTAAAATTGATGAATTAATTACTTATAAAACTTCATGCTTAAAATCTTCAAAAAAATTAGAAGAAAATTCAGTATTTATTTTTTCTGCACCTTCTAGTGTTGAATGTTTTTTTAAAAATTATACTTGGAATAATTCTTATAAAGCTATTGTTATTGGCAAAACAACTGCAAAATATTTGCCAACAAATATCAAATATCAAATAAGTGAAAAAACATCAATAGATGAATGTATAAAACTTGCAAAGCAATTACTTATTTAAACTCTAATTTAACCATCTTTAGATAAAATATTGCCATCTAAGTAGTACGGGATTTCCATTGTTGAGGGTCCGATAATTTATTTTTGTGTGTAAGTGTAGAAGTGTGGTGTGCAGCCTTTCATTGTGTTTAGGCTCCTTAAGTATTTCTCTTACGTGCAGTTATTGGCTTTTTAGGGCCAAATTTATGGTTAACGGCTACTTGGAAAACTAAATAAAATTTTTAAATAATAATTAAATACAAGGAATAATCGTGAATATATTAATACTTGGAAGTGGTGGTAGAGAGTACTCTATTGGCCTTGCTATCTCTAAAGAAGAAACAGAACATAATTTATTTTTTATGCCAGGAAATGGTGCTACAGATAACTTAGGGACAAATATTAATATTAAAGATTACAATGAATTAGCTTCATGGGCTAAAACAAATGAAATAGAATTAACTATTGTAGGACCTGAAGCTCCTTTAGTAGATGGTGTTGTTGATATATTTAAAGAAAATGATTTAACAATTTTTGGACCAAGTAAAGCTGCAGCTGAACTTGAAGGTTCAAAAGTTTATATGAAAAATATATTAAAAAAATATAACATACCAACAGCAGCGTTTATAGAAACAACTAACGAAAAAGAAGCTCATGATTTTATCGATACAATGAATTTACCAATTGTTGTAAAAGCAGATGGCTTATGTGGTGGTAAAGGTGTAATTATTGCACAAAGTTTTGATGAAGCAAAACAAGCAGCCTCAGACATGCTAGCAGGTACTTCTTTTGGAGATGCTGGAACTTCAATTGTTGTTGAAGAATTTTTAGATGGATATGAACTTTCTATTTTTGCAATTTGTGATGGTGAAAACTATAAAGTTTTACCAGCTGCTCAAGATCATAAGAGAATAGGTGATGGTGATACTGGACCAAACACTGGAGGAATGGGTGCTTATGCTCCAACTCCACTTGTAAATGATGATATATACCAAAAAGTTGAAGACAGAGTTATTAAACCAACTTTAGAAGGAATGAAAAAAGAGGGAGCTCCTTTTGAAGGTGTTCTTTTTATTGGTGTAATGGTTGTAAAAGGTGAACCAATTATTTTAGAATATAATGTAAGATTTGGTGATCCTGAGTGTGAAATTTTAATGCCATTATTAGCATCTCCTGTTTCTGATTTATTTTATAAAGGTGCAACAAAACAGCTTGATAAATTAGATATTAAAATCAAAAACGAATTTGGTGTTGGTGTTGTAATGGCTAGTGAGAACTATCCATATTCAAGCTCAACTCCTGCTGAAATAATCGTAGATAAAATTGTTGATGAAGACTTACTAAATAATTCACATATCTCATATGCGGGTGTTTCAAAAGTTGATGATAAGTTAATGGCTGATGGTGGAAGAGTTCTTGTATGTGTAGGTTTTGGAGCAAGTATTAAAGAAGCTAGAGATAGAGCTTATGAATTATGTGGTCAAGTACATTTTGCTGGTAAAAAAATCAGAACTGATATTGCATATCAAGCATTAAAGTAGTTCAATGAGTAATAATACAGACGATTTACAATTAGCATCAATGAGATCAAGAGCAACGGCTTTTGTAATTGATGATTTACTTGTAACTGCAATTATTCTTATCATTTTTTGGAATAATATAATGGCTGTTAGTCATGATGTTAATGCAATGATGTATTTTATGAAAACAGATTTAGTTATGCCTTTAATATTTTTAAAACTTGTATATCAAACAGTTTTCGTTTGGTACTATGGTGCAACTGTCGGTAAAATTGTTACTAAAATTAGAGTTATAGATTCTAATAATTGGGGAAGAGTAACATTGTTTTCTGCAGTTTTAAGATCAATTGGTAGAATTTTTTCTGAAATGTTCTTTTATATTGGTTTTTTAATTGGATTCTTTAATGATGGAAGAAAAACATTCCATGATTTAACAGGTAAAACATTGGTTGTTAATGCTTAGAAATTATGTAGCTTCATTTTTATTACTTACTACATTAGCTAATGCTGATGAGTTAAAGAATGAAAAATTTCAGCTTATATCTCAAAATATTGATACTGAAAAGAATATAGTAATAGCAAGTGGTAATGTTGTTATTTTTTCTCCTACATATTATATTTCAGCCTCAAAGGTAATATATAATAAAGAAGAAGAGACTTTTGAGTTATTTGATAATGTATTAATATTAAAAGATAATACAATTCAAACTCAAAGTGATTATGCTTTAGTTAATTTAAAAAATGATTCTTATTCACAATCACCTGTTTTACTTTTTGATAAAAAAAGTAATCTATGGGTTAATTCAAAAAAATCGACTAAAGATGATACAAATATAGAATTAGAAAGTTCGATAATCTCTTCTTGTGATTGTGTTGATCCTGCTTGGAGTATACGTGTATCATCAGCTTCTTATGATACAGATAATAAGTGGGTTCATGCCTATAATCCAAGATTATATTTTAGAGATGTTCCTGTATTTTACAGTCCTTATTTAGGTTTTCCTACAGATACTACAAGAAGAACTGGTTTATTACCTCCTACAATTGGATATTCAAATAGTGAGGGAGTTTACTATTCTCAGTCCTTATTTATAGCACCTGCAGCAAATTATGATTTAGAAATAAAACCTCAAATTAGAAGTGATAGAGGATATGGAGCATATACTTATTTCAGATATGCAGATTCACCTTATTCTTTACTAAAATTAAATGCAGGTTTTTTCAAAGAACAGAAATCTTATCAAATAGAAAATGACTTAGACAACCAAAAGCATTATGGTTGGGGTTTAGAGTATGAAAGAACTAAACTATTTTCAAAGAAAAACCATCAAGATGGTTTTTATGCTTCAATTAATTGGTTAAATGATGTTGAATATGAAACTTTAGAAGATGAAGAAAGTACTATTTCTACAGATGAAAAAGTAGAATCAAAAATAAACTACTTTTATAACACTCCAAGATATTATGGTGGAGTATATGGAAGATACTATATTGATACATCAGAAGATTCAAATGATTCTACATTACAAGAATTACCTCATTTACAATTCCATTCATATAATAAAGAACTATTTGGTATAGATAATCTTTTATATTCACTTGATACTAAATATCGAAATTACACTAGAGAAGAAGGTTTAAATGCACAGTATTATGAACTTTCATTACCTATAAATTATAGTAGATATTTTTTAGATGATTATTTATATGTAAATGTTGAAAACAAAGTTGTACTTAGTAAATATAAATATACTAATGATGCTTCAACTTATGATGATGGGACATTAGCACAAAATGTTTTTTCAGTTTCTGTTGGAACTGATTTAATAAAACCTTATGATAATTATCTTCATACTATAAATTTAAATGCCCAATACTCTCATCCTGAAAATTTAAGAGAAGATGGTGATTTATATGGAATTACTACAGAAGATTCTACAAGTGAATTATCTTCATTTGCTAATACTGAAGAAGATAGAGAAATTAACATTTCATTAAATCAATCTTTATATGATAATAAAAATTTAAAACAAGTTATAAATCATAAATTAACTCAATCAATTCTATATAATAGCGTTGACAAGCCAAAACTTCAAGATGCAGAAAATTATATAAAGCTAAATTACAATGACATCTCTGTTTCAAATAAGATTACATACAATGTTGAAGATAATTATTTTACTCAGGCTTCTTTAGATGTTAAATATAAAATTAAAGATTTAACATTAAGTGCAGGGTATTATAAATCAAAAGAAACAACTAATTCTAATAAAGAAGAATTAGAGTCTTATAGAGTTAAAGCAGATTACAAAATTTCAAAAGATTATAAAGTTTCTTATTATGAAAACTATAATATTTTAGAAGAAGTAAAAAGTAAACAAGGTATTAACTTCAATATAAATGATGCATGTTGGAATTTTGATATAAAATATGAAAGAGAAAGAATTCCTTCTACAAGTACAAGTTCTAGTATTGATCAAAAAATATTATACTTCAATCTAGAATTAAAACCTCTTGGTGGAATAAAACAACAATATGAACTTGAGGAAAACTAGATGACTACTGATCCAATTTTTTTTAAAAATAGAGAAGTTGCTGCATACAGATTACTTGATGTTCTACCTATTGATAAAATGAAACTAGAAGATTGGACTGTTTTATCTACTTCTTGTAGTGGTTATCCAATTGCAAGTATTATTGCAAAAGAGTTAAATGCCAAATTAGATATGATGTTTTCAAAGAAAATATATGCACCTAGTAATAATGAATGCGAAATTGCTATTGTAACTGAAGCTGAGGAAGTTCTAATTCATGAAGAACTTGTAAAATCTTTTGATATAAATTTAGATTTGATATATGGTCAATCTAAATATTTATATGAAAATGAGCTATCGTATGAAGTGAGTAAATTCAGAAATGAAGCAACTTTAACTAATTTAAATGAAAGAAATATACTTCTTATTGATGAAGGATTAAATACAGGATTAACAATGATGGCTTGTATTAAAAGTGCAATTAAATTAGGTGCAAAATCAATATCAGTGGCAACACCAGTAATTCCCACTGCAAGTATTCAAACAATTGAATCAATTGCAGATGATTTGTATTATGTAGAAAAATTAGATCATTTTATATCTATTAATTTTTATTATGATACATTAGAAGAAATAAAATTTAAAGATATAGAAACAATAAAAAAGGATTAAGATAAATGTCAACAGTTTGTGAATTTGAATTAAGTAAAAAACAAGAGATTTTCGAGTTTGGAAAAGTAGCTAAACAAGCAAATGGATCTGTATTAGCAAAATTAGGAAATGCAGTTGTATTAGCAACAGTAGTAAGTGAATTTGATAATCCTGTTAGTGAAGATTTTACTCCTTTAACAGTTCAATATATTGAAAAAACATACGCAGCAGCAAAGTTACCTGGAGGTTTCTTTAAAAGAGAAGCAAAAGCCAGTGAATTTGAAACATTAACTTCAAGAGTAATTGATAGAAGTTTAAGACCATTATTTCCAAAAGGTTATGTTTATCCTACAACTATTACTGTAATGGTTCTAAGTGCAGATAAAGAAGTTGATATTCAAGCATTAGCTTTAAATGCTGCAAATGCTGCATTATATACATCAAACTTACCTGTTAAAAAATCTGTTTGTGGTGTTAGAGTTGCAAAAATTGATGGTGAATATGTAGCAAATCCAAAAATGAGTGAATTAGAAAACTCGACTTTAGATTTATATATAGCAGGTTCTAAAGATGAATTATTAATGATTGAAATGAAATCTATTTCTTCAACTGATATGGTTGAAGTTGATATTGAAGCTTTTACAAAAGTTCATAATTCAAATGAAGTTAATGAAACTAATTTAGTTGAAGCTATTGCTTTTGCACAAAAAGCTTTATTTGAAGCAAATAGTGCTTATGAAGCAGGTTTTGAAGAAGTTTGTAAAGATATGAAAGAAGTTGAATTAGTTGAATTTAAAATTCCTGAAGAAGTTATTGTTTATGTAAGAAACACTTATTCTTCAAATATTACAGCGGCTATTGAAAAACTAGCTAAAAGTGAAAGAGCTACTGAACTTAAAGATGTTGCAAAAATGATTTCTATTGATTCATATTGTGAAGAAAATGAAATTGAATTTTCAGTTGTTTATGAAGCAGTTTCTGTTGTTAAAAGAGAAATCGTAAGAAAAATGATTGTAAATGATAAGGTAAGAGCTGATGGTAGAGGTTTAAAAGATGTTAGACCAATTTCAATTGATACAAATATTTTACCTTCAGCACATTCATCTTGTTTATTCACGCGTGGAGAAACACAAGCATTAGTTGTAGGAACTTTAGCTGGAGCTAAAGATGGACAAATGTATGAAATGTTAACTGAAAAATCAACATTAATAGATAGATTTATGCTTCATTATAACTTCCCAGGTTTCTCAGTAGGAGAAGCTAAACCAATGTTTGGAGTAGGAAGAAGAGAATTAGGTCATGGTAATTTAGGTAAGAAAGCCTTAGAACCAACTATTGATAACGATTATTCTGAAACAGTAAGATTAGTATCAGAAATTTTAGAATCAAATGGTTCTTCATCAATGGCAACAGTATGTGGTGGTTCTTTAGCACTTAAAGCAGCTGGCGTTCCAATTTCTGATTTAGTTGCTGGTGTTGCAATGGGTATGGTTGTTGAAGATGGTAAATATTCTGTACTAACTGACATTATGGGACTTGAAGATCATGATGGTGATATGGACTTTAAAGTTGCAGGTACAGCAAAAGGTATTACTGCTTTACAAATGGATATTAAACTTGGTGGAATTGAGTTAAGTGTTTTAGAAGAAGCATTATTACAAGCAAAAGAAGGACGAGAACATATTTTAGGTCTTATGGAAACAGCAGCAGCAGAGATTATTCCAAGTGAGGCTTTACCATTAATTGAACAATTTGCAATTGATCCTAGTAAAATAATGGTTGTTATTGGAAAAGCTGGTTCAACAATTAAAGAAATAATTGAGAAATTCTCAGTAGGAATTGACTTAGATAGAGATAGTGGAAATGTTAAAGTAAGTGGAAATAATAAGCAAAATGTATTAGATGCTTGTGAACATATTAAAACAATTTCAAACAATGCAGTTTCTAGAAAACCACATTCAAAAGATTTAGATTTTGAAAAACTTTATAAAGTGGATGACGTTGTAATGGGTAAAGTAGAAAGAATTGTTGACTTTGGTGCTTTTGTTGCCCTACCAAAAGGTGGAGAAGGACTACTTCATATTTCTAAAATATCTAAACAAAGAGTAAAAAATGTTGCTGATGTTTTAAGTGTTGCAGATGAAGTAGAAATAAAAGTACTTAAAGTTACAAAAGACAGAATTGAATTAGCTTCTAATTCAATTTAATAATTAACCCTAGTTTAATACTTCTTACGTTAGTATAGATTAATAACTTTTTAATATACAAGGTAAGGGGTACTAGATATGGCGAAGCTTTTAATCGTAGATGATTCTACAATGCTAAGAGATATGTTAAATTATGCATTAAATGAAGGTGGTTACACAGATGTAACTGAGGCAGTTGATGGAGTAGATGGTTTAGCAAAAGCTAATAGCGCTGATTTTGACTTAATAATAACTGACGTAAATATGCCAAATATGGATGGACTTACACTTATTGGCGAACTTCGAAAAATACCAAAATATTCTAAAAAACCTATTTTAGTACTAACAACTGAAAGAAGTGATGAAATGAAAACTAAAGGTAAAGCTGCTGGAGCTACTGGTTGGATAGTTAAGCCTTTTGTTCCTGATCAATTGTTAAAAGCGGTAAATATCGTTTTAAGTAGATAATAAAAGGATCTAAGATGTCATTTGATATTTCAAAATATAGAGAAATGTTTTTAGAAGAAGCTGAAGAACTTTTTGAATCAGCAGATAATGTACTTTTAGAAGCAGAAAATAATGGTTCTTTAACAGACGATGAAATGGGACAATTATTTAGAGATGTGCATACCTTAAAAGGTAGTGGTGCATCAGTTGAGTTAAAACTTTTTGCTGAATTCACTCATGATGTAGAAAATATGATGGATAAATTAAGAAATCATCAAATTGAGTTTATTCCTGAAATGGCTGGAACTTTAATTGATGGTTTAGATGTAATGAAAGAGATTTTAGATCTTGAAGTTGCAGAAGATTTAACAAAAGAAACTTTTACAGAAATGACGTCTAGCTTATTAGTTGAGATTCGTGCATATACAAATGGAACAGCTGTAAAAAAAGAAGAACCTGAAGTTGTAGTACCTGTTGTCTCAACACCTGAACCTGTTAAAAAAGAAATTGAAGTATCAGATGATGATAATTTCGGTTTTTTTGATGATGATTTAAATGATCAAATTGGAAGTAAATCTTATGGAATTTTTGCTGATGATGTAGATGAGGATCAAAAAAACTTTGGTTTTTATGATGAAGCATTAGAAAATGCATCAAATAATTATAAAGATACTCCTTTAAATCAAGAAGAAAAAGAAAATTTTGGATTCTTTGACGACGTTCCTTCATTAACACCTGATGCTGTTATGGAAAGTAATAATATTCAAGAAACTGAAAATAAAGAAGAAGCTAATGTAGTTACATCTAATGATGTAGTTAAAACTGAACAAAAACCAGTTGCAAGAGCTAGTAAAGAAATTAAAGAAAAACCAACTAAAAAAGCATCAACAAATAACAATATTAGAGTTAATCTAGATAAAATTGATTTACTTATGAATAATGTTGGAGATTTAGTTATTACAAATGCAATGCTTACACAATTTTCTTCAACAATTGATGATACAAAAACTAGAAATTCTGTACTTGAGAGATTAGAACTTTTAGAAAGACATATTAGAGATATGCAAGATTCAATTATGAGTATTCGTATGGTACCTATGGAATCTATTTATTCAAAATTCCCAAAAGTTGTAAGAGATATTTCTAAAAAACTTGGCAAGAAAGTAGAGTTCAAACATTTTGGTGATAATGTTGAAATTGATAAAGCAATGATTGAAGGATTAACTGATCCTTTAATGCATATTATTAGAAATTCACTTGACCATGGTTTAGAAACTCCAGAAGAAAGAGAATCATCTGGAAAAACTGACGTTGGTTCAATTATTATCTCAGCAGAACAAGCTAATGGTCAAATGATTATTACAATTGAAGATGATGGAAGAGGAATTGATTCTGAGAAAGTTGCCTTAAAAGCACTTGATCAAGGACAAATTGATGAAAATCAATACAATACAATGAGTCTTAACGAAAAAGCTATGCTTGTATTTGGAGCAGGTGTTTCAACTGCTGATCAAATTTCTGAAATTTCGGGTCGTGGTGTTGGTATGGATGTTGTTAAAACAAATATACAAAAACTAGGTGGAGATCTAAAATTAGATACAACTTTAGGGCAGGGTACGATTTTAACAATTATGTTACCTTTAACTCTTGCAATTCTTGATGGTTTAGATATTGCAGTTAGTGATCAAAAATATATTTTACCACTATCATCAATTGTTGAGTCATTACAACCAACATCTGATATGATTAAAAAAATTGGTGACGGAACACAAGATCTACTAATGTTAAGAGAAGAATTCATTCCAGTTGTGAGAATTCATCAGTTATTTGGACTAAAGAATAGTTTTGAAAACTTAGAAGATGGAATGTTAATTGTTGTTAAATCTGGGAATACAAAAGTTGCATTGTCAATTGATGAATTCTTAAATCAACATCAAGTTGTTGTAAAACCACTTGATAAAAACTTTAGATCTGTTGAAGGTATTGGTGCTGCAACAGTAAGAGGTGATGGTAGTATTGGCTTGATTTTAGATGTTGTTGGTATTATAAATGCACAAATAAATATTGAGAAGAATATGAATAAGGCAAGAAAAGCATCATAAATGAATTACACTACAGATGATATTCACAATAAAGTAAAAAAACTTCTTTATGGATTAACTGGTATAACTCTAGCAGATAATAAAGATATCATGATCTCTAATAGAATAGAGAAACTAAAAAGAGATAGTAAATTTAAAGGTGATATTATGGAACTTCTTCAATTAATTGAAGAAGGTTCGTATGTTACTGATTTTATTAACTCTTTTACTACAAATAAAACTCACTTTTTCAGAGAAGATTTTCATTTTTTAGATTTAAAAAATAGAGCCATACCAGAACTAGTGAAATCTGGAAATAATATTAGTATGTATTGCTCTGCTTCTTCTACAGGAGAAGAACCTTATTCAATGGCAATGACACTCTTAGAAACTCAAGAAGAATTAGGAAAAAGATTAAATGCTTCAATAATTGCTACAGATATAGATACAAACGTATTACAATATGCAGCAAATGGGGTTTATAGATATTCTAAATCATCAAAAGAGTTTCCTTCTTGGATAAAACCTCCTAAATATTTCAAAAAAAGAGTTCAAAAGAATTTATCTGGTGAAGAGATACTTATAAAAGTTAAAGATGAGTTAAAGAAAATGATTTCTTTTCAAGTTATGAATTTAAATGACTCTTCTTATCCTTTTTCGAAAAATCAATTTGATATTGTTTTTTGTAGAAACGTATTAATATATTTTTCATCAGAGGATCAAAATAAAATATTAAAAAAACTTTTTTCACACCTAAAGATTGGTGGTACTTTGTATTTAGGTCATTCAGAAAACCCACAAGATCTAGTTAATTATGTAAAAAGAGTAGGGCAAAATATTTTTATAAAAGAAAAGGAAATCTTTTGATTATTATTGGACATAAAGATGGAAGTATTGAAAAAACGTCTTCTATAAGATTTACACAAAAAACTAAAGGTCTATCAACACACACTGTAATTGGTGGAGAATTTGCTGTTGGTAATGATGTTGAAGAAATTGCTTTTAAAACATTATTAGGCTCATGTGTAGCCATTATGTTTTTTGATAAAGTAAGTAAAATAAAAGGAATGAACCATTTTTTACTTCCGGCAACAAATAATAGTAATGATGATATGAAATATGGTCTTTATTCTGTTGAAGCAATGCTTAATGAAATGTATAAACTAGGCTGTAATAAAAATAATATGGTTGCAAAAATATCAGGTGGTGCTGATATCATGCAACTTAATATGTCATCACAGTCAATAGGGCATAGAAATGTAGAGTTTGCTAAAGATTTTTGTAAATCAGAAGGTTTTCAATTAGTTAGTGAACATACACGTGGTGAACATGGTAGGTTGATTTTATTAGCAAATGAATTTGAAACTTTTATTAAAGTAACTCAAAAAAGTGAAACAGATAGTAAAATTGCATCTGAAGAGAAATCATTACAAAAAGAGATTACAAAAGCTCCTGTTATCAAAGAATATGTTGGTGCTGTTGACTTATTTGGAATGGAAGAAAAACAAGAACCAGAAATGGAAATTGAACTTTTCTAAAAAATTAGAGATTTATAAATAGGGTGGCTATATAAGTGTATACAGTTTTAGTTATTGATGATTCTGCTTCAATGAGAAGAATTATTAAAGATATGATTAATGATATTGAAGAATTTGAAGTTATATCAATGGCTGTAGATGCCTATGATGCAAGAGAAAAAATTAAACAATATGAACCTGATTTAGTTACTATTGATATAAATATGCCTAAAATGGATGGAGTAACTTTCTTAAGAAACTTAATGAGACTCCACCCTATGCCTGCTGTTGTTGTGTCAGGTGAGGGTGTAAGAGGTAATGATATTTTTGATGATGGAGCTGTTGGTTTTATTCCTAAACCTGAAAATGGTGAATCTATGCAATCTTTCCAACATAGAATAAAAGACACCTTATTAAATTTAACATTTTTACTTAAAAGATATACTTTAAAAAAACCTAAAGCATTGATTGTCAAAAAAACTAATAATAAAGAAATAGAATATAAAATTCATCCAGATGAAGTAATGTCATCTAAACCAATTAGAGGTAATGGAAATAAGCTAATTGCAATAGGTTCTTCAACAGGTGGTGTTGAAGCTTTATTAAAAGTATTTATGAAACTTCCTTCTTCTTTACCTCCTATTTTAATTACTCAACACATCCCTTATGGGTTTTCAAATTCATTTGCGCATAGATTAAACGATAACTCAGAAGTAAATGTTCAGGAAGCAAAAGATGGAATGCTTTTAGAAAAAGGTCATGCTTATTTAGCTCCTGGAAATATGCACTTAAGTATTGAAAAAAGTGGATTAGGGTATAAAACTAAATTACTAGACACAAAAAAAGTTAGCCAACATAAACCAAGCGTAGATATATTATTTCGATCAGTTAACAATGTAATTGGTTCATCTGCAATGGCTGTTATTATGACTGGTATGGGTGATGATGGAATGATTGCAATGAAAGATATGTATGATAATAATGTTTATACTCTTGCACAAAATGAAGAATCTTGTGTTGTATTTGGAATGCCAGCAAAAGCAATTAAAGCAGGTGCAATAAAAGACATCATTCATTTAAATGATATAGCTGAGTATATTATAGATTATTCTAAGGGAAAGAGAAAATAGAAGACTATTTTGTAATGTATAATTTAGTTTGAAAATTATAGTTTTCAAGACTAAATTAAACTTATTAAAGTATAATAGTATTTATATAAACTTTTAAAGGCTATAAATGAGATATGATTTAGACTTTTCTAATACTTTTGATAGAACACTATTGTTTTGGATAGAACGTTTTATAAGGTATAAATTAACTACACTATCAAATAGACAAGTTAATGATAAAGAAAAACTAGCACTTATAATACAAAAATTAGTTGTTGGTACAAATAATATTAATGAACTTACATTATTAGTGAAAGATGCAAGAAACATTGGTTTATCAGGAATTAACACATATTTTAATCCCTTAGTAAAACTTTTTAATTTTCTAAATAATTTAGGTTTAGCTTCAATGAAAGAAATTGATGAAGAACTCTTGAGTGATTTTTTAGCAAGTTCAACAAGTGGTCTATCAGATGCATCAAAGAAAAATCATAGAATTGCCCTACTTGGACTTTTTACTTATATTGATAAACAAAATGAAAATACAGATGGTAATTCATATATGTTTAAAATTGAGCTAAAAAATTGGGGAGGATTAAAAGGAAATTCTGGTTCAAAACTACCCTCTTTTATGAATAAAGATGAAATTAATAGATTTTTAACAGCTATTAATGAGTATGAATTTAGTGATAAAACATCATATAGAAACAGACTTATCATCAAAATGATAATTTATACAGGTATTCGTGTATCTGAGATGTTAAATTTAAAATTAAAAGACATGTTTAAAGAAGATGATGTTTATTTACTTCAAATTAGAGGAAAAGGAAATAAACCACGAGTTGTAATGATTAAAGCCTCAATTATAGAAAATGATTTAAATAATTGGCTCGATATGCGTGTTTGTAATGATGACTTATTAGTATGTAATCAAAAAGGAAATAGATTAACACAAAGTTATGTAAGTAGAACAGTTGAAAATATATTAATAAGTGCAGGAATTAGAAAAGAAAAAAATGGTGCTCATATGTTAAGACACTCATTTGCAACTTTATTATATCAAAAACATCATGATTTAATTTTAGTACAAGAAGCACTAGGACATGCAGATATAAATACATCTAGAATATATACACACTTTGATAAAGATAGGTTAAGAGCAACTACTAATTTAATGGATTAAGGATATTATTTTTTACCAAAAAGAGGCAGTTTCATAAGATGAGTTTTCAATGTTGTCTAATTCTAAATAGATATTATCATTATAATCTATGTATAAACTATAATCCCCTATAAAAAGACTATTTTCTATCTCTCTTTTGTTTAAATATATATCTTCTGCACCTTGGCTTAAGTCCGATAAATAGTACTCTACCATTGAAGGTGCCATATTATTAATAGCACCTTCTATTGAGTTAAAATTATCAACACCAAAAGTATTATACAAAGATATTTTATTTAATAATGTAATCATTATTCTCTTTTTTAATTATTAAATCCATTTAATAGTGAAGCCATTCTATTTAAATCGATTTTATTATCTTCTTGTTTTTCTTCGTTTTTTTCTTCTTTATTACTACTTACATCATTTTGAGAAGTTTTATTATTTGAATTATATAAACCACCTAAAGGTTCATCTTCTTTCTTTTCTTCTTTGCTTTCTTCTTTATCTGAGTCTTCTACAGTTTTCTTTTCTTCACTAGTGCTTGATGAATCATTTGTAATATCATTATTTGATACTTTTTTATTTAGTAAACCTTCAATTTTTCCTAACATTGAAGAAATATTAGAATTATCTTCTTCTGTATTAGTTTTAAAGTCGTTTACATTTAATTCTAAATCTTCTTTAACTGTTTCAAGATCAAGAATTTCATCTTCTAGTTCAGTTATCTTTGTCTCTAATTTAGTATTTTTTAATTCAAGTTCTTCATAAGCTTTAATTAGTGTATTTAAAGCATTGTTTAGTTTTGAAATTGTTTCTGCATTTGTCATTTGTATTTAATCCTTGTTGATATTATTATTAGTTCGTTATTATTACAAAATTTAGCTAATAATTCCATCAATTTTTAATAAAGAATCAACACTTGGCTTTCTTTGTGCAAAATTATAGAATAATTCATCCATATTTTTTGATCCACCTTTAGATAATATAGTTTCTTTATATTTTAAAGCAAGCTCTTTATTGAAAATATTTTTTGAATCAATAAACATATAAAATGCATCGGCACTTAGTACTTCAGCCCACTTGTATGAGTAATATCCAGCTGCATATCCACCTGCAAAAATATGAGAAAATCCATTTTGGAATTTGTTATATGAAGGTGGAATCATTGGTGAAAATTCTGCTCTTACTTTATCTAGTACATTTTGCACTTCTTCTTCAGTTTTGTATAAGTCTTGATATAGTTTAAAGTCAAACAAAGCTAATTCTATTTGTCGTACAAGTGCAAGCGATGATTGGAAGTTCTTAGCTTTGATAATCTTTTCAATAGCTTCATCATCTAGAACCTCTTTAGTCTTGTAATGTTTAGCAAAAAGTTTTAACACTTCTTTATCATAAGAAAAGTATTCTAAAAACTGTGATGGAAACTCAACTGTATCCCAAGCAACTCCAGAAATACCACTTACATAAGGTTCTTTTATATCACTTAATAAATGATGTAAGGCATGTCCCATTTCATGAAATAGTGTAACAACATCAGAATGTCTTAATAAAGATGGTGTAGTTTCAGTTGACTGAGGGAAATTACAAACAATAAAAGCTGTAGGAAGTTGTTCTTCGCCTTTACTATTAGAATAGTGTGAATGCCAGCTATTCATCCAAGCTCCACCTCTTTTATCTTTTCTAGCTTCTAAATCTATATAAATTCGTGCAGTTTGTTTTTCATTCGTTAAAAGATCATATACTTTTACTTTCTCATCCCATGCTTTAGTATCAACTTGAACAAATTTTACATCAAACATTTGATGTAAAAAATCAAAGAAACCATCTAATACAGATGTTTGCTCAAAATAAGGTCTATAATACTCTTCATCTAAATCATATTTAGCTTTCTTTAGTTTTTCAGAATAATAAGACATATCAGAAGATCTAAAATCACTTACACCATCTTTTAATGCTAGTTCTTTAATTTCATTCAGCTCTTCACCTGCTTTTTTCTTACCCTTGTGACCTAATTCTTCTAAGAACGAAACTACTTCTTCTTCTTTTGAAGCCATTTTTGTCTCTAAAGAGTATTCAGAATAAGAGTTAAATCCTAATATTTTTACTTTTTCATTTTTTAAAGTTAATATTTGTTCAATTATCTTTCCATTCTCAGGTGCTCTTGTACAAAAAGCTTTATAAAGTTCTTCTCTTTTTTCTCTTGATGTTCCATAAGTCATATAAGCCATATAAGAAGGAAATTGTAAAGTAAATTTATATTTAGTCTTTCCATCTTCTTCGAATACTGCTAATTCTAAATCAGAGCTAGGTATTTCTTTTACATCATCTTTATCTTCTACAATCATTTCAAAACTATTAGTTGCATTTAAAAGATTTTGTGAGAACTTATGAGATAACTCACTAAGAGTTAAATTTATATCTTCTAATCTTTTTTTCTTTGCATCATCTAAATGTGAACCTGAAAGTTTGAAGTCTCTTATTTCATTTTCTAATACTTTATTTTGTATATCATTTAAAGTAGTTTTACAGTTAGACTGTATATCTTTTAAAGCCTTAAAAACATCATCATTTTGAGATATCCAAGTTTCATATTTTGATAAAACTGGAAGACATTCTTCATAAACTTTTCCTGTAGTTTCTGAATTTTTAACAGAATCTATATGAAATATAGGAGTAACAAAATTGTTAATACTCTCCCCTATTTCTTGATATGGCATAACAAAATTTTCATAAGTTTTATTTTCTATTTCCATTAATTCTAATATTTCATTTTTTGATTGATCTAAAAGCTTTTCTAATAATACTTTTGAATCAGTTAACTTTTCTAAATTAAATTCTTTAAACATTTTATATAATCCTTTTTTATTTTTTAAATTGTATTGTAAATCCTCTATCAAACTTTTCATAGTCTTGATAGAAAGTAAAACTTTTTGTATTAAACTCTTCTAAATACTGCGACAATGGATTTTTTTGATCATAACCCATTTCACAAAGTAAATATTCGATATTTCGTTCATTTGTTTGTTTTATTATATCTTTTAATAACTCATCACCAATATTTCCACCAAATAAAGCATTTGACGGTTCATAAGCTACATTTTTAGGCAAGTCATAATTATTTGCAATATAAGGAGGGTTTGAAATAGTTAAATCTATATTCGTTTCATTTATATTTTCATATAAATTACTTAACCTAAATTCTATTTTATCGTCAACATTATGTTTTATTGCGTTTTGTTTTGCTAATTCTAGCGCTTTTTCGTTTATATCTATTGCAATTATGTTTATATCTTTTATTAATAAAGCTAACATCACAGATATTATTCCTGAACCAGTACCAATTTCAAGAACATTTATTGTTTCTTTTTTATCTTTTAATATTTCAAGTGCATTGTCTATTAATAGTTCTGTTTCTGGTCTTGGTATTAAAACACCCTCTTTTACAATAAAAGTCTCACCATAAAATGAAGCTTTGTTTGTTAAATACTCTATAGGATAATCTTGGCCTCTTTTTTTTACAAGTTTTGCTAGTTCTTGTTCTTTATCAAACTGCTTATTATAATTCATATGTAACCAGATAGTATTTTTATCTAATAAATACATCATTAATATTTCAACTTCTTTAGCTGGAATATGAGTTACAAACTTTAAATCATTTGCATATTTTCTAACTGTATCTTTTATTGTCATTTATTATTAAACCTTTTTTAAACTTGTTATTATAGTTAAACTATTATGAATTAACATTTATCCTAATATATATAAAGCTAATTCATCAGATAATAAAAAGTTTTTATTATAAATTCTATTATTTTGTATTAAAACTTTGTCTTCTTGTACTAAATGTTCTACTTTTTCTAACTCATCTTGTGTAAAAAGTGATAATTCAACACCATTTGAGCATCTAAATCCTAGTAGTATTTTTTCTGTTTTTATATCTTCTTGGCTTATTGGTTCATACTCCATATTGAATGGATTTTTTATATATTCTTCAATGCTTTTTATAGGATAATATCTTTGATTATCAACATAACCAACAGCACCTGCACCTATTCCTAAATATTCTTTATGTTCCCAATATCCATAATTATGTTTTGATTCATATTTTTTTTCTTTTGCAAAATTTGATATTTCATATTGCTTAAAACCATGTTCATTAATAAAATCAAATATTTCATAAGAAAGCTCTTCGTCATCAATTTTTACTGAAGATCTATCAAAGAACTTTGTACCTTCTTCAATAGTTAAAGAATAAGCACTTAGGTGTGTAATAGGAAGTTCAAAAGCTTGTTTAAAATCTTCTTTCATACTTTCTAATGTATCTCCTTGAACTCCATAGATTATATCACAGTTAATACCATTAAAACCAATACTATTTGCATTTTGTATAGCTTTTAAAGCACTTTTATTGTTATGCGAACGACCTAAGAACTTTAGTTTATCATTATTAAAACTTTGTACTCCAAAACTAACTCTTGTTACTCCATAATTGTACATATTTTCTAACCACTCATATGAGGCAGAATTTGGGTTTGCTTCTGTTGTGATTTCAGCACCTTCAATTAAGTAAGGTTTGAATATTTCAAATACTTCTTTATATTCATGATGTTTGATGCATGATGGTGTTCCACCACCTATAAAAACTGTTTCTATTTTTTTATTATGTTTTTTTACATAATTATTTAATTCTGTTTTTAATTGTAATTTTAAAGCTTTCATATACTCTTGTTTTAAATGAAACTTATCTGTATATGAATTGAATGCGCAGTAAAAACATTTACTGTCACAAAAAGGTATATGTATGTATAAAAGCAATTTTTAATCCTATTTTTTGTAAAATCTTTGGCTAATTATAAGGGAAAATATATTTATGACTGATAAAAATGAAATCACAAAAGATAATACCAAAAATTACAGACCTAATGTAGCAGCGATTGTACTATCAGCTAAATACCCACATACATGTGAAATATTTATTGCTTCACGAACAGATGTAGATAATGCATGGCAATTTCCACAAGGTGGAATTGACGAAGGTGAAACACCTAAGGAAGCTTTGTATAGAGAGCTTGAAGAAGAAATTGGAACAGGAGATGTGGAAATTATTGCAGAATATCCAAAATGGGTTTCTTATGATTTCCCTCCAGCAATTGCAAAGAAGATGCAACCGTATGATGGACAAATACAAAAATATTATTTAGTAAAGTTAAAAAAAGGTGCAAAAATAAATATTGAAACTGAAATACCAGAATTCAGTGAATTCAAGTTTGTACCAACAAAAAATATTTATGATTATATAACTTTCTTTAAAAGAACAGTATACAAACAAGTTATAAAATATTTTAAAAGTGAAGGTTATATTTAAAAAGGATTGATGAATAAATGTTAAAAGTATTAAAATTTGGTGGAACAAGTGTAGGAACACTTGAGAGAATCCAAAATGTAGCAAATATTATAAAGAAAATTAAAGATGAAGGTCATGATGTTATTGCTGTAGTTTCTGCAATGAGTGGTGAGACTAATAAATTAATTGAATATGCGGAAAGTTTTTCAAAAGAAGCAAATCCTACTGAAATGGATATGTTATTAAGTTCAGGTGAGCGAGTTACTTCAGCACTATTATCAATTGCTTTAAATGAACAAGGTTATAAAACAACTTCAATGAGTGGTAGAGAAGCTGGAATTATTACAGATGAAGCTCATACAAAAGCAAGAATAGAAGATATTGATACTACAAATCTTAAAAATGCTATTAGTGAAGGTAAAACTGTAATTGTTGCAGGTTTTCAAGGTGTTACAATTAATACGAATAGAGTTTCAACACTTGGACGTGGTGGAAGTGATTTATCTGCTGTTGCAATTGCAGGCGCTATACAAGCTGATATTTGTGAAATATATACAGACGTTGATGGAATTTACACAACAGATCCAAGAATTGAACCAAAAGCAAAAAAACTAGAAAAAATTTCTTATGATGAAATGTTAGAATTAGCTTCTTTAGGAGCAAAAGTTTTACAAAATAGATCAGTGGAAATGGCTAAGAAATTAAATGTAAATTTAGTATCAAGATCTAGCTTCACTCCAGAAGTTGAAGGTACGTTAATAACAAAGGAAGAGAATATTATGGAAAAACCAGTTGTAAGTGGAATCGCATTAGATAGAAATCAAATAAGAGTTGGTATGTACGGAGTAACTGATAAGCCTGGCATTGCTGCATCAATCTTTACATCATTAGCTGATGCTGATATTAATGTTGATATGATAGTTCAAACAAGAGGACTTGATGGTACAACTGATTTAGATTTTACTATTCCTACAACTGATTTTACATTATGTAAAAGCGTAATGGAAAAATTCAAAAGTCAATCTAAAAATATTGATTACAATGAAAATATTTGTAAAGTTTCAATTGTTGGTGTTGGAATGAAATCTCATACAGGTGTCGCATCAAAAGCTTTTTCTGCATTAGCAACAGAGAATATTAATATTAGAATTATTTCAACTTCAGAAATCAAAATATCAATGATTATAGAAGAAAAATATGCTGAATTAGCAGTAAGAGCATTACACGAAGCTTATAATCTGGATAAATAAGCGTGCAAGAATTTTTAAACTGGACAGTTGATGTAATTAGGGAAGATAGACTAATCTCTCCTTGGTTAGAAGAAAAAAAATATGAATGGACACCTTTAGTATCTAAAAATATCGTAAATTTATTAGAAAAAGGTGCATCTGTAATTGTATTAACTGATAAAGATAGAGAATGGTTTTTAGAATATGTTTTATCAAATATTAATTCACCAAAATTAAATAGACCATTTCTACCTTTTTATGATTTTAAATCTTTTTACAAATACATGGATAATATTAAATCAGATGATGATATTTCATATATAAAAGATATGTTAAATATATCTTTTCCAAATGGATATTGTTTTTGGTATATTGGCCGAAGTCAAGATGTAAGAGCTGTTATTCCAAAAGTTTCAAAAAACTCTTTTCTTTGGCTTTTTGATGAAGAACAGCAAGATGCCTTTAATCTTAGATCTAGTGATGAAGCTTTAGATATGAAATTATTACAAATGTTTAGACTATATAATAAAACTGTAAGCTCAGCTCTTTTTGCAGAAGTAAACGTAGAAAATTAATATGATTGATAAAAAGATTAATAACTCAACTATTTTAATAGTTAATGATATAACTCAAACATTAAATGAATTATTACCTTTTTATTCTCCTCATAATATTAGAATAATTAAAAATGAAGAAAAAGAAGAGTTTCAGATTCTACAAGCTAATCAAGCTATTAAAGAAGCATATATTGCTTCAAATGAAGATAAATATATTTTTCTTTGTGGAAGTACTTTTAGAAAAGAAGCACAAAACTCTTTATTAAAAGTCTTGGAAGAACCTCCTAAAAATGTGATATTTATTATTCTTACAAATTCAAAGTCTTCAATTTTACCAACAATTTATTCTAGAATGCCATTTAAGTATTTAAAAACATCATCTTTAAAAGATGAAATTTCACTTGATATTTCAAAACTTGATTTAAAAGATATTTACTCATATTTAAAAGAGAATCAAAAAATATCAAAAAAAGATGCAAAAGCTGTTATTGAATCAATTTTATTAAAAGTAAATAAACAAAAAATAAAGCTTGATGAAAAACAATTAGATTTATTTTCTAAAAGTTCAAAACTTCTTGAGTTAAACTCAAGACCTATAAATATTTTAACTACCCTACTTTTATCACTATCAAATACTAAAAAATAAGAACTATAAATGAAAACATACAAAACAAAAATAATGGGTGTTTTAAATGCCAATGAAGATTCATTTTTTAAAAGCAGTAGATTTGATTACAAACAAACTGCTTCTAAAATTGAGTTAATGATTGAAAATGGTGCTAATATTATTGATATTGGTGCAGTTTCAAGTAAACCTGGAAGTATAGCAGTTGATGAAAAAGTAGAATTAGAACGATTAAAAAATATTGTTGAAATTATTTATAAGGAAAAATACTTTGAAAAAGTAGATTTTTCCATTGATTCTTATTCTCCTTTAGTAATAGATTTTGTTTTAAATAAGGGTTTTACAATTGTAAATGATATAACAGGTTTACAAAATGATGAAGTTTGCTCCCTTGTATCAAAATATGCTGCAAAAGTTGTAATAATGCATATGCAAAATAAGCCTTCAAATATGCAAGATAAACCTGAATATAATGATGTAGTCTTGGACATTGACAATTTTTTTAAAAAACAAATTCAAAAAGCAAATAGCTTTGGAATTAAAAATAAAGACATAATTTTAGATGTTGGAATTGGTTTTGGAAAAACATTAGAGCATAACTTATTACTTTTAAAAAACTTAGAATACTTTAAACATTTTGATTGTGAACTTTTAATAGGTGCAAGCAGAAAATCTATGATTGATTTAATTAGTCCTTCAAAAGTTGAAGATAGATTAGCAGGTACAATAGCAATACATTTAGAAGCTATTAAAAATGGTGCTTCAATTATTAGATGTCATGACGTTTATGAACATAAGCAAGCTATAAAAGTTCAAGAAGCAATTTTTAAGACATAAAAATATGAAAACATGAAATACCTAAAGTATTTCATGTAAAGTATTAGCTTTTTTCATCCATTCTTCTAACTTTTCATACTCTTCATCTTCAACCATTTGTCTAACTTTTTTCATATGGTCTTCAAATAAATCAATTGAATTTAATAAATTTTCTCTATTTTGTTTAAAAATATCTGTCCACATATTTGGACTAGATTTTGCTATTCTACTCATATCTGTAAATCCCCCAGCAGCAAGAGCAATAATTGATTTAGGGTCTTCATGATTCATTACTGTATTTGCAAGTGAATATGAAATAGCATGTGGAAGATGTGACATGTAACAAGCATGAACATCATGATTATGTGAGTTCATAAAAACAAGTCTCATTCCAATATCTTGAAATACTTTTATAGCTCTATTTTTATGTAATTCATCATTTGCTTCCAAATCACATAAAACTACAGTTTTACCTTCATACAAATTATCCATAGAGGCTTTTGGTCCAAACTTTTCAGATCCACACATAGGATGAGCTGCAACAAAATTTGATCTAATTTCATTAGGAATATTTTTTACTATAAACTCTTTTGTTGAACCTAAATCCATTATTGTAGTATTTTTATCAATATCAAGTAAATTTGGTAAAAATGAAATGATATTATCAACAGGTATTGCTAATACAATCAAATCACACTCATCTTTTAATCTTTGAATATCAACTAATTCATCTACTAAATTTAATTCTAAAATCTCTTTTTTTGATTTTTCACTTCTAGCATATCCATATACTTTTTTAGCAATTCCATATTTTTTAACAGCCTTTGCTAAAGAACCACCCATAAGTCCTAAACCAACTATTCCTATATTCAACACAGCACCTTTTTTGTAAATTAATTTTGTGATTATATCTTAATATTTATATAAAGTGAATTTAGATATATTATTGTCTAATTATGAAATTAAGGAAAGTTGTGAAAAATCAAATAATGCTTTTTTCTTTAGCTTGTGCAACAGCACTATGCGCAGATACAATACAATCTATAGAATATAATAATTTAAATAAGATATCTTCTAAAATAGTAAATGAAACACTAGACATAAAAGTTGGTGATGAATTTAACAATGACAAAATAAATAATGCAATAAAAGAGTTTTATAAATTTGGCTATTTTGACGATATAGTTGCCATTAACGATAATGGAAAATTACAATTAAACTTTAAAGAAAAGCCTTCTATAGCCAATATAGATATACAAGGTTATAAATCAAGAACTGATGATATAGAATCATTAAAAACAATGATTAAACTTAAAAAAGGGTCAATGTATACTGAAAAAAGAGTAAAAGACGCAAAGAAGATTTTGCTAAATATGCTTGAAGAAGAAGGATATATTAACTCAGTAGTTGAAACTGAAATTGAAACATTAAATGAACACTCTTTAAAACTTACATTTAATGTAAATAAAGGTGATGAAATCATCATCAAAAAAGCTAACTATTATGGTTCAAACGAACTAGACCAAGATGATTTTGATAATGTTTCAGCAAACAAAGAAGTTGAATTTGCTTCATGGTGGTTTGGTCAAAATGATGGTGAAGTTAAAATTGATCAATTAAAATACGATGCAAGAAGAATTAATGAATTATATTTTGAAAAGGGTTATCTTGATGCACAAGTTAAAGAACCATTTTTAAATATTGATTTTGCTTCAAATCAAGCAAATTTAGACTTTTTTATTAAAGAAGGTACTAAATACTATACAAATGATATTAAAATTTATGTAGATTCAACAATAGTTGATCCTAAAGATATTTATCCAGAGTTAGACTTAATTATTGGAAATACTTTTAATATTAAAAAATTAAGAAAAGATCAAAACTATATTAAAACACAAGTTGCAAACAAAGGTTATGCTTTTGCACAAGTTAGATTTGATGTTAAAAAAGACACTGAAAACTCAAAAGTTGATGTTGTATTTAATGTAATTCCAGGTAAAAAAGTTTATATTAATGATGTTAAAATTTCTGGAAACTCTAGAACACTAGATAGAGTTATTAGACGAGATATTTATTTAGCTCCAGGAGAATTATTTAACCAAACTGATTTAAATGATTCAAAATCAAAATTAGGAAGATCTTCATATTTTGAAAAAGTAAACATTGAACAAAAAAGAGTATCAGAAGATAAAATTGATATTTTAGTAAATGTAGTTGAAGCAGCAACAGGAGCTTTAACTGTTGGTGGTGGATATGGTTCATATGATAAATTTATGGTTAATGGTTCTGTAAAAGATTCAAATATATTCGGTTCTGGTTTAAGTGTTGGACTAAGTGCTGATTTATCTGCTAATAAAAGTGATTTTACATTAAGTTTAAGTAATCCTGCTATTAATGATAGTAAGTTCAGTGGAGATATTGAAGCACATAATAGTGAGAGTGAAATTAGTAGAAGTGTTTATGATTTAGATAAATCTACAAAAGGTTTTTCTGTTGGTGTTGGTCGAGAAATTGTAAGAAATTTAAGAGCTGGTATTAGATATAAATTAGATTTTATTAGTGAAGATTATGAGTATGATACAAGTGCTTATACAGGTACTAATCCTTATGAAGATACTGATTATATCTCTAGTTCTTTAGTTCCTTATATAAATTTTGATAATACAGATAATTATCAATTACCAAGAGAAGGAATGAAAATTGGAACTTCTTTACAATACGCAGGTGTTGGTGGAGATTCAAAATACTTAAAATCTACTTCATACTTTAAATACTTTAATAGTTTAAATGACTACGCAGAATTAGATTGGATTTTTAGATTTAGAACAAAAGTTAGTGTTTTAGTTGATAATGGACAAATTAATCAAGGTGATTCACTATATCTTGGTGGAACAAAAAGTTTAAGAGGATTCTCATCTTATGCCTTCCCTACAAATTCAGATGGTGATGTTGTTGACCCATCAAAATACTTATGGGCAAACTCTGTTGAAATGAGTTTCCCTTTAATTCCAAATGCTAAAATGAGATGGGCTTTATTCTATGATTATGGAATGATTGGACAAAATGATTTTACAGAAACACAAAGATCAAGTACTGGTGCTGTTTTAGAATGGATTTCTCCTTTAGGACCATTACAGCTTATCTTCGCTAAAGCTTTAGATGCAAAAGCTGATGATGATACATCATCATTTGAATTCTCACTAGGGAGTAGTTTCTAATGGTTAAAAAAATGGATTTATTAAATAGAAGAATAACAAATGAAGAAGCATTAGATTTAATTAAAAATGCTTCATTATTAGAGCTTGGTGAATTAGCAAGTAAAAGAAAACTAGAGCTTCATCCTGATAAAACTACATCTTTTATAGTTGATAGAAATATCAACTATACAAATGTATGTTGGGTTGATTGTAAATTCTGTGCTTTTTATAGACATGGACGAGATGATGATTCTTATGTACTTAAATTTGATGAAATTGATCAAAAGATTGATGAATTACTTGAAATTGGTGGAACGCAAATTTTATTTCAAGGTGGAGTTCATCCAAAACTTAAAATTGATTATTATGAAGAGTTAGTTTCTCATATTCATGAGAAGTATCCACAAATTACTATTCATGGTTTTTCTGCAATTGAAATTAAATATATTGCAAAAGTATCTAAAATCACTATTTTAGAAGTGTTAAAAAGATTACAAGCTAAAGGTTTAAGCTCAATTCCAGGTGCTGGTGCTGAAATTTTAAGTGATAGAGTAAGAGATATTATTGCTCCTAATAAAATGGATAGTAAAGATTGGATAAATGTTCATGAATTAGCACATTCTATTGGAATGAAAACAACTGCAACAATGATGTTTGGAACAGTTGAAACAGATGAAGAGATAATTGAACATTGGGAAATGCTAAGAGATTTACAAGATAAATCAGGTGGATTTAGAGCATTTATTATGTGGTCATTTCAAGGTGCGAATACGCAACTTTTAAAAGAAATACCAGATATTAAACCACAATCATCGAATAGATACTTACGATTATTAGCAGTTTCAAGACTTTACTTAGATAATTTTAAAAATATGCAAAGTTCTTGGGTGACTCAGGGCTCATATATTGGTCAATTAGCTTTAAATTTTGGAGCAAATGATTTAGGAAGTACTATGATGGAAGAGAATGTTGTTAAAGCAGCAGGAGCTTCAAATAGAATGAATCAAGAAGAAATGATTAGGCTTATAAAAGACATAGGTGAAAATCCTGCAAAAAGAAATACAGCCTATGAGATATTAGAGAGGTATTAATCCTTTTATGAAAAAATTAAAAAAATATATATTTGCATTAGTAATTTTACAAGGAAGTTTAATGAGTGCTACGATAAAGCATATAGAAACAAATGGAATAAAAATACCAGTAGTTTTTGAAAAACAAAAGAGTTTACCAACGTTAAATCTACAATTAGTTTTTCAAAACTCAGGTTATATTCAAGATAGAAATAAAAGTGGGTTAGCAAGTCTTTCTTCACAATTATTAAATGAAGGAACTAAAGAGTTAGGTTCAACAGGTTTTGCTCAAAAGCTAGAAGAGAATGCTATTTCTTTACACACTTCAAATGGATTTGAAACATTTGTAATTGAGTTATCAAACTTAAAAGATGTATCTAATAAATCAATACAGTTATTAACAAATTTAATCAAATCACCAAACTATAGTGAAGATACTTTAAATAAATTAAAAACATTAAAAATTGGTGCTTTAAAAAGAAAAGAGAATGATTTTGATTATACTGCTAAGAATTTATTAAAATCAGTGTTATTCAAAGATACTGCTTTACAAAACCCAAGTTCTGGTACAGTTGAGTCTATAGAGAAAATTAAACTTAAAGACATAAAGACCTTTATCAATGATACAATTAACTTAAATAATTTAATTATTGTTGCTGGTGGAGATTTTGATTACAAAGAGTTTAAAACTTTAATTACACCTGTTTTAGATGCATTAAAACCAGGTATTAAAAGAGAATTAGAAGAGATTAAATTTAAATCAGAAAAACAAGAAGAAACTTTAATCAAAGAGACTGAACAAGCTTATATCTATTTTGGAAGTTCTTACAATGTTACAGCTAAAGATGAAAAAAGATATATTTCAAAAGTAGCATCATTTATTTTAGGTGGTTCTGGTTTTGGTTCTAGACTTATGGAAGAAATTAGAGTAAAAAGAGGACTTGCTTATAGTGCTTATGGCTCTGTTTCTATAAATA
This sequence comes from Arcobacter peruensis, assembly GCF_003711085.1. NCBI lineage: Bacteria > Pseudomonadati > Campylobacterota > Epsilonproteobacteria > Campylobacterales > Arcobacteraceae > Arcobacter > Arcobacter peruensis. The sequence goes on from NZ_CP032363.1 coordinate 576,607, forward strand.
AATCACATACTTTCTTTAGTGGGTATTTACAAACAAAAAATGAAAGTGCAAAAGAAGCACAAACTTTAGTAACACAAATTGTAAAAGATTTTGTAAAAAAAGGTGTTACTCAAGAAGAGTTAGATGCTGCTAAAAACTTTTTAACAGGTAGTGAACCTTTAAGAAATGAAGTATTATCTCAAAGACTAAATAAAGCTTTTACTCTTTATTATAGAGGTTTAGAGCAAAATTATCCTCAAAAAGAATTAGAATTAATTCAAGATTTAAAATTAGAAGATTTAAATAAATTTATTGCTTCTCATGAAGAAATAAACAATTTAACATTTGCAATAGTAAGGAAATAGTTTGTTAAGATTTGCACCAAGTCCTGTTGAAAGTATGAGCTTAAATAACCTTCGTTTAGCTATTTTAAACTATATAGTTGCAAAGCAGTTAAATGAAGATTTAGTTATAAGAATTGAAGATATAAATAAAAAGAAGAATATAGAAGGAAAAGATAATGAAATCTTAGAAATTTTATCTTTGTTTTCTATTGATTACTCAAGAGCTGTTCATCAAAGTGACTCTTTAAAATATCATCAAAAAATGGCAATGCAACTTTTAACACAAAAAAAAGCTTTTTCATGTTTTTGCGGCGATGAAAAACTTGAAGAATTAAAACAAGAAGCTATTAAAAACAATAAACCTTATAAATATGACGGTTTTTGTGAAACACTATCTGATGAAGCAGTTTTAGAAGTAAATGCTCCTTTTACAGTTAGAATTAAAAGCTTTGACAAAGATGTTGATTCTTTTATAATTTTAAATCATGATAAGTCACCTACATATAATTATGCATGCTCAATTGATGATATGCTAATGGATATTTCAACTGTTATTAGATCAAATGAACACGAAGAAGATACTGCAAAGCAAGTTCATATTAGAAACTTACTTTCTTATGATAAAGAAATAAACTATATTCATCTTCCAAAAGTTTCATCTAGTATTAACAGTTCTGTTAAGTATTTTATTGATGAAGGTTTTCTTCCTAGTGCGATTGCAAATTATTTAGTACTTTTAGGGAATGAAGTTCCTTCTGAGATATTTACACTTGAAGATGCTATTAAATGGTTTGATATTGAAAAGACTTCAAAAGAAGAACTATTAATTGATATTGAAAAATTAAAAGAAATTAATAAAAAACACATTGAATCAATGGATGAATTAAGATTATCAAAAATCTTAGGTTTCGCTGATTTAGATATTGGTAAATTAGCTAAGATTTATTTAAATGAAGTTAGCACTATTAAAGAATTAAAAAATAAAATTGATATAGTTTTTACTTCAAAAGACAAACTTGAAGGCTTTGAAGAAGAGTTTTTAGAAATAAAAGAGTGTATAAAAAAAGCACCATTTTTTGAAACTTTTGAAGATTTAGAAAAATATATTAAAGATAATACTTCTTTAGAAGATAAATCTTTATCAACACCATTAAGATATATTCTAACAGGACAAAAAGAAGGTCCTTTATTATCTGAAATATATCCTTTAATTAAAAACTATTTAGGAGAAATTGCAAAATGATAGATGCTTTTACTACTTCAGTTTTAACTGTTGTTTTAACAATTATATCTTTATATAAATGGGTTATTATAATATCAGCCCTATTGACATGGGTTAACCCAGATCCAAATAATCCAATTGTTCAAATGTTATATAGATTAACACAACCTGCTTATAATTTGGTACGAAAATATATTCCTACTGTTTTTGGTGGAATGGATTTAGCTCCAATAATACTTATTTTTGGATTAATGTTTTTAGAAATTTTCTTAAAAAATTTATTCTTTTAAAGTAAATTCTTGAAAAAAATTATAGCTTCATTATTTTGCGCTGTTTTAGTAAATGCAAGTGCAAATAATGAAGTTTTAAATATAACTGATAAAAACTTCAAAGTTACTCTTGATTGGCTTGATGAAAAGCCAAAATCTTATGCAAAAGATTTTTTTATAATTCAATACTTAAAACAAAAAGATATTAGCCAAGAAAATGCACAAAATGCGTATGATATGGCTAAATCAAAAAGTGGACGAGTAAAAAAAGCTTTTAATAAAAAGTTTTCGACAATACCAAATAAAGATCTTAAATGTTATAGAGCAAGTGCAAAAGAATTATTAAAAGAAGATTCAAGATGTATAGCACTTGGTTTAAGTATTTTTGATGCAACTAAAATGTCAAAAAACGATTTAAACTTTGCAATAGAAAAAATAGCTAAGTACCCTACTTTAAAAAATGATTTAAAAATAATTGCTTCGAATGATCCTTTTAATGAGTTGATTAATACAAATACAAACAGATTCTATAGATTATTTTTTGATACTAGAAAAAATTATCGTCAAAATATAATAGACCATATAATTCCAAATACATTTATTGATAAGATATCAAAAGAAAAAAACTTTAATAAATTTATTTCCTATGCAGTTCATCGAGATGAATTAAACAATTTACAAAAATCATTATTTAATGTTAAAAACAATTCTCTACTTACACATCAAACATTTTTTTCATTAGCTTTAAATGCTATCAATCATAAACAAGAAGAAACAGCATTAAATTATTTACAAATAGCTTACAAAAAAGCATATTTTCAATCAACAAAAGATAAAACACTTTTTTGGATATATTTATTAACTCAAAACAAATCTTTTTTACATGAAGTTTCAAATAGTTGGGATAATAATATTTACTCACTATACGCAAAAGAACTTTTAAATGTTGATATAAATAATATATACTACGATATTGATATTCCAAATACAAAAACATCATATAATACTTTAGATCAATTTGAATGGATAAAAGTTGAAGCTGATACAAAAAAGAATCTTGATGATAAGAAATTAGAAAAGTATAGTAATTTATTTACTGATTCTTCCACTTTACCTCACTATGCCTATGTTTTAGAAAGACATTCAAGATACAAAAAACAATATTTTATAAAGCCATTTAGAGATGTAATGAAAAACTATGATATTAATAGACAGGTTTTAATGTATGCAATTGGAAGACAAGAAAGTAGGTTTATTCCTTCAGCTGTTTCCTTTGCAACTGCACAAGGTGTAATGCAAATTATGCCTTTTTTATCTAAAGCATTAGCAAATCAGTTAAAGGAACCATATAATATTTATGAACAGTTTTTACCAGAAGTAAATCTAAGATATGCAAATAAACATTTAAATTCTTTAAGTAAACAGTTTAATAACAATCCATTATTTATTGCTTATGCATATAATGGAGGTCCAGGATATACTAGAAAACAGTTTAAACGTGGACTATTTAAAGAAAAAAATAGGTTTGAGCCATTTATGAGTATGGAACAAATTTCTTATGATGAAACTAGAAAATATGGTAGAAAAGTTTTAACAAACTATTATGTATATAATAATCATTTAAATAAAGAAAATAAACTTAGTTTATCCTCTATTTTACAAACTTTAGTTCTGTCGAATTAGCACTATTATTTGATAAGGTAAAAATTAATTCTTCAATATTTTTATCTTTTTCAAATTTCACTAAGTAATATTTACCCCAAGTATTCTTAGATAAAATATCTTTATATAATTTATTATCTTTAGAAATCTCTTCTATAGATAGTGGTGTTTTTTTATTTAATGAAAAACTATAATTATTATCACCAATATCTTGTGATAAAGCATCAGTAAAATATGTTGATGTTAGAAATGATTCATAATTAGTATCAAACTCTTTAATATCTGTACTATTTAAATAAGTTACCCATAAAAGTACTTTTTGTTCTTTATTGATTATTACATCAGCTTTTTTTGTATATTGCATAGCTTTAGCTTCAATTTCTTCTTTTTCAAAATGCTTAAGTGCACTTGTAGATGAACATCCAATAAATATAGTTGATAATATTGATAAAAATAAAGTTTTGTACATTGTTTCTCCCAACTTTGAAGCTGATATTTTACAATACTTTAACCATCATTTAGATAAAATCCATTTTATGAATAAAAAAAGATTAGTGGTGGCTTTCTCAGGACCATCAAATAGTGGAAAAACTACTGCAATTGTTAAAGTTTCAAATATTCTACAAGATAAGGGTTTTAAAGTTTGTATTATTAAACATGATCCAAAAGATAAAGCTATGTTTGATAGAGTTGGAAAAGATTCATATAAATTTGGAGAAACAGGTGCAGATGTTGCAGTTGTAAGTCCTAATAAAACTACTTTACTAAAAAAAGAGACTTCTAGTATTGAAGAAATGATAGCTTTATTTAATGATTTTGATTACTTATTAGTTGAAGGATTAAAAACATTGGATTTACCTAGAATCTCTATTTTTAGAAATAATTTAGATGAAACTTATTTTAAAGTTACAAATGCAATTGCAAGTGATGATACGATAAATGACGATGATATACCATCATCAATTGATAAAATTGATTTAAACTCTCCAGAAGATATGATTATCTGGATTGATAAAAACGCGAAAAGAGTATAAAAATGCAAGATATAATCAAAGCCATAGAAGAAGCAAGTATTAAGATTAAAGAGTTAATTGAAACAGGTGACACTGGTAAAAGTGAACAAGAAAATTCAACTGGTGATACTCAGTTAAAACTTGATATTGCAAGTGATGTTATTATCGAAGATATTTTCAAAACAATTCCAAGTATAAAAGCAATTGTAAGTGAAGAACAAGAAGAAATTGTATCTTTAAATGAAGATGGTGAATATTTAATTGCTTATGATCCTTTAGATGGTTCATCACTAGTTGATGTAAATTTATCTGTTGGTTCTATTTATGGAATTTATAAAGGTGGTTTTGATGCAAAAAGTATCATTGCCTCTGTATATGTTGTATTTGGTCCACGTGTAGAAATGGTAGTTGCTATTGATGATGTTAAAATGTATAGACTAAAAAAGGGTAAATTTGAATTTATTCAAAATATCGTTTTAGAGGAAAAAGGAAAGCTTAATGCACCTGGCTCTACTCAAAATTGTTGGGCACCTTATCATAAAGAATTAATTGATGATATTTTTAATGATGGCTATAGATTAAGATATTCAGGTGGTATGGTTCCTGATTTACACCAAATCTTATTAAAAGGTGGTGGATTGTTTTCTTATCCAGGTACAACTGATAGACCAAAAGGTAAATTAAGACAACTATTTGAAGTATTTCCTTTTGCATATACTTATGAAAAAGCAAATGGGCAAGCAGTTGATGGATTTAAAAGAGCTTTAGAAGTTGAAACAACTCATATTCATGATACAACTCCTTGTTTCTTTGGATCAAACACTGAAATAAATAGAGTATTAGAAGTTTATAAAAAGAATGGATAATAAAGACGAATTAGTAATTGATGAGTGGGAAATTAAACTTGATCAAAAACTAGTTGAATTAAAAGAGTGTCAAGTAAAAGAATCTTTAGAATCATGTACTCCATGTGATAAGTTTTTTGATTGTGACTTAAGAAATAAATATGTACTAGCTGTCTACGCCTCTATGAATAAAGGTTCAGGCGGTGGGTTTGAATTTTAATATTATAATTTATAAAAGAGGTAAATAAATGGAAGAATCTTGTAAAAATGTGTATATCACTACACCAATATATTATGTAAATGATGTTGCACACATAGGACACGCTTATACAACAATTATAGCTGATATGCTAGCTAGATATTCAAGATTAACTGGTGCAAATACATATTTTCTTACAGGAACTGATGAGCATGGTCAAAAAATCGCTCAAAGTGCTGAACAAAGAGGAAAAACTCCAAAAGAATATGCTGATGAAGTATCTGGAAAGTTTAAAACATTATGGGATGATTTTGATATTTCTTATGATAAATTTATTAGAACAACTGATGATGAGCATAAAATTGGTGTTCAACATGCATTTCAAAAAATGTTTGATAAAGGTGATATTTACAAAGGTGACTATGAAGGTTATTATTGTGTATCATGTGAGACATTCTTTACTCAAAAGCAGTTAGTTGATGAGCAGTTTTGTCCTGATTGTGGAAAGCCTACAAATATTGTAAAAGAAGAAAGTTTCTTTTTTAAATTATCAGCTTATGAAGACAAATTAATCAAATGGTATGAAGAAAATGATGATTGTATCTTACCAAGATCTAAGAAAAATGAAGTAATAAACTTCGTTAAAGGTGGATTAAGAGATTTATCAATTTCAAGAACTTCATTTGATTGGGGTGTTAAACTTCCTGAATCTATGAATGAACCAAAACACGTTATGTACGTTTGGCTTGATGCACTTATGAACTATATCACAGCACTTGGTTATGGAAGTGACGAAAAAAATATGAATCAATGGCCTGCAAATGTTCATTTAGTAGGAAAAGATATCTTAAGATTCCATGCTATTTATTGGCCAGCTTTTTTAATGTCATTAGATTTACCTCTTCCAAAGCATATTGCAGCACATGGATGGTGGACAAGAGATGGTGAAAAAATGTCTAAATCAAAAGGAAATGTTGTTGATCCAAAACTTGTAGCTGATGCTTATGGTTTAGATGCATTTAGATACTTTATGATTAGAGAAGTTCCTTTTGGACAAGATGGAGATTTTTCACAAAAAGCTTTAATGGATAGAATTAATTCAGATCTAGGAAATGACTTAGGAAACTTATTAAATAGGATTTCTGGTATGAGTGGAAAATATTTTGATTCTAAAGTTACTTCTGTTGATGTAAAAAAATATCACCAAAAAGAGCTAGATGAAGTAGAAGAGATTTTAGATAAAGTTGAACTTTATTTATGGGATATGCAATTAAATAGATACCTTGAAGATATTTGGAAAGTATTAACAATTGCAAACAAAGCAATTGGTGATTACGAACCATGGGCTAAAATGAAAGAAGGTAAAACTGATGAAGCCATGGCTTTAGTAGCTTTAATTACAAATATAATGGCAAGAGTTTCACTTCTACTAGATTCAGTAATGCCTGAAAAAATTGGAAAAATCGCAACATCAATTGGAATTACTATTGATAATGCAACTTATACTTCATTACTTAAAAATAAAGAGTTAATTGCAGATACTACTATTACAAAAGTTGAGCAATTATTCCCCCGAATTGAAGAAGTTCTTTTAGAGCAAGCAAAACCAGCTGTTGTTGAAAAAAACACAACAGAAGAAAAATCTTCAAAAAAAGATGAAGTTATAGAAGAAGATGATAACTTAATTACAATTGATAAATTTTTTGAAACATCTTTAAAGATTGGAACAATTGTTGAAGCAGAAGAAGTTCCAAAGTCTAAAAAACTTTTAAAACTGCAAGTTGATTTAGGTGAAGGAAGAAATAGACAAATCTTAGCAGGTATTAAAGAATTTTATTCTGCAGAAGATTTAGTAGGAACACAAGCATGTGTTGTTGCAAACTTAAAACCTGCAAAACTAATGGGAATGATTAGTGAAGGAATGCTAATGGCTGCCAAAGATGAAGATGGTTTATCATTAATTAGACCAGAATCAAGTAAAAAAATAGGTACAAAAATAAGTTAGTGCAAATAAACTCTATTTTAGATATTATTGATGGAAAACTTTTAAATTCTCCATCAATATCTTTTATATACTCTTTTAAAACTGATGTTAATAAAATAAAAGAAGGTGATCTTTTTATTGCTTCAAATTTGGATGATGTTCAAATAGCTGTACAAAGAGGTGCCTTTGCAATAATCACAGAAAACTTCTATCCTATAATTGATAATGAAATTGCTTGGATAAAAGTAGATAATATTACTAATGCAATTGTAAAATTACTTAGATATAAACTTGCAACTTTTAACCTTCAAGCATATTTTTGTAATATTGTTAGTTTTAATTTATTAAAAGCTTTATCTTCTTACGAAAAGAATTTAAAGTTTATATCAAATAATTTTGATGAGTTATTATCTTCACTTGATGATATTAATGAAAATACTATTCTTATTTCAAAAGATATTGAACTATTAAATAAACTTTATCCTAATAATTGTGTTTTTGAAAAAGAAAAGTTTGAAATATCAAATTTAATTGAACATTCTCTTTTTGAAACTTCTTTTACATACAAAAACATATACTTTCAAAAAATTAAAATACCTTCTATTTATGTAGAAGATTTTATAAGAATTTATGATTTTTTAAATATTAGTGATTTTGATGATTCAAAATTGAAAAACTTTAATTTTTTTAAACCCACTTTTTTAGATAAAAATTTTAATATTGTAGAGTTTGGTAAAAGTGATAGATTTATTATAGTTCAAAATGAGCTCTCTTTAATTAAAAAAGAAGTTAATTATTTAGAAGAAAAGTTTTCTTACGCAAAAAAAATATATTTAAGTTCTCAAGATATAAAAAGTATTGAGAACTTAAAAGAAATTATAAAAAAACAATCTTTTAATGCTTTATTTATTACTGGATTCGAACTTGAACAAATACAGCAAGCCTTATTAAAAGAAGAGAAAGAGTTATCTCTTTTCTAATTTTAATACACTGAACCAAATGAACTTATAACTTTTCCAATAATTTTAATATCATTATTAGCTAAAACCTGTGAAGGGTAATCTTTATTATCAGAAATAATATCTAACTTACCATCTACTCTTTTTTGAATTCTTTTAACAAATAAACCATGAACTGTTGTAAATGCGTATATTCCATCTCTTGAACAGTCATTTTTTGTTTTATCCATAAATATTATATTATCATCATTTAATGTTGGTTCCATAGAATCCCCTACTACATTAATTGCATCAATATTTTTAAGATTTTCTTTCCCACCTAACATATTTACAAAATAAGCTGGAACTTCTAAAGATTCAAAGTCATCATCATTTTCATAAGCACCCCCACCTGCACTAACACTTACTTCAGGAAAATATTTAATCCAGTATTTATCAGTACTATCAACAAGAGAGCCTGGGTTTTGGTTGTAAAGTAACCAATTAATTGAAATCTTTTTCTTTGCACAAAAGTTTAAGATATTTGAGTATGGTATCTTTCCTCTATTTTTCATAGTGGCAAAATTAGCTTGTGAAAGTTCCAAAGATGTAGCAACATCTTTATCAAATATTTTTCCATTAACACCATCTGCACTTAATATGTCTTTTAATTTATCTATAATTTCACTTACAATTAGCATTTTTTCTTCCTTACATACTATTTACATAATTATATTACAATTTGCAATATTTTTCAATAGTTTTGAAAAAATATTATAAAATTTGAAATATTAAATACTAAAGGATACAAAATGGCAAGAAAAATTATTGAAACTAAAAATAACGTTATGGATTTTTTTCATAAAGTAGACACTTTAATTTACCAGTTTGGAGATAAAGTATTATAAAAAAACCAAATTTATAAATTTAATAAAAATCAAAGATACTTATAAATGTTACTAAAGCTAGTTTAATATATTATTACATTAATAATCACATTGTGGTAACCACGGAGACTGTTATGGAATTAAACTTAGTTACGGAAGCATTAAAATTTATGATGTTAGGAATGGGTGTTGTATTCTCATTTTTGATTATTATGATTTTTGTGCTTAAAGCTCAAGCTGCATTATTAACAAAATATTTTCCTGAAAAGAAAATAGAACCAGTTAAAAGGCCTACGCCTTCTGCTTCAGGTAATGAAACTGCGAAAGTAGCTGCAATTGTTGCAGCTGTTCAACATCATAAAAATCTAAAAGGTTAATATTAATGGCTAAAAAGTATATAGATGTCATGGATACTACATTTAGGGACGGATTCCAATCTGTCTTTGGAGGTAGAGTTTTAATGAATGACTTTTTTCCAGCTGTTGAAGCTGCGAAAGATGCAGGAATAACTCATTTTGAGTTTGGTGGTGGAGCTAGATTCCAATCTTTATTTTTCTACTTACAAGAAAATGCATTTGAAATGATGGACAAATTCAGAGAAATTGTTGGTCCAGATGCAAACTTACAAACACTAGCACGTGGTATTAATACAGTAATGTTAGATACAGGTTCTAGAGAATTAATTGACTTACACGCAAAAATGTTCGCAAAACATGGAACAACTACAATCAGAAACTTTGATGCTTTAAATGATGTACAAAACTTAGAATACTCTGCTGAGTGTATTAAGAAGTACGGATTAAATCATGAAGTAGTTGTTACTCTTATGGATTTACCTCCAGGATGTTCAGGTGCACATGATGTAGCTTTCTATGAAAAAACATTAAGACAAATTTTAGATAGCGGAATTCCTCATGATTCTATTTGTTTTAAAGATGCTTCAGGAACTTCATCTCCACAAAAAGTATATGAAACAATTCAAATGGCTAGAAATTTAGTTGGAAACGATACTCATATTAGATTACATACTCATGAAACAGCTGGTGTATCTGTTGCTGGTTACTTAGCCGCATTAGAAGCTGGTGCTGATGGTATTGATTTAGCAGCAAGTCCAGTTTCAGGTGGAACTTCACAACCAGATATTTTAACTATGTTACACGCTGTAAAAGGTAAAAACTTTGATTTAGGTGGTTTAGAAATTGAAAAAGTTCTGAAATATCAAGAAGTTTTAGCCGATCAATTAAAAGATTACTTTATTCCACCAGAAGCTACTCAAGTTTCTCCTTTAATTCCTTTCTCACCAATGCCAGGTGGTGCTTTAACAGCAAACACTCAAATGATGAGAGATAATGGAACTTTAGATAAATTCCCAGAAGTAATTAAAGCTATGCGAGAAGTTGTTGAAAAAGGTGGTTATGGTACTTCTGTAACTCCAGTATCACAATTTTATTGGCAACAAGCATATGCTAATGTTATGTTTGGACCATGGAAACAAATAGCTCCAGGTTATGGAAAAATGGTATTAGGATATTTTGGTAAAACTCCAGTAGCACCAAATGAAGAAATTGTAGCTCTTGCTGCTGAAAAACTAAAAATGGAACCAACTAAAGAAAATCCTTTAGATATTGCAGATAGAGATGAAAAGAAAAAAATATCTGTTTGGAAACAAAGATTAGAAATGGAAGGTATTGAAGCTAGTGAAGAAAACATTTTCATTGCTGCTGCTTGTGATGAAAAAGGTATCGCATTTTTAAAAGGTGAATCACCATTAAATATTAGAAAAAATGATTCTACATGTGAAAATGATAAAGAATGTAATTTAGGAGAAGGTAAAAATATGAGTAATGCAAATGGAAACTATACAGTTGTAGTAGATGGTCAAAAGTTTAATGTATCAATTGCTGAAGGAAATGCAGACATTCAAGTAACTCCTGTAGCTGCTTCAAGTGAAGCACCTGCTGCTGCAGCTCCTGCAGCTTCAAATGGTGAAGGTGTAGAAGTTCCTGCTGTTGTAAATGGTGCAGTTTGGAAGATCCTTGTAAAAGAAGGTGAAAAAGTTGAAAAAGATCAACAAATTATGATTTTAGAAGCTATGAAAATGGAAATTGATATTAATGCTCCAGCAGCAGGTACTATTAAACAAATTTTAGTTGGACCTAATGCAGCAGTTGAGGAAGGACAAACTTTAGCCATTATTGGTTAATAGTTTATTGGAGTAATAATGAAAAAAAGTTTATTTTTAATTTTATTTACCCTCTTTTGTGTATTCACAGTAAATTCTTTTGCAGCAACAGCACCTGTTGAAGTTGCAGGAGAGAAAAAAGAGTATGAATCAAAATCTATGTCTGGTTTAGTTGATTCATTTTACAGTACAACTGGGATAAAAGCGATTCTTAATCCTCAAGAAGGATTAAAAGGCCCTCATGGTGAAGAACTAACAAAGTTTGCACAAAGCTTTGGTAGAGTTATTATGATTATAATTTGTTTTGTTCTATTTTATTTAGCAATCAAAAAAGGTTTTGAGCCACTACTTTTGATACCTATTGGGTTTGGTGGAATTTTAGCCAATATTCCAATCGCTGAAATAGCTGGTGCTGATGGAATGCTTGGTATTATTTATAATATGGGTATAACAAATGGATTTTTCCCTCTTCTAATTTTTATGGGAGTTGGAGCTATGACTGACTTTGGTCCATTATTAGCAAATCCTAAAACTGCATTACTTGGTGGTGCAGCTCAATTTGGTATTTTTGGTTCATTAGTTGCAGCAGTATTATTATCACAATATGTGCCAGGTATCGAATTTACATTAGAACAAGCTGCTGCTATTTCTATTATTGGTGGAGCAGATGGTCCAACATCAATATTTATAGCCTCTGCATTAGCACCTGAATTATTAGGTGCGATTGCAGTTGCTGCTTATTCTTATATGGCTTTAGTTCCAGTTATTCAACCTCCAATTATGAGAATGTTTACATCTGTAGCTGAGCGAAAAATTAGAATGAAAACAGCAAGAAAAGTTTCAAAATTAGAGAAAATAGTATTTCCTTTAGTAGTAGTAATGTTAACTTTACTAATTTTACCAGATGCATCTCCACTTATTGGAGCTCTATGTTTAGGTAACTTTGCTAAGGAATCAGGAGTTGTTGATAGACTTTCTGATACAATGCAGAATTCATTGATTAATATAGTTACTATATTCTTAGGATTAGGAGTTGGTTCAAAGCTTGCAGCTGAACAATTCTTAGTTGCTGAAACTATGGGAATTATGGCAATTGGTCTTTTAGCATTCTCAGCAGGTACTGCTATGGGTGTTTTAATGGCAAAACTTATGAATTTATTAAGTTCAAAAGAAAATCAAATCAATCCTTTAATTGGAGCAGCTGGTGTATCAGCAGTTCCAATGGCAGCAAGGGTTGTAAGTAAAGAAGCTCAACAATATGATTCATCGAACATTTTATTAATGCATGCGATGGGTCCTAATGTTGCTGGGGTAATTGGTTCAGCCGTTGCAGCGGGTGTCCTTTTATCAATATTTAAATAAAAATTAATTAGTAGGAAGAATTAAATTATGTCTGAAATTAAAGACTCTTTAGGTTTAGAAAACGTTGGAATGGTTAAAAGAAATCTTGATGTAGATGCATTAATAGATTATGCAGTTGCAAATGAAGGTGCGAAAGTGTCTTCAACTGGTGCATTAATGATAGATACAGGTATTTTTACAGGTAGAAGTCCAAAAGATAAATTTTTTGTTAATCAAGATCCATCGAATAAATATATTGCTTGGGGTGATATAAATCAAAAGGTATCTAAAGAAGTTTATGAAGAATTATTAGTTACTTCAAAAAAACAATTAAGTAACAAAGATTTATTTGTTACTGATGTATATTGTGGTGCATCTTTAGATTCAAGAAAATCTGTAAGATTTATAACTGAAGTTGCTTGGCAAGCACATTTTATTCAAAATATGTTTATCATGCCTCAAACACAAGAAGAGATTGATAATTTTGTTCCAGACTTTACAATTTATAATTCTTGTAAAACTGTTGACATGGCTTATGCTAGTCACAATTTACATTCAGAAGTATATGTTGTATTTAATGTAGAAGATAATGTTGCAATCATTGGTGGTACTTGGTACGCTGGTGAGATGAAAAAAGGTGTTTTCTCAATGATGAATTACTGGCTTCCTTTAGAAGGTAAGCTTGCAATGCACTGTTCTGCTAATATTGGAGAAAATGGCGATACAGCTTTATTCTTTGGTTTATCAGGAACTGGAAAAACAACACTATCAACAGATCCTAAAAGAGCTTTAATTGGTGATGATGAACATGGTTGGGATGATCATGGAGTATTTAACTTTGAAGGTGGATGTTACGCAAAAGTAATTAATCTAGATTCAAGTTCAGAACCTGAAATCTTTGGTGCTATTAAAAAAGGTGCAATATTAGAAAATGTTGTATATGATGAAAATGGTGTTGTTGATTATTCAGATGGTTCTAAAACTGAGAATACAAGAGTTTCTTACCCTATAAATCATATTGAAAATCATACACCAGATATGATGGGTGGACATCCTACTAATATTATTTTCTTATGTGCTGATGCATTTGGTGTTTTACCGCCAGTTGCAAAACTTGATAAACAACAAGCTATGTATTACTTCTTAAGTGGTTATACTGCAAAAGTTGCAGGAACAGAGAGAGGAATTACTGAGCCAGTTGCTACATTCTCATCTTGTTTTGGTGAAGCATTCTTACCATTAAATCCAACAGTTTATGCAGAGTTATTAGGTCAAAAAATTGATAAGCACAATGTTAATGTTTACCTTGTAAATACAGGATGGACAGGTGGAGCTTATGGAGTTGGAACTAGAATGACTATTAAAAATACAAGAGCTTGTATTAATGGTATTTTAGATGGTTCTATTGAAAACTCTGAATTTGAAACATTACCTATTTTTAATCTTGCAATTCCTAAGACACTAAATGGTGTTGAAACTAAAGTATTAAATCCTAGAAATACTTGGGAAAGTAAAGCAGAATATGATGAAACTAAAAAGAAATTAGCTTCAATGTATATTGAAAACTTTAAAAAATACTTAACTTTAGAAAGTGAATATGATTTCACAGCTGCAGGACCAATTTTATAGAGTATAATTTTTTATAAAATTTAATGTTAAAAGGAGTGGATTAATTTTCACTCCTTTTTTTTATTACAAATTATAGGAGAAATTAATGAAAATATCTGAATTTTTAAATAATCTTAAAGTAAATGAGCAAGAAGTGGTACACTATTGTTGTAATCATTTATTATCAAAAAAATTTGATGTTGAAAATGATAGTTTAACACAAGATGAAATCAAAGAACTATTACTTGATTATGGTAATTTCAATAAATATTTAAATGATTCTGCTGGTACTATTTATAGAAAGTATGAGGCTGAATTAAATGATGTTTATAAGGCTATTTGTAAAACATTTAATGAAGAGTTTGATAATAAATCATTATTTGACTTTAGATTTGCTCGTATTATAAATCAAGAACCTAAACAATTCTTAGATATTGAAGATAAAGATACACAAGAAACTGTAATTGAAAAGTTTCAAGACAAGATAAATACGATATTAGAATCAAAATATTACAAAAATAATGAAAGTTCATTATCTAAAGAGATGGTGATTCCTCAAAGAACATTAGAATTAATTAAATCTGCTGTAAGTTAATAAAATTAAAATAAATAGAGTGTATTAACACTCTATTTGTATTTCTTCTAATATTTCTAAACCAAATCCATTTAAACCAACAAAGGAATGTTTTCCTCCACTTGTCATTAGTTTTAATTGTTTAACATTAAGAGTGCTTAATATTTGAGCCCCTATTCCATAATCTTTTTGAGATTCTTTTGATGTTTGATCATCACTTAAAAATATTAGAATTCCACCTTTTGATTGTAAGAAATTTATTGTTTTAAGCATTGAATGTAATTTTTCATCATTTAGAAAAAGTTTTATATCAGGAATTACTGTATGAAATTTAACATGACTAACTTCACTTATATCTCCAAATAATATAGCTGTATGAATACTTCCTAAATGATCTTTGAATTCTTTTTTAATTGTATTAGTACCAAAAAATTGTATATCACAACTTGAAACTTCTTCAACAAGTTTTTCATGTGATAATCTGTATTCAACTAAATCAGAAATATAAATTTGTTTCATATCATGCTTATTGGCAAAAATATCTAAATCATCTCGTCTTGCCATTGTTCCATCTTCTTTCATGATTTCACAAATAACAGCTTCTCCATTTAATCCTGCTAATTTACATAAATCAACACTTCCTTCTGTATGTCCAGTTCGTACTAATACTCCACCATCTTTTGCAATTAATGGAAATATATGTCCTGGACGAGCTAATTGAGTTGCATTTGAAATAGGATTAGCAAGAATTTTAATAGTGTCATCTCTTTCCCCTGCACTAATACCTGTTAAAGCATCAACAGCATCAACTGAAACTGTAAAAGCAGTTTCATAAGATGAAGTATTAGAGTTTACCATAGGATTTAATTCTAATTTATTAGCAGTTTCTTTTGTAACTGAAACACAAATTAAACCTTTTGCATGTGTTGCCATAAAATTTACTTTTTCTGGTGTGCTTAGTGCTGCAGCATAAACTAGGTCACCTTCATTTTCTCTATCTTCATCATCAAGCATAATAACCATATTACCTTTTTGAATTTCTAAAATAGCTTCTTTTACTCTTTGTATTGCATTCATTTTTATTCTCTTTATATAGTATTTGATATTTTTGTTATTATATCAAAAATATTAAAATTTAATCTAAAAGCTATTGACAATAGTATACTTTTTTACTATAATTTCGTCACTTAAACGATTGGGGTATCGCCAAGTGGTAAGGCAACGGCTTTTGGTGCCGTCATTCGAAGGTTCGAATCCTTCTACCCCATCCATTTAAGAGTTTATTTTTTTGATTATTTAATCATTAAAATTTACAGGTCGCGGAATAGAGCAGCACGGTAGCTCGTCGGGCTCATAACCCGAAGGTCACTGGTTCAAATCCAGTTTCCGCAACCAAATTAGCCATAAGTCAAGGTAGCTCAGCTGGCTAGAGCGCTGGTCTCATAAGCCGGAGGTCGAGAGTTCAAGTCTCTCTCTTGACACCATTCTTAAACTTTTTAAGAATTTATAATAACACTGTTGCTGGTGTAGCTCAGCTTGGCTAGAGCAGCTGATTTGTAATCAGCAGGTCGGGGGTTCAAGTCCCTTCACCAGCTCCATTTATTAAATTTATTACTACTTAGCAATTTCATCAATTTTTTCTTTTGTTCCATTATATGCATCAGATGATACATCTTTAGTTGTTTCCCAACCTTTTGATGATAAGTCTTTTATCACTTGCCATGCAGTTGAAGTATCCTGCTTTATACCTGTCCATGTAGCACATGAAGTAAAAAAGAAAGAGCATAGAATTAAGAAAATATACTTTTTCATATTATTGACCTGGGTTTTCAAAAAAAACATAAGTTGAATAATCAGAAACTTCAAAATAAACTTTCTTTTCATTACTATCTTGCTTAAAATTTAAATTTTCATCTAAAAATCCATATCCATATCTGTAATTTCTAGAATCTTTTCCGTCAGTAGAAATTGCAGTAGAAAGTTTATCTATTTTTATAAATCTTTTTACAAGTTTTTCACCCGCATATATTTCAATTACACCATTTACACCTGTCCAGTTTTGTAAATATCTATTTATTTTATTTTGTTTTTCTTCACAACCATTTATAAATAATGCTGCTGATATTAAAGATATAGTTAATAAACTTTTTTTCACTATTCTTATCCTTTTTTCTATTTATTTATTCTTAGATTTTACAACAAAAGTACTTCAAATAATATATAAAACTTGTAAATGTTATTTTTATAGTATTTTTATTATTATTTATGCACGATAGCTTTATTAAAGCATTTAAAAGAATAAAATAAAATTATATTTTTAATAATAATACTATTTTGATACTTTTTAACTATACAATGTTAATAATAAAATCCATAATACTTAGGAGCTATCGTGCAAAAAATAAAAGGAAAACAAGAAAAGTTACAAAAAATACTTTCAAAGCATTTTTTAAAATTTTCACTTGTACCAATATTTGTTGTTGAAGTTGCATTAGTAGTTTTATACTTTTCTATTAATTCTTATATTTCATCGAAAAACACAGAATTACTTTTAGCTGAAGCCAAACTATACAGTAAAACAGTTCTAGAAAATGAAGCTAATATTATTAGTGATAAGTTAAGTACAATTTCAAGAATTAATACTCAACTTCAAAGAGAACATGAAAAACTTTTTGAAAACCCTTCTGTTTTTGGTTTACCAAATGGAAACCCTAAATTCAATATCGCCCCAAATGGTGTTTTTTATAAAGAAAATAAAATTGGTTCTAGTTTATATTATTCGTCTAAAACTAAGATTACTGAAAAAGAAAAGCAAAAGGCCATTTTTACTGAAGCTATGGATATTTCTTTAAAAAGTGTTGTTGATATAAATCCCAATATTGTTGCTTCATATTTTAATAGTTGGGATGATATGAATAGACTTTATCCATTTATTGATGATGTAGCTAAACAATATGGTGAGCATATTCATATGGAAGATTATAACTTTTATTATTTAGCTGATAATAAACATAATCCAACAAAAAAAGCTACATGGACTAGTGCTTATTTAGATCCTGCTGGTAATGGTTGGATGCTGTCTTCTTTAGTTCCAATTTATAATAATGGTTTTTTAGAAGGAGTTACAGGTTTAGATATTTCTATTGATGTTTTTGTCAAAAATGTATTAGATAAAAAATTGCCTTATAATGCAAATTTATTTATGGTAGATGAAAAAGGTATGATTATTGCAATGTCTGAAGAAATTGAAAATTTATTAGGATTAAAAGAATTAAAAGAACATCTATATACTGATGCCATATTAAAAACAGTTGAGAAACCTGAAGAGTTTAATCTTATTACAAACAAAAGTGATTCTGCTAAACATTTTAAGAATATATTAGAAAATAATATCAAAGAAGCATCTTTCGGGCTTAATGGTAAAGATTATTTAGTTTATGAACAAGATGTAAATGAGACTGGTTGGAAATTATTGGTATTAATTGATAAGAAAAATATTTTTTCTTCTATTGAAATACTTCAAAACTTATCAAATAAAATTGGTTATGCAGCAATTGCCTTTTTATTACTTTTCTATATAGTATTCTTTTATTTATTACTAAAAAGAACTAATGAATTCTCAGATAGTATTACAACTCCAATTACTAAACTTTCTAAACAAACATCTAAAATAATGAACATGAATAATGAAATAAAAGTTCTTGATACTAATATTGAAGAAATAGATAAATTAAGTAATAACTTTGTAAATATGATTGGTGTGCTTAATGAAAGAACAATCAAACTTTATGAAGCTAAAGAAGTTGCAGAAGAATCAAATAAATCAAAAGATGAATTTTTGGCTAATATAAGTCATGAATTAAAAACTCCTTTAAATTCAATAAATATAATTTCTTCAATAATGAAGAAGAATTCTAAAGAGAATCTTGATGAAAAA
Source organism: Arcobacter peruensis (assembly GCF_003711085.1). Lineage (NCBI taxonomy): Bacteria > Pseudomonadati > Campylobacterota > Epsilonproteobacteria > Campylobacterales > Arcobacteraceae > Arcobacter > Arcobacter peruensis. Next base: position 595,591 of record NZ_CP032363.1, read on the forward strand.
GATGTAAAAAGTATAGAAATAATAAATAATTGTGGAAAAGATTTGCTTTTATTAGTAAATGATCTTTTAGACTTAACAGAAATAGATAAGGGAACGCTTGAAGTAAACAATGATAAAATTATTCTAAAAGATTTTTTTGACAAACTTTATAATAAGTTTTCAGAACAAGCTAATGCGAAATCATTAAATTTATCTTTAAACATTGATAGTACGATATCAGTTATCAATAGTGATGATTACAGACTTAATCAGATAATTGATAACCTTCTTAGTAATTCTATTAAGTTTACAAATAAAGGTAATATATCTTTAAATGTTAAAGATGATAGCGAATATATTAGAATTCTTGTTAAAGATGATGGCATAGGAATTTCCGAAAATCAATTAGCTACTATCTTTGATAGATTTAAACAAGTAGATGGAAGTACAAGTAGAAAATATGGTGGTACAGGACTTGGTTTATCTATTACAAAAGAATTAGTTTCTCTTCTTAAAGGTAAAATATTTGTTAATAGTGAAATTAATATTGGTACAACTTTTGAAATAATTCTTCCAAAAAATGTTGAGATCACACAAGAAAAAAGTAAAATTATTCAAAGTAGCAAAATTGTAGATGAAATTATTCCTGCACCAAAAGAGAGTGTAAAAAAAGTAGAAAAAGTTTTAATTTTAAATAATAATCCAATTACTTTCATTATTATGATTGTAGAACTAAGAAAAAAATATGAAGTTATTCAAGCTACTAATATAAATGAGTTTTTAAAAATCAATAGTAGTGATAATATTAGTAAGGCAATTTTAGATACTTCTACATTAAAAAATGATGAAATTGTTAGCTTAAAGGAAAATGTATCTAATAACTTTGTTATGATTTACAAAGACAATTTAGAAGAAGAATTAGAAAAAAAATCTATTTTAAAAATAGAAAAAAATGAAATAAAAAAATCTATAAGTCAGATATAAAAAAAGGAGCTATTATTTAGCCCTTTTTTAGATACTCTAAATAATATTAAGTTTTACTTCTTTCCCTTAAAATTCAAATAATATTCAATCTCAGACTCAGTTAAAATCTTAATTGTATTTGTACTTCCTGGCATTCCTACTGGATACCCTACTGTTGCTACATAAGGTCCTTCTTTTTGAAGTAAGCCTTTTTGCTCTAATGATACTAACATCTTTTGAAACATTTTAGAGGCATGTGCTTCTTTTATTGTTCCTATTGGTTGTACTCCCCAAACTGCTGTTAATGAATTTAATACTTTTTTCTTATGTGTAAATGTTAAGATTGGAGTTTTTGGTCTATATCTTGACATTTTTATTGCTGATTTTCCTGAGCTTGTTAAAGCTAGAATTCCTTTTGCATTTAAATCATCTGCTAATTTTGTTACAGTTGCTTGTATTACATCAAATTCATCTAAGTATTCTAATTTACTTTGTTTATCAAAGTTATAAATATCTTCTGTTTTTGAAATAATATTACTCATTGTTTCAACTACATTTATTGGATCTTCACCTACTGCACTTTCTTCAGAAAGCATTACTACATCTGTTCCATCTAGTACTGCATTTGCTACATCTGATATTTCTGCTCTTGTTGCTCTTTCATTTTGAGTCATTGATAAAAGCATTTGTGTTGCTGTAATTACAGGCATTCCTACATTATTTGCTTTTTTAATTAGCATTTTTTGAATAGTTGGTACATCATAGTAAGGTACTTCAATACCTAAATCCCCACGTGCTACCATTAGACCATCAGATTGTTCTATAATATCATCAATATTTTCAACAGCATCGAACTTCTCTATTTTTGCTATTAATTTACCTTTATAACCATTTAGAAGTTCTCTTGCTCTTTTCATATCATTACCATTTTGAACAAAAGAGATTGCAAAGTAATCTACATTATTCTCTACACCCCAAGCGATATCTTTTTCATCTTTTTTAGTAATTACATTAATATCAATTACAGTATTTGGGAAATTTACACCTTTTTTAGATGAAAGGATTCCATGGTTTTCAATACGAGCTATTACTTCACCTTCTATTTGAATTACTTTTGCTCTAATAGTTCCATCATAAAGGTAAATATATTCATCTATTTTTACTTTATCTAGAATATCAGGATAATTAATAGAAACTACATATTTTTTATCTTCTTTTTTATATCCTACAATTTCTTCTTTTAGAAAAGTGATTTCATCACCACGTAAAAGTTCAAAAGGTTCTTTTAAATCCCCTACTCTAACTTTCGGTCCTGAAATATCTTGCAATACTCCTACTGTTGTATTAAGGTTTTTCATAGCAGTTCTAATATTATTTAAAGTATCTAAGTGATATTCATGACTTCCATGAGAAAAGTTTAATCTAAACATATTTGCACCTGCTTTGATTAATCCTTCTATTGTCTCTATGCTATGGCTTGCTGGGCCTAAAGTTGCTAATATTTTTGTTCTTTTTTCCATCTCTTTCCTTTTATAAAATGAAATCAGTTGATAAAAAGTTAGATTTATGATCTCTTAAAATATTCGTTACTATCTCTTTATTTTCACTATTATTTTTAATAGCAACCATTGACCTAATACTAAAAGCTCTTAGTGCATCACCAACTGAAAGTGTACTTTGTGCAGAATCTTTTCTTCCTGTAAATGGGAAGATATCTGGTCCTCTTTGACATTGAGCATTTATATTAACACGGCTTACTTGATTAACAAAACTATCAATCATTTTAGCGATTTCATCAGAATTATTTCCAAAAATACTTACTTGTTGTCCATAGTTTGATTCCATTAAATATTGCATTGGCTCATGAATATCTTTATAAGTTAGAATTGGAACAACAGGACCAAATTGCTCTTCATGATAAACTTTCATATCTTTATTAACAGGATATAAAACAGCTGGGAACATAAATGTATTTTTTATTGTGCCACCATCTTTATTTACTATTTTTGCACCTTTTGAAGTTGCATCATCTATTAAATCTTTTAAATATGTAGTTTTATTAGATTCAGGTAATGGTGTAATTTGAACATCTTTATCCCAAGGCATTCCATATTTAATAGCATCTACTTTTGCATTAAATTGTTCCAAAAAGCTTCCTACAATATTTTCATGAACAAATAAAATCTTTAAAGCTGTACATCTTTGACCATTGTAAGATAGACTTCCTGTAACACATTCATTTACAGCAACTTCAAGATTTGCATCAGGCATTACAATAGCTGCATTTTTAGCTTCTAAGCTTAGTACTGATCTTAATCTATTTGGTTTTGGGTGATGATGCTCCATAGTACTAGCAACTTTTGAACTACCAATAAAGGCTAATACATCAATTTTCCCACTTTTCATTAATGGAGTTAATAACTCTTCCCCGCTTCCATATAATGTATTTACAATACCTTTTGGAAAAGAATCTCTAAATGCTTCAAGAAGTGGTCTATGTAATAAAACACCAAATTTTGGTGGTTTAAAGATAACTGCATTCCCCATAATAAGCGCTGGAATTAATGTAGTAAATGTTTCATTTAATGGATAGTTAAATGGTCCCATACATAAAGTAACACCAAGAGGAGATCTTTTTACTTGAGCTAAAATTCCAGATTCAATCTCTAATTGAGAATTTTTTCTATCTAAGTTTTTTAAAGCTTCAATTGTATCTTTAATATAATCAACTGTTCTATCAAACTCTTTTTGAGAATCTTTAAGTGATTTACCTATTTCCCACATTAAAAGATTTACAACTTCTTCTCTTTTTTCAATCATTTTAAAAGTAAATTTTTCTACTGCTTTTATTCTCTCTTCTACTTTCATTTGTGGCCATTGACCCATTCCATGATTATATGCGTTCATTGCAGAGTCTAAAGCTTGATGTGCTTCATTTTGAGTTAGTTTTGGATAAGTTCCAAGTTTTACTTGTTTCCCATCTTTTAAACATATTGGAGAATAAACATCTTGTTTTTGACCTTTCCAATGTTTTATTGAACCATCAATTAAATACTCATCTTGAGAGATTTCACCATCTAATTGAAATTGTTTTGGAATTTCTTCTATAGATGTAAATATATTTTCATATTTTTTATTATTAGTTTTCATTTTTATTTCCTTAAAATTCATAATGTCATTATAATGACTTAAACGTTAATTAAAACTTAAACATCATAATGTTATATTGTTATTATAAAAAATAAACTTTTAAATAAATAAAGAGATATTAATATACCTCTTTATTTCTATTCTTGCCAGGCACTAATTGCGTTTAATAATCCAGCACTTGATGAGTCCATATCTTTGTGCGTATACTCTTTTTTCTTTTTATGTGTCTCTTGAACATGTGTTAACATCTCTGTTGCTAACTCTTTTCCAAGTTCAACTCCCCATTGATCAAATGAGTCAACACCCCAAATAATACCTTCTACGAAAACTCTATGCTCGTATAAAGCTATGATTTTTCCTAAGGTTTTAGGGTCAAGTTTTTTATATAAAAGAGTTGATGAAGGACGATTACCATTAAATTGTCTATGAGGAGCTAATCTAATTGATTCTTCATGTGGAACTCCTCTTTTTTCTAATACACGAATTACTTCATCAATTCTTCGACCTGCCATAAGTGCTTGACTTTGTGCTAAACAGTTTGCAATTAATAAATCATTATGCTCTTTCATATCATTTTCTGATTTATTTACACCTAACATAAACTCACATGGAACTATCTGTGAACCTTGATGTAGGAGTTGGAAGAATGAGTGCTGTGAGTTTGTTCCTGCATCACCCCAAACAATTGCACCTGTTTTTTCATATAAGCTCTCACCACTTGAAGAAATACTTTTTCCATTACTTTCCATATCAAGTTGTTGAATATAAGAAGGAAAAGAGCTTAATCTTTGATCATACGGTAAAATTGCACGTGTTGGATATTCGCATATATTTCTATGCCAAATTCCAATAAGTCCAAGTATTACTGGCATATTTTGCTCAATTGGTGTATTTTTAAAATGCTCATCCATTTCATAAGCACCATCTAAAAACTGTGAAAAATTATCAGTTCCAATTGCTATCATTACACCTAAGCCAATTGAACTCCAAATTGAGTATCTTCCACCAACCCAATCCCAATATCCAAATACTCTGTCTTCACTAATACCGAAATCTTTAGTTTTTTCTAATGCTGTTGAAATTGCAGCAAAATGTTTTCCTGCATTTTCTTCACCAATTGCATTTGACATCCATTTCATTGCTGTTTTTGCATTTGTCATTGTTTCAATAGTTGTAAACGTTTTAGATGCTATTAGTATTAATGTTTTTGAAGGGTCAAGATTACTTAAAGTATCTGTAATATGAGATGAATCAATATTAGATACAAAATGAACATTAGGACCATCATGAAAAGGTTTTAGTGATTGTGTAACCATAGCAGGTCCAAGATGTGAACCTCCAATTCCTATATTTACAATATCTGTAAAAGCTTCACCACTTGATGAAACAATTTTACCATCTCTGATTCCATTTGCAAATTTTTGCATTTTTTCTAAACCTTCTTGAACATCTTGCATAATATCTCTATTATCAACATATATAGGTTTATTTGGTTTATTTCTAAGTGCTATATGTAAAACGGCTCTATTTTCAGTGATATTGATTTTATCACCACGATACATTGCATCTCTTTTTTCTTCAACATCACAAGCTTTTGCTAGTTTAAATAATGTTGTCATAACATCATTATTTACATGAACTTTTGAATAATCTAAAATCATATCATCTAGTGAAGTTGAAAACTCCTCAAAACGCTTTGGATTTAGAGTAAATAAGTCATTTATTGACATATTTTTAAGCTGGCTTCTAATTTGCTTTAATCTAGCAAAAAGAATATCTCTTTGTTCGTTCATATTTAAGCCTTGTTGATTTTTTCTAATGAACTTTTAGCAATTCTAGTAATCTCATCAAAGTTCTTTTCATCTAATAGCTTTTTTGGTACTAACCACGAACCACCAACACAAAGTACATTTTTTAAATCTAAAAATTCATTCATATTATCTAAGCTTACTCCACCTGTTGGGCAAAAACTCATTTTTGCAAAAGGTCCACTAAAGGCTTTTAATAAATTAACTCCTCCTACTTGTACTGCTGGAAATAGTTTACAAGCGTTTATATCATTATTTTGTGCTAGCATTACTTCTGATGCTGTACAAACTCCTGGAATTAAAGCTATATCATTTTGTTTTGCAGCTTGTATTAACTCTTCACTAATTCCTGGAGAGAATACAAAAGCTGCTCCATGAGCTATTGAGTCTTCTAAATCTTTTTTATTACATACAGTTCCTGCTCCTACATTCATTGAAGGCATTTGCTTTGATATTAGTTCTATTGCTTTAAGTCCTGTAGTTGTTCTTAGTGTAATTTCCATTATATTAATTCCACCATCTTGCAATGCCTTTGCAAGTGGTAATGCATCTTCTATATTATCTATTGCTATTACTGGTACTATTGGGCTAATGCCTAGTACTTCTTTTGCGTTTATTTTCATATTAATTTCTCTCTTTTCCAATAATATCAAAGATAGTAGCACCCTCTTCTGCACTACTAATATTGTCTCTAACACTAGAGAATAAATTTCTACCATAGTTATAATGATTAGCTGATAAGTCTACTTTTTTGATACTTCTTCTAATCTTTTCTTCTGCAGGAATTTCAATATTTAATGTTCCTTTTTTAACATCTAAACAAATCATATCTCCATCTTCTATAAGTGCAATAGCTCCGCCTTTTGCAGCTTCATCAACTAAATGAATTGCAGATGGTACTTTTCCAGAAGCTCCTGACATTCTTCCATCTGTTACAATTGCAACTTTAAATCCTTTATCTTGTAAAACACCAAGTGAAGGTAATAATCCATGAAGTTCAGGCATTCCATTTGATTTTGGTCCTTGGAATTTAACAACTGCTACAAAATCTTTATTTAACAAACCTTCTTTAAAGGCATTTTTTAATTCATCTTGAGTTGAGAAAACCATAGCAGGAGCTTTGATATATAAATGCTCATCTTTTAAAGCAGAAGTTTTAATAATACTTCTTCCTATATTTCCTTTTAATAGTGTAATACCACCCTCTTTTGAAAAAGGAGCTTCAACACTTGAAACAATATCTTTGTCTCTTGAAATTATGGCACCTTTATTAAATTTTAGTTTATTATCAATTAAAGATGGTTCAACAATATAATTTTTTAAACCACGACCTACAATTGTATTCACATCTTCATGTACTAAACCTGCATTTATTAATTCACTAATTACAACACTCATACCACCTGCGTCTCTGAAGTGGTTAACATCAGCACTTCCGTTTGGATAAAGTCTACATAATAGTGGTGTAACAGATGAAATCATATTAAAATCATCCCAATTTATAATAATTCCAGCAGCTCTTGCCATTGCAATTAAATGAATTGTATGATTAGTAGAACCACCAGTTGCCATAAGTCCTACAATTGCATTTACAAAACTTCTTTCATCAATAATATCAGCTATTGGTGTAAAGTTGTTTTTATATTCTGTTAAATTCAATAAAGTTTTTGAAGCTTCTTGTGTTAGTTCATCTCTTAATTGAGTATTAGCATTTACAAAAGAAGAGTTTGGAAGCTGTAATCCCATCATCTCTAAAAGCATTTGATTAGAGTTTGCAGTTCCATAAAAAGTACATGTACCACTACTGTGATATGAAGCAGCTTCTACTTTAAATAGTGCTTTTTCATCAACTTTTCCTTGTGCAAACTCTTGACGTACTAATGCTTTTTCTTTATTTGAAATACCAGAAGGCATAGGACCAGCTGGCATGAAAATAGCAGGTAAATGTCCAAAAGATAAAGCACCTATTAAAAGTCCTGGAACAATTTTGTCACAAACTCCTAAATAAATAGCTCCATCATAAACATTATGAGAAAGCCCAATAGCAGTACCCATTGCAATGTTATCTCTTGAAAACAGACTTAATTCCATTCCTTCATAGCCTTGAGTAACACCATCACACATAGCAGGAACTCCAGATGCAACTTGTGCTGTTGCTCCTTCATTTAAAAGTGTTCTTTTTATTAATGATGGATACACACTAAAAGGTTCATGAGCTGATAACATATCATTGTATGAAGTTACAATTGCAATATTTGGAGTAACTTTATCTGACATTAACTCTTTTTCTTGTTCATTCATAGGGGCTATTGTATGTGCTAGATTACTACATCCAACTTTTGATCTATTAACACCTTTAATGCTAGCTTCTTTAACTCTATTTAAGTAAATCTCTCTACTTTGTTTTGATCTTTCTATAATATTATTTGTAACTTCTAGTATTATTTCATTCATCTGTAATATACCTCTATTATTTTTTTATCTTGATTTAAAATTGAAGCTATTGGCATTTGTTTTTTATCAATACCTTCACATACTTGCTTATAGATTTTTTGTTTTTCTTCACCTTCAAAATGTAAATAAATATTATTTGCAGATAATATTGCATTTTTTGTTAAACTCATTCTGTCATAAGGTGCGTTGCTTGGTGTCATAAAAACACATAAGCTATCATTTGTTTCAAAAGCTTCTTCAAGCTTAGTATTATTAGGAAAAATAGAAGCTGTATGTCCATCAGCTCCCATTCCTAATACTATTACATCAAAAGGAAATAGTTCATTTTGATAAATGTCTGAACAAGTTTTTTGGGAAGCTTCAATTGTTTTATTCTCTTGATACATTGAAATAAATTGTGCTTTTTTAGCAAAGTTTTGTAAAAGTGTATTTTTAACTAACTTTTCATTTGAATCATCATTAGAAGAAGGAATCCACCTTTCATCTACAAGTGCAATTTTTACTTTTTCCCAAGGAATATCAAAAGTACTAAGTTCTTCAAATAATGGTTTTGGTGTACTACCACCTGAAACAATTAATGAAGCATTTCCTTTTTGTAATATTGCATTTTGTAAATTCGTAATTATATTTAGACTTAAAGATTCAATTAACTCTTTTTGTTCTGAAAAAAAATTCTCATTATTATTTTGACTATTAGTCTTCATGCCAATCCCTACCATCTTTTGCAATAAGCTGTACACCTGCACTTGGTCCATTTGTACCTGCTGCATATTTTTTCATAGGAACAATATTATCTTCCCAAGCTTCTAAAATACTATCAACCCATTTCCAAGCACTTTCAACTTCATCAAGTCTCATAAATAGTGTTGGATTTGATCTTACAACATCAAGTAATAATCTTTCATATGCTTCATTTTTTCTTTTTGTAGATGAAGGGGAAATCAACTCTAAGTCAACTTCTTCTAATCTCATATTTTCACTTAATTCTGGTACTTTATTTATTAAACTTAAAGTAATACTCTCTTCAGGTTGAAGTGTTATAACAAGCTTATTTGAAGAAACAGGCTCACCATTATTTTGGAAAATAGAATAAGGAACATCTTTAAATTGTATTACAATCTCAGAGTTTCTTTTTTCCATTCTTTTTCCACTTCTAATATAAAATGGAACGCCATTCCATCTCCAGTTATCAATATCAACTCTTAAAGCAGCAAATGTTTCTGTTAAACTTTCTTCAATATCTTTATTATCTAAATATCCAGGAACTGGTTGTCCATCTATTGAACCACTTGAGTATTGTGCACGAACAGTATTAGCTGCTACATTTTCTCTAGTAATTGGTCTTAACGATCTTAAAACCTTTACTTTTTCATCTCTGATACTATTTGCATCAAGTGAACAAGGTGGCTCCATTGCAACTAAACAAAGTAATTGCATTAAATGATTTTGAATCATATCTCTCATAGCACCATATTGGTCGTAATAACCTGCACGACCTTCAACACCAACACTTTCAGCAACAGTAATTTGAATGTGGTCAATATTAGTAGCATCCCAAAGAGGCATAATAATTCTATTTGCAAAACGTAAAGCTAAAATATTTTGTACTGTATTTTTTCCTAAATAATGGTCAATTCTATATATTTGGTTTTCTTTAAAGTATTTTAATACTTCATTATTAATTTCTCTTGCAGATTCTAAATCTTTTCCAATTGGCTTTTCTAAAACAACTCTAGATGTTGGTTTTATTAGTTCCCAATGACTTAAAGATTTACAAATATCTCCAAAAAAGTTTGGTGATGTTGATAGATAACTAACTCTATCTTCGTTTGAGCTTTCATCTAATATCTTTTTTAAATCTTTATAACTATCATTATCTGCAAAGTCAACATATACTGAATGTATTATTTCTTTAAACTTATCAAAGACTTCATTGCTAAATGACTCTTTTTCTATAAATTCTGATAATTTTTCTTTTGTTAATTTTATATGTTCTTTTCTACTTAACTTTTGTCTTGATACGGAGATGATTCTACTTTCTTCTTCTAAGTAACCATCACTAAAAAGATGGTATAAAGCTGGTATTAGTTTTCTAAAAGAAAGATCACCATATGCTCCAAAAATTATAATATCTGTTGGTTTTTTTATTTCATTCATAAGTTTTAATATCCTTTGATAAAAATATCATAACATTATAACCTTATGATATTTTTAAATTTTAATAAGTTATGAGTTTAGTTCACTAAAAAAAGGAGGATTAGCACCAATTCGGCCTACACTAATTCCTGCAACTTTATTTGCGAATATTAATGATTCTTCAAGCGAATTTTCATCAATATTAACTAAACCTTTTTTAGAGAAGCTATTGTTTTTAGATAAAGAGAATAATAAGGCTCCATTAAAAATGTCACCTGCACCAATTGTGTCAATAACTTCTACTTTTTGCGCTTTTGCGAATACTTCATATTTTTTAGTTTTAATTATCGCACCTTCACTTCCTTTTGTAAGAACAATGATACTAAGACCTAAGTCTAGCCATTTTTTATGTAGTTCTTCAAAAGAAGTATTAGGGTATAACCATTCAAAATCTTCGTCTGATATTTTTATAATATCACTTTGAGAAAGTATATTCTCAAATCTTTGTATAAAAATTGATCTATTTTCAATAAAATTAGGTCTGATATTTGGATCAAAGAATACAACTTTTGAAGAGCTTTCTTTATTGATAAAGCTTTCAATTTCACTTCCATTTGGTTCACTCATAAGTGAAATTCCACCAACATAAAGTGTGTCTACTTGCTTTTGATCTAAAACTACATCTTTTAAAGATATATTTTTATTTGAACTATTTTCATCAAAAAAGCTATATGTTGTAGTACCATTTGCAATTTTTGCAAATGCTAATGTTGTATTTTGTGAAGTTTTTATGCATAAAGAAGTGTTTACCTTAGATTTTTCTAATTCTTCTATTATCATTTCACCAAATAAATCATTTGAAACTGAGCCTAAAAAAGCTACATTAGCACCTAATCTTCCTAAGCAAATTGATGTATTTAAAACAGCTCCACCAATTTTAGGTATAAAAGCTGTTTCCCCATTATCAAGATTATTAGGAATCATATCTATTAGTGCTTCTCCACAACATATAATCATTTTTCTTTTCCTTTAATATATATTATTGTTTGTTATAATTTTTAACTGTATTTTCTACACCATTTTCCCAAATACTATTTAAGAATTTAGTAAAAGTTTCAGAGAAATAACTATTTTGAGATAATGTTCCATAAATTTCATCAAATTGAATAAATACAATTGGATTATCTTTTGCTTCTAGTGCTAAATCTTTTAGTTTGTCTTTTCTAGGGTCATTTATATCTAATTCTTTTCCATTTTCATCTGTTCCAATTGAGTATCTACACCATAAAGCACAAGCTAAAATAAGTCCATCTACATTAACATTGTTTTTGATTCCATCTTTTATACTATCAATTATAAATTTTGGTTGCTTATTAGAATTATCAAAACAAATTCTTGTAATTGTGTCTTTTATATATGGATTGGCAAATCTTGTTATTACAGTATTATAATATTCATCAAGATTAATATCTGTAACAATATCTTTAAGAACTGGAATTACTTCTTTGTTTATAATACTGTCTAAAAATGTCTTTACCGTTTCATTTTCTAAAGCTTCATGTACATGATCTATATCTAATAACGCACTTACAGATGAAATTGCTGCATGTGAACCATTAAGCATTCTAATTTTCATTAATTCATATGGTTCTATATCATCAACAAACATTACTCCTACTTCTTCAAGTGCTGGTCTTCCATTACAAAAGTTATCTTCTATAATCCATTGTATAAAAGGCTCTGAAAATACAGGTCTATTATCTATATAACCATATTCACTTTGAATAAATGCTATGTCTTCTTTTGTAGCAGTTGGTGTAATTCTATCAACCATAGAGTTTGGACAAGATACATTATTTGCTATATATTCACTTAAATTTGCATCTATTTGTTGTGACATTTTAACCATTACATTTCTTAAAACATTTCCATTATGTGCAATATTATCGCACGTTAAAAGTGTAAAAGGATTAAGACCTTTTTCTTTTCTAATTTTTAATGCTTTTATTAATATTCCAAAAGCTGTTTTTGGATTATCAGGGTTATTTATGTCTGCTTGAATTTCTTCATTTTGAATATTGAAGTTTCCATAAGAATCTATATAATATCCTCCTTCTGTAATAGTAAGTGATACAATTTTTATATCTTCATTACATAAAGATTCAACTAATAAGTTATTATCAACTTCTATAAAATCAATCATTGATTGTAATACTCTTGTATTAGTTGTGTTTTCATCTCTTTGAACAAGAGTTGTTAAACAGTCTTGTTTTAATAAATCATTTCTCATAAAAGTATCATATTCTCTTAAACCTGCACCAATAATTCCATAATTTAAATCTTTTCTTTTATTAAATAAAGAATCTAAAAGGTAAGCCTGATGTGATCTATGAAAGTTTCCAACACCAATATGAATAATTCCTGCACTTAAATCATCTTGAGAGTAATTATAATCAGCTTTATTAAATGCACTATTTTGTAAAAAGTTTTTATCTAAAATCATTTTATAGCCTTGTCTTCATTATCAAAGAAGTAAAATCTCTTATTGGCAGAATTAATGAAAATTTCATCACCTACTTTTAAATGGTCTTGTACACTTTTAACAGTAATTAATTGTTCATTACTTAAGCTTACGTAATAAATTACATATTCACCTAAGTGCTCAACTAAATCAACAGTACCTGTAAAATCAGCTTCATCTCTTTGGCATAAATCAATATGTTCAGGTCTAACACCTACTGTTTTTACAGAAGCTTTATCATCAATATCACTTTTTTCTACAATATTTTTTGCTTCATTTGAATTACTAGTTTCAATAAAGTTCATTTTTGGACTTCCAATAAATCCTGCAACAAATAAATTATCAGGACTATTATATAGTTCATCTGGCGATCCAAATTGTTGAATAACACCTTTGTTTAAAACAACAATTCTGTCTGCAAGAGTCATTGCTTCAACTTGATCATGTGTAACATAAAGCATAGTAGCTTCTAAATGTTTATGAAGTTTTGCAATCTCAATTCTTGTATTAGATCTTAAGTTTGCATCTAGATTTGATAAAGGCTCATCAAATAAGAAAACTTTTGGTTCTCTAATAATTGCTCGTCCAATTGCAACTCTTTGTCTTTGACCTCCTGAAAGATTTTTAGGTAATCTATCCAGTAAATTAGTCATTTGTAAAGATTTAGCTGCTTTTTGAACTCTTTGGTCAATTTCAGCTTTTGGTACTTTTTGTAATTTTAATGAAAATGACATATTGTCATAAACATTCATATGAGGATAAAGTGCGTATGATTGAAATACCATAGCAACTCCTCTTTTTGATGGAGGAGTATCATTTATAACTTCTCCGTGAATTGAAATTTCACCACTTGTGATTTCTTCAAGACCTGCTATTGTTCTCATTAATGTTGATTTTCCACAACCACTAGGTCCTACGAATACAACAAACTCACCTTTTTTAATTTGTAAGTTTGCGCCTTGTATAATAGTTGTTCCTTCATAAGCTTTAACAACATTTTTTAATTCAACACCTAACATATAATTTCCTTTTTCTTTTTTCTTTAATATTTAATAATTTATTTAACAGCACCGAATGTTAAACCTTGAACTAGTTGTTTCTGACAGAACCAACCAAACACTACTATTGGAGCACAAGCTAATGTTGAAATAGCTGATAACTTAGCCCAGAATAATCCTTCAGGACTTGAGTAAGAAGCAACTAATGATGTTAATGTTGCCGCATCTGCTGAAGTTAAGTTAATTGACCAAAATGCTTCATTCCAACATAAAATAATACTTAGTAATCCTGTTGAAGTAATTCCACCCCATGAAAGTGGTAATACAACATGTCTTAATTCTTGAAGATAATTAGCACCATCTAAACTAGCTGCTTCTAAAATATCTTTTGGTAAATCTTTAAAGTATGAAAATAACATCCAAATAATAATTGGTAAGTTCATAAGCATAAAAATTACAATTAAAACTGTTTTAGTATCTAATAGTCCAAATTTTTGAGCAATTAAATAAATTGGAAGTAATACACCAACTGCTGGTAACATTTTTGTTGATAACATCCATAACATTACATCTTTTGTATTTTTCGTTGGAGAAAAAGCAAAAGAGTATGCTGCAGGAACTGCTATTATTAATGATAATAACGTTGCACCAAATGATGTAATAATTGAATTAATAGCATGATGCCAGTAATCACTTCTTTCATTTACTAATGCGTAATTTTCAAAAGTTCCTTCAAAGATAAACATTGGAGGAACGGCAATTGCTTGTAATTCAGTTTTAAAACTTGTTAATACCATCCAAAAAATTGGAAAGAAGAATATTAGTGCAATAACCCATGCTAATGTAACTAATACCCTGTGTGTTATTTTTTCTTTTGTTTTATAAGTCATCTTTAAATCCTTATGCCATTAAGCTTTTGCCAACTTGCTTGATTAAGAAGTAAGCAACAATATTCGCTAAGATAATGGCAAATACACCACCAGCAGAAGCAATTCCAACATCAAAGTCTAATAATGCGTTTGTAAAAATCATATATGTCAAGTTAGTACCTTCACTACCTGGTCCTCCACCTGTTGTAATTAATATTTCAGCGAAAATTGATAAGTGAAAAATCATTTGAATCATAACTACAATAGCAATTGATCTTGAAAGATGAGGTAATGTTAAGTAATAAAACTTAGCAAAGAAACCTGCACCATCTAATTCAGCTGCTTCTTTTTGTTCTTGATCTTGTGACTGTAAAGCTGTCATAAAAATTAATAAAGCAAAAGGTGTCCATTGCCAACTTAACATTATTATTATGGATACAAGTGGAAAATCAGACATCCAATCAATGGGTTCTAATCCAAACGTGTTTGAAAAAAACGCAAACATTCCATAAACAGGGTTCATAAACATATTTTTCCATAATAATGCATTTACAGTTGGCATTATAAAAAATGGAGCAATTAACATAACTCTTACAATTCCACGTCCAGGGAAGTTTCTATCAATTAAAACAGCAAGTATAATCCCTGAAATAATAGTAATAGCAATAATACTTACAACTAATATAAGAGAATTAAAAACAGCTGGCATAAATGCTTCATCTGTCATAAAGAACTCATAGTTTCCTAAACCTTCAAAACCTGTATCCATTGGATTTAACAAGTTATATCTAATTACCGAAAAGTATAAAGTCATTGAAAGCGGTACAATCATCCATAAAAACAGAACAATAATACTTGGAGCTTTTAATAAGTTCATAACGGTACTTTTATCTAAATCAAATTTCATTATTTACCTTTATAAGTTAGTTTGATACATACATAACAAATTTTATAATTTAATACGTATGTATCAAAAAAAGAGTTTCCTCTTTTTTTGATTAGAGATACTATTTGTAGTATCTAGCTCTTTTCATTGTTCTATCAGCTGCTTTTTGAGAAGACTGTAAAGCTTTTTCAACAGAAACTTTGCCAGCAAGTGCTGAACTCATGTGTTTACCAACTGTTGTAGCAATTCCTTGGAATTCAGGAATAGTAACAAATTGAACACCTACAAAAGGAGTTGGGTTTAAAGTAGAATCTTTTGGATTTGCTGATAAAATTGCTTTTAACTCAGCATCTGCAAATACAGCAGCATCTTTAAAGTTTTGGTTTTCATAAGTACTTTTTCTTGTACCTGTTGGAACTTTACCCCAACCATTAGTTTTACCAACTAATTCAATATATTCTTTAGAAGTTGCCCAAGAGATGAATTTTTGAGCATCTGTTAAGTTTTTAGTACTTGATGGAATTGCTAATGCCCAAGACCATAACCAGTTTGCACCTTTACTTGTAACACCTACAGGAGATTGAGCGAATGCAATTTTATCGTGAACTTTAGATTGTTTTGGGTCTGAAATAAATGATGCTGCAATTGTTGCATCAATCCACATACCACACTTACCTTCATTAAATAAAGCTAAGATTTCATTGAAACTATTTCCACTTGAACCTGGAGGTCCATATTTACTTACTAAGTTAACATAGTAGTTAATTGCAGAATTCCACTCTTTAGAGTCTAATTGTGGTTTACCATCTTTGTCAAACCATTGAGCTCCAAAAGTATTAGCCATAGTAGTAATTAAGGCCATGTTATCACCCCAACCTGCTTTTCCTCTTAAACAAATACCATAAATTCCTTCTTCAGGATTGTTAATAGCTTTTGCTACTTTTTCAATATGTTCCCAAGATGGATTATCTGTAATTGTCATTCCCGCTTTTTGTACTAAATCTTTTCTATACATTAACATAGAACTTTCACCGTAGAATGGAGCTGCATATAATTTACCATCATTTGATAAACCATCAACCATTGCAGGTAATAAATCTTTTTCATCATAAGCTGCATCGAATTTCATTTCTTCAATCCAACCTTTTTTACCCCACATTGGTGCTTCATACATACCAATAGTCATAATATCAAACTGACCACCTTTTGTAGCAATATCAGTTGTAACTCTTTGTCTTAGAACACCCTCTTCTAAAACAACCCATTTTAATTTTACATCTGGATTTTGTTTTTCAAATACTTTTGATAACTTTTGCATTTCAACCATGTGGCCATTAT
The DNA here is from genome assembly GCF_003711085.1 of Arcobacter peruensis. NCBI lineage: Bacteria > Pseudomonadati > Campylobacterota > Epsilonproteobacteria > Campylobacterales > Arcobacteraceae > Arcobacter > Arcobacter peruensis. Next base: position 612,693 of record NZ_CP032363.1, read on the forward strand.
TAACAGTAGCAATTGTTAAATCACCTGCATTTAAACTTAATGCTGCAATTGCTGCAACCATACTCGTTTTTAATATTTTTTTAACATTCATCTTTCTCTCCTAAGTTTTTGTTAAACTGGGCTTTTGCTAATTTGAATAGCAAAAGCCCATTTGTTGAAAAGATAATAACAATATGAAACTTAATTTTGTATAATATTTAACCAATTAATGAATATTTTTTATGCTATTTTAATGCTACTTTTTAGATAAAAATTATTAATCTTTTTATATCCTTACATATGGCCTATTTTTGATAAATTTTCTGATAATGCAAATATTAAATAAAAACTTGTATACTTTCAACAAATATAAACAATTATAAAGGCAAAAAAATTGCAAGTAAAAAACTATGAAAATATTGAATTAATTATTTTTGATTGTGATGGAGTATTAATAGATAGTGAGATTATAAGTGCACAAGTAATCTCAAGACAATTTAATAAAATAGGTATAGACATAAGTACACAATATGTGCAAGATCATTTTATTGGACAATCATATTCTAAAACTAAAGCACATGTTCTTGAAAAGTTTAATACTAATTTAGCGGATAACTTTGAAAAAGAGTATAGAACAGAATTATTAAAAGCTTTTGACACAGAATTAAAGATTATACCTGGTATTGAAACTATTCTAAAAAATTTAAATATTAATAAATGTGTAGCAACAAGTAGTAGTCTTAGTCGTGCTAGTAGTTCTTTAAAAACCGTGGGTGTTTATGAATATCTTAAAAATGATATTAATAGTGCTTATGATTTAGGACCTAGAGGTAAACCTGAACCTGATATTTATTTAAATTGTGCAAAACAGTTTAACGTAGAGCCTAAAAATGTTTTAGTAATTGAAGATAGTTTAATAGGTATACAAGGTGCAAAAAAAGCAGAAATGAAAGTATGGCACTTTACAGGCGCTAGTCATTTAAAAGATTGGGATACTAATCATGTATATAAATTTCAGCCTGATTTTGTATTTAATGATATGAATAATTTCTTTTTATATCTTCCACATTTAACAAACAAAAAGATAAAAGGAGAATAGTCATGTCTCAAAAAGTTGATAAACTAGATCTTGCAGCTCGCGCTGGATGGCTTTATTATGTTGCAGGATGTACACAAGAAGAAATAGCAACACAATTTGGTATTTCAAGACAATCTGCACAAAGAATGGTATCTTTATGTGTAAGTGAAAAGTTAATAAAAGTAAGACTAGATCATCCAATTTCTGAATGTATGAAGCTTGCAGAACAATTAAAAGAAAAATATTCTCTAAAAGAGTGTGAGGTAATACCAGCTGTTTCTAAAGATGTTAGTACAAATATTGGTTTAGGACAAGCTGGTGCTTCTTTAATGGAAAAATTTATTGAATCAAGCGAAGCTACAATTATAGGTTTAGGAACAGGAAAGGTTCTTAATATGATTGCAAATGAGTTATCACCAATGAATGGTTCTCATCATAAACTTGTATCATTAGTAGGAAATATGGCAAATGATGGCTCGGCATCTTCACATGAAGTTGTTAGTAAAATCTCTGATAAAATAGATGCTACGTACTATCCTATGCCTTTACCTTTAATTGTTTCTTCAGAAGAAGAAAGAGATTTACTTCATAATCAACAATCAACAAAAAATGTTTTAGCTTTAGCTAAAAAAGTTGATGTTTCTTTTGTAGGAATTGGACAAATGGATGGCACAGCTCCTATGTATAAAGATAATTTTATTAATAAAGAAGAATTAGATGCACTTTTAAATGCAAAAGCTGTGGGTGAAATTATTGGTTGGGCTTTTGATATTGATGGAAATGTAATTAATGCAGCGACAAACAAAAGATTAACAAGCATTCCTCTTGTAAAAAACCCTGAAAAATTAGTAATAGGAATTGCAGCTGTAAAAGAAAAACATACTGCAATTAAAGCTGCTTTAAAAGGTAGCTTAATAAATGGACTAATTACAAATGAAGTATGTGCTAGAGCACTTTTAAAGAAAGGATAAATATTATGAAAAAGATTTTATTAATTATGTGTTTATTTACTTTTCATTATTCAAATGCAAGTAGTATACTGTTTTTAGGTGATTCTTTAACAGAAGGCTTAGGTGTTGATAAAGAAAAAGCATATCCAAAACTAGTAGAAAAGATGCTTCAAAAAGAAGTAAAAAAAGATATAAAAGTAATTAACGGTGGTGTTAGTGGCTCAACTACAAGTGATGGACTAGCTAGACTTAGATGGTATTTAAAAAGAAAACCTAGCATAGTTTTTATTGCACTTGGTGCTAATGATGGTTTAAGAGGTTTAGATCTAGAACAAAGCCAAAAAAACCTAGAAGAGATTGTTTTTTATGCAAAAAAAGCTGATGCAAAAGTTTTACTAGCAGGAATGTTAATCCCACCTAACTATGGTCAAGAATACGCAAATAACTTTGAAAAAATGTACAAAGAAGTTAAAGATAAATATAAATTAAAAAGTATGGATTTTTTATTAAAAGATGTTGCGGGAATAAAAGAATTAAACCAAAATGATGGAATACATCCAAATACACAAGGACATAAAGTAATTGCAAAAAATGTTTTTAAATTTATAAAGGAAGAATTATAGTGTTAGAAATAAAATCATTAAAAAAAGCTTATCATCAAAGCTCAACGAGTATTGAAATATTTAAAGATTTAAATTTTCATGTTAAACCTGGTCAAAAAATTGCAATTATGGGAAAATCAGGAAGTGGTAAATCTACACTACTTTCTTTAATTTCTGGAATTATAAAAGCAGATGATGGAGATATTTTATTAGATGGCACTTCTTATAAACAATTAGAAGAAAGCCAAATAAATGACTTTAGGGCTTCAAATATTGGTTTTGTTTTCCAAAACTTTCATTTAGTATCTTATTTAAATGCTTTAGAAAATGTAATGTTACCTGCAAAAGTTTGTAATATTTCAAATCCAAAGGAAAAAGCTAAGGAATTACTTAAAAGCGTTGGTTTAGAGCATAGATTAGATCACCTTCCTTCACAACTAAGTGGTGGGGAGAAACAACGTGTTGCAATTGCACGAGCACTTATACATAACCCTAAAATTATTTTAGCAGATGAACCAAGTGGAAATTTAGATGAAGAAACAGGAATTGCTGTTATGGATAAGCTTTTTGAATTAATTGATAAAAACAACACAACATTAGTTCTTGTAACACATTCTAAAGAAGTTGCACTAAGATGCGAAAAAACTTATGAACTTTCACAAGGAAATTTAGTTTAATGCTTATTTTTGAATTAGTTTTAAAAGCACTTGCAAGATCTAAGTCTTTTTCTTTAATCTTTATTTTAAATTTTGCCTTAGCAATTGCTGCATTATCATACTTACAGTTTTTTAAAGGAAGTATAGATAACTCACTTGAGACAAAAGCAAAGAGCTTATTGGGTGCAGATTTAGTTGTGTCTTCACGATTTGCAATTACAAATGAACAAATAAAAGATATAAAAACAAAACTTCCTAAAATAAAAAGTTTTAATGAGGGAATTTCTACTGTTAGTATGATTTCATCTTCTAAGCGTGCAAGACTTATGGAACTTGTTAAAATAAATGAAGACTTTCCTTTTTATGGAGGAATGACATTTAAAGATAATTCTATTTATCCAAAGGGAATAAATCCACCTAAAAGCAATGAAGTTTGGGTTTATCAAGAAGTTTTAGATTTACTTGATTTAAAGAAAAATGATCAGTTAAAAATTGGAAAAGAAAACTTTATTATCAAAAAAGTTATAGTTGATGATAGTTTAAAAGCTATTAGTTTTAGTGGTTTCATGCCTAAAATTTACATAAGTAAAGAGGGACTAGATAAAACTGAATTATTACAATTTGGTTCAACTGCTTCTTATAAATTAAACTTTTTATTTGAAGAAAATATTGAAAATGATAAATTAGAAATCTTAGAGAATACCCTAGAAAAAAGTATTGACCAAAACTTAAGAGTACTTTCTCCTAATGATGGAAGAGATAGATTATTACGTGTTTTAAATTTTGTTACAAACTTTTTATCACTAGTTTCTCTTATATCATTCTTTTTAGGTTTAGTAGGTTTAATATACTTATACTCAGGTTTTTTAAACAAGCACCAAAAAGATATAAACGTACTAAACGACCTTGGATTTAATAAAAAAAGTTTAATGCTTACTTATTTATTACATTTATTTGTACTTGTTAGTATTTCAAGTATTGTTGTTTTTACTTTTATTGGTTTATCAGCACAGTTTTTGGCACCAATTGTTCAAAAACTTATTGATATAGATTTTGATTTTACTTTAGATTATATATTTTTCTTAAAATCATCGCTTATTTTATTTGCTTTGAGTATTAGTGTTGGTTTTCCTTTGATTTTACCACTACTTCAAAGACAAAAGCAAAACTTATTTAAAGTTGTACTTTCTTTCGTACCTTTTTTAGTTCTATTATTACTTATCTCTCACTTTGTGTCGCCTGCAAGAAATATTGGTCTATTTTTTGCTCTGGCAGTTTTAATAGTAATTATATTGTTTTTTACAATAGGTTCTTTTATATTAAAGAAATTAGATTTTTCAGGACATATAGAAAACTTATCTTTATCTTTGGCTATTAAAAATATTACAAGAGAAAAGAAAACTTCTTTGACTTTGTTTACTGCTATTGTTTTATGTACTACGTTTTTTAGTTTAATTCCACAAGTTGGTTCATCACTATCAAATGCTTTAACACTTAGTGTAAACGACAGACCTAGATTTTTTGTTATAAATGCTAAAGAAGAACAAATCAAAGATTTAGAAAAACAAGTAAATACTTTAGGTGCAAAATTAGAAAATGTTTCAGCAATGATTCGAGCTAGAATTGTAAAAGTGAATGACTTAGATTTTACAAAGCACTCTATTAATAACGCTGATAAAAAAATTAAAGCAGATGCAAATGAGCTACAAAATAGAGCTATAAATCTATCATATAGAAATAAATTAAAAAATAGTGAGCAAATAGTTGAAGGAAGAGAGTTCTCAGGTGTTTACAATTCACCTGATTTTTCAAAAGCAATTGAAGTTAGTGTTGAGAAAAGATATGCACAAAGAAGAGGTATTAAATTAAATGATACACTTGTATTTGATGTTTTAGGTTTAGAACTTGAAGCTAAGGTTGTAAATATAAGAAGTGTAAATTGGACTGAATTTGTTCCTAATTTCTTCTTTATATTGCAAGAAGGAGCTTTAAATGATGCACCTAAAACTATGTTAGCAACTATTTCTTCTGGAGATTATGATGCTACACAAGTACTAATAAAGCTTACAGATTCTTTTCCATCTTTAAGCATTATTGATGTAAAAGATTTATTTGAAACTTTTGCAAACCTTGTAAAAAATGTTACTTCAATTACTGATAAAATGAGTATCTATTCAATTACAATAGGTTTACTTATGAGCTTTATAATTATTCAATACCAAATGAATTTACAAAAGAATAATATATTAAGATTAAAAATGATTGGTATTAAAAACCATACTATTAGAAACTCATTTTTATTAGAATTTGGTCTTATATCATTTACTGCAAGTACTTTTGGAATAATATTAGGAAGTATTGGTTCATATTTTATAAGTGCCCTACTTTTTGATTCATATTGGGATTTTAGACCTGATATATTATTTGCATATTTCTTTTTTATTCCAATATTAACATTGTTGATTGTAAGCTTTTTTACATCTAGAATGATTCATCAAAAAGAAAATGTTCTTTTTGGTGAGTAAGCTATTTTATAGTTCTAAAAGTTAAATTGAATCTTGCATTTTTTCTTTTTTTTCTTTTTGGAACTGAATGCTTCCAATGATGTTGTATTTCCCCAGACATAATTAGAAGAGTGCCATGTTTCAAAGGTATTGTTATCTTTTCATCTGTTTTATTAGATTTTATTAAGAAGTCTCTTTCTTCACCAAAATTTACAGAAGCAATAATTGGGTTTTTACCAAGTTCTTTTTCATCATCAGCATGCCAACCCATATGGTCATCACCATCTCTATACCAATTTAGTAATACGCTATTAAACTTAAGATTTAGAGTTTCTTCAATCTTTTGTTTGATATATAATAAACCTTTATTCCATTTTTTAGCTTGAAATGTGATGCCTGAGTATGTATATGATATATTTTCATCACCATACCATGCTGAATATCGTGGTACATATATTTCCTTACCAAACATAAGTATTTTGTCATGTTGCCATAATATATTTTTAAATTGGATAGATTGCAATTTATCTTTTTCAAACTCTCTGTAGTTTTTAATATTAGAATCAATGGTATCATTTTCTAAAAAATACTCAACACTTCTGTCACTTATTTTTGTATCAAAAAAGTCTTTAGCATAAAATAGCTCACCATGGGGTATTTTTATATCATAGCCTTTTAGACTATCATTCCATTTTATGCTATAACCGTCTCTTAAAGGGATAAGAAAAGGTAAATTATCATTATTTTTATAATCACTAAATAGATTCATTTTAAACTTTTATTTTAATATTATTTATATAATGTAATTTTATCCTATGAATACTTTGAATAAATAAACAGTAGCTTATTAAAAACTTTTTATGCTAAAATCTTTTTAATTTTAATCTTAAGGATATTGATGAAAGCATATAAAAAGCTTGTAGAGAAATATGAAAGAATACATCACTTATCTCATATGCAATCTATTGTTTATTGGGATCAACAAAGTATGATGCCTAGTGGTTCAAGCGATGCAAGAGCAAAAGCAATGGCAGAGTTTGGAGTGATTATTCATGAAGCATCAGTAGATAAAGAAATAGCCCTACTTTTAAATGATGCTATGGGTGAAAATTTAAACGCAATACAAAAAGCATCTTTAAGAGAAATGCAAAAAACATATACAAGTAATACCATTCTTCCAAGCGATCTTGTAAAAGCACAAAGTTTAGCTCACTCAAAATGTAATCATACCTGGATTGAGCAAAGAGCAAATAATAATTGGAAAGGTTTTGAACCAAGGCTAAATGAAGTTATAAAGCTATCGAAAGAAGAGGCAAGGATTAGATCTGAAATAAATGGATTAAGTGCTTATGATTCTCTTTTGGATTTATTTGAACCTGGAATGAAAAGCCAAACATTAGATGGTATTTTTGCAGATGTAAAAACTTGGCTGCCAGAACTTATTCAAAATATTGTAGAAAAGCAAAAATCACAAACATTTATTAAGCCACAAGGTATATTTGAAATAAAAGCTCAAAAAGAACTTGGTATAAAAGTAATGAAACATTTAGGATTTGATTTCAACAAAGGTCGAATAGATATCTCAGCTCATCCTTTTTGTGGAGGAGTTCCTGAAGATGTAAGACTAACTACAAGATATGACGAAAATGATTTTGTGCAATCTTTAATGGGTACGATACATGAAACAGGACATGCTTCATATGAGCAAAATTTACCACAAGACTTATTAGCTCTTCCAGTTGGACTTGCAAGGTCTATGGGAATACATGAAAGTCAAAGTCTATTTTTTGAAATGCAAATGGGAAGAAGTGGTGAGTTTTTAAAATCAATTCATCCATATATCATTGAATCTTTTGGAAATGATGAAGCACTTGCTCTTGATAATTTAGTAAAAATTTATTCAAAAGTTGAACCTTCTTTGATTCGTGTAGATGCTGATGAAGTTACTTATGCTTCACATGTGATTTTAAGATATGAAATTGAGAAAGCTTTAATAAATGGACAAATTCAAACTTCAGATATTCCAGATATGTGGAATGATAAAATGCAAGAAGCTCTAGGATTAAATACAAAAGATAACTATAAAAATGCTTGTATGCAAGATGTTCATTGGAGTGAAGGTTTATTTGGATATTTTCCATCATATACCTTAGGAGCTATGTATGCAGCACAACAATTTAATACTGTTAAAAAAGTTCATCCAAATATAAATGACTCAATAGCAAATGGAGATTTATCTCAAATTAAATCATGGCTAAAAGAAAATATTTGGAGTAATGCAAGTATTTATTCTACAGATGAATTAATGAGTAAAGCTACTGGTGAGTCTTTAAATCCTAAATACTTTAAAGAACACCTTGAAAATAGGTATTTATTTAATTAAAGTTAATACAAAACTATGAAATATTATATTTATGATGTAGAAACCTTTCCTAATATATTCACTTGTGTTATTCAAAATGCACAAAATAAAGAGTTAAGAGTATTTGAACTAAGCTCCAGAGTAAACGACTTAACAAAGTTTTTAAAAACACTTGAGTGGCTTAGTAAAAATGAAAAGATATTAGTAGGATACAATAACCTAAACTTTGATTATGCAGTACTACAGTTTATTTATAAAAATGCAAAGAGTTATTCTATAAAAGAACTAGTTTATAAAGTTTTTCTTTTTGCAGATTCACTTATCAAAAACAATATCATTTACAAAGAAGATAAAAATACTTTAAAAATCAATCAACTTGATCTTATGAAAATACACAATTTTGACTATAAAGCTACGAGAGTTAGCCTAAAAGTATTAGAAGTAAATATGCGTATGGATTCTATTGAAGATTTGGACTTTAAAATAGGTGAAGATATAAAACCAAATGACTTTGACAATCTAATTAAGTATAATAAACACGATGTAGAAGCTACGCTATTATTCTTCGAGCACTCAAAAGAAGCCATAGAGTTTAGAGAAGACTTAAGTTTAAAATACAATGAAAATATGCTCAACTACAGTGATACAAAAATAGGTAAAAGATACTTTATTCGTAATCTTGAAGAAAAACTTGGAAAAGATATATGTTATGTAAATGGTAAACCAAAACTGGAGAGGTAACTAAAATTCATACACTTTTTTGCTTATCCCTAAGCCACCATTTCACTTTGTAACGCATTTTGTTTTTCTTCAAATTTAACAGGAGATAAATTTCCTACATAACTATGACTTCTAACTCTATTATAATAAAATTCAATATATTCAAATATCTCTTTTTTAGCTTGTTTCTTTGTATAAAAATATGTGTTATAAACTAATTCTTGTTTCAATGATTTAAAAAAACTCTCAGCAACAGAATTGTCCCAGCAATTGCCTTTTCGACTCATACTTTGTGTAATATTGTTTTTTAATAATAAATCTTTATGGCTATAAGAAGCATATTGTGAGCCTCTATCTGTGTGCCAAATGAGTCCAGAAGGTGGATTCCTATGAAGTATTGCCATACTTAATGCATCATTTACCAATGATACTTTCATCGTATCATCCATGCTCCAGCCAACTACTTTTCTTGAGTATAGGTCAATTACCGTTGCTAAATATAACCAGCCTTCACCTGTTGGAATGTAAGTAATATCCCCTACATATTTTTGATCTGGACTTGAAGCATAAAAGTCTCTATTTAAGATATTAGGTGCAATTGGCAGATTATGATTAGAATCAGTTGTATTTTTATATCTTCTTTTCATTTTAACTTTTAGATTTAAATCTTTCATGATATTTGAAATACGTCTTCTTGAAATAATTAATCCATATAATTCTTTTAGTTTATCTCTAATCCTACGAGTACCGTAGTTATTCCTACCTTGAAGAAAAATAATCTCAATTAATTCATTAAGTTTTTTATCTACTTTTTTTACAACAGACCCTGTTTTTATCCAATGGTAATAAGAAGATAAATCTACTTTAACAACTTTACACATAAGCTTAATGCTAAAACTCTTTTTATTCTCAAATATCCAAGCATACCTTATAGAGTTTCTTTTGCGAAGTATGCTGCTGCCTTTTTTAAAATGTCTCTTTCTTGTTTTAGTATTTTATTCTCACGTCTCAGTCGTTTTAGTTCTTCATTATCACTTTCTTTAGAAGAAGAATTTATATCTCGTATTGGTATATTATGAGCTTTTTTATATATAGTAACCCAATGATATAATGTCTTTGTATTTAAACCTAAATCTTTTGCTACTTTTACAACGCTTTCACCATCATTTAAAATTAATTGTACTGTGGAATCTTTGAACTCTTTACTGTATTTACTCTTTCTCATTTGTAACCTTTATTCATTTTATTTTATCTCAGAATTGTTAAATTCCGAGTATGAATTCATGTTACCACTCCAAACAGACTATTAGAAACTTCTTGGACTTTAACAAAATTATCTTTGACTATATTAATTTTGAAACAGTAGAGTTTCAAAGTCTACTTAAGTATCTAAAAAAGCAGTATTCAAATTCTATGAATGAAGTTTTTTCAAATATTAGCCAAGACAATCTAGGGGAACTTGGCTCTTATTGTACACTAAACTCTAAAAATGAAGCTCAATCTTTACATTTAAACTATAAAGGTTTTACTTTCTATTTTGGAACTGGGGGTTTACATGGAAGTGTAGAGAGTAAGTTCTATGATAAAAGTAATGATTTTTTAATAATAGATGTTGATGTTGCTAGTTACTATCCATCTATTGTAATTCAAAATAATTTATATCCAGAACATCTTGGAATTGAGTTTGTTGATATATATAAAGAAATTCGAGATTTGAGATTTTCTTATAAAAAAGGTACTTCTCAAAACAAAATGCTAAAACTAGCTCTAAACTCAACATATGGAGATACAAACAATCAGTTTAGTCCTTTTTATGACTTCAAGATGACTTTGGATATTACGATTAATGGGCAGTTGATGTTGTGTATGCTTGCTGAAAAACTAATGCAAATACAAACAGTAACTTTAATACAAGCAAATACTGATGGTCTTACTTTTAAAATAGCAAAGAAAGACAAATCAAAATATGAAGATATCTCAAAAAAATGGCAAGATTTTACTGGATTAGAACTAGAAGAGATAATATATGAAAAGCTTTGGATTAGAGATGTTAATAACTATGTAGCTTTGAAAGAAAATGGCGAAGCTAAAAAAATAGGTACATACAAATATGACTTAGCATGGAATCAAAATCACTCTTCTTTAGTAGTTCAAAAAGCAGTAGAAGCATATTTAATAAAAGGTATTAAAATTGAAGAGTTTATTCATAATCATAGAAATAAATATGACTTTTTATTAAACTTTAAAGCTACAAAAAATATAGACTTAGTCCTTGAAAAAGTATACTCACTACAAAAGACTTACATACCTTTATCTAATACTATTAGATATTTTATAAGTAAAAATGGATTTCCTTTAAAAAAGATTCTACCACCTTTAAATAAAGATTCAGAACAAAGAGTAATAGGAATAAACGTAGGATACAAAGTAGAACTTTGTAATAATATAGAAGATTTTTCATACGAGTTTTTAGACTTTAATTATTATGTAAAAGAAGCTTATAAACTCATAGAACCCTTTAATAAAAGCCAAGAATCACTCTTTGACTTTTAAAAACATTACAAATTGTTATCATTTTGAAATATTAGAATTTTTTTACATATAATCTTAAAAATGAAATATTCTTAGGAGATATGATGCAATTAATAATAGGCTCACAAGTTAAACTAATAGATGGAACTATTGAAAAAATCTTCCCTTATGGCGAAGTCTTGTCATTGTTAAGTAAATTTAAGAATATTTGTACTGATATAAAATGGAACGTAAATGTACCCGCTAGAGATAAGTGTCAAATTATAAAAAATCAAGCAACTATTAATATTAAGAATTTTCAAGCACGAGATTTCCAACAAGCTTGTATTGATAAATTTACAAGAACTACACTTACAGGCTATATTTACGCTCCTACAGGTTCTGGAAAAACAAACATAGCTGCATATTTAATTGCTAAAAGAAATATAAGAACACTTTTTATTGTTCCTAAATATGATTTAGTAAAGCAAACAAAAAAAAGATTTCAAGATATTTTAGATATTGACCCATCAATGATAGGTGAGCTGAGTTCTTCAAAAAAAGAGTTTGGAGCTCCTATATTAATCACTACATGGCAATCATTAAACAATGAAGCAACATTACAAAGAATTAAAGATGACAGATATTCACAAATTATCTGCGATGAAATGCATAAAGCTAGTGCAGATGTTTATTATAATATCGTATCTTCTATTCCTGCTATGTATAAACACGGTCTTACGGCAACACCATATAGAAATAATATTAAAAATGAACAAAGACTTTATGATTTAGTTGGAGAAGAAAGGGCAAGTGTTAATATACTAGATTTATATAGAAATGGATTTTTAGTTCAACCAAATATAAAATTTAAAAATACTAATTATAAAATTAATATAGACCAAGAATACTTACGAACATTAGATTTTAATATAAAACTAGGAATGCTTAAAAAAAATATTGATAAATCAAAAAAGAGAAAAGAATTTATACTAAATGATATTAAAAATTCTCTAAAGTTCGAAAGAAACAAGTTTAAGTCTAATCAATCTGTAGTTTTAGTCAATACTCTTGAATTGGGACAAACATTGAAAGAAGAATTATCATCTTCTTATAATGTATTATATATTGATGCAAGTACAAAAGCAAAACAAAGAAATGAGATATTTTCTGATTTGACAGAAAACAAAATTACAGATTATGTTTTAATAGGAACTTCAAAACTTCTAGGAGAAGGTACTGATATTCCTTCTATTAAAAATGTATTTTGCGCAAGTCCTGCCTACCCTCCTTTTGAAGATACAGCACGTTTACAACAAATCATAGGAAGAGCTATGAGACCATTTAAAAATAAAAACAGTGCAAATATAATCATTTACAATGATGAAACAACAGGTTGGATAAATAAAAAGAAAAATGAAGTTTTAGATATTGTAATTAACAATGTTAAGCCAATGATTTCATAAGTCTTTATTTTTGGAAACTTTAAACTAAATGGTGTAAAATATCTTGATTACTATAAAAGTGATTTACAAAATATTATAAAATTTTAAATACAGGAAAATTAAATGTCAAATTATAAGAAAGCATATATTGCAGGCGGTTGTTTTTGGGGAATGGAAGATTTATTCAGAAATCAAAAAGGTATCATTGATACGGAAGTTGGTTATCAAGGTGGGGAAAATAGTAACCCAACATATAGAAACCATCCTGGACATGCGGAGGGTATTGAACTTACTTATGATCCTACGATAACATCTTTTAAAGAAATCCTTGATTATTTTTTTAGAATACACAATCCTACAACAATTGATAGACAAGGTAATGATATAGGATCAAGCTATCGTTCAACAATATTCATACAAAATGAAGAAGAACTAGAAACAGCTAAAGAGATTATAAAAATCGTAAATGAATCAGGAAAATGGGAAGCCCCAGTTGTTACAACATTAGAACCTTTTGATACATTTTGGCCTGCTGAAGCAGATCATCAGGATTATTTAGTAAGAAATCCTAATGGATATACATGCCATTCAGAGAGATTTGGATCATTTCTTCAATAAACATTACAAATAAAAACTATAAAGAAAATCTTCTTTATGGTTTAATATTATTATTTATAAGACAAGACTATAATAAGTAATGAAAAAGTTATTTATAATCCTATGTATTATCATATTAAATATCAATTCTTCTTTTGCAGATGAAATACAAACTATTGACCTAACAAATAGTAAATGGGAATATAGATGGGGAGATTCTGATTTTAAAAATGATATCCCAAAATGGACTATAGAAAATGAAAACTCTAAAGAATGGAAAGAGATTAAGTTTCCAAGTAATCCTCCAAATAGAGCTTTAAAAACAAATGCCTGGTTTAGAGTTAAAATTCCTGATAACTTAATGAACAACCCTATTTTATATATTTCAAGTATTGATTTGATTTCTCAATTTTATTATAAAAAAGAGCAAATATATCACTTTGGAAATTTTAATGAAGAAGGAAAAGGAAAATTTAGCGGATGGCCTTGGCATAAAATTTCTTTACCGCAAAATAGCTCAGGAGAATATTTATATATAAGAGTCTACTCCAATTATCTTGATATAGGATTATGGGGAGAAATTTTAATATTATCAGAAAGTGATTTGTACAAAAAACTACTTAATACTAGTATGCCAAAAATTATGGTAGGTTCTGTTTCTATATTTGTAGGTGTAATACTATTTTTATCATTTTTATCACGATGGAAAAGAGTAGAATTATTAATACTAGGTTTATTATTTTTAGCACAAGGAGCAGATTTACTTGTTTCTGCAAAAATTATTGAATTATATTTATACTTTCCCTTATTAAAACAATATATACTAGCTTCTGTGTTCTTTTTCTTTCCAATTGGAATGGCTTTGTATATGGATAAAACTATAAAGGAAAAAGTGCCCTTTAATCTTATAGGAAGATTGTGGCAAATTCATGTAGTTTATTTTATTTGCGCTATTGCTGGTTCTTTACTTGGATTTTATTCACTGCCTTCAACGTATGAGTATTTTGATATTTTATATAATTTTCTATCTCTTCCTATATTAACTTTCTTTATGATTTATTTCTTTTATAAAGGAGATAAAGAAACTAAAATTATTACCTTTAGTTTCTTTATAATTTCAATTTATTGGCTTTATTCTTATTTAGTAGCATCAGGAATTATAACTTGGAATGAAGTACCAGGAGAGATAGCAATATTTTCTTGCTTATTACTTTTATCTTATTCAATAATCAATAAGCTAAACTATACTGATGATCTAGAAAAAGAAAAAAATAAATTGAAAATTATCTCTACTTTAGACCATTTAACAAAATTAAGAACTAAGATAGAAAGAAATAAACTAAATATAGCAGAATATAAAACTGCAAGTTTTGGAATTTCCTCATATAAAGAAAATGATTCCATATTAAAACTTCTAGAAAGAGCTGATAAAGCTATGTATCATTCAAAAAAAGAAGGTAAAAATAGAATTACTATAATATAAATATTTTAAAACTAATTTATTTTATTTAAGTAAATGTAAAAATTGCCCAACATTAGCTGCAATTGCTACACAAGTATTTGCTAATCCTAAATAAAACTTATTAGCTTTATATCCAGTAGGTTTCTTAAAATTATGAACATCCATCCATTTATGAACAATAATCAAAACAAAACTATCTGCAAAACTTGTATTTTTTAATAAAAAAATTATTGGTGCTAAAATAAGTAAATAACCTGTAAAAGCTGTACCTTCATATTGTGAAGCTACTTCATTTGTTTCAAAATTATACTCTTCATTACTTAATAGACCTTTTTTATTTAAGACACTACAAACGGTCTGTTTTCTTTTTACATTATCAAGATTTATAGCAATATTCTTTTTAGGAAGAAAAGCACCAATTAGTGCAATAATTGCACAAAAAAGTAACCATATAATAAATAAGGGAAGTGTTATAGCATAAGCTATAATTTTAAGGAAAAGAGTCAAGTACTTCATAAAGTTTGACTCTTTTTTAATTTAAATTGTAATTTCTTTAATATCAGCAATTTTTTTGAATGCTTGATATACAAGAGCAATTGTATTTTTTCTGTTTGCTTTAATTGCTTCATCTTCATGATTTACAAAAACTTTTTCAAAGAAAGTATCAAGTTCAGGCTTCATTGCAAATAATGCTTCTAGTTCTTCATCATATGTAACATATGATTTTGAAGTTACTTCATTGTATTTAGACACAAGCTCTTTTTCTGCATCATCTTCTAGTAATGATTCATTAATAGTTAAAGTAACATCTAAGTTAACATCTTTAATGATATTTGCAACTCTTTTAAATGTTGAAGAATACTCTTTAAATGAATCACTTTGTACAATTGGATTTAAAGCACATAATTTTTGTGAAATCTCGTAAATGTCAGTTTCACCACTTCCTAAAACTGCTTTTAAAACAGAAGGATTAACTTCAAAGATTTTAAATAGTCTATCATTAAAGAATTCAACTAATTGTTTTTTATCTAAACCTTCATAATTAGAAGCTAATGCATCAATGATTTTTGATAAGTCTATTGGTAATTTATGCTCAATTGCAATTTTTACAATACCTGCAGATGCACGTCTTAGACCAAATGGATCTTTTGAACCTGTTGGAATTTTTCCAACAGAGAATAATCCCATTAAGTTATCAAGTTTATATGAAAGTGCAATAATTGAAGAGAAAGTACTTGATGGAAGTTCTGAGTCTTCACCATCAGGTAAATATTGCTCTTTTAGTGCTGTGTATACTGCTTCATCTTCACCTGCTAGTTTTGCATAGTAGTAACCCATTAAACCTTGAAGTTCAGTAAATTCAAATACCATTTCTGACATAAGATCAGCTTTTGAAAGCATTACAGCTTTTTCAATTAATTCTTTCTTTTCTTCGTCAAATAAAATAGCTAAATGATTTGCAATTTTTGCTTCACGTTGAGATTTTTCATACATTGAACCTAAACCTTCAACAAAAGTAAGCTTTTTAAGTCCTTCATTAGATAACCCATTTGCAATATCGTTTTTGTAAAAGAACATTCCATCAGCAAGTCTTGGTCTTAATACTTTTTCATTACCTTCAATAATAAATCCAAAGTCTTCTGTTTTAGAATTTGATACAACAATAAAATTGTTTGTTAAAACACCATCTTTATAAACTGCAAAGTATCTTTGGTGTTCTTTCATAGATGTTACAATTACTTCTTCAGGAAGCTCAAGAAACTCTAAATCAAACTTACCAATTAAAGCAGTTGGATATTCAGTAATAGCAACTACTTCTTCAAGTAGTTCTTCATCAATATCAATTTTAACACCGTGTTTTGTTTCTATATCTTTCATTTGAGAAAGAATTCTTTCTTTTCTTTCATCAGGATATAAAATAACACCATTGTTATCAAGTTTAGCAAAATAATCACCTGCAAAAGAGTATGAGAAGGGCTCATAAGAAACCATTCTATGAGCAAATGAGAAGTTTGATGATTTAACACCAAATAATTCACCCTCAACTACTTCATGATCTAATACAATAGATAAAGATCTAATAGGTCTAATGAAAGAATCACTTCTATCTCCCCATCTCATAGATTTTCCAAAGTTAAGTGATTTCATAAATTCATTTACCATATCGTTTAGTAAATCTTTTGCAGCACTTCCTTTTACTTCTTTTTTAAAGTAAAGAACTTCACCTTTACCCTGATCAATTCTATCAAGTTCTGAAACATCAACACCACATTTTTTAGCAAATCCAAGTGCAGCACCTGTTGGTTCACCATCTTTAAAAGCTATTTTAACAGGAGCTCCAAATTGTTCAACTACTGAATCTTCTTGAGCTAATTGAAACTCTTTATGCCATAATACTAATCTTCTTGGAGTATAATAAAATTCAAAATCACATAATAATCTATTCTTTTCTAATATATCCGACCATTTTTTTTCAATATTTGGTAACTCTTTTAAAAATGGAATGGCTGGTAATTCTTCTACACCAATTTCAATTAGTAATGGTTTATTCATCTATAGTTTCCTTCTGTTTGTTTCTTTTTTCGTTTTCTTCAACTTTATCTGTATGTTTCTTGATTTGTTGTCTATTAAAATTAATGATAAACATTGCTACCATAATTATAAACATAATAAGTATTACTGTATCTAATATATCTTTCATATTTATCCTAATATTTTCTTAATAAAAGCAGACATTTTATCTAAAAATCTCTTAATTATTAAGATTTGCTTATTTTATTATTTCTTTATAGATGATTCCATCTATTTCATTTTGTGCTATTTCTTCTATTTCATCACAAGATTCTATAATAGCTAATACTTTAGAATCAAACATATAATTGTCTGCTATTTTTTGTACATCTTTACTTAAATCTTTTTGACAAATTATATACCTAGCATTTAAACAGTTTGCATAAATTGCTTCTTTAATTGATGTAATTACTACTGCAAAATCAAGTTCATTTTTCGATGAATAAGTCAATAAATTTTCGTTGTAACGAAATGAAATAATACTATTTGCTTTAGTGTTTTTTATTTCTTCAAGAGAAGAAATGTTTACTAAATCATCAAATGGAATAAGTTTATCCCCAATAAGTATCATACAAACTCCTATTTATTAGCTAAACAATCTTTTGAACAGTAATATTTTCCATTACTTACAATTGATTCTTTTGTTGAAATATATGTTTTACATGTTGGACATTCAACCATTTCATCTTCATATTTCACATCTTTCTTTTTTATAATATCTTTTTCTCTGTTCTTCTTGAAAAAGATTATATATACTAAAAATAAAACTGCCGCTATTGCTAATATTTTTAAAATCATTACTTACCTTTTATATATAAATAGTTTCTATCATTTCTATTGACTATTTTATAATTTTGATTAACTTTTGCTACTTCTAATTCTTCGTTTAACATGCTACCTTTATAAAATAAATATGAAGGATTCTCGTTAATAATATTTTTTGTAATATCTAATAAAAGTGCTGTATTTGTAACAGCTCTTGAAGTAATCAAATCTACTTTTAAATCTTCTACCTTCTCAACTCTATCACAAATTACAGTTAGATTATCAAGTTTTAAAGAAGCTTTTACAAAATTTAGAAATGCAACTCTTTTAACTCTTGGTTCTATTAAATAAGCTTTACAGTCTCTATTTGCAATAGCTAGTAAAAGTCCAGGATAACCTGCCCCTGTTCCTATATCTGCAAAGCTTTTATATTCTGCAATAAATTTTAAAGGATATATCGAATCTAAAATATTTTCATTAATATCTTCAGTACTTAATCGTCCACTTAAATTATGAACTTTACCCCATTGTTGTAATAATCCTACAAAGATATTACAATCTTTGTAAAATTTACTATCAAAACTAAAATCGTTTTGTTCTAAAAGTTCTTGTAAGTTCATTACAGCATATGCCCCATTTGATCTTTTTTTGTATTTAGGTAATCAATATTGTGTTTATTAACCTCTGTAATAGCAGGAATTCTTTCAACTATTTCAACCCCAATACTTTTTATATATTCTATTTTATGAGGGTTATTAGTAATTAGTTTAATTTTTTTGATATTTAAATCATTAAAAATATGTTTTACTATTTTATAATTTCTCTCATCTTCTTTAAAGCCTAACTCTAAGTTAGCTTCTATAGTATTTCTACCTTTATCTTGTAAACAATAAGCATTCACTTTATTTAGTAAGCCTATGTTTCTTCCTTCTTGTCTATGGTATATTACTAAACCACCATTTTCTCCTATAAAATCTAATGATAAATTTAATTGATTCTGGCAATCACACTTTAAACTTCCTAGTGCATCACCTGTTAAGCATTCTGAGTGAACTCGTACATAAGGTATTTGTATATTTTCAAAATCCTCACTCATAATTGCTAAATGTTCTTGATTGTCCTGTGTATAAGCTTTTATTCTAAAATTTCCATGTTTTGTAGGCAGGTTTGCAATATTTGATTGTATTATATTCATTGTCTTTAAACCTTATTATTGTTATAATTCGCAGATTATAACCAAAAGAGGTAAATAGAATGTTTAAACGATTTAGAAGACTAAGAATAAATGAAACTTTAAGAAATCTAGTGCAAGAAACTACAGTTACACCAGATGACTTTATATATCCACTGTTTGTACGAGAGGGAGAAGGTATTAAAAATGAAGTATCTTCAATGCCTGGAGTATTTCAAATGAGTATTGATGAAATACTAAAAGAGTGTGAGTACTTAATTAGTATTGATTTAAAATCAATTATCCTTTTTGCAATTCCTGATGTAAAAGATTCAGTAGGAAGTGAGTGTTTATGTAATGAAAGTATTATTTCGAGAACAATAAGAGCTATAAAAGAAAAGTTCCCTCAAATGTTTGTTGTAACTGATTTATGTTTTTGTGAATATACAGACCATGGACATTGTGGAATACTAGATCCTAAAACACAAACAGTTGATAATGATAAAACATTAGAAATTTCAGCTCAACAAGCAATAGTACATGCAAAAGCAGGTGCTGATATGATTGCACCTTCAGGAATGATGGATGGAATTATCACAACGCTTAGAACTGCTTTAGATGAGAATGGATATGAAAACTTACCTATTATGGCTTATTCAACTAAATTTGCAAGTGGTTATTATGGACCATTTAGAGATGTTGCTGAATCAACACCATCTTTTGGAGATAGAAGAACTTATCAAATGAATCCAGCAAATAGACTTGAAGCTATTGAAGAATCATTACAAGATGAAAAAGAAGGTGCTGATATCTTAATGGTTAAACCAGCTCTTGCATTTTTAGATGTAATTAGAGATATTAGAAATGAAACAAAACTTCCACTATGTGTATATAACGTAAGTGGAGAGTATGCAATGCTTAAAAATGCAGGAGCAGCAGGTTTAATTGATTATGAAAGAGTTATGATGGAAACTCTTATGGGCTTTAAAAGAGCTGGAGCAAATATAATCATAACTTACCATGCTAAAGAAGCTTGTGAGTTAATGAAAAAAGCATAGTTAAATAAAATGAGCAATACTTATCAAGACGCAATTGAAAATTCAAATATAGTATCAAAAACTGATATTAACGGAATTATCACTTTTGTAAATGATGAGTTTTGTAAAATCTGCGGATATACAAGAGATGAACTTCTAGGTCAAAACCATAATATAGTAAGACATCCAGATGCACTCTGTTCAGATTTTGAAGCATTATGGAAAACAATACTTTCAAAGCAATCTTACAAGGCAACTGTTAAAAATCTTTGTAAAAATGGCAACACTGTTTATTTAAATACTACAATTACTCCTATTTTAGATGATGAAGCAAATATAAAAGAGTTTATAGCAATAAGATATGATGTTACAAAAGAAAAACAACTTCAAAAAGATTTAGAAGAAAAACAGAAAATTCTCTTTATGCAATCAAGAATGGCTTCACTTGGTCAAATGATTGCAAATATAGCACATCAATGGAGACAACCTTTAACTGAGTTAAATCTTACTTTATACAATATGAAAAAAGCATCATTAAAAAAAGATGAACAAAAAGTTGATTTGCTTTACAAAGATAGCATTACGTTAATAAAAAATATGTCTAATACAATAGAAGACTTTACAAATTTTTTCAATCCTAAAAAAGATAAAGAAATTTTTATAATAAAAGATGCAATAAATGAAGCTGTAAATATATTAAATAAGGTAATAATACAAGAGCAAATTGATATTAAGATTACTATTTTTGAAGATTGTAAAGCTTTAGGGGTATCAAATGAGTTAGTTCAAGTTATCATAAACCTAATTCAAAATGCAAAAGATGCATTTATTGTTAATAACATTATAAATAAAAAAATCAGTATAGTTTTAAAAGATGAAATTATTGATAATATAAATTATGCTTGTATTTATGTAGAAGATAATGCTTTAGGAATAAATAAAGAATCTATTGATAAAATATTCGAACCTTATTTTACTAGTAAACATAAATCACAAGGTACAGGGTTAGGACTTTTTATGTCAAAGATGATTATTGAAAAAAGTTTAAATGGAAGAATAGAACATAAAAATATTAAAGATGGTTCAAAATTTAGTATTTTAATACCAAATAATTAAAGTAAGATAATTTGAAAATGAATTTAAACTTATTAAAAACACTAAAAATACTAATTGTTGAAGATGAAGTTAAAATTGCAAGTTTATTAAAAGATGCATTAAATGATTACTTTCATAAAGTATTTATTGCAAAAGATGCGCAAGAGGGTTTAAAAAGATTTAAGATGAATAAACCTGATATTGTAATAACAGATATTATGATGCCAATAACTGATGGCTTAGAAATGACTATTTTAATAAAAGAAATAGATGAATTAACTCCAATTATTGTTCTAAGTGCACATTCAGATAAAGAAAAACTGCTAAAAGCTATTGATATAGGAATAAATAAATATTTTATAAAGCCTTTTGATCCTGATGAGGTATTAGAGCATATTAATAAAATTGCACCAACATTAAATAAACGAAGAAAAGTTAAATTAAAAGATGGTTTTGTTTTTGATAATAATTCCACTACATTGTATAAGGACGGGGTATTGATAAGTTTAACGAAAAGAGAAAAAGAGTTTTTTTACTTATTATTAAAACATCAAAATGAAGTTGTAGAAGCTTCAACAATAAAAGAAACGATTTGGGAAGAAGAAGTAAATGATGAAAGGCTTAGAACCTTTATAAAAAGATTAAGACTAAAAACTTCAAGAGACTTAATACAAAATGCTTCTGGTCAGGGTTATTTAATTTCTCCAAGTAATATTTAAAGTATTTGATTTAATATCATCTTTATTAAATATACTTTCTTCTTTAATATCTCCTATATTTGTAGGGGTTTGTAAAAAGTTTTGTAAATAATAAGTATTTTTATAACCAATATTTTCTAATACACTAATCATCTCATTTATATCATAACTGTTTAAAAGTTGTGAATGGACCGTCGTTCTAATTTCAAAATCAAAGTTAATTTTTATTAAATATGTTATAGTTTTTATATATTCATCATACATATTAGTTTTAGTAATTTCATAAAACTTTTCTTTTGTTGCTTTAAAATCAATGGCCATATAATCAATCAAATTTAAAGAAATTAATTTTTTTATTTGTTTTGGGTTTGTTCCATTTGTATCTAGTTTAATTTTAAAGCCAAGCTTTTTAAGCTCAATACAAAAATCAACTAAATTATGAATACTAGCTTCACCACCTGATAATACAACTGCATCTAGTAACCCTACTCTAGTTTTTAAAAACTCTAAGCATTCATCTAATGTGTAATTACCAGTTTTAGAGTAAACTAAATCATCGTTATAGCAATACTCACATCTAAAGTTACACTTTATAAACCAAATTACGCAAGACAAGTGTCCTACGTAATCAGTTGTTGTAAACTTCGTTAGATTATAAACAATTCTTTGATTCAACAAATTTTACTCTTTGTTTATGTTCAGCTTTTTTTCCAATATTAAAACTCTCTACTGGTCTGTGATAACCCATAACTCTTGTATAAACCATACATCTTGTTCTTTTATTTTCATTTGCATCAAGCACTTCTTGTTTGTTCATTACTTTTCTCCTTTGCTAAGATTTCTTCATCACATTTTGGGCAAAATTCATGTTCTCCATTTAAGTAACCATGTTTTTCACATACTGAAAATAGTGGTGTAACTGTTATATATGGTAATTTAAAATTAGATATTGTATTTTTTACAAATTTTCTACAAGCATCTATTGAAGACAATTTTTCATTCATATAAAGATGTAAAACTGTTCCTCCTGTGTATTTACACTGTAGTTCATCTTGTAAGCTTAAGGCTTCAAAAGGATCATCAGTAAAATCTACTGGTAATTGTGATGAATTTGTATAATAAATATTATCTTCGCTACCTGCTTGAATAATATTTTCATATCTTTTTTTATCTTCTTTTGCGAACCTATAAGTAGTCCCTTCAGCAGGTGTTGCTTCAAGATTATAAAGATTTCCAGTTTCTTCTTGAAACTCAATCATTTTATCTCTCATAAAATCTAAAATTTCACTACAAAAAGTATTTCCAAGTTCACTTGATAAATCAGTGTCATTTTCAAAGTAGTTTTTAATCATCTCATTCATACCATTTACACCAATTGTTGAGAAATGATTATTAAAGCCAGGTAGATATCTTTGTGTATAAGGGAAAAGTCCTCTATCATACATATCTTGAACAAATACTCTTTTTTTCTCCAGTGTTGATTTAGCTAAAAGCATTAACTCTTCTAATCTTTTTAATAAACCATTAATATCTTGCTTATATAAAAAGCCAAGTCTAGCCATATTTATAGTTACAACACCAATACTTCCTGTCATTTCAGCACTTCCAAATAAACCACCACCACGCTTTAGTAACTCTCTTAAGTCAAGCTGTAATCTGCAACACATTGATCTTACATGACCTGGTTTATATGCCTTATCATTTGGTATTAGTTTTCCATTTTTATCTTTTATATATTGACTTCCAATAAAATTCTGAAAATATGAAGACCCAATCTTTGCAGTGTTTTCAAATAATATATCAGTATTTTCTCCATACCAATCAAAATCTTCTGTAATATTAACTGTTGGAATTGGAAAAGTAAAAGGTTGACCTGTTTTATCACCTTGAGTCATTACTTCATAATAAGCTTTGTTAATAAGATTCATCTCTTTTTGAAAATCTTTGTATGTTAATTGCTCAAAAGTAGAGTAGCCTTTTTGTTTAATTGCTTCTAATAATTGATCATCTTTAACATCTTTTAATAGATGTTCTTGATTTGAAGTAGGAATTTGATCTTTTAAATCTTGTGGAACTGTCCAATCAATTGTAATATTTGTAAAAGGGCTTTGTCCCCAACGTGCTGGAACATTTAAATTATAAATAAATGACCTAACAGCTTTTTTTATTTCACTGTATGAGAGTTTATCTTTAAAAACATAAGGTGCTAAATAAGTATCAAAAGAAGAAAAAGCTTGAGCTCCTGCCCATTCACTTTGTAATATTCCCAAAAAGTTTGCCATTTGTCCTAAAGCTTCTCTAAAATGCTTTGGAGCAGAACTTTCAACTCTACCTCTAACACCATTAAAACCTTCATCAAGTAAAACCCTTAAAGACCAACCTGCACAATAACCACTTAAACAATCTAAATCATGTATATGATAATCAGCATTTCTGTGTGCATAGCCTTCTTCTTTTGAATAAACTTTATCAAGCCAATAGTTTGCAATAACTTTTCCTGCACTATTATTTATAAGTCCCGCATGTGAATATCCAGTATTTGAATTGGCTTTAATACGCCAGTCAGAACCATTTATATACTCTTGTATAGTTTGACTTGAATTTATATATGTAGTATCTGTTTCAAGTTGTAAAACTTGTTCTCTTTGTATTTTATGTAAATGTCTATAAACAATAAAAGATTTCATTACTTCAAAATATCTAGCTTTATATAACTCTTTTTCAATAATATCTTGAATATCTTCAACTGCTACGACTCTTTTTTGTTTAATTAACTCAATAACATTAAAAAAAACTGCTTGTGAGTAAACAATATTAACACTTTTAAATGCATTTTTTATTACATCTTCTATTTTATATGCTTCAAATTTTTGCTTTGAACCATCTCTTTTTAAAATCTCTTCAATCATTTACTTTTCCTTAAAAATATTCGTAAGTATAGATGAGATTTTCTTAATAGCAAATAACACAATTTGTCACAAAAGTGTCATTATATGGGCTTTTTATTAAGTTTTTCATTACCTAAATCTCTAAACTTTTATTTAAATAAAGTCAAATTTAAGTTAGTAATAATGCTAATTCATATAGAATATCAGCTTTTATTAATTACAGAGGAAATAATTATGAGACATTTCTTAACATTAGCAGATTATACAAAAGAAGAGATTCTTGAGATATTAGAACTTGCTAAGCAAATCAAAGAAGAGACTAAAAACAAAGACTTCAAAGAGTATATGCCAAAGCAAACTTTAGGAATGATATTTGAAAAAAGTTCTACAAGAACTAGAGTATCTTTTGAAACTGGTATTTACCAATTAGGTGGAGTAGGACTTTTCCTTTCATCAAATGATATACAACTTGGACGTGGTGAACCTTTAAGTGATACTTCAAGAGTAATTTCAAGTATGGTAGATATGGTTATGATTAGAACTTTTGGACATGAAAAAATTGAAGAATTTACAAAGTATTCAAAAGTTCCTGTAATAAATGGTTTAACAACAGAGTACCATCCAGTTCAATTAATGGCTGATTATATGACAATTCAAGAAGCAGGTTTGGATAAAGACTTAGTAGTAGCATATGTAGGTGATGGAAATAATCTTGCTCATTCATGGTTAAACTTATGTGCAAAAATAGGATTTGAACTTAGAATTGCAACACCTAAAGGTTACGAGGTTAATGCTGAGATTTTAGAAAAAGCTTTAGAGATGGCAAAACTTTCAGGTGCTAAAATCACTATTGGAAATAATCCTAAAGATGCGGTAAAAGATGCAACAGTTGTTACAACTGATACTTGGGTTTCAATGGGACAAGAAGATGAAAAAGAGCAAAGACTTAAAGACTTTGATGGTTATATTGTTGACCAAAAGATGATGAATTTAGCTCAAGATAAAGCTATTTTCTTACACTGTTTACCAGCATACAGAGGTTACGAAGTAAGTGAGGAAGTAATGGAAGGCTCTCAAAGTTTAATTTTTGAAGAAGCAGAAAACAGACTACATGCACAAAAAGGTGTAATGGTTTGGTTAGATAGAAAGAGAAACTCTTAATATGATTGATTTTAAAAAATTTGAAAAATATTCAAGACCAGGACCAAGATATACATCATATCCAACAGCTCCAGAGTTTAGTGAAGAATTTACACAAGATGATTTAAAAGCTTACTACAAAAACCAAAGTGATGATAGAGCAATCTCTATTTATATACATATGCCATTTTGTAGAAGTGCTTGTTATTTTTGTGGATGTAATACTATTTTTACTTCAAAAGAAGAAAAAAAAGTTGAATATATTACATACTTAAAAAAAGAATTAAATATATTAAAAGAGCATTTGAATACTAACAGAGAAGTTACTCAAATGCACTTTGGTGGAGGAACACCAACTTTTTTCTCTCCTAAGCAACTAGAAGAGGTTATAAATGCTGTAAAAGAAGTATTTCCAAATTTTAGAGCAGATGCTGAAGTTTCATGTGAAGTTGATCCAAGATTCTTTACAAAAGAGCATATGGACGTTTTAAAAGCTGGAGGTTGTAATAGATTAAGTTTTGGTGTACAGGATTTAGATGAACAAGTACAAAAAACTATTCATAGAATTCAACCTTTTGAATTAACACAAAATGTAATCAAAATTGCACGTGATGCAGGAATTCATTCTGTTAATACAGATTTAATTTATGGACTTCCTCATCAAACTAAAAAAAGTTTTAGAAAAACACTAGAAAAAATGATTACTTTAGATACAGATAGATTTGCAGTTTTTAATTATGCTCATGTTCCATGGCTTATGAAAACTATGAGAAAGTTTGATGAATCTACTTTTCCAAAACCAGAAGAAAAACTAGAAATGTTAAAAGATACAATTGATTTCTTTACATCTAATGGTTATAAAATGGTTGGAATGGATCACTTTGCTAAACCTGAAGATGAGTTATTTAAAGCTATTGAAAAAGGCGAATTACATAGAAACTTTCAAGGTTATACTACAAAAGGTGGAGCTGATCTAATTGGAATTGGTTTAACTTCAATTGGAAATGGTGTTGATTATTATGCTCAAAATTTTAAAGATATTCCTACTTATGAAGCTGCACTAGATAATGGTGATTTACCTGTATTTAAAGGTTATAGATTAAGTGATGATGACCAATTAAGACAATTTGTTATTATGGAATTAATGTCTAATTTTTCATTAAATATAAAAAGAGTTGAAGAGCAATTTAATGTAAACTTTAAAGAATATTTCGCTGATGCAATTGAAGCCTTACAAGAATTCGTTGAAGCGCAACTTGTAGAAATATCTGATGAAAAAATTCAAGTTTCTCAAACAGGAACTATGTTAATTAGAAATATTTGTATGCCTTTTGATGCATATTTAAACAAAATACCTGAAGATAAAAGAAGATTTTCTAAGACTATTTAGTCTTAGCTTCTCTTTATTTAAACTACTCTATTTAATTCTAACCTCTTCCCTTTTTATCAACTATTAACCAACTTTTTAGTATATTAATTTTTTATTATAAATATTATAAATTTTAAACAAAAGGTTATATAAAAGTGTCAATAAATAAATTTAATTACACAGCTGTATCTGATGCCTGTGTTAAATGTGGAAAATGTAAACCTGTATGTACAATCTTTAATATAAACCAAGATGAAACAACAAGTCCAAGAGGATTTATTGATTTATTAGGTGCTTATGAAAGAGATGAATTAGAATTAGATCAAAATGCAAAAGATATTTTTGAATCATGTTTCTTATGTACAAACTGTGTTGAAGAGTGTCCTATTGATTTACCAACTGATATGGTAATTGAACAAGTAAGAGCAGATATTGCTAAAAAATATGGAATAGCTTGGTATAAAAGATTATTCTTTTGGCTATTAAGACACAGAAAAACTATGGATATGCTTTCAAGAATGGGATGGATGTTCCAAACATGTGCTTTAAAACTAGATAAAGATAAACAATCAGCAGAACCTAGATTTTCACTTCCTATTGTGAAAAAAGATAGAGTTTTACCTTTTGCAGATATGAGAAGTTTTTTAAATAAATATCCTCAAAATATTTTTGCAAAAAATAAAAAAGTTGAAGAGAATAAAAAGAATAAAGTTGCGATTTTTATTGGATGTATGAGTAACTATACTTATACAAATACAGGTGATGCACTTGTTAAAATTCTAAAAAAGCTTGAGCTTGATATTATGATTCCAAAAAAACAACTATGTTGTGGAGCTCCTGCATATTTTACAGGTGCTTTTGATACAGTTGATTATTTAACGAAGAAAAATATTGAATATTTTGAAACATGGATAGATGATGTAGATGCTGTAATTATCCCAGAAGCAACATGTTCTGCAATGATTAATCAAGATTGGGAACATTTCTTACATGACCAGCCAGAATGGCAAGCACGTGCAGTTAAATTATCTAAAAAAATATTTATGGCTACAAAATGGCTTGATGATAATACTCAATTAAGAGATTTACTTGCACAAAGTAAAAAAACTATTGATACAACAGTTACATATCATGATCCATGTCACGCTAAAAAAATGCAAGGTGTTTGGAAAGAACCAAGAAATCTACTAAAACAAAACTATGTTTTAACAGAAATGAGTGATTCAAATAGATGTTGTGGTTTTGGTGGTGTTACTATGCAAACTGAAAAATATGATTTTGCAAAAGCAGCTGGACTTCCAAAAGCAGCAATGATTAAAGAAACAAAAGCACAAGTTGTAAGTGCTGAGTGTTCTGCATGTAGAATGCAAATTACAAATTCACTATATCTTTCAGATGTAGATGTAGAGTTTAAAAATCCAATAGAATTAATTGCAGAGGCACTTGATTAAAATGCAGGAGTTTTGGCAAAATATTTACTCAAATTTTGACCCAGTTGCAATAAATTTAGGACCTGTACCAGTTCACTGGTACGGGATTATGTATGCATTAGCTTTAATTTCAGCAATTTTTATCGCTAAATGGTTTATCAAGCATGATAAATTAAATATTTCAAATGAATTATTTGACTCATATATTTGGTGGGCTGAAATTGGTGTAATCTTAGGTGCTAGATTAGGATACGTTTTATTTTATGATACAAATACTATGTATTATTTAAAAAACCCTTGGCAAATATTTAATCCTTATGTAGATGGTGTTTATACTGGAATTGCAGGAATGAGTTATCATGGAGCACTAATAGGCTTTATAATTGCATCAATATTATTCTGTAAAAAGAATAAAGTTTCATTCTGGTTTATAACAGATATTGCAGTTCTTGGTATTTCAGCAGCATACGTTTTTGGTAGAATCGGTAATTTCTTTAACCAAGAATTAGTAGGTCGTGTTACTGATGTTCCTTGGGGAATTTATGTAGGAGAGACTTTAAGACATCCGTCACAACTTTATGAAGCAATTCTTGAAGGTTTAGTTGTATTCGCTATATTAGTTTACTTTAGAAAAAGAAAAACTTTTAATGGTCAACTAGCTCTTATGTATGGTATTTTATATTCATTTATGAGAATAGTAGCAGAGTTCTTTAGACAACCTGATATTCAACTAGGATTTATCTATAGTGATTGGTTAACTATGGGTATTTTACAATCAGGAGTAGTATTATTAGTTTGTGTAATTATTTATTTTATGATTAAAAGAAAAAGTCTAAATAAAAATAGTTAACTTTAAAAGTTAACTATTTTCTTCTATAAATCCAGCTTCAATAGCTAATTCATTAATTTTATTTTTTAATAAATCTAATCTCCAACCATGTCTGCTAGCAAAATTTTCAATTTCCACTTCTCTTTGTTCTGGAGTACAAAAAACAAATATTCGTTTTAAAAATGGTTTTGGTACTTGAATTGCGATTAGTTGAAAATAGTTTTCTTTACAACTTCTTGAGCAAAAAGCTTTACTCATAGCTATCTTTTTTTTGCAAAAAGGACAATGGGACATTATTTATTACCTTTGGTTATCAATTTGTAGAATTTAGCATTTGTTATATCTTGAAGAAATTTGGGATCTACATCATGTAAAGCTATAATATCTATTTCTTTACCGTCCATCAACCAAGATTTACCAGTGTCTATTAACTCTTGAGTATCAAACATCTGTACAAGTTCTTCTTTAGAAACGATCAATTCTTCCATATTATAACTTTTTTATTAATATTATGCAAATCGATAAGATTAAGAGTTCTTAAAATTATCTATTGTATATCCCTTATTAGAATGGTTTCTAATAATTTCATAATAAGTTTTTTGTCTAATTTTATTTACAATATTTCTCATTGTATAAATAGACATATCCTTACCTTTCCAAACTACTTCTTTAATTAAATCGTAATCTACGATATCACTTCGTTTAGAAATTAAAAGCTTTAAGAAAGCTTTTTCTAATCTAGTAAAATCAATTAAAGTTCCACCAGCTTTAAAAAACTGATCTCTGTATTCATCAAAATAAATTCCACCTTGGAATTCAATTTTATCACCTCTTTTTGTTTGATTAAGACACATGATTACAGATAGTCTAATATCTTTTGGTCTCAATGGTTTTGATAGAAAAGTATATGCACTATAATTAATAGCTGTAACAATGTCTTCATTATCATCTGAATCTGAAATAATAATTTTTGGTAATGTTGGTGCCAAATTTGCTAATTCTGAACATAATTCAGAAAAACTAACACCTTTAATATTTGTATCAATGATTACCATATCATATGTATTTGAACATGCTAATTCTAAAGCATCATTAATATTACTTGCTATTTTTAATTCTTTAAAATAATCATCAAATTCATTTTCAATTGTTTCATGAATTGTTTCATCACTACTTACGAATAATAATTTTGCGTTATAAAGTTTTCTTATATTTCTTACTGTTTTTAACATTTTTTACTCTTTGAATATTGATTTAAGCCATAATAATAACAAAAAAAACTTAATAAGTCAAAACATATCTAGTATATTTTACAATATTAGGTTTTCTTAAGTCTATTTTAAGTCTTGCCAAGACTCTCCAATTGAACAAGATACCTTTAATGGGACGTTTAAGCTAAAAATGCTTTCCATTATCTTTTCTAAGTCTTTAGTTATTTTTTCTACCTCATTTTCTTCAATTTCAAAGATTAATTCATCATGAATTTGTAATAACATACTCATTTTTTCATTATTTTTATATTTTTCATATATTTTAATCATTGATAATTTTATTAAATCTGCTGCAGATCCTTGAAATAAAGTATTAACAGATTCTCTTAAATATGCAGCTTTTTGCATTCCATTTGCTGAATCAAAATCAAATAATCTCTTTCTTTTTAGAAGCGTTTCAATGTATCCATTTTCAAAAGCAAACTCTTCAATTGATTTTAAATAATCTTTTACTGTAACAAAAGCTTCAAAATATGATTCAATATATGACTTAGCTTCTTTAGTTGTTATTCCTAAAGTATCAGCAAGTTTTTTACTTCCCATTCCATAAAGTAAACCAAAGTTAATTGATTTTGCAACTGCCCTTTTCTCTTTTGCCTTTTCTTCGCCAAAAATTTTCACTGATGTTTGATAGTGAATATCATCTCCTGAATTAAATGCATCAACTAATGCTTTATCTTGACTAAAATGAGCAAGAAGTCTCAACTCTATTTGTGAATAATCAATTCCTACAAGTTTATATCCATCTTTTGGTATAAATGCTGATCTTATTAATCCCCCGGCCTCGCTTCTTACAGGAATGTTCTGTAAGTTAGGGTTCTTAGAACTTAATCTTCCTGTAGCTGTTCCTGTTTGTAAAAAAGAAGTATAAATTCTATTTTCGTCATTTTTTAAAGCTAATTCTAACAATGGTTCTATATAAGTTGATTGAAGTTTAAAAGCTTCTCTATATTTTAGTAATAAAGGAATAATTTCATGTTCATCATATAGTTTATGTAAAACAACTTCATTAGTACTATATCCAGTTTTTGTTTTCTTTGATGGTGGTAGCTTTAATGTTTCAAATAAAATACTACCTAATTGCTTAGGAGAATTAATATTAAACTCCGTTCCTGCAGCTTCATAAATTCTTGTAATTAAACTTTGTATATTGTCATTGTTACTATGTTTTAACTCTTCAAGAACTTTAGTATCAACTTTTATTCCTTTTTCAAACATATTTGCTAATACATATATAAAATCAAACTCTACTTCTTTTGCTAAATCAAGGAGTTTTTTATTTTCTTCTTTATCAAACTCAATTAACTGTATTTTATAAAGTTTAAAAGTCATTAATGCATCTTCACCTGCATATTCACAAGCTTTAGATACTTCAACATTAGAAAAGTTCTCACCTTTTTTTACAACATCTTTAAATGCAATCATTTTATGGTCAAAATATTTTTCTATTTGGAAATCAAGACCTACTCTTTGGCTTGTATTTAAAAGCCACGCTAAAATCATTGTATCTGCGTATAGTTTTAATTCTATATCTAAATTAAATTTTACTATCTCATAGTCATATTTGAAGTTTTGTAATACTAATTTATGATTGTTTAATTCATTAATAGCTCTTTTAGCTGCTTCAATAGAAATTTGTTCAGGTGCACCTAAATAAAAATGCGAAATTGGAGCATAATATGCTTTATCTTCTTCATAGGCAAAAGAAAAACCTACAATTTGAGCTTTTAAAGTATCTACATCTGTTGTTTCTGTATCAAAAGCTATAATAGTATCTTTTGGTATTTTGTTAATTACTTCGAATAATTCTTTTTCATCGTTTAAAAGTATATATTCAGTTTTTAAAACTTCTTTTGGTTTTGGCATTTCAGTTTTATAATTTAGTCCTTCTTTATTAACTCTATCAATTACTCTATTTAAACCAAATTCTAATAACGTATCAGAAATTTTTAAAATTGGGTTTTCAACAGGTAAATGGAATTCTTCTAAATTATCAATACAATGACAATCTTTTGATAAAGTTACAAGCTGTTTTGAAATATAAGCTAATTCTTTTCCTTCTGTTAAAAGTGTTTGCCATCTTTTCTTTTCAATATTTTCTAAATTTGCATAGATATTATCTAAGTCATTATATTGTTCTATTAAAGCTTGTGCCGTTTTAGCACCAACTCCTTTAACTCCTGGAACATTATCAGCACTATCACCTAATAGTGATTGATAATCAGTGAACTGTTTTGGATAAACACCATATTTATCAAAACATGTTTTTTCATCAATAACACTTTTTTTAATTGGGTCAAATAAATAAATGTCTTCTTCGATTAATTGGTATAAATCTTTATCGTGAGAAACAATTCTAACTTCTAAACCTTTTTCTTTTGCATCTTTTGCAATTGAGGCAACAATATCATCAGCTTCAAAACCTGTTCTAATTGCAGTTTTAAAATCCATTCTTTCAATCCAATCAATTGCAATTGGAAGTTGTTTTAATAAATCTTCAGGAACATCAGGTCTATGTGATTTATATTCAGTATATATATCACTTCTAAATGTAGGTCCTTTTGCATCAAGAGCAAAAACAATATAATCTGTTTGAAAATCTTTTCCAACATTTGCTATAAAATTCATAAATCCTGTTAATAATCCTGTAGGAAAACCATCTTTTGATTTTAACGGTGGTAGTGCATAAAAACTTCTAAATAAAAAGCCAAAGGTATCAATAACTGTAATAGTTTTTTTCATAAAATTCTTCTTTCATATTCTTCTTTAAAGATTTTATAATATAATACATACACTTTAAACAAGGTTTGATAACCTAAGGAACAAATAAATGATTATTATCCCAGCAAGATTAAATTCAAGTAGATTTGCAAATAAAATATTAGTAGATATTTTAGGTTTGCCTATGGTTATAAAAACAGCAAAACAAGTAAGCTCATTAGACAAAGTTGTAATTGCAACAGATTCTCAAGAAGTGATTGATTTAGCGCAAGAGCATGGTTTTGATGCCGTAATGACTTCAAGTGAACACCAAAGTGGAACAGATAGAATAAATGAAGCAGTTAATAAACTAAATTTAGATGAAAACGAAATAATTGTAAATGTTCAAGCAGATGAGCCTTTTATTGAAAAAGAAGTTGTTCAAGCTGTAATAAATAGAGTTTCAAAAGTAAAAGAAAACAATGAAGATATAATGATTGTTTCATGTCATAAAGAAATAAGCTCTGAATTAGCTGATGATCCAAATCATGTAAAAGTTATACTTGATGAAAATTTAAATGCAATTTATTTCTCACGTGCAAAAGTGCCTTATCATAGAGACCATTATGAGAACTCAATTTATAATGGACACTTAGGTATTTATGGCTTTACAAAAAAATCATTAAATAAATTTTGTTCACTAAAACCATCAAAATTAGAAAATGTTGAAAAGCTTGAACAGCTTAGAGCTATTGATAATGGATACCATATTGCAATGGTTAAAGTAGAATCTAGGTCTTTTGGTATTGATACACAAGAAGATTTAAACAATGCACTTAAAATTTTTAATAAATAATTTTTTTATTTCTATGTAGTAGTACATATAGACAATAAGTAATATTGAAGCTACTTTATGTAAAACTATAATAAAATTTAAGGTGAGAAATGCGTTTTAATGTATTAATAGCTGATATAAATTCTACTTATTTAGATGATTTTAAGAAGATTTCAAATAAAAAAATAGAAAACACTACTATTAGCTATTCTTCAAATTTTGAAGAAGTCATTGATAAAATTAAACATTTAAATATACTTTTTTTAAATATTGAAATAAACAATTATGAAGAGCTAATAAAAAAAAGTATAGAAAATAATATTTATGTAATACTTTTAATCAAAAATAATATAGATTTAATCAAAGAGTCAAATCATCTTGATTATTTGTATGCACCAATTAATATTAATAATTTTATATACAAAATCAATCATTACATAAGTATTTTAGAACAAGACCTACTCCTTAAACGTGAACAAGAAATATCAAGCTCGATTATTCACAATATTTCAAATCCTATCTTTTCAACTAATGGTAAAGAAGTGTTATTTGCGAATGATTATTTCTATAAATTAACTTCATGTAATACACTTGAAAATATAAATAAAAAATATAATGAAATTGGTGATATTTTTATTAAGCATGAAAAATGTTTTAGTAATATAAACAACAATTGGTTAGAAAAATCTTCAAAAAACAACCTAAAAGTATGTATTGTAAATGAAAAAGAAGAAGATAGTTTTTTTACACTACAAAAAATATCTTTAAATCATAATGACACAAATATCATATTATTAAACGACATTACTCATGAAATCAATCACAAAAAGAAATTATTTGAAGTTTTATATACAGATAATTTGACTAACTTGCCAAATAGAGCTAAA
Organism: Arcobacter peruensis; assembly: GCF_003711085.1. Classification (NCBI taxonomy): domain Bacteria; kingdom Pseudomonadati; phylum Campylobacterota; class Epsilonproteobacteria; order Campylobacterales; family Arcobacteraceae; genus Arcobacter; species Arcobacter peruensis. The sequence goes on from NZ_CP032363.1 coordinate 648,245, forward strand.
TTAATAAAAGAATTACAAAAAGATAAAAGCATTAAACTAAGCTCAATTTGTATATTAGATATTAATTCATTTAAAGAAATAAATGATTTCTATGGTCACAAAGCAGGCGATTTAATTTTAAAAGAACTTAGTTATCTTATAAAAGAAGAGACTGATAAATTTGATAATTTAGAATTTTATAAATTTCCTTCAGATATTTATTGTATTACAAATGTTAAAAATGATAAAAATGAATTTCTAAAAGTTATAAAGAATATATTAGAGTTCTCATATAAAAAAGTTTTTAATTTTAATCAATATGAAATTGATATTAGATTAACAGCTGGTATATCTTTTTCAAATAAAAACAATAAATTAATAACTGCTGATATTGCGCTACAGACAGCGAAAAAAGACAATAAAGATTATGTAGTTTTTTATGATGAACTAGATAAGTTTCAAGAATATGAAAACAATATGCTATGGACAAAGAAATTAAAGTCTGCTTTCTTAAAAAACCATATTGAAGTATACTTTCAAGCCATAGTTAATAACAAAACTTTAAAAGTTGATAAGTATGAATGTCTAGTAAGACTTATAGAAGATGATGGTAAAATTATAGCTCCTTTTTTCTTTTTAGATATATCAAAAAAATCTAATCAATATACAAAGTTAACAAAAATTGTTATTGAGAAATCTTTTAAAAAATTCGATAACTTACCTTTTGAATTTTCAGTAAATATATCTTATGAAGATATTGAAGATCCAGATTTCTTAATTTTTATAAAAGAGATGTTACTCAAATATGATGTAGCCAAAAAGGTTGTCTTTGAAATATTAGAAGATGAAAATGTTAAAAACTATAATCTTTTAATTTCTTTTATTGATGAAATTAAAAACTTAGGTTGTAAGGTTGCTATTGATGATTTTGGTTCTGGATATTCAAATTTTGAACACTTATTAAAAATGAATGTTGATTATTTAAAAATTGATGCATCTATAATTAAGAATATTGCAACAGATGACAACTCTTATAAAATCACTAAAACGATTGTAGAATTTGCAAAAAGTTTAAAGTTATTAACAATTGCAGAGTATGTTGAGAATAAAGAAATATTTGCATTAACAAAAGAATTAGGGGTTGATTATTCTCAAGGTTATTATTTTTCAGCACCAATAGAAAACCCATCATTAATAGACTTTAAGGAGAGTGATTTAGATGAATAAAGAAATACTACAAAACATATCCGTTTTATATGTAGAAGATGAAATAGAAGTTAGAGAGTTTACATCAAAACTTTTATCATCTCTTGTTAAAAAAGTTCATTCTGCCGAAAATGGTTTAGAAGGACTTGACTTATTTAAACTAAATATTAATGAAATAGATTTAATTGTAACAGATATCAATATGCCTAAAATGGATGGACTTGAAATGTGTTCTTTAATAAGAGAGTTAAATAAAGACATTCCTATAGTAATTACAAGTGCACATAATGATCCAAGTTTTCTTAAAAAAGCTATAAATGTGGGCGTTAGTACTTATGCAATGAAACCAATAGATTTATATCAATTAGTTGAAAGCATGATTAAAGCTATTGAACCAATTTATTTAAAAAGAAAACTAGAAGAGATGAATATATCTTTAGAAACAAGAGTTGATAATGAAATACAAAAAATAAAATCTATATTAGACTCTCAAGATAATATTGTTTTATTATCAAATAAAACAACTATAAAAAATGTAAATAAGAGATTTTTAGAATTTTTTAATATTACTTCAATAGAAGAGTTTATAAATACCTCAAAAAATATATTTGATTATTTTATAGAAGATTATGGATTTATTTCTAAAAGTATCTTAAAAGATTATCCTTGTTACTATGAATATATTAAAAGTTTAAAAGAAGTTAATAGAATCGTAAAGATGAAAAACTTAAATGACGAAGAAAGAATATTTACAATAAATATAGATAATTATGATGATGTAAATGATTTTTATGTTTTATCTTTAACTGATGTTACAGAATTAAAAGAAAAATCTAATCTATTAGAATATCAAGCTTCACATGATAATTTAACTGGTTTATATAATAGAAATAAATTTAATTCTTTATTTGAAAAAGAAATAAGAAGAGGTATTAGATATGATAATGAATTATCATTAGTATTATTTGATATTGATTTCTTTAAAAAAGTTAATGATGAACATGGTCATCAAGCTGGTGATGAAGTATTAAAAGAAATAGCAAATATTGTAAGTAAAAGTGTAAGAGAGCATGATACAGTTGTTAGATGGGGTGGTGAAGAATTTTTGATACTACTTCCAGAAACTAACGCTGAAGGGTCTAGAGTTGTTGCAGAAAAAATCAGAAGTACTATTTATGAAAATTCATTAACAGCTTTAAACTTAAATGTTACGGCAAGTTTTGGGGTTTGTGCTATAAAAGAGGATGATACAGGAAGCAGTTTTATTTCAAGAACAGATGAAGCTTTATATGAAGCAAAAAGAACAGGAAGAAATAAAGTAGTAGTGAAATAATCATAACTACTTTTTTTAAATTTAGAAATTAAAATCTTCTCCAAGATAGTGTTCACGTACTTTTTTATCTTGTCTAATTTCATCGCTAGTTCCACTTGCAAGTAAAGCCCCTGCTTTCATAACATAAGCTCTATCACAAATTTCTAAAGTTTCTCTAACATTATGATCTGTAATTAAAACACCAATATTAATCTTTGTAAGTTGTGCAATAATTTCTTGAATATCTTTTACTGCAATTGGATCAACACCAGCAAAAGGTTCATCAAGAAGTAAAAACTTTGGATGAGAAACTAAAGCACGTGCTATTTCAGTTCTTCTTCTCTCACCTCCAGATAAAGAGACACCTTTTCTTTGACGTATTGGTTCAATATTAAATACTTCAAGTAATTCTTCAACTCTTTTGTGTTGTTCTGCTTTATCATCAGTTACAATTTGAGCTGCTAACATTAAATTATCTTCTACTGATAAATCTTTAAAAATAGAAGACTCTTGCGGTAAATATCCAATTCCGCTTAATGCTCTTTTATGTAAAGGCAAAGAAGTAATGTCTTTATCATCAAAAAATACTTGACCTGAAGTTGGTTTAACAAGACCACATACTGTATAAAAAGTAGTAGTTTTTCCAGCACCATTTGGTCCAAGTAACCCTACAATTTCACCTGAATTAACTTCTAGTGAAATTCCATGTAATATTTGAGTTTTCTTAATTGATTTTGTAATATCTGTAATTTTTAATTTATGCATTTATTTTATATTGCCTTTTATTTTCACATTTTTCTATTTCTATTAAAATTACATTATATCCATAATCTTCTAATAAATTTTGTAATTTTTCATCGCCCCATTCTACAAAATGAGTACCACTTTTTTCAAACTCTTCTAACATTCCTAAAGAAATGAACTCTTCTAAAGTTTTATTATAAATATCATAATGATAAATATCACCAGAATAAACACTTTGTAAAGAGAAAGTAGGAGATGTAACTAAATCATCTAATCCTAGTGATTTTACATAATTTTTAACAAGTGTAGTCTTGCCACTTGCTAAATCACCTCGCAAAATCACAATTACATCTTCATTTATAATTGTTTTAAGCTCATTCGTTAAAATATCAATTTCTTCTAATGCTAAATTATATTCTTTTACCAAAGTTCTTACCTATAATTGATTTGAAACTTTGATAATTTGTTCAAGTTTTTCTTTCGCTTTTCCATTTAGAATAGCTTCTTGTGCTATTTGTATACCATCTTGAAAATCTCTTGCTTTTTCATCAACAATTAATGCTGCTGCTGTATTTATTAAAACAATATCAAGTTTTGCACCTTCAATATTATTTGACAAAATATCTTTTGTAATATTTGCATTAGTTAAAGCATCTGCACCAATAATCTCTTCTTTTGGTGCAAGTTTTAATCCATAGTTTTCTGGATTTATCTCAAAGTCTTCTATTCTTCCATTAAATAAAGAAGTACCATAAGAAATATCAGAAATAGATATTTCATCCATTCCATCTTTTGATGAAACAATTATTGATCTTTTAGTATCTAACAAATCTAAAGCAGTTGCTATTTTATTTATATATGATTTGTCAAAAACACCAATTAATTGCTTTGAAACAGTAGCAGGGTTTGATAAAGGTCCTAAAATATTAAAAATTGTTCTATGTGGAATACTTTTTCTAATTGGCATAATATATTTCATAGCAGGATGATGATTTTGTGCAAACATAAAAGTAAATCCTGTTTCTTCAAGCATCTTTGCAGATTTTTTTAAAGATAAATCAAGTTTAATATTTAAAGCTTCAAGCATATCAGCACTTCCACTTTTACTAGTAATACTTCTATTACCATGCTTTGCAACATAACAATCACAAGCACTCAAAAGAATTGAAACTGTTGTTGATATATTAAAAGAGTTTGATTTATCTCCACCAGTTCCACAATTATCAATGATTTTTTCTTTTAAATCATAATGAATTGGTAAAGGAATTAAATGATCACGCATAGCGCTAGCAGCTCCTGCAATTTCAGCAGCTGTTTCACCTCTTTCATAAAGTTCGATTAAATACTCTCTTACTTCATCTTGTGGTAGCCTATTTTCAAAAATATCATCAAATTTCATTTTTGCTGTATTAAACATAATTTATCCTTCAATCTTTTCTACATATTCTGCCATTTTTGATTTAGGCGTTGATTTTACTGTTGGTATTTGTAAAACTTTAAATTTGTCACTTTTTTCAAGATATCTAATTTCTATAATATCCCCAAGTTTAACTTCTTTAGCTTTTTTAACACTTTGATTGTTGATAAATACAACTTTATGTTGTAACATATCTTCAGCAACTGCTCTTCTTTTAGTAATATTAACTGCATTTAAAAATTTATCTATTCTCATAATAAAGATTATAACAAAATTTAGTTAAAATATGCGCTTAAAATTAATGATAATCATAGGATAAATTCATGAGTAAAAAAGAAGTTAAAAAAGTAGTATTAGCTTATAGTGGTGGGCTTGATACTTCAGTTATTTTAAAATGGCTACAAGATGAATATAATGCAGAAGTAATTACATTTACAGCAGATTTAGGTCAAGGTGAAGAAGTTGAACCAGCAAGAGAAAAAGCACTTGCAATGGGTATTAAACCTGAAAATATTTTTATTTTAGATATTAGAGAAGAATTCGTAAAAGATTATGTTTTCCCAATGTTTAGAGCAAATGCTATTTATGAAGGTGAATATTTATTAGGTACTTCAATAGCACGTCCTTTAATTTCTAAAAAACAAATTGAAATTGCACATAAAATGGGTGCTGATGCAGTATCTCATGGAGCTACAGGAAAAGGAAATGATCAAGTAAGATTCGAATTAGGTTACTTAGGTTTAGATTCTGAAATTACTGTAATTGCTCCTTGGAGAGAATGGGATTTAAATTCTAGAGAAAAATTACTTTCTTATGCAAGTGAACATGGAATTACAATTGATAAAAAGCACTTAGATGAAAATGGAAATCCAGCAGTTAGTCCATACTCAATGGATGCTAATCTTTTACATATTTCTTATGAAGGTTTAAGCTTAGAAGATCCAAATGCAGAACCAGAAGAAGCTATGTGGCTATGGTCAGTTTCTCCTGAAAATGCACCTGATAAAGCTGAATATATTACAATTGGATATAAAAACGGTGATCCAATTTCTATTAATGATGAAGAAATGTCACCAGCTACTATTTTAAAAACATTAAATGAATATGGGAATAAACACGGTATTGGAAGAATTGATATTGTTGAAAATAGATATGTTGGTATGAAAGCTCGTGGTTGTTATGAAACTCCAGGTGGAACTATCATGTTAAAAGGACATAGAGCAATTGAATCTATTACTCTTGATAGAGAAGCTGCACACTTAAAAGATGAATTAATGCCTAAATATGCAAAATTAATTTACCAAGGTTATTGGTTCTCACCTGAGAGAGAAATGCTTCAAGCTTCAATTGATGCAACTCAAAAAAATGTTGAAGGTACTGTAAAACTTAAACTTTATAAAGGTAATGTAACAGTTGTAGGAAGAGAATCTTCAAAATCATTATTCTCAGAAGCTCACTCAACTTTTGAAGAAGATGAAGTTTATAATCAAAAAGATGCAGAAGGGTTTATTAGACTTAATGCATTAAGGTTCATTATTGCAGGGCAAACACAAAACAAAAAATAGTAGGAAAAACTATGATTTTAAAATTTAAAGAATTTTATCCCCAAATTGAATCAAGTGCTTGGATTGCTCCAAGTGCTGATGTAATTGGTCAAGTAAGTATTGGTGAAAACTCATCCGTATGGTTTCAATGTGTATTAAGAGCAGATGTTAATAAAGTAATTATTGGTAAGAATTCTAATATTCAAGATTTATCTATGATTCATACAGATGTAAATACTCAGACAATTATTGGTGATAATGTTACTATTGGACATAAAGTAATGCTTCATGGTTGTAAAATTGAAGATAATTGTTTAATTGGAATGAGTGCAACTATTTTAGATAATGCAGTTATAGGAAAAGGTTCAATTGTTGGAGCAAATTCACTTGTAACTGCGGGAAAAGTATTTCCACCAAATTCTTTAATTATGGGAAGTCCTGCTAAAGTTGTAAAACAATTAACAAGTGAAGATGAGCAAGGTTTGATTAATCATGCTGCTCATTATGTAGATTTTAAAAACGATTATAGTTAATATATTTTATTTATAAAGTTTAGTTTTAAAACTAAACTTTATTTTTTACACTATTTACACTTGCTATATGCTTTTGTTAACTCTTCAGTTAAGATGTCAAAACTTACATTTTCCATAGTATCAATAATTTCTATCATAACAACATTATCTTCTCTACCATTCCATTCTTTAATATAAGTACCCTCTTTATACCCATTATCTTGTCTAAATTTATTTAAACAGTTTTTACCAATATAAAGTTTTTGTAACCAAGTAAATGAAAGACCAGAAATTTTACATGTTCTAAAGAATTGATCAATAAATCTTTCAATTCCTGAAAATGATGGCATATTACCAGTTTCAATAGCTAGTGAAATATAAGAAAGCTTTTCAGATTCTTTAATCATTAATTTAACATCAACATCTTCAACTGCTTCATAAATACAGTGAGTATTAACTAAAGATACACCTTTTGGAACATTTGTTTCTTGTAAAATATAAGACATTAAAAAGTGCCAAATATCAACTAACTCAACATGAATATTTTTCATATCAGGATCAGCTGAAATATTTTTCCAATGTTTCCAAGGCGCAGAATCAATTAACTCAGCAACTTCCATATGTATACATCGAAGCCAATTAATCTCTTTTCCAAACTTATTTACACCTAATTCCCAGTTTTTACCATTTGTTGAGTCATTTAACTCTTTTTGTAATAAAAACATTTCTTCTAATTTATGAGGAAAAGATGAAGCTTCTTCAAGTAAAGAAGCTAATGGTAAACACTCTTCAACAACACTATCTAAAGCGGTGTTATTTGGAAGTTCACCCTCACCTTTTAATAAATGAACAATTAAAGATACAGTATAAGGAACTTCATCTTTTTCTTCCCATTCTAAAACATCCGATGATGTAACTCCAATGTATTTCATAAAATCTTCAATTGATAAAAATCCTAATGATTTAATACTAGTTTTAAAATCTTTATATAACAAACTTAACTCTCCTAATTTAATGGTAATTTAATTGTAAATTTCGCGCCTATATCTGAGTTTTCAACAAAAATAAATCCATTACTATGCTGTTCTATTATTGTTTTACACATATATAATCCTAAACCTGTTCCATTTTTATTTGTTTTTGTTGAAAAATATGGCTCAAATATTTTTCCTATTACATTATTTGGTATCCCACCTGCATTATCTTCAATAATAATATAAATAAATTCACTATCTTTTCTAGTACTAATATTTATAATTTTATTTTCAATAGCCTTTTCATTTAAGGCATCACAAGAATTTTTAATAATATTTATTAAAGCTTGAACTATTTCATTTAAATATACATAAACTTCAATTTCCATCTTGTTTTCAATATTTAATTTTATAGAGTTAGCTTTTAATAAATATCCTAAAAAATCTACAGACTTATTTAAAACAACAGAAATATCAATAACTTCTTTTTGACGATTAGGTTTAAAGAAATCTCTAAAATCATCAATAGTCTTAGACATATACTGAAGTTGTACACCAACATCACTTACTACACTATCAATTAGTTCATCAGTTATTTGTGTACCCATCATTTTTGTAAGTGGTATTTTTTGAACTAAAATTGAAACTGCTTGTAAAGGTTGTCTCCATTGATGTGCAATCATAGAAATCATTTCACCCATTGCTGCATGTTTTGATTGTTCAATTAATAAATTTTGTTGACTTTCAATTACTTTTTTAGAAGTAATATCTTGACTGATTGCATCAAAACTTATTATTTGTCCCATATTATCAAAGTTTGGATGAATACTAGTTTCAACCCAATAAAAATCACCATTCTTTTTGATATTTTTAAGTTCACCTGTCCAAATGTTTCCTGCACTTATTGTTTCCCATAAATTATCAATTAATTCTTTTGAAGTATCAGGATGTTTTAATAAAGCATGAGTTTTTCCAACTAATTCTGTACTTTTATATCCATTTATTTTACAAAAAGCTGATGATACTTTTAAAATCTTTCCCTTTGCATCAGTTCTAGATAAAATCACTTGTTTATCAACAATATCTGCTGATTTATTTAAAGCTTTTTCAATATCTTTTACTGTTTGACTATAAATTTCTAAAAATTTTATAAATATTTTTTCAGAAAGCTGATTTAATTCATTGGAAATTTCTAAAGAAATAACATTTGATTTATTTAGATGTTCAAGCATTGAATTCTTTAAAGATATAAATAAGATATAAAGTTCTTCTGGTTTAACACTTTGTTTACTTAAATACTTTAAAAAATCATTTATTGATGAAGTTTGATTAAGCGTTATCTTTTCTGATATTAAATCGATATAATAATCCAATAAACCAAAGGCATATCTTTTTATAAAAAGTTCTTTATCAATTTTACGAGTATTTAAAATAAATTTAACTTCTTCATTATTAATCCAATATCGAATAATAACTAATTTATTTTTTTTTAAATCATCAATTTGCTTTTTTAATTGCATAAGTTAATCATCTTTGCTTTTGTTTATAAAAAGTACAATCCATTTTGCTAGAGTTTCTTACAACAATAGATGGTATTGTTTGAGATTTAAAACCATAAGCATTACAACCATGTGGTTTACCCTGTTCCCAAGTAACATAATAATAAGTACATTTTTGGCAAACAATTCTTTGAGTACTCATTTTAAACCTCTACTTTACTTTGTATTGCTTTTGATAAAGATAAGATATCAACATTTTCTAAACTTACTCCTGTTGGAACACCTTGGGCAATTTTGCTGAATTTTATATCTTTACTTTTTAGTTTATCTTCAATATATAAAATAAATGCATCATTTGCAATTGATGGTGTTATTGCAAAAAGAACAGTTTGCACTTCGTTATTTTCAACAAACTGAGTTAAGGAATCAATTGCATATTGGTCTAATTCTTCAATAACAAAATATTTACCATCAAACTGTTTTGAATCTTCAATAATAAAAATATCTTTTGCACTTTGAACAATACACATTTTTGTGTTATCACGTGAATCGTCTAAGCATACTTCACATATTTCGTGTTCACTCATAGAACCACATTTAACACATTTTGTAATATTTTTTAGAGCATTCTCAATACTATGCGCAATTTTAATACCACAATAATTATCATTCATAACAACATGATATGCAAGTCTTAAAGCAGATTTCTTACCAATTGTAGGTAAAGATTCAAATGCTTCAACTAAATCATAAAATTTTTCTAAGCCTTTTTTCATACGCGAATTATAACAAAAAGTAACTAAAATTAATTCATTTAAATTTTAGTTACTTTTAGATAAAATCGCGTCTTAAATATAATTATATAGGAGTTAATAATTGACTGAAATAGATTATTATGAATTATTAGAAGTAAGCAGGGATGCTGAAAAAAGTACAATTAAGAAAGCTTATAGAAAAATGGCAATGCAATATCATCCTGATAAAAACCCAGGAGATAATGAAGCTGAAGAAAGATTTAAAGCAGTTAATGAAGCATACCAAGTATTAAGTGATGCAGAAAAAAGATCAATTTATGATAGACACGGAAAAGCAGGACTTGAAGGTCATGGACAACAAAGAGGTGGATTCTCAGGTGGTTTTGATGACTTAGGCTCGGTTTTTGAAGAAATGTTTGGTTCTGCCTTTGGCGGTGGAGGAAGTTCACGAAGACAAAGAAAATCATACAATTATAATTTAGATGTTGCAGTTGAAGTTAGATTAGAGTTTAATGAAGCAATTTTTGGATGTAACAAAGATATAAAATATAAATATAAAACTGCTTGTAAACCTTGTAAAGGTACAGGGGCTAAAGATGGAAAGCTGTCAACATGTTCAACATGTGGAGGACAAGGTCAAGTTCATGCTAGACAAGGTTTTATGACTTTTGCACAAACATGTCCAACATGTCAAGGTTCAGGACAAGCTGCAAGTTCATCTTGTAAATCTTGTAGTGGAACTGGTTATGATGAAATAAAAGATAACTTTAAAGTTGATATTCCAGAAGGTGTTAATGATGGAATGAGAATTAGAGTATCAAATAAAGGTAATATAGCTCCAGATGGATCAAGAGGTGACTTATACTTAGAAGTTTCTGTTGAAGAAGATTCACATTTTGTTAGACATGATGATGATATTTATTATGAAGCTCCAATTTTCTTCACTCAAGTAGCACTTGGTGGAAAAATTAAAATCCCTGGATTAAGAGGTGAGTTAGAACTTGATATTCCTGCAGGAGCTAAAGATAAACAACAATTTACATTTAAAGATGAAGGTGTAAAATCTGTTCAAGGATATGGAAAAGGAAATTTAGTAGTACAAATTAAAATTGAATATCCTAAAAAATTAAATGATGAACAAAAAGAATTATTAGAAAAACTACAAGAAAGTTTTGGTCTTGAAAGTAAACCTCATGAATCAAGTTTTGAAGGCATGTTTGCAAAAGCAAAAAAATGGTTTTCATAAAATTTATATAATTCAAATTATAATATACAACCTTTTAATGATATAATCATAAAAAAGGTTGTACATGTCTGTAATAAAATCTCTATTATTTTTTTTAATTTTTTTCTCAAATATATCTTATGCTAATTCAAATATAAATTTAACAGAAGAAGAAATACAATATATAAAAAACAATCCTACTATAAAAGTTGGAGCAGAAAAAAACTGGGCACCTTTTGATTTTGCAGAAGATGGTTTATACAAGGGTTTAGCTAGAGATTATCTAGATATAATTGAGAAAAAAACTTCATTAAAATTCGAATATGATATTGATTCATGGAATAACTTACTTAAAAAGATAAAACAAAATAAAATTCAATTACTTCCAATTTTAAAAAAAACTCAAAAAAGAGAAAAATATCTTTTATTCACACGTGATTATTTAACAATTAGAGCTTATGTTTATACACTTAAAGATGTAGAAATTAGTAGTACAAAAGATCTTGTAGGTAAATCAATAGCAATACCTAAAGGGTCTTCACATGAAGAATATATAGAAAAGAATCATCCAAAAGTAAAAGTTTTAACAGTAAAAAATGTTTTAGAAGCAATAGATGCTATAAATACAAAAAAAGCAGATTTTTTAATCTCGAATATTCCAATTATAAATTATCTGACAAATAAACAGAACTTATCTAAAATTTATCCAAAGTTTCATTTAAATAATATTGAAAATAAATTATCTATGGCTACAAATAAGCAGACAAATATTTTGGTTAATATTATTCAAAAAGCATTAGATTCAATAACTCAAAATGAAAAAAACACAATATCCTCTAAGTGGTTAGGAAATATAGAAAATAAAAAAGTTCTTACTTTTACTAAAGAAGAAATAAATTTTATAAAGAAAAATGAGAAACTAGTTATTGCAAACGAATTGGCTTATAAACCTTATGATTTCAATGAAGAAGGAGAGCCAAAAGGCTATGTTATTGATTATATAAGATTACTCTTTTCTAAAATTGGAATAGAACCTATTTTTAAAGCAAAAGAGTGGTCTTTATTAGTTAATGATTTCAAAGAAAGAAAAATAGACATATTACCCATAATTACAAAAAATAAAAAAAGAGAAGAATATATAAGTTTTTCAAAACCTTATATTAATCAGAACATGTCAATAATTACAAAAAAGAGTAATAATTCTTTAATCAATATTGATGATTTAGATGGTAAAACTGTTGCTTTAGCAAAAAATTGGAATATGACAAAACTTGTAAAAAAACACCATCCAAAGATAAAGGTAATTGAATATAAAACTGTCTCAGAATTTTTAGATGCAGTTGCAAATAACTATGCAGATGCTACTATTTTAGATAAGCTATCAGCAAACTATTATATTAAATCAAAGTATATCCATAAACTTCATATCACAGGTACTGCTCATATTAAAAACTTTAATCCAATGTTGTCGATGGGAGTTCATAAAGATACAAAAATATTAAAAGATATTATTAATAAAGCAATGCTTTTAATAAGTGACGAAGAGCAAAAAAATCTTAATAATAAGTGGATCAATCATACAAAAAATATTAATTTCACTAAAAAAGAGCTTGACTTTATTAAAAACACTATTATAAATATCTCATTAGTTAAAACTTGGGCTCCTTTTGCATTTGAAAATAATGGAAAACCCTATGGATTAGGATATGATTTTTGGAGCCTTATCATAGATAAAGCAAATTTAAAAACTAAAAATCATTTTGATGATAAGTTTTCTTCATCATTAAAAAAAATAGAACTAAAAGAAAATGATGTTCTAGTAACAACATCAAAAACAAAAGATAGAGAAAAATTTGCTATTTTTTCTGATTCATATTTTAAAGCTCCAATAGGAATTGCAACATTAAAAGATAAAGATTATATTCCTGATGCAAGTAAATTAATTGGTAAAAAAGTTGCAGTAGGTGAAAATTATACAGCACATAAACTAATAAAAGAAGCCTACCCTAGTATTAATCTAATACCAGTAAAAAACATAGGTGAAGCATTGGACTTATTATCAAAAGATGAAGTTTATGCTGTTGTAGATATAATGCCTGTTTTAATCCATAATATTAAATCTAAGGGCTTTAATAATATTAAAATCACAGGTGTAACAGGTATTGATTTTAATATGAATATCTTGATTAGAAATGATTATACTCTTCTTCAATCAATAATAAATAAAGTGCTTAAAAATATAACTCCCGAAGAAAAAGAACTTATTTATAATAAATGGTTGAATATCGAATATGAAAAAGTTTTTGATTATTCGTTATTTTGGAAAGTAGCTCTTATTTTTATAATTATTTTATTACTAATTTTATATAAAAACAATCAATTATTAAAATATCAAAAGAGACTAGAAAATACAACAAAGAACTTCGAAACAGTAATTGATTTAAGTTTAGCTGGTATATTAATTATCAAAGATTATCAAATAATTTATGCAAATAAAGAAACCTTAAATATTTTTAAATACGAAGAGTTAGTAAATAAAGATATTTCTATGCTTCTACAAGAAAAAGATATAGTTGAAATTATTAGACAAACAGAAGAAAAAGACAAAGAACATGAAGTTATTGGAATAACGAAAGATAGAACAAATGTGCCATTACTTGTAAATGCTAAAAAAATTGTTTATGATAATTTATCTTCATATATTATTTCTGTAGTAGATTTAACAGAAATAAAAAACAAAGAAAATTTAATCATACAACAATCAAAAATGGCAAGCTTAGGTGAAATGATTGCAAATATTGCACATCAATGGAGACAACCTTTAAGCTCAATTACAACAACAGCTTCAGGACTTAAAGTACAAAAAGAGTTTGGATTATTAACAGATAAAATATTTATTGATAGTGTTGATAGTATTACAAATACTACACAATTTTTATCACAAACCATTGATGATTTCCAAAATTATATGAGAAAAGATAAAATAAAACAAAACTTTACTATTGAAAATAGTATAAATACCGTGCTGTCAATCGTAAAAGGTTCTTTAAAAAACTATTTTATTAATATTGAAAAAGATATAGAAGAGATAGAGCTTTATTCTTATGAAAATGAATTAAATCAAGCTATTCTAAATATTATAAATAATTCAAAAGATGCTCTAAAAAATATAGAAGAAAATCAAAGAAACATTTATATAAATGTCTTAAAAAAAGACAATAAAGCATTAATTGAAATAATAGATACAGCAGGTGGAATAAAAGAAGATATTATAAAAAAAGTATTTGAACCCTACTTTACTACTAAACATAAATCTCAAGGCACGGGCCTTGGTTTATATATGACACATAAAATTATTACAGAGAGTTTAGAAGGACAAATAAGTATAAATAATATATCTTACAAAAACTACGAGAAATGTACAAAAGTTAATATTTTAATACCTATTAAATTATAACTATCACATCTATTATTTTCTTTACATAAAAAATAATGTAGAATACTTTCATAAATACTTGCTAAGGAAAAATATGAAATCTGAATATTTAGAAACAATGCCAGATAAAAATGGTTATTTTGGAAAGTTTGGAGGTTCTTTTATTCCTCCTATTCTTGAAAAACCATTCGAAGATATAAAAAATGCTTATGAACAACTAAAGAAATCTCCTGAATTTATTGATGAGTTAAAATATGTAAGAAAACACTATCAAGGTAGACCTACTCCAATTTCTTTTGCAAAGAATCTTACAAATTATTGTGGTGGTGCTAAGATATATTTAAAAAGAGAAGATTTAAATCACACTGGTGCACATAAATTAAATCATTGTATGGCAGAAGTAATACTTGCAAAACATCTTGGAAAGAAAAAAGTAATTGCTGAAACAGGAGCTGGTCAACATGGTGTTGCACTTGCTACTGCTGCTGCATATTTTGGATTAGAGTGTGAAATACATATGGGTGAAGTTGATATTGCTAAAGAGCATCCAAATGTAATTAGAATGAAAATATTAGGAGCTAAAATTATTCCGGCAACTCATGGATTAAAAACTCTTAAAGAAGCTGTTGATTCAGCATTTGAATCTTATGTTTCGCAAGTTGAAGATTCAATATATTGTATTGGCTCAGTTGTAGGTCCTCATCCTTTCCCTATGATGGTTAGAGATTTCCAAAGTATTATTGGTATTGAATCAAAAGAACAATTTAAAGAGCATGAAAACAAAAACCCTGATAATGTAGTTGCATGTGTTGGTGGTGGTTCAAATGCAATGGGAATATTTGCAGGATTTATTGATGATACTGATGTAAATTTAATTGGTGTTGAACCTATGGGAAAAGGTGAAAAAATTGGAGAACATTCTGCAAGTTTAACTTATGGAGAAGAAGGTGTAATGCATGGCTTTAACTCTATAATGTTAAAAGATAAAGAAGGTGAACCAGCACCAGTTTATTCAATAGGTTCAGGAATCGATTATCCCTCTGTTGGTCCTGAACATGCATATCTTAATGAAAGTGGACGAACAAAAGTAGGATTATGTGATGACAAAGAAGCTATTGATGCATTTTATAAATTATCACAACTTGAAGGAATTATTCCCGCACTTGAATCTGCTCATGCTGTTGCTTATGCAATGAAGTTAGCAAAAACTTTACCTAGTGATAAAACTATATTAGTTAATTTATCAGGTCGAGGGGATAAAGATATTGATTTTATTGTAGAAAATCATCCTATACCAAATACAAAATTTTAGTAAAATATTTTTTACTTTTTTATAAAATGTCATACTAAAGTCATTCTCCAAGGATATAAATTTATATAATTTATTACAGGAGAACAAGATGTTAAAATCGTTGTTGATTTTTTTAGGGTTTAGTATAATTTCATTTGCTTCAACAACTGTAAGTGATGCAAATCAAGATCTTATTTATACAATGCTAGCTTATGGAAAAGAAGGTAGTGTTTATTTAGATGAGATTTTTGTTGCTTTACAGACAAAGATTTTTAAAAATGCATATTTAGGAATTATAGTAATTGTTCCATTAGTTTTTTTAGTGCATTATTTAATTATAGGACCAAAACAATTCTCACATGAAGGTAAGAAATATTATTTCTTTACTTTATTTAATAGAATTGTTCATGGAATGGCAGCTGTGTCATTTATGTTATTAATTCCAACTGGTTTAATTATGATGTTTGGTACATATTTTGGTGGTGGAGCTTTTGTAATTGCCTGTAAAGACATTCATGCCGTTGTTACAATTTTATTTATAATAAGTGTTATTCCTATGTTTATAATGTGGTTTAAAAATATGCTTTTTACTGGTGATGACATAAAATGGTTAATGATAGTAGGTGGTTATTTATCAAAAATTAAAAAACCAGTACCTGCTGGAAAATTTAATGCTGGTCAAAAAATGTGGTTTTGGGTATGTACAATTGGTGGTGTAGCTATGATTTACACAGGAGCAACACTTTATGTACAAGATCTAGATATACAAATATTACATACTTTAGGACTTACTCAAATTGAAGTTTTAAGATGGTCTATAATTGTACACAATGCTGTTGGTTTAGCTATAACTGCCTTATTCTTTACTCATGTTTATATGTCAATGTTTGCAATTAAAGGAGCATTACAAAGTATTATAAATGGATACAAAGAAAAAGAGGAAGTTGAGATTTTACATAGTTCATATTATAAAGAACTAGAAAAAGAAGAAAAAAAGAAATAGTTTTAATATCTTAAATTAAAACTGTTTTATAATATTTTTATTATATAAATCTATTTCTTCATATTTATAGAGTAATTCTTGATATTTTAATGCATAGTCATTATATAAAAAAGAATAATCATTGTCTTCATCATCTTTGTATTTACCGTATTGGTCTTTAGATGTTGTTGATAATGCACTTACAAAATTAAATGAGTTAACTGTTGTTAATATTTCATCTAATCTATCTTGTGATATTACATCACTAGTTTTTTTATTGCCCGTGTCTAATTTATTTGAAATAGAACTGTGTAATAAATCTGCTAAAGATGAATCAGTATTAAAAAAACTATTTTTATCTTCATATCTATCATAAAGATAAGAATAACCAAGCTCAAAAGGTTCACCCATAACTGTATTAAAAAGTGCTTGTCCTAAAGTTTCATCTTCTGTAAATAGTGTTGCTAATCTAAGGTTTTTAGCTATATTATTTGACTCTTCATCTTCAAATAAAGTATCAATCTCTTCTAAAGAAATACCTTTGATATTTGAATAAGTTAAAGAATTGTCTCTTTTAACATCACTACTATTTTCTATTTTAGTTGAAGTCAAAGTATTTAAAAAATCATTACTTGGATTTTTATTATTATTCGATTCTGTAATTTCATTTTTTAACAATATTTCATTTATATTTGATGTAATCATTTAAAATCCTTTAACTCTTAAATATTATGCACAATCACTTTTTTTTGATAATATTTTTAATACATCACAAGAAAAACCAGCTTGTTTTCTTGCTTCAAAATTTAAATCCATTTTTCTTTTTGTAGAGCCTGGAAATACATCTTCAATGATTTCTAAATATGTAGAATCATAAGGAAGGTTTTCTAAATCACAAGCATACTTATACCAAACATCCCCTTTTGTTACATGGTCGACTTCTTCTTCTAAAATTGTTCCTAAAACTTTTAATATCTTTCTATTAAAAGGATCATTATTTGATTTTAATTTTTCCATAATTTTTGGATTCTGGTCTAAACCATTTGCTTCTAAGTACCTAGGAACAGCAGCCATTCTTCTTAAAAAAGTTGGTGTATCTTGTAAGGCTTCAAATAAGTTTTTGTGTACAGGAAAATCACCATATTTTCCGTCAAGTTGCGCTAATAAATCTTCTAACATTAAAAAATGTCTAATTTCATCACTTGCAACTTCTAACCAATCTTGATAATACTTTAATGGCATATTTTTAAATCTTAAAGCTGCATCAAGAGCTAAATCAATTGCTGAATATTCAATATGTAAAACTGTATGAATTAAATATTTCTTACCTTCATCTGTGTTAAAGTTTTTAATTTTTGGAAGACTAGTTGGTTTTACAATTTCTAAAAAAGGTTCATAAGATGGTACTTCTAAAACACAAGGTTCATAAGAATCATTAAAAGTAAAATCATTATCTAAAAACTTTTTATAAAACTTCTCAAATTTCTCTATTTTACTTTTTGGTTCACTTGTTAATAAAACCTCTTCTAGTGTAAAAAAATAATCCATACATAACCTCTTTCTTGATATAATTTAGTAATTTTAGCGAACTAAGGTTTAAAATGGATATAAAAGTACAGCCAATGGGTGATTATCAAACAAATTGTTATATTGCAACAATTGATGGAAAAGATTTAATAATTGATCCAGGTGTAGATGCATTAAGATGGATTAAAACAAAAGTTAAAAATCCAATAGCAATATTAAATACTCATGGGCATTTTGATCATATATGGTCAAACACTGCTGTTAAAGAAGAATACAATATAAAATTATATACTCCTGTAGACGATGATTTTATGTTAAAACTAAATCCATATGGAATGGGAATGCCACCTTCATCTGCTGATGTATTAATAAAACCAGACGAAGAAATTGAACTTGAGGGAATAAAAATAAAATTCCATCATTTCCCAGGGCATACACCAGGATGTTCTGCAATTCAAATAAATGAGCATTTATTTACAGGAGACTTTATTTTTAAAGGAACTATTGGAAGATTTGATTTTCCAATGTCTGATGCATCAAAAATGAAACAAAGTATTAAAAAAATATTAAAATGGGAAGAGGATTTTCATATTTATCCAGGTCATGGAGATAAAACTACATTAAAGAGTGAAATTCATACATTAAGACAATGGGAACAAAGTATATAAAGGGATAAATTTGAATAAAACTTGTGAAGACATAATAAGAAAAAATGAAGAACTAAAACTTTTAAGTAATTTGGAAGATATTTATTTATCGATATTTGACTATTTAAAAAAAGAATTTAGAATAAGTCAATTAGAAATATTATTAAAAACAATCGATAAAACAGATACTCTATTTAAATCAAATGATTCTATTTTCGATAAATTTCTTAATAATTTAAAATTTGTAGAAAATGAAAATACACAAGTGCATTTTATAATATATTCAAAAACACAAGAAGACAATGATTTTATTGTTGAAAATATGCCTAAATTAAAACTTGCTTTAGAATTCTTTTCTTCATCTTTATATAATAAATATCTTGAAAAATCTATACATGAGTTATCAATTGTTGATTCAGTCACAGGTGCATTTAATAGGTCTTACTTAGATGTATATGTGGATAATATACTTAGTATTTCAAATAGAGAGCAAAAAAAAGTTGGCTTCTTAAAAGTTGGAGTTGATAAGTTTAAAGCTGTAATAGATGAGTTTGATTACACTATAGGTGATAAGGTTTTAATTGAATTGACAGATACATTAAAAGAAAGCATAAGAATATCAGATATTGTTATTAAAATGTCAGAAGATGAGTTTTTAGTTATATTATTGAATGTAATTAATGAAAATAATGCTACAATAGTATCAGAGAAATTAATTAATAACTTTTCAGATAAAAAAGTTTTAGTTGATAACAATACAGAACAAACACTTAAAAAAACTATTTGTGTAGGAATGTCTATCTATCCTGATGATGCTATAAATGTCGATGATGCTATTAAAAAAGCAGATGTTGCTTTATATGAAGCAAGAAATATGGGAAGAAGTAAATACTATAAATATAGTGAAGAAAGTGTAAATACAATTGATTTTTTTTAGGTGGAAATTTTGAAAAATAAAATTTTAGAGTTAATTAAATCATCAGCAAATAATGAAAAAGACTTTGATGCTTTAAATAGTATATTTAATCTACATGAACAATTACAATATGCTACGAATATTAATCAAATGGCAGAAGATATATATCTATGGCTAAAAAAAGAGTTTAATATTGATAATATGGTTTTTGCTTTATTTGATATAAATACAAATCAAAGAGAAGAGCTACTTGTAGAAGGTGAAGATTTTTATTTAGATGATGAACATTCATGTTTTTTTATCATCAACACACATACAAATTTAAATGCTACAGTATCTTTTAATGTAGCTTCAAATGTACATTATCAAATAATGCAATCAAAATATTCAACTATAGAAGCTGCATTTTTCCAAATATCTCCAATTATTCAAAATGGAATTATAAAAAAGAACTTTATAGAATCATCATCTTTAGATTCTGTTACAAAAGTTTATAATAGAAACTACTTAATTGAAAACCTTACAAAACATCTTAATCTAAGTAAAAATAAAAAAGATGAAATTTATTTTCTTATGGTAGGCGTTGATCGTTTTAAAGCTGTAATTGATGAGTTTGATTATGATGCTGGAGATAGAGTTTTAATAGAATTAGCAAAAGTTATACATTCTAATATTAATGAATTTGATATGGTAGCAAGACTTAATGCAGATGAATTTTTAGTAACAATTGTAAGTTCTTCTTCCGAATTTGAAGCTATTCAAATTGCTGAAAAAATTATAAAAGATTTTTCTGTGAAAAAAATAATAGTTAATGATGAAACTAATCAAACTTTATTGAAAACAACATGTATTGGTTTGGATACTATGCATATAAGTAAAGATGAAGAAATTATAAATGCTATTAAAAATGCAGATATTGCATTATATGAAGCAAAAAATCTTGGCAGAAGCCAATTATTTAAATTTGTAGATTTAAAAGAAGAAGATACAATAGATTTATTTTAATCTATTGTATCTTTTTTGCTTTCATATAGACCCTCTTAGGAGCTGGATAACCTTCAATAGTTTTAGAATTATCATTTGGGTCTAAAAAATCTTCTAAACTTTGATCAAAAGACCAAGGAGTTTTTCTTTGTTCTTCACTACTTGTTACTGTTGTAGTAATTACTTCAATATCTTCAAACCCTGCTCTACTTAACCAATTTGTTAATGCTGGTATTGTTGGTATAAAATAAATATTTGGTATTTTTGAATATCTTTTATTTGGTGTTAAACAAATCTCTTCATCTCCATCAATCATAAAAGTATCTATCAAAATTTCACCTTTTGAGTTTAAACCACGTGCAAGAGATTTTAAAGTTCCAACAGGATCTGCTCTATGATATAAAACACCTAACATAAATATAAAATCAAATTTATGATTATAATATTCTAAATGCTCAACTCCAAGCATTTCATATTCAATATCTGATTTTACAAAATGGTTTACAAACTCAAATTGATGAAGTGTTAAAGGTGCGGGATCAAAACCAATTAGTTTTTTTGGTTTATCTTCAAGCATTCTAAACATATAATATCCATTGTTACAACCAATATCAGCAACTACTTTATCTTTTAAATTAAAGAAAGGTCTTATTAAATTGTATTTAATATTACTTTGCCATTCACTATCTATTTCTAATCCAAATAAATTAAAAGGGCCTTTTCTCCAAGGTATTAATATTTTTGCAGTTTCTTCAAGTAGCTTAAACTCTTCATCACTTAAATCTTCGCGTTTTCCTACACTAAACCAGTCACCATAATCAAGTTCTAAATTATCTTTATTAATCTTTTGTGCAATTTCTTGAATCTTTGTATGCCAAGGTTCAACATTTTTCCAAGTTCTACACTCGTTTTTCTTTTTTTGTAATGTAATTAAATCCATGGCGTAATTATAAGGCTTTTAATTAAAATGTTATCTTAAATCAATAAGAAATAAACCCATCTTTAGATATAATCTCATTTTTAACAGTTATAAGTAATATTTATTGAAAATATTCTGTAATTTAAATAAAGACTAATAGTTTGTTAACCTTGAGTTAACTACTTGGGATTATAATTAAATCAATATACTAAAAAGGATTTTTATTGAAAATTTTAAATGTCTTATTTTCTTTTAAGACAACACTAATTTTACTTGCTATATTAGCAATTGGAGCTGGAGTAGCCACATTTATAGAGAATGATTTTGGTACATCTACAGCTAGAGTTCTAGTTTATAATAATATCTGGTACGAAACAGCTTTAGTTTTAACTACTGTTAATCTTGCAGGTATTATATACAAATTTAAAATGTGGAAAAATACTCCAAGATTTTTATTTCACAGTGCCTTTGTAGTTATTTTAATAGGTGCAGGAGTTACTAGATATGTTGGATATGAAGGTGTTATGCAAATTAAAGAAGGTTCTACAGAAAATAGAATGATATCTTTAGAACCATATTTACAAGTAACTATCAAAGAAGATGGAAAAACTTACTTTAAAGAGTATCAAATGGAATTTGCTACATTAATGAAATCTATTAATGAATTTTCTCACACAATTACTTATAATGACAAAAATGTAGTAGTTGACTATAAAAACTATATGTTAGCAAAAAAAGGTACTGCAAAAATGGGAATGTTAACTGTTGACGTAACAGCAAATGGTGAAACAAAAGAGATTAAATTACCAGGAAGAAGAAGTCAAAAAGGTATGCAAAGAGATTTACAATTTGGTGATACTACAGTTTCTTTAGAATATGGTTCTAAAATACTTTATTTACCATTTGCAATTAAGTTAAATGACTTCCAATTAGATAGATATCCAGGAAGTCATTCACCTTCATCTTATGCTTCTGAAGTTACTGTAATTCAAGAAGATAATACATCTTATGATTATAGAATTTTCATGAATAGAACTTTACATCAAGGTAACTTTTTATTCTTCCAAAGTTCATACTTCCCAGATGAAACAGGAACAGTATTATCTGTAAATAATGACCCAGGGAAATGGCCTACATATTTTGGATACTTTTTATTAACTTTAGGTTTAGTACTTAATTTCTTTGATAAAAAATCTAGATTTGCGAAATTAACTAAATTTGTTGCTTCAAAAAACATTGCTTCTCTTACAGTTGCCTGTTTATTAGCATTTGCAACTACAAGTTCAAATGCTGCACAAAGTGATGAAGAATTTAAAGCAAAAGCTCAACAAACTGTTGAGTACTTAAAAACGTTTAAAGAAAGCTCAGATGTAACTGCAAAGAAATTTGCAAGATTAGTTACACAAAGTTCATCAGGAAGAATGAAACCAATATCTTCATTAAATAGAGAGATTGTTACAAAATTAAGTGGTAAAACTTCATTACTTGGAATGAATTCAGACCAAATAGTGCTTGGTATGTTATCTCGTCCTGAAATTTGGAGAGATTTAAAAATCATAAAAATCAAAACTCCTAAATTAAAAAAGTTTATTGGTGTTGATGAAAAAAGAAAGTATATTGCTTTTTCTGAAGTTTTTAAAGATGGAGCATATTTACTTTCAAAAGAATCTGAAAAAGCTTCGCTTACAAAACCAAATGAAAGAGGAACATACGAAAGAGATATTATTAAAGTAGATGAAAGATTAAATATTATGTACGCAGTATTTAATGCAAGTTTATTTAATATTTATCCTAAAGTAGTTCTAAAAGATGATAAAGAACATAACAACAAATGGTATACACCTATGGAAGCAATTGATAGCTTTGAGGGTAAAAACAAAACTGCTGTTGAACAAATAACTAGAGGTTTAATTAATACAATTATTCAAAATAATTGGGAAGAAGCGAATAACTATATTTCTTTATTAAGTACTTACCAAGAAAAAGTTGGAGCTGAAGTTAATTTAAGTAAAGCAGAAATTGACAATGAAATTATGTTTAATGAACTTGATATCTTTCCAAAAGTTATGATTGCATATTTAATTTTAGGATTCTTTATATTAATTGCTGCATTTATTGTAGTATTTAATCCAAAAATTAAACCAAGAAAAACTACATTTGTTTTCTTTGTAATTTTATCTGCTATTTTTGCAGTTCATACATTTGGTATGGGATTTAGATGGATTATTTCAGGACATGCACCATGGTCTGATACTTATGAGACATTATTATATATTTCATGGTCAGCAATTTTCGCTGGAGTTATGTTCTTTAGACGTCATTTACTTGCATTAAGTTCAGCTGTAATCGTTGCAGGTATTTTTATGTTTGTAGCACATTTAACAGGAATTGACCCACAAATTACAAATCTAGTACCTGTATTAAAATCATACTGGCTTACAATCCACGTATCAATTTTAACAGCGTCTTATGGATTCTTTGCACTTGGAGCAGTTTTAGGATATATGACATTAATTATGTTTATATTCAGAAAAAACAAGCCTCATGTTGATGATACAATCAAACATGTAAATGCAATTAATGAAATTGCATTAATTGTCGGACTTGCTGCAATTACAATAGGAAACTTCCTTGGTGGTATTTGGGCAAATGAATCATGGGGTAGATACTGGGGATGGGATCCTAAAGAGACTTGGGCTTATGTATCAATCGTAATGTATGCTATTGTTATTCACCTTAGATTTATTAAAGGTCTTGCAACTCCATTTGTATTTGCAGTAGCTTCATTATTATCATTCTCAACAATTTTAATGACATATTTTGGAGTTAACTTCTATCTAGCGGGGATGCACTCATATGCAACAGGTGACCCTGTTCCAATTCCTACATGGGTTTACTATGTTCTAGGATTAATATTTGTAACTATTGCATTTGCATATAAAAATAGAGATTTAAAACCACAAATATCTCAAGAAGAAAATATGAAAACTAATTCTTAGTTCTCATATCTCCTTTAATTTTTTTTGATATAATCTTAAAAAATTAAAGGATACTTTTTGAGTCAAATTATAGATATATTTAAAGAAATTACTTCAATTCCTAGATGTTCAGGAACACACTCACCTTTTATAAATTACATGAAAGAAATATCATCAAAAGCTAACTTTCTATGCTTAGTTGATAATCACAATAATATTTTAGTAAAAAAAGAAAACTCAAAAGCAAAACTTGCTTTCCAATCGCATTATGATATTGTTTGTTTAGATGATAACTGTGTTCCTGTAATAGTAGAAAATGGTGACATTTTATCAGCAAAAAATTCGACACTTGGAAGTGATAATGGAATTGGCTGTGCTTATATGATACAACTAATTTTAGATGGAGTTGATGGTGAATATCTTTTTACATCAGATGAAGAAATAGGACTTATTGGAGCTAATAATTTAGCCTTAGAATTAAAAGCTCCATATATGTTAAATCTTGATAGCGAAGAAGAAGGTGGTATTTGTATTGGATGTGCGGGAGGTGTTGATATTTTTGCAACAAACTCTAATAAAAAGATTATTCCAAATGATGAAAATCTTGACCTTTATGAAGTAAGTATTTCAAAACTACAAGGTGGACACTCAGGTGTTGATATAAATAAAAATATTCCAAATGCAATAAAACTAATAGCAAAAACAATAAAAGAAGCAAATGCAAAGCTTTTAGATATAAACGGTGGTGAGAGAATAAATTCAATTCCTGTTAATGTAAAAGCAATAATAGCTTGTAAAACAAAACCTCTTGCATCTCATGAGAATATGAAAATAGAAAAAATTGATACAACAAGTGAACACTTAAATATTTTTGATGATAATATTATTGATTTTATATATGATTTCAAAAATGGTGTGAGGTCTTTAAACGATGAATTAGGTGTTGTTCAAAACTCAATAAATTTAGCGATTATTAAAACAAACCAAGATTGTATTAAACTTGAAATATCAGCTAGGTCTATGGCAAATGATGAACTAGCACAACTAAAAGATGAAACACTACAAAAATTAAAAGAACATAATTTTGAAACTTCAACAGATGGAAAATATCCAGCATGGAAACCGGATATAAATGAGTTTACAGATAAAGTATTAGAAATATACAAAGAAGTTAATCCAAATGCTTCACTTGAAGCAATTCATGCAGGACTAGAGTGTGCAATATTTAAAGATAAATATCCACATATAAAAGTAGCTTCAATAGGTCCGAGTATTGAATTTCCACATTCAAGAAAAGAAAGAGTTTCAAAACAATCAGTTGAAAATGTATTTAAAGTTGTAGAAAAAATAGTAAAAGAAGTAAATAAATAAAAAAGAGTTTCCTCTTTTTTATTTAGAAAATTGGTACAAGCTTATAGTCTTGAGTTTGCCAACCAATTAATGAAATAAATCCATCTGCAACAATATCCATCTCTTTTGGAATTGTATTGTTATCTATATTGAATACTTTTGTAGCAACTGCACATACTTCCATTCTTACACCTAACTTTGAAAAATTCTTGATTGATTCTTGAATAGAGTTTAACTCTTCTTCATTTTCCATCTCAAAAGCTTCATCTTGTTGTGTACTTAAAAATTTTACTGTTTTACCAATAAATACTAAAACCATTTTAGGTTTAACACCTTGGTCAGTAAAACCTTTATGAGTGCCCTCAATAATTTTCATATAAAATGCTGTAGTTTTTACATCTGTAAAATCTATTAAAAAAACACTTTTTGCTTCTTTTATTCCATTTAAAGCAGCAGAATCATTAATCTCTTTTGCATTTATTACATTAACATATAATAATGATATAAAAATCAATGCTAATATTTTGTTAATTTGTTTCATATTTATTCCTTTATAATATAAGTTTTAATTATATCAGAAGAATAAATTCACCACCAGGTAATAAAAAATCTTTCAATGATGATTTCTTTATTGTGAGTATTTTTAGACCATATAAGAGGTGATGCTTTCATGTTTGCAAAAAATTCTATTTCTTCTTTAGCTTCTTCATAACTTTTCCAAGTTTCATTAGTAGTTGGATCGCTTAACCAATCAAATCTATGAGGAACAAATAAAGACATTTGTTTAAAAGAATCATCTTTAATAAACTCTTTAAAGCTTAGATAATATCCATTTATACAGTCATTATTTATCAAAGGCAAGCTTTGTCCTTTTAAATGCCTTGGTAAAAAAATATTCCCTTTATACAATATCTTTTGTTCAATATTTTCTAAGTCAACATCTTCAAGATAACTTTTTGTAGCTTCATTAAATAATAAAGGCAATTGTTTATTTTTTAGTTTTTCTAGTTTTAAATATAAAGTATCACTTCTGTTTGGTCCAACATATCTGTGAATTTCTTCTTTTATATTGTCATCATAAACATAAAATTTATATTGCATTTCTATATGTTCGTATATATTTCTTTTTTTATTGAAAAGAATAAAATCTATTTCACCAAAAGTATGTTTATCTTGAATAATCTGTTTATTCTTTAAAATTCTCTCATAGTTTGGTGATTGTTCAATAATCGCATCAAAAAAGTGTTCTACTCTCTTTCCAAGAGGAAGTTGTTGAAGAATTTGAATATTATTGATATCAAAATTATCAAGGTCAATATCTTCTAACTCAAATAATTTAAAACCATAAAAATCATTTTCAAATAAAGATGGTGTATTACAAAAACCTCTTAGCTGATTGTGCATTATATTAACTATTTTGATTTACAAGTAAAGTAAAATTGTATAGAACCTTTTGCTTTTCTAGGAACTAACCCTAGCCCCATATCTGGAGTTAAAAGCAACATATATTCAGAATTTGAATAAGAAGACATAGGCCCCCTACTCATTTTAAAATCAAAGACAATATTTTCTTTCGTAATTAATTGATTTTCTTTTATTGAAAAAATAAAAGGTTTTTTAATAGCTTCTTTTTCATCTACATTAAACTGTTGACCTTGTTTGATATTATGTGTATTTAAACAAGTATATTCTTTATTTTTAACAAAAGATTCATTTGCAAATATTGAACTTGTTAATAATGCAATTAGTAGTATTTTTTTCATTTATATCCTTTTAACTATATATCTTATAATATAACTAATTAGAATAAGTTTTTATTGGTCTTTAATTTTAGTTAATGAACAATTTTGATATTCACCATATTCTAAATTACTACAACGTCCTAAAACTCTATCGTATCTATTGATTCTTGCTGTTCTATATACTGTAGCTTTTATTTTTTCACCATTATCTAAAGTTACTCGAACTTTTTTATATTTACTAATTGCTTTAATATCAGTAACTATTCCTCTAACACTAATAGATTTAGCTTTATTTTTATAATTTGCTGCAAATACTAGAGTACTTGTGATACTTATTAAAATTAAATTTTTTATCAAAATTAAGTCCTTTATTATCTTTGTATAAGTTTTCTTATATCATCATCAATTGTTTTAAATATCTCTTCTTTTATAGAAACATTTATTTCATTATTTTCTAATTGTTCAAGCATTTTACAAATATTATCTAAGCCTACATTTAGACAAGAATTCTTTAAATAATGTGCTTTTTGTGATATTGAATAAGAATCTTTCTCTTTAAATATTTTTTTCATATCTTCTAAATCTTCAATTATATTTGACTTAAATCTATTAATAACCATTTGTGCAATATTCTCACTAACATCAAGTTTTGATACAATTTTATTAACATCTAAATACTCTTCATTTTCAATACTATCAATATTATTTTGAGTATTCAAATACTGATTTAAAACTTTTGATAATTCATGGTTTTTAATTGGCTTACTAAGATAAATATCCATACCCTCTTTTAAGTACTTCTCTTGATCTCCTTTAATTGAATTTGCAGTTAGTGCAACAATTGGTGTATGATCATTAGCAATTTTATTTTCATGAGCTCTAATAATCTTAAGAGCTTCAAGTCCATCCATTATAGGCATATTAATATCTAAAAAAATCAAATCATACTTCTGTTTTTTATATTTTGAAACTGCTTCTTTCCCATTTTCAACTATAGTAACATTAAGTCCAAAATCCTCAAGTATTAATTTGATTAATAATTGATTATTTGTATTATCTTCGGCTACTAAAATTTTACCTTCATACTTAATATCTTCATTATTAGACTTTTCTATATTATGATTTTCTTCAATTACCTTAGCTTGTGCAATTATATTAAATATCTTTGAGCCATAAATAGGTACATCTAAATAATAATCCATAAGAGCCAGTAGCTGTGGATAAATATCTATTTTACTTTTATTACCTACAAAAACTACCGGACATTTGAAATGTTTTTTTCTTTTTTCAAGTTTATCTATAAATTCTAAATCCCCAAAACAAAAAATTAAATCAATTTGTTTACAATCTTCTATTTCTTCATCAGATTGATATATATTTCCAAAATATTTCACTGTTGAAATCAAGTGATCTCTTATATTTTCATTATCATTTACTACACCGCAAATTGCAAAATTATATTTAAATTGTTTATTATCTGCAATATCAGTATTTTGAATTTCAAGGTCTAAATCAAAAGAAAATTCACTACCTTTACCTTTTTTACTTTGAAGTTTAATTTTTGAACCAAGCATTTTAAGAATATTTAAACTAATAGTTAAACCTAATCCTGTACCACCAAATTTTTTTGAGATACTGCTATCTGCTTGAGAGAAAGGTTTAAATATTTTTTCTTTTTCTTTTTCTGATATTACTATACCTTCATCTTTTATATAAAAAGAAACTGTAGCTATACTATTATCAATTTTTTTAAGCTTTATGTCAAAAATTACACTTTTATTTTCTGCTGTAAATTTAATTGCATTACTTAAAATATTTGAGAGTACTTGCTTTATTTTTATTTCATCGCCAATTAAAAAATGTGGAATATTTGAATCTAGATTATATAGAAATCTAATATTTTTCTCTTTAGTATTAATTGAATATAACTGAACTATTTGCTCAAGAAGAGTATTTAAATTAAAGCCATTGTTAGATATTTCATATTTTCCACTTTCTATTTTTGAAATATCTAAAATATCATTGATAATATCTAGAAGAGCACTTGCACTTTTAGATATGATTTGTGCTTTTTCTTTTTCTTCTTTCTGTAGTTTAGCCTTAGCTAAAATATTAGAAAATCCTATAATTGCATTAAGTGGGGTTCTAATTTCATGTGACATGTTTGCAAGAAATTGAGATTTAGTTTCATTTGCCTTTAATGCTTCCAATTCAGCTTTTTGAGATTTTTCAGAAACTTCCTCTAACTCTTTACTTTTATTTAAAATTTGTTTAGTAAGAAGAAATCCAAATACTAAAACAAGAAACATTGCAATATAAGTAAATATATATTCTAATTTTCTATAATATTCCTTTTCTTCTTTGATGTCTTTTTCTAATACTTTTATATTCTTTTTGCTGTCATACAACAATCTACTTGCATTTTCTTTCATTCGTATAAATAAAGTAGGAAGTTTTTTAAAAAATAACTTTGCATTAAAAACATCATCTTCTGATATATTAATATTTTTATCAGCAAGTCTAATTTTCATTATATATTCCATATTTGAAAGCTTTTCATCTAGCTCTTCAAGCTTTGGTAGTAAATCAATATCTTCATAAGTGTATCTATTTTCTTTATTGTTAAAAAAATATATCTTATCTGTTATTAAACCTGTTTCTAAAAGATTTAATTTAATATAACTTTCTAAGACTCCACCATATTTCAAAACATCAATCGCTTTTTTTATATCATAGATTTCTTCTTTTATTTCTTTCTCAATTGGTTTTAAAGCTTTAACTTTTGTTACAATTGCCATCTTATAATAGTTTGATTCAATAGAAGCGATTTCTTTTAAAATATATTCACCTATTTTATATCTTGAATATTCATTTTTAACATTTGAATCAAGTTTATTTAATATATTAGAAAATATATTATGAATTACAATAAGTCCTACGTATCCCAAAATAAATATTGTTAATAAGATAATAAGTCTTTTTAATATGGGATTATTTTTAAACATTAAAAAGTCACTTTGTCAAAATTTTTCAAATCATCATTATTTAAAAAACCATATTTTTTAAATACTTCTTTCCCTCTTTTTGAAACAACATACTCCAAAAATTTTTTACTCAATTGTTTATTCTTAGATGTTTTTAATAAATTAAATACAAGTTTTGATTTTATAGTATACTTATCATCTAGTTCAATAGCTTCTACTTCATTTTTATTCTCTTTCCAATAAGTAGTTGCATGCCAATTTAAAGTTAAATCTGTATCGCTAGATTTAATAGCTTGTATTAAATTTCTAGAATCAGAAGCTAAATAAACTGCATTTATAATAGCTTTTTTATATAATTTATGTTTAAGAAGAATTTTTTTACTAGCTTTTCCTACACTACTACTTTGATCATTTCCTAATACTACATTGATATTCTCATTTGCTAATTCTTCTAATGATGCTTTTATATTTTTAGGATTTCCTTTTTTTACAACTAATGAAAGTTTGTTATAACCTACAAACTTACCATCTAATAATAATCCATCTTTTAGATATTTATTTCTATAAGATAAAGATCCAGGAAGATATAAATCACCAACTTGACTTGATTTTATACTATCGTATAAATCTTGGCTACCACCTTGTAAGATTTTAATTTTGCAATTATTTGATAATTCAAACTCTTTTGCTAAAATATTTACAGGTTTAACCATTGTAATTCCAATATAAAATAACAATTCATTTCTAACATTAGCATATAAAGATGAAGAAATAAAAACTATCAAGAAAAGTGTTCTAAAATTCATAAATAATCCTTTAATGTCTGAAATTATACCTTATTTAGGGTTAAATTAATTCGTTAATTAGGAATATTCTATTAAAATAACTTTAAGACAATTAAAAAATAATAAAGGTCAAATAATGAATTTTTCAAATATGAAGATAGTTTCAATCGATGATAATGAGAATAATCTTTATTTAATAGAATCTATTTGCATGGATATGGATCTAAATGTTATAAATTTTACAGATCCTATTGATGCTTTAATGTATGTTTTACAAAACGATATTGATATGATATTAATTGATTATATGATGCCTAATCTAAATGGTTTAGAATTTATTGAGCAATTTAGAATAAATAAAAAAAATATTCCAATTATAATGATAACAGCAGCAGGAGAAGATGAATCAATTCATAAAAAAGCTTTTGAGTTAGGAGTTGATGATTTTTTAGCAAAACCTGTAAATGCAGTAATATTAAAAACAAGAGTTTTAAATTTACTTTCTAACTATCAAAATACAATATTAATTGAAGATAAAGCAAAACTACTTGAAAGTGAAATTGAAAAAGCAACAATGTCACTTATTAACAGAGAGCATGAAACACTAAGTATCTTAGGGAAAATGGCTGAATACAAAGACCCTGAAACTGCATCTCATGTATCAAGAGTTGCTCACTATTCAAAACTATTAGCCAAAGAATGTAAATTAGATGAAAAAGATCAAGATATAGTCTTTTATGCAGCACCTTTTCATGATGTTGGAAAAGTTGGTATTGAAGATAAAATTTTATTAAAGCCTGGGAAACTTGATGAAGAAGAGTTTACAATAATGAAAACTCATGCATCAATTGGTTATGAAATTTTAAAAGATTCTCAAAGCCAATATTTACAAGCTGGTGCAGTAATTGCTTTAGCTCACCATGAAAAATATGATGGTTCGGGATATCCTAACAATTTAAAAGGTGATGAAATTCATATCTTCGGAAGAATTGTGGCAATTGCAGATGTATTTGATGCACTAACTTCTAATAGACCTTATAAAAGGGCATGGAGTTTTGATGAAGCATTAAATTTCCTAAAAGAACAAAGTGGAAAACATTTTGATCCTGCAATAGTAGAACATTTTATAAATAGAATAGATGAAGTTACAAAAATATATAATTCATTTAAAGAAGAGTTTTAATAATTTAATTATTAAAACGTCTTAATTTCGAGGGTTCTTAACCTTGTTTATTTCATTTGTATATTTATATACCATATACACAACTTTTCTAGCATGTACGGTAAATAGATATCTTTTTGATTGTCTAGTATAAGATAATTTAGGTTTAAAAGATATTTAGGCTCTCTTTTTGTCTCTTTTCCTTTATTTATATATTTGTAATAATATGATTTTTTTATAAATTGACTTAAATTATGATATAATAAAAGCATAATCAAACTATAAGTAGGAAAAAATGTTAACGTATAGAAGAAGAGGAAGCTCTGAATCAACTACACATATCACTGTTAATTCAAATAGGAATACTAAATTCTTAGGATATTGTAATTGGTCATATACAAGAAATCATCATATAAATATTAATGAAGCTATAAGAATGTTTAGAAACTTTAATAGTATATATATTCCTTATTATATTAGAATCTTTAATGAAGTGCCAAGAAGTGTTTTATATGACTTTACTCAAAGAAATAATATCAAAGATTCTCAAATTAAAAAAATATATGTAAACCTTATAGAAAAAACTAGCTTTAGAGTTAAATCTTTATAAATAGATGAGCACATATTGCTTTGATGAACAATCTCAATTATTAGAAATAGCTATTCAAATCATAGAAGACTATGATGTTATAGATTGGTCTTTTGGTGGTGGTACTGCCTTATCATGTGTTTATTATAAACACAGAATGTCTTATGATATAGATATTTTTACAACAGATTTTGAAAGTATTAATAATCTAATATCTCATAAGGAAGAAATTGCTTCTAGTTTAGATATATCTAAGGATCAAGTAGAAGCATCTCCTTCAGGAATCACTTTTATACTTTCTGAAGATGATCATCAACTTAAGTTAGATTTTCTATACAGTGAATTATTATCAGCTGAACCTTTACAAATAGCAAATGTTTTAGAACAATCTAATATTAATGTGCAAACTACAATTGAAATAATTTCGAAAAAATTAAAATATAGAGAAATATTAACTATTAGAGATTTTGTAGATTTTGCATATGCTCAAGAAAATGATAAAGTTTTAACAAAAATCAAAGAATTAAATATTATTGATTTGGAAAGATTTATTGATGTATTAACTCAATTTGAATCAATTTCTGAAGAAGATTTTAATCTAGAACTTAAATACTTAAATCCAACTTTTATGAACGAAAAAAGATGTATTACTGAAGAGTTATTTAGTGCATTAACTCCAAATAATTTTATTTCAATTGCAATTAATGAAAATTTTGAAGTTTTAGCAATTGATAACTGGATTAAATTTTACCAAGATGACTATGAAAGTGTTGGTGAATACAATATATATGAACATATTAATAAACAAAAAATTTCTGATTTAATAATAAAGAATATCGATAGAATAACATATGAAGATATTTATCAACTTGAACCCTTTTTAGTTAAAAAACTGCTCCCAAAATTATAAAAATACAATTAAAGTTAAATTTATTCATAGAGCTTATTATCCCTATCTATTCTACTAATTAGTATACTTTAAATTTAAAATAAATACTAAAAAATGATAATATTTTTATCAAAAATCAATACATTTATGCTAAAATATTACTAATTTAATACATAGAAAAGTGCTGAAACTGTAAATAATATATTTAATAACTAACTGCACAAATGCAAAAAAATTTAATCTTACCTTATCTTTAATAAATCAAGTGAAATCCCAATTTAAAAGTGATACTTTATATCAGGATATTATTCTTTATGAAATATTTTGTATTAGAAAAACAGACTATTTATATAAAAACAAATCAATTAAACTATTACATAGTTTATTAAAAGAAATAACTTCGTATACAAGTGTAAAAGTTTTACTAGAATTGGAAGTTGCATTACTAAGAGATGATATGTCTGAATTTAATAAAGTATTTAATAAAAACAGAAACTTAGTATGTTGTTAAACTTTTATGAGTTATCTGTTTATTCTCAAATAGATCATATTTACGATCCAATAGAAGATTTTATAAAAAATCATGATATTGATTCATATAAAGATGAAAAAGAATTTTCTATCTATAATTTATTCAGATTAATAAATAATTATATAAAAGACAATTCTTTTACTAATCGTGGAGAGATATTAAAATCTTTAAATATTTCAAGAAAATATCAAAAAACATTTGATTTCGAACACTTAAATTGGTTTCTTAGGAAAAAAAACGATATGGAACTTTTAAGATTTATTGACCAAATAGTTAATTAAAAAAATGATTATGAATTTTTTCTAAGAAGTCAACTTCATCCTTGCTCAGACCTGTTTCTTTTGTACCTATATGGGCTAAAGTATTTCTGTGTGTATTAAATATAGAAATCCATTTAGTTTTTTCTGCTTTACTATAATGTATTAATAATTTCTGATTTATAATCAATATCAACCTTATTATCATCATTTTGTGAACCTAAAATATAATTCAAATTGAAGCCGTTATTAACACAAATTGTAGTAATATTTTCATACGGTATTTTGTTTCTAGCACGCCAATTTGTAAATGTACCTTGTTTTACATCCATAAACTGATATAGTTCTTTATCTGAGTTAAATTTCAGTTCTTTTTTTAATCTGTTAATGATTTCATCAAAATAATACAATTTGTTTTAATTTTCCTCCATATATAACACAACATGTGCTATTATTCTTTTACCAGTTTATCAAATCACATTTATCAGGGGTAACAAAATGCAATTATATAAACACTCTAACTTTTTATTTTATTAAAATCCTAACAATATTCAAAATCCACTAAATCACTATGGATTAAATCCAACATAATCAAATTATTAAATTTATAACCAATTGTAGAGTTTATACCCATATTTAAGCTCTACAGTGAGTTATCTCATTGGGTACATGCAGATTTACCCCTCATGTGTCGTTACTGTTTAAAAGGGTAAATTAAATAAAAAATACATAGGTTTACAAAATAAGTTTAATTGAAAAAGGAGAATAGAAATAGATTAGAGAATTTATCAAATATTAAGACTCCCTAGTTTCTAGGATTCTTAACTTTATTTATTTCATTTGTATATTTATAAACCATAAAATCGAACATCTTTGTATTTTGATTTTTTTGGAAGAAAAGAAACATTTCAACAAATCTAAATGACATTCTAAAAAATCCTGCAAAAGGAATTGCGTATGTTAAAAAAGTTGAGTATGTTCTATATGGATAATAGTTATCAAGCTCTTCTTTTAATTCTTTTAAAACAAGACTTTCTTCTTGTAAAGTGTCTCTATCTTGTGATGAAATAACTTTGATTGCTAAAAAAAAGTTTAAAACAAACATTAAAGCATTTAAATTCCATCCAATTATACATATATCTAAGTAGCTCATTAATTCTCCAATTTTTATAAGGATGATTATATCAAATTGTTTTTGATATAATTTTAAAAAATTAACAAAATGGGAAAGTATGACTTTTAATGGATTTAAAAAAGAAGCAATAGAGTTTTTAATAGACCTTGAAATGAACAATACAAAAGTTTGGTTTGAAAACAATAGACATATTTGGGAAGAGCATATTTTAAAGCCAAATGTAGCTTTTGTAGAAGAAATGGGCGAGACTTTAGAAATGCTAGTTCCTATGATTAATGCAAAGCCTAAAGTATCTGGTTCTTTATTTAAAATATATAGAGATACTAGGTTTTCAAAAGACAAAACTCCTATGAAAGATAAAATTGGAATAATCTTTTGGCAAGGTGGTGCTCATAGAATGCAAAGTGCAAGTTATTATATTTTTTATAATATTGAACAATATTATATAGCAACTGGTATTAGGATTTTTAAGCCACCTTTACTTAAAGCCTATAGAAAATATATTCAAAATAAAACAAATGCTAAAAATCTACATGAAATTTTAGAAGATATAAAAGCAAAAGGTTATCAGCTTCCAGAACCTAAATACAAAAGACTTCCTCAAGGCTTTAAAGAAGAAGATGAGTATTCATATCTTTCAAAATATAATGCAATGTTTGGATTTGCGACATATGATATTGATGATGTGTTTTTTAGCGAAGAAATTGTAGATAAAACTTTTAAAGTTTATCAAGATATGGATAATCTTCGAGAATGGTTATATGAGCTTACTTTAACAGTTGAAGATTAGGAACATCTTTGTATAATAAATTTTTAAAACACTTAAGGTAAATAATGAAATTAATTGAAGAAAACATCACACAAACACTAGATGAGATTTATTTAATAGAAACACTAAACTTAGATAATAAAACAATTTTAGAGCTAGGTTGTGGAAATGCATCTATGACAAAACAACTAGCATCAAATGGTTCAAATAGAAAAATCATTGCTTGTGAAGTAGATGAAGTACAACATCAAAAGAACCTAAAATTAAATATAGAAAATATTGAGTTTAAACTAAATGGTGCACAAAAAATTGAACTTGGAGATGAATGTATTGATATGATTTTTATGTTTAAATCTTTTCATCATATTCCTTATGATTTAATGAAAGAAGCATTAAAAGAAATTAAAAGAGTTATAAAACCAAATGGCTTAGTTTATATTTCTGAACCACTTTTTAAAGGTGAACAAAATGAACTAATCGCAATGTTTCATGATGAGCAACAAGTAAGAATTGATGCTTTTGAACATATCAAGGAAGCGGTTGAGTCTGAACAGTTTAAACTATTTAGAGAAATCTTTTTTCAAACAGAAATAGTTTATGAAAACTTTGAAGACTTTAAAAACAAGCAAATGAACCAAACGTATAATGATCATACTATTACAAAACAACTAGAAGAAGAGATTGAAAATAAATTTAATAGCTTTAATGATGGAAAACAAACATCATTTATGAAACCTTTTAGAGTTGATATTCTACAAAAAATATAAATACATATTAAATAAGATAAGAGAAAAAATGACAAATACTGAATACATAACAAAAATAGAAAAACTGATATCTTGGGCACATGCTTATTATGTTGAAGATAATCCACAAGCAAGTGATGAAGAGTACGATTTACTAAGTAGAGAATGTTTAGCTTACGAGCAAGAGAACCCTAACCTATCTCATCCAAACTCACCAAATAAAAGAGTTGGTGGTTTTGTTATGGAAGGTTTTAATAAAGCAACTCATTTAAGTAGAATGTGGTCGCAAGAAGATGTTTTTAATACAAAAGAGTTAGAAGACTGGATTAATAGAGCAAAAAAAGTAAATACAAATCTTGATTTTTACTGTGAGCCAAAATTTGATGGAGCATCTTTAAATCTTATTTATGAAAATGGTTTATTAAAACAAGCAATTACTAGAGGAGATGGAACTGTTGGTGAAGATATTACGAATAATGTAAAAACTATTCACTCTATTCCACTTCAAATAAAAGAAAAGTCACTTCTTGAAATTAGAGGTGAAATTGTAATCAAAAAAGCAGACTTTGAAAAAATCAATCAAGATAGATTAAAAAATAATGAAGCACTTTTTGCAAACCCTAGAAATGCTGCAGCAGGAAGTTTAAGACAACTAGATCCAAGTATTACTGCTAAGAGAAAGCTATTTTTTAATGTTTGGGGAGTTGGTGAAAACTCATTAGAGTTTACAAAAAACTCGTCAATGATGGAATATATTTATTCATTAGGTTTTGCTCATCCACCAATGACAAGTCATACTAAAACAGTTGAAGGTATTGAAAAACTATATCATGAAATTATTGAAGCTAGAAATAGTATTGAAATGATGTTAGATGGAATGGTAATTAAAATTGATGACTTAGAAACACAAGAAGAATTAGGACATACAGTAAAATTTCCAAGATATTCTTGTGCTTATAAATTTCCAGCAGTTGAAAAAACTACAAAAATTGTAAATATTATTCAACAAGTTGGACGAACAGGAGTTATAACTCCTGTTGCCGTAGTTGAACCTACATTAATTGATGGTTCAACAGTTGAAAGAGCATCCTTACATAACTATGATGAAATTGCAAGACTTGATTTAAGAATTAATGATGAAGTAATTATTATCAAAAGTGGAGATATTATTCCTAAAATCACAAAAGTTTTTAAAGACAGACGTAATGGAACACAAGAGGAAATAAAAAGACCAGAAAATTGTCCACAGTGTTCAAGTGAATTACTTGATGAGGGAACTTTAATCAAGTGTCAAAATCTTGATTGTCCTAGTATTGTTGCAAACTCTATTATATATTTTGCTAGCAAAAACTGTATGAATATAGATGGTTTAGGAATTAAAATAGTTGAGCAATTAGTGCGAGAAAAAAAGATATATGATATTTTAGATTTATACTCTTTAAACTATGAAAAACTACAAGATTTAGAAGGTTTTAAAGAAAAGAAAATAAACAATCTTTTAAATTCAATTGAAAATACAAAAGGTACAACACTTCATAGAGTTATAAATGCTTTAGGAATTGAACATATTG
The DNA here is from genome assembly GCF_003711085.1 of Arcobacter peruensis. NCBI lineage: Bacteria > Pseudomonadati > Campylobacterota > Epsilonproteobacteria > Campylobacterales > Arcobacteraceae > Arcobacter > Arcobacter peruensis. The sequence continues at coordinate 687,603 of NZ_CP032363.1, forward strand.
GTGAAGTAGCTTCTAAACAGATTTGTTTAGAATTTGGATTAAATGTTGTAAATATTGATTTAGATTCACTTGTAGCACTTGATGGAATTGGTGAGCAAATGGCTAATTCTTTTACTGAGTTTATGAGAGTAAATAATGAATTAGTTTTAAAACTACTTGATATTATTAAGCCTGTTGTTGAAGAAAAGATTGAAGTAAGTGACAATAACTTTAAAGACAAAACTGTAGTACTTACAGGAACAATGAGTGTTAGTCGTGGTGTAATCAAAAAACAACTTGAAGCTCTTGGCGCAAAGGTAGGTTCTTCTGTATCTAAAAAGACTGATTATTTAGTATATGGAGAAGATGCTGGAAGTAAATATGATAAAGCAGTTGATTTAAAAGTAACTACACTTACTGAAGAAGAAATGAACGCAATGATTAAATAAATGTGTTACTTTTTTCTATAGTTCCATAAAGAATCAAAAAAATATTGAGAATTGCTATCTTTTTGATACGCTTTTACTTTATAATAAATAAAATTTTAAATGATAAAAATAAGGCTACTAAATGAGTGAAGATATAAAAAGAGAAAAATCGTTAACAATGACTATGTTAATGACTCCTGATAAAGCAAACTTTTCTGGAAAAAATGTGCATGGTGGTGAAATATTAAAAATGCTTGACCATGTTGCATATGCTTGTGCGGCAAGATATACAGGAATGTATGCAGTTACATTATCAGTTGATATGGTACTTTTTGAAAATCCAATTAAAATTGGATCATTAGTTACATTCCATGCATCTGTAAACTATACAGGAAGAACATCAATGGAAATTGGTATCAAAGTAATTTCTGAAGATATCAAAGATCATACAATCAAAAACACTAATGTATGTTACTTTACTATGATTGCAGTTGATGAAGCTGGTAAACCAACACCAGTTCCAAAGTTAAATCTTGTTACTGAAGACGATAAAAGAAGATATGAAGATGCTATTAGAAGAAAAGAATCAAGAATGTCATCTAGAAATTTAAATAAATAGTTAAGTTTTATTTAGATAATAAAAAAGGGGAATGAGTTAACTCATTCCCCTTTTTTTGTGTTTAATAAAATATATTAAGCTTTTTGCTCAATATATTCTTCATAACTTCCTTTAAAATCAATAATTGATCCATCAGCTTGAATTTCAATAATTCTATTTGCGTATACATCTAATAATTCCCTATCATGCGATACACAAACTACAGAACCAGGATATGCAAGTAATCCCTCACCTAATGCAATAATTGCTTCTAAGTCAAGGTGATTTGTTGGCTCATCTAAAATCATAAAGTTTGGTTGTTCTAACATAATTTTCGAAAGCATCATTCTATGTTTTTCACCACCAGAACAAGATTTAACAGATTTTTCTTGCTCAGTTCCGTTAAATAACATTCTTCCTAAACAGTTTCTAATTTCTGCTAAATCAGCATCTCTATCAAAATCTCTTAACCAATCGTAAAGTGTTACATCACCTTTGATTAAATCTGTTGCATTTTGAGGGAAGTATCCATTTTGAATAGTAGCTCCCCAATGAACAACACCTTCATCTGGTTTGATGTTTTCAACCATAATCTCACACATAGTTGTTTTACCAATACCATTTGGTCCGATTAATGCAATTTTATCATCTTTTTCAACTGTAAATGAAACATTATTTAGTACAACTTCACCATCAAATGACTTAGAAATATTTTTAAGACTTAATAACTCTTTACCAACTTCTCTTTTTTGTCTAAAGATAATAGATGGATCACGTCTAGAAGAAACTTGAATAGCTCCAACATCTAATTTATCTAATTGTTTTTGTCTAGATGTTGCTTGTTTTGCTTTAGAAGCATTCGCAGAAAATCTAGCAATGAATTTTTCTAACTCATCTTTTTCTTTAAGTTTTTTATTAACATCTGTTTCATTTTGTTTTGCGATTAATGTAGATGCAATATACCAATCATCATATGTTCCTGTAAATTCTCTAATTTGTTTGTAATCAACATCTAAAATATTTGTACAAACTGCATTTAAAAAGTGTCTATCATGTGAGATAACTACCATAGTACCATCATGGTGTTGAAGTTGGTTTTCTAACCAACCAATAGTAGCAATATCAAGGTTATTTGTAGGCTCATCTAAAAATAATACATCAGGTTTTGGATATAAAACTTGTGCAAGTAAAACTTTGAATTTATCTCCACCAGTAATAGATGACATCAAATCATTTTGTTGAGCAGCAGGGAAGCCTAAATCTTCAAGAATTTTAGTAATCTTTACATCATACTCATAAGTTGGATCTTCTTCACAACAAACTATTTCTAGTTCACCTAGTTTATCACCAATTTCATCAGTATACTCTTCAAGATAAAGTTTTTCTTTTTCTTTAATTGCATCATAAAGTCTTTTGTTCCCCAAAAGTACTGTATCAAAAATTGAATACTCTTCGTAAGCAAATTGATTTTGTCCTAAAGTTCCAACTTTTTTACCATTTTGAACTTGTACTTCACCTTCAGTTGCATCTTCAATTCCTGAAAGAATTTTTAAGAATGTTGTTTTACCAGCACCATTAGCACCAATTAAACCATATCTTTTCCCAGTATCTAATTTTACATTTATGTCTTGAAATAAAACTCTTGAACCAAAAGCTTTTTTTAGATTTACAGTTTGAACCATATTATATTATTCTCCGTATTGATATTCTTTTTCTAGTTATGTCGCGATTATATCTAAAAAAAATTATTCTAAAATTAAAGCTCACTTTCAAAAGCAAGTGTCATTAGGTCTTCTTGTGTTAATTCTTTATTCTCTTTTTTAACAGGAGGATTTTTGATTTTTAATACTTTATCTTTTAATTCATTTAAATTATATTTTGATAAATTCTGAATTAACATATCACTGATTTTTTCTTTTGTTAAAGTTCCATCTTTAATCATTCCACTTATAAGTTCATTTAAATTATTTTTCGTATTTTCATATTTTTTTTCTTCATCAGTTAAAGAAATATAGGCTTTATCTAGATAATCCATAACTGCTGAACCTGGATATTTGTAAGTTGGTACAGATTTATAAATATATTTATGACACTTAACGTCTTTTAGTTTAATTCCTGTAAATACAGCACCATAAACTGTTTTTAAACCTTCTAAGTCTTTTATAGGATTATGAGAACATACAAAATCTTCTTTAACAATTGATGGTGAATATTTTAAAGATGCAATATTATTTCTTAAGACAATAAAACTACCACCTACTTCTTTAGGAGAACCTTTTAAAGATGATATTTCATTTTTAAAACAATGAAAATTTCCAGTAACTTTTGTAGGAGATCCCACTAGTGAAACTAACTCATTATCACTAATATCAAAATCACCATCTACAATATTAAATTTAAGAGGAAGTTTCAATAAATTAGATAACCTATCTGCTAATCTTACATCTCCATTTACATCAACCGAATTATCTTTTAAAATATGAAAATTACTAATTCCATGTTTTTTTAACCATCTGTTAATATCATCAATATTTGAAAGTTCTACAAGAGGTTTATAAATATGATCAACAACTTCACTACCTTTATATCTCCAAATATTTTGCTCTTCATCATGAGAACTTGTGACATGATTTAATCTAATATCTGTAACTAAATCCCAACCAATTTCATCTGCAATATTTTCTAAATCTGTTAGCTTATTTCCATTACAAATATAATCATGTCCTACAGTTATTGGGCCACCTGTTAGTTCTTCTAAGAAATTGTTAGAACAGTCAAAATGAGTTTCAACATATCGTGAACCACCTTTTAATGAACCAATTTTATTATTTGAACATTTGAAGTACCCCTTAACCGTTCTAGGGCTTCCTTTAATTGATGAAAGCTCATTCTCATTACAATCAAAAAAACCATTTACTTCTTTTGGACAATAAGATAAAGATGTTAATTTATTATTAGAACAATCAAAATCACCAACTTTATAAGGTGCACCTAAAAGAGATTTTAGTTTATTATTAGAACAATTAAAATCCTTTAATACATTTTCAGGAGAACCTTCCAATGATTCTAAAGAGTTATTACTTATATCAAAATAGCCATCTACTGTTTTGAATTTAATCGGTAATTTTTTATCTTGTAGTTTTCCATTTAAATTTACATTTCCAAAAACGCTTACTTCTAAATCATCACTTATAATGTAATTAGTTATAGAAAACTTTTTTAACCAATCTTCTATATCTGGAACACTTTTCATATCTTACCTTTACTGTACTTTTATATATTATTTATAATATTCTATCATCTTATTTCTTATAGCTTTTTAATTATTTTATAGAATGCTGTAATTCACTTGATTTTAAGTAAGCACTAGATAATATTTATAAAATATAAGATTAAATTTATGTCTATAAAATATACTTACTTACACTATTAAAGGTAATTAAATGCTATACAAAATACTTTTTGTTAATATTTTATTAGTATTAAATATTAACGCTAATTCAATTACAATCGCAGTTGCAGCTAATGTTTCTTATGCAATTAATGACTTAATCAAAGAGTTTAATACAACTTTTCCTAGTACAAAAGTTAATGTAGTTTTAGGAAGTAGTGGTAAATTAACAGCTCAAATAACACATGGTGCACCTTATGATTTATTTATGTCTGCAAATATGAAATATCCACAAAATTTGTATAATAATTCCAAGGCAATTTCTATACCAAAAGTTTATGCAAAAGGTTCATTAGCTTTATTTAGTAGTAGAAAATTAGATTTGAAAAAAGATTTAAATGAACTCTTAAAAGATAAGAAGATCAAACAAATAGCTATAGCAAACCCTAAAACAGCACCTTATGGAATTGCAAGTTTTGAAGCTTTAAAAAATGCAAAAGTTTTTAATGATGTAAAATCAAAATTTGTTTATGGAGAATCAATTTCTCAAACAATTTCTTATGCTGTAAGTGCTACTGATATTGGAATAATCGCTAAATCATCACTGTTTTCAGACAAAATGAAGCAGTATAAAGAAAATCTTAACTGGAAAGAACTTGATAGTAATTTATATACGCCTATAGAACAAGGTATTGTTTTACTTAAACATGCGAAAAACAATAAAGAAGCTCTTTCTTTTTATAATTTCATTTTAGATAAAAAGGCACAAAGTATTTTTAAGCAATATGGATATTTAATCAATGAATAAACTTGAAGTTACTGTAAGTAAAATTGACACTCTAGAAAATCTAAATATAGTTCAATTTGATTTTAGTGGAATCAACTTATCAATGATGAGTTTAGGATTATCAAATATTAATGTAGGAAATAAAGTTGTTTTAAGCGTAAATGCTTCACATATTGCAATTGCAAAAGATTTTGAAGGTGAAATAAGCTTATCAAATAAACTTCCTTGTATAATTGAAAGGCTTGATAAAGGTGAACTTTTAAGCTCTTTAAGATTAAATATTGAAGATACAATTATAACAAGTATAATAACTACAAATTCTGTAAATAGAATGAATTTAAAAGAAAAAGACAAGGTATTAGCCCTAATAAAAGCAAGTGAGTTATCAATACAAAAGGTTATATCGTAATGAACTACCTTAATAATTTGGAATTTGAACCCTTTATTTTATCTTTTAAATTGGCACTTGTAACAACTATAATATTATTTATAATAGCATTACCACTAGCTTGGTATTTATCACAAACAAAATCAAAAGCTAAGCCTTTTATTGAAGCAATTACCGCTCTTCCAATTGTATTGCCTCCTTCAGTGTTAGGTTTCTATATACTTTATGTCTTGTCTCTAAACTCACCTATTGGAAGTTTCTTTGATGAATATTTTGGGATTAAACTAGTTTTTAATTTTACAGGTTTAGTTGTTGCTTCTTGTTTTTATAGTTTACCTTTTATGGTTCAACCAATGCAAAGTGGTTTTGAAAGTTTAAATAAAAATATGCTTGAAGCTAGTTATATAAGTGGTAAGAGCAAGTTTACAACACTTTTAAAAGTAGCCCTTCCAAATATTAAACCTGCACTTTTAACTGCAATAATCATAACTTTTGCTCATACAGTTGGAGAGTTTGGAGTTGTTTTGATGGTTGGAGGAAGTATTCCTGAAGAAACAAAAGTTGCATCTGTTGCTATATACGAATATGTAGAGATTTTAGATTATGCAAACGCTCATATTTATAGTGCTATTATGCTAATAATGAGTTTTGTAGTTTTATTTGCAGTATATGTTTTCAATGCAAAACAGAAAAAAACATTTATATAGGAAAGATAATGAAAAAAGAAAATTTACTTATAGTTATTTCAACTAAAGATATTGATAGTATATTAAAATTCCCTTTGCTTTATGGTGGTGTTTCAATACCTAGAAATTATTGGAAAAGAGTCCATATAATGTTTTGGGGAGCTTCTATTAAAGCTGTTGTCAAAAGCAAAAAAATTAGAAAAAAAATCAAAGAGATTAAAAAAGATGGAGTTGAGTTTTCTTCTTGTATTGTTTGTGCACAAGAATATGATGCTGTTAAAAAGTTAGAAAAACATGGCATTGTTTGCAATCATACAGGTGAACTTTTGAATGAAGCCTTACAAAATGATAAAACTTGGTCAACACTTACAGTTTAATATGATAAAAATAGATATAAATAAACAACTACATGGTTCATCTGGAGCCATGGATTTGCAAGTAAAACTTGATATAAATAAAGGTGATTTTATTGCACTTTCAGGGCTTAGTGGAAGTGGTAAAACAACCCTACTTCGTATTTTGGCTGGTTTAGAGAATGCAAAAGGCTTTATTAGTGTAGATGAAAAAGTTTGGCTTGATGATAAGAATACTCTTAGTATTCAAAAAAGAAAAATAGGTTTTGTTTTTCAAGATTATGCATTATTTGACAATATGAGTGTTGAGCAAAATCTTTTATATGTAAATAAAGATAAAAAGCTTGCTCAAAAGCTTTTAGCAATTACAGAACTAACAAAGTTAGCAAAAAGATTGCCTAATACTTTAAGTGGTGGACAAAAGCAAAGAGTATCACTATGTAGAGCTATGATGAATAATCCTGAGCTTTTACTAATGGATGAACCTCTTTCAGCACTAGATCCAAGTATGAGAATAAAACTTCAAAATGAAATACTAACTTTACATAAAGAGTTTAAGACAACTACAATTATGGTAAGTCATGAGCCTAGCGAAATTTATCGTTTAGCAAATCGTGTAATAGTTTTAAATCAAGGGGAAATTATAAATGATGGGAATCCAACTGAAGTATTATTAAAAACATCTGGTTCACAAAAGTTCTCTTTTGAAGGTGAAATATTAGATATTATTAAAACTGATGTTATTTATATTGCAATTATTTCAATTGGACAACAGTTAGTTGAAGTTGTATTGTGTGAAGACGAAGCTAAAAGTTTTAAAATAACAGATAAAGTAAGAGTCGGTACAAAAGCTTTTGCACCAACTTTAACTAAAGTCTAATAAATTAGTTTATAAATTCAACAATATCTTCAAGTTTTTCTCGCTCTTGAGATGATTGTTCATTTATTCTATATCCAAAAGGTAAAACAACTGATAATTGGTATTTTGTAGTATCTAAACCTAAAATTTCTTCAACTTTCTCTTTTTCATAACCTTCAATTGGACATGAATCAATTCCTTTAATTCCTGCAGCTGTCATCATATTTCCTGCTGCTATATAAGTTTGTCTTGCTGTCCATGAATAAACATTTTCATCACTTGATAAAGTTTCTTTTAAATGATCAGCATATAAACCTAAATAAAAATCTAATTTTTCTTGAGGCATTGCTCTTCTTTTAAATTTTCTCTCAACTATCCCAAACTCTGGTTTAACAGCATCAATAGCTGCTAACACTAGTACTAAATGAGAACAAGAAGTAACTTGAACTTGATTCCAACAAGCAGGTCTAAGCTTAGCTTTTAACTCTTCATTTGTAATTACTAAAAACTTCCAAGGTTCCATACCAAAAGATGATGGAGATTTTCTTCCTGCTTCTAAGATATAATTCATATCTTCATCTGATATTTTTTTTGTTTCATCAAAAACTTTACATGCGTGTCTAAAATCCATTGCTTCTTCAAATGTTTTGTTCATTGTTATTCCTTTTCTATATTAAAATTTGTTTGTAAAATATTTGTAAATTTTTTTAACTCTAAATTTATATCTAAATCATCTTTAAAAATGTCATGTACTGAGTATGTTTTAAGAGGTTTCAAGCCACAAAATTGAAAGATTTTGTGAGTAGAGATATGCGCTTGGTCTAATGATAAACCATCAAAAAAACCATTTTTATTGTCAAACTCACAGAAAGGACAATTATAAGTTAAAGATAACATATATTTTTTTCCTTGTAATAATCCACCACTTCCATAAGTTTTAGAAGCATCAGTTCTACTTCTACCATCGTTTGCATATTGTACACCTTGAACAAGAACTTCATCAAAGTATTTTTTTGTAATCCATGGAAGTCCCATCCAATAAACAGGGAACTGTAAGATTATATAATCAGCCCATTTAAACTTTTTACCCTCTTCTTCAATATCATAACCTTTTTCAATATGTGTATGTTTCACTTCAAAGTTATTATTTTTTAAAAATTCATCAGCTTTGTTTACGTATTTTTTTGTTAGTTCACCTAAGGCAACTACATCATAATATTGATGTCCGTTAATTATTAAAACATTTTTCATTTTTTTATTTCCTTGCCTATATCTATCTAAATCATTTTGAAAATTATAGTACTCATAAACTTAATTATCTCTTACTTTACTTTAGGTAAGCAATAGTGTTTTATATTTATTGTGTTATAATTAATTTTAATTAGAAGGATATATATGTATCAAGTAAATGACAAAGAATTTAACTGCTCAATCTCGGTAACTTTAGATATTTTTAATGATAGATGGAAACTATCAATTATATGGCATTTGTTAGATTCAGATAAAAGATTTAAAGAATTACATAATGAAATAGATGAAATTACTCAAAAAACATTAACTGTAAAATTGAAAGAATTAGAAAAGAAAAATATTATAAATAGAGAAGTATTTGCCCAAGTTCCACCTAAAGTTGTTTATTCACTAACAGATGCAGGAAGAAGGCTAAAACCTGTATTAGACGATATGTTTACTTGGGGTGTTGGGTATGTTGAAGAGTTTGGAAAAATTACACCTAATGTACAATGTAAGATTAAAGAAGGTAAAAAATAAACTAAATTATGGAAAATTTTGCTTTAATTGCTCTTGCAATCACTATTGGATATGTATTACAAAAATTAAATATCTTTCCTACAGAAACACCTAATATCTTAAATAAATTTATCATTTATATTTCACTACCTGCAATAATTTTATTACAAGTTCCTAAATTAAACTTTTCATTAGATATCTTAATACCAGCAGTTATTGCATGGATTGTTATGCTTTTATCAGCCTTATTAGTACTTGGTATTTCAAAAGCTTTAAACTGGAGTAAAGAAATAACAGGAAGTTTACTATTAGTTGCTATTTTAACAAATAGTTCAATAATGGGAATTCCTATAATAAACGCATATATAGGTGAAGAAGCACTTCCTTTTGTACTTATATATGACCAATTGGGTACTTTTTTGGCACTTGCTGTTTATGGAGCTTTTATTACTGCTTACTATTCATCAAATTCTAATTTGAGTTTTAAATTAATTATTGTAAAAATCATTACTTTTCCATCATTTTTAGCACTTTTAGTTGCTCTACTTTTTTTAGGTCAAACATTTCCGCCAATTATTTCAAATATACTTGCGACATTTGCTAATACTTTAATTCCAGTTGCGCTTGTAGCTGTTGGTTTACAATTACAATTTAGACTACCTAGGGATGATATAAAACCTTTGAGTATTGCTCTTATTATTAAACTAATCATTGCTCCTATTATTGCTTATTTAACTATTGTTTTATTTGGTTGGAATAATTTAGCAGGTCAAGTATCAATATTTGAAGCAGGAATGGCTCCAATGATAACTGCAGGAGCAATGGCTTCAATGGCTGGATTAGCCCCAAGATTAAGTGTTGCAATTGTTGGTTATGGAATATTGATTTCTTTCATAACTACGGGAATTATTTTCAAATTAATCATGTAAAGAAAATCTCTTAACTATTTGTTAACACTATAACAGTAATATTACTTACAAATTTAATATAGGAAAATCCGATGATACAAACAACAAAGAAATTATTATTAGCTGCAGCTATTACTACAAGCTTAAATGCAGCTGGTGAATTATCTAAAAATGAAATAAAACAAATAGAAAATTTAGAATTATTTAAAAGAGCACAAATAAGTGTTACAAAAGCTTATGATATGGGAAACTTATATGCTTTAAAAATTAATGTTCAAGGTAATAATGATGAAGTTTTTTTAACAAAAGACAAAAAAAGTTTAATTACAGGTGAAGTTATTGATACTAATTCAGGAGCTAAAATATCTGCACCTGCAGATTTAACAGGAGTTAGAGGAAAAGAAGCGTTTGTTTATGGAAGTGGTACAGATGAATATTTCTTATTCACAGATCCAGAATGTCCATACTGTAAGAAGTTTGAATCATATTTATCACAAGTTGAAAAAAATGTAAAAATTAGAGTTTTCTATTATCCATTAGAAATGCATAGAAATGCAAAAGATATGTCTATTTATATCATGAGTAAAAAAACAAAAGCTGAAAAAATTGAAGCTATGTTAGATTTAGATGTAACTAGTGACGCTTATAAAAATAGAAAGTATTCAGATGCTGAATTAGCAAAATTAGAAGCACAATTAGCAGAACAAATGCAAATAGCTACAAAATTAAGCGTTCAAGGAACACCTGCTGTATTTGATAAAGATGGGAAAAGTGTTGCTTGGCCTAATATGCTTCAAAAGTATGGTGTAAACGTACAATAAAAATTAATACTTTTATTAATGTATCTTAAAAAAGCAGCTATAAAAGCTGCTTTTTACAATATCAATTTTTATATCAATATTTTAAATCTATAAAAGTCCAACCATTTTTGGAAGCCATAGTACAATCGAAGGTACAGCAATTAAAACTGCAATTGTAATTACATCTGCAATAAAAAATGGTGTAGTTCCTCTATATACATCTTGAACTGAACACTCAGGTCTAACACTTGCAACAACAAAACAATTAAGTCCTATAGGTGGGGTTATAAGACAGAGTTCCGCCATCTTAACAACAATAATACCAAACCAAATAGCACAAGCTGGACCAGATAATCCAAAAGCACTATCAGCAGCAGCTACAGATTCACCACCATTTAGTGCCATTACTGCAGGATAAGCTATTGGTAGAGTTAAAAGTAACATTCCAATTGCATCCATAAACATACCTAAAATTGCATATACACAAAGTATTGCTAATAGAGTAATCATTGGACTTTGCTCAAGCGTAACAATCCAAGATGAAAATGCATCAGGTAGTTCTGCAAAACCTAAAAATCTAACATATATTAAAACACCCCAAATAATACTAAATATCATAACAGTTAGTTTTGATGTTTCAATTAGTACTTTTTTAAAGTCTCCTAATTTCATTCCTTTGTATACAGCCATCATAAAGATAATAAATACACCTAAAGACCCAGCTTCAGTTGGAGTTCCAATTCCACCATAAATACAAATTATAATAATTGCAATAACAGAAAAAACAGGAAGTGTTTCAGGAATTGATGCAAATCTTTCTTTCCATGTATATCCTGTAACTGGTGGTCCAAAGTTTTTATTACTCATTGCTAGAAAAATAACAAGTCCAGCATAAATAAGTGCAGAAGTAACTCCTGGTAAAAACCCTGCCATTAATAATGCTCCAACATCTTGTTCTACTATAATTGCATATATAACTAAAATAGCAGAAGGAGGAATTAACGAAGCAAGTGTTCCACTAGCAGCAACTACACCTGCTGCAAATCTTTTGTTATATCCAAGTTTTAACATTTCAGGTACTGCAATTTTTGCAAATACTGCTGATGTTGCTAACGAGGCTCCAGAAACTGCGGCAAATCCAGCTGCTGAAAATACTGTTGCAACACCCATACCACCAGGAAGCCACCCTACCCATCTTTTTGCTGCTTCAAATAAAGCTTTTGTTAATCCCGTATGATAAGCTAAAAAACCTATTAATATAAAAGCTGGGATTAGTGAAAGTGCTAATGATGATACTTTTGAATGAGGAATAGTACCAGCCATTTTAACAGCTACTATAAAACCTTTTTCAAAACCTAATTTTGCAGCGAATATCCAAACAAGGCCAAGGAAACCAGAAATACCTGCCGCAAAAGCAACTCTCATACCAATAATTACCATAAAGAGCATAAAACCAGTCATTATAAGGCCAATATCAAGTTTATCCATACCAGCCATTATTGAAATAATATCCATTATTTTACTCCATACGATTTATTATCAGATTCAACCGCTTCGGCTGCATTTTCTACTCTAGGAACTGCAACAGCATCAGTGTCATTGTTTTTAATAGCTCTAATATATGCCCATATTTGAATTATAAGCCTAAGTGCTAAAAATGTTAAAGCAACGGGAACTACAAGTTTTGCAGGCCAAGTTGGAAGATCAATATCTAAAGATGTATCTCCAAGGTTGTAAGCTCTTAAAAAGTGTAAAGATGAACCATATATTAAAACTAATGTTAAAAAAAGAATAATTGTAGTTGTAAATAATTCTGTAACATAAAAAAATCTACCTTTTAATTTCGAAACTAGCATATCCATACGAATATGGCCACCTTCTCTTTGAGTATAAGCAATACCTAAAAAAGCAAAAAAGGCCATAAATTGTTCTATCCAGTCAATATATCCATTAACAGGCATAGAAAATAACCATCGACCTAAGATATTAACAGTTGAAATCATTACAATTAAAAAAATAACAACACCACCTAAAAAGCTCATAAAACTTTCTATTTTTAGAAAGAACTGATCAACCTTACTTAAAGTTGATTGATCAGTTTTTATTTTTGAGTCTAAAGACATAATAATTCTTACTTGTTAAATAAGTTTTTTGTATAGTCAAATAATTCTTGAGACTTGAATTTTTTTGAATACTGTTTTATCCACTCTGAATTTACAGATTGAGATAATTCACTTAATTTCGCTGTTTGCTCTGGTGTAAATGTAACTAGTTTTAGACCAGATTCAGCTAATTCAGCTTCATATTTTTTAGTTGTTTTTTCATAGTTCGCAACATAATATTCTAATGCTTCATCAACTGAACCTAAAAGTGCTTCTTTGTTTTTCTTAGATAATGAATCTAAAGCTTCAGTATTTACAACAACAGGACAGTTTGCAGAACCAAGGTTTAAGTTTGTAGTTGCCCAATTTCCTACTTTATACGATTTTGTAGCAAGATGTGCATGTGGTGCAAAAGATGCTCCATCAATAACTCCTGAGTTCATTGCTTGTCTAACTTCTGAAAAAGGAACACCTGTTTTAATAGCTCCTAGTTTTCCTAATACTCCCATAATTCCACCTGGACCTCTAACTCTTAATCCTTTAAAGTCTTCTAATGAATTTAAATCATCAGATTTTGAAACAATATTATATTGAGGAAGTGGTGTTGGCATTAAAAGTGTTGCATTCCATCTTGCTAAATCTTTTACAACTGTTGGATGTTTATAAACTTCTTGAGAAATTTTTGCAACCTGCGCTAATGTTACATCTTTTGAAAATGGTAATTCTGTAACTGTAATAGTTGGGTTCTTACCTTTATGATAGAAAGAACAAAATTGTGCCATTTCAAAAGCACCAATTGATATACCATCAAGATTTTCTTTTGATTTTGATAATCCACCATAAGAAATGTTAAGTTTAAAGTCACCATTTGTTTTTTGCTCAACAAGCTGCGCTAATTTTTCAACATTTTCCGTAAATGCTCTTTGTTTACCCCATAGTGAAACATTCCACGTAGTTTGTGCCTGAGCAGCAACAGCTAATAATGTACTCATAGCTACAATTGATGTTAATTTTTTCATAGTAATCCTTTTTTATATTTTATAAAATGATTCTATCAGTCACTTCTTTAAAAAATTCTTAAAAAAGAACTAAAATGAAACAATTTTGAAACAATTTTATAATACTTTTTTTACTTTTATTTATTTTTTTACCAATATTTTGTTATTATTACTAATGGTTAAAAAACAAAAAAGCAGAACTTATACTCTTGAATATATTGAAAAAATATTTAGGGTTATTCCTATTACATTTATTTTAATATTATCAATGGTTTCTATTTTTGTAGCTTTTATTATCTTAGAATCAAAACAAAAAAGAGATATAGATCTTTTACAACAAAAAGAGCTTCTAAATAATCAATTTTATAAAAAAGAAAAACTCGCAAATTTTTCTAATATTGTTAAAAATGCTGTTAATGAAGAGCTTTCATCTGTAAATAAAGTGCTTCAAGAGCATACTTATAAAGTAATAGGAAGTTTGAATAATGGTTTCTCAAATTTAGAAAATGATAATACGATAAAGTTTTTAGAAAAATATGAATATGAAAATAATATAAAAATAGTACTTTTTAAGAAGTCAAACTTAGAAGTACTCTATGGGGATGATAAAGTAGATTACTTGTCAAAACTTATTTTTGGAAAGAAGAATAAAACTTATAAAGACATAGTTTTACAATATATCTATTCACAAGGACGGTATAACCTTCAAGAGTGGAAAAACAATTTAACAGGAGTTCTAAAACTTAGTTTTTTTGATATTCTAGAAAAAAAAGATGGAACATATTATGTGGGAGCTTTTTCAAGAGATGAAAATATAAGATTGATCACTAGAAGTATCATTATTGATGAGATTGATAAGTTAAATAAAAGTAATGATTATAATATTTGGTTTTATGATTTACTTACTAAAAGTACTTATAATTTTGAAAATGAAAACTTATATGCACATGTACCTACACTTTTATCTAAAAAAAGCAATAGTTATAAATACAAAGTCTTAAAACATTTTGATGAAAATGAAGAAATGAATAAAGACTTTTTAAATAGAACTTTATATAACTCAAAATATAAATTTGCAATATCTATTGATTATAATAAAAATTTCAATTTAAATACAACAAAAATAAAACAAAAATATCACTCTTTTTTTAAAACTGTTACAATATATATACTTATTTTTACACTTGTGATTATTATTGCATCTTTACTTTTTTCAAGGTTTACAAAAAAAATTTTAGATAGGTACAACAATGAACTTGAAGATAAAACAAAATCCTTGACTCACTGGAAAAATAGATTTGAACTTGCAATTATTGCCTCAAATGATGGTCTTTGGGATATTGACTTTGAGACTAATAAAATTTAT
Source organism: Arcobacter peruensis (assembly GCF_003711085.1). Classification (NCBI taxonomy): domain Bacteria; kingdom Pseudomonadati; phylum Campylobacterota; class Epsilonproteobacteria; order Campylobacterales; family Arcobacteraceae; genus Arcobacter; species Arcobacter peruensis. The sequence continues at coordinate 702,995 of NZ_CP032363.1, forward strand.
TTTTCAAATAAATGGCTTGAAATATCAGGTTATAAAAGAGGCGAAATAGTTTCTTTCTCTGATTGGTTTAATCTAATATACAAAGATGATAAAAATGATGTAGAATTACTATTTGAACAAATTTTTGCAGGTAAACAAAACGATTTTATGTGTGAGTATAGACTTAAAACAAAAAATGATGGTTTTAAATGGATACTAGCACGTGGACGTCTTTTTATTGATAAAGATACAGGTCATAAAAGAATGCTTATGATGTCAATGGATATAGATAAAGATAAACGTCTAAAAAAAGAGCTTCTTGATGTAGAACTTCTTGTTGAAGATGGTAAAATAGTTTTATTTAAACTATTTAATGATGAAAACCTAAGCGTGAAATATATCTCAAATGCTATTAAAAATTATGGTTATTCGAAAAAACTTTTTGAAAACAGAGAAATGAACTTTTTAGATCTAATTTATAAAGAAGACATAAATATTATAAAAGTTGCAATGAATGCAGCATTAAGTCAAAACTTGGAAGATTTTACTTTTGTATGTAGAGCATTAAATGCATCAAATGAAATAAGATGGATTTCTTGTAGAACTTTAGTATTAAAAGATCATTCTGGAAATGTTGTTAATTTTTATGGATATATAAATGATATTACAAAAATAAAATTAAGTGAACAAGACTTAAAAATAAAAGTAGAAGAAGAACTTTCTAAAAATAGAGAAAAAGATAGGATATTAATCCAACAGAGTAAACTAGCAGCAATGGGTGAGATGCTTGGAAATATTGCTCATCAATGGAGACAACCTTTAAATAATGTTTCACTATTTTTGCAGTTTATTAAAGATAATTATAAAAATGGACATTTAAATGAAAATCCAAATGAAGCAATGGTAAATAAATATTTTGATAAATCCTTTACTCAAATACAATATATGTCTCAAACTATTGATGACTTTAGAAATTTTTATAAACCATCTAAGCAAAAAGAATATTTTAGTATTAAGTCTGCAATTTCCTCAAGTTTAGAGATAATCAAGGCACAACTAAAAGTTGAAGATATTGAATTAATCTTAGAAATAGAAGATAAAGAGTTTTTAGGCTTTGAAAATGAATTAAAACAGTCTTTATTAAACATATTCAGTAATGCACAAGATGCTATAAAACAAAAAAGAGAAAAAGAAAAGTTTGATGCATTAATAAAAATTGAAACACATTTGAGTAAGGATTTCTTAGAGATTTTTATAAAGAACAATGGTGGGAAAATAGATGAAGAAACAATTTCAAGAATTTTTGAACCCTACTTTACAACAAAATTCGAATCACAAGGTACTGGAATTGGTCTTTATATGACAAAATCAATTATTGAAACAAATATGCATGGAACTATTACAGTTAAAAATATAGAAAATGATAGTGTGAGTTTTAAAATAAAATTACCACTTAATATGGAGAAGATAAGATGAGTAAAATTACAAAAGTTTTATTAGTAGAAGATGAAGAAGATGCTAGAGAAATACTTGGTTTTTATCTTGATACAATTTTTGATGAAGTACAGATTGCATGTGATGGTCAAGAAGGGTTAGATAAATTTTTACAAAAAAAGGAAAAAGAAGAGTATTTTGATGTGATAGTTACAGATATACAAATGCCAAGAAAAGATGGAATGACTATGATTGAAGAAATAGCAAGTATTGAAGAGAATCAAAAATTTATTATAGTATCTGCGCACAAAGATGAAGAGTTTTTATTTAGATCTATCAATTTAAATGTAATGGGTTATTTTGTTAAACCTTTAGTTGTAGAAAATATTATGCAGCTTTTAAAGAAAGTAAAAAAATCTATTTTAGAAAAAGCGGAAACTATTCAAAATAAAGAAGTTGAAATAAAGCAAGTAAAAATCAATGATACCTTTAACTATGATAAAGATAAAAGACTTTTATATGAAGCAGATACAATGGTAAATCTTTCAAAAAAAGAAACATTATTACTAGATGCAATGATTAAAAGAAAAAATGAAATAAATACAATAGAAACATTAAAAATGGAAGTATGGAATAATACTAATATTTCAGATGCTACATTACGAACAGCTATTAAAAGACTTAAAGATAAAATTGCAAAAGATGATTTTATCGTTTCAAAAAAAGGTTTAGGATATATAATTGAATAATATTTTAACAAAATTAATTATAACAAGCTTATTTCTTACATTCCTTAGTGCTAATAAAGATAATCAAAAGTATTTAATAGCAACAGCAAATTCAGGAGGAACTTTTTATCCAGTTGGAGTTGGAATTGCAACTATTGCATCTTTAGAGTTATCCAAAAAAAATAAACTTATCTTTTCTGCCATTACATCTGCAGGATCTGCAGAAAATATAGATATGTTAGAAAACGGAAAGGTTAATTTTGCACTATTACAAGGCCTTTTTGCTTCTATGGCTTGGCAAGGAAAAGCTACATATGAAAACAAAGCAAAGAAAAATCTTAGATCAATTTCAATGTTGTGGCAAAATGTTGAACAGTTTACGATTAATAAAGACTTTGTTAAAACCGGAAATATAATGGACTTAAAAAATCTTTATGGTAAAAATTTTTCTATTAGTGGAAGGAACTCAGGGTCAAGGGTTTCTGCTGAAACGATAATGAATTCATTGGGAATTGATTTTAATAAAATGAATATTAAATATCTAGGATATACTCCAAGTTCTATTGCACTAAATGATGGAAAGATACAAGGTATGAATACACCATCAGGACCTCCTACAGCAGCTGTAACAAATTTATTTAGTTCAATTGGAGATAATATTAAAGTATTGGAATTTGAGAAAAAGAATTTAAAAGTTATTAATAATAATTATCCAGTATGGAATTCATATATTATTAAAGCAGGAACTTATCCAAATCAAATAAAAGATATTCATACAATTGCACAGCCTAATTTATTAGTTGTAACAAAAGAGACTCCAATGCAGACTGTATATCTTTTAACAAAAGCTATTTATGAGAATTTAGCTTTCTTGAATACTGTTCATAAAGCAACAAAAGTGATGTCTTTACAAAAAGCCATTCAAGGATTGCCAATGCCTTTACATCCTGGTGCTGTAAAGTTTTATAAAGAAAAAGGAATTAATATTCCAAATTTTTTGATACCTAATTAATAGTATTAAATGGCGATTATATAAAATTAATTTAAAGCTTTTGATACTGCTTGCTGTGCATGAATAGTTGTAGTATCATAAAGTCTTGTCTTTGTATGTTCTTCTTTAATTAGCATACAAATTTCTGTACAACCAAGAATAATTCCCTCACAACCTTTTGAAGTTAAAGAATCTATAATTTTTAAGTATTCTTTTCTTGAATCATCTTTTACAATTCCAAGACACAACTCTTCATAAATTATTTTATGTACTATTTGTATATCTTCTAAAGAAGGAACAATAACTTCAATATCAAAGTTTTCAGAAATTCTTTTTTTATAAAAATCTTCTTGCATAGTAAAAGCAGTTCCTAGAAGACCAATTTTTCTAATTCCATCTTTTTGAAGTACTTTTGCAGTTGCATCTGCTATGTGTAGAATTGGAATATTGATATTTTTTTCAATTGAATCCACAACTTTATGCATTGTATTTGTACAAATTAATAAAAAGTCTGCATTGGCATTTTCTATATTTTTTGCAGCATTTGAAAGAATTTCTGCTGTTTTATCCCAAGCACCAATATGTTGTAATTTTTCTATTTCATCAAAATCAACACTATAGATAACAACTTTGGCACTATGTAAACTACCTAGTTCTTTTTTGATTTGTTCATTAATCTGCTTATAGTAAAGTGCTGTACTTTCCCAAGACATTCCACCAAGTAATCCAATTGTTTTCATCTAGTTTTTTATTTAATCTTTATTTTTCAATAGAAATATATATTTCTATTTCATTTTCTTTTGTATAGTGCTCAAAATCAATTGTATAAGCTCTTTTATATTCAGAATTATTTTCAAAATATTCCCAAATTTGTGTCCATGTATCAATTACAACTTGTGGTAATTCACCAACTTTTTTAAATACTAAGTACTTTTCATCAGTAATTACAATTGCATTTTTAGCTTTAGTAACTTCTACACCAATTGTTACATCAAAATCACCATTTAAATCTGATGTATAATTATTGTAAACACCATACATCGAGCTATTATTTGCTTTATTATGTGTTGCACTGTAGATGTTTTTTTCTTCGTAATCATCCCATAGTTTTTGAATTTTAGATTCACCTTCAAATTCTGTAGCATTATTAGTAGTAACACTTAAACCTGAAATCATCAGGTTTTTTACTCTAGTTGTTTTCATATTAAGATTTCTTTACATACATTGGAGTTATTTTTAAAGCACCAACACCAGGAATTTTACAATCAATATTATGGTCAATTGCACTTTCAACTAATCTAATATTTTTTATTTTAGTACCAACTTTAACAACAGAAGAACTACCCTTTACTTTTAAATCTTTAATAATAGTAACATCATCACCACTTCTTAAAGTTGCTCCATTTGCATCTTTTACAGTAAATTCTGTATCTTCTTCATCTGCGCTTGCAGTCCACTCATGAGCACACTCAGGACAGATTAATAATGAACCATCTTCATAAGTATATTCGCTGTTACATTTTGGGCAATTTGGTAGTTGTTCCATTTTTTTTCCTTTGATTAAATATTTCGCATTATATCTAAAATCTTGACACTTATAGTAAGTTTTGTATTAAAATAATTTCATTTTCTTCTAGTAAAAAATCATCAATATCTAAATCTTCAAGCATATGAACTTTTGAAGTTGTTCCATTTAATGGAGTTATTCCTATTTGTTTTAAAAATTTATAGAAAATCTGCTCTTTTGTTTTTCCATATTTTAAAACTAAACTAGTAATTTCATTTGAAGCTAAAATATTTGGATTTGCAGTTAAAGACCAAAAACTTTGATAGGTGATGTTCTTTTGCTTACAAAATTCTCTTAAATCTTTATCATAATTTGAAGCAGCATAAAATCTATTTTGTAAAACTTTTGGCTTTACTTTTGCAATATCGTAAAGATATGAAAAAAGTTTTAAGTCATAACAATTAGAAATACCAAGTTGTCCTACTTCTTTATTTTGAACAAATTCTTCCATAGATCTATATACTTTTACCAAATCTTCAATTGGATTAAATGGTGAGTGAATTAAATATGAATCTATAAAATCAAGTTTTAGATTTTCTTTTGATTTTAAAAAAGATTTTTTAACTTGAGTTATAATATCATCACTTGAAAGATAAGGCATATTATTTATATCTTGGCCTGATATTGGAGTAAATTTCGTTTGAACAAAAATATCCTCTCTTTTAATTCCTTTATTAAAAGCATTTTCAAGTCCAAGTCCTACTAGATCTTCTCTATAGTGCTTTGGTTGACAAGCTGTGTCAATGCTTTTAAAGCCAGACAAAAGTGCAGTTTCTACAAGCTTAGCTGTGTTTTCTTTTTTCCAAGCTGTTCCATAAATCATATTTGGCATTGAATTTTCCTTTTTATTTTGTCGAGTTTCTTTTATAATTCATCTAAGTTTTTTAATCCAAAGTTAGTGATTGTTTTAAACTCTATTTCTAGTCCTAATCGTGCTAAAATTAAATCTAAAGTTCTTACAGAAGTATTACCTAATTTTCCTTGCTCAATTTTACCTAAGGTTACTCTACTAATACCGCAGATATTTGCTAATTCTTCTTGCGTTAAATTTTTTGCTTCTCTTAAGAGTCTAATTTCTTGTCCAATTTCGTATAGTTTCAACTGGAATCTCCTTATGTGTTTTTTCTTCTAGTGATAGTTCCCATGTATCAATCATTCTAGAACCAATATCTTTAAAATCTTTATTGGTTTTAATATAGTCTTTTAATTCATTAATAGATTTTTTTAAAGAAAATATTCCTTCATCATAAATTTTATTTGCATCTTTTTTTGATAGATAACAATTATTTTCTCCAAAAGTAATTAATTCTTTTTTCCCAAACCATAACTTTTTACCCTGCATTGTAAGTGCTGGTTTATCTTTATAAAAATATACTTGTGTATTCACAACATCATAAGCAGGAGCAAACCATATTTTTGAAAAGTCTTCATTGTATAATACTCCAAAGTTTTTCAAATGAGCATCACCATTTTTTAATAAATAGTTCATTATCATTAATTTATAAAAACTTAACATAGATTCGAGTTTATTTGTGCTAACACTATATATTACTTTGGCTATTTGCTCATAACTTCCACTGTATTTTTCATCTTTATTTTTTCCAAGTAAAGTAATCAACTCTTCAAATCCTAAAAAATTATTGCTTTTTTTATTATAGTTAAATCGTTCAACTAATAAAAATTTATTATTTTTAGACAGTTTAATATTAGGAATTTTTACACCAGTTTTTTCAATAGCTTTTAAACAAAAATATTCATTTAACGCTAATTGTGGGTATTCTTCTCCCCAAGTTTTAATAATATACTCTTTTGAACTAAGAGATTCTTTATCTTTTAAAATAGCTAAGGTTTTTGGCTGAACTCCACTTATGGCATTTTTATCTAAAAAGGCACTAACTATTTTCGTAAAGTTATCTTGTGTATCATTTTGTAAAACATCTTCTAAATCAAATGCAAAAAAGTCTTTTTTATCTGAAAAGCTTTTATAAGTGATTCTACTTTGAATATTAGAACAGATATAAGAAAAGATTAGGAAATCGTCAATATAACCATACTCTTTCGTTAAATATTTTTTAAATATTTCAAAAAGATACCCTTCTGGTATATTCATATCAAAAATAGGATGAAGTTTATTTTTCCAAATATAAGTAGAGCTTTTATATGGCATAATCAAAGATATTGGCTTATAATTTGAAGTATAATTAAATCCATATTCATTTCTTTCTTTTTCAAAAAAAAGTGAACCTACTTTTTGATTATCAATTTTAACTTCTATATCTTTCATTTTTAACCTTAAATGATAATTTTACTTATCATTATAAGATAAATTTAATCAAATGTAAAGTAACTTTATCATTTCTAAAAATATGACCTTTAATATAATATATGTCCTTTCAACTCTTAGATATAGTATTAAAAGGACTAAGGGTAGCGTTAGTAGTTAAATATCTTGAGTAAAAAACATATACTTAAAACTTCTTAATCAAATCCATATAAACTTCACATAAACCTTCTACTTCTTTAACGGTAGTTCTTTCACCAATACTATGAATAGTGTCATTAATTACACCAAATTCAATTGCTTCAATTCCAAAGGCTCCGAAGTATCTAGCATCAGATGTTCCACCAGCTGTTGAGTGTTTTGTAGTAACTCCTAAAACATCTTTAATTGAGTTTTCCATTGCTTTTACTACTTTTGATTCTTTATTTGTCACAAATGGAAAAGAACCTTGTGTAGTTCGTAATGAATAATCTAAATGCCCAAATACTTTTTGGATATAAGCTTCTACATCTTCTTTTTTTGTATTTGTTGAGTTTCTTACATTAAACATTAAATCCAATTTGTTTGGTGTTACATTTGTAACTTGCATTCCAGATCTCATATCTGTTAGAACCATTTTTGAAGGTGCAAAATATTCATCACCATTATCTAAATCATGAGCTGCAATTTCATTTAAAATTGGTGCAATTTGATGAATTGGATTTATTCCTTTTTCAGGATAAGCTGCATGACCTTGTCTTCCTTGGATATTTAAATATCCATTTATACTTCCTCTTCGTCCAACTTTTATTGCATCACCAAAAACTTGCTCACAAGTTGGTTCTGCTACAACTGCATATTGAGGAATAAAGTCAATTTCTTTTAAATATTCTAAAGCTTTAATAGTTCCATAAGTACCCTCACCTTCTTCATCAGAAGTCATTAAAATACTCAGCGTTCCATCAAAGTTTTCTGCATGCTTACAAGCATAAAGATAAGCAGCAACACCACTTTTCATATCTTGTGTTCCACGTGCAGTAATAACTCCATTAATAATATCAGCAGCAAAAGGATCAACATCCCAACCCTCACCAGGAGGTACTACATCGATGTGACCTGCAAAACATAGGTGTTGAGGATTGTCATTAAATTTTTTATAATATACTCTATTTTTTGTATCCTCTCTATCTACATTTATACAAGTCCAATCTTCGCCTAAATATTCTTCTATAAAATCAAAACCTCCATCATCATCTGGAGTTACTGATTTAAATCTTAATAATTTTTGAAATAATTCTATAATAGTCATTTGTTTCCTTTTTAATACGTGATTGTATCAAAATTGATATTATATTTGTTATAATCATTGATATAACTATTTTAAAAGGTATATGTTTTATGCAAAACATTAAAATTAATTTAATAAAAAGAATTACACCCAATGCTGTGTTGTTGCCATTAACAAAAGAAGCTTCACAATCAATTACAAAAAGCTCTTCAAAAAACGATTTAATTGCTATGAAAGATTTTCCTTTTAAAATTGGAAGAGAATCAAGATTAGGAGAAAGTGAAAAAGGAATATTTATAAAACTTAGAATTGCAAGTCCAACTAAGCCAAATAATGATATTTATTTATTAAATAATTCAAAAGAGTTACAAATATCCAAAGAACATTTTCAAATTGAAAAAAAAGAAATGAATTATTTTTTAAAAGATAGAGGAAGCTCAAATGGAATGACTATCAATGGAATTTCAATGGGTGGAAAAAAAGAAATATTTGAAAAAGAATTAAAAGATGGTGATATTATTAAAATTGGTAATGAAAAATCAAAGTTTGAATACCAGTTTCTAATTTTAGAAAATATACAAATTTCTTAAATATAAAAGGTTAAAAAATGGGAAAAATAGAAAAAACATTTTATTGGCTTTGTTTTTTTCTAGCTGTTTATATAACAATTGGATTTAAATTAATTCCTTATGTTTTAAAAGATCAGTTAGTAAAAAACTTAGATGATAACTTAACTTTAAAAACAACAATTGAAAAAGTAGAGTTTAACCCCTTTACACTCGAGGCAAAAATACATAATTTGGCTTTAAATAATAAAGATAGTGAAAAAGTCATTTCATTTTCGCAGTTTAAGTTAAATATTGCTTTATTACGTTCGATTCTTGAAGCACATGTAAGTTTAGATAATGTTTTACTTCAAAATACAGTTGTTAATGTTGAAGAAGATATAAATGGAATAATAAATCTTACAAAAATTGTAAAAGAAAAAGAGACGGAAAAAAAAGAAGAGATAAAAGATGAAAGTTCATCAGATATAAAATTTTTAATCTCAAAAATAAAACTTGAAAATCTAAATGTAAACTATAAAAAGATTACAAAAGATAAACCTTATGAACTTACTATAAAAAATGCTAACTACACTCTATATGACGTAGGAACCTATAAAAATAGTTTAGCTTCAAATGATTTAGAATTAAATATAAATGAGCATACAAAGTTAAGTTTAAAAGGTGCTTTCAATGTATCTCCTTTTAAAATGTATGGAAAAGCTAAAATTAGTGATCTAAGATTAAAAGAGATTCTTTACCAACAAAAAGAGATATTAAACTTTGATATAAATGAAGAAGCTAGATTTGATTTAGCTCTAGATTATAATATTGATGCGAAAGATGATTTTGATTTGAAAGTTAATACTACAAAATTAGAACTATCAGATATTAAACTAAAACAAAATAAAAATGATATTATCAAGCTAAATAAGTTAAAAATAGGAAATTTAAATCTTGATTTACTAAAACAAGATTTAAAACTAAACAATATAGAAATTAATACACTTTACACAAATCTTATTATGGATAAAAATGGTATAAATTTAGCAAGTTTAGTAAAAGCTTCAAAAGAGACAAAAAAAGAAGCACCAATAAGTGATGAAAAGACTATTTCTAAACCTTGGAAAGTATTATTATCAAATTTAAAACAAACAAACTCTGATTTTATTTTTAAAGATAAAGTTCAAAATATGAGTGTTGAAACAAAAAAATTCAATACAAATGTTTCAAGTGTTAATATTGATGGTTCAAATATTTATCTTAATAGTTTTAAAATATCTAATCCCAATATAGACTATAAAGACAATAAAAACTCAATGTTTATTAATACTAATAATAGTGATATTTCATTTGACAAGCTTTCAATTTTAAATAATAATATAGATATTTCTAATGTTAATCTTTCAAAAAGTAATTTGTCATTTAAAGATAATAAAGCTTCATTAAATATCAATATAAATAAACCAAAACTGAATATAAATAGCCTTAAAATAAAAGGTGCAGATGTTTATATAAAACAAACAAAGTTAGATACACCGAAAATTTCATTTAAAGATTTAAAAAATAAACTTAGTATTCAAACAAGTAATACAGCCTTGAATGTAAATGATTTAAATATCATAAAATCTATTGTTTCAATAAATAGAATAAAGCTTAATACTCCTAGTTTAAAACTTAATGATGCAAAAGCAAAATTAGATATAAGTACGAATAATACTAGTTTAACAGCAAATAAATTAAATATAAATGGTTCTAAAATATCACTTGCCAGTGCTTCTTTAGTTAACCCAAAGTTAAATATAAATGACAAAGCAAATAATTTAAAACTAGATATTAATAAAATAAATGCAAACATTAACTCATTTTTATTAAACAATAATAATATTTCTATAAAAACTGCAAAAATCAAAAAAGGGAAATTGACTCTAAACGATAATAAAAATAGTATGAATATTTATTCATCAAATGCAGAAGTAAATATTAATAGACTTAAACAAAACAATAACACTTTAAGTTTATCTTCTATTAGAGTTTATGACCCTAGCGTTACAATCGAGAATAAAAAAGATAAAACAAATATAATTGCAAAAAATATTGACATAAGTGTAAGTGGTATTACAAATAGTAAAAATGGATTAAAAGTCTTAAAAACAGATATTTCAAAACCAAATATTTCTGTAATACTTGAAAAAAACAATGCAAAAGCAACAGTTGCTAAAAAAACTGAAAACAAAAGTTCTAAAGAATCAAGTGCTAAGTTGAATATTGGACCAATAAATATAAAAAATGCAACTTTATCTTTTGAAGATAAAAATTTACCACTTCCTTTTAAAACAACAGTTAGTGCTTTAAACGGTAAAGTATCAAGACTTAATACAACAGTAGCATCAACTTCAAAACTAAAAGTTGACGGTATTGTTGATAAATATGGAACAACACAAATTACAGGTCTTGTAGATCCTAATAATATCAAAATATTAACAGATATAAATATGATTTTCAAAAATATTTCTATGCAGAATTTTACACCATATACTGGTAAATTTATAGGGAAAGAGTTAAAAAGTGGAAAACTAGACCTTGATTTAAAATATAATATAGAAAAATCAAATCTTGATGCAAAAAACAATATTGTAATCACAAAATTAGAACTTGGTAAAAAAGTAGTAAGTAAAGATGCTGTTTCTCTTCCTTTAGACTTAGCAATTACATTACTTGAAGATAGAAATGGAGTAATCGATTTAAGTATTCCAGTATCTGGGAATATGGATGATCCTCAATTTTCTATTGGACCTATTGTTTGGAAAGCATTTGTAAATTTAATTACAAAAGCAATTACTGCACCATTTTCACTTCTTGGTTCAATTTTTGGATTTGAAGCAGATGAAATCAATAGTGTTAATTTTAATTATGCCCAAGATGAAATAACTCCAATTCAAAAAGAAACACTTGATAAGGTATCTGTAATACTTTTAAAACGTCCAAATCTAGTTTTAGAATTTGATCCATCTTATGAAAAGGAAAAAGACTTATATGCTTTAAAAACTAATAAACTTAATAAATTTATTTCAAATGAACTACCAAATAAACAAGCAAAAGATTATCAAGAAGATTATCTTGAACTATTAGAAGAGCTTTATGAAGATTATGACCAAGAGTTAGAAACACTTAAAAACAAATTTCCTAATGATTTAAAAGCTTATACAAATGCTTTAGAATCATTTGTAACTTCAAAACAAGAAGTTAAAAAAGCTGAACTTTCAAAAATAGCTTTAAATAGAGTAAATAATATAAAAAAATACTTATTAGAAAAAAAGAAAATACCTGCTAAACAAATAAAAATATCTAAAAAGATTAAGATAAAAACTACTACAGAAAAAACTTCAAATATAGATTTAAAAATCTCTAAGTAATTATAGTAAAGATTCTTTCTTTACTATAATTATAATTTATACTTATATAAACTATAATTTATTGACATATAAAAGTTTATTTGATATCATACCAAAAATAAGTATTAATTATAATACTAAATAAGGAAAACTTATGAAAAAAATATTACCAATTATATTAATTGCTATTATATTATTTGTTACATTTGCAGTTTTTGAAGAGTTAAATAAATTCGATCCAAAGAAAAAAAGATTAGAGTGTCAAGAAAAAACAATAACATTTGAAAAAATAGAGTTTGAGAATCCTATTTGGGAAACAAATAACTTAATAGAAACAAACAATTTTGTAATCAAATCAGATATTGAATATTCAAAATTAATGCAAAGTCATTTAATTAATATTTTAGATGTATCTCAAGCAGATGCAATCTTAAATAAAGTATTAAAAAAACATATAAAATCAAATCAAGTTAGTGATAAAAAACTTGAAATCGATTACTACATTTATGAAAATGATAAAGAGGACAAAGGTAAGAAAGGTGCTAAATCAAAACTTTATGCAGGTTATTTAGTTTTTGAATTTAAACTAGATGGAAAACTAGTTTATAAAATCCAAACAGATTATATGGATATAGATGGCAAAGATATAGAAGAAAGAATGAATTGTGTTATTGACTCATTCTTATCAATAAAATAAAGGAATAAAATGAAACAAAAACTATTTAAAGATAAATACTCTATTTTTGAAATTGAGTTTAAAAAAGATGAAGTAGAATTCAAAAGTGTTGATGAAATAATAAACGCATTACAAGTAAAGATTGATGCTCATCCTGTTATTGCATTTATAGCAATTTTTGACCAATATGCTCATACATCATCATTAGAAATGGGTGAAGTAAGTCCAAAAATAAAAGCAGCTAAAAATATTATATTCTGTTTTGGAAAAGAGTTACCAACACCTGAGGTTTTAGCAGTAAGACCAAGAAGTATTGGAGTTTGTGAATTAGAAGATTTATTTGTTATAAACTATTTAGAAGCACCAAATGAGGCTGCAAATGAAACAATGGAAAACTTTATTAAATCTCTAAAAAAATAAATTATATATAAAAAGGTTATAAAGCTTTTAAAGCTTTATAACTTTTGCACCAAAGCCACCTTGACTTGGATGTGCATCTGTATACCCTTCAACTCTTGGATGAGAATCTAAAAACTGTTTAACAGCAAATGATAACTTTCCAGTTCCAATTCCATGATAAACTAAAACTTCATCAAAACCTGCTATTAGTGCATCAGATAAAAACTTATCAAGATTTGCAATTGCTTCATCACTTCTTTGTCCATGTAAATCTAATTTAACATGCCCACCTGAAGGTTTTTGAACTGTTACAGTTGCTTTAATAGGTTTCTTTTTTAGTTTTGGAGGATTTCCTGATTTTTGTAAATCAGCTAATTTAACTTGTACTTTCATTCCCATATCATTTTCAATAAACGCTTTAGCACCTTTTATTGAAACAAGTACACCTTTAGTACTTCTATATTTTACTCTATCCCCTACTTTTAACTCAACAGCTTCTTGAACTTTTGTAGTTTTAATATCACTTGCTTTTTTATGAGCAATATTTAAATGCTGATGTGATTCTCCTACTAATTTAGCTTTAATAGCTTTTTTAGCTTCATCACGTGCATCTTTATACTCTTTATGTAGTTTTGACTTCTCTGAATATATATGCTCATCTAAAGTCTCTTTTTGCTCACTTAAATTTCTTGATAATTTTTCCATTTTTGATATTTCATTATTAAGTTTTTCAATCTTAAGTTTGTACTCTTTTTCAAGCTCAGAACTTCTTTCAATTAACTCATTTAGTTTATCTTTATCATCACCATAAACTTCTTTTGCTTTTTTAACTACATTATTTGGAATTCCATATCTTGAAGCTGTTTCAAATGCATAAGATTTTCCAATAGTTCCTTGTAAAAACTCATAAGTAGGTAATCTATTTTCTTCATCATAAAGTGCAGCAATTAGTTCAACATCATCATTTGAAGCCATAAGCGCTGCTAGTCTTTTATGGTGTGTTGTAATAATAATTTTAATATCTTTACTAATTAACTCTTCGATAATTACTTTAAATAAAGAAGCTGCTTCATCAGAATCAGTTCCAAGCTCAATTTCATCAACACCAACAATTGCATTTTTACTAGTAAATAATTTAGAGAATTCTTGCATTCTTCCTGCAAAGGTTGAAATATCATTTTTTACACTTTGAGGGTCATCTAAAACGGCATTTATACTTTTAAAGTTCCCTATTGTTGTATCTTGATGAGCATTATATGGAATAAGATATTTTGAGAGTAAAACAGCTGATAAAATTGATTTTAACATCATTGTTTTACCTCCTGCATTTACTCCTGTAATCATTACAACTGATTTGGAAAAATCAATACTAATAGGCTTTGCATCATGAAGTGCTGGATGTGAGAAATCTACTAATTTATTTATGTTTTTTTTACTTGGAATTATAAAGTTTTTATCATTTACTTTTGCAAAAAATAGTCTTGCTTGGTAATGATCAAATCTATCAAACTCTTTATTTATAAATTTTAAAAACATTAAATTTTTTTCAAAAGTTGATGAAATTTGCTTACAAATTTTTAAAAGTATTTCTTCTTGTTTATTTACTAAATCATTTTGTTTTTGTTTTAATGAACTTACACTATGAGGTAAAACATAAAAGAAACCTGCATTTGATCTATTTATTACTTGTGCTTTTAAAACATGATTAAACCCACCACGAACAAGCAATGACTCTTCACCATTTATATAATGAACTTGAGAATCAACTAAATAAGATCTAACTTTTTGGTTATTGATTGTTCGGTATAGACTTTGTTTTATTTCTTCTTTATTAGATGAAATTGCATATTTAATTGAATCAAATTGCTCATTAACACCATCTTTTAATTTTGACCTATCATCAAAATAATCACAAATATTTGTAATATCATTTGGTATTATAATCTTATCAATCCATTCTTGAAGTTTACCATCAAAGCTAAATCTTTTTAAATAATTAAAATATTTGATTATCTTCGTAAACTCAATAATCTCATCAACTTTTAAAACACCCTGCTTTTGAATATGCATTAATGCAGTATCTAAATTAGCAACTTCGTTGGGAGCTTTAACATCAAATTTACCAAGTTCATTTATTAGTTTATGATGAAGATTAATATCTCCTTCCAAGATTATTGATTTTTTTCTAGCTAAAAAATTTGAAAAAGATTCTAAATAATCTGCTAAATCTAATTTTTTTATAATATCTTGCATAAAAATTTATTTTGCTTTTGGTCTAAAAGGTTTAATTACATCTTCATTACAAACTAAAAATGGACCTTCCATTAAATCAATACAATATGGAATTGCAGGGAAAACTGCATCTAAACATTCTCTAATTGATTTAGGTTTTCCTGGAAGATTTACTATTAATGAACTTCCTCTTAAACCTGCTGTTTGTCTTGATAAAATAGCAGTTGGAACAAATTTTAATGATTCTGCACGCATTAATTCACCAAACCCTGGCATCATTCTATCACACACAGCTTCTGTAGCTTCTGGAGTTACATCTCTAGCTGCTGGTCCTGTTCCACCAGTAGTCACTACTAAACAACATCCTTCATTGTCAACTAAGTCTTTCATCGTTTCTTCTAAAGTTTTTTGGTCATCTTCAATACATCTATAAACTTCTTCCCAAGGTGAAGTTAAATAATCATTCATTGTATCTATAATTGCACGTCCAGATAAATCTTCATAAATTCCTTTACTTGCTCTATCACTTGCTGTTATTATTCCTATTTTTGCTTTTTTTTCATTCATTATAATTCCTTCATATTTATTTAATTTTGTTTTATTTATTTAATATATGTCCTACATTTTTTATGTAATAAACGTTTGCATATTTAGCAAAAAAATCTTTTGCTTTTAAAGAATCACATATTTTATCATCAGCACCTAGAAATACTTCTATTTTTGTGCCTTTTTTTTCTAATTGTTCTAATTTATCTTCAGACCATTCATAATTAATTAGTTCATCTAATTGTTCATAATTTCCTTGAACAAAATATTTACTACAATCAATATTACTTGGGTAGGCAATATTTTCTAAGAAATTAGCACAATAAGCATTTGCATCTTTTTTAAAAAACATTAATTGCATTCTTTTAAATTTTTTATCTTGCTCTTGAAAAAAAGCAGGTGAAAAAAGTTGTAACTTATCAACTCTTTGCTTTGAAGATAAAACTTCTTCAAAAGCTTTTATAGCTCCATAAGAAAACCCTGAAACTGTAAAATCATTTCTTATGATATATTCACTAAAAAGTTCATCTTCATTTTCTAAGCAAAAACCTGAAAAATAAGTCTTAGATATCATTAGTCGTTATAACCTCATTTTTAAGCATAATTTCTTTTAATCTATTTATTTCATCTGCATTATGTGATAATTCAGCTCTTAAATCATTTTTAATATTGTTTAATAATTCTTCTTTTGAATTTGACATTTTGTATTTATTTACAATTTCATCAGCTAAACTATCTGCATCTTCTAAATCTTTATGATTGATTGCGTATTTTTCTTTTTTTATTACTTCAACACCAATAAAACCAGCTAAATCCCTTTTGATATTCTCACAAAGTTCATGATAAGATGGATATGTAGCAGATATTTTTTCTATACTTTCATCAAATAATGAAACTTTTGTTTTTGAAATAAAAGCCTTTGATGCTTGATAAATAGATAGAATTTCTTTTTGTTTTTCATCTAATATTTTAATTTGTTTTTTACCAAACTGAAGTTTGTTTTTTGCTATTTCAATATCATCACTATCTAATATTTTAGATTTTCTTTTTATCATATTTAATAAAGCTTCATTAATAAGTGTAGACAATGCAGCTGAACTAAAACCTGTAGTGTCAATTGATAATTGCTCAATATTTATTTCATGATTTTTGCCATCTAAATATAATTCTAAAATCTTTTTTCTATCTTCAATATTTGGAAGACCAACATGAACACGTCTATCAAATCTTCCAGCTCTTAAAAGTGCTTCATCTAGTACTTCAACTTTATTAGTTGCAGCCATAACAATAACACCACTATCACCTTCAAAACCATCCATTTGTGTTAATAGCTCGTTTAGTGTAGATTCTCTTTCATCATTTGAAGTTCCACTTCTTTTTTTACCAACAGCATCTATTTCATCTATAAAAACAATTGCAGGTGCATTTTGCTTGGCTTTTGCGAATAATTCTCTTACTTTTTTAGCACCCATTCCTACATAAATTTGCACAAAAGAAGCACCACTTTGATAAAAAAATGGTACATCAGCTTCACCTGCAACAGCACGTGCTATTAAAGTTTTACCAACACCAGGAGGTCCAACTAAAATTACACCTTTTGGAAGTTTTACACCATGTTTTAAATACTTTTGAGGCTCATTTAAAAAATCAACTACTTCTTCTAGTTCTTCTTTGATTTCTTTAATTCCTGCAACATCTTTAAATGTTACATTTGAGTTTACAGCATGAATATTTGTATTTAAATCTTCATTTGAAGCATTAGCTTTTGATTGTTCTAATTGTGTACCAAATGCAGAATTCTTTTTATTTTTATTAAAATATTCTTTTAATTTATCTTGTTTCATTTTCACTATTAATGCAACAAAAAGTAAAATAAATAAGAAACCAATTCCTAAATAATAAGAACCACCTTCAATATGTGAACCACCTTTATATAGTGTATATACAAATAATATTAATAATACAACAGCAGACATTGCCATTAATTTAAAATTTTTATCGAGTACTTTGTTATCTGAATTTTGCGACATTGTTTTTAGCCTTTACTTCATAGTCATCTATAAAGATCCAATCTCCTACTAAATCAACAGAAGATTCTATTTCGATTTGATTGAAATGCTGATCTAAACCTATATATTTTCCATTTTTTTCTTGTTCTATTAAAATTTCTAAAGTTTTATTATTATCTTTTCTAAAATTTAAATTTTTATCTTCAATAATTTTTGTTAATTCGTTATATCGTAATTTAGCAATATCACCTCTAACTTCAGGTTTCATTGTTGCACTTGGTGTTCCATCTCTTTTTGAGTATGTAAATGCATGTATATGTGTTAATGGAAATTTATGAAGATTAGTCATTGCTTCTTTCCATAATTCATCAGTTTCACCTGGATGTCCAACAATAAAATCAGTTCCTAAAGCATAACCATTCTCTTTTAAAAATTCAAATAGTTCTAAGTCTGAAAGAACTTTATTTCTTCTATTCATTAGTTTTAACATATCCTTTGAAGTATGTTGTAATGCAATATGAAGATGTTTTGCCATAAATGGCTCATTTACTAATTCTTTGAACTCATCGTCAATTTGAATAGGTTCAATACTTCCCATTCTAATTCTTCTAACACCTTTTATTTTAGACATTTTCTTTAAAAGTTTTGCTAATGATGTGTGCTGTTTCTTTCCATAAGAACCTACATTTGTTCCTGTTAAAATAAACTCTCCAAAACCATTTGAAGCTAATGTTTCAACCTGTTCTAAAATCTTATCTTCGCTGTAAGATCTTGCATCACCACGAACATGAGGAATAATACAGTATGAACATCTAAAGTCACAACCTTCTTGAATTTTAATAAAAGCCCTACTTTTTCCAACAAACTCTTCAACAATAGTATTATCTAAATGTTCTAAATCTCCTGCTTGAAAGAACCTATCTTCTTTTTGTAAAAGCTCATTGATTTTTTCTTTCTCAGAATGTCCAAATAGTGCATCAACTTTTTCTTCTTTAAATAAGCTTTCACCCTTTGTCCAAACTCCACAACCAGTAAATACAACTCTTGGATCTTTTGGAAGTTTTTTAAGACCATTTATATATCCACGTGCAGTACTATCTGCTCCATTTGTAACAGTACAAGAGTTTATAACAACTACATCTGCATCTTTTTCTTCTTGAGTAATATCAAAATCTTTTAGATTACTCATCATAACTTGTGTATCAAATACATTTGTTCTACATCCAAATGTTTTAAAATATACTTTTTGTTTATCTTTTGTAAAATTCATATATTTCTTTAGCCTTCTATTCTATATATCTTCTAATTCTTCTGGTTTAGGTCTTTTTGATCGTGATGGACCATAATGATTATCTGTATTATTCATATTAATTTGTTGAGTTGGATAAGCAATATGAATATCATCTTCTTTCATAAATGCTTCTAATATTTCTGGACTCATAGTACTTCTTAATTGTAAAGCAGCATAAGAGTTTGTAAGATACCATCCTGAAATTACAATTCCATAAGGTTCAACAAAAGTAAATACTCGTGGCTCTACTCCAGTAGCACGTAACTGGTATTTACTTCTCATTTTACTTAATTGTTTTCTTGTTATATCTGTATAACCTTTAGAATAATGCTTTAAAATATCTCTTGAAATTTTTTGTGCTTTTTTATGGTTTGAATCAAAAGTAATTGTAATATCAATACCATCCCATACAGTTCTTAGACCTGAATGAGTGTAGTTTGCAATCATTTCTGAGAAAATATAGTTATTAGGAATAAAGAAAATTCTTCCTGTTCTTCTATTAACTGTATATGATGTATAAGTAATATCTTCTCTAATTGTTATTTTAAATAGTGAAATATCTAAAACATCTCCAACAGTTTCAACACCATTTCTATTTACTTTAATTCTATCCCCTACTTGAATTGAACCAGAAGTAACTATTACCATCCATCCAAAAATTGACATAAACCAATCTTTTAAAGCAATAGCAATACCTGCAGATGCAAATCCAAGGATTGTAACAAGATATGAAACATTATCAATATATGAAAACATTAAAACCATTACAATTAAAAATACAACTGTAAAGTTGATTATTTTATTTGTCATGTAATAACTCTCATTTTGTGAGAAGTATTTTTTAAGTGCAAGTTTTACTAAAAATGCTAAAAAAGATAAAACAACTATAATTGTAAAGATTATTAATATTTTTTGAATTTGTTGTGATATTTGGTTTTTAATTTCTAAAATTACTTGTTCAATTTTTCTTGTATAAACTTCTTCAGTAGTTGAAACAATTTCTAAAACCATGTTAAAGTCTTTTTTTTGCTTATCTAGAAAAGTAATTTCTTCTTTATAGTCACTTCTTTGCTCTAAATTAAAAAGTTCTAAATAAAGAAAAAGTTCATCATCAAGTTTAATTGTTAAATCACTAATATTTTCTTCTAAACTTTTAAATCTATTTTTATTATCTTCAAGTTTTTTAATCTGAGAAAGTGCGTTTATAATTCCAAAAGGATTTGTTATGTGGTCATATTTTTCAATCTCAGGAGGATTGATAAAACCACCAATAGGTGACCCTTTATATTCTTCAATTAATTCAAGCTCATTTTCTTTTACTCTAATTTTATTATGAAGTTGATAGATTTCTTCTTCATCTACATCTTTCTTTTTTGTTAAGCTTTTCTTTAAAACTGCAAGTTCAGTAGATATTTTTCTGTATGAAATATAGTTTGAATATCTTTTCAAAAGAATATTGTTTCTTAATTCTAGTTTTATTTTTTCTATTTTTGCAAGAAGAATATTAATTTTTGCAAGATTTTGCATATCAATTTCTTTTGATTTTTGTTCTTCTAATTCTCTTAATTCTTTTTCTTTTTGTTCTTTTTGTGCTTCATCAAATTTTTCTTTTATAATATCTTGTTCAATTTGTTTAACTTCTGCTTTATCTTTTGTATCAATAGTATCAATATTACCAATCGCATTATTTTCACCATATAAAGATATTGAAAATACAAGTGCTAATAAAAAATTTTTAATCACGTGAGAAACCTTTTAAAACTTTTATAATATCTTCTTTACTTGTCTCATCTGTAATTAAACAATCACCAATTCCACGTGCTAAAATAAACTTAATTTTATTATCTAGAGATTTTTTATCTAAAAAGAAATGCTCATAAAAATCTTCTACATCTTTAATTTTGTAACTAGTAGGAATATCATAAACTTCTAGTAATCTTTTTACTCTTAAAGCATCTTCTTTGCTCATTAGTCCTAGTTTAACAGAAACTTCATTTGCCATCATCATACCAATACCAACAGCTTCACCATGTAAGTATGTATTATAATTTGTTTCATTTTCAACAACATGACCAAAAGTATGTCCATAGTTTAAAGCAGCTCTAATTCCATGCTCTTTTTCATCTTGAGAAACTACATAAGCTTTTGTTTCAACAGATTTTTGAATTGCAATTTTTAGATTTTCTTCTTTGTTAATATCATTTTGCTCTAACCACTCAAAGAACTCTTTGTTAAAAGTAACTGCCATTTTTACAATTTCTGCAACACCTGCACCAAACTCTCTTTTTGGAAGTGTTTTTAACATTGAAGGATCGATATAAACAGCATTTGGTTGGTGAAAAGCACCTATTAAGTTTTTTCCAAATTTATTATTAATACCAGTTTTCCCACCAACACTTGCATCAACTTGAGATAAAAGTGTAGTAGGAATTTGTACAAAATCAATACCTCTTTGATAAATAGATGCTGCAAAACCTGTCATATCACCAATAACACCACCACCAAAAGCTACAAGTAAAGATTTTCTATCTAATCTTTTTGTAAAACAATGCTCTAGTATTGATTCAATTGTTTCCATATGCTTATATTGTTCACCATCAGGAATAGTACAAATACTAAGCTCTTTAGCATTTAATTTACTTTTTAAGTATTCTAAGTGAAAGCCACTAACAGTTGGGTTTGTAACAATTACAACTTTTGTATCAAAATATAGTTCGTTTAGTTTATCAATAAAGATTTCATAAGAATTATCGTGGGGTAAATTAATTTTAACAGTCATTTTAGTATATCCGTATTATTTAGTATAAGTTACTAGATAATAGCAAAAAAATACTAAAAAAATATTGAGTAGATGTTTATTTTCTTTTCTTTTTTGAATTGAGTGTTTTCAATAAACTTGTAAAGCACATTACATTCCATTAATTGTTTATCATTATTTGAAGTATTGTATGTAGGAGTTTTACAGTGGCGACCCCAGAAAGATTCGAACTTTCGTCATTAGGAGGAAATCCTAAGGTCCTTGGCCGCTAGACGACAGGGTCATTTTAAGTGAGAGAGATTATAATTTACTTTTTGTTTATAATTGCTTAAAAAGTTAAAAATATACTATTAAATATGAAATTATAGTTTCATATTAATAGATTTTAGAATATTTCATATTTTCTTTCTAATTGTGTATCAAATTCTTGAGCTTTGATTTCTAGCTTTTTATAATCATTTTCAATGCCTTCGTTTTTATCCCATTTACAATCAATAAAAGTGATAGTTTTTGAATCATAAGCTACAAAATCAAATTCAATATCTTTATTATTCCACCAAGAACCAATTTTTATAGGTTCATAATTAAAAAATTGTGAATTTTCATCTTCTAATAATTCATAAAAATACTTTTTATATGCAGAGGATACAAGTCTTTTAGAAAAGTCTTGTTCTATATAACTAATTACATTATTTATATTGTTTGAATTGATACTATTTATATTAGTATACACATAACAAAACCAAAACTTTAAGAAATTATCTTCAATTTCATATCTACCAAATTTACTTTTATTTGCTGTTTGAGTTAAAGGTACTACTTTGTTTATTAACATCAAATCTAAAAGTTTTTGCATATATCTTGTAAGATATGAAGATTTCAGGTTTAAACAATCAGCTATGTCACCAATTTTATTATTACCTATTGAAATAGCATATAATATTGAACAATACGTAGCTGCTTCACCTAAATCTTTCTTGATAATATTCATACCTTCATTATATAATAATGCATCAAAACTTAAACAGGTATTTTTAATATTTGAAATAAAATCTTTCTTGACATCGTATAACTTAAGGTATTCAGGATTAGTTCCAAATGCTGTAAATAAGTACATTGTCTCATTTTTATCTAAGTTTGGAAAATATTCTTTTATTACATTAAAGCTTAATGATTTTAGTTTAATTTTATTATCTACTTTTTTTGAAATTAGTAAATTATCAAAATTATTTGGTAAAAGTGAAGAAGTAATTATTAGTTGAATATTCATTTTACTAAGATATTTATTCCAATAATTATTTAAATTAATCAAAAAATCTTTATCTATTTTTATAAGCTCTTGAATATTTTCAAAAACAATAATTGTTTTTGAATCAATTTTCATTTCTGATAAGTAAGCGAATAATTCTTCAAAAGTTTTAGTATTAATCGTTTCATCAATATTAAAAAAAGTATTAATATTTTTTTGAAACTCTTTTATTAATGAAGAACTCATAGTTTCAAAGCAAACTAAGTGTAATGTCTGTTTATTTCTTACATATTCATTTATTAAAGAAGTTTTTCCAACTCTTCTTCTTCCAAAAATGAAATTCATACTAGACCGAGGTTTATTAAAGTCTTCTTTTAAAAGACTAATTTCTTTTTCTCTGTACAAAAACATTATTAACCTTCCTTATTTAAGTATATTCTTTATCATATTCTTTAAATACTTAATTATTTCTTATCTATTAAAATACATAAGGAGATGTAGCAGCACAAAATAACTATAAATTAATTTTTCAATATACTATCTAATAGTATTTTTAGTACTTTTAGTTATTTTAATAATTTTTGAAGCAGAGGATTCAAAAAAATTATTTTTGTCTTCTATTATTATATTAGAATGTTCTTTTGCAAAGTTATATTCAAAATTTTTACCAGTTTTATTTGCAGAAGTGGAATAAAGAATACCAAACTTATGTATAAACTCATAAAAAGAACTGTTTTTATTTATTACTCTAAAAGATTTTTGATTTGGGTAAATATATGTAGTTAAAGATGCTCGTCTTACTTCTTTTCTATATTTTTTAGGAATTCGTGTATGTTTTTGTAGAGTTTTAAAAGAGTCAACCGTATGAAGTATTTTTTTACTTCTTGGTCTTTGCTTTACATCTGAAAGCTTTTCATGGTTTGAAGATGAGAAGCCAACAGTTGTATCAGTTTGAACTAGATAAACTAGTGATGAATCCATATTAGTTTATCTTTATAATATTAGTCGTTAAGAAACTCTTGGATAGATTTAACACCTAATCCATCTTTTTTGTTTAATACAGACATAGCTTCAACACAAGCAAGTGCAGCAGCAGCTGTTGTAACATAAGGTACATTTTCTTTTAATACAGCTCGTCTAATATTTTTACCATCATCTTTTGATGATTCTTTTCCATCTGATGTATTAAATGCTAATGCAATTTCACCATTTGTAATAGAATCTGTAATATTAGGTCTACCTTCAGAAATTTTAAGTACTTTTTCACAAGTAATTCCAGCATCACTAATAGCTTTATGTGTTCCACCAGTTGCAACAACTGTGAAACCTTGATCTACTAAACCAGAAGCAATTTTTGGTGCGAACTCTTTATCTAAATCACATAATGATATAAATACTTTTCCTGATGTTGGTAAATCATTTTTAGCAGCACTTTGTGCTTTTGCATAAGATTCACCAAAACTATCAGAAATACCCATAACTTCACCAGTTGATTTCATTTCAGGTGTTAAAATCATATCTGAACCACTTAATTTATTAAATGGAAATACTGCTTCTTTAACAGCAACATGATCTTTTAAAATTGGTTTTAATACACCATTATCTTCCCAGATTAAATCAGAATTATAAGTATCAAGTGCATTTCTTAAGCTCTCACCCCACATAACTCTAGTTGCAACTTTTGCAAGTGGCATTCCTGTTGCTTTTGATACAAATGGAACTGTTCTAGAAGCTCTTGGATTTACTTCAATTAAATAAATTTGACCTTTGTGAATTGCATATTGAGTATTCATTAAACCAACAACACCAAGTCCTAGTGCCATTGCTTTTGTTTTTTCTTCTAATTCTTTGATTAATTCATCTGAAATAGAAATTGGAGGTAAAGAACAAGCTGAATCACCTGAGTGAACTCCTGCTTCTTCAATATGTTGCATAATTCCACCAATATAAACTTCTTTTCCATCACAAATACAATCAACGTCAAGCTCAATTGCTCTATCTAAGAATTTATCAATTAAAACTGGTGCATCATTTGATACAGAAACAGCTGCGTCCATATATTGCTTTAATTCTGTAGTTGAGTAAACAATTCTCATTCCTCTTCCACCAAGTACAAATGAAGGTCGAACTAATACTGGATATCCAATTTTTTCTGCAATTTCAATTGCTTCTGTAACTTCAACTGCTGTTCCATTTTCTGGTTGTAATAATCCTACTTGATCAACAAATTTAGAGAATTTTTTTCTATCTTCTGCTAAATCAATAACTTCAGCTGTAGTACCAATAATTTTAGCACCAATATCTGTTAAAGCATTTGCTAATTTTAATGGAGTTTGTCCACCAAAATGAACAATAACACCATCTGGGTTTTCCGTTTCAATTACTGATCGAACATGTTCAAAATCAATTGGTTCGAAGTATAAAATATCTGATGTATCGTAATCTGTAGAAACAGTTTCAGGATTACAGTTATACATAATAGTTTTAATACCCATTTCATTTAACGCAAATGATGCATGTACACAACAATAATCAAACTCAATACCTTGACCAATTCTATTTGGTCCTCCACCAATAATCATAACTTTTTTATCAGATGATTCTGGTTTTTCAACTTTTGGTAATTTTGTAATATTAGTTGTAGAGTAAAGATATGGAGTTAATGCTTTAAACTCAGCAGCACAAGTATCAACTTCGTTGTATTCAAAGTTTATATCTAAAGCTTTTCTTGCTTGGTATACATCTTCTTCTGTTTTAGAAATAAGTTTTGCAATCATTGCGTCTGAGAAACCATTTGTTTTTGCATTTCTTAAAGCTTCTTCATTTTCTAAAATAGATGCATCCATTGATTTTTCAATATTATACATTTCTCTAAATTTAGTTAAAAACCATGGATCAACTTTACATAAATCAAAGATTTCATCATTTGTTAAACCTTGTCTCATACCATCCATTAAATACTGTAATCTATCACAGTTTGGACGTCTGATTTCTTTTTTGATTAATTCTAAATCAGTAGAAATTACATCAAAACCAGTAAGACCAGTTTCTAAAGAACAAAGTGCTTTTTGAATAGATTCATTAAAAGTTCTTCCCATTGACATAACTTCACCAACAGATTTCATACCAGTTGTTAAAGTAGAATCAGCTTTAGGGAATTTTTCAAAAGTAAATCGTGGGATTTTTGTAACAATATAATCAATTACAGGCTCAAATGATGCAGTTGTACCTGTAATATCATTTTCAATTTCATCTAGTGTAAATCCAACAGCTAAAAGTGTTGCAACTTTTGCAATTGGGTAACCAGTTGCTTTTGATGCAAGTGCAGAAGATCTTGAAACTCTTGGGTTCATTTCAATTACAATCATTCTTCCTGTATTTGGACAAATTGAGAACTGAACATTTGAACCACCAGTATCAACACCAATTTCTCTTAAAATTGCAAAAGATGCATTTCTCATATCTTGGTATTCTTTATCAGTAAGTGTAAGTGCAGGAGCAATTGTAGTTGAATCACCTGTATGAACACCCATAGGGTCTAAATTTTCAATAGAACATACAATAATACAGTTATCTTTAGTATCTCTGATAACTTCCATTTCATATTCTTTCCAACCTAGCATTGATTCCATGATTTCAATTTCATTAATAGGAGAAGCATCAATTCCAGCTTCAGCTAAGGCTTTAAACTCTTCCATATTATAAGCAACACCAGAACCACCACCAGCTAGTGTAAATGATGCTCTTGAAATAACTGGAAAACCGATTTTTTTAGCTTCGATCATTGCTTCTTCAACAGTATAAGCATTTGCACTTTTTGGTAAATCCATACCAATTTTAATCATTGCCTCATTAAAAAGTTGTCTATCTTCACCTTTTTTAATTGCATCAGGATGAGCTCCAAGGAATTGAACTCCTTCTAACATACCTTTATCATACATAGATGTAGCAACATTAAGTGCAGTTTGCCCACCCATAGTAGGAAGTATTGCATCAATATTTTCTTTTTTGATAATTTTTGCAACCATATCTTCAGTGATTGGTTCTATATAAGTTTTGTCAGCAAATTCTGGATCAGTCATAATAGTAGCTGGATTTGAATTAATTAAAACAACTCTATAACCTAATTCTTTTAGTGTTTTAGTAGCTTGAGTACCTGAGTAATCAAACTCACATGCTTGACCAATAACAATTGGTCCAGACCCAATAAGTAATATCGATTTTATATCTTCTCTTTTTGGCATAAAAATTCCCCACATATATTTTTATAAATTTGGAGATTATATCTTTAAAGTGCTTAAAATTCGGTTATGTGAAAATTAAAAAGTATAATTATTATACAAATTATTTTGTAAGTAAAAAAGCATCAAAAAAGATGCTTTTTATATTAAGATTTTGGTAGATTAAATCTTTTTGTGTCAAGCACACCTTCACTATCAAATGAAAGATAATATAAAATATCTTTTTTTATAGGAAGTCCTGTTAAATGTCTAATTGCAAGATTTGCTTGAAGTGATGCAATATGCATTACAATTGGACAAGCAATTCCATTTGGTTTTCTATCACTTATTTGAAAAACTGCTTCATAAGAAGCATTTTCAAAGAAACAAACTTGACCATGGAACTCTTCTACTGAACCATAAATCCACGGCTGTTTGTTTTTCATACAATATTCATTTATAGCTGCTCTTGTTGGAAGATTATCCGTTGCATCAATTACTAAATCAAACTTCAAACCTCTCTTTGCAAAATCTTCAAAACCTTCAACATAAGCTGTAGCTTTTGTATATGGACATCTTGATTCAACAAGTTCTTTTAAAACTTCAGCTTTATACTTTCCATCGTCACCAACTTTAAAACCAATTTGTCTATGAATATTATGAACACCTACATCATCAAAATCTACAAGTGCAAACTCCCCTATTCCAGAAGCTCCAAGTGCAATAGCAAGTGAACATCCAAGCCCACCACTTCCTATAATTGCTACTTTTTTATCTTGAAGTGAGTCTTGTGTTTCTTCGCCCCAAAGCTTTATTTGTCTATTAAAAAATTCATGTATTTCACTCATATTTTATTCCTTAGTAAATAAGTATAGTTTATTTTTATTATATATTTTTATAATAATAGCAGATTTACTTTAAAGTTTTTTGACCTTTTTCATATTAAAAACATAATTCCTATATATTTGTAATTACATTATGTTTTCAACTATAACTACAGATATATACAATTTAAAACAATCATATTATTACTTTTGAGTTGTTCGGAAATTCCGAACAGTTACTTTTTCTAAAGTTATTGAAGTAAAATCTTCTTCTAATATTTTGATTATTTCTTTTGATAGAGTTATTACGTCTTTACCTTTTGTTTAGTTCTTTTCTTGTACTGTAAAAATTAGTTTTGCTTCATCTAGAAGTTTTTGTGCTTCTTCTAATTCTTTGATTCCGTTTTTATAAACTTCAATTGAATCACTTAATGTTATTTGAGGATTTGACAGTTTTTCTAAAAGCTGTTTTGCTTCTAATATTTTATCTTCAAAAATTAATTTTTCGTTTTCTTTACTCATTATTTTCCTTCTAATATATTTTTTACGTGTTGTTCAAATTTATCAACTTCAACTAAAAATGAATCATGACCTGATTTACTATCAATTAATTTATAAGTTACTTGCTCTTCACGTCCAAGTTTAATCATAATATCTCTTATTTCTTCCATTTCTTCTGGAAAAAATAGCATATCATCTTTAAATGCAATTAAATGTAAGTTACATTTTAACTTATCAAATGAGTCTTCTAATTTATCTTTATTTCTTCCTGCATCAAAAATATTCATTGTTTTACATATATAAAGATATGACAGAGGATCAAATATTTTTGGGAAGCTATATGCGTTGTATTCTAAGTATCTCTCAACTTCAAAGCTTCCAAATAATTCATATAAACCATCAGTTCTGCTGTATTCTCTTCCAAATTTATTATTGAATAAAGTTGGAGATAAATATGCAATTAATCCTGCCATTCTTCCAATTGCCAAGCCTGGTAAACCTCGTGCTTCTAAATCTTCTTTTTCATAAAGACCATTTTTGAAAGCTGGGTCATGTCTTATTGCTTCTATTGCAATTTTATTAATTGCAATTGCCCAAGGTCTTGTATATGCTGTTGTTGCAAGAGCAATTACAGTATCTGTAAATTCTGGATATTCAATAGAATAACAAAGTGCTTGCATTCCACCCATAGAACCACCAATAACAGCAACAGCTTTTTTAATACCTAATTTTTCATACAAATTCATTTGTGCTTTTACAATATCAGAAATTGTTAAAATTGGAAATTTTAATCTGTACTCTTTTTTAGTCGAAGGGTCAATACTTAATGCATTAGTGGAGCCAAAAGTACTTCCAAGATTATTTGAACAAATTACAAAATATTTTTGTGTATCAATTACTTTTCCATCACCAATAAATTTATCCCACCAACCCGGTTTCGCTTCATCTCCATACCTTCCAGCTGCATGATGTGAACCTGCTAGTGCATGACAAATTACAATTACATTTGATTTATCTTCATTTAATTCTCCGTAAGTTTCGTATCTTATTTGATATTTTTCTAAGATTCGTCCACTTTCTAAATGTAAAGGTTGATTAAATTCTTGCGTTTTTGTTTCTATTTTCAAATTATCTTATTCCTGAATTTTATTGCTTTTATATTATCAAAAGCTAAGATAAGACTAGCTTTAAGCATTTTTTATTTCATTATAAGATATTTTTATAATTTCTTGCCAAATTACATCTGGTGACCACTGCTCAAACAATGAAATATCAATATCATCAAAAGGAGTTTTTAGAACATATTTATGGTAAATATACATAAATGCACTAACACGATAATTTAAAGCACAATGAACCCAAACTTTGTTTGAGCCTAAGGCTTGTAAGGTATTTAAAAATAGTTTTACATCTGAGGCTTTTGGATTTTCAAAATCTACAGGAATATGAAAATATGCCATATTTAAATCTGTTACTATTTTATCTTCATTTTCTATTGCATTTGAAGCATTATGTAAAGCTAGATTTATTACAACTTCAAAATCATTGTCTGCTATTTGTTTAAACTGTTCAACACTTGGCTGTCCTGATGTCGAAATTAGTTCATTTATTTCTATATAGTTTAAAATATTTTCCATATATTTCCTTTTACTTTTGTTTTTTTATTGTTTCTTCTAGTTTGTTTATATACTGTTTTTTTAAGCTTTCAGATATAAAAGATGAATTAAAAGAGTTTTTAATTAGCTTTATAATATCTTTTTTACTAATGTCTAAATTCTGATATAGATTAATAAAGTTTTGATTTAAATAACCTTTAAAATAGGCAGGGTCATCAGAATTAACTGTAACATTTAAACCATAATCTAAAAGCTTTTTTATATTATGTTGAGAATAATTTTCAAATACTTTTAGTTCAATATTTGAATTAGGACAAACAGTTAAAGGTATTTGCTCTTTTTTTAATCTTTGCATTAATTCATCTGATTTATAAGATTGTACTCCATGATCAATTCTTTGGATACTTAAAATATCAAGTGCCTCAAAAATATATGAAACATCAGCCTCTTCTCCTGCATGAGCTACAAGTTTAAAGCCTTTTTCTTTTGCTTTTTTAAATACTTCTTCAAATTTTGAAGGAGGATTTCCTAGTTCTGAAGAATCAAGCCCAACTCCTAATATATATTTTTTATATTCTAAGGCTTGATTTAAAGTTTTTAAAGCATCTTCTTGGTCTAAGTGTCTTAAAAAACACATAATAATTGCAGATGTGATTCCAAACTTTTCTTTTGCATCATTTAAAGCTTCTTGTATTCCTTCAATTATTGTTTTAAACTCAATTCCTCTATGTGTATGTGTTTGAGGATCAAAAAATATTTCTGTATGAACAATATTATTCTCAACACATTTTAGAACATAATCCCAAGTTAAATCATAAAAATCTTGCTTATGTATAAGTACTTTTGCACCTGCGTAATAAATATCTAAAAAGCTTTGTAAAGAAGTAAAGTTATATGCTTTTTTAATATCATCAATTGTTTTATAAGGTATTTCAATATTGTTTCTTCTTGAAAATTTGAACATAAGTTCAGGTTCTAATGAGCCTTCAATATGTAAATGTAGCTCCGCTTTTGGTAATTGTTTTATAAATTCTATCATCAAATAATTCCAGTTATATTAATATTTCGCGTAATTATACATTACAAGTGTACTCAATTAAGTTAATTTATATATAATTTCTTCATAAAATAAAGTTCAAGAAAAAAGAGAAATAAAATATGATAAAAGCAAAATCACAAGATGCCATTAAAGCTTTGAGTTTAGTTACATCTTTACAAAATAGATTTGTAAAAAAGCTTGACAATTTAAGTAAATTAATAGGTGAAGATAAAAAATTTGAAGAAGTTGTATGGCTAAGAGATGAAGGACTTCATGGTGGAGGGAATAGATTTGAAGCAAGAGACAAAACACTTTTTAACACTGCTAGTGTAAATGTTTCTCAAGTTCATTATGATGAAGATGAAAGTAAAAAACTTCAAAGTGCAACTGCAATTTCTACGATAATTCATCCAAAAAATCCAAATGTTCCTTCAATTCATATTCATATTTCATTGACACAAATTAGAGGAAATGATTCTTATTGGAGAGTTATGGCTGATTTAAATCCAAGTATTAATAATATTGAAGATAAAGAAATATTTGAAAAATCCTTAAAAGAACTTTCTCAAGATAACTTTGAAGAAGGAATAAAGCAAGGTGATAAGTATTTTAATATTCCTGCTTTAAATCGACATAGAGGTATTTCTCATTTTTATTTAGAAAACTATAAAACATCAAAAAAAGAAGATGATTTCAATTTTGCAAATAATTTTGGAGAAGGCATTATTGACACATATATAAACATCATTTCAAATGCTTTTGAAACAAGAAAAGAAATAAGTTCTGAAGATATTCAAAAACAGCTTGATTATCATACTTTATACTTATTTCAGGTTTTAACACTTGATAGAGGTACAACTTCAGGGCTTTTAGTTCATAGTCAAAATGATATTGGAATAATGGGTTCACTACCTTCTTTTATTAATAAAGACTTACTAAAATCATGGGAAAAAAATGTCGAAAAACCACAAGATGTATTAGTTTCTAATTTAGTAAAAGTTATAAATGATGAAGGAAAAGTTGATAGCAAAACAAAAGAAAAACTAGCAAATGAAGTTAGAACTTTTTATAAAAAATATCCTCAAGCTTTAAGTAAACAAGCAAGTGGAAATACAATTCCATCAACAGTATCAAATCACAAAGGTTAAAACATGGCAATTTTTGGAAAATTAGAAGAAGTAAAAAAACAAATAAATAATAAAGCTTTTCAAATAGCTTTTGATTATTTACAAAATATCAGTGATGATTTTTGAAACAATCGATGAAAATGAATGTATAAAAGAAATGTTAAGTGAAGATATTTTTGTTCTTAAACAAGCTTATACTACAAAAGAAAGAAGTGATTGTTTTTTTGAATCTCATAGAAAGTATGTTGATGTTCAGTTCATGGTAAAAGGTGATGAGTACATGGATGTAAGTTGTATTGAATCATTAAAAGTCATAAAAGAGTACGATGATAAAACAGATTTTATAAAGTATGAAGGTAAAGAGAATGATATATCTAAGCTTTTAATTAAAGAAAAAGAATTAGCAATATTTTATCCAAGTGATGCTCATCAACCTTGTATAAAAACTACAAAAAAAGAACTGGTTTATAAAGCAGTTATAAAAATACCTCTTGAATTAGTAAAAAATTAAATCTTCCAATGATTTAGTTTTTTATTATCTAAATCTTTTCTTACATCTTCACATAATAAAGGGAAAAATTCTAAAAAATCTTTTTCTAAATCTTCGATATTTATATGAACATCATAAAAATATCCAGAGGCAGTTTCTCTTTTTAGTAAACGCTCAGACAGTCTTAAATCCATTCTTTTAAATGAACTGTTTAACTGCTCTAAAGTATGATATTTATTTAATAAATCTTTGTTAATTAAGTTTGTAACAATTGTATGAGCTTTTGAAGGTAAATATTCTAAGCTTTTATTTGCTTTAATATAAAAATCATTAGTAAACTCTTGGATTGAAACCTTTGAATACAAATCCCAATTTTTAGTAAGTAAATAATCATAAGTTAAATCAATAATAACAGGCTTTAGTAAACCTTTTTCTCTTAATCTTTTTTTACTTAGTTTTACAATTTCATGTGAATCTGTAAAGGAGTCGATTTGAACATGGGTTTTCATACCACTTATCATTTGTGAGCTTGCATTTTCCCATGTTTTAGCTTTTAATGGATCTGCTAAAATATTGCCAATTTGAAAATCAATATGATTTTCTGATAAAAATGCATGTGCTAACCAATTCATTAAATTCCTTTTAAAATCGTACTTTATATTAATAAACTTAAATACCAATAAAACAAATATTTATGCATAATATTATATAATCCCAATACTAATAAAAAGGAAGTTATTTGAACGTAGATATGACAAAAGTAGCAAATGTAATTTTATATATGTTACATAAAAAAGTTGAGCATTTAAATGATAAAAAACTATCAATTATGCTTTTCCTAATGGAGTACAATCATCTTAAGTTTTGTGATAAAAAAATATTCAATGAAGAATTTATAAAAAATTCAAGAAATCCAGAACCTGTTCTTCTTGGTGAATTATTTGATGTAATTGCAAACAATGAAGATTTAGATGAAGAAGATGAAAGATTATATTTTATTCAAGAACTACTTGATTACCTTGATATTGAACTTGTTGAGAGAAAGAAATTTGTTGAATTAAAGTTTATTAAAATGGAAGAAGAGTTCGATGAATCAATTTTTGATGCAGATGAAATGAAAACAATTCATAAAATTGTCTCAGAATTTAAAGATGTAAGTCCTAGAAATATTGCAAATGCATGTTTTCAAATTGATGATTTAAGAAAAATACCAAATGGTGAAGTAATTATATAAGTAGAAAGAAGTATTAGAAATTTTTCTTAAAGTTTCTAATATCACTTTGTGTTAAAGATAATTGCTTAATCTGACTTTTTTGTAAAATTGGATTCATCAATGCATCTTTTACATTTATATGAGGAATTCCAACTAAATGTGCTATTTCATGAGCTAAAATCACTTTTAATTCATTTTTACTTTCAAAACCATAAACTTCAATTTTATTCATAATATTTTTAATATTCTTTTCTTTTACTCTTTTACCTTTTTGATAAAAAACTTTTGTAGTAACTTGTCTTTGACCAATTGTATTGCCTTTTACTTTTCTAAAACTTCTGCTTATTCTTTCTAATTCATTATTTAATCTATTATACTCACGAATTAAACTATTTTGTAATCTAATTTTTTGATTATAAAAGTTTAAATCGGACTTTAGTTTTCTCTCATCTCTTTTTACTTTATTACTCTGTTTTTTAATTTTACTTTTTTCTAGTTTTATATAATTTTTAATTCTGTCAAGTTCATCTTTTGGGAACTTTTTTTGTTTATTTACTTCACTTACATAAGCATTTAAAGCTTTGATTTTTTTATTTACAATATTGCCATCTTCTTGTATATATCTTTTTTTGATATTTATTTTTTCTAGTTTAGCAGGTAAAGAAGCTTGAATATTTTCTATTTTCTTTCTTTTTAATTCAATTCTTTCTTTTTTTCTTTCTATTCTTTGTTCAAGTTTTGAAGCAGGTACATATAATATATCAATTGGTTTACCATCTTGTGAGTAATCAAAAATATTCATATCAAGATTTGATTCAAAGAGATATTCTATCTCATTTAGCATATTACGTATTTCTTGTTTATTTATTTTATTTTGGTAGTAATTATCTATTTTCCCTATTTTTATCTTTTCATAAGATGCAAAAGAGAAAGAAATAAAGATTAAAATTAAAAGTATTGTTTTTTTCATCATAATGTATTTTAATTAAAATAGTATTTAGATATAGTAAAAGCTACAAAATAAGGAATAATATGGCAATTAAAGAAAAACAAAATGTAATTTTAAATTATGAGTTAAAAATAAATGATGAAATAGTAGATACAAATTTTGATAAAGAACCAATTGAGTTTGTTTATGGAGAAGGACAATTAATCGAAGGTTTAGAAAGCGGTATAAAAGATATGAATGAAGGCGATTCAAAAATCTTAAAAATACCTGCATCACAAGCTTATGGTGAATATGATGAAAAACTTAGCGAAACAATTGATATAAAAGATTTTGAAGGTATTGATTTACAAATTGGAATGGTATTAGAAGCTGAAAATAGTAATGACGAACTAATTAAAGCCACTGTAACAGATGTAACAAAAGAGAATGTTACAGTTGATTACAATCACCCTCTTGCTGGTTGTGATTTAGAATTTAGAGTAGAAATTAAATCAATAATTTAATAAAAATCTATTTTAATAAATCTGAACTTCTTCCTAAAATAGCTAAAAGAGCTTTACGAAGTAATTTTACAAAAGGATAGATTACATTTTTGAAAACTTTATTATTTGTAAAGTAAAGTTTTCTCTTTGTAATTGTATTTAAAAAGTTTATTGCATCAGCTCCATGATAAAGCTTGTTATTGTCAACTCTAACAATAAAACCTTCATCAATATCAAAGCCTAGTTTTTTAAAACTGTTTAATTCTTCTATATTTTCTCTGGCATTTAATAAAATCAAATCATGAGATTCTTTTATAATTAAATATTTTGAATATAGATTACAAAAAGGGCATTGTTTATCATAGAAAACTTCTATTTTCATTATGAAATATACTCCTTTAGAATTGTTTTAATACTCAATTTATCCATATTAGAAATAATAAAATGAGCTTTTAGAGATGAAGCGCTTATATCACCTATTAAAATATGATCATCAATATTCTTAAAAAGATGCACTTTAGAACCTGAAATTCCACCTATTGATATTTTTAAACAATTAGAATCTAATTTATTTAAATATCTAGAGCCTCTTGAAAAGCCTATATATACTTTTGCTTTTGGTATTATTTTATTTGATAAGTTTTTAGCTTCTGAATCAATTATTTCATACTTATATTCTTTTATTAGTTCATAAACGGACGCATTCATTTGTTCATGTTGTGATAAAGTTCCAGAAGCAGGATTGCCTTTAATATAGACTATATCAAGCAAAAGGATTCATATTATTAAATAAAACTATCTTATCTAATCTAATTTTTTGTGAATTATCAAGTATCATATATTCAGCCTTATCAATAATTTTAAAATCAATTACTTTTTGCTGTATTTCTTTTTCTTTATCATCTTCTATATAAACAATCTTTGATAATGTTTTTTTAACAGCTGCCGTTTCTAAAACATCATAAAAATGACAAGACACTCTTTTGTATTCATCCATATGAATATCCTTTTAAACTTTTAACTTAATTTGATAAAAGATACTTTTTTGTACTTTTAGCAATTTGTTCTGGGGTTTTTCTACCTAATTCACGTTCTATTATTTCATCATTTTTAAAATAAATCAAGGTAGGTAAGACATTTACGCTAAACTCTTTAGCTAGTGACTTTTCTTTTAACATATCTATTTTATAAATATGTACATCATCTTTCTTATTTTTATTATAAACTATAAGACTTTCTTCTACGTCTACACAAGCACTACATCCAATTGTATAAAAATCTAATATTACTTTTTTATTTATTGTTTTTTCTTCAAAATTTTCTGAAGTTAAATCTTCAAAGGCAAAAAGAGTAGAAAAAAATAAAAATGGTACGATTAAAAAAGTTCTTTTAAAAATCATAATTACTCCTTAAAATAGAGTTTATCAAAGTAATGTAGCAAGAATATAAAATTAAGATTCTAAGAGTTGGAAATATATTCCTACTCCTAGATAAGTGTGAAAACTATTTAGCTAAAGAAGCAAACATATCAGCAGTTACTTCTGATACTTCTTTTGTACCATCAAGTTCTACAATAACGCCCATGTTTGTATAGAAATCAATTAATGGAGCAGTTTGCTCATGGTAAGCTGATAATCTTTGTTTTACAGTTTCTTCTGTATCATCAGCTCTTTGGATTAAATCTTCTTCTTTTTCATCTGTAGGTGGATTAAATTTCATGTGATAAATTTTACCAGTTACTTTAGATGTTCTTCTTCCCGTAATTCTTTCAACTATTAATTCATCAGGAACATTTAAAGAGATTACTTTATCTAAAGAAATATTCATATTAGCCATTAAATCTTTTAAAGCTTCAGCTTGTGGAAGAGTTCTTGGGAAACCATCAAGAATAAATCCTTTTTTACAGTCATCTTCAGCTAGTCTATCTTTGATAATACCAATAATAGTTGAATCAGGAACTAATTTTCCAGCATCCATAAAATTCTTTGCTTCCATACCCATATCAGTTTTATCAGCAATTGCAGCTCTTAAAATATCACCTGTAGAGATTTGAGGGATATCATACTTTTCTATTAAAAACTTTGCTTGTGTACCTTTTCCTGCGCCTGGAGCTCCAAATACCATTAAATTCATGTTCAACTTCCTTGATTTGTTTTTGTGATTGTATAAAAAAAGTAGTTAATAGTACCTAAGAGGAATAAATTACATTAGAAAATTTAGAGATATGAGTTTTATTTTATATTTGTGTATAATATCAATAAAAAAAGAGAAATATGTATAATCCTATATCATGCGAGTTTTTTGACCAATTAAATGTTGCAATGCAAAGAAAAATACCATCAACAGTTGTTTACTTAAAAAATGAAGAAGAAAAAGAAACGGTAAAAGGTGTTGTTAAAACTATGGAAGTTGTTGATGGAATTGAGTTTATGATTTTAGATTCAAAAGAAAAAATAAGATTAGATACAGTGATTACTTTTAATGGTAAAAAGCACAAAGACGTATAAACCTACTTTTTGTTAACAAACTCTTCAATTTTAGAAGCAAAATAAACAGGACATTCCAACATTGGGTAATGCCCTGCTTCTTGACATTCAATAATTTCTAAATTATTATAATAATTTGAAAATAGTTTTGTAATTGATTTTATTCCAAAAATTGGAAAATCATATTTCCCAACTATAATTTTTATAGGTATATTTATATTTTCTACTTCATTAGAAAAATCAGTTTCTAAATACATTTTCATATATCCTACTCGAGCACTAAGAGTAGAAGCTTCATATGCCATTTTGATTCTAGTTTTAGCCCATATTTTATTATGTCTTTTACTTGCACTATAAACTATTTCTTCAATTTTATTTTTATTTTCACTCATTTCATTTATAAGTTTATCTTGAGCTATTTGTGGAAGTTTTATTCCACTTGGTGGTATGGGAGTAACAAGTATAAGTTTTGAAACTCTTGCGTCAATGAGTGCAATTTTTTGAGCAATTAGTGTTGACATTGAATGTGCAAGTAATGTTACATCATCTAAATTTAAATATGTAATAAGATTTTTAATATCATTAGATGCTTCATTACAAGAATAATTACCTTCAATCTCTTTAGATAATCCATAACCACGCAAATCTACAAATATATAAGTGAAACTATCTGTATCTAAGTAAGTAAATGTAGGCTCATAGTTTTTATAATTTCCCATTAATTCATGTAAAACTATTATATTCTTCTTACCAGTTCCAATTATTTTATGGCCTAACTTTATCATTACTATCCTATATATTTATTCTTTTAGCAAAAATATTAGCATCTATTTTCTTATATTTGAATTTCACTAATTTGCAGTTGTGGTTGGCAGTTAGTAAAGTTTGCAATATCAGAAAGTATTTCTACTGAATTTGGCTCAAAAATTGCTTGAAAAGACTCAAGTGATTCAAATGACATATGAGTCATAACAACATACATTGCAGCTTCACCAGGTACTCCACTGGCAAGTCCAAAATCTACTTGTGCATTTTTTAAAGAATCGCCTAAAAGTTTTGAAACTAAAGGAACATGAGTATTTAAATAATATTCTTTATCAAAAATCAACTCATCTGAATTTGGGTACAGTACACTTACTTTTATCATTTTATTATCCTATTTTTTATTTAACTTTTTAAAGTTAACAAAAGTCTATCATAAGAATATAGCCTGAAAATACTAAGTTTAAAAACCTTTTTGATACACTAATTTAATATTTTGGAGAAGTAATGAAAATAGAAGAACAAATCGAACAAATACTAGATAGTATAAGAAAAGTGGCTTTTTATGTAGGTCATGGAAAATATAATGACTATATGACTACAGAAGAAGTTATAAAAATCAAAGCAACTTTGGAAAAAATACTTGAAATAGAAAAAGAGTATGAAAAGGCTAATACAGCTGGAGAAAAAGATGCAATATATAAACGATTAGTTAAATATCAAACTTTTAGTATTAAGGATTTTATTGATTATAAAATTTGATATAGTAAAAGACTAGAAAAATAAACTATTAAGAAAGAGTATAAAAGTTACTTAGGATAAATTTAAGTAAAAAACATTTTACCATAATTCTATTTTATAACACTCTTTTGACTATAATTCAAATAAAAACAGGATAATATATTATGAGCGAAAAATCAAACGAATTTTTACAAAGAGCAGATGCTCAGATTGCAATTGCAAATGAACAACTACAACAAGGATTAACATTAGGTGAAGTAAG
Organism: Arcobacter peruensis; assembly: GCF_003711085.1. Lineage (NCBI taxonomy): Bacteria > Pseudomonadati > Campylobacterota > Epsilonproteobacteria > Campylobacterales > Arcobacteraceae > Arcobacter > Arcobacter peruensis. The sequence goes on from NZ_CP032363.1 coordinate 743,054, forward strand.
TGCTTCATATATGTATGGTTCAGTACGATTTAGTACTTATATGGCATGTACAGCATATCATACAGCAGAAGATATGCTTGCAGAAAAAGATGAAATTATAGAGTATTTTGCAAAAGAATATAAATTAGCATTAGAAGAACACCTAAATAATCATGCAGTAACTCATGATTTTACACAGAATAAAATTAAATAGTTAGAAAAGAGGTGTATAAAATGCACCTTTGTTTTAATTATCTTTAACAAGTTTAGAAGAATTGCCTTTATAAATTAATTCAAGTTTCTTTAGTCTAGTTAGTTTTTTTATTGCATATTCTCTTTTTGATGCAGTACTTCTGTTTTCAGAAGACTCTTTATATACAAGTTTAACAGGTCGTCTAACCTTTGTATACTTTGCGCCTTTATCACTTAAATTATGTTCATTTAATCGTTTTGAAATATCTTTAGTAATTCCTGTATATAAACTACCATCATTACATTCTAGTATATATACAAAATATGACATTAAAAGCCTTTAAAAGAATATGATGAAGTTTGTTATCCTTCATCATATTTAAAAAGTAAAGATTAACTCTTTACTGTAGTTTTATACGTGGTAGTTTGGAGCTTCGTTCGTAATTGTAACATCATGAACATGAGACTCTTTAAGTCCTGCTGATGTAATTTCAACAAACTCTGCAGTTTCTTGGAATATTTTAATATCTGCAGATCCTAAGTAACCCATAGAAGATCTTAATCCACCAGTCATTTGATGAATAATATCAGCGATTGAACCTCTATATGCAACTCTACCCTCAATACCTTCAGGTACAAGTTTATCAGCAGCAGTTCCTTCTTGGAAATATCTATCCGTACTTCCTTTAGTCATTGCACCAATAGAACCCATTCCTCTATAAGTTTTGAATTTTCTTCCTTGGTATAAAATTAATTCACCTGGAGATTCATCAGTTCCTGCTAATGCAGAACCCATCATTACAGATGATGCACCTACAGCTAATGCTTTTGCAACATCACCAGAATATTTAATTCCACCATCAGCAATAACTGGAATACCATATTTAGCACCTTCAGCAGAACACTCATCAATTGCAGAAATTTGAGGAACTCCAACACCAGCAACAATTCTAGTTGTACAAATTGAACCAGGACCGATTCCAACTTTAACTGCATCAGCTCCTGCATCAATTAATGCTTTAGTTCCTTCAGCAGTTGCAACATTACCTGCAATAATTTCAACATCTAATACTTTCTTAATTGCAGTAACAGAATCTAAAATACCTTTAGAATGTCCATGAGCAGAATCCATAACTAAAACATCAACACCAGCTTCAACTAATGCAGTTGCTCTATCTAATTGACCAACACCAATAGCAGCACCAACTCTTAATCTTCCAAAAGTATCTTTACAAGCATTTGGATGTTCTCTTTTTTTATTAATATCTTTAATTGTAATTAAACCAATTAATTTATTTTCATCATTAACAATTGGTAATTTTTCAATTTTATTAGCATGCATAATTTCGGCAGCTTCTTCTAAAGTCGTACCTTTAATTGCAGTAATTAATGGAGAGTGTGTCATTTTATCTGCAATAACTTTTGTGAAATCTTTTGTAAATCTCATATCTCTATTTGTAATAATTCCTAATAATGAATTAGTATCATCTACAACAGGAATACCAGAGATTTTATATGTAGCCATTATATCTTCTGCATCTTGAAGAGTTTGATCTTTCTTAATTGTAATTGGATCTGTAATCATTCCTGACTCTGATCTTTTAACTTTTCTAACTTGCATAGCTTGAGTTTCAATATCCATATTTTTATGGATAATACCAATACCACCAAGTCTTGCCATTGCAATAGCAGCTTCAAATTCTGTAACTGTATCCATAGCTGCAGAAATAAAAGGTACATTTAACTCAATTGTTTTAGTTAATTTAGATTTTAAACATACTTCTTTAGGTAAAACTTCTGATTTTGCTGGTACTAATAAAACGTCTTCAAATGTAAGTGCTCTTTTTCTTATTCTCATAATATCCCTTTCTTATTTTTTATAATTAATTGCTTTTTCTAGTGACAATGCACCATCAAACATAGTTTGTTCATCGAATGCAGGTCCAATTAGCTGTAAACCAACTGGCATTCCATCTTCATCTTTATCAACAGGTAAAGAAATAGCAGGTAGTCCTGCTAAGTTAACTGAGATTGTATATATATCACTTAAATACATTTCTAATGATGTTTTAAAACTTCCAAACTTAGGTGCAGTTGTAGGTGCAACTGGAGAAAGAATTAAATCTGCATCTTTAAAAATCTCTTCATATTCATCTTTGATTAAGTGTCTAACTTTTTGTGCTTTGATATAGTAAGCATCATAATATCCAGAACTTAATACAAAAGAACCTAACATAATTCTTTTTTGTACTTCATCTCCAAATCCTTGGGATTTAGTTTGAACGTACATATCTTTAAGTCCACCCTCACCTTTTCTATTTCCGTACCTAACACCATCAAATCTAGAAAGATTTGCAGATGCTTCAGCAGTTGCTACAATATAGTAAGATGAAAGAATCTTTCCAGTATCTAACATGTTTTTATGAACAATTTTATGTCCTGCTTCTTCTAAAGCTTTAATAGATTTACTAAATGCTTTTTGAATAGCCGAACTAGCTTGCTCAATAAAATTATCAATAACCGCAATAGTAAGTTTTTTATTAGCATCAAGCTTTGGAGTAACTGCGTCATAATTAACATTAGCAGATGTAGAATCTTTATCGTCATGCCCTGAAATAATGTCATATAAAATTGCAGCATCTTCAACGTTTTGAGTTATTGGTCCACATTGATCTAAAGAAGATGAATATGCAGTAATTCCGTATCTTGAAACTCTTCCGTAAGTTGGTTTCATTCCAACTACACCACAATAAGCAGCAGGTTGTCTAATTGAACCACCTGTATCAGTACCAAGTGCAGCAATAGCAATACCAGCAGCAACAGCAGCAGCACTTCCACCAGAACTTCCACCAGGTACTTTTGAATTATCAATTGGATTTAATGTTTTACCATAGCAAGAAGTATCAGTAGAACTTCCCATTGCAAATTCATCCATATTTGCACGACCAAAAGCGCTTAAACCTGCTTTTTCTAAGTTGTTGATTACAGTCGCATTATATGGTGAAATATAACCTTTTAAGATATTACTAGAACAAGTAACTTCCCAATTTTTAACATTTATATTATCTTTAATAGCAATTGGAATTCCAGAACCTGAAGTAGAAATATCAGTTGAAGTTAATTGCTCAATATATGCACCAACAGTATTTTCTTTTATTTTTGTAGTTAAATCATCTCTTAATTTATTAATATCGTCACTACCTAAAGTAAGTGCTTCTTTTAGAGTTATCAAACGGTCTCCTGTAATTTATAATTATAGTATTACACCGGATTTTATCTAAAAAATGATTAAAAAATGGTAAAGCAAATATTAATTGAAAATAAAAAGAAAAATTTAAGTTTGAGTGTATTTATGAGTATAAAAAAAGGTAGAAGTCTTAAGACTCCTACCTTTCAAGAATGTATAAATTAGTTATTATACGAATGAAATGAATGCCATTTGAGTAGCATCACCTCTTCTAATTCTTGTTTTAATAATTGAAGTATATCCACCGTTTCTACCTTCGTATTTAGGTGCAATTTCGTTTATTAATTTTTTAGTAGCTTCTTTACTTTGTAATGCTGCAAATACTTGTCTATGAGTATTTAAATCTGCATTTCTAGCAGTAGTTACTAATCTTTCAATATATCTTTGTAATTCTTTTGCTTTTGGAACAGTTGTTTCAATCTTTTCTCTTTCGATAATTGCAATTGCCATGTTTTTTAACAATGCTTTTCTATGAGAAGAAGTTCTACTTAACTTTCTATATCCGTGCTTATGTCTCATCTTCTAAACCCTTAATTATGCTTTAAGTTGCTCTAATTTTCTTCTTAATGCAGAAGCAACGTTTTCTGGAAGTGTATCTTCAACTGGGAAACCAAGTGATTCAAGCTTTTCAGCAATTTCATCATAAGATTTTTTCCCAAGGTTTTTGATATTTTTTACTTCAACTTCACTCATAAGTACTAATTCACCTAAGAATTTTAATCCAGCTCTATCTAAAGAGTTGAATGATCTAGCACTTAAATTTAAGTCATCAATTTTGACAACTAAATCTTTTAGTTCTACTGGCTCTTCACCTGCATCACTAACTGTTACTTCTGATAAATCAAATACTTTATTAAATACTGACATTTGAGAATACATAACAGAAACAGCTTCTTTAAAAGCAGTTATTGGAGAAATTTGTCCATTTGTTTGTACATTAAATACAGCTTTTTCAAAGTTAGGATTATCTTCAACTAACATTTTTTCAATATCATAAACTACTTTTTTTACTGGTGTAAAGAAAGCATCTACTGGAATATAATCTGGTCCAACAATTTCTCTAATATCTTCAGAAGGCATATAACCTATACCTTTTTGAATAATAACAGAGAATGTTAAATTACAATCCGAGTTAATTGTAGCTAAGTGAACATCTGGAGAAACTACTTCAACATCAGAGTTGATTAAGTCTTCACCTTTAATTTCTTTTGGTCCATCAAAAGAATATTCTACTACTACTTGTTCTTCATCACCATTAATTTTAAACTTAATATTCTTAAGGTTAATAATAAAAATAGCTATATCTTCTAGCATCCCTCTTAACGAGTCAAACTCGTGAGAAGCTCCTTCAATTTTTACTGCAATTGGTGCGTAACCAACTGAAGAACTAAGAAGAAGTCTTCTTAAAGGGTGTGCCAAAGTTATTGCAAAACCACTTTCAAATGGATATGCAGAAATCTTTGCTTCATTATCATTGATAGTTTCGATTTCAACTTCTGTTGGTAAAAACGGTGTGTCTGCAAACTTTTTCATTGGCTACCTTTATTTATTACTTAGAATATAACTCTACGATTAATCTTTCTTCAACTGGAATAACTACTTCTTCTCTTGTAGGAACTCTAGTAAAAATACCAAATGCTTTTGCTGTATCTACATCAACCCAATCAACAATACCAGTTTGATTAGTTAATTCTAAAGCTCTAACAACTTGTGGGTTAGATTTAGATTTTTCTTTGATTTCGATTTTTTGTCCTGGTTTTACAACGTAAGAAGGAATATCAACTTTCTTACCGTCAACTAAAACGTGACCGTGTGTTGTAAATTGTCTAGCATTTGCTCTAGTTGTAGCAAATCCCATTCTGTAAACAACGTTATCTAATCTTTGCTCAATTAATGTAATTAAGTTAGATCCTGTATTACCTTCGTTTGTAGAAGCTTTTTTAAAGTATTTTCTGAATTGTTTTTCAGAAACACCATACATGAACTTAGCTTTTTGCTTTTCTCTTAATTGTAAACCGTACTCAGAAATTTTAGTTCTTCTTTGTCCGTGTTGTCCTGGAGCAAATGGTCTTTTTTCTAAAGCAGATTTTCCGTTAAGTCTTCTCTCACCTTTTAATCCAAGGTCTGCATCAAGTCTTCTCTCGATTTTTTCTACTGGTCCTCTATATCTTGCCATAACTACTCCTTACACTCTTCTTCTTTTAGGAGGTCTACAACCATTATGTGGTAATGGTGTAACATCCTTTAACCATGTAACTCTGATACCTTCAATTGCACCAACAGCTTTAACTGCAGTGTCTCTACCAGATCCTGGTCCTTGAATTTTGATACCAACGTTTTTGATTCCATGTTCCATAGCTTTAGCAACAGCATCTTCAACAGCAGCTTGCGCAGCAAATGGAGTAGATTTTTTAGAACCTTTGAAACCTAAGTTTCCAGCTGATGACCATGCAATTGCATTTCCAACGCTGTCTGTAACTGTAACCATAGTATTGTTGAAAGTAGCCGCAATATGTACGATACCGTCAGCAATATTTTTTCTTACAATTTTTTTTCTAGTAACTTTTCTTTTTGCCATTAGTTATCCTTACTTCGCTGCTGCGCCAACAGTTTTCTTTTTACCTTTTCTAGTACGAGCATTAGTCTTAGTCTTTTGCCCTCTACATGGTAAACCTTTTCTATGTCTTAAACCTCTATAAGAACCTAAGTCCATTAATGATTTAATATCCATAGCAACTTTTTTTCTAAGATCACCTTCAACCATATAGTTTTTTTGTAATTCTTGTCTAATTGCTGCAGCTTCATCTTCAGTTAATTCGTGAGCTCTTTTATCTTTATCGATTCCAACAGCATCTAAAATTAATCTTGAGTTATGTAACCCTATTCCAAAAATATACGTTAAAGCATATTCCATTCTTTTTTTATTTGGTAAATCAACACCTGCGATTCTTGCCATGTGTCTTATCCTTGTCTTTGTTTGTGTTTTTTAGTTTCGCAAATCACTCTTACGACACCTCTTCTTTTGACAATTTTACATTTGTCACACATCTTCTTTACTGAAGCTCTAACTTTCATAAGTCGTCCCTCTTTTTTTGTGTATTTTGCCAATATTACAACAGGACTGAACGATCAAGTACATTCCTAATACATTCATCCAACTCTTTATAAAACACAAAACATTTTATAAAAACTTCTTTTATGGTTGTAAAATGGATTTGGATTATATTTAATTTTTACTTAAAGGAAGGTTAATATATAGTATTTAAGTAGTTTAATAAAGCTTATAGTAGAATTTCATAAATTATAAAAGGTAAGAAATGTCAATAATATATAAAAATGAATTAATTAAAATAGAAATAGAAAATAGTGAAATTCCATGGCTAAAGATTTTTACAAATAAAGAAATAAAAGAATTCTCTCAATGTGATAATGAAACAAAATTAGAAATATTTAGATGTCTTGATATTATTGAAAAACAGATGTTAGAATATTTCAAACCAAAAAAAATAAATATTGCATCATTTGGAAACTATATGCCTCATGTGCATTTTCATATTATGGCAAGATTTGAAGAAGATTCATATTTTCCTGAACCTATGTGGGGAAAACTTCAGAGAGTTGCAAAACTTGACTTACCATCTTTTGATAAGTTTTATGAAGAGTTAAATAAAAAGCTATAAGCTTTTTATTTAATTTTTAACCATCTTCATTAATTTTTTTAATTAACTCTTCTAAAACTGTATCAGCTTTATCAATGTCTATTTGACATCCACCAGCAGCTTTATGCCCTCCTCCACCATATGAAAGCATTAATTCTCCAATATTTGTTTTCGAGCTTTTATTTATAATTGATTTTCCAGTACTAAATACAATATTTTGTTTATCTTTACCCCAAACTTTATGAATAGATATATTTATTTCAGGATGCATTGCATAAATCATAAATCTATTTCCAGGATAAATAATCTCTTCATTTGTATAATCAATAATTAGTAAATTATCTTTAATAGTAGTACATCTTATTAATTGTTCTTTAAATTGATCTTCATATTTAAAATATAAGTCAATTCTTTCTTTTATATCTTCTAATTCTAAGATTTCATCAATATTATGTTTAGCACAATAATCAATTAAATCCATCATTAATTGATAATTTGAAATTCTGAATTCTCTAAATCTTCCTAAACCAGTTCTAGAATCCATTAAGAAGCTTAACATTGGCCAGCCTCTTGGACTTAGAATCTCTTCTTCAGTAAAATCTGCAGAATCTGCTTTATTTGCTCCATTCATCATTGCAGTGAAATATCCAGGAAATTTATCATCACCTCCATAATATTCAAAAACAACTTGAGCTGCACTGTTAGCATCCGGGTCAATTATATGATTATCTTTCTTTTCATTTCTTAGTGTTTCAGAATAGTGATGATCGAAAGCTAGATTCACACCTTCTACATAAGGAAGGTTAGTTGTAATATCATTAGAAGTTACTTCAACTTTTCCATCTTGCATGTCTTTTGGGTGTACAAACTCAATTTTATCAATAATATCTAGATATTTTAATAAAGTACCACATACAAGTCCATCCATGTCACTTCGTGTTACTAATCTATATTTTTTTTCATTCATAATCTGATTTCCTAGTTAGGCTTTTTTACATTCTAACATAAAAGATTATTAATTACAATAAAATAAGTTATTTTTTAAGAAAACATCTTTAGAGGAATAAAGAAGGAGTATCCTTCTTTATTATTTGTTTATATAGTTGGCGATTACATCACCCATTTCTGTAGTAGTTAAAACTTCTTTAGCATCAAATTCAGCTAAATCTTTAGTTCTATATCCATCTTTTAATACATTTTTAATTGCATTTGTAATCATATCTGCAGCTTTTTCTTCTCCAAGAGAGTATCTAAGCATCATAGCAGCAGATTCAATTGTAGCAATTGGATTTGCAATTCCTTGTCCTGCAATATCAGGAGCTGAACCATGAATTGGTTCATAAACAGCTGTTTTATCTCCAGATGAAGCAGATGGTAATAATCCAATTGATCCAACAACCATTGAAGCTGTATCAGATAAAATATCACCAAAGATATTTCCAGTTACAATAACATCAAATTGTTTTGGATTTCTTACAAGTTGCATAGCAGCATTATCAACATACATATGAGTTAATTCAACAGCAGGATAATCTTTTGATAATTCATTCATTGTATCTCTCCATAATTGAGAAACTTCTAAAACATTAGCTTTATCAACAGAACAAACTCTTTTATCTCTTTTCATAGCAAATTCAAAAGCTTGTTTACCAATTCTGATAATTTCATCTTTTGTATATACCATTGTATTGTATGCTTTTTGCCCATCATTTGCTCTTGGTTGACCAAAATATATACCACCAATAAGCTCACGAACTACCATAATATCACAACCTTGAATTACTTCAGGCTTTAAAGTTGATGCATTTACTAATTCGTCATAAACAATTGCAGGTCTTAAGTTTGCATAAACACCTAACTCTTCTCTTAATTTTAAAAGTCCAGTTTCAGGTCTTAACTCTCTTGGTAAATCATCCCATTTCTCACCACCAATTGAACCAAATAAACAAGCATCTGATGCTAATACACCAGGAACAGTTTCAGGAGGTAAAGGAACACCTGTTTCATCAATTGCAATTCCACCCATTAAATATTCTTCATAATCTAATGTAAAATCACAAGCACCTGAAACTGCATCAAGAACTTTAATTGCTTCATCAACAATCTCAGGACCAATTCCATCACCTTTAATTACAGATATATTATACTTTTTCATTTATTTTCCTTCTGCCATTTCTTCAATTGCATAATTAATTAATCCACCACTTGCAATTAATTCTTGCATGAATGGAGGAATTGGAGTGAATTTATATTCTTTATTATTTGTTTCATTAGTAATAACACCATTGTCTAAATTAATACTAATCTTTTCACCCTCTTTAATTTCTAAAGATTCTGGAAGTTCAAAAATAGGTAATCCCATATTAAATGCATTTCTATAAAAGATTCTTGCAAAAGATGGTGCAACAACAGCAGCAACACCAGCAGCTTTTAAAGCAATAGGAGCGTGTTCTCTACTTGAACCACATCCAAAGTTTTCACCAGCAACTATAATATCACCTCTTTGTAACTTATTAGGAAATTCAGGGTCTGCATCTTCCATTACATATTTTGCTAAATGTTCTGGATCTGAACTATTTAAATATCTAGCAGCAATAATAACATCAGTATCGATGTTAGCTCCAAAATTCCATACTTTTCCAGTAATTTTATTCATATTTTGTATCCTTGGTCTTCAATAAATTTTTCTATATTTTCAAAGAATTATTTTTTAAAAGATGCATTTTATCTAATACTTTAGTAATTTTTGATTAAATAAACTAAACTAATCGAAATTTCAGCTCTTTTGGGTATAATATCCATCTATTTTAAAAAGAGGATGTTCGATATATGAGCGCAAAAGATTTAAATAAAGCAATTGAACAAACGGTTAAAGAGTACAAAGACTCTATTCTTACTTATGAAAAAATCATTAAAATATTTCCAAAAGCACCATCGGGTGCTAATGTAAAAAAACTTTTAGCTTTCATACAATTATATAACGTTACTGTAATTAGTTCGCAAGAACAAGCAAAAAGAATGAATGCAGAAGAAGCTAAGAAGAGAAAAGAACAAAGAGAAAAACTAATAATGAATGAAGATGATGTTTATGATCTTCTGAAAAATAAAGAATTATTAGAATGGTCTAGATCTGATTCTCCTGTTAGAATGTACTTAAGAGAAATGGGACAAATTCCTTTACTTACTAAAGAAGAAGAAATTGAAATTTCTAAAAAAATTGAAATGGGTGAAGATGTAATTCTTGATGCAATCTGTTATGTACCATACTTAATAGATTTTATTTTAGAGTACAAAGAACCTTTAGTAAATAGAGAAAGAAAAGTAAAAGAATTATTCAGAAACTTTGACGATGAAGATTCTGATGATTCATCTGATGATGATAAAACAGAAACTGATGATTCTGATGATGATAAAGCAGATGGGAAAAAACAAAAGAAACTTGATAAAAGAGCACAAACTATTGTTGATGCTTTCAAAATACTAGAAAAAGCAAAAAAAGATTGGCTTAAATTCTTAACAAAAGAGACTGCAAAATCTGAAGAAGATGCTGACCAAATGCAACACAACTTAGCAATTGCTTTCAAAAAAAGAATCTTAAAAGAAGCATTATTAGACCTTGGACCTACGTCTAAACTAATTACTGAAATTGTAAAAGCTATGGAAACTGCACTTAAATCTGATACAGGATTTGAGCATGAGCTTAAAAGATTAGAGTATAAATTACCTTTATTTAATGATACTTTATTACAAAATCACCAAAAGATTTTAGATAATATTGTAAATTTAACAAAAGTACAAATTACTACTATGGTTCCTGAAGCAACTATGGTTTCTACATATATGGAAATCAAAAAACTTTTTCAAACAGCAGAAGCTTCTAAAGATGGTTTTGATTTAGAACCAGAAGAACTTAAAGATGTATTAGAGCAAATTAAACGTGGTAAAGATATTACTGATAAATCTAAAACAAGAATGGCAAAATCAAACCTTAGACTTGTTGTATCTATTGCAAAAAGATATACAAATAGAGGTTTACCATTCCTAGATTTAATTCAAGAAGGTAATATTGGTTTAATGAAAGCTGTTGATAAATTTGAGTATAAAAAGGGATACAAATTCTCTACTTATGCAACATGGTGGATTAGACAAGCAATTTCTAGAGCAATTGCGGATCAAGCTAGAACTATTAGAATTCCAATACATATGATTGAAACTATTAATAGAATTAATAAAATTATTAGAAAAGGTATTCAAGAAAATGGTAAAGAGCCAGATGTTGAAGAAATTTCTAAAGAAGTTGGATTACCTGTTGATAAAGTTAAGCAAGTAATTAAAATTACTAAAGAGCCTGTATCACTTGAAGCACCTATTGGTTCTGATGATGATGGTAAATTTGGTGATTTTGTTCCTGATGAAAAAGCTCCAACTCCTGTTGATAATATTATGAAAGAAGATTTACAAGGTCAAATTGATCAAATCTTAGCTCAACTTAATGAAAGAGAACAAGCCGTTGTTAGAATGAGATTTGGACTTATGCATGATGCTAGTGATAGAACATTAGAAGAAATTGGAAAAGAACTTTCAGTTACAAGAGAAAGAGTAAGACAAATTGAATCTAGTGCTATTAAGAAGTTAAAGCATCCAAAAGTTGGTAAAAACCTTAAGAATTACGTAGAAAGTTAGAAAATGGATTTTTTTGAAGATTGGGTTGAGCTAGACTTAAACCCTATTATCACTTTTTCTTCTACGTCGAAGATTTTATTTAGTAATTCAGAAGCTCAGTTTTTATTAAATAGAATAAAACCAAAAGAGCTTTATGATATGGCTTTACAGTATGCTCCAAAATCTTTTGGAGCACAAACTTCATATATTGACATAAGTATGCAAAATTATACATTTTATGCAATTACTGTTAAATATGATAATGAAGATGAAATTCATATGAAACTTTATAAAAGTGCAATGGTAAAGAAAGAATCAACTCTTAATATAAAAAATATAAATAGTACAAATATTTTTACACTTGTAGATTTAGCAATTTCTACAAATAAAATTAAAACGAATACTACTTATTCTAAAAATTATGACCCTTCAATTCCTGAATTTAAACTTGATGCAAGTTTATTTATAAAAACATTAAATCAAGTATTTGATGCTTTTGATGGCTCGGATAGTATTGAATGTTCTATTTTACTTAAAATTGGAGAATATATTAGAATTGATGGGAAAAAGTATTCATTAATTGCAGTTGAAATAACATCTAATAAAAATGCAATAAAAGAACTTCTTCAATATAAAGAAGATAGCTCTTTTATTTTAACATGTAATGAAAATAAAATAAGTATAGATTTACCACTAGTTATTTAATATTAATCTTTCAAAGCTTTTATTTTTTCTCTAAAAGCTTTGAGAATAATACTCCAATAGGAACAATTCCTAATCCAATTATAAAAGCTATTGGAATAAATAGCTTATTATTATTTAAAGCAAAGAAACCAAATATTAATGTTCCATAACCTAAAATTCTATATATTGATAAAAAACCTGTTGCAGAAAAGATAGTATTTTTAACCGAATTCTTTTTTACTTTAGACTTTTCCTCAGTAATAATCTCTTTTATCTTTTCAGGTGTTAATTCTTCTTCTGGAACTTCTTCATATTCAGTATATAAATCATAAGGATCATCTATTTCATCAACTTTATCCCTACTCTGAGTTTTAATTTCTTTTGATAAATCAAGATTTGAAAGTCTTCTATTTATATTTTTTCTATAAGATAAAAAAGAAGCAATAGTAATAAGTAATGATGAGACAAAAGCTACTTGAGTATTTAACAACCATATTGGTGTATTAAATACTAAAGCATAAATAATCAAACAAAGATCAAGTACAATAAATACTAGTGCAAAATTTTTAATAGATTGATTAATCTTCATCGTCGTCGTATTTCTTATCCCCATGTTTAGCTCTATAAGAATATCTAGGGTCATCTTCCATACCCTCATAAGATTTTTGAGCTCGTTTATAAGCTCTATATACATTAAGACCAGCTGCTGCTATTCCCCAAAATACTCCAAGCCACAATAACCAATCAATTTCAAAAAGTGCTTTTAATCCATATCCAATTCCAAAACCAATAGCAACTGCTGCTACCATTGAAATACCTAAAGATAAATTATCTAAAGCTTCAAGTTTATCTCTATGTTTTGGAGTAATTTTTTCTTCTTTATTTGCCATCTTGAAACCTATTTAATATATGAACAACAATAATCAGTTATTGTTTTCACTTTAATATCAAAGTTTGAATTTGCAATTACACTAAAAGAAGTATCAGCTGTGTATGTATTCCAAGTATCCTCACCTGCTAGTTTAACTTCAACCTCACCTGCTAAAATTTCCATTAACTCAGCTTCTTGTGTTCCAAAGTTATAAGTTCCAGGCATCATAATACCTAAAGATTTACTTTCACCATTTCCATCAATAAATGATCTACTTGTAACATTACCATCAAAATAAATATTTGCTTTTTTTACTAATTCAACATTTTTAAAACTAATCATTTTATTCCTTTTATAAACTTTTCATTACTTCTGATGCTGCACTAATACACTCATCAATATCGTCATTTGTCATAACAGTTGATATAAAACCTGCTTCATATTGTGAACAAGCAAAATAGAAACCTTTTTTTAACATTTCATGATGAAATTTAGCAAATCTATCAAAATCACATTTTGCTACTTGTTTGATATTAAAAGGTTGTTCTTCACAAAAGAAGAAACCAAACATAGAACCTCTAGTATTTACTTGTAAAGGAATGTTATTTGCACTTGCAACTTCTTTTAAGCCATTTACTAATCGTAAAGCTTTATTATTAAGTTCAGTATAAACATTTGGATTTGCTTTTAATTTTCTAAGGTTTGTTAATCCTGCTGTCATTGCAACTGGGTTTCCACTTAAAGTTCCTGCTTGATAAACTGCACCATCTGGAGAAAGATAATTCATGATTTCACAAGAACTTGCAAAAGCACCAACTGGCATTCCTGCACCAATTACTTTACCAAAAGTAATAATATCTGGCTTTGCAGCAACTATTCCAGAAGCTCCTGTTAAAGAAACTCTAAACCCTGTCATTACTTCATCATAAATTAATAAAGCACCATTTTTATCACATAATTCTCTACAAGCACTTAAAAATTCTTCAGTAGCTGGAACTAATCCCATATTCCCTGCAATTGGTTCAATAATAATACAAGCAATATCATTTGAATCTTCAAAACATTTTTTTAAGTTTTCAATATTATTGTATTCACAAACTAAAGTATGTTTAGTTAAATCAGCTGGAACACCAGGAGAACTTGGAGTTCCAAAAGTAGCTAAGCCAGAACCTGCTTGAACAAGTAATGAATCAGAATGTCCGTGATAACATCCTTCAAATTTTAAAATATCATTCTTTTGTGTAACACCACGTGCTAATCTAATTGCAGACATTGTAGCTTCAGTTCCAGAACTTACAAATCTAACTTTATCAATATAATCATACATATCAACAATTTCTTGTGCTAATTGTGTTTCAAGTTCTGTTGGAGCTCCAAAAGACAAACCATTTTTAACAGTTTTAATAACAGCTTCTTCAACATCACTGTCACAATGACCAAATATCAAAGGTCCCCATGATTGTACAAAATCTAAGTATTTATTGTCATCTACATCATAAATATATGCACCTTTTCCTTTAGTTATAAAAGGTGGAGTTCCTCCAACACTTTTGAATGCACGAACGGGAGAATCAACACCACCTGGTATTACTTCACAAGCTTGAGTATATGCTTTTATTGAATTATCAAACATTTATATTCCTATTAATTTTCTATTAGCGTTATTCTACTATAATCACGTTATGAAACTTATTATACTTAGCTTTATTATTTCAATATCTTTACATTTATTTATATTCAATGATTATGAACTTCAAAAAAAGCAAGAAGTAGTTAAAAATGAAATAAAAAAAGAGAAAAAAGCAAATGTTATTTTTGCAAAAATTAAAAAAGAAAAGAAAATTGTCAAAAAAGAAATTCTTAAAGCTAAAGTTACAAAACCCAAACTTCTTGAAAAAAGAAAAATTGTTAAAAAAAGAGTAAAAAAAGTTACGAAAAAAAGACCTATAACAAAAAAAGTAGCAAAAAAATTAGTTAAAGCACCTAAAAAGATTACTTATGATAAAAAAAGAGTAACAAAGTTACCGTCAAAGAAAAAATTACAAGCTGTAAAAAATAGAACTTTAGAAGACTTTTTATCACAACCTGATCCTATTGATAAAAGAATATTAGATGATATTCAAAAATTATACGGTAAAGAGTTTGAAACATTTACAAAAGTTCAAAAAGCTTTTATAAAGAAAAATTTCAATAGTTTTCAAGTAATAACACAAAGAGTGTTAACAAGATTAGGATATCCACAACTAGCAATACAAAGAAGATTATCTGGAAAAAATGTAGTTGAATTTTTATTCCATCCAAATGGAGATATTTCGAACTTGAGGATTATAAATTCATCTGGATATGAAGTATTTGATAAATATACATTAAGATTAATTCAAATAGCGTATAAAGATTATCCTAAACCAAAAACAACAACTAAACTAAGATTTAATGTACGATATAGATATTATTAAAGGGACAAAATGATTACAGAAGAATCATATTTAAAGAAACTAATAAAAGGAAAAATTAGCTTAAGTATAACTTTTTGGTTATGGTTTGTATTTATAAGCCTTATGATTAACTTTTTTATTGATAATAGTTTTAATGAAGTAGAATTTCATAGAAATAATAGTGAAATGTTTTTTAGTATCACTATTTATTTTTTAATTTTTATATATTCTATATTTATTTTTATAGCAGTACAAAAAAGTGCCTTAAACTATATTGGTAATAAACTTTGGTCTTTTTTAGCAAGAGTAATTATAACAATAAATCTTTTCTTCTCATTATTTCAAGCTTATGATTTATTAAGAGTTTATTTTTTTGAAGATTATGCAATAAAAAGTGAAATAAATAACTTCAAAAAGAGTCTTCCTTTAAAAGTTGATTCTTTTAGTTATTTGATTAATATTGATATAAAAGAGAAGAATATTTATTATACTTATTTACTTGATAATATTGAAGCAAATTCAAAACTAAATATAAATAAGTTTAAATCACAAGTTCAAGACTCTCTTTGTGAAGATGAAAACACATTAAAACTTTTGAAAAAGGATTATGTATTAGATTATACTTATGTTGATAAAAATGAAGAAAAATTTACAAATATAATAACAAATAAATTAAGTTGTGGTAAAAGTATTTATGACTTAGAAATTCTTAGAGAAATACTAAGAAATGAAAATTAAAAGGTTTTATAAAAAATGAATTTAGAACAAATACAAGAAAAACTTTTAAGTGAATTTGACTTAAAAAAAGTGATGGATATTTTAGATAAATTAGATGAAATTTATTTCAAAGAAGATTTAATTAATAATATAAAAGGTCTAGTTAAAATGGCTTATCTTTCAAGAGAAATGGATGATATTAGCTTTTCATCTGATCATTTTATTATAAATAGAAGTTATTATGAAGGCGAAGAAGTTGAATACTCTTTAAGTTTTTTACTTGAAGTCAATTCAAATCTAAGCTACAAACTTGAAAAAGATTTTGAAACAAAAAACATAAATGAAAAAGAGTTACAAATAAAAAGAAAATTAGAAGAACTATTACTTTTTAATCAAAATGCCTATGAGGAAAATAATGATAATTTAGTTTTAGAAGGTAATCTTCAAAGAATCGAAAGAATCTTAGAAATAATAGAATAATAAAAAGCCTGTAAAGGCTTTTTATAGTTTTCTTTCATAATTATATAAATCCATATATCTAAAGGCTAATAAGTTCTCCAAAATTGCAAAAATCACAATAAAATTAATAAAAGAACTTCCCCCATATGAAAATAAAGGTAAAGGAAGACCAACTACAGGTGCAAAACCAATAACCATTAAAATATTTACACTCATATTAAAAAACAGTAATAGCCCCAATCCTGAGGCAAATACCCGGATGACGTAATCATCTTTAAAGTAATAATTTAAAGTTAGCAAATGAGCTATTAATAATCCATATAAAAAGATTAATCCAATTGCACCTAAAAATCCGTATCTTTCAACAAAATATGCAAAAATAAAATCACTTGTAGCAATAGGCAAAAACTTTAGCTGTGTTTGTGTTGCTTCTTCACTTAATTTTCCAACTAAACCACCTGAACCAATTGCGATGATTGATTGTTGTACGTGATAACTTGGTTTTTCAGAAATAAAATCTTTTATTCTTTTCTTTTGATAATCTTTGATTAAATATGTATAAATAAAAGGTGATGATATTCCAATAACTAAAAGTATAGAAGTCCAAATTTTCCAATTAACTCCAACAATAAATAAAATTCCATAACCCACAAGTAATAATACTAATGCAGTACCTAAATCAGGCTCTTTAGCAATTAAAACAAAAGGTAATAATATATAAAAAGAAAAATACACAAAATCGTTAAAACCATAACCATTTTTTGGTGGAGGTCTATTATGAATTAAATACCCAAGCATCAAAATGTATATAGGTTTGATTAGTTCAGAAGGCTGCATTGTTGTATTTAAAATAGGTAAAGGAAGCCACCTTTTAGCACCTAGTTTTGTAACACCCCAGAATTCAACTGCAATTAAAAGAAAGATTCCTAGCCAATAAAGAAAAGGAATCCATCGAAGTTTTTTTCTAATTGGTAAAATAAATACTATAATAAAAGCAAAAAATGAAAGTGTAAAGTATATTAATTGTTTATTCGCTAATATTTCATTTGTTTCACTAATTAGATGATATGATAAATATATCAAAGGTAAAACAAAAAGTATTAACAAATAATCAAAATGGGAAATAATTCTCTTATCAAATAAACGCATAGTGAAAGAGTATCTAAAAATGTATAAAAATTTTATTGTTCAAGAAGCAAATAGATTAGATAAATTCTTAGCATCACAAATTGATGCTTCAAGAAATCAAATAGAACAACTTATAAAAAAAGAGTTTGTAAAAGTAGATGGTAAAACTGTTGTAAAATCAGGTTTAAAACTTAAAGAAAATCAAATAATCGATGTTCATTTTCCACAAGCAGAAATAAATCCAGTAAAAGATGAAGAATTTATTAAGAAATCTTTAGAAGGCAAAGATGTAAAAATAATTTATGAAGATGAAGATATTTTAGTATTAAATAAACCTGCAAATTTAACAATTCATGATGCACCAAGTGTAAAAGATGCAACACTAGTTGATTGGTTAAAATTGAAAAAAATATCCCTTTCCACTATTAGTGGCGAAGAAAGACATGGAATTGTTCATAGACTAGATAAAGGAACAACTGGCGTTATGGTTGTTGCAAAGACAAACGAAGCACACGCACTTTTATCAGAACAATTGCAAGATAAAACAATGGGTAGATATTACCTTGCTATTACTGATTTACCTTTAAAAGATGATGTAATAGTAGATAAACCAATTGGAAGAAATGCAAATAATAGACTTAAAATGTCAATTGAAGAAAATGGAAGAAATGCAAAGTCAGCATTTAAAAAAATTGATCTATCAAAAAATGAAAATTTTGAATTAATTGCAGCGAAATTATTCACAGGTAGAACTCATCAAATAAGAGTTCACTTAAGTTCGATGAATAGGCACATACTCGGTGATAATTTATATGGTTTTAAGGGCGATTTAAATACAATAAATAGATTTTATTTACATGCATATAATCTGTATTTAATTCATCCAAGAAGCGGAGAGTTAATGACATTTAAAGCGGATTTACCAGATGACATGAATGAATTTTTAAAAAAACATTTTCAAATGGAGAACATACATGACAAAATTGATGCAAACAACATCATTAACAGCTTTACTTCTTTTACTTAGTGGTTGTAATAACTTAAACAATAATTTAAATACACCAGCAAAACCAAAAATTGATGAAACACTAGAAATTATTGACAACACAACATTAAAATCAATTTCTGATATGACAGCAATTGCTTTTGAATGGAAAAAAGTAGAAGATCCTAGAGTTATTGGTTATAATTTTTACAGAGCTAATATGCACAAAGATGGTAGAAGACTTAAGCTTATTGATACTGTAAAAAATAAATATGCTACTCATTTCGTTGATACGGAACTTGAACCAAATACAAAATATGTTTACCAAATTTCTTCTAAAGCTGCTAATGGCGTAGAATCAAATACTACAAGTGCATACATAACACAAACTCTACCAAGAATAGTTCCTGTTAGTTTTGTTCAAGCATTATCAGATTTACCAAATAGAATTAAAGTTATTTGGAGACCGCATCCTGATTTAAGAGTTGAATATTATAAAATTGAAAAATTCAACTCAACACTAAATGAATGGAATACTGAAGAAAAAGTAAAAGGAAGACTTCAATCTGAATATATCGATGATAGTTTAGATAATAATGAAACTTTTAAATATAGAGTTACTGCTTATACTTTTGAAGATGTTTCAACAAAGCCTAGTGAAGTTGTAACAGCTAAAACAAAAGCTTTACCAATGGGTGTTCAAAACTTAGCAGCAACAACAACTGAACCTAAAAAAATATTAGTATCTTGGGACGCATCATCAACACATGATGTATTAAAATATGAAATTCATAGAAGTTCTATTAAATCTTTTGGTTTTTCAAAAGTAAAAGAAGTTAATAAAAATACTTTTGTTTACACTGATAAAGTTGATGAAGATGGAAAAGAGTATTTTTATAAAGTAATAGCAGTTGATAAAGACAACTTAAAAAGTTCATCAAAAATTGATGCAGTTAAAGGTACTAGTTTAAATAAACCAGGGAAACCAACTATTACATTAGCTCAAATTCAAGGTTCAAAAGCAATTTTAAATTGGACAGCTGCTGATAATAGAGCTATTTCATATAATGTTTATAAAAAAACAATGTTAAATTTCTTCGAATCAAAAACTGAAAAGTTTACAGATGTTAGAGATACAAGATTTGAAGATAATAATATTATAACAGGAGTTGAATATAGATATTCAATTCAAGCAAATGATACTTATGGATTAATGTCTGAAAAAACTGATGATGCATCATTAATTCTTCCAAAAATATCTGTAAAAAAGTAGTTTTAGAATATGCCTCATATTGTATTTAACAAAGCAGAATTAATTAATACACCATCTTCAAAAGATGGTGTAGATTTTAAATTTATTGCAAAATCATATAACTTTACCTCACACCAAAGAAATACTGAATATAAAATTGCAGTTAAAAATGAAAACAAAGATTTTTTATTAACACTAAAAGATAAAGATGATGATCAAATGATCAAAATCGACAAGATAACAAGAGTTGCACCTATTACTGTTGTAAAGGATGCATTAAATGCATATACAGATTCTATTAAACCAACAATTGTATTTTCAAATACTCATAGTATTCATCAAAAAGCTCCACCTCAAAAAGAGTTTTTAAAAGATATCAACTATTTTGTTGATGAATTTCAAACAGATAAAGAAATACAAATTGAAGTTGGATTTGGTAGCGGAAGGCATCTTTTACATCAAGCAAAAAATAATCCTAATATTCAATTTATTGGTTTAGAAATTCATACTCCATCAATTGAACAAGCTTTAAAACAAATGAAAATGCAAGATATAACAAATGTATTGATTGTAAATTATGATGCAAGACTTTTCATGGAATTTATTGATTCAAATAAAGTAGGAAGAATATTCGTACACTTCCCTGTTCCTTGGGATAAAAAACCTCATAGAAGAATCTATTCAAATGAGTTTATAAATGAAGCATTAAGAGTTTTAAAAGTTGAAGGTACGCTTGAGCTTAGAACTGATAGTAGAAAGTATTTTGATTATTGTACTGAGTTATTAACAAACTTGCCTACTGGAAAAATTACAATTGACATAAACAAAGATTTAGAAATTTCAAGTAAATATGAAGATAGATGGAAAAAACAAGGTAAAAACATTTATGATGTCGTTTTATTATCTCATACAGAAGATAAAGCACTTGTAATCGAAAAAGATTTTACTTTTGATTTTGAAATCAATTATGAAGAAAAGATATCAAAACTTCCTACAAAATCAATTGTAGAAAAAGATTTCTTTGTACATATTGAGGATTTATTTACAATTCTAAATGAAGAAAATTCTGGTTTAATTCAAATTACAATGGGTAATTTTGATAGACCTGTAAGTAAATATATAATAATTAGAAATGGTAAATTAGATTACTATCAAGGTTCACCTCTTCCAACAAGCTCAAATATTAAAGCTCATAAAAAGCTAAAAGAGATTCTAAACTAATGCTTGAAGCTAAAAATATATACTTATCTTATGATGATAATAAATATATTATAAAAAAAGGAAACTTTTCTATTAAACCAAAAGAATTCATCTTTATTGGTGGAAATTCAGGTAGTGGGAAATCTACTTTATTAAAATCTTTTTATGGAGAAATTCCATTAAAACATGGTAGTTTAAAAATTGATGGTGTTGAAGTTTTTGGTATAAAAGGGAAAAGACTTAGAGTTTTAAGAAAAGATATTGGAGTAATTTTTCAAGACTATAAACTTGTAAATGAATATACAATTGAAGAAAATATTATGATTCCATTAAAAATTAATGGCTATTCAAATGAAATATCAAAAGACCAAGCTAAAAAACTACTATCACATGTAAAACTATCACATCGTGCGGGATATTATCCAAACGAATTAAGTGGTGGAGAGCAACAAAGAGTTGCAGTTGCAAGAGCTTTAGCACATAATCCAAAAATAATCATTGCAGATGAACCAACAGGAAATCTTGATGATTATTCAGCTGAAGTTGTATGGAATTTATTAAAAGGTGCAAATGAACAACTTGGAATTACAATAGTTGTTGTAACACATAGAGTTCCTAAAAACTTAGGAATAAAATTTAGACAGTTATCTTTAGAGGATGGTATGGTATATGAAGTTTCTTAAAAATATATTTGCTTTTTTAATTCCTTTATGTGCGATGCTTCTTACATTTTCACTATATTTATTAATTGATAATGTAGTAGAAAATTACAAGAAGAAAATATCAAGAGACTATTCAATAGTAATAGTTACAAACACACCATTGATTAAAGAAAACATAGATGAATTAGCAGGTATAAAAGTTGAAAGAATTCAAACCTTACCTAATGAAAAAATTATAAATGACATAAAATCAAATCTATCTACTAGTTCAGTAGAGTTATTAAAAAAGAAACTTCCGCATTTTTATCAAATATATTTAGAAGTTTTCCCAACTACAAGTGAACTTGAAACTATAAAAGAAACTCTACTTCAGAATAAAAATATAAGAAAAGTAGAAGTTTTTTATAAAAACCATAATCAAACTTATTTACTTTTAGTTCTTTTAAGTAGTATCTCTTTTATACTATTTTTTATTATTACAATTTTTGCAATTATAATAATTGCAAAACAAATTAAACTATGGTTTCATGAACATAGCACTAGAATTGCAATTTTAAGATTACATGGTGCATCTGTTTTATATAGTGCCTCTACTGTTTTAAACTATGCAATTATAAGTTCATTTTTAGCTTTCTTAATTGTTGGTGCTTTCTTATATTATATTTCAAATAATATGATTTTGCTATTTCCAATTGAGTTACATGAGATAATAAATGTTCAAATTGATTTAAATTATGAACTATTTAAACTATTTATTTTATCTTTTACTATTTCAATTTTTACAATACTTGGTGTATTGTTAAAGTATAAAATAAATGATGAATAAAATATTATTCTTACTGCTATTTATTTTTAGTAGTATTTCATTTTCATCAACACAAGTAATTGATAAAAAAATTAAAAGTAATAAAAGTAACTTAAATAAAAGTGCATCAAAGAAGAAACAAACATCACAAAAAGTAAAATCTCTTGCAAATAAAATTGCAGATCAAAATAAAAATATTATTAAGTTAGAAAAAGATATAAAAAAAGTAAACTCAGATATTAATGAACATGAAGTTTTATTAGAAGAATCAAAATCAAAACTTGCTCAACTAAGAACAAAATCTTCAAACTTAATAAAAGAAAAAAAAGGTAACGAAGAACAAATAGTTGATACTATTATTGAAGACTTTTCTACCTCTATTGCACTCAAATTAGCTTCTAAAAATACGCTAGGAGAGTTAATTGATAGCGAGATATATACTATTCTTTCAGAAAATTCTAAAGATCAAATTTTAAAACTTGATAATAACTATGATTTACTAACAAACAATACAAAAATAAATAAAAAGAAAATTGAAAAAATCTCTTCTTATATTGAAAAAAGAAAGAAAACAAAAAAGACATTAAATACTCTAAAAAATAAGCACTCTAAGTCTTTAGTTAATTTAGAAGATCAACACAAGTCATATCAAAAAGAATTAAAAAAAGTTGTAGAACAGCAAGAATCACTTAAAAAACTTTTATCAAATTTAAATATTTTAAAAGAAGCAGAACTAAAAAAAGAAAGAATTAGAAGAGCAAAAATTCAAAGACTTCTTGCATTAAAAAAGAAAAAAGCAGAAGCGAAAAAAAGAAGAAATGCAAAGAAAAGTAAAAGCAAAAGTAAAACGCAAGCAAAAGAAGAAACAATTCAAACAGCAGAAGTAAGAAACCAAAAATATGCTAAAAATTTAAACTTGGATGTAAAGAAAATAGGTTCTTCTACTTCAGGTGTTAAAGTTGTTAGATATAGAGGTAAAAGAACAATAGCTCCATTAAAATCTTTTAATGTAGTTAAAAAGTTTGGAACATATTATGACCCTATTTATAAAATTAAACTATTCAATGAATCTATTGTTTTAAAGACAAAAAGACCAAAAGCAAAGGTTGTATCTGTTTTAAATGGAAAAGTAGTATATGCAAAGAAGAACTCAGGAATGCTTGAAAATGTTGTGATAATACAACATGAAAATGGACTACATACTATTTATTCACATTTAGATGAAATTGCACCAACACTAAAGGTTGGTAAATGGATTAAAAAAGGTTATGTAGTAGGAAGAGTGAACAAAAACTTAACATTTCAAGCAACAAAAAATTCAGCACATATTAACCCAAAAGATTTATTTAGAATTTGATGTATAAGTATAAATATTCACATATTTATTTACCTGTATTATTTGCACTCTTCTTAGGACTTTTTCTAGATAGTAAAGATATTTCAAATAAATTTATTAATAGTCAATTTATAGCTAATTTTATTACACTTATTACTTTTATATGGATATATTTTAAAGTATCTGCAAAAATAAAAAAGCTTATGCTTTATGGTCTTATTTTAGCATTTTTTGGTGAAGTGTTTTTTTCTCTTGTTCTTGGTATGTATACTTATAGACTAGAAAACCTGCCTTTTTATGTTCCTTTGGGACATAGTATTATATATGCAGGAGTTTTTTATATTTCAAAAGAAGCTGTTTTAAAAGAGAATAAAGAGCTAGTTATCAAAATACTTTATGTATTAATGATAATATACTCAACAGCATGGTTAATCTTTGCAAATGATGTATTTGGTTTTATTTGTATGTTAGTAATTATTTATTTACTAAATAAAAAGCCACATACAAAACTTTTCTTTCTTGTTATGTTTTTTATGATAGTTTACTTAGAACTTTTAGGAACATACTTTGAATGTTGGGTTTGGCCAGAGGTTTGGTTTGATAAGATTACATTTATAAGTAGTGCAAATCCACCAAGTGGAATCAGCGTTTTTTACTTTGGTTTTGATATTGGATGTTTACTTATTTATAGACAATTTAATAAAATAAAATGGCAAAGATTACGGAATTTACAAAAAATAAAAAGAGAAAAATTATGATATTATATATAGATGGAGATGCTTTCCCGAACCTTTTAAAACCTATTGTTATAAGAGCAATTGAAAGATTAAAACTTGAAACAATTGTAATAGCAAATAAAAAAATAAATATAGGAAAATCACAATATGTAAAATATATGATTGTAGAAGCAGGAGCCGATGAAGCTGATAATAAAATCGTTGAACTATTAAAAGAAAATGATTTAGTAATAACAGCAGATATTCCTCTAGCAGATAGAGTTATATCTAAAAAAGCACATGCAATTGATCATAGAGGTGCTATGTATACAGAAGATAATATAAAACAGTATCTTGCATACAGAAACCTTATGCAAGAAATACGAGATAGTGGAGAAATGACAAAAGGCCCTGCTGCTTTTAGCGCTAAAGATTCACAACAATTTGCAAACTCTTTAAACAGTTTTTTGCAAAAATACAAATAGAAATATAATACAAAGGATTTACCATCTTACTAATAGACGATGCAACTAAAAAACAATTCAAAAAGTTCTGTGAAAAAAACAAACCAAAAGATATGGAAACTGCCATTAAATACTTCACAATCTTTGGAGGTTTAGATATAAAAATTGATACAACTATTCCTTTAAAAGAATTAATTGAAAAAGAAATTTTAAACAAATACTCATACTTAAAAAATGAACTTACACTTTTTACAGGTGGTTATAATGTTGACCAAGCCATTTTAAGTGGAATAGCACTTGGTGATAGAAGAACAACTACATCTTTTAAAAGAGCTTTTGTAAGCTTTGAAGAAGGTATGAAATGTGTTGAAAAATTAAGTGAACGTGGAGTTATTGAAGTTGAAGCTTCACAACACTTTATCACAAATCAAAGAGGTGATAATAAAGTTGCTAAAAAGCTATTATTTACAACTCCATTTTTAAGATTTTGGTATGCTTTTATTTCTCCAATTTATAAAGGAATTAAAGAAGGTAAGTATGAAGAGTTTTATAAAAACTATGAAAACAGAGAAGCTGAATTTACAGATTTTGTTTTTGAAGAATTATGTCTTGAATTACTAACAGATCTTTATAAAGATGATAAGTTAAAAAATAGTGGTAAATATTGGGATGAAAACAATAATATTGATTTAATAGCAAGAACAACATCAGGAAAATTAATAGCAGCCTCTTGTAAATATTCAAACTCAAAAGTTAAAAAAAGTGAACTTACAAATTTAAAAAATACTTGTAAAGAAATAGGTTTTGAACCTGATATCTTTGTACTATTTACAAAAACTGGTTTTTCAAATGAATTAAAATCTTTAAAAGGTGATACTTTAAAACTGTATACAGAAAAAAGTTTTAAACTTTTACTTGAAGATTAATATATGAATTTAGTAGGACTTGATTATATTAATGAAAAAGATAAAAAGTTAGTTGAACTTTTTATCTCTGATTCAAAAATAAAGAAATATATTCTAGGAATCAATAAGCTTGGTAAATGCGTAGCAAAACAAATTGAAGTTGATGGTATTATCGATGATTTTTCAAGAGTTCATACTTCTAGAAAAAAATCTATTCTACAAATTGAAGAAGTTCCTAAAGACTCTATTATTCTTGTAACTGCATCAGGAAGTCCTCTTGAAGTAAAAAATAAACTAGATGAGCTAGGATATACACACTTTAACTATCTTGCACTTATAAAATATTCAAAACTTGATTTAGTTCACCCTCCTTTTATTATGGATTTTAAAGAAGATTTTCTAAAAAATGAATCAAAATACAAACAAACTTATGATTTATTAGAAGATGAAAAATCAAAAGAAGTATTTACTAAAGTAATCAACTTTAAAATATCATTTGATTTAGACTTTATGGAGGGTTTTACTAATAATCATGAAGAACAATATTTCGATAAAGATATCATTCCTAAAATTGAAAATATAAACTTCGTTGATGGTGGAGCTTATATTGGAGATACTCTTCCTCAAATAATAAAAGAATTTCCTGACTATAATAAAATATATTGTATTGAACCAAATAATTTACATATAGGAATTGCTAAAAAAAACTTTCCAAATCAAAGAGATATAAAGTTCATAAACTGTGGATTAGGAAAAGAAGAGATTAAGGCTATACAAGAACAAGAAGTAAAAGATAATTGCTACCATGACTATCAAGCTGAAGATATAAACACTTTAGATAATCTAATAAAAGAAAAAGTAGATTTTATAAAACTTGATATTGAAGGTGCAGAGCAAGATGCAATTATGGGTTCAAAACAAACTATATTAAAATATCACCCTATTCTTGCCATTTGTATCTATCATAAAGCCCAAGATTGGTACAAAGTACCACAAATAGTACTAGAAATTAGAAATGATTATAAGGTCTTTATACGGCATTATATGGAAGGTATATACGAAAGTGTTATGTATTTTATTCCAAATAAATAGAAAAAGAGTTTTATCTTTTTCTATTTGATTTTTTAAGACTTAGCAGCTGTTACAATAATTTCAACTAAAGTTTCAACACTTGCCATATTTGTTTCAACACAAGCACGTGCAGGAGGATTTTCTTTTGAAACCCATTCGTCCCAAACAGAGTTAAATCCAGCAAAATCTCTATAAATATCTTTTACAAAAATTTCAACTCTTAAAATGTCATGCTTTGAGCTTCCAATATCTTCAAGTCTTTTTTCAGCGATTGCTAAAACTCTTTGCGCTTGTCCTTTGATATCTAATGTTTTATCATCTGATACGATTCCAGCTAAATATACTGTTCCATTGTGTTCAACTACCCTACTCATTCTTTCATTTACTTCTTTTCTTGTTATCATTCTATTTCCTTTTATAAGTGATTTAATTTTTCTTCGTATTCTTCTGTAATTTCATCAAGTTTTAATTGTGAAATTTCTAATTCTTCGAATTTATCTTCAACTTTTTGTTCATTTTCTCGTACAGTTTTTGATAGTTCAATTACTTTTGAGTTATCACCTGCATTCGATGCTTGAATTAGTTCGTGTTGTTCTGTTTCGATTATGTCTTCAATTTCCATAATTTCAGACTCTAACTTATCAACTTTTTTCTTTAATGGTGATGTTAATTTATTTCTTTCATTAATCAAAAATGTTCTTTGTTTCTTATTATCTTTTTTATTTATTTTAGGAGCTTTTTTAACTTTTTCTCCTAAATCTTCATCTTCCCAACCAATTTTTTCTAAGAAGTCATCATATCCACCATCAAAGTAATCTGCTCCACCTTTTGAGAAGATTATCAGTCTATCACAAACTCTACGAAGTAACTCTTCACTATGCGTTACAACAATACAAGAGCCATCGAAATTCTCAATTGCTTTTGTTAAAGAATCAATAGATTCCATATCAAGGTGGTTTGTAGGCTCATCAAGAAACAAAATATTAACATCAGTAGCTAAAATTTTTCCAAGCATTACTCTTGATTTTTCTCCACCTGAAAGAAGTGATACTTTCTTTTTTATATCATCTCCTGTAAACATCATTGAAGCTGATATACCTCGTACAATTGCTTCTGGGAGTTTTGGATTACCTAAATAAATTTCATCCATAATAGTATTTGCTGGATTTAAATGATCAATATTTGTTTGCCCAAAATGACCAAAAGTTGAGCTTCCATGATAATCAACTTTCCCACTTAATTGTTTTAATTCACCTGCTATTACATTTAATAGTGTAGATTTACCCTTACCATTTTTTCCAATGATTCCTAATGTTTCGCCTTTTTTTAATGTAAAAGAGATATCTTTAAATAAAATATTATCACTACTATAACCAAAGCTTACATCTTTAATATCAAGTAAAACTTTTGCAGGAGTATCTTTGTAATTAAAATCAAAATCTAAAGTACTATCATGAACAAGTGAACCCAAATCTTCCATTTTATCTAGCTCTTTTTGTTTTGATTGTGCTTGTGCTGCTGTTGAAGCTCTCGCTTTATTTTTAGCAATAAACTCTTCAAGCTCTTTTCTTTTTCTATCTTGTGAAAGTTTTTGTTTTTCAAAATGTTCATCATTACTTGCTAATTGTGCATAAAACTTATGAGTATTTCCTGGTATTATCTCTAAGTTTCTTCGAACTAAGCCTATTGTATGAGTAGTTACGCTATCCATAAAGTTTCTATCATGTGTAATAATGATTACTTCACCAGGAAATGTTTTTAGAAAAGATTTTAACCATCTTAAAGAAAGAATATCAAGGTAGTTTGTAGGCTCATCGAGTAAAAGTAAGTTTGGTTCAGTAACTAAAAGTTTTGCAAGATTGATTCTAATTTGATAACCACCTGAGAAACTCATAGGATCTTTTTCTAAATCATCTTGTGTAAAACCAAGCCCAAACAGAATTTTTTCTACTTTATAAACATTATATTGGTCTTCTTCACTTAAAGCTAAAGCACCCTCTTGTCTTACAGTTTTTTCAGTAAAAACTAAATGCTGTTTAAGTGAACCAATTTTATAACCTTTTGGAATGCTTATAGTTCCATCATCACTATGTTCTTCGCCTAATATTATCTTAAATAGTGTAGATTTTCCACTACCATTTCTTCCTACTAATCCAATTTTATTTCCAGAATTTAATCTAAAATTTAAATTTGAAAACAACTCTTTTTGTGCATAAGATTTTGAAATATTTGATAGCTCTATCATATTACTCTTTTTTATTTATTTAGTATTCGCGATTATACGCAATACTCATTTATAGGCTAATTAAAATATCTTTTATTTTTCATTATCCAATTGTAAAATCCAATCTTTTGCTTTTTGCATATCATTAAAAGGAAAAGTTTTTATTTCTGCACCAATAAAAAAATCCATAAACTTTTCTGCAAAAATTCCTAAACTAGAATCTGTTACAAAAGCAAGATAAGATATTTTTTCGTGATGATTATTAACAAATTTTAAATGCTCAAGTAAAGATGAAAAGCTATCCCAAGAAGGAAAAGATTCAACATGAATAATAAGACCATTAAGTTTGTCATTTTCTAAAATATATGGATCAATTATTGCACTAGCTCTTTTAAAATCACTCTTACATAAGTCACCATCAGGTTCCAAAATAACAATAGATTCTTTTTGTTTTAAATCAACTTTTAACATTTTGCATCCTTTTTTTATATTATATACCTTTTTAGAATACAAAATAATTAATAGGTATATTTATTTATCTAAAATTGCTTCTTTTTTTATACTTTTTATTATAGAATTAAAACTATCACTATAAGAAAAACAAACCCCAATTTTGCAAGCTAAATACTTTTCATCAATATTTTCTTTTTTCAATACAAAAGGAAGATTTTCTATATTTTTATCTTTTAACATATCTTTTGTAGCTTTTAAAACTATATAAGAGTTATTAAAAGCTATATAATTTCTAACTAACCATGCTGAAGAACTAGGACTTGTTGATAATATTGAAGAACTAGAAGTAAAAGTTTCTTTTGCAATATCTTGCATTGCAAAATCATCATTTAAAACTGCGATTTTTAGAATATTATCAAGCATATTAGACAATGGACTTTTATATGCATCATCGTAAATTTCTGCAATTGAAACGAAATCATCATTACTCATATTCCATTTTTTATCTTTATAAAATTTTGATATTGCTTCTTTTGTTAATTTTTTTGCAAAAGTAAGATAGTAAGATTCAAGAGAATAATCATAAGCTTTTAAAAGTGCAGTAATCAAAAAAGAATAATCTTCTAATAAAGCTTTTACTTTTACTGGTTTATTATTGATTATTTGATGGTATAAAGTATTATTTACATATATTTTTTTAATCATTGTATCAAGACTGAGAAGTGCTTTTTTACTATATTTATCATCAAACTTTCCAGCATCTAATAAAGAAGAAATATACATAGAATTCCAAGATGTTAAGATTTTATAATCAATAAAGGGATACTCTTTTTTACTTCTTAAAGATGCTAAATCTTTTTTTACTTTTTCTAAGTTATTTGGTATCTTTATTAGTGATTTGTCACTTAGATATGTATTATTATAATGATGTCCAAAATTCCCTTCATATATAATATTAAAATATTTTAAAATTTTTAAAATCTCTTTTTGTTTGTAACCCTTATCTTCTAAAAACTCTTCTACTTCATCATAAACAAATACAAAATAAAATCCTTCTTCTTTTTTTCCTTCAAAAATACTACTAGCATCACTTGCACTATAATAAAGATTATTCACTTCAAATCTTTTTTCTACAAAAGAGATAATCTCTTTTGCAATCTTTTTATAAAACTTATCATTAGTAATTTTATAAGCTTTTGAATATGCGCTTATTAACTCAGCATTTGTGTAAAGCATTTTTTCAAAATGTGGAATCATCCAGTTTTTATCTACACTGTATCTGTAAAAGCCACCTTCAATTTGGTCATATATTCCACCTTTTGCCATAGTTGTTAATGTTTTTAGTGCAATATCTAAGGCTTTTTTATTTTTCGTAACAGTATAAATGTCTAAAAGTGTTTCTATTTTTGATGCTTGCGGGAATTTTGGTCTTAATGTAAAGCCATTGTTTTCTTTGTCATAATTTTTATCTATTTGTTTTATGAACTTATTTAATAATTTTATATCAATATTACTAGTTTTTATATTTTCATTGGAATATTCTTTTAAAACTTCTTCGATTTGATTTGCAGTTTTTACAACTTTTTTATTTTCATTAATGAAAATATGATTAATGTTTTTTAAAACTTCTCTTATTCCAACACTACCATTTCTAGCATCATAAGGGATATATGTATTTGCGAAAAAAGCTTTTTTATTTGGAGTTAAAATCACTGTAAGTGGCCATCCTCCACTTGTATTATTTAACAAACTATGAACATTTTGATAGTATTTATCAATGTGAGGCATTTCTTCTCTATCAATTTTAATTGATACATAGTTTTTATTTAATATTTTGGCAACTTCTTTATTTTCAAAGGATTCTTCTTCCATAATATGACACCAATGACAAGTGCTATAACCAATTGATAAAAATATTGGTTTATTTTCTTTTTTAGCTTTTTCAAAAGCTGTTTGATTCCAAGCGTACCAATTCACAGGATTAGTACTATGTTGTTTTAAATAAGGTGAATCTTCATTTATAAGATTATTAGTATAAGTTTCATTTGCATTAAGATTAAGAAAAAGAGTTGAAAATATTGTAAATGTAAGAAGTTTTAATTTCATAATAGCATCCTAATATATAATAATACATATTAGGATAACTACGTTTAGTATTTGTTAATTTTTAGTGTAAGTCAGCGTTTAATTTGATTTCTCTTGTTGATCTCATTGCAATAATTTGACCATTTACAGAGTTTTGTCTAAAGTGAACACCATTAACACCTAAGAAATCCATACCTCTCATTAGAGTTTTGATTTCTTTTTCTGGATTAGCTTCTGCGATTGCAGCAACTGCTTTTTCAGATAATGTTATTTTTGTTCCTGGTAAAATAGTTACACCTGCATCTAAGATACAAGCATCTCCAATAGCAGTACCAGTACAAGAGTTTGCACCTAATAATGTATTTTCACCAATAGAAACAGGTACTCCATCAGTTCCTGAAAGAACACCTAAAATAGAAGCTCCACCACCAACATCAGAACCAGCACCAACAACAGCAGATGAAGAAATTCTTCCTTCAACCATTACAGAACCTTCAGTTCCAGCATTAAAGTTAATGTATGCAGCACCTGGCATTACAGTAGTTCCTGCTGCTAATTGTGCACCCATTCTAACTTTTGAAGTTTCTAGAATTCTTGTATTATCTGCAGGAATTACATGAGATAAGAATCTTGGGAATTTATCAACCATATCAATAGTAGGATATTTACCTGATAATTTTAATGCAATTTCATTTGCTCTTAACCAATCTAATTCAATTGGTGTACTACCAGTCCAAGCAACATTATGTAATTGACCAAAGATTCCATTTAGATTTAAAGATCGAATTGCTGCTTTTCCAGTTGATAATGCATATAATTTTAAATATGAAGTTTCAACCGATTGTGCATTTTCATCTTCAAAAATAAATACAGCTTTGTAATCATCAGCAGTAAATCCAGAATCAATTGGTAAAGATGCAAGTGTTGAAATAACTTGAACATTTTTATGTTCTTCACCTTTTGCTTCAGATATATAAGGACTAAATGCTTTAACACATTCTTCTAAAAATACATCAGAAATATTACAAACTAATTCAGAACCACTTGTATCTACATTCTCACCAGCAATTTTAAGTGCATTTAATAAAACAGCTGCACTTCCAAAGTTTTCGTTCCAGTTAATGATTGGGAAAGTTGCTTGTAATACTTTAGATGAGTCTAATTGACCTCTATCTATTCTTGCAATACCAAATCCAATTGGGTTTCTATACCAGTCTTGTGATTGTACGTCTTCTATTAATTGTTTAAATTCTTCTTTAGTGTTAGCCATTAAAAACTCCATAATTTTTTGGGGCATTATACTATAAAGTAAAATAAAGCAAGTTTAAAAGATATAAATATATCTTAATAACAACTCTTAGTATTTGTAATCATTTTGTAATTTCCAATATATACAATGTCATCAATAAAAAAAAGGAAAATACATGAATACTCCACTTAGTAAAAATCATCCAATGTCACCAAATGGTCAAGACTCAATTTCTAAAAACAATTCAAATAGTCTATCATTAGAAGAAATTATTGAATCTAGAGTTTCTAGAAGAACGTTAATAAAAGGAAGTTTAGCACTTGTTGCAGGAAGTTTCTTAGGTTTAAATTCAACAGCACATGCTAGTAGTAAAAATAGTATTTCAAATGCAGTAGCAAATGCCCTATTAGATTTTAATCCAGTGCCAAAAAACTTAAATGATGTAGTTACAATACCTGAAGGCTATAGCGTAGATGTATTATATAGATTAGGTGATCCTATAAATAACTTTACTTCTGAGTATAAAAATGATGGAACAGATACAGACTTTAATAATAGAGCTGGAGATCATCATGATGGAATGTTCTATTTTGGAATGAATAATGAGGGAACAGCAAAAGATTTAAATAATTCTAATAGAGGATTATTATGTATGAATCATGAAAATATTACAGAGATATTTTTACATACTGAAAATGAATGGGATAATTACGATAGAACAAGTAGAACAGCTGCACAAATAGATAAAGAAGTATCTGCTCATGGTGTATCTGTTATTGAAATCAAAAAAGATAAAAATGGCTTTAATTTAAATAAAAATTCAGTTTTTAATAAAAGAATTACTGCACAAACTCCAATAGATATTAACGGTCCTTTACAAAATCATGATTTAGTAAAAACTAAATACTCAAAAGATGGTTCACAAACAAGAGGAACTTTAAATAACTGTGCTAGTGGATTAACTCCATGGGGAACTTATCTTACATGTGAAGAAAATTGGGCGGGATATTTTAAAAGATCTAATAGTACTTTATTATCTGATAAAAAAGCAGCTAGTACACAAAATAGATATATGGGATCAAAAGAGTCAGATGGCTCTTATGGTTGGGCAAATTCTAAAACTAATAATGATCTTTATGATAGATGGAATATTATTCCTAATGCAAAACAAGCAAATGAAGATTACAGAAATGCAGCAAATACATTTGGTTGGGTAGTTGAAATTGATCCTTTTAACCCAACAATGACTCCTAGAAAAAGAACAGCACTTGGAAGAATGGGACATGAAGGTGCAATGCCAGGAAATGTAAAAGAAGGAGAACCTTTAGTTTATTATATGGGTGATGATTCAAAAGGTGAATATGTTTATAAATATGTATCAAGATTAAAATGGAATGAAAAAGATAGAAATGGTGGATTAGATATTGGAAATAAATACTTAGATGATGGAAAACTTTTTGTTGCAAAGTTTAATGAAGATGGTTCAGGAGAGTGGTTAGAACTTTCAATGTCAAATGAAGATATTAAATCTTATAAAAAATATTCATTTGATGATTTAGGAGATTTATTAGTAAATACTAGACATGCAGCTGATGCAGTAGGAGCAACTCCAATGGACAGACCAGAATGGGCAGGAGTTCATCCAAACACAGGAGATATCTACGTAACATTAACTAATAATTCAAAAAGAGGAAATAGTATGCAATTAGATGCATCAAATCCAAGATATTATTCTGATACAAAAAATAGTTCTTCAAGAGATGGAAATGTTAATGGTCAAATAATGAGAATTCAAGAGCTAGAAAATAATCCAAGTGCAAGCACTTTTAACTGGGATATTTATTTATTTGGTGCACAAGCTGATGCTAATGGAAATATAAATATTTCAAAACTAACAGATGATAATGACTTTTCAAGTCCTGATGGATTATATTTTAGTCAGGCTTCAAAAGGGTTAATGTGGCTACAAACTGATGATAGTGCTTATACAGATGTCTCAAACTGTATGATGCTTGCTGCTCTTCCTGGAAAACACAATGATGGAGGAAGTAAACAAATCACAAATAAAAATGTTCCTACAAATAATAATCAAGATGAAACAATAACTACAAAAGTAGGAGCAGAAGCTTCTACTAAAAATCTAAAAAGATTTTTAGTTGGTCCAAAAGAGTGTGAGATTACTGGAATTGCTGAAACTCCTGATGGAAAAACAATCTTTGTAAATATCCAACACCCAGGTGAAAAAACTAAAGATTTAAAGAATGCATCATTATATGGAAGTAATTGGCCAGATAAAGGAACAGCTAGGCCTAGGTCTGCTACTGTTGTTATTACAAAAAATGATAATGGAATTGTTGGTTCATAAAATAAAAAACTAAATAAGAATATCTATCTAAATATACTAGATAGATGTTCTGTTTATTAGTCATAGATTTTTGCTAATAATTCTTTATGAATAATATTTTCTATTTTTAATTCATACCTATTATTTCTTTTATTCCTATTCCCTTTCTCTAGCTTGTTATCATTTTGTTTTAAGTAATCTTTGAAATAGTACATCTTCTAAATTTCTACTTGAATCTACTACTAATAAAATATATACTTTTTTATCATCAAATTTATATATTATTCGCCATCTTTTATATATAATTTCTCTATATTTTAAAATACCTATTTGCTGTAACTCGGGTACAATTCTTTTTCTTTTTGGAAAAGTATATAAACTATTACACTCTTCTTTAATTTCAAAAAATATTTTCTTTGCAATACTTAAACTATCAATTTTAATGTATTCAATAATTGATTCTAAATCAAATTGGGCACTATTTGTCCATATCACTTCAAATTGGTTCATATGATTTTATCCAAATAGCTTATGCTCTAAATTATCAAACATTTTTTCTTGTTTTGTTGTATTATTGTTCTCGATATCATTTTCACTTTGAACAATTAATTTTAATAAATTTAAAGAATTCTGTAAGTTTTCATAAGTTTTAATATCTTGAACAACTGCTTTAGCCTCACCATTTTGCGTTATGATTATAGTTCTTTGATTTTCATTTACACTATTTATAATATCAGCTGTTTTTGTTTTTAAATAACTAATTGGTTTTATATCTTGACTCAAATGCATTTTATCCACCTTTAAATTTAAGATAATATATTGTATTAAATTTAGTCTTAATTTGGTATTATTTTTAATTATATCCCATGGTGATATACGACTAAATCTATTCTTATTTTAGTTGGTATAATAAACCCTTTTGGATTTTTAATAATATTATATCTTATTTAATTAAAAAAAGTGTTCTTGTTTGAAAAGTGGAAATTCATGACCTGACCCCTATTTTCCTCACTCACTTCATTTAATATCTCTAAAAACTTATCTTTATCAGATATGTTCTGCAATATGTATTTTCTTTCTACGGCTCTATTATATACGTGATGATAACCTGCTAATTCAATTCTTACTCGTCTTGGCATTAGAAACCCTTTTGGATTTTTAATAATATTATATCTTATTTAATTAAAAAAAAGTGTTCTTGTTTGAAAAGTGGAAATTCATGACCTGACCCCTATTTTCATTCACTATCGTTATAGGGATATAATTACCAGCATTTCCACCTATATTTGTATATTCTCCAATTGCCATTCTATTCTTCTCCTTTTTTAATTAGTTTTATCTTTATATTATTATTAAGAATACTTATTTTTTGAGATTTTGTACATCACATCTCTAAAATTTGGTTTATCATAATTTGATTCTTCAAAATAATTACATATAAAAAAATTGTTAGTATATAACTTCCATTGTTTTCCTAAAAATTTTGACTCCAGATTAGACATATGTTTAAAATATATATCATTTTTATGAATCTTTACATATCTATATGTAATAAAATGATTTTCTGTAATATATAGTTTATATTTATAAATATTTATAAACATATTTATTGTCATAATAAAAATATATAAACATATCCCAAACACGATATATGTAATAGGATTAGCATATTCTCCTTTATCAATAAAAGCTAATAATGTAACTAATCCACATAAAAACAAAAATATCTTAATCAAGAAATTACCTAAAGTAATTAATCTAAGTTCTATAAGTATCTCTTCATCATCTATATATCTTTTTCCATTTTTTTCAACTATTTCTACTACCTTATCCATCTCTTCAATATCTTCTAATTCAAGGCTCATCTTTTTTCCTTTTTTAGTTTAATTTTTTTATTACATATTATTTTCATCATCTAACACTCAACCCTTCATCCAAATACCGAATAATTGGATATATAAAGAACTCAATAACTCTTCTCTTACCTACTTTTATCTCAGCAGTTAGACTCATACCAGCTTCTAAATATCGCTCTTTCCCTTCTACCATCAAAGTTTTACCATTTGGTTCAATTTTCACTTCATAAATTGGTCCAAGTTTCTCATCATCAAGGGAAAAGCTTCCTACGTTTATGATAGTTCCTTCAAAGAATCCATACTTTTGAAAAGAGAAGGTATCTATTTTGATTTTTGAAATCATATCATTTTTTATAAAACCTATATCTTGGTTTAGTACATTTACTTTTACTATTAGTTGTGCGTCTTTTGGAACTATTGATATTAGTTTTTCAGCTGGTGTTACTACACCACCTATTGTATTTATCATCATTTTTGCTACAAAGCCATCTGTTGGAGAAATAATAGATTGTTTTTTATTTTGGAATTTTATTGCGTTTATTTCTGATTCTACGTTTCTTTGTTCTTTTTTTATAGCTAGTAGTTCTTGGTATTTTGTATCTTTAAACTGGCTAATAAAGCTAGCTTTTTCTTCTTGGATTTCATTTATTCTTTGTTTATTTCTTGATAAAAGCATAGATAGTCTTGATTTTTCTTCTTGTGCTTCTTTTAAAGCAGAGTTTAGAAATAGTGCTTTATTATCAAGTAAGGCTTCTATTCTTTTAGACATGACTATCCTATTTTGTAAATATAATAACTTATCTCATTATATCATAAAAGTAAAAAGTGCAGATTCATTTTCTGGGGTAATAGTATTGGTTACTAATAAATAGTATCCATATCAATAGAAGCCATAGGCGACGTAATACTATGAAGAGAGGTTAAAAGAGCTTTTACATTTGATGAACGTAAAATAATTTCATATCTAAACTTATTTGCCATTTTAAAAATTGGTGATTGTCCAAATCCCACTACTTCAATATCTTTATTTTCTTTTAATTTTTTTACATAAAAATCAAGTTCATCTTTTACTTTTAGTCCATTTGTATGTGCAAATATTACTTTTGCCATTTTTAAATATGGAGGATAAAGACCCTCTCTAAACTCTAATTCTGTTTCTAAAAACTCTTCATAATTTGATTCATTTAAATAAAAGTCAAAAAACTCTTCATTCTTAGTTTGGATGATTACTTCACCCTCACCTTTTCTTCCACTTCTTCCTGATATCTGAATAAGTAAAGATAAGGCTCGCTCTCTTGCTTTGTATGAGTTCATATTAAGTAGTGAGTCAATTCCTAGAACTACTGCTAATTTTACATTATGATAATCATGTCCTTTTGAAAGCATTTGTGTTCCAACTAAGATATCAATATCACCTTTATTAAACTCATTTAATATAGTTTTTAACTGCGTATTTGTTTTTACCTTATCTCTATCAAATCTTTTGATTACTTTGTCTTTAAAGATTTCGTTTAACTCTTCTTCTATTTGAGCAGTTCCTACTCTTAAATTATGGATAATCCCTGTATTACAAGAAGGACAAACTTGTGGAATTTGCTGTGCATAGCCACAATAATGGCATTTTAAAGCTAAATCATTTTTATGTAAACTCATAGAAACAGAACAATAAGGACACTCAACTGATTTACCACAAGATGTACATATTTGATACTTAAAATTTGCTCGTGTTGGCAAAAATATAATCACTTGATTTTTTGATTCTAATGTTTTTGAAATTTGATTTAAAACACTTACTGATAAGCTATCGTCACTATCATCAAAGCTGTATTTTTTACTAGTATCATGATATGTTTGTGTAAGTCTAAAAAATGGTATTTTATGAAAAGAACTTGTTGATACTGTCGCACTTCCAAGTACAAGCTGAATATCAAATTTCTTAGCCATATAAATAGATAAATCTTTTGTATGAAATCTTGGCTTTGAATCACTCTTATAAGACTCATCATGCTCTTCATCTACAACTATTACGCCTAAGTTAGAATATGGCAAGAATAAAGCAGACCTAGCACCTGCTATTAACTTTATACTTCCTTCTTGTAAACCTTGAAGTATTTCTGTTTTTTTCTTTTTTGTGATTTTTGAGTGCCAAATAGCAACGCTTTTATCAAAAACTTTTTCAAGTCTTTTTTGCATTTGAGGAGTTAGTGAGATTTCAGGCATTAATAAAATTGCTTGTTTATTTTCATTTAAATGTTTTTCTATTATTTTAATATAAATCTCAGTTTTTCCAGAACCTGTATTTGCAAAAAGTAGTGCTTGCTTTTTTTCATTTAAAAAATCATATGCTTTTGACTGCTGAGTTGATAAGCTAATTTGGCAATCAAAAGTTAGTTCTTCTTCTTTATCTTTGATTTCATTATTAAAAGGTGCATAAACACTTAAAGCTTCGCCTAAAGAACATACATAGTACTGAGATACAAAATGAGAAATTTCAAGCATTTTACTATCATAATATTCATTTGTAATTTCTTCAATATCTACACATTTAAATTCTGGTTTTTCTACTACTTTTATTATTACACCATCACTTAAAGTTTTTCTATTTCGTATTTTTACAGCTACTTTTCTACCTACTTGTAGTTCTTCTTCGCTTTGGTATGTAAGAGGATTAAGCGGAGATTTTAATAGTGATACTTCATAATAAAACATTATTCTATTTCCTTACATATTTCAAAACTGCTTTTACATTTAAAACTATTATCTTCAAGTAAAAACACAACATTTTTACTTGAAGATAATATATATTTATATGAATTATTTGATACCTTTAACCATTTACCAACTTCATTTATAGCTGAATTTGTGGAAATTATTGAAAAGTCTAGAACTTCTGTAAATAGTAGTTCATCTTTTTTATCAATTGTTGCATTGTCTAAACTATCTATTATTGTACTTTTATTTAATAAAACTTGTGAAGTTTTTAATTTGCTTATGTTATTTCTAATAATTGCAAGATTTGATTTTAAGTCTGAGATATTTGAATTTGAGATGATATTTGTAAACTTAGGAATAGCAAATGTTAAAACTATTGAAATTGTTGCAATTACAAGTAAAACTTCTAATAAAGAGAAGGCTTTAGCCATTAAAATCTTGCTAATTTTGTTGAAAGTTGATTAACATCTTCTTTAAATGTTGAGTATTCTTGTGTGATTCTAATATATGCAGCTAGTAAATCTTTAGTATCATTGTTTTTATTTAAGTCTAAAAATTTAGTAAGTTCTTTTTCCATATCAGGAGTAACATTTATAGTATAAGCCATATTATTAATATGAAAAGTTATGTCTTTATTCACCTTTTTGTGCCTTTATTAGAGCTAATGTACTATCAATTCGAAGAAACATATCTTGATTATTTCTAGCTAATTCATCATTATCATTTTGCATTGATTCAAGTTCTTGCTTTAATGATTGATTCTCAAGCTTTAATCTTTCGTAATCATGTAATAATTTATCAAGTTTATTATTTAATGTTTCTATTATTTCCATAATCGCATTCTACCTAAATTTTCCTAGTAAAAAAATTTAAATAATTGTTATTTTACTAATTTCCTTCATTTATAAAGATATTTGCAACTTGTGAAAGCATTGCTACTGATTTTCCCCATTGAGAATAGTCATCAATATCTTTTAAATCAAATCCAAATTTTTCTGTCATTTTCTTTATTAAATGTTTTTCATTAACATGAAAATTATTATCAATATGAATTAAAATCATTAGTTCTAAAAGAATTATTCTTTGACTTCGAGTAGATTTATAGTTATTTAAATTCTCTTCTAAACAAAAAGTGTCAATTTCAAATGAATCTAAATTCTCAATTCCCATTTCAGTACAATAATCTAAGATCACTTCTTCTTCTCTTTTTCCATAACTCTTATCAATTCTAGCTAAATAATGAGCTAATTGTAAAAATGAAAATTTTTCTCTTGCTTCTAATTGCATTAATAACATATATTAAAATCCTATTTTATGTTTATCTTGTATTCTATTATATTCATTTT
Source organism: Arcobacter peruensis (assembly GCF_003711085.1). Taxonomy (NCBI): domain Bacteria; kingdom Pseudomonadati; phylum Campylobacterota; class Epsilonproteobacteria; order Campylobacterales; family Arcobacteraceae; genus Arcobacter; species Arcobacter peruensis. The sequence goes on from NZ_CP032363.1 coordinate 784,752, forward strand.
AAGTTAATCAATAATAAATAATCATAATTTCAGCACTTAGAATTCTTTGTTGAATAGTTATACTTGTGAGTGAGTCATAACACGAAAAAATCTTTGATTAAATTTCTTCATGTTATATTAATTATTTATAAAGCACCAACACAAAGCACTTTATTAGTAGTGTCTTTTGAACTTGTACTAATTGAACCATATCTTGCAGACATTTTATAAGCTCTTGTATTATCCGAATTATAAATAGTTGAAGACCAATAGTTATCAACTAAAGAGCCTTGAAAGCTTGAGTTTAATGAATTTAAATAAGTATCATTAATAACTTCTTTTCCTCCTGCTGTCGTTAATAACTCTTGAATACTTGGTAATCTCCATGTTCCTGCTAAACTTTCACAATAAGTGTTTGCTTCTGCCCAAGTTTTTGCATCATTTGATAAATCTTGCCATTGTAGTTCTGTTACAGTGATTTCTTCACTGGGTTCATAATCTCTTACACAAATAAATTTATTTCCACCTGCTTCAATTTCTGTTCCCATTTCATTCGGAAATTTAATTTTTATATATTGATCTGAATTCCAAGTACTTGATTCAACACTTTTTGTACTAGTCCAATAATCAAAATGAATCAAATTAACGAAACTATCTATATTTGAAGGAGAAGTATCATCAAAAATAATAAGTGTTTGCATCTCTTTTGCACTTGGTAATCTCCAGTCATCATATGTATCTACAGTTAAAGCACTACAATATAGTTTTGCAGAAGAGTTTGTTCTTGTTTCATTGAAACCATCATCATTCCACATTAAACCTGTATTCTCATCTTTTACAATATTTCCGTTTCTAGATCTACTTATATCATTGTTTAAAGAGAAGTTATCTTCTTGTCCTGTTTTTACAATAGGTAAAGGTTTTGGAAGAGTTGTAAAACTTATACTTTTATACGAAGATTGTTCTCCATAAGAAATAGAACAAGTAAAAGAGTATTTTTGATTGTAAAGTAAATCTTCACTTGGTTTATATATTATACTAGCTCCTGAAAATTGCTGTGGTGTAACTTCAACGGCATTATATTCATTTGCTTTTTGTATATAACACTTAGTATTATTAACATGAATTGCTTCTAAAACCTTGTCATAATTAAATATAATATTAGTATCTAAATCAACATATGTTTCATTATTAGTTAAGTTTGAACTTTCAAATTGAGGAAGTTCTTCATAGTAGTTTTCTAAACTATCATCTTCTTTTTGAACTATTACATCACGAATATCAAAAGTTTCACCATTTACAATGATTTTATCTCCTAAAATCTCGTATTCTTTTCCATTTGCTAGAACTTTTCTATCTTGAATCATCCATTGTCCTGATGTAACATCATTTTCAGTAAAATCTTGATTATCTCTTATAAATTCTATTGTTTGTTCATCGTTTGAGCTGTCTTTGTAAATAAGTGTAAGCTTTTTAAAATCACCTAATATTTGATTATTTACCATTAATATTGGTCTATAATTAAAATCAATTTCTACCCAAGCAAATTTTGGATTAGTCATATTGTTGAATAAAGATTTTGTATATGCATAAGATAAAGGATATATCATATTTTGAGATTCCGAAAGTATAGATCCAAACTCCCAAATCGGATTTCCTCCTCCTGAAATAGAATCTTTTAATCTTTTACTTACATATTCAGAAACTGTTACAAAGATTCTTGCTCTTATTTTCGATTGTGAACCTAATTTATCATTTGATAAAACCTCATTTCCCAAAGATATTAGGAATTTTAAGATTGTAGTATCTTGGGGTGCACCTTCAAAATCACCTTCCTCACTAGCTGAATAAACTGTATTAAAAAAATCTTCTAAATTTGATTTAGTTATGTCATATCCACTTGAATTTGCCATAATTGCAGAGTTAATTATTACATTTGAAAGTAATACTCTTCTAAGTTTTGCTTTTTGTTCATCTGTAGCTATACTCATATCTTCAAGTAAAATACTTGAATCAAAAGGATCCAAATAAAGTTCTTCTACACTTAAATTTGCATCAAAACCATTAGTAACTAATAAGCTAATAATTTCTTGATTCGTGAAACCTAAAGTACTAATTGATGTAATAGGTGAAATAAGTCCTTGTTTTGAACTAGAATATTTAGCACTTAAATTACCATCAAAAACCTTACCATTATGTAAACCTTTATCAAGCATTGTAATCAATGCATTTTCAGGAACTTGAATGTTAAAAATAAACTCACCATTTTCATTTGAGTAAGAAGATATTTCATCTTCATCTTCTTGTGAATCACCATCTGCATCATACCAAAATCTTGCATTTACAATATATGGGTCTATTGCTTGTCCTCTAGTTGAACCACCGTTTTGTTCATCTATAGCAGTAACTGTAATTGGATATTTCCCGCTTACAGTTACATTAGTATTTAATTCATTTTTATTAACAACTACATTTACTTCAGCATTAGTATCAAAATCGCTTCCATCGTAAGCTAAAGTAACAATTGCAGAACTACTATCATTATAAGTTACAGATGAAATTGTAGTACCTATTGGTGCAAGATTTAAAGTGAAGTTATTTACATCTAAGATGTTGTCTTTAAACTCTAAAGAATTTCCTAAAATTACATAAATCTTTGCAGCATCAAGATTTGCTTCTGTTATTGTAGTATTATCTTGATGTGGACTATTTTCTATTTTAATAGCATTTTTACCACTTGTTACAGACGCTATTGAATGAGTATTGTCTTCATATCCATCTGCAATAATTTTTATTGATCCATTTGTATCATTAACTGAATATGGTGTTCTTAAATCAACTGTTGTTGAACTATTGATTATAAGTTTTATTTGTCCGCTTGTTATTTCATATTCATATGTTTTTAATAATGAATATTCACTATTTACTCCAGCTTTGTAATAAACTTGACTAATAGCACTTTCCCAAGCTTCATCCTCTTCAAAAGAGAAGATAAAAGCATCATTTTCTAAACTGTATCCAACTTTTCCAATTATTGTAGGAACTGTTTTTAAAGGCTCTGTAATTGTACTAGAAGAGAAAGTATCACTTATAGTTCCAACTGTTAAAATTGTATCGACACTAGTTGCATAAAAAGAAGAAGATTGATGTCTTACTTTTACTAATTGATTATTTTCTAGAGTTAATGCTTCAGTTTGCCAAGTTATACCATCATCTAATGAATATTCACCATTTATTATTGATACAGGTGTCTCTTGATTTATTCCCGTAATTGTTATAGATGAACTTACTACTTCATCTAAGGAAGCATCAGTTTTATCTGTAAAAGTAAATTGATGAGGAATAGTATCATTTACTTCTTCACTAATTGTTTCACCAATATTTGTAATTAAAACAGCTCCACCATCAATTGCTTTATCATCATTTTTCCAGTTTCCAAAAATTACCTCATTTTGGTCAATTGCTACATCATATCCATAAACACTAGGTACTGTACTTTTTATATAATCATTACCTTGAGGTGTATAAGAATTATTACCTGCAACTATATAATTTAAAGCATCATGATATATACCAACACTACCTGTTATTGCTTGTGTATTTTCTATTTTTCCATTAGAAATCACTGTATTAAAAGCTCTTTTATATAAATATACTGAACCTGTATCATTATTTCCAAAAGAAGAAATAGCTATATGATCTCCTGAAATTGCAACACCAAATCCAAAATGATCAGCTAATCTTGAAGAATCACTTGGAGTAATTACACTTATTAACTCTAAAGTATCATTTAAATAAGTGTAATAATTTGCAAATCCTGCACCTAATTCAGGTTTTGTATCTATTGGGGTTGCTCCTAAATCTGGAAATACCGAAGAACCGATTACAAAATAATCTCCATCAATTGCTACATCAAAACCAAAACTATCTGAACTTTTTCCATCAGCTCTTTTTATTGTTTCAACTAAAGCAAAATTATCACTTCCATTATTTTTAAATAAGTAAGCAGCTCCTTTATGATTATCATCATTATAAGCACCAATTAGTAATAAATCACCACTAATATCAACAGATGCACCAAAATGAGCTGAGTCACTTAAACCTGAAACTGTTATATTTTGAATTAAAGAATAAATTCCATTTTCATTCTTTTTATAAAGCTCTACTCTGCCTTCTAAACCATTACCTTCAACATAATAATTTCCATTACCAGCAACTAAATAATCTCCGTCTAAAGCTATTGAAGCGCCAAGAATTTCTGTCCCTTCAAATGCAGCTATTTTTTGAGTTTCTTGATAATCTCCATTTATATCTTTATTGTAAATATAAATTCCTGATCTTGCTATCACTGCAGCTGTTCCATCTTTTACATCTACAGAGTTTCCAAAATGTGCATTATCTATTGGATTACTTGGATAAATAACATTTGACCAAGGTATTTCAACTACTGCTGTTACATCAAGACTATTAGTGATAACTTCTTGACAAATATTTAATTCATTTGCTGCTATTGATATTTGTATTAATTTATCTTCATCAAAATCTGTACCATCAAACTGAAGTGTTACTTGAGCAATTGATTCATTTATATAAGCTACATTAGATATTGATACTCCATTTGGTGAACTATAAAGTGAGAAGTTATTTTTTGAAAGTGAATTATCAATAAATTTTAAATGATTTGATAAATGTATATTTATTCTTGCCTCATTTAAATTAGCCTCTGTTATTGGTTTATTATCAGCAAATTCAATACTTGTTGCTTTTACTGCATATTGACCATCTTCAACCATATTGATAATAACTTCACTATTTGGATAATTACTTGCTTTTACAACAAGTCCAGCTCCACCAATATATGGAGTACGTAAAATTGGATTTGTAGTAGTTGAAGCATGAAGTTTTAAACTTCCTTCTGAAAATGTATAATCACTAGGATTTAAAATAACACTCGTACTTTCATCATAACATCCAAACATAGAAACTTCTGTAATTGAATCTCTCCAAGTAGCATTATCAGTAAAATTAAATGATAAATCTGGGTTTTCTAAACTATGCCCTGCTCCATTTATATAAGGTGCATCATTAGAAACTGTAATGTTAAATGTAATATCATCTAATCCATTATCTCCAAATGCAGTGATTCTTACTTGATTATAAACATTAATTTCTCTAGGTGTTCCATTTAACGCTCCAGTAACTGTATTAAATGTTGCCCATGAAGGTTTATTTTCAATAGTAAAAGGTTTTGTAACTGCTGCGAATTTTGTATAATCTGTACTAAGTTGTGGAATATAAGAATAAACTTCACCGACATTAGCTCTAGTATTAGGAGCACCTACGATTAAAGGTAATTTTGTATTTTCATTTTCTTTAGTTGTAGTACTAAAAGTATCACTATCATTACCAATTGTAATAGTCGTATCTAAAGTAGTATCATATTCATTTGATGATTTATGCCAAACTGTAAGAATATCACCATTTTGAACAGTAGTAGTTCCTGATATTCCATCTTGTCCATTTACTTTAAAACCGAAATGTACGTTTTGCCCAAGATATCCACTACTTATAACAGCTTTACTAAGACCTGTTTCTAACCAATCAACTGTAACACTAGAATCAAACCATTGTTGTATTTCAACTCCTACTTTATCATTAAATTGAAATTTCGGTGTAGCTGGTTTTCCTTTTACTAGAATATTAAATATAAACTTTTCACTTGTACCTCTATCATTTGTTGCTGTTATTTCTATACCTTTAAAAGTTGTATCATCTGATAATAAACCTTTAATTAATCGTGAATATTTAAGTTCTCCAGTACTTCTATTAAATTCAAAACCATTTGGCATATTTTTTATTTCCCATGTTCTAGCTTTGTTTCCACTATTTGTAGGAGTAAATGAGAATGCTTCATAAGATGTTTTGTCTTTAGGTTCAATTGTATGTGAAAGCTCTCCACTAAGAATAGGAGTAGTTGGAGCATACCAAATATCTATATAATTACTTACACTTTTATCACCATCACTTACAGTAAAAGTATGTCTTGTTTTTAAACTTGGATGAAAATCATCAATATCTTGAAAAGCAAAACTTATAATTGCAGTACATTTTCCTCTAAGACATTCTAAAGTGGTGTTTGAAAAATTAGCTGTTTTTGCAAAACCTACTCTTGTTTCAGTTATAACACCAGCATAAGTTACATTTGATGAGTTTAAAGTATTATCATTATCTGATATATCAAAAGTGAAAGTATAATTATTAGGAGTTGCACTTGTATCATCTAGAATAAACTCTTTTTTAAAGTCAGCACTAGTAATAATTGGTACTTCATTTACATCTATAACAGTGATTTTAAAACTTTCAAAACGAGTTGAACCCTTTCCATCTGTTACACTAATAGTGATATTTATATCTCCAATATCATCTTTAGTTGGTGTTCCACTAAGAGTTTGTGCTTCTTTATCAAAAGTAAGCCAAGATGGTTGATTTTGTATATTAAAAATTAAAATATCTCCATCTAAATCATTTGCATGAATTTGTACGGTTAGTTCTTCATTTTCATTTACTGTTTTATCAGATATTGCTGATAATGTAACATTAGAATTTTTATCAATAACTGTTAAATTAAAAGTAAAAGAACTAGATAGTCCACCTTCTTCACTTACAATTACTTTAATATCTTTTTTTATTCCAACATCAGTTTGTCTTGGAATTCCTGTTAATTCTCCTGTTTGAGTATTGATATTCAACCAAGTAGGATTATTAGAAATACTCCAAGTTAAGTCTCCACCTTCAATATCTATAGCTCTTGCTTGTTTAGAATAATTTCTATTTTCATCTGTAGTAGATGAAGTCCAAATATCACTTAAAATTGGGGCATCATTAACATCATCTACCATAACTTTAAAATCTATATTTGTTTCAAGTCCACTTGAACTTTTAATTAATAAAGAAATAGTATCAGATTGTCCAATATCATTTTGACCTGCAGTTCCATTTATTTCTCCTGTTTGAGTATTTATACTCATCCAAGTTGGTTTACTTATTAAAGAATAAGTTAAAGTATGAAAATCACTTACATTTGGAATAAAAGTATAATTAGAATTTTGATTTACTCTTGTAGGAATTTCATTTAGAAGTACAGGAGCATTTGAAGTTTTTGTTTTAAATTCATACTGTGCGTTATCAAAACTAACAATACTTCTTACAATATCATTTGCTTCTTGTGAACTTTTATGTCTTAATTGTAATGTATTATCAACATAAAGCAACAATTTATCAGAACTTGTTTTCCATTCACCACCATTAATTTTAAATTCAGCATTTACAATTTTTACATTAGTATAAGAATCAATACCTTTTATTGTAACAATATTTGATTCATAATAAGTATTAATAGCAGCATTTTCTTTATCAATAAAATCTATACTATCTATTTTAGTATCAATTTTTTTATTATAAACATGAAAACTAGCGAATAATTTTTTTTCAGGTCCATAATAAAGATATCCCGCATTTGTACTATTATTATCTAAAGCTGTTTTTATTCTTAGTTTTATTTTACTTCCTGCACCAATGTCCATAGCTTCACTCGTCCAAGCAGAACCATTTACACTCATTTGTGCTCCATTCGAAACATAAGCATAAGTTGCAGTATCATTGATTCCGGAGATAATTCTCTCTTCACTTTCAACAAAGCTATTAAAATCTGCATCAAAAACTGTTTTAAACTCTATTTTATCAACATTTGAACTTGGAACACTAGGATTATCTATTGTTTTAGTTTCAAAGTTTACTATACTTTTACCTACTTCAATATGAGTATTTTTTATTGTTCCATACGATGATGAAGATGTTTGTCTAAATTTAATTTTATAGCCTGTAGGTACTTGAGAAAGTTCACTCAACCAAATTTTTTCACCTTCAAGTTGAACTTCACCATTTGTAACTTTAATATCTAAACCACCCTCATATCCACTCATTTTAAAATATGAAGTTTCATATTTAGTATTTAACTCAGCTAAATATACAGTTTTAGGAAAGAATAAATCAGGTTTTAAATCTTTTTCTTTTGAGAAAATGATAAATTTCCCCTCAATACCACCAATAGTTAAAGTTGCTTCTTCTTTTCCACCATAAGAAGAACTAGCAGCTTTACTAACTTTTACAATATCACCATTTCTAACACTTGCAAATTGTAAAGTATCTTCATATTGATTGCTTTTCCAAGTTCCATCGTTGATTTTATATGAAGCACCACTTGTTATTCCAACTTTTGAAACAACTCCATTACTTAAACCACTTACAATAATTTCATCACTTGTAATAAGTCCTCCTAAAGGAGCATTTATTCTAATTGGAAAAGAAAACTTATTTGGACTTGTTATATTTAAAGTTGGATTTGCTTTTGTAATTGATTTAAAAGTAATTCGTGAAACTCCAATATTTAAAGTACTTATATTTTCACTAGAAAAAGAATCTAATGAAAAATGTTTTACTCTTATAGAATCACCATTTTTTACAGTTGTTTCTATATCAGTAAACTCACCATCATTTAAACTATAATAACCATTGTTTATAGTTAATTTTGCAGTTGAAGAAAGCTTGTTAATTACAATATAATTAGAAATTAAACCTTTATTTATATCTTGGTCAACTTTTGTATCAAAAGATAGATTATGATTAAAAGGTAAGCTACCTTGTCTTGTATTTTCACTAGGAGCGTTTGATACACCAATTGTAGAAGATAAGATATTACTAACACTAAATAAATCTACATTATCAGCTTTTTCTAATATATCATTATAAGTATTTATAACATCAGTATTTATATCTCCCTCAACAGTAATAAGTTTAGTTAACTTATCTAATGAAGTATCTGGATTATCAGAAGCTAGTATTGCAGCTGAAATTTTTAAAAGCTGTGCATTATCAGATTTATTAGAACTTATTCCATCTGTTAAATCTAGGTCTTCTAATTGAGTATCATTTGATAATTCTAAAGAAAACATTTCTTTTATTTTTTCTCTTGCATTTTCTTTTGCAACATTAATATTTTCACCATTTTTTAACATGTCTTTTATTTGTGCTGCAGCAATATGAGTAAAAATATTTATATTTATATTAGGAGAAGAATTGGCTTGGAGATTAACAATCGCAGATAGTATACCATTACTTACATAATTACCAGTATTCTCATCTAAATACTCACCTTTAATTTCATATTCAGTTGCACCTGACCATGGTAGAGGAAGTAAGAAAGAACCTTTATCATCATTTGTTGTTGTACTTTTCTTATCAGTAGTACTTCTTTCACCATTATTAAGCTTGTATGCCGTTACAGTAGAGCCATCTAAAAATGGACCTTTTTGTGCAATACCACTTGAACTTGATGATGATACTTGATTACCACTATTACAACCAATTAATACTATTGTAAATATTAATAATAGTATAGATATCTTAATATTCTTCATGCTTAATCCTTTATTTTTCTTGTTACTAAGTATAAGAAAAAGGCATTGCAAAAGCATTGCAAAAATAATAAAAAAAATATTAAATTATAAAATAATTATGATTAGAGTTATAAACAAAAGATTTAGATATTTATTCTATAACCAATAGAAGGGATAGTTTCAATGAATTTATACTTCATTTTAGCTCTAAGTCTACTAACTAAGGCTCTTCTAGTATTTTCATTGGGAAATTTATCTGGCCATATTTTATTCTCCATTTCATAAATTGAAACAATGCAGTTTTTAGAAATAACTAAAAGATTTAGAAGTTGAATTTCTCTTTTTGTAAGATGTAGGTATTCATTATTATAAATAAGTTGATTATTTTTAGAGTCATAACTAAACTCATTATCAAATAGTATATCTCCGACTTTATGATCTTCTCTTTTAATATTATTATCATACGAAGATACTGCCATTTTAAGAGAAACAAATAATTCTTGTTTATTAAAAGGCTTTGTTAAATAGGCACTTGGGTTAGTTTTAATAGCTCTCTCAACTGTAGTTTCATCACAATATGCAGTTAAATAAATAATACTTGTATTTATCTTTTTTTGTATCATTGAAGCTGTATCAATACCATCTTTATCACCTTTGATTCTTATATCCATCATTATAATATGTGGTTCGTATTTTAAGGCATTGTTATATCCATCTAATGAGTTATTTGAAATATTTACAACTTCATATCCAAGGTTTTCCAAATAATCAGCTATTTCCATAGCAACAATCATTTCATCTTCTATTATCATTACAGGTATTTTCATATTTTCAACTTTATATTGTATTCACATTTATTATCTATATCTTTTGATATAGTACCATTTAGTTGTCCTACAGCTAAACTATTAACAAGTTCTAAACCTAAAGACTTTTCATTTATATCTGAGCTTTTAAAACCTTTTCCATTATCTGCTATATGCAAAAATAATTCATTTTTCTTTTGAGTTAAGTAAATTGAGATTTTCGTACATTCAGAATATTTCATACTATTAGTAAGTAATTCATTTATTATAATACCTATATATACAGCATCTTTCAAGGATATGAAAACAACAGTTCTTATATCAAAATCTATCTCTTTAGAATATGAAGTTTCAATATCTTCACTTAAACTATAAATATATTCATACATATCAATTTTTTCAATATCATCATTTAAACTTAGAATCTCATGTGTTTTAGATATAGATTTGATTCTATTTTCAAGCTTTAAAAACTGTTCTTTTGTTTCAATATTATCAATTTTATTACTTTGCAATCTAATAATTGAAAGCATAACTTGTAAATTATTTTTAACTCTATGATGAAGTTCTCTGTATAGATTCTTTAACATTAAAGTTCTATTTTCAACTTCTTCTTTGATAATTGCATTTCGTTCATGTAGCTCTTCTACTAATTTATTATCAATTGAATCTTTTTGTTTTTGTAAAATATTTAACTTATCAACAAATGCAAGTAATAAAAATAAAGCTTCAATTGCTGTAAAAACTAAAACTAAAATTGGAATATTATACATAATAGAATAAATTCCTAAGGCATCAATAATTGTAAGAAAAAATCCAATTATAAGAAAACTCCAACCTACTATAAAGAATCTAGCTTGCTTATTCCCTCTTTTATAAACATAGATTGCAGCATAATAATTAAAAAATATAAATACTAAACCAGTTAAAACGGTAATTTCTGGATAATAAAAATAAGGACTTGAAATAAATACTATTTGCAAAAGTACTATATATATAAGATATTTATATATTTTATCTATGTTCTCATAATTCTTTGTTTTTAAAAAACTTCTTGCAAAAACTATCCCCATAATTATTACAGCACCAACTTTAGGAACAACTATCAAATTATCAATTCTAGTAAACCATAAGGGCATGTATAAGGGTAGTAAACCAATATAAGTGAGTTGCTGAAAGAGTAAGACAATAATATAAAAGGAATAATATAAATAGCTTATATCCTTTGCATAAAAGAATAAAACCATTGCATAAATAAGAAAAGAACTAATAACTCCTATTAATAATATAATAGAGAATTGTTTAGCAAAATCTTTTTTTAAAAATACTTCTTCATCTTCAAGCTTAATAGAAAACTGTAAGGCTGTTGTGTTATTTTTGATTTTAACATAATAAGATTGCGTTGAATTTGCAGAAATATTTAAAGTAAAAGAAGGATTGATTGTCTTTCTTTTTTCATCTATATATAACATACCACTTCTTCTAATATCTTTATTTGAGTATAAAACAATTTCCTCTAATAAAGGATTTTCAAGATCTAGTATTTTTTGTATCTTTTTATTTGTATTATTTTTTATTTGTATTTTTAACCAAACAGTAAGGTTTTTATTAAACCCAAAGTTCTTGTGAATATTATTTAAAGGCTCAAAGGTTTTAGTTTTAATAGCTTCGATATTTAAATTTTCTTTATCAATAAAAATAAAAGAATTACTAATAGATATTTGATTATTAGCATATAAAAAAGAGTTTAGGAAAATAAGTATAAGAAGAATTTGATTATATTTTTTCATTAATTTTCTTTATAGATATATAAATCATTATATAATTAAAAAAGTAATAAATATATTAAAAGTTATTAAGAAGTATAGATAGCATTAAATCCAATGAAAACTTTTCTCTTGCTTCTAATTGCATTAATAACATATATTAAAATCCTATTTTATATTTATATAATCTATTATAATGGTTAAACGTTAATCAATTATAAATTAAATCAAAAAAAGTAGATAGATAGTATAAAAATACTATCTATTATCTATGTTAGAGTATTAAGCACCTAAGTATTTAGCTCTAATTTCATCAGAATCAATAAGCTCAGATCCTGGTCCTTCAAGTGCAACTACACCATTTTCAAGTACATAAGCATAATCAGATACTTCTAAAGCAGCAAAAGCATTTTGTTCAACTAATAAAATAGTTATACCCTCTTCTTTTAGTCGTACGATTGTTTCAAAAAGTTCACCAATAATTTTAGGAGCTAATCCTAAAGATGGTTCATCAAGCATTAAAAGTTTTGGGCTTGACATTAAAGCTCTTGCAATTGCAAGCATTTGTTGCTCCCCTCCACTCATTGTTCCTGCTAATTGACCTTTCTTAGCAACAAGTCTTGGAAAAAGTTTAAACATCTCTTCTTGAAGCTCTTCATATTTGTCATCATTGTTAAAAGCACCCATTCTGAGGTTTTCTTCAATTGTTAAGTTTTGAAAACATCTTCTTCCCTCAGGAACAAGCGCTATATCATTTTGAATAATTGTATGAGTTTTCATTTTAGAAATATCTTCATTTCTAAATGTGATTTCACCATTTTTCTTAACATCATTTACAATTGATTGTAAAGTCGAAGTTTTACCAGCACCATTAGATCCAATTAATGAAACAATTTGACCTTCTTTAACTTCAAAGTTTACATCTTTAACACCTTTGATAAGTCCGTAAAATACTTCTAAATTTTTAACTTTAAGCATGTTTAAAATCTCCTAGGTAGGCTTTTATTACTTCTTCATCTTTAATAGCATCTTTAATATCACCTTCAAAAATCGTTTTTCCATAATCTAAAACCATAACTCTATCACATAGTTTATTTACAAACTTCATATCATGTTCAATTAATAAAATAGTAATATCAAATTCATCTCTTATTTTAAAGAATAATTCTGCAAGCTCATGTGTTTCTTGTGGATTCATACCAGCTGCTGGTTCATCTAAAAGTAAAAGTTGAGGATTTGCAGCAAGTGCACGAGCAATCTCTACTTTTCTTTGTTGTCCATAAGAAAGTGAAGTTGCTAATTCATCTGCATACTCTGCTATGCCAAGTACTTCCATGATTTCAAAAGCTCTTTGTTTAACACGTCTTTCTTCTTTGAAAAATCTAGGCAATCTAAAAATAGTTTCTAGATAAGTATATGATGCTTGATAATCAAATCCAATTAAAATATTATCTAATACTGTCATTGATGTAAAAAGTCTAATATTTTGGAAAGTTCTTGCAATTCCACGATGAACAATTTTATATGGTTTTATTCCATTTATTTTTTGTCCATGAAATTTAATATCACCTTCTGTAGGTTCATAATTTCCAGTAATAATATTAAACATTGTAGTTTTACCAGCACCATTTGGACCAATAAGACCATATATTTCTTTTGCTTTTACACTAAAAGATGTGTCCTTAATGGCAGTTACTCCACCAAACTTTTTAGTAACATTACATACTTCTAATATCATTTGTCAGCCTTTTTCTTTTTGAAGAAGTCTTTTAATTCTTTTTTACCTGTTAATCCTTCTCTTGCAAAAAGCATTACAAGAATTAAAATAAGTGAGAATACAACCATTCTCATTCCAGGTGTTCCTTCTGTTTCTATTCCCATAAAACTCATAGGTTCATCTAAGAATCTCATATATTCTAAACCTGCCATTACAAAAATAGTTCCTAATATTGCACCTGTTGTACTTCCTAATCCACCTAATACAATAATAATTAGTAATTGGAATGTTAAGAAGAATGTAAATAAATCTGGTGATATAGATGTTAATAATGCAGCTAATAAACCACCTCCAACACCTTCAAAAAAAGCTGAAGTAGAAAACGCTAAAGTTTTAATCTTAAAAGTATTAACACCCATTGCAGTTGCGGCATCTTCATCGTCCCTAACAGCTTTCATAGCCCGTCCATATTTTGAATAGATAATATTTAAAATAGCAAGAACAGTAAATATAGCAATACCGCCTGTCCAATAAAGGTTTGAATATTCAGGAATATCATTTATACCTAAAGAACCATTTGTGATTTGAGGATTATTAATAGCTAAAATTTTAATAATAAAACCAAATCCTAATGTTACAATTGCAAGATAATCTCCTCTTACTCTAAATACAGGAAAAGATAAAGATAAAGCAACCAACGCTGAGATAATACCTGCAAATAATAATGCCCATGCAAAATCTGCTTGCATAGCTAAAACCCAAGCTGATGGGTCTTCAATATCATATTGATAAAGCATCGTATCAGCATCAACAATCAAAATAGAAGTAACATATGCACCAATAGCAACAAATCCATTTGGTTCAAGAGAAAACTGACCAGTAACACCATTAATAAGGTTATACGAAACTGCAAGAATAATAAAAATTGCAACATTATTTATAATTCTTACTGTATATTCATCAAAAGTAACCTGTGCAAACCACGTAAACCAAATAGCAGTTACTATAATTGCTAGATTAATTAATCTTTGTTTAGTAAATATTTTATCTTCAATCATATTAGAACCTACTCTTTTCAAGGTCTTCACCCATTATTCCAGTTGGTTTAAAAAGTAATACAAATATTAATAAAATAAATGCAAAGGCATCTTTATAACCACCAAGTTCTGGCCAAAAAGCAATAAATACAACTTCAGTAAACCCAATAATAAATCCACCTATAACAGCCCCTGTAACTGAACCAATACCCCCAACAACAGCTGCTGCAAAGGCTTTAAGTCCTACTAAAACTCCCATCATTGGTTCAACACTAGGGTAATTAACTGCCCAAAATAAACCACCAACAGCAGCAAGAGCAGAACCCAATCCAAATACAATTGCAATAATTCTATTTGCATCAATACCCATTAAATTTACAGTTTTAATATCAAATGATAAAGCTCTAATTGCCATTCCATATTTTGTTTTATATAATATATACAAAATACCTAGTAATAATCCTAATGTAACAATTGGAACAGTAATAGATGCTACTGAAAATACTACACCTGAAACATCAAATATTTTTTCCATATACTCAGGAACTGGAAAAGCTCTTGGAGTTCCACCAGCAAAAACTGTAAATGTATTTTCTAGAAAAAATGAAATACCAATTGCAGTAATAAGTAATGAAATTTTTGGAGCTTCTCTTAAAGGCTTATATGCAATCTTGTCCATAAGCACCCCTAAAAGTGCAGCTATTACAATTGATAATAACATTGTAACAGGGAAAGACAATTCAAATACTGCCATAAATGTATAACCTAAAAAGGCACCAACCATCATAATATCACCATGTGCAAAGTTAATAAGCCTAAGCACTCCGTATACCATTGTATAACCAATTGCAATTAAAGCGTACATAGATCCTAAAGAGAATCCGTTTACTAGTTGTTGCATTAATGTTAATAAATCCATTAAATCTCCTGATTTTTTTACAAACTTCTTTTCTAATAGTAAAAACAACATTATTACTTTTACTATTACAAAAAAAAATCTAGCAATTTCTTGCTAGATTTTTTCTATATTTATATTTTTATTATGGGTTAACTGTCGCTTTAAATCCAGCTTTACCATCTTTAATTTCTTTAATAACTGCAGATCTTGTTGCATTTCCTTCACTATTAATAGAAATTTTTCCTGAAACACCATCAAAATCAACTGTTTTTTTAATTTCATTATTAATACAAACAGAGTTTGTTGGGTCTTCACATTTATTCATTGCTGCAATTAATACATTATAAGTATCAGCACCTAAAGCAGTAAATGAATTCATTTCAGCATTTCCTGTTTCTTTTTCGTGGAAAGCTACGAAATCAGCTGAAGTTTTTGATGGAGGGTTTTTGTAATCAAAGAAGTCTGTAAACATATATCCTTCAACAGATTTTCCACCTAAATCAATAAATGTTTGATTTGCAACACCGTCACCTGAGAACATTGGTTTATCTAAACCTAATTGCTTAGATTGTCTAGCAATCATAGAAGCTTCTGGGTGATATAAAGGCATAAACATAAAGTCTGGATTAATTTTCTTAATTTGAGAAACTACAGCTTTAAAGTCTTTATCACCTGAAGTAACTTTGATTTTTTTAACAATTTTTCCACCTTTAGCTTTAAAAGCTTTTTGGAATGCTTTTGAAAGACCTAAAGAATAAACTTGTGCTTGATCAATTACAACAACAGCAGTTTTATAACCTGATTCAATAGCAAAGTTTGCAACAACTTCACCTTGGAAACTATCTGTAAAACAAACTCTATTTGCAAAAGTTCTCTTAGCAGTTAATTTATCATTTGTAGCAACAGAAGCGATTACTGGAATTTTTTTCTTATCAGCAATAGCAATTGTTTGCGCAGTATTTGTAGAAGTTAAAGCACCTAAAATAGCAACAACTTTATCAGAAGAGATAAGTCTAGTTGTAGCAGTTGCAGTTTCAACTTTATCACCTTTGTTATCTAATAATACTAATTTAACAGTATCACCATTTGCTAAAGTTGGTTGTAATTTATTTGCAAGTTCTAAACCTAAGTGAGTTACTTGACCATAAGCAGCTATTGGTCCAGACATTGGCATAACTGCCCCTACTTTAATCTCTTTTGCCATTACAACACCACAAGTTAATGCAGATGCAAGTGCAATACTTAACATTTTCTTCATTGAATCTCCTTTTGTATTTTAACAATTTGTTATATTCTATGTAAAAAATCTGTAAAAACAGCTTATTTATTTATATAATATATACAAAAGTTACAAATTTTATGCATAATAGTGATTATTATTTAGACACTTCTTCTGCAATTTTTTTAGATTCTAGTAAATGTTTTTTGTAACCACAATTCAAATGTTCTATCTGGAATATATATTACATCATCATTTTTATCACATATCTCTTTTTCAAATAGTGCCTTTATTGCTGATTGTAAAGTTTGCTTCTTTATATTAAATTCATTAAGTACATCTTGTGTATATATTTTCTTTTTATATTTTGATAATATTTTTAGTGCAATCTTTTGATTATTGTTTAACATATCATATATTAATCTATAACTTGAATCTTTAGAATTTACAATTTGTTTTACAACCTCATCGATATACTCTTTACTAATTTCCTCATTTTTCTTTTCTAACCATAAGATATGACATATGTTTTGTAAGAGTTTTGTTTCACTATCAGATACTTCATATATATAAGACATTAACTCTTTTGATATATTTATATGTTTCTTTGTATATGTATATACTTCTTCTAAAGCTAAAGGTTGTAATTCTAAATGCGTTGCCATTTCATATAGTGGTGCTTTGTATTCAAACAGTGAAGTTAATAAATGTCTTTTTGAACCTAAGAATATCCATGATACATTTTGCAGTGTTTGTATATACTTTCTTAATAGCGCATCTAGCTTTATATCTGTTATTAGTGATATTTGTTGAAACTCATCTATTGCAAATACTACTTGCTTATCTTTTGATATTTCCTCTAGTGCTAAAAAGAAGTCTTCTATCATCTCATCAAAAGAAAGTGTTGCTACTATTGGTCTTAATGAGAATTTTGAAGTATTAGGATCAAATGATGGTTCTACTCTTACACGTTTAAACATCTCACTAAATTTTTTATACATTACTTTGAAATCACTCTCTTCTATGTTTGATATGCCCTTTAATAGTAACTTTATAAAATCTTCTTTTGAAGTAATATCAAAGATGTCACAATATATGCAAGTATACTCATTACTATTACGTCTTAGTACTTCTTGTATTAAAGTTGATTTACCCATTCTTCTTTTTGAGTGTATTAATATATTGTTTGAAGTTTTAATAAAATCGTTTATTTTTTCTATCTCTTCTACTCTTCCATAGAATGTTTTACTATCTGCTATTATCTCATAAGGAAATGGTGATTTCATTTTATGCCTTTTTTTAATACTTTTATCAGTATTTATTTTTTAGTACTTTTAGTATTTTATCATTGCTTATATTAATTACATATTAAAAGTATTTTATTTTAAATACTAAATATTTATACTATAATATTTTAAAAATACTAAGGTAAGTACTTGAATAACGAAAATGATAACAAAAGAACAATTGGATTAATAGGTGCAATTTCAATTGGTATAGGAGGAATGGTAGGAGGTGGAATCTTTGCTGTTTTAGGTGAAGCTGTATCTTTAGCAAAAGGAGCAACTTTAATTGCTTTTTTATTTGCAGGAATCGTTGCCCTACTTACTTCATACTCTTATGCAAAACTATCTGTAAAATTTCAAAGTAAAGGTGGGACAGTTAGTTTCATAGATAATGCTTTTGGTCATAACTTTTTATCAGGAGCTGTAAACTTTATACTATGGTTATCTTATCTTGTTACAATTTCTTTATATGCAGTTGCTTTTTCTTCTTATGCTGAAGTTTTGTTTTTCAAAGAGTCTACTTTATTAAGTAAGCATTTGTTTATTTCTCTTGCTATTATACTCCCTTTACTTATTAACTTAATTAGTGCTTCTTTTGTAAGTCGGTCTGAGACTATTATAGTTGTAATTAAAGTAGTACTTTTAGTAGTAATTATTCTATCAAGTTTTTCTTATGTAGATACACAAAGATTATCACCTTCACAATGGAGCGATAGCTTTTCTATCTTAGTTGCTGGTATGATTATCTTTGTAGCTTATGAAGGTTTTGAGTTAATTGCTAATGCAGCAGAAGATATTAAAAATCCTAAGCAAAATTTACCAAGAGCTTTTTATGCTTGCGTTATTATAGTTATCTTTCTATATATACTAATTGCATTAATTACAGTAGGAACTGTTGAAGAAAGTGCATTATTAGAAGCTAAAGATTATGCTTTGGCAATTGCAGCAAAACCGGCTTTAGGACAAATTGGTTTTACTATTGTTTCTATTGCTGCACTATTAGCAACCTTTTCTGCTATTAATGCAACTATATATGGCAATGGAAGACTAGGATTTATACTAGCAAAAGAAGGCGAGCTTCCTTCAAAACTTAATAAAGAGAAAAAAAGTATTCCTAGTACTAGTATTTTAGTAACTGCGTTTTTTTCTTTGATTATTGCAAACAGTATTGAACTAACTCAAATAGCAATAATAGGAAGTGCTAGTTTTTTACTTATTTTCTTTATAGTTAATATTGCAGCTTTAAAACTATATAAGCTCTTAAATGCAAATAGAATAATAGTTCTTCTATCTTGTATAGTAAGTTTTCTTGCACTTATTACTTTACTAGTTCATACATACAGTAGTGATAAAAATGCAATTATGATATTTTTTGCTTTTATAGCTTTTGCTATTTTATTTGAAGCAATATATGGAAAGATAATTAGAAAGAACTTTTTTGATAAATAAGCACTAAACAAAACTTCACTAAAATATAAAATACAAAAAGGATAAAAAATGAAGATTAATAAATATGCAGTAATTATAGCTCTTGGTCTATTAGC
Source organism: Arcobacter peruensis (assembly GCF_003711085.1). Taxonomy (NCBI): domain Bacteria; kingdom Pseudomonadati; phylum Campylobacterota; class Epsilonproteobacteria; order Campylobacterales; family Arcobacteraceae; genus Arcobacter; species Arcobacter peruensis. The sequence continues at coordinate 804,459 of NZ_CP032363.1, forward strand.
GTTTATCTCTACAAATTTTAGTAAAGAAGTTGTAGTTCCACAAAATAAAAACATTGACTATACAAAAATGAAGACTGCACATTTTGCAGGTGGTTGTTTTTGGGGAGTTGAACACTTATTTGAAAAACAAGCAGGTGTAAAAGATGTAATTAGTGGATATATGGGTGGTCATAAAGAAAACCCTGATTATTATGGTGTAATAAAAGGTGATACAGGACATGTTGAAACTGTTGAAGTTATATATGACCCTAGTGAAATTTCTTATGAAAGTTTAGCAAAGCTATTTTTTGAAATACATGACTCAACACAAAAAGATGGACAAGGTCCAGATATTGGAAGTCAGTATTTGTCTGTAGTATTTTATAATAATGAAGAAGAAAAGAAAATAACAGAAAAACTAATTGATATTTTAAAATCAAAAGGTTACGATGTGGCAACTACACTTAAAAGTACAAAAGACACTCCTTTTTATGCAGCAGAAGGATATCATCAAAACTATTATATAAGAACTGGAAAAAGTCCTTATTGTCATGTTTATAAAAAGATTTTTGACTAATCTTTTTATAACTGACCTTTTAATATTGGGTAAATAATAAAATTTACCCTATAATCCAAAAATGAAAAATATCAAAAAACTTACAATGCTTACTTTATTACTAATCGCAATGACAACATCAATGTCAAATGTTGCAATAGTAACAGCCTTACCTCATCTAAAAGAGTACTTTACAGATATAGCAAATATTGAATTTTACTCAAGGCTTATGTTAACAATTCCTTCTCTTGTTATTGCTATATTAGCACCTTTTCTTGGACATTTAATTTTTAAGTATGGAAAGAAGCGTGCTGTTATTATCGCAATTAGTGCTTTTTCTATAACAGGAAGTGCAGGATTATATTTACAAGATATCGAAATGCTTTTATTTTCAAGGGCCTTATTTGGTATATGTGTAGCAACGTTAATGATTGTATCAACTTCTCTTATTGGGGATTATTTTAAAGAACAAGATAGACACAAGTTTATGGGTTATCAAAGTGCTTTTATGGCTTTAGGTGGAGTTGTATTTGTAATAGGTGGTGGAGTTTTATCTGATATTTCTTGGCGTTACTCTTTTGGTATATACTTAATTGGTTTTTTACTTGTTCCTCTTGCTATTACACAACTTAAAGAAGTTATAGTAAAAGATGAGAAAGATGAAGATATTGAAATTAATTCTAATATGTTTTATATATATTTTCTTGCTTTTTTTTATATGTTGATTTTCTTTATACTACCTACTCAAATTCCATTTTTATTAATTGAAACATTTAAAGCTAGTGGAAGTTTTGCTGGAACTATTATTGCAATTGCTTTTTTATGTAATGCTTTAGGAGCTATTACTTTTTCAAAGTTAAAACAAAAGTTTTCATTTTCTATTATTTACATTATAGGTTTAGCAATTATTGGTATTGGATTTGCAGGTGTTGGTTTTGTAAATCATACTTACTATTTCTTTTTAACAAGTCCATTACTTGGCTTTGGTGGTGGTTTGATGATGACAAATATAACTGCTTGGATGTTAAGTCGTACAAGTGCAAAAAAAAGAGTCAAAACTTCTGGATATTTCACAAGTGCAATTTTTTTAGGACAGTTTAGTTCACCTATTATATTTCATTGGCCTGTTGATTTTTTAGGTGTACAGCATTTCTTTTTAGCTATTGGTATATCATTACTTATTATTGTTTTTTCATCTTTTATATATATCAAAATAAAATAGAACTATTTGTTCTATTTTATACAGAGATAATACTATTACCTTCTTTTACCCATGAGCTTAATAACTCACCTGTGTAATATACTTGCATATCACAAGCTTGTAAAGTATCACTAACACCTAAATCTTCTGCACACTTTTTACAAGCTATTACTTCAACACCATCTTTAATCATTTCTTGGATTTTGTCTTGTAATTCTTTATCTTGACTTATTAGTGTTTGAGAAGCACCCCAAACAAGTATTTGAACATTTTGTATCCAACCTTTTAGTTTTGCATTATGTGCATATAAACATATCATGTTTATTGCTGTATCTTTATTGTCTGTTGTCCATAAAATTTTTGCTGTATTTTGTTCTTCTTTAATCATTTTGGTAACCTTTTATTTGTATTTTTACTTTTATTTCTTAATCTTTGTTTTAAATCTTTGAACTTTTGTTTATCTTCAGCTCGTACATTTGCAGAAGAATGATCCATATCTTCACCCATTGAAATATCAAGCATTTCACTTTTTTTCATTTTTAATATTTGAGAAGGGAAAACACTTCTATGTCCTGTAATTAAAAAAGTAATTACAACAGAAATTGCGGCATAAGGAGCAATTTCAAGTCCAAAAAGTTCAACTGCCATAATAATAGCAGCTATTGGCGCATTTGTAGCACCTGCTAGTAAACTTACAAAACCAATAGCTGAAAAGAATGCAATATGATCACCCATTAAAGAACCAAATAAATTCCCACTAGTTGCACCTACAAAAAATAAAGGTGTTAAAACTCCTCCACTTCCACCAACTCCAAGAGTAATTGATGTAAATATAGTTTTTAAAACAAATGCATACCAAGGTATCTCTTCTACTACACTCTGATCTGAAAAGAATGTACTATTTACAGTTTCTAATCCTAAGCCAAAATACTGTTCACCAAAGAAAAAAGATAATACAATTAAAAATGTTCCGCCTAGAAAAGCTTTTAAGTAAGCATTCATTTTAAATGATTGAATAGACTTTCCTGTAGTTTTTAAAAAAGTAATAAAGAAATCTGCAATAATTCCAAAAAATAAACCAGCAAGTACAACTTGACCAATAAGTGTAAGTTCAAGTGGAATAGCTTGTGAAAATCTCATATCAAAATATGTATAGTTTAAACCAAGAAATTGTGCCGTAGAAAAAGCTGCAAAGCCCGCTATAAAAGAAGGAAGTAGTACATCATACATAATAATTCCAACAATTAATACTTCAACACCAAAAATAGCACCTGAAATTGGTGTTCCAAAAACTGCTGCAAAACCTGCACTTATCCCACAAATTACAATTTTTTTTCTATGCTCTTTTGAAAATCTAAAAATATCGGCTATTAAAGAAGCAGCACCAGCACCTATTTGTGCAGCTGGTCCTTCTTTTCCTGCTGAACCTCCTGCAAAAATTGTAAGAACAGTTGCTATTAATTTCACAGGTATTATTAAAATATCTATTTTTCCATGTTTTTTATGAATTGCTTCTATTACTTTTTCTGTTCCATGACCTTTTGCATTTGGAGCAAAAGTTTTTGTAAGCCATATGGTAAGCATTAAAGCAAAGGGCAATAAATAGTAGTATTTAAAGCCTAGTAAATCTCTTGAGTCTTCTGAATACTGTAAGACTGTCACAAAAAAAGTAACTATTGCACCTATTACTATACCTATGATTGTTGAGATAATAAGCCATTTACTAACTGAGAAAAAGATAATTGATTGTTCGAGGAAGTGTTTTTTCATATTAAAACTTTTGATTTATAAATTATATTTTTATTGTATCATCTTTTGAAAAAATAACACTTGATTCATGTCTATTAAATAAACTTTTAAATTTTTATAAGTTTCATAAGATATAATTATAAAAATTAAACTATTAATAATAAGGAAAACTTATGAATTTTTTTGAAAAGATGAGAATGGTATGTAGACCATTTAGAATTGTTTTAGGACTTGTGCTAATTGCAGTAGGATTTTTTACAGGCAATGCATGGTTTTATTTAGGGGTACTTCCTTTAATTGCAGGATTAGCTAACTTTTGCCCTGCTTGCATTATCTCAAAGAAGTGTGATTTAGAAAAGAAAGAAGATTAATTCTTTTTTCTTTTAAAAAAAATATGTTTTAACAACATCTGCTAATATATACAACACCAATAGTGCAAAAATGATTTTATTTGTACTCATATATTTAAACTCTTTCTTTTAATTATACATATTTTTTATAAAGTTTTTAGTTAATCATTAAGTATATTTACATATAATCAAATTTAAAATTTAAAGGAATAAAAATGTTAAAAACAGCATTTGGAAGATTTAGACTTATTTCAATAATAGAAGGTCTTTCATATTTATTGTTAGTATTTGTTGCAATGCCTATTAAGTATTTAGGCGATAATCCATATCCCGTAAAAATAGTTGGAATGGGACATGGTGTATTATTTATATTATTTTGTATGGCACTTTTTCATGTAATGGTTAAATGTAAATGGGACAAAGGTTTAGGATTTCAATTATTTGTTTATTCATTAATTCCATTTGGTTTTATCATAATTGAAAATGTAATTAAAAAACAAAATAAAGATTAATTGTATGCTATTTAATCAGGGTTTTTTGGGAACAGCAGCACCTTTTTATATAGATTTTGTAACTATATATTTTGCTGTATTCCCACTATTAATGGCTTTTACAATATATTTAGCCGTTAAAAGAAAATATAAAGAGCATTTTATATCTCAAGCTTTTTTATTATCTATTACTATTACTATTATAATTGTTTTTGAAATTGGACTTAGAATTTCTGGTGGCTTTTTAGAGTACTCAAAAGCTAGTAATATTTCATATACCTTTATGCTATCTTTTTTAATTATTCATATAATTATTGCTATTATTGCTTTAATTTCATGGGTGTATTTATTTATTACCTTTATTAAACTATACAGAAACAAGCAATTAGAACAGATTAAAAGCTCAAATCATAAAAAATTAGGTAAGTTAATATTTCTAGGACTTACGATCAGTTCATTAATGGGAGTATGTATTTATCTATTTTTATTTTTATTTTAAATAAAAATTGATAATTTACAATTTTTAAAACCTATCTTTTTGATAGTATCTAATAAATATATATTTATTGGATACTATTTATGAAAATATTTATGAGAATATTGTTATTTGCATTTGTTGTAATATCAATACTATTATCACTTCCTTCACTTCTTAAACAAAGAGATTTTCCCTCATACAACGACGATTCATTAAGAAAAACAGCTATAAAAAAAGGACTTAAATCAATTCCTAAATCTTATGAAGAGTATTTAGAAAAATATGAACAAAATACTATTTTAAATAAAGAAAAAATAGCTTTAGGAAAAGAGTTATTTTTTAATCCTAATCTTTCACTAAATAAAAAAACTTCTTGTACTACTTGTCATATGATTAGTAAAGAAGAAAATAGTATAACAAAAGAAGAGCAAGTATTAATAGATACAAATAATTGCGTAAGATGCCATTTAAAAGACGAAAGCGGTACAGATAGATTTTCTTCCTCTCTAGGAGATAACAATACTTTAAATCCTCACCATCTAAATACTATAACTATTTTAAACTCATCACTTGCAAAAACTTTTACATGGAGCGGCGAAGTAAAAATATTAAAAGAACAAATCATAAACTCAATTAAATCAACACATAAATTAAATATATCAGCAGAAGAACTAGAAAAAAGATTTGATTACAACTATGAAGAAATAATTGATGCAATAGAAGCTTATATCAAAACACTTTTGACAAGAAGTAGTTTTGATGAGTTTTTAGAAGGTGACAATAATGCAATTAATAAGCAGGCAAAACAAGGCTTAGTAAATTTTATGAACTTTGGGTGTAGTGGTTGTCATACGGGAAGAAGTGTAGGAGGACAAAGTGTTCAAAGGTTTCCTTTAAGAAACTTTGCTGGTATTCATGATTTAAGACCTAATCTTGGTCCTGCTCCTGATTTTGAAATAATTGATAATACTTTTCCTTTTGAAAATAAAGGAGAATATAAAGGAAGAGCAAATACAAGCTTTTTTAGGGTTCCTATTTTAAGGAACGTTACAAAAACGTCTCCATATTTTCATAATGGTTCAGTTGATAAAATAAGAAAAGCAGTAGAAATAATGGGAAGGCATCAAGTAGGAATAAATCTTACAAATACACAAATAGATGATATTGTAGCTTTTTTGAAGACCTTAGAGGGGAATGTAATTAAACAATCAAAGAAGGAAATTAAATAATGAAACTATTTAATATCAAAATACTAATTATTCTAATTTTTATTACAGGTGTCTTACAAATGGATATTTTTAATATCCAATGGAAATATTTAACAGATATATCTATTATCCATGCTTTTACTTCTATATTATTTTCAATATTTTATATTATTCCTTTTGTGAATAAACACGCTTACAAATATATAGTAATAAAAAAAGTAAATAGTAAGATTGGTTGGATTTTAGGTTTTGTTCTACTCTTAACTACCTTAAGTGGTTTTTATTTGTTCTTTATTGGAAATACAGGTGGAAATATATTAGGAATTTACTCATTTAATATTCACCTATATTCATCTTTTATTCTTCTTGCATTTTTATTTTATCATACAAAAAATCCTAAGAAAAACAAACTTGTATTATTGTTTATGGTAGGTATATCTATTACATTTATTAATCCAACACCTTCTTATTCTTTAGAACAAGAATATAAAACAAAACTTGTCTCTTTTGAACTTGAAGATGGTAAAACTATGTATCATAGTGAGGATTGGACAAACTCTACAAAATGTAAATCATGTCATAGTGAAATATTTAATCAATGGGCAGATTCAAATCATAAAAATCTTGTAGACTCAAATCCATACTATATGGTTATGGAAAATCTAGCAGGAGAACTTGAAGGTCATGAGTTTAGGCAATGGTGTATGTCTTGTCACAATCCAAGTGGTATTACAACAGGATTGACTAAGTCTTCACATTATATGAATGAAAACTCTTTAGCAAATACTCTTTTTGATAAAGGGGCTAAAACATTAATAAATAATTATAAACAACATGGCAATTCAAGACTAGAAGAAGGAGTATCTTGTCTTACTTGCCATAGAATAAGTGATGCAAGTTCAAAAGGAAATGCTTCTTATAAATTGGACTTAACAAATAGAAAAAAATATCCTTTTGAAGATGAAGAAGGAACACTTGGCTCATATTTAGGTAAAAAGTTTATAAATGCAAAGCCAAATGTACATAAAGAAAGCTATATGAAACCTCTTTATAAAAAAAGTGCATACTGTGCTTCTTGTCATGATGAAACATCACCAACAACAGGAAAACAAATAGTATCAACATTTAAAGAGTGGGAAGAATCGCCTTATAATAATCTTGCAGATAAAACAAAACACAAATCATGTATAGACTGTCATATGACAAACCTAGAAAATGATAAGTTCACACCACTTGTAGGCACATCAACTAAAGGAGGAGTTCTTAAAAAAGATGTAAAAGTACACTATTTTTCTGGTTCAAATCACTTTTTATCAGGTTTAAAAAGTAAAAAACATGAAAACCAAACACTTCAACTTTTAAGAACTGCTGCAAAGCTTGATGCTAGTGTTAAAGATACTATTTTAGAAGTTGGAGTTACAAATATAGGTGCAGGACATCATTTGCCAACGGGCGTTGCAGATTTTAGAGAATTATGGTTAGATATTACAGTAAAAGATTCAAAAAATAAAGTTATATTTTCAAGTGGTAAATTAAAAAAAGATGGAAATCTAGGTAAAGATGCTAGACCTTATATGAAAGTATTTGCAGATGAAAATGCTAAAGAAGTTGGTTTAGCATTTTGGAGATATAAAATATTATTAAGAGATACAAGAATAAAAGCAAAAGAAAGAAGACTAGAAAAGTATGAACTCCCTAAAAATCTATCTTTTCCTTTAAATGTAGAAGTAAAACTGAACTTTAGAATATATCCACAATGGGTAACAAATATAGTACAAAAATCTTATCCAGCACTTCCAAATCCTCCTATTGTAATAATAGAAGAATTAAATATAAGAGCTTATGGTCGATAAACTCTTATGTTTGTAAAGTTCTCTGCATCTCTTAGATATTGAGCATGTAACTGGCTTAAAATACCTTTATCACAGTAAAATAAATACTCTTTATTTTGTGGAAGGTTTTTAAATTCACTTTTTAATTTATAAAATGGAATTTTAATAGTTTCAGCAGAAGTTTCAATACAATCATCACTTTGTCTAATATCAATAACTGTGTACTCTGCACTACTTAAATCACTAACAGTTTCTATTTGTCCAATATCAGAAATATCATCTTCGATTTCATGAACTCTTAAACTTACTGCATTTTCTACAGCTTTATCTAATACTATGTAATCAAACTTTCTTGCTTCTTCTTCTAATCTTTTAAATGAACCATGAGTATTTGGATTTTTTGAAATTACACCACAATATTCAGGCATTGTTTCTGCAAATCTTCTAGTACCAATATCATTTGCAATATCCATAATATCAGTTTTATTCATAGTAGCTAAGGGTCTTAAAATTAATTTGTTTGTAACTTGATCAATTAAAGCTAAGTTTCTTAATGTTTGACTAGATACTTGAGCCACACTCTCACCTGTAAGTAAGGCATCAATTCCCATATCGTCTGCAATTTTTTCAGAAGCTTTAATCATTAATCTTTTAAGTGTAATACCCATGTACGAATCTGATGTAGATCTAAATATCTCAGTAACTACATCATCAAAAGGAACGGATATAAATGTAATATTATGAGATGAGCCAAATTTATTCCAAAGATATAAGGCAACTTGCTTTACACCAATTTCATGTGCAACACCACCAAGATTAAAGAAAATAAAATGAGTTTTAATTCCTCTTTTCATTGTAAGATAAGAAGCTACTGTAGAATCAAATCCACCAGACATTAAAGATAATACATCTCCTTGAGTTCCTATTGGAAAACCACCTAAACCTTTATGCTTTAATGTGATAATATTTAATTGATTATCAAAAAGTTCTACGTTTATTGTAGCTTCTGCTTCTCTTAAACTCACTCCTTTTGTATCATTATGAGCCAACATATATCCGCCAATAGTTTTTTCGATCTCTGTTGATTTAAAACTATGAGTTCCTGAACGCTTTACTCTAACAACAAAAGTTTTACCAATAACTTGATCTTTTGTTACATCATTAACTATAACTTTCATTTGATCTATTGTTGTGATATTATCAAACTGTAATGCTTCTAATACAAGCTGAGCACCTGGAGTTTGTAATAGTATTTGTCTAATTTCTGTTACAAAATCTACTAAACATACAACTTCAATCTTATCATGAAATTTTTTTATTGATATATCTTCATCAATTTTTGTTAGCATCTTTTTAAGATTATTGTAAAGCTGATTAATCATCTGTCTCTTAGCTTTACTACCTTTTATCATAATTTCGGGGAAAAATTTAATTATGAATTTTTGTGTTTTAACTTCGGGTTTTTCCATTATTACTGTACCTTGTTTTTATTAATCGCGATTATAGCATAAGCCTTTTAGAAAATGTATTAAATTATATCTTTTCTGTTTTAAAAGTTTTTAAAACTTTTTTATATTTTCTATCACTATTACGAGGAGAATCAACAATATCTTCTGTTTTAACTTTTTTCTTTTTAGTTTCCACTTTTAACCATTTTGCCATAAGTGGAAGTGTTGCACCTTGAATTAATATTGAAAATAAAACAATAAAAAATACAATAAAGCAATTGCAAGTCCTGATAAGGCAACATCTAGAAATTCAGAAGGAAAAACTAACAGTCCAAGAGCTAAGAATACTGCAATTTACATAATTCATGATAGTCCATCATTAAAACCAACTAAATTTTTTTTATGAACAAACTCTCTTGTATTTGCCACAATTCCGGCAATATAAACTGCTAAAAAAATATTTCCTTCCAATAATAATGTTGAAGAAAATAGAAGTAAAATCCAAGCAATTGTAAAAACAGGATAAAGACCATAAAAACTTAAATGAATTCTATTTAATATTACAGGTAATAAATATCCAAAATCCCATCAGAACCTGATAATATACCAAGTCCTAAAAAATATAAATCTATTGTTTCCATTGTTTTTACTTAAAAAACAAAAGAAATATCTACAATACTAATATTATAAATATCTACTTTTACACCTGAACTGTCTAAAATAGCATATTTTATTGTTAATTCATTTGGATTAGAAACTTCATCATTTTGCTCTACAAATTTTGTATATTTATCTAAATCAATTATTGAATAAATAAACATTGCTTTTGATTTAAAACTTTCATTATCAATATATTTTTCATACACTTCTTTGTATTGTGTTTTGTCATATTTATCATAAAAATTTTGCTTGTATAAAGCTTCACATAATTCTTGTTTTTTAAAATTTTCTGTTGAATAAGTATAATAATCATCAGCGATTATTGATTCTAAATCTGGATGAATTTCAAAATAATTGTATTTAATATATCCATCTTCATTTGATATTTCATGAGTAGTTTTTATCATAAGTGTTCGCCTTGAGTTTTTTTTCATTCTAACATATTGGTTATTTTATTTTCTTTTAGAAATTATATGTATATATTTTAAATATATTTAAATTTATACAATATGTAAAACTCTAAAGTGAAAATATTTACTGTTTTAGTTTTATTATATTATTGTGTTTTTTGAAAAAATTATTTTTTCTATAAATACTTATATACAGTTCATATAGAATAAAAATATCCATTTTATAAATATATAATAGATATATAAAACACTTTCATTTTGTATAAACTTTATTTTTTAGTTTTTATCGGTTTTTTGGATATTTCGAGTTTTCTTCTTTAGAGGATATTTCTTGCTTTCAAAAAAGTCATATATCCCCTACTCTATTTGCAGATTTAATGTATTTTTATTATTGGTATAATTTTTAAAACTATTTTTTTGTCTACTTGTTCTTCTAATTTTTGTTTGATAAAATTGTAGTTTACTAAGTCTAAATGTTTACTTGACACTACTTCAATATCTAAGAAAATTGCAGTACTTTTATTCTCAAGACTTTTAATATTTAACTCTATTTTTTTATCATTAAATTCAAGTGTTTTTATACTATTTAATTTACTCATATAATCATTCTTCTCAACTACTTGCATAAATGAAATAAATAAAGGTACTGTAATTAAAGCCATTAAAATTGAAGTATAAAAGATTCCTTTTTTTGCTCTTTTAATAGGTGCATATCCTAAAACCATAAAAGTTAATGTTGCACTTAATGTAATACCTACTAAGTTTGTAATAAATAGTAAAAACGAACCAAGTATAACATCTATATTTCCAAGTCCTAGACCAATTCCTGTTACACTTAAAGGTGGAACTAAAGCAACTGCAATTGCAACACCAGCAAGTGATTTAGCAACCTCTTCTTTTGAAGTAGCATAAGCTCCTGCAATTCCTGAGAATATTGCAACCATTAAATCTAGTAAGTTTGGATTTAACCTTCCTTGCATTTCTGATGTTATTTGTTCTAAAGGAATAAATAAAGTATAAATACTAGAAAACAGTAAAGCCATAAAAATACCAATAACTAATGTTTTTGCACTTTTAATTAATAAATACTCATCAGCACGTGCAACTCCCATTGATAAAGAGATGATAGGAGCCATTAAAGGTGCTAATATCATCGCACCAATTATCACAGGTGATGAATTAGCAAAAAGCCCTGTAGTAGCTAATAAAGTACTTAGAATCATTAAAGTTAAATATGTATAAGAAAAACTTGCACTATCTTTTAAACTTATTAGTAAATCCTTAAATTCATCATCACTTGCTTTTTTAAATAAAGGCAGTTTTCCACCTATTAAAATACTACTTAACTCAGCTTTTGGTAGAGAGTTTATTTTTATTTCATCTTTTTCTTCTAATTGTTTTTCATCTTTTTTTACAATATCTAATAAAGGTCTTCCTAAATGTATATTTATACAATCTTGTACTACTTCAAGTTCAATTGTTCTAGCTTCATAAAAATCCATATTATCAATTTTATATCCTAAGTCTTTATCAGAAGTAACTGTAAGCTTAGTTGTTTTAATAAACCCTAAACTCTTTGGTAATGAGATTAAAGATATTTTTTGATAAAAAAAGATTGATATTAAATACCAAATATAGGAGATTAATGAAGTTGGAGCTAAAATATATGCATTTAATTTACCATCATGAATGGATAATTCATCCCGTATTGCAGAATCTTCACTAATGGCACTTGTATGCTCAAGTACCGTAATTCCTGATGCTGCTGTTTGTATTGAGTGATCTTTAGATGTCGTTAAGGTATAACTTCTAAAAGATATTTCTTTTAAGTTTTTTAAAAAAATCTTTATTTTGTCTATTCTTGTGTTTTTATTATAGTCAAGTCTATTCATACCATGCATATCACCAATTGAAATTCTTGTAAATGCAATTTCTTCATTACATTTTAAAATATCAATACTACTTAACAGCTCAATATTAAAAGCATCCTCAATTGCTTCATCTAAATCTTTTGAAATTGCATAGTTTTTTACAGCAATTGAGCATTTATCATTTGGAAGTATTCCAATTGAAATATTACTATTGAGATATTTTTTAAAAAACTGTTTTATATTTGTATCATCTAAATATAATAAATATAAAGAGTTTTTATTTTTATCATCAATATCAAACATTTGATTTGCTTGAATTTCTAATATTTCACTATTGTATTTTTCTTTTATATTAGCAACTATATCTTCTATATTTGACTTATCTTCTTCTTGTGTAATTAAATAGACTTTTTTATACATTTATAATAATCCTTTTGAACTTCTATTATAGTGTAAGTTTTTTTAATAATATAAAAGATTTTTATTAAGTAAAAATTAAAGTTAGTTTGTTGAGAAAAGAGGTTTTAAATAAAAATCAAACTAGGAAGTCCTAGTTTGATTTGAGTTTAGTTCCTAAGAGTGAACTAAGTTTGTTAATTGATCACCTGTAACTTGGTGGAAGTTTAAGTATTTATAAACACCATCTTTGTTATCTTCAGTAATTTTCTTAGGTACAATTTCCATGTACTCAGCTTTAGTTGGAAGTCTTCCAAGAAGTGCTGTTACTGCTGCAACTTCTGCAGATCCTAAGTAAACTTGAGAACCTTTTCCTAATCTATTATCGAAGTTTCTAGTTGAAGTTGAGAATACTGCTGCACCTTCAGAAACTGCTGCTTGGTTACCCATACATAAAGAACATCCAGGAATTTCAAGTCTAGCACCCGCAGCTGCAAAGATTGAGTAGTACCCTTCTTCAGTTAATTGTTCTTTATCCATTTTTGTTGGTGGTGCAACCCATAGTTTAGTTGGAACTTCACCCTCACCTTTAAGTACTTCACCAAGTGCTCTGAATAATCCGATATTAGTCATACAAGAACCTACGAATACTTCGTCAATATTTTTGATTCTTTTATCGTCAGCTAAAATGTTAGTTAATGTATCAACATCATCTGGATCATTTGGACAAGCTAAGATTGGTTCAGTAATTGTATTTAAATCAATTTCAATTACTTCTGCATATTCTGCATCTGCATCTGGAGTTAATAACTCTGGATTAGCAATCCATTCTCTCATTTTATCAGCTCTTCTTTGTAAAGTTCTAGCATCTTCATAACCTTCTTCAATCATCTTTTCAATTAAAGCGATATTTGAAGATAAGTACTCAATGATTGGTTCTTTATCTAATTGAACAGAACAAGCTGCTGCTGATCTTTCTGCTGCTGAATCTGATAATTCGAATGCTTGCTCAACTTTTAAATCAGGTAAACCTGCAATTTCAATAATTGTTCCAGCGAATACATTCTTTTTACCTTTTTTCTCAACAGTTAATAAACCATCTTGAATAGCTTGGTAAGGAATAGCATTTACTAAATCTCTTAAAGTAATTCCTGGTTGCATTTCACCTTTGAATTTAACAAGTACAGATTCAGGCATAGTTAAAGGCATAGAACCAGTAACACCAGCAAATGCGATTAGTCCAGAACCAGCTGGGAATGAAATACCAATTGGGAATCTAGTATGAGAATCTCCACCAGTACCTACTGTATCTGGTAAACATAATCTATTTAACCATGAGTGAATAACACCATCACCTGGTCTTAATGTAACTCCACCTCTTGAAGAAATAAATTCTGGTAAAGTGTGTCTTAATTTAATATCTGCTGGTTTTGGATAAGCAGCAGTATGACAGAATGATTGCATAACCATATCAGCACCAAAGCTAAGTGCAGCAAGTTCTTTAATCTCATCTCTAGTCATTGGTCCAGTTGTATCTTGAGATCCAACAGTTGTAGCAATTGGCTCAACGTACATACCAGGTTTAACACCTTCAATACCACAAGCTCTTCCTACCATTTTTTGTGCTTGAGTAAATCCTTTACCATTATCAGCAGGTTGTGTAGGAGCAACAAATGCAGAAGTTGCATCTAATCCTAAAGTTTCTCTAGCTTTAACAGTAAGACCTTTACCAATAATTAATGGAATTCTTCCACCTGCTCTCATTTCATCAGTTAATGTGTTTGGAGCTAAATCAAATTCAGAAACAACTGAACCATCTTTTTCAATTACACCAGCATATGGTTTAACAGTAATAACATCACCAGTTTCTAAAGCATCAACCGGAGCTTCAATTGGTAAACATCCAGAATCTTCTGCAGTATTGAAGAAAATTGGAGCAATAATAGAACCAATTACAACACCACCAGTTCTTTTATTAGGAACACCTGGAATATCTCTACCCATGTGCCATTGAACTGAGTTAATTCCAGATTTTCTAGATGAACCAGTACCAACAACATCACCAACGTATGCTAAAGGATGACCTTTTTCTTTAAGTTCAATCATTTTGTTTAATGGATCTTCCATTCTTGATTGTAACATTGCAGTAGCATGTAATGGAATATCTGATCTAGTAAATGCAACAGTTGCAGGAGATAAATCATCTGTATTTGTTTCACCAGGAATTTTATATACTGTTAAAGTAATTTCTTCTTCTAATGCAGGTTTATTAGTGAACCACTCAGCATTTGCCCAAGATTCAATAACTTCTTTAGCTTTTGCATTTCCAGCATCCATTAAATCTTTAACGTCATTAAATGCATCATATACTAAGATAGTGTTTTTTAATTGTTCTGCAGCATCAGCAGCTACTTCGTCAATTTTAAGTGCTTCGATTAATGGAGTAACATTGAATCCACCCATCATTGTTCCTAAGATTCTTACAGCTTCAGATTTTGAAATCACTGAACATGTAACGTTACCTTGAACCACGTCATTTAAAAATGCAGCTTTAACGTAAGCAGCATCATCAACACCTGGGTTAATTTTATTGTTGAATAAATCTAATACGTACTCAGATTCAGCAACTGTATCAGCTTTTAATAATTCTACTAATTCTGCAACTTGCTCAGGAGTTAATGCTAATGGAGGTAATCCACCTTCATTTGCTCTTTCTTGTGCATGTGCTTTATAATCTACTAATAAACTCATATATTGTCTCCTATTTATTTAATTTTATTGTTCAAATTATATCATAAAGGTAGAAAAAGAGATGTACAATTATTGTAAACGTGTGTACAAGTTCTTTATTTTGTAAATAAAAGTTACATTCACTTAAAAAGTAAAAATACAAAACTAATACCAAGTCCTATTTTATAGTACCTTCTAAGATTATTATATCCAATTAAAAATAGCTACTTTTATACACACTTTTATTTTTAATAGTTTATATTTTGTAACTCTTATAATTAGTGTACAATTTTTGTTCTTTTGGCTGAGCTATAATTTAAAGTATTTATTAATATAATTTGTTATTAAATATTTAAAAAGGATTATTTTGATTCAAGAATTACAAGAAAAATTACATAATGAAATACCACTAACAAAACTAATGCAAGTAAATATTAATAAATATAATAAAGAAGAATTAGTTTCAAATATACCTTTAGAGATAAATATAAATGATAAAGGTACTGCTTTTGGTGGAAGCTTAAGTACACTAACAACTATATCAGCATGGAGTATGTGTTGGTTGATTTCAAAAGAATTAGAAATTAATAGTACAAATATTGTAGTTATTAAAAATGAAACTTCTTTTTTTAAACCTGTAACAAAAGATATTGTATGTCATACGAAAAAGCCAAGCTTAGAAGATATTTTAATAGTAAAAGAAAAAATACATCAAAAAGGTAGTGCTTCAATTAAAATTGAATCTCAAATTATTGAGAATAATGAAACTTGTGTAGTTTATACTGGGTTTTATGTGATTACTAAGTAGTATAAATATATCTACTTAGTAATTTAAGTTTATGGTCTAATATAAGAATAACCTTCTTCTTGTAATTCTATAATTCTTGCAACTCCTGCTGTTACTGTTTGTACTCCATCAAGTAAAACAATTTTTGTACCAAATTTTCTTTCAATATTCTTAATAGTATTAGAACATGCAGAAAACTCTATATTTTGTAAAGCTAGGCTTTCAACTCTTTTATTATGTATACCTTTTGTTGTTAGTAAAGTTAATCCAGGACCATAAGCTACAATCTCTATTTCAACATTATCTAGTCCATATAATTTTTGTAAATTTACTGCATTATTTAGTGCGATGTTTTGAGTTCTTAAATCATCTGTGCTAACTTGGATTACTACTTTATGTATTTTTTCTTCGCTTTCATCTTGGGCATTTACACTTGTAAAAGATATAAATAACATGATTAAAACCATTTTAAAAAATTTCTTCATTTTTCTTTCCTTTTTAAGTATATTATCAATAAGTATTATCAAAGTCAATACAAAATTTACAAGATATTCTTAAATTATTTTCAAAGAGTAAAAGTAATTTATTAGTAATAATTATAATATTATTATAATTTTTTATTATAAATTAATTTTTATTTTATATAATGCTAAAAAGAGATTTTAAGGATTAAGTATGAAACTAAAGAATTTACTATTAGCTACTACTCTTGTTACTACATCATTAATAGCTAATGAATTTGTTGGATATAATGAGATAGCATCAAAGCTTATAAAAGAAAATAAAAAAGCTGGAAATTATGCAAGTATTGAGGACGTAAAAAAAGCTCTTGATTCAAAAGATTGGATTGTAGCAGATGTTAGAACTCAACTAGAATGGGCTTCGGCAAGAATAAAAGGAAGTGTTAGAGTTGGAAGACAAGCACCTGAAAAAGCTCTTGCGAACTTTGCATTAGATGATGATGATAATTTTGTAAAACAAAACCTTATTGTTGTTTGTAACACAGCAAAAAGAGCTTCTATTGAGGCAGAAACTTTTAAATTAATGGGATTTAAAACAGTTAAAATATTTGATATTTATTCTTGGATTGATACGTGTAATCCTGTAACAACTGGTTATTCTTCAAAAAAATATAAAGCTGGAACTAAAAACAAATTTGGTCAAATGAAAGCCGAACATTGTTATAAATAAAAAGGTTAATCCCTTTTTATTTACTAAGCACTTACTTTTTTAAACACTTCTTTCTTACTCACTCAGAATATATTACTGCCTATTTTTTTACATTTATTCTTTACTATAGAACTTATTTTGATATAATCTCAAAAATTAGACTAACATAGGAACAAGAATGAGTAAAATTCAAGAATTAGAAAAACTATTAAAAGAAGATGTACTACCTGAAGTAGAAGAAAATATTGATGAACTTCTTGACATAGTTGAAGGTAAAAAATCTACTAAAGAAGATAAAGACGAATTAAAATATATGGAAGATATCAAATTATACTTTGATGAAGTGATCTTAGATATTGAAAATAATAACTTAAAAGATGAAGATGCAATTGAAATATTAGAAGTTTTAGAAGAAATGAGATTAGATAAATAGTATGTTTGATTTAGAAATATTTGAAACAGTAAATATCCTAGCTTTACTTCTTGGAACAGTTTTTGGAATGGTGGCTCAAAAACAGCAGTTTTGTTTTAGTGGTTCTGTAAAAGATTTTATTCTTACAAAATCAACAAGAAGAGGTTCTTCTGTAGTAATGGCAATGATTGTTGCAATTATTGCCACATCTTTACTATCTAGTTATTTTGAAATTGACTTAACTGAAACTGTGTTCTTTAAAGAAGATATCAATTACTTTATTATCATTTTTGGTGGAGCTTTATTTGGTATTGGAATGATGTTAGCTGACGGTTGTGGAAATAGACAATTAATTAAATTTGCACAAGGTGATTCAAACTCTTTAATCACAATTATCTTTATTGGTATCTTTGCTTATGCTACAACTAAAGGTATTCTTCATGGTGTTTTAAATCCAATTATCAATAATGAAACTTTAATACATCTTTCATCATATATTGAAAATGTACAAATGAATATTTTTGTAGTACTTGCTATTTTAGTAGCCTTACTATTATTTTTAGTTAAAAAAGTTAAAAGAATATTAACATTATGGGATGGAGTTGTTATTGGGATTTTAATCTCAATTGCTTGGTATATAACTGGTGTTGTAGGTGCTGAAAGTATGGAAAGAGTGATTGACTTAACAGGTATTACTTTTGTTTATCCAACTGCAAAATCTTTAGAACTATTTATGTTTTATCAAGTAAATGAATTATCATTTGCAATATCAATTGTAATTGGTGTTTTATTTGGAACATTTGTAATGTCATTTATTAATAAAAAATATAGCTTTGGTTGTACAGCAGCACAAAATATTAATAGAACAAAATATAATATGATTGGTGGAGCACTTATGGGAACAGGTGGTGTTTTATCAATTGGTTGTACAGTTGGACAAGGATTAACTGGACTTTCAACACTTGCTTTTGCATCTTTTTTAGCAATCGTTTCTATTATGGTTTCAGGAATCATAACAGCACTACTTCTAAATAAGAAAAATAAACTACCTATGTGTTTTATCTTTGATTGGAAAGATAACAACAACGACTATCAGATTTAAGTCCTAGGACTTAAATCTTTAATCTTTATTTACCCATCTGAAAAAACACAATAGATGCAGCAATAGCAGCATTTAAACTTGTAACTTCTTCACTTATATCAATTCTAAGAATATTATCTGATAAATCAATAATATCTTCTTGTGCTCCAAAACCTTCACTTCCTATTACTACTGCTGATTTTTTTTGGAAAGTAAATTCATGCAAGCTTACTGCTGTTTCATGATTTGCAGTTGTTAATACTTTGTAGTCTAAAGATTGTAGTTTTATTAAATCATCTTTTAAAGTACTTGTTTTATATACTTTTATATTAAATAAATTTCCAGTAGAAACTCTAATACATCTTCTAATAAATGGTGAACATGTATTTTCATCTATAATTAAAGTAGTGATATTAAAAGCTGCACAAGAGCGAACAATTGAGCCTACATTCTCAGGAGATGTAAGTCCATTTAATACTACAACATTACCTTGTATTTCATCAAAAGTAATATATTTAGGTTTATCTATAAGTGCTAACATACCTTGATGTATTTTGTGCCCTACTATATCTTTCATTAGTTCATTACTTGCAGTGTATATTGGAAAATCTATGTCTGAACAGTTTTCTTTTAAAAAATCAAGATGCTCAATAGTTGTAAAAACTTTATGTATTTTTATATTTGTTGAAAAAAGTTTTTTGAAAACATTTTTACTCTCTACTACTACTTGATTTTCTTCAACTTGTGATTTTCGTAAACTTATAAACTCTTTTATTTGGGGATCATTTATCTCACTAATGTTGATTATGTCTTGCATTTTATTCTGCATTTTGTTTTCCTTATTTCTTAAAAAAGAAGTTTTTTATTGATTTTAAATACTGCGCTGAACTTACAAATGAACCTAAAATAATAAAAATACAAGCTAATGTAATAGCCGTAGTAAATTCGGCATATCCTAAAAGTACAAGTAATAGCGTAGAAAGTAATGGTGTAAAATATGAAATTGAACCAAGTAGTTTTATATCTGCATTTTTAACTGCATAATCCCATAAATAAAACGCCCCTCCAACAGGTCCAAGTCCAAGCATTAATATTCCAAATAATTCTGTAGCATTTGGAATAACAGTAGTTTCAAATATAAAATGACAAATACCTGATAATATAGCAGTAGCCATACAAAAGCCCGTAACTGCATAGGTAGGAATATAAGATAATGTTCTTGAAATCACAGAATATGATGACCATATTAAAGCTGCAATTATTGCAAATATGTATCCTGAAATATATTGTGCTTCAAAAGAAAAACTTCCACCTTTTGAAACTAAAAGAAAAGCTCCAAATAATCCAAGAATTGTTCCTAAGATATGAAACCATTTTAATCTTTCATTTGGTAAAAAAGATGAAAATACTACTATTAACAATGGCCATAAATAATTTATTAGATTTGCTTCAACAGCAGGAGCATTTTTAATAGCCAAGAAGTAAAAAAAGTGATAACCAAATAAACCACTTATTCCAATAAACCAGACTTTTACAGGAATTTTAAAAAGCTTAGATATGTGAACCTTTTGTTTTTTTAAAAAAGCCAATCCTACAAAAGAAGCTACAAAAAAAGATAATGATGTTAATTCAAAAGCAGGAATATTACTAGTAAATATTGAAAAAAGTGCTAGTGAAGAGTATAGTAAAATGGTTATAACACCATAAATATTACCCTTTTTTGCTTGCACTAATTAATCTTTTTTGTAGGCATGTTATTTTCTAATCTTCTATCTATATAACAATATGCAAAAAACAGTACCACTAACCAAGAAGCAAATATCACGCTTGAAAAAGTTGTAGTTTGTGCAAACTTCATTACAAAATAAGAATCGATTAAAGCTATAAAAATTGCAATTGCAATCCAACCATAATATTTGATACTTCTATCTAATTTAAATTTATTAGAACAACTAGGACAAGTATATTTTCCAGTAAGGCTTTTAAAATACATTTTTGAATCTAATTCAACACTAGTTTGACAATGAGGACATTTCATATTTATTCTTTATAATAATTTTTGTAATAATACAATATTTATTATTATCAATAGATTTTTCTAAAAGTTTAAAATAAATTATATGATTATTAGATTACAGTTTAAGATAATTTTCTTTAGATATAATAAAAGATACAAGTAAAACATAAAAAGGAAGAACTATGAAACTATTAAGAAATTTCATTTTTGTAGGTATCACTGTATTAATAATCATAGGTTGTACACATAAAACACCCTATACTAATAGATCGCAAATGATTTTTATGTCACCTAAAGAAGAATTAGCTCTAGGAGAAACATCCTATAAGCAAGCTTTATCAAAAGCAAAAGTAATTAACAATACTTATGATGCAAGAAGAGTAAAAGCAATTGGTGCAAAAATTGCAGCTGCTGCAAATAGACCTGATTTTAAATGGGAATTTAATCTAGTTCAAAATGACGCAATGAATGCGTTTTGTTTGCCTGGTGGAAAAGTTGTAGTTTATACAGGTATTTTAAAAGCTGCTAAAAATGACGATCAGTTAGCAACTGTTATGTCTCATGAAGTTGCACATGCTCTTGCTCGTCATGGAGCTGAGAGAATGAGTTCAGCAAAAGTACAACAAGGAATACAACTTATTGGAAATGTAGTATTAGCAGCAACTGCACCTGGCTATACAAATGCATTTAATCAAGCTTATGGTCTTGGTTCGCAATTAGGAGTAATGCTTCCTTATGGTAGATTACAAGAAAGTGAAGCTGATGAAATTGGTATTTATTTAATGGTTAAAGCAGGCTACAATCCTTATGAAGCTTTAAACTTTTGGCAAAATATGAGTGCTGGTAAAAAAACTCAAAATGAATTCTTTTCAACACATCCAAGTTCGAATACAAGAATTCAAGATATAAAAAATACAATTGCTAAATTAAAAAGAAAATAAAAATGAATAATATTGATTTAGAAAAAGCAAAAACACAACAACTAAGTGTTGTATTAGCTTATCTTCTATGGTGGTTTTTAGGTATCTTTGGAATGCATAGACTATATACAAAACAAAAGCGTTGGTGGATATATATACTTGTAGGATTTATTGGACTAATTACTACTTTTATTCTTATAGGTTATTTGATTTTAATAGGTCTTTTTATTTTATGGGTAATAGATGGTTTTAAGTTAAATAATATTGTAAAAGAGTTTAATCTAAATATTTTAGAAGAGTTTGAAAGAAGTTCAGAAGAAATCAATTAAATTGATTTCTTCTAGTGTTGTTTATGCCATATTTGTATAAACAGCTTGAACATCATCATCATCTTCAAGTTTTTCTAATAACTTTCCAATCTCTTCTTCTTGTTCTTCTGTAAATGTTTGTGGATTATTTGAAATTCTTTCTAATTTTGCTTTAGTAAGTTCAATTCCCATTTCTTCAAATGCAGTATTTAATGTACCAAAATCAGTGTAATCAGCAGTTACTAAAACAATACCGTCTTCTTCTTCAATTTCTTCTAATCCTGCATCAATTAGTTCTAATTCTAATTCTTCAATATCCATATCTTCAGTTTTATTAAATTCAAATAATGCTTTTCTATCAAACATAAATTCTAAAGAACCAGTTGGTGCCATTGAACCACCATTTTTATTAAAATACATTTTAACATTCGCAACAGTTCTTGTATTATTATCAGTTGCAGTTTCTACAAAGATTAAAGAACCATGAGGCCCTTTCCCTTCAAAGTTTACATCTGTATAGTTAGCAGAATCTTTTCCACTTGCTCTTTTAATAGCAGCTTCAATATTTGTTTTTGGCATATTTTCAGCTTTTGCATTTAAAATAGCTGTTCTAAGTGCTGAGTTCATTTCAGGATCAGGAACCCCAGCTTTTGCTGCCATTTCAATAGCTTTTGCTAATTTTGGAAACAATCTAGACATTGCTCCCCATCTTTTTAATTTTGACGCTTTTCTATATTCAAAGGCTCTACCCATTATAACTCCAATAGTTTGTTTTTCTAATTTTCGCTGATTATACCAAGTTTGTAATAATAGATAAATAAGTTAATAAAACTATTACTTAAATATTTTTAGATATTATTTATTTATGAAAAAAATATTAATAATCCAAGTAATCCTATTTTGCAATTTATTTGCCTTAACAATAAGCCAAAATGTTGTAAAAAATGCCAACACAGTTCTGTTGGAAATACAAAAAGAAAATATATCAAATGTAAAATTGACGTTTCATACACAAAATATAGATTTTTTTAAAAATAAGTTTAAAAAAAATACATACTCTGCATTATTGCCAATTTCATACTATCAGAAGAAAAACAATTATAGAGTTATTATCTCTTATCTTGAAAACAATAAAAAAGTTTTTAAAGGTTTAAATCTAAAAGTTGTTGATGGAAAATATAAAAGTGAAGTAATAAATGTTTCAAAAAAGAAACTAAAACCAAATCCATCAAGAGTTGCCAGAACTAAAAAAGAGTATGCAGAAGCTATAAAAATATATAAAAGTAAAACAAATAAAATCTTATGGGATGAAGAGTTCATTTATCCATTAAATTCTAAAATCACCAGTAATTTTGGAACAAAACGAGTCTATAATGGAATGCTTAAATCCTATCACAGTGGTACAGATTTTAGAGCAAAAAATGGTACACCAATTATTGCTTCAAATTCAGGTATTGTAAAAATTGCACAAAATAGATTCTATTCAGGTAATTCTATTGTAATAGATCATGGTTTTGGAGTTTATTCTTGTTATTTTCACTTAAGTGTTATGAATTATAAAGTTGGAGATTTTATCAAAAAAGGTGAAATACTAGGTCTTAGTGGAAGTACAGGAAGAGTAACTGGTCCACATTTACACTTTTCTTTTAGAATCAACGGTATACAGGTAGATCCATTAAATGCAATAGAGGTTTTAAATAGCTTAAAAAAGCAATAAAAAACTTACTTAAACATTATCTACACATTTTTTCTATATAATACAAAAAAATAGCACAAAGGAAAAGTTTGAAAAATATTATTTTACTTATTTTAACAGCTTTCATTTTTAATGCCTGCGCAGTAAAAGAAGCATCAAATGCAAAAAATAAAATTGATGAGAAAATAAAAATTTCCTCACAAACTAATAAATCACAAACAGTTGAATATGATGATTTTGAAGATGAATTTGCAGATGAGTTTGCAAATACACAAGTAGAAGTATTTGACCCTTTAAGTGGTTATAATAGAGTAATGACATCTTTTAATGATGGTATTTATACTTATGCTTTAAGTCCTGTTGCAACTGGATATACTTATGTATTTCCACAAACCCTTAGAGTTGGAATTTCTAACTTTTTTTCAAATCTGCTATTTCCTTTAAGATTTATAAACAATTTATTACAATTAAAATTTGAAAACTCAGTTGAAGAGTTAGGAAGATTTTTAATTAACACTACTTTTGGATTAGCTGGTTTTATGGACCCTGCTAAAACTGAATTAGGTTGGGAAGCACATGACGAAGACTTTGGACAAACTCTTGGATATTATGGAGTTGGAGAAGGTTTTCATGTTGTTTTACCTTTTTTAGGACCTTCAAATCTTAGAGATATTGTAGGGCTTGCAGCGGATGGATATATTAGTCCTCTAAGCACAACTGGTTCAAGTGATATTGGATATAAAATTCCAAATAATAGTTTAGAAAATGTAGGAATAATCGCTACAGATACGATAAATTCTACTTCACTTAGACTTGGTCAATATGAAAGTATTAAAAAAGATGCTTTAGATTTATATCCATTTTTAAGAGATGTATATAATCAAAGAAGAAATAAACAAATAGAGGAATAAAAATGAAATTAAAGAACTTATTTAAAATATTATTATTGATTACTTTTGCAATTACATCTGCAAGTGCTTTGAAAAAAGAGACAATAAAAGAAGAAATGGGAAATAAAATCAATACAATTTTACTTATTTTAAAAGATGAAAGTCTTCAAACTAAGCAAAAAGGTGAAAAAATAGTTTCTATAATTGATTCAGTTTTTGATTATAATACTATGTCAAAAATTGCTTTAGGTAAAAAAACTTGGACATCAATTTCTAAAGAACAAAGAAATGAATTTGTAAAAGTTTTTGAAAGAAAACTAAAAAACTCATATATTGATAAACTTGAATTATATACAAATCAAGAAGTAAAGATTATTTCTTTAGAAGATTATAAAGGAAGTAGATTACAGTTAGTTACAGAGTTAATTGGTCAAGATGATGTATACACAATTAACTATAACTTTTACAAAAATAGAGCTAGTAATGAGTGGTTAATTTATGATGTTGATTTAATTGGTGTAAGTATTATGCAAACAAATAGACAACAATTTTCAGGATTATTAAAAGAAAAAACTTTCGATGAAATGTTAGCTGTTTTAAAAGAAGCAAACGAAAAAAACTAAATGATAAAAAAGATTTATGACAATGTCATTTTAAAATTTCCAATTGCAGTTTTACTAGTATTATTCACTAGCATTACTGTTTTAGGATACTACGCTACAAAACTTGAAATTGATGCTTCGGCTGAAACACTTCTACTTGATGATGATAAAGATTTAAAATTTTCTAGAGAAGTAAACAAAAGATATTACAATCCAAACTTTTTAGTTGTTACTTATTCTCCAAAAGATGAACTTCTTTCAAAAACAAGCTTAGATAGATTATCAAATCTTTCAGATGATTTACTTAAATTAGAAAATATAGAAAGTATAACTTCAATATTAAATGTTCCTTTAGTTCAATCTCCAATAAGACCAATTTCTGATTTAGTTGATGGAGTTGAAACTCTTAGTACTAAAGAGTATGATTTAACTTTAGTTAAAAAAGAGTTTTTAACATCTGAACTTTACTCAAATAACT
This sequence comes from Arcobacter peruensis, assembly GCF_003711085.1. Lineage (NCBI taxonomy): Bacteria > Pseudomonadati > Campylobacterota > Epsilonproteobacteria > Campylobacterales > Arcobacteraceae > Arcobacter > Arcobacter peruensis. The sequence goes on from NZ_CP032363.1 coordinate 830,179, forward strand.
TAGTAAGTCCAGATTTTAAAACGACTGCATTAATGTTAAATCTAAAAGAAGACAAAAAGTATTTTGAACTTTTAGAAAAAAGAAATGATTTATTAGCTAAAAAAAGAGCAGATAATATTAGTAAAGATGAATTAAATCTTTTAAATAAAACTGTATTAGAGTTTAAAGAATATAGAGATTTTTTAAGAGAACAAGAAACAAGTGATATTAAAAATATTAGAGCAATAATTAGTAAGTACGATAATCAAGCAAGTATTTTCCTTGGTGGAATAAATATGATTGCAAATGATATTGTAGGCTTTGTTAGAAGTGATTTATTAATTTATGGTTCTACTTTAGTACTTTTACTTATTTTTATTTTATGGTTTATTTTTAGACATCCTAGATGGATTATCTTACCAATTGTTATTTGTCTTTTATCTGTTGTTTCAACAGCTGGAGTATTGGGTTTATTTAATTGGGAAGTTACTGTAATATCATCAAACTTTATTGCTTTACAGTTAATAATAACCATTTCAATAGTTTTACACTTAATTGTAAGATATAGAGAATTAAATGTAAAATATAAAAATGCCAGTCAATATAAGCTAGTGATAAACACTATTTTATCAAAAATGAATCCTTCATTTTTTGCAATTATTACTACAATTACAGGTTTTGCATCTTTAGTATTATCAAGTATTCAACCTGTTAAAAACTTAGGTTTAATGATGAGTGCTGGAATTGCAATCTCACTTATTATTGCTTTTTTAGTTTTTCCTATTGTTTTAATAATGGTGAATAAAAAAGATGAACATGAAAGAGAAAAAAACTCTAAGTTTTCACTTATTTCAAAAGCTTCATACCTTGTAGAAAACAAAGGAAGTAGTATTTTAATAGGTTCTTTACTTGTAGTTGTATTTTCTCTTTCAGGAGCATCACAATTAATTGTAGAGAATAGTTTTATTAACTACTTTAAACAAAGTACAGATATTTATAAAGGAATGAAAGTAATTGATGAAAATTTAGGTGGAACAACGCCCTTAGATGTAATTATAAAATTCAAAGATGAAGAAAAAACAGTAAAAATTGTAGAAAAAGCTAGCGAAGATGACTTTTTTGATGACTTTGAAGATGAGTATAAAGAAAGCGAAAACGATGAACAATATTGGTTTTCACAAGATAAAATGAATACAATTACAAAAGTTCATAACTATCTAGACTCACTGGAAGAAGTTGGAAAAGTACAATCGTTAGCAAGTATTTTAAAAGTAGGAAAACTTTTAAATGACAATAAAGAACTAGATGGAATAACACTAGCACTTTTATATAAAAAACTTCCAGAAAGATATAAAGATTTAATTTTAGCACCATATATCAACATTGAAAATAATGAAGCTAGAATAACTATGAGAATAGTAGATTCAAATCCAAGTTTGCGAAGAAATGAATTGTTAAATAAAATCAATACTGATTTAAGAGATATTATTCAAAATAAAGAAACAACATATAAATTATCAAACCTAATGGTTTTATATAACAATATGCTTCAATCATTATTTGATTCTCAAATCTCTACATTAGGTTTTGTTTTAGTGATTTTATTTATAATGTTTTTACTTCTTTTTAGATCACTTAAAATTGCATTTATTGCACTAATTGCTAATATTATTCCTATTTCTGCTATTTTTGGAATTATGGGTTGGTTAAATATTCCTTTAGATATTATGACTATTACAATTGCAGCTATTTCTATTGGTATTGGAGTAGATGATACAATACATTATATTCATAGATTTAAAGAAGAGTACAAGTTTGATCATAATTATATCAATGCTATGAAAAGATCTCATGAAAGTATTGGATATGCTATGTATTACACTTCTTTAGTAGTTGTAGTAGGTTTTTCTATACTTGTTTTATCAAATTTAATTCCTACTATTTACTTTGGTTTATTAACAGTAGTTGTAATGGCTACAATCTTAGCTTCAGCACTACTTTTACTTCCAAGATTAATAATATTATTAAAACCATTTACAAAGCATTAACCTTTTATTTAAAAAAGGTTAATACTAAGCTATTATAATTTTTACATGCATTAGGTTACACGACCCTAATAAATAATAAAAACTATAAACTTGATTCTCCTACAAACATACAAGTTAATAAATAGAGTGTCTTCTCCTTTCACTCTATTTATAAAATACAATTATACAAATTTTATACAATAAAATTATAATATATTTAAATAACTAGTTTATAATATAAAGTTATCATAAGCTTGAAACTTTATAATATCACAAAATAAAAGGTTAGTAAAATTAATGGTTAAATTAGATTCAATACAAACAGACTTAGTTCTTACAAATTTAGATGAGAACGGTGCATTATCATGTTTAAAAGCTTTTAGAGTTGCTAAATTAATTGGTAAAGAACCAAAAGAGATTGCACAAATAGCTAAAGATATGAACTTTAAAATCACTAATTGTGAACTAGGAGTATTTGGAGATTTAAAATTTACAGATATGAATGATGATATTTATGATATGTTAAAATCAAATTCTAATAATTCTAAAATAGAATGCCAAGTAGCTTGGAAAATAGCTCAAGAGAAAAACCATTCAATAAATAAAATAGGCTCAACTCTTAAAAAATCAGACCTTAAAGTAACAAAATGCCAAATTGGTTGTTTTCAAGAAGAAGAAAACCATGGTTTTGTAATAGCAACAGATTAAAGAATATTAAGTAAATCTTTTAAAGTATCTATTCTATAACTTGCTTTTGAAAAATCATGAGTTAAAGTGAACTCATTTTTAACAATAACACAATCAATTCCAGCATTAACAGCAGAGCTTAGACCACGTTGTGAATCTTCTACTACAATAGCTTCCGAGGCATTTGCTTTAAACTTTTCTAAACCTGCTAAATATGGATCAGGATAAGGCTTAGCTTTAGGATAATCTTCAACACATAAAACAAAATCCATAAAATCAGTAATTCCTCTATTTTTATGAATTAGTTCAAAATCAACTCTTCTTGAAGTTGTAATAATTCCCATTTTATATTTTTTTGACAACTCTTTTAAAATCTCTTTTACATCAGGAATCTCAATATCTCTTGTTTTAATAAATTCTTGATAATACTCATCTCTTTGAAATCTTTTTTTATCAATTACTTCTTTTGTAATTCCAGCTTCTCTTGCAACTTCCCAAGCAGTTCCACCTCTTGCCATAATTTTCATATATCTCTCAAACGTAAGCTTGATTCCAAGTTCACTCAAAGCTTTTACATTAGCTTCAAAATATAAAGGTTCAGTTTCGACTAAAACTCCGTCGTTGTCAAATAGTATAAATTTTTTCATTTACTTAAATACTCTTTCAATCTTTTTATTCCTTCTTTCATATGCTCTATATCTCTTGTATATGCAAATCTAATATATTGATTTGTTTTATTAGAACCAAAGTCAATTCCAGGAGTAGTTGCTACATGAATATTTTCTAATAACTCTTTTGCAAAAGCAAAACTATCATCACTATACTTTGAAATATTTGCCCAAAGATAAAATGCACCATCAGGTTTTGCATCTATTTCAAAAATAGTGCTTAATTCATCATATAAGTAGTCTCTACGTTCTTTAAAAGTATTTTTGATACTACTTAAGTATTCCTCATCAAAAGCTTCTATTGCTGCGTATTGAGAAAGTGTGGGTGCAGATATAAAAATATTTTGTGCTATTTTTTCAGCTTCTCTACTTAAATTTTTGGGTACTACTATCCACCCTAACCTCATTCCAGGCATACAGTAATATTTTGAAAAACCATTTATTACAAAAACATCATCACTAAACTCTAATGCAGTATGAGCATTTTGCTCATAAGTTAAACCATGATAAAGTTCATCTGATATAAAAGATATATCTTTTTCCTTACAATAAGAAATCATTTGCTCTAAGTTTTCTTTTGAATATAAGTTACCAGTAGGATTAGATGGTGAAGAAATTTGTAAAGCTTGGATATTTTCTTTTTTTAAATGCTCAACAGTTAATTCATAATTAGAAGATTTATCAATATTCATAAAACAAGGATTAATATCTAGCATATTAGCAAAGTTTTTATAACAAGGATAAGAAGGATCCGAAAGTCCTAAGTTTTGTTTATATTTTAAAGTTAAAGTATAAGCAATTAAAAATGCACCTGAAGTTCCAGGTGTTAGTAGTATTCTTTGAGGTTCAATATCTACATTGTAGTTTTTTTTATACATTGTAGATATTTTATTTCTAAGTTCTATTAGGCCTAAACTTTCAGTGTATGAAAATCTATTGTCTTCAACAGCTTTTTGAAGTGCTTTTTTTACTTTTAAACTTGGGTTTAAATCAGGTTGACCTATTTCAAAATGAATAGTATCTTCATATTTTTGAGCCTCTCTTACTATATCCATTACAATGAATGAAGAAACATTTTCATATCTCAAATCTATTTTTTACCAATTGCCATTTTTACATACTCTTCATAAGTTTCTAACTCTGTTTCACCTAGGAATTTTTTAACAAACATTCCATCTTTTGAAAATAAAAATAGTTCAGGAATTCTTTGAACATCACCTAAATCTTTTGCAAGTTTAAAGTTTTCTTCTCCAATAGTAATTGGATAAGTAATACCATATTTCTCAATAAACTCTAAAACTTCAGCTTTTGGTTTATCTTCTTCTTTTTCAAATAGTACTGATACTATTTCAAAATCATCTTTGTATTTTTCTCTTAATTCTTTTAGTACTGGAATACCTTTAATACATGGCGGACACCATGTTGCAAAAACATCAACTAAGATTGCTTTTTTGCCTTTATAATCTTTAAAGTCAATACCTTCTTTTGTTGTAGTAAGTTCAATTATTTTGCCATCAGTAGTTGTAAGTTTAAGTGTTCTTGAAACAAACTCTTTAATAATTGGAGTATTCTTTTTTACATCTGCAACTAAGCTTTCATCAAATTCTGATTTTGAGTCACATCCTGAAAATAAAAAAATTGATGTAAGTAGTGTGAATATAATGTATTTTGTTTTCATAGTTATCCTATATTGTAAGTTTAATTATTTGAAATTATAGTAAAAATAAGTTAATAAATCATAAATGATATTAACTATAAGAAGAAAGTTCTTTTAAAAGTTTTGTAGCTTCATTTTTATTAAAAAAAAGATTCATTGATAGTTCATGATTTATTTGTTTAAGTAGTTTTATTTTTTCAACTGTTTGAGTTTCTTTATCATTCTCATATTTCTTTAGTAAGTCTCTCATTTGAATTTTATAAGCTTGTATTAACTCATCTTTTTTTACAGCAGGTTCTTTTATATTCTTTTTTTTACTTGCAGCAAAAAATAAAAAAATTGCGAAAAATATAAGAAATATTAAAATAAGTGTAAGAGTGTCCATATTTAATCTTTAAGTTATATAAGGTGCATCTAAATGCACCTTATATTTATTTTTGTCTTGCGATTTCTTTTGCTTCATTTGCAATTGTTTCTGCACGTCGTGCTACTTGAAGTGCTTCAGCTATTGCTTTATTAGTCTCTTCATCTTTTTCTAATCTTTCAATTCTTTCTAAAACATTTCTATAAGATATATGTCCGATTGTTTCAAGAACTCTTGGAGATTTAATAATATGATTAATATATGTTAAATCTCTCCAATTATCTGTAATTTGGCAATCTATATGATTTGAATAATCAGATTGAATTTTTGTTTCATTTGCTACAAATGCTAAATCTAAATCAATATCTTCTGTTTTTGCAAAGAAATTATGATATAAATCTTGTAAATAAGTAGATGATTGAAGGTTTGTAATATATGAATATACAGCTTCTTTTTCATCATTTTCTAACATATAAGATAAAATTACATTAGAGATTCTATTCTCTTGGCTTGTAATTGCTTCTTTTAACTTTTCATTACAATTTTTATATACTAATCCTGATTTATCTTTTTCAAGTGCTTTTGTAAATTTGAATAAATCTAAATTATAAGAGTAAGAGAATTTATTAATTTGTTCAATAAGTGGATTTAATAATGATTCTGGATTACTTGTAGTATTAGCATAAGAAACAATACTATTAACAAACTCTACATCATTTTCATCAAAGTCTGTATTTTCACTATATGCACTAATTTCAGCACTTAAGTTTTCATCTAATAATGTTTTAGATTTTTCTTCATAGTAAGATGTTAAATCATCCATTTTATATTTTTTAGAATTCTGTGCAATTAAAGCATATTGAGCTGAAATTTGCTTATATTTATTGATTTTATCTTTAATATTAAAATCTTTTAATAAATTTAATTCTCTTTGTAGAATATCATTTTTTTGCGCATTGATACTGTTTGCTAGTCTAGGACCTCTTTTAGGTAGTTCTGTTGCAAGTTTAGTTAATGAAGAGTCGTATTCATCAAAATCATTAGAGTTTTGTATATTAGATACTAATTTTACAGCTGAAGATATTTTCATAGATCTTCTTATGAAAAATACTATAATTAGTACAATTACCAACACAACTAAAAGTGCTGCGTATACACCATTTGGATCTTGTGCATAAATTTTAGCAATATCAAAATTTGATTCTTTTGCAATTGCGAAAAATGCATTAACTTTTTCTAGAAATGACATTAAAATTCCTTTTGTTTTCTACGTTTAATATTTAATACATAGTATACATAATTTTTCTTAATATTTTCTCTATATAAAATAGGTATTTGGCTTAAAAATACCTATTTTAAAAATCTGCTACAAAAACAGACTATTTGTATATTTCTGATTCTACTAATTCGATTAATGTTGAATAAGATAATACTGCTAATTTTTTTCCATTTACAAAAATAGTAGGAGTTCCTCGTACACCTAAAGTTCTTCCATCATTAGAGTCAATATCCATCATTTCATCAAAATTTGAATTTTTAACATCTTCTTCAACTTTTTTAATATCTATACCTTCAATTTTAGCAATATAAGTCCATAATAATCCAGGTTGAGGATTGTTATGATTTGCCCATTTATCTTGTGTAGAGAAAACTACATCTAAAGCTTCATTATATTTATTTTGTAATCTTGATGCTTCAAGAAGTTTTACAACAAATCTAGAGTTTCTGTGATTTGGTAAATATCTAATAACTAAAGAGATATCTTCGTAGTTTTCTTTATACATTCTTTTCATAATTGGATGAAATGCTGCACAAGCTTCACATTCAGGATCTAAAAATTCCACAACAACTACATTCTTTTTATTATCTCCAAACTTTGGAGAATGAGCTCTTATATAAGGTGCTCCATCTTCACTAGTAGTGACATTTTGAACTTTTTTTGTTTCATTACTTTTGTAAAGATATGTACCTGCTATAAATGCGATTACAAGAACTAATAATGAGATTACAACAATTTTTTTATTTTTCATTTGATAAAATTCCTTTTTTAATAAATAATAATAAGATTAAAATAATTGAATAGGAAATTAATGAAAGAAAAGGAATAGTAACAAAACCAAGCCAATTAATATATTCAGTTGAACAAGGAACACCTTGAACACAAGGAACAATACTTTCAGGTATTATTTCAAACATCAGTAAATTATGATAAATAGAAAAAGACAAACCTACTAATACTATAGGCATTGCATACTTTACAATTTTATCATCTGGGTATAACATATTTACTAAAAATATTAATACCAATGGATACATAAATATTCTTTGATACCAGCACATAGAACAAGGTATAAACTCCATAACTTCAGAAAAAAATAGACTTCCTAAAGTAGCAATAGTAGCAGTTATAAACGATAAAAAAACATAAGTTGATGTTGAATTCAAATTAATTCCTATTAAAATTTTCGAAAATTATATCAGAAAAATTTCTTATTTTAGATTAGGAATTAGAGATTAATTTGTTAGTAATTTATTAAGATATAAGTAGAACTTATAAAAGGTGAGTCAACTCACCTTTTATGCTCCACCACCAATTTCTGAATTTAATTCAGCATGTATTTCACTTCTTGGAATTGAATCACAAAGTGCAACTGATTCATTTAAAGCTTTAAAAAATATTTCAATATTTTCATAAGGTATTTCAACTTCTGAAGTTTTAGTTTTTCCTTCTGAATAAATAGCAATACTAACAACTGGGCTAGAATATTCACCATAAGGTTTTTCAACGTGTTCTATTTTAACTGTGTCACTTGTAGAATGAGCTAACTTAAATGTTTTTACTTCTATATGTTTACATGGCATAATATACTCCTTGAATTTTTATGCAATAATTGTATCATAAATAAAAAAATAAAAAAACTTATTTCTGTTTCTTTTTAATGCAAGTTGCAGTTAAAAAGAGGTAATTCTTACCTGTTAGCGTAACTTTAAACTTTTTTTGTTGTAAATATTTTTTACAAAAATAAACATCTTTATAAAGCAAAGATTGTTCAGAATATGTATAAGTAGGATTTTTTGCACCATAAATCATATCAGCTTCAACCCATCGACAATTTGGGAAACCAAGAATAATACTTCCACCCTCTTCTAAGTAATCTTGAATTAAAGACATAAATACTAATTTAAAGTTAATACTACTTGATTGTAGTGTTCCAATTGAAATAATTAAATCAGATTTCTTTAAATTTAAGTCATCTAATTTATTTATATCATGTGAATAAAACTCAAAGTTTTTATTTGGAAATTTTTGTTTTGCTTGATTAATTGCACTCTTTGAATAATCAATTCCAACAAAATTAATCTTTTCAAAAACTTCAGAATAAACAATATTTTTTATGATTTCAAATTCATCTGCTTTATTAACACCAAGATTTAGTATTTGTTTTTTTTCATATACTTTTGTATGTATTAAAGCTTTTGTGTAAGGAAAAACAAAAGCTGGCTCTTCGTTTTTATTTATTTTAGAAAAGTCTGATTTTATTCCATACTTTTCATTTTCTTCATCATTTAAATCATTATGAAAAGAGCTAGAAAGATCTAGTTTCCTAAATTTTAAGCATATTGTATTTTCTGAAAGAACTATAGGTGTAAGCATTTTACAAAACATTAGTTCAGCTAAATCTGTCCATGATTTATATGACCTATAGATATATGATTCATCTAAATCAATAGTATAACCTGCATAATTATCAATTCCTAAATCTGGATTTAAAACTTCAATACTTATTATTTCATATTTTTTTAATGAAGTTTCAAAATAGTGAATAATCTCATACATAGATTCATTTGTAAATTTTTTCATATAAATTCTTTATTTTTTACGAATTATATAATAGCTTTATAGTTAGTTAGTTTTAAATATTATTTTTATTAGCTTATTTATTTAGATTAATTATAAATTTTAATATTCATTTAATTTATACATTTTTTTTACATTTATTTTCACTACTATATAAATCTCAAATTCATAATTTGAGATAAAGGAAGAGGAAAAGAAATGAAAAATATACATACAGCAGATTTATGTGATGAAAATCAAGATAAAGAGATAAAAGTACTACCAACAAAATTTATAAATTATGGTGGTTTAAAAAGATTTTATGGACAAATTGAAACAATAAAACTAGATAAAAGTAATTGGCGTTTACTAGAAATGCTAAGAGATGAAGATGGAGAAGGAAAAATTGTAGTTGTAGATAATGCACAAGAATTTTTTGGAGTTGTAGGTGATAGATTAATGGCATTTGCAGCTAAAAACAATTGGCAAGCAATAATCTTAAATGGTTATGTAAGAGATACAGATGAAACTAAAAATATTAATGTAGGATTATTTGCAATTGGAACTTGTCCTTTAAGAAATTTTGAAAAAACATCTTCATCAAGAGGTGAAGAAATATGCTTTGAAGGTTTGACTTTTAATAAAGGAGATTACCTTTATGCGGATAATGATGGAGTTATTATTAGTAAAACTAAACTTATTTAGTATATAATATGAAAGAGAATAAGAGTTGAGATAAAAATCTAAAACGCGAACTTTAGTTTTTTAATCCTTTTATTTCTTTTCTCAATGCTTTCATAAACTTTTTATGAGGGTCACTTTTAATAGTTTTATAACTATTGTCTTTTTCTAACCATAATTCATGATTCTTAAATTTTAGATATTCACTATGTGCAATTAAGTACTCAATTGTTTTATATTTTTTCTTTAAATAATTTACTAACTTAATATTAGCTTCTAACTGTTCTTTTGTTAAAGTATCACTCTTTTTTTGGCCTCCAACATTTTCAATTCCTATACTTGAATAATTTAAACCAATAACATGTCTAGCCATGTGAGTTTCATTCATAAGTGAATAAATAGTACCATCTCTAGCAACTAGAAAATGCGCAGATACATTAAGTAATGAAGCCTTTGCTATATCTTTTCTATCAATTAATAATCTTGAAGGATTAAATCTGTGAAAAGATCTCTTTAGACTATTTACAGCCGTATGATGAATTACAATCATTTTTGGAATAATATTAATATTATCAACACTTAAACCATAATGATTCTTTATATAATCTTTTGTTAAATCCATTCTCATTTTATCAAAAACAATTGGTTTTTGTATTATTTCTATAGCTTCTAAGTTTAAAAATATTGTTAAAATAAGTAATAACTTTTTCATCATTTATTGTATCTAAGCTAAACCAATATTTTTCACTATATAATTACATTTTAACTTAAGGATAATAAATGTCAGAAATAAAAGACAAACTAAAAGATTTAGTAGAAAATGGAATGATTCCAGAAGTAGAAGCATATCTTGATGATTTGCATATACTTTTAGCTGAAGGTAAACAAAGTGAAGATGACGAACTTGCTGTAACAGAAATGGAATCACTTTTAGTAGAACTTCAAAATGTACTAGCAGTTATTGAAGAAGATAAAACAGAAGATAGTGAATATCAAAGAATTTATGATTATATTTCACAAAATCTAGAAGATCATGAGCATTAGGGAATATTTAAATGGAAATAATTTACCAAATATTTGAAATAGCAATTTTAATATATTTTGCATACATGTTATATAAATTTTTAAAATGCAGATTTGGAAAATGTGATATCAACTAATGTTCAGATATAATGCGCCAAAAGGAAAGAAATGAAGAAAACATTCAAATTAAACGTTGAAAACAAACACCCAGATAGACAAATAGAAGCTATCAAACATGAAATTAGAAAATACATTAAAAGAGAAAAAAATAAGCCAAGACCTGAAGGTGTTGATTTTTGGAAATTTAACTGTAAATTTGGAAAAAATGAAGAAGAACCAAAAGTAATTGATTTTATTGATATTACAAAAAATATAGATGAAGCTTCAAATGAAAAATGTGAAACTTTATATATGGAAATTTTAAGCGTTGCTGGTATTAGAGAGCCTAAAGTTGTAAGTGATGAAACTACTGAAACAAATGAAGAAGATAATTAAAAATTATCCTCTTTATTTATAAAAAATAAAACCATGAATAATAATTTCATAGCCCAAATACAAAACCTAAACCTTGATTTCAAAGGTAAATCTCTATTTAAAAATCTTAACTTTAATATATTAGAAAATAAAAATACAGCTTTATTAGGAAGTTCAGGAGTTGGAAAATCAACACTTCTTAGATGTATTGCAAATCTTGAAAGAGAAACTATAACAAGTGGAGAAATTACACTTAAAGAAAATACAAATATAGCTTGGCTTAGTCAAGAAAATTCACTTTATCCATGGCTTAGTATTTTAGATAATGTACAACTTTTTTATCATTTAAAAGGATGTAAAACAAAAAAGACTCTACAAAAAGCAAAAGAGATTTTGGACCAAGTAAATATGTCTAAACATTTAGATAAAAAAACTTATGAACTTTCAGGTGGACAAAAACAAAGAGTAGCCTTAGCTAGAACACTTATGCAAGATTCAAATCTAATTTTAATGGATGAACCCTTTTCAGCTTTAGATGCAATTACAAAAATACAACTTCAAGATTTAACTTGCGATTTATTAAAAGATAAAACCGTTGTATTAGTAACACACGATCCACAAGAAGCAATAAAACTAGCAAATCATATTTATATTTTAGAAAATCAACCAGTAAGCATAAAAGAAGTGGCAAGTTTAGAAGGTAATTTACCTCATCAACTTTCAAATGAAAAGCTCTGGAATTTACAAGAAGAGTTAATCTCAAAATTAAAAGAAAGTAATCTATGAAAAAGCTTTTTAAAATATTACTTCCTACTATTTTTTTATTAGGACTTTGGCAAGCTCTTATTATAATTTTTGATTTACCTCATTATATGTTACCGCAACCAAAAGATGTATTTTTACAATTAATAAATCAATATGACTTACTTTTAGAACATACACAAACTACACTTTTAGAAATAATACTAGGAATAATCCTTGGATGTTTCTTTGGTCTAAGCTCTGCTTTTGCCCTACTATACTTTAAAAAAATTGAAAAATACTTACTTCCAATACTTGTAATTTCTCAAGCTATTCCTGTATTTGCAATAGCTCCACTTTTAGTTTTATGGTTTGGTTATGGCTTAGCTTCAAAAATAGTTATGACAGTTATTATTATATATTTTCCAATTACAAGTGCTTGTTATGATGGACTTAAAAACACACCAAAACAGTGGCTTGACTTAGCTCATACATATAAGCTAACACCTTTACAAACTTTGTTTAAAGTACGATTTAAAGCTAGTTTACCCTCATTAGCTTCAGGGCTTAAAATAGCAGTTTGTATAGCACCTATTGGAGCGGTTATTGGCGAATGGGTTGGTTCATCTAAAGGACTTGGATATTTAATGTTACATGCAAATGCACGAATGCAAATTGATTTAATGTTTTCTGCACTTTTTATATTAATAATACTTACTTTAAGTATCTATTTTCTAACAGATTATCTTACAAAGAAATTTATTCCATGGGCTAGTCATTTACATTAAATTGACTTAAGGTTTTTTTTGTGATAAGATTTTGCTTTAATACATAGGGAGCTTATAAATAGGCTGAGAGGGAGTTTAAAACTTCGACCTTTGAACCTGATTTAGGTAATGCTAACGTAGGGATTTGTTTTTTACAAATGTATTTTTATACTTCAATTTTTTTATCTTTTTTTAAAGATAAACTCTTCTTCTTATTTATAAACACTTATAAGGAGAATTATGACTATTACACAAAATCTTATCAAGAAATCTCAACCCTATTGGGATGATTATATTAAACATGAATTTGTTCAAAAATTAGCTTCTGGAACATTAGAGCTTAAAAACTTTCAACACTATTTAATGCAAGATTATATTTATTTATTTCATTATAGCCGTGCTTTTGCACTTGCTATGTATAAAAGTGATACTTTTGAACAAATGGAATTCTCAAGACAAGCTTTAAATTCAATACTAGATGAGATACAACTTCATATAAGTTATTGTAAGGAGTTTGGAATTGATGAAAAATCAATTTATGAACAAAAAGAATCAACGGCTTGTATAGCTTACACAAGGTTTGTACTAGATTGTGGATTAAATGGAGATTTAACACAACTTTATGCAGGTTTAATACCTTGTTTTGTTGGCTATGCAAAGGTTGCTGATTATATCACTTCCAACAACTTAAGTGTAGAAAATAACCCATACCAATCTTGGATAGATATGTACTCTTCAAAAGAGTATCAAGAAGCAGCAAAAGAAGCAACAAGTTTTTTTGAAAAACTGTGTGAAGATTTATCACAAAAACAAATGGAAAAAATAGAAGATATTTTTACAACAGCAACAAGAATGGAAATATCATTTTGGCAAATGGGTTTAGACCTATCATAAAATATAAAAAACATAAGGAAATTAAATAAAATGAAAAAAATAATATCAAAAATAACACTAGGTTTATTACTATTAAGTTCAAGTGCATTTGCAGACAAAGAAAAAGTAAGTTTGCTTTTAGACTGGTTTGTAAATCCTGACCATGCAGCTATTATAATTGCACAACAAGAAGGTTTTTTTGAAAAGAATAATTTAGAAGTAGAAATTATTGAACCAGCTGATCCATCAATGCCACCAAAACTTGTAGCTGCAAAAAAAGCTGATTTAGCAGTTGATTACCAACCACAACTACAAATGCAAGTAGCACAAGGCTTGCCATTAGTTAGAATTGCTACTCTTGTAAACTCACCTCTTAATAGCTTAGTTGTATTAAAAGACAGTGGTATAAAAAACATAGAAGATTTAAAAGGTAAGAAAGTAGGATACTCTGTAAGTGGATTTGAAACAGCACTTTTAGATTCTATGTTAAAATCTGTAAATTTATCAGCAAAAGATGTTGAACTTATAAATGTAAACTGGTCTTTATCTCCATCTTTAATGAGTAAACAAGTTGATGCAGTAATAGGTGCTTTTAGAAACTTTGAATTAAATCAATTAAAAATAGAAAAAGAAGAAGGAGTAGCATTTTTCCCTGAAAATTATGGTGTTCCAAAATATGATGAGCTTGTAGTTGTAGCAAATAAAGAAACTGTGTCGCAAGAAAAATATAAAAACTTTGTAAAAGCTTTACAAGAAGCTACAAAATACTTAAAAGAAAATCCTAAAAAATCTTGGGAATCATTTGTAAGTTATAAACCAAAAGAGTTAAATAATAAATTAAATACTCTTGCATGGAATGATACAATACCATATTTAGCACAAAATCCAGCTGTTTTCGATAAAGTTGTATATAAAAAAATGGCTACATTTATGAAAGAAAACAAGCTTATTAAAACTATTCCAAACTTAGATGATTACGCAAAAGAGTTATTAAAATAAAGGCTAAATAATGCAAACAGATAATATAAAAAGATTAAGACAAAATAGTCCTTTAATACATAATATTACAAATATAGTTGTAGCAAATTATGTAGCAAATGGTTTATTAAGTATGGGTTGTTCACCTATTATGTCAAATGCAATTGAAGAAATGGACGAACTACCTGCTATTTGTCAAGCTTTAGTTATAAACATAGGAACACTTACATCAGAGCAAGTAAAGTCTATGATAAAAGCAGGGAAAAGTGCAAATAAAAACAATATACCAGTAGTCTTAGACCCAGTTGGTGTAGGAGCTACTTCTTTTAGAAAACAAACTGTACAGACTTTATTAAAAGAAATAAAGTTTGATTTAATAAGAGGAAATGCAGGAGAAATAGCACATCTTGCCCAAGTTAATTGGAAGGCAAAAGGCGTTGATGCAGGAAGTGGAGAAGCCAACTTTTCACAAATAGCAAAAGATGTAGCTTTAAAATATGATTGTATTGTCTCAATTAGTGGAGAGATTGATTATATAAGTGATGGACTTAAAGTAGCAAAAATAGATAATGGAACAACACTATTCCCAAAAATCACAGGTTCAGGATGTCTTTTAAGTGCAGTTTGTGGAGCATTTTTAACACTTGGAGAAAATAGTTTTGAACTAACTGTAAGTGCTTGTACTTCTTACGCAATTGCAGGACAAATTGTAAAAGAACAACTAAATGATAATCAAACAGGACAGTTTTATATAGCCTTACTTGATAGTCTAGCAAAATTAGATGATACCACAGTAGAAAAATACGCAAAAATAAGTTTTGAATAATTGTAATAATTTAAATAAGAGGAAAAAACATGAGTAAAGTAGCACAAGCTTTAAGTATAGCAGGTTCAGATAGTGGTGGTGGTGCTGGAATTCAAGCAGATTTAAAAACCTTTCAAGAAAGAGGTGTTTTTGGAACAACTGCAATTACAGCAATAACAGCTCAAAATACAACAGGTGTATTTGATATTCATCAAATTCCTTTAGAAACTATACAATCCCAACTAAAAGCAATTGCTGATGATTTTGATATTAAAGCTTTTAAAGTAGGAATGCTAGGAAGTCAAGAAGTTATAACTTGTGTTGCAAACTGTATTAAGAAGTATGACTTTGGATATTTTGTATTAGACCCAGTGATGATATCAAAAGGTGGAGTTGCACTTTTACAAGAAAATGCAACAAAAGCTTTAAAAGAAGAGTTGATTCCTCTTTGTGACATAATAACTCCAAATTTACCTGAAGCAAAAGCCTTAACAAATATTGATATAAACGACAAACAAAGTGCAAGAAAAGCCGCTTTAAAACTTCAAGAAATGGGAGCAAAAATAGTAATCATAAAAGGTGGACATACAGATAATAGCACAAGTGAAATTTGTGAAGATTGGGTATTTACGCAAGATGAAGAGTTTACGCTAAGCGCTGTAAGATTTGATACAGTTCAAACACATGGTACGGGTTGTACTTTTAGTGCTTGTATAACAGCACAACTTGCAAAGGGAAATAGTATTAAAGAAAGTATAGTCTTAGCAAAAGATTTTATAAGTGCAGCTATTAGTAATCCTTTAAATATAGGCTCAGGACATGGACCTACAAATCATTGGGCATACTCTTTAAAGGATAAAAATGTTTAATGTTAAAGAAATGCTTGGCGTTTATTTTATAGCAGGAACACAGGATTGTCTTCACTTAGAAAATTCTGCACAAGAAAATTTACTTTATATTTTAGAAGAAGCTTTAAAGAATGGTATTACTTGTTTTCAATTTAGAGAAAAAGGTAAAAACTGTTTACAAAATGAAAGAGAGATTTTTGAACTAGCTAAAAAAGCTCAAACTCTTTGTAAAAGATATAATGTACCTTTTTTTATAAATGATAATATAGACCTAGCTTTAAAATTAAAAGCTGACGGTATTCACATAGGTCAAGATGACAAAGAGGTATGTGAAGTTGTAAAACAAATACAAGGAAAACTTTTACTAGGACTTTCTATAAATAATTTAGAACAAGCACTTCAGGCTAAAGATATTGAAGGTATTGATTATTTTGGAGTAGGACCTATATATAAAACAAACTCTAAAAGCGATGCAAAACCAAGTGTTGGACTAGATTTAATCAAAGATATTAGAAAACAAAATATCAAAAAACCTTTAGTTGCAATTGGAGGAATACAAGAAGCACATGCAAAGAATATTTTGGAATGTGGTTGTAATGGTCTTGCAATAATTTCTGCTATTACAAAATCAAAAGATATGGAAAAAACTATACATAATTTAAAAAACTAAAAGGTATAAAGTGAAAGAATTTTTAAAGAATTTTGGTCCTGGGATTATTATGGCTTCGTCAGCTGTTGGTGGATCGCATATTATTGCTTCTACACAAGCGGGAGCTTATTATGGATATCAATTAGCTTTATTTATTATTGTAGTAAATTTATTAAAATACCCATTTTATAGATTTGCTTTTGATTATAGTACTATTCATAATAAAACTTTACTTCAAGGTTATAGTGAAAAAGGAAATGCTTATTTATGGGTTTTTCTAGTTTTTAATGCCTTTGCTACAGTTGTGAATGTTGCAGGTGGAACACTACTTAGTGCGGTTTTATTAAAAATGCTAATACCACTTGATTTATCACTGCAAGTTTATAGTATATTTATACTTCTTACATATTTGTTTATACTTTATTATAAACAATATAAAGCCTTAGATAGTGTTTCTAAAATCATTATGCTATTTTTAAGTGTAGTGACTATCATAGCTTTAATTTTAGCCTTTACTCAAACAAATACCCAAGCAAAAGTTGATTTTATAGAACCAAATGCATTTCAAATAGCAGCAATTCCTTTTTTAATAGCACTTATGGGTTGGATGCCCTCACCTATGGAGCTTAGTGTTTCTGCTTCTATTTGGGTTGTTGAAAAAAACAAATTAAATCCTGAGTATAAGAGAAGAAGACTGATTGATTTTAATAGCAGTTATTTAATAACTATTGTTTTAGCTTTGATGTTTATGTCTTTGGGTGCATTAGTTCAATATGGACAAGATATAACGCCATTAAGTGGTGGAAAGTTTATCAATCAATTTATTGATATGTATGCTACTAGTATTGGAGAGTGGACAAGAGGCTTTATTACTTTTATAGCTTTTATTTGTTTATATGGAACTACTATTGTTGCTGTTGATGGATATTCTAGATGTAATCATCAAAGTATTGTTTTACTAAAAGATAAAACTGCCCAAGTTTTTTCACATAAAGCCTTACAATACTCTATGCTTTTTACAACTAGTGTTGCATTTATTGTAATACAATTTTTCAGCAGTTCAATTGGAAAAATGATACCATTTGCAATGACAGCTTCGTTTATTTCAGCACCTGTATTTGCATATTTAAATTATAGTTTATCAAAGCAGTATGAAAAACCTACTTGGCTTACACTATTAGCTCTTTTAGGTTTAATATACTTAGCTTCAATGGTAGTAGTTTATTTTATATTTTTTTAAAATTAAATACTAATAAAATAAGAACTAGAAAAAGTATCATCTTTTTCTAGTTTGATTATTCCTTCTTTATCTTCAAGTTTTTGATTATGTTCAATAAAATCAGCAATTCCATGCCAAGGTTCAATACAAACAAAAGGTGCACCACTTGGTTTTGACCAAAGTCCTAAATGTGAAAAGCCTTCAAAATCCATTTGTATAAATTTATCATTTTTACTATTTTTTAATTTTATTGTATTTAGCTTATTAGTTTTACTTTCTGTTTTGAAAATCAAAGCATCTTTTGTAAAAGTGTTTTTTGAAATTGCTAGTTTTTTATTTTCTATTATTACATCTTCTTTTTTAGATGAAATTCCATTTTCTAATAATGGTAATCTTTGTAAAGTATCATTTTCTAAAGCTTCAAACTCAAAGTAATAATCTTCTTGGCTATCATTTTTATCTTGTGTTAGAGGCCAATTAAAAGCTGGATGAGCGCCAATTGAGAAATACATTTTGTCTTCTGATTTATTTAAAATATCATAAGATACTTTTAGTTTTCTGTTCTTAATTTCATAGCTAATATATAACTCAAAAGAAAAAGGATAGATTTCGAAACTTTTATCATCACTTTTTAATAAAAACTTTAAAGAGTTTTTATTTTGTTTTACAAGTAAAAACTCTTTATCTCTTGCAAAACCGTGCTGAGACATTGAATATTGTTTATTATTAAAAGTATAAGTATTATCTAATAGTTTTCCAACAATTGGAAATAATACAGGTGAGCTTCTATTCCAGAAATCAGGATTTCCCTGCCATAAATACTCAAGCTTATCTTCTAATAACACTAAGCTTTTAAGTTCAGCTCCAAAGCTATTTACTTCAATTTTTATTTCACTATTTTCTAAACTATAAATCATTTTTTAACTCGGTCTTTTGGTATTTGCTCTTGGGTTTCTTCTTGGATTGTTTTTCTTGCTTTCTGGTTTTCTTCTATTTGAATTATTTCTATTGCCTGAATTAGAACCATTAGAACCTCTTGGAGTTTTTTTCTTTTGAATTGGTTCTGCTTTAATTCGTGGGTCTACTTCAAAGCCTTCAATTGGAACGTTTTTAATTGTTTTTTTAATTAGTTTTTCAATATCTTTCAAAAGACCTAATTCATCAATACAAACTAAAGAAATAGCTTCACCTTCGTTTCCTGCTCGACCAGTTCTTCCAATTCTGTGAACATAATCTTCTGCGATATTTGGTAACTCATAATTTACTACATGAGGCAGTTGGTCTATATCAATACCTCTAGCTGCAATATCAGTTGCTACTAATACTTTAATTTCAGATGATTTAAAATTAGCTAAAGCTCTTGTTCTTGCACCTTGTGATTTTCCACCATGAATTGCAGCTGCAGTAATTCCATCTTTTCCAAGTTGTTCTGCTAGTCTATTTGCTCCATGCTTTGTTCTTGTAAATACTAAAACTTGTTTCCATTTACCTTTTTTAATAATTGTTGATAAAAGCTCTCTTTTTCTACTTTTATCAACACTGTGGATTACTTGTGACACAATTTCTGAAGAAGTGTTTCTTCTTGCAACTTCTATTAAAGTTGGTTTATTAAGAAGTCCATCTGCTAATTTTTTTATTTCATCTGAAAAAGTTGCAGAAAAAAGTAAATTTTGTCTATGTTTTGGTAAAAGTACTAATACTTTTTTAATATCGTGAATAAAGCCCATATCAAGCATTCTATCAGCTTCATCAAGAACAAAGAATTCAACTCTACTTAAGTCTAAACAATCTTGGTTAACTAAGTCTAAAAGTCGTCCAGGAGTTGCTGTTAAAATATCTAAACCTTTTCTAATAGCTGCTTTTTGAGGATTAATACCAACTCCACCAAAAATAACTGCTGATTTAAAAGGAAGATACTTTCCATAAGTACTTACACTTTCGCCTACTTGTGCTGCAAGTTCTCTTGTGGGCGTTAAGATAAGTGCTCTAACATAAGGCTTACCTTTTGTTTTTCGCTCTCGCATTCTTTGTAATAAAGGAAGTGTAAAACCAGCTGTTTTACCTGTACCTGTTTGTGCACCTGCTAAAACATCTTTTTTTGTTAAAATAATTGGAATTGATTGCTTCTGAATTGGAGTTGGTTCTGTATAACCTTGCTCTTTAATAGCTTTTAAAATAGGATCACTTAATCCTAAGTTTGAAAATGACATATATTGTACCTTATAATTTGTTCTTGATTTTTGTATTATTTGTAGATTAATTATAAAGATTATACCCTACTTTACATAATAAATTGATTTTTTTAGAAATTTGCAAGAAAATAGTTGTTTTTAAAGTTAATTTTAAAGTTTATTTTATTATAATCCCACTCCAATTTAAGAAACATCAGTTTTTTAGATTCTACCAAATAGTGCGAGTGTGGCGGAATAGGTAGACGCGTTGGACTTAAAATCCAATTCCGGTTTCGGAGTGTCGGTTCAATTCCGACCATTCGCACCACTAATTATAAAAGTAGAGAGTTGCCAGAGTTGGTCGAATGGACCGGTTTTGAAAACCGGCGAGGTTCACGCCTCCGAGGGTTCGAATCCCTTGCTCTCTGCCACTTTTATTTACAACTAATCATTTTCTTTTCAATATAAAAATGATTTATCTAACATTGGAGCTATAGCAAAGCTGGTAATGCCCCGGATTGCAAATCCGGTATGCGTTGGTTCGAGTCCGACTAGCTCCTCCATTTTCTAAATTCAAATATTTAATTAAAAACTACAAAAATATTCTAAACAAGTACTAAATAATTTTTATGATATACTCTAACAACTAAAAAATAGGATACATTTTGAATAAACTACAACTAATAATTTCTATTGCTTCTAATAAAACACTATTATTAAAAGCCATAAAGATTGCTTTGTTTGTTGGAATTGTTCTAAATCTAATTAATCAAGGTGAAAAGATATTTATCTTAGCCTTTGAAGATATAAACTATTACAAATTTTTTTTAACATTTATTGTTCCTTTTAGTGTATCAATGTATACAGCAATTACAATGAAATTGAATTTGCATGTTGAGAAAAAGCAATGAAAAATAAGCTAAAGCAAGGATAAAAAGTGTCAATTGAAGAAATAGAATCAGAAGAGTTACAAGAATTAAAACGAAAAGCAGAACTTTTTGACAAATTAAATTTAAATGAGTCATTAAATATAGCTCAAAATATAACAAACAATGCAATAAAAGTAAATAGTGCTTCTAAAACAAGATTATCTGAAGTTGAAAATATTGAGCAGTTAGTAAATATTTTTATTAATCATTCAAATGAAATACAAACTATGTCCGATGATTCTTTAAATTCTGCAAAATTAGCATCATTAGAAAGTACAAGTGTTATAACTTTAGTTCAAGAACTATTTGACCTAATTAATAATATGTCAAAAGCCATAGACGAGTTTTCATATACAATTGAAGAGTTAAATGAAAAAAATAATTCAATTACAGATTTAGTAAAAGTGAACGATAAAATATCAATGCAAACAAATCTATTAGCTATAAATGCTGCTATTGAAGCATCTAAAGCAAAAGAGTTTGGAAGAGGTTTTGCTATTGTTGCAACTGAAGTTAAAAAACTAGCTGCTTCATCAAAAGAATCAACTCTAAATATTGGAAATGAAATAGATAACATCAAACAAATGACAAGTTCAGTAACAAATAAAAATGAAGCTATTCAAATTTTAGTAAAAAATAGTGTAGAAATTTCTAAAGATGCTATATTAAAACTTAAAAATCTTATTGAAGTAGCAAATCAGAATAGTGAAAATTCTAATACAATATCATGTAATGTAAACCAACAATTACAAAGCTCAGATACAATTAAAAATAAAATCCATAATGTAGTTGAAGATACTAGGAAAGCTATAAACGGTTCACAGACAAATATTCAATTAGGGCAAGCACTTATTTCAAATTTAGAAAAATAAAACAATTAATATCATTAGCATATAATGAAGTGTTAAAAATGTATATCACTAAAAAAAGAAATTACATTTGTTTCAGTTAAACTTCATTATATAAAAACTACTATGAATTTCAATTATTAAAATAATTATTTATTAATTAATGAATTAATCTTTTCTGTAAGAACTTCTTTATTAGCAGAAGTACCAATTACTTGATCTATTACTTCACCATTTTTAATAAAAATAATTGTTGGTATTGATCTTACACCATATTTAACTGTTAAGTCTTGTTGTTCATCTGCATTTACTTTACAAATATTTGCTTTTCCATCAAAATCAACTGCAAGTTGATCAATAATTGGAGATATCATTTTACAAGGTCCACACCATGGAGCCCAGAAGTCTACTAGTGATACACCTTCTTTTACAGTTGCATCAAAATTTTCATTTGTTAATTCTATATATTTACTCATTATTTTATTCCTTAAAATAGTCCCTATTTTTATGAGACTTTACTTATGTTAGCTTCTTATTCTAATGAAAATAAATTCAATTTAAAGAAGCAAATCCTAAAAAGAGTTATTAAAAACTCTTTTTATCCTACGTATTCAATAATATCTACAGCAGCAGTAGCACCGTCACCTGCTGCACATACAACTTGTTTAGCAGCGTCTATTCTTACATCACCAGCTGCATAAATTCCTGGAACATTTGTTCTCATTTTTAAGTCAACTATTATTTCACCTTGCTCATTTACATCACAAAGGAAAGTTCCATCTTCTTGTTTAAATGGTTCATTTAATACATCTCTACCTACAAAGACAAATACACCAGGTACATTTAAGTCTCTAATTGTTCCATCAATTTTTGATTTAACTTTTAGACCAGTTACACCCATATTATCACCATATACTTCTTCTACATCTACATTTGTAACTTCTTCAATATTATCACGAGCTTTCATATGCTCAATCGTAGATGGAGCTGCTCTATAAGTATCACGTCTATGAACTAAATAAACTTTTGAACAAATCTTTGAAAGGTAAACGGCTTCTTCTAAAGCAGAATCACCCCCACCTATAAGTGCTACTTCTTTCCCTTTATAGAAAAAACCATCACAAGTTGCACAAGTTGAAATTCCTCGACCAAAGAATTCATTCTCACCTTTAAATCCAGCACGTCTTGGAACAGAACCTGTTGCTAATAAAACAGATTTCGACTCTTGTTGTTTTCCATCTGCTGTAATAATAGTAAAAATATCACCATCTTTAACTACTGTTTTAACTTGATTCATTTCATGCTTTAAACCAAATTTTAAAGCTTGAGCTGGCCAGTTTTCCATAAGTTCCATACCTGTCATAACCTTACCTTGTCCTGGATAATTTTCTATCTCAGAACTCCCTGTAATTTGACCACCTGGCATACCCATTTCAAACATAGTTACATTTTGTAAACCACCTCTTGTTGCATATAAACCTGCTGTTAATCCTGCAGGTCCTCCTCCAATAATTGCTAAATCTAACATTATGTATTCCTTTTAAAAGTGTATTCTATAAATTATTTTCATTGTTTGCTAAATACTCAGCAACACCTTCAGTTGATGCTTTCATACCTTCATCACCTTTTGCCCAACCTGCAGGACAAACTTCACCATTTTCATTTGTAAAAATCATTGTATCAACCATTCTAATCATTTCATCAATGTTTCTTCCAAGTGGTAAATCATTAATTGTTGAATGTCTAACTGTTCCATCTGAATCAATTAAAAAAGATCCTCTTAAAGCTACTTCTTCATTAAGTAATACATCATAATCACGTGCAATTTGTTTTGATAAATCTGCAACCATTGGAAACTCTACTCTACCAATTCCACCCATTTCAACAGGTGTTTCTCTCCATGCAAAATGAGAGAATTGTGAATCTACTGAACAACCTATTACTTGAATACCTCTTTCTTCAAAATCTTTAACTCTTTTTGAAAAAGCAATGATTTCTGAAGGACATACAAATGTAAAATCTAAAGGCCAGAAAAATAATACTGCACCCTTTTCACCAATATTTTCATATAAATTAAAATCTTCTACAATTTGACCATCTGCTAATACAGCTGTTGCTGTGAAATCTGGAGCTTTTTTTGTTACTAACATTTTTTTTCCTTTGATATTTTTTATTGTTGATGGAAGTTTACCATTTTATTCTTAAAGTTTTATTAATAATATTTATTTAAAGATAATTATTATCCTTTGTGATTAGAAAATGTTTTATTTTTTATAATTTAGTATAAAAAGAGTAAACTTATTAAAAGGATTAAATTGAATTTATTTAAAAAAATATTTTTACTATTATTTATTTTTCTTAGTTTAATTTTAAATGCAACAGAAATAAAAAAATTAAAGTTGCAATTACAATGGAAACATCAATTTGAATTTGCAGGGTTTTATGCTGCAAAAGAAAAAGGCTTTTATAAAGATATTGGTGTAGACTTAGACTTTATTGAGTATAAAGCAGATGATAATATTGTTTCTAATGTTTTAAATAAAAAGGCTAGTTTTGGAGTTACTTATTCTTCTTTAATAGCTGAATATATAAATGGTAAACCTGTAATATTTCTTGCAAATTATCTAAAACAATCACCTCTTGTTCTTATTACACAAAAAAATATAAAAACACTTTCAGATCTAAAAAACAAAAAAGTAATGGGTGTATCTAATAATATCGATACTATTATTTTAAAACTGATGCTTCAAAAAGCAGGAGTCTCTTTATCTAATATAGATTTTATTGGTACATCTTTTGATACTAAAAAGTTTATAAATAAAGAAATAGATGTAATGGCTGCATTCACAACAAATGAAATATATAAATTAGATGAACTTGGTATTAAATATAATATCTTTAATCCATCTTTATACGGATATGAAAATTATGATGTGAATCTTTTTACATCAAAAGAATTCTTAAAAAATAATACAACTCTTGTAAAAGAATTTAAAGAAGCTTCTAATAAAGGATGGAAATATGCTTTAGAAAATAAAGAAGAAATTGTAAAACTGATTTTAAAAAAATATAATACTCAAAATAAAACTAAAAAAGAACTTTTATTTGAAGCTGAACAAATTGAGCAGTTAATGCTTACAAAAACCTATCCTATAGGACAAATTGATGTTGCAAGAGTAGAGTTTTTATCAAAAAATTTTATGCAAGCAGAATTAGTAAGCAGTATGAAAGATGTAGACTTTAAAGACTTTATATTTCAATCAGATGATATAACTTTATCAAATGAAGAAAGAGAGTTTTTAAATAATAATCCTGTAATAAAAGTTTATATGGATTATTCATATCCACCCTACTCATTTATTAAAAATGATAAATTAAATGGTTTCTCTGTTGAATATGCTGATTTACTATCAAAACTTTTAGGTGTAAAATTTGAATATACAAAAACAATGACTTGGAACAGTGCCTTAGAGAACCTTAAAAATAAAAATATTGATATGATAGGACAAATGGTAAACACAAAAATAAGAAGAGAGTTTGCTATTTTTAGTCAAGACTATTATGATTATTTTACAGGAATAATAGTAAGAAAAGAAAATAGTCATTTAACTAGTCTATCTTTATTAAATAATAAAACTGTAGGTGTTGTAAAAGGATACCTTGAAGAAGAAATTTTAAGAAAGCATTATCCTAATATTAAAATAAAAACTTACAAAGACAATCACCAAGTAATAAATGCATTATTAAATAAAGAGTTCGATGCCTCAATTGGTATATATGAAGTAATAGAATATACGATTAATAATATGGATTTAAGAAATAAATTACTTAGTATTCCCATGAGAATAGAACCTGTTTTTGGAATAACAAAAGAAGCTTTTGGAATAAGAAAAGATTGGACTTTATTACAATCAGCTTTAAATAAAACAATAAATCTAACAAAAATACAAAGAGATGAACTAGAGAAAAAGTGGTTATCAAAAGAAAGACATAAAGAAATAATACCGTTTTCAAAAGAAGAAAAAGAGTATTTATCTACTAAAAAATTTATAAGCATGTGTGTAGACCCCAATTTCCTTCCATACGAAAGTATTGATACAAAAAGCAAGTATATTGGTATTGGTGCAGATATAATGAATCTAGTTTCCGAATCAATTGATAAACCAATAATATTAATTCCAAGTAAAACATGGAAAGAGTCGCTAGAAAATATTAAAAATAATAAATGTGATATTCTGCCAATGGCTACAAAGACTAGAAGTAGAGAAGCTTATATGAACTTTACTAAACCTTATATTATTGATTCATTAGCCGTTGCAACAAAAACAGAACAGTTTTTTATAAAAGATAGTAAAGCTCTTTCAAATCATAATATAGGAGTTATAAATGGATACTCAACTATAGAATTATTAAAAAAAAGTAATCCAAATATAAATATTGTAAAAGTTGAAAGTGCTGAAGAAGGACTAAGAAAAGTACAAGAAGGTGAATTATTTGGGTATGTGGATGCCTTATCTGCTATTGCATATGCGATACAAAAATATGGGTTTGTAGATTTAAAAGTTGCTGGTAGATTAGAATTTGATCAACAACTTAGTCTTGCTTCAAAAAAAGAGGAAGCACTTCTTAATACTATTATGCAAAAAACGTTAAATAATATAGGTGATGAAAAGATAAGAACAATTATAGGTAAATGGATAGCCATTCAAATTGAGCAATCTATTGATTATAAAAAAATCATATTGATTACTTTGTTTTTTGTAATTGTCTTATCTTTAGTTATGCATAGAAATAGAACTATTAATAAGTTAAATAAAAAGCTAGATGAAAAGAACAAACAACTTGAAGAACTTTCAATTAGAGATAATTTAACAAAACTTTTTAATAGAAATAAATTAGATGAAGTTTTATCACTTGAAGTAAATAGAGCAAATAGATACAAAACAAGTTTTGGAATAATAATGATTGATATTGATTATTTTAAAAAAGTAAATGATGTATATGGTCATCAAATGGGAGATATTGTACTTAAAGAAGTTGCAAATATTATAAAATCTAATTCAAGAAAAACTGATACTGTTGGAAGATGGGGTGGTGAAGAATTTTTAGTAGTTTGTGCAGATACAAATTTAGAAGGCATAAATCAACTTGCAAATAATATAAAAAAAGAAATAGCTTCTTATAATTTTTCAATAAAAGAACAAAAAACAGCTAGTTTTGGAATTGCCGTTTATAAAAAAAGTGAAGATATCTATTCTTTAATTAAAAGAGCTGATGATGCATTATATAAAGCGAAAGATAATGGTAGAAATAGGATTGAAATCCTCTAGTCAAGTTTGTAACTAAATATTTACTAGTTTTATTGTTTTAATTAAAAAATGACTTTTATTAGCTTTCAGGTATAATCAACTTTACAAGGATTCAAATGATAAATAATCTTAAAGAAAAAAGACCTTTAATAGTTTTTATTCTAACCTTTACATTTATATTTTCGACATTAATTAGTTTTTATATGTTTTATAAAGAAAAAGAAGAAAATCAAACTTCAAATAAAGCAAATGTATTAATGTTAAATATTGTAAATGAAATACAATCAAAAATATCACAAGGAATTACAGTTATAGATTCTCAAATTGTATTGCTTAAACAAAATAACTACAACACAAAAAATTTCGATATTTGGGCAAAAAATCTCATGAAAGGGAAAGATGCATTAGCTTGTATACAAATAGCTAAAGATGGTATTGTGTCAAATATTTATCCATATGAAGCACATAAAACAGCTATGGGACATAATTTATTAGAAGATAAAAGAAGAGATGATAGTGCCTTGTTAGCTATAGAAAAAAGAGAGATAATATTTGTAGGTCCTGTAAAACTAATGCAAAATGAGAAATATGCCCTAATTGCAAGAAAACCTATTTTTATAAATAATAACCAAAAAGAAAAGTTTTGGGGCTTTTCTATAGTAATACTTTATGTAGATGGGATTATGAAATCATTAGAAGAAAAAATCATAAAAAATGGCTTTGAATATAAACTTGAAGGCTTTAATCCTGATATGACAAATAGGCCTTTACTTTCAAAAAGTAAAAACTTTACAGAAGAAAACTCTCTTAAATTTGAAGTTGTAGTGCCAAATGGCAAATGGATTTTTCATTTACAAAATAGTGAAAAATAAAGGAATTTATATAATATGATATATATTTTAATAACATTAATTTCTTTCTTATTTGCATGGCTTGCTTACAAAAATGAAAAGCTAACTTTAAAAAACAATGAAATTTTAGAAAACTATAATAGTGCTTTAGAAAATGCACTAAAAAAAAGGACTCAAGCTTTAGAAGATAGTGAATTTAGATGGAAGTTTGCTGTGGATGGAAATGGTGATGGTTTATGGGATTGGAATATAAAAACAAACGAAGTATATCTTTCGAAAAGATGGAAGGATATGCTTGGATATGAAGAAAATGAAATAGAAAATAGTTTTCATGAATGGGAAAAAAGAGTTCATCCAAAAGATATAGTTCAAGTTTTAAAAGATGTAAATAATCATCTAGAAGAAAAAACCAGTTCTTATAAAAGCGAGCATAGAATACTTTGTAAAAATGGAAAGTATAAATGGATTTTAGACCGTGGTATCATAGTTCAAAGAGACGAAGAAGGAAAACCTATTAGGCTTATTGGAACTCATACAGATATTGATGAAAGAAAACTGTTTGAACAAAAAATATTAGAACAAAAGAAAGAATTCGAAACAATATTTAAAACAATTAAAGATGGTATTGCAATTATTGATTTAGATACTAAATTTGTTAATTGTAATCAAGCTTTTATTGATTTACTTGGTTATTCTTTAGAAGAACTATTACAAAAAAATTGTTTTGATTTAACTATTGATGAAGATAAAGAAAACTATAAAGAAGCTATTAATAATGCTATTAATAATATTTCTGTTGATAATATGGAAAAATCTTGCATCACAAAAAAAGATAAGCATATTACTGTTCATGTAAGTATTGCATTATTACCAGATAAAAAGCATCTAATCTTATCATTAAGAGATATAAGTAATATTAAACTTTTAGAAGAGCAATCTAAATTAGCTTCAATGGGAGAGATGATAGGTAATATTGCACATCAGTGGCGACAGCCACTTTCTGTTATTTCTACAAGTGCTAGTGGAATGATAGTGCGATCAGATTTAGGGATGGATTTAAATGAAGATGATATATTAAGGTCTTCAAAAAATATATTAAAACAAGCACAGTATCTCTCTGATACTATTGATAACTTTAGGGACTTTTTAAAAGCAGATAAAAGTCATTCTAAAATCAATCTTTACGATGTTATGCAATATACTTTTTCTTTACTAAATGCAAGTATATCAAACAACTATATTACTTTTGTAAGTAATATTGATAAAGACTTATATATTTATGGAAGTAGAAATGAACTAAGTGAAGCCTTTATAAATATAATTAATAATTCAAAAGATGCTCTTAAAACAAATATAAAAGATACAGATGATAGATTTATATTTGTAGACGTAAAAGAAATTGAAAATGACAAAATTGAAATAAGTTTTAAAGATAGTGGTGGTGGAATTCCAAATTCCATTATAAATAGAGTATTTGAACCATACTTCACATCAAAACACCAATCTATAGGAACAGGATTAGGACTTGCGATAGTTTCTAAAATTATAAAAGAAAGACATTATGGATTAATTACTGTAAATAATGAAGAATACGAATATAATAAAAAGCTTTATAAAGGAGCATGTTTTAAAGTAATTCTTAATAAAGAGTCTTAGTAATTTATCAAGCTATAACTCTTCATATCATATAATCGCGAAATTAAAACCTTAATAATAAAAAGAGAATTATGATTGAACTAATAAATATATCAAAAAGCTATCCAACAAGTGAACTTTATAGTGAACTAAACTTACGTTTAAATTCTGGTGATAAAGTTGGCCTTGTAGGACGAAATGGTACTGGAAAATCTACACTATTTAAACTAATCTTAGGTGAAGAGCATCAAGATTTAGGTGAAATAAAATTTCCAAAAGCTTATAAAATAGGTGCATTAAAACAGTACTTTGACTTCTCAGAAAAAACACTTATAAGTGAAACTGCCTTAGCTTTAAGTGAAGATGATAAATATGATATTTACAAAGCTGAAAAGATTTTATTTGGATTAGGGTTTGCAGAAGAAGACTTAGAAAAAGACCCAAAATCCTTCTCAGGTGGTTTTCAAATTAGAATTAATTTAGCAAAACTTCTTTTAACTGAACCAAATATGCTTTTACTAGATGAGCCTACAAACTACCTTGATATTTTGTCAATTAGATGGTTAAAAGCATTTTTAAAATCTTTTCAAGGTGAAGTAATACTAATCACACATGATAGAGATTTTATGGATAGCGTTTGTACTCATACTTTAGGAATTGTAAGAAAAAGAGCTTTCTTAATTCAAGGTGGAACAAAAAAATTCCATGATCAAATTTTAGCAAATGAAGAGCATCATGAAAAACAAAAAATTGCTCAAGAAAAAAAGATTAAAGATTTAGAAGAGTTTATTGCAAAGAATAAAGCAAGAGCAGCAACTTCAACGCTAGCACAATCAAAAGTAAAAATCTTAGAAAAAATGGATATTTTAGAAGATATAAATTATGATGCAAATTTAAATTTTGATTTTAACTACAAAGATACAGCTGCGAAGTTTTTAATAGAAGCAAAAGACTTAAGCTTTGGATATACAAAAGATAATATACTTTTCAAAGATATAACATTTGCACTATCTCGTGGTGAAACTGTTGGAATCATTGGTAAAAATGGTAAAGGTAAATCAACTCTTTTAAATACAATTGCAGGTGAATTACAAGCCTTAATTGGAAAAGTTGATTTTCATCCATCATGTGAATTTGGACATTTTGGACAAACAAATATTTCTCACTTAAATGCTAAAAATACAATTATGGATGAAATTTATAGTGTAAACCATAAACTTTCAGAACCAGTTATTAGAAAAATTTGTGGTTTAATGATGTTTAGTGGAGATAATGCAAAAAAGAAAATCTCACTTCTATCAGGTGGAGAAAAATCAAGAGTAATGCTAGGTAAAATTATTGCACAAGATGTAAATCTTCTTTTTCTTGATGAGCCTACAAACCACTTAGATATTGACTCAATAGACGCACTTACAAATGCAATAAAAGCCTTTGAGGGTTCTTGTATGATTGTAACGCATAGTGAAGAATTATTAAGAGCTGTTTGTGATAGATTAATTGTTTTTACAAACAATGGAGCTGATTACTTTAATGGAACTTATGATGAATTCTTAGAAAAAATTGGTTGGGAAGAGGATGATTCAACTGAAAAGAAAAAAGTAGTAAAACCAAAAAGAAATAAAAAAGAAATAAAGAAATTAAGAGCTTTAATAGTAACACAAAAAGCAAAAGCAACTTTAGATATAAGAAATGAAATTGCACAAATTGAAGAACTAAGTCTTACTGAAAAAAATAAAAAAGTAGCAAGACTTAATGAATTACAAAAAGAGCTTGAAAAATTAAATAAGGAATTTGCAAAGAAATTAGACGAAGTTTAGTTATTTCTTTGTACTATGTTATAATCAAAAGTAAATAATTCCAAAAGAAGTTAATTTGAAAAAACAAGAATACGAAAGACTAAAAGCTATTGCACTAAAAGATATAGAAAATTCTTCATCAAATAATTCTAATAATAAAAGCTTAAAAGAAATTACTCAAATTACAGAAATTTATCAAGCTGAATTAGAAGCTCAAAATAATGAATTACAAACTCATATTCTAGATTTAGAAAATGCACAAAATGAATTAGAAATTTTATTTAATAATGCTCCAATTGCTTATGCTTTAATATCTAATGATTTTCGAATATTAAGGGCTAATAAAGAAATACTTTCAATGTTTAACTCTTTTAACGTAACCTCTAATTTAGTACCTTTATATTCATATATATACACTGAACATATTACAAAATTTCTAGATTGGGTAAGAAATAAAGAGAAAGAAAATACATCTTTAGAAATATTACTTAAAACAAAAAATGGATTTAGATACTGTAGTTTAAGCTATCATAATTGGTCAGAACAAAATAATGATACTTTTCTTTTATCTATTCGAGATATACAAGATGAAAAAGAACAAAAAGACAGATTTAAAGCACTTTTCGAGAACTCTCAACAAGGTATTATTTATTTTGATAAACAAAATAATATTATAGATTTAAATCATCTTGCTTCTAAAATACTTGGAGATAAGAAAGCTTTAATATCTAAAAACTTAAATGATATAAATTCATTTTTTCTTGATGAAAAATCTCAAGCTATATCTATTGATGATTTCCCTTCTACTAAAGCTATTAAAACTAAAAAAATACAAGATACTTCTATCTTCTCTATTAAACATAAAGTACCTAATCAAACAATATGGCTCAAAATTGAAGCAATACCTTATTTTTCAGCTGAATATAAACTTTTAGGTGCATTTTGTATATTTACAGATATAACAATTGAACATGCCTTAAATAAAGAACTAGAACAACGATTAGAAAACTTTAAAGTTCTAAGTAATAACTTGCCAGAAGTAATATTACGAATAAATGAACAACAAGATATATTATTTGGAAATAAAAAAGCTTTTGAATTTTTCAATATTTCTTCTGATTTATTATATAAAAGAAAATTTTCTGATTTTCCTATATTTAAGAATAAAGAAGCAAGTAATTTTTGTGATACTTTAGATAATTTAAATCAAATAGATAAAATTACAACCAAGCAACTTAGCTACAAAAATAAAAACTATTTTTTTAGAATAATTCCAGAAGAAATAGATAATAAAAGTAATGTTTATTTAATTACGATTGAAGATATATCAGAAAGAGTTGAATCAGAAAATATGTTTAATCAACTATTTTATTATGCTTCTGATGCAATTATTTTAATAGATCATAGTATTGGAAAAATCAAATCAGTTAATGAAAAAGCATCTATACTTCTTGATTTAAAGAATACAAATATAGAAGAATTATCTTCTGTTGAGATTTTTAGTATACTTCATAATAAACACAATTTCAGCACTCACTTAAGAAATCTAGAAGAGTTTGGAATTGATACATATGAGGCATCTAGAACTTTGAAAGATGGGAAAACTCAATATTTAAAAATATATGCTTCTTTAATAAATATAGGAAATAAAGTTTATTTACAATCAATAATTCATGATTTAACCGATCATAAGGTACGTGAATTAAAATTAGAACAAACTTCGAGAATATTTAAACAAACAATAGAATCCATCCTAATTACAGATATTAAAGCTAAGATTATCTCAATTAATGATTCTTTTACAAAAACGACAGGTTATACAAAATCTGATATATTAGGTAAAACTCCAGCAATTTTAAAGTCAAATAAACATGATAAAGAATATTATAAAAATATGTGGGAAGAGCTGATAAAGAATGGCACATTTAAAGGTGAGATTTACAATAAAAAGAAAGATGGAACAATTTATAAAGTATGGGTTGCTATTTCAACTATTTATGATGAAAATAATAAAGCCATACAATATGTAGCTATTTATTCAGATTATTCAAAAATTCAAAGAAACCAAAAAGAGTTACAATCTTTAGCTCATTATGATACCTTAACAAAATTACCAAATAGACTTTTACTTAAAGAAAGTATGTCTCAATTAATAAAAATATCAAAAAGACATGATTATCAATTTGCAGTTTTGTTTATTGATTTAGATAGATTCAAACAAATTAACGATACATATGGACATGAAACTGGAGATGAAGTACTAAAGAAAACAGCTAATCGATTAAAAAGTGTTTTAAGAGAAAGTGATATTGTATCGCGTTTAGGTGGAGATGAGTTTATTGTAATACTTAATGAAATAAAAACCCAAGAAGATACTGAAATGGTAGCAAAAAACATTCTTACTAAATTACAAATACCTTTTAAAATTGATGAAAACAATCATTTTATATCTTGTAGTATTGGTATTAGTATATATCCAAATGACACACAAAAAGATGATATTGATACACTAATTAAAAACGCAGATATTGCTATGTACAAATCTAAAAATAGTGGGAAAAACAATTATCATTTCTTTTCTCAAAATATGGCAGATAAAGTAAATAAGATTTCTTTATTGCATAATGATTTAAATTTAGCTATTCAAAATCAAGAATTTTATTTAACTTATCAACCACAGTGCGACTTAACAAAAAATAAACTTGTAGGTTTTGAAGTATTAGTTAGATGGAAACATCCAATAAATGGAGAAGTTTTTCCTGATGAATTTATTCCTTATGCTGAAGAATCAAAATTAATTATACCTATTGGAACTTGGGTAATTAAACAAGCAGTAGAAGATTATTACAAAATAAAAGAAGTATTTAAAGAAGATTTTAAAATAGCTGTAAATGTTTCACGTTTACAAATAAACCACGACCTTATTAATCTTTTAGAAGCAATTATATTAAAAGATAAAAACTTAGTTAATATTCTAAAAATAGAGATTACAGAGAGTGCCGCTATGATTAATATTAATCAAACAAAAGTGATAATTGAAAAAATAAAAGAGCTTGGTTTTAAAATTTCTCTTGATGATTTTGGAACAGGATATTCATCTCTTAACTCAATTAAAACTCTTAAAATTGATGAACTAAAAATTGATAAAAGTTTCTTTAATAATATTCCAGGAAATAAAGATGATGAAGAATTGGTATCAACAATTATTCTTATGGCAAAAACTATGAAAAAAACTGTTGTAGCAGAAGGTATTGAAACAGAAGAAACAAAAGATTTTTTAATTGAAAGAAAATGTCCTGTAATCCAAGGTTATCTTATTTCTAAACCTATGATTTTAGAGGATGCTTTAAAGTTTAAACTTTAAAGTATCTCTTCATTTATTTTCATTTTTATTAGAAAACTTGCACCATTATTTTCATTTTTAGCAAGAAGAGAACCATCCATATTGTTTTCAATAATCATCTTAGACATATAAAGACCTATTCCAGTACCCTTCCCTTCTTCTTTTGTTGTAAAATATGGATCAAAAATATCATCTATTATATTTAAAGGTATTCCTCCTGCATTATCTGATATTTTCACTAATACATCTTTACCTTCTTTTGAAACATTTATGATTATTTCTCTATTACTACTATCATTATTTTCAACTAAAGCATCTTTTGCATTTCCAAGAAGATTTAAAATAACTTGTGAAAACTCACTTGGAAAACCTTTAATAGTAAGCTTTTCATCTATATTTTCTATAATATTTATCATATTATTTTCTAAAGTATTTTTAATAATATCTATTGAAATATCAATAGAAGATTTTATTGAAAATACTTCAACTTTTTTATTTGGTTTAAAAAAGTTTCTAAAATCATCAATTGTCTGAGACATAGAACCTAATAATCTATTTGATTTAGTAATAACTCTATTAATATATTTTTCATCAATCATCTCCATTTCATAAGCAAGTTCTAGATTTTGAATTACAAGACCCATTGCATTTAAAGGCTGTCTCCATTGATGAGCAATATTTCCAATCATCTCTCCCATTGCAGCAAAACGTGATTGCTGAATAAGCATTTTTTCTTGTTGTGATTGTTTTGATACTTCTTCTTGAATTTTTTTATCTAAATCATGATTAAGTTGATTTAATTCATGTGTTCTTTCTTGTACTCTAATTTCTAATTCTTCATTTGATTTTCTAAGTTTTTCATCTGAAAGTCTTAGAGTATTAGTCATATGATTAAAACTGTTTGACAATTGTCCTAATTCATCTTGTGAGTTAATCTCAACCTTTGTATCAAGTTTTCCAATTGAAACGTTATGAGCAGCTTTATTAATTAATAAAATAGGGTTTACTATCCATTTTGAAATAAAAAATGAATATAAAAAAGATATTCCTAAAACTACTATTAAAATAATAAGCATTGATTTATATAAAAAATCTAAATCATTATTATACTCATCAAGTGAATAACCAATATCTATCCATCCCCATTTAATTCCTGTAAAAACTACAGGAAAAGAAACATGAAAAACTTTTTCATTTATTATCCTAGATTTAATCTTTTCAGAATTAATTGTTTCACTATGTGTCTTTTTAATATTTAAAGGAAGACTTGATAATAAAGACCAATTTTCCTGTGTTACAAGTATAATCTCATCTTCATCTTGGGCTTTTGTAACTATTGCATATTTTATTACATCATTATCTTCAATTACTTTTTGTAAGTGCTCAACAATAAAACTATTATCATTTGTAACCATTGCATCAGAAGTCACAAGAGTAATTGCTTTTGCAATAGTAATTGCTTTTGAATACATTACATTAACTAATGATTGTTCTTGAGACTTTAAAATTAAGTATTCTGAAAATAATACAAGTATTAAAATTGTACTAGAGAGAAGAACGAATATTTTTTGAAAGAAACTAGAAAATAGTTTAATTCTTCTCATTTTTTACTACTTTTTAATAATT
Source organism: Arcobacter peruensis (assembly GCF_003711085.1). Lineage (NCBI taxonomy): Bacteria > Pseudomonadati > Campylobacterota > Epsilonproteobacteria > Campylobacterales > Arcobacteraceae > Arcobacter > Arcobacter peruensis. The sequence goes on from NZ_CP032363.1 coordinate 866,965, forward strand.
CGTATTTTTTATAAAACGTTTTAAGAGGTTCTAATTTTTTACACTCTATTTCTTTTACACCTTTTATTTTAAAAAGATTTAAAATATTTTGTCCTTGAGAAGTAGTAGGAAGAATATTTATTTCATTTATTAAAATGTCTACAAACTGCTTATTTGCATCTTTATGAAAAAAAGTTATAAGCGGCATAAATATCTCTTTGGAAACACTTAATACTCTTAATTTTTTACTAACAGAAGGATTAAGTTCTTGAACCAAATTATATGTACTTATTGGAACTACACAGGCATCTATTTTCCCAAAATATGTGTTTAAAATGGCAGTTGACTTTTTTTTCGTTTTTACAATCTCATAACGAGATTTTTTTAAATTTTTAGATAATTTTTTTAAACTTTCATATTCTAAAAAGATTTTTGCAAGATAATCATCATTCTCAATTCCAATTTTTTTCCCTCTTAAATCTTTTAATGTTTTTATATTTTTATCTTTAACAAGTAAAACATATTGTTCAAACTCTTTATCCCCTTCTAATGTTATAGAACAAGTTTGAGTAAGACTATCAATAAGCTTACTATTTTTTAAATAGAAAAAAGGATTTATTGAAATATATTCAAATTCAGAATTTTTATATCCTTTAATTATTTCTTTTTCTGTATCAAGATATTTTATTGATACATCAATATCATTATTTTTAGTTACTTCAATTTTCCATAAATCAAATGCAATTCTTGCATCTTTATATTTTACACTACTTAATCCATCGATTAAATATCCCATTTTTCCACTTAACTTAGAGGAATCATCCGCTAATAATTGTAAAGGTAAAAGAATAATTAGCATTATTCTAAATATACTAAGAATATGATTTCTCACTTTATACCTTTAACCTTTTTTAATTTATTATATTTGCTTACTAATTCTCTAATTGGTTTTAATAAGTTCAAATCTGTTTCAACAATTTTTTCTGTTTGGAGTGGTAACATGAATTCATACTCGGAATTTAACAATTCTGAGATAAAATAAAATGAATAAAGGTTACAAATGAGAAAGAGTAAATACAGTAAAGAGTTCAAAGATTCCACAGTACAATTAATTTTAAATGATGGTGAAAGCGTTGTAAAAGTAGCAAAAGATTTAGGTTTAAATACAAAGACATTATATCATTGGGTTACTATATATAAAAAAGCTCATAATATACCAATACGAGATATAAATTCTTCTTCTAAAGAAAGTGATAATGAAGAACTAAAACGACTGAGACGTGAGAATAAAATACTAAAACAAGAAAGAGACATTTTAAAAAAGGCAGCAGCATACTTCGCAAAAGAAACTCTATAAGGTATGCTTGGATATTTGAGAATAAAAAGAGTTTTAGCATTAAGCTTATGTGTAAAGTTGTTAAAGTAGATTTATCTTCTTATTACCATTGGATAAAAACAGGGTCTGTTGTAAAAAAAGTAGATAAAAAACTTAATGAATTAATTGAGATTATTTTTCTTCAAGGTAGGAATAACTACGGTACTCGTAGGATTAGAGATAAACTAAAAGAATTATATGGATTAATTATTTCAAGAAGACGTATTTCAAATATCATGAAAGATTTAAATCTAAAAGTTAAAATGAAAAGAAGATATAAAAATACAACTGATTCTAATCATAATCTGCCAATTGCACCTAATATCTTAAATAGAGACTTTTATGCTTCAAGTCCAGATCAAAAATATGTAGGGGATATTACTTACATTCCAACAGGTGAAGGCTGGTTATATTTAGCAACGGTAATTGACCTATACTCAAGAAAAGTAGTTGGCTGGAGCATGGATGATACGATGAAAGTATCATTGGTAAATGATGCATTAAGTATGGCAATACTTCATAGGAATCCACCTTCTGGACTCATTTGGCACACAGATAGAGGCTCACAATATGCTTCTTATAGCCATAAAGATTTATTATTAAAAAACAATATTACACAAAGTATGAGTCGAAAAGGCAATTGCTGGGACAATTCTGTTGCTGAGAGTTTTTTTAAATCATTGAAACAAGAATTAGTTTATAACACATATTTTTATACAAAGAAACAAGCTAAAAAAGAGATATTTGAATATATTGAATTTTATTATAATAGAGTTAGAAGTCATAGTTATGTAGGAAATTTATCTCCTGTTAAATTTGAAGAAAAACAAAATGCGTTACAAAGTGAAATGGTGGCTTAGGGATAAGCAAAAAAGTGTATGAATTTTAGTTACCTCTCCAATCCACTTCCATCCCATTTTTCATGATGTTCATATGCAACTACTCTTGCTGCATTTAAAACTTCTCTTAAAGATCCTGAAAGTACTTCTTTCCCTATTTGGGTATGAGTTTTCATTATTTCCCATTCCTCATCATTTAATTTCCCAGGTTTATTAAGTATGCTATCAGGAATACCTACTTTTCCAATATCATGCATAGGACTTGCAGAATAAAGAAGATTTACTTTTTTATCATCTAAACCATATAATTTAGCTAATATTTTAGAATAATTAGCAACTCTTTTTACATGGTTTCCTGTTTCTTGACTTCTTGTTTCTCCTATTTGTCCCATTTTATAAATAACATCTTTTTGGGTATTTTCAATTTCAGAATGAAGATAAAAAATTTCTGTAACATTATTACTTATTGCCATATACTCAATAATTTTTTTATTCTCATTTATAATAGGGACAATAGTAGTATTTATCCAATATGGTTTTTTATTTTTTGATTGGTTTTTTAAAACGCCGTGCCATATTTGACCAGAAGTGATTACATCCCATAAGTCTTCAAATATCTTATTTGGATTATCAGGATGTCTTACTATTCTATTTGTTTTACCTATTAATTCTTCTTTTGAAAATCCAGAAATATTTATATATTGGTCATTAACATATATTATTTTACCGCTTGCATCTGTTCTTGATACTACTGTACTTTCATTAATAGCTTTTTCATACTCTTTTGAAATATTTAATGCTGAACTAAATTGCTTATAAGTAATATTTAATTCATTTTTAAAATAATCACGCATTTGAACTTCATGAGTAATATCTCTTCTTAAAGCAATAAACTCAATAATATTATTGTCATGATCTAAAATAGGATTTATTGTTGTATCTACCCAATAGTGAGTACCATCTTTTTTCTTATTTTTTATTTCCCCATACCAAGGTTTTTTATCTCTTTTAATAGTTTTCCATAAATTAGTATATATTTTAGCATCCATATCAGGGTGTTTTATAAGATTGTGTTTTTTTCCTAAAATTTCAAAATCTTTATAACCAGATATTAAACAAAATTGCTCATTAACATAAGTAATATTTCCTTCTACATCTGTTTTTGAAACAATTGAACTCATATCTACTGTTTCTTTATATTGTTCTAAAAGAGTAGCTTGTTTTTTTATTTCTAGTTTTGTATTTAAGTTTTTAGTAATTTGATTAATAGTTTTATTTAATAGTTTTAAATTAATTGGTTTATTTATATATTTATCAATAGAAAGATCAATAGCTTTTTTAAAAAATTCTGCATCACTATTTCATGTAAGAAGAATTATAGGAACATCAGAACAAATATTTCTAATCTCCTCAGACATTTCAAGACCATTCATTTTAGGCATAACAATATCGCTAAGAACAAGATCAGGCTTTTTTTCTTTAAATAATTTTAAACCTTCAACACCATTTTCTGCAAGATAAAACTCTTTTGATATATTACGAAGGTACATTTCCATTTCTTCTCGAATATCAGATTCATCATCCACAAATAGTATAGTAAATTGTTTTTCTTTCATTTATTTTTTACTCACATTTTAAATAAAATATTAATTTTATATAAGTTTATCATCTTATTATTTAATTATTAATAAATATTGATTTTTAATATTTTATTTAAAAGATTGTAAAAATGGTATTTTATTTGAATTCTGTATATATTATTTATTACTTATCAAAGGAAAAAAGAAAAGCTAAAAGCTCTTCTTTTTTATTGTAGTTTTAAACCTACAAGTTCATTAACAACTTTAGGATTAGCTTTTCCACCAGTATTTTTCAATACTTGTCCTACAAAAAAGCCTAAAAGTTTTTTGTTTCCTGCTTTATATTTTTCTAAATTATCAGGATTCTTTGAAATAATCTCTTCAATAATAGGTAAAATTATAGCAGGGTCACTTATTTGAACAAGACCTTTTTGCTCAACTATTGTTATTGGATTTTCACCTATTTTAGACATTTCTTCAAATACTTCTTTTGCAATCTTATTTGAAATAGTTTCATCATCAAGCATTTTTACAAGCTGTGCTATTTGTTTTGAATTAAACTTAAGCTCATCTATTTGTTTTTCTTTTAACACTCTTGCTACTTCAGTTACTACAATATTTGCAATACTAATAGGACTATTTAACTCTTTTAAAACTTCTTCATAAAAAGAAGAAAGTTTTTCATCTCTTGCTAAAATATTTGCAACTTCACTATTTAGTTTTAGTTCATTTGTATATTTTTCAAATAACTCTTTTTGCTCATCATTCATTGGAGTTTCAGAACCAACTACTTGCTCTTTTCTTACTTCTTTTTTTGGCTCTTGTTTAGCATTTTCTTTACTAACACTTTTTTTAGCCCATGAATCTTTTAAACCTACAATTTTATTAAATACTGGTTTTTCATCACTATAATCAATTGGGTCAGCATAGAAATAACCTTGTCTTTCAAATTGAAATCTAGTATCTGGTTTTTGTGTTATAACAGCAGGTTCTATTAAAGCATCTTTGATAACTTTTAATGAATTTGGATTAATATCTTCTAAACCTTCAGGTGCTTCATCTTTAAATAATCTGTCATATAATCTTACTTCAATTTGCTTTGCGTCTTTAGAACTTACCCATTGTATTGCACTTTTTACTTTTATACCACTTGTATCTTCACCACTTTTTGAGTTTGGATGATATTGTGCTTTTATTTCTATAATATTTCCATTTGAATCTTTTATAACTTCTTTACAAGTAATTATAAACCCATGTCTTAATCGTACAGGTTGTGTAGGTGTAAGACGGAAATATCCTTTTGGTGGATTTTCACAAAAATCATCTTTTTCTATAAATATCTCTTTTGAAAAAGGTATTTTTCTAGAACCCTCTTTTGGTACATCATGAGGATAATAAGAAGCATCAATTTCTTCACTACCTTCATAGTTCTCAATTGTTACTTTTAAAGGATCTAGAACACACATAACTCTAGGAACTTTTTTATTTAAATCATCTCTAATACAAAATTCTAATTGTGCAACATCTACCATTGAATTTGCTTTTGCAACACCAATTTGATCACAGAAATTTAAAATAGATTCTTTTGTGTACCCTCTTCTTTTATACCCAGCAATTGTAGGCATTCTTGGATCATCCCAACCAGAAACCTGTCCACCTTGAACTAGTTCTAAAAGCTTTCTTTTACTCATTACTGTATAATTAATTCCAAGTCTAGCAAACTCATGTTGGTAAGGTCGTGGAAGCTCTAAACCTAAAGTATCAAGTACCCAATTGTAAATATCTCTATTATTTTCAAACTCTAAAGTACAAATTGAGTGAGAAACACCTTCTAAATAATCAGATAAACAATGAGCAAAATCATACATTGGATAAATACACCAATCATCATTTGTTCTAAAGTGATGCGCATGTCTAATTCTATATAAAAGAGGATCTCTTAGTTTCATATTAGCAGCACTCATATCTATTTTAGCTCTTAATACATGCTCCCCATCTTTAAATTCACCGTTTTTCATCTTTTCAAAAAGTTCTAGGTTTTCTTCAATACTTCTGTTTGCATAAATACTTCGTTTTCCTGCTTCTTTTACAGTTCCACGAAACTCTCGCATTTCTTCTTCATTTATACTATCAACATAGGCTTTACCCATTTTTATAAGTTGTATTGCATATTCATATATTTTAGGAAAATAATCAGAAGTAAAATGTACTTTATCTCCCCAGTTAAAGCCAAGCCATTGTACAGCATCTTTTAAAGCTTCAACATATTTAGTATCTTCTTTAGTTGGATTTGTATCATCCATTCTTAAGTTACAAAACCCTTGATAATCAGCTGCAATACCAAAGTTTATACAAATTGATTTAGCATGTCCTATATGTGGAAAACCATTTGGTTCAGGAGGGAATCGTGTTATAACTTTATCATATTTACCAGCTTGTAAATCTTCTTCAACTTTAAGACGTAAAAAATCTTTTTTCTCGCTCATTATTATTAAACCTTTTTGATTTTTGATACTATTTTAAGACTTGCATTTTATCAAATTAGAGCTTATATCATCTAGGAGTCAATTTTCTAAATATATTATAAAGATAAAGCCTTATCAACACAAGATTTAAATGAGGTATCATCAGCAAGTACTGGTTTTATATTTGGAGGAAAATATTTTGCTGTAGTTTTACCAATTGATATTGCTGTAAAAGATTCATCCCATGAAAAAACTTTAAAAAAATACTTTATTGTTGAAGGTGAAGTGAAAATAATCTTTGAGTTTTTAGGTATTTTTCTCTTATTTATTGATTCATCAAATATATTCTCATAAATAATTTCATCTAAACAATCTATATTATTAGCTTTTAATATACTTATCAATTCTGACACAATATCTTTTCCTCTTAGATATAAGACTCTCTTACCTTTTAACTTATTTATTAATTCATAAGCAAATTCATTTCCATGTTTTGTTTTACTAATAAATTCTACATTTCCATCTAAGTTTTTTACTAGTTTAGCAGTTTGCTCTGAAATTACATAAGAAGGTATTTTTTTCCATTTCTTATTTATAGAATCTATTGCATTTATAGAATTTTTTGATGTAAAAATCAAGGCATCATATCCCTCTAATTTAATTTGTTCTTTTGTATAAACAATTTTAAATAAAGGAATATTTTTAGCGCCTTTTACTTTTTTATCATTTAATAAAAAAATATCTTTATTTGAATCTTTTACTTTTTCAAGAAAGGATGTAAAGCATTTTTTTATTTCAAATTTGTTTTGTGATAATTCAATAGATTTATTTTTTAAAACTTTAAAAAAGATATTATTTTTGCTTAAATAATATGTGATTTTAAAAAATTCTAATTTTGTATATTTGTTAGAATAATTAACATCTTTGATTAAAATATTTTTCTTAGTATCAAACTCATAATATATTAAGTTAAGTGAGTTAATAATCTCTTTTATATCCATAACTGACCTTTTTACTATATTAAACTTAAATTTCTTTCTTCATTATCAATTTGAAGTTCTAATTCTTCAATAATATCAATTTGATTATCTAATTCTTTTGTTAATTCATTAATACTTTTATTTTTTATATTAAGTTTATTATATAAAACTTCTACATTATTAACACTTTTAACTTTAGCATTAGGTTCAGTTTTTTTTGTTTTTATTAAACTGTTAATCTTTTCTCTTGCATTTTGGCTTATGATTCTTAAATTATCTTCTTTAGTTTTCAACTCTTTTTTATAATAAGCTATTTGATTTGCAAATTTTGAAACTCGCTTTTTTTCTTCAAACAATGAACTTTTAATACCTTCAAGTTCTTTACATTTATCTAATTGTTTAAATAAGCTATCTATTTCAGCTCTAGCTTCTAGATTAATTCTTCTACTAGAATGAATGTTTTGTACAACTTTTTTCTTAAATTCACTCTGTTCTATCTCTTCTTCAGTTGATATAAACCTAATCCACATAAACTCTTTAATATCATTATTAAGAGGATTTCTAATAGGAATAATAGTAAGATAAGCGAAAAACACTTCTTTGTTTTTTGAAGTATATTTCATTTTACCTTCCCATGTTTTTCCTAGTTTCATGGCATTGTTCATATCTTTTACTTGTTCAACATTTACATCTTTTGCTCTGAAAAAATTATGATTTAGACCAATTATTTCTTCTTGACAATAACCTGAAGTTTCACAAAAATATTTATTTGCAAAAGTTATATTACCTTCCATATCAGTTTTACTAGCTAAGGCAACATCATTTATTGCATTAATTAACTCTTCTAAGTCTTCTTCTATATCTTCAATAAATTTATCATGATGTCTAGTTCGTGAAGCTTTTTGTACAGAATCAATTAGTGCTTTTTTAGAACTATTTTTGGGTAAATAATCTGTTATATTATACTTGATTACTTCAAAGAGTTTTTCTTGCTCTGTATTATCTGTATGTAAAATGATTGGTATTTCCAAATCTTCATTTCTTATACTTTTTATTATTTCAATTCCACTTATATCTGGCAAATCAATATCACATATTATAAGATCAAAAATAAAAGTTTCTTCTTTGTTTTTTATAAATTCTTCAATTCCATCTTTTCCTTTATTAACACATATAACTTTGTTAAATAAGCCATCCATTAAGCGTAAAAAATCTTTTTTAATATTTTCATCATTTTGGATATATAAAATATTTATTGTTTTTAAAAACTTATAATTTATCAAACTTTTATCCTATTTCTTTGTTCATTAACTTTTGATGATCTTTTAGTTATTTCATTTGATATTCTTACTATTAGTTCTTCTCTTCTTTCTATTTCACTTTTAATTTCTTTTATTTTATTTTCAGTGATAGTCTTTTTATTAATTTTCTCTTGTGTTATAGTTGTAATCTCTTTTATTTTATTGTTAATTCCAATTGAAAGCTGTCTTTGTTTACTATCTAAGTTTAAAATTCTTTTTTCTAGCTCTTTAATTTCTTTATAATATTTTATGCTTAATTCTTTTTGATTAATTAATTCTTCTTCATATTTATTAACATCTTCATATTTTGAAATTTCTGTTTTTAATTCTTTGATTTTATCTTGTGCAACTTTATATACTTTTCTAGTTTCTTGTAAGTTATAAAGTACTTTTTTCTTGTAATCTCTTTTTTTATTTTCTTCTTCTGTTGTTAAAAAATTTATACTTATAAATTTATTCTTTTTATTATTAAAAACAGAGGTAATTGTAGTATTTGTATAAAACACTGAGTTATTCTTTGATAAATGTTTTATTTTACCTTTCCAACTTTTAGTCTTTTTAAGCTCATTCCATTGTTCTTCTAATATAGTTTTCGAAATATCATTATGATAAGTAAATCTATAATCTTGTTCAAGTAAATCTTCTTCAAGGTATTTTGAAACTTCACTAAAGAAATTATTTACATAAAGTATTTTTCCATTATCATCAAAGATTGAAACAATTGCTACTTTATTGATTGAATTTAAATATTCTTCTAGTTCGTTGATGTATGTAGAGTTAGTCTTTTTTTCTTTTGGATTTAAACATTTTTTCTCAATTTCGTCTACTATTTGATTTTTTGTTATTGGTTTAAGAAGGTAATTACTTGCACCATTTTTAATAGCACTAATTAAATCCTGTGTTTTTATTGTACTACTTGTAAAGATAAATGGTATATGAGTATCAACTTTTTTTACATGAGTTAAAAAATCTATTCCACTTAAATGTGCTAAAGAAACTTCACTAATTATTATATCAATAATAATATTATCTGAAAGTGCATCATTAAATTTGTTCATTGCTTCTAATCCATCTGAAGCAAATATGATTTTTTTAAATAATTTTTCAAATGTTGTTTTAAAGTTATTTATCTCTTTTTCTTCATGCTCAACATAAAGAATAGTCAAAGTTGCAAGAAGTTCTTCGTTTATCATATATTTTCCATATCTAATTTATTTCGATATATTACTATAAAACTTAGAAATAATTAATTAATTATTGTAAAATTTACACTTTTTTAAATCTAATTATTTAAAAAGCATAGATAATATAGCTAAATATGATTGTTCTTGATATTTTTTTAAATTTTTGGGATATATTATTTCATTTTTTCTTTCATAAGCTGAAAGTGCTTGAGGTGATATTAAAGTTACCTCAGCATTAGCATATAACTGTATTAAAGCTTCCATCTTAAAAGTTACTGCACCACCTGAAAACGCTCCTTTTTTTGAGCGCTTTTTTATAACTATTTTTTCAACCTTTTCATTATTGAAAAAACTATTTATTTCATTGAGATAAGAAATTATACTTTGTTTATTTTCATCATCTTCTAAAGTGATTTTTTTTATTTTTAAATCAATGTAATCTACAATATCATCAGATAAAAAATCAACAAGTGTTAATACTGTATAGTTTGATTTTAATTCAATTCCGCATACTCTCATTTAATAATCCTTTTATTAATATTAAATTCAAGTATACAAAATTTTATGATTTTGTTTTAATTTTATGTCAGTTTGTAATATTTAGTCTTTTTTACTCTTAATCTTTTATTTCTTCAAATAAATAAAAGTTCATATTGCCAGATTTTGAATCATAAGAATCACTTTTTTTATCTGTAAATTTATATATCATTTCCATTGCATCTTTATGACAATTTGCATTTCCAATTACTTCTTTTAAATCATCTTTTGTTAAGAAGTTTTGATCATGTCCTTTTTTAAATTTTGAAGCTGCATCTTTATCTACAAAAGAATACTTTACGATATTAAAATTCTTTTTTACATCAATTCTTGCTTTTTTATTAGCATCTTCAAATCTTAAAATTCTATTACCATTTGAAGAAATTTTCATAGTTATCGCACTTTCAATATCTTTTGTATCTTCTGTAATAATATATTCTTTTCCATTAATCATTATTTCATTGTTATCAAGTCTTTTGATTTCTTTAATACTTGTCTTTTTCCCTTTAGCCACTTTAGCTCCTTTTGTAATATATATTATATGATTTTTTAGCATTATATCTAAATTAAAACAATTGAATTAGTAAAATCAAAATTATGATAAACTTCTATACAAAATACAAACTATAGGCATATAATATGATTACAGCAATAACACAAGAGGGAGTAAACACAGTTTCTCATCTAATACAGCTTTCAGTTGCACCTGTTTTTTTACTAGCAGGTGTTGCAGGCTTACTAAATGTTTTTACAGGAAGATTATCAAGAATTATTGATAAAGTAGAAAAATTTGATGCTACTAGCATAAATAATGAGCATGAAGATAGAAGGTTATCACTAACACTTAGAATGCAAAATATTAACTATGCAATTTCTTTATGTACTATGACTGGACTATTAATAGCACTTGTTATTGTAACAATGTTTTTAAGTTCAATATTTCAGTTTAATGGTTCAGTATTTATAGCAACTTTGTTTATCTTTGCAATGCTATCTTTGATTGTTTCATTAATTTTATTTCAAAAAGAGATATTTTTTACTACTTCTTTTATAAAAAAGAAGAAAGCCAGTTTAAAAAAATAGTATATTATAATTATGAAAAATTATTAGGAAATTAAATGCATTATATAGAACAATCAGAAAAAAGCGTACAAGAAGTAGTTGATACAATACAAGAAATCGTTTCAAATTATAGTTTTGGAGTGCTACATATTCATAATGTTAAAAATACACTAAATTCAAAAGGAATAGATTTTGAAAATGAATGTCAAATTTTAGATGTTTGTAATCCAAAAGTTGCAAAAGAATTTTTAAGCTCTGATATGTCTTTATCAGTAATTATGCCATGTAAAATTTCAGTTTATAAAGATGAAGGAATTACAAATATTGCAATGAATTCTTTAACTCAATTAATTGATGATATTAACCCTGATTTTATTGAATTAGCGCAAAGTACACAAGAAACACTATTAAAAATCATTGATGAAGCTAAATGATAGAGTTTGATGCAGTAAAATATAAACAAATGGTAAAAGAACACCATGAAAATGATGAACCTTTTTCATGGTGTGATTCTGTTTATACAGATGCACAAGGTGATTATAAAGCAGTATTTTGGGCAGATTTAGAAGCAAGTCCTTATTTAGTAAAGTGGCTTGAAGAAAATAAAAATCAATTAACAAGTAACTTACAAGATAAAAAAGCAATAGTAATTGGATGTGGAGTTGGTGATGACTCAGAAGCTTTAAGTGATTATGGATATAAAGTAACAGCTTTTGATATTTCACCTGAAGCTATTAAACTATGTAAGAAAAGATACCCAAATACTAAGGTTGATTATCTAGTCGCTGATTTATTTGATTATGATAAAGCATGGCTTGAAAATTTTGATGTAGTTTATGAGTGTAACACTATACAAATTCTTCCTGGAGAGTATAGAATTCAAGCAAGAATTGCTATGTCAAATTTATTAAGTAAAAATGCTCATATCTTAGTATCATGTAGAAGCAGAGAAAAAAATGAAAAAAAAGATGAAATACCATTACCTTTAGATTATGAAGAAATTAATAAGTTTGTAACAGATGATAAACTAAAAGAAATTAGTTTTAAAGCTTATAATGATAATCAAACACCTAGTATTCCTCATTTTTTTGCAGTTTATAAGAAAGAAGTTTAATGAAAAATGATAAAATTCCAAAACTAGAAAGAATTTTAGAAAAACCTATAAAAGTTTTTGGTAAACAATTAAAAATTATTAGAGTAATACTAATTGCAGGTGCGGGTATTTTATATACGGGAATGCTATTTAATGAAACTCACTCTTATACGCCTTTAGTATTTTTAATTTTACTTTTAATTTTATTAGGAATTTCAGCACTTTTAATGTTTAAAAGAATTTTATACTTTGGAAAGTATAATCTTGAATGCTCAAGTGCAGGTGATGTTTATCTTACACAACTTCAAGGTATTTGTCCTAAGTGTAAAGGTTCGTTAAAAATAGTTAAAAAAGATAATACAAAAAAAATCTTATGTGATAAAAATGATACTCACATTTGGAACTTAAAGGAAAAATAAAATTGGAAACAGAATTAATTATACATTCAAGTTTACGTTGGATAATACTAATTACACTTTTAGTGCATTTATATTGCATTTATACAGGATATTTTAAACATAAACCATTTACAAAATTTAATAATATCTTCTCTCATGTAACTGTTGGTTTCATTCATTTACAGTTTGTTATAGGTTTATATGTTTACTATACTAGTGAAAAAACAAGTATTTTTTTAAGTGATGTAAAAGGCTCTATTGCAATTAGTGAATTAAGATTTTATGCAGTTGAGCATAGTTTAATTATGCTAATAGCAATAATTATAATAACAATTGGTTCTTTTAAAGCAAAAAGAATTGAAGATGAAAGAAAAAAATACAAAATTCAAATCATCTATTTTACAATTGGTTTAATTTTAATACTTGCAGGAATTCCTTGGAATATGTAAGTTAACTACATAAAAAACTAAAAATTGATAAATATCATGGAAAATTGTATTCATTAAGTTATATTTAAAAGAAAAAACTTAAGGAATATAATTTACATGAATGATTTATCAAATATACAAAACTTTCAAGAAGGTCATCCAGTAAGGGTCTATCTTGAAGAAAATATACTAACAAGAAAACTTTTTCAAGAACTTTTACAAACTAATATGCAAGAAGACTACCAAAGGTTTTATAATATCTTTAATCAAATCTGTGAAATCGAAAAGCACTTTGCAAGAAAAGAAAATCAGCTCTTCCCATACTTAGAAAAATACGGATGGACAGGTCCAAGTCAGGGAATGTGGGCTTTTCATGACCAAATTAGAGAAGAGATTAAATTTGTAAGAAAAAAAGTTGAAGCAAAAGATTCAAGTGACATTTTAAATGATGCTATGAGTCTATTTAATAGTATAGATCATCTTTTACAAGTAGAAGAAGGAAGACTTCTTCCAAGAGCACTTGAAATGTTAAATGAAGATGATTGGAAAGAAATGTATGAAGGAGATAAAGAGATTGGTTGGATGTTTGCAGATGCTCCTGTTAGATATCCTGAAGTAAAAGAAGAAGATTATGTTCACCCAAGTGAAGATAAAAAAAGAAGAAAACTACCTTTTTCACTTGAAGATAGAACACATTTTGATGAAGGTTATTTAACTCCTGAACAAGTTAATTTTATTTTTAAATTCCTTCCTGTAGATATTACTTATGTTGATGAAAATGATATTGTAATTTTTTACAATAGAGGTGATGATAGAGTATTTCCAAGAAGTGCAGGAATAATAGGACGTGAAGTTAAATTTTGCCATCCTCCAAAAAGTGTTGACCAAGTACTTAAAATACTTGAAGAGTTTAAAGCAGGACGTCAAGATACGGCTGAGTTTTGGATTCAATTTAAAGGCAAGTTTATTCATATTAGATATTTTGCAATTAGAGATGAAGAAAAAAACTACAAAGGTGTAATTGAAATGTCTCAAGATATTACAGATATTAAAAAACTTGAAGGTGATAAAAGACTTTTAGATTGGGCATAAATAAAAATAGATAAATGTAGTTTTTTTTGATATAATCAGCGAAAAAATTATGGATAATTTATGCAAATCACTTACGAATTTATACACCTTATTTCCTTTGAGGAAACACTAAATAAAGAGCAATGTAAAATATTAGAACTACCCTTCCCTTGTGAAGACAACTGGAAAGAAGTAGTTCTAAATAAAGATATACTAAAAAATGATGCAAATAGACTTATGCTTTTAAAAGGTAAACTAGCCTTAAAAGCACAAGAACAAATACTAAAAAACTACAATATGGTTTTAGAGTTTAATAATATAAAAACAACAAATAAAACTACAAGTAAAGAAGTTAAAGAAACATCACAAAATACTACACAAATAGATGAAGATGAAGAGCATATTAGAATTTATTGTGATGGAGCATGTTCAGGAAATCCTGGACTTGCAGGAAGTGGTTTAGCTATTTACTCAAATGAAAGAAACCCAGTTTTATTACATGGCGATTTTGTAGAAAATGGTACAAATAATATTGCAGAATTAAATGCACTTTATCAAGCTTTAATAATAGCAAAGCAAACAAGTTCTAAAAATATTATTACTATTTATTCTGATTCAAAATATTCTATTGATTGTATTACAACTTGGGCTTATGGATGGAAAGCAAAAGGCTGGACTAAAAAAGGAGGAGAGATTAAAAACCTTGAACTTATTAAAAAAACTCATGAACTATATGAGAGAATAAAAGATTTAATAGAAATCAAACATGTAAAAGGTCATGCTGGAATTGAAGGAAATGAGCTTGCTGATAGAATGGCAGTAACTGCTATAAAAGAGCAAACTACAAACTATGAGATGTATTCTTATGACAAGATAGAAGAAGTTTTAAACTTAACTTCTTACTAATCTTTTATCATATTACGAACACATCTAACATAGGCTTTACCAGTTCTATCATTATCATAAGAAAAGCCATCGCTGAAGTAAATTCTTTTTACTTCTGTGGAATCTTTCAATGTAATATGTTCACCTAATTGTGTAGTTTTATATAAAATTGTCCAATAATGACCAGAAGCTGTATATTTGAATATATCATTTATAGTGGGTTTATATACTTCATAATCACCTAAACTTAATAACTCTTCATAAGTTGGAAGCCTCCAATCTTTCTTATCTTGTAAAGCTAAGCTATTACAATGATTAATAGAATCCTCTAAAAAAAGTTTTGTTTCTTGTGATTGCTTATTATCTTGCCATTGAAGATTTAATTTCTTATCAATTACTGTTTGATCATCTCTTATAAATTCACTCTTTGCAAATAAGTCTAGTATTATTAAAATAGATATAAATAGTATTCTTTTCATTATAAATTCCTTTTATTAAATCATCATATCTAATACTATAACAAAAATTTATTTACTAAGTGCTTCCTTACATTTTAATAGTAACACATTTTCATCATTGAAAACTTCTTTAATAAAATTGAAATTATCTTGACCCATTTTCTTTTTACACATTTCTAATGTCAGTGCAGTTTTTTCTTTCTTTGTAATTGTTTTATTTACTTCTGTAGCTTGCGCTGATAAAGAAGAAATAAAAGCTATGCTTATAATTGTAAATATTAGTTTTTTCATTAAAATTCCTTTGTTTAGGACAGTATACATATAATCTTTATTTAATTCATTGAAATAAATCAAGGTTTATCATATATTTAAAGATGAATTGAGCAGTGTTAAGATATTATTTGGAAAAATATTATTAAAAGAGAATAGGAAATATTTATGATTGAAAGAAAAGGTTCAATACTAACTGTAAGAGAAGACATAAAAGTATTTGATTGTACTATAAGAGATGGTGGTTTAGTAAACAATTTTCATTTTACAGATGAGTTTGTAAAAGCACAATACGACACATGTGTAGCAGCTGGTATTGATTATATGGAAATTGGAAAAAACAATTCACCTTCAATTATGAGTGAAGAAGAGTTTGGACCTTGGAATTTCTGTAAAGAAGAAGATATTAGAAGAATTGTAGGAAACAACGATACTAATATGAAAATTGCAGTAATGTCTGATATTGGAAGAACTGTAAATGAAGAATTACTTCCAAAAAGTGAATCTGTAGTTGATATGATTAGAATTGCAACTTATATTCATCAAATTCCTGCTGCAATTGAACTTGTAGAAGAAGCACATAAAAAAGGTTATGAAACGACTATTAATATTATGGCTATTTCAAAATCATTTGATGATGAATTAACTGAAGTTTTAGAAACAGTTGCTAAATCTAGTGTTGATGTAATTTATATTGCTGATTCATTTGGTTCATTTTACCCTGAGCAAATCAATAAATTAACTGAAAAATATTTAACTATTGCACAAGCACATGGTAAACAAATTGGTATTCATGCACATAATAATATGCAATTAGCATATGCTAATACTATTGAAGCATTAACATATGGTACAAGTTTTCTTGATGTTACAATCTCTGGATTAGGAAGAGGTGCTGGAAACTGTCCTATGGAACTTTTAATTGGTTTTTTAAAAAATCCAAAATATAAATTAATGCCAGTATTAAAATTTATTGAAGAGTTTATTATTCCATTAGAAAAAGAACTTGACTGGGGTTACTCAATTCCATACATGTTAACAGGACAATTAAACGAACATCCAAGAGCTGCGATGAAAGCTAGAGATGAAAAAGACACTAACTATAGAGACTTTTACAGAAACTTACTTGCAGAATAATATTAAACTTTAATAAGATAAAAAAAGAGTAACTAGTTAGTTACTCTTTTTTTAAGTTATATTTTAGAACATTCATTCTATTATTTCATATCCCAATATAAAGTGAAAATATGAAAAAAATATTAAAAGCAATACTCTCAATAACAATAATTTCCCAATTTTCTTTTGCTGCAGATAAAATCAAAATTGATATCGTATCTGATGTTGTATGTCCGTGGTGTGCAATTGGTTATAAACGATTAAGTGTAGCTATTGATGAGTTGAAACTTAATGAAAAAGTTGAAATTGTATGGCATCCTTTTGAGCTTAACCCTGATATGCCAAGAGAAGGTAGAAATGCGAATGAATACTTAATGGATAAATATAATTTAACTGAGAAAAAGCTTCAAGAAACAAGAAATAGAGTGACAAATTTAGGAAAAGAAACAGGATTTGAATTTGACTATTTTGCTGAAATGAAAAAAGTAAATTCATTTAATTCTCATATCTTACTTAAATATGCAAAAAAATTTAACAAGCAAACAGAATTAAAAGTACGATTACAACATGCATACTTTGGAGAAAGAAAAGATATTAGCCAAAGAAGTGTTTTAAGAGAAGAACTTTTAGCAGTTGGATTAAATGCAGATGAGGCAATGAAACTTTTAGATGATGAAAAAGAAATTAAAGCTATTGAAAATGAAGAGAAGTTTTGGAGAGACCAAGGTGTTTATGCAATTCCAACTATTATATTTAATAATAAAATTGCACGAATGGGAGCAAATAAAACTTCAGAATACAAAGAAATTTTAAAAGATTTAGAAAAAGAACTTAATTAACAGAAATTAAATTTTCTGTTAATTAAAAAATCTATTTTATTTTTTATTCTTCTTTTTTGAAGCTTTAGCCATTTTGGCTTTTTTCTTAGCTTTAGCTTTTGCTAAATCTACATTTGCACCTTTTCTAGCGTTTACTACTTGCTTACCAATCTCTTTATGATTAAAATCAACTAATACAGGATTTTTATTTTGATTAGACTTCATTGCAATCTTATCACCTTTAGTTGTATCAACGCTTGAAGTGTTTTTTCTTGACATGTTTTACCTTAATGTTTATAATTATCGTATTCTATTAAAATTTGAATTAACTTGTAATAAGTTTGAGATAATCTTTATAGTAAATTGCCTTTTCATCTTTTATATATACTCTAGGAACACGTTTATCAACCATACAAACTATTTCATAATTAATTGTATTTAAAAGTTCACTAACACTAGTGATAGAAATTCCATTTTTATCATTTCCACCAAATAAAACAACCTCATCATCAATTTTTGCATCAAGACCACTTATATCAATAATACATTGGTCCATACAAATATTTCCTATAATGGGAACTTTTTTATTTTGAAGCATTGCTGATGCTTTTCCTGATAACATACGTGTAAAACCATCTGCATATCCTATTGGAAGTGTTGCAACTTTTGAATTTTTAGTACATTTGTATTTTAAACCATAACTAACACCTGTACCTTTAGGTATTTCTTTTACTTGAGATATTTTCGCTTTTAAACACATTACTTCTTTTAAATTTACATTATTTTGATTAACATTTTTTGATGGATATAAACCGTATAACATAATACCAGCACGAACCATATCCATATTAAGTTCAGGCATATCAATAATAGCTGCACTATTTGATACATGTTTAATAGGAATATTTAAACCATTTTCTTCTAAGGCATTAACTATTTTTTTATATTTTTTTACTTGATTGTTAGTATATTCTTTATCAATTTCATCAGCCATTGCAAAGTGCGTAAAAAGTCCTTCTATAAATAAGCCTTCAAATTTACTCATTTGTAAAATAGAATCAATTGTTTCTTGGCTTTCTTGCATACCTAAACGATTCATTCCTGTATCAAGTTTAATATGTACTGTAATTTTTTTATTTGATAAAAGTGCTAATTTTGAAAAGTATTCTGCTTGCTCTAAAGTATAAATAGTTTGAATAATATTGTTTGCTAAAATATCTTCTGTTAAGTCATTTGGAGTGTAACCTAAAACCATTATTTCAGTATTTGGAAAAGATGCTCGTAATTGTATAGCTTCACTTAAAGTAGCAACTGCAAATCTATTAGCTCCATTATCAAGTAAAGTTTGTCCAATACAAACGGCACCATGGCCATATCCATCAGCTTTTATAACTGCTGTAATTAATGTATTTTTATTTACAACTCTTCTTGTTTCTTTCATATTATGAGCTAAATTATCTAAATTAATTTCAGCCCACACAGGTCTTGATAAATTCACGTACATTTCTCCTACTATTCTATAAGGTATAATTTTACCATAAGAATATTTACTAAACCTAAGGTAAGATTTTAATAAGTATAAATAGCTTCACTTATAAAAAGGAAGCTACCATTTATACTTTTATCTATATTTTTTAATTTCTCCAGATTCAATTCTTGAAAGGTAAGATTTAAGTTCTTCTTTAACAATTGGCATTAGGTAATATAACCCAATAATATTAAATATAGACATTGCAAACATTGCAGCATCAGAGAAGTCTATAACTGCACCAAAACTTATACTTGTACCAACAATTACAAATAAACAAAACATTCCTTTATAAACAAGTTCAGTTGTTTTACCTTCACCAAAAAGATAAGTCCATGCTTTTAGTCCATAATATGACCAGGATACCATTGTTGAAAAGGCAAACATAACTACTGCAAGTGCTAAAAGATATTCAAAAATAGATGCAGTTTCTGTAAATGCAGCAGCAGTTAATGCAACACCAGTTAATTCACCTGTATTCATTCCTGAAATAGTAATAACTAAAGCTGTCATTGTACAAATTAATACAGTATCAATAAACGGTTCAAGTAAAGAAACAAAACCTTCTGTTATTGGTTCTTTAGTTTTTACAGCCGAATGCGCAATTGCAGCTGATCCAACACCTGCTTCATTTGAGAAAGTTGCTCTTTTTAGTCCTTGTATTAATGCTCCAATAAAACCACCAGCAACACCAGCACCAGTAAATGCTCCTACAAAGATTTGTTCAAAAGCACCGCCTATTTGATCATAATGAGAGATTAAAACAATAAGTGCCATACCAATGTATAAAGCTGCCATAAAAGGAACTAATTTTGAAGTAACAGAACCAATTGAAGGCATACCACCTATGATAACTCCTGCAACAAGTACAGCAAAAACAATACCTGTAACCCAACCATAACCAGGAGCAATTCCAAATGTTTGAACAATCATTGCATTAGCTTGATTTCCTTGAAACATATTTCCTGCACCAAGTGCTGCGAATATTGTCATAATTGCAAAACCAACAGCTAAAAATTTACCAGTTTTTGCATTACCTTTTTCTTTAAATGCTTTTGATAGGTAGTACATTGGACCACCAGATACTGTACCATCAGCATTCTCATTTCTATACTTTACACCTAGTGTACACTCCGTAAACTTTGAAGCCATTCCGAATAAACCACAAACAATCATCCAAAAAGTAGCTCCTGGTCCACCAATTGCTAAAGCAACACCAACTCCTGCAATATTTCCAAGACCAACTGTACCTGATAAAGCAGTAGTAAGTGCTTGGAAATGTGAAACCTCACCAGGTACTTTAGATTTAGGATCAGAATATTTACCTGATACTATGTCTAAAGATAATTTAAATTTTCTTAATTGTATAAAACCAAAATAAAAAGTAAAAACTATTGCAGCAACAAATAACCAACCAACAATAAGGGGGAAAGTTACTCCATCTTCTATTTTTACACCATAAAAAATTGCACTTGCAAACCAACCAAAATATGTAGTAAAAAATTGATCGATTTTCTGATCAATCCCTACAATTTCCTCTGCAAAACTTAGACTTGGTATACACATCATTGCCATATAAAATAGCACATTCTTAAACTTGTTCATGATATCTCCTTTTATTTTATATAATGTAATAAGACATTACATTATTAATTTTTTGTTACGTAACTATCTAATTATTAATTAATTGATTTAGTAAATAAGCTTTTTTTAACTAAAGAAAGAGAAAAACTCTTTCTTTAAAATCTATCCTTGAAAAAATGATGAAAACAATAAAATATCCGCATTAGTTTCATTTTTCTTATCAATAGTAATAACATCATTGATAATTTTTCCAATTGAAGGGGCAAATGTAATTCCTAACCATCCTAAACCAGTTGCATG
Source organism: Arcobacter peruensis (assembly GCF_003711085.1). NCBI lineage: Bacteria > Pseudomonadati > Campylobacterota > Epsilonproteobacteria > Campylobacterales > Arcobacteraceae > Arcobacter > Arcobacter peruensis. The sequence continues at coordinate 888,216 of NZ_CP032363.1, forward strand.
AACTAAGTTTTTATAGTTTTCATCAAATCCTAAAATTGGAATATCATTTGGAGTAAGTGGTCTAAATCCTGACCATTCAACAACATCTCTTCTTTCAAATTCATTTGTATATTGAGCTAAGTTTTTATTCATACTATCAATTTGTTTTTTTACAATTGATGGATCTGTAGTTCCAAGTTCTAATTTTGAAGTCATTCTTAGTGTTTCTTTTCTTGGAGTCATTGCAATAAATAGATCTGCAAATAATGATGTAGTTTTAGGCATTAATTCTTCATTCATTTTAAATGTAAGACTATAACCTTTTGCAGGTGTCATCATAAATTTGTTTTTAGCTTGTCGTGCAAGTTTATCATCAGCTCCAGTTGAAAGAATAAATGTTTCAGCTTCATAAACACCTTTAGAAGTTCTTATTTTACTAACTTTTGAACCTTCAAACTCTAATCTATCTACTTCTTCATTTAAAAGAAACTCAACGCCTTTTGCTTCTAAATATTTTTTTAATTCAAGCATCATTTCACCTGGATCAATGTGACCATTTTCTTTTAATAAAATAGAACCTATTACCTTATCATTTAAAATTGGCATATACTCTTTAGTTTTTTCTTTAGAAAGAATTTCATAAGCATCTGGGTCTGTACAATGAGCAGCTTTTGCATCAAATGTTTGTTGCTCTGTATAAATCATTAGTAATCCATCTTTTCTAAAGTGAAAATCCATTCCTTCATCTTCAACCATAGCTTCATACATATCTAAACTAATTTGCCCATATCTTTCAAATAATGCTAATGTTCTTCTTAATCTAGCTTCAGTTGAACTTGCAGCAAACTTTAAAAGCCATTTATATAAATGTAAATTAAATGTAGGATGAACACTTGCAGGTGATTCTCCTTTTAGCATTAATTTAATAGTATCAGTAATAGCTCCTGGAGCACTTAATGGAGCTTTTTTAAATGCTGACAATAATCCTGCATTACCAAAAGATGTACCATTTGTAATATCATTTTTTTCAATTACAGTTACACTTCTACCACTTTTTTGTAAACAATATGCACTCATAAGTCCAATACAACCACCACCTACAATAATCACATCTTTTTTCATTTTATTTCTCCATTAATTTTATAATAAATTTTATTTCTTATTTTTTAGCAATTGCTTCAATTTCAATCAAAGCATCTTTTGGCAATCTTGCAACTTCATATGTTGCACGTGCTGGATAAGGCACAGTAAAATACTCTCCATAAATTTCATTAACAGTTACAAAATCTTCAAGATCTTTTAATAGTATAGTAGTTTTTGAAATATCTTTCATTTCTAATCCAGCTTCTTCTAAAATATATTTGATATTTTCCATTGATTGTCTTGCTTGTGATGCAATGTCATCTCCTGCAAATTCTCCTGTATTTTCATCAATTGGTAATTGTCCAGATACAAAGATAAAACCATCTTTGTCCACAGCTTGCGAATATGGTCCGATTGCACTTGGTGCTTTTGTTGAGTTAATAGCTTTCATTTTATTCCTTTTTTATGATAATTTATTTTCATTAAAAGTATTATATAATAAATTTTTATCATTTTTACACTTTTATTGTATATTTTTAATACAAATTTATTATTGTAATAATTTTTTATCATTTTTTTGACAATAATTTATTATTCTTCTATAATAACTCTTCATAAAATATCTAAGGCTTTTTTTGAATAAATATATTAATAAATACATATCAATTGCGGATTTTTTAGCAGAAGTTCTAGGCTCAAACACGGAAGTGATACTTCATGATTTAACTGATTATCAAAAGTCAATTGTTTATATAGTAAATGGACATATAAGTGGTAGAAAAATTGGAGATTCAATTACAGATTTAATGTTAGAATTTATTCTTAGCGAATCAAAAGGAAATAAACAGTTTATTTGTAATTATAATTCAAAAAATATTGAAGGTAAACTTTTATACTCTTCTACATACTTTATTAGAGATGATTCAAATAAAATTGTTGGAGCATTAGGTTTAAACTCAGATTATCAAGAAGTAAAAAACTCTTTATCTTTTTTAACTTCTTTATTACCTAATTATGTTGATGATAAATTATCATCATTAAATATCATCAAAGAAAATCTAAGCTCAGATGGACAAGAGTTAACACTTAATAAAATTGATACAATTATTGACCAATTTAATGTAACTCCTACAAGAATGACTCCTAAAGAAAAAACAGAAGTAATGAAAGCACTTGAAGAGTGTGGAATTTTTAATATAAGAGGTTCTGTTCAAGAAGTGGCAAATAAACTTGCTATGTCAGAGCCATCTATTTATAGATATATTAAAAAAATTAGAACTTAATCAATAATTTTAACAATGTTATTCTTCGGAAGCATATAAAAAGTTATAAAATTATTATTATGATAACTATCTATTTTATAGGACTTATATTAGTTATTAAATAAATTTAATGTATAATCTCTTTAAAGTTAAAGGAGATTATATGAGGACAATAACTTTTAAATTATCAGAACAATTAGAAAATGAATTATCTTATAAACTCAAAAGAAGAAATTTAACCGACTCAGAATATATTTTAGATTTAATAGAATATGATTTATTAAGAATAGATTTAGGAGAAGGTTTTAATTATAATAAACAATTAAATAAACTATATGATAAAGAAAACAAAGAAGTTCTCTTAACAAGAATTGGAAAAGAACTTTTACGTAACCTTATCCAAGCTAATGGCGAAATCGTTTCTGTTGAAAAACTAATGGAAGTATCTTGGAAAAAAGATAATGTTTCTATTTATACATTTAGAAATATGATTAAAAAAATAAGAGATCAAACTTATTATGGAATAATAAAAAATCGTTCCAATCTTGGATATGCAGCAAATATTCAAACTAAATAAATATAAAGGAGTTATTTTCTAAACTCCTCTAATATTTTTAAAGTAGCTAAATCTTCTTTTCTTCCTCTTTGTTTTAAATGTTCACTTACTCTTTTAAACCTTTGTTCATTGAAGTTTTGTCCTAAGTAAAACTTTGCACTAATTTCTTTATTTATTAATCTATAAACACCTGTAGCATTTATAATTTTTTCATACATCTCATCATCTAAAGTTTTATATCCACCCTCTTTTTGATATTTTTCCATTAATGCAGATAACGCTGACTTTTTTAGTTCATAATCTTCAACTATTTCAATAATTCCATCAATTATTACAGATTTATACATGTGAGTTGCAGGTGATGCATTTTCATCTGCTGTACTAAAGTAAGAAGGTAGAAAAGATATATTTTCAACAACTGAGAAACTAGCATTAGAATTTTCTTTTATCATATCTATTTTCTTTCCCTTCTTAGTACCATGAAAATAAATATCATTTTTGAACTGTACAAAATTTAAAGGTAAAGAATATGGTTTATTTTCAAAACATAAAGCAAGTGTTCCAAACTCTACTTTTTCCAAAACACCATTTATTAAAATCTTGTCTTTTATTTCATGTATTTTTTTCATCTTAATTATTCTTTGTCCAATCAAATTGCATTTGTTTTGCTGTTTTAAGAGCTAAATCATTACTATGAAGTTTAGAAACTAAATGTAAACTCATATCAATACCAGCTGATATGCCTGCTGAACTTACTATATTTCCTTCATCTACCCACCTAACATTTTTTATAACATCTAAATGGGGATAATCATTTTTTAAGTCTTCTATATCTTCCCAATGAGTAGTTACTTTATGATTTATTACTACTTTTGCTTGAGCTAATAAAAATGCACCTGTACAAACAGAAGCTATTAGTTTAGTACTTTTAGCTTGATTAGTAATCCAAGTAATTACATTTTGTTTTTTTACTTCTTTTGTATGTACTCCACCAACAACAATTAAAACATCTAAAATTGGATGATTAGTAAAAGTATATTTTGAATTTACTTCATACCCTCCTCTTGCAATTATCGTAGTTTTATTTTCACTTATTAGAAAAACATTAAACTTTTCACTTTCTTTTAAAAACCTTGAAGCTACAGAAAACACTTCAAAAGGTCCAGAAAAATCTAATACCTCTGCATCATCATAAATATAAATTCCAATATTCATTAAACCTTCCTTTTATTTTTTTTGTGTAGTATATCATTAAAGTGTACTTATTGTAAGTGCCAAATAATAAAAAAATATTAAGGACAGTTTTGTATATACTTAATCCTAAAATTAAAAAACCTCTTCATATTCAACTTTTTGAAGAACTAAAAAAAGATATCATCTCAAACTATACGATTGATCAAAAGTTACCTTCAATAAGAAAAATATCTAGTTCTTACAATATTAGTAAAAACACCGTTGAAACTGCTTACTCTCAATTAATAGTAGAAGGATTTATAAATAGTAGACCAAAAAGTGGATATTACGTAATAAATACAAATACAAGTAACTTTAAAATTTCTAAACAAATAAATGATAAAAATATAGAAGTAAATATAATTAAATATGATTTTGCACCAGCAAAATTAGAAAAAGACTCTTTTCCTTTAAAAACATGGAAAAGAGTTTTTAATAAAGTAATAGATAATCAAATTAATTTAGGAGAATATACAAATAATCAAGGTGAATTAGGATTAAGAGTACAAATTGCAAAATATTTAAACCATTCAAGAGCAGTCAAGTGTAATGAGAATCAAATTATATTAGGAAATGGATTTGCAGACTGTATGTCCTTATTGGCAATGATATTAAAAGAAGATTTTGACACTTTAGCAATAGAAGAACCAGGTTATCATGTTGCAAGAAAAGTTTTTGAAAACCATTCTTATAATATAAATAGAATAAATATAAATAAAGATGGAATTGATATTAAGCAGCTAGAAAATTCAAAAGCAAAGCTTGTATATATAACACCTTCTCATCAATATCCAACAGGAGTTAGTATACCTATATCAAATAGGTTTAAAATTCTTGATTGGGCAAAAAGAAAGAATGCTTTTATAATTGAAGATGATTATGACAGTGAATTAACATATCAAAATAGACCAATACCTTCACTTCAAGGTTTAGATGAAGAAGAACGTGTTATTTATATTGGTACATTCTCAAAAGCACTCTCACCTAGTCTTCGTGTTAGTTATTTAGTTTTACCAAATACTTTACTTGATAAATTTAAAAAAGACTTTTCATATCATGGAGCAAGAGTGTGTTTGACTACACAAAAAGTACTTGAAGAGTTTATAAAAAAAGGACATTGGGATAAGCATTTACGTAAAATTAGAACATTAAATAAAAAGAAACATAATTTAATGTTTAAACTATTAAAAGAAAAACTAAAAAATACAATAAAAATAGAATCACAAGGTGGAGGTCTTGCAATACTCATAAACCCAAGTGTTCCTCTTAATTGGGATAAGTTAATAAAATTATCAAAAGAAGAATCACTAAAACTTTACTTTGCAAAAACAAGAAGTGGAGATAATTGGCAAGCAATAATGATGGGCTTTGGGGGTCTTCAAGAAAATGAAATAGAAGATGCAATTGATATTTTTTCACAAATATGGTTCAAAAGTATTATTTAACTTTTGAACTTTAAATCTATTTTAACTCTTTACTTAAAGTTCTGATATCATTATCAAAAAGCAGTATTTCAGTTTTTGTAGTATTTTTAAAAAGAACTAAATATGTATCTATTCCTTGGTTTTTTTCTGTAAACCAGTATTCATCAAAAGGAATTATTGTCTTTTTTTGAATTTCATTTGTATTTTCATCTACTTCAAAAACTTTGATAGTTTTTTTATCTTCTATTACAAAGTATTTTCTTTCATTTGCATTTTTAATTTTATAAAGTTTATTTATACTTATATTTGTAAAGTGTTTATTTTTAATCTCTTCACTTATAGCTTCTCTTCCTGGAAAAAAAGTAATGTATCCCATTATTAAAACTATTATTAGAACTAAAGCATTTATAATTCTACGTTGTTTTTTCATTAGTGTAATCCTTAATTTTTATAAAACTTCAAGTTCAAATGGCTCTATATGAGCATTATATTGTTGGAAGTTGTTTATAAAATGTAAATAGTGTTCACTTTCATAATGTGCATTTAAAGCTTCTTCATTTTCCCATGAATCAATAACAATAAATTCTACTGGATTGTTTTTTGTTTGAAAGACTTCATACATTAAACATCCTTCTTCTTTTTTACTACCTTCAATTGTTGTTTTTAATAGTGCTTTTAATTCATTAATACAATCTTTTTTTGCTAAAAATATTATTTGTCTTGTTATTGACATTATCATTGCCTTTTTATATATTTGTTTCGTATTTTAATTAAACTTCACTTGTGTTTTGATATCATACAAAAAATAGGAGTTTTAAAGTTTTGGAAAATATATCTGAATTAGTAAAAAAAGTAATAAACGAAGAAAGTATAATATCTGCAAGTTTTTCTGGAATAAGAAATAAAGCTTCAAAAACTTTTAATAAAGTGACAATAAAAAAAGTAATCATAAAAAATGAAGAAAAATATCAATTTGAATACTTCTATGATAAAAATGTAGAACATAAAAATCTAAATAATAATGAAACAATAGAAGAAATGACAAAGCTTCTTGAAACATATTTCAAACAAGCACTTATTAATACAATTAAATCTGATTATCATGTTTTAATAAATAAAAAAGGTAAGTTAAATATCAATCAAAAAAAACCTACAAAAAAGTTTGAAGAAGCCTCTCATAATAGAAAGAAAAAATATATTCTAAATGAAGGCGAGTTAACACCTTTTTTAATTGAACTTGGAATTATGACAAAAGAAGGGAAAATTGTAAACTCAAAATATGATAAGTTTAAGCAAATAAATAGATATTTAGAGCTTGTTTCTGATTGTATTCCTTATTTAGATAAAAATAAAACTATTAGAATCATTGATTTTGGTTGTGGAAAAGCATATTTAACTTTTGCACTTTATGATTATTTAGTACTAAAAATGGGTTACAATGTAGAAATTGTAGGACTTGACTTAAAAGAAAATGTTATTGAATTTTGTTCAAACTTAGCTAAAAAACTTAGCTTTGATGATTTAAGATTTGAGCAAGGTGATATTAAAGGATTTAATCAATTTTCAAATGTTGATATGGTTATTTCACTTCATGCATGTAATACAGCAACAGATGAAGCCTTGGCAAAAGCAGTAAATTGGGGTTCTAAAGTAATACTTGCAGTTCCTTGTTGTCAACATGAATTCTTAAAGAAAATCAAAAATCAAAAGATGAATCCAATGATGAAATTTGGAATTATAAAAGAAAAATTAGCTTCACTTTTAACAGATAGTGTAAGAGCGAATGTATTAGAAATCATGGGTTATCGTACGCAAGTTTTAGAATTTGTAGATATGGAACACACACCTAAAAATATTATGATAAGAGCTTTTTTTGAAGATACACAAAATATACAAAAAGTAGTAAATGAATACAAAGAGTTTAAAAATCAGTGGCAAATCTCGCCATATATAGAAGAAGCCTTTGGAGAAAGTCTAACAAATAAACTAGATTAAAAATAATCTAGTTTTTAAATCAAGAACTTGAAGTCCAAATTTCAAGAACTAAGTAGATTGTTTTATTAGTACATTTGCTAGATTTGTTAATACCTTTTTCTTTTTTCAATCGTTTGTCTAACATCCTTAACAACTTTGAAACCAAAAATATTCTCTTTATAAAATACAAAAACAATATTTTTTGGTCTTATATTATTCCAAATTCTTTTTGGTACAAAATATTCAAATTTTTCTTTGTCATTAATATTAAGTTCTAGAAGATAAGCATAAACTCCAGTTGATCTTGATGTACTCATTCTGATTTTATTAAGAACAGGTGCTTCCAAATACTCTTCTTTACTAGTTTGGGGAAATAACATTATCATACAAAATATACTAGTTATTAAATAAGTCATAAAGTATATACCAATATATTCCAAACGCTTACCTTTTCTAGTAATCATAAAGGCAAAGGCAAAAATTACACCAAAAGCAGCTATACAAAATAAGTAAAGAGACATTCCTCCTAGAATTTCATAATATATATCCATAAGAAGATATACTGTAACACACATTGGAAAAATCCACATTTCTTTAATTGTAAAAATAATATCTTCCTTAGTAATAAATGTTTAAAATTTTCTCAGAGCATGCCATGAACCTGCATTATGAACATTTTTAAATCCTTTTGAAATAAAAACACGTTTTGCTATTGCACTTCTACTTCCACTTGCGCAACAAAGAATTATAGGTTTATTTTTATCAACTTGCGATATTTTTTCATTAATCGAAGTTATGGGTATATTTATACTTCCTTTTTTATTTGCTATTGCAAATTCATCTACACTTCTTACATCAATAATCAAAGCACCCTCTTTTAGTAAAGATGGAACTAGTTTTAAGACCTTGTACTGAGCGTATTTTTTATAAGCAATAAAAGCTACAAATACTAAAAGTATATAAATTAAAGTATTATCCATAATTGTCCTTGTTTAAAATGCCACAATTTACTGTACATTAAATAAATTTTTACTTAACAATAGAGTATACAAAAGTAATCAGCTGTATACTTTTAATCCTTTTAAAAGCTTCTATATGCAATAGTTGCGTTTTTTATATCAAAAATATAAAGCAAATCCATATAATAAGTAGAGTATCTAAATGAAAACATTTAAATGTAATTGTGAAAATCAACAAATACTATTTTTTGAAAGCCAATCTTGTGTTGCATGTGAAAGAGTTGTAGGAGTTGATGACACTTTTAATAAAGTTGAACCTTATGATTTTGATGAAGAAAGCGGTTATTACTATAAAGCATCACAATCAAAAGAGCCTTATCAAAAATGTGATAATCACAAGACATATCAAGCTTGTAATGGTATGGTAAATATGGATACTTTTGAGCCAGTACCTGATAAAGACGAAGTATTATGCTTTGCTTGTCGTTTCAATGAAACTATTCCTGATTTAACTATTGTTAAACATATTCCTTTATGGAAAAAAATGGAAGTTGCAAAACGTCGTGCTATTTATACTTTAAAAGAATTAAACCTTCCATTAGAAAATATTGTTCAAAATGAAGAAAGTGGTTTGAGTTTTGATTTTATAACTGATAGAGATGTAGAAGATCACTTTGTAAGCAAGTTAGAAGACCAAGAAACTGTTTTTACAGGTCATGATAATGGTCATATTACTATTAATTTAGCTGAAGCAGATGAAGTAGCTAGATCACATACAAAAGTTGCTATGAGTGAAAAATATCGTACATTACTTGGTCATTTTAGACATGAACTAGGACACTACTACTTTAATAAACTAATTCTAATTTCTGAAGAAAAACATGAATTATGTAAGAAATATTTTGGAGATGATGAAGAAGATTACTCAAAAGCACTTAAAAAATATTATAAAAATGGTGCACCAAAAGATTGGGATAAAGATTTTATAAGTGAATATGCAACAATGCATCCTTATGAAGATTGGGCAGAGACGTGGGCACATTATATGCATATAATGGATACATTAGAAACTGCAAAAAACTTTAATATTACTGGTTCAACAACAGGAAGAATGGATATAAAAGAACATGTTGGAAATTTAAATTTACCACAAGATTCATATTTCTTTTCTTCTCAAACATCAATAGATACAATTTTAGATACATGGATGGATTTTGCAATTATTCTTAATTCATTAAATCGTAGTATGGGGATGAATGATGCTTACCCATTTGTTTTAACTCAAGCTGTAAGAACAAAACTTTCATTTATTCATCATGCAATTCATGATAGTTTAGATTATATGCCTGATGTAACTGAAGAATAAAAAGTTTTAATTTATCTTTAGACATCCGTCTATATCTGAAACTGTCACTCAATTACATCATTAAAATTTGCTAGTGCAACAACATCACCAGCATTCATCTCATCAATGTGAATATCGCCAATTCTAACTCTAACTAGTCTTAAAGTAGGAAAACCAACAGCTGCTGTCATTTTTCTTATTTGGCGCTTTTTACCTTCACATAAAGTAATAGAAATCCAACTTGTAGGTCCATGTCTTTGGTCACGAATATTACGTCCACGATTGGGCAGTTTAGGTTCAATATCAAGAGTAAATGCTTTACAAGGTAGTGTTTGATATTTACTTGAGTTAACTGTAATTTCAACACCATTTTGAAGCTTAGTCATTGCATCTTCGGTAATATCTCCATCAACTTGTACATAATACTCTTTTTCTATACCTTTGTCTCTTATTTTATAACTCATCATACCATCAGTTGTAAGTAACAATAATCCTTCTGAGTCATGATCTAAACGACCAATAGCCATAGTCTTATCAGGGAAATTAAATAAGTCACCTAATAGTTTTTTCTTTCTTTTAGCTTCTTGTACAAACTGACTTAAAAAACCATGTGGTTTGAATATTTTGAAGTGTTGATGATTGTCATTAGCGTTTAACATTAGATGTGTCCTTTTAACTTTTACATACCTTACTACCATTTTATGATACTAGAGTTAATATATTGTTTAAATCTCACTACACAAACAATAAACGAACTCTTTACGCAAGATACACATAAAAAATCTATAATACACTTATCAAACAAACGAAAATAAAAAATTAATATTTAAAAGGATTTTAAAATGAAAAAATTATCAACAACTATTATAGGATTAAGTTTATTAGCAGGAAGTGCATTATCAGCACAAGATACATTTGCAAGTTTTTACCCAGTTGAGAACGATGACACTCCAAGTTATCTTTCTTCAGTTCAAGATGATTCAAAAGCTTATCAAACTTTAGCAGTAGCAACTAGTGATAACAAAGTGTTTGCATCTTTTTATCCACTAGAAAATAGTGATACACCAGATTATTTAAGTTTTAACAATACACAAACATCAGCAGCAAGTACTAATATTTTAGCAGCATCTGCTATTAGTCATTGTACACTAGCTTCTTTCTATCCAGAAGAAGATACTGATACTAGACTTCATACTTCTTGTTAATAATTTAACAAGAAACCCCTCTCCTTAATTTAAGAAGCCGACAATTCTATTGTTGGCTTTTTTTACTTGACATTATAGAATTACTATTCTATAATGTATTTACAAAGGATATATAATGGCAAGACCTGTGGAATATGATTTAGAAAATGTACTTGATCGTGCAATGGAAATATTTTGGCAAAAAGGATATGAAGCAGTATCTATAGCAGAGTTGGTTTCACATACAGGATTAAATCGTGGAACTATGTACTCTTTATTTAAAGATAAAGAAGGTCTTTTTAAAGATGCATTAAATAATTATTATAAAAGACGAGCTTCAAATCAAGTTTCTATTTTAAAAGACAATCCTGGAAAAAAAGGTATTGAACTTTTTTTTAGGAATTTTGCCTTTAGTGAGAATTACAAAGGTTGTTTATTTTCTAATACAATGTGTGAAAAAGATTTTTTAGATACACAGGCATATGAAATTCCAGAAGAGTTTTTTAAAAAAATTCGTATGCAATTAGAGCTTAACCTTCAACAGGCAAAAGAAATGGATGAATTTAGTGCAGATGCAAGGGCAATGTCTCTAACTATTATAACAATGGTTCATGGTTTTCATGTACATGGTAAATATAATTCATCAAAAGAAGATGGTGAAATTATAATAAAAAATATTCTAAATATGATTAGATAATAAAAATTAAAAATAAAAGGATTAAAAATGACAGGTGAAGATTTAAAAGCAGTAAAAGCATTAAAAGAAATAAGTGAGGATTCATCTCTATCAAAAAGAGAAAAACATTTAGTAGGGTTAGCCGTTACATTAACATTAGGCTGTACTGTATGTTCAACTAGAAGGTTTACAGAAGCATTAGAAGATGATATTTCTAAAAAAGAATTAATAGATCTTTCAGATTTTGTTGCAATGACTAGTGCTGGTGTTATTTCAAGAACAGCCTTATCTAGCTGGGATGATAATAATGATGAAATCTGTACTGATGGAACTTGTAGCGTTAGCTAAAATCTAATAATTATAAATTATAAAATCAAATAAAAATTAAGGAAAATTATGAGTATATTTACGAAAATCACAACATTGTTAAGTGGTCTTCTTCTAATAAGATTTGTTTTATCAAAGTTTTTTGCTTGGCCAGTTTCAGTTCAAGCATTTATCGAAATGGCTAAGCCTATAGGAATAGACCCAACATTCTTTAGATTATTCACAGGAGTTATTATTATGATAGCTTGTTTAGGTTTTTTAATAAGTTTTTATCTACTAATAAGAAATAAAGTAAGAACTCAATCTAAAGAATTAATCTACACAGTGTTTTTTTATCTATATGGAATAGGTGCAATGATAGGTGCTTTACTAGCAGAGTTTATACTAAGAGATGAACCTAAATTACCTCTTGTTATTATCGCTCTTTTTATTGTGATAACATCAATTATAAACCTACTATACTTAAGAAAATATGATATTTTAAGCTCACTAAAAAGTTTATCAGAAAAGAAATAAACTAAGATAAATCCTATTTTTATAGGATTTTTCTAACTCTTTAACTTCCTTAATATCCTAATTAGTATTCTAGAAAAAAGAACATTAAATTAATTTTTTATTAAAAAACTCAAAGGAACAATATGAAAACATTGAAAGAACAAACAGATGAAAAAGTTGCAATGGGAAGAGAAGCAAATCCTGCTTTTATGAAAACAGTTGATGAAGTAGTAAACACTGCAAAAGAATTTAAAGAAGGTAAAAATGCAGTAAAAGTTAATACAAAAGCTCCAAACTTTGAATTACCAAATGCACAAAATAAAATCATTTCTTTAGAAAAACTACTAAAAGAAGGTCCTGTAGTTGTTACATTTTACCGTGGAAGCTGGTGTCCTTATTGTAATTTACAGTTAAAAGCGATGCAATCAAGATTAGCAGATATTCATGCACTTGGCGCACAACTCGTAGCTATCAGTCCTCAAATACCTGATAATTCACTAAGCATAGATGAGATATCAAAGATGAACTTTATTGTTCTATCAGACCAAAACGCAAGTGTAGCATCGAAATATGGTGTAGCATGGAAAGTACCTGAATTTTTAACAGACCATATGAAAATAGATAGAGGTCTTGACCTAGAATCAATCAATAATGGAAATGCAGACATATTACCTATTCCTGCTACGTATGTACTTGGAAAAGATGGAATTATTACATGGAGGCATGTAGATGTAGACTATAGAACAAGAGCTGAGCCTGAAGATATTATTGATGCTTTAAAAAAATTCTAATGCTTCATCATTTTTATTAGACAATACTTTAACTCTTAAATTATTTATAAGAGTTAAAGTCTTTATCTATTATGGGTCGAAAGAGTAAATATTAAGTTAATTTTTTATTAAAAAACTCAATTGTTCTTTCCCATGCAAGTTGAGCATTTGCTTTATCATATCGACCTGTTGAGTCATTATGAAAACCATGGTTAGCATTTTTATACATGTGCATTGTATATTCAACATTATTAGCTTTTAAGTCCTGCTCATATTCAGGCCATGTGGCATTAACTCTTTTATCTAATTCACCTAATTGAATCATAAGAGGTGCTTTAATATTTTTACGTAAGTTTGCACTTGCAGGTGTACCATAAAAAGGTACTCCAGCATTAATAAGCTTAGAATCAACAGCAGCTAAATAATTTACAATATAACCACCAAAACAAAAACCAACAGCGCCTAATTTACCATTACTATTAGAGTGCGATTTTAAAAAGTGTGCAGCTGCAACAAAATCATTTTGAATTTTTGCTCTATCCATTGTTTTTTGCATAGCACGACCTTCATCATCGTTCCCTGGATATCCACCTAAAGGATATAAAGCATCAGGAGCAAAAGCAATAAAACCAGCTTTAGCAAGTCGTCTTGCAACATCTTTGATATAAGGGTTTAAGCCACGATTTTCGTGTATTACTAATACTACGGGAGCTTTTCCATCTAAATTTTTTGGAACTACTAAATAACCCTTTCCTTTACCATGACCTTCAGGCGAATCAAACTCTTCATATGTTGCTTTTATACCTTCATCATTAAAAGATACTTGCTCTGCTAAAAGATAATTTGGTAATAAAGCAGAAGTTAATGTAGCCATAGTAAAACCAAGAGCAGTTAAGCCTCCAAGTTTTTTCATAAAAGTACGTCTATCTATTATGCCGTGTGCATATTCATCATACCAATCAAATGCTTCTTGAGGGATGTTATCATATTCTGTAGTATTATTTTTCATAGTTAATCCTTTATTTTTTAATAATTTATAGCTTATATTATAAGCTAATAAAAATAAAAAACAAAGTTAAAAACCGATAATTTTTATCTAAGTGTAACTTAGGATTGGAGTAAAGTTCATATTGTGTACATTAATTTTATTTCCTATTTATTCCCCATTTAAATTTATCTTTATACCATCCATCTATATTAGAAATAGTTACACTATTTGCTCTTCCAGAATAGGACCAGTTTTAGCATAAACATAGGGACTGCCAAGTTTTGATTTTGCTAAGGATATTAAAGCATCATTTGAATTAGTAGATGATTCTGCAGATAAATATTCAAACAAAGTAGATACAAGTGCTAATATAAAAAAGAAGGATTTTAATATTTTCATAATTTTATTGTTCCTCGTTCTTTTATTTCTTTATATAAAAGCAATTATATCACAATACATATTAGCTATATTTTCAGGCAAAGGATGGTATCGTACGCTTAATATCAATATCATTTAGAAAAATGATTGTAAGGAAAATAAATGAAAAGATCTATTGGAATGAAAAGTTCTCATGCTCTAACAAATCAAAGTGTCGATGATGAAATCACAAAAATATCAGCTGGTAACTTTGCTTTAGGATATGAAAGTAAAAGTGGTCTATTTGTAGTTCAAAACTTTGGTCGTTCTGATACAGATTTAAATCAAGAAGTTAAAAACTGGATTGGTAAATATAAAAGATTTAAATTCTTCTATGCCTCAAGTCCTAAAAGTGCTTTTGTAAAAGAGTGCAAAAATTATCACGCTTTTGATAAAAAGAAACTAGACAATAAAACGCATCCCAAAAAACCTGAAGATGCAGATTATGATTGTCCTTATTGTAACTAAGGGAAAATACTGTGAATAGTGATTATGAAAAAAGAGCTTTAATAAATACAGATAAATTAATATGGGAAAAAAGTAAATATGAAAATGTCTTTAAAAAAATTTTAGCAATAAAAGACAATCAAGAAACAGCTTTAATAAAACTAGATAATTCAAGTGTTTTAAATAAAAACTCATTAATAAATAGTGTGGAGATATTCGTACTTGAAGGTATTTATGTTAATGAATATGGAGAGTTTGAAAAAGGTACATATTTAAAACTTTCAAAAGAAGATGAAGCCCAAGTATCCTCAAAAAATACATGTGTAATATTTAGAAAAACTAATCATTTTTCAAATAATGAACAAGTTATTATCAATACACAAAAAACAAATTGGTTAGAAGGCCAAGGTAATCTAGAGGTTATGCCTTTATCTGATCAAACTGCTTTAGTAAAATGGCCAGAAAATGAACGTTTTTTAGCTCATAAACATTGGGGTGGAGAAGAAATATTTGTTTTAAGTGGTACATTTATGGATGAATATGGAGCTTATGTAAAAAACACTTGGCTAAGAAGCCCCCACTTAAGTGAACATTTTCCTTTTGTAAAAGAAGAAACAATAATATTTGTTAAAACAGGTCATATCTAATTACATTGAGGAAAATGAATCATCTATTAATTCTATTTTAAGTAAGTCAAAACCTCTTCATTAATATTAAGAGTTTTTGGTTTAATATCTTTCATTAAATTTTTAAAATTTAATTCTATTTCATCTTTATTTTCACTAGTCATTTTTTGATTTGATTTGATTAAATAAACAGAAAAATCACTTAAAAATGAATTGATAAAAGACATCCATTGAGCAATTAGCCCTTTAAAATCTAAAGATTTTATATTTACTTTTGCATCCTCATTAGCAGCAATAATAGCTTGATATTCTTCAAATTTATAGTAAGTTCTTAAAAAACTTGAAGCTCTGTTTTTAAGTTTGTTTTTTAAATCTTTATTATTTGAAATATCTGCTAAAAGTAAAAAATACCCCATATGATACAGAGGAGTTAAAAAGGAAACTAGCTTTGAAGGCTCTTCTTCCCATCCATTAAATATATTTTTATAAGAGCTCTCGTTTAGATATTCTTCTTTCATTTTGTCAAAAAATGAAACAATATTAGTAAAATCTCCTTTATGATTTATATCTGGCATATATCTTGTCGTTTGTGAAATAAGTACAAATTTTTCTGCCGATTCTTTCATCACACTTTCTTTGAATTCTGAAGATTTATATAAAACACTAGTGTTAATTTCTAGATGATTTTTTTTTGAATAACTTATTTCCATTTTAATATTTCCTTGGTATTTATATTTTCTAAATATTTTTGATTTTGTATTGTCACATAATTAGTCTTGATTCAGTATTTAAATAAAGTAATATAGTTGTCAAATCGCCTACTATTATAATTAAAAATTATACTATATTAATAATTTATAATTATAATAATTTGGCTAAGTTTAAGAATAATTATATATAATTTTAAAAATCAGATTAAAAGGAAAAATATGCAAAAAATATTAATTACAACATTATTATCAATAGTTATGAGTAGTGCTTTACTATCAGCACCTACACCAACATCACCAAAAAAACAAACGAAATGGGGCTTATATGTGGATGCTAAAGAAGCTAATTCAATGAAAAAAGCTGATCAAGATAATGTTTTATTTATAGATGTTCGTGATCCTGTAGAAATCATGTTTGTTGGTTTTACTGATGTCGTAGATTATAATATTCCATTTATGACTACTAATACAAATGAGTGGCACAGTAAAAAACCTGTATTTAAATTAGAAAAAAATAAATATTTTGAAGAAGATATTGCAAATGCATTAAAAATGAAAGGTATGTCAAAAGACACACCTATTTTGATTATGTGTAGAAGTGGTGGAACAAGAGGTGCACCTGCAACTAAATTATTAGAAGGTCATGGATATTCAAAAGTTTATGTTGTAACAGATGGATTTGAAGGTTCAAAAACTAAAACTGGTGATAAAAAAGGTTTTAGATTGGAAAATGGATGGAAAAATTCAGGGTTACCATGGAGTAATAAATTAAATAAAGAGAAAATGTACTTTACAAATTTTAAACATTAGTAAAAAAGAGGGATAGTTTACTAATTTAACTACTTAGTTAATTAAGTAAACGTCCCCGGAATTCTGTGAAATAATTCTTTTGAATTTATTAAAACACCTTGTTAAGTATTTATTTTGTAAGCATTGCTTCATACATTCAATATCATTTTTTTATCTTCAAATAACTCCCAAGTTTCTTTCCCATTAACTAAATTGGCTCCGTCAGTTACTTCAGATATTAATTCTCCGGAAGTTTTTGCAGTACCATTTAATTTACTCAAAGATGTATTAATTCTTTCTAGTAGCTTACTTCATAGACTCATTGAAATTTTAAATCCAACAAACCTCATCAACATTTATATTCACATGGATTTTATCACCAGGTAGTAAGGTCTGAGATTGCATCTCTTCTCTTGTGATTTTACTATTAAAAGAAATACCTCCAATACTAAACTCTATAAGTAAGTTTTGAGTTGAGGACTCTTGTCTTATTGATTGAATTTCACCTATTAAAGTATTAGAATTTTTCATATCATCACAGTTTTCTCTACAGATTTCTATATCATCTGAGTTTATCATTACTACTGAGTCTCTTTTTTTAGAGTAACTATTTGGTATAAGTAATCTTTGACCATCTATAAATACTTTTACAAGATTTCCTTCAGGGCTTTTTTCCCATGGTGCAAAAAGTAAGTTTACACTACCACTTTCTACTAAATTACCTTGAAAAAGTGCTACTCTACTATCACAGATATGATTTAGCCAGTTATGGTCATGACTTGAAATAAATATTGTAGTATTGTACTTTTGTTTTGCACTTAGAATCGCTTCTTTGATTAGTTGCGCTGAGTTTGTATCAACTCCACTTGTTGGTTCATCTAAGATTAAAACTTTTGGTTTTAGTATTAGTCTTGCTGCAAGTGCTACTCTTTGTGCTTCTCCACCTGAAAGCTGTGACCATTTTCTATTGATAAATGAGCTATCAAGTCCAACTAAAGATAAAGCTTCTTCAACTCTTTGCTCAATATCTTTAAAATCTTTTCTAAGCTTTAATCCAAACGCTACATTTTCATATACTGTTCGTTTTAACAAATATGGATTTTGGGGAACCATAACTATGTTTTGTTTTGTTTCTTGATTTATATGTTTATTATCAATTCCATTAAAATGTAAAGTTCCACTTGTTGGCTTATCTATAAAAGAAAGTAATGAAAATAGCGTTGATTTACCACTACCATTTGGTCCAAAAAAACCAATAATTTTATTTTCTTCAAGACATAAGCTATCTATACTTAATACTTTTTTACCATCATAATGTTGCTCGATATTCTCTAATTCATACAAAGTACTCACTGTGTCCATTTCCTTTTTAAAGATGATAATGCGATATTAACAATCAATGCTACTGCAAATAATACAAGCCCTAAAGCAATACCAGTTACAAACTCACCTTTTCCAGTTTCAAGTGCAATTGCAGTTGTTACTGTTCTTGTATGGTATTTAATATTACCACCAACCATCATCGAAATACCAATTTCTGTGATAATTCTTCCATAAGCAGTCATAGCAGCTGTCATAAGACCGAATCTAGCTTCTACTAGAGTTGCTACTAATATTTGATAAGAGCTAGCTCCCATGCCTTTTAAAGAGGTATACAGTCTTTTATCAACTGATTCAACTTGAGTTGCTGTAAGTGCAATTATAATAGGTAAACCTAGTACTATTTGACCTATTATTATTGCTTGTTGTGAAAATAGTAAATTATACTCACCAAATGGCCCAGCTTGTGAAAGCATAGTATATGCAATAAGACCAATTACTACTGTTGGTAAGGCTAGAAGCGTATCAACAATAGTTCTTATTACTGCTTTACCAAAAAAGTTATAGTAACCAAGAGCAAATCCTAAAGGAAGCCCTATTGCTAAACTAATTAGTAAAGACCATGATGACACAGTTATAGTTGTAGTAATTGCAGAGTACACACTCTCATTACCTGAGACTAATAAATCAATTGCCTCATTAAAACCATCGGTGAATAAATTCATTTTCTATTAAAACCTTTTGTCTATTTATCAGCGTTTGGAATAAATAAAGCTTGACCTAATAATCTAAAGTCAGCTATTGTTTTTTGAGTAGTTGGTGAAACAACCCAGTTTGTGAATTTTTTTGCAAGTTCTGGTTTTACATTTGCACATTTTTCTTTATTAATAGAAACAACAGAGTATTGATTGAATAATGATTTATCACCCTCAACTACTACTTTCATCATATTTTTATCACCAGTTTGTGACATATATTTAATCCAAGTACCTCTATCAGTCATTGTATATCCACCTTTTTCAGATGCCATGTTAATAGTTCTTAACATTCCTTGACCAGTTTGAACATACCATGAAGATTCAGCTTTTGTATCTACATTTGCATTTTTCCATAAAGAAAGTTCTTTTTTATTTGTTCCTGAATTATCACCACGTGAGAAGAAGTTTGATTTGTTAGTTTTGATTTTTTGTAAAGCATCACTTGGAGTCATTCCATTTACCATTGCTGGATCTTTTTTTGGTCCTACTATTACAAAATCATTATACATAACTTGCTTTCTATCAACACCAAATCCAGTAGCTATAAATTTTTTCTCAGATGCAGGTGCATGAACAAATAAGATATCAACATCACAATTTCCACCCATTTTAAGAGCTTTTCCAGTACCAGTTGCTACCCATTTTAAATTTGTTCCTGTTTCTTTTTCAAAAATAGGAGCTAAATAATCTAATAAACCTGTATTATCAGTACTTGTTGTTGTTGCCATCATTAATGAGTCTTTTGCACTTAAGCTTGTTGCAAAAACCATTGACACCGATGCTGTAAGTAAAGCCAGTTTTTTTAAATTCATTTTATTTTTCCTTTTAATTAAATATATTTATTTGTGTTTGTAATAACTTGTTATTAAACTTAATAACCTTAACCATTTGCTTTTGCTCTATATTTGAAGTATTCTCATCTGTTACTAAGATGCAATTACTTTCATATAAAGCAGTAATCATTCCTGAACCATATTTATTGTTTCTTGTTACGCTAAATCCTCCGTTTTCTAGATTTCCAAGTACTAAATTTACTCGTCCTTTTTTTGTTTTAAATTCTTGTACATTATTTGCAATACAAATATCATGGTAAAAACCACTATTACCTTGTATTTTATTTAATACAGGAATTGCAAAAAGTTGCATATTTACCATTGCTGTTAGTGGATTTCCAGGTAAACACATTACAAAAGTTTGCTTATTTTCATGTTCTATACTTCCCATCATAATAGGACGTCCTGGTTTTACATTTACACCATGAAAAGCAGTTTTTAAACCATTTTGAATAAATGCCTCACCAACAAAATCTGCATCTCCCATAGAAATACCACCTGTAGTAATTACAACATCATAAGTTTTTAGATTAGATATAAAATTTATAGATTCTTCTAAATTATCAGGAACTACACCACTATAAGTTGCGTCAAATCCTGCTTCACTTAAAAGTGAAACTAAAGCATAAGAGTTACAGTTGTAAATCTCTTCTTCATTTGCTGCTTCCCAAGGTTCTTTAAGCTCATTTCCTGTTGATACAACTGCTATTGAAATTTGCTTAAAAACTTCAATCATCATAAGACCTTGAGAAGCTAAAAGAGTAATATGAGATGAGTTTATAACTTCACCTTTTTTAAATAATACATTTCCCTCTTTTTGCTCTTCACCTTTTAATCTTAAATTACTTCCTTCTTTTAAATCACTTGGAAGTGTTACAGTTTGTTCATTTGCATTTATACAATTTTCAATTGGAATTATAGTATCAACATCACTTGGAACCTTTGCTCCTGTCATAATCTTATAACATTCATCCTCTTCTAAAATTGCTTTTACATCATCACCTTTATCACCTGCAAAAATTACTTTTTTTATTTTTAGTGTTTTTCCTGCATCTTTGATTTTAAAAGCAAATCCATCCATAGCTGAGTTATTAAAAGAAGGAAGATTTTTCTTACAAAGTACATCACTTCCTACAACTCTTCCTAAAGCTTTTGAAATTGGTATTATTTCTTTTAGAGTTGTTGTTTTTGCTAAATCTAAGCTAATCTTTACAGCTTCTTGAAAATCTAAAAAATTCATTTTATTGCTCATTTAAAACCTTTATTTGTTTATATTTTTTTACAAATGTTTTTATAATTTTTTCAATCTCTTCTTCTTCAAACTCTTGTGTAAAAGTTAATGAAATTGCATTTCTTGAAATGATTTCTTCATATCCCATTTCTTGAATAACTCGTGAAGGCATGGATAAACCTAAAGAACATCCTTCACCATTTGTAATATGAATAGAGTTTAATGCTAATGTTCTAATAATTTCTCTTGCTTTTATGTTTTTTAATGCAAAATGAAGAGAAAAAGGAAGTGTTTGTTTTGAATCTACAAAAAAGTATAAATCCTCACCAAAAGCCTCAATAAGCTTTTGCTTGAAAATATCTTTTTGTGAAGTATGAAAAGATTGTATTTTTAAACCTTCACTAATAGCAATTAAAGAGGCTACATCTTTAAAACCAATAACTTGCTCTTCAAATAACTCCTTGTTATATAATAAAACTGAAGATAAGGCATAACCACTTAATTTATATGCATCAAAATAAACAGCATCACTAAAAGATGAAAACTGTGCACTTGCATTTGAAATAATTGTAGCCTTGCTAAGTGTTTTGATTTCTTCTAAATCAACGTTTACAAAAGTATCAATTACATAAGAAGAGATAAAAATAAAATCTGCATTTGTATTTTTAATATCATTTACATTTATATTTCCATCTTTTTGTAAGCTAATCCAATCAAGTTCAAAGCCTAAGGCTTCATACTGTTTAGCTGCTTGAACAATTGCATGTGATTCTCCAATACTTACAGCAATTTTCCCTTTTTCTTTTAATTCTAAAAATAGTCCGAGAAAACCACTTTTAGAGAATGAAAAAGTATTTAACTTAGAAAATGAATATTCTTTTTTAAAACTATTTTCAAGTTTTTCATATTCATCATTACTTTTTAATATTCCTAATGATAGTTCATTTGATATATGCAAATTTTGCACATTTGGGTATTGTAAAGAATTTAATTTAATCACTTTTCACCTTCTTTAATCTTTAGTATCTCTTTGTTATCTTTCAAAAATAGCTCTTTATATCTTTTGTCTGCATATTTTTTAATATCATATTGTAAGATTTTATATGTTTGTATTACTTCTCTTGCTTTTGGAGTAAGTGAGCTACCACTTAGCTCACCTTGTCCTTTATTTGTATGTACTAAATCATCTTCAATATGTTTTTCTAATATTTTTATATGTGACCAAGCTTTTTTATAATTCATCCCAACTTTTTGAGCTGCTTTTGAAATAGAACCTGTTTCATCAATTAATTCTAATACTTCAGTTTTTCCACCACCAAAAATTAGATTTTGTTCTTCATCTTCAATCCAAATTTTAACTTTTACTTTCATGATGTCCCGCTTTATGTCCTTGCTTTTCTCTAAAACATCCAAGTTGACAATGTACTACATCAATATCAGTACCCTTAACTGTAGAACCTACTGTACGTAAAGAAGTTTTCTTAGCTTCTTCCCATAGAATTTCACAACCAAGTCTTTTCTTCCCATTATAGTTTTCTTCTAATTTATTGTAAACTGCCATATTTGGATCTTGAAATTTAATCTTTCCAAACACACCTAACTCACAATTTGTTATCTTTAAACCTAAACTTTTTGTAATAGCAGACATTTCTTTTGGCTCTCGTCCAATTAAACGTGCAACTTTAAACGCCTTTAGACAAGACATTTTTCCGTCTTCGTCTAAATTTGTCATTATTAATTCTTTTTGAATATTATCAAGTTTAAAATCTAAATTATCATCAATACTAGACATCTATTCTCCCTTGATGTGTATATAAATTCATTTTTTTACCTCTTGCAAAACCAATCATTGTAACTCCATGTTTATGTGCAACTTGCACACCTAAATATGTAGGTGCAGTTCTTGATACAATAATAGGAATTTTGTGCATTACAGCTTTTGTAACCATTTCAGAACTTAAACGTCCTGATACAAATAAAACTGATTTTGATGTATCTAAACCTTTTAATTTACATTTACCAACAACTTTATCAATTGCATTATGTCGCCCAATATCTTCAGCAGTAATAGTAGACCCATCTAGTAAATAAATCATAGCTTTATGAACACAACCAGTTAGATAATATAATTCACTCTCTTTGTAAAAGATTTTTACTTCTTTTGAGATTGTTTCTGGTTTTATAGTAAATGCAGTTTGGTTAAAAGGTATTTCTAAAGAACCTTCAATATTTCCAGTAACTCCACCACCACAACCACTTACAAGTGTTTTTTCTTTATAAAGGTTTTCTAATGAACCATCATTAATTTTAGCCTTTACATCTACTCTTAATCCATCTTCACTAACACTTAATTCTTCTATATCATCAACACTTGAAATTACATTCTCGCTCATTAAAAAACCAATTGCATGAGCATCTTGATCTTTTGGAATACACATCATAGATATAGTTTTTTCACCATTTAAATACAAGTTAAGACGTGATTCATCAATTGTCACATCCTCAAATTCTGTCGCTTCATTTTCTATAAGTTTGTCAATAATTACTGTTTTTAAATATTTGGCGTTTTCTATATTTTCCATGTTTTTCCTTAATATGCAAATCTTGCATATATCTATATTATAAAAAAGAAAAGAGGCTTTACTCCCTAAGGAGTAAAACTACTTAATCTATTTTTTTAAATCTTCGTATTCTAAAATTTCTGGTCTAAATTGTTCTAAATATTCAACAGGTAATCTTCCAGTAATTATACCAGGAATATAACCTTTCACTGAAACAAAATATGAATAAATTGTTTCAAATGTAAAGAACGAAATAATCGCACTTCCCATAAAGTGAACAAATAAAAGCAATCTTTTAACCTGAATAGTTTCAGCATGTGTTGCTGCATCAGGGAACATAAACCAAATAATAAAACCACTTAATACAAGTAAGAAGCCAAAAGCTACGTACGCATAATAATTAATTCTATTCATTGCTTCATATTTTCCTCGCAAAAAGATCTTATTCCAAATCTTCATACTTGGTCTTGCAAAATACTTATGATCTTTAAAAGCAATTATTGTCATAATAAGCCAAACTGGTATCCAACCTACTCCAACAATTTCATGAGTTGCTCTCATAAATCTAGCAATTTCTCCACCACCAGTTACATTTCCAAATGTAATTGAAAAACCAGTGATAAATAAATATATCATAATGATAATATTTAACATTAGTACTAATCTTTGAAAAATAGAATATACTTGAACAGTATCTTCTGCTCTAGTAATTTTTGCTTGTTTTCTTCCCTTTGCAACAATAAACATTGTTAAGAACAATAAAAATTCAACTAAAAATACTATAGGTAGTAAATGTTGTCTCTCTTCAAATGCTCTTATTACTTCTGGTGCAATTGAATGGTAATCTGGTCCAAATAAACCAACTTCCATTTGTTGATAGTTAGTTAAACTTTCAAATGGAACAATTTGCCCTGTAAAATTACCTTGCAACATTTGTAAAATAAATTCATATACATATGAAATATCTGCAATAGTTGCTAACCAAAAGTACCAATATGTTAAAAGGACGAATAGAAGGCCTATAATTAAATAGACCTTATACTCACTTAGAAAACTTTTATTTTCCATACGCTTTATCCCAACCGTAAGGTGCAGACTGAACTCCATGTCCAGATGCCATTACTCTTTCTCTAAAAATATTTGATACAGATTCTGCATCACCTACTAATAAAGCTTTTGTTGAACACATAGCAGCACAAACAGGAACTCTACCTTCAGAAATTCTATTCTGACCGTATAATTCTCTTTCATGTTCACTATTTGTTTCTAATGGACCACCAGCACACATAGTACACTTATCCATTACACCTTTTGTTCCAAATGCTCCATTTTTAGGGAACTGTGGAGCTCCAAATGGACAAGCATATAAACAATATGAACAACCAATACATTTATCTTTATCATGTAAAACAATACCATCTTGTCTAATGTAAAAACAATCTACTGGACATACTTGCTCACAAGGTGCATCTGTACAGTGCATACAAGCAACAGATAAAGAAAACTCCATCCCTTGCTTACCTTCGTTTACAGTTACAACTTTTCTTCTAGAGATCTCAACAGGTAACTCATGAGCTTCGGCACAAGCAACTGAACAACCATCACAATGAATACATCTGTTTTCATCACAGTAAAATCTCATACTTGCGAAATCTACATTATTATTACTCATTTTGCTCTCCTACACTCTTGATATCTGACATAATCCACCCTTAGTCTCAGGTATTTGAGTAACAATGTCATAACCGTAGTTAGTAACAGTATTTGCACTCTCACCTGTAGCATAAGGAGCAGTTCCATCAGGATACTTATGAAGTAAACTTTCACCTTCCATTACACCTGCGAAGTGAATTGGAATAAATATTCTATCAGGACTAACTGAATAAGAATAATGTGCTTTTACTTTAATTTTAGTTCCTTGAGGTGAATGAATCCACATCATTGAACCATCTCTAATTCCGTATCTACCAGCTAAATCTGGATTAATATCACAGAACATTTCTGGTGTTAATTTTGCAAGATACTTAGATGCTCTATTTTCCATACCAGCACCATTCATATTTACAAGTCTTCCTGTTACAAGGTTAATTGGGAAATCTTTTGCCCAATCTTGTTTAGTTTGCTCAGAAATATATCTTGTATCTACTCTCCAGTGATTTGGCTTATCTGCAAAACTTGGATAATCTTTTGTTAAATCTGTTCTAGGCGAATGTAGAGGTTCTCTATGTTTTGGAATCTCATCTGCCCATCCCCATACTTTTGCTCTTGCTTTTGCATTTCCATAAGGAGCTATTCCAGCTTCCATACATTTTTCAGCAATAATATTTGATTTATCAACTTTCCAGTTTTTACCAATTCTAGATTTCTCATCTTCTGTTAAAGTAATTCCTAAAACAGCTTCAATGTTATCTTTATTAATTTCAGGATATCCATCTTTGTTACTTGAAGCTTTTGGTGCACTACCTTTACCAGCTAGTAAATTCTCACCATCTCTTTCCATACCAAATCTGTTTCTGAATCCCATACCACCTTCTTTAACACTTCTGTTAATATTGTATAGTACTGGACTTCCTGAATGTCCTTCTGTCCAACAAGGCCATGGTAAACCATAGTACTCACCAGTCATATCTCCATAACCTCTTAAAGTTACTTCGTCAAACATGTGCCAATTTTCTTGGTGTGCTTTTAATCTTTTAGCTGTCCAACCTGTTAATCCAATAGTTTTGATAATTCTAGCTATCTCATCTGTTGCATCTTCTGGCCATTTGAAATCTTTTTTATCATCATTCATTTTCATACCAGCTGTAAATTCATCATAGAATCCAAGTCTTTTTGCTAATTCAAACATAATGTCTTCATCTGTTTTAGATTCAAACATTGGTTCAACTACTTTATCTCTCCATTGAGCAGATCTGTTTGTAGCTGTTACTGAACCGCTTGTTTCAAACTGAGTAGCTGCTGGTAAAATATACACATCATTTTGCTTATCAGTTATAATAGCACCCTCATTAACAAATGGATCACAGAATACTGCAATGTCTAAGTTATCTAGAGCTTCTTTAACTTTTTTTGTTTGTGCAGTTGATGTAATACCATTACCCATAACAAATAAAGCTTTTAATCTTGTTCCTGCATTGTGAATTGCATCTTCGCCTTCATTTTCACCAAGTACACCAGCCCACCATCTAGCTAATGTGAAACCTTTTTTACCCATCCATGAAGGATCTTTAAATCTACCTTGAAGCCAATCAAAATCTACACCCCATGAAGAAGCGAAGTATTTCCATGAACCTTCTGATAAACCATAATAACCAGGTAATGAATCAGCTAAACAACCAAAATCAGTTGCACCTTGAACATTATCATGACCTCTAAGAATATTAGTTCCACCACCTTCAACACCCATATTACCAAGTGCCAATTGTAAAATTGGAGCCATTCTTGTATTAGAAGTACCATTTGTGTGTTGCGTTAATCCCATAGCCCAAATTAATGTACCTGGTGTATTGTGTGCGTAATGCTTAGTAATTTGTACAATTAAATCTGCATCAACACCCGTTACTTCTGCAACTTTTTCAATAGGCCAATTTTTAGCCTCTTCCATGATATCTTTCATACCAAAAACTCTATCGTTGATAAAGTTTTTATCATGCCAATTATTTTTAAAGATGATATTTAACATTCCATACATAAATGGAATATCAGTACCAGGTCTAATTTGTGCATAATAATCAGCTTTTGCTGCTGTTTTAGTAAATCTAGGATCTACTACAATAATCTTTGTGTTATTTCTTTCTTTTGCTTTTAAGAAATGTTGGAACCCTACTGGATGATTTACTGCTGGATTTGCTCCAAAAATAATTATCGCTTTAGAATTTTGAATATCTCCTAAAGAATTTGTCATAGCACCATAACCCCATGTGTTTGCCACCCCGGCAACTGTTGAGCTATGTCAAATTCTAGCTTGGTGATCTATATTATTAGTTCCAAACATTGCAGCAAATTTTCTGTAATAATATGATTGCTCATTACCGAATTTTGCTGATCCTAAAAACATTGTTGAATCTGGACCATCTTTTTGTCTAAGATCTTCTAATTTTGAAGCAATACCATCTAAAGCCTCATCCCAAGAAATTCTTTTCCATTGTCCATCTTTCTTAACCATAGGATGCTTAAGTCTTACTTCTGATCTAACCATATCAATCATATCAGCACCTTTACAACAGTGCCCTCCAAGTGATACAGGGTGATCTTGAGCAACTTCTTGTCTTACCCACACGCCATTTTGTACTTCTGCTATTACACCACAACCAACAGAACAAGCTGTACAAACAGTTTTCACCATTTTTGAACCAGGGAATGGATTTTTAATCTCTTCCTCTGTAGCTTTTCTAGTTGCATTTGTACTAGCAAAAGAAGACGTAACACCAAATGCAGTAGCAACCGCAGCCATTTTCATAAATGACCGTCTTCCTACCTTTGCATTTAGAGTTTCATATGTATTTGCTGACATACATTACTCCTTTTATTTTGCAGTCTTGTAATATTCTTCCCAAGCCGCAGATTTTTTGTATAGAATCTCTTTTTTTGTAGAGCTTCCTAAAACAACACCATTATTTTCATCACTTTGTGTATGTGAATCACCGTTAGCCGCCAATACACTAGTTCCCGCAACTGCTGCAGCACCCGCAGCAACAAGTGCTGTCTTCTTTGCAAAATTTCTTCTACTTTCTTGCATGACTGACCTCCTTATAGAAATTAAGTCCCTTGAATTAGAGACTTTATTAAAAAAACTTAATTTTCTTAATAAAATCTCTAAGGATTTATTATTTATATATCTGTTTCCATTGCTGTTGCTGTATCAACAGGTCCTGCAACTATGTCTTCTTTTGGACCTAAAGCTTTTAAAGCTTTATTTTTTGCTCGTCTTTCTAATTCTTCATCAGAAATTCCATCACTTTTTACTTCTTTTTTAATTTTTTCTTTTGGCTTTGGTTTTGAAACTTCTAAATATAATCTTTCAAATTCAGCAAATGAGTGTAATACAATCATCAATTGTGCAAATATTTTTGCATTTTCACTTTCATAAACTTCTTTTGCAAACTCATCTACAAAATCATTTAAAATTTGTGAGAAAATACAATGAACTGTATTTTCATACTCTTTTTCTCCATTAGCAATATTATCACATAATTGAGCCATAAAAGAAAAAATAAATCCAATTGAATCTTCATAATCAAAATAGCTTTTTTCATCACGTCTTAGCTTTGTTTTTGCAACAAATTGAATCATTTCTACTCTTTTTTTACCTGATTCAACACCTTCATCATAATAAGAAGCTGTAAGTCTTATTTTTTTGTTTAAAGGACTATGAAATAAATCATCAAATTCTTGAACTAAAGCAACATTTGAACTAGGATCTAATTCATCTGAAATATTTTGTAAAGCTTTTCCTGATTCAATATCTAAAGGACTATCTTTTAGAATATTAATTAATCTTACTAATTCAAAATAGTTTTCACTTTTAGATGAAACTATAAAAAAGTTTGCAAATAAATTATAATAAAGAGCTCTAGCTTTATTTATTCCTTGAGTATCTTGCATTAGTCATTTCCTTTATTTTTTTGATCATAATAATTTTGCATCATAATTTTTGGTTTACAATCAGCACAACAGTATAAAGATCTCTCTTTAACAGGGTCATGTGAGAATAACGGAGCCATCATATCTGCAATTTTAGTTACAGATTTTACTGTTGCAAACTCTACCCCACACTCAACACATGCAAATAATTCATCTTGTGCTAAAACACTTTCTTTAAACCAAGTTGGCTCTAATTTTATTACATCTCTTTCAATAGTTAAACAATCAGCTTCAGGACATGAAACTTCACAATAACCACATGATGTACATAATGATGGATTAAGTCTTAAAGTATTATCACTTGCATCTGCTTGTAGTGCATCAACATTACAAGCTCCCACACAAACTAGACATAAAGTACATTTATCTTCATTTACTTTTACAAGTCCATAATGAACGTGTTCTCCAGTTTTAACCTCGCCTAAATCTTCATCACCTACAATTTTTTGTAATCTGTGAGAGAAGATTTCTCTTTTTTTAAGTGAATCTTGATTGAAGTTAAATTCTGAACCTTCTATAAATGAAACTTCTTCAAGTGCATTTTGAAGTTCTTCTTCGTTCATAGCAACTAAAATAGCATCTTTACCATATTTAGCTTGATAAATATCATTTACAATTCTAATAGCATCTCCACTTCCTTTTGAAATAAAATCACTATAGAAAATTACTTGTGAACCAGATATTTGAAGTAGTGTTAAAAATGAAGCTTCATGTAAAAACTTTTCTCCTTCAACCGCAAAAGGTAAAACATTTTCTTTTAAAGAAAGATTTAAATCACCTATATTCATTTTTTCAGGAACTACTAAAGGGTGTGTTTCTTCATAGAACTTACTCATTTCAAATAATGACTCTTTGTTTGATGGAGCATAATCTATTGCACCACTTGGACAAACAGAAACACAACCACCACAACCATGACAATCAATTTGAGAAAAGCCTAATGTTTTTGTTTCATCATCTTTAGTGATTGCAACAGTTGGACAAACCTCTTCACATTTAGAACAAATTTCTTCTCTTCTTTCATGATACTGGCAAATACTTTGATCATATGTTGTAAATTTTTTGTAAGAATATTCATTAATATTCTCTTTTAAAGTTTGTACAACTTCTTCTACACTTGAAAGATTTGGATCAAATGTTCCACTTTGATTAAGACCTATTTGTTTTGCATCAAACCAAACAATTTGAGAAACATTTAAAGTAACATCTTTACCTTCATCATCAACTATAACTGTAAGATTTCCAATATGGCCTGAGATTTCTTTTACAATATCTTCATTTACAGAAAATAGTTCAAAATCATCAGGCTTAATACAAGCTGCAAAAGCTTCATATTCTTCTTGAGAGTTTGTAATTAGTAATAATTGTTTTGAAACATCTTCTGAATAAGATATATCTTGTGCAAAATCATATTTACTTGCAGCAATTTCATAAAGCTTTAATACATTTTCAATTTTTGTTGATACTGAATCTTGTGAATTATTTATATAAAATTCTATTTCACTTGCGTTTAATTCTGATTGTACTTCTTTTGTATTTGATATTAAAAAATTCTTTTCTTTTGTATCTTCGATATTTGTTGTAACTAAAATTTCTTCACTTAGTGGGAAATCTAGTTCTTTTGGATTATAATAAATAAATTCTTGCATTTAACATGCCTTTTTGGTCAATAATATTTTATTTTAATAATATATGTATAAAAATTAAACAAAGCTTAAAAGTTAAAAAATATTTTACCAAAAAAAAAATAAACTGTTACTTTTAACCTCTAATTTAAATTTAATTATTTTTATATCTAAATAATTAAAGCCATATTTTGTTCATTTTTTAGTAAACTGTCTTATGATTAAACGTATACCTATATTACTTTTTATTTTTGCATTAATATTTATTTACTTCAAAGATGAAGTATTTACGAGTAAAACAATTACAATTGGAACATCTATTCCTAAAACAGGAATAATAAAAGCATGGGGTGATTCAGTAACAGCAGGAGCAAACTCATATTTTAAGTTTGTGAATGAAAAAAATATTCTAGGAAATAAAAAAATTGATTTTCTAATCTATGATGATAAATATGAACCAGAGCTTACAATAGACAATACTAACAATCTTACATTTAAAGATAATGTCTTTGCACTTTTTGGTTTTGTAGGAACCCCAACGGTTAAAAGTATTTTACCAATTTTATATGATGAAGATATTCCTTTCTTTGGAGCTTTTACAGGAGCTTCATTTTTAAGAGATAGTAAAAAAGAAAACTTAGTAAATTTTAGAAGTTCTTATGAAGAGGAAATCGAAGCTATTGTTTCTCATTTACATGACGATAAAGGATTAACATCAATTGCAGTTTTTTATCAAAATGATGATTATGGAGAAGAAGGTTACATATCATTATTAAAATCTTTAGAAAAAAGAAATTTATCTTTAGTAGCACAAGGTTCATATAAAAGAAATACATTTTCAATAAACCATGCTTTTAATGAAATCAAAGATGCACACCCGCAAGCAATAGTTATGGTTGGAGCTTATAAAACAAACTCTTTATTTATAAAAAAAGCAAAAGAAAATGAATATTTAAAAGATGCAATATTTTGCAATATTTCATTTGGAGATGCAAATGAAATGATAAAAGAGTTAAAAAAACAAAATACAAATACTAATAATCTTTTGTTTTCACAAGTTGTTCCAAACTATACAGATACTAGTATTCCTACAATTTTAGGATATCAAACATTGATGAAAAAATACTACCCTGAAGAAGAACTTGGCTTTATTTCATTAGAAGCATATCTAAGTGCAAAAATATTAGTTAATGCATTAAATAGAGTAAAAGGAGACTTAACAAGAAAGAAATTTCTAAGTGCATTGAAAAAAACACCTTATAATTCATTAGATGGAATATATTTAAACTTTAGAAACACTCAACTTTTAAATAAAGTTTATCTATTTCATTATGAAAACTCAAAATTTGTAGAAGTGAAGAACTAACATGAGTTTAAAAAAAATACTAATATTCTTTGATAATCTTAGCTTTAAATATAAAACATCATTTTTGATTTTTATTATTACAGGTGGAATGATTTGTATTGTTGTCTTATCACAAATTTCAACTTTTACGATAAAAGAAGATTTTGATACTTTATTTGATAACAGAACAAAAACATTAATCAAACTTGAAAATATAAAAGATATTTATAGCGTGAATATTCAAGATACATTAAAAGATTTAGAACAAGCAGATATAACAGATAATCAAGCAGATGAAGTTCTAGCTTTAGCACAACAATTAATTGATAAAAATTGGAGTGAATACAAAATAAATATACAAAATAAAAAAACTAGAATATTCATAACAAAGTTTATAAAAGATTTTTTAATTCATGAAGAAAGATATTATGAAAATAAAATATTAAAACAAAATATTATAAAAAATATAAATAAAAAACTTTTAGATATAAAAGACAATCTTAATATCAATCAAAACAATAAAAACTTTGCAAAACTAAACCTTGATATAAATGCAATATCAATATATCTTACCAGTTTGATTAATTATGATTTATCACTTGCCGTTAATGAAAAAAGAAACACTCAAAAAATATTTAATACAATAATGGTATTTTCATTTATTTCAATTATTTTAGTTTTTTTATTTTCAATAATTCTTACAGTATTAATTATCAATAACTTTAAAGTTTTACATAATACCTTAGAGCAAAAAGTTGAAGATAAAACAAAAGAACTAATAGAGTTAAATAACTACCTTGAAACAAAAGTATCAAAAGAAGTTGCTCAAAATAGAAAAAAAGATATCATAATGTTCCAGCAAGCAAAACTTGCATCAATGGGTGAAATGATTGGAAATATAGCTCACCAATGGAGACAACCTTTAGGTTCTTTAACAATGATTGTACAGAGTTTTCAGACAAAAATGTCTTTAGGAAAATTAAGTGAGAAATTTGTAGATGAAAAAGTAGAAGATGCATTATTGCTAGCTAATAATATGTCAAATACACTTGATGATTTTAAAAACTTTTTTAGTCCAGATAAAGCAAGAAGTGATTTTTTTATAAAAAACTGTATTGAGCATTCTATGCAACTTGCAAAATATTTATTAGAAAAAGAAAATATACAAATAAAACTAATTATAAAACAAGATATTCAAATTAATAGTTTTTATAATGAACTTTCGCATGTCTTTTTAAATATCTTATCAAACTCAAAAGATGCTTTATGTGCTATATCTAATAAAAATGATAGAATTATTAAAATAATAGTTCATAAATATAAAGAAAATATCATTATAAATATGATTGATAACGGTGGTGGAATAGATGAAGAAATTATTCCTAAAATTTTTGAACCATATTACACAACAAAATATAAAAGTGCTGGTACAGGAATTGGTCTTTATATGTCAAAGCAAATTATTGAGAAACATATGAATGGTACAATATCATATAAAACTGTTAGTCATAAAATTATTGATAAAAGAAGTTTTAATTGTTCACTTTTTACAATCAAAATTCCAATAAATCAAGAGCTTAAAAAGGAAATAAATGCAAAATAAAGATTTAAGTATATTACAAAATTTTAATATCTTATATTTAGAAGATGATGAAAATTTATTAAAACATACAAAAGATTTATTAGAAGATTTTGTTAACAATATTTATGCAGTTAAAACTTCAAAAGAAGCTATGAATATATTACTAAATAAAAAAGTTGATGTAATTATCTCAGATATTTTACTTGAAAATGAAAATGGAATTGATTTTTTAAAACATATAAAAGAGAAAGAGATATTTATTCCAACTATACTTACAACTGCTCATACAGATACAAAATATTTGTTAGATGCTATAAAACTAAAAGTAGAAAACTATATTGTAAAGCCTATTAATATTAAAGAATTACTAAATAGTTTACATGATATTTTACTTCCAATTGTACAAAAACAAGAGATTTTAAAAAACATTTATGTAATCAAAACCATTTCAGCAATTACAGATAGTAAGCAAGTTGATATTATAAAATATATCATAAATAGTTTAGACAATGATAATCAATTTACAGCTTCGTATACAGATATTATGGAAGAAATATCAATATCAAAACCTACATTGATAAAGCTATTTAAAGATTTAGCCCAAAAAGATATTTTGGTAAAAGTAGCTCATAAAACTTATAAATTTAATCAAAGTGCTTTAAAATAAATCTAAAGCACTGGTTTATCAACTCCAAACTTTTTATACCAATCGTAAGATAATACAATATGATGGTTAGCTTCATTATCTAAGCTTTTTAAATACTCGTCATTTGGGTATGTTTTAGTTAATTTAATCCAAATATTCACAGCAAATAATAAATGTGCTTTAATATCTTTTGGAACTGGAATATAAGGTCTAAAATCTGTAATTCCATCTTTTTCTAATTGTGCTAATTTTTCATCAGAGATATAATCAATTGGTGTATTTGTTCGTGGGTTTCTAACTATTTTTGCTTCCATGTCTTTTTGATATTGTGCATAATCAAATACTTCTACAGGTTCATAGTCTTTGTTCATAACTTCATTCATATTTAAACTTCTTTGTGATTTTTTTTGTATTATAGCTAGAAATATTTAAACTTTTTTTACTTCAAAGAACATCCACAAGATGTAATGTTTTCATCAACTCTTAAATAAGCTCTAACACGTCTTGAGATTAAATCAACAATAATATTTAGTAAAGCAGTTACGACTAAAAGTAAAAACATTTTATCAAGTCTAAAATCAGCAATAGCAGAATCTATAAAGAAACCTAGTGTAGCAATTCCTAATATTCCTAAAATTGCACTCTCTCTCATAATTATTTCCCATCTATAAAAAAGGTAAGCTAAAAATTGGTTATAGACTCTTGGCATGATTTCATAAAAGTAAAGGTTAATTCTTTTTTTACTTACTCCAGCTCTTAAGGTAATTAAAGTCGTTTCATTACCCATTAAATGACCAATAATTGAACCATTGTGAAGCATAAGAGCTAAAGCTGCAGGAAGCATTGAAGGACCAAAAAGCTGTAAGAAAATATAAGCTAATATATACTCAGGTGTTGAACGAAGTATTACTAAAACTATGTGACTTAAAACTCTTGTAGGTTTTGAAACAAATTTTTGTGATAATAATGGGAATAAAATCAAAGCTAAAACTGCTGTTAATACAAGTGATAATTGTGTTAGAACAATTGTATTAATAGTTCCTGGAACTATCTCATTTGTAAAAATATTTGAAAACCAAGAAAGAGTTTTTTCAAAACCTAAATCATTTCTAATTGGATGAGGCACAATATCATTTGTAACAAATCTGATTAAATTATCAAAATTAAAACCTTTAAAATCATCTAAATAAAAAAATGAAGCAATAACTAAAAAAGGAAAAGAGTACTTTGTAAACCAGTATTTAATAGTTGCAATTACAATATAAAATGAAATTAAAATCATCCATACTTCAGAATAAATTCCTTGCATAAATGATGATGATAAATAGTACCCAAGTGTCGTAATTCCAACAAAACCTAAAATAGCAGTTGAACGTAAAGCACACTCAAATCTATAAAGTGTGTAAGATATTAAGTGTGGAAAAGCATCAGGTACTTTTGTAAATAAAAAGTAAGATAAGGCATCTTTACCTCGTAAAACTTTAGGAAAGGTATCATGCTCTTCAAGTATTTCTGCGTATACTTTTCCTAAAATCGCACTATATGGTATTACAATTGCTAGTAATGCTGTTAATGTATTAAGACCAAATATTTGTAAAAAAATCAAAGCCCAAAAAAGCTCATGTATTGCTCTTGTAATTGCTAATGAAATTCGCACTAATAAAAAATTAAAAAACAGTGCTAAAAAAAATCCAATAATAGAAGAAAAAAATATTGCTAATATTGCAATTGAAATAGTATTTAAAAATGCATCAAATAAAATTGAATAATCATTAAATTTTAAATCAAAAATAGAATAAAAAAAATCTTTTGTAAGTTGAGTTGTATCAACAGTTGATACTTCTAAATCAGCAAGAATAAAAGAAAGAATTCCTATAAAAATAAATAATACAGAAACTTTAGTATTTTTAGTCACAGACATAATATAACTTTTGTCTATCTTCGTTTGTTAATTCAGTACATTTCTTATCAACAAGTACTTTTCCATTTTTAAGACCAATTACTCTATCAAAATGCTCTACTGCTAAATCAACGTTATGTAAGGCACAAACAATTGTTTCAAATTTTTGATTTAAAACTTCTAGAACTTTTGAACTTAGATATTCATCTAAAGCAGATATAGGCTCATCAGCTAATAAGATATCTTTTTGATTATAAATTGACCTTGCAATTGCTGATCTTTGTTTTTGACCACCTGATAAGTCATGGTTTTTTACAAAAATCTTATCTTCTAAATCAAAATCAATAAGTATATTCTTGATTTGGTCAACTTCTTTTGAAGCTGGTTTGATTAGATTTCTAATATTATAAAAAGTTGAATAATCATCTAATCTTGCTAAATAGACATTATGAAAAACTGACAAATTATTTACTAAACCTAATTCTTGTGGAATATATGAAGACTCATCTTTTTTAAGTTCATAAAGTCTTTTTATAAGTGTGGATTTACCACTTCCACTTTTACCTAATAAAGCAACCTTTTCTCCTTTTTTTATCTCTAAAGATAAAGAGTCTAAGATTACTGTATCAAAATATGAAATAGATTCATTTTGTAAATAAAATGCCATAATAATTAGTCTATTAAACCTATTTTTCTTCCAACATTTAAAATTGGGTCAAAATCAGCATTTTTAGCTTTAATAAATGCAGCTCTTGGGAATGCATCTAAGATTGCTTTATCTTTTAAATTTAATAATGCGTTTGTAAGTTTAGTAGTAAATCCAGCACCATAAACTTCATCTAAGTTACCATGAGCTGTGAACTGATAATCAGGATAAGCAGGAGTCTTCCATAAAACTTTTACTTTTGAAGTATCAATATTTCCAGCTTTAAGCTCTCTATCCCATACTTTAAAGTTTACGGCACCAACTTCATAAGCACCACTTTGAACTAGTGAAATAGTTTTAGTATGATTTCCAGAGAAACCAACTTTTTTAAATAAATCATTTGGAGCTTTTTTCATATTTTCTCTGATGAAATATTCTGGCATTAATCTACCACTTGTACTACCTTTTGAACCAAAAGTAAATGTTTTATCTGCAATTCCTGCTGGGAATGCTTCACTTTTTTCTAAGCCAGTTGATGAATTTGCGATGATATAAGAATGAAATTCTGGATCTTCAACACCTTGTGCAATTGCAACAGAACCAGGAACGATTAATCTAGCTTTAACACCTGATAATCCACCAAACCATGCTAATTGAACTTGATTGTTTCTAAACGCAGCAATTGATGCTGAGTATGACTTAACTGGAACAAATTTAACGTCTACATTTAACTCTTTTGTTAAATAAACAGCTAATTTTGAAAATCTTTCTTTTAATTTAGTTTCATCTTGATCTGGAATCGCTGTGAAAGTAAATGTTTGTGAAAATAGTACTGATGAAAGTACTAAGAATGAAATAAGTATTTTTTTCATGAAAAAACCTCAATAATTTGAAGCATACATTAAGATATAAAGTAGATTTTAAATAATCATTTCTTTATGTCAAACCTAAACCTTAGGTCTAAATGCTATTTTGTACGAAATAATACAATATGAATAGTAAACAAAAGATTAAATGGTAAATTTTTTTTTACTTTTTACTCTTTATTAATAACTATTTAAAATAAAAAGATGTAAAATCCACAAATAAGAAAAAAATCTAAAAGAGGAAATCAATGAACAACGAATATAAACTAACTAAATTCGTTCAAGCTGCTGGATGAGCTGCAAAGATGGGTCCGGGGGATCTTAAACAAACTCTTTGTAATCTTTCTCCAAAAGATGAAAAAATTTTAGTAGGATTTGACACAGCAGAAGATGCTAGTGTTTATCAAATAAATGAAGACCAAGCCATTGTTCAAACATTAGATTTTATAACTCCTGTTGTAGATGATCCATATATTTATGGACAAATTGCAGCAGCTAATTCATTATCAGATGTTTTTGCGATGGGAGCTGAAGTAAAAACAGCTTTAAACATTGTTGGATTTGATAAGAAAAACCTATCTTCAGAAGCTTTAGGTGAAATCCTAAATGGTGGAAATGAAAAAATAAAAGAATGTGGTGGACTTTTATTAGGTGGACATACAATTGAATCACCTGAAATGTATTATGGTTTATCAGTAACAGGAATAATTCATCCAAATGATGTAGTAAGAAATAACACATCTAAAATAGGTCATGTTTTAATTTTAACAAAACCTCTTGGAATGGGTATTTTAACAACAGCTATAAAAAGAGATTTATTAGAAGAAAAAGTTACAAGACATTGTGCTGATATTATGGCTTCTTTAAATTATCTTCCATCTAAGATAATGAGAAAATATGACGTGAGTTCTTGTACAGATATTACAGGTTTTGGATTATTAGGTCATAGTTTAGAATCAGTAAATGAACTTACATCTTTCTCAATTGAGTGTTCAGCTGTTCCTTTAGTAACTGATGCAATTGCATTATCAGAAGATAATGTAATTCCTGGGGGAACAAAAAAGAATATGAAATATATGGAAGATAAAGTTTTATATATGAGTGGATTAGCTAACTATTGTAAGACTATTTTATGTGATGCACAAACTTCTGGTGGATTACTAATTGCAATGGATAGAAATGATGCTAAAGAATATATCAAAGAAATCGAAGATTTATCTTTAGGTTATGCTTCTATTATTGGAGAAGTCATACCAAAAGGTGCTAAAGATATTATAGTTCACTAAAAACACTACTTTAAATTAAGAGTTGATATTTAAATATTAACTCTTTTTTTATTATTTTTATTCATTTACCTTAAGTTATTTTTCACACAGTTAAAGATAAAATAATTTGAAGGTGTAATAAATGGATAATTTCTCACAGATACACAAAAATGAAATTCTTGATGATGTTTTTGACAATGAATTTGTCGCAATAATTGTAGTAGATAAAGAAAGAACTATTAGAGTAGTCAATAATGCATTTTGTAAATTATATGGCTATACAAAAGATGAAATAATAGGGAAAGACACTAGTAATTTTCATATAAATAATAGTTATTTTAATGATTTTAGAAAGATTGCTTTTGAAAAAATTATAAAAAATGAACCTGTAAGTATTGAATATGAATTTAAAAAGAAAGATGGAAGCACTTTTTGGGCTAAGATATCTGGGAATCCTTCAAAAAATGAAAATCTCTTCTTATGGATGATTGTTGATATAAGTGAAACAATCAATATGAGAAATCAAATAAAAGAACAATCCAAACTTTTAAAAACTGTAATAGATGAAAATCCAAATCCTATTGTATTGAAAGATTATGATGCTAAATTTGTACTTGTGAACAAAGCAACCGCTTTGCTATATAATTCAACACCAGATGAAATGATAGGAAAAGATGATGGAGATTTTATTCCAGATAAAAAATTAGCAGAATTCTTCAAAAAAAATGTTCAAGAAATTATGAATAGTAAAAAAACAGAAATTGTATATGAAGATTCAATAGACGTAAAAACAAATGAAGTAAAAAATTACATGTCTATTAAAAAACCTTTCAAAAATCAGCATAATGAAAACTTTATATTAGTAATTGCAAATGACGTAACAGAATTAAATAAAAAGAATCAAGAGTTAGCACAAAAAGAAAAACTATTATTCCAACAAGCAAAGCTTGCTTCAATGGGTGAAATGATTGGAAATATTGCACACCAATGGAGACAACCTTTATCATCAATATCAGTTTTAGCCTCGGGGTTAAAACTAGAAAAAGAGCTTGGTATTATAAGTGATGAAGATTTTACTTATGCAATGGATAATATAATTAGTACAACAAAATATTTATCACAAACAATTGATGACTTCAGAGGTTTCTTTAATCATAAAAATATAAAAGTCACTACATTTAATATAAGCTACTTAATAGATAAAACTCTAAATCTTGTCAATAGCCAACTTAAAAATAATGAAATTGAATTAATAAAAATCATTGATGATTTTGAAATAAGTACTTATGAAAATGAACTCGTTCAAGTATTATTAAATATAATCAATAATTCAAAAGATGCACTTTTAAATAAGAAAGAAAAAAAAGTTATTCAGATAAAAACATACCAAGATGAAGAAAATGTACATATAGAAATTCTTGATAATGCAGAAGGTATTTCTTTAGATATTATCGACAAAATATTTGAACCATATTTTACAACTAAACATAAGTCTCAAGGGACAGGTATTGGACTATTTATGTCAAAAGAAATTGTAAATAAACATCTAAATGGTAAGATAAGTGTATTTAATGACACTTTTGAAGTTGATAATGTTAAATATAAAGGTGCGAAACTCACTATTTCCTTAGCACGGGAAAATAATACTTAAGTCTAATATTATGTTAACTAGAACTATTAGTTTTAAAATAAGTTAAAGTAATAATAAGTCTTTTGAATCTAATTTATCGATAGTTTCAATATCAAAATATTAAGGTTTTGTTGATTTTTGTTTAGATACAATCCATAAAAATTAATGAATCAAATAATTGTAGATAAAGTGGCGAGAAGGCGTAGGAATTGAACCTACCGCGGCGTACACACGTAAACCGCCGATCAGGGTTGAAACCTGCGGTGCCCACCAGGGTCACATGCCCCCCACTTTTGATATAGAAGTTTACATTATTTAGATTTAAAACCATCTGAAAGAGTTAATTATGAGTCTACTAAAAAGTATTCCAAAAGTTGATAGGTTTATCAACAACAAAAAGTTTAACGGATTTTCAAAATCTCTTATAACAAAGTTATCAAAAGAATTAATAGTTAATTTAAGAGAAGATATCTTAAGTAATAAAATTGATACAATAAATGAAGAAGAGCTTGTTCAAAGTGTAATAAATAAATATAATTCATTAATATCTCCCTCTCTTCAAAGCGTGATAAATGCAACAGGAATTATTGTTCATACAAATTTAGGACGCTCACTAATAAATGAAGAGAGTTTTAATAAAGCAATGAAAATTGCAACTTCTTATAACAATTTAGAATATGATTTACAAAAAGGTAAAAGAGGTGAAAGATACTCTCATATTGTAAAAACTTTACAAGCGC
This sequence comes from Arcobacter peruensis, assembly GCF_003711085.1. NCBI lineage: Bacteria > Pseudomonadati > Campylobacterota > Epsilonproteobacteria > Campylobacterales > Arcobacteraceae > Arcobacter > Arcobacter peruensis. The sequence goes on from NZ_CP032363.1 coordinate 930,051, forward strand.
TAACAGGTTGTGAAGACGCAATTGTTGTAAACAATAATGCAAGTGCAGTATTCTTAGTACTAAATACTTTTTCAAAAAACAAAGTAACAGTAGTTAGTCGTGGTGAGCTTGTAGAAATTGGTGGAAGTTTTAGAGTTCCTGATGTAATGAGCCAAAGTGGAGCTATCTTAAAAGAAATTGGAACTACAAATAAAACACATCCAAAAGATTATAGAAACGCTGTAAATGAAAACACTTCAATGCTTATGAAAGTTCATAAATCAAACTATACAATAGAAGGATTTACTTCTGAGGTTGATTATGAAGAAGTAGTAGAAATTGCAAAAGAAAAAAATGTAATTGATTACTATGATATGGGAAGTGGGCATATGATTGATTTGCCTTTTAATCTAGATCAAGCTGAACCTTCAATTTTAAAAATCATGCAATATAATCCAAGCTTATTAAGTTTCTCAGGTGATAAACTTTTAGGTTCTGTTCAAGCTGGTGTTATTATTGGTAAAAAAGAGTTAATTGAAGAAATCAAACAAAATCAACTTTTAAGAATGCTAAGAGTTGATAAAATCACACTTGCACTACTTGAAGATAATTTAACTTCATATTTAGAAAACAAACTTGATGATATACCAACTTTAAAAATGCTAAATACTTCTGTTATAGAATTAGAAAAAAGAGCTACGAGTTTAAAAGAAAGTATAAATGAACTTTGCGAATGTGAAGTTATTCATACACAAACACTAATAGGTGGAGGAACAACTCCTAATAAAAAAATACCTACAGTTGCTTTAAGCATTTCATATAAAAATTATAAAGCAAATAAAATTGAACAAATGTTTAGAAAAGAAAATTTAATAACAAGAATTGAAAATGAAAAAGTTTTAATTGATTTTAGAAGTATAAAAGAGAATGAAATATATAAAATAGAAGCAATTATAACAAAGGTATTTAAGTAATGGCAAATATAATTATAGGAACAGCAGGACATATTGACCATGGTAAAACTGCTTTAATTAAAGCACTAAATGGCTACGAAGGTGATATTACAAATGAAGAAAAACAAAGAGGAATCACTATTGATTTATCTTTTTCAAATTTAAGTCGTGGACAGCAAAATATTGCTTTTATTGATGTACCTGGTCATGAGAAACTTGTAAAAAATATGATTGCAGGTGCTTTTGGTTTTGATTATGTAATGCTTGTTGTTTCTGCGTACGAAGGAATTATGCCTCAAACTGTTGAGCATATTGAAATTATAAATTTACTTGGAATCAAGAACTTAATTTTAGTTATTACAAAAAGTGATTTAGTAAGTAGTGATGAGCTTGAAAAAACAAAAGAAAAATCATTAGCTTTTTTAAATGAGTTTGATTTTGATATTAAATTTACTCAAGAAGTTTCAATCTTTCAACCTGAATCAATAGAAAAACTAAAAAACAATCTATTCACTATTAAAAACTCAACGAAACAAGAAGAAAACTTCTTTAGATATTATGTTGATAGAGTTTTTTCTCCTAAAGGTATTGGTACAGTTGTAACAGGAACTGTTTTAGGGAAAAAGTTAGAATTAAATGAAAAAGTATTTATTTGTGAAGCACAAAAAGAATCAAAAATCAAAAATATTCAAGTACATAATGAAAACGTGCTTGAAGCAAATATCTCAAATAGAGCAGCTTTAAATTTACAAGGTGTAAATAGCTCAAACATTAAAAGAGGTGATTTAATTACAAAAAAAGGTCACGTTCGTGGTTTTGATGAAATTGATATTTCTTTTAAAGCTTTAAAGGGAAAGAAACTTCATCATAATAAATCATATACAATATTTATAGGTGCAAAAAAACTTGAAGCAAAGGTTTTACTATTTGATTCAACACAAGAGCTTGAAAGTGGATTTGCAACTATTAAAGCAGATGAAAAGCTTTTTACAATATTTGCAGAAAAACTAATTATTCGACAAGGAAATCAAACTATAAGTGGAGGAAAAGTTTTAAATCCAATTATTGATCCAATGAAAAAAAATCAAAAAAGACAACTTTTAGAACACTTAGAAAACAATAACTTTAAAGATGCATATTATGAACTGCTTCAAGCACATAAAAAAGGCTTAGGAATAATATCTTCAGCTCAAAGATTTGCACTTTCACACACAGAAGCAATAGAATTTGCTAAAAATTTAGAAAATGTATTTATTGATGAAAAAGAGCTTGTAATTTATCCAATTGAAACAAAAGAGTTAATTGTAGATTCAATTAGAGAAATTTATACAAAAAACAATTATGCCCTACTTTCAAATGCTTCAATAGCACTTCGTTTAAAATGGGCAAGTACTTCTTTTATTCAAGCAGCACTAGATGAACTTGAAAATGAAGGTTTTTTAAGTAAAGATAATAACTTATATAAAAATGCAAACATAATCGAAAACTTTGCTAAAAACTTAGAAGATTCGTTTTTAGCTAGATTAAAAAAAGAAGATATTACACCAACTGCACCATATAATATTTATGATGAATTAGACTTAGATAGAAAATTAGGTGATGATATTTTAAAATCTTTAACTGCTAAAAAACATGTAGTTAGACTTCAACATAATCTTTTTATTCATGCTGAGAGTTTAAATAATATCATTATGAAAATGAAAGAAATCATAAAAGAAGATGGACATATTGATATTGCAAACTTTAAAGCAAAATTTCCAATGAGTAGAAAATATTTAGTTACTTATTTAGACTATCTAGATAATTTTTCAAATATCAAAAAGATAGATAATAAAAGAGTATTTACTTAAATAATGACATTAACTAAAGAGCAGACAAATATAATAAATGCAAAAGAAGAGTCGTTTAAAATAAATGCAGTAGCAGGAAGTGGAAAAACCACAACCTTGCTCGAATATGCAAAGAAAAACTCTCATTTAAGAATTTTATATTTAGCATATAATAAATCCCTGCAAACAAGTCTTCAAAAAAAACTTCATGAATATAAACTAACACATATGAATGTAAGTACTATTCACTCTCTTGCCTATCAAAAAATAAGTGCATATCAATACAATTTAGCACATGATTTAAAAATTCAAGTAATTGAAAAACTTTTAAATGGTTATGAGCAAACTTTTAATCAAAGAACAAACTATTATCCTGTTGCTGAATATGTTGCACTTATAAAAGATTTGGTTAATTTTTATTGTAATTCATCATTAATAGCACTTGATTTAAAACTTTTAGAATCATACAAAAAACAAGGTGATTTAAGTGCAAAGATACTTGAACTTTTAAACAAAGATGAACAAAAGGCTCTAAATCATTTAAAACATATCTTATCCGCTATGAAAAATAAAATCATAGATGCAACTCATGATTTTTACTTAAAAATGTTTTATTTAAATAAAAAAGTAAGTACAAACTTAGGCTATGATTTGATACTTGTAGATGAAGCACAAGATATTTCAGATGTAATGATAGCAATTGTTGAAGCACAAAATTGTAAGCGTATTTATGTAGGTGATTCCTTTCAACAAATATATTCTTTTAGATATGCAATAAACGCTTTAAATAAAATAGAATTGCCAAGTTATGAATTATCAAAAAGTTTTAGGTTTAGTGATTCTTATGCAAAGGTTTTAGAAAAAAACTTAAACACTTTATACGGTATGAATAGTAAAAAATTATTAAAAATCTCAGGTGTTGATACAACTACAAACTTAGGTGAAAAAGCTATTGATTATAAAAAACCTATTTGTGTAATTGCTCGTTCTACTTTTGGGTTAATTCAACAAATTGTGCACTTTATTCAAGATGATAAAAAAATATACTTTGAAGGTGGTTATAATTCATACTCTTTTATGAATCAAACTGTATATTCAATTTTTTATTTAAAAGAAAAGAAAAATGACAAAATTACAATTGATGAGATTAAAGATTTTGAAACTATTCAAGAGCTTGAACAATTTGCAAAAGATACAAAAAATCAAGACTATTTAAATATTATAAAGTTCATCAACACTTACGGAGATAATATTTTTGAAATCAATAAAAAGATTAAAACAAAAATTACAACAAACAAAAAAGACGCTGATTTGATTTTTACAACAACTCATAAATCAAAAGGTTTAGAGTATGAACAAATTATTATGGCAGATGATTTTATTACAAAAAAAGAGTTATCAAATCCAAAAAGCAAAGTATCATTTTTAAAACTACAAGAAGAGTTAAATATTTATTACGTTGCAGCAACTAGAGTTAAAAGTGCCATTTGGCAAGCATCATTAAATCTTGATTATGTTTACAAAGAAGGTGATGAAAATAATTTTGCAAAATCAAAATACTCTAGTAAAAAAACAAGCTCTAAAAAAATGAAACAAATGCAAGAAGAATGGCTTAAACAAAATAGAGTAAATAAAGTTAATGCTTTTTAAGAATATGAAAAAAAGTATTTTTATATCTTTACTTATTATTGGAACTATACTTATAGCTTTTTTTATTTTTAATGATAAAAATAAAGAGCTTAACTATTCTTTTTATCATTGGAAAAATAGCTATAATCAAACAAATATAAAAGATAAACTTTATATCAAAGTACTTGAAGTAAAGTATTCTAATAAAATTGAATTAATAAAAACAAGATTTATTACAAATCCGAACAAGAACTTTGTTCCCGTTGTTTATATAACAAATGAAGCAATGAAAAATCTATCTTTTAAAGACATCTCAAAAAGTATAGTTCAAACACTAAAAAACATTAATATAAAGTATCAAGAAGTACAAATCGATTGTGATTGGTCTGATTTAACAAAAGTTAATTACTTTAAATTATTAGAAGATTTAAAATCAAAACTTCCTTTAAAAATTAGTGCAACCATTCGATTACATCAAATCAAATATTATAAAAGAACAGGTGTTCCACCAGTTGATTATGGCTTATTAATGTATTATAATATGTCTACAATTACAAAACTAGAAACTAAAAATTCAATTTTAGATAATACTATTGCAAAAAAATATCACTATAACTTTGAGACTTATCCTTTAAAATTAAAACTAGCTCTTCCTTTATATTCTCAAGCTATATGGTTTAGAAAAACGCAAGCTTTGGAAATATTAGAAGGAGTAAATGAAAAAGATTTTTCAACTAACTTTGAGATGATAAAACCTAATATTTACAAGTGTTTAAAAAGTGATTATTTCAAAGGTAGATATATTTACAAAAATGATATATTTAGATTCGAAGATTCAAAAGAAGAAGATATAAAAACTGCATTAAAAGATTTTTTTTCAATTTCTTCAAATAACTTTGATGAAATAATATTCTATACAATAAAATATAAAAACAAATATGATTTAGATAAATTAATAAAGGATTATAAATGATTAAAGTAATTTTAATACTTCTTCTTAGCTTTAATATTAGCTTATTCTCATGTGCATCAGGATGGGACTATAGTGATAAATCCTTTGTATTTTTAAAACAAAGAGAACTTCCTTTTTCTAACCTTGATAAAAATTTAAATAGTCCAAGTGTTTATAATGATATTAATTACAAATATAAAACTACTGCAAAAAAAATCAATCTAAAAGAATGGCAAGCATATTTAAAAAAAGATTTAAATGAAAATTTAGATCTTGAAACAATTGAACAAATTGTTTATAAAGGGAAAGAGCTTTCATTAATTAAGAATTTAAATACAAAAAAATATTTGCAGTTTGTACATAATCAAGAAGAGTACGTAACAAATTATTATTATGGGAAAAAACAGACAAAAGAAAAGAAAAAAGAAGAATTATTAATAAATGAAGCTATAAAAAGAATTAATACAAATATAAACCCTTGGCTAAAACTTAGATACTTTTACTTAAGCATAAGACTTGCTCATTACAAAAAATTAAATCCTTTAAAAATATATAAAGAGTATAAATATCTTTTAAATACAAAGCAAAAAACTATAGTAAAAGATTGGATACAAGGAATATATGCAGGTGCTTTAATCAAAAATAATAATATAGAAAAAGGTGTATATGAGTTTTCTAAACTTTTTGATAAAAACAAAGTAAATTGGCATTTGTCATATTATAATTTTCATCATATAAAAACAGCTAAACAATGGAATAATTTAATAAATATTCCAACAACAGATTTTGAAAAGACAAAACTTATTACTCTTCGTGCTTTAAATAAAAATAGTAATATAATTGAAGAATTAAAAAATATTTATGAAATAGATAAAAACTCTATTTGGTTTGATTTTCTTTTATATAGAGCATTATTAGATTCACAGCACTTCTTTGATACTCAAGATTTTTATGTACGTAATTTTCCAACACAAGATTTTATTAATTATCTTCAAACAATAAAAAAAGATGATATGTATTTAGTTAATTTAGCACTAGGTTATTTTAACTTGTATACAAATAATTTAAAAAAAGCTAAAAATATAGCAAGCAAACTTTTAACATTAAGAAACAATCATGAAGTTCAAACATTTAACTATCTTGTAAATTTACATCAACTAAAAAGTATAGATACTCAAGTAGAAAATGACATCTATTCACAGATGATACAATTATCAAGCAATACAAATGAATGTACAAAAGCTACAAATGATTATACCTTTGTAATTTTAGAAAAACTATATAAAAAACAAGATAACAAATTCAAAGAATTTCTAAGTGCTAATATAAATTATTTGAATAATAGCTCTTTTTCTTTGCAATCTTTAAATGAATTTAATCAATTTATTAAAACAAAAAGTAAATCAAAAATAGATGAATACCTAAAAGAAAGATACAAAGAACAATCAAAAATAAAAAAAGTAAAGGATAAATATTTATTTGATGAAAGTTTAAAAAGAACTAAGATTAAACTATTGATTAATAATTTACAATTTGAAAAAGCAAGAAAAATAAAAAGTGAATATTTAAATGAAATAATTAAGTTCAACCCTTTTAATGTTTCAATTAGAGGAAATAATCGCTCAGGAAAAACTCAAACATATACAATAAAAGAGTTTTTAGACAAAATAACCCAAATTAAAAAAATCTTAAAAAACAATCCAAATAGTGTAATGGATAATTATCTATATGCAAATGCGATATATAATCTAAGTTATTTTGGTAACTCTAATAAAATTACTACTGAATATAGAAGTGTTTATTCATTTAGAAATAAAAAATTAGAATTGCAAAAAGTTAATAATTCTATAAAATATTATGAAAAAGCATTGAAATATTCAAAAAAAGATGAATTTAAAGCAAAAATTACATATATGTTAGCAAAATCAGAACTTGCACTTTTTGATATAAACTTTTCAGAAAAATCTAAATACCATTATTTTAATACAAAAGAAATAAGCTCTTATGATTTAAAAAGACAGTGGTCATATACAAAAAATAAAGTATATAATAACTATATAAATAATAATTATGGAAAATATTTCGATAAATTAAAAGATGAATATTCAAATACAAAATATTATGAAGAAGTTTTAAAAGAATGTGCAAACTTAAGAGTTTATCAAAAGAGCAAATAATCTTAGTATAAGCTAACTATATACTAAGATTTGTTAATATCCAAATAGAAAGAAACAAGGAATTTTATGCAATATTTTGGAACGATTGAAACTAAATATGAAGAGATTTTCGTAACATCAAGTTACATGTATTTTGGTGCAGAAGATGAAGTAATAACACCAAAAGAGCTAAAAGCAAAGATTAAATCAGCAAAAGAAAAAAAGAAAAATGTAATAGGTACAGTTTATTTATATAACCCTGTAGTAACTCCTGTAGGATACGATTCAAACAACTACCTTTTAGATCAAGATTTTGATAGCTTTGGAGATATGGTTGAGTTAAAAGCTGAAACATATATCACTATTTTTAAACAAGCAATGAGAGAACATTGTGCAGGTAAAATAGTTGAGATTAGAAACTTATTTAATTTAAATGAGCAAAATATTGATGCCTCAACTCTACTAATGAAATTTAATGATGATTTAGAAATTTATAATTCAGCTCAAAACACAGAGTTTGAAAGAGAAATCATGTATTTAGATGCTGCAAATTTGATTCCAAGTGGTAAATTTGTATTTTTTGCATGGGGAGATAAAATTTCTTCTAAAGAGTTCCCTTATATTCAAGAATATGCAAAAGTATTATATGACAATGCAGTTAAACTTGGTAAAAAAGTTGCCTTTGTTTATAAAAGAGAAAAAACCGAACAAGGTTCAATCGAGTTTTTACAGTTCTCAAACCCACTTCAAAATCATAAAAATAAAAAATTAATTGCCAATGCTATTAAAAAATCATTTGAACAGTTTCCACCAGTTATTACACCATATGAATAAAAGGATAAAAATGAAATCATTAAAAAAAATATTAGCAATATCAGTTTTAAGTGCAATTAGCTTAAATGCTGCAGATTCAAACTCTATTAAACATTTTGGGTTTTCAGCAATTTTTGGACTTGCTAGTGAGACAATACTTCATAAGAATTATCAACAATTTGATGATATTGAGACAATTTCTTATGCAACAGCTATTGGATCACTTCCAGGTTTGGCAAAAGAATTAACAGATGATGAATTTTCAAATGAAGATATGGTATTTAATGTTCTTGGAGCTTTAAGTGGTGCTGTGTTTTCAAATTATTTAAATAATAATACAAGTATTTTTATTGCACATAATAAAGAAGAAAAATCATCACAAGTAAAGCTTGCTTATAAATTTTAAGCTTTTTAATTAATTCACTTAAAATTTTAGCTAACTTTAAACAAAAAGCAATTATAATTCTGCCACTTAAACGATTGGGGTATCGCCAAGTGGTAAGGCAACGGCTTTTGGTGCCGTCATTCGAAGGTTCGAATCCTTCTACCCCATCCATTGTTTTAAGTATTTTCGGGAAGGTTGGAGAGTGGTCAAATCCTACGGATTGTAAATCCGTCGCCTACGGCTTCGAAGGTTCGAATCCTTCTCTTCCCACCATTAATGGCGCGATAGCTCAGTCGGTAGAGCAAAGGATTGAAAATCCTTGTGTCGACAGTTCGATTCTGTCTCGAGCCACCATTTTTTAATATTAATAACACAAATGAATTAACTACCAAACAGTGCGAGTGTGGCGGAATAGGTAGACGCGTTGGACTTAAAATCCAATTCCGGTTTCGGAGTGTCGGTTCGATTCCGACCATTCGCACCACTGTGTTATTAAATTAAAATTCTACACTAATTAAAAATCAACAAATTTCAATATTATTAAATCAAAAGCTATTTATTAGGTACTAACTCAAGTATTCCTTAGATATAATTACAAAAATTTTATATAAAATATAAGGAATAATATATGTCAAAAATTGGAATATTAGTAGCAAGTTCAAATAACAATCAAAAATTAGCTTTAAAACTTCAAGAATTAGCACTAAAAGAAAACTGCGAAGTAGAACTAATTAACTTAGTAGATTTAAGATTACCATTATATAGCACAATTGAAGAAGAAGAGAATGGAATACCTGAAGCTGTATTAGATTTAGCTACAAAAATATTAGACTTAAAAGCTTTTATCATTGTTGCCCCTGAATATAATGGAGTTATGCCACCAGTTCTTAATAATGCAATGGCTTGGACATCTAGAGCTACAAAAGATTGGAGAGATGCATTTAATGATAAAATTGTTGGATTAGCAACTCACAGTGGCGGTGGTGGAGCTAAAGGTCTTCAAGCTATGAGAATACAGTTCCAGCATCTAGGTGCAAATATTTTAGCAAGAGAGCTTTTAACAACTTATGAAAAACCATTAAATGAAGAAACTGCAATTGGAATGATCCAAGCACTTTCAAGATTATCAAAAGTTTAGGATCACTCCTAAACTTTAATTCCAAAATTAAAACTTTCTCAATTATCTATTTTTTATCCTAAATTGTTATTAGCTTGTAACTTTTAAATGTTACAATTTTTTATGAAAGATAAAATATACGTATTAGATACAAATATCATCTTACAAAACTTGCAAAATCTCTACAAAATTTCACAAAATAAAACTAACCATATTGTAATACCTGAAACAGTTCTACTTGAATTAGAGGATAAGAAAAAACTGTCAAATGAATTAGGATATTACGCAAGAGGCTTTGCAAGACTTTTAGCTTTGATGAAAATAAAAGAAGTCGATTATAAACAAGGATTTAAAGTTGTAAAACTTTTTAATGATGAAATTAATATTGATATAATTTCAAAAGATACTTATGAAACAGTGATTGAACAAGTTCATTTATCTGAAAGCAATGATAAAAGAATAATTGAAACTGCTTGTGTAGCAAGAGATTACTATAAAGGTGCTCAAACTATTTTTCTCTCACTTGATGTTTATGCTAGAACTTTTGCACTATTTAAAGGCATTAAAACAGAAACTTTACATGATGATAAATCAACACTTCCAAAATTTGGTTTTGTAAAAACTCTTGAACTTGATTCTTCAAAGTTTAATTCTTTGGATAAGAAAAATATTTTAAAAATTGATGAAAGTTATGAGAAAGAAAATTTTTCTTATATCTTTAATAGCCCTGATGGGAATAGTAAATATGCTGTTATTTACAATGAACAAATTGATACATTAAAAGATACAGATTTTAAAGCGCTTAGTATAAAACCTGTAAATTTAAAACAAAAACTATTTACAAAAGCTATTATTTCAAATATGTTTGAACTACTTGTAATTGATGCAAAAGCTGGAAGTGGTAAAACTTTGATGTCAATTGTAAGTGCTATGAGATTAATAGACTTAGGTTTTTATGACAAAATAGTATATGTTAGAAACTCTATAGAATCACTTGATAAAGGCGAGGATATCGGATATTTAAGTGGAAATGATGAGAAATTTAGAGTTTATAATATGGCTGTTCAAGATACTTTAGAGTTTATTGCAAAAAAACAACTAAAAAAAAGTGAAAGTAAGGATAATCCAGAATCAATACAGACAAAGATATCTGAACTTCAAGCCAAGTATTCTATTGAGACTTTATGGCCAGGAGAAGCTAGAGGACGAACTTTAAGTTCATCAATTGTAATTATGGACGAATGGCAAAATTCTAGTGAAAAAACTACACAACTGATACTTTCAAGATTAGATGAATCATGTATGGCAATTGTAATTGGTTCAAATAGACAAATAGATAATTTGTATTTAAATAAGTACAATAATGGACTTACTACATTACTTAAACAAACTAATGAAACTCATCCAGAATTAAAGATGTTTGCAATAGAATTAGATAAAGCAGTTCGTGGTAAATTTGCACAATTTACAGAGCGAATATTTGAAAATAAAAAGCAGTAAATTAAGGATTTAAAATACAAAATAGATTAATAAATGATACGATATATAATCATATTGAATACACAAAATTAGAAGATAAAATTCTTCAAACAAAAATAGTAAATAGATTACAATTTATTACACAAAATGCACTTGCATATTTTTCATATCCATCAATTACTACCAAGAGATTTATTCACTCTCTTGGAACTATGCATTTAGCATCTTTTATGTTTAAAAACTCTCTTTTAAATGCTGATAAACTAACAAGAGATGATTTTTTATCATCATTAAAAAGTGCAATTAAAAAAATCATAAAAGATGAAAATTTAAATTTAGATTTAAAAACAATGGATTATTTTGATAATAAAGCTTTATATCAATTTAATGTACCTACTAAATCTAAAGCTCACTCAACAGCATATACAGTTATATTACAAACTATTAGAATTGTTGGATTACTTCATGATGTAGGACACCTACCCTTCTCTCATCAAGCTGAAAATGCTTTGAAAAAAGTTTATTCAAGAATTATTCAAAAAGAAGAAAATCAAGAAGTTTTACTTGAAAAAGAGATTGAATTTAAAAACAATTATGAGAAAATTACTAATAATTCAAACGAGGTATTACACGAAGCCATTGGAAAAGAATTTTTAAGATTATTATTTGAATATGAAGTTAATGATTTATTAAAAAAATCTAATGATAAAAAATATATAAAACTAATTGAAAAACTTTGTTTATATATTTTAGAAGAAAAAACAATTTATGGTTTTGACTTTAAAGTTTTACATAGATTTATTGATAGCACAGTAGATGCTGATAGATTAGATTACGTTAATAGAGATATGCTTGCAAGTGGATATATCACAGGACCAAACGATCATATAAGAATTACAAAACAAGCTATTTTAGTAAAACAAAATGAAAAATTTTACTTAAGCTTTTTTGATATGTCCTTAATTGATATTGAGCATATGCTAGAGATGAGATTTAATCTTTACAAAAAAGTAATCTTTAACCATGGTATTGCAAAAACTGATGCTTTACTTGAAAATGTAATTCAATACCTTGCTATCAAGTATTTTCAAAATCCAAAAATGAATGAAAAGACATCTGACAATATATCAATGCTTTGGAATTTTAATAATAGAAATATAGAAAAAAAGCTAGATACAATTTCAATGTTAGATGAAAACTGGCTTATTTCACTATTTAAAAATGAGTACTTTATAATAAAAGAAAAAGATGAATTAAGTTCTGAAGATAAAAAATACCTTTATTGTTTTGAAGAAGTATTATTTGGAAAAAGAAAATTTAGAAGTCCATGGAAAAATCTAAATGAATTTTATAAAGTTCTTGGATTTTCTACAGTTGAGAGATATAAATTTAGAGAAAGCTTTGGATATATAAAAGGTGAAAAAGCAAAAAAACTAGAACTTGCACTTGATAGTTTTACAAAAAAATGGGAAAAAACTAATGATAAAACATTTTTTTCATATCAAGTAGTCTCTTTTAATATTGGTCTTGAAAAAGAGTTTTCATTTTATGATGGTGGAGAGTTAATTAATATTGATGAAATTTCAACATTAAGAAAAAGGCTTAAACAATCCATGTTAAACACAGTTCCTTTTTATATTTACTCAAATAAAAAAGTTTTAAATGAAGAAATGAAAAAAGAGTTAAAAGATATATTATTCGACATTTTTTAATGATTAAAAAAAGTATTATTTTGATAAAATTGGGTAATAAGAAAAAAGGATAAGCTTTGGATTTAAGTGCAATTAGAGGTAAATATACTACAAAAGGTTTAGATATTCCGGATTTAGATAAAGATCCAATTAAGCAGTTTGAAACATGGTTTCAAGATGCAATAGATGAGCAAATGCCTGAACCAAATGCAATGATGTTAGCCACAGTTGGAAAAGATATGATGCCAAGTGTTAGAGCAGTATTACTTAAAACTTTTGATGAAAAAGGATTTGTATTTTTTACAAATTACAAAAGTAAAAAAGCAAGACAGATAGATGAGAATCCACAAGCTTCATCTTTATTTTCTTGGATTCCACTGGAGCGACAAATAAAGATTGAAGGGACTATTGAAAAAATATCAACAACAGATTCTTTAAAATACTTTCTTTCACGTCCAAAGGGTAGTCAAATTGGAGCTTGGGTTTCACATCAAAGTTCTATTATCACTTCAAGAAGTTTACTAGAGCAAAAGTTTGATGAAATAAAAAGAAAATTTGTAAAAGGAGAAGTTCCTTTTCCTGACTTTTGGGGTGGATATATAATTAAACCTGTAAGAATTGAATTTTGGCAAGGTGGACAAGATAGACTTCATGATAGATTTCTTTATGAAAAAGAAGAAGATGGGGAATGGACAATAAAAAGATTAGCTCCATAATATTACAATTTGAGATATTTTTTAAAAAGCTAAAAAAAAATTGTTAGAATACTCTAAATTAAACAAAAGAGTATTATTATGATATTAGGAAAATGCCCCTACTGTGAGGGAAGTGTAATTGCAAGAGATTTTGTTGCACAAGGAAAGAAAATAAAACTTTATACTTGTGAACATGCACAAAAAGTTTATGATGAAAGTGAATCATTTGTATTTACAGCAGAATCAACATGTACTTTTAGAGTTTACTCAAATGCTTTTTTACGATGGAATAAACGAAGTTTTAGTCAATATGAAATGAAAAAACTTCTACAAGATGGTCAAGCTACGATAAGATTACATGGAAGAAAAGGTACTAGTGAGTATTTTAAATATGTAATACCAGATAAAGAATATGGTGTTTCAATTTTATGGGATGAAGAAGTAGAAAAAGAAGAAGAAAAAGTGTAAGAACTTAAATTAATTTAAGTTACTCACACTCTACATTTTTTAAAATTGCTTCTTCATTTTTTAAATGCTTACAATCTTCTTTTTTAACAATTGAATCTGTAAACTTTGCATTCCAAAAAATTGCACCTTCTATATTTAATTGGCTTAAATCAACATCTCTAAAAATAGCATAAGCTCCACCTGCATTTTCGAAATCTGTATTTTCAAAACTAGTTTCTAAAAAGTTAGCAGACCAAATTGAAAGATTTGTACACTTTACATTTTCAAATGTTGCATTTGCAAAATTTGTACCTTTAAATGTTGTATTATCACATTTTATGTTTATGATATCAGCACCAGTAAGATTTGAAGCTCTTGCGTTTGTATTAATTAAATTTGCATTTTCAAGATTTACACCCCACATATTAGCTTTTACTAAATTAGTGTCGCTTAAGTTTGCCCCACTTAAATCACTTCCACTTAAATTTGCAGCATTTAAATCTTTTTTACTTAAATCTGCACCACTTAAGTCACATTCTTGACAATCTTTTGTTTTTAAAAATTTATCTAAGTCTGCTTGTTCATAAGCGAATAATGAAGATATTAAAAATGTTAATATTAATAGATATTTCATATTCTTGACCTTACTTCACATTTTGAACAATTTGTAAAAATTGTTTTTCTCTTGTTCCACCTATTTTCTTTGATAGAAGTTCCATTGTTTTTGCATTTGAGAAATAAAAAGTTGGAATACCAATAAATTTATAAGGTAGATTTTTTTCATCTTCTTTAATATCCATAATAACAGATACAAAGTTTTCATTTACAAAAGATACAATTTCTTTATCTTTTAAAACTTTTTTCTTCATGTAATTACACTCCGGACAAGTAGGTGTTGAGTACATAATCATAAGTTTTTTATTTGAGTCAATTGCTTTTTGTTTAGCAGTAGATAAATCTTTTTCAAAGTTTATTGAGCCTGCGAATAAACTTATTGTAAGTGTTGAGATTAATAGTAATAATTTCATAATACTCCTTTTTATTTATTATAATAAAATTAAATAAAAGAAGTATTAAGTTTTCTAATTAGTCGTTTCTAGAAGTAGTTTCTAATAAGTGGTATCCAAATTGTGTTTTAACTGGACCATGAACAACATTGATTGCTTCATTGAATACTACTGCATCAAATTCAGGAACCATTTGTCCTTGATGAAAATCACCTAAGTTCCCACCATCTTGACCTGATGGACATTTTGAATGTTCTTTTGCAAGATCTTCAAACTTTTCTCCGTTTGCAATTTTTTCTTTTAATTCATTACAGAATTCTTCACTTTCAACTAATAAGTGTCTAGCAGATGCTGATTTCATTTTATTCCTTTTTTAAAATTTTGAGATTTTATCATAACTTAATAATGTTACACATTAATTTCACTATAATTTCATATATTATTATTTAATACACAAAAAGGATTATTACATGGAAATGGATATGGAGAAATACGCATCAACTGCGGTTAATTTAACAATGGAATATGCACCTAAGCTTGCACTTGCAATTGTAACATTAATCATTGGACTATGGATTATTAGTGCAGTAACAAAAGTATTAGGTAAAGCATTAGTTGCTTCAAAAACAGATGAAACTTTAATTCCATTTTTACAAAGTTTAACATCATGGGGATTAAAGATATTACTATTTATCTCTGTTGCTTCAATGGTAGGAATTGCTACTACTTCATTTGTAGCTGTTCTGGGTGCTGCTGGTTTAGCTATTGGTTTAGCATTACAAGGTTCACTTGCAAACTTTGCAGGAGGAGTATTATTATTAGTATTTAGACCTTATAAAATTGGTGATTTAATTGAATCACAAGGTCAATTAGGAATTGTTAAAGAAATTCAAATCTTTAATACTGTTTTAACAACGTTCCAAAATAAAACAGTAATTTTACCAAACTCAGCAGTTTCTTCTAACTCAATTACAAATGTAACTGCAAATGGTACTATTAGAGTTGATATGGAAATTGGTATTTCTTATGATAGTAATATAGCTGATGCTAAAAAAGTAATACTTGATACAATTGCTAAAAATGACAAAGTATTAAAAGACCCTGCTTGTGCAGTTGGAGTAAATGCATTAGCTGATTCTTCAGTTAATTTACTTGTAATGCCTTGGTGTAATACAGATGATTACTGGGATGTTTATTTTGGTGTAAGAGAAGATATTAAAAATGCATTAGATGCAGCAAATATATCAATTCCTTTCCCACAAAGAGATGTACATATTATCAATCAAGATTCATAATAGTTAGCCTTTTGGCTAACTATTGAATCACTATTTTTCATAAATCTTAAAGTATTTACCTTTAATTCTACCATTACTTAAGCCATCTAAAGCTTTTTTCACTACTTCTTTTTTTACTGCTACATAAGAGCAAAAATCTAGAGAGTTTATTTTTCCTATATCATCTTTAGCAAGTCCAACACCTGCTGTAAGGGCTCCTAAAATATCACCTGCTCTTACTTTTTGTTTTTTTCCACCATTTATAAACAGTGTTCTGTAATCACTATCAATTTTATATGATAAATCATCATCTAAGTGTTCGACTCTTTCAAACTGCAAGTTATCAAAATCAGCTTTTAAATCTTCTATTTTATCCTCATCATCAATTGTAAATAAAGAAATAGCTAAACCACCCTTACCTGCTCTTGCAGTTCTTCCAATTCTATGTGTATGAGTTTCTACATCTCGTGCTAAATCATAATTAATTACTAAATCAATATCATCAATATGCAGACCTCTTGAAGCTACATCAGTTGCAATTAAAATAGGATAAGATTTATTTGAGAAAAAGATAATTGTTTCATCTCTTTGCTTTTGTTCTAAATCAGAATGAAGAGTTAATACATCAAGTCCTAAGTCATATAAATCATCACTTAAGGCATCACATTGTATTTTTGTATTACAAAAAATAATCACAGATTTTGCTTTATTTGATGAGATTAAAGAAGGGATAATCGATGTTTTTGCATCTTGATTTGTTTCATAAAGCTTTTGATCAATTATAGTTTTTTCTTCATTTTCATTTTTTACATTTAATGGATTTTTTGTAACAAACTTAGCTAAATTATCAATATTTTCTTGGTATGTTGCAGAAAATAGCATAGATTGTCTATTTTTTGGAAGTGTATCAATAATAAGTCCAATATCTTCTAAAAAACCCATATCAAGCATTTTATCAGCTTCATCTAGAACTAAAGTATTAACTTCATTTAAATTGATATTCTCTTCATTTATATGCTTTAAAATTCTTCCTGGAGTTCCAACAATTATATGTGCTCCGTGAAAAAGTGATGATACTTGAGGTCTATATGCAACTCCGCCACAAAGTGTAAGAACTTTTACATTATGAATATGTCGTGATAGTTTTCTAATTTCAATTGCAATTTGATTAGCAAGTTCACGTGTAGGTGCAAGTACAATTGATTGTATTCTAAATCTTTTTACATCAAGTTTTTGAACAATAGGAATAGAAAAAGCAACAGTTTTTCCTGAACCTGTTTTTGCTTGTGCAATTACATCTTTTTCATCTAAAAGTGAAGGTAAAGATTTTGCTTGAATTTCTGTCATTTTGTCAAAACCTAAAGATTCAAGGTTTTTTAAGAACTCTTCTGGAAGTTTTAATTTTGAGAATTTTTCATCTTCTTTTATATTT
Source organism: Arcobacter peruensis (assembly GCF_003711085.1). Taxonomy (NCBI): domain Bacteria; kingdom Pseudomonadati; phylum Campylobacterota; class Epsilonproteobacteria; order Campylobacterales; family Arcobacteraceae; genus Arcobacter; species Arcobacter peruensis. The sequence continues at coordinate 947,889 of NZ_CP032363.1, forward strand.
GTAGAAATGATAAAGCCTTTTTTATTATAATTTTTTGATATTATATCTAAACTTAAGCTTTTATATTTAATTGATTGAAATTTTTGTACCAATGTTCAAACTCTTTACTATCCATTGGTTTTGCATAAAAAAAGCCTTGAACTTTAGTACATGAATTTTTCTTTATAATTTCATCTTGTAAAGGAACTTCTATACCTTCAGCAATTACAGATAATCCCATATTAATACCTAAATCAATAATTGATTTAACAATATCTTCATCATTATTTTCTTTTGTTAAAGAATCAATGTATGATTTATCAATTTTTAGTTTTGAAATTGAGCATTCTCTTAAATAATTAAAAGAAGAAAAACCTTTTCCAAAATTATCTATAGATAAACTAACTCCCAATACCGATAGATTATTTAATGTAAAAAGTGTTTTTGTTGATATTTTCATTACATCATACTCATTAAATTCTAATTCTAAGTATTTTGCTTCTAACTTGTGACTTTTTAACACATCTACAACTAGCTTATATAAATCACCTGTTTCTAGATGTTTTCCAGAAATATTAATAGAAATAACACCATGATAGATATCTCTATCTTGCCAAAGTTTTAACTGTTTACAGGATTTTATTAGGATTTGTTTTTCAAACTCTATTATATGATTTGTATTATCTAAATCTGATATAAAATCATTAGGCATAACTACTTTATTATTTTTTTTCCATCTAGATAAAACTTCTAAGGCAAAAACTTTATTAGTCTTAAGATCAATTTCTGGTTGAAAGTGAATAATAAATTCATCATTTTTAATAGCATTAAAAAGTTCTATTTCTTTTTCAGCTTGAAAATTATGATTTTTATTCATTTGTTTTGAATAAAATTTGAAATGATTTTTACCTTTGTTTTTTGCATAATACATTGCCGAGTCTGCATTATGAATTAAATCTTTATAATTATCGGCATTTTGCGGATAAACTGCAATTCCAATACTAACACCTATATTAAAACTAGTATTATTAATATTAAATGGTTTATTTACTAGGGCTAAAATTTTACTACAAACTCTTTCAATGAATAAATAGTTAGAAATATCACTTAAAACTACAATAAATTCATCTCCACCAACTCTTGCTATCATATCATTCGTTCTAATAATTTCTTTAAATTTATTAGCAAAGGAGATCAAAACTTCATCACCACTTGAATGACCTAAAGTGTCATTTATGATTTTAAAATCATCTAAGTCTAAAAATAAAATTGCAAATTGTAAATTATTTCGTTTAGAGTTATTCACAACATATTCTAATTGTGCTTCAAGTTTAAGTCTATTTGGAAGATTTGTTAAAGGGTCATGATAAGCTAAATGTAATAAATTGTCATTCATTCTTTCTTGTGATGAAATATCTGAAAATATTCCAAAGTAATTAAGTTTTTTTGATTTTTTATTATAAAACTTATAGATTTTTATAATTATAGGATAGATATTTCCATTTTTATGTCTATTCTGAAGTTCACCAATCCAAAAACCACTCTTAGAAATCTGCTTCCATATTTTTTTATATCTATCACTGGAAATTGTTTCTGAAGAAAAAATATTTGGATTTTTGTTTTTTACTTCTTTAAAGGAGTATCCTGTTATATCTTCGCAAGATTTATTTAACTCAATGATTCTAATTTTTTCATCAACAATGATAATACCTTCAGTGGTATTGTTAAGAATTGTAGTATAAAGAGCTTTATCATTATCATAAGATACATCGTATTGCAAGATTTTTTACTCCAAGAAATTAAATTCTTAGAGTATAACTAAAATAATTAAAAATCTTACTCAATTATCTATTTTTTATCAATTCTTTTAAATATATATGAAACTCCAATTACAATTACTAAAACAATTCCAATTCCTACATATTTAAAATCATCGGCTATTGCTAGAATATATTCACCAGCAGCATAAGAACCATATCCTACAATACAAGCCCAAATAATAGTTGCAATAATATTAAAAATTGTAAATTTAATTGATGAGTATTTTGTTAATCCCATAGCAAGAGGAATTAATGTTTTAATTCCATAAACATATTTTTGTACAAAAACTACGAAAGATCCATATCTACGCATCATTAAATGTGCAAGTGCAATCTTTCTTCCGTAGTTTTTCATCATATCTTTCGCATAAGATTTATTCTTTCTTGCAAGAAAAAATAAAAACTGATCCCCTAAAAAGTTTGAAGTAGCAGCAACTGCGATTGAAATATATATATTTAAATCACCTGCAAAGGATAAAACACCTGCTATTATTAAACCAACAAACCCTCCACCAAAAGAGTAAGCAAATAATGCTAAATATCCCCAGTCTTTAATCAATTCTTCCATTATTTGGCCTCAATTCCAAAAAATTCTAAAGCTTCAATTGCATCATCTTCATCTAAATCAACTTCATCATTTTTTATATTTTCTTTTGTCTTATTAATAATGAATTCTTTTACCTGTACTCGCACTTTATTTATATCATCAACTATAGCAAAGCCATTAAACTGGATTTCATTGTCATAGCAAAGAAAAATTCCGTCACAATACTCTTCAATAAAATCACTAATATCTCTATATTCAATTTCTAAAGCAACTGCATGCCAACCGAACTCTTCTAAAATAGAGTCTTCAAAAATCTCAATTCCATCACTTGGATGGTCAAAATAAAGCATATTTTCTCTATTCATTCCAATAATCTTTTGCCAATTATTTAATGGTTTTATTTTACAAGTTGTTCCTGATACTATTGGTTTATATTTTTCAAATAAACTATTTGATAATGATTTAATATCATTTGTATTTTCATCTTTTATAAAGTTATCATTAATAAAAATGATTGCTTTATTCTTTGGAACTTCTTTATTTATATATTTATTACCATCGATATCTATAATAATTTTATTATTTACATCTTTTAATTCTAAAAGTGGTATCATATCAATGTTTAGTTCTATATTTTTTATATTTATTTTCTTCATATTTTTTAATCCTAAAGATATTTAAGGCGATTCTATCAAAAAGAGTATTAAATATATAAATTTTACAAGAAATAATGTTTTTTTTACATTTCTTAAAGTTAATTTAATATACAATCCCTAAACATTATTTTTTAATTAAAGGCTAGATTTTGTCACTTCAAAATTATATATATAAATTTTTCAATAAAAATAATATTAAGACACTTTTCTTAATTGATATTTTATATATGAAAGATATAAATGCCATTTATAATTTTCAAAATGGTGACTATATAATTAAACAATTAAAAAAACTATTAGAAAATAAAATCACATCTTTAATAAGAAAAAAGATTAATAAAAAAATATTAATAGAATTAACAAACACCCATGCTGACGTCTTTGAATTAACAATATATGAAGATTTTACAATTGATGAAATTCTAGAAATCAAAAACTTAATCTTTGAGCATGTTATTAATCATCCTTTTAAATTGAATAATAAATCTGCAAATATAAATATTGATATTACAATTGGTTGTTCAAAAAGTGATGATCAATTAATTAGAATTTATGCAGAAAAAGCACTACATCAAGCAAAATTAAACTTTGTTCATTATATGTATTATGATTCTTATCTTTACAAAAATGAAGCAATAAATGAAGATTTACTTGATATTTTAAATTATAATATTGAAAATGAATTAGTTGAACCATATTTTCAAGCTATTATGGATAATAAAACAGAACAGATTATAAAATATGAAGCACTAATGCGGTTATATGATAAGAAAGGTAATATTCTTTTACCTCATGTATTTATTCACAAATCTAAAAAATGTCGATTATATACAAAACTAATGGAATTATTAATAGATAAAATTGTTTTTTATATTAATAAATACAAAAAAAACATTAGTATTAATCTTGATTATACAGATATTTTAAATCCTAATATAAAAAGATCATTAATTGCGAAAATAAGAAAAAATAATATTGGTAAATATTTAACAATAGAAATTTTAGAAAGCGAAAAAATAGCAAACTTTAATATTGTTAATGATTTTATCTCAGAAGTAAAAAAATATAATGTAAAGATTGCAATTGATGACTTTGGGACTGGTTTTTCAAATTATGAATATATACTAAATTTGAATGTAGACTATATAAAAATTGATGGTTCTTTAATCAAAAAGATTGATGAAGAAATCTACTTAAACTTAATAAAAAGTATTGTTCAGTTTTGTAAACAGCAAGAAATAAAAATAGTTGCAGAATTTGTTAGTGATATAAAAATATTAAGATATGTAAAAGCAATTGGCATAGATTATTCCCAAGGCTATTATATAAGTAAACCTGTAGAAATAACTGAAATAATTGGAGATAAATAATGAAGATTCAACTAAAAAAAATTACTGATGTAACAATTAATGATTTATTAAATAAAGATGTAATTATGCCATCTATCTATTTTGAAAAGTTTAATAAAAATGCACGAACTTTAGATGTTAACCTTGAAGATTCATCATTTGAAAAAGAATTAAATAAAATACTAATTGAAGATTTCAATTCTATTGAAGAATATATGTTTTCTATAGAAAAAAATGCTTCAATAGTAAAGAATGCAGTTGAAGGAACACAAAAGGCACTGCTTAATAAAGATATTGATACTCTTACTGATATATACTCACAAATGATAAAACTAGAAAAAGAAGTAAAAAGTTTAAACAAAAAACTTTTTGTTGATGATTTAACTACTTGCTACAATAGAAAATGGATATATAATAAATTTTTAGATAAAGACTCAAAGTTTAAAGATGATGGAATTTGTGTGCTAATAGATGTTATAGACTTTGACTATATACAAAATGAATATGGAGAATTACTTTCTAATAATCTAATTATATTTATAAATAATTTTATAAAAGAAAAACTAAATGAAGAAAAAACAAGCTTTAAAACAGCAAGATTCTTCGATAGTAAATTTTTTATTTTTGTTAATCATGAAAATAAAAAAGAGGTATCAGATTTAATTTTTAATATACAACAATTATTAAAAAATACAACACTAAAAAGTAAGACTGGTTTAGTAATAAGAGCAGATTATAATTATGCTATATCTAGATTTAAAAATAATGAAGAATCAAAAGAAGTTTTTGAAGCACTATTTCATGAACTAAAAGAAGAAAATTAATTAAGAGATTTTTTTAGTAGTTTAATAAAACCTAATGCATTTTTGTTATCACCATGCACACAAATAGTATTCGCTTCAATAAAAAGTTTTTCTTTATTTATTGTTTCTATATATCCTCTATCTCGTAAGTTAATAATTCTTTGTGCTAGTTCTAAATCATCATTAATCATCGCATTAGGCATTGCTCTTGAAACTAAAGTACCATTATCATTATAGTTTCTATCTGCAAAAACTTCGAAAAGTAAGTTTATTCCATATAAAAGTGCAGTATGTTTATGCGCTTCATTATTAGGAGTTGAAAGAACCATCAATTTTATATTTTTATCAAAAGAAGAGATTGCACTTAAGACTGCTTTTAAAATATTTTCATCTTTCATCATGTCATTATACAATGCACCATGAGGTTTTAAATAAGAAACAGCAGTTCCATGTGCTTTACAAAAAGCTGATAAAGCACCTAACTGATAAAGAATAATAGATTTAATTTCTTCAAGTGAACAAAGTATTGAACGTCTACCAAATCCTACTAAATCTTGGTAAGATGGGTGTGCTCCAATTGTAACATTATATTCTTTTGCAAGCGCTACTGATTTATTCATAGTTAAGGCATCACTTGCATGATATCCGCAAGCAAGGTTTGCCATATCAATAAAAGGCATTATTTCTTGATCATTTCCCATTTTCCAAATACCAAAACTCTCGCCCATGTCGCAATTTAATTTAATATTCATAGCTTCACCTTGCATTATTATTAATACATTTTACCATATAAAAAATAAATTCAATTTATTCAATAAAATATTTATAAAAATCTTTTAGCTTTTCTTGAGCTTCATTTATACTAATTTCTTCAAATTTTATTTTACTATTTGCTTTGGCTTGCGCTAATTTAAAACAATCTAAACTAAATACAGCTCCAATTCTTGGATAACCACCAATTGTTTGTCGTTCTTTTAATAATATTATAGGTTGACCATCACTTGGTATTTGAATTGTTCCAAAACCTATTCCTTCAGAAATAATACCGTTAATATTACTACTTATTTTTTCTCCATTTAACTTACAAGCCATTCTATTAAAATCATTTGTTACAGTATAATCATTTTGAAAAAATTTATCTTTTTCTTCTTGTTCAAAAGTATCAACTTCAGCACATAAAATTACTCTTAAAACTAATTCATCAGTATACTTAGGAATATATTCATCATTTAATCTTTGTGTAATCTGTTCAAAAGTGGGATTAAACTCTAAAATATCACCTTTTTTAAGTTTATCTGCATTTATCCCTCCAAGTCCTTCTTTAATAGTTGTACTATTACTTCCAAAAACTTTTTTTATATTAAAGCCATCTTTAACAGCTAAGTAAACTCTAGTACCTTCTAGAATTTTTCCTATTTTAATAATATCACCATTTTTAATAGTATAAGATTGCCAAGAATTACATAAAATATCATTTATAAAAAATTCACATTTTGCACCTGTTACTACAATAATAGTAGAAGCATTTGCTTTAAAGATTACGTTAGAAAAAGATATTTCTATTATATTAGTTCCATAATTATTTGAGAGAATTTTATTTGCATAACAATAAGCATATTCATCTAATACACCTGAATTTGAAACACCAATATGAGAATAAAAAAAACGTCCTTTATCTTGTATGGTTGCTAGTATTGGGTTATTTATTACTTCTAAACTCATAATATTCCACCTTGAGCTAAAAATTCTTCTTTACTTATTGAATTAAACTTTACTTTACTTCCAACACTTAAAGGAGATAATTCTTTTAAACTTTTATCAAATAGTTCCATTGCAGTTCTTCCAATAATATTCCAACCCCCAGGTGAACTTTGAGGATAAACAGCTGTTTGCTTATCTGCAATTGCAACTGAACCTTTAGGAACACTTTTTCTTGGACTTGAAAGTCTAGGAAGTGCAATTCGTTCATCAACACTTGCTAAAAATCCGAAACCTGGTGCAAAACCAATAGCATAAACATCATACTCTTTTTGTGTATGTATTTGAATAATCTCTTCAATAGAAAGGTTTTTCTTTACACTCATATCTTCTAAATCTAAACCTACTTCTTTTCCATAATAAACATCAATATTAATAATATTTTTTATACTATTATCTTCATAATTTAAATCTATATTATTTTCTAGTAGTTTACATAAAGAAGAATAGTCATATTTAAAAACATCGTATGAAATATATATAGTTGTATATGAAGGAATAATTTCAATTATTCCTTCAATATTCAAATTTTTTAATGATAAATAAGCTTTTTGAACATCACTTGCAATTTCTTTACTTATTTCATTTCCAAAATTTATTGTAAGAGAATCAACAGAAGCTATTTTAAATATCATGCAGATATTTCCTTTCTAAGTATTTGAATGAATTCTAATGCATTATTAGTATCTCCATGAACACAAAGTACATCCGTTTGTAAAGATAGTTCTTTACCTGAGATACTAAGAAGAGTACCTTTTTCTTTTAGACTTTTAATTCTACTAATTACATCTGCTTCATCTTTAATTATAGCATTATCTAAAGCTCTTGAAACAAGACTTCCATTGTCATTATAGTTCCTATCTGCAAACACTTCAAATAATAATTCGATATTATATTCTTTTGCCATTTTTGCATATTCATGATTTCTTGGACTTGATAATATCATTAATTTTAAGTTAGTATTATAAGATGATATTGCTTTTATAATTGCCATAAATACAGCATCATCTTTCATCATGTCTTGATATAGTGCACCATGAGGTTTTACATATGTAACTTTTGTATCATACATTTTACAAAAAGCTTCTAGCGCACCTACTTGATATACAAGCATTGATATAATTTCTTCTTGGGTACAAGCAATACTTCTTCTACCAAAACCAACTAAATCTTGGTACCCAGGATGAGCACCAATTTCAACATTATTTTTTTTAGCTAATTGCACAGATTTATTCATTGTAACACTATCACCTGCATGAAAACCACACGCTAAGTTTGCCATATTTATATAGGGCATAATTTCTTCATCTAGTCCAATTTTGTAAAGTCCAAAACTTTCACCCATATCACAATTTAATTTTATACTCATTATTAATCCTTACTTATTTTATATTTTATTCTATTTTGCCGTCATATATTGAGGCAAGAAATGTACAATTTCAGGGAAAACTGTAATTAAAACAACAGCAACTATCATTAGTAAAAAGAACGGTAATGTTGCTTTTAATATATATTCGATTTTCTCTCCACTTATACTTTGTATGATAAACAAGGAGAATCCAACAGGTGGTGTGATTTGAGATAACTCAACCATAAATACTAAAAAAATACCAAACCATAAAGGATCAAATCCTGCAAATAATATAATTGGTAATACAATAGGTAGTGTCATAACTACAATTGAAATACCATCTAAAATCATTCCTAAAAAGACATACATTATTCCAATAATTACAATTAACATAAATGGTGACAGTCCCATAGCTCCAATAAACTCACTAATAGCTCTTGCTATTCCTAAGAAACCTACAACATGAGATAAAAAACCAGCTCCAACAATAATAAAACTAATCATCACAGAAGTTTTTATAGTATTCAATAAAGCATTTTTTAGTATATCAATAGATATACTTTTAAAATAAGTAGCAAGAATAACTGCACCTAATACTCCTAAAGAAGCTGCTTCAGTTGGAGTTGCTAGTCCACCATAAATTGAACCTAATACGACAATAATCAAAGTAAAAACAGGGAATAAGTCTTTTAATGAGTATAAATAATCATTAATAGTATATTTGTTTTCTTCAACTGGAACTACACTACTATCAACCCTTGATGCAATCATTATATAAATAGAGTACAAAGTTGCAAGTAAAAGTCCTGGAAGTAAACCTGCCATAAATAGCTTACCTATTGATACATTTGATAATACTCCATAAATAATCATAATAAGTGATGGAGGAATTAAAAACCCTAAAGTACCACTTCCTGCAAGAGAACCTAATGCTAAAGATTTTGAATAACCTCTTTTTTGAAGCTCATCAAGTGTAATCTTTCCAACAGTTGCAGTCGTTGCTGAACTTGAACCAGAAATTGCTGCAAATAAAGAACATGCTACTACATTTACATGAAGTAATTTTCCAGGAATAAAACTAAGCCATGGCGTTAAACCATTTAAAAGTCTTGTTGAAATTGATGACTTATACAATATTTCACCCATAAGAATAAAAATTGGTAAAGCTGCAAGCGACCATGAATTTAATGAATCATACATAGATGAAGCTAATAAGTCTCCAATTTTATCAAATATTGAAAGAGTTGGAGGAAGATTATGTTCAAATATTAACATTGCAATAATTCCCGTTAGAATTAAAGAAACACCAATCCAAATTGAAGATAATAGAAATGTAAACATTATAATTACAATAACGATTGATAAAATTAGTGGATCAGATATCATTTTTTAATCCTTGTATAACAAAAACTATAACACTTAAAATAAATAATGAAATACCTAAAGGCATAACTAATTGTGTTAAATAGATCGGTGTTTCAGATACAGCTTCAGAAAGCATTTCCATCTCATACGAATCAAAAGTGTATAAAACACTTCTATACAATGCAAAAAACAAAACAATAATTGTAATCATTCCTGCAAAAATATCAATAAATCTATTAGATTTTTTACTCATTCTTGAAGTCAAAATATTAATTCTAATATGCGCACCTTCTTTAAAAGTATAAGCTAAACCTAAAAAAATTGATGACAGATATAAATATCCGCTATATTCATCTGCTATTAATGTGGACATATCAAAGAAATATCGGATAAATATCTCAGTTAAAATCAACAATACTAGAGAGATCAATAGAACTGATGAAAGATAAGCCCCCCATAAAGAGAGCTTATTTGCAAAATTATAAAAAGCTTTCATAACTTACTTTCTATATTCTTCAAAGATTTTTTTAGTATCAGATTTAGCATCAGATAAGTATTCTTCAAGCATTTTATCTGCAACTTTAGATAACTCAGCTTTTAATGCATCACTAGCTTCTGATATTTTCATACCATTTTTAGCCATTGTATCTAGTGCATTTTTATCTTCAACTCGTACAACTTCCCATTGTTCTTTTTCAATTTCACTTGCTGCTTTTAACATTGCTTCTTTTTGAGATGCATCTAAAGAATTCCAGTAGTCAAGATTAATAGTAACTGCTTGTAAAGGATATGCATAACTAATTTTTGTAAAATCTGTTAATACTTCCCAAAATTTACCATCTTTTCCAGATGATGAAGATGTAATTACAGAATTAACCATACCTGTTCTAAGTGCTGAGTAAACTTCACCCCAAGGTAAGGCAACAGCATTTCCACCTGCACCATTTGCAAAGTTTGCAGAGTTTTTATCATAAGTTCTAGTTTTGAAATTTTTTAAATCAGATAAAGCTTCAAGTTTTTTATCTCCATAAAATCCTGATGGTGGCCAAGTTACACTATAAAGTAGTTTTTGATTCCATTTTTTAGCAACTTTGTCATAAGCTGGTTTTGAGATTTGATAAAGTTTATATGCATCTTCATAAGATTGTGCAATAAAAGGTAAAGCAGAAATTCCAAATACTTTACCTCCTCCTGCTGTAAAAGGTATAAACATATCAGCCATTGCAACAGTACCATCTTTTACAGCTTTTAAAGGATTCCCTTTTACAAGTGAAGAACCAGGATGTATTGTAATATTTACACTACCTTTAGTATAATCTTTTACTAAAGAAGCAAATTTTTCAACACCTTGCGTATGAAAGTTATTTGAACCTTGTCTCGCATTTAAATCCATTTTAACATTTCCTGCAAATACTAAACTTGAAAGAGACGCTAGAAGTAAACATTTTTTTAACATTGTAATTCCTTAATTTTTAGATAAGTTATTGTAGGAATTTCAAGTGAGTTAAAGGTGAGTTTTTATTAATACTTTATAAGTTTTTTAATTTGTAGCCTTCTTGATGAACATTAATGATTAAATCAAGAGGTAATCTTTGTCTTAATTCTTTTATAAATGTTTTTAATGCACTTGTACTCATTATTTTATCTTTCCATATATATTCTTCAATAGTAGAATATACTAGGACTTTATCTTTATTTTCATTAAGTAATAATAGAAATTCTTTTTCTCTCTTTCTTAAAGGTATAAGTTCATCTTTATAAAAAAGTTCTCTTTTTTGTGTATCAAAATAAAGTCTTTCTGCAAATACAATTTTCTTTTCTAACTTATTTCCTAAAGCTTTAATAATCCCATTTAATAGATTTTCTGACACAATAGGTTTTAAAATATAGTGATTAATATTTAGATTAATTAAATTTAAGAGATATTCTTCATTTGAATAAGCTGTCAACATAATTATTGTTGTTGTTAAATCATCTTTTCTTATTTCTTCAGCCATTTCAATACCATTTTTTTCTGGCATTTCTATATCAGATATAATAAGGTTAGGTCTTTTATCGTAATATAAATAATAACCTTCTTCTCCATTAGAAGCTTCATATACTTCTGAGAAATAGTATTTTAAAGTATTTACTAATCTTTTTCTAATTCCATCTTCATCTTCAACACAAAGAACAGTATAGTTTTTTAATTGATTTAGTATATCTTCCATTTTATGCCTTTATTTTTATTGTGAAAATTGCACCGTCTTCATCATTTTTTACACTTAATTCGCCATCCATATTTTTTTCAATAATCATTTTTGACATATAAAGTCCAAGACCAGTTCCTTTTGCACTACTTTTTGTAGTAAAATATGGTTCAAAAATCAAATCTAAATATTCTTCTTCCACCCCACCAGCATTATCTTTAACACTAACAAATGCATAGCCATCTTTAAAATCTACTTCCAAATTTATTTGCGGATTTTTAATTTCTCTTTGATTCAAAATATCTTTTGCATTTGACATTAAATTTAATAAAACTTGAGCAAACTCTCTTTTATAACCATATATTTCATAATTCATCTTTATATTATATTGAAGCTTTATATTGTAATTTTTAATAGATGCACTAATTAAAGATATTGCTTCCATACATGAATCTTCAATATAAAAATCAACTTTCTTTTTATCTGGTTTGAAAAAGTTCCTAAAGTCATCAATTGTATAAGACATAAATTGTATAAGTTTATTTGAATCAGCAACTACTTCATTTATCATCTTATCATCAACTTTTTTAAATTTATTTGCAGTTTCTAACTCCATTAAAATTCCAGAAACTTCACTAAGGGGTTGTCTCCACTGATGAGCAATCATAGAAAGCATAGTTCCCATTCTTGCAAGTCTTGATTGATGAAGCATTGCTCTATCTTTTTTTTGAGCTTCAACAATTGCTACTTGAACTTTCTTTTCTAAGTTTTTATTTAAGTCTTCTAATAATAGTTCTTTTCTAATAACATTTTCTTGATAACGTTGAATAACTTCAGTAATTTTTTTTGACATAATAAAAGAAATTAGACCTATAAAGAAAACAACAAAAAAGGAGATAATAACAACTAATCTAATATATTTGTCAATTCTTTTTTCTAATAGTTTTTTATTTTCTAAAATCGTTTTTTGAATATCATCAGTATATAATCCAGCACTAATAACCCAATTATATTTTTCATAAAGTTTTACAAAACCTAATTTTTTAAAAGGTTTTTCTTCATTTGGTTTCATCCAATAATATTCAATAAAAGCACCCTCTTTATTCTTTAACGCATTATCAACTTGTTTTCTAATCATATATGTTCCAACAGCATCTTTTAAATATTTATCATTCTCGTTTAAACTGTTTTGTCTATAGGGATGTGCTTTTAAATTATACTCTGTATCATGAACCCAAATATAACCATTTTTATCATAACTTATACTTTCTGTATATCTTAGAATTTGATCTTTTAATTCTTCTTTACTTAGCTTTGTATTATGATTGTCTTGAAAGTTTATATAGTTTATAATACTTAATACTTCTCTTCGTAGTACATTTTTTTGTTTTAAGATATACTGTTTCTCAAATCTAATACTCTCTTCTTTAAAATAATCATTTTGAGTTTTGATAAAAAAATAAATAGTAAAGAAAGCAATTAGTATCACTGTTATAATTGGACTTAAAATAATAAGCCTTGGAATATTTTTTTCATTAAACAAGAGTAATATCCTTTTTTTATATTTTAATAAATTATAGTGAGATATAAGTGAGTTTTATCAATTTGATTATATAATAATATTAATAAGGAATAAAAATGAAAAAAGATCAAATTCTTGATAATAAAAAAATACTAAAAGATTTTAAAGATGCAGAAAAGATATTAAAAGATTTAAAAAACAATGTTACTATTTTTGGGAGTGCTAGAACAAAAGATGTGGATATTTATGCAAAATTAGCACAAAAACTTTCAAAAAAATTAGCTAAAAATGATATAAATATTATAACTGGTGGTGGTTCTGGAATAATGGGTGCGGCAAATAAAGGTGCTTTTAAAATCAAAAATGTTGAATCTATTGGTTTAAATATAACTCTTCCAAAAGAACAAACTCCAAATCCTTATACAACAAGAAGTATGACTTTTAATTACTTTTTTTCTAGAAAATATATGTTAGTTAAATATTCAAAAGCAATAGTCGTATTTCCTGGAGGTTTTGGTACTTTAGACGAATTATTTGAAGTATTAACACTAGTTCAAACAGGAAAATTAAATAGATTAAAAATATATTTAGTTGGTTATGATTACTGGAAATATTTAATTAAATTCTTTGAAAAATCATTATGTGCAAATAATATGATTCAAAAAGAAGATTTAGAGATTATGACTTTAACAGATGATATAAAATTAATAGAAAAACAGATACTAAAACTAATCAAATAGTTTAGTATCTTTTCCATCAAAGCTAATTAAGTTTTTTCTTCTCATATATGCAAGGTGTTCTTCTTTTGTAGAGTTATCATAAAAATCATTTAGTTCATCTCTTTGTCCAACAAAATCATATAGAGGAACACCCATTCCACAAGAGTTATTTACACTTTTTATTTTTACTTCAAATACTTGTCTAGCTGCTCTTGAAATTGGAAAGTGATTTATATATTCACTCCAATCATCATCTTTTTCTTGAATGCATTTAGCTTCACAATATAATCTTAAAATATTTGCATCACCTTGTAAAGCGCAAAACATAATAGTCATTCTATTATCTTCTAATAAATGTGCTGCTGTTTCATTTCCACTTCCAAAATAGTTTAACCATAAAATGGTATCTTCATTTAAAATTTTAAAAGTATTATCTAAGCCTTTGGGAGAAATATTTATTTTCCCATTTTTAGGAGCAGTTGATACAAAAAACATTTTTTGCTCATTTATAAAATCAATCTCTTTAGAACTTAATTTTTCAGTGAATTTTGCCATTTTATCTCCTAGTTTTGATACATATGATATTTTGAATTTTCTTTTGCTTGTCTATCTTGAACTATTTTATAAGTGTCTAGTGCTTTTTGTTTTTCTTCTTCATTTACCATTTTTGTTTTATACTCTTTAATAATTGAATCAAGAACTAAAATATAAACAATACTATTTAATTTTAAAGAGTCATTATTTCTCATCAGTTTATCTAAATCAATTGCATAAACAGCTTCTTGAAAAGTGTAAAAAAGTCTTTGTTTATTATCTTCTAATCTATATGTATATCCTAAAATTGTATAAAAGTTTTCTTCAAACTCTTTTTTTAAAGATTGTTTTTCTAATTTTTGAGCATATGTAGATATTTTTATTTCACACTCTTGTAATATTTGTTCTGCTTCCATAACTTTATTTTTAAAACTATGTAAATATTCAGAAATTTCATTAATCATTATATTTATTATCCTTTTCACAATTATTACATTATATAATGTTAAAATAAAACAAAAATATAAATAGGATATTTAATGAAAAAAAGTACAATTATTGCATCTTTAATTTTAACTTCGAGTCTAAGTTATGCCTTTGACTTAGGAAGTATCGCAAAAGATGTAATTGATAATGTTACAAATGAAACGAAAACAGCAGATTCAAAATCTAGTACAAATACAGTAAACTCAAATCTGGATAACTCAACTGTTACAAGTGGTTTAAAACAAGCTTTGAAAACTGGTGTTACATATGCAGTAGAGAATTTAAGTAAAGATAATGGATATTTAAATAATTCATTAGTAAAAATTCCTTTACCTGAAAATTTAGCAAAAGTTGAAACTCTTTTAAGAAGTGCAGGAGGAGATAAAATGGCAGATAATTTAATCAACTCAATGAATAAAGCAGCAACAACAGCCGCACCAAAAACTGCAAGTATATTTGCAAATGCAATTGAAAAAATGTCAGTAGATGATGCAAAAAATATTTTAGCAGGAAGTAATAATGCTGCAACAGAATATTTTAAAACAAATACAACAGATTCATTAAAAGAAATGATTGCACCAATTATTCAAGAAACAATGAAAGAAAATCAAGTAGCATCTTACTATGATATGGCAAACAATTTTTATAAAGAAAATGCAAAAGGTATGGTTGAAAGTACTGGTGTGATGGATATGGCTAAAAGTTTTGGTGTAGATTCATATTTACCTGGAAGTTCAGATCAATCAATTGATGATTATGTAACAGATAAAGCAATTAATGGTTTATTTACTATGATTGCACAAAAAGAAGCCCAAATTAGAACTAACCCAGTTGCTCAAACTACATCACTTTTAAAACAAGTGTTTGGAAATTAATTTCCTGAGCCTTCATAAGAGAAATAGTTGTTAAGATTATTTTCTCTTGTGATTGAAAAATTAAAATCTACAGTATCTTCTGCGTTTCTTTCATGAGTATAAGTATAATCTTTTTTAAAGTTTTTTAATAAATTTGTATATAGTTTTGAGTTTATATCTAAGATAAATACATCTTTATTTGTTTCAAAAATATAAATAAAATTTAATATATAATGCTCATCAAGTTTAAAAGTGATAAATTCGTAATTATTAAAATCATATTTTTCTAAAACCTTCATAGATTTTAAGTTTAGCTTTTTTTTAACTAAATCTATATATAAAGAACTAGGAAGGGCATTCCATTGCACATCTATGTCAGTTTGTATATATTCAATAAATATGTTTTGAGATTTTAATGTATATGCTTGGATAGTATATGGGTCATGCCTAGTTTTAGTATCAAAATCTTCTAAAGTATACGTATAGAATTGATCTGAGTTTATTTTAAACTTTAAAGTATTATCTTGAAAATTAAAAACTGGTCTTGAAAGTTTTGTAAAACTTTTTACAATTGACTTTAAACTATTAGTTATAAAACCCAAGATTTATCCTTTATTTAATATTAAGAAATGTATCTTAACATCTTTATGAATTTAATACAAGACTAATTTGCTATAATTTGAAAAAATAATGGAAGACAAATGGATATTAACAAATACTTTAACAAACTAGCAATAATAAATAATTTAGCTAAATATGATACATATTATCAAGTATCACTTGGAATATTGGTAAATACTACAAATACTAAAGAGTTAGATTTTAATATAAAATTAGAATACGCACTTGGATCTATTTATGAGATGTTAAAAGATTTAAATGAAGATATAGATAATATATTTGAAATTGAATTACAAAAACAAGCTGCAATGGATGCTTTACAATATTTTGCAAATGAAAATATTAATGCAGTTAAAAATAAAGAGTTGGATATTGAAGACACTTTGAATATGATAAATGACAATCTGTTTTTTAATCAAATTACACTAGATATTTGCAATGAAAATATACCTAATCAAATTAAAAAATATGAAGAAATGATAAGTGATGAAGTTTCTGAGTCAATTATAATTTCTTTAAAGTCTTTGGAAAGTAAGTAGTAAATCAAACTTACTCTTTCCAAAAATCTATACAATTATTTGCTTCTACTTCAAACCTAAAAAGTTCAACTTTAGTAGTTTTGTTTTTATAAACATATGTAATATTTATATCTGCTTGTAAAAATCGCTTAGAACTTCTACAAATTCCTTCGACAACAAACTCTTGCATTCTAGGTTGATCTTCAACTCTTACTTTTTCATCACTTTTTTCACCTGTATTAATTTCATACGTAGAAACTAAAGTTAAATTTTCATCAGTAATAGATACAAAAGTAGTATAGTTATCAATTTTTTGAGGAAGATTTTTCCCTATTTCAGCTACAACCATTTTTATAATTTTTTTATTTTGTATTCTAAGTTGTGCATCAGCTTTAGCTTGCGCTTTTGGCTCTACTGTTCTTGGCAAATTATTTTTTATAGGTGTTGTTGTATTAGCATTTAATATTATAATTGTTAATGCCAAAAGTATAATTTTTTGCATATTAATCTTTCATTTTTATTTTATTCTAAAGATCATTTTAACAAAAAATTTTTATTTAACTAATGATATGAATCAAAGATATTTGAAAGAAATATTAGCAACGTAAATATTACGTTACTAATATATAAGGTTTTTATAAAGCTTTTGCAGTAATTCTATTTAATCTTTGTGCAAATGCAACTGCGTCAGTAATTTCCATACCTTCAGATAATTTTGCTTGATCTAATAATACCCATGAAACATCAGAAACTAATGAGTCATCAGCTAAACCATTTAATTTTGTAACGATTTCATGATCTGGGTTAATTTCTAAAATTGGAGCAGTATCTGGCATTGCTTGACCCATTGCTTTCATCATTTGTGCCATTTGAGCCATTTGTGCATCACCTGCGTCTTTTACTACACAAGATGGAGACTCACTTAATCTATTTGTAACTCTAACATCAGATACACTTTCACCTAAAATTTCTTTGATCTTTTTAGTGATATCTTCAAATTTTTCTTCTACTTCTTTTTTCTCTTCTTCCGTTTGTTCAACTTTTGGAGCTTCAGCAGATGTAATATCTTTAAATTCCCATTCTTGGTAAGCACCATACATAGGAGTAATGATTTCATCAATTTCTTTATCATCTAAGATAAGAACTTCGATATCATTTTTCTTATATGCTTCTAATAATGGAGAGTTTCTTAGAACATTTTCATTTTCACCAACGATGTAGTAAATAGCTTTTTGCTCACTATCAGCAGCTTCTTTATAAGCTTTTAATGAAGTCATTTTTTCTGCTTTTGAAGACTTAAATCTAATAAGCTCTAATAATGCTTCTTTATTTGTAAAGTCTTGGTAAGCACCCTCTTTTAATGCTCTATTATATTGTTCAATAAATAAAGCATATTTTTCTTCATCTTTTGACATTTTTTTGATTTCATTTAAAACTTTTTTAACAGAAGCTTGTTTGATATTTGCCATTACTCTGTTTTCTTGTAAAATTTCTCTTGAAACATTTAATGGTAAATCTTCAGAATCTATAATACCTTTTACAAATCTAAGGTAAGTTGGTAATAATTCTTTTTCAGAATCTGTAATAAATACTCTTTTAACATAAAGCTTAACACCTGGTTCATAATCAGCTCTATACATATCCATTGGTGCAACTGCTGGAATATAGAAAAGAGTTGTATATTCATTTACACCTTCAGCCTTTGTATGAATTGTAGCCATTGGATCAGTAGAGTCATGAGAAATTGATTTATAGAATGCATTATATTCTTCATCTTTTAACTTAGACTTTGGTTGCATCCATAAAGCTGTCGCTTCATTAATTTTTTCATTTCTATCTTCAATAGTTTTCTTTGCTTCTTTACCAGCTTTTTCATCTTCTTCACTTAAAGTTTCAGTAACTTCTTCTTTGTAAGATAGAAAAATTGGGTATGCAATATGGTTAGAATATTTTCCAACAATATTTTTGATTCTTTCTTTACTTGCGAACTCTTCTGCTTCTTCATCTTTTAATTTAATATAAATAACAGTTCCTGATGATTCTTTAATACAAGGTGCTAATTCAAATTCACCTGTACCATCACTTGACCATTTATAACCAGTATCCTCACCAGCTTTTTTAGAAATTACATCAACATGTGATGCAACCATAAACACTGAATAAAAACCAACACCAAATTGTCCAATTAAGTTTGAATCTTTTTTAGCATCACCTGTCATTGCTTCTACAAATGATTTTGTTCCTGATTTTGCGATTGTACCAATTGAAGCGATTAAATCATCTTCATTCATACCAATACCATTATCAATAATTGTTAATGATTTATCTTCTTCATCGAAAGTAATGTTTACTTGACCAGCCCAATCTTGTGGTAATGCAGCTTTGATTGTTTCATCTGTTAATTTTAAGTAATTTAATTTATCAATTGCATCACTTGCATTTGATACTAATTCTCTAATAAATATTTCTTTGTTTGAATATAATGAGTGAGTCATTAATTGTAAAAGTTGACCTACTTCTGTTTGAAATTGATGTTTTGCCATAAAAATCTCCTGTATTTTTTAATATAATAGATGTAATTTTATCAAAACTTTATAAAAGAAAGCTAAAGTTTAAAGACAAATTAGCACTATGAGCCCAAAAGTGCTAATTTAAATTAATAAATACTTACTAAACAAAAAAATAATATACTTTTTTTATAAAAATAAAGGTTGAGAAAAGGTTAAAAAATGAAATCAAAAATATTTAATATAAAAAATTTATATTTACTAACAACAGGAATCATAGTTATCTTAGTTGGTTTATTTAGTGGTGTTGTGGATATTTTACAAACACAGGGTGTAATTTCTGCATCACAAGAATTGGGATACCCTTTGTATTTCTTTACACTATTAGGAATTTTTAAAATATTAGGAGCTATAGCCTTAGTATTACCTAGAAAGTTTGAATCAATTAAGCTTGTAGCTTATAGTGGATTTGCATTTGATTTTATATTTGCGTCTTTTTCACATTTTAGTATAGGAGATAGTTTTACTAAAATATTAACGCCTTTAGTGTTTTTAATTATTCTAGCTATTTCATATAAATTAAAAGATAAATATTAATTTATCTTTCATTTTATATAATATTACATAGACTCTACGTCTACAATCTCTTTTGCAGAAAGTTTTTCTAGTTTTTTTTCAACAATTTCTAGGAAATCTGCTTTGTTTTTTTCATCCATATTATTTTCTAACATTTCAATAATATACTTAATACCATTTGCATTTATTTTTTTAACACTTGCAAGATAATGAACAAATGATATAATTTGAACATCGTTTATAGAATAAAGCTTCTTTAATTCTTTCTTCTTAGGAAATAAACCTTTTTCCTCATACATTTTTAATGTTCGTGCTTTTGCTGTCAGTAATTCAGCAATACTACTTAATGGCAGTACATCTTTATTGTTATCTAATAAAGCCAATTTTATTCCTTTTATTTAACTTCTAATACTATTTTACCAATATGTTTCTTAGTTAAAAACTCTTTTTGCG
This sequence comes from Arcobacter peruensis, assembly GCF_003711085.1. Taxonomy (NCBI): domain Bacteria; kingdom Pseudomonadati; phylum Campylobacterota; class Epsilonproteobacteria; order Campylobacterales; family Arcobacteraceae; genus Arcobacter; species Arcobacter peruensis. The sequence goes on from NZ_CP032363.1 coordinate 968,496, forward strand.
CAACAACAATATTTTCTAATTCAAAAGTTTTAGCAACTAAAGGTTTTATCTCTTTTTTTTCAATTCTTTTTATAAGATTTGGGAAAACTTCTTTTTCTAAAATTGTACATCCAAAAAATGATAAATCTTTTAAGTAAAGTGTTCTTAAATCAAGTTCTACAATTGGACCTGCAATTGCACCAGATACTGCATATCTACCATGAGGTTTTAACACATCTAAAAACTCATTCCACTTTTTTCCTGCAACTAAATCAATTACAACTGTTACAGAGTTTTCTCCAAGAACTTCAACTAAATTATCATCTCTTGAAATCACTTTACTTGCACCTAAAGCTAATATCTCTTCAAACTTTGAAGGTGATGTAATTGCAATTACTTTTGCACCTCTTGCGCATGCTAGTTGTACTGTTGCACTTCCAACTCCTCCTGAAGCTCCTGAAACTAATACAATATCATTTTCATTTACGTGTGCTCTTGTTAATAAGTTTTCAGAAGTTGAATAAGAACAAGGGAAAGATGCTAATTCAATATCAGTATAATCACTCTTTATCTCATGTGCATGTTCATTTGAAATAACAGTAAATTGGGCAAATCCACCATCACACTCACTTCCAAAATACCAAGGATTTTCTAACTGTTCACCATTTATTTTTTGTAATGATGGCTCAATTAATACTCTTTGCCCTATTCTTTTTTCATCAATATTTTTACCAACTGCTACTATATATCCACAAACATCTGCACCTTGAATTCGAGGAAAGTTTAAACTCTCACCTCCCCAAGAAGCATCTTCAGGATTATTGTCATTTTTAGAATACCAGCCAATTCTTGTATTTATATCTGTATTATTAACACCTGCTGCTTTTACTTGAATTAAGACTTCATTTTCTTTTGGAATTGGTGTTTCATAATTTGTAACATATTCTAATTTATCATAATCGCCATTGCCAATCATGAGCATTGCCTTCATTGTTTTTGGTATTTTATTCATATAATCTCTCTTTCTAAAATTCTAATTTTTGATAATAATTCATCTTTATCAACATAACAGCCTTGTAAATGTCTTTCACCTTCTTTTAAATCAAAAGAATTACGGGCATGTAATATTCTACGATTATCAAAAACAATTAAATCACCTTGATTAAGTCTATGATAAAATTGAAATTTTTCATCTCTTGTCAATAGAATAAATAGTCTATAAGCATTATAGAAAGACTCCATATCTTTGCCATCAATATCAATAGGTCCACGTAAAAAATTAGCCATTCTTATTTCTACTATTTCATCTTTATCATTACTTATAATCATAGGACTTACAAATCTATAATCACTATTTTTATCTTTGTTGTAAAAAGACATAGGTAAAGTACTTAAAGCTTTATATTCATCTTTGTGTTTTTCACGCATATACTCAGCAATTTTGAAACCATCAACTAAAATAGATTCACCACCACTAGCATCGTTTACTAAACAATGAAGAAACTGCAATCCTGGTTGTAATTCTCGTGTGGGTAAATCTGTATGTAAAGGAAGTTTTAGGTTTGTATAGGCTGCTGAATTAGCACTTTTTTTAGAGATTACATCAAAAACTATACCAAAATTTGTTTCACGTATAAAAGAAATTCTTTGTGCAACTTTTTGTACTTCATTTAGTTTATTTTTAACGTTTACAATTTTGCTAATTCCATAATCACGTAGATCATATAACCAACTTAATAAAATCTCATCTTTATTCATTACATCTTGATATTCATATAAAGGCAGTGATTTTTCTATTAATTTTTTATCCCAAATTTTATATTTTAAATTTCGTTTTTCCCTTGCTTCTTGACTATAACAGTGTTGCTTTAACCAAGCTGGATGATAACTACTTTTATGGGACTTATAATCCCAGATAATATTAATCATATTATCTTTTGACAATTCAACACTTAAAGGTTTAATATCAAAAGGAACATCACAAATTTCAAATACTTGTTCTTTACTAAGAGAAGTTACGCATTCGTCACAATGGCAATTGTCTCTAAGCCATAAAAAATGATAATCACTTTGCTCACCATTATCCCAACCTACTCTTATTATTCTATCATTTAAACTCACACTTTTAGGATTAACTTGCGTTTTATAAACAGTATATCCGTTTATATATTCATCATTTTTATTTTCTATCACATTTAACTCCAAATGCTGATTATTACTTATTTATTATATCTTATTATAATAATTTTTGATATAATCAAAGAAATTATAATCATAGTTAATAAGGAAAATAATGTCAAAAACTTTTGAACTTCAAGAACAATTAAAAACTCTTCCACTCTCAAATCTAAATGATGCTAGTGAAAATTTTTTAGATTGGGTTGAACCTTTAATTTCTAAAGAACAATTCCAAACTACAAAAGCTAATTTAGAAACTTTTTCAAGTAATGAAGGACTTATTCTTGAAAAAAAACTAGAAGAATGGTCAAAAAAAAATGAAGGTAATTGGTTAGCACCACTTTGGAAAAATATGTATTTAGACATTAGAGAACCTGTTGCTATTGATGTAAATTATTTTGTCAAATTAATAACAGATGAACTTAAACTTAAGTATTCAAGTTGTCAGATTGCAGGTGTTATTATAAGTAAACTTATGGATATATATGAGAGTATTTTAGATGAGTCTTTTGAACCTGAGAAAATAAAAAATACACCTTTATGTATGTCAGCTTATAAAGAGATGTTTAAAGCAACAAAAATTCCAAAACAAAATCGTGATGAGTATATTGTAAAAGAAAAAACAAAAAACTCTCATATAATTGTGATGTATAAAAACCATATGTTTAAACTAGCTTTAAATGATGAAAATGCAAAAAGATATTCATCTAAAATAATCACTAATACATTAGAAAATCTTTTAACATCGCAAATAAAAGAGAATGATACAAGTGTAGGAATTATAACTACTGCATATAGAGATGAAGCAGCTGTATTATTAGAACAAATTGTAGAAATTGAAGAAAATAGTGAGAATTTCGAAACACTAAAAGATGCTTTATTTATTGTTTGTATGGATGAAAACTCTAAAAGTTTATATGAGTTTGCAATGAGTTTAATTGCTTCAAATGAAAATAATAGATATTTTGACAAAAACCTACAACTAATCTTTAATCAAAATGGTGATTTTGGATTTAATTTAGAGCATACAGGCTCTGATGCTGGTTCTTGGATAAATGTTATTAATATGGTTTATGAAGACATCACAAATACTTCGATTATGGCTAGTCATATTGAAAATAACAGCAAAGAAATCATAGAAGTAAAAAAACTTGATTGGGAAATATCTATAGAATTAAAAAAACAATTAGATGATTTAAGAGCTAAACATATTAAAAAAACTAAGGACCTTCATCAAGAGATTTTATATTTCAAAGATTTTGGAAGTAATGAAATTAAAGAAATGGGTTATAGTCCCGATGCATTTTTACAATTAGCACTTCAACTTGCACAATATAGAAAGTTTGGAACATTAAAAAGTACCTATGAAGCTGTTACTACTAGAATTTATTTAAATGGTAGAACAGAGTGTTCTCGTCCTATATCTATGGAACTTTTAGAATTTGTAAAAGCATTTGATAATGAGGATTCAAATAAGAGTACACTTAAAGATTTAATGTCTGATGCTTGTAAAAAACAATCAAGAAGAATAAAAGATTGTTTACGCTCAAATGGAGTTGAGAGATACTTTTTTGCTATGAAAAATATGTATACACTTTTTGGTGAAGAGTTAGGTTTAAAAGAAATGCCAGAGTTTTTTAACGATGTTGGATATAATAAACTTACATACAGTTATATCTCAACAAGTAGAATAGAATCAAAATATTTTGACCTTGGTGGTTTTGGTCCTGTTGTTCCTGATGGTTTTGGTTTTTGGTATAACTTGATTGATGATAGAATTGATATGAATTTAATTAGTAGAAAAAGTGTAAATGGGGATAATATAAAATCATTTAGTGATGCTATTGTAAAAGCTATAAATGATTTAGCCAAGTTTGCTGAAAATAAGGGTTAAAACCCTTATTTAAATTTAAACTATTTTGCAGCTTGTGCTTCTTTAATCCAAGAATTTACTTTTGTTTCATTAGCTTGAATCCATTTTTGAACATGTCTTTTAATATCTTTAGGCTCTTTTTGTCCATTTCTCATAAGCATATTTTGACCACTTACATCATTAACACTTAATTTAACAATATCAAATAATTTTGCAATATCTTGGTGTTTTGTTAAAACACTTGAATTTGCAACTATTTTTTGAGAATTAATAGCAAATCCATAATTTGCTCCATTAGAAATTTGAGTATCGATACCTTTTGGATGCTCAGACTGTGTTACTTGTAAAAATGTAATGTCTTTTCCAGGAACTAATTTTCCTGTTACCCAATAAGGAGTCCATGTCCAAAATAAAATAGGTTTACCAGTTTTATATCTAGCCATAGTATCAGAAATCATTGCTGAATATGCACCTTGATTATGGTCTATTGTATCTCTTAATTTAAAAGCATCTAATTGATGGTTGATTGTATCTGCAACTTCCCATCCTAAACTAGCACCAGTTAAATCAGCTTTACCATTACCACTTGAATCAAATAGTTTAGCAATTTTAGGATCTTTTAAATCACTGATATATTTAATATTATATTTATCAGCAGTTTTCTTATCAATTACATAACCTGATGCACAATTAGATATATATTCAGAAAATATTGCAAGTTTTTCAGTACCACCTACACCTTTAATCATATTTGTTTGAATTGGATCCCAATGAGCGGCCATAAAATAAACATCATCACTTTTTGCATTATCAGCAATTGTTTGGAAAGTAATTGCATACTCTAAATCACTAGAAATTTCTACGTTATGTCCCATTTTTTTAAGCATTTCAACAATAAGTTGTAATTGAAAAGATTCTTCAGCAAGTACAGTTTTTAAAGCTGTAACTTTTGCAGCGAATAAATTTGAAGTAAGAACTAGTGAAAGTAATCCACCTAGTAATATTTTTTTAGTAATCATTTTCTCTCCTAAAGTAATTTAAAACCAATAAACTCCAATTATAACTAGTATAATTATAATTGTTGTTTAATTAGTTTTAAAATTATATTTTAGAAGAATTATTTAGCAGCTTTTGCTTCTTTAATCCATGCATCAACTGTAGCTTTATTATTTTCTAACCATGTTTGTGCGTGTCTTTGAACATCTGTATGTTTATTCTGACCATTTGCCATTAACATATTTTCACCACTTACATCATTTACACTAAGCTTTATAATATCAAATAATTTTGCTATATCTTTGTGCTTTGTAAGTACACTTTTATTAGCAACAATTTTTTGATTATTAACAGCAAATCCATAATCTGTACCATTTGGAAGTTTTGTAGAGTATCCATCAGGATTAGCTGATTTAGTTACTTGTAAAAATGTAACATCTTTACCAGGTACTAATTGACCACTTACCCAATAAGGAGTCCACGTATAATAGAATATTGGCTTACCTGTTTTATATCTTGCAATTGTATCAGCAATAAGTGCTGAGTAAGAACCTTGGTTATGGTCAATATTATCTCTTAAACCATAAGCATCTAATTGATGTTCAATTACTTTAGAACATCCCCAACCACCAGAACAACCTGTTAAATCAGCTTTACCATTTCCATTTGAATCAAATAGTTTTGCAATTTCTGGTTTATTTAAATCATTAACATATTTAATATTATATTTATCAGCAGTTTTTTTGTCAATTAAATAACCTTGAGCACAATTAGCTACAAAGTCAGAGAATTTAGTAAGTTTAGCTTCTCCACCTGCACCTTCTACCATTGTATTTTGTAATGGATCCCAATGAGCTGCCATAAAATAAACATCATCACTTTGTGCATTGTTTGCAATAGTTTGAAAAGCAATTGCATAATCTACATCATTTGTAACTTCAACTGTATGTCCCATTTTTTTTAAAACTTCCACAACAACTTGCATTTGGAAACCTTCTTCTGCAATTGCTGTTTTAACAGCAGTTACTTTTGCCCCAAATAAACTTGAAGCTACTGCAACAGAAGCAACAAGACTAATTAAACTTTTTTTATTTAACATTTTTTCTCCTTAAATTTAAAATAAAACCAATAGGCCCTTTTTCATGCCATCGTCTTTTATCATTTTTATCTTTTTTACCTGCTTCTTGAGTTAATCTATCTAAGATAATTGCAAGTAATACAATACCAAGACCACCTACTGCAGCAAGACCAATATCAAGTCTTCCAATACCTCTTAAAACCATTTGTCCAAGACCACCTACAGCAATCATTGAAGCAATAACAACCATTGATAATGAAAGCATCAATGTTTGATTGATTCCTGCCATAATAGTAGGCATTGCAACGGGAATTTGAACTTTCCATAACATTTGAGATGAACTTGCTCCAAAAGATCTTGAAGCTTCAATTAAGTCCTCAGGTACTTGTCTAATTCCTAAGTTTGTAAGACGAATAAGTGGAGGAAGTGCAAAAATAATAGTTACAATAACTCCAGGAACATTTCCAATACCAAATAACATTACAATAGGAATTAAGTAAACGAATGCAGGTGTTGTCTGCATTCCATCAAGAATAGGTCGTAAAACTTTATCAACAGTATCACTTTTTGCAGACCAAATTCCTAAAGGCAAGCCTATTATTACAGAGAAGAGTACTGCTGTTATAACTAAAGAAAGTGTAATCATTGATTCTTCCCAAGCACCTATAAATCCAATGATAAAAAATGAAATCAATGTTCCAATTGCAAGTTTTTTACTTGCAAGTTGTAAAGCTAATAATACAAAGAATAAAATTACAACATAAGGATTTAAGAATAGTAAAAAACTTTCAATTGATTTTAAAACAATATCAATAGGAGCTTTTGCTGCTAAAAATACTTCTCTAAAATTAACAACTAACCAATCAATTCCATCATTTGTCCATTTGTCAAAAGGAATAAGAACATTTTCAAATGGATTCAAAATATTGAATTCATTAGCTTCTTCAATAGGAGCTTGTGCAGCTTCTTGTGTCCAATCAACTGATGATTCTCTATTTTCTTGTGCAGTTGATGCATTTCCCCAAGGATCATTACTCATTATCAACTCCTTCATCAAATACTTTCAACAATCTACTTTTTGAAATTGTTCCTCTATATTTTCCATCATCACTAATTACAGCAGATGGATAAGCATGCCCTGCTACATCTGAAATAAACTCTCCAATTTGAAGATTTTCATTAATTGGCTTTTCATCAATTACTGCATCATGAATATTTCCATCAATCTTTTTTTGTTCTTTTAAAGATTCTACAGTTAAAAGACCAATATATTTACCGTTTTTTTCAATAAAATATGCATAATCTTCATCATAATCACCAATATATTGTAAAGCAGATTTAATACCTACTCCTTCTTTATTGATTATAGTTGCCTTTGTTTTTTTAACAATATGAGAAGCATTTAATACTGAAGTTACATCAACACCTTTAAAGAAAGATCTTACATAATCATTTGCAGGTTCATTGATAATCTCTTCAGGTGTTCCAATTTGAACAACTTCACCATTTTGCATAATCGCAATTCTATCGCCAATTCTGATGGCTTCATCTAAATCATGAGAAATAAATACAATTGTTCTTTTTTCTTTTTCTTGAAGTTCTACAAGTTCATCTTGCATTTCAGTTCTAATAAGAGGATCAAGTGCAGAAAATGCCTCATCCATTAACATAATATCAGGATCGTTTGCTAAAGCACGTGCTAAACCAACACGCTGTTGCATACCACCACTTAATTCATCAGGAAAAGATAATGCATGATGATTAAGACCAACTTGCTCTAGTGCTTTTTGTGCAGCTTCATATCTTTTGTCTTTTTCTATTCCACTTAATTCTAAACCAAAAGAAACATTATCAATAATATTCATATGTGGCATTAAAGCAAAAGATTGAAAAACCATTGATATTTTTTTTCTTCTAATATCAATTAATTCCTTATCACTTAAATTTGTAACATCAATATCATCAATAAAAATTTGGCCAGAAGTTGGCTCTATTAATCTGTTTAAAAGTCTTACAAGTGTTGATTTACCAGAACCAGAAAGTCCCATAATTACAAAGATTTCACCTTCATTAATTTCGAAACTTGCATCTTGTACACCAATGGTCATACCTGTTTTTGTAAAGATATTATCTTTACTCTCACCTTCATTTAGCATTTTTAAAGCTTTTTTGGGTTCTTTCCCAAAGACTTTAAAAACATTTTTAACTATTAATTTCTTTTTACTAATACTAACTCCTATTACATAACATATGTACTTTATTTACAGTATATATGTTTTTTATTATCATCTATTATGTAAAAATACAACTTAAACCCATATAAAACTATTTACTTATTAATAAAAAAGCAATTAATAGATAAACTACGAGTAATAATACAAGAGGAATAATATAATGAATAATGATAAATTTTTAAATGACTTAGATGAAGTTTATACTTTTTTAAATACTCAAAAATCTAATGTAAATAAACTTATTTCATATCTTGAAAATAATGAATTAGAAAAACTAACAATTATAGAAGAATTTGCAAAATATCTTGAACTTCCAATGAGTGAAGATTTAAGATTTGCACTTGTTACTAGACTTGTTAATTTAAGAGATGATTCACTTGTTCAAGTATTAAAGAAAAACAATAAAAATGAAGAAGAGATTATTGAATTACAAGAAGATGCTTATTGTTTTACTAGAGATTTTTGGCACGAAAAACATAAAAATACAGTTGAGTATATTCAAAATAATAAACTATTAACTCCATTTTATAGAGCAGTTTTTGAAGGTGTTTATCAAGTTGGTTTAAAAATGTCTTCTTGGCAAAGTTTATGGACTGCACATATTATCAATGGAATAAATAAAGAGTTAATGAATAAATTTGATGGTAATGAAGAAAAAGTATTTAAATATCTTGAAGATGAAAATTTACTAGACTTAGGACATAATAATATCATAGCAGATAGATCATATTCAGCACTCGTAAAAGAAAAAGATTCATATCATTCAAAAGCATATATAAACGCTTTTAAAACACAAACAACAGCAGTTATTGATGCACTTGAAGATTTTGAAGAGAGTTTAATTGAGCTTGAAGATGAAGAATATAATGAAAAATGGAATTATATTCTATATATTCAATCTCTTATAAAAGCTTTTGGTGAAGATAAAACTCATTTATTAGTTTCTAGATGGGCTGATGTTGATAGAGCTTGGATGAAAATAAAATCTCCAGTTCAAATTGGTCATCCTTTAGAATATTATGAAGATCATTTTAGAAAAGCAGTTGCATTAGAATGGGATATTAGACTTACAAACCCTGAATTTTCACAAGATGATAACAGAGTTAATAAAATCAAATCTGCATTTGCAAAAGTTTTTGAAAATGTTGAACAAAATGAAAAAAATAAATCTGTTTATGATTTTTCATTAAAATCACTTGACCAAGTTCAGCTTTATATAGGACGTCCTGCACTATTTTTTGGAGCTGAATTAAATGGCTTATTTTCAGCACAAGTTGTACCTAATGATGAAATTGTTTCAAAAGAAATGGGAAAAAAGATTTTTGCTTTTTCTGATGAAATATTGCAAACAACTAGAGCTAAACCATTTTTAAAATTAAGTAGCGAAATCTTTGGACATGAAATATTAAATGAAGATAGAAAGTTTTTGTTTAATGAAACAGCTTCTTGGCATAAAGTTTATGATATCACGACAATAGGTCATGAATTTGGTCATATTTTATGGTGCGATGATGAAACAGAATCTGTTATGAATAAAAGCGGTAACTTTAAGAATATTGAAGAGTTTAAAGCAACAACTGGTGGATTAGTATCATTCTTTCTAGATGAATCAAACGATGAAAAACAACTAGAAAAACAAGTATTAATAGATACAGTTAAACGAGCTGTTGGCTTAATGGGTTGGATGGAAGTTGATGAAGTTCAACCATATTATTGTGAAGGAATTATTCATTTAAGCGGATTATTTGATTCAGAAGTTTTAGATTTTAAAGATAATAAACTAATTATTGACTTATCAGATTCAAAATATGAAGAGCTTAAAAAATGGTATGTTCAAACATATACTTCTTTAGCAAAACACTATTTAGATAAAAAAGATGCGAGCGAGTTTTTAAATATTTATGCTATAAAAGAAGGTAAATATTTTATGCCTGTAAATAAAAAAATAAACGAATTTGTAAAATATTACTTTAAAAGATACCAAGCAATTGGGCAAGAATTAGATACAAATGATAAAAAAGAAAATTATATAAAATAAGAAGTTTTTACTTCTTATTTTATAAACTTCTTAATATTTTTAATACTTCTTAATACTTGGACTTATACTTTCCCAATCTTCTGTGAGTTCTTCTACTAATAAAAACTTATCTTTACTGTTTGCTGGTCTATCATATAAATACGGTGTAACAACAACTAAGCCACCTTTTAAAATACTTGTAAATGTATTTGATTCAACTTTTGAACCAGAAAAGAGTGAGAACTTCATATTAAAGCCACTTATATCATAAAACACTGAATTACTTCTAACAAAATTCGTGTATTTCTCATAAATTAAACAATCCATAATAACACTACTAGCATCATTTGATAAATCAATTTTATTTATTTTTCCTATTTGTACATTTTTATAATAAATAGGAGCATCTACATTTGCACTTGAAGCGTGTTTTGCGTGAACCTTGAAAATTGTTCCATGATATGATTTGTCAAGCGAAGGAAGAGTATCGAAGCCTTTAAATCTAATTTGTGATTTTTTGTTATTGCTTTTTATAACTCCAATATTTACAGCCATTACAGAAGAACCAATATTAGATACTTCTTGAAGTGAAATTTTTGGCTTTTTTAAATAAAAAACTGTTCCTTCTTTTGTAAAAGATTTATAATCATTATATATCTGTGCTTTAACTACAACTTTTTGTTTTTCATTTAATGAAACTTTTGTAACTTTCCCAACTTTTACACCTTTATATGTAAGTTGAGAAAATTGTTCATGAACACCTTCTACATCATCAAAAATTATAGTAATACTATTTGAAGAATCTTTCATTTCATCTTCTGATGAGTAAATATTATACTTAGAATAAAGCATATCTGTATTGTTTTCTAGGACAATTGAACCTTCAAGTAGAGAAGTGAAATTATCCATATTAAATAAAATCCCATTTAAACTTGCATTTAAATCTATTACACCTTTTTTATAAAATCTACTTGTTTTATTTATATATTTTTTATAATCTTTATATATAAATAGCTTTGCATTTGATTTTTTGCTATCAAATTTAATAGCTTTTACAAAACCAATTTCTTGATTTTTATAAACTATTGCCATATTTTTTTTGATTTTAAAATCATTATTAAAATATGCATCAATAGTAAAACCATCATTATGCAGTCTTTTTAATTTTTCTACTTCTTTATAACTTTCGTATAATTTAAAACTTTTTCTACTAAGTTTTTTATCACGTCTAATTTCTTCAATTGCAATTGCACCATTTAATAAAGGATTAACTCCTGCATAATTTATATCAATATCAAAGTTTTTTAACTCTAAAAGTTTTGAACTCATATCATAAAAAAGAGTATGATTATGAATTAGTTTTTTATATTTTTCATCAATTAATATTTGAATATTTACTTTTTTTAAATCCTTAGTTAAAGAATAATAAATAACTTTTCCTATTTCAATATTTTTAAAATAAACTTTTGACTTTTTAGTAATTGAATTTAGACTATCACTTTTTAAAGTATAAATTAAAGAAGAATCTATCTCTTTACTTTCTTTAGAATTATTAACAGTAAAAATATTATTAGGTTCACCTTCTTCATAATTTAATGATACAAAATTTCCTTTTACTATATTGCCTAAATTTTTAACCCCTTCTAAACTAATTTCAGGAGATTCAATATAAAATTGCGTTTTATTTGTAAGTAAATATTTATACTTTTCATAAATAAAAGCTTTAGAAGTAAGAGTGTCATTTCTTAAATCTAAGCTTGTTAATTTTCCAATAGCAAGGCCTTTATAAATAATAGGTGTATTTGCATCAATACCGTTTGCATTTGCGAATTTAATATGAAAATACTCTTTTTTCTCTAAAGAATCTTTTCCTGCAAATAAAGTATATACCTCATCTTTTTCAATTTTGATATCATTTTTATCAGGAGTAATTACAGTTACTCCTCCAACTAATGCAGAATATAAAGAACCAATTTCAACATTTAAACCACTCGGACCATAGCTTACTTTTAAAGCCTCATTTAATACAAATTTTGAGCTTTTATTTACTAAATAATTATACTTATCATAAATATAAACATTTAAGAATACTTTCTCGAACTTAAAGTCTTTTGAAACAACCTCACCTATTTGATATTTATTATAAAATATTGGCGTTCCCACTTCAATACTATCTTTGTCATTTGCAATTAATGAAACATAATAACCATTACTTGCTAATTCATCATCTGGCTTACTATCAAGTCCAATAAAATCGTATTTTTCTTTTGCATTTTCGAACTCTTTATCTGTTCTAAATTTTGGTGATATTTCAATTTTATAACCATCTACAAGTGTACTTAAACCTGATACTTTTGTTAAAGAAATAGTAGGTCTTCTAATCCAAAATCTTGAACCTTCACTAGCTACATATTTACTAGCTTCACTTTTAACTAATATATTAACTTTTACATTTTCTAAATCATCATTAATATCAATTTTTGTAACTTTTCCTAATTGAAGACCTTTATATTCTAATACAGTTGCACCCTCTTTTAAACCTTCTGCACTTTTAAATACTACTGTAATATTTGTACCCTTTTTCATATATGATTCATACGAAATCCAAGCTAAAATTCCTAAAATAATAATAGGCAAAAGCCATATAGAAGAAACTGCTTTTTTATCATCTTCTTTTGCTTTATAAATAACATCATCATTTTGTTTTTCAATAATCTCTTTATCGCTCATCCCATATAATCCTTGTATCAAATCTATGTGCTGCAACCATTGTAAGTATTACTACTAATGCAAAAGATGTAGCTGCAAGTCCACCTTTTATATTAAAGATTTCTCCTAATTGAACAACTGACGCTAATAATGCTACAACATATATATCAATCATAGACCATTTGCCAATCATTTCAATAAATTTAAAAATTCTATTTTTATTTTTATTCCTAATCTTAATATCAATTTTTAATGAAATAAAAATCAATAATAAACCAACTAATTTTATAAGAGGAATTATAACACTAGCTGTAAAAATAACAAAAGCAATAAAATAGCTCTTATACTCTATAAAGCTTACAACCCCTTCTAGTATTGTACTTTCCGTTTTAATTCCAAACTTTGTAATTTCCATCATTGGATAAAGCATTGCTGGAATATATAAAAGTATTGCACAAATAGTTAAAGCTAGTGAAACTTGTAATGAGTTCTTTACTCTTTTTCTCACTTTATGATTACATCTAGTACAGACAAATTCATCATAATTTTCTTTTTCATATACTTTATGACAGTTTTTACAAGATATTAAGAGCATTTATTCACCAAACACATTTTTATCTTCATAGCTTTTATTTGCCATATACAAACAAAAGATATATGCAAGCATTACATAAAAGCCAATATCAAACTTTGTTGAAGAAACCATACCAATAAGTTTTATATACGTAACTATTATACTTATAATAAATACTTCAACAAATCCCCAATGCTTAAAGAAATGGAAACTATCATGTAAAAATGTTTTCGTAAGTAGTTTAATTTTCGTATATTTTTGTATAAATGAAATTATGATTATAATTGAGTTTAATATAGGTGCTACAATTGCTGTAAAAAAAACAATCAAAGCCACAAAGAAAAAGTTTTGTTCTAAAAGAATTAAAACAGTGCCTATTAGTGTAGCTTTTAGTTCTGTTACTCCAAGGGAAAGTGTTAATAAAGGATAAATATTAATTATTGCGAAAAGTAATAAAGCAGAAATAGAATAATACAAAGCATTAATACTATGTTTTTTTTCACTTACTAATTTACTATTACATCTAGGACATCTTAATTTTACTGGTTTTATACCAACTTCTTTGTTTACAAATAAACCACAGCTGTAACATTCTAAAATTTTTTCTGTATTAACTGCCATTTACTTCCATATTTTTGATTTTATATTATTTTATCATATTTAAAATAAAGATGAATTTTATAAAGATTTAGAATATATATAGTATGATTACTTTGCAAAAAATGCACATAAAATACAAATAATTTATATAAAAAAGGTTAATAATATGGAATTTAATATAACAGAAGGTCAAATAGGAACTAGACCCCCAGTTGTAAAACCAGATCCAAAAGTATTAGAATACTTAGGTGAAGATGGAATGAGACAGCTTATTTCTGATCACTATGATTTGTTAAGACAAAGTAATATCAAAGGGTTATTCCCACCTTCTGATGAAGGCTTTGCATTAGCAAAAAAACATTCAGCTGATTTTTTCATTCAAATTTGTGGAGGAACTAGGCATTTTGATCAAAGTAGAGGTAAACCCATGATGGCTGCTCGTCATGCTCCTTTTGCTATTACTCAAGAAGCTAGAAGAGTTTGGTTAGAATCTTATATTATGGTTTTAAAACCTCATGCTATGCCAGATGATTTAAAACAATCATTTTGGAATTATTTAGATGTCTTCTCTATATGGATGATGAATACACAAGATTAATTAAAAAAAGCAAGTTTAAAACTTGCTTTTTTAACATGATTTAATTTTTACTAGTATTAATACCTGGGTTTTCAGGAGTACCTATATAATCACTTGGTAAAGATGTTGTTTTTAAGTAAGCAAAAAAAGCTCCTATTATTAAAATCAGAATTACTACTAATCTAACAATATTTCTTTTTTCTGGTGATTCTTTTCCATTATAATCTTCAATTTTATCGTTTGTTGGTTCATTATTAAAATTACTCATTTTTTATCCTTTCTTTTTTAAGTATATATTACTAAAACTTAATATACTATTATAATATCATCTTATATTAATGATACCATTAATTGATTAACAGTTATCGCTATTTCTTTAATATCTTTGTTTTCTTTTGCCATAAAATTATCTAAATGCTCTCTTACTTTATAAAAAATTGCTTTTTCATTTGATATAAAGTTTGAAAAAGCATCTTGTGGTTCTTCATCAACTCTTTGAAACTCTAGTATTTTTTTTGTGTAGTGAACTACAATAAACTCAATAAATTGTAATACTTGACCTCGAAGTGTCATATCACTTGCACTTGTAATTTTCACTTTATTTAATTCTATTATAATTTCAAGAATATTAAACTCATGAATTAATGAATAGAACAATACTATTACATCTTTAAAAGAGTGATGAGTATCTTGTTTAATAACAATTGCAGCAATTGCAAATCGTAAGTAATCAATTACAGTAAAAAACTGATTAAACTGCTCATCACCTTTAATTAAAACTTTAGTATCTTCTCTATGTACCTGTGATAACAATGTAAATAATTCATCTTTATAATCTAAAATATGCACAGAATCTAATTCATTCTTTTTAAGATATTTTACCATCCATCTTGTACTTGCATATAATATATATTCTAGTTTATTAACAAGATTATATTGCTCTTCTATATCCATAATATAGTCTTGAGAATATATTTTTTTTCTAATATCATATGTTCCAAATAATTGTTTTGCAACTAAATAAGATTTTATTTTTAATAAATATCTCTCTTTTCCTAATTTCTTATAATCAGAAATAAATGTAACACCTTGATGATTAATTATAATATCAGCAATCATTGTTGCAATAATTTCTCTTTTTAGTGGATGGTTTAATATTTCATGCTCATAAGCTCCAACAAAAGATTTTGGAAAATATTTATATAAGTATTGTAAGGCAAAAGCTTCATCAATAAGTTTTGATTCTATTAATATTTTTTTTACAAATATTTTACTATATGAAATTAATGAACCTAAAACTGGTCGTACAATTGAACCATTTATATCTATTATCTCATTTATACTTTCATTTTTGGGAATATAAAAATCTCTTCTATTAAATGCTTCAATATTTTCTTCTAGAATTTCAATTGAACGTATATAATCATTTAAATATTTTCTTGAAAATCTTTCATCAATAGAAACAATAAAAGCTTGGTCATAATTATTTTGTAAAACCATTTGAACAACTTGCTCTTTTAGGGAATCAAGTGTTTCTTCTGATTGTTTTTGATTTAAAATACCTTGTTCTTGAATACTTTTTAGTAATATTTTTAAGTTTACTTCGTGATCTGATGTATTTACTCCTGCTGAATTATCAATTGCATCAAGATTAATTCGTCCTCCATTTAAAGCATATTCTATTCTTGATTTTTGAGTAAAACCTAAGTTCCCACCCTCACAAACAATTTTTGCTTTTAATTCATTTGCATCAACCCTCACTGCTTCATTTTGCTTATCACCAATATCAAGATTATTTTCATCACTTGCTTTTACATAAGTTCCAACCCCACCATTAAATAGCATATCAACATCTAATGTTAGTAATCTTTTACATAATTCTTCACCTGATATTACATCAATATCTATTCCTAAAAGTTTTTTAATCTCAGCACTCACGGGTATTTGTTTATCACTTCTTGCAAATACTCCACCGCCTTTTGAAATAAGAGATTTATCATAACTTTTCCAGCCACCACTGTTAGACTCAAATAATCTTTTTCTTTCAATAAACGATTTTTTTATATCTGGATTTGGATCTATAAATATATCTTTATGAGAAATTGCACCTAATAATTTAAATGTTTTTGATTCAATCATTCCATTACCAAAAACGTCTCCACTCATAGAGCCAATTCCAATTATTGATATTTCATCTTTATAAATATCAACGCCCTCTTCTATAAAAAACCTCTTTGAAGACATAATTGCACCACGAGCAGTAATACCTAAATCTTTATGACCAAAACCATTAGAACCTCCACTTGCAAAGGCATCCCCTAACCAGTAATTACGTTTTATTGCGATTGAGTTTGCAACATCACTCATTGCAGCAGTTCCTTTATCAGCAGCAACTACAAAATATGCATCATCTTCATCATAACAAACTACTTTATCATTTTTTACAATTTTTCCATCAATCATATTATCAACTAAATCTAAATTTGCATTTATAAATAATGAATAAATTTCTTTAAAATATTCTTTTGTAATATCGGCTTGATTTTTGTTAATTACAAAACCACCTTTTGATCCATCAGGAATAATAATAGAGTTTTTACCTTCTTGTGTAATCATTAAAGACTTTACTTCTTGTCTATAATCATCATGTCTATCAGACCATCTTAAACCACCTCTTGAAACCTTTGACATTCTTAAATGAACACCATAAAAATCTCTATGGAAAATAAAGTTTTCAATATTTGGTTGTAGGCCTTTTAAATCTTTAGCAAACTCTTTTGTATTTATTTTAAAAGAGATTGTTTCTTGATTTAAAAAGTAGTTTGTTCTTAAAAGTGATTTTAAAAATAACAGTGTTATATTTAAAATTTTATCATCAATGATTTGAGGAATATTTTTAATCTCTTCTTTTATACTATTTTCAATTGCTTCTAATTTAGCACTTCTATCTTCAATATTTGGTTCAAATTTTGTAATAAAATATTTTACAAAAATAGAAGCTAAGATATGATTTGTTGTAAGAGTTTTTAGTATTGTTGCTGAATTTATTGTTAAAACTGCTTGATCTATATATTCTATAAAAGCACGTATTAGCATTATTTTTCGTAAATCTAGGTTTTCTTTATAAACTAAACTATAAGCTTTTGAGTGTTTAACACTACAATCTTTTAAAGAATAAGAAATTATTGCTTCAATATTTTCTTTTGCTTCTTCAATTTTTTCAAAATTTTCTACATTTAGATTAAACCTTGAAATATAAATAAGTTCTTTTTCATTTGCTACATTATATGTAACTTCATCAATAATCTCAAAACCAATATTATGTAGTAATGGTGTTATATGAGATAAAAAAAGTTGTTCTTTTGAGAATATTTTTATATATTTAGTTTTTTTATTTTCTAATATTTTAGTAACTATTTTTTCTTTTAATACTTGTTCAAAAAGTTTATCATCAACTGCTAAATCATCAGGTGTTAATAACTGAGAACAAATAGCTTGAATATCTGATGTTGACATAATATAATCCTTATATAGTTTTATATTAAAATCTTACTCTTTAAAAGTTAAATCTTTGTTAAAAGATAAAAAATATCTTTTAACTTCTTTATTTTTTCATACTATGCAGTAACTTTAAAATTAATTGCATTTAAAAGCTTTATTAAGTCTTTTGATTTAACTTCAATATCTAAACCTCTTTTTCCACCACTTATAAATATTGTTTCAAATTCTTGTGAACTTGTATCTAAAACAGTTTTAAGTCTTTTTTTCTGTCCTAAAGGAGAAATTCCCCCAAGTAAATAACCCGTAACCTTTTGGGCTTCATCTTTATTTGCCATAATAGCTTTTTTTACACCAAAAGCATTAGCAACATCTTTCAGACTTAATTGATTTGCAACAGGAATTACGCAAACTGCCAATTGCTTTGGACTTAATTCTACTAATAGTGTTTTATATACTTGTTTTGCATTAAGTCCCAATTTTTCTACTGCTTCATTTCCAAAATCTGTACAAAGTGGGTCATGTTCATATTTATGTATTTTAAAATCACATTTATTTTTTTTAAGTAAATTAATTGCTGGTGTCATTTAACTCAAACTCCTTCTTTATTTTTTCTTCACCATTTATTAAAATTGAAATATAGTGCTTTCCAATATAATGTTTTCTTGTAGTCATATTATTAAAGCTTTGTTTTTTTGTAAATTTTTTAGATTTAGATTTAATTTCATTTTGGCTTATCATAAAAATCTTTTTATTATGTTTTTTGTTCACTTTTAAATAATCAATAATATATTCAACTCTTATATTTCCAATTTTTTCATCGCTTTTTAATTCAAAAGAGAAATTTAGATTTTCATTAATATTTACAGAATTATCACAAGTAAAATCTTTAATTTTTATATGTGAAGATTTGTCAAAATTAAAAAGTTTTAATATCTCTTTATCCCCATTTTTAAGTAAGGTTCTACTTGCATGTTTACAAATCCAATCTAGTTCTTTTGTTTTTTCTAGATTATTTTTAACAAACTTGATTACTAAAGATGGATTATCTTTTGAAATATCATTTAAATTATTTGCGACAGATTTTTGAACATATACACTTTTATCATTTTTAAGTATTTCAATAATTTCTAAAACTTTTGCAGGATTTTTCTTAAAAATGCTCAATGAAACTGCCCAAGGAAGTCTTGGACGACAGCCCTCACAAGCTAGTCTTCTAATATGTTCATTTTCATTTTTTGCCCATATTTTTAATTCCTTCATAGTTTTATCTTCATATTTTAAAATAAACTGTCTTATAGCAAATTCACTACTTGAATCAATTGTAAAGACTTTTAAAGCTTTTATAGAATTATCAAAATCTTCAAGTCCATAAACTTCTACAAAATCTTGAAAAAACATAGCCTCAAAAGATGAAAAGCTTTTTGAAACTTCTTTTAAAATATCAAGTTGTTTTTCATAAGTAAAAATTAAAGTATCATTTAACTTATTTGCAATCTGCCTCATTCTTTGTTTTAATTCTAAATCATCCCAAGTAGAATCAAAAATTGATTTTATAAACTTATTTACATCAAAACTTTTTTCAATTTCATTGATTTTTATTGCAAGGTTTGTAATATATTCTTTTGTATATACATATTTTAATTGTGTTGCCATTAGAAGTTCTTTTTTTAATATTTGAAATCATTTTACTCAAAATTTTTTAAATAAATCAAAATTAACATTTTTATTGACTTTTTTATCATATAATTTATTCATATTATTAAATAGGAAAATTAATGTCATACAGAACATTAGAAGAAGAAATAGAAATTTTAGAACAAGGCTTACCACCTGCTCAAAATGATGGTTTTATAGGAGGAAGATTAAATCCCAAAGAAGCTTCTTTAGTTTTAATACCAGTTCCTTGGGAAGCTACAGTGTCATATGGACAAGGTACAGCAAAAGCTCCTGATGCTATTAAACTTTCAAGTCATCAACTTGATGTAGAAAACTACCATTATATTAAACCTTATACTGCTGGTATTGCTATGCTTGAAACTGATAAGGATTTATTAGAGTTAAGCAATAAAGCTAGAAAAAAAGCTATTAAAGTAATAGATGCCATAGAAAAAGGTAATGAAGATAAAAAAGCACTCAAATTTGTAAATGAGGCATCAGATATTTTAAATACTTCTGTTTATAAAAAAGCAATCAAACAAATCAAAAAAGGTAAATCTGTTGGCGTTGTAGGTGGTGATCACTCTTCACCACTTGGTCTTATAAAAGCTTTAAATGATACACAAGATGAAGATTTTGGAATACTTCATGTCGATGCTCATCATGACTTACGATGTGCTTATGAAGGCTTTACCTATTCTCATGCTTCTATTTTTTATAATGCAATGAATGAATGTAAAAAAATCTCAAAACTTGTTCAATTTGGAATTAGAGATTATTCAAGTGAAGAAGCAAATAGATTAAAAGATTATGGAAATAAAGGTTCTTGTTTATATGACTCACAAATGAAAGAAGAATTAGCAAATGGAAAATCTTTAAAAGAAGTTTTTACTCCATATATTGAACAGCTTCCAAATAATGTTTACTTATCAATTGATATTGATGGTCTAGAACCAATTAACTGCCCAAATACAGGTACACCAGTTCCTAGTGGTCTTAGTTTTTCACAACTTGAGTATCTAATATTTTTAATAGTCAAAAGTGGAAGAAATATTATTGGTTTTGATTTATGTGAGGTTGGAACTAGTAAAAATGGATGGGATGAAAATGTAGGTGCTAGAATTTTATATCAACTTTGTGGAGCACTTTTAGCTTCTAATGAGAAAATAGAATATAAATAATCTATTTTCTCTTATTTTAAAATTTTGTAACATCTTACAAAAAACTTGTCTTCCATCAATTCCCTATTAAAAGCACCAGAAAGAAAGTTTATAACAAAAGCTTCGCCACTTGTAGCATGTCCAAAAGTTTTACTTGTCCAGTAATTATCAGAAACAAAATATTTAAATTTTTTTGATAAAGTAGGATTATAAACTTTTGTATCAACAAGTGAAAATAAAGGCATAAAACCTGGTACTTTCCAATTCTTATGCCCATCTAGCTCTAAATTTTTACAATAATCATTAGCTTGTTTAAAAGTTCTTTTTATACTCTTAGCTTCCTTTGTGTCTTCCCATAATAAATTTGTATTTGTATCTTTTATAATAGATTCACTTTCATTAAACATTTGAGCATTACAACAGTAAGTTAAAATAAAGAATAAAATAAATAAAGAGTATTTTTTCATAAATTAGCCTTATAATATAAATTATCAGTGATTATAACTTACTTACTTCAAAATAATATTGATTACAATCAAATATTAATCAATCAAGGTTTTTTTCTACAAAATTCCAATTAACAAGTTTCCAAAAATTTTCTAAATAAGCAGGTCTTGCATTTCTTACATCTATATAATAAGCATGTTCCCAAACATCACATACTAATAGTGGTTTTAAATCACTTTGAATTGGTGTTTGTGCATTTGAAGTTGTAATTATTTTTAAGTTTTTATTTTCATCTTGAACCAACCAAGCCCAACCTGAACCAAATTGTCCTATTGCTTTTGCCGTAAATTCTTTTTTAAACTCATCAACACTTCCAAAAGCTTTAACTAACTCATCTTCAAGATTCGAAGGAATATTTGTTTGATTAGGAGTTAAACCATTCCAGAAAAAATCATGGTTAGAAACTTGTGCTGCGTTATTAAAAACCCCACCTTCTGAAGTTTTTATTATTTCATTTAATGATAAATTTTCATATTTAGTATTTTCAATTAATTCATTTAATTTATTAACATAAGTTTGGTGGTGTTTTCCATAGTGAAACTCTAAAGTTTCTTTTGACATTAATGGTTCTAATGCATCTAAAGTATAAGGTAAAGTCATTAATACATGTTTCATTTTTTATCCTTTTTGTTTAAATTAATATAAGCATTAATATTACTATAAACTAAATAAATATAGAACTTTTATTTAATTCTTTATTTTTTGATTTACGATTATTGTGTAAATCATCTTTCATAAGTGTTTTAAAATTTTCTAAAGTTAAAGGTGGTAATTCTCCATCTGCATATTTTAATAAAACATCATTCATTTCAATTCTTTCGTTTCCGGCAAAATAAACTTTTATTCCCATTTCTAAAAGTACAGAAAATGGATTATCACCCATATGAGAAGTTATAAGAATATCTACATTCTTACTTTTTAACCATGTTGCAACTGCTCTTCCACCTGCATGCTCATTTCTTATAATTTCTATTTTATCATTTGAGATTAAAGCAAAATATTTAGCTTTCCCGAACATTGTTGACACTGCTGTATTTTCTTTATTTGTTTTTACTGGTATTGCAGTCATTTTATCTCCTTTGTTGCGTTTATTATTGAGATTTTATATCCTAGATATATAACCACGGGCCAAAGACTTAACCAAATTAATTCACTTAAATATTCCATATTTTTAACCTTTTTAATAATTATGAGAATCAGGAGATTGAATTTCTTCTTTTGTAATTTTTACTTTATCCATGCTATACCAAGCGTAAGTAATATAAGCTAATACAAAAGGTACCATCAATGATACATAAGACATTGTTATCAAAGTATAATGACTTCCTGAACTATTTACTATTGTAAGACTACTTTGTAAGTCAACTGTTGAAGGATAATAAGCTGTGTTGTTTAATCCAACATTTAATAAAACAGCCATTACAGTAAGAACTATTCCAATTCCACCTGTCTTAATACAACAAGTTTTTCTAAAAATAACTGTAACAAATACAGCAATAATTACCATTGCTACACCTATTAAAAACATAACTAAAACAATTGGCATATCAATAAAATTTTGAAAATATTTAAATCTTTCTATAGACACAAAACCTTCACTATCAACTGCATATCCATCTTTTATAAGAATCCAAGTCATAAAACTTAAAAACGAGAGTAAAAAGAAAATCATATTTGTTTTAATAGATAAAACAGCTCTTTGTCTTATTTCATGGTGATCAATATTATTAATAAAATATAAAGCTCCACTTATTTTTGCTAAATATACAAGCGCAAAGCCTAGTAAATAATTATATGGATTAAGTAGTGATTCTAAACCTCTTAGTGGGTTTTGCCAATCTACAAAATTGTTTGAATCAACTATAAACTCACTCCCACTAAAAAATGTACTAATAGCAACTCCTAATAAAAAAGTTCCAATATTTCCATTGATTTTTAAAAACATTTCATATGTTTTTTGTCCTAGAAAATTATTAGGTTTTGTTCTAAATTCATAACTTACAGCTTGAATAATAAAACAAAATAAAATAGCTAACCATACCCAATAAGCTCCACCAAAACTAGTTGCATAAAATAGTGGAAAAGCTGCAAATAAAGCACCACCAAACAGAACTAAAGTTGTAAAACCTAATTCCCATTTTCTTCCAATACTATTAATTAACATAGTTTTTTCTATTTCACTATCACTTAATTTATCCATTAAAGTTTGTCCACCTTGTACAAACATAATAAACACAAAAAGACCACCTAATAAAGATATTATCATCCACCAATATTGTTGAAGTGTTAAAAGTTCTAATGTTCCAAAACCCATTTAATGCTCCTTACTTTCAGGTCCAAGACCTATTTGTTTAGTCATTATTTTCACTTCTGCAATTAGTAATACTGTAAATAAAGTTGCAAAAATAAAGAAACTTATCATTACATTTGTTGTAGCTATTTTAGTAGCAGCAATTCCAACTGGCATTAAATCTTGAATAGCCCAAGGTTGTCTTCCAACTTCTGCAACAACCCATCCAGCTTCACTTGCGATATAACCTAAAGGAATGCTCCATAAAGCTGCTTTTAAAAGTAATGGGTATTTCAAAATATCTCTTTTTGTTGCAAAAAATAATACCATTGCAAAAAGTAGTGTAAACCAAGAACCAAGTGCAACCATAATATGAAAAGAATAAAAACTAATAGCAACAGGAGGAACTACATCTTCTACTTTTTTAATATGTCCATAACCAAAATACTTCATATTTTCATCAAGAACTGCTTTTGATTGAAGTAATTGATCTTCATTTTTTGCTTTCTTAGCTTCTTTATAATTTTCTAAAGCTTGAACTGCAAGTTTTCCTTTTTGCATTTTCTCTTGTGTACTGATAATTCCTTGTTCTACATTTCCATAAACTAAATCTTTAATTCCAGGAACAAAAGCATGTATATCGTGATACCCTAGAAGTGAAAGTGCATAAGGAGCTGTTACTTCTAAAAGAAAAGGTTCTTCATCATTTGAAATTGTTTTTTTAGGATTTAATATTCCCATAGCCACAATTCCTGCATCTGTTGTTCCTTCATATAATCCTTCCATTGCTGCAAGTTTCATAGGTTGTTTAAGTGCAACTTGATGAGCTGACTCATCTCCACTTAAAATTAAAAAAAGTGAGGTAATAAGTCCAAAAGTAGAACCTATAATAATAGACCTTTTAGCAAATAAAATATCTCTTTTCTTTAATAAATACCATGCACTAATACCAATTACAAATAAAGAAGCTAATACATAACCACTAGCAATTGTATGTAAAAACTTACTAACTGCAACAGGTGAGAATAAAACATCCCAAAAGTTATTCATTTCATTTCTTACAGTATCTGGATTAAAAGTCATTCCAACAGGATATTGCATCCATCCATTTGCAACTAAAATCCAAAGTGCCGATAAGTTTGAACCAACAGCTACTAGCCAAGTTGATAGAAGATGAAAACCTTTACTTACTTTATCCCATCCAAAAAACATAACAGCAAAAAAAGTACTTTCCATAAAAAATGCTAAAATACCTTCAACCGCTAAAGGTGCACCAAAAATATCACCTACAAACCAAGAGTAATTTGCCCAGTTTGTACCAAACTCAAATTCCATTATAATTCCTGTTGCAACTCCAATAGCAAAATTTATTGCAAATAAACCCATCCAGAATTTTGTTGTTTTTTTCCAAAACTCATCATTTGTTTTTACATAAATACTTTCCATAATAGCTACAATAAAACCAAGCCCCAATGTCAATGGAACGAATATCCAATGATACATTGCAGTAAGTGCAAACTGAGCTCTTGACCAATCAACTAAATGTTCTTCCATTTTATTATCCTCAATTTTCTTTAGTTAAATTTTTATATACAAAATCAACTTTTTCGTCATATGTCTTATATTCACTTTTTAAAGATTTATCATGTACAAAATAGTTAAGAAAAAGAAATATAACCAATAGTTTTATTAATATGAGTTTCCATAATGTTTTTCCAATAGTCATGTTTTTAAAACCATTAACATAAAAAGAGTAAATATTTTTGATATTCAACATAAAATCTCCTTTTGTTGACATATGTTCAAAATGATAACACTTTATTGAACATATGTCAAGAATATTTCAAGAGAATTTAGATATTATTTTAAACAAGGATAATAATGGGAAGAGAAAAAACAAAAAGAAATTTAGTCTTTAAGCCTGCATTTAAAGAATTCATACCTGAAAACACAGCATATAATGGAATAACATATCTTTTAGATGAAGAGATGGAAGCCATATATTTAATGGATATTTTAGATTTATATCAAGAAGAAGCAGCTATTAGTATGCAAGTTTCAAGACCTACATTTACTAGAATATTAAAAAATGCAAGACAAAAATTGACAAGAGCAATAGTATATGGAAATAAGATATCAATTGAAGACGAAAATACAAGTTATATTGTTGCTATTTGTAGTTCTAATAAAAATGATTTTGAATCTATGCTAGCAACTGATGAATTTATACATATTTACAAAATGCAAGAAAATGATGTAACTTTAATAAAAGCATTTGAAAATGAAGTTTTTATAAATAACTCAAAACCTGCAATTGTTTTACCTAAAATATTTTTAGATTTTAATGTAAATGTATTTGTATCAAGTAAGATAGGAGAAGGATTGAAAAACTCACTACTTTCAAAAGGGATACAAGCTTATGAGAAACAAATAAATAGTAAAAAAGACTTATTAACTATAATAAACTTTTGAGTTAAAAAAAGACAAATAATCCCAAGAAGGGATTATTTAAAGCATTTAAGCAAATGCAGGTTCTAAGAAAGGAATAATTTGTTTTTTTCTAGATAAACATCCATCTAACCAAACTTTCCCATCAACTAATTCTTTATTAAATGCTGTTTCAAAAATTGAATTATCAACAGAAGCTACTAAAATTTCTGAACCTTCTTTCATAATATCAGTTAAGATTAAACATGCTGTATGAAGATTTTTTTCTGCTCTTAAGTCTTCTAAGTCTGCTTCTAAATCATCTTTTATTGAATCAAAAATAGCCAAATCAATTACTTCAAGTTGTCCAATTCCAACAGCATTTCCGTGCATATCAAAAGGTTTATAATCTCTTAAGATTAAATCTCTAACAGGAACACCTTCAACTGCTGATTTAACTTTAAACATTTCCATTCCAAGTGCAGCAAAATCATTAATACCAGCAATCTCGGCTAATTCTTTTACAATTTTCATATCAATTGGAGTACAAGTTGGTGATTTAAAAATTACAGTATCAGATAAAATTGCACATAACATAATTCCAGCAATATTTGCAGGAATTTCAACACCATGATAATCATACATCTCTTTTACAATTGTATTAGTACAACCAACAGGTCTAATCCAACACTCTAATGGAGTTGAAGTTGTAATATCTCCTAATTTATGATGATCTACGATACCAACTACAGTCGCTTGATCAATATCAGCAGGCGCTTGACCTTTGTCTGAATAATCAGTGATAAATAATTCTTCACCTGCAAATTCAGTTTTTAATAATGGTGCTTCAAAACCAAACTTATCTAAAATAAATTGAGTTTCAGGAGAAACAGGACCTTGACGTGCTGGAATTGCTTCACGTCCAATTTTATTTAATAAATATCCTAATGAAATCGCTGAACAGATTGAGTCTGAATCAGGAGTTGTATGTCCACATGTATAAATTGCCATATTGTATTTTCCTATATTATATATTTTTGCCCATTTTATCTAAACTTTTGTTAGGAGTATTTTAAAGAACAATTACTAAAATTAATGTATAATAAACCTTTAAGGAGTAACAATGATTAGTAAAGCATTACAAAAAGAATTAATTATACAATTAAATAAAGAATTTCACTCAGCATATATTTATTTAGGTATGAGTGCATATTCATCTAAAGAGGGGTTTAATGGTGCAGCATCTTGGTTTTTAATTCAATATCAAGAAGAAGTATCTCATGGTATGAAACTATTTAAGTATCTTGAAGATCAAAATGTAGAACTCTCACTTCCTACAATTGACGCTGTTAAAGTAGAATATAAATCATTACTTGATGTATTTAAAAAGTCATTAGCACATGAACAAACTATGACAAAAAATTTAAATAACTTATCTGATTTAGCAATGAAAGATAAAGATCATGCTACATATAATTTATTGCAATGGTATGTAACAGAACAAGTTGAAGAAGAAGCAACTGTTGGAGAGATTATTGACCATATTAAGCTTGTTGGAGATAATGGTTATGGATTATATACAATTGATAAAGAACTAGCTTCTAGAAGTTTTGTAGATCCAACTCAAGAGTAAAAGCCTAGGCTTTACTCTTGAATTAAAAATTTTCCTTCTTTTCTATTTTTAACCAACTTAGAAGCATCAACTACAACACCATGCATAGCAAGATATATTCCATTTTCAACATTTGCACTTAAAAAGCCTAAAGCTTGCGAGAAATTCATTGTGGCTTCAACTTCATCAATACTCATAGGAACCATTGCACCTGTAAACACAATCTTTTTATTTTTTACTTGCTGTCTTAAAAATGCTGATGTTAAATCAACAGTATCTGTTCCATGAATTATAATAATATTATCATTTGCTGTTTCATTTACAGCTTTTGTAATAACTTGTCTATCTTTATCATCCATATCCAAACTATCTTTTGAAACTATATTCTTAATTTCAAAGTTTACATTATGACAAGATTCAATGATTTTATTTAAAGCAATATTATCGTTTGGAACTTCTAGAATTCCTTTTAAAGGGTTATATCTTTTATTAAAAGTTCCGCCTGTGTTTATGATAGTTATATTCATTATAGTACACTCGAATAATTATGAACCATATTTTTTGGATGAAGAAGTTTATCTAACTCTTCTTTTGTAAATAGTTCTTTTTCTAAGACAATATCATAAACTCTTCTGTTTGTTGCTAAGGCTTCTTTAGCGATTGCTGAGCATGTTTCATAACCTAAAATTGGATTTAATGAAGTTACAATTGTAACTGAGTTTAAAATATATTCCATACAAATATCTTCATTTGCAGTTATTCCTTTTACACACTTATCAGCAAGAGTATAAAATGAACGTCTCATCATATTAATTGAAGTAAAAAGTTTATAAGCAATAATTGGTTCAAAAACATTTAATTGTAATTGTCCCCCTTCACTAGCCATTGAAATCGTAACATCAGCACCAATTACTTCAAAAGCAACTTGGTTTACAACTTCAGGAATAACAGGATTTACTTTTCCTGGCATTATTGAAGAACCTGGTTGTACTTTTGGAAGATTTATTTCATTAAATCCAGCACGTGGTCCTGAGCTTAAAAGACGTAAATCATTACAAATTTTAGAAATTTTAATAGCAACTCTTTTTAAGATTCCAGAAATATGAACAAAAGCGCCTGTATCTTGTGTAGCTTCTATTAAATCTCCAGCACTTACATAATCAATACCTGTTACTTCTCTTAAATTACTTATTGCTTTTCTTTGGTATGAGTCTTTTGTATTAATTCCCGTACCAATTGCAGTTGCACCTAAGTTAACTTCTTTAAGCATTGCTTGGGCATCTCTTAATCTAAAAATATCTTCATCAATCATAACTTCATAAGTTTTAAACTCTTGTCCAAGTGTCATAGGAACGGCATCTTGAAGTTGAGTTCTTCCCATTTTTAAAACATCTTTAAATTCATGTGCTTTTTCATGAAAACAATCTCTTAAATATCGAAGTGAATCTTTCAATCTATAAATTAATTCATAAAGTGTGATTTTAATGGCTGTAGGATATACATCATTTGTTGATTGACTCATATTGATATGATTATTAGGATGAATAATATGATAAGCACTTCTTTTTTCACCAAGAATTTCTAAGGCTCTATTTGCAATAACTTCATTTGCATTCATATTAGTTGAAGTTCCAGCTCCTCCTTGAATAGGGTCAACTATAAACTGGTCATGAAACTTTCCATCTATTATTTCATTACAAGCTTGAATAATAGCATCTCTTTGTCTATCATTTAAATCACCTAATTCGAAGTTAGTCAAAGCACAAGCTTTTTTAACTTTTGCAAGTGACTTAATAAAAGTTGGAAATAAAGATATATCTGTATTAGTTATATCAAAATTTTCTTTTGCTCTTAATGTTTGTATTCCGTAATAAGCATTTTTTTCTATCTCTTTTTCGCCTAAAAAATCTTTTTCAATTCTGTGTTCTTCTTGCATTATTTGCCTTTTGTTTTTGTGTTAAAATCATATAAAACAAAAGTATATAAAAAGTGTGCTTTAATCTTTAAGAAGAGGCAAAATAATACAAAATTTAACTCCAGTATATTTTTCATCATTATAAGTAAAACTTGTATTTTTAGCTTCAATTTTTCCATTCATATGCCTAGATATTATCTCTTGAGAAATATACAGTCCAAGACCTGTACCTTGTGATTTATGTTTTGTAGTAAAATAAGGTTCAAAAATTCTTTTTAATAAATCTTTTTCTATTCCTCCTGCATTATCTTTTATTTCAATAATTGCATTTTGATTTTTCTCATATGCGCTAACAAATATGTATTTATTCTTCGTATCCTCAGCAAAAGCATCTATTGCATTATTTAAAATATTTAATAAAACTTGTAAAAGTTCTCTTTCATATCCTTCAATTTTTAAAGTATGTATATCTTTTATAAAAGTTATCTTTTTAATATTTGATTGTGATAATAAAAGCCTAAAAGTTTTCTTAATAGGTTTTTCAATAAGAAAAATACTTTTCTCTTTATCTGGCTTAAAATAATCTTTAAAATCTTCAATTGTATTTGATAAATGCTCAGATGTTAAGATAATAATATCCAAAGAATCAAATAAAATTTTATCAGTCAATAAATCTGTTTCTTTTTGTATTTTTATTCCAGAAGAAGCTGTTGTAATTACAGATAAAGGCTGTCGCCATTGATGAGCAATATTTCCTATCATCTCTCCCATTGCTGCAAGTTTAGATTTTTGAGAAAGTAATTCATATTGTTTTTGATTTTCTTTTATTTGTTTATTTATATTTAATTTATATTCATTAAATCTTTTTTCAATAAGCTTGGAAATAAGAAAAGATATTAGTAAAAGTGCAAAAGTAACTAGCAAAGAGAGTAAATAAATATTCTTTAATTCATTATCATGTTTTTTAGCGAATTTTTCTTTTTCTTTATCAATTAAAACTTGCACTTCATCAACATAAAAACCAGTTGAAATCATCCAGTTCCATTTTGGTATTAGTTTACTATATATTATTTTTAATCTTGGTGTAATATTATTAGGTTTTGGAAACTTAATAGTTATATATCCACCAGCTTTTGAAATATTTCGTACTTCTTGTGTATTAATATTAACTTTATATTTTTTTGCAGCAGCACTAATACTTTTACCAAGAAGTTCACTGTTTGTATGTTTTATATATTTATTATTTTCATCTATAATTATGAGATATTTATTAGCATTATCAAAATCTATTAAATTAAACTCATCTAAAATGCTTTTTTTTACTTCTTTTGTAAAATCTTGAATATATTCGCCAGTTCCTATAAACCAATCTAATTCATAAATATTTTTTATAAAACCAATTTTTTTTATAATCTTTCAAATCATTTTTATCTTTTCTAAAATACCACTCTTGAAATGATTCATCATTATTTTCTAATAAATCTAAGGATTCTTTTAATATAAACTCACCTTTACTATCTTGAAGATCTAATAAATTTTTTCCTTCAAAATCAGGTAATAAAGGATGAATAACACCAGTTGCATTTTTATCATAAATAAAAAAGTAGCCTCTATTATCATTAAATTTAATTGATTTTATAATCACATTTATAATATCTCTTATTTCTTTTTTAGAGTGAGTATCTTTATATTTTTTATAAATATTTGAGATTATCAAATGAGCTTCATAAACTCTTGATTGAAGGGATTCTTTTAGATTTTTTTCTGTAGATTCTTGCTTTGAAATAATTTGAGAATAAATTGTTTCAATTTGTTCTTTTATGATTAATTTATTATTTTGAATAAATTTTTCTTCGATTTCTTTTTTTACATTCTCAAAATCAGATTTACTTTGAGAATGTAAAAATAAAGTTGCAAATATTGAGATTATTAAAATAAAAAATGGTAGAGCATATCTAATTATAAAAAGTAATTTGCTTTCATTTTTTAGGTTCATTTAATAATCCTTTTAGCTATGCACTCTTAAGAAGTTTTTTCAACCATTTTTCAGCTTTTTTTACATCATCAAATCTTTGTGACTTTGCAACTTGATCTTGACCTTCATAGAATCTTACTCTAATTCCATCTTCAACATGGTCAATTTTTGTTCTTGTAATTTTATTTAAGTTTAAAAAAACTCTTTCATTTAATTGTACAAACATTTTAATCCTTTGTTTTTCTTAATTTTAACATAAAGTTAAGAAATTTAAAGTAATTTATAAAAAATACTTTACATTTAAATTAAAACTAATTATAATTATCAAAAGAGAAAGGATTTATTATGACTACATTTTCAAATTCTAGTGTAAAAAGAAGCATGATTGATGAAATAAATTCTATTTTTATAGAATTTTTTGATGTATCAAAAAACTTTTTATATAAACATCACAAAGTATTAGGATACTTTTAATATCCTAGTACAATTTTTTAATTAATTTTCTAACACCTTAATAAATCAGCACATTATAGAGTATTCATGATCCATATATTTACAGCACTTATTCCTATTTTTTCACTTATTATGATTGGTTATTTTTTTAAAAGAATAAAGTTTCCATCATATGATTTTTGGCCACAAGCTGACAAACTGACTTACTATGTTTTAATGCCTTCATTACTTATATATAAACTTTCAACTGCATCACTTGATTCAAGTAATAGTGTAAATTATGTATTAACTGCTTTAATTACAATATTTATAGTTTTACTAATATTGATGTTTTTAAATAAATTTTTAAACTTTCAAGAAGATTCATTTACTTCAATAGTGCAAGGTGGAATAAGATTTAATACTTATGTTTTTTTAGCTCTTGCAGATGCTGTATTAGGAGACAATGGAATTGTTTTAGCTGCAATTTTACTTACATTTGTAATTCCTTTTATAAATGTTTTATGTATTAGTATTTTTGCTTTATATATAAGTCAAAGTAAATTAACTTTTCTTTATTTAGTAAAATCTATTATTACAAATCCCTTAATAATCGGATGCTTTATTGGAGGAAGTATTAATTTTCTATCAATTGATATACCTATTATCTTAGAAAATACAATACAAATATTAGGACAAGCAGCACTTCCTTTAGGACTTTTATCTGTTGGTTTTGGTTTAGTTTTAAAAGAGATTAAAGCTTCAAAAAAAGATATTTTCACATCTTCTTTTGCAAAGCATTTAATCACACCAATAATTATGTTTTGTGTAGCTAAATACTTTGGTTTAGATGATACTATGATTTTAGTTTTATTGATATTTTCAGTTTTACCAACCGCGCCTAGTTCTTTTATACTTGCTCGCCAACTTGGTGGGAATATTGGTTTAATGTCTTCAATTATAACAGTGCAGACACTAATATCAGCACTGTTTATAATAGTAGTTTTAAACTTCTTTAACTAAAGTAGTTTCAAATCCTCTTTTGGGATTATGAGGAATTAAAAAAGATAAAACTACAGAAATAACAGCAATTAATCCACCAATTATAAATACTAGTGAGTGAGAATATAACCAAACCAATCCTAATAAAACTGGCAAGAAAACAGCTGCTATATGATTTATAGTAAAAGAAACAGCACTTGCACTTGCAATATCTTTTGGGTCTGCAATTTTTTGAAAATATGTTTTAAGTGCAATTGCCATTGCAAATAAAAGGTGGTCAATTACATAAAGTGCAAAAGCTATATATAAATTATCAACAAAAGCATAAGATATAAAAACTATCACAAGTCCAATATATTCATATCGTAAAGCTATTCTTTCACCAAAAATTGAGATAAACTTTCCAATTTTAGGAGCTAGATACATATTTAAAACTGAATTTATAAAAAGTAATAAAACCATATTATGAACATCTACACCAAATTTTTCAACTAATAAAAATCCTGCAAAGACTACAAATATCTGTCTTCTTGCACCTGCAAAAAAAGTTAATGTGTAAAACAGCCAATACTCTTTTTTAAGTCTTATTTTACGCTCTTGAATAACTGTCTCTTTAAAATGTGTAAAAGCAATCCAACAAACAATAGAAAGTATTGCTGTAATCCCTCCAAAAATTAAATAGACATATTTATATTCAAGCGCCAAATAATTCATCAAAATATAAATCAAAATAAATACACTAAGACCTATAAAAGATTTAACAGCAGATATTTTTCCCAAAATTATTGGAGCTTTTTTCTTATCAAGCCATTGAAGGCTCAAAGATTGATTTAAAGTCTCTAAATAATGAAACCCTAATGACATAATAATTGTTGTCATATACAAACCAAAAGCACTAGGGAAAAAGCCAGTTACTGCTGTTCCAAGTCCTAATAAAAGCATTGAAATATAAACTAGTCTTTGTTGTGCAATAAAAGCTAATACCAAAATAACTGTAAAGGCAAGAAAGCCAGGAATTTCTCTTAAACTTTGAAGTATTCCAATTTGGCTTCCATTAAATGAAGCTACTTCAATTGTAAAGTTATTAAGTAAACTCATCCAAGCTGAAAATGAAATAACCATAGAAATAGACATTACATAAAGCAGTGCAACTTTTGATGTAGTTATTTTAGTAAAAAAAGTTTTTCTCAAAGAAATACACCAATAATAACTTTAATAGCAAGAATTGTAAGAAGTACTTTTAAAAGCATTAAAAACTTTTTACCATCTATTTTATCTCTTAGCTTTGTTCCTGCATAAGAGCCTGCAACTGCTCCAATTATCATTGCAACAATAATTCCGATATAATCAAAAAATACAAAACCAAAATACATAAAAACGAACACTTTTAAAATATGAGTAATACTCATAAGTGCTGCTCCTGTTGCTACAACTTTGTCTTTATCTTTATAATCTTTTAAAAGTAAAGTCATAGTTAAAGGACCCGTTGCTCCTACAACTATAGATAAACCTGTTTGTAAAAACCCAACTAAATAGTAGTTTTCATATTTTTTAATCTTATCATTAAACTTTTGTGACCAAAGAGATAAAAGAATATAAACCCCAATAAATAAAGGAACATACTCTAAAGAAATCATAGATAAAATCGAAGCAAAAAGAGCAATTCCTGCAATAGAACCTATCAAAAACTTTGGTATTGTTTCATATTGTACATCTTTGTATCCAAAAACTGCACGTGAAAAATTACTTGACATTTGAGTTAAGCCATGCACAGGTATTAAAGCATTTAAAGGTAAAAAAGCTGGAAGTATTGCAATTAGCATCATTCCCCCACCAATTCCTACAACACCTGCTATTGTTGAAGTGAAAAATGTAAGTAAACCTAAAAGTAGTTCATTCATAAAATTTCCTAAATATTAATATAAATTTAAAATACCCAATAATGCCTTATTTATCAAAAAAAGATATAATTTCTTAAAATTATAAAAAAAGAGACAATACAATGAAACAAATACTAATGACTATCCTACTTTTATCAACATCACTTTTTGCAAACTATGCTTATACAGGTGAGAACTCAGGGAAAATTGATATGCATGGAGGAAAAGGCGATAATCTATTAACAAATAAGAACAAGTTTTCAAATATAAGGATTAATCCTTTAAGTAATATTGGTATAAAAAAGCCTACAGCACCTAATAAACCAGTAGAACTTATAGAAAAGAAAAAGAAAATCACTGAAGATAAAACTGATTTAAAACCTACAAAATAAATATTTAAATAAACTAAATAAAATAAGAATCAAAAAAGACCTTGACAAAAGTTTTGATTCTTGTTATTATTCCAACAGACCAACTGGTTGGTTTTAAAAATATGTACAAAAATTAAAGGAAATAAAATGTCAAGATTAATAGAAGAAATTAAAAATTATCAAGAAGCTTTCAAGAAAAAAGCTCCACTAGAAATACAAGAAATCATGTTAAAAGCTACAAAAAAACTAGAAGAACAGTCAATTAGTAAAAATGCTTTAAAAGTTGGAGACAAAGCTCCTGATATGAAATTACCAAATGCTGTAGGGAAAGAAGTTTCTTTATATGAAACTTTAGAAGAAAATGACTTTGCAGTTGTAAGTTTTTATAGAGGTGTTTGGTGTTCGTATTGTAATTTAGAATTAAAAGCATTACAAGAAAAAAATGAGGAACTAATTAGTTTAGGTGCAAAACTATTAGCAGTATCTCCACAATCTCCAGATGCAAGTCTAAGCACAAAAGAAAAAAATGAATTAGCTTTTGAAGTATTAAGTGATAATGAAAACGTAATTGCAAAAGAGTATGGTTTAGTATTTTCTTTAGCAGAAGAATTAAGACCTATTTACTTAAGTTTTAATATTGACATTCCAGCAAATAATGATGAAGATTCATACGAATTACCAATGCCTGCAACTTATGTAATCAACAAAAATAAAGAGATTATTTTCTCATTTGTTAATGAAGATTATACAAAAAGATGTGAACCACAAGATGTTGTTGATGCAATAAAAGCAGCAAAATAGTAAAAAATAATTAATAAATATAGGAGTTTACAATGAATACTACTTTAGCTTTTGATGTATATGGAACACTAATAAATACAAATGGCGTGCAAGTTTTACTTGAAAAGTTCATTCCAAATAAAGCAAATATTTTTTCTCAAACTTGGAGAGATAAACAACTTGAATACTCTTTTAGAAGAGGTCATATGCAAAATTATGTAGGGTTTGAAGTATGTACAGCTCAGGCTTTAGAGTATTCTTGTAAATTCCACGATGTAGAATTATCTTCAAAACAAAAAGAAGAACTAATGGCAATTTATGCAATTTTACCAAGTTTTGATGATGTAAAACCTGCACTTGAAAGACTAAAGCAAAAAGGCTTTAGACTTTTTGCTTTTTCAAATGGCAAAAAAGCAGCTGTTGAAAAACTACTAATAAATGCAGGAATAAGTGAATTATTCCTAGACGTTGTTAGTGTAGATGATATAAAAACTTTTAAACCTTCACCTGCTGTTTATGGACATTTTCTAAGAAGTGCAAATGTAAAAAGCAATGAAGCATGGCTAATTTCTTCAAATCCTTTTGATGTAACAGGAGCAATATCTGCAGGAATGAAAGCAGCTTGGATACAACGTTCTAGCAAAGCTATTTTTGATCCATGGGAAATACAGCCTACTATTACAGTTGATTCTTTAACACAATTAGCAAAACAATTAAATCATTAAATTAATATAAGATATAATACAAAAAAATTTAAAAGAGTTCTATGAGTACAGTAAGAGAAAAACTAATTGACGCAACCTTTCATGAAGTATTTAGTACAGGATATTCTGCTGCATCTTTAGCAAATATTTTAAAACGAGCTGAAGTCAAAAAAGGGGCAATGTATCATTATTTCCCCTCAAAAAAAGATATGGTGCTTGCTATGATTGATGAAAAACTAGAACAAAGAACAAAAAATAAATGGGAAACAATTTTAAATGAAGATGGAAATCTTATTGATATTTTAATCTCAATATTACAAGATACAAAAAGTTTTAATCTAATAGAAGGTTGTCCTCTTGGCAACCTTTTACAAGAGCATTTAAATCAAGATGAAGATTTTACAAATATTTTAAATTCAATTCTAAATAAATGGAAAGAGATTTTTATTTCTATTTTAAATAAAGCAAAACAAAAAAATCAAATCAATCAAAATACAAACACTCAACAATGTGCTACATTTTTAATTGCTTCAATAGAAGGAGCAATTTTACTTTCAAAAAAATCTCAAGACAATCAAGATTTTGAAGACTGTATGATTCAACTTATTAACTATATAAATACTCTTAGATAAGTAAATAACACTGTTTTAGTTCTTTTTTTAAAAAATAAGGCATAATTAAAAGAATACATATTTTTTATATTTATATTCTATAGAAGGGCTTATAATGTTAAATGAACGAAATATAAAAAACTTTATTGTTTTAACTCCTCTACTTGGTGTTATATTAACATCATTCATTCTTACAAAGCTTTTTATATCTGAAGTAAAATCTCAATATAAAACAGAAGTTCAACAATTATTAACTGACGAAGAAATAAAAGTAAAAAAAATAGTTAAAAATAGAATAGATAATATTATAAGTCTTTTAGAAAAAGATTACAATCAACAAATAGAAGCAGAAAAAGAAGATGTTAAAAATATTGTGGATATTGCTTATAATATAATCAAAAATACCTATAATAAAAATAAAGATAAAAGCAAAGACCTTATTCTTTCAGAAATCAATAATCAATTAAGAGATCTTAGATTTTATGAAAATTTATCTGGTTATTATTTTATTTTCTCAGATGAAGGCACTACCGTTTTACATCCACCCTTACCTCACTTAGAAGGTATAAACTATAGAGATTATAAAGATAATAAAGCAAAAAATACAATAAATAAGTTTATAAATTTTTTAGATAAAAATGATTATGGTTATATAACTTGGGAATAGTATAAACCACAAGAAACAACTATAAAACAAAAGATTGGATATTTGAAAAAATTTAAACCTTTAAATATTTTTGTAGGTAGTGCAAAATACAATGAAGATGTAGAAGAACATGTAAAAAACAAATTACAAGAATTATTAAATACTATTACTTATGACAAAAATAATTATATTTTTGCTTATGATAAATTAGGAAACACTATTTCTCATATTAAAAAAGAGTTAATTGGTAAAAATAGATTTAATTTATCTGTTGAAGGTAGGTTATTAATACAAGAAATTATTAATACTGCATTTAATACAAAAGGTTCATATATCAGTTATTTAGCTACGATTAATCCTCTAACAAAACAACCTTCTGAAAAAATTTCTTATATTAAATTGTTTAAAAAAACTAACTGGGCTATTGGTACTGGTATGTACAATAGTATTATGCTTAATAATATAAAAAAGAAACAATTATTAATGAAGGAAAACTTAGATTACACTATTTCAAAAGTTATTGAATATTCATTTTTAATTACAATTTTTAGTATGATCATAATGACTCTAATTTCAAGAAAAGTCGGAAATATAATTAATATCTATAAAAATGACTTAAAAGAAATAAATAATACATTGGAAATAAAAGTAAAGAATAGAACAAAAGAACTTGAAAATTCAAAAAATAAATTAAAAGAAATGGCATTAAGAGATCCTCTGACAAATCTTTATAATAGACGTTATTTTGAACATACTATAGAAAAATTAATATCCTTAGCAATTAGGAGAAAAGAAAAACTTTGTCTTCTTATGTTAGATATAGATAAGTTTAAAAATATTAATGATACTTATGGTCATGATATTGGAGATGAAGTATTAAAAAAACTTGCAGACAACTTATTAGAGTTATTAAGAAACAGTGATGTTATTACAAGAATGGGAGGAGAAGAATTTGCTATTGTTTTTCCTAATACACCAATTGAAGCAGGATATCAAACTGCTGATAAAATAAGAAAAGTAATTGAGAATCTTAAAATTGAAGTAAAAAAAGATATTTTAATTAGTTTTACTGTAAGTATTGGAATTACACTTTTTGATGAAAATAAAGATAAAGATGTACATAGTTTATTAAAAAGAGCTGACATTGCATTATATGAGGCAAAAGATAGTGGTCGAAATAAAGTAGTTATTTTTAATGAAAAGAAATAGCAAAAAACTTTAATATAAAAACATCTTAGATATAATACAAAAAATTCAAAATACTGAATTTAAATACTATAAGGTTTAAGATGAAAACATACAAATTTATATCATGGAATGTAAACGGAATTAGAGCAGTTGATAAAAAAGAAGCATTAAAATGGATTGATGAAGCAAATGTTGATTTACTTGGAGTTCAAGAAACAAAATCTCAAGTTGATCAAATTCCTTCAACAATTTTTGAAAAAGAGTATAAAACTCTTTTTGGTTCACAATCAGCAATAAAAGGTCGAAGTGGAACAGCACTTTTTACTGATATTGAAACAACTTTTACTTGTACTTGTCCAAGTGTTGATGTATTAGATGAAGGAAGAATAAATGAAGTTCATTTTACATTAGGAGATAAAGATATTGCATTTTTTAATGTATATTTTCCAAATGGACAAAGCAAAGAAGAAAGACTTGTCTATAAAATGGAATTCTACGATAGGTTTTTAAACCATTGCGAGGAATTAAAAAAACAAGGAAAATCAATCATTGTTTGTGGAGATGTAAATACAGCGCATACGGCAATTGATTTAGCACGACCAAAAGCAAATGAAAAGACATCAGGTTTCTTACCAATGGAGAGAGAATGGATGGATAAACTATTAGCCGCAGGTTATATTGATACATTAAGACATGTAATTGGTGATGAACCTGAACATTATTCGTGGTGGTCTTATAGAGCAAATGCACGAGCTAATAATGTTGGCTGGAGAATTGATTACTTTTATGTAAGTGATGATTTAAAAGACAATATTAAAGATGCATATATTCTAAATGAAGTTATGGGAAGTGACCACTGCCCTATTGCTTTAGAAATAGAGTTATAAGGGATTTTCTCTTATAACTTATTATCAAATTTATTATAAATTTCTACTAAAACAATACTCTCTATCAAGATCAATTATTATAACTAAAACTTATATTATAATTATTGCTTTAACTTATATATTTTATTTTACTTTAAGAATTTAAGTCATATAATTACCTTATACAAAAAATAAGGAAACATTATGAAAATAATTAAAACTCTCTCAATTTGTGCACTTAGTGCTAGTGTTATGTTTGCAAGTAGTTCTTTACTTACAAAAGCAAAAGAAAGTGGCTTTAAAGCAATTCCAACAAACAATGCTGAACTTTTAAAGTTAATTGATGATAAAGAAAATCCATTAACTGCAGAAAAAATTGAACTAGGTAAAAAACTTTATTTTGATCCTCGTGTATCAAAAAGTGGAATTATTTCATGTAATACATGTCATAACCTAGGACTTGGTGGTGCCGATGGTGTTCCAGCTGCTGTGGGACATAAGTGGACTGCAAATCCTCATCACTTAAACTCTCCAACAGTTTATAATTCAGTATTCTTTAAATCACAGTTTTGGGATGGAAGAAGTCCTCACTTAGCTGACCAAGCAAAAGGACCAATTGAAGCAGGACCTGAAATGGCTGCACCTGCATCATTAGTTGAAAAAAGAATTACGTCAATTCCAGAGTATGTAAAAGAATTCAATGTTGCTTATGGTAAAGATGCAAAAATTGATTTTGATTTAATTTCATCAACAATCTCTTTATTTGAAAAAACACTTGTTACTCCTGCACCTTTTGATGATTATTTACATGGTAATGAAAATGC
The DNA here is from genome assembly GCF_003711085.1 of Arcobacter peruensis. Classification (NCBI taxonomy): domain Bacteria; kingdom Pseudomonadati; phylum Campylobacterota; class Epsilonproteobacteria; order Campylobacterales; family Arcobacteraceae; genus Arcobacter; species Arcobacter peruensis. The sequence goes on from NZ_CP032363.1 coordinate 1,009,658, forward strand.
TTTAAATGATGCACAGAAAAAAGGTTTAAATACATTTATTGATAAAGGTTGTGCTTCATGTCACAATGGTATTGCAATTGGTGGAACTATGCAACCTTTTGAATTAGCAGCAAAATACAAATTTGCTTCAGTAGGTGATTTTGCAGGAAATGAGCAAGGGATGGTAAAAACACCAACTTTAAGAAATATTACAGAAACAGCACCATATTACCATAATGGACAAATCTGGTCGTTAAATGAAGCTATTAAAGAAATGGGTTCAGTTCAATTAGGAATAACTATTACAGATCAAGAAGCATATGAAATTAAAGATTTCTTAGCTTCATTAAAAGGTAAAAAACCTGTAATTACTTATCCACAATTACCAGAATCAACTTTAGATACACCAAAACCTGACTTTAATTAAGTCTTTTTTATCAATGCACTAGTATTTATTTACTAGAGCATTGATTCTTTTATTTGCAACTTCAATTCTTTTTATTGATATTTGTTTATTTTGTACTTGTAAATAAATAGTATTTATTATCTCTTCTAAACTTAATGGTTTTGCTAATTGATTAGCAAATAAAAGCATATCAACACCTGAATTTATAGCTAAAGTTACAGTTTGTTTTAAGCTATAATGCTTTGAAATTGCTCTCATTTGTAAATCATCAGTAACTAATACACCTTTAAATTTAAGCTTATTTCTTAATAGTTTAGTATTAATACTTTTGGATAATGTTGCTGGATATTTTGGGTCTAGAAATTTATTAAAAACATGAGCTGTCATAATCATATCAGCTTGATTATTTTTAATAAAATATTCATATGGTTCTAATTCTTTTGCATCCCAAGTATTTGAAATATCTACAAAGCCTTTGTGCGAATCACCTAATGATGAACCATGCCCTGGAAAGTGTTTTAAAACAGAAACTACATTTTGCTTTTTTAATTCATCAATAAAAACAGAAGAATACTCAATAACTTTTCTAGGATCTTTTCCAAAAGAACGCCCTAGTTTTACAATAACAGTATTATTTGGATTAATATTCAAATCAACAACAGGTGCAAAATTTACATTTACACCATTAGTATTTAACATTTTTCCTAAATCTTTATATATATCTTTGGCGAATGAAAGACCTTTTGTAGAAACATCTTTTGCTTTTGGGATTGACATAAAACCATTTTTACTATTTAATCTTTGAACAATTCCACCTTCTTGGTCAATTGCTATAAAAAGTTTAGTTTTATTTATACTTTGTAGTTGTTTTGTCAAATTTTGCAATTGTTTAGGATTTTTTACATTTTTGATTTTTTTCTTATTATTAGGATCTTTATCAAAAAGAATAACTCCACCTAAATCATATTTTTTAATATCTTGATATATTTTAGATTTTTTATCAATACTTTCACCTTTAAAACCTAAAACAACCATTTTAGCAATCATCTTTTCTAATTGCTCTTTACTATAATCATTCTGTGCAGAAAAAACATATGTAGTTAATAGTGCTAATAATGTGATTTTTTTTATCATTTTTACTTCTTTAAATTAAAATTTAATGGAGTATATCAAAATATAACTAATGATAAGAGTAATCTTTTAAAGCAATAAATCTATAATTTAAAGAATAACTCTATATTTTATTGACTTTATTAATAAAAAATGATATTATTCTCAAAATTAAAATAAGGAAAGACAAATGTCAAAAGAAGAAAAAGAATTAAAAACAAAAAAAGCTAAGAAAAAAGTTGAAAAAAAGAAAGCTACTAAAAAAGAAGATAAAAAGAAAAAAGAGAAGAAAGCTAAAAAAATAAAAAAAGAAAAGAAAGCTAGTTCTAAAAAGACTAAAACAAAAAAAGAAGCTAAAAAAACTAACAAAAAAAAGTTAGCTAAAAAAGAAGCTAAAAAGCAAAATAAGAAAAAGAAAGCTTTAAAAAAGAAAAAAACAGCTAAAAAAAATAAATAATTTAAAGGCATGAATTCTTTCATGCCTAGTAAATATCACTCACCTAAACTACTACAAATTCATGTTTTATTAAAAATATTACAAAAAAGAGATATAATCACATTATTATTATAAGAGGAGACATAATGTCACACGAAGATGAACTACAGTTAGATGAGATTCAAGAAGAATCTACTGAAATAATTCAATCTGAAGAAGTTACGAAAAAAAGCTATGAAGTTGTAAAAAAACAAAGAAAGCCAAAAATCACTAAACTTAACAAGAAAAGAAAAGCAAAAAAAGAAGATAAAAAAGCTTTTGAAAAAAGAAAAGAAGCTAAAAAGAAAAAAGCTAAGAAAAAAGCTAAATTAAAAAAGAATCATAACAAATAAAACGATGAAAAAAGTACTACTTGTTGAAGACGACCTAGTTTTACAAAAATTGATAAATGAATATTTGGAAGAATATAATTATTCATGTAGTGCTTTTTCAAATCCCTTAGATGCTATAAAAACCTTCAAAGAAAATTCAAATGATTTTATTATTGCTATTCTTGATTTAGGACTTCCTAATATGGATGGTTTTGATTTATTTAAGAAATTAAAAGAAATAAAAGATATTCCAATTATAATTTCAACTGCTAGAGATGATATAGGAAATAAAATCTATGGTTTTGAGCTTGGAACTGATGATTATCTTTCAAAACCTTATGAACCTAGAGAATTAGTTTTAAGAATAGAAGCTATATTAAAAAAACATAATAAATCAAACTATATTCAAATTCATGAATTAAAAATAGATACAAATAAAGATACAGTTTTCTTAAATAATAAAGAAATAGAATTTACTAAAATTGAAAAAGAAATCTTCTTATTATTTATAGATAATTTAAATAAAACTATATCAAGAGAAGATATAGTAAATCAAAGTTCACTTAAAGATGATACAAAAAATCGAACTGTAGATATGCATGTAAGTAATATCAGATATAAAATTGATGACGATTCAAAGGAACCTAAATATATAAAATCTATTTGGGGTATTGGGTATAAATTTTTTTATGACAATTAGAAAACGTTTACTTCTTACATTTTCATTTATTTTATTAATAGTGGCATTTATTATTGGTGTTTTTTTCTATACAATTTATAATTTAAATAGTAGTAACTACCAACAGAATCATAGGTATGAACAATTAATAAGAGTAGAAAAATTAAAAGAGTTTAATAATTCTTTTTCATGGATTGTTCTTGATATTACTACTGATTACGACAAGATACAAATTGTAAATGAAAGAATAAAAAAAGCAGATAAACTTTTTGAAAATTTAGATATTCAGAAAAATAATGTAATAGATAATTCTGAATCAAGAGAAGAGAAGAAAAATTTAGATTTAATTTTTTCATATTTTAATCTAATGAAAAAACAGATAAAAGAAGATTTATATACTCTAGTTTCAAATAAACATAGTAATTTTAACAATTTTAATAAAGAGTTTGAGCAAGTAAATATTAATACTCAAAAATTACTTGAACTAGAAGAAAGATTCTTACAAGATAAACTTGAACAGACACAAAATAAAAGAGATGATTTTCTAGATATTATAAAACTAGAACTAGTTATATTATTCATTCTTTTATTTTTGCTTAGTTTTATATTTTCTTCAAAAATCATTAATAGAATAAAAGATAAACTTGAAAAACTTAATCAAAGTGTTTTGCAATTATTTAAAAATGGTGATAAAACAATAAATGTTGATATTGGAGAAAATAATGAGCTTAGTGAAATAACAAAAAATTTAAATACTTATTTAAAAAAACAATCTGATAATATATCTTCAAGAGAAGAATTATTAAGAAATATAAGTCATGAACTAAAAACTCCTATAGCAAAAGGTAAGTTCATGCTTCAAAAAATTGAAAGTACTAATAACAATGAAGTTATTAAAGATATAAGCACAATTTTTTATGATATTGAAAAACTTACAAGTAAATTATTAGAAAGAGAAAAGTTAAATTTTGCAGTCTTAAAAATGAAGAAATTTAAAGTAAGTAGCTTAATATTAGAATCTTTATCTAAACTAGCTATTGAAGATGAATCTCAAGTAACAGTAATAATTAATAATGATTTTTTTATTGAGGGAGATTTTTATTATCTAACTATTGTACTTAAAAATTTAATTGATAATGCAATAAAATATGCAGATGAATTTCCAATTATTATACAAACAAAAAATAATCAAATTTATATAAAAAATATTGCAAGTGAGCTTTCAAATGATTTAATATATTATATTCAACCATTTACAAGAGAGCCTAACCAACAGCAAGGACATGGGTTAGGCTTAAATATTGTATATAAAATACTTGAACTTCATAATTTTACCTTAAATTATAAATATAAAGACTCATATAATATATTTGCTATAACTTTCTAACCTGCAAAAGTTGAAGAGATTACTCCAATAGTTAAGAATGATAATATTACAAATATAGCTACTTTTTTTACTTCTTCCATGATTTTTCCTTTTATTTCTTTTATATAAATAATTATAAAACTTTTTTGTAAAGAAAAAAAGGCAATAGTTCTTGACAATTTCTTAACAATTTAATATATGTTTATCAAAGACTTTTTAAAATAAAACTGAGTTCTTCTATTAATCTTGTTTTATCTTTTGGTATTGTTCCTGCAAGGGCTAAAGAATTTGAAACATGGTTTGATCTAAAAATCACTTTATTAGAAGGATTTAACTGCTCTAAAAAGCTTTTTTGTTCTTCTAGCATTTCTTTTTCATTTAACATTTTAAAACCTCCATCAAAATTTTTTATAAACTTTTGATATCTGCCCTCTTCTAACATTAATTGTAAAGTAGAAAGATATGTAACTTTAACCTGGTTTATAATATTTGCAGTTTCTTTAATATGCTCAAAGGAGTATTTTTTACCTGCTAATCCTAATATTACAGTAACAGAGGTTTTTAATCCTGCTTGATAGGCTTTATTTAAACTATCAATCATTTTTATTTGTGAAATTGGTTTTTGTATTTTTTTTAATACTTCATAAGATCCACTTTCAATTCCATAATAAATTAAATTTAAACCCTTTTGCTTTAATAGTTTTAACTCTTCAAGTGATTTATCATTTAAATTAAAAGCCGAAGCATAAACAGAAACTCGTCTTAATTTAGGAAATTTTAAATATGCGTAATCTAGTATTTTTATTAAATGATTTGTTTCCATATTAAGAGCATCACCATCAGCTAAAAACATTTTTACACTATCTTGATAAAATGAAGCCATGGTATCAATATCTTTAAAAACATCTTCTAGTTTTCTTACTTTGTAATCTTTAGATTCATACATAGTACAAAAGGTGCATTTATTAAAACTGCATCCTAATGTAACTTGTATGATAACTGAATTAGCTTCTGCAGGAGGTCTATAAAGAGGTTGGTTATACTCTATCATTTACTAGAGTGTTCAACTTCTTCTATATTTGTTTCTACTTCTTTTTTTCCAAATAAATATCTTTGTGAAGTTTTAACAGATAAAAATCTAACTACCAATAAAAATATAATTACACCAGATAAAACCATTAAGTTTAAATTAACCGAACTTGTAAAAAGTGCTTCAAAAGTGGGTAAATCTTCTTTATTAACTTTCACAACATTTACAATAAACTCTCTTAAAGCTAATATGATAAACGCATCAACTAATAAAGATAAAACTACTCTTTCCTCTCTGACATAATTAACAACTGCTCTTACAATTTCCAAGAAGATTATAAAATATAACATATAGATAATAAAATCCATAAGCATATCCATAGAAAGTGCAATAATAAATAACACACTTGCAATTGATATTTCAATATATAATTTGTCTTTAAAAAAGTTAAGTATTGTACGTTTCATTTTATTCCTATTCTTATTATTAAATTACTACTTTAATTGCTAACCAATTTTGTGGAATTTGTTTGATAGATTTATTAGCCATTAATATAACTGATGCAATCATTCCTCTTGCACTTGAATCTCCACCTGCTTTTGCATTACAAATTAACATATCTTTTAAATTTGAATATTTACACAAGAGGTGAATTATTCCAGAGAAGCCTTCATCAACATCACAAGCTGGACCAAAAGTTCTAATTGTATCAAACGTATCTTCTGCTTTTGAGGCAATACCTCTTGAAATCAATCCTTGAATATGTGAATCACTTTGCTCTTTTAATTCAAGTAAAATTGTTTCTATTTCTTTACCTTCAAGACTTTCTAATAAAACTTTAGCAAAAAACTTTGAAGCATTAATTGACTTTTGTGAATTATGCGTAAGTTTTACAAGTTTTTCTACATTTGAAATAAATTCTTCTTTTGTTTTTGAAACTAAAAGTAAAGGAGTAATTCTTCCAACTATAGATAAATCAGTTGATGATGAACCACTTGGAACTACATCATTTTTAATATTTTCTAATGTTTCTCTACTTGAACCATCAATATAACCATTATAAGAAGCAATTTTGCTTTCCCAATATTTTAAATATTCATTTTCATCAAATGTATCTTTATCTTTTAAAAATTCATATAACCAATACGTTTGGTCTCCATAATGAGTAAACTCTCCTGCCTTTTTATCTTTATGCCATACAGATAAGGGATTGTTTAATTCTTCCCAGTTTAGATTGTTTTCTTTTAATTGCTTTTCATCATATACCCAATGTGCACCTAATGAATAAGCATCTGCAACTAAAGATGTTAAAATTAATTCTTCTATTTTTTTTCTATCAAACATATTAAATTTTCCTTTTATTTTTTATAAGGTTTTTCTACAATATATCCAAAATCAATTGTTTTTTCTTCACTTGGTTTTAAAGTTATATCATAGCTTATTTTACCATTATCTTCTTTTTTTGTGTAGTTAGTGTTAGAAATTAAAGAAACTTTTATATCTTCATGTTTACTAACAGGAATTCTTTCAATTAAGGTAATAGTTTTTTCTTCATTTGAATTATTAGTAATTACATATTTCCATGACTTTTCAGTTTTAATTTTTGACTGTGAAAAAAATGGTTTTTCTTTCATATCTTTTATTAAATCTTTTTTCACATCAATAAAACTATTTATTCCTAAATAAAGTGATGTTTCTTTATCTTTCTTTATTTCTCTAATAAAAGATTGACCTATATAAGTACCATCTAAATAAAGTTTTGTATTTTGAGTACTATATAATTTATCACTTTTAAAATCTACTTTATAAAATGCATTTGAACTTGAATATCCATCTATTTCAATTTTATTTTTTATTTTAAATTTATCATTAGAAAAAGTTACTGCATTTTTAATTCCACTTTTTAAATCAATATGAGAAGCTTTGAAAAAAGCTTTAGTTGTAGTTTCATTATATGAAAAACTAGGCATTGCTCTAACACTTTTACTTTTCATCATTGGTGCTGCCATTTCCATCATAGCTACATCAGCTTGTACATTTTTTCTTAAAAGAACTGGTTTTATATCTAAGTAATTTGCTCTGAATATTTGTGGATTAACTGCATTTGAATAATTATATGTATACATATTTATATCAATATTTTCAAAATCAAAACCTGAACTTTGAGTAATAAAAGATTTGTTTTTAATTTCTAAGTTTTTTTCTTTTGAGTTTACATCTATTTCATAAAAACTATTTTTTGATATATTATAACTTGGATATGAAACTAAAATCTTTGAATTACTTGAACAACTTGCATCATAATTTAATTTTGAATAAACACTAGTGTTTTTCTTATTTTTTAATTTTGCTAGTTCTTGATTATATTTTTTTAATTCTAATTGTAGTTTATATATTAAATTATAATTTGCTTCTATTTCATTTTTTGTGTAAGTAGAAACTTCTTTAATATTTTTTAAATTCACTGCATCTTTTTCAAATCTAATTGAATTTAAATGCTCTAAACTATTTTTTACACTTGTTATCTCATTGCTTTTAAAAGCAACTTTCTGTTGATATTCTGCAATTTGTGAAGATAAACTATCACTTGAATAGTTTTCACTTATAACAGATACATTTGATACTTTACAATTTCCATTATTTAAGAATCTTATATCTTCAAATCTAACTTTTCCTATTAAATCAACACTATTTTGTGTTGTGTTTAATTCTTGATTTACAAAAGTTTTGTTTTTATAAATATCTAAACTTTGAATATTTATATTCGCATATGCAACTGTACTTAAAACTATAGACGATACTACTATATTTATTTTTTTCATAATTTTACCTATTCCAATTTTTATAATTTGTAAATGAGGGAAACTGTTGTAAAAATTCTTCTTTATCAAAAGTAAAACAATAAGAATCCATATAAGCAGATAACAAATCATAAGATTTTTTAATCTCTAAAAACTTTTCTTCACTTCCTTCTGGCATATCAGGATGGTATCTTTTCGAAAGTTTTAAATATTTTTGTTTTAAATCTTTTTTTGATAATCTTGATAATATTCCTAATGTATCAACAGCTTTTTCAAATTCTTCGTAATCCATAAATTTTCCTTTAAATATGAATAACATTCTACAATATTTTTTTTAAAGCAAAATTCTATGCTATTATTGTGCAATTATTGTAAAGTAAAAATTTTAAAAATAAAAAAGGATTTATATGGTTTACACACTTTATCATGTCCATGACCCAATGTGTTCTTGGTGTTATGCATTTAAACCAACACTTGATGAATTGCGAAAAAATTTAAGTAAAGATACTAAACTAGTTCATGTAGTTGGAGGCCTTGCTCCACACTCAACTGAACCAATGCCACAACATCAAAGAGAAATGATCGAAAATATTTGGCATGAGATTGAACAAAAAGTAGGAACAAAGTTTAATTATGACTTTTGGAGAGAAAATACACCTAGACGTTCAACTTATCTTTCATGCCAAGCAACAATGCTTGCAAGATACGAGGGCTTAGAAGATGAAATGATTACAGCAATTCAAGAAGCTTATTATTTAAAAGCTAAAAATCCAAGTGATGCTTCAACTTTGATTGAACTTGCAAAACAAATTGGAATGGATGAAAAGAAATTTGAAGAAGATTTAAAATCACAAAAAATTGAAGAAGATTTAAATAATGAACTAAATTTTAGGCGTTCGCTTTATGTGAACAGTTTTCCATCTTTAGTTTTAAAATATAAAAAAGAGATATATCCTATAAATATTCAATTTGGCGATTATAAAGCAATGCTTGCTCAAATTGAGAACATGAGAGAAAATACATATTTTTAAAAAGAAAAGGTTTTTACCTTTTCTTTTTTAGTTTTAAGTAAAATATACTATTTCATTAAAGGATCAGTAATTCCTAAAACATACATTCCTATTAAACCTATAATTCCAGCAAGTAAACAATAATAAATTGTAGGAATTATTGTTCTTCTTAAAGTTTCACCTTCTTGATCTAATAATCCAACAGTAGCAGATGCGGCTACAACATTATGAATTGCAATCATATTACCAGCTGCTGCTCCAACTGCTTGAAGTGCTACCATAAATGCAGTTGAAACCCCAAGTGCATCTGCAACACCAAATTGATATTGAGCTAACATCATATTTGATACAGTATTACTTCCTGCAATAAATGCACCAAGAGCACCAACCATTGGAGCAAATACAGGGTAAATATCCCCAACAGAACTTGCAACAAAGTTTGCCATAGCAACAGGCATTGAATCAAAACCTGATTCATTAATTCCTGAATTAATTAAAATTCTAACTAAAGGAATTGTAAAAATTAAAACAAACCCAGCTCCTAGCATTACTCTAGAAGATTCACCTACCGCTTGGCTTATATCTTTAAATTTCATACCATGTAAAAAGTAAGTAATTAAAACAACAAAAACTAGAATTCCACCAGGAAGATATAAAGGAGTAATAGAATAACCTAAACCCTCACCTAAAATATCTTTAAATGGAATTACCCAAGATTTTACAAAAGCTTTTACCTCATCAGAAACTCTAGTTAATACTAAAATAACAGCAACTAAAACATAAGGAATCCATGCTTTTGTTAAAGACATTGGAACCTTTGAACTTAAATCATCTAGTTTAACTTCAAATTTTGAAACCCATGATACTGGCCATTTTTCTTTTGGAGCAAAATCCCAAGTGTTTTTTGGAATTAAAAAACCTTTTTTTGCTGCTAATACAACAATTGGAAGCCCAACAAGCGCACCAATTAATGATGGGAACTCAGCACCTAAATAAACTCCTGTTAAAGCATAAGGAATTGTAAAAGCAATACCAGCAAAAATTGCAAAAGGCAAAATTGATAAACCTTCACTCCATGATTTATTTTCACCAAAGAATCTTGTTAGCATTACAACCATAAATAAAGGAATAAAAGTACCTACAAGAGCGTGTGTAATTGCAACTTGTGATGTAATGATTTGTAAATATTGATCCCAAGAAGAACCCATAGTTTGTAATGTTAAGCCAATACCATCCGAATCTAAGCCTTTATTTACACCAATTAAAATTGGAGTTCCAACTGCACCAAAAGATACAGGAGTACTTTGAATCATCATCCCAACCATAACAGCTGCCATTGCAGGGAAACCAATTGCTACAAGTAATGGTGCTGCAATTGCTGCTGGCGTTCCAAATCCTGAAGCTCCTTCTATAAATGAACCAAATAACCATGCAATAATAATTACTTGAACTCTTCTGTCAGAACTAACATTGTTAAATCCTTGTCTAATTACTGCAATTGCACCTGAATGTTTTAATGTATTTAAAAGCAGTATAGCTCCAAATATAATCCATAAAACTGCAACTGTAATAAGTAGACCTTGTATTGTTGAAGCTAAAACTCTATTGAATGAAACTTCCCAAACTACGAATGCAACAGCTACTGTTGCAATATAAACTAAAGGCATTGCCTTTTTTGCAGAAACTCGAAGTCCTACTAATAATATACCTGCTAAAAAAATTGGTAGTGCAGCAAAAAATGCTTGTAAACCTATTTCCATTAGATTCTCCTTGATTTTATTTCAAAAAAAAGAATAATCCTTAAATATGATATTTTTATGATAAAAATTACATAGCATTAAAATAGCAATTATTTACACTTTTAATGCTTACTTTTGTAACACATCTAATTATTAAGTTTAAGTTTAAAATAAGTTTACTTGTTTAATTTTATTATAGTGCAAACAATACTATAATACTGCCTACTATAAAAAGGATTAATATTTTATGCCAAACAATACAGTTATATATATTTTTAATAGAATAGTTCGACTATCAATTTTATTTTTTATTTTATACTTAATTTTTACTAATTTTGGAACATTTCTAATGATTATAGGGGTTATTCTAATACTTGGATTTTTCTTTATTTATAATTTAAAAAAGAAGATGAAAACAAGTGGTTTTAATTTTCAATTTAAACAAGGTGCAGGTTTTAATCCAAATGATTTCCAAAACTTCAATAACTCAGGCTTTAATAACTCAAATTTTAATGGTTTTAATAATGCCCCAAGATTTGATGAAGTTCAAAAAGCAAAAGATTTCTTTGGTTTTACACACTCTCCTACAAAAGAAGAGATAAAAAAGAAATATAAAGAATTAGCAAGAAAATATCATCCAGATATTAATGATAACGACGATAGCATGATGAAAGATTTAAATAATTATCGTGATGTTTTAATGAAAACAGTTGAATAAATAATTATATGTTTATTCAACAACTTAAAAAGTTTTTCTTAGTAGTTGTTATTCTTTCATCTTTCTTACTTACTTATCTTTGGTATAAAGATTACTCATTTAACTCAAATCCTTTATCTAAAGAAATTCAAATAAAAGTATATGAAAAACATCAGAAGTTAAAATATTTAACAAATAAATATTTCAATATTAAAAGAGTTTTTCCTATTACAATTACTGATGAATTAGATTCTAGTAGATATGGAATGGCAGTTTATTCAAAAAATGGACAGATAAATTTATATTTGAATAAAAAAAGATTTAAAGAAAATGAAAATTATATGATAAATGATGTAATGCCACATGAATATGCTCATGCAATTATGTTTGCATTAGGAAACTTTTCTAATGAAAATCAAGGTCATTCAAAAAAATGGCAAGAAATTTGTAAAAAGTTAGAGGGATTAAGATGTGATAGGTTTGTTAATCATCAAGATATTTTGATTGAAAAAACAAATCTATTTAAGTAAATATAAATAACTCTAATAGATACATAAAAATCTATGATAGATTCTTCTTCATTTTCTAATAAAGTATAATGTAATAGTCTGATAATTAAATCAGTCATTTAAATTTTATTTATTATTATGAATAATCGCTTCCATTTCAACAACTAAATCTTGACATTTTTGAGTATTTAAAGCATCAGGATGAGGATTTGAAAAAGAAGCAATATCATTATCATAATATTTTCCAGAAGCATCTTTAAAGTCATCACTAAGTGCTGCACGAACTAAAATATCAGAACCAACACTTAAGTCACTTCCTTGTATTCCATAAGCTTCTTTTACCATTTTACTAGCAAGCAGTGATTTTGGATTAATACTTACAATTATTGGGTTATTATCTTTGAATAAACTTGCCATATGATTTGTCCACATTGTGATTGCTAATTTACTTTGAGCATAAGCTTCACTACTAGAAGATAAAAGGACATCTCCTTTTAAAGCATTTAGATCAACAGGAGCTTGAGCTGCTGAAGATAAGTTTATGACTCTTGCATTTTTACTTAAAATTGGAAGTAATTTTTTCATTAAAAGATAAGGTGCAATTGTACTAACAGCAAACCTAATATCAAAACTATCTACAGTTCTTTCATCTTGTGTTTTGTAAATTCCAGCATTGTTTATTAAAACATCAATATTTGTAAACTTCTTTAAAATACTATTAGCTAATACCTCAACATTTTTTAATACTGATAAATCACCTAAAACACTGTAGATATTTCCTGAAGTTTTAAAAGCTTCTAATTTTTTTTAACTTTTTCTAACTTATCAAAATTTCTACCATGGACAATTACATTATGTCCTTGTTCTATAAAAGTTTTAGCACTTAAATATCCAATACCATCTGTTGACCCTGTAATTAAAATAGTTTTTTGCATAGTTTTTCCTTATGAGAATTCTGGCAATATTTCATCACCAATAATTTTTAATGTTTTTTCAATATCCGCTTGATTAAAACGTAGATTTAAAGCAACATGATTAATACCAATTGCTTCTAACGATTTTAAATGTTCAATTAAATGCTTAACATTAAGTCTATATCCTAAATGAATTGGTTGTGGACTAAAATTTAAACCTTCTACTAAATCTATATATAAAGATTGAGAGATTGGTCTATTTTGAGTATAGTTTTCTTTTGCATTATCTCTAATTCGATTTACTATTATTTTTTGAGTATGCACAGGTCTTGGATAAGTTATCCAACCATCACCATTTGAAGCTAACCACGAAGGACTTTGTTGTGATGCCCCAGTAATAAGCATTGGTACTTTTTGATTAGTGGGTTTGGGAAGCATATCTAAATTGGCATTTGGATTTCCAAATTCATTATCAAATATTGGAAAATCTTCCCAAATTTGATTTATATATTTAAAACTTTCTCTAAAGTTATTGCCTCTGTTATCATAGTCAATATTCATAGCAGGGTATTCTTTTGCTCTATCTCCGGAAGCAACTCCTAAAATAAGGCGTCCATTTGATAAAGTATCAATACTAGCTGCTGCTTTTGCAACATTTGCAGGATGTTTAAGTGGTAAAATCAAACTCCCAACACCTAATGCTATTTTTGAAGTTTTAGCACTTAAGTATCCTAAATATGAAAAAGGATCATACATTTGCCCAACATCACCAAAGGAAGGGTCATTAAAAGGAATATCTCTTAACCAAATGGCTTTAAAATTTAATTCTTCAGCTAAAAGAATTTTTTCCATTTGATTAACCATAGTTGGAATTGGTGATCTTGGGTAATTCTCTAAAGGAATTACAAGTCCAATACTTAGCTTATTATTACGAAAAACTGAATTAAATCCATTATTGATAGATTCAAAACTTTCTTTGTATTTAGTTTCCATAGTGGACTCCTTTAATATAATATTTAACTATTAGTTATACCATGTGCTTACAGTTTCCACGTCTTGTCTTGATTTTTCATGTTTAGGAGCTTCTTTTCTGTATCCAAATGGAACCATAACTGAAGCACCATATTCATTAGTATCAATACCTAAATCTTCTTCTAAAAACTTATCTGTTAATTTTAAATCAAAACCTTCTGTTGGACAAGAATCTATACCCATATAAGCAGCACCTGTCATCATATTAGCTAAAGCTATATATGTTTGTTTTGAAGCCCAATCAAATACATATCTATCATTTTCTAATAAAGAAAAATCTTCTTTTTGGAATTTTTCATAAAATCCACTATATATTTCTTGAACATCTTTAGGAAACTCTTTTATATCATTTAACATATATTTTATATAATTACTATCATATTTCATTCCAGAAACTTTTCTAGCTAAAATAATTACAAAATGACTTGCAGTTGGAAGTGTTCCTTGTGCTCCCCATGAAAATTCTTTTAACTTTGCTCTTAAGTCTTCATTTTGAACAACAATAAATTTCCATGGTTCAAAACCAAAAGAACTTGGACTTAAAACACCATATTCTAAAATTTGATTGAAATCTTCATCACTAATCTTTTTTGTAGCATCAAATTCTTTTGTTGCATGTCTGAATTTCATTGCTTCTAAAAACTTATTTTCCATTTTAATCTCCATTTTGTAAAGTAATTATCTTTACTGTAATTTTTGTTAGTAATGAAAGTTTACATATTTAATACTTAATTTAGCCTTATAGTAATTTTTGTAAGTAAGGAATATTTATGTTTTATATTGTATACTTTCAATATAAAGGATTTTAAATGTATAAAGTTAATGATAAAGAGTATAAATGTTCAGTTGCTCTTACCTCTGATATTTTTAATGACAAATGGAAGCTTTCAATTATATGGCACTTATTAAGTGAAGAAAAAAGATTTAAAGAATTACATGAAATAATGTCAGATATAACTCAAAAAACTCTAACTGTAAAATTAAAAGAGTTAGAAGCAAAAAATATTATCCATAGAGAAGTATATCCTCAAGTTCCACCTAAGGTAGTATATTCCTTAACTCCTGCAGGAGCGAGACTAAAAGGTGTATTTAAAGAGATGTACAACTGGGGTATTTCATACGCAAGTGAACATGGTGAGGTAACAAGTGAAGATAATGATGTATGCTGTGATACATATATTGCTAATAAGATTGGAATTAATAAATAGATTTATTCTTCCACAATAACTTCACATTTTAGATATAATATTGCTTTTTTAAAGGAAACTAATGAAATTCATATTAACAATATTATTATTTACAAACCTTGCATTCGCAAGTTATACAATCAAATATCAAGGCTTAACACTTGGTACGATAAAAAACTTTGATACACTAAAAGACAATTATTTAGAAGCAGATGTTACAAACAGTATTGCACGTTTTTTACTAGGAAAAGACAAGTTTGTCTTTTATAATGAAGATTATACTGGTAAGAAAGATGATTCGAATACAAAATATAAAAAAGATAAATATGCAATTGTTTATATTTTACAAAAAGCTGCTGCAAATGATATCAAAAATGAAAGAATTGAAGTAAAAAAGAATAAGTTCATTGATGTAAAATTTGATAAAAACTATAAATTTATTTACAATTCTAAAAATAGAATCAAAAGTGATGGTTATTTTGAAATGAAAAATGGAGTATTAGAAGTCTTAGTTGAAGACGTTAATTCAATAAAAATAGTAAAAAACAACTAATTTTATCAAAAAAAGTAAAATAAGCCTTGACAAATCTTCAAAAAAATACTAAAATTCCGACCTAATACCAGTCGGAGTGTAGCGCAGCCTGGTAGCGCACCTGGTTTGGGACCAGGGGGTCGAAGGTTCGAGTCCTTTCACTCCGACCATTTATACTAACAATTTTTAAATTACAAAACTTATTAAATTCACACAAAATTAATTGACTAAACCTATATAAAAACTATACCAATTAACAATAATTTAGGCTAAAATACCAATAAAAAAGGAATATATTATGATTCAAAGAATTATATTAATGTTTATTCTTTCTCTTTCAATTTTAATAGCAAAGGAAAATAAAATGTCAATTTATGATTTTAAAGTAAAAGATATAAATTCAAATGAAGTATCAATGTCAAAGTATAAAGGTAAGGTTCTACTAATAGTAAATGTAGCAAGTAAATGTGGATTTACAGGACAGTATGAAGGTTTAGAAAACTTATATAAAAAATATAAAAATGAAGACTTTATGATTTTAGGATTTCCTTCAAATCAATTCTCAAATCAAGAGCCTGGATCTAATGAAGAAATAAAAGAATTTTGTACATTAACATATGGTGTTGATTTTGATATGTTCGCAAAAATAGATGTAAATGGTGATAATGAAATTCCATTATATTCATATCTTAAAAAAGAAGCTTCAGGAATACTAGGAACAGAAGCTATAAAATGGAATTTTACAAAATTCTTAGTAAATAAAGAAGGAAAAGTTGTTGATAGATTTGGTTCAACTACAACGCCAGCTAGTATTGAAGATGATATTAAAAAGCTTTTGAACTAGTATAATAAATGAAGATTAATGATTTAGAAAAATATAGTTTATTTAAAAAAGAAAAATTAAAAAAATTAAAAAAATTAAAAAATCAAGGTACTTGTAATACAATATATAAACTAACAAGTAATAAAAAAGAGTATTTAATAAGAGTTTTTAAACATACTCACCAAGATGCAAATAGTAGAGAATTTGAGTTTCTTATTCAAAAAAAAGCTTATTTAAAAGGTATTGCTGCAAAGCCTTATCTTTTAGATAAAGCAAACTCTTTAATGATTTGTGACTTTTTACAAGGTAAACATAAAAGCAAATTAAAAAATAAAGATTTAAATAACTTAGTAAATACTATTAAAAAACTTCATTCTATAAAAGTGAATAAAAAAGTATATAGTTTAAAAGATGATTTTAAATACTATAAAGAAATATTAAAAGATAAAAAATCACAAAAAACAGTTAAAAATTCTCTAAAAGAGTTAAAAAAAATACAAAAATACAAATTTGAGGCTGTTACTTCTCATCATGATATAAATATAAATAATGTCTTATTTCATAAAAATAGTTTAAAATTAATTGATTGGGAATTTGCATGTGTAAATGATTTATTCTTTGATTTAGCAAATATTTGTTTTGAATTTAAATTAAATAAAAAACAAGAAAAGAAAGTTTTAAAAAGATACTTCAAAAAAATCAGAAAAAGAGATATTAAAAAATTGGCTTCATATAAAATAATATATGAAAACCTTTGGATTTTATGGTTTAAAAAAGAAAAATACTAAAATAAAGATAACTGCCCTATTTCTTGTTTTTCTTTAGTATTTTCTTCAACCTTTTTTATCTTTTTAATACAAGAAGGCATATCAAATAAAACTTTGTTAACCTCAGCACTTACTTCATGAATTTGTATTTTATCATTAGGATAAATATTAAATAGCTTATTTACTTCTTTTAAATCATCATTATTTAGCCAAGTATTAAAATCTTTCTTTTCTAAAACTACTGGCATTCTGTGATGAATTTTCCCAAGTTTTTCATTTGCATCACAAGTTATAAGTGCAACTGTAACTATTTTCATATTTAAATCAACATCAAAATACTCATCCCAAATTCCTGCAAGTGCTAAATAATCATTTTTAATATCACTTACAAAATATGGAGTTTTTTCTTTATCTTCTTTAGCCCATTCAAAAAAGCCATTAATTGGGATAATACAGCGTCTATATTTAAAAGAATCACGAAAAGTTTTCTTTTCAAAAATACTTTCACTACGTGCATTCATATTCATAGAAGTCTTTGAAGATGCCCAAGAAGGCAAATAACCAAAGTGTGTATATAAATAGTTACCATTGTTTAATAAAGCAGGAATTGGAGTGGTAGGAGGAATATTATATCTAGGGTTTAACTTCCCTACCATATCATTTTCAATTATAGTTGAAGCATCTATTTTAAATACTTTATCATCATAAATACTTAATCGTCCAGGCATATCAATCTTCTTGTATCTTTTTTTGAAGTATATAATAATAAAATTTAAATATCTTCATTTAGAAAAAGGTTTATTTTGGTAAAATTCGACAATGCAATTAGAAGAAAAACTAAAACAATTACCAAATGATGCTGGCGTTTATCAATACTTCGATAAAGATGGAAGACTACTATATATAGGAAAAGCAAAAGTACTAAAAAATAGAGTTAAATCTTACTTTAAATTTACACCAAAACTACTTCCTTCTGATAGATTAGGTCCTAGAATTTATAAAATGATAAGTGAAGCTTTTAGTATTGAGTGGATTGTAGTACCAAATGAACATGATGCATTAATTTTAGAAAATTCTTTAATTAAACAACTAAAACCAAAGTACAATATTTTACTTCGTGATGATAAAACCTATCCATACATTTACATAGATTACTCAGAACTTTACCCTAGACTTGAAATTACAAGAAGAGTTTATAAAAATAAAAATATTAAATATTTTGGTCCCTATTCTACTGGCTCTCGTGATATGCTTGATAGTATTTATGAGATAGTTCCATTAGTTCAAAAAAAATCATGTATAAAAGGAAAAGAAGCATGTTTATTTCATCAAATTAAAAGATGTCATGCACCTTGTGAGGGTAAAATAACAACAAGTGAGTATTCTAAAATAGTTGAGGAAGCAATTGATTATATCTATAATAAATCAAAATTAATTGTAAAACTACAAGAAAAAATGCTTGAATACTCTGAAGATTTTAGATTTGAAGAAGCAATGAAACTTCGAGATAGAATTAAAACAATTGAAAAATCACAAATAAAATCAGGTATGGACCTAGCAACAAATGAAAACCTTGATGTATTTGCAATAAAAGCATCAAAACAAAAAGCTGTAATAGTAAGAATGTTTATAAGAGATGGAAAACTAACCTCTTCTTCTTATGATTTTATAAAAGTAAATTTTTTAGAAGATGAAACTAATATTGATTTAGATGAAGCATATAAAAGAGCTATTGTAAATTATTATGACAATGAAATTCCATTATTACCAAAAGAGATTTTAACAGCAATTGATATTGAAGAAAAAGATGACTTAGAAGAGTTTTTATACAATAGATTTGAAAAAAGAATAAAACTAGTTAATCCTAAGAAAGATAAGAAAAAAGATTTAATTCAAATTGCACTTAATAATTGTGATGAACTTCTTAGAATTGATTCATCAAGAAATCAAAGTACTATATATGAAGAACTTCAGAAGCTATTTAATCTTCAAATACTTCCACATAGAGTTGAAACCTATGATAACTCACATATGATGGGACAAGCAACTGTTGGAGCTATGGTTGTTTGGAATGAAGAACTAAATGCCTTTGATAAAAAAGATTTCAGACACTATAATCTTGAATCAAAAGATGAATATTCTCAAATGAGAGAAATATTAATGAGAAGGGTTGATAGTTTTGAGAAAAATCCAGCACCTGATCTTTGGATATTAGATGGTGGGTCAACACTGCTAAAATTAGCCTATGATATTATTAATTCAACTGGTGTGAATTTAGATATTATTGCAATTGCAAAAGAAAAAGTTGATGCAAAAGCTCATAGAGCAAAAGGTGCTGCAAAAGATATTGTTCACTATAAAGATGAAAAAGGTGAATACAGGTCTTTAAAACTAGAAACAAGTGATCAAAGATTACAATTTGTTCAAAGACAAAGAGATGAAGCTCATAGATTTGTAATCAGCTTTCATAAAAAACAAAAAAGAAAAGAAGATAAGCAAATTTCATTACTTCAAATAAAAGGAATAGGAGAAGCAAAGGTAAAAAAACTTCTTTTATATTTTGGAGAATTTGAGAAAATTAGAAATGCTTCAATAGAAGAGTTAAAAGAAGTTCTAAACGAAAAAGATGCGATTGTAATTTCAACTTATTTTAAAGAAGAATAAAAGAAAACCTATACTTATTCACATGCTTTTCACATATATTTAAATTCTTTTAAATATATTGATAATTTACCAGATGGTATCAAAGATTATACTAAAGTGGATACCAATCTAAATAAGTTTAGAATCTTTATAAATAATTCAAAACCCCCTTTTTTAAGTCTCTATAGCTATATAATTTAAAAAATGAATTTTTTATTATCATATTAAATACAAATAATTTATATAAAAACTTTATTTTCAGAAGCTCTATTTAAAGGGTCTTAAAAGAATATGTGAAAAGTATATGTGAAAAACTTCACTATATATTTATAGTCTTTAATTTTATTGATTATATGCTCTTTCTAGATATAATAACTTTAGCAATTAAATGAATAAGGTTAAAGTACCATTTATGCTTGTATTTGTAATAAATTTAATATTAATATAAAAGAATAATATAATGAAAAAAACAATCATATCTTTATTAATTTTTTCAAACCTTGTAAATTCTACAAGTTTTGATATCTTAGAAGAAAAGTATAAACTTGCAAAAAAATACTCATCAAAAAAATCAAAAAATTATGATATAAAAAAAGCCTATAATATTTTAGTAGATAATGTAAATAAAAATCATGCAAAATCACAACTTTTAATTGGAAGGTTTTTCTTAATAGGTGCTGCAGTTGAAAAAGACTATGAAAAAGCATTGTATTATTTTAAAGAAGCTTCTAAACAAAAAGAATACAATGCAAACTGTTATATAGCATATATGTATGCAAGCGGCAAAGGAGTTTTTCCAAATTTTGGTAGAGCTAATGTATTTGCAAAAAGTGAATATGAACGTGGAAATAAAGTATGTAAAAAAGTTTGGAAAGATTATAACTTAGGGAAATATCCAAAAGATAAAGGTTGGAATATAGGAGATTATAATAAGCCTGTTAAATAAGGCTTATTATATGTTTTATCTATTTTGTTGTTAACTTACAATTTTCTATAAGAACATTATCTAAGCCATTAAATACTTCTTTAGTAGCTGCTTCAATACCTATTGATAAGTTTGCTAACTTAGTATTACCTTCTCTACTAGCATTTGCATCAATGTATTTTTGAACACCTTGGTGAACATTTTCATGTGCAATTTTTAATTGATTCCAGGCTGATGTATTTACAAATATTCTAGAGTTACTTTCACAAGAATCAATCCATTTTCCTAAGTTACAAGAGTGACAATCAACAACTTTCCAAGATTCAAAAGTATCTAATTTTCTAAAGTTATTATCTTTAAAATTAATATGATCATTTTTATATTTTGCAATATCTGCAATAAGTTCAACATCACAAACTTGATTTAAAGTCTTTTCTTCAAATTTAGCACTTTTTGTAATTTCTAATAATCTTCTTGATAACTCTTTTGCTTCAATAGATAAAGTATCAATTGATGATGCAGTTTGAGCATTTTCTTGAGTAACTTTATCTAAATTATTAATAGCAGAATTAATTTGAATCATTCCTGATTCTTGTTCTTTACTTGAAACAGATACATCATCTATAATATTTTTTGTTTGAATAACTTTTTCATTAAGTTCATTATATCCATCAATCATTTTAGAAGATATCTCTTTACCATGTTTAGATTTATTACTTGCATCTTCAACTAAAGTTTTAATATCTTTTGCAGCATCTGCACTTCTACTTGCTAGATTTCGTACTTCTTGTGCAACAACGGCAAAACCTTTACCAGCTTCTCCCGCAGTTGCTGCTTCTACAGCTGCATTAAGTGAAAGAATATTCGTTTGGAATGCTATTTGATCAATAATTGTAATTGCTTCATTAATAGCAGTTACTTTATCATTAATTTCATCCATTGATGAAGAAGTTAATGATGCTAAATCTTTTCCAGTACTTGAAGACTTGTTTAATTCATCAGATAAAGAAGCCATTTGAATAATATTTTCATTATTAGATCTAATAGTTGAAGTTATTTCTTCAATTGACGCGGCAGTCTCTTCTAAAGATGCTGCTTGACTTGTAGATGAAGAAGATAATTTTTGAGCACCCTCAGAAAGAATATTTGTAGAGTTTGACAATTCTGTTCCAGAGTTTGTTATCATAGCAACTAATTGAGAAATATTTGATCCTAAAAGAAGTGCTGAAGTAACTAAAGATCCCATATCTCCACCCATTTTATTCAATTGATTTTCATTTATAGAGTATTGATAATCTCCACTTGCATAACCATCTAATAATTTATTGATTAAATCAAATTTTTCTTTAGTATCAATAAGCATTTCATTTATATTTGTTCTTAAAGCTTCAACTTCAGATGTAGCTCCATGAGATTTTATAGTGTAACAGAAGAATCCACTTTTTACTTTTTTCATAACATCATCAATCTCTGAAACAACTGCTTTATCTTGTTCCATTAATTGTGAAGTTCTTTCTATTTGTTCATTAATATCTTCAGACATTTGTCCAAATTCATCTTTACTTTTTACTTCTAAAACTGTAATTGTATCTTTTTCTCTAAGTGTGTATTTAAAGAAGTCAGATAATCCATTTTTAAATGTTTCTAATGAAACATTAATATTTCTAGTAATGTATGAAGCCATAATAAGAACAACAATTAATGCTAAAATTGTAAAAATTAAAGTTGTAATAAATGTTGTATAAAAAGAATCTTTTAATGCATGAATATTACTTACCATTTTTGAAGATAAATAATCATCTACTTCTTTTAAAAGATTAATTTTTTTCGTAATTGTAGAGAACCAATATGTAGGTTCTTCACTAAATAGATTTATTCCTAATTTATATAAAGCAATCATCGATTCAGTATCATGAACTTTTACATCTTTATCTAAAGTTTTAATATCGATATTATTTTTATACGCATACTCAATTTTTGATAAGCCATTATGGTATTTTTTAAAAGTTTTCTCAACAACATCTAAAAAACCTATTTCTTCACTTTTTAGATTTGGAAATTCTCTATATTTATTAATTAGTTTTACTAATTCTTTATATTGATTATCAACATTAATTTTGTATTCTTCATCTCCTCTAATTACAAAGTTTTTAAAGTTGTGAATAATACCACCATACCCAACATATTCTCCAATAGAAGCTATTATTTTATGTTTTTCTACAGAAGAAACTAAAACTTGTCTAATTCTATTTACCTCATCAACTTCTTTTCCCTTAACAGTTTGAGTGTAAAAATCAATTGCGTCTTTAGTTGCATAATGTTTAAAAGTAGCTATATAAGAATCTTGTTCAGATACAAGTTTATTAAGTTTTTCTCTCATACCTGGAGCAAAAGAATCTCTACTTAGTGTATTAGTTCCAACTGCTCTTTCAATTCCTGCTCTTTCTTTTGATAATAAAAAAGATGCAAAAGCAGTAATTCTTAGTGATATATCAGCATTATCAGTTAGTTTGGAAAGGACAACAACTGAATCTAGAAGTAGTTTATTTGTATTTGTATAATATGCGATTGCATTTGCAAGAGAGATAGTTTGGTTATCCACACTTTTTCTAATTTTTTCAATGTTTTGCATTCTTTCAATAACAATATTAATCTTTTGAGCTAATCTTTCAGAGTGAGAAGAATTATCCATCTTATTTTTTGCGATTAAAAAAAGTTCCATCTTTTCATTAGTTAAATTTCTTTGCTTAAGTAATGATTCTGCAAACTTTTCACCCTTACTACCAATAAAACCAGCAGTCATACCTCTTTCTTTTTGTGTTTCATGTAAGAGTAAAGAAATAGCTTGTGCAAACTCAATACCCACTTCTATTTTCTCAATCTTACTTATTTCTTTATAAATAGTAATATTTTGTGAAAAAGAGAAGTATAATAATCCTAATAACGGTAAAGAAACAAGTAATAATAACTTTTTTTTATAGCTAAATTATTAATAAAATTCATGTTTATCCTTATTTTGTTCAATATATAATTATATTATATTATAAAATAATATTTTTAAAATAAAAAATTGAATAAAATTTATCTAATTAGAACAATTACTCTTTTATAAACTAATATCTTTTAATATATATTCAATTTTATTATTTTCTAGAAAGTTTGTGAATAATTCAAAATTTTCATCGACATGATTTTTGTCAAAACCAGCTAATGAAATAACTGCTTTTCTTTTTTCATCTTTGAATTTAGGTAATACTGATAAGTCTAAGTCTTTTGATACTTTTAGCATAACATCTATTAAGTCATTTTCACTACATGATGCAGTTAATACCACTCTATATTTTGGTATTGAAGTTGGGTAGTATTTTTCTAAAGCTTCTACTACCATAGCTTGACTCATAGATGGAAATCCAGGAGTAAAGAAAAATCTTTTCTTTAGATAAAATCCAGGCACATTATTTACTACATTTTTTAAAAGTTTTGCATTTATTGGAAGATAAGACATATGAATTCTATGAGGATAAGCTTCTTCTTTAAATTGATTTTCTATTAATTGTTTAGCCTCTTCATGAAACTCTATTTTATAGTTTGTAAAAGCTTTAGCAGCAGCTACTCTTGTATAATCATCAGGTGTAGAGCCAATTCCTCCAAAACAAAACATCACTGAGTTTTCATCAGCTTTAATAAGATTAAAAACATTATTCATTAATGTTGGGTCATCTTCTATTACAAAAGAAGCTTTGTGTTCCCATCCTCGTTTAAGAAGTTCTTGATTTAAAAAAGGGAAATGGGCATCTTTTCTACGCCCATTTAAAAGTTCTGTTCCTATAATAACACTATAAAAATTAACTTTTTTATTACTTGTCATTAGATTTTTGTTTGTATAAAGGCATTCATTTCATTAACAATTGCTTCAATAGTACCTTCACCTGAAATTTGTTTTAAAAGGTTTTTTTTATTATAAAACTCTTGGATTTCTTTTAAAGGATCTGTATATAATTTCATTCTATTTAAAAATACTTCTTCATTATCATCATCTCTTACAATCTCAGCATCTGCTGCACGACCAAGTACTCTTTGAAATGCAGTCTCTTTTGATACAGCAACTTCAATAACACTTTGCAATGATACTTCATTTTCATTTTCTAAATACTTATCAAGTTCAGTCATTTGCTCAATTGATCTTGGATATCCATCAATTACAACTGTATTTGTAGGAGAATTTTTAATTGCACTTAAAATTGTTTCAATAACAATCTCTAAAGGCACAATATTTCCTTTTGAAACACTTGCATCAATAATAGCTCCACGCTCACTTCCACTTGCAATTTCTGCTCTTAGCATATCACCTGTTGAATAATGAGTGATTGAATCATGTTTTAAAGCAATTAATTCTGCATCAGTTGTTTTTCCAGAGCCAGGAGCTCCAATAATTAAAAAAAGTTTCTTCATATATATTTTCCTTTTATCCTTGCATTCCTGCATTTGCCATTTTTTTAGCACGTGCAACATTATGGTTTGTTCTTGGTACTACAATTTCTTTTTGTTTTTCTTTTCTTCTTGGATCTTTTTCTACAAATATTTTTTTCTTTGTAAAAGGGTCCATTTCTGTATAATACATTACAGCAGAATAAGTTCCAGGAGTTGGAATAAATACTTGGGCTTGTTCTGGATTCATTTTTAATTCATGTGTAGTAAACTGTTTTAAATCATGCATATGTTTCTCTTCACAACCTGGATGCGCTGCTATTAAGTAATATGTTAAGAACTGTTTTTTACCTGATTTTTTATTTAAATCATCATACATTTTTTTAAAATCAATAAGTGTTTGTTTTCCTGGTTTCCCCATGTGATGTAAAACCTCATCATTTGTATGCTCAGGTGCAACTTTCATTTGTCCTGAAATGTGATGGTCAACCATCTCTTTTAAATAGCTTTCTCCATGTTTTTTATCAGCTGTAATTAAATCATATCGAACACCAGAAGCTACAAAAGCTTTTTTAATCCCAGGTATTTGTCTAATATCTTTTAATAATTTTATATTTCTACTATGATCAACTTTCATTGTTCTACATAATCTATGTGCATCTACACATCTTTTATTATCAACACAAGTTCCAAGTTTTTCTTTTTTCTTACACTCATAACCATACATATTTGCTGTTGGTCCTCCAACATCAGAAATAATTCCTTTAAAATCTTTAATAGTTGTAAAGTGTTTTGCTTCTTTTAAAATATTCTCTTCACTTCTAGTACGAATAGTTCTACCTTGGTGAGCAGCAATTGCACAGAAGTTACACTCTCCCCAACATCCGTGGTGTGTCATAATTGAAAACTTAATTGTTTCTAAACATTTAACTTTTCCATGTTTTCCATCATAAGGATGTACATCTCTTTGATATGGATAAGATGCAATTTTATCCATTTCTTTTTCATCCATATGATCACTTGGTGGGTTTTGTATTAAATATCTTGAATCAACACCTTGACATAAGCCTTTTGAGTATACAGGGTCATTATTGTCATAAAATGTTTTGAATAAATCTATATAATTACCTTTATCGTCTAAACACTCTTGATGACTTGGTATTTGAATATAATCTTCTACTGGTTCTTTTGAAATATAACAAAGTCCTCTAATATTTCTAGGATCACCACCATTTCTTAAAGTGTTTCCTAAATCTATAATAGCTTGCTCACCCATTCCATAAATCATGTAATCAGCTTTTGTATCAAATAAAATTGGTTTTCTAAGTTTATTAGACCAATAATCATAGTGAGTTAATCTTCGAAGACTAGCTTCAATTCCACCAAGTACAATTGGCACTGTGCCTTTAAAATATCTTCTAATTAAGTTTGTATAAACTAAAGTTGCTCTATCTGGTCTTCTTTCGTTTTTTCCACCAGCAGTATAATCATCTGAGTTTCTAAACTTTTTTGTAGCTGTATAATTTGAAACCATTGAATCAATACTTCCACCACTTACTCCCCAGAATAGTTTTGGCTCACCTAATCTTTTAACATCAACATCACTATTTACATCAGGTTGTCCAATAATTCCAACACGAAGACCAATATCTTCAAGAATTCTTCCAACTACAGCAATACCCATAAATGGTGAATCAATATAAGCATCACCTGTTATTAAAACAACATCAAGCTCATCCCATCCACGCTCACTCATCTCTTCTTTAGTAGTAGGTAAAAATTTATTTGGCTTATTAATATTACTCATAATTCTTCTTTTTTAATAATTTTTAAAATCTATAATATGTTTTTCGTATTGTGCCTTAATATCTTTTAACCTCTACTATAAAAGATAGATATTAAATCTTTTTAGTTAAATTTTCATCTAGTTTTTGAATATTTAAAAGCATTGCAACTTTAGACTTTTCATATTCATCAATATCAACTAAACTTTCAATTAGTGTTCCTGATCCTAAGAAATGGTTTTGAATATGTTGAATTGATTTTTCTTCTACAAGAGAGCTATGTTCTAAAGAAGAGACTAAAATTCCTACACAATGGTCAATATTATCTTTATCATATTCTAATAATATTATATCCTTTAATTCATCATCAGTTATTTCTTCATTTATAAAATCTCTAATATCTAAAACTGCAATTAACTTTTCTTTATAAATAACCATACCTTTAAAATGATTTGTTTTATCCATTTCAATTGAAGATTGTAAATCATCAATTCCTATTGACTCAATCACACATTCGGCCTTAACTGCTAAAAATTTACTTCCAATATTAAATGTTGCTAATTCAACACTATTTCCTGTTTTTTTCTTATTTATATTATTAATATATTTATTTGTAGTAGTAAATGTATTATTATGCTTATCCTCTCCTATTTTAATAAAAGTAAAAGATAAAATATCATTTTTATAATCATCAGCTTCACTTTTATATTCTCTATATCCAGAAGAACATTTAACTCCAATTGCAAAATAAGTATCTGCAATTTTTACAATTTTACTTTTTTGTGTCCCATTATTAATACTAAAAAAGTCATCTTCTAAATTTAAAAGACTTCCAATTTCTAAACTTTTATTAGTTGTTGAGATTATTTCTTTATTTCTATTTGTAAAAACAGCAAAGATACCATTAACTTTTTTTCCATCAGAATGTTTTGGTAAGGTGTCAGCTAACATTGTATATAACTCAGGGGTAGAATCAAAAACAAGAGCAATACCGCCAATTATATTTGATGAGTTTTTTATAGATCTTATTGCAGAAGAATAAATATAAGTTGATTCATTATTATAAAGATTTGTTTTTTCAAAATTTGATACACAATACTTAGAAGTATCTTTTAATGTGAATGTATCTTCCACCCATTTTGTATTAATTATTTTTCCTAGTAAATACTCTTCTTCTTTATTTGAAACTGCAATAACTTTTCCATTTTTATCAAAAATAAATATATTTGTATATACAGTGTATAAATCATTAATATATTTTAAAATGGATGATAATTCATCTTTTTTTGTATTTATATTTTCAATATTTTCTAAAGCTTCTCTAAAATATGAAGTTAAAGCCCACCACCTACAATCGTTAGCTCTTTCATAAAGGTTTCTATCCATTATATCAATTGCTAAAGATGATAAAAATTCACTATTTTTTAAAATTGAGCTTATTATTGTTTGATTTAAATTTGAAAGCGATGCATTCGCTTTTGTTCCTGTTAATCCAATTTCAGTTAATAAAGATTTTGAGAAGTCTCTATTAACAGAGTTATGTTTACTCTGTGCAATATTACCATTCCAAATAATCCTTTTCAAGTTGTCTTGAATAGAATTACTTTTATTAAAAACATCTTTTAAATCTTTAGAAAAATGATCTTTATTTGATATCATTGCGTCAATTACACTTGGTTCATATTTAATATCATTTAAAACATCACTTAAGAATGCATGTTCTAAAGGTATCATAATATGTCCATACCATTTTAATCCCATAAAACCTTGGTAGCCATTTGTATCACAACTTTTTGATATATAATCACGTCCTGCAAAGCTAATTAACTTATATTCTTCATTTATAATTATTGGTAACTGTGCATTTAAAGGAATATGATTTTTGTCACTTGATGCAATTACAAAACCTTCTTCATCAAGTATTGTTAAACACTCTTTGTTAGATTCATCAATTAAATTATTAAAAATATCATTCATCTCACCTGTGAACTTAAAACATAAAGATAAGATACCAATATTCTTTGAATTTGGACTATTATTTTCTGTAACTTTATATGAGTAAACAAGAGATTTTTTATATTGTGGTAAAAAATGGTGAAACTTATAAGTTTCGACATAATCTTCAGAAGTATTTAAAATTTTTTGAACTTGTTTTGAAGAAATCTTTTTAACATCAGTTGAGTCATCAAGTCTAACTAGAATATTACCTTTAGTATCTGCTAATACAATATCAAAATAAACAGAGTATTTTTCAACATACTCTTTGAATCTTTCAATCATATTAAGACTTAATTCATTACTTTTATCATCATATTTTGAAACATAATTTTTTAGAAAATATCTAATATCATCATCTGTAGCTAAAAAACCAATATCCGCAGTTCTTTCAAATAAGTTTCTAATAACTATATCAATAGCCACTTGTGCTTTAAATCTCATTTCATGTCTAACTTTATCAATTTGTTGTTCACTTAAATGATTTAGTAGTGTTGAAGTTAAGTTTAAAAAGTTACCTTTTATTTTTTCTATATCAATGTTTATATCACCTAATTGTCCAAGTAATGCTAAAACATCCCATGATGAGCTTAATCGTCCTAACTCTTCTCTATATTTATCTACATCTTCTATATATTTTATTATTGGGTATAAATCTTTTTTTATATTTATCCCTTTGTAATTAATTAATGAATTATCCATAATTTCTCCCATAATCTATTAATAAATTATATAGGATAGCGAAGATAATAATTATATACATATGTAAAATTAATATACAATTAGAAAAAATAATTTAATAGTGTTAAAAAGTTATCTGTTTTTATTCAATAAACTCTTGTGCAATTTTTGATAAGTTATAAAAAAGAAGTTCTTCATAAGGGTTAAAAGTTTTTATTAAAATATTTGAATGTCCAGATAAAGACTTAGCAAAATTAATATTTTTATTCTCTTCTATAAAAACAACTTTTATTTGATTTTTTTTTACAAATCTTACTAATGGTTTTATTTCTGAAGCGCTTAATATTCTTTTTTTTCTTATGTATTTATTTATTTTAAATCTTTTTGCAAAATAGTCAAATTTTTCATCAAAAACAAAAATATTGTAAATTTCACTATCTGCTAGTTTTTTCTTTATCTCTAAAAAAGAAGCATCTAATTTATTTAAAAAATTATAATAATTAGCTTCATAGTCATTTTTATTGTAAGGGTCAATTTTAGATAAAGTCTCATAAATATTTTTTGCAACTTCTCTTAACAAAATTGGATCAAACCATACAAAGGGATTATCTTCTCCTTCATATTTTAGTTTTTTTATATCTTTAGACATATTAACAGCATTTAATTCTTTTCTAGATTTAAGAAAAATCTTTTCATATTCTTTCTCAATATCAAGACCAAAATTAAAATATACTCTAGTTCCTGCAAGACTAGAAATTTCTGTTGGACTTAAATCTAGAATTTTATTTGAAAAGTTATTTGAAATTGTTTTTATTCTAATATGATTTTGACCGATTTGCTTAACTATATGAGCTTCAAAGGGTAAGCTAGTTGTAACTTGAAATTTTGAAAATAGTAGTGTTGGAAGTAGTAATAATAAAAGTTTATACACCACTACTTCCTTTTAGTTTATGATTGTTGTTCAGTTTTTCTTATTCTTAAACTTAAATCTTTTAACTGCTCAGCATCAACTGGTGATGGAGCACCTGTTAATAGACATTGTGCTTTTTGAGTTTTAGGGAATGCAATAACATCTCTAATTGAATCAGTTCCAGCAAGAAGCATAATAAGTCTATCAAGACCCATTGCAAAACCACCATGAGATGGAGCTCCATATTGAAGTGCATCAAGTAAGAATCCGAATTTTTCTCTTTGTTCTTCTTCTGAAATTCCCATAAGTTCAAATACTTTTGATTGAATTTCTTCTTTATGAATTCTAATAGATCCACCACCTAATTCCATACCATTTAATACAATATCATAAGCAATAGATTCAATTGATTCTAAATCACTTGTATCTTCTAATGATTTTGGCATTGTAAATGGATGGTGAAGTGCTTTCATTTTTCCATCTTCAACTTCAAACATTGGGAAATCAACAACCCATAAGAACTCATAAGCATCTGCAGGAATAATATCCATTTGCTCAGCTAAGTAAAGTCTAAATCTACCCATGTAATCCCATACAGTTTTTTTATCACCTGCTCCAAAGAATACAACATCACCAACTTCAAGCTCTGTAGTTTTAACAATCTCTTCTAAATCAGCTTCTGAGAAAAATTTAGTTAATGGACCTTTTAATCCATCTTCTTTCATTTGGAAGTAACCAAGACCTTTTGCTCCAAATTTTCTAACGTAGTCTTCAAAACCTTTCATCTGTCTCTTAGAGAATAAGTTATCTCCATTTGGACATTTAAGTGCTTTAATTCTGTTATTCTTTTTATCTTTTGCAATATCTGCAAAGATTTCATTTGTAGAGTTTGCAAAAATATCAATAACTTCTACTAATGGCATATCAAATCTAATATCAGGTTTATCTGAACCATAAATTTCCATTGCATCCCAGTATCTCATTCTTGGAAATTCTGAAGGTACAGGTTTACCACATTTTGTAAATACATCAGTAATTACTTTTTCAGCAACTTTAATTACATCTTCTTGATCACAAAAAGACATTTCAACATCTATTTGAGTAAATTCAGGTTGTCTATCAGCTCTTAAATCTTCATCTCTAAAACATTTAGCAATTTGGAAATATTTGTCAAATCCAGATACCATTAATAATTGTTTAAATAACTGAGGTGATTGTGGAAGTGCATAAAACTCTCCACCATGAACTCTTGATGGTACTAAATAATCTCTTGCACCTTCTGGAGTAGATTTTGTTAAAATTGGAGTTTCAACATCTAAGAAACCTAATTCATCTAAAGTATTTCTAACTTGAATAGCTGCTTTTGATCTTAATTGGAAAATCTCAAATGATTTTTTTGATCTTAATTCTAAGAATCTATTTCTAAGTTTAATTTCATCATTAACTTTATCATCATTTAAATCAAAAGGCATAGGCTTTGATTTATTTTCAATAGTTAATTCACTTAAAACAATTTCAATCTTACCTGTAACTAAGTTAGGATTTTCTAATCCTTCACCTCTAGCTCTTACTGATCCCTTAGCAACTAATACAAACTCATCTCTAACTGTTTCTGAAATAGGAAGAATAGCAGGATCTGCAACTAGCTGAACTAATCCACCTTTATCTCTTAAATCAATAAAAATAATCCCACCGTGATCACGTCTGCTGTTTACCCAACCTGCAACAGTAACTTCTTCACCGATGTTTTTTTCTGTAACTTCTGTACAATAATGTGTTCTCAATTCAAAACTCCATAAATATAAATATCCGCGATTTTATCTAAATCTTACTTAATTTCTAAAAAGCCAAACGATGTAGTTTTTAATAATTTTGGTTTATAAACAACATGATTATTCTCAATCTGAGTTTCAATTAATCCTGATTGATTCCCATCATACAAATAATTAACTCCAACTAAAGTAGAATAATCAACCCAGTTATAAATAATATCAGCACCATAAGAGCTAATAGCATCTCTTAAATTATCATCAACATTATCAATAGAACTAGCAAGTAAAAAATTACTTCTATCTTTTACTTGTGTTAAAGTTAAAATTTTTGGATTATAATTTATTTGAGTTGAAAGTATAACCTTTGGATAAATACTATAAGCTCTTAATTGTGACAAAATAATAGATGTTTTTACAATTGGAGTATTTAAAAATAAAGTTGAATTTTTAATTCTATAATCTTTAACAATACCTTTAAAGTAGTTTCTTTTCTTTTTAATCTCTTTTACGACCTTAACATCAGGTGTTAAATTTTCATAAAGTGATTTTAGCTTATCTCCTAAAAAAGAACTTTGATAAAACATTGTATTATTAGTGTTTGAATATTCTAATAACTTAGAAATTTGGTCTTTATAAGAGATTCCTCCATAAAAGAAATTGCTTTTAGCATTTGTTATATAATCTTCATTTGTAAGTGGTAAATAAACTTTTAAATCATTAGTATCAATAGTATGTAAAAGTTCAGTAACTCTTGGTGTAAATAAAGCTAATACATTTGAGAAACCTTGCTCCCTTGCACTTAAAAAAGCTTTTTCTATACTTTGTTGATCTTCAGATATTGTATCAAATACTTTTATTTCATATTTAATATTTTTATAATCAAAATATCCTAAAACAGTATTCATTGATGATTTCGCATATTTTGCTACGATTTTAGAAGGATAAATAAATGCAAGTTTCATTACTTCACTATTATCAATATTAGGTAGTTCATTTTCAATAATTTCTATTTCTTCTAAAGGATCAATATTCTCTTCAATTCTCTCTTCAGTAGGATTTACAGGAGTACCAATATTTTCTTTAGGAGGAAGTTTGATTTCGACTTCTTGTTGTTTTATAGAACAACCTACAAAAAAAGCAGTAATTAGTATAAGTGATAATAAATGTTTCAAGTTGAAAGCTCCAATATATTTTTGATTCTAAGCATATCATAATATGCGTCTTTTTTTGAAGAAGGGTTTCTCAATAAATAATTAGCTGAAAAAGTAGGAACTAGCTTAATATTATTAAACACAAGTTCTTTTCCTCTATTTTGACTAAAATTGTCTTTTTCATTAAATAAATAAGAATATGTATTCTCACCTAAACTAACTATTAGTTTTGGTTTTATTAGTTCTATTTGCTTTTGTAAATAATCATTACATGAGTCAACATGTAATTTATTTAATGAATTTGAACTCTTACATTTAACTAAGTTTGTAATATACACTTCTTCTTTTTTTATATTTAATACATTCTCTATCATTTTTGATAATAACTCACCAGTTTTTCCTGTATAAAAAGAACCTAACTCATCTTCACTATTAGATGGTTCATCAGAAATAAACATAACATTAGCATGAAGACTACCCGTTCCAAAAAGAACGTTTTTTCTACTTTTTGAAAGTTCACATAAATAACAGTTTTCAACATTAGATTTTAATGCAAAAATATTATCAGGTAGTTTTATATTCTTAATATCATTTGGAAGTAAATCGATAGTTTTGTGATAATCATATCCCATGGATTTTAGTGAATGTAAATTATATAAAAGTTTTTGTTTAACTGTATTTGTCATTACAAATTGTACAAAAAATTTTCTTTTATGATTATTTGTTCCAATAATTTGTACAAATGTGATATTTTTATTGACATTTGTCCTTATATTTTGTACAATCTTTCAAATCAAATCAGGAATCGTAATGACAACACCTAGTTTACGTAAATTAGAAGTTGATTTAGATGTTAATAAAACTACTCTACATAATTGGAAAAAGAATAGACCAAAACTATATGAGTTTATCGTAGAATCATATAAAGATAGAGAGATTTTAAAAATGCATTTAGAATCAATGATTAAACAAAAAAAATTAATTGAAGAAGAAATAGATATTACAAAAAATAGAGTGATTTAAATATATAAACTTATGGAGCAATAGCTTTGGTATGACTTTTTTAAAAGCACGCGAAATATCTGAAACTACTGCTTCATAATTATGTATATTTAATTTGAATTTTTATATTGTAGATTATTTATTTTTGAAGAAATTAAATAAGGAACGAATTCCTTATTTAAAAAGATATAATTACTTATATCTGTGAGTGATTCTACCCTTATCTAAAGAATAAGGAGTAATTTCTACTTTTACTTTATCATTTGGTAATATTTTAATATAATGCATTCTCATTTTTCCTGAGATATGACATAATACATTATGACCGTTATCTAATTCTACTTTAAACATTGCATTTGGTAGTGCGTCTGTTACTTTACCATCAATTACAATTACATCATCTTTTGCCAATTTACTATCTCCCTAGTCTACTGTACTTAATATTACTGCTTTTCCGTTTACAACGGCAACTGTATGCTCATAATGACTACCTCTTAATCCGTCTTCAGAAACAACATCCCATTTATTATCTAAAATAACTGGTTCTCTTTCCTTTTGACAAATCATTGGTTCTAAACAAAAAACCATTCCGTTTTTTATTTTTGGACCAGATTTAGTACTTCCATTCCCAATATAATTAGGTATTTCAGGTTCATCATGAGGTTTTTTTCCAATTCCGTGTCCACAGAATCTAACAAGCGGTTGATAACCTCTGCTTACAATAAAATCTTCTATCAATTTTGAAAGTTCTTTGAATCTCATACCTTCATGAATAGAATCAATAGCGTGATATAAAGAATCTTTTGCACAAGCAATTAAATCTTCATCTTCTTTTGATATTTTACCAATAGGCATTGTAATAGCAGCATCACCATACCAACCATCAATTTCAGTTCCAATGTCGATACCTAAGATATCTCCTTCTTTTAAAACTACATCTGATGGAATACCATGAATGATTACTTCATTTAATGAAGTACAAATAGCAGCAGGAAAACCGTATAAGCCTTTAAAAGATGGTCTAGCATTTAAATTATCTAAAAATGCTTCACCCATGGCATCAACTTCTTTCAAAGTCATACCAGCTTTAACGTTTTGCGCTAAATGGTTTAAAGTCTTCGCAACTGCAATATTTGCAGTGCGAAGTTTTTCGATTTCATTTGCTTTTCTTAATGGGATTGCCATAATATTTATAGACCAACCGCACTAAGCGTTTCATATTTATTTGAATATTGTTGTGCTTCAATTTTTCTCATAGTATCAATAGCAACTTGTACAACGATTAGTACAGCAACCCCTCCAAAGTAGAAAGGTACTCCCATAGCTTTAACAATAAGCCATGGAGCAGTTGAAATTAATCCTAAATAAATTGCACCCCAGAATGTTAATCTACTTGCAGTTTCATTTAAAAATTCAGCTGTACCTGCTCCTGGTCTAATACCAGGAATAAATCCACCTTGCTTTTTTAAATTCTCTGAAATATCTTTAGCATTAAAGGTAATCGATGCATAGAAGAATGCAAAGAAAACAACAAATAAAAACATAAATACATTAAACGTATATGATGCAGGACTTAAGTAATCAGCAACGATTAAAAGATACTCATTTTGAGAACCTTGTAAAATAGTAGCTGGGAACATTAAAATCGCCGAAGCAAAAATAGCTGGAATAACACCTGCAAGGTTAACCTTAATAGGAATATAATTCATAACTCTTTTATTTTGGTTTTGCATCATTACTTTTCTTGAATATGAAACTGGAACTCTTCTTTCACCTAACTCAACATAAATAATTGCACCAACTGTTGCTAAAATAATAACAACAATAGCAATAACTGTTAAGAAGTTCATTTGTCCATTATTAACTAAATCAATAGTACCACCAATTGCACTAGGAATTGCAGATACAATACCAGCGAAGATAATTAATGAAATACCATTTCCTATACCTTTTTGTGTGATTTGTTCACCAATCCACATAAGAAGCATAGTACCAGTTAACATCGAAATTGATGAAACAGCAACAAATGTATCCATATCTATAGAAATAGCACTTTGACCACTTTGACCTGTTAGTGAATTAAGACCCATTGAAACACCAATTGATTGAATTAATGTAATAACAATAGTTGCGTATCTAATGATTTGCATATATTTTTGCATACCATCTCGTTCTTTTTTCATTTTACCAAGTGCGGGGAAAGTAGCTGCAAGTAATTCCATAATAATTGAAGCTGTAATGTAAGGCATAATTCCAAGTGATATGATAGACAGTCTTTCAACTGCATTACCACTGAACATATTAACAAGACCTAATGCATTGTTTGCATTTGAATCGAAGAATTCTTTTACTACGTCTATATTAACCCCAGGTACTGGCACGTATGCCAATAACCTGTAAAGAAATATAAAACCTAATGTGATAAGAATCTTATTTATTAGATCTTTACTCATGGTTAGTTACCAGTAGTTGTAACGTTTTCGTCTTTAATCTTTGATGCTAAATCTTTAGCAGTTGATCCAACTAATTTAACTTTCACAACTGATTTAGATAATTTATATACAGACTTGATTGACTCAACTGTAATTTCTTCTAAAGCTGCAACTTGCTTGATTTTATCAACATTGATAGAATAAGGTTTTGCAACTCTTGAAAAGAATCCAATTTTTGGCATTCTTTTTTGGATAGGCATTTGCCCACCTTCAAAATGTCTCTTGATTTTATATCCAGATCTAGATTTTTGACCTTTTTGACCTCTAGTAGAAGTCTTACCCATTCCTGAACCTTGACCTCTACCAACTCTTTTAGTATTTTTAGTACTACCTGGTGCTGGTTGTAAATTATTTAATGCCATAAATCTATCCTTTAATTCTAGCTAATGCTTCAACAGTAGCTTGTACTAAGTTATTTGGATTATTTGAACCTAAAGATTTCGCAATAATATCTGTTACTCCTGAAAGCTCAAGAACTGGTCTAGCAGCTCCCCCAGCAATCAGTCCTGTACCTTCAGATGCAGGCTTAAGTAAGATTTTACTTGCATTATATTTATGTTCAATATCATGAGCAATTGTAGTACCATGAATATTAACTTTGATTAAAGATTTAAAAGCGTCATCTAATGCTTTTTTAATAGCATCAGGAACCTCTTTAGCTTTACCAGTTCCAAAACCAATAGTACCTTTTTTGTCACCTACAACAACTAAAGCAGTAAATCTAAATCTTCTACCACCTTTTACAACTTTTGTAACTCTACCAATTTTAACGATTGCTTCTTCAAAGTCTTCTCTATTAATTGCCATCATTAACCCTTATAATTTGATACCGTTATCTCTAAGTGCGTCAGCGAATGCTGCAACAACACCATGATAAAGGTAACCATTTCTGTCAAATACTACTGTATCAATTCCTGCAGTTTTTAAAGTTCCAGCAAATTCTGCTGCTACTTTTCCTGCATTTTCTTTATTCACGTTTAAATTCATTGTTTGAGAACTAACTGCTGCTAAAGTTTTACCTTCAACATCATTAATTGCTTGCGCACTAATGTACTTATTAGATTTAAAGAAAGAAACTCTTGGTAACTCTGCTGTTCCAAAAATATTTCCTCTAACTCTTTTTTTTCTTTTAATTCTTAATGAATTCTTTTTTGCTAAATCTTTTGCTCTACTCATAGTGTCATACCTTACTTAGCTGTTTTTCCGGCTTTTCTAACGATATGCTCGTCAGTATACTTCACACCTTTACCTTTGTACGGTTCTGGTTTTCTGTAGCCTCTAATAATTGCAGCAGCTTGACCAACTTGTTGTTTGTCAGCACCTTTTACGTGAATTAAGTTTTTCTCAACAGTAATTTCTAAACCTTCTTCGATTTCGAAATTAATTGGGTGTGAATAACCTAATTGTAGTTCTAAAACTTTACCTTTAACAGCAGCTCTATAACCAACACCATTGATTTCTAAAGATTTTTGAAAACCTGTAGCTAATCCATCAATTGCATTGCTTAATAAAGCTCTATAAGTTCCCCAGAAAGCTGAAGATTCTTTTGTTTCTCCAACTCTAGAAAGTACTACGTTACCTTCAGCAACTTCAATTCCAACTCTACCATGAGTTTCAACTGAAGAAACTTTGTTCCCTTTTTTTACATCAATAACAGTACCATTAACTGATACTTCAATTCCAGCTGGAATTGCGATAGGTTTTTTACCAATTCTAGACATTATTACTCCCTACCATACAGTACAAAGAACTTCGCCACCAACTTTAGCTGCAAATGCTTCATCGTTAGCAATTACACCTTTGTTAGTAGAAACGATGATTGTACCGTATCCATTTTTAAAGCTTTTAATTTCTGAAGCGTTTTTGTAAACTCTTCTTCCAGGCTTAGAAACTCTAGTAATTTCATTAATTACTGATTTTTCATTGTCATCATACTTCAATTCAACTTGAATTGTCTTTTTGTTGTTTTTACCGTCAATAACTTTGAATCCAGTAATATACTCTTTTTGTAATAAAACGTTTAAAACGCCAACTACAGTGTTTGAGTGTAATAATGTTGCAACATCTAATTTTCTTAGAGCTGCATTTCTAATTCTTGTTAAAGCATCTGCGATTATATCATTCATCATAGCTTAAATTCTCCTACCAACTAGCTTTTCTAACACCAGGTAATAAACCTTCGTTAGCCATTTTTCTTAAACAAACTCTACATAAACCAAAATCTCTGTAAACAGAGTGAGGTCTACCACAAACAGAACATCTTGTATATGCTCTTGAAGAGAACTTAGGAGTTCTCTGTTGTTTTGCAATCATAGATTTCTTTGCCATTACGCTCTTCCTTTAGTAAATGGAATTCCTACTAACTCTAATAATCTGAAAGCTTCAGCATCATTAGTTGCAGTTGTAGAAACTGAAATATTCATACCGTGAGTTGTGATGATGTTATCATATACAACTTCTGGGAACATTAATTGTTCGTCTAAACCAAAGTTAAAGTTTCCTCTACCGTCAAAACCATTTCTGTTAAGTCCTCTAAAATCCTTAACTCTTGGTAATGCGATTGAACAAAGTTTATCTAAGAATGTGTACATTTGTTCACCTCTTAAAGTAACTTTTACTCCTACAGGGTAACCTTCTCTTACTTTAAATCCAGCAACAGATTTTTTTGCAATAACTTTAACAGCTTGTTGACCAGCTATTAAAGAGATAGTATCTTGAATGTTTTGCATTAATTTACTATCTTTCATTGCTTCACCAGCACCAACAGAGATAACTACTTTGTCTAACTTAGGAGTTAACATTTTGTTCTTTGGGAACTCTGTTTCTAAAACTGGTTTAATTTCTGCTTTATATCTTTCTAATAATCTTGCTGCCATCTTACTCACCTTCTACTTTAGTTACATTAGAGATATCCATTGGCATCTCTTTATTAACAAAACCACCATCTGGGTTTTTTTCTTGATCAGGTTTAACAGTTTTCTTAGCTACTTTGCAATCTTTAACGATTACTTGTCTCTTAGAAGGTAATACTTGAATAACTTCTCCAGTTTTACCTTT
Source organism: Arcobacter peruensis (assembly GCF_003711085.1). NCBI lineage: Bacteria > Pseudomonadati > Campylobacterota > Epsilonproteobacteria > Campylobacterales > Arcobacteraceae > Arcobacter > Arcobacter peruensis. The sequence continues at coordinate 1,049,886 of NZ_CP032363.1, forward strand.
ATCATCTCCAGCGATAATTTTTACAGTATCACCTTTTTTGATTTTTAATTTAATTGCCATATTATAATACCTCCGGTGCAAGTGAAACGATTTTCATGAAACCTGAATATCTAACTTCTCTAGCAACTGGTCCGAAAATTCTTGTTCCAATAGGATCTTTTTTAGCATCTAAGATAACTGCTGCGTTATCATCAAATCTAATTAAAGAACCATTTTCTCTTTGAACTTCTTTATGTGTTCTAACAACTACTGCTTTAACAACTTGACCTTTTTTAACTTTACCAGTTGGTAAAGCTTTCTTAACTGAAGCAACGATAACGTCACCAACAGTTGCGTATCTTCTCTTAGATCCACCAAGAACTTTAATACACATGATCTGTTTTGCACCTGTATTATCAGCTACATTTAATCTAGTAAAACTTTGAATCATTAGTTAGCTCCTGTAGATACAATCGTCTTTAATCTAAAAGATTTAGTTTTAGATAAAGGTCTACACTCAACAGCTACAACTTTATCTCCAAGTTTTAATTCATTTCTTTCGTCATGAACTAAATATTTTTTAAATCTTTTTACCATTTTGTGGTATCTTGGGTGAATAACTTGTCTAGTAACTAAAACAGAAGCTGTTTTGTCTCCAGAAATTTTTACCACTACACCTTGAATCTCTCTTTTATGTGTCATCTATAGATCCTTAGTTAGCTTTTGCTGCAGTAATTGCTGTTTGAATCTTAGCGATATCTTTTTTAGCCACTCTTAATTCAGAAGTGTTTGTTAACTGCATAGTTTTTAGCTTAGCTTTTAATTCAAAAAGAAGCACCTTTTTTTCTTTTAATAATTCCGTAAGCTCTTGTAAGCTTTTGTCTTTTAAATCAGTATAGTTCATTTTCGCTATCTTTTGTTACAATTTTTGTTTTAAATGGTAATTTGTGCATTGCTAAAGTTAAAGCTTCTCTTGCTAACTCATCACTAACACCAGCCATTTCAAAACAAATTCTACCTGGCTTGATATTCATTACCCATTTATCAACTGCACCTTTACCTTTACCCATTCTTGTTTCTAATGGTTTAGCAGTAAGAGGCTTGTCAGGGAATACCATAATCCAAACTTTAGCTTGTCTTTTAACTTTTCTTGTCATTGCAACTCTTGAAGCTTCGATTTGTCTAGAATCAATTCTTCCGTGCTCAACAGCTTTAAGACCGATATCACCGTATGCTAATGAAGTTCCTCTAGAAGCTTTACCTCTATTTCGACCCTTCATCATTTTTCTATATTTAGTTCTTTTAGGCATTAACATAATTATTTACCTCTTCTCTTTTGTGGTCTTCTTTTTGGTTTTTCTTCTTCAGTTTTTTCAGCTGGAATACCTTTAGCAAGTACTTCACCTTTGAAGATCCAAACTTTAATACCAATACAACCGTAAGTTGTATGAGCTTCAGCAAAACCGTAATCAATTCTAGCTCTTAATGTATGTAAAGGAACTCTACCTTCTAAATACCACTCAGTTCTAGCCATTTCAGCTCCACCAAGTCTACCAGAAACAGAAACTTTAATACCTTTAGCTCCGCCTTTAAGTGCATTTTGCATAACTCTTTTCATAGCTCTTCTGAATGCAACTCTTCTTTCTAATTGTTGTGCAACATTTTCAGCTGAAAGTTGACCAGATAATTGTGGTTTTCTCTCTTCTTTAATATTAACAGCAATTTCTTTTCCAACTAATTTAGAAAGATTAGCTTTTAATTTCTCAACGTCTGCACCTTTTTTACCGATAACGATACCAGGTCTAGCAGCAACGATTGTTACTCTAATTTTTTTAGCAGTTCTTTCAACGATAGTAGATGCAACACCTGCATAGTATAATTCTTTTTTAATGAATTTTCTAATTTTATCGTCTTCAGAAACGTTTGCTGGCATTGTAGAAAATTTTGGAAACCATCTTGATTCCCAGTTTCTATTGATACCTAATCTTAAACCTATTGGATTAACTTTTTGACCCATTACTTGTCTCCTTTTTCAGCAGCAGCTACTTCAATCATAATATGTGCAGTTGGTTTATGCTTTGGAGAAGCACTTCCTCTTGCTCTTGGAGTAAATCTCTTAAGAACTGGACCGTTATCAACTCTTGCAGAAGTAATAACAGCATTTTCTGGTTCTAAACCTGCATTTGCTACAGCAGATGCAATTACTTTAGAAATAATTCCAGCAGCCTTGTTAGGAGTAAATTCTAATGATGCGATTGCATATTCAGCATTCATACCTTGAACTTCTCTAGCAATTAATCTTGCTTTTGTAGGAGAAAGTCTAATAAATTTTAATATTGCTCTTGCCATCAATTACGCCTTTCTTTGAACAGAACCTTTATGGCCCTTAAACGTTCTAGTAGGTGCAAATTCACCTAATTTATATCCAACATGGTTCTCTGTAACATTTACAGGAACGAAGTTTCTTCCATTGTGCACATTAAAAGTAAGTCCAATCATATCTGGTAAGATCATAGATCTTCTTGACCAAGTTTTGATTGGTTTTTTATCATTAGCTTCAACAGCTTTTTGAACTTTCTTTAATAAGTGTGCGTCTATAAATGGACCTTTTTTTATTGATCTTGACATCTTAAACCCTTACTTCTTTTTTCTTGAAATGATTAGTTTATCACTAGCTTTTTTCTTTCTAGTTTTATAACCTTTAGTTGGCATACCCCATGGAGTAACAGGATGTCTTCCAGAGTTAGTTTTACCTTCACCACCACCATGCGGGTGATCAATTGGGTTCATTGCAGAACCTCTTGTTTGTGGTCTCTTACCTAAATGTCTTTGTCTACCAGCTTTACCGATAACCATATTAGAGAAGTCTTCATTTCCAACAATACCAATTGTTGCAATACAAACAGAAAGAATTTTTCTCATTTCACCTGAAGGAAGTCTAAGAATAACATACTTATCTTCTCTACCCATGATTTGAGCATATCCACCAGCAGATCTAGCGATTTGTCCACCTTTACCTGGTTTCATTTCAATGTTATGAACCATAGTACCAACTGGAATATTGATTAATCTCATTGCGTTACCTGGTAAAATATCAAGTCCTGACTCAGCAGCTTGAATTTTAGCACCAACTTTTAAACCAGAAGGTTGTAAGATATATCTTTTATCACCATCAGCATAAGTTACTAAACAAATTCTACAGTTTCTGTATGGGTCGTACTCAATAGTTGAAACAGTACCCTCTACACCGAATTTATTTCTTTTGAAATCAATAATTCTATATAATTTCTTAGCACCTGCTTCTTTGTGTCTAGAAGTGATTCTACCGTTATTATTTCTACCAGCTGCAGCTTTTACTCTTACAAGTAAAGATCTAACTGTTGGTTTAGAAGTAATATCAGAAGTATCCATTACAGACATAAATCTTCTTGCAGGAGTTATTGGTCTAAATTTTTTAATTGCCATTCATATCTCCTTAAGCTGAAAGGTTCGCTATTTCAGCGCCCTCTGGTAATGTTACATAGAATTTTTTGAAATCTGGTCTAGCACCTAATTTCCCTTTAAATCTTTTAACTTTTCCATTTTGTCTTAAAGAATTAACTTTTGATGGAGTAACACCAAAATATTCTTTAAATACTTCTTTTAGTCCATTCTTAGTCATTCTTGGACTAGTTTGAACAACGATTACACCATTTTCTTGAAGCTCAATCGTTTTTTCTGTATATAATATTGCTTTAATATCTGTTATATCTGCCATCTTAAGCCTCTTTTGTTAATGATTCAAATACTGATTTTTCAATTAGTACTGAATGGTATGCTGCAATTAAATAAGCGTTAACTTCTTGCTTTTCAATCATGTAACAATTTTTAACATTTCTAAACGCTAAGTATGTTTTCTCATCAATTGTATCAACTACAACTAGAGTATCTCTTTGGTTTAATTTGTTTAAAATCGCTAGTGCGTCTTTAGTTTTACCAGATTCAACTGTAATTGAATCAGTTATAAATAAAGAACCATTTTCAGCTTGTGCATTTAAGGCAAAACTTAATGCTAAAGCTTTTTGTTTTTTATTTACTTTTTGTACATAGTTTCTCTTAGTAGGACCAAAAACTTGACCCCCACCAACGAATAAAGGAGATCTTTTAGAACCCCATCTAGCACCACCAGAACCTTTTTGAGCTTTAGGTTTTTTACCACCACCTCTAACTTCTGATCTATTTTTAACTCTAGCAGTATTTGCTCTTTGAGCTGCTAAGTATGATTTAGCATATAAATATAAGTTGTGAGAGTTAATCTCAGCAAACTTAGCTGGTAATGCTACATCACCATTAGCTTCAAATTTGTCATTTAATACTATTGCATTACTCATTTAGCAACCTTTACTTTTCCTAATCTACCGTTTGCACCAGATACTGAACCTTTTACTACTAAAATTCCAGTTTCTGCATCAAATGATACTACATCATTTTTAACGCTAACAGTTGTATTTCCGTATTGTCCTGGCATTTTCTTACCTGGTTGAACTCTACCTGGCCATTCAGCATTACCAATTGAACCAGTTCTTTTACCCATTCTATGACCGTGAGATGCTCTACCACCTGCAAAGTTCCATCTTTTAACTACACCAGAGAAACCTCTACCTTTAGTGTTAAAAGTTGTTTTTAATACTTTTGCTTCTGATAAACCACTTACATCTAAATCACCAGCTTCAGTGTTTGCTACTTCTAAAGTTGCAAATCTGTTAAACTCTTTAGATAAGTCGAATTTCTTTTGTTGCCCTTCAATTGTTTTATTCATCTTTTTACCAGATGCATAAGAAACAAATGCTACACCGTCAGTCACTTCACATACCTTAGTATCAAGAACTCTTAAAAGTGTAACAGGAACAGCAGGAACTGAAACAGTTCTACTCATACCAATTTTTTCTACGATAAATTCCATTTATTACCCTTTCTTATTCTTGACCCATAGATCTAACTTCAACATCAACTTCTGGAGCTAAGTCAAGTTTCATTAATGAATCTACTGTATCTGGAGTTGCAGCTATAATATCAATCATTCTTGAATGAACTCTGATTTCAAATTGCTCTCTAGAATCCTTATTAACGTGAGGACCTTTTAGAACTGTATATCTTCTAATCTTTGTTGGTAAAGGTATAGGACCTCTCAACTCAGCACCAGTTCTCTTAACAGCTTCAACTATTGAAGCAACACTTCTGTCTAAAACTCTGTGATCGTAAGCTTTTAACTTTAATCTAATTTTTTCCATTTTTTTCCTTTAAAGAACTCGTTAGATACACGATAAATCGCACTCTAACCCTTTTTATGGACGCGGATTATAACTTAAATGGGATTAAATGTCAAGTATAATGGGGTTTTGTATTGAAAAAGCACTAATTTGTTTCCTTTTAAAAAGGATAACTATTGTATTTTGAATATGTTTTTAAGTTAGTAATAAGTTTAAAACTTAAGTTCAACTATTTATTTTAGATCATTACCGCAATTATAACAATGCTTCAAATTCTTTATCGTTTCCTTATTACAATTAGGACATTTAACTTTTAATTCATTTTTACAACATGGACAAAAGCTCATATTTAAGTAGTCTACTTTATTAGAACATTTAAAACAAATACTTTTGTTATAACTTTCAGTATTTGAAATAGAATTTTCTTCTAGTTTTTTCTGATTTTCTCTAAATCTTTTTTGAATTTTTACTATTAAATATCCAAAAACAAATACAAAAAAAGCAATTGCAAAATAATACACTACAAAAGGTACTTCTATTTCATAAAAGAATTTTAATACTTTTTCAAGAAAGACTTTTGGTAGTAACATATAAATTAGAGTTAATACAGAAATAACTATTGGAATTAATATAACTACTACAATGTTTTTGAACATTACATATAATGTGTATTTTTCATTCTTTAAATACCTTTTCATTATATAAAATGACAATAAAAAAAGTGGTAATAAAAATATTAATGTAATTAACTCTTTTTTAAGTGCGTAAGATTTACTTTGAGTTTTATAATCATCTAATATTTGTTTTTTATTAATGTTAACAAAGGCATTTAATTCTTTTACACTTTTAGAATCAGTAAATTCCTTTCTGATATTTTGCTTTTCTTTTTTTAACTTTTCATTTTCTTCTAAGTACGAGTTGTATTTTTCTTTTATATTCTCAGATGAGATATCATCTTTTATAATTGATTTATCAGATTTTTGTGCCGACATTTTTTCAAATAATACTGTATTATAATTTTCTCTTAAATACGATAATTCATTATTTATCTTATTTTGCTTGTTATTTAGTATTCTTTCATTTTGTCTTAATACTTTAATATTATGCTCTTTTTTAACTGCATCTAATTTAGTATCAATAATAGTAGTACACCTCTCATCAATTTCTAAATTTTTAATACTTTGATATTTACTATTGTATGTTCCTGACATAAAAATATAATTATTGTAATCGTTTAGACTTTTAGAGTTTAGAATATTTCTACACTGTGAAGAAAAAGATGTATTTGGATTATTTAAAACTTTTATTTGAAAATCAATTCCTAATCCAATTGTTATAAAAACAAATATATTAAGAAGTATTATAAATAATATTGTTAGTTTTGATAGTTTTTCTTTTCCTGAATAAGTAAAGTTGTTCTTATAAAAGTTTTTAAGTGAGTTTTTCATAGATATAAATCCTAAATTAATAATTTAGAATTTTACTACATAATTGATTAAATAAAATATTTATTTGATTTAGATTTTAACTTTGTATAAATTTCGTCAAAATTTGCAGGATAAACTCTAGCTGTTGCAATTGAAGTAATAAAATTTGTATCGCCAAGCCATCTAGGAAGCATATGATAGTGAACATGCTGTTCAATTCCAGCTCCTGCTGCTTTTCCAAGATTCATACCAATATTTACACCTTCACAAGACATAACATCTTTTAAAAGCTTTACCCCTTGTCTTACTCTTACACTCATAGCGTTCCAAGTATTATCATCTAGTTCTTCAATTTTATCTGTGTGAAAGTGTGGAATAACCATCATATGACCTGGTGAGTATGGAAACTTATTCATAACAACATAACAAAATTCATCACTAAAAAGAACTTGAAGTTTTTCATCATCTATATTTTTAGATATATGACAAAAAATACATCCTTCAATTTTTTCTTCACTAACATATTCATATCGCCATGGTGCATATAAGTGTTCCATTTTATATCCTATATAAAGTTTGGTGCATCATTTGCAAAAAGTATTAGATCCCCTACTCGTGTTTGCTCAGCCAAGGTATTTTCCATTAAAGCTTTATCTTTTAAAATAAATATTTTTTGTGAATCTATGTGTGCACTTAATAATTGAGTATTTAAACTTCCTGTTAAAATTACATAATCAAATTTTTCGTTTATTTCTTTTGCAAGTAAGATATTTGCTTCATCTGTTGATTCAACTAAACCTGGCGTTATAATTACCTTTCTACCTTCATAAGTAGAACAGATATTTACAGCTTCAAGCATTCCTTCTAAATTTCCATTAAAAGAATCATCAACAATTACTTTTCCACCTGCTTTTATAAGTTGTAATCTATGTTCAACTTGAGGTAAAGATTTTAGTGCAAGTTTAATCTCATCAATACTCATACCTAATTCATGAGCAACTAATATTACTGCTGTTAAATTAATTGCATTAAAACTTCCAAGAATTGGTGCATGGAAATGTTCTAAATTACCATTTACTTCCACATCAAACCAAATGCCATCTAGTGAGCTTTTTGTAATATGTAAGTTATTTGGAAATTTTGTAATAGTTTCATAATCTTTAATAGGTACACTTTCGTGAACAAAACCTTTTTGCATTCGAGGAGATTTTAAAAGTTCCATTTTTGTATGAATAATATTATCTAAGGTCTTAAAATATTCAATGTGTTGCTCTCCAACACTACCAATCACACAAATTTGAGGTTCAAGAAACATTGATATTTCTTCAATGTCACCTTTTTCTCTAGCACCTGCTTCTGCAATGTATATTTGTGTATCAAGAGGAATATCTCTATTTACATCTAATACAATTCCACCAATTGTATTTACAGATCTTGGAGTTTTGTATGTTTTATATTTTTTCTTTAAAACATGATGTAAGTAGTTTTTAATTGATGTTTTTCCGTAAGATGCAGTAATTGCAATAATTTTTAAACCAGTAATACTATGAACTCTTTGTTTTCCTTTATGTTTAAAAGATATAAAGAATATTTTTTCTAATACTAGTGATACTACATAAGCAATTATTAAAGGAATAAATACAAAGGTATTATTACATTCAGGACTTGCTAAACATAAACCAGAAATTGCAAATGTTGCGAATAAAAGTATTGCTAGAAATCTTTTCACTCTAGATGTTAAAACAACAGGACGGTCAAGTTTCCTATTCCATATAATAAAACTTGTTAAATACAATACATAAAAATATATTGAATAGTAAATAGTTGGTATTAAATAAAAAAGTACAATAGGAGTAAAAAAGTAAGTTATATGCCATTGCCATTTATGATGTTTTAAAACAACTCGTTCTAGTTTGTAGTTGTACCATTGTAAGTTTGTGATTAGGTAATAACCTAAACACATAATTAATAAAATTTGTGTAAATAAATTAAAGTATTCCATTTTCTATTCTCTCGCTTATATCTTTTGCATTTTTTACAAAGAAGTAATGATCTCCATCATAAGATATAAAAGTTGATGAATCAATTAAAGATGCAATTTTTTTACCAGATTCTAAAGATGTAGCTGTATCTTTTTCTCCCCAAAAAATTAAGGCATTATTTTTATAATCTTTAAAGTTTTGTGAAAAATCTTCATTTACAACATTTTTAAATGTTGAATACATTCCTTCATTCATAGTATTAACATCTGAACTTCTGAACATTTTTGTAATATTTTTTAAACCAAGTGCATTAAAGAATTTTGCAATTGCAATTTTAGCTTTTACTTCAAAAGATTTTTCTTCTAAAATCCCTGCTGAACTTAAAAGAACTAGATTTTTAGGATTTAAAGAAGTAGCAACTTTTCCACCATAAGAGTGACCTGCAATTACATCTTTTGTAGAGTTTAAAAGTTTTAAAAGTTCATCTATAATTTTAGTGTAATCTTGAGTTTTTAGTTCGTATTCATTTGAGCTTTTCCCAAAACCTGGCATATCAATATAAATATGTCTAAAATCATTTAAATAAGGTGAGAATACATTTTTCATAATATCTTTATTTGAGCCCCAACCATGTAAAAAAACTATATCTTTTTTACAAGAAGGATTTACAATTTCATAAGAAATATCATAAGTTTTATTATCAATACTTACACTTTTTAATGCCAAAGTTATTTGCCTTTGCTTGCATGAATTTTATTTACATATTCATAAGTAACTGGAATATGTTTTTTTCTTGGTAATGAAGTTGCAACACTTTTAAATAAAGTATCAAAATTAGAGAATAAATAGTTTGCCATAGAACCTGGGATTGAATTTATTTCATTTAAATAAACTTCATTATCAACTATAAAGAAATCACATCTAATTATTGAACCTTCAAATAAATTATTGTAAATCTTTTCAAAAGCATCTTTTACTTTTGCATTTAATTCTTCACCTAAATCAACTTCTACAGCTTTTGAAGTTCTTGAAAAATCTAAATATTTTTTATCAAAATCTAAAAATTCTGTTTTTTGAGGCTCTTCTATAATTGAGAATTTAAATTCACCATTTACTTTAGTACCTGCTAAGTTGTATTCTTTAACACCTGAGATAAAAGGTTCAATAATTATTGCATTATCAAACTCATATGCAACATCTAAAGAATAATCTAATTCTTCTTGTGTTTTAACAATTGCTACACCAATTGAAGAACCAAGTCTAACTGGTTTTACAATTACAGGAAAAGTATCAACTGTAACACTATCACCTTTTGTGTAATATTTATAATCAATAGTTTTAACATCAACAGAAGAAGCATAACCTTTTGTTAAGAATTTATTTGAAGAAACTACACATGCTTCTGTTCTTGGTGCAATAAAAGGAATATTAAAAAATTCTAACACTGAAGATAAAATACCATCTTCACCATCTCCACCATGAGAAAGATTTAAAACAACATCAAAATCTATAGGTTTATCTTTTCCTAAAAGTCCTACTTTTTTAAAGAAACCATTCTTTGAAATAGTAACTTTATCACATTTTTTATATTCACCTGAGCTAAATAATTTTGATTTAATAGTGTTAGTTGGAATATGATAAAAGTCTCTATTTTCATCTAAAAATATATAAACTAATTCATCACTTAACACATCTTTCATTGCAATTGAACTTACAATTGAAATTTCATGTTCAAAACTAACCCCACCAAAAACTACTGCTATTTTCATTAAATTCCCTTGATTTCTATTTTTGTAATTTTTTTAATGCTTCTTTTACTAAATCGCTTGTATTTGTAGAAGTACAAGTTTTTAAAACTTTTGCTAAAACATCTTTTTTAAATCCTAATGATTCTAAAGCTAATGATGCTTCTAAAGAAGCAGAATTACTGCTACTATCATCTTCTGCATTTAAATCAATAACTATTCCTGAAAGTTCTACTAAAATACGACTAGCACCTTTAGGACCAATACCAGGTACTCTTTTTAGCATTGAAACATCGTTTTCATTTACTATTTGCGCAAAAGATGAAGGAGTAAATGTTGAACAAATTGCAAGTGCAACTTTTGGTCCAACACCATTTATTTTGATAACTGTATCAAAAAGCTTTTTTTCACTTGAGTCTAAAAAACCATATAAAGTTTGAGAATCTTCTCTAATTATGTGTGTAATATCTAATGTCACATCATCACTAATAATTTTTGAACTACAATTTAGTGAAACAAATATTTCATAAATTATCCCATTAACATTAACATTTAATAATGTTGGTTCTTTTTTAATTATTTTACCTATAAGGCCTACTATCATTAATTCTTCTCTTTGTACAACTAATCGTCTAATTTAATATTCTATAAATTAATATAATTATATAATATTTGTACTTAAACTAAAAGGTTAGTATCATGATTGATTTAATAACAAAAAAAATTAGTAATAAGATTATTTTTGCACTCTTTATTTTAATGACAATTTCAAGTATTGCAATTGTTATTTTAAGTACTTCAAAAGTATCAGAAGACTTGATTACTAATAAAAAAGAAAATCTTGCGATGCTAAATGCAGCAATGTTCCAAAGTTTAAAAAATGCAATGAACACTGGAGATCCTGCTCAAATTGCAAAAGCAGAAGATGATGCTAGAAAAATTGAGGGTGTAAAAAATCTCACAGTTGCAAAAAGCAAAGAATTAATGGAATTATATCCTTCTGAATCTATTTTCACTAAAGATATAGAAACTATAAAAGCATTTAAAAGTAAAAAATCTGCCCTTTTAGAAACAAACAATAATCAAGGTCATAATATTAGAATGATTAAGCCTATGATTGCAACACAAGAATGTCTAATGTGTCATGCAAATCAAAAAGAAGGTGATGTAATTGGTGTAATGGACTTAACATTTTCCCTTGACAAAGCAGATAGTGAAATCTCAGAATTAGTATTATATATTTCATTTATATCGGCTGTTTTAGGATTGTTAACAATTATACTAATATTACTTATTGTTAAAAAAGCTACAAATCCAATTGAAAAACTTAAAAAAGGTTTTGAAAACTTACTTGAATCAAATGATCCATCAATTTCATTAAATGTAGAATCAAAAGATGAAATAGGTGAAGTATCGCAGCTATTTAATTCTTATATGGATAAAGTAAGAGCCGGTCTTAAGAAAGATGAAATTGTAATTGAAGAAGCAAGTGATATTTTAGAGAAAGCTAGTAATGGTTTTTTTGTTTATCAAGTAGGAGAAACTGCATCAAACCCTCATGTTGAAGATTTAAAAAATAAATTAAATGAAATGATCAAAAACACAAAAGATACGCTAGATAAAATCAATGATACTCTTAGAAAATATTCTGAATCAAAATTTGATCATAAGATTGATGATGAAGGAATATATGGAGATTTAGGTTCTTTAACAGCTGGAATTAAACTAGTAGGAAATAATACATCAGAAATTTTAGCAATGATTATGAATACAGGTGATTCCTTGAATCAAAATACTGCTGTTTTATCAAGTGCCTCAAATAATTTATCACTTTCTTCAAATCAACAAGCAGCTTCTTTAGAGGAAACAGCTGCGGCATTAGAAGAAATCACAGCGATAATAAGTGCTAATACACAATCGACTGTTAAAATGTCAAAGTTAGCTCAGAATGTTACAGGTTCAGCAAAAACAGGTCAAGAACTTGCAAATAGAACAGCAGAATCTATGGATGAAATAAATGTACAAGTATCATCTATTAATGATGCAATTGAAGTTATTGATCAAATTGCATTCCAAACAAATATTTTATCTTTAAATGCAGCTGTTGAAGCAGCAACTGCAGGAGAAGCTGGAAAAGGTTTTGCTGTTGTTGCACAAGAAGTAAGAAATCTTGCAAGTAGAAGTGCAGAAGCTGCTAAAGAGATTAAAAATATCGTAGAAGCAGCAACATCAAAAGCTCAACATGGAAAAACAATTTCAGATAATATGATAGAAGGATACAGTGAATTAAATCAAAACATATCTAACACAATCACAATTATCGAAGAAGTTGCCAATGCATCTAAAGAGCAAGAAAGAGGTATTATACAAATTAATGATGCTGTTAATACATTAGATCAAGCAACACAAAAAAATGCACAAGTGGCAGATGAAATCTCTGATATGGCAAAAAATATTTCTGATATGTCAAATGCACTTGTTACAGCAGCTTCTAGAGCTTCATTTATAGAAGAAACTATGGATAAAGTTTGTGATGTGGATTTAGTTTATGATACGGCACAAATAAAAGTTGATATATTAAATACAAAAGATGAAGTTTATGCAAAATTAGGCACTTTTAACTCATGGAAAGTAAAAGAAAATACAAGTTTAGAGCAATGGTCAAATAATCATCTAAATTCAGGTAAAAAAATAGATATAGAAACTATGAATAAAATAACTGAACTAAACAAACAATTTCATAATGATTTACAATCACTAGTAGATGCAAATGCAAACAAAGAAAATAATGAAATTTTAAATCAAAAAGCAAAAGAAGTAGAGTTAAATTCTCTTAGAATATTTGGAAACTTAAATAATGTAAAAAGAATTGCTTGTAAAAAGTAATATTTTATCTAAAGAATAAAAGAAGTTAATCTTCTTTTATTGAGCTTGCATTTGTTTAATAAGTGCTTCTAATTCATCTTCATTCATAATCTCATCTGAAGAATCAATGTTTTTGGCACTTGGAGCTAAACCATATTTAGTTTTGTCTATATTATTGTGTTCACATACAAAATTTACAACTCTTTCTATTTTTTGTCTATGTAGATCTTGGTGTTGTAATAAACCTAAAGCATTTGAAACTTTTTTTTGAACTTTTTCTTTTTCATGTGATAAAAGAGAGAAACTATCAACAGTTTGATTTATCCATTCTAAGTCTTCATATATTAAAGCTGCATTATTTTCTGATTCTTTTATTACATCACATAATTCACTTATTAATTCTTCATATTTCATAAATGTCCTTTAAAACCATTAAGTTATCAATTTTAACCAATTTAAACTTAAGTAAAAGACACTTATTTAAAAGTTATTATTAAATTATTAGTGAATTATTTCAGCAATTAATTCAGTTGCATAACAACCTTTTGGTAATGTAAACTTTAATTCCATCCAGTTTTTATCCTCTTTATAGTTACTTTCAACATCAGAAGGAAAAACCCAAGCAAATCTTCTTGCTCCATCTTCACCTGTTGGTGCTTCGAATTCTTTTTCTATTTCATAAGCTAAATCTACTGAATTTTTAACTCTTTTCCCTGATAATAAGCCAGTTGGAACTCTATCTCTTTCAAAGAATTTATCAGATTCAGTTTCTAAATCTTCAATTGTAAAAATCTTTCCAAACGGATAATGAGATAATAAATCTCCTGTCATAATTTTTAATGGATGTTTTTGTTTTTTCATTCTTTTTACAACATCTAGAGGTAGGTTTAATTTTTGATAAATCTCTTTTGGTTCAAAAGCATCTACAAGTTTTGAGATTTCAATTCTTTTAGAAAGCCAAGAATTAAATAAATGAGATTGATAAGCATTTATATACATTTGCTTTAAGTTTCTTCTTTTTTCTTTTAAAGTTCCTTCAATAATTGCCTTGCCTTTTTTGTAATTATCACCATCAATTCCAAATCGCTGAAATCCAAAGTAATTTGGCATACCTAAAGTTACAATACTTCCTAAAGCACTTTCAATTTTTCTTGAATCAATTACATTTACTCTTTTGAGTCTAATAAAAAAACTATTACCTTTTAAGTGCCCTACTTTGATTTTATTATTATGGTAAGTCGTATCTAAAATCTTAATATTTGGATGATTAAATGTTTTTAATTTTTCTTCGTATTGCTTATGAATAGAAATACTTTGAACTGTCATTGCATTTTTATCTTTAAGTCCTGCATAACCAATATCTCTGCTTCTACAACCAACAAATTTTGCAATTATTTCTAAAGCATCCCAAGTTGCTAAATCTTTTTTCCTAATTTTTAAAACTAAATGCTCACCTTCACCTGAGAATTCATATAACGGTATTTCTGTAACAACAAAATCATCTTTGTTTTGTTTAAATAAAACATCAATGTTTGAATGGTTTAAGTATCTTTGTAATTGGCTCAATATATTTCCTTGTATATTTTAATTTTTTATATTATTTATTTTTAAAAGTGGTGGTTTTTATTTTTAGTTTCATATTTACCTTCAACTGCTTTAGCAAATATATTTAATTTCACTTTATATTTTTTTGCTATTTTTTCAATTCTTTTTAAATCTTTTTTTGAGAAAGAAAAAAGCATTTCATACTCTTCTCCTGATGTTCCAATATCTTCATGTATTTTCTTAAAAAACTCAAAACCTACTTTTGAAGCTTTTGATAATCTTTCAAGTTCAAAAAATAAACCATCAGAGATATCTAAAGATGCATTTACATATTTTGATATTTCATAGAAAAACTCAGGGTTTAATTTTGGTTTTATAAATTTTGATTTTTTTGAAACTTTTTTGTTTGAAAAAAGTTTTTCTAAATCTTTTTTACAAGATCCTAACTCACCTGTATAACAAAGTAAGTCCTCTTTTTTAACACCAGATCTATAGATTGGTTTTTTAGTTTTTGAAACAATTGTCACAGAAATATCAAGTTTCTCATTTGATATTGTATCGCCACCAATAATTTGTATTCCAAACTCTTTAGCAGCTTTTTTAAAACCTTTTGCTAAATCTTTTAAATCTTGTTTTTTATAAGTACTTGGAATTGCTACACTTAAAAGTGCATACTTTGGTTTTGCATTCATAGCAATTGCATCTGAGATATTCACTATCATAGACTTATAAGCAATTTGTTTTAAACTCATCCACTCTTTTTTGAAATGAACATTTTGGAAAAATGCATCCATTGAGTAAACAGTATTTTTAATAACTGCCCCATCATCACCAATAATTTTATTACTTGAAAATTGTTTTATAAAATAGTCTTCTTTATTCATTCGTGATTATACCAAATATGAGCAAAATATACACGTATAATCATATTTTGGATAATTATTCATATAGGATAAAAAATATCCTATTTATTTTAATAAAATTATTGTATAATAAATCTAATTTAAAAAATACAGGAGATAATATGCCAAAAATTAACAAATACGTTGATATTGATACAGTAGAAAGAGAAGCAAAAAAAGATTTAATTGATAGACACAGTCCATTTATTCACTGTGCTGAAACTGCAGTTGCAGGTGAGCCTTTTGAAGTAACAGTTAAAATGGGTAACGAATATACTCATCCAGATGATTTTGATCACTATATTGAATCAGTTACATTATTTAATGGTGAAACTAAATTAGCAGTAGCTACTTACGTTCCAGGAACTTTAGGAAATGTTAAAGCACATAATACTACTACTTTCACAATTATTCCAACTGGAAAAAAATTAAACTTAGTAGCTCACGGTTACTGTACTAAACATGGTATCTGGGAATCAACTCCAGTTACTGTTACTGTTTCGTAATTTTAATTAATATAAATTAAAAAGGTAGGAGTTTTTAGCTTCTACCTTTTTTTATCTTTTATAAATAGCTTATTTATTATTCACTTTATTTATTGTTTCATTTGTAGTCTTGATTGTTTCATATTTTGTAGCTAAAATTGAAAACATATAAGCCATTGCAATAACAACAATTCCTATGATAAAAAAATTTCTCATTATAATTCTCCTTAAAAAACTTATCTTACTAAATATTAACATTAATTTAACTTATTCATTATATACTTTTACAAATACACAAAGGACAAATATGTTAAAAAAATTGTTAATTTCACTTGCTATTATTGGATTACTTTTTACAACGGCAAGTGCAGCTGAAAATAAAATGTTTCAAACAGTAAAGCCTGAAGATGCGACTTTAGTTAAAACTGATTCTAGCAAGGAATTTTGTAATGTATGTGGAATGCATCTTACAAAGTTTTATAAAACTTCTCATGTTAGTACATTTAAAAATGGAAATAAAGAACAATATTGTTCAATTCATTGTCAAGCAAAGATACATAATCATCACAAAGACAAAATAAAAGATATAGAAGTTGTAGATACAAACTCTTTAAAACTTATTAATGCTAAAGATGCTTATTATGTTGTAGGAAGTTCTAAGAAAGGAACAATGAGTGCTATTAGTAAATATGCTTTTTTAAATGAAAATGAAGCAAAAACATTTCAAAAACAGTTCGGTGGAGAAATTCATACATTTGATGAAGCTTTAGAAATTGCAAAAAACTCTATGAAAAAAGATAATACATCAACAAATAAAAAAAGAGCCATGATGGCTAAAAAGGGTAAAAAGATATATGCAGCTATGTGTAAACAAGATGTGTACCCTGAATTCAACTCAGTTGGTGAAAGTAAAAAATATATAATAGATAAGAATCTATGTAAGCCTTTAAAACCAAAAATGCAACAAGCTGTAGCTATTTTTTTATATGATCCTGTTTTAGCTGCAAACAAAGATAAAATGATAAAAGTACCTAATGATGCAAAATGTCCAGTATGTGGAATGTTTGTTTCAAAATACCCTAAATGGGTTGCACAAATAGATGTAAAATCTAAACATACTCATTATTTTGATGGCGTAAAAGATATGATGAAATTTTATTTTAATCCTGAAAAATTTGAACATAATCATGCAAAAAATGATATATCGAAAATGATAGTAACAGATTATTATACTTTAAATGCAATTGATGCTAAGAATGCATATTATGTTATTGGGTCTAATATATATGGACCAATGGGTGAAGAGCTAATTCCGTTTAAAAATGAAAAAGAAGCTAATAGTTTTTCAAAAAGTCATTTTGGTAAAAAAGTATTGAGTTTTGATGAGATTAAAGAAGAGATTCTATACTAGTTATTTAACAATGCGATTTAATTCGCATTGTTAGAATAAGTATTAATTTATTTATATTCCATTTTTTACAAAATGACAACAATAATCAACTAATGAATGTACTCTTAATTTAAATTTCGAATTTGCTGGAACCTCGAATGTTGTTGGTCCTTCATATGTAACCCATTCTTTTGCAGGTAATAAAACTTCTAATTTACCTCTTTGAATATCCATTATTTGTGTATGAACTGTATTTAATTCATATTCACCAGGTAACATAATTCCTAAAGTTTTTCTTGAACCATCTTCAAATTCAATACTTCTACTAGTGATATTACCTTCAAAAAGAACACTTGCAGCTTTTGCTATAGAAACATTATTAAATTCTGCCATTTAATTTCCTTACATAATTATTTATAAGATTATATCAGATTTTTTATTTGCTTTTATTGAAGCAAAAGGCTAGTTCTTTTTTGATATAATCAAAAATAAATTAACAAGGATAAATAATGACAATTCAAGAAGAATTAGCCTCTTTAATAAAAAATGATGTACTAATAGAAATAGAAGATTATATAGATGAATTATTTGAAATAATAGCAGCAAAGAAAGAAGATGAAAGAACAAAAGAAGAACTAGCATCAATGCAAGAAATGAGAGATGACTTTAATGAAATGTTAAAAGATTTAGAAGAAAATGAAATTGATGATGAAGAAGCAAAAGAAATCATGGAAGAAATAAATGAAATGAGAAAAGAGGACTAAAGCTTTTTATGCAAGGTTATATAATTGATATAAAACCAGTAAAAGATGATGACCTTATAGTAACACTTCTTACAGAAACATCTATTTTAACTACGTATAGATTTTATGGAGCTAGACACTCTAATATAAATATAGGTTATAAAATAGATTTTGAACTTGAAGACACACGCTCAACAATACCAAGATTAAAAGATGTAATTCAGCTTGGATTCCCTTGGATTTTAGATTATGAAAAAATGTATTGTTGGCAAAGATTTATAAAAAACTTTAAACCACATTTAAAAGATTTAGAAGAAATTGATGCATTTTATTTTTATAATTTAGATAATTTAGTTCATATAATGATTAAACAAAATGCACTTAGAGCAATTTGTGAATCATATCTTTCTATTTTAGAATATGAAGGAAGACTTCATACAGATTATGAATGTTTAATATGTGAAAATAAAATCACTGAAAACATTTCACTAGTTAGAGGTTTTTTACCTGTCCATGCAAAATGTACTTACTCTAGAATATTTGAGTTAAAAAAAATAAAAGAATTATTTGAAGAAAAAAAATTGATTAATTTAAATGATGAAGAAGTTGAGTATTTATGGAATATAATACTGCAAGGTTTATAATAGAATATTAGACTTTATTCGTCTAATAATCTATCTTGTAGTTTTTCTATTGATTGTTCTAATGCTTTAACATTTAAACCATATTTAGAAGCTTTTTCAATCCCTTTAGCAACATTTTCATCACTTAGTGGATTAGAAATATCACAAACCGTTTTGATTACATCAAGAATCTGTGCTTTTTCTTTAACATTATCATTACATTTTGGAATATCATCAACAAACTCAATTAGATCAATTAAGTTTTCACTTAACTTCCAATGTCTAAAAATTTTAGCTGTAATTTCAGATGTAGTAAGTCCAACTGTTTTTCTTTCTGCTTCTGATAAAGATGCACCTGAAACGATTATTCCTTTAAAATCTTCACTCTTTTTTTCGGCTGTAATTATATCTGCTAATATAAACTTACCTGCTTCTTGTAATAAAGCAGGAAGTAATAATTCATCTTTTAATTCAAAATCAACTTTTGATAACCATAAACTTGTAAGTGTTGAAGAAAGATTTGAAGCTTTCATAAAATCATCGCTTGAAATTCCATAAGGTTCTAAATTCGTGTTAAGTAAGTTTTGTACTGTTCCACCAATTGCAATAGAAATTGTAAAATTAATTCCAAGTAAACTAATCGCTCTACTGGGAGTTTCAACTTTTGATCTAAACCCAAACATTGCAGAATTAGAAATTTTTAATAAAGTTGAAATTATCAAAGCATCTTTTTCTATTATTTCTAGTAATTCAGAAGCTTCTTTTTCATACTTTTTTCTAAACTCTTCAATTTCTATAATTGTCTTTGGTAATGGTGGTAAAGACTCAATTTTTTCTACTATATTAACAGACAAAACAACTCCTAAGTTTTTATTATTTTTAATTATATCTAATTAATTATCAATTGCTAATAAATTATTTAAATTTTTGACTTTAGATTAGTTATTAAACCTAAAGTGCATCACATCACCATCTTTAACAACATAATCCTTACCTTCAAGTCTTAACTTTCCAGCTTCTTTTGCTTTTGCTTCTCCACCTAGTGATACAAAATCTTCGAAAGCTATAACTTCTGCTTTAATAAACCCTTTTTCAAAGTCATTATGTATAACAGCAGCAGCTTGAGGTGCTTTAGTTTCTTTTTTTATAGTCCATGCTCTAACTTCCATTTTACCAGCTGTGAAATATGATTGAAGACCTAATTTATCAAATGCTTTATGGATAATTTGCTCTAAACCAGATTCTTCTACACCCAAATCAGTTAAAAATTCTTGTGCTTCATCATCATCAAGCCCAACAAGTTCTTCTTCAATTTTTGCACATAATAAAATTACATCAGCACTAACTTTTGATGCATGTTCTTTTACTAAATCTACAAATTTATTTCCACCGTCTGCTAATGAATCTTCATCAACATTTGCTCCATAAATCACATCTTTGTTTGATAATAATCTTAATTCTCTATCTAATTCAATAAATAATTCATCTTCAGAATTTTCAAAAGTTTTTGCAGATTCTAGGTTTTCTAAGTGTTTTAATAATGCAGTACAAACTTCGTATTTAGCTGCTGCTGTTTTATCAAACTTTGATTCTTTTTTTAATTTATCACATTTTCTTTCAACTTGAGTGATATCTGCATAGATAAGTTCTGTTTCAATGATTTCAATATCTCTTAATGGATCAATTCCACCTTCAACATGAACAACATTTTCATCTTCAAAACATCTAACCATGTGTAAGATAACTTCAACTTCTCTAATATTAGATAAGAACTGATTACCTAAACCTTCACCTTTTGATGCACCTTTTACTAATCCTGCAATATCTACAAAATCAATTGTTGAGTGTTGAATTTTTTCAGGATCTACAATTTTTGCTAATTCATCTAATCTTTTATCTGGAACTGGTACAACTGCTTTATTAGGTTCAATTGTACAAAATGGATAATTCTGAGCTTCCGCATTTTGTGCTTTTGTTAACGCATTAAACGTTGTTGACTTTCCTATATTTGGTAATCCTACGATTCCTACACCTAATCCCATTTAATTCCTTTAATTTTTATTACTATTTTTATGTTGATATTATAAACGAAAGTGCCAAAAAAGTAGCTAAATATTGAGTTTTATATTAAAACAAAAATTCGTAATTCTCAAATCTGATTTTAATTTAAATATTAAAATATGGTAAAAATGATACTTTCGGGAAATAAATATAGTTATTTTTAATTAATTTATTAAGAATGATACTTTCTTAATACTATTTATAATTATAATTAAAAATAATATTTTAGTGGGTGGATAAATGAAGAATGCAAATTATTACAAAAGTTTAGATGACTTTCTTAAAGAAAATAAAAATAATAAATCAAGATTTTTACTTTTTATTGCAGAAGAAACTAAATTTGATATTACACAAATTAAAGATTTAAATATTTCAGGAGCAATTTTTCCTGAAATTATATTAAATGATACACACTACAAAGAAGGATTATTAGCTTCAGTTATTGAAGATGATTTTGATTTAAATTTTATAGAAGATATGTCAAGTTTTAAACCTGATGATAAAAAATTTATAAATAAAGAGAGTTTAATAGTATTAATTGATGGCTTAAGTTCTGATATAACTATATTTTTAGACTACTTATTTGAGAGTGTTTCAGAGCAAACACAAATAATTGGTTCAGGTGCAGGTAAAATGACATTAGAACAAGAGCCTATTATTCTTCACAATGGAGTTTTTTATAAAAATGCTGCTTTAATTTTATCTATAAATTCTAAACTTTCTTTAAGAATAGAGCATGGTTGGGAAAAACACGTTGGTCCTTTTGTAGCTACAAATACAGAAAAAAATATATTAAAAAAATTAAATTTTGATAATGCTTTTGATGTATATAAAAAATATGTTGAAGAAGACTCTGGCAAAAAACTTATCAAAGATAACTTTTTTGATATATCAAAATCATATCCTTTGGGAATAATAAAATTTGATAAAGAAGTAATAGTTAGAGATCCAATAGCATTAGACGAAAATGATAATATAATTTTAGTAGGAGATATTCCACAAAACTCTACTTTAAATATTTTAAAAGGTGATAAACAAAAGTTAATTGATTCCTCAAACAAAGCTATTTTAAAATTAAATAAAGAATTAAATAAAAATGTTTTTATTTTCGATTGTGTATCACGACTATTCTTTTTGGAAGAAGAACTTGAAGAAATAACAAAAGAAATGGATGAAAATTCAAAACTATTTGGTGTGCTTTCAATGGGTGAAATTGCAAGTACTAATGATGAGTATATAAGTTTTTATACTAGAACTTGCGTATTGGGGATGTTATGTTAGTAGAACAATTATCAATAGCATTTAAGTGTCAAAGTGCAATTGGAAATAGTAACAATTTAAACGAAATGATTCATGAAGTTTTAAGAGCTTTTGTAAATGAAACATATGCAATTTATTCAGAGTTTTGCATAGCTAACGAAAATAACAAATGTGAAAAACTTAGTTCATTTGGAAAAAAAATACAACTAGATTATGACAAATATTCTACACTAAAAGATCCTGTTAATTTAGTAAACGATGATGCAAAAAAAATAATAATATTAAGATTAGAAAATGGTTCAATATTTTTAGTAAGTAAAAATCTAGAAGCTGATTGTTCTTTTTTCTTTTCAATGTTTGAAAGTTTAATACCAAAATTAAATCTTAGTGTTAATGCATGTTTAAACGTTGAAAAACTTATTTTATCAAAAAAATTACTTGAAAAACAAAAAGAAGAATTGATTAATGCAAACAAAACAAAAGATGACTTTTTAGCAAATATGAGTCATGAGTTAAAAACTCCTTTAAACTCTATAATAATTTTATCTTCTATTATGAAAAAAAATAAAAATAATGAATTGAAAGAAAAAGAATTAAAAAATGTGAGTATTATTAATAATAGTGCAAATGATTTGCTTGATTTAATAAACGATGTTTTAGATATATCAAAAATAGCTGCAGGAGAGATTAATATTTTAAAAGATTCATTTGATTTAAAAGAATTTATTTTAGATGAATACGAAATACTTAAGCCTTTAGTTAGCAAAAAAGATATCAATTTTACTTGTGAATTTAACATAAAAGAAACAATGGTTTTTTCAGACAAATTAAGATTAAAACAAATACTAAAAAACTTAATAAGTAATGCAATTAAGTTTACAGATGCTGGAACTATTGAGTTATTTACTAAAGAGTATAAAGATTATTATGAAGTTACTTTAAAAGACTCAGGTATAGGAATTGAAGAGAATAAACTATTACATATATTTGATAGGTTTAAACAAGTTGAAACTTCTACAAATAGAGTATTCAAAGGTACTGGATTAGGTCTTGCTATCTCAAAAGAACTAGCATCGTTATTGTGTTGTACTTTAAATGTAGAAAGTCAAGTTGGAATTGGAAGTACTTTTACCCTACAAATACCTAAAAATCAAGATTCTAAACTGTGTATTTGTGAAGAAGAAAAGAAAGAAATAAAAGAAGTAAGTGTTGTAGAAAGTAAAAGTAAAAAAGAAATACTGTTTTTACACTCTAATTCACTAAAACAATTTAGTTTTACAATTGCATTAAAAAAACATTTTGATGTAAGACCTTTTGATACAACTCAAAAGTTAATTGATTTTTTAGAAATAAATAAGAATAATAAACTTATTGTATTCTGTGAGAGTATCAATAATAAAGAAGAATTAAAAAATATAATTAGTAATAATAACGATTTTATTGAATTTAAAAAAGAAAATAAAGTTGAAGAACTTATACAACATATTAATAAAATAAAGGCAACACAATGACAAAAAAAATTGAAGATTTTAATATATTACTTGTTGATGATATTGAAGAAAATCTATACTCACTAGAAGTTTTAATAAATGAAAAATTTGAATTAAATGTATTTAAAGCTTTGGGTGCAGAAGAAGCAATGAATATATTAATTGATCATAAAATTGATTTAATTTTATGCGATATTCAAATGCCAGATATCGATGGTTTTGAATTTGCCCACTATTTAAAAGAACTTGAAAACACTAAAGATATTCCAATTGTTTTTGTTACAGGTATCTATGATAAAGATGAGTATAAAACAAAAGGGTATAACTTAGGTGCAGTTGATTATCTTACAAAACCTATTGATGATGAATTGTTTTATTCAAAACTAAATGTTTACATTGACATTTATGATCAAAAAAAACAGAATGATTCAAAATTAGAGAAAACAGAAAATCTTCTAATACATAATACTAAAATGGCAAGTATGGGTGAAATGATAGGATTGATTTCACATCAACTAAAACAACCATTAAATACTCTGTCTTTATATTGTGATGATGTAAAACTTTCATATGAATACGAAGAAATAAATGAAGAATATGTAAATGATTTTTCAAAAAACACTAAAAAACAAATAGTTTATATGAATAATACTATTGACAGTTTTTTAGATTTCTTTAATCCAAATAAACTAACAGATAACTTTAATATTTCTGTTGCAATAAATAAAGCAATAGAATTACTACAAAGTAAAATAAATATTAATTCAATTGAATTAGATTTACAAATAGATGATTCATTAGAGATTAAAGGTGTAGAAATGGAGTTTACACAAGTTATTATAAATATTGTAAATAACTCTATTGATGCATTTATTGAACAAAAAAACAGTGATGATCATAAAGTTATAAAAGTTCATGCAAAAAAAGAACTTGATGCAATTAAAATTGAGCTTGAAGATAATGCAGGAGGAATTTCTAATGGTAATATTGAAGAAATTCTAGACCCTTATTATACTACAAAAGAGAATGGTACTGGAGTTGGCTTATATATGGTTAACCTAATAATTAAAAATAGTTTAAATGGTGACTTACAGATTTCTAACTCAAATGAGGGTTTAAAATTTGAGATTTCAATAGCGTCGAATAAATAAAATCTAAAAGAGAATATTATGAAAAATAAATTGATATATAATAGTTATGAAAACCAATCTCTTTTATTAATAAGTGAAGATGACAAACTAATAAATGAAGTAAAAGAAAGTAGATTGATTTTTAAAGAGAAACTTTTTTGTACAAATAAAGAGATCTTTTTATCAATCTTAAATGAATTAGATAAATATGAAATTATTATTTTTGATCTAAGAAGCCAAAAGAGTATTATAAGTTTTTCATCTTTTTATAATCAAATAATAGATGCAGATACATCAGTTTTACTCTTGTGTGATGAAATAAATGATAATTTTTTAAACTATAAATATAATAAGGTTTATGCATCTTTACCAATGAGTATTGATTATAAATTTATAATTAATAATATTGAATTATGTCAAATATATTCAAATACAAGGAAAAAGATTGATTTTAGAGATGGAATTAGTTTTGATTGTAATACAAACTCTTTAATGATTAATAAAGAGTCTATTGAACTTACAAAATCTGAAGATATGATTATTAAACTTTTGATTAAAAATTTGAATTGTCTTGTTGAATATAAAGCATTAGAAGACTTTCTATGGAAAGACAAAAACTTTTCAAAAGATACACTTAGAAATAAGATAAGAAATATAAGAAAAAAAACAAATAGCACTTTTATAAGAAATGTCTCAAAAAAAGGCTATATACTTAACAGTATATAGTTTATTTTGAGACTGTTCAGAGTTTTGTGTCAATGACTGATAGTTAAATAAAATTATATCATAGATTCTAGAAAATGTCTGTAATAATTATGTACTACATTATATAACTAATTAAAAGACGAGATTGTTTAAAATTTTATCAATGATTGATAATTATAGATTTTTATGATATGCTTTAAAATACTTTAATACTAAGGATAAAAATGATTCATAAATCTTTTTTAATATTTTTTCTTTTAACAAGTTTTTTATTTGCTGAAGATTTAGAGTTAAAAAAACTATTTGACAAAAGAGCTCTTACTGGTACAGTAGTCATTAGTTCATTAGATAATAAAACAGTATTTATCTCTAATGATAAAAGAGCTAAACAGCAGTTAGCTCCTGCATCAACTTTTAAGATTGCAAATACTTTAATTGCCCTTGAAGAAAAAGCTGTAAAAGATGAATTAGAGATTATTAAATGGGATGGAAAGGATAAAGGTTGGAAACCTTGGAATCAAGACCATTCTATCAAGAGTGGATTTCCTATTTCTTGTGTATGGTGTTACCAAGAACTAGCTAAAAGAGTAGGACTTGATAAATATCACCAACATCTAAAACAACTAAACTATGGAAATATGCAAACGGGTGGAAATTTAACAAGGTTTTGGTTAGATGGAGATTTAAAAATTTCTGCCTTAGAGCAAATTGAGTTTTTACAAAAACTTTATAAAAATGATTTACCATATAAACAAAGAAACCTTGATAAAACAAAAGATGTAATGATTGTTGAGTCAAATGATAATTATACAATAAGAGTAAAAACTGGTTGGGCAATGAAGATTGGTTGGTATGTAGGATATATTGAACTAAAAAATAAAACTTGGTTCTTTGCAATGAATATGAATATGCCTGAGTTAAGCCAAGCTAAATATAGAAAAGAAATTACTATGGAAGCATTAAAGATTAAAGGTATTATTTAAGCATAGATTATTTATAAGACCATAAACAACAATTTATGGTCTTATAAAATATTACAAATCTAACTTCTCATTAATCCTACCCTCAAAAAATATTGCCAATTGTGAGATTGTAAGTGACCAGTTCCTCATAGGCATAGTCCATTTTTTACTTGCATTTTGAATACCCATATACAAAAGTTTTAAGAGTGAATTTTCATTTGGAAATGCACCTTTAGTTTTGGTCAACTTTCTAAACTGTCTATGAACAGATTCAATTATATTGGTTGTATAAATAATTCTTTTAATATCTTCAGGATATTTAAAATAAGCAGATAGATTTCCCCATTTATTTTTCCAAGATTGAATTACAATAGGATATTTTTTAGCCCACTTTTCTTCAAGTTGAACTAAAGCATCTTCTGCTGCTTCTTTTGAAATGGCTTGATAAATGAGTTTTAAATCTTTCATGAACTCTTTTTGATTTTTAGAAGCTACATATCTTATTGAGTTTCTGATTTGATGAACAATACACAACTGTATTTCTGTATTTGGAAAAATTGCTTTTATAGCTTCAGGAAAGCCTTTTAAACCATCAACAGAGGCAATAAGTATATCTTGTACTCCACGATTGTTTAAATCAGTTAAAACCTGTAACCAAAAATTAGCTCCTTCATTCTCTGATAGATAAAGTCCAAGTATTTCTTTTTTACCATTTAAACCAACTCCTAAAATAGTATAAACAGCTTTAGATATATATTTTCCATTATCTTTTATTTTATAATGTATTGCATCAAGCCAAACAAAAGGATAGATTGATTCTAATGGTCTTTGTTGCCACTCTTTTAAAACGGGTATAACTTTATCTGTAATAGCACTTATTGTAGCTTTTGAAAATTCTAATCCATACATCTCTTCAATATGTTCAGATATTTGAGAGTAGCTATTACCCAGAGCATATAAAGATAAAATCTTCTGTTCTATATGGTCTGAGATATGAGTTTGATGTTTTTTAACTATTTGTGGTTCATAAGAACCGTTTCTGTCTCTTGGAACATCAAGTTCAAATTCTCCAGCACTACTTTTCATAGTTTTAGTAGATTTACCATTTTTTCTATTTTTGTTTATCTCAGATGTGAGATGAGATTCAAGTTCTGCTTGTAATGCAGCTTCAGTAAGTTGTTTAATAAGAGGAGCTAAAACTCCATCTTTACCATCTATTTTTGCACCAGCTTTTATTTGTTCAAGTGCATCTGTTAAATCAAGTGTTTGATTCATTGTTCAATCCTTTAGAATAAATTCTATCAGACTGACACAAAATTTCTAACACTCCCTTTATTTTTGTAGTACAAGTTTAGCTAGAACGCCATTTTTATTATTAGATAATTCTAAACTACTATTTAAATGCTTTTCTACTATTACTTTTGAAATATAAAGACCTAGTCCTGTTCCATTTTTCTTCTCTTTAGTTGAAAAATATGGTTTATATATATTATTCATAACCTCATCTTTAATTCCACCTGCATTATCTTGTATATATATTATTTGAGAGAGTTCATCTTCTTTAAAGTATATCTCTATAATAGCTAGCTTTGTATTATTAGAAATAAAAGCATCTTTAGAATTATTTAATAAGTTTAGCAAGACTTGTAAAATTTCATTTTTATAAATCATAATTTCATTTAACGGGGTTTCTTTTACAATAACTTCTATATTACTAAGAGAAAAAGATTCTTTGATTAAATTAATTGCCAATGATGTTATTTGTACTAAATTTACTTTTTCTTTTTTCTTATTTGGGAGCATAAAATTACTAAAATCATCGATTGTATTTGATAAGTATTGTATTTGTTCATTCATACTATTTAATTTTTTATCAAAAAAATTCATATCTATTGTATTTGTTTTTATTTTTAGATTTAATCTAAGAATAATTGAGGATAAAGAAGTTAAAGGTTGTCTCCATTGATGAGCAATCATACTTAAAAGCTCTCCCATAGCTGCAAATTTAGATTGTTCAACAAGTAAAGCTTCTTGCTCTTTCATCTGTCTTAAATCTAAGATAGAAACCATTTTTAATTCTCTTTGTTTTATTGTTATGTCTTTTATTTTTATGATGCACGGAACAATATTCCCATTTTTTGTAAGTAGTGAAATTTCTTGAAAAGTTTTTGAGTTAAATTTTATATATTTTTCATTTACATCAGGAATTAAAATACCAGTTGCTAGATTACCAATTATATCATCATTGGTATAACTTAACATTTCAAGAAGAGATTTATTTACTTTTTTTATAAAACCATCTTCAATAATTAAAATACCTTCAATAGTATTATCAATTATTTGGTTTAATTCAAAAAAATTATCATCACTTTCATTCATTACTTACCTTTTACAAAATATAATATTAGTATTATATTGTATAATAATTTTATATCAAAGGAATTATATGATCGATTACGTACTTCTAGAAAAATATTCAAAAAACATATCTGTACTGCTTATTGAAGATGATAAAATAATACGAGAAGAAATGCAAGAGCTTTTAAATGATATTTTTAATAATGTTAAAGTTGCAGTTGATGGAAAAGATGGATTAAAACAATATTTTAAATATTATGAAGAAAATAAAACTTATTTTGATTTAATAATCACTGATATAAAAATGCCTAATATGAATGGTATAGATTTAACAAAAAATATTTATAAAGAGAATAAAGAACAAATTGTTCTTGTATTATCAGCTCATAATGAAACAACTTATCTTATGGAATTAATTAACCTTGGTATCAAACAATTTATTTTAAAACCTTTGGAGATAAATGATTTTATAGAAATTATATATAAAATTTCTAAAGAAATTTATTCCAATAAAAGTGATATAGAGATAAAAGAAGTTAATGAAGTTATTTTAAATGATGATTTGTATTGGGATAAGCAACTGTCTCAATTAGTATATAAAGAAAAAAATATAAAACTAACTAAAAAAGAGTTTTTATTAATTGAGTTACTTTTATTAGTTCCTGAAAAAACTTGTACAAATGAAGAGATTTTAAATCATCTTTGGGATGAAGATGATTCAATCCCAAGTATTAATAATCTTAAAAATTTAATTTCAAGATTAAAGAAAAAAATTCCAAGTATTAATATTGAAAATATCTATAGTTTTGGTTATAGACTTATGATTAAAACTTAATATTAAAAAGTTTTTTTACCATTTTTATTGTTTTCAAGATCCATAATAATACCTTTTAGATTATCTATTTTCGTTCTATCTTTTTTATGAGATTCTTCTAAAAATTCAATAGTGTGATTTTTAGAAGCCAATGTTTCTTCTAATTTTTTTATATTTTTTGATGATTCAACTTTATCATTTTTAAAATGTGATACTAGTTTTTGTAATTTATCTATTTCATCATTTTTACTTTTAAGTACATTTGTATGTGTACTTGTGTTACTTAATTTACTAGATTCATAAGCTTCTAATTGTGTTAGTAAGTTTTCATTGTTTTTTAATAAGGAAGCTTGTCTCTCTTCTGCATGTTGTAAAGATGTTCTTAGAATATTAATATTTTCTTCATAAGATTTTTTTTCTTTTTCAATATTATATTTATCTTTTTTACTATCTGCAATATTATGTAATAGTTTTTTATTTAGTTCTTGTTTTTTCTTTTCCTCATCAGTAGTAATAAAACCAATAAACATAAATTCATTAATACTATTATCATCTTCATTTAGAAATGGTATTATTGTAGCTTTTACATAATATACCTCATCATTTATTGTAGTACTTTTTACTGTATCTTTCCAAGTGTTTCCAAGTTTTAAACTATCCCACATATCATTTTTTTGTTTTTCACTTCTACCTTTAAAAATAAAGTCAACACTTTTATCTACTACCTCTTCTTTTTTTAAGCCTGTAGTAGAGCAAAAAACATCATTTACATCTGTTACGTTATGCTCTTCATTTATTTTCATAACCAAAGCTATATCTTCTATTGTTTTTGTATATTTTTCTAACTGTTTTTGATTATCATCTAAAACAGATTTTAAATACAGTTTCTCACATGTTTTAATGATAGTCTCATTAGTTTTAGTCAAATCCATAGGTTTAGTAATATAATTAGTAACTTGAAGCTCTAAGGCTCTCATAATTACACTAGCTTCATTTCTAGCTGTAACTAATATAATCAAAACTTCACTATTTTCTTCTCTTACTTTTTCAACTAATTCAATACCACTCATTTTTGGCATATTAATATCACTAATTATTAAATCAAATTTTGTTTCTTTATCAGAATTCTCTTTGTATGCTAAATATCCATCTAAACCATTTTCACAAATAGTTACATTTGTAAACTGTCTATTTAATATTTTTGAAAACATTTCTCTTGCAGGTTTTTCATCTTCAACATATAAAACATTTAGTTTTTTCATAAATTTTTGGATTTTATTCATAATATTAATCTCTTTCTTTTATTTGTATTTTATATCCCAAGCCATAACAATTTTTTATATCAATACTTGGTAGTTTTTTCTTTAATCTCGAAATTAGGTTTTTTAAACTTGAGTTATAATCTTTTATCTCAAAACTCTCTTTCCATATATGTTCAATAATATCATTTGTAGAATATATTCTATTTACAGTTGAAAATAATAAAGTTAATAAATACAATTCTTTTTTTGTAAGTTCAACTTCTTTATTATTTTTATGCAGTGTATTACTACTGTAATTCCAAATATATTCATTATCAATTAAAAGGATATCTTCATTTAATTGATAAGAGTTTGATTGTTTTAATTTCTTTACAGCTATTTGATTTAAAACTGAAAGTAATTTATCTAAATCAATTGGTTTTAATAAATAGTTAGTAATATTTAAATCTATTGCTTTTAACATTTTACTACTTTCATTTCTACCTGTTAAAAACACAAAAGGCATATTTTCATCATGGCTTCTTAATTTTTCTAAAAATTCTAAACCATTCATTTGAGGCATATTAATATCACTTATTACTAAATCAATATTATTTGATTCTAAAAATATTGAATATGCCTCTTTACCATTTTTAGCAACTAAAACTTTATAATATATTTTTTCTAATATATTTTTTAATTTATTTGACATTACTTCATCATCTTCAATATAAAGTATAGTTAAACTTTTTTTGTATTCTTGAATATTCATTTAACACCTAATTTTAAGTAATAATTATACTATTCTAAAGTATTAAAAAAGTATCATTTAAATTATTCCATTGATTTTACTTAGGTCAATCGGCTTTAAAACAAGCTCTTTAACCCTAGATTTAATATTATTATTTACTTCATTACTTGAAATAACAATAATATCTTTATTATCATATTCTAGCAATTTATTAATAAATACTTCAGATAACTTATCAATATCAACAATAATAGTATCAATTTTACTCTCTTTCTTTTCATCAAGTATTGAGAAGAAATTTTTTTCTGTATCTGCATTAATAATGTCATTTTCTTTTTTTAATTTTATAATTAACCCAATAAATACAATAGGATTATTATTATAAATTAATATTTCTTTTCTTTTTTTAGTTTTCTCAACTACAAGCATTTCTTCTTTTGATTTAAAATTTTCTTCATCTTTTTTGTCATTTTTAACTTTTTTATTGACCATATCAGTCTCATTAATATTTTTAGGAAGTTTAAGAGTAAAAGTAGAACCTTTGCCAAATTCACTTTGTACATCAATTGAAGCATTTAATAACTCTGCAAGATTTCTAGAAATTGACAATCCTAATCCAGAACCTAAATGCTTTCTAGAAATACTTGCATCAACTTGTTTAAATCTATCAAAAAGATCTTTTAATTCATCACTTTTAATCCCTATTCCATTATCTTCAACTACAACAATAATGTTATTTTCATCTTGTTTTACAGTTAAAGATACTTTTCCTTTTGTAGTAAATTTTAAAGCATTAGATAATAAGTTTTTTACTATTTGACTTATTTTACGTTCATCACTATAAATTGTATTTATATTTTCATCGTAATCTAAACAAAACTCTACATTTTTATTTTTAAACTGTTCAGCAAACATATCATATAACTCTAAAATAAGATAATTAACTTTTATTTCACTGTTATTTACATTAACCTTCCCTGCTTCTAATTTTGAAACATCTAAAACATCATTGATTAAATTTAATAAATCTTTTCCACAACTATTAATAATTCCTAAATTTTTGATATCTTTTTCAGTTAAATTTTTATTAGAATTATTTTTCATTATTGAAGATAATACATTTATAGAATTTAGTGGAGTTTTTAATTCATGACTCATATTAGCCATAAAATCATCTTTAACACGATTTGCAGATACTAAGTCATTTTTTTGCTTTTTAAGTTGCTCATTTGCATCTTTAATAACTTTATTTCTTCTATGTAAATTAATTTTCATTCGATTCAATGATTTTGATAGTTTTCCAATTTCATCGTTTGTATTAAGATAAGGAATTAATGTTTTTTCTTCTTTTCCAATTCTTTTTGCAACATCTGATAGTGTAGTTAATTTTCTTGTTAAAGAAATTCCAAAGAAAAAAGCCAAAAAAGTAGAAATTAGAATTTCTGCAATAATAATCCATAAAATATCTTTTTTACTTTCATCTATAAACTTATTATTTAAGGTATTGTCAAAGACAATAAACATTGAACCTAAATGAGTATCAAGCTCATTTATCTCTTTATAAACTATTGTATATGACTTATTACCATGAGATATATCTCTACTTTTTTTAATATTAATAAACTCATCAATTGTTAAATAATCATAAGAATAAGAACTGGATAAAATCCTATTTTGCTTATCTAAAATAACTACAGAGTTCATATATTTAACGGAATTATCAACTAAATCATCTAAATTAGCTAAATCAAATACACTCATTGGTACTTTTACTAACTCTTCTAAAAAAGCAGTATTTGATTGAACTTTTTCTTTTATTAATTTATCTGCTGAATTTTTCAGCGTAATATGATTTAAACTAACAATAAGTATAATGAAGAAAGCTTCTAAAATAACAAATGAAAAAATAAATCTATATTTATATGACATATTAACCTTTACTTAGCACCAATATTTTTTATTATATTAAATTCTTCTGTATTTGTAAGAATAAACTTTTTTATTTTTAGTATTTTTTTAAGTTCTGTAGGCATTTTTAAAAATGCATCTTGTAATTTTTGAACTGTTTGCTTATCTACTCTTGGATGAAATGCAATTGGATGACTTGGATATTTTTTTGTTTTATATACTACAAAAATATTATTATTTCCAGTTTTATTAAAATCATTATAAGTTCGGTAAATTCCTCCACCAATATCTCCTATATTTCTTGATATACCTTTATATACAGAATCATGTGAATTAACATATAAAACATTTGCATCTTTATCAATATCAAATCCAAATTCTTCTTTGAACTCTAACTTTGGAAGTATTGTTGCAGCAAATGCGTTTGGAGCTGGAAATAAAAAAGTTTTACCTTTTAGATTATCTTTTGTTATTTCAAGGTTTTTATCTTTTGATAAAACAATACCTTGAATATTCTTTGAAGCCCTTACAAAAGCTTCATACTTTTGTTTTCTAAAATTAACTAAATGATAAGGATTCATATATGCAATATCATAATAACCAGCTTCTAATCTTTTTTCAAATTTAGGTATTGATTTTTCAGTTTTAAAGATAACTTTTATACCAGTTTCTTTATGCAGATATTCTGTTATTTTAGTCCACTTTTTTGATAACTTAAGTGGACTTTGTTGAGGCACAACCCCTAGTGTAATTTCAGTAGCAAATGAATATGTAATTGCTATTAATATAAGTATTATTGCTTTCATACTTTTTCCTTGTTATATTTATTATATAATAGCAGAAAAAGGTATTACAATAGTATCATAGCAATTATTTTTCTATATTTTTTAAAAATTCTACTGTCATACTAACACCTACTCCACTTTCTCCATGAGGAGATTATATCCCCAAGCACTTTCAACAAATGCATGTCCAGTTAAGAATTCATCTCCAATTAACTCACAAGTAAGTAATACCTAATGTCATTAAATATACTACTCTATAAATTTTCTCATCAGCCTTATCTAATAATCTATGTCTTTTCTATTTTAAAAATTTCTTCTAGGTCTTTAACACGTCTAATTAGTTTATTATTAAGATTTATATATTTTTCATTTTCTATTATAAGTGCTTTTTCTTTACTGCTATTTGAATCTTTCCAATTTTGAGAATTACTATTTTTTATCATTTCTTTTTGTGCTCTTTCAATAAACTTCTCAATTTCTTCTTTTTTCGATTTTAACATCAAGTCATATTTTTCATCTTTCAATATCAAATCTTTTTCATATTTATCAATTTGTGAATTTAAAGAAAGTATTTTATCTTCTAAATTAGATGAAGCATTAACCTTTACTATTAAATCCATTTTTTCAGAAGAAAGTTTTTCTAACTCTTTTTTATAATAAAACTCACGAGAATGTAACTCATTCATATTTTGTATAACTTTTTTATGAAAATCTCTTTTTTCAAGATTTTCTTTTGTAGTTAAAAAAGAGATAGTAATATAACTATCTTCTTCACTAACTAGTTTAAAAATTGTATTGTTTAAATAAAACTCTTCTTTTGTCTTACTTATAAACTTTGTATTCCCCTTCCAAAGTTTTCCTTCCTTTAAAGTTATGAAAGTATCATTAATACTGCTTTTAGCTACATGAGGGTGTATAATATCAGAGAAAGTCAAACCCTAGATATCTCTTTCTTCATATCCAGTAATCTCTAACATTAGATTATTCATATACAATATCTTGCCATCAGAGTCCATTTTATAAATATAAGCTACACTATTTACTGAATCTAAATAATTTGTAATTTCGTTTTTTCTTAACTCTTCTTTATATTTAAAATATTTTCTTTCACAAAGCATATCAATTTTTTCAATTAAAGATTGCAAGTTAATAGGTTTTGGAAGAAAAGAACTAACATTTAAATTAATTGCACTAATTAACATTTCTTGATCAAAAGTAGCAGAAACAATTAAAAATGGTAAATACATATCAGAACGTCTAATAAGTTCTAAAAGTTCTAAACCATTAATTTTTGGCATAGTTATATCTGATATTATAATATCGATATTTTTATTGTTTTTATAGATTTCAAAAGCATCTGCACCATTTGAAGCAGTATGTACTTTTTTAAAATATCTACTTATAGAATTATCAATTACTTCTAAATCTGATTCATTATCATCTACTATTAATATACTAATACTCTTCAAAAAATTCGATTCCATTATGTTAAATACCTATTATTATAGTTTTTGCCATTTTAACTTATTCCGCATAAAAATATGATAAGATTATTCTAGATAAGAAAAGGTAGGTAAACAATGCAAAATTTGAATATAATAATAATTGAAAATGATGAGATGATAAGGAGACAATTTATCGATATAATAGCTCCAAGAGTAAAGTCTTTATATCCATTTTCGGATGCAATTGAGGCATTAAATAATATAAATAATATAAAACCAGATATTATTATTTCAGAACTAAATATGCCTAATTTAAGTGGTGTTTATTTATATAATGAGTTATTAAAAAACAACTTAAATATTCCTATTATTTTTATATCTACCTTTGAGAAAAGTGATTATTTTATTGAAGCTATTAAACTTGATATTTATAAGTTTATAGCAAAACCCATAGATTTTAATATTATAATTAAAGAATTAGAAAAATTTCAAACTAAACTTTTAGAAAAAGAAGAAAGTTTAAAAATAGAAAGTGATATCTTTACTCAATTAAAAATGGCGGCAATGGGAGAAATGCTAACAAATATTGCACATCAATGGAGACAGCCTTTAAATACAATATCTATATGTTCATCTGGAATTAAATTAGAAAAAGAATTTGGTAATATAATTGATAAAAATGATAGTTTAGATAATATGATTTCTAGAATGAATGATGCAGTTAATTATATGAATACAACACTTAATGATTTTCAATCTTATTTAAAACCTAACAAATATGAATCTACTTTTTATATTAAAAAAACTTTAGAAAAAGTTGATAAATTAATTATTTCACAATTAAAAACTTTTGATATAAATATTATAAAAGATATTGAAGATACTCAAGTTTACAATTATGAAAATGAACTAATACAAGTTTTAATAAATATCAAAAAAAATGCAATAGATGAATTGTCAAAAGTAGAACATGTAAAAATAATAAAAATTGGTACTAAAAAAATTGATAATAAACTAATAATATCAATACATGATAATGCAGGTGGAATTCCAGAAAAATATATGAATAATATTTTTCAACTATACTTTACTACAAAAAAAGAAGAAGGAAATGGTATTGGATTACATATGTCAAAACAGATTGTACAAAAACACTTAAAAGGAACAATAACAGCAGTAAATGAAGAGTTAATATATGAAGATATTAAATATATGGGTGCTAAATTTAATATTGAAATAGAAATTCTATAAAATCTATTCACGCATTAAACTTAGCCTTAAATTATTTGGTTTATAATTCTTTTAAAAATCCAATAGTCATTCTAACCCCTGCACCACTTGCTCCATGAGGATTATATCCCCAAGCACTTTCAACAAATGCAGGTCCAGCAATATCAAAATGAACCCATTTTTCTTTATTTTTTTCTTCTATAAAGTTATCTAAAAATAGTCCAGCTGTAATTGCTCCACCATATCTTGTACTTGCAATATTTGATATATCTGCAATTTCTGATTTGATTGTTTTTCGTAAATATCTGTTGAAATCTAAAGTAGTAGCCAACTCCCCTGCTTTTAAAGAGCTTTTAACAACACTAGCTTTTAACTTCTCATTATTTCCCATAATTCCACTTGTATATTGTCCAACTCCAACTACACAAGCACCTGTTAATGTTGCATAATCAAAAATATAATCAATATCTTGAAGTTCATCTTGTGCATAACATAAACAATCAGCAAGAACTAGTCTTCCTTCTGCATCTGTGTTTCGTACTTCTATTGTCTTACCATTTTTTGCAACTAATACATCATCAGGTTTATAAGCATCTGCTCCTATCATATTTTCAACTGCTCCTATGATTGCATGTACTTCATAAGGTAATTCTAACTTAGCAATTGCCCAAATAGTAGCTAATACTGCACAACCTCCACCTTTATCAGATTTCATTGTTACCATATAATCAGCAGGTTTTAAAGATAATCCTCCTGAATCATAAGTAAGACCTTTTCCAACAAGTACAATCTTTTTCTTTGCATCTTTTGGTTTATATGATAAATGAATTAATTTTGATTCATGAACTGAAGCGCGTCCAACGCTAAGCATTGCATTCATATCATTTTTTGCTAGGTATTTTTCACCTTTTATTTTGCAATCAATCTTTGCATCTTTTGCAAGTTTTTTTGCTAAATTAGCCATTACTTCAGGATAAAAATCTCCTGGTGTTGTATTAACCATATCTCTTGCTTTATTAACAGCTTTTGAAATAATCTTTGATTCTTCTAAAATTGAGTTTAACTCAATATTATCTAAACTTGGAGAGTCTTCTTCAATACAAATAATTAGTTCTTGTTTCTTCTTTTTTTCTTTTTTAGATTTATAATCATCAAAAGTATATGAACCTAATAAAGTACCTTCAACAATTGCTTTTAAAACACTTGAATCAAAAGAGGTTAAATCTAATTTTGCAGTTTTATAAAGTGTTGTTTGAAACTTTTTAATTGCAGTTGATATTGCTATTGCTAGAGAATCATAAGTTTCATCTTCAAAGCCTACAAAAATTTTATTTGATTCATTTAAAAAAACTAGTTCTTCATCTTTTGCTTTAAAGCCTAAGTTTTTTAGTAATTCTTTTTCTTCTAAATTATCAATTTTATTTGTTAAAATAATTTGTAAATCTGATTGTACTTTTTCTATTTTTGAATTTGTTAAATTTATTTTCATTTAATATCTCTTTTATTTTTTTCTGTTTTTTTCGAAGCTTTATTAAAATAATAAATAATACTTCCACCAAATCCTAAGGCAATAGGTAATGCAAAATACCAGTGTTCTTTAGCCCAATGTAAAACTTTTAAAATTTCTTCACCAAAATACCAAACAGGCACAATAGTAATTGCAGCCCAACACCAAGCAGATATAAGATTTATAAAAGCAAATGTTTTAGCATCATATCTTGTAAGTCCTATTGATATTGGAATGATTGTTCTCATTCCATACATATATCTTTGCGCAAAAATAATTGGCCAACCATACTTTTGTAATAATAAATGAGCAAGTGCAAACTTACGTCTTTGACCTTTGAACTTACTATGTACATAAGATTTATTAAATCTTCCAATATAAAAATAAACCTGATCTCCAGCAAAGCCACCAAGTCCTGCTACAAAAATTGCTATATATAAGTTCATATCACCGGTATGTGACAAAAGACCAGCCATAATAAGACCGGCTTCACCTTCAAGCATTCCCCATGCAAAAAGAATTATATATCCATACTCTTTTAGTAAATAAACAAAACTATTTTCAAAACCTTCAACAGGAGCTTGATATAGATTGTATGCTAAAAAAGAAAAAAATATAATTACTATAAATGCTAGTATTTTTCCTGCATGTGGTTGTAATTTCTTGAAGATTTCTTTCATTTTTTACCTTTTAGTCAAAGTTTAATAAACTTTTAGCTTGAATCATATCTTTATCACCACGACCTGATAAATTTATAATTACAGTTTTACCTTTTAATTTATCTTTTGCTTTTTTTAAATAAGCAATTGCATGTGCAGTTTCAAAAGCTGGAATAATTCCCTCAGCCCTACTTAACCATACAAAAGCATCAAGAGCTTCTTTATCAGTTATTGAATCATACTGTACGCTTTTATTATCTTTATGAAATGAATGCTCAGGTCCAATTCCTGGATAATCAAGACCAGCTGAAATAGAGTGTGCTTCTAAAACTTGTCCATCTTCATCTTGTAAAAGGTAAGAACATTGTCCATGTAAAACACCTGGGCTTCCTTTTTCTAGTGAACATCCATGTTTATCTGTATCAAGTCCTAAACCACCTGCTTCAATTCCTACACATGTAACTTCTTTATCTTCTAAAAAGTGAGAGAACATACCAATAGCGTTTGAACCACCACCAATACAAGCTACAACATAATCTGGAAGTCTATTTTCTTTTTCTAGAATTTGCTTTCTAGCTTCATATCCAATAATAGATTGGAAATCTCTAACCATCATAGGATAAGGATGAGGACCAGCAACTGTTCCTATTATATAAAAAGTATCACGTGCATTTGTAACCCAGTATCTAATTGCATCATTCATAGCATCTTTTAGTGTTTTACTTCCACTTTCAACTGCAACAACTTTTGCACCTAAAAGTTTCATTCTAAATACATTTAATTCTTGTCTTTCAACATCTTTTGCACCCATAAAAACAGTACACTCTAAACCCATAAGTGCAGCAATAGTTGCACTTGCAACTCCATGTTGTCCTGCTCCTGTTTCTGCTATTACTTTTGTTTTTCCAAGTTTTTTAGCAAGTAAGCCTTGTGCAATAACATTATTTACTTTATGTGCACCAGTATGATTTAAATCTTCTCTTTTTAAATATACTTTTGCACCTATTTCTTCTGAAACATTTTTTGCTAAATAAAGTGGGTTTTCTCTTCCTACATAATCTCTTAATAAATCATTTACTTCAGCCCAGAACTCTTTATCAAATCTATATTTTTTATATTCTATTTCTAATTCTTTTAAAACTGGCATCAAAGTTTCAGGAACATATTGTCCTCCGAAAATTCCGAATTGTCCTTTTGAATCTGGATCAAAAGGGCTTGCTTTTGGTATATAATCACTC
This sequence comes from Arcobacter peruensis, assembly GCF_003711085.1. Classification (NCBI taxonomy): domain Bacteria; kingdom Pseudomonadati; phylum Campylobacterota; class Epsilonproteobacteria; order Campylobacterales; family Arcobacteraceae; genus Arcobacter; species Arcobacter peruensis. Next base: position 1,090,365 of record NZ_CP032363.1, read on the forward strand.
ATAATATCTCTTTCTTATATTTCTAATACTGAATAAACAGGTGCAACTTTTTGTAATTTTTGCGCACCACCTAAAATTTTTATATCCATTAAAAAACACATTTCTACTAAATTTACATCTAATTTATTTATCAAATTAGCAGCTGCATAAGCTGTTCCACCACTTACAATAATATCATCGATTAAAAGTACTCTTGCATTTTTTTCGCCTCTAAAAGCATCTAAATGTATCTCTACTTCGTCAAAACCATATTCTAATTCATATTTTTCACATGCAGTTGTACTTGGAAGTTTTCCTTTTTTTCTTACAGGAACAAAACCAATACCTAATCTATCAGCAAGTGCCGCTCCAAAAATAAAACCTCTTGAATCAATACCTGCTATGTAATCTAAATTATAGTCTTTATATCTATCTTCAAAATGTTGCATTGTTAAAGCATAAGCATCTTTGTCATTTAATAATGTTGTAATATCTTTAAATATAATTCCCTCTTTTGGGAAGTTCTCAATACTTCTAATTGAGTTTAATAATCTATTTTTTTCATCTTGTGTTAATATCTTTTTACTCAAAACAATCCTTAATTTTTTTATAAATGTAGTGAAAAGTAAATTATTTTATCCAAATAATTATTATGACTTTATGATTTATTTCAAATATTTAATCTCATTTTAAATATAATTAATTAAATTATTTAAAAGAGAATATATGAAGTTATTAATATCAATCTTTATCTTACTATTTTTACAAAATATTTGTTTTGCAATAGATTTACAAAAAGCAAAAACTTATGATAAATCACAGAAAATAAAAAACTGGGTGATGAGTGAAAAACTAGATGGCATTAGAGCATATTGGAATGGTAAAAATCTAATAAGTAAAAATGGTAATATAATTTTTGCACCAAAATACTTTATAAAAGAGTTTCCAAATTTTGAACTTGATGGTGAACTGTGGACAAAAAGAAATGATTTTGAAAATATACAAAGTATAGTCTTAGATAAAATACCCTCAAAGCATTGGAAGCAAATAACATACAATATATTTGAAGTTCCAAATAGTAAAGGAGATTTTTTAACAAGATTAGAAAAAATAAAACATTGGCAAGAAAAAAATCACAACAATTATATAAAAATTATCAAGCAAATAAAATGTAAAAATAAAGAGCATTTAGATAGATATTTAAATGAATTAGTAAAAAAACAAGCAGAAGGAATAATACTAAAAAATCCAATACCAAAATACTTCACAGGAAGAAATCCAAATATATTAAAAGTAAAAAATTTTTTAGATTCAGAAGGCGAAGTAATTGCAATAAATTATAATGAAAGTACTTCAGAAAAAAGTAAATTTAAAAGCCTAAAGTTAAAACTAAAAAATGGAGTAGTATTTAATCTAGGTAATGGCTTTTCAAAGCAAGAAAGAATAAATCATCCAAAAATTGCAGATATAGTTACTTTTAAATATTATAATCTTACAAGATTTGGAAAACCTAAGTTTGCATCTTTTTTAAGAGTTAGAAAAGATGAATAACTTAGTATAAGTCATAAGTTGTAGTTTTTATTCCTGATTCATCTAATTTCTCACAAACATCACCAGCACCAGGAGTTACAGTAAGATTTAAAGAATTAGCTGTATCTTCTTTTGTCACTTCTAAAACTGCACAATCTGTATCACCTTCTTTATAAGTGATTTTTAAATCTTCAACAGTCCAATTAGTTGGATTTAAAGTCACTGCCTCAGAAATTTTAGTAATATTTCCTTCAACTAAATGATAACTTTGAATAGATGTAGTAGCTGTTCCAATATCTCTCTTAAGAGTTGAAACTAAAGCAGAATCACGTGTATCTAAATATTTTGGTATAGCAAAAGATGCAATAATACCAATAACAACAATAGCGAATATTAACTCTAAAAGAGAAAAACCTTTTTTCATAAATAATCCTTTATATTAAAATAATATTTAAGATTATCTATAAATAATAAAATAATTAATTAAAATATTAAATTAATTATTTTATTTAAGCTTACAAGATATCAGGCATATCCATATTAGTTTCTCTCTCTACATCTGCAACATTTTCAAATACAACTTCAATTGGTGCAGTCGAACTCATATCATTCTCTTTATCTACAAATCGTGTAAGTGCTTTTTGGAAATCAAGTTTAACAGTTCCAATTGGTCCATTTCTTTGTTTTCCAATAATTACTTCTGCTTCTTCAACAGGCTTATTTACAAAAGATGATCGATACTCTTCACCTTTATCTTTTGCTTCTTTTTCTTTTCGCGCTTCATCTCTTTCTTTGTATACATCATCTCTATATACAAACATAATAATATCCGCATCTTGCTCAATAGCTCCCGATTCTCTTAAATCTGAAAGCATTGGTCTTTTATCTGGTCTATTTTCAAGTCCCCTGTTTAACTGTGACAAGGCTATAATTGGGATTTTCATCTCCCTTGCAAGCATTTTTAAACCTCTTGATATATCTGATACCTCTTGGTGTCTATCCTTATTTCCAGTTCCTTGCATTAATTGAAGGTAATCAATAATTACTAATGAAATATTATTATCTTCATTTTGAGCTAATTTTCGAACCCGTGCTCGAAGTTGATTAATATTAATACTTCCGCCATCATCAACAAATAGCTTTTTTGTATTCATATCATCAAATGCGCCACTTAATTGACTCCATTCATTATCACTCATATCACCTTTTCTAAGATTTTGTAAAGGTATTGAAGTTTTTGCTGCAAGCATTCTTAACATTAGTTGTTCAGCTGGCATTTCAAGTGAGAAAAAAATCACACCTTTATTTGCTTCAACATTTTTTAAAGCCATATTTAAAACAAGTGCTGTTTTACCCATTGCAGGACGTGCAGCAATAATAATTAAATCCCCTTCATTAAATCCAGTTGTTTTTCTATCTAGTGCATCAAAACCTGTTGTTTCACCAATTAAGTGTTTATTTCCAAGTTTTTTCATTCTTTCAATATATGAAAGAGTATCACCTGTAATTTCTTGCATATCTTTAAGTTCAGAAGTAGCAGAATCTGTAGATATTTTATATAATTCACCTTGAACAGTATCAAGAGCTTCGTTTCCACTAACTTCTTCTTCAAGTGCTACTTTTTTAATAGTAGTAGCTAATGTAGCAAGTTCTCTTTTTACAGAACCATCTTTTATTTCTCTTACATAAGCTATTGTATTTGTAATAGGATTTGCTGAAAGAATTTCAATTAATATAGAATCATCTACGTCTTTTGAACTAATTCTTTTTCTAATAAACTCTTCATCAATTGGCATATCATCATCATGAAGTTGAATCATCACTTGATATATTTTTTGATGTGCAGGAAGATAGAAATCTTTGGGTTTCAATGAAGCTAAAACATCTTCTAACTCTTCAGGATTAAATAATATTGAACTAAGTACTGCTCTTTCAATATTTATACTATAAACGCTATCCATTATGTTCTTTTTTCTGCTTCAAATTCTACTTCTTCTAAAAATTTATTAATTAATTCATCGCCAGACAACTTAGCAATAATTTCACCTTTTTTCATAACCAAACCAGAACCTTTTCCAAAGGCAATTGCAACATCCGCACTTTTAGCTTCTCCAATTGCATTTACAACACATCCCATAACAGATACATCTAAAGGAGCTTTTATATGTTTTGTTCTTCTTTCAACTTCGGCAACTGCTTTTACTAAATCAGCTTCAATTCGTCCACAAGTTGGACAAGAAATAATATTTAATCCCTCTTTTGCAATTCCAACATCTTTTAAAATTGCTTTTCCTACTTCAATCTCTTTTTCTAATTCACCCGTCATTGAAACTCTTAAAGTATCTCCAATTCCATCAAGTAATAATGAACCTAAAGCAATTGATGATTTAATTGTAGAGTGAAACTGCGTTCCAGCTTCAGTAACTCCAAGGTGAAAAGCATAGTTATTCATAGGTCTTAAAGTTCTATAAGCTTGCACTGTTCTTTGAACATCTGATGCTTTTAGTGATACTTTTAAATCAGTAAAATCTAAATCTTCTAGATACTTAATATTATAATCAGCACTTGCAACCATACCTTCAGGAGTTTGACCATATTTATCTTCAAATTGCTTTTCTAGTGAGCCTGAGTTTACTCCAATTCTTATTGGAAGTTTTCTTTCTTTACAAGCCTTTACTACTTCAGCAACCCTCTTTCTATCGCCAATATTTCCTGGATTAATTCTAATACAATCTACAGATTCTGCTGCTATTAATGCTAATTTATAGTGAAAATGAATATCTGCAACTATTGGTAAATCTACTTGCTTTTTTATCTCTTTTAAAGCAAGTGCTGCTTCTTTATTTGGTACAGCAAGTCTTACAATATCTGCACCTGCAAAGTGCAAAGCTCTTATTTGTTCTACAGTTGCTTCAATATCAGAAGTTTTAGTAAAACACATCGACTGAACAGGAATTGGGGCATCGCCACCAACTGGTACGTTTCCTACGAATATTTGTTTTGTTGGGTATCTTTTTATCATAATTGGATTTTATCTAAAAAAGTTTAAATTAAAGTCAAAAGTTTTTTTAAACTTTAATTTTAAAACTTTTAGATACAATAGCGCATATTATGTAAAGGAAATCTATGCAAGAGTTTACAATTTTTGATATGGTAATACTAGGTATTACGTTAGTTTTAGGACTTAAGGGACTATTTAGAGGTCTAATTAAAGAAGTATTTGGAATCATTGGAATTATTGGTGCAATTTTTGTAGCATCAAGAGTATCAGCTGATATTGGTAATTTAATTGCTCCTGTTTTAGCATTAGAAAATCAAACTACTATTAAACTAATTGGTTTTATTGTTGCCTTAGTTGGTTTTTGGATTATTGTTTATGCTTTAGGTGTAATTGTTAGTAAAATATTTTCTGCAAGTGGCCTAGGATTATTTGATAGAATCTTTGGATTCGTATTTGGAGCTGCGAAAGTATTTTTAATTTTTTCAGTTATTGCTTACGCTTTATATCAAGTTCAATCTTTCAAAAATGCTATTGATAATAAGACAGCAGGTTCTGTTGTAATGCCACATTTAATAAGTGTTGGTTCATATATCATAAAACTTGACACTTCTTCAATTACTTCAAGTATTGAAAAAACTGTTGATACAGTTGTTGATACTGCAAAAGATGCTACAAAAACTGAGGAAACACCAGCAAAAGAATTAAAAGAAGATATTGAAAAAAGTTTAGAAGAGACAAAAAAAGATATCAAAGAAGGTGTTGAAAGCACAATTAATGATGTTAAGAAATCTGTAGAAGAAGAAGTAGTAAAAAAAGTTGAAGAAACAATTTCAAATACTACAACTGTAACAGAAGAACAAATTAATACTGTAAAAGAAAAATTACAAAGCATAGTAAATAAAACAGAAGAAAACAAATAAAGGAATATTAGATTGTTCGAAAATAAATATATACAACAAAGAATAGAAAAAGCTGAAAAATTAAGAGAAGCAGGTATTAATCCTTATTCAAATGAAAGTACAAGAAACACTACAATTGGAAAATTTATTAATGTAAATAGCGATATATTTCAAAAAGAAGATAAAAGAGATGAACATAGAAACTATACAGTTGCAGGAAGAATTAAATTCTTCAGACTTATGGGGAAAGCCTCTTTTTTAAAAATAGAAGATGAATCTGGATTATTACAAATTTATGTAAGTAGAGATTTTTTACCCGAAGGTTTTTATAATAATATTTTCAAAAAAACTGTTGAAGTTGGTGATATTATCGAAGTTTCTGGGTATCCATTTGTTACAGGTAAAGGTGAATTATCTTTACATGTAGATGGTTTAAAAATTCTAACTAAATCAATTTCTCCACTTCCTGAAAAATACCATGGTATTCAAGACAAAGAGTTAAGATATAGACAAAGATACTTAGACCTTATTATGAACTCTGAAGTGCGAAAAACTTTTCATATTAGATCTAGAGTTATCTCATTAACAAGAAGATTTTTTGAAAATAAAGGTTTCTTAGAAGTTGAAACTCCAATGATGCATCCAATTGCAGGAGGAGCAAATGCTAAGCCATTTACAACTCATCATAATGCACTTGGTGTAGATAGATTCCTAAGAATTGCACCTGAGTTATATTTAAAAAGATGTATTGTAGGTGGTTTTGAAGCTGTATTTGAAATCAATAGATGTTTTAGAAATGAAGGAATGGATGCAACACACAATCCTGAGTTTACATCAATCGAATTTTATTGGGCATATAAAACGTATAAAGATTTAATTGAACTTACAAAAGAATACTTTGAATTTTTATTTGAACATTTAGAATTGCCTTCTGTTTTACCTTATGGTGAACTTGAAATAGATTTTAAAAACTTTACTGAAATTCCATTAATTGAATCTTTAACTACTATTGGTGGAGTTCCCGCTGATATTACAGAAGATAAAGATAAAATTATTGCACACTTAAAAGCTGCAAATGTTGATGTAAATGAAAAAATGAATCTAGGACAACTTCAAGGTGAATTATTTGATGAATATGTTGAAGATAAATTAATCAACCCTACTTTTATTACAGAATACCCAGTTGAAATTTCTCCACTTGCACGAAGAAATGATGAGAAACCTCATTTAACTGATAGATTTGAATTATTCATTGGTGGAAAAGAAATAGCAAATGCATTCTCAGAACTTAATGATCCTCTTGATCAACTTCAAAGATTTGAAGGTCAAATGGAAGCAAAAGAATCTGGTGGAGATGATGAAGCTCATGAAATGGATGAAGACTTTGTAAATGCCCTATCATATGGTATGGCTCCAACAGCAGGTCAAGGAATTGGTATTGATAGATTAGTAATGATGCTTACAAATGAGCATTCAATTAGAGATGTGTTACTTTTCCCTGCAATGAAACCAATTAAAAATGAAATAAACCTTCACGATGATAGTGAAGAAGATAAATAAGGAATATAAAATGAACTATATATCAAACGCAAACCTAAAAGAAGCAGATTCAGAAGTATTTGAAATATGTGAAAATGAATTAGAAAGACAAACAGACCATTTAGAGATGATTGCAAGTGAAAACTTTACATCTCCAGCAGTAATGCAAGCAATGGGTTCAGTATTTACTAATAAATATGCAGAAGGTTACCCTTATAAAAGATATTATGGTGGTTGTGAGCAAGCTGATAAAGTTGAGCAACTTGCAATAAATAGAGCTTGTGAAATCTTTGGATGTAATTATGCAAATGTACAACCTCATTCAGGTTCTCAAGCTAATGGTGCAGTATATGCAGCACTATTAAAAGCTGGTGATAAAATTCTTGGTATGGATTTATCTCATGGTGGACATTTAACTCATGGTTCAAAACCATCATTTTCAGGTAAGAACTATACTCCTTTTTATTATGGTGTAGAATTAGATGGAAGAATTAATTATGAAAGAGTAATGGATATTGCTAAAATTGTTCAACCGAAAATTATTGTTTGTGGTGCTTCTGCATATGCTAGAGAAATTGATTTTGCTAAATTTAGAGAAATTGCTGATGCAGTTGGAGCTATTTTATTTGCTGATATTGCACATATTGCGGGATTAGTTGCAGCGGGTGAGCATATGAGTCCATTCCCTTATGCAGATGTAGTAACAACTACAACACATAAAACACTTCGAGGACCTAGAGGTGGAATGATAATGTGTAATGATGAAGATATAGCAAAGAAATTAAACTCTGCTATTTTCCCAGGATTACAAGGTGGACCATTAGTACATGTAATTGCTGGAAAAGCAGTAGCATTTAAAGAAATTCTAAGTCCTGCTTGGAAAGATTACGCAAAACAAGTAAAAGCAAATGCAAAAGTTCTTGGTGAAGTACTAGTTTCAAGAGGATATGATATTGTATCTGGTGGAACAGATAATCACTTAGTATTAGTATCATTTCTTAATAAAGAATTCTCAGGAAAAGATGCAGATGCTGCATTAGGAAATGCTGGAATTACTGTAAATAAAAATACAGTACCAGGTGAAACAAGATCTCCATTTGTAACATCAGGGATTAGAGTAGGATCTCCTGCATTAACAGCACGTGGAATGAAAGAAAAAGAGTTTGAAATCATTGCAAATAAAATGTGTGATGTATTAGATGATATTGAAAACACTAAATTACAAGAAACAATTGCAAATGAGTTAAAAGAACTTGCATCTAATTTTGTGATTTACAATCAATCTACTTACTAGTGAGTATTTATAATATTAATTTTATTTAATAAGGATCAGTTATGGAAATAAAAGGCGAAGAGTTTATAAAAAAAGTTCAACTTCAACAAGAAAGAGATGAACTAGAGCAAAAACTAAGTGAATTAGAAGAAGTACAAACTTCAATAGGTCAAAATAATACTATTCAAAATGAAAGTATTAAAGAACCTATAGATAATGAACTAGGTAATATAATGCTTGATAATCCAAGTTCTAATGAAGAGACTAATAAGAAAAAGTACCTAATATTAGGTCTTATTCTTGTAATTTTATTTTTACTTACTATTATAGTGATACGCCTTTTAACTGATACTTCAAAAGAAGATACTTTTACTTCAAATAAAACTGATCCAATTGAAACAAAAACTACTACTGAAGATTCTAACATAGAAGAAAACTTTCAAAAGATAATGAATGAAAGAATTAAAAAAGATAATGTAGAAAAAGAAGTAAGTTCAGAAGAAAAAATTAATGCAATAAATAAAGAAGAAATACCTGAAGAAGTTAAAACAAAAACTTCAGATGAAATTCTAGATGAAACAATCAAAAAGATTGAAGCACAAATTGCTCCAGAGAAGAAAGTTATTGCAAAAAAACCAGTGGTTAAAAAAGTAATTAAGCAAAAACCAGTGGTTAAAAAAGAAACTAAAAAATCTGTAAAAGAATTAGTAAATAATATTTCAAGTAGTGCACCAAAAGGTTACTTTGTACAAATAGGAGCATTTTCTAAAAAACCTTCAAATTCATATATTAGTAAAATTAAAAATGCTAATTTAAAATATAAAGTTCATCAAGTTGAAGTAAAAGGTAAGATTTATAATAAAGTTCTAATTGGTCCATATTCATCAAGAGCAAGTGCAAATGATAATATTGAAAATATTAAAAGTAAGCTAAACTTATCAAGTGCTTACATACTTAAATTTTAAGAAGTTAGGGATATATGAATTTTTATAGTAAAGAACTTTTTTTAGACCAATTTACTCCAGTTTCAATTTATGAAAAAATTAAAGAATCTTATAAAGAAGAAATTACATTTCTTTTCGAAAGTACAATAAATTCTAGTGATGGGAATTACTCTTTTATAGTAATAGGCGCAAGAGAGCGAGTTTGGTATGAAAATGGTGTTTGTTATCACAAAAATGAAGAAGGGAAAATTTTTGAAGTTACTTCAAACCCATTAAAGTTTTTGCAAGAATACTATAAGAAATTTGATAAAAAATTTTACAAACAAAAAGCACAAGAATTAGGTATTGGATTAGTTGATGGCTTTATTGGAAATATTGGTTACGATATTGGCAAAGAGTTTGAACCTAAACTAAAAGATTCAATGAATAATTTAGTAGATCAATTAAATATTCCTGATTTAGATTTAATAAGACCAAATATCATTTTAGGTTTTTCACATAAAACTTCTAAACTTGTTATGTTAACTTCTGTTGAATCTAAAAAAGATGAATTAGATAAAATTGAAAAAAACTTATATACTCCATATAATTATCAAGCTCCCAAAAAAGCTGTTTTATTAGATGAAGGTAAATTCAATTTCTCAAAAGAAAAATTCTTTGAAATGGTTGCAAAATCTAAAGAGATGATCAAATCAGGTGATGTTTTCCAAATTTTAATGTCAAATAGATTTATACAAAAAGCAAAAGTAGATCACTTTAGTTTTTATAGAGCTTTAAGAAGTAAAAATCCAAGTCCATATCTTTTCTTTTTAGAATATGAAGACTTTTCTATTGCAGGTTCTTCACCTGAAGTTATGATAAAACTTCAAGATGGACACTTACTTCTTCGTCCAATTGCTGGTACAAGAAAAAGAGGTTCTACAATTGATAAAGATTTAGAAATGGAAAAAGAGCTAATTTCTGATACTAAAGAGCGAGCTGAGCACTTAATGCTTGTCGATTTAGGAAGAAATGATGTTGGACGTGTTGCAAAACCAGGAACTGTAAAAGTGACTGATTTGATGAGAATTGAAAGATACTCACATGTAATGCATATTGTTTCAGATGTTGAAGCAATGATAGATGAAAAGTATGACATGTTTGATTTATTTGCAGCAACATTTACAGCAGGAACAATGACAGGAGCTCCAAAAATTAGAGCTATGGAATTAATAGCACAATTTGAAGGTATAAAAAGAAATTTCTATTCAGGAAGTATTGCATATTTTGGTTTCGATGGAAACATGGACTCAGCAATTACTATTAGAACAACAATGCTTACAGAAGATACTGTAATTTTTCAAGCAGGAGCAGGAGTAGTTGCTGATTCTAAACCTGAAGATGAGTATTTAGAAGTACATAACAAGCTTGCAGCAAATATTGCTACATTAAAAGATTTAGCTTAATATAATAATTAAAAGGAAGTAGCATGTTACTTGGAGTAAATATAGACCATATTGCAGTTTTAAGAGAAGCTAGAAAAATAAACGACCCAAATCCAATTGATGCTTTATCAATTTGTAAACTTGCAGGTGCTGATCAAATCACAATTCACTTAAGAGAAGATAGACGACATATTCATGATAATGATGCAAAAGTTATATGTGAACAATCTGCACTTCCTGTAAACTTAGAATGTTCAATAAATGAAGATATTATTGATATAGTTTGTAAGATGAAACCCTCACGTGCTACCTTAGTTCCTGAAAATAGAGCTGAAGTGACAACAGAAGGTGGATTAGATGTTAAAGGAAACTATAAAAAACTTGAAAAAGTAATAAAAAAACTTCATGATAATGAAATTGAAGTTTCATTATTTATTGATCCAAATGAAGAAGTAATTGAACTTTCTTCAAAATTAAATGTTGAATGGATTGAACTACATACAGGAACTTTTGCAAATGTATATGCAATGTTAAACTCAGGACTTTCAAATACTCATCATACAATAAAAGAATTAGAACTTCCAAGAAAAGAGTTAAAAAAGAAGCTAAAACAATCAATAAAAGAGATTAAAAAAGCTTCTAAGACTGCAAATAAAAAGAAACTTCAAGTTGCAGCAGGACATGGCTTAAACTATCAAAATGTAACACTAATTTCTTCAATTAAACATATTAGTGAATTAAATATTGGGCAAACTATAATTGCAAGATCTGTATTTACAGGACTTGAAAAAGCGATTATTGATATGAAAGAATTAATATGAAACCTAAAATAGCTATTAGTATTGGCGATATAAATGGAATAGGAATAGAAATAGCCCTACTTTCTCATGAAAAAATAGCTAAAATTTGTAAACCTATTTATTGTATAAATAAGAACTTATTGAAAGCTGCCTCAAAACAATTAAATATAAAAATTCCAAAAGATTTCAAAACTTTTGAAACAAAAGGTGATTTTGAAATAAAACCAGGAGATGTAACAAAAAAATCTGGAAAATATTCTTTTGATTCATTTATGGATGCAATTAAATTAGCAGATAAAAAACAAGTAGATGCAATTTGTACACTTCCTATAAATAAAGAAGCTTGGAGTAAAGCAGATATAACTTATAAAGGTCATACAGAAGTATTAAGAGATTATTTTGGTAAAAATGCAATCATGATGCTAGGTTGTAAGAAAATGTTTGTAAGCCTTTTTACAGAACATATTCCTTTAAAAAAAGTTCCTAAAAAAATAAATGTTGAAGATTTAACAAGGTTTTTAATCGACTTTCAAAAAAGTGTAAAATCAAAAAAGATTGGTGTTTTAGGATTAAATCCACACGCAAGTGATAATGGCGTTTTAGGTAATGAAGAAGTTGAAATATTCAAAGCAATAAAAAATGCAAATAAAATGCTTGATAAAAAAGTTTTTACGGGACCTCTTGTTCCTGATACTGCATTTTCTCCAATGTCAAGAAAAAACTATAAATACTTTGTAGCTATGTATCATGATCAAGGCTTAGCACCATTAAAAGCCTTATATTTTGATCAAAGTATAAATGTAAGTTTAAACTTACCAATTATTAGAACATCAGTTGATCATGGAACTGCTTTTAATATTGCTTACAAAAATGAAAAAGTAAATTTAAAAAGTTATATAAATGCAATTAAAGAAGCAATAGTTTTAGTAAACAGTAAAAAATAAATTATGAAAACACTTGAAAACTGTTATGAATTAAACTTTTCAAAAATAAATTTCATAGAACGTAAAATAAGAATTACTCATCCAAAAACTATTATAACAGGTGCTAGTAAAACAGGGAAGAGTTATCTTATTTATGATTTTTTATCAAATTTTAAAAGTAAAGATTATATTTACATAGACCTAAAAGATTCAAGAAATAACTTAGAAGAAATTATAGATAACTTAGATAAATATTTAAGACAGAATCAAATTACAGTTTTAGTTCTTGAAAATTTCTCTTTTGAGTTTGAACTACCATATTGTGATAATGTAATTATTTCTACAAATACACCAAAAAGTATAAGAGGATTCAAAAATATTACTGTTAGTGCTTTAGATTTTGAAGAGTATTTACTTCATGATAATCGACATCAAAATATTACACAAAGTTTTAATAACTTTTTTAAATATGGAAACCTACCTGAAATAATAAATATTGAAGAACATAAAAAAGTTCAAAGACTACAAGAAATAATAAAATTACAAGCTCAAAATGACACTCAATTTGAAATATTAAAACTACTTTTTGAAAATATTGATGAAAAGAAATCTTTATATCAACTATTCACTAACTTAAAAAATAAAATAAAAATATCAAAAGATAAGTTTTATGAAACATGTAAAACTTTAGAAATCAATAAAACAATATATTTTGTAGAAAAATATAATCAAGAAAAAGCAAATAAAAAAATATATTCATATAATCACTCTTTTTTAAACTCAATTTCACATCATAAAAAGTTCAAAAATGAGTTTACAAATATGATTTTTTTAGAACTTATTGATAAATATAAAAATATCTATTATCTTGATAATATCGATTTTTATATAAAATCCAAAAAATTAGCAATTGTAGGGATTCCATTTTTCAATAGCTTTTTAGTAAAATCAACACTAAGAAAAATCTATAAAATTATGGATGAATATGAGATTAAAGAGTTAAATATTATTACAGTATCAAATGATGAAAAAATTTCTCATGATACTTTTAAAATTAATGTGATTCCATTTTATGAATGGGCACTTAGCTAGTTTATTAATTAGAAATTAAACAAATTTAAGATAAAATCGCAAAACTATAAAGGACACACACATGAACAAAAGAGTACTTGTAAAATTTTCAGGTGAAGCATTAGCAGGCGAAGAAGGTTATGGTATTGATACGAAAATACTAGATTATATAGCTGAAGAGATTAAAGAACTTGTAGACAATGATGTGGAGGTTGGTATTGTTATTGGTGGTGGAAATATTATTAGAGGTGTAAGCGCAGCAGCTGATGGTATTATCAAAAGAACTAGTGGTGATTACATGGGAATGCTTGGTACTGTTATTAACGGTATTGCTATGCAAGAAGCACTAGAGCATAAAGGTTTAAATGCAAGATTACAAACAGCTATTAAAATGGAGCAAATTGCTGAACCATTTATTGTAAGAAAAGCAGCTAGACATTTAGAAAAAAACAGAGTTGTTATTTTTAGTGCAGGTACAGGAAATCCTTACTTTACTACAGATACAGCAGCAACACTAAGAGCAACAGAAATTGGAGCTTCTTTATTAATTAAAGCAACAAAAGTTGATGGAATTTATGATAAAGATCCAATGAAATTTGATGATGCAGTAAAATTAGATACTATTTCTTATGATCAAGCTTTAGAAGATCATATCAAAGTTATGGATGATACAGCAATTGCATTAGCAAAAGATAATAAATTACCAATAGTAGTAGCAAATATGAATGAAAAAGGAAATTTACTTAAAATCATCAATGGTGATACAAGTAAATGTTCAATCGTTAAGTAAGAATTTAAATCAAGGAAAAAATATGAGATTAGAAGAAAGAATGTCACAAGCTTTAAAACAAGTAAATAATGATAGATATATTTTAGCTATTGCTGTTGGTCAAAGAGCAGATGAATTAAGTAAAGGTGCAAAACCTTTATTAGAGCAAAACACTCAAAAAATGAAATACACTGATATTGCAATTGATGAAATTGCAAGTGGTTTATTAAAAATTGAAGGTTTAGTAGACAAAGAATAGTTATAAAAGCCTAGCTTTTATAACTTGTCTATTTAAGTATGGATCCATTTATTAACAAAGTTCGACATATTAATAATGTCGAAGATGCTATCAAAGAGCTTGAAGCTCAAACTACAATAACTCCCAAATTAAAAGATTTAATAGATTTTATAATAGAAGCCCATAGAGGTCAATATAGAAAAAGTGGCGAACCTTATTGTGTTCATCCAATTTTAGTAGCTTGTATTACTGCACATTTTTCTAATGAAGAGTCAATTATTGCAACTGCCCTACTTCATGATGTAGTAGAAGATACAAACTTCTCGCTTGATTATGTTAAAGAACGTTGGGGAAGTGATATTGCTCATATGGTTGATGGTCTTACAAAAATTGTAGAAATAAGAGAAAATGAATTCATCTCTTCAAATAACACAAATGATTCAAAACTAATTTCATCAGCACTAACATTTAGAAAAATGCTAATTGCATCAATTGATGATGTAAGAGTATTAGTCGTAAAATTATGTGATAGATTACATAATATGCTGACACTTGACGCACTACCATCTAATAAACAAAAAAGAATTGCTGAAGAGACACTTGTAGTTTATGTTCCAATTGCTAATAGATTAGGAATCTCTACTTTAAAAAATGCTCTAGAAGATTTAGCTTTTTATTATATTTATCCAAAAGAATATAAAATAATTGATGATTTTTTACAAGAAGAACAGCATGCTATTCAATTAACTTTTAATACATTTATTTCAACAACAAAAAAACTACTTGAAAAAAATGGTTATGACTTAGATAAAATTAAAATCTATAGTAGAATTAAACATCATTATTCTATTTACTTAAAAATGCAAAGAAAAGGTATTTCAATAGATGAAGTCTTAGATCTTTTTGCAATAAGAATTTTAGTTGATGATGATATTGATTGTTATAAAGTTTTAGGATGTATTCACATAGAATATAAGCCACTTATTTCAAGATTTAAAGATTATATTGCAACACCTAAAGAAAATGGTTACCAAACTATACATACAACTGTTTTTTATAATTCAAAAATTTATGAGATTCAGATACGTTCATTTGAAATGAATAAAGTAGCTGAATTTGGTATTGCCGCACACTGGAAATACAAATCAGGTGCTAAACAAACTACAAATTTAAACTGGTTAAAATCTTTGGAATTTTCAAATGAGAACGTTGAAGAATTTTATCAAGAAACAAAAGATGATTTATATACAGAAGAAATAGTTGTTTACTCACCTAAGGGCCAAATATTTAATTTACCAGTAGGTTCAACTGCTTATGATTTTGCATTTGCAGTACATACAGATGTTGGTAAAAGCGCAGTATCATGTCTTATTAATAAAATCAGGAAGCCCTTATTAACAGAACTTAAAAGTACTGATATTGTTACAATAGAAACAGGCGATATAGTAATAGCTAGGTGTTCATGGGTAGATATGGTTAAAACGTCAAGAGCAAAAAAACAAATCAAGCTTCTTTGTGGACATAAAATAAAAGAAATAGATGAGATGTATGGAAAAAACATTATTGATACTGTTTTCTCTAGATATAACATGCAAGTATCACAAAAATATGATATTGATACACCACATAAAATTTCAGAAATCCTTGATTATTTCAAGCATGTAAAGCAGACAATTGAAAAAAATATTGTTAAAGATAGAGGTATCCTTACACGTTTTAAAATACTTACTAGTAAAATTAAAGAATTTAAGTTTGATAATATCTTAATATATTCAAATTTTAGTATAAATTCTGTATCATTTGACCACTGTTGTCATCCTAAATTTGGCGATGATATGGTTGCATTTAAAAATGGAAACGAAGCGGTTATTCATCACAAGATGTGTGATAAAGCCTATGATAAAATAAAAAATAAACATCAAATGCTATTTTGTAAATGGACAAAAGATACTTTGTACCAATATAAAATGGTAGTTAGTATGCCAAATACAAAAGGTGAACTAGCAAGAGTTCTTACTTATATGTCACAATATGAAGGATATATTCTTTCTGTTGAGTATGGTAGACAGCAACATCTATATAGACAATATTGTGATATTGAATTTGAAATAAATAAATCTAATATTGATGAAGTAAGAAAAATTATAGAAAGAAAAGTAAAAGTTATAGAATTCTCATCAAAAAAAGATGCATATAACAAGTAGTAAAAAGGCATAAAATTAATGGAAAACAAAGTTCAAGAAGCACTAGAAGAGATTAAAAGAGGAACATCTGAAATTATTGATATTGAGTCAATTGAAAAATTGATCAAAAGATATTATGAAACAGGTGAAAACTTTTATGTAAAAGCAGGATTTGATCCAACTGCACCTGATTTACACTTAGGACATACAGTACTAATTCAAAAACTAGCACTATTTCAAAAGTTTGGAGGAATTGTTCAATTTTTAATTGGAGATTTTACTGCAACAATTGGTGATCCAACAGGGAAAAGTGAAACTAGAAAAGTTTTAAGTGAACAAGATGTATTAGATAATGCACAAAGCTATAAAACACAGGTTTTTAAAATCTTAGATGAATCAAAAACAGAAGTTATGTTTAATTCTAAATGGTTGAAAGAATTGGGTACTGGTGGCTTAATTTCACTTGCTTCAAATCTAACAGTTGCTAGAATGATTGAACGAGATGATTTTTCAAAAAGATATGAGTCTAATACTCCTATTGCTGTTAGTGAATTTATGTATCCTTTACTACAAGGTTATGATTCTGTTGCTATGAATACAGATATAGAACTTGGTGGAACAGATCAAAAGTTTAATCTTTTAATGGGAAGAACATTACAAAAAGCGTATAATTGTAAAAAACAACAAGCTGTATTAATGATGCCAATTTTAGAAGGATTAGATGGCGTTCAAAAAATGTCAAAATCATTAGGTAACTATATTGGTGTTACCGATGAAGCTTTTGATATGTTTGGAAAAGTATTATCTATTTCTGATGAATTAATGTGGAGATATTTTGAATTATTATCTTCAAAATCGTTAAATGAAATAGCTGCTTTAAAAACAGGTGTAGAAAACAAAACATTACATCCAAAAGATGTAAAAGATTCACTTGCTATTGAAATTGTCGATAGATTTCATGGAGAGGGAAAAGGTGAAGAAGCAAAAGCAGAATTTAAAAAAGTTTTTGCAAAAAAAGACATCCCAACAGATATGAATGAATATACTTTTGAAGGAGAGATTTGGATTTGTCAAGCTTTAGTTGAAGCTAAACTTGTAAATTCAACTTCACAAGCAAGACGTGATGTAAAAGCGAATGCTGTATCACTTAATCAAGAAAAAGTAAGTGATGATAAACTAAATTTACAAATTGGTGAGTACATTTTACAAAAAGGTAAAAAGAATTTCGCTAAGATAATTATAAAATAAAAGGGCTAATTTTGAAGATAGGAAAATACGAGATAAAACACCCTATTATCCAAGGTGGTATGGGTGTAGGAATAAGCTGGGACCAATTAGCTGGAAATGTTTCTAAAGAAGGAGCACTTGGTGTTATTTCTTCAGTTGGAACAGGATACTACAGAAATAAAAGTGAAAATGTTAATGTTGTAATGAGAAAAGATAAGCCAAAAGATGCTTTAAACTTTTACTCAAGAGATTCATTTTTTGAAATTGTAGCAAATGCTAGAAAAATTTGTGGAGATGCTCCATTAGCTTGTAATATTTTACATGCATGTAATGACTATGGAAGAATGGTAAAAGATGCTTGTGAAGCAGGTATTAATATCATTATTACTGGTGCTGGATTACCTACAAATATGCCAGAATTTACAAAAGACTTTCCAGATGTTGCACTAGTTCCAATTGTTTCAAGTGCAAGAGCATTAAAACTTATTTGTAAAAAATGGAAAAAATACAATAGAGTTCCTGATGCAATTATTGTTGAAGGTCCTTTAAGTGGTGGACACCAAGGTTTCAAATATGAAGATTGTTTCAAAGAAGAGTTTCAATTAGAAAATATTGTGGGTCCAGTTATTGAAGAAGCAAAAAACTGGGGTGAAGATATTCCAATTATTGCAGCAGGTGGAGTATGGGATAAAAATGATATTGATAAATTTCAAGCTATGGGATGTACTGGTGTACAAATGGCTACAAGATTTATTGGTACTTTTGAGTGTGATGCTCATCCTAATTTAAAAAATGTATTATTAAATGCAAAATCTGAAGATATTAAATTAGGAAAATCTCCTGTTGGATTACCAGCAAGATCAGTTAGAACTAATTTACAATTTTCAATGGCTAATAATACAGCTCCGAAAGTACAGTGTATTTCAAACTGTGTAGCACCTTGTAATAGAGGTGTTGAAGCTAAAGCGGTAGGATATTGTATTGCTGATAGACTTGGTGCTGCATATAATGGAGATTTAGACACAGGACTATTTTTCTCAGGAGCAAATGGTTATAGAGTAAATAAAATAATTACAGTTAAAGAATTAATTACAAAATTAACTCAAGGAGAATAAAAATTTTTAACAGGTTTTTTATTCTAATATTAACGTATTTAATCTTTTCAATCTCAGCACTTAGTGCTGCAGATTACAAAGAAGAGTATCGTGCTGCAAAAATGGCTTATTTAAAAGCAGTTCTAAGAAAAGACAATGCCTCAAAAATAGAAGAGCTAGAAAAACTTATTATATTAGGTAAAAAACTAAATAAAAACACTACACCTGATGTTAAGAAATTAGAAATACTACGTAAACGAGATATAAAAACTACTCAGAAATCAACTTCTATAAATTCAAATAGTAAATATACAATTAAATCAGTTTATACTCAAAATGACTCTATTATTATTAACTTTAATAATAAAGTATCAAAAGATTATATAAGATTCTTTGAACTGCATCAAGGAAGTATTTACAAAGATGTATTTGATATAAATGGTAATTTCAAAGATGCACAGCCTACAGTTTTAAAAATAAAAAATATTAAGAAAATATCAATAGGTCAATTTAAGGCTAAAACACTTAGAATTGTATTAGCAAATGAAAAGAATTTAAAAACATTTTATACAGTAAAAGAAAAACAAATAATCATAAATATACGTGATTTAAACAATAAGAAACAAGTAAAAAAAGAAATTAAAAAAGAAATCGTTCCTGTAAAAGAAAATCAAAATTTGAATAATTTTATAGATAATGATAATGAAATAAGATCAATAAATACAAAAGACAACTCTATAGTAATAGAATTTAATAAAAACTTTTCAAAAAAAGACCTAGCTTATGTAGCATATAAAAACAATGGATATTATGAAGATGTGTTTGATTTAAAAGGTAAGTTTAAATATACAAAACCAATTAAATTATCAATAGACGGATTAAGAAGAATTATAGTTTCTTCAAAAGATAAAGATAAAACGAGAATTAGAATTTCAGATAAGAAGAATTTAAAAGTTTACTATATTTTAAATAAAAGAAAATTAACTATAAAAATCTCTGGAATTTCAAAAAGCTCTAATAACACTAAAAAAGTAAAAACAACTCCATATAAAAACTTCCAAAGTAAAACAATAGTAATTGATGCAGGGCATGGTGGACATGATCCAGGTGCAGTTGGATCAAATAAGAAATATGAAAAAGTTGTTACTTTAAAAGTAGCCAAATATTTATATACTATTTTGAAACAACGTGGGCATAAAGTCTATTTAACTAGAAGCAAAGATGAATTTATTAAAGTTGGGAAAAGAACAGATTTAGCATTAAGAAAAAATGCAGATGTATTTGTATCAATTCATGCTAACTCAGTTGCTAAGAAAAATGCATCAAAAGTAAGCGGTATAGAAACATATTATCTAAGTCCTGCAAAAACAGAACGTGCAAAAAGAGTCGCAGCAAAAGAGAATAAGTCTGATATTAGAAAAATGAGCAATTCAAATACGCAAGCCTTTCTTTCATCATTAAATAGTCCTAAGCTTAGATACTCAAGATTACTTTCAATTGATGTACAAAGAGAGATGCTAGCATCTGTACGAACGAAACACAAGGTAAAAGACAAAGGTTCTAGACCTGGTCCATTTTGGGTATTATTAGATGCACCACAAGCATCAATACTAGTTGAACTTGGATATATTTCGCATCCACAAGAAGGTAAGAAACTGTATAATAGTACTTATCAAAAATTATTAGCACAAGGAATGGCTAATGGTATTGATGCTTATTTTGAAATGAAATCAAGATTTGACTAGGGATGAAGTTTTTTATTCTTTAAAAAGCTTTTTATCTCTTTTATTAAAGTCATTTGTTTTTTTCTTATATTTGGTAAATCATAAATAGAAAAGAATTTTACTTTTGAATTTTCCCAAGATAAAAAATTGTTTTTTAGTTTATCCTCAAAAAACATTTCATTTATATTTTCAATATTTGAAGCATTAACTAACCAAATACCAATATCTTTTTCTAAGTTTATTTGTTCAAAATAATCTTCAAATAGACCTATTTCGACTTTAATACTACTTTCTTCAAATAGTTCTCTTTGAGCACATTCATAAGCATTTTCATCTTTTTCTTTAAGACCTTTTAAACATCCCCATTTTTCTTTACTAGCGACAGATTTACATAATAATATCTTTATATCATCTTTTGTAACAAGATAAGGAACAATTCCGTATGCTTTAATATGTGATTTCATAATTACCTTCTAAGAATTCATTTTCTTTTTATAAAATAGTAAAGAACCGATTATCCATAAGATAAAAGGTAATAAAATTGATACTTCAGGAATTGTAATTCCTCCATTTGTAAACTTGTAAAGCATAAAAAATACACCCCAAACAATTAATGTTCCAAAAATAGATAAAGATGTAAATTTACCCATATTAAAAAATCTACTATTTAATGAAGCGTAGGCAAATACTAATAAAAGTATTGGTATTACGAAAAAAGAAACAATAACTTGATTGTATAAAGCAGCTCTAATTTTATCAGTATTAATACCTTGGTTTGATAATAAAACCAATGCAGATGCTGCATCAAGTATAGAGAAGTTCGATTTTGATTCATATACATTATCAAGAATTTTTGGTTTAAAACCTTCTAATGTATTTAAAAACTTTTCATATTTAATATCTAATTTCGATGTTTCTAAATCTAATTGTGAAGGTTTATTGATAATTTTTGCATCAACTACATACCATTTATTATTTTGAAAATATGCATTTCTTGCAACAATCGATTGAATAATATCTTTATCTTTTACCTTATAAATATGGATACCTTCTGCTTTCTTTTCTAGTGGTAAAAGTTTCTTGAAATAAACATAATTATCATTATATTTTAAAAAAATATCAGTTTTTGTACTTGTAAAATATTCATCATGTAAAATTTTTCTTTTCTGATCATAAGAGTAAGCTAATGGAGTTGCTTGCATTAAAATCAATAAGGATATTAGAAATAGTGATATTTTTACAACCGGAGCATAAATATCTTTACTTCTACTACCAAGTGCATTAAAAGCTACTAATTCATTGTTTTTAATAAATATTACTAATGTAACTATCCATCCAAAAACAATAGATAATGGTAGTGCTAATGTTAAAGTAAAAAAGCCATTATATAATACGTATAAAAGTTGTAAGTTCGCAGAATCTGGAAGCTTTTTAAAATTTTGTAAGAAATCAATTCCAACAAAAAATAGTTCTAGCGAGATAAGGACAACAATAAAATTTAATAAATATTTTTTTAAAATATATCTTGTTAATATGCTCATTTTATTTCAATGTAAATTTGGATTTTACCTGATCAATTTCTTCAGTTTTAAGTGCGTCAATCGCTTTAATAGTATGAGTTATTATATCTTGTAGTTTATTTAATTCTTCTTTTGAAAAGTTGCTAAGTACATAATTCGCAACATCATTTTTATTTTGAGGTTTTCCAATTCCTATTCGTACACGAATATAATCTTTAGAACAATGTGCATCAATAGACCTTAATCCGTTGTGACCACCATGTCCTCCACCTATTTTGTACTTTACTGTACCAAAAGGTAAATCTAAATCATCATGAATTACAATAATATCTTCAATATCAATTTTATAATATTCCATAATTGAATGAACAGCAACACCAGAATTATTCATATATGTTGTTGGTTTTGAAAATAAGTTATAACCTGATTTTAAAAGTGTAGATTGGAAGTTTGATTTATTTATATTTGTAGTTGTAAGATTTTTGGTCATCTCATCGATAACCATAAATCCTACATTGTGTCTTGTTAGCTGATATTTTTCACCTATATTTCCAAGACCAATTATTAGATGCATAAAGTTAAATTACTTAGCTTTAATTATACCAATTACTGGAACTCTTGGATCTAAGAAACATTTAACAGTTTCTGGTAAGTTTAAATCTCTAATTAAAACATTATCACCTGTATCTAAATCAGTTACATCAATAGTAATGTTTTCTGGTAAGTTTTCAATTGTACATTTAACAGGAACTCTTTTAGTGTGAGTCATTAAAAGACCTTTGTTTTTAATACCAATTGCAGTACCTGTTCCAATTACTGGAACTTTATAAGATGCAATAACACCTGGTTGTGCAACCATTAAATCAACATGTAATAAATCTGAAGTTAATGGACATTTTTGGTACTCTTGTACTACTACTTTATAAACTGTTCCTGAAACTGTAACATCAAATGCGATAGTCTCTTTATTTCTTAAAAATTTAATAAACTCATTCTTTTTGAATGCAGTTGAAACATTTTCTAAACCTTTTCCATAGATATTAGCTATTAAATAACCATCTCTTCTTAAAGTTTTAGTTGCTTGTTTTGTCATACTATCTCTTACGATACCCTCTAACATAAACGATCCTTTTGTATTTTTATTTTAGGGCGCAATTATATTTAAATTTTGCTAAATTTTTTATTAATCTATATTATGACTTTTAATTTAACTTTTTGTAATTGAAGTTTAGCTATTATCATCTACATTATAAAACATATTATTAGAAGGTTCAATCCCATGACATTACTAGATGGAAAAGCATTATCGAATAAAATTAAAGATGAAGTAAAAGTTGAAGTTGAAGAACTTATAAAAGAAAAACACATAACTCCAGGTTTAGCTGTTATATTAGTTGGTAGCGATGCTGCAAGTGCTACATATGTAGCTAGTAAAGCAAAATCTTGTAAAAATGCTGGCATTTATTCTGTTGTACATGAAATGCCAGATACGATTACTCAAGATGAGTTATTAGAAACAATTAAAAGAATGAATGAAAATCCATCATTAGATGGTATTTTAGTTCAATTACCATTACCAAAACATATTGATACAACTGTTGTTCTTGAAGCAATTGATCCATTAAAAGATGTTGATGGTTTTCATCCTTACAATGTAGGAAGAATGGTTTCAAATTTAGATTCATTTTTACCAGCAACTCCATTTGGTGTTATGAGAATGTTTGAAGAGTATGGAATTGATTTAGTTGGTAAAAATGCTTGTGTTATTGGAAGTTCTGATATTGTTGGTAAACCAATGGCATCACTTTTAATTAATGCAAAAGCAACTGTAACTGTTTGTAATTCAAAAACAAAAGATTTAAAAGCTCAGACTTTAGCTGCTGATATTGTGATTATTGCAGTTGGTGTTCCTCATCTTTTAAAAGCTGATATGATAAAAGAAGGTGCTGTTGTAATTGATGTTGGTATTAATAGACTAGATACTGGGAAATTAACAGGTGATGCTGATTTTGAAGATTGTAAAGAAAAAGCATCATTTATAACACCAGTTCCAGGTGGAGTTGGACCAATGACTATTGGAATGCTTCTTAAAAATACAGTTAAAGCTGCAAACTTAAGAGAAAAAAGAGAAGCTAAATAAATGTTTAGAAAAGTCTACAATTGGTCATCAACATGGACAGGAACTATTGTTATAGTTCTTGTGATTATGTCATTTATTGCACAAGCTTTTGTGATTCCTAGTGGATCTATGAAAAACACTCTTTTAATTGGTGATATGCTTTTTGTAAAAAAATTTTCATATGGAATTCCAGTACCAAGAATACCATGGTTAGAAGTTAAGATGCTTCCTGATTTTAATGATAATGGCCATTTAATTGAAGGTCCTAGACCCAAACGTGGAGATATTGTAGTATTTAGATATCCTAAAAATGATGCCATTCATTATGTAAAAAGAGCAGTAGCGACTGGTGGAGACATCGTTGCATTAAAAGATAAAAACTTATTACTTCATCCAAAAGAAGGTAATGAGTATGTAAAAGCAAATTATCCAAAAGAGAATATTATTGAAGTTGGAGATAAATTATGGGTTGTAAATCCATATAAAAAAGAACATCCAGGTATTCACAATGATCCAAGTGTTGTAAATAATGGATTAAATCCAAGTGAATTATTTAATATGATGCCTGTTTTAGTACCTGAAGATGAAACATTTATGATGGGTGATAATAGAGACCACTCAAATGATTCTAGATTTTGGGGAACTGTTCCTTACAAATTTGTAGTTGGAACTCCTTGGGTTATTTATTTCTCATGGAATGATGAAAAAGAAATTAGATGGGATAGAGTATTAAAACAAGTTGATACAATTGAAGAAAAAATGAATACAAAAAATATAGAAATAAATCATGAAAAAGGTATATATTAAATGAAATATTATATTGGTGCAGATCACGCAGGTATTGATATCAAAGCTTATGTAAAAGAGTTATTTGAAAAAAGAGGTCACGAAGTTATTGATTTAGGACCAAATACAAAAGATAGAGTTGACTATCCAGATTTTGCAGCAAAAGTGTGTGAAAATGTTCTTAAAGAAGAAGGAAGTAAAGGTATTTTAATTTGTGGCTCTGGAATTGGAATGAGCATGGCTGCTAATAAATTTGATGGAATTAGAGCAGCACTATGTCACAATGAATACTCAGCTAAAATGGCAAGAGAACATAATGATGCAAATGTGATTTGTTTAGGCGAGCGAGTTTCTGGTTTTGGAATGGTTGAAGCTATTGTAGATGCATGGAATGAAGCCTCTTTTGAAGGTGGAAGACATGAAGGTAGAGTTGAAAAAATAAATGCACTTAGTAAAATGGGAAGTTGTAGAGCTTAGATTTATTAAAAAAGGATAATTAATGAGAGAACCTTGGCAAATATATTTAATGATGTTTATAATCGTTGCTTTAATGCTTCTTGGAAAAAAAATGATGTTTTTTTCAAACGATAAAGAAGATAAGAAAAAGCCTAAGGATAAAAGTTGATTAATTCAAAAATAATTGATTCAATCTTCTCATCTGCATCAATACAAAGATGGAATGATTATCCAAGAATGGTAGAACTTGTTGAGCTTGATAAACAAGCTCATAAGTTTATCATTGCATATTTTATTGCAAAACTAGAAAAAGATGTAAACTATACACACTTAATAGAAGCAGGTATTTTTGAGTTTTTAAGACGAGTTGTAGTAACTGATATTAGACCTGACGTATTTAGAAAAGCCTTACAAAAAAAATCTAAAGAGATAAACACTTGGGTTATCTCAAAACTATCACCTTCTTTAAAAGATATAGATAATGGAACTTTTTTACAAAAATTCGAAGATTATTTAAATAATCCTGAGATTTATAAAAAAGAGAGATTTATATTAAAAGCAGCATCATATTTGGCTACTAAATGGGAATTTTCAATTGTTTATCAAACAAGTCAATTTTTAACAGATATTGAAGATGTTAAAAAAAGTGTTGAAGAAGAAATTGAAGATTATTATGAATTAATTGGTGTTAGAAAAATTGCTTTAAATAAAAAACTTGCAAAAGTTATTGATTTAAGTGGAAGGCTTCGATTTCAAAAACGGTGGGCACAAACGCCTAGAGTTCCTGAAACTTCAGTTTTAGGTCATATGCTTACAGTTGCAATATTTGGATATTTCTTCTCAATTGATGTAAATGCTTGTGATAAAAGAATTCAAAACAACTTCTTTACAGCCCTATTCCATGATTTACCAGAAGCTTTAACAAGAGATATTATAACTCCTGTAAAATACTGTGTAGATGAATTATCAGATATTATTGCTGAGTATGAGCTAGAAAAAATCGAAGATGATATTTTACCAAATGTACCAGAAGAATTACATGATGAATTTTCATATATTCTAGGACTTTATGATGGGAAAAAAGAAGAGTTTGAAAATAAAATATACGAAGATGAAATAAAATTAGTTGATGATGTATCAAAATACAATCAAAACAAATACAATCCAATTGATGGACTTGCTTTAAAACAGTGTGATAAATTATCAGCATTTGTAGAAGCTAGTTTATCTATTTCTCATGGTATTAAATCAAAAGAGTTAATAAATGGCAAAAAAGAGATTTTAAAAGGTCTTAAAGAAATTCAAGGAATTGATTTTAAAGAAATTGCTAATAATATTGATCAAGAGTTTGGTACAACTGGACAAACTCAAGTTCGAATGGATTTTGATTAAAATATAGCTTTTAAAAGCTATATTTTAAATTTGCGTAAAAATATCTACCTGGATCGTTTAGTAATTGAACGTCGCCTGTTCCTACATAAGTTATATCTTGATAAGTATTTGTAGAATTATATGTTTTATCTAATACATTATCAACTCCAAGTGTTAGTCCTATATTTTTAAATATTTCATTATTATACTTAAGATTTACTACTGCATATCCAGCTAATTCTTGTTCATCTGCACTTGAATCAAAGTTATTCCAATTATCAACTGCTAATACTTCAGCTGTATATTTTGCTTTATTATCTTCATAATTTAACGCAATATTTGCTTTTAATGGTGGGATTTCAGCTAAATCTTTATCAGAATAATTTCCATCTTTTTTTCCTCTTTGATATGCTAGACCATAATCAAATGATAAGTTCTCACTCATATAATAAAATCCACTAATGTCAAGCCCATAAATTTTCGCGTCAATATTTTCAAATGTTGTTCCACTGTAGTAAATATAGTCTTTTAATACAGAGTAGAATAACTTAGTTCTAATATTAAAAGTACCTATAGTTTTTTCAAAACCAATATCAGCCTCATAGTTCTTTGTATCTTCTAAACTATCATTTCCAATTCCTGTATAGTATAATTCTCGTGCATCTGGAACTCTTGATGATTTTCCAATACCTGCAAAATACTTTGTATTTTCATCTGCATTATATATACCAAAAATATTTGCGTTTAAAGCAGTGTATTTTTTATCAGTTTTTGATGTATCAACAGTATCTAAATCAGTATAGTCATATCTCGCACCTGCTTCCAAATCTAATTTACCAAAAGATTTTTCTACTTTTGTAAAAATTGCTTTATTATTCGTATCAGTAGAAGCTAAACTTATTGTACTTGGTTTCGTTCTATAATCATATTGACCTTTCCAATTTCTAACACTTGTATCTAATCCTAGAGTTACTAATGAATCTGCAACATCTATACTATTTTTAAGTTTTGCTCCCCAAATAGAAGTTTTCATATGATTAGTTTTGTAATCACTTCCAACTGCATTATTTCTTAAAGTTGTACTCATAGGATGATCAACATTAGAATAATAATAATCTAAATTTAACTCTTTAGAAAAATCTCCTAAATCTCTTTTTGAGTATCCAACTGTATAAATATTTGAATCATCATAATCAGCATCCATAGGAGTATTTGGATATAAAACATTATCACTTCTATTTGCTGTATAAGATAGTTTTACTTCTGAACTATCATCAATATTGTAAATTGCTTTTGTAAGAAGTGTTTTTTTCTCAAAAGCCTCTAAATCACTTTTAGAATATTGGTTAGATCCTGGAACATTATTTGCAATTTGCTGTTCTAAAAAGTCATTTCCATTACCATCTTCATATTGATCACCTTTTTCTATAGAAGTTGAAACTAGAACTTTAAATTTATCAGTTCCACCACTAATACTAGCACTAGCTTTTTTGTATCCAAAACTTCCTGCACCTAGATTTATTTCACCTTGTACTTCTTTGCTTGGCTCTTTTGTTTTTACAATTACATTTCCGCTAAGTGTTCCAAAGTTTTCAACATCATAAGGTCCTTCAATTACTTTTACACTTTCGATATTATTTGATAAAACATGAGATGTTGGTGGATCCATTCTATTTGGACAAGCTCCATATATTTTTGCATTATCAATTAAGATATTAATGTTATCTTTCTTTTGACCTCTTAGAATAATATCATTTGCAATACCACTTCTTCTTACAATTGAAATCGAAGGAATATTTTTTGTAAGAGCTTCTGCTAAATCAGCACTTTTGATTTGTTCATTACTAACATCTTTTACTATTTTTGTATTTACTTTTTCTTCTACATTTATAGTTTCTAAAGTTTGAGTCTGATTTGCTTGTAAAACAATACTCGCACAACATAAAGATAAACCAATAATTTTTTTCATTTAAGTTCCTTAAAATAATTTATTTGCAATTATCGCAAAGAGTTGTTAATTTTCTGTTAACTTTTATTTATCTTTGTTAACTAATTAATTTCAATTTTTTGCTAAGATGAGATATAATTACAAAAATAAAAAGGAAATAATTTGAGTAAAATAACATTAGATATTGATGATAAAAATATTGAAACTGTTTTAACAATTTTAAATAATCTAAAACCAGGTTTAATCAAAAATTTATCTACAACATCGAATAATATAAATTCTAGAATGCAAGCAAAAAAATTATCAAAACAACAAAATATAGAAGAAGACGAATTTATGAGTAAAAGACCAAGTACGGGTAAATACTTATCAAAGACAGAATACAAAAATAAATTACAAAAGGTTAAATAATGCAATTAATTCTATTTTCATTAGTACTTTTAGCAGTACTAATATTTATTATCTATAAGATTAAAAAGTCATTTACAAAAAAAGACTTTATTATATTTTCAGTAATAATTATAGGTGCTATTGTAGCTATTTCTTATTACAATAATTCACAAGAGCATAAATTGCCAAATGCGTTTAAAGCAGATTACTTACAAGAAAAAAATATTGAAATTTCTAAACTTTCATATACTCAAGTAAATTTTGAAGTTTTAAGAAGTACAAAATTCGTATATGATTTTTTATATATTATAAAAAAGAATGATAAAGAATATGTTTGTGAAGCAAAAAATGTTGAAGTTCAAAAAATTGAAGATGAATATATTTTCAAAAAATACAATGAAAATTGTAGATTAAAATAAAGTATTAACAATACTTTATTTTATAAAACTTTAACTTATCACCCAGGTTTAAAACTCTTTTTTGTTTTGCAAACTTGTGGAAATAAACAATTATCACAATCAGGTTTAACAGCTTTACAAATATATCTTCCAAATAATACCATTGCTTGATGAAAAATATGTAAATCATGTCCTTTTAGTTTCTTAACTAAATCAGACTCTGTAATTTCAACTGTTTTACCATCAGATAATCCAAGTCTATGTGCAACTCTAAACACATGAGTATCTACAGCCATTAAATTTGCACCCTCAAACTCAATCATAAATACATTTGCAGTTTTATTACCAACACCAGCAAGTTTCATTAGCTCTTTTTGAATATGAGGAATTTCTCCATCATAATTATCAATAACACTTTGTGCCATTTTGATAATATTTTTTGATTTATTATTAAAAAATGAACATGATTTTAGTAACTCTTTTACATCATCAAGAGAAGCATCTGCAAGCTCATAAACACTTGGGTACTTTTCAAAAAGTGCAGGTGTTATAATATTTACTCTCTTATCCGTACACTGTGCTGAAAGAATAATAGCAATTAACAATTCATAATCATTTTTATAATTTAACTCTGTTACCGCATCTGCATATTTTTCTACAAAGGCTTCTTTTAAAACTTCTATTTCTTTTTTTGTGGCTTTTTTCATATTAAATCTTTATATCTTTTAAATTTTTTTGATTTTTTCTATTTCATCTCTTAATCTAATAGCTTCTTCAAAGTTTAAATCATGAGATGCTTTTTTCATTTGTTTATTTAACTCAATTAAGATTTTCTTTCTCTCAGCAGCTGGCATTTTTTCAACTTTTTCTTTTTTCCAAGCTAATTCATCATACTCTTCAAGTTTTAAACTATCATCTAATTTTCTCTTAGTTGATTTTGGAATTATTCCATGTTCTTTGTTATGAGCTTCTTGAATTTTTCTTCTTCTATTTGTTTCATCAATTGCAAATTGCATTGAGTCTGTAATTCTTTTTGCAAAAAGAATTACCTTTCCATTTTCATTACGTGCGCCTCTACCCATAGTTTGAATAAGCGCAGTACGTGATCGTAAAAACCCTTCTTTATCTGCATCTAATATTGCAATTAATGAAGCTTCTGGAATATCTAAACCTTCTCGCAAGAGATTAATTCCAATAAGTACATCAAATTCTCCGAGTCTTAATTGTCTGATGATATGATTTCTTTGAATTGCATCAATATCACTATGCATGTATTTTACTTTAATACCTAAATCACTGTAGTATGAAGCTAATTCTTCTGCCATTTTTTTAGTTAAAACAGTAACTAATACTCTTTCATCTTTTGCTATTACTCTTTTTATTTCATCATGTAGTTTTTCAACTTGATACTCTGAATCCATAATTTCAATTACTGGTTCAACTAAACCTGTTGGCCTTATAACTTGCTCTGCTACTACTGAGCTTAATTCAAGTTCTAATTCATTTGGTGTTGCACTTACAAAAAGAAAACTTGGGGCTTTTTTAATGAACTCATCAAATTTTAAAGGTCTATTATCTAATGCACTTGGAAGCCTAAAACCATAATCAACTAATACTTCTTTTCTAGACCTATCAGCTGCATGCATTCCACGAAACTGTGGAAGGGAAACATGTGATTCATCAACGATTAGTAAAAAGTCTTTATCAATTTGTGCAAAATAATTCATTAAAGAATATGGTGTTTCTCCTGGTTTTTGACCAGTTAAATGTCGGGCATAGTTTTCAATTCCCTTACACATTCCAGTACCTTCAATCATTTCTAAATCAAATTCAACTCTTTGTTTTAACCTTTGGTATTCAACTAATTTATCATGCTCTTTTAAGTTTTTTAGTCTTTCATCTAACTCTTCTTCAATTTGCTTTACAGCAACAGAAAGCTTATCATTTGAAACAACAAAAGGATTAACAGAATAGATAATTATCTCTTTTAAATCTTGAGTTTTATTGTTTGTTAAATACTCATGTTTAGTAATAGATTCAACCTCATCAGCAAAAAACTCAACTCTAATAAATTCATCTTCATAATATGCAGGATAAATATCAATTACATCGCCATTTACTCTAAAATCTGACCTATCAAAAAATTTATCATTTCTTTTATATCCCATTTCTACAAGTTTAAGTAAAAGTTCACGTTGAGAGTATTCAAACCCAACTTCAAGTCTTTGAACCATAGCTTTATACTCTTCAGGATTCCCTAAACCATAGTTAGCAGATACTGATGCAATTACAATTACATCATCAAATGATAAAAGTGAAGCCGTAGTACTAAGTCTTAGTCTTTCAAGTTCTTCATTGATTGATGAATCTTTCTCAATAAATAAATCAGATCTAGGAATATACGCTTCAGGCTGATAATAATCATAGTAAGAAATAAAATATTCAACATGATTATTTGGAAAAAATTGTTTAAACTCTGAATATAACTGTGCTGCAAGAGTTTTATTATGCGTCATAATAAGCGTTGGTTTTTGTGTTTTTTCAATAACCTTTGCCATTGTATAAGTTTTACCAGAACCAGTTACTCCTAAAAGAGTATTGTATTGATTTCCAGCATCAATAGAATCACTTAAAGCTTTAATTGCCTGTGGTTGATCTCCAGAAGGAGTGTATTCACTTACTACTTCAAATTTTGTGATAATAAATCCTTTTATTTAGAATTATTTTTTTGTGATTATATCTAAGATTTAATTATGAATTCTTTTATACATCACTTACTTATATTTTTATATTATTTATAAAAGTTATCTTTTATCTAATAAGGTGTAAAATAAGACTAATACTCTCACACAAGGCTTAGTATGTTAAGACTATCATCCCAATTAATAATTATTATATTAATTTTTTCAACTTCATTATTTTCTTATGACCTAAAAGAGATAAAACAAAAAGGTGAATTAAGACATTTAGGAATGCCTTATGCAAACTTCGTAACAGGTTCAGGTGATGGCTTATCAGTAGAAGTTATGAAAGGCTTTGCTAAACATTTAAATGTAAATTATAAATTTGTTCCTTCAAATTTAGATAAATACTTTGGAGATTTAACAGGAAGACATGCAAAAAATAGTAAAAACGGTCTTGAGATTTTAGATAATGCACCAATTATAGGTGATGTGATAGCTAGTGGATTAACTATTTTAAATTGGAGAGAAGAAGTTGTTAATTTTTCTAAACCAATATTTCCGTCTGGAGTTTGGTTGATAGCCAGAGCAGAATCAAATATGAATCCAATCAAACCTTCTGGAGATATAGAAAAAGACATAAAACAAGTAAAAAGTTTTATAAAAGATAGAACAGTACTAGCTATTGAAGACACTTGCTTAGATCCAAGATTATATAATTTAGAAAATACAAATGCAAGAATCTTATTGCAATCAAAAGAAATAAAACTAAATGAATTAGTACCAGCAATTATGAGTAGAAAAGCAGAAACAACTTTATTAGATGTTCCAGATGCACTTGTTGCCTTAGAAAAATGGCCAGGATTAATAAAAGTTATAGGTCCAATATCAAAAAAACAAAATATGGCAGTAGGTTTTAGAAAAGATTCACCAGAACTACTAAAAGAATTTAATATCTATTTAGAAAAAATTAAAAAAGATGGAACTTATAATAACTTAGTAAAAAAATACTATCCAGATATATTCTATTATTATGGGGATTTCTTTAAAAATGATTAAATCCTCTAGGATGAAAAATTTATATATTGTTATTGGTGGTTTACTTATAATTGCTTATATAATATTACTAATATCAACTACATATTTAGATCAAAAAAAGATTGAACAGTATCAAAGTAAAGAAATACAATCACATATAAAAACTAAAGCTGTAACCCTAGAATACTTTTTTAATTCTATAAAAAATGATTTTAATGATATTAGTAATAAAAAAGCTATTTATACATATTTCCAGAATAAAGACTTAGGTATGTCAATGCAATATGGACTTAAAGCATCTTTATTAAGAATTAATAGAATATTAAAATATAATACTGAAATTAAAAATATAAATACAATTAGATCATTTAATGAAATTAATATATATACAAAAGATAATAAAATACTATCTGCAAGTAATATAGATAATCTTATATCTTTAAAAAACTTGGACTTAAAAAAAAATATAGAAGATAACGAAGCAAAATTTATAATCAAAAAAAATGAAAATAAAATTGATGTATATTTATATAAAAATATTTATTTTAAGAATCAATTAACTGGGAAAATAATTGCATCAATTAATATAAATACTATCTTTAAAGAACTAATACAGGTAGATAATACTTTAGCTTTATACTCTATAGAAGGTTATTTAGAAAATGATTTATCTTCACTTAATAAAAATAGTTATTTTGATATTAATATTACAAATACACCTTTTATTTTACGTGGTATAAATCAAATAAATACAAACAAAAGCTTTTTTTCTAAATGGTTTGTGCTATTTTTAGCTTTACTTGCTCTACCAATATTAGTAGTTTTATATTTCTTAATTTTATTAAACAATAAAAATATCAAATTAAATGAAGAAAAAAATATAGTAAAAGTTATGCTTCAGCAATCAAAAATGGCAGCTATGGGAGAAATGATATCTAATATCGCTCATCAATGGAGACAACCACTATCAGTAATATCAGCAGGTGCTACAGGTATGAAAGTAAATAAAGAATACGGAGTGCTAAATGACGAAACTTTTTATGAAACATGTGAAAATATAAACATAAATGCACAATATCTTTCGAAAACAATTGATGATTTTAGAAATTTTATTCTAGGAGATAGACAAAAAACTAAATTTTTATTAAATGAAAATATTAATAACTTTAATAATTTAGTTGAAGGTGTAGTAAAAAACCATAAGATAAATCTTATTTTAGATACAAGTTCTAATATTGAAATCATGGGATATCCAAATGAACTTATACAATGTTTTATAAATATATTTAACAATTCTAAAGATGCTTTCGTAGAAAACAATATCAAAAATAAGTTTGTTTTTATATCAACAAGTATTGAAAACAATAAAGCAATTATAAAATTAAAAGATAATGCAGGGGGAATAGATGATAAGGTCTTACCTAGAATTTTTGAACCTTATTTTACAACAAAGCATCAATCACAAGGTACAGGAATTGGACTACATATGACTTATAGTTTAATTGTTGAAGGAATGAAAGGAACAATTAATACAAATAATTTAAGTTACAAGTATAAAAGTAAAGATCAAAAGGGAGTAGAATTCATAATTACACTCCCAATTAAATGATTTTATGAAAATGTTTTTCTTAAACCTTTTAGCTTATGAATCACAAATAAAACAATAAAGCCAATAATAAGGCCTAATACCAAATCATTTATAATTGAAGGAATTGATGTTGGTAAAAGATGATGAATTAAATCGATATTATGAGATAAAATTCCTCCACCTACAAGTATCATAGCAACTGTACCAACTATTGATAGTACCATTATTAATTTAGGCATTAAAGCAATAAAAAAGTTTCCAAGACTAATTTTTTCTTTTTTAATAAACCAAAAACCTAAGTTATCAATTCGAACAATTAAAGCTACTATTCCATATACACCAAAAGTAGCTATTAAAGCAACTATAGTTGTAGATATAATTTGAGTTGTTAAAGGTTTATCAAGTACTGTAGTTAACGCTAATACAATTATTTCAATAGAAAGTATAAAGTCTGTAAAAACAGCTGATTTAATCTTTTCTTTTTCTATATCTACGATATTTTCATTTGTTGAGTTTTTTAGAATTTCTTCATTTTTATTATGTGTTTTTTTATGAAAATACTCTTCAATTTTTTCAGCACCTTCATATAAAAGAAATAAACCACCTAATACTAAGATTATTGTAATTAACCAAGGAGCAATAGAGCTTAAAATAAAAGCAATAGGTAAAATAATAGCTTTATTTTTTAAAGAACCTTTTGTTATTTCCCATATTACTTTTAATTCTCTATCTTGTTTAAAACCAGTTGCTTTTTCAGCATTTACAGCTAAATCATCACCTAGTATTGCAGCTGTTTTTTGTGTTGCTATTTTTGTACTAACTGCAATATCATCTGCTAAAATTGCGATATCATCTAATAGTGCGAATATTCCTGATGCCATTTAATGCCTTGCCATATAATAAAATAAAATTGATACATCTTTACTAGACCATACAATATCTTGAGATAATTCTTCTCTACCTTTAAAAACATCAACTTTATTATTAAATTTATTTACAATTTTTTGTGTTTCATTAACTAATAAATCATCATTAATATTAGTAATTAATTTATGAAATAATTGACTATTATTTGGAACAAAAGAACCTTTATTTTCTTTAATTAAAGCCATTATTAAAGAAACTTGCCAAGTATGCCATTCTACTTTATCAAGGCTTGAGGCTGGTTTATTTACATAATCTAACGATTTAAAAGAATCAAAAACTACTCTTGCAGCTTTATTTAAAGAGTATTCATCCATGTGTTCAATTTTTTTGGGGATTTCTATATTTAAAATATCTAAACTTTTATACTCTACTGTTTTCTTATTTGATTTAGTTTTTTTCTTATTATTAATATTAAATAAAATTACTACTAAAGAAATACATATAATTAATAATGTAATTATACCTATTACTAAAACTGTATTCATATATTTACTCCTATGAATTCATTATTGATTATTTTCATATACTTTTTATCACAACAAAGAGAAGGGATATTTATGTATTTTTTATCTTCAAACTCAAAAGTTGAGCCTTGGTGATAATGACCTTCAATAATTATATCACTTTTATAATTATTAATTCTTTTTTCTACTAATAAATTAAAGTCTTTCATTTTATGACAGATATTTTTACCTAATAATGAAGAATCAATTTTTTTAGAGATAAAATTTCCAAAATCAATCATATTTAAAAACTTCAGTAATATAGGATTTCTAATTACTGAACAATATAAATCATATTGCCAATTAATAAAATTATCACCATGAGATAAAGCAAGTGTTTTATCTTTATATTTTCCTAAAAGTGGTTGTTCTTCTCTTTTTAGAACTTGAATACGAGGAAAGAGTTTTTGTAAATTATAATCATGATTACCTTCTAAATAAAATATTTTTATATTTAAAGATAGTTTATTTAGAAGCTGTATTAATACTTCGTTTTGTTTTATAAAGTATTTACTTTCACCTGATAAAAAATCGAAGTTATCACCCATTAGAATAAGTTGTGAGCATTCAATCTTCTTAGAATCTAATCCTTTTAAAAAAACTAAAAACTCTTTATTCTTTAAGTTGTAGTGAGAATCTGCTACAAAAATAGCATTGTCTTGAAGGTTAAGGAACATAAGCTAATTTAGGGATTCCTTCATTTTCTTCAAACCCACACATTAAGTTTGCATTTACAACAGCTTGTGATGATGCTCCTCTTAATAAGTTATCAATAGATGAATTTATGAATAATGCCTTTTTATTTCTAGCTACGAAAACATCACAAAAGTTTGTTCCAGCTGTTGATTTAATATCTACAGCACTTTTTCTAACTCTTACAAATTCACTGTTTTTGTATGTTTCGTCTAAGATTTCTTCAACATTAACTTCATCTTTTAATGTTGCATAAACTGAAACTAGCATTCCTCTTGTAACAGGAATTAACTGAGGTACAAAATTAATTTGAAACTCTTTATTTTTTACTAATTTTATTTTTTCTTCAATTTCTGGCATATGTCTATGTTTGAAAGGATTATAAGCCATCATATTTTCATTTAAATTTGCAAAATGCGCAAGTTCTGTTAATTTTTTACCAGCTCCACTTATTCCAGATTTTGCATCAATAAATACTTGCGTACCTTCTTCAATATAATCAACAAAAGGTAATAAAGCTAAAAGAGAAGCAGTTGGATAACATCCTGGGTTTGCTACAAGTTTTGCACTAGAAATTTCATTTTTATAATATTCAGGTAATCCATATACTGAAGCAGGAATATTATCTTTATC
This sequence comes from Arcobacter peruensis, assembly GCF_003711085.1. NCBI lineage: Bacteria > Pseudomonadati > Campylobacterota > Epsilonproteobacteria > Campylobacterales > Arcobacteraceae > Arcobacter > Arcobacter peruensis. The sequence goes on from NZ_CP032363.1 coordinate 1,128,034, forward strand.
TTCATGAGGACAATAATGTTCTTCATAAGTATCAAGTTCTAGTCTATAATCAGCTGATAAATCAACAACTTTTACATCTAAAGCTAATAACTCTTTTGCAAAAGACATTGAAGTTTTATGAGGAAGTGCCAAAAATGCTAAGTCAGCTTTTGCTGCAACGTCACTAGCATTTGCTTTTGACACTTCAATATTTAAAACATCTTTTAAACAAGGATGTAAATCTTGAACATTTATATCCCCAGTTGAGTTTGCAATATAAGTAATATTAAATTTTGGATGAGTTAAAAGTAATTTAATTAATTCTAAGCCAGTATAACCACTAGCTCCAATAATTGCTACATTCATTATATTTTTAATTCCTCAAATTTTACACTTAAAACTTCAAAAGTTTTAACTCCACCAGGAAGTGATGCTCTAATTTCATCACCCTCCTCTTTTCCTAATAGTTGTTTAGCTAAAGGAGAGTTAAACGAAATTAAACCTTTATCAACATTAGCTTCAACTCCACCTACGATTGCATATTTAAACTCTTCATCTGTTTCAACATCAACTAATTCCATTGTTGAACCAAAACTTATTTTGTTATGTGGAAGTGTTGATGGATCTATAATTACAGCTTTTGATATAATCGCACCTAATTCAGCAACATGAGAATCTATAAGAGCTAGTTTTTCTTTTGCAGCATGGTATTCTGCATTTTCTTTTAAATCTCCTAATTGTCTTGCTTCATCAAGTTCAATTACTGTTTCAGGTCTTTCTTTTGATTTTAAAAAATCTAATTCTCCTGTAATTTTTTCGTATCCGACATTTGTCATTGGCTCTTTATCCATCAACATCTCCAATCTTTAATTTATGATATAATAGCGAAAATTTTTAAAAGAGTAGTTTAGATGAAATATGATAGAACAAAAAAGCTTTTTGGTGATGAGACATTTAATAAATTCCAAGATACCAAATTATTACTTTTAGGTGTAGGAGGTGTTGGAAGTTTTGCTCTTGATGCACTTTATAACACAGGAATAACAAATATTACAATTGTAGATTTTGACACTTATGAAGAATCAAATATGAATAGACAATTAGGAAGTGTTGGAAATATTGGTAGAGTTAAAGTTGATGTTATGAAAGAAAAATATCCAAATGTTACAGCAATAAATGAAAGAATCACAACAGAATGGATTGATAAGTTTGATTTTTCATCTTATGATTATATTTTAGATGCAATTGATGATGTAAAACCAAAGGTTCATTTAATTCAAAGACACTATAAAAAAATTATTACGACAAGTGGAGGAGCTAAAAGAATAGATCCAAGTAAAATTGAATATAAGTCAATTTGGGATACTTTTAATGACCCCTTTATAAGAAAGATAAGAACAGAATTAAAGCAAAAAGGTTTTAAGAAAAAGTTTAAAGTAATTTTTTCATCTGAAAACCCTTTATGTATTGAAAAAGGTAGCTTTGAAGGAGTTACGGGTTCATTTGGTTTAATGATGGCTTCAGTGACTATACAAAAAATACTTAACAAAATGAAAAAATAACTTAAAGTTACTTAAAGAATAAAACATATATAATAGACTATTAAAGAACTAAAAGGATTAATATGAGCGGAATTAGTGGTAGTGTTGAGCAAATGACACAAGCGCATTTAAGAAATGTTCAGCAATTAGCAGTGTTTTATACTGGTCACAATAATATTTACGCAATTAATATAGCAAAGGTAAAAGCCTTTATTATCACTGATGAAGTAGCTATTAATGATACTCCAACTGACTCTGATGTAATCGCAGGAATTGCAACAATTAGAGGGGAACCAGTAACTTTAATAAACCTAGATGCATGGTTAGGATTAAAAGCTTTACCTGTTGATGATTATAAATTAATTATTTTTTGTGAATTTAATCATAAAAAAATAGGTTTCCTAGTAAAAGATATGCTTGATATTGTAGAAAAAACTACAGATGAATTAAGACATACAGAAGAAACAAATTCAAAAATCACTTATACAACTTATGTGAAAGTTCAAGATAAAGATGAACTATGTACTACTTTTAATGCTGAACAATTATTAAGAGATATTGGTTGGACAGATGATGGAGAAGATGATGTACAGAAATATGTAGATGGAAAATTAAGTTCTGATAAAATAATATTAGCAGCAGAAGATTCAGGAGTAGCAAGAGAAGTTTTAAATAGCTTTTTCAAAAAAACTGGTCTTAGATATGAAATCTATACAAATGGAACTTTACTTATTAAAAGACTTGAAGAAGTTAACCCTGATTCTATAGGAATGGTTTTAACAGATATTGAAATGCCAGGAACTGATGGATATCAAGTTGCTTCATTTATTAAAAATAACTCAAAGTTTTCTCATATTCCAGTAGTTGTAAACTCTTCTATGACAACAGATGCAGTAAGAGGGAAAATGGATCAAATTGGAGTTGACGGCTTTGTAGGAAAAACTGATATTCCTGCATTATTTGATTTAACGAAAAAATTTATTTCATAAAAACTTTAAACTAGAAGAAATCTTCTAGTTTAGTTTTTCTCTAACCACGTTTTAAAATCTTCTATTTGACTTTCTGTTTGTTTTGTTGATGTTCCACCTATTGATGTTCTTGCATTCATAGAGTTTCTTAAATCTAAATACATAACAATTTCTTCATCAATATTTTTAATTTCTTCATTTGCACTTCTAATTTCTTCAACATTCAGCTGCGAAATATCTTTATTTAAACTATTAGCTTTCTCTACTACATCTTTTGTAATATAATAAGCAGTTCTAAAAGGCATGTTTTGTTTTTGCACTAAAAAGTCAGCTAAATCAGTTGCAGATAAATGTCCGATTTTACAAGCATTTTCCATTTTATCAACATTTACAATCATTGTTTTTATTACTTCATTTAAAATCTTTAAAGAAATTTCAATAGTTCTTACAGAATCAAAAACACCTTCTTTATCTTCTTGAGTATCTTTGTTATAAGCTAGTGGTAAACCTTTCATTACTGTAAACAATGAAATTAAGTTTCCATAAACCCGTCCAGTTTTACCACGTAAAAGCTCAGGTACATCTGGGTTTTTCTTTTGAGGCATAATTGATGAAGTTGTAGCATATTCATCACTCATTCTAACAAATTGGAATTCATAAGAAGACCAAGTTACAAGTTCTTCAGAAATTCTTGATACGTGCATCATTGAAGTAGAGATATTAAATAAAATTTCTAAAGCAAAGTCTCTATCTGAAACAGTATCCATTGCATGTGCACTTGGTGCTGTAAATCCTAGTTTATCGCTTGTACTTTGTCTATTTATATTATGTGGAGTTCCTGCTAGTGCTGCACTTCCTAGAGGTGAATAGTTATTTCTTTCATATGAGCTTTCAAATCTTTGAAAATCTCTTTTAAACATATTTGCGTAAGCTAACATATGATAACCAAAGTTAAGAGGTTGTGCATGTTGTAAGTGTGTCATTCCAGGAATTAAAGTATCTGTATGTTTTGAAGCAACATTTACAAAAGTATCAACTAATTGTTTTAATTGCTCTTTTATTGAAAGTGATTTTTCTTGAACATAAAGTCTAAAATCTGTTGCTACTTGGTCATTTCTACTTCTTGCTGTATGAAGTCTTTTACCTGGCTCTCCTATTATTTCAGTTAGTCTATTTTCAACTGCCATATGAATGTCTTCATATGCAAGTGAAAATTCAAACTTTCCAGATTCAATTTCTTCTTTTACTTGTAGTAAACCAGATTCAATTACTTCTTGTTCTTCTTTTGTTAATATACCTTGTTCACATAACATTTGTGAATGTGCAATTGAACCTTTTATATCTTGTGAGTAAAGTTCTTTATCGAACATAATTGAAGCATTAAACTCATCAAGAATTTGTGCATTTGTGTTTTTTAATATTTGATTATTTTGATTTGACATCTATTTTCCTATGTATGAAAAGCGTTAATTTTTCGTATTATAACATAAGTGATATTATTTAAAAGCTGTCATATCCATAGGATCAGTTTTTGCTATTTTTGCGTATTTTTTTATACCAATTAAACAGTTAATAAAAAATAAAATATTAGAAATTATAAAAGCAATTGCTCCTAAATATAAAAAGATATTTATAAAATATCCTATGACAAAAAGTACTACAGATGATAAATGAATAAAGAAATGATATTTAATCTTTTTTTCTTCTATAAACTCTCTAATAGTAGGAAGTGAAAAATATCCTTTTGAACTTAAATGAAACCAAGCTAAAAAGGGAATAATCTTATAAACCATTCCTTGTAATAAAGAATAAACAAAACCAAAAGCAAAAATAATAGCTAAAATAAAATTTGATTCAAAAATATCAAATAACCATAAAACCATAGAAAAGCTTAACATAAATAAAGACAGTTTCCAATACCACAAAGTAACATCAAATACGGGTCTTCTTCTATTATTTAAAGAGTTTAATCCAAAATATGAAAAACTTAAAAACATTCCTATAAAAATCAATTTTAAAATAAAAATATTTATCTCAAAGAAGAAGAAAAAAACTGTAATAAATAAAAGTGAAAATACAATCAAAGGCAATTTATTTTGTACAAATTTTGGAAAATCCTTTGATACATAAAACATTGGTATTACTTGAAAAGAAACACCCATAATAAGTAAAAGTGTAAAGCCAAAAAGTGCAAATAATATGTGTGTATTTACAAAAGAATAGTAATTATCAGGCAGAGAAGAACTTATATGAAAGAAAGCTAGAATTAATCCTAAAATAAATGTAATCAAACCTGATATAGAAAATAATCGCATTGCTTTTACAGTTGAAGTTAAAAATTCAACTTTAAATAGTAGTTTAATACATAAAACAAAAAAGACTAAAAAAGAGATTGATAAAAACAATACTCCAAGATGCAAAAACATTTTAATATCAAAGATAAAAGAAAAAGTAAACCCAAGTGTTCCAAGCATTAAGCTAGAATGTACAATATTTCCAAATAATAGTGGCTTTTTAATAATAGCACCTGCAAGAACTGGCATCATTTGTTGCATTGCTCCAAATATTATCATAGATAAAATACCTAAAGTAAATAAATGAACAGCTCCAATAGTAAGTGGTGAGTATTGATTTGTGATTTCCAAAGGTGAAGAAAAAAGAAACAATAAGCCTAAAAGTACTCCAAAAATAGGAGCACTTAAAAAGAATCGAAAAGGGATACTAATAGGTGGGGCTTGATCTAGGCTTAATCCTTGATTGAACAAAATATTTATATAGCTTTCATATTTTCAACAACATCACTTACTACATCACCTAAATGAGCATCAGCCATTGCATATAGCATTTGTTCTTCTTTCATATTATGTTGTTGCATTAACATCATTAAACTTTCACTTACACCAAAAAAATGATCTTTATCTGTAGCGTTTACATCATTTTTTAAATCTTCTAAAAGTCCTCTCATTTGCTCATGTTCCATTCGCATCATTGCTGTTGGTCCTTGAGTCATTCCTGTTTTACTTTCAAAAGCACTAAACATTACTTTTTCTTCCATATCAAAGTGATGTAACAAATCACTTGAGAATTTGATTAACTTTGAGTTAGCCTCTTCCCAATTTTCTGATGCAACTTCATTTTCCATACTTGCAAATTCTTCATCACATGCTCTGTGATCTTGTGTTAAAAAAGATGATATCGTTTCCATTATAATGCCTTATTTTAATTTTTAACATTATATAAAAAAGTCTAAGACTTTAAATTGATAGTAATCAATAAAGAACTATGAAACAATAATCTTTATAATATTTGCTAAAAGCATAAAAACAAGCACTATAATTAAAACTTTTTTTATAAACTCTTCTCCACCTTTAATAGCATAGTGACTTCCAACCCATGAACCTGCCATATTTGCTAATGCCATTGGCAAAGCAATCATCCATAAAACTTTTCCAGCAGCTACAAAAGCAATAGCAGAACCTAAATTTGTAGCTAAGTTAAGTGGTTTAGTTGAAGCTGTTGATACAATATAATCTAAATGTAAAAACTTTTTTATAGAAATTGTCATATAAGTTCCAGTACCAGGTCCTAACAGTCCATCATAAAAACCAATTGGTGCAGTTGCTATTACAATATTTTTACTTGTAAGTTCAGTTTTTTCTTCTACAATTGTATTGCTTTTTTTAAACAAAAAAAGCAAAGCAATAGGAATTGATATTAAAATAGCCCACTGAATAATTTCATCAGATAAAAACATTACTAATTCACTTCCAATATATGAAGCTATTAAGCAAGGGATTATTGCAATACTTACAACTTTTATTGATATTTTTTTACTAAGATAATATTTGATTGTTGCCATAGTAACACCAAATAAACTAGCCATTTTATTTGTTGCAAGTACAAAAATAGGAGGAATCCCACTTAATAATAAGACAGGAACTTGAACCATTCCTCCACCTCCTGCGATTGAATCAATATAACCTGCTATAAAACCAGTAATTATAAAAACAATAATCCATGTATACGTAATATCTTGTAAAAATTCCATTTGAACTCTTTAATTTTTTTCTGAGTATAGCTTAATGTCACAAATTAGTTAATTAACCATTAATTCTTGTATGTCACTATTAAAAAAGAAGAAAAATTAAGGAGTTAATATGTTTGCTGTTTATAATAATGGTAGTGTTTCAATGAGAAGTACAGCTGATAACTTATATGATTTAAAACAAATTGATTCTCCATCAAATATTCAATTAAAACCTGATGATGACACATTATTTCAAAGTTATATGGATTCAAAAAAGAATGAAAGTTCAAACAATCAAAGAGCTTTAAATATCTATAAAAAAATGGCAAATATAGATACGACAGAGCCAGTTTATCATGTAAAAGACATAATGACTAGAGATTGTGCAACAATTGATTCTAAACAAACTATAAAAGAAGCATACGACATTTTAAAGGAATTAAATATTAGTCAAATTCCAGTAGTAACTTTTGGGAAGAAAATACAAGGTTTAATTAATAATAAGACTATCTTAAATTTAATACTTGAAAATCTTGATAATACGGATGAAGTTTTAAATAGAAAAATAGAAGATATTTATTTACCTGAATTAATTACAGCTGATCCAATATCAGATATTAGAAGAGTTTCTAAAGTAATGATTGACTTTAAACTTAATGCAATTCCAATTGTAGATGAAGAAGATATAGTAATAGGTATTGTTTCAAAAACAGATATCATAAAAGCTGTTTCTAACTTACCACATTTACAACTTTGGTCATAAAAAAAGGCTTATGCAAATAGCACAAGCCTTTTTTAATATTTGATAGTATTTATAAGATTAAATTAAATTGGTAAAACTCTTAAGTTTTCATCAATTTTTTGTTGTAATACAGACTCGATTGCATATAAAGTTCCAGTAGACCCAGACGAACATCCTGAACATGAACCTAAGTATCTAATATATAAATCATAATGAGGAATATTTTCTTTAATATCAATAATTTCCATGTTTCCACCATCCATTACTAACATTGGTCTAATATCTTCATCTAATACTGAATCAATTGCTTTAATTCTTTGAACTAAAGTCATTTTATCAAATGTAAGCTCACCAGATTCACTTGCATCTGCTGCTTCTTTCATTTTAGATTCTGACATTTCAGCTCTTGTATCAGCTAAAATATCAACTAAGTAATAATCCATTTCTTCGTGGCCACCTGGCTTAATACATGATTTACAAAATGCACCAGCTTTTGTAAAGTCAGTAATTTGCTCAACTGTAGTTAAGTCATTGATTTTGATAACTTCTTGTAAAGTTGCTAATGAAACTCTTGCACATTCACATACAATAATTTCAGTTTCAAAAGATTCCATATCAACACCTTTATACTCAGATGCTGCTTTTTTAATAACATCATAAGCCATAACAGAACAGTGCATTTTTTGAGGTGGAACAGCTGGAGTATCTGGATTATCTCTTAATGCTTTTTCAACATCAATATTTGTAATCTTAACAGCTTGATCAACAGTTTTACCAACACATAATTCAGCCATAACATCAGAAGATGCAATTGCAGTACCACAACCAAAAGATTTGAATTTTGATTCAACAATCTCATCAGTTTCTTCATTTACTGCCCAGTATAATCTTACTGCATCACCACATGATTCTGCACCAAAATCAGCAACAATAAGTTTTGTTCCTAATTCTTTAGCTCTTTCTTCTGTGATTTCACCTTGATGTTGAGGGCTATTCATTCTATTTACAACTTGATTTGAGTATTCATCCCAAATTGATCCGCTAATTAAATCATTTTTTGCCATATCATTTTCCTTTATTTATTCTTTATTTTTTATAATTCTGATTTGTGAGATTGTGGTGCATAAGCATAAGAGCTTGAGATACCTCTTAATCTTTTAACAGCATTTACAATTACATCAATTGCATAATCAATTTGCTCTTCTGTATTAAATCTACTTAATGAAAATCTAACACCTGTGTGAGCTAATTCACTATCACTTCCAAAAGCATTCATAACTGGGTTTGCTTCTAAATCTTCACTAGCACATGCACTTCCTGTAGAAGCTCCAATACCTTTTTGATTTAAATCCCATAACATTGATTCACCTTCAACACCTCTAATTGAAATTAAAGTTGTATTTGGAGTTCTATTATCTTTTCCACCAATTACAATAGTTTCTGGTAATTCTAAAATTGCATTTTCTAATTTATCTCTTAATTTACTTACATGATTTTTTTCATAAGCAATTGCCATAGTAGATGTTGCTAAATGCATAGCCCATCCCATACCAACCATTGATGCAACATCAACAGTACCAGCTCTTTTTCCACCCATTTGCTCACCACCGTGAAGTAAAGGAGTTAATTCAGAACCTTTTTTAACATATAATCCACCAACACCTTTTGGTCCATGGAATTTATGAGCTGAAAACGAAAGGTAATCTAAATTACAGTCTTGAACATCTACTGGAACTTTTCCAATAGCTTGAGTTCCATCTGAATGGAAAGCAACTCCAGCTACTTTACAAATTTGACCAATTTCTTTAATTGGGAAAATTTTACCAGTTTCATTATTTGCCCACATAATTGTAACTAAAGCAGTATCTTCTCTAATAAATTCTTTTACTTTTGATGCTTCTAAAACACCTTCTTCATTTACAGGTAAGTAAGTAACTTCAACACCTTGTGTCTCTAAGAATTTACAGGCTGCTGTAATTGCTGGATGTTCTACTTCACTTGTAATCACGTGATTTTTGTCACCTTTTAATATCTTATCAATCCAGATACCTTTAATAACTGTATTATTACTTTCAGTTGCATTCCCAGTGATAATAATATCATCTTCATCTGCTGCATTAATACCTTCATATAAGAAGTCAAGTGCTTCAACCATTTTAGGGTGAGTTCCTGCTCCAAATTTGTGTAATGAGTTAGGATTTCCATAAATATCACAAAAAAATGGTTTCATTTCTTCGAATACTTTTGGATCAACTACAGTTGTTGCGTTGTTATCTAAATAAACATCCATCATATTTTATATTCCTATTTGTTTGATATTTTTAATTTTAAATTAATATATTTGTTAAATTGATTTTGTATTTTAGTGTAAATAGGATAAATTTTGTCTTAATTAGAATTCTTTCTAAAAAGCTTATATCAAATCGTAACACTAAGGCAAAAATAAAAGTAACTTATATTAAGATATTTTATAAATTTTGCACGTATTATAGTGCAATTGTAATAAAAAAATAGATAAGCTTTTATTTTTAAATTATCGAATATATAAAAAGGATAAAAATGCAAACAAATATTTTAGGAACAAATTTAGAACTATGTTGTTCAAGCCCAATTACTGGATTTTATAGAGACGGAATATGTAGAACTAGCCAAGAGGACACAGGAACACATACAATATGTGCAATATTAACAAATGATTTTTTACAATACTCAAAGTCAAAAGGAAATGATTTAACAACACCAATGCCCCAGTATGGATTTCCTGGTTTAAAAGAAGGAGATAAATGGTGTTTATGTGCTTTAAGATGGAAAGAGGCTTATGAGGCTAACTGTGCTCCAAATATTATTGCAGAAGCTACATCGATTGCTACAACAAAATTTATAGAAAAAGAAATACTCTTAAAGTATGCTATTTAGTTATTAAATACTAAAGTGATGTTAAGATTAATATGAGATAATAAATAAAAATTATTAAAGGAAAGTAAATGAAAAAAATTATATCAGTATTAATGATCGCATTAATCTCATTAGGTATATCAGCATTTGCAAAAGAAAAACTTACAGTTGGAATGGAACTAGCTTACCCTCCATTTGAAATGAGTGATAAAGAAGGAAACCCTCAAGGTGTTTCTGTAGATTTTGCAAAAGCTCTTGGAAAATATTTAGGAAGAGAAGTTGTAATTGAAAATACAGCTTGGAGTGGATTAATTCCATCTTTAAAAACTGGAAAAATTGATTTAATTATTTCATCAATGACAATAACAGAAGAGAGAAAAAGATCAATTAACTTTTCAATTCCTTATGCACAAACATCTTTAGCAATTTTAGCAAATAAAAAATCAGGTGTTTCAAATATTGATGAATTAAATGTAAAAGGCAAAAAAGTTGCTGTTAAAAAAGGTTCAACTGGACATATTTACGCAACTAAAAATTTACCTAATGCAGATATTTTAGTTTTTGATAAAGAGAATGCTTGTGTTTTAGAAGTAGTTCAAGGTAAAGTTGATGGTTTTTTATATGACCAATTAACAATATTTAAAAACTATGCACAACATAAAGATACAACTGTTGCACTTTTAAAACCTTTCCAAAAAGATCCTGAACATTGGGGAGTTGCAATTAATAAAAAGAATGTTGAATTAAAGAAACAAGTTGATGAATTTATCAAAAAAGCTAAAGCTGATGGTACGTTTGCAACTTTTGCAAAAACTCATTTAACTGAAGCAAAAGCTACTTTTGATGAGTTAAAAATTCCATTTTTCTTCTAGGAAAAAGCTATCTTTAGAATTAAAAATTTATTTATAAACGAAACAACTTTTAAAAAAGATTTCTCCCTTTCAAAGGGAGTTTATCTTTTTAACTTAATCTTTCTAGCTATTATTGTAATAACACCTGTTTATATTATGTTCTCAAATATCTCTTATGATTTTAATTGGGCTCATGTGTATGAATACAAACAAAAATTCATCAATGGTTTTTTTATGACCATTACAATTTCATTTTTTGCACTTATTTTAAGTTTTATAATCGGACTATTTTTTGCATATGCACAAAATTCAAAACTAATAATTCTACGATTTTTTGCAAGATTTTATATTGAAATAATAAGAGGTACTCCCTTACTTGTACAAATACTTATTTTCTTTTATGTTTTTGCTAATAACTTAGGTTTTGATAATAGATATATTGTAGGAACATTTATACTTGCAATATTTTCAGGAGCTTATGTATCTGAAATAATTAGAGCAGCATTAGGTTCTGTTGAAAAAGACCAGTTTGAAACAAGTGTTAGTTTAGGAATGAGTAACTATCAAACATATAGATATGTAATTTTTCCTCAAGCTTTTAAAAGAATGCTTCCTGCCTTAACTGGTCAATTCGCTTCTATTATCAAAGATTCTTCTCTTTTATCAATAATAGCAATTAGCGAGTTTACAATGAATGCTCAAGAAGTTGATGCAATTACCTACTCTACTTTAGAAAGTTATATTCCACTTGCAATTGGATACTTAGCTTTGACTTATCCTGTGTCATATTATACCAATAGATTAGAGAAAAATATTAAATAGGACTTTTTTTGTCCTCTTTAAGTTTTTTTTAATTGTTTTACTGTTATATTTCAATTAGGACAATAATTGTCTTATTTAAAAAATACCAATAATTATGGAGTCAATTATGAGTGATAATAAACACATTCATGACGTTATTAATAGTGAATACAAATTAGGATTTGAAACTTTAGTTCAAAGTGATACTTTTCCTAAAGGATTAAATGAAAACGTAATAAAAGCAATATCTGCTAAAAAAGAAGAACCTTCTTGGCTATTAGATTTTAGACTTAAAGCCTATGCTAAATGGTTAAAAATGGAAGAACCTTCTTGGGCAAACTTAAAATATCCAAAAATTGATTATCAAGATATTGCATACTTTTCAGCGCCTAAAAAAGCTTTAGATTCTTTAGATGAAGTTGATCCTGAGATATTAAAAACTTATGAAAAACTAGGAATCCCTTTAGAAGAACAAAAACAACTAGCAGGTGTTAAAACTGTTGCTGTAGATGCTGTATTTGATTCAGTTTCAGTAAAAACAACATATCAAGCTGAGTTAGAAGAACTTGGTATTATATTTTGTTCTGTAAGTGAAGCTGCAAATAAATACCCAGATTTACTAAAAAAATATTTAGCATCAGTTGTACCAGTAACTGACAATTATTTTGCCTGTTTAAACTCTGCTGTATTTACAGATGGTTCATTTGTTTATGTTCCACCAAATACAGTTTGTCCAATGGAGTTATCTACTTACTTTAGAATAAATGCTCTAGATACTGGACAGTTTGAGAGAACAATTATTATCTGTGATGAGAACTCTTATGTTTCTTATAATGAAGGTTGTTCAGCTCCAACAAGAGATGAAAGACAACTTCACGCAGCAGTTGTTGAACTTGTAGCACTTGATAAAGCACATATAAAATATTCTACAATTCAAAACTGGTATCCAGGTGATAAAGACGGAAAAGGTGGAATTTTAAATTTTGTTACAAAAAGAGGAGCCTGTAATGGCGAGAGTTCAAAAATATCTTGGACTCAAGTTGAAACTGGTTCTTCTTTAACATGGAAATATCCATCATGTATTTTAAAAGGTGATAATAGTGTTGGTGAGTTTTACTCAGTAGCAATTTCATCAAAATCACAACAAGCAGATACGGGAACTAAAATGGTTCATTTAGGTAAAAATACTAAATCAACTATTATTTCAAAAGGTATTTCTGCAATGAGTGGAGTTAATGCATATAGAGGTCTAGTACGAGTTGGTAAAAATGCTGATGGTGCTAGAAATATTTCTGAGTGTGATTCACTTTTAATTGGAAATAAATCAAATGCACATACATATCCATATCATGAAGTAAAAAATATGAATGCAATTATAGAACATGAAGCTACTACTTCTAAAATTTCTGATGAGCAATTATTTTACATTTCTCAAAGAGGTATTCATGAAGAAAATGCAATATCAATGATTGTAAATGGTTTTTGTAAAGAAGTTTTAAAAGAGCTACCAATGGAGTTTGCTGCAGAAGCAAAAGAGTTATTAAATATATCATTAGAAGGAAGCGTTGGATAAGTCCAACTTAAAGGAAAAAAAATGTTAGAAGTAAAAGATTTAAAAGTTAATATAAATGATAAAGAGATTTTAAAAGGTTTAAATTTAAATATTAAAGAAGGTGAAGTTCATGCTCTTATGGGAGTTAATGGAGCTGGAAAATCTACATTAGTAAAAACTTTAAGTGCGCACTATGACTGTGTTGTAACTGGAGGAAGTATTACTTATAAGAAAAAAGACTTACTAGAAATGGAAGTAGCAGATCGTGCTAATGAAGGAATTTTTATGAGTTTCCAAAATCCAGTTGAAGTTCCAGGAGTAAATAATAGTTATTTTCTAAAAACTGCAATTAATGAAAAAAGAGCCTATGCAGGAGAAGAAGAAATTGATGCAATGGATTTTTTAAAGTTAATTAAAGAACAAACAGCAAAATATGATTTAGATAAAAAACTATTGCAAAGAGATTTAAATGAAGGTTTCTCAGGTGGTGAGAAAAAAAGAAATGAACTAATTCAATTACTTCTTTTAAATCCAGATTTAATCATGTTAGATGAAATTGATTCAGGTTTAGATGTAGATGCAATTAAGACAGTTGCAAATGTAATTAACTCAATGCTAGATGGAAAAAAATCTGTATTAATGATTACACATTATGATAGATTATTAGAATTAATTAAACCAGATTATGTACATATTTTAAATGATGGAAAAATTGTAAAAACAGGTGATTATAGTTTAGCTTTAGAACTTGATGAAAAAGGTTATGAAGGAATAGGAATTAAAGATGAGACTAATTGAATTAGAAGGATTAGAACTTCCTAAAAAAAGAAGCGAAGAATTTATAAAAGTAAATTTTGAAGATCTTTTTTCATATGATTTTAAAAATACTAAAACTTATGAACTTGATATTATGGGTTTAAAAGTTGTAAAAGATGAAAAAAATTATGGAAATGGTTTATTTAATATTTCTAAAAAAATAGATTCAAATCAAGTAGTTTTAACAATAAATTCAAATATTCCTGAGCCTATTTGTTTAATTCACAAGATTAAAGATGATGAAACATTTTTTGTAAATTCATTAAAAATTGAAGTAAAAGAAAATGTAAAAGCATCTGTAATTGAGGTATTTACAAATACATCAACAAATAGTGCTTATAGTGTGAATAGAAATTTTGATATTGAAGAAAATGCAAACTTTGAATATGCAAAAATTCAAGATATAAATGAGAAGAACTATTTTGTTTTTAATGCAGATATTAATCAAAAAAAAGATTCAAAATGCAAAATAACAAATTTTGAATATGGTACGGGTGTTGTTATAAACAATTATATAAATACATTAGATGAAAAAAATTGTGATTATGAATTAAATGGGCTTGTAAAATCTTTTGATGAATCAAACACAGCAAATGTAATTAGAACTACACATAATAATGAGAATTCAATAAGTAATATAAACTATAAACATTCATTAAAAGACAGTTCAAGAGCAGTTTTTAAAGCAATATCAATTGTAAATGATAAGGCTTTATATACAAAAGCATTTCAAAATTCTAATACTATTTTACTTTCTAATGATGCTGCAATTTATGCGCAACCACATTTAGAAATACTAATAGATGAACTAGAAGCAAGTCATGGAGCAACAACTGGAACTTTAGATAAAGAACAACTATTGTATTTACAATCACGTGGAATTTCTAAAGAATTATCTTATGAGATTCTATTAAAAGCTTTTGAGAAAAAAATTTATGATAATATTGAGGATACTTTAATTAAAGAATTTATTGATTCTTATAAAAGGCAAAGTTATGTTTAAAAAAGATTTTAAATACTTTGAGAACTCAGATATTGTATATTTAGATAATGCAGCAACTACTCAAAAACCAGTAGATGTTGTAAGTTCTCAAATTGAGTATTATGAAAGTTACTGTTCTAATACACATAGAAGTAATTTTGGTGATGCTAATAAGGCTACACAAAATTTTGAAAATGCAAGAAAAACTTTAAAAGAGTTTATTAATGCATCTAAAAATGAAGAGATTATTTTTACAAAAGGTGTGACTGAATCTATAAATTTTATAGCTTCAGCTTATGCAAAAGATTTTAAAACTGTTATTATTTCTTCACTAGAGCATCATTCAAATATTGTGCCATGGCACATGCAAAATAGAAGCTTAGGAAATGGCTTAGAAGTTGTAAAATGTGATAATAATTTAGATTTTGATATGCATCATTTTGAAGAACTTTTAAAACAAAATCCTAAAGCATTTGTGAGTATTACACATATTTCAAACGCTTTTGGAAAAATTCATAACATACAAGAAATTACACAATTAGCTCACAAGTATAATGCTGTAGTAATGATTGATGGAGCTCAAAGTTTAGCTCATACAAGAGTTGATATGCAAGAGCTTGATGTTGATTTTTTTGCAATTTCAGCACACAAAACATTTGGACCAACTGGAGTTGGAGCAATTTATATTAAAGAAGAGTATTTAAAAGATGTAAATGCTTATCAAACAGGAGGAGCTACTATAAATGAAGTTGATTTTAATTCATCTACACTTTTAGACTCGCCTTATAAATTTGAAGCAGGAACACAAAATATAGCAGGAATAATTGGTTTTGCAAAAGCTTTAGAGTATATAAATCGTGTAGGTTATGAAAATATTGAACTAATAGAAAAAGATGTTTTTAATTATCTAAATGAAGAGTTATCAAAGCTTCCTAATATTCAATTTTATAATGATTTAGAAAACTGTGTTGGAAGTAGAAGTTTTAACTTCAAGGGTTTAATTCATGATGATGTTGGAATTTTAGTTGATAAAATGAAAATAGCACTTAGAGTTGGTCATCATTGTGCACAACCTATTATGAAACAACTAGGAATAAAAGGTACAATAAGAGTATCAATAAGCTTTTATAATGATTATAGTGATGTAGATAAATTAATCATTGCGTTAAAAAAAGCTTTAAAAATGTTAGAGGACTAAAAATGAGTATTGAACAAAAAGTTGCAGATATTAAAGATGATTTAGATTTTTTTGAGGATGAATTACAAAAATATGAATATATTATTGACTTAGGAAAAAAACTAGAACCATTAAATGAAAAATATCAAATACCTTTAAATTTAGTACATGGTTGTACTTCACAAGTTTGGTTAATTTGTGAGCAAAAAGATGGAAAACTTTTCTTTAGTGGAACATCTGATGCGATTATTGTAAAAGGTTTAGTATATATGATTTTACAAATATTCTCTGGTTCAAGTGTTGAAGAATTAAAAGAGATTGATATGGATATTGTTCATGAATTAGGTCTTAGTGAAGTAGTAACTCCTAATAGACAAAGTGGAGTTATTGGAATGATTAAAAAAATTAAAGAGTATGCACAAAAAGCATAGAAGGATTTATAATGGCAGAAGATTATAATTTTGATGAAATAAAAGAAAAAATAATTGAAAATTTAAAAAAAGTATTTGATCCAGAAATTCCTGTAAATGTCTATGATTTAGGATTAATTTATGAAATTAATCTAAGTATTAAAGATGATATTTTAGATTGTGTAATTATGATGACACTAACAAGTCCAGCATGTCCAGTTGCAGGAACTATAATGGAGCAAGTAAGATTAGTAACACTAGCAGTTCCTGAAGTTGAAGCTGCAAAAGTTCATATTACATTTTCTCCAAGATGGACAAATGAAATGGTAAGTGAAGAAGGAAAAGAAATTATGGCAGTATCAGGTGCTGTTATATAAATATGAAAAAAACTGTAATATATTTACTTATTATAATTGTTGTTACTTTAATTTATTTATTTACAGCAGACAAAAAAGCTAATAGAGGATTTAGTACAGTTTTATATTCAGGTAATGTAAAAACTGATGAAAAACAAATTCCTTCAAAATTGAAGTGGTTTGATTCTTTTAAAGGAATAAGTAATTCAGAGAAATAACATTATTTATTTCCTTAAACTAATAATTAATACAAATTATGAGATAATCCCAAAATGGAAGACATTGTTCAAATAAAAAAACCCAAAAATAGTAAATTAAAATACACACTAATCTTTTTAACTATCCCAATAGTATGTATAATTTTTTTCTTTTTAACAAAGAAAGAAGAAAAAAAAGAACTCAAAGGGGGACTTGCTTCTGCTTTATATAAAGGTGATATTGGTAAAAATGGAAAATATATTCCCTCAAAATTAGAATGGCAGGATTCATTTAAAAAAATCGATAATATGAAGGAATAAGTAAGTTCCTTCTAAATGATGATTTATTTCTTCTCGTCATTTAGATTATGAGATTCATAATGTTTATCAAACCACTCAGGTACTTCAAAATCTAGTAACATAATAATTTCAGAAAATGCCTCAATCTCTTTTTGACTTAATTTTTGTTTTGGCATTAAATCATAAAGTTTTATTGCTGGATGCATAATTGCTTTTTCATAACTTGGCTGTATTAAAAAATCTCTTATTTTAGAAACCGATAAGTCAAGGTCTTTCCCATAAAATTTTTTATATCTTTGATTTATAGCTACTATTGGTGGAGCCATATCATTTTGAACATAAGTATCATGACAAATTGAGCACTTTTTTTCAAAATTATATAAGTCTTCTTCATCAAAATGAGCATGAAGTGAAAGTAAAAAAGTAAGAGTTAATATTAAATATTTCATAATCTTAGTATAACTTTTCTTTTTTAGTTTTTCTTGAGAATAAAGTAATAACAATTCCTAAAGATATAATAATAGTTGATAAAAATAAGTCTAAAGTAAATAATTCACCTAATAAAACTACACTAAAGAATATTGAAATTACAGGAACAAAAAGCTGTATAACACCTGCTGTTAATATCTGCATTTTAGGTAAGACTTCATACCAAATCACATACCCAATAGCTGATGTAATACTTCCAGAAATAAAAGCTAGAAAAATTCCATTTGTAGTAAAAAACATATCTTCATTTAAAAACAAAAAATATGTAAGAGTGATAAATAAAGTAGCCTTTATAAAGTTATCCATAGTGTTGCTAAGAGCATCAATAGACTTTTTACCCATAATTGTATAAACAGCCCAAGAAGTTCCAGCAAGTGCCATTAAAAATGCATGAAAATATGATATCTCAAAATCATGTTTTGGATAAAGTAGAAAAATAAGTCCACCTAAGGCTACAGCAATTCCTAGTATTTTTTGTAAATTTACCTTTTCTTTTAAAAAAATTGCACTAAGAGCCATTATAATTTGGACAACTCCAAATAATAATAAAGTACCAAGTCCTGCATCTATACTTAAAAATGAAAAGGAAAAACAAATAGCATATAAAAAAAGCATAAAAGAAGTAATCCAATTACTTTTTAAAGAAATACTAAATCTTTTATTTTTATAAAGATAAATTGCAATAAGTGTAATACTTGCAGAAAAAAGTCTAAGAAAAGTAAATGTATAAGCATCAATATAGTTGTTTACTAAAGCTGCTTTACAAAGAATTGAATTAAGGGCTAGAAAAATTAGAGCTAAAACAATAAATGTAAGTAGTTTTAATGTTTCTTTATTTATATTAATCATTTTGTAATATATCATAAAAAAAGAGATTTTAACTCAAGTTAAAACCACTTTTTTAATTAAGATTTATTTTTCAAATATTCTATCAAGTGTAGCAATTGCTAAATATTTATCAAAATAAGCTCGAGAGAAATTTTGTTTTGCTTGTGTTAATAAATAGTTTGCATCTGTTAAATCTGTACTTGTAGCAATTCCTTCATCAAATCTATTTTTAACTATTTCATAGTTTTCGTTTGATTGCTCTAAGGATAAGTTTGCTGTTTTTAAATTATCAATAGCAACATCTAAATTTGATACTGCATTTTCATATTGAAGTTTTATATCTAAATTAGTTTTTGCTAATTGAGATTTTGCTTTTAAATATCTAGTTCTATATATATTTTGATTTGTTTGATCATATCCACCATTATACAAATTCCATGAAGCACTAAGACCTAAAATATTTTGGTCTTCATATATTTTTGCTGCATCTTCATAATATTTATTATGTGATGCACTTGCATCAACTTTTGGATAATATGTACTTTTAATAGATTTTTTCTGTTGTTTTAAAGCTTCTATACTCATTTTTAAAGCTTGAATTTCACTTCTATTTTTTAATTCTTTTACATCATATTTCATTGCTTTTAAATTATTGTCTTCTAAAGGTTCTATTTCTTCATTGCTTAAATCTTTTCCACCTAAAATATTACTAAGTGAATATTTTGCAACTTTTAATGCTCCCTTTGCTTTTACAACATTTTGTTTTGCACTTGACATATTTACTTGAACTTGAAGTAAGTCATTTTTAGCAATTAAACCTTCATCAAATCTATTTTTTGAATCTTCATACTGCTCTTGAAATAAGTTATATGCACTTTTAAAAGTTTCAAGTGCATTTTGTTTATCAAGATAATTTATATAAGCAGTTTTTGTATTTAAAACAATATCTTGTTTCAATGCTTCAAGTGAGTACTTAGAACTTTTTGATAAATACTTTGCACTTGATTTATTTGCAATATCTTTAAAACCGTTAAATAAGTTATATGTAGCACTTGCAGTTAATATTCCATCTTCTTCTACATAAGAGTTTGCTTCATCTCTATTATATGTAAATCCTAAATTCACTTTTGGTAAAAAACTAGATTTTGATAAATCTATATTATCAAGTGATTCTAAGTAATCAAAGTTCTTACTTTTTATATCATGGTTGTTTTTTAATGAAATATCAATAGCTTCATTTAAACTCAAAGCATTTAAATTAACAGCAAATAAACTTGCTGTTAATACACTAATAAATAATTTTGTTTTTTTATTTCTCATCATTTCTCCTATGCTTTACTAACATCAACTGGTTCTTTTATTTTACCACTAAGTCTATGCTCTAATTTTATAAAGAACATTAAAAGTGCAGGTGTTACAAAAATAGTAAATATAGTTGAAAGTGCAAGTCCACCTGTAATTACAGAACCTAAACCTCTATAGAATTCACTTCCAGGTCCTGGAAGTAATACAAGAGGCAACATACCAAATATTGAAGTCAATGAAGACATATAAATAGGTCTAATTCTTGACCTTGTTGCTTCAATAACTGCTTTTTTATGATCATATCCTTCATTTTTAATAAGGTTTTGACTTTGATGTACAATTAAAATAGCATTATTAACAACAATACCAACTAGAATAATAAATCCTAACATTGTTAGAATATCAAGTGGCTGTGGTGCTATAAATGTATTTGTTAAAGCAAGCCCAATAAACCCTCCAGCAGTAGCAAGTGGAACTGTAAACATAATAACAATAGGATATAAGAAATTACCAAATAACGCTGACATTAGTAAGTAAATAATCACAAGTGCTAATATAAAGTTTAACTCTAACATACCAATTGTTTGTGTTAATTTATCTGCTGTTCCTGATATTCCTATTTCAACATTATTAGAAATTTTTCCAGAATCTTTCATTCCTTTTATAGTAGCATCTAAAGCAACCATTGTTTCTTGAATTGTCATATTAGCAGGTGGTGTCACTTGCAGAGTAATTGTTCTTTTTCCTGCAAGGTGTCTAATCTCTGAAATACCAGTTACACTTTGTGATGTTGCTAATGATGAAATTGGTAATAATGAAGCGTTAGGAAGTGCAATTTGCGCAGACATAATATCTTCTGGTGTTTGAATTTGTTCTTCATTTGCTTTTAAAACTAAATCAATTTTCTTTTTTCCATCTTGTTCAAAATCTGATATTTTTCTACCACTCATTAAAACATCAACAGTAACTCCTAAATCAAATGAACTCATGCCTAAAGCTTTAAGTGCATCTTGATTTGGTTTAATTCTAACTTCTGGATAAAGTAATTCAATAGATGGAACTGGTCTAACTTGTGCACCTTTTACAGCACCTTGAGAAGCCATAAATAACTGCATACCAACACCTGCAATATCTTCTATTTTTTCACCACTTATATCAATATTTACAGTTTTACCCTCACCAATACCATTTTCAAATACACCTGATTGTAAAGAAACACCAAAAATTGAAGGCATCGAGTTTACAATTGGTCTAAAGAATGGAATTAATTCTTTGGCTCTACTTTCATGCATAGATGTTCCACCAAAAAGGTTAAAATCTCCAAATGAAACGAAAAAGGCTCTATTTAAGCCAGGTGTTCCATCTACATCTTTATTAACATTTGGTTCAATTTTTTTCATTAAATATGTACCCATATCATATCTTTCTTGATATGAAAGTCCTGGAGGAGTAATCAAAATATTAAAAATTAAGTTCTTATTTCCTTGTGGTAAATAGTCTAATTTTGGGAACAATGCATAAATTGTTGAAATAGATAATATTCCTAAAACTAAAATTGTAACAACTTTTGTAAGAACTGATTTTAATGACCAGTGAACAAAACTCATCATAAAATTAACAATTTTATTTCCAAATCTTGTTAAGGCAGTTTCAGTTTTAACTTCTTTACCTGATAAAGATGCAAATTTTTTCCATAACATTGGAATAACCGCAATCGAAACAAATAAAGAAAATGATACAGAAGATACAACTGCAATTGCAATATCTTTAAATAATTGCCCTGCTTCATCTTCTAAGAAAATAATTGGTAAGAATACTGCCATAGTTGTAGATGCAGATGCAATTAATGCACCCCAAACTTCACTGGCACCTTTATACGCAGCATCAGGAATACTCATACCTTCTTTTCTATGTCTATCAATATTTTCTAAAACAACAATAGCACTATCAACTAGCATACCAACTGCAAAAGAAATCCCTGCAAGTGAAATAGTATTTAAACTTCTATCCATTGCTGAAAGAATAATAAATGTACCAATTACAGATATTGGAATTGCAATAGAAACAACAGCAGTTGGTGAAATTGCTCTTAAAAATAGTATTAGCATAAAAATGGCTAATACACCACCAATGACAATGTTTTGTTGTACTAAATCAACGGAACCTACAATATAACCTCTTTGGTCATAAATCCAAATGATATTTAAATCTTCTTTTTTAAGAATTGTTGCATTTAATTCATTTACAACTTTTTCAACTTCATTTGTAAGTGCTACTGCATTTGCATTTGCTGTTGGTTGTACTCCTAGGAACATTCCATCTTTACCTAAGAACATTGCAACAGAAGAAGCTGTTGCGTATCCAAAGTTAACATCAGCAACATCACTTAAAGATACCCTTTGCTCTCTATTTGATACAAGAATAATGTCTTTGATATCTTCTATATTTGCAAACTTATGAACTGTTCTAATTCTATAAGAACGTCTTCCCATATTTTGAACACCTGCTGATACATCAACATTTTCACTTTGTAAAACATTCATTACATTTGCAATTGTTAAATTATATGAAGCTAGTTTTGACAAATCAAGATTAATTTGCATTTGCTGTTTTCTACCACCAGCTGTCATAGTTCCAGCAACACCAGAAACTCTTTCAATAGCAGGAATAACTTCATCATCAAAGAATGTTTTGTATTCATCAATATGTCGGCTATTGTTTTCTTTAGTTTGCATCATCATCCAAATAATTGGACTTGCATTTGCAGTTTCAATTATTGGTTCTTCAACATTTACAGGATATGAACTTACTTCATTTAATTTATTCGAAACATCTTGAAGTGCTGCTCTAATATCAGTTCCTAGTGAAAAAGTTAATGTAATTTCACCCATATTATCTTTTGAAGATGATTCATACTCTATTAAATTATTTAAACTTTTTAAGGCATCTTCTTGGTCTTCTATAATTTCACGCTCAACTTCATAAGGCGTTGCACCTGGCCATACAGTTGTAATTTTAATTTCTGGTTTTGTAACACTTGGTGTTAATTGATATGGTAACTTATCTAAAGAAATAAGCCCAAATAAAACCACAATTAAAACTGAAACGATAATAGTTACAGGATTTTTAATTGAAAACTTAATTAAATCCATTACTTCCTACTTTTCTTTCATTTCATTTAAAACTTTTACGTCCATATTAGGAAAAACTCTCTCGTTTCCTTTTACAACAATATTCATTCCTTCAAGTAAACCTTTACCTTCTATTGCTGCATTTATACCCATAAAACCAACAATTTTAACAGGAAGCATAATAGCTTTATTATCAACAACAGCAAAAACTACATCCATATCAAATCTTTTAATAACTGCATCTCTATTTATTACTAAAGCACTAGTTTTTGCATTTTTTGCAAATTGTACTTTTGCTTGTGCACCATCATAAATAAACATATTTCCTACATTTGCTTTAAATCTTACAGGAAAAGTTCTAGTTAATTTATCACCACTTGGAATTGCAGCATATAGTTTTGCTTTTACAATATTACCTGCAATATTAATATCATAAATATCACCTTGCTTTAAACCATTAACAAAAGATAATGGCAAATTAAATACAACTTCAATCTCTTCTGTATTTACAATTGTTGCAACTTGTGAACCTGTATTTAACCATTCATTTAAATTTACATTTTTTTCAACTATTACACCTGAAAATGGTGCTTTAATAAGTTTTTTTGATTTTTGAATTTTTAATTCATTTAATTGAGCTTTTGCAGTAATTAAACTTGAATTTGCAACATCGTAAGCTAACTTTGAATCATCATAAGCTTTTTGAGCAATTGATTTTTTTGCAAATAGAGACTTATATCTTATATAGTTTTTCTTAGCATTTACTAATTGAACTTTATACATTTCAACAGATGAAGAAGAAGCTTTAATTTGTGCATTTAAAATATCAGAATCAATTGATACTAAAACATCACCTTTTTTAACTTTTTTACCAACTTCAAAATTTATTTTTTTTGCAATACCTGAACTTTGACTTGCAATCTTTGATTTTTTATCAAAACCAACTGAACCTACAAATTCTTGTAGTGGGTTAACTTCTGATTTTTTGATAATATCAGTATTAACAAGTGCAGGTCCTTTTGCATTTAAACTTGTAAAACTAGCTATAAATAAAGCTAGTATAAAACCTATTTTCTTATACATTATTAATTTCCTTGTATTACTATTTTTTTTACTATTTTTTGAACTAAGGGTCCAACTATAAATATTATTGGGAAGGCAAAGCAAAATGCCTTTACAAAAGCTTCTAACCAAATTAATATAAAACCATCTACAAATTCAAGATTTATATATGTGATTATAAAACTCATCATAAAACTCATAAACAGTGACATAAAAAATGAAAATACTACTCTTTCATATTTTTTAGGAATCATTTTTTTACCTCAATTAATTTAAAGAGATTATTAATAAATACTTCACATTTTTTTTGTACATCATATTCATCATTTGTCATTTTAATTAAAGCTAATCCTTTTTCAAAAACCAATAAACCTTCACTAAAATTCATTGATTCTGGAATTAACTCTTTATTTTTTATTCCTTCCTGAATGATTAATTCAATTTGTGCTTTAAAAAAAACATCACAACTTTTATTAAAACCTTTCATATTTTCATTATCTTCAGATAATACAATTGATAAGTATTCTTTATATCCATTAAAATGTTTCATATTTTCAATACTATCATCTAAAACAAATTTAAAAAAATGAAATATTTTTTCTTTTGTAGTCTTTACATCTTTTATACTTTTTAAAAATTCTGCATGATATTCTTCAATATGTAAATTGATTATTTCAAAAATAATATCTTCTTTACTTTCAAAATATTCATATATAGTTCCCTTACCTACACCTGCTGTTTTAGCACATTGGGCAACAGTAAGTTTTTTAATTCCGACTTCGTGAATTAAATCACTACATGAAATTGCTATATCTTTTCTTTTTTGTTCTTTATCAACAATTTTAGGCAAATAACTTCCTTTAATTATAAATATCTTTTTTGACTGACCGTCGGTCATTTAAAAGTATAGTGCTTTTTTTCTTAATAGTATTTTAAACTGACCACTGGTCATTAACAGTTATTTACTTTTTTTAGTTATAATTAGAAAAGTGATTATTTAATAATCAAAGAAAGGATTTAAAATGAAAAAAGTTATATTAAGTTCAATTCTTGCTTTAGGTTTGAGTATAAATTTAAGTGCATACGAGATAAACGGTGATTTAGGTGTAAAATGGACAGGCTTTAAAACAGCAAAAAAAATTCCTGTTTCTGGTACTTTTAAAGATATAAAAATTAGTATCAAAGAAAATGATGATTTGTCAAAATTCCTAACTAGTTCAAATGTTGAAATCAAAACAGCATCTTTTGATTCAAAAAATGAAGGAAGAGATGCAAGTATTACAAGTACATTATTTTCACTTGCAACGTCTAAAGTAATTAAAGGTAAGATTAAAAGTGTTGATGAAGCTAATAAAACATTAGTTTTAAATGTAAATATGAATGAAGTATCAAAAGAAGTTCCTATGTCATTTGATATTAAAGATGGAAATATTATAGCAAGTGGAACAATTGAAATTTTAGATTTTGCTATGAAAGCTCCATATTTAGCTTTTGCTAAAAAATGTGCAGCATTACATGAAAATAAATCATATTCAGATGTAGATATAAAATTTACAATTCCCTTTAAATAAAAGATAAAGCGAAAGCTTTATCTTTTATAAAACTCACTCATATAAGTTCTATAAAGTAGTGGCACTTGATTTTTTTGGCATCTATCATTTTTTTTACTTTCAATTGATACAGATTTAAAAAACTGACTCCAAAGTTTTTTGAACTTTTCTTCATCTTCTGAAAGTTTTGGTTCTTCATAACTTGCAATATTTTGAATTCCTAAAAAATCATCGTTTTTTATAAATGCTATTTTTCTATTTATATCATGAATTATATATTTTTGATTATTTAATCTTTTAAAAAAGTGCTTTCCTAAAAAATATGCAACATTAAATTTTGTTTGCATTTTTGCATATAAAGTTCCATCGTCAAGCTCTTCAAATCTTAAAAACCCTTCCATTTTATGTATATGTCTAAATAGCTCCTTTTCAATATTTAAAATATTAAAAAGTGAAGAATTATTAATATTTGCAAGCTCTTTTTGGTTTTTAAAACCTATAATTATATAGTTTAATAAATCAAGTTCAAAATCTTTTGAATCACACATAAAAATATTTAAGATCCTTTGAAAATTATCTTTTGAAAACTTTTTCTTTAAGGCATCTAAAACTTTTTGTGAGTGTTCTTCATTGTTTTCAATAACTATAAAATCATCTAAAAAAAGCTCATTTGGCATTTCTTTTAATATTCTAATTGGTTTTAACTTTTCATAATAAACTTTAAAAACTAGAGTTAAAAAGCCTTCAAAACTTTTATCATAAACTAATATCATAACTCACCAGTAATATTACTATAAGCTAAGTCAAACAAGTTAGGAGTTATTATCTTTTTCTTTTTGGGTTCAATTATTGCTGTTTTTATTACATCTTTATAAAAAGGTACTTCTTTTTGATATTTTCCTTTGCAAGTTATAAAATACTTGGCTCTTTTTAAAGATATTTTTAACTTTTTTAAATCCTCGAAATCAAGACTTTTAAATCTTCTAGCATTTATTATTTTTTGTACACCTCTTGCTCCAATACCTGGAATTCTTAAAAGCTCTTCTTTTGAGACTGCATTTATTTCCATTGGAAAATAAGACATATTATTTAATGCCCAAAAAGTTTTAGGGTCTAGTTCTTCATCTAAATTTGGATTATCATCATTTACAATTTCATCGTAAGAAAAATCATAAAACCTAAGTAACCAATCGGCTTGATAAAGTCTATGTTCTCTTACAAGTGGTGGTTTTGTAATTGTTGAAGGAAGATTTTTATTATTATCATTTACAGGAATATAAGCGCTGTAATATACTCTTTTGAGTAAGGCTTTATTATATAAAGCTGAGCTTAGTTTTAGTATATCTTTATCACTTTCAGGTGTTGCTCCTACAATCAATTGTGTACTCATACCTATTGGTTTTTTACCCTTTTGCATACTTACATCTCTTGCAAATTTCAAAGGTTGTAATACACTTTTTTTAGTTTTATTTGGAGCTAATAGTTTTAAGGATTTATCACTAGGAAGCTCTATATTTGAGCTTACTCTATTTGCTAGATTTACTATTTGTTCTGTTAATTCATTTGAAGAACCTGGAATTAATTTAACGTGAATATAACCATTAAATTTATACTCATGTCGAAGTATTTTTAAAGTTCGAAGAATCATAACCATCGTATGGTCTTCACTACTTATAATCCCTGAGCTTAAAAAAAGCCCTTCAATATAATTTCTTTTATAAAAATTAATTGTAATATCAGCTAATTCTCTAGGGCTAAAAGCAGCTCTTGGTATATCACTATTTGAACTTCTATTTACACAATAAGAGCAATCATAAATACAATAATTTGTAAGTAAAACTTTTAGTAAAGAAACACATCTTCCATCGGCTGTAAAAGTGTGACAAATACCGCTGTTATGTGTCGCACCTAGTTCCCCTGTTTTGTAATTATTATCACTACCACTAGAAGAGCATGAAACATCATATTTTGCACTATTTGCTAATATGTCCATTTTTTCATATATATCTTTTTTCATTTTGTAATTTTATATTAAAAAATCAAACTCTTTTAATTATATTACAAAATGAAATGAAATTAATATTAATACTTATTTTATGAAGAACAAGAAAGCTTTACATTTGCAAATTCCATAGGAGTTGGTTTTGAATAATTTTCAAACTTTTCATGTTCATCAAATGGATTTTGGGCAATATTTAACATTTCATTTACAAGTGAGTAATCACCTTCATGAGCTAATTCTATTGCTTCTTGAAGCATATAGTTTTTGATCGTGTATTTTGGATTTACTTTTCTCATAATTTCAATTCTTTTAGTAAAACTACTATCCTGCTTTTGACAAACTTTTTCATATGATTTAAACCAATCTTCTAAAGGCTGTCTAAATACACATAAATTTGTAATCGAACTAATTTCATCAAAAGATTTGACTTTTGCAAGTTCATAAAAAAACACATTATAATCCATTTTTGAACTTTCTAATGCACCTAATAATTCAAGTATTAGATCTAAATTATTATCGCCACTTTTTACTGCATCTAGCCCTATTCTTCTATTCATTTGCTCTAAATAAACGTTTTCATGTTGAGGAATAAAAGTATTTAGATATTCTAAAAGTTTTTCTTCATCACAAATTTCTTTTAATGCATTTGCTAATACGCTTAAGTTCCATCTTGCAACATATGGCTGGTTATTGTAAGAATATCGTCCTTCAGCATCTGTGTGATTACAAATACAATTTTTATCAAAATAATCCATAAAAGCAAAGGGTCCATAATCAATAGTAAGACCTGCCATAGAAAAGTTATCTGTATTCATAACTCCATGCATAAAACCATAGCTTTGCCAGTAAGCTATCATTAAAGCTGTTTTATCAACAAGTGAATAAAACATCTTTTCATATTTATTTTTCTCATCTTTTAAGTGAGTATATGATTCTTCAATAACTAAATCTGCAAGCTTTCTAAGATTTTCTTTTGCATTTTTTGTATTTGCAAAAAACTCAAATGTACCTATTCTAATCCAAGAAGGAGACATTCTTAAAACTATTGAACATGATTCTTTTTCCCATTCTCTGTGTGCAAAGGTTTGTGAGTCTATTATTGCTAAAGCTCTAGTTGTTGGAATATTTAAAGCATGCATTGCTTCACTCATTATATATTCTCTAATAGATGATCTTAAAACAGCACGTCCATCACCTCTTCTTGAATATTTAGTAAGTCCTGAACCTTTTGTTTGTAGTTGCCACTTATTTATAGCTCCTAAATTTATAGCTCTTCCATCACCTAATTGTGGTACAAAATATCCAAATTGATGACCTGCATAAACCATTGAAAAGGGTTGCGAATTTTTTAAAACTTTAATTCCATTCATAAAATCTAAAAAATCTTTTGTTTCACACTCTTTATAATCTAAATCTATCAAATCACATGCTTGCTTATTGTAGGAAATAAGCTTTGGATTTTTTAAAGGTGTTGCATCTAATTTTTGGTATAAATTATCATCCATATGGAAATATTCCATATTTACTTTTAAATCATTTAATTTCATTTTTTCTCTTTATTTTAATAATATATTTAATTTTAAAATAAGATATCAAAAACACATATAAAATAAGATAAAATTTGTCTTATTTTAAATTTCTTCTAACTTTTTTTATTTCTAAACAAAAACTACACATTCAAAAACTATAATAGAAAAATTTAAAAAGGATACATAAAATGAAAAAGTTAATAGCTATTTTGTTTTTAGGTTTTAATTCACTTTTTGCATTTGAGCATTTAACTCTTGCAAATATAGAAAGTAAACTTGAAAACAAAAATGTAATTATTGATTTTTATGCAACTTGGTGACCATCTTGTAAGGTTTTAGGTAAAAACTTGACAAAATATAATACAAGAAAACAAGACAACGTAGAAATTTATAAATTAAATATAGAAGATCAAAAACTTCTTACAGCACAATTTGAAATTAAAGGTATTCCAACTTTAGTTTACATGGAAAATGGAAAAGTAGTTGCTAAAAAACTTGGTGTTAAAAGTGTTGAGCAATTAGAAAATTATGAGAAAGTCTATTTTAGTAAGTAATCATACTTACTAAAATATTATCTATTAATATTAAGCTTTTAAGTTTCTATTTGCAATATTTTCAATTAAAACAGTTGCATAAGAAGCTTTTGGCAATGTAAATTTTACTTTACACTTACTAGTATTTTTATCGAAACTTACAGAAATATCACTTGGATATACTATTGCATCACGTCTATATCCTTTTTCTTTGATATAAGTATCATCAAACAGTTCTTCAATTTTTCTAGCATCTTTAATACTTCTAAATGCTTTTTGACCAGGTAATAATCCTGTTGGTACTATTTTTTTATCTTCAAAATCTTTTTGCATTATATCTGTAAAGTTTTTAGGAGTGAAGAATTTATCTTCTCTATAATCTCTAAATACATCACCGTCCATTGCTTTAAAGCTATCATCTGATTGTTTAAGTCGTTCTACTAACCATTTATTAAAAAAATCACTTTGATAAGCAGCTACAAGCATTTTTGATATTTTTCTATCTTTTATTTGATAGTCTTCATAAATATACTTTCTAGCTTTTTCTAAGTTTTCTAAACCATCATGTCCAAATCGTTGGAAACCAAAATAGTTTGGCATTCCTACTTTTGAAATTTGCTTTAAAAGTTTTTCAATTTTTCCAACATCTTGAGCTTGAACTTCATGTAAATTTATTTCAAATTTATTTCCAATTAAATCACCAATGTTTAGTTTAGAGCCATGAAGCGTAGTTTCTAATATTTTGATTTTCTTGTGTCTAAATTGCTTTAAATCTTTTGAATATTTTTTAGGAATTGAAATATATTGAGTTGTAGTTGCATTTTTATCTTTAAGTCCCGCATATCCTAATTCATTATCATATATTCGTAAGCCCTTTGCTAAACTTTCTATTAAGTCCCAAGTTCCAAGCTTTTGCTTTTTTATTTTTGCAATTATAAAGTTACCACGACCAGTAAATTTAATAGGAACTTCTTCAACAATAAAGTCATCAACATTTTGGTAAAACTTAAAATCTAAACTTTTGTGATCTTGTAAAAACTCTCTTTTTATCATGTATATATCTTTGTATTTATTTTTGTAATTATAGTCTAGTTATTATTTAAAGGGCTTAAGTTAAGAAAATAGATTAAGAAGATGTTATAATAAATAAAACAATAAAGAAGCTAAATGAAAAACAAACTGCACACAACTTTAATATATCCTCTAATTTTAATATTCTCTCATTTTCTAAAGGGTAAAAAAACTGACTATTCAAACTTTTTTTATGATAAAAAAAATGAAAACAATAAAGAAAAAATATTAGAAGTTACATCAAACAATAATGAGTTTTATGAAAATATAAAATACTTTTTTGATAAAAACTCAATAATTTATGATAAAACAAAAGTTTTGTTTCAAGTTGATATTTCAAAAGCACCAGAAGTAAAATCTTATATTTTTGATTTTTTCAAAGTTGTAAATGTTTATCATGCAATGTCAATGCTAGGAGCTAAAATTCCAAATGATAATATACAAGTAGAGCTATCAATTAATAAAAATAAGTTAAATGAATCTCAAATTAATAATCTTTTAAGAACTGCACTTTTAGCCTTTGCTTCAAGAAAAGTTGATAAGCTTTTTTTCAATAAAGAGTTATTAAAAGATGAAAAAAGTTTACAAGCATATGAAACTATGATTTCATATCTTGATAAAGCTACTATTGTAAACTTTTCCAATGCAAAAAGTTTATATGTTTTAACTTGTAAAAAAGATAGAAAAACTTTTGATATTGTATGGTCAAGCCAAGATGAAATTGAGTTAACAGAATTTAATAAAGTTTTAGACAAATATGGAAATGAATTAACAAAAGATATAAAAATCACAAATAGCCCTATTTACGCTTTTCACAAATAAATAATGCAAAAAACTAAAACTATAGAAAGAAAATAAATGACACAAAATATACAAGATTTAAAACCAACAAGACCAAATATAATCACAACTAATATTGATAATGCAATTGGTTTTTACCGTAAGATGGATACAAGTCAAACTGTAAAAGAGATGATTGAAGGGAAATATGTAATTGTTGAAGAATATTTTAGCAATGGTTTACAAGTTCTAGAAGAACTTAAAAAACAATTATTAAAAAAGTTTCCTAATAAAGACTTTCAAACACAACGTGATTATAGAAGTGCTTTTCGTTTAGCTTCTCATAGATTATTATTAAAAATAGTTGATAATAAAATCACGGTAAAAAAAGCACCAAAAATTGGATGGTTAGATATTTTATACCCAGAGCTTAGTGATTTTTATATTTCATTTCCTGAAGTTCAAGGTATGAATAGCTCTTGGCAGTGGAATAAAAAAGGAATAGAGATTAAAACCTTAGATATTACATTGCATCCTTATTATGGAACATACTTCCCTACAAGATTCGATCATTTAAAACTATTTGATAAATGGCTAAAAAAATATGAAGGTTCAAAACAAAAAGCAATAGAAATTGGAGTTGGTAGTGGTATTTTATCTTTTCAATTAATACAAAATGGCTTTAATGATATTTATGCAAGTGATACAAATAAAAATGCAATAATTGGGGTACATGAAGAAGCTAAACGTTTAGGATATGAAGATAAACTTACTTTAAATCATGCCAACTTATTTGAAAATTGTGATGTTAAAGCTGATGTAATAGTATTTAATCCTCCATGGATAAAAGCAAAACACAAACTTGAAGAAGGTATTGATAAAGCTATGTATTATGAAGATGAGCTTTTTAATAACTTTTTCGAACAAGCATTAAAACATTTAAATCCTGATGGAAAAATTGTATTAATATTCTCAAATTTAGCACAAGTAGTTGATGAAAACAGTTCTCATCCTATAATTGATGAATTAAGAAATCATAAAAGATTTAGAAAAGATTTACATCTGACAAGAGAAGTTAGAGCTTCATCAAGAAAAACAAAACGTACAGACCAAAGAGCAAATGAAAAAGTAGAACTTTGGGTATTAGCTGCTAAAAAAAGCTAATAATTTTATATATTTCTTATTGTTTAAATTTCATTAATATTGCTTAGGTAAAATTCTTTTTTTAAAGAATAAAGGTTATAAAAATGTATAAAAAAATAGATCAAAAGTTAGCATCAGTTTTGAGTGAAGATGTAGGAAAATTAATATTAAGAGTTTCTATATCTGTATTAATGCTATTTCATGGTTTTTCAAAATTATCTAGTGGTGTTGATAAAATTGCTGCAGGTTTAGTTAAATCAGGTTTTCCAGAGTTTTTAGCTTATGGAGTATATGTAGGTGAAATTATTTTACCTATATTAATTATATTAGGATTATTTACAAGACTTGCTGCTTTAGGAATGGGTATTACTATGTGTTTTGCAATATTTTTAGTTTATTCAGAAAAGCTATTTATGTTAACTAAAAATGGGGCTCCTGTTATTGAGCTTCCTTTATTATATTTAGTACTATCTATTGTGATATTTTTTATTGGAGCAGGAAAGTATAGTTTAGATAATAAGAAATCTGTTTAAGTAAGATTTGTATTGAACTTTGGGTTAATTCCCAAAGTTCAAAAGTAAATAAGGAAACTTATTTACTTTTTCTTAACAGCCTTAGCATTTGGTAAGTCTGTAATACTTCCTTCATAAATTTCAGCTGATAATCCAACTGATTCATGAAGTGTTGGGTGAGCGTGAATTGTAAGTGCAATATCTTCAGCATCACAATCCATTTCAATTGCAAGACCAATTTCACCAAGTAATTCACCAGCATTATCTCCAACAATTGCACCA
Organism: Arcobacter peruensis; assembly: GCF_003711085.1. Lineage (NCBI taxonomy): Bacteria > Pseudomonadati > Campylobacterota > Epsilonproteobacteria > Campylobacterales > Arcobacteraceae > Arcobacter > Arcobacter peruensis. The sequence continues at coordinate 1,161,845 of NZ_CP032363.1, forward strand.
CCTATTAAAGTATGGTCTTTCTTGTCATAAATAAGTTTAGTAAATGCATTTTCACTAACATCACTTGCAATCGCTCGTCCAGATGCAGACCAAGGGAAAGTAGAAACTTCGTAATCAATACCAGCTTCTTTAGCTTCTTTCTCAGTCATACCTGCCCATGCAATTTCAGGGAAAGTATATGCAATAGAAGGAATCATTTTTGGCTCAAAATAATGCTTTTTACCAGCTATTACCTCAGCTGCTACATGTCCTTCATGTACACCTTTATGAGCAAGCATTGGTTGACCAACAATATCTCCAATTGCAAAAATATTATCTACATTTGTTCTCATTTGTTTATCAACTTCAATAATTCCCCAATCATTTACATTAACACCTGCATTTTCTAAACTTAAAAGTTTACCATTTGCAGCTCGTCCGATTGCAACTAAAACAGCATCATAAACAATAGGTTCAGAAGATACACCCTCACCTTCCATTGAAACATGAATACCATCTTCTTTTGCTTCAACTTTAGCAACTTTTGTATTTAACATAATATTAAATCTTTTTTCATTTGCTTTAGTATAGGCTTTTATCACATCTTTATCAGCAACTGGAACTAATTGATCTTGCATTTCAACAACATCAACTGTAGAACCTAATTTACCATAAACTGTACCCATTTCTAAACCAATAATTCCACCACCCATAATAAGTAGTTTAGAAGGAATATTATCTAAATCAAGTGCATCAGTAGAATCCCAAACTCTTGGATCTTCATGAGGAATAAAACCTAATTCAATTGGTCTTGAACCAGCAGCAATAATTGCATTATCAAATTTAACAATAGTATCAACACCATCTTTTGAAACGCTTACAGTGTTTTTATCTACAAAGTTTGCAAGTCCTTGAACAACTTTTACTTTTCTCATTTTTGACATTGCACTTAAACCATCAGTTAGTTTTTTTACAACACCACTTTTATATGCAGCAATTTTTGTAATATCAATTTCAGGTTTCGCAAAACTTACACCATGAGGTGCAATATCTTCTGCTTCTTCAATAACTTTAGCAACATGAAGTAAGGCTTTTGAAGGAATACATCCAACATTTAAACAAACTCCACCTAAAGTATCATGCTTTTCAACTAAAACAACATCTAAACCTAAATCTGCACTTCTAAAAGCAGCAGAATACCCAGCAGGTCCTGCTCCTATTACTAATACTTGTGCTTTTATTTCTGTACTCATATTTTACCTTCTTTTTATAAAAGTAATAATCTAATATTACTTAGTAATTTAGATAATGTTGTTGTAAATCTAGCTCCATCTGCTCCATCAATAACTCTGTGGTCATACGATAAAGATAATGGTAAGATTAATTTAGGTTCAAACTCACTTCCGTTGTAAACAGGTTTTATCTCTGATTTAGAAAGTCCTAAGATTGCAACTTCAGGCGCATTAATAATTGGAGTAAAGTAAGTTCCACCAATTCCACCTAATGAAGAAATTGTAAAACAACCTCCTTGCATATCAGCAGCTTTTAATTTACCATCTCTTGCTTTAATTGAAAGTTCTTTTAATTCTTTAGCAATATCTTCAAAACCTTTTTTATTTGCATCTTTAATAACAGGTACAACTAAACCATTTGGAGTATCAATTGCAACTGCAATATTTACATATTTTTTGAAAATAATACTTTGACCATCTGAGCTTAATGATGAATTGAAATTAGGATGTAATTCTAATGCTTTTGCAACAGCTTTAACAGCAAATACTAATGGTGAAATTTTAATATCAGCACCTGTTTTTACATAAACTGCATTTTGCTCTTTTCTAAAGCTTTCAAGTTCAGTGATATCTGCTTCATCAAATTGAGTAACATGAGGCATACTAACCCAGTTTCTATGTAATGATGGTCCTGATATTTTTTGAATTCTAGATAATTCAACAGTTTCTACCTCACCAAATTTAGAGTAATCAATCTCTTTTAATTCAGGGAAATCAAAACCTAAACCTGAGCCAGAATTTGTACTAGCCCCAGAGTTAACTTTTGTTAATTCAGCTTTAATATATAATCTAACATCTTCTTTTAAGATTCTACTCTTATTTCCAGTTCCTGAAACCTTTCCTAAATCAACACCAAATTCTCTTGCTAATTTTCTAACACTTGGACTAGCATATACTTTTCCAGTTGTTTTAACAGGTTCACTTGAAGTTGAAACTGCTGGTGTTTTTTCAACAACAACTTCAGCTTTAGGTTCTTCTTTTTTAACAGTTTCTTTTGGAGTTTCAACAACAATATCTTTTTGCATTCTTGCAATTAAATCACCAGTTTTAACTTTTGCTCCTGGCTGTACTAAAATTTCTTTTAATATACCAGTAAAAGGTGCAGGAACGTCCATTGTTGCTTTTTCAGTTTCAAGAGTAATAATTCCATCTTCTTCAAGAATAGAATCACCAATACTTGCAAGAATTTCAATAACATCAACAGCTTCTTCACCACCAATATCAGGAACAAAAACATCTTCAACTACCGAAGTAATTTCTGCTGAACTTGTATTTGTTTCAATAATTGACTTTTCTTCTTCTTTTTTAACTTCTACTTCAACAACAGGTGCTGCTTCTTCTTTTACTTCAGGTGCTGCTTCTTCTGCACCCTCTTTTTTAACACTAGCAATAACCATACCTTCAGATATTTTATCACCAGCTTTTACATTTAGTGATTCAATTGTACAATTATAAGGTGCAGGAATATCCATAGAAGCTTTTTCAGTTTCAACAACAATTATTGCTTCATCTTCTTCTAACTTATCTCCAACACTAACACTAATTTCAATAATTTCTACTTCTTCTCCACCAACATCTGGTAGTTTAATTTCTTCAATACTCATTTTCACACCTTATGCATATAATGGATTTATTTTATCTGGATTTATATCAAACTTAGCAATTGCTTCAACTAATACAGCTTTATCTAATTTTCCTTCATCTACAAGTGAAGCTAAAGTAGTATAAGCAATAAAGTTAGCATCAACTTCAAAGTGAGCTCTTAAGTTTGCTCTTGAATCTGATCTACCAAAACCATCAGTACCAAGAACTTTAAAGTTACCTTTAACATATCCTCTTAATTGGTCTGAATAAATTTTCATATAATCAGTTGCAGAAATAATAATATTATCTTCATCTTCACCTAAAGTACTAGTAATAAATGCTGTTTTATTTTCTTCATTTGGATGTAATAAGTTATATCTTTCCACATCTTGTGCTTCTCTTGTTAATTCATTGTATGAAGTAACAGAGTAAATCTCTGATTTAATATCAAACTCTTTTGCTAAAATATCAGCAGCAGTTCTAACTTGTTCTAAGATTGAACCTGAACCTAATAATTTAACTTTATAATCATTTGAAGCTTCTACTGTATCTAATTTATAAATACCTTTTTTAATTCCCTCTTCAACACCTGTAGGCATTGCTGGTTGTTTGTAGTTTTCATTTAAAGTAGTTAAGTAATAGAATACATCTTCTTGATTTTCACCATACATTCTATTAATACCATCTTGAACAATTACAGCTAATTCATAACCATAAGTAGGATCATATGAAATACAATTTGGAATAGTATTAGCTAAAATATGTGAATGTCCATCTTCATGTTGTAAACCTTCACCATTAAGTGTAGTTCTACCAGATGTTCCTCCAACTAAGAATCCTCTAGCTCTTAAATCTCCAGCAGCCCATGCCATATCACCTGTTCTTTGGAATCCAAACATTGAGTAATAAATATAGAATGGAATCATAGGAACATCATTTACAGAATAAGAAGTTGCAGCTGCAGCCCAAGAACCCATAGCTCCTAACTCATTGATACCTTCTTGAAGTACTTGACCTTTTTTATCTTCTTTATAGTACGCAACTTGATCTCTATCTTGAGGAACATATTTTTGTCCTTCATTAGAATAAATACCAATTTGTCTAAACATACCTTCCATACCAAATGTTCTTGCTTCATCAGGAACAATTGGAACAATTTGTTTACCAATATTTTTATCTTTTACTAGAGTGTTTAAAATTCTTACAAATGCCATAGTAGTAGAAATTTCTCTATCTTTACTTCCTGCTGTAATTGCATCAAATGCACCTAAGCTTGGAATTTCTAATTTTTGAGTGAATTTTTCTAATCTTTGAGGAACAAATCCATGAAGTTCTTCTCTTCTTTCTTTCATATATTTTAACTCAGCAGAATCTTCAGCAAAAGTATAATATGGTAAATTTTCTATTTCTTCATCTGAGAAAGGAATTCTAAATCTATCTCTAAATTGTCTTAATGAAGCAAAATCAACTTTCTTAACACCGTGAGCAATATTTTTACCCTCAGCAGCTTCACCCATTCCATAACCTTTAATAGTTTTAGCTAAAATTACAGTTGGTCTATCTTTAGTTTTACCTGCCACATCGTATGCTGCATAAACTTTTAATGGATCATGTCCACCTCTGTTTAAGTTAAAAATCTCATCATCACTCATGTTTTCAACTAATTTTGCAGTTTCAGGGTATTTATTAAAGAAGTGTTCTCTTGTGTAAGCTCCACCTTTTTGTTTAAAGTTTTGGTACTCACCATCAACAGTTTCTTCCATTAATTGTAAAAGCTTTCCTGATTTGTCTTTTTCTAATAAAGCATCCCAATGTTTACCCCAAATAACTTTAACAACTCTCCATCCATTTCCTCTAAAGTTTCCTTCAAGTTCTTGAATGATTTTACCATTTCCACGAACTGGTCCATCTAGTCTTTGTAAGTTACAATTGATTACAAATACTAAGTTATCTAAACCTTCACGTCCTGCAAGACCAATTGCTCCTAAAGATTCTGGCTCATCACATTCACCATCACCCATATAACAATATACTTTTTGCTCACTACAATCTTTAATACCTCTATTAGTTAAGTATTTTAAAAATCTTGCTTGATAAATTGCTTGAATTGGTCCAAGTCCCATTGATACAGTTGGGAATTGCCAGTAGCTAGGCATTAATTTTGGATGAGGATAAGAAGAAAGACCTTTTCCATCTACTTCTTGTCTAAAGTTATCCATTTGTTCTTCAGTAATTCTTCCTTCAAGAAATGATCTTGCATAAATACCAGGAGCAATATGTCCTTGGAAGAAAACTAAATCTCCACCATCTTTTTCATTTGGTGCTCTAAAGAAGTGGTTAAATCCAACATCATATAAAGTAGCACTAGATTGAAAAGATGCAATATGACCACCAAGTTCTAAGTTCTTTTTAGAAGCTCTTAGAACCATCATCTGTGCATTCCATCTAATAGCTGATCTTATTTTTCTTTCGATATCTCTATCTCCAGGCATTTTAGGCTCATCGTCAACATCAATACTATTTAAATATGCAGTTGTAGCTCTAAATGGTAAATATGTACCTTTTCTTCTAGCTTTATCAATTAATTTTTCTAATAAAAAGTGAGCTCTTCTTGGACCACCTTCTTCTAAAACATTTTCAAAGGCTTCTAACCATTCGCCTGTTTCTTCTTCATTAATATCATTTAAATGTCCGTTTGACATCTATTCTCCTTTTATGTAGTTAAATTTTGTTTATATATTTATATACTTTTATTTTTTATCAATTTATTTACTTATTTTAATAAAAAATTAATTAAAAAAGTATTATATTTTTTTAAGTTTTAAATAAGTTAATTAGAATTTTATGGTTTTAATATTAAATTATGCTGAAATTTAAATTCTTTTATTCAAATTTAAGTTTAATTTAATATTATACTCTTGTTTGAAACACATATTAAAAGGTATCAAAAAAATATTAATGAAAAATAAACAATTTAGATTAATTTTAACTCCTAGAAATAATGCTAAAATAAATATGGCAATTGATAATGCAATAGCATCATCTTATAAGGAAAATGATACTCCAATTTTAAGATTTTATACATGGGAAAACTCTTTTACATTAGGATTATCTCAAAATTTTGAAGATTATACACAATTAAAAGAACAATACAATAACAACTGTGCAAAAAGAATCACAGGTGGAGGAGTATTATTTCATGGACATGACCTTTCATATAGTTTAACAATACCTAGTTCTTGGTTTAAGAACTTAAGTGTTAAGCAATCATATGAACAAATATGTCAGTTTCTTTTACATTTTTATAAAGAGTTAGGATTTAATACTTGTTTTGCAAAAGATTTAGAACAAATAAATTTAAGTAAAAATGAATTTTGTCAAGTAGGCTTTGAAGCTTATGACATTATTGTAAATAATAAAAAAATTGGTGGAAATGCACAAAAAAGATCAAAAAAAATGATTTTTCAACACGGTTCTATTCCACTTATAAAAACACAAGATGATGATAAGTTTGGTTCATCATTAGAAGATTTTAAAATTAATTTAACATTTAAACAACTTGAAGAAAAGCTAATTAGTGCTTTTGAAAAATGTTTTGATGCAAAATTAGTTTTAGATGAATTAAATACTATAGAAAAAGAAAAATTAAATAAACTATTAGAAAGGAATTAAATGTCAGTACCTAGTAAAGTTGGCTTTAAAAAACCTCAATGGCTTAGAAAAAAGCTATCAAATAAAGCGCAAGCAGATATGGAAAAGTTACTTGATAATGCAGGATTACATACAATTTGTCAAGAAGCAAAATGTCCAAATATAAGTGAATGTTTCGCAAAGAAAAATGCAACATTTATGATTTTAGGAGATTTATGTACAAGAAGATGTCAATATTGTAATGTAAAAACAGGAAATCCAAATGGCTATGTTAATGAAAAAGAAGTAGAACAAATTACTATTTCTGTTCAAAAACTTGGTCTTAAATTTGTTGTAATTACAAGTCCTGCTAGAGATGATTTAAAAGATGGCGGAGCAAACCATTTTTATGAAGTTACAAAAAGTATTTTAAATAATACAGAAGACACACAAGTTGAAATTTTAATACCTGATTTTCAAGCAAAAGATGAATCACTACAAAAAGTTGTTGATTCAGGTGCTGTTATCATTGGACATAATGTTGAAACAGTTCCAAGCTTATATAAAGTAAGAAAAGGTGCAACATACGAAAGATCACTAGAAGTCTTACGAAGAATAAAAGAACTTGGTGGCGAAAAAGTTAAAACAAAAAGTGCTTTAATGGTTGGACTTGGTGAAACTGAAGAAGAAATGGTTCAAGTTTTTAAAGACCTTATAAATGTTGGTTGTAAATTTTTAAGTATTGGTCAGTATTTAGCTCCTTCAGGAGATTATGCAACAGTAAAAGAGTACGTTAAGCCAGAGCAATTTGAAAGATATAAAACTCTTGCAATGGATTTAGGCTTTGAATTTGTTCATAGTACTCCATATGCTAGAAGTTCATATATGGCTCATGAGTATTTATCAAATCAAAAAAAATAGAAAATAGAAAATTAAATAAAAAAGGATTATTAGTGGAAAATAAAAAAGTTGGTGTAATTGGTGTAGGAAATGTTGGAGCAACTCTTGCTTTTAATTTAGCAACAAAAAACATTTGTGATGAAGTTGTTTTAAAAGATTTAAGAGAAGATTATCTTCAAGCAATGGCAATTGATATTTCACAAGCAGCAAATGCAGCAAATGCAAGTACAAAAGTATCATCTGAAACTTCTGATTTTGTAAATTGTGATGTAATTGTAATTACAGCAGGAATTCCAAGAAAGCCAGGAATGAGTAGAGATGATTTACTTCTTACAAATGCTAAAATCATGACTTCAGTTATTGATGAAGTTAAAGATGCAAACAAAGATGCTATTTACATTATTGTTTCAAATCCACTTGATGCAATGGTTTATACAGCACTTAAAGCTTCTGGACTTCCAAAAAATAGAGTTTTAGGAATGGCTGGAATTTTAGACTCATCAAGAATGGCACACTTTATTGCAAAAAAACTGGGAACTTCACAAGGAAAAATCAAAACATCTGTAATGGGTGGACATGGTGATGCTATGGTTCCTTTAGTTAATTATTGTACAGTTGATGGTAAAAACTTAACTGATCTTTTATCAAAAGAAGATATTGAAGAAATTGTAACATTAACTAGAAATGGTGGAGCTCAAATTGTTAAACTTCTAGGAAATGGTTCAGCTTATTATGCTCCTGGGTATTCAGCATCATTAATGGTAGAAGCTATTTTAAATGATTCAAAAGAAGTTTATCCTTGTGCTGTTTTACTAGAAGGTGAATATGGTTACAAAAATATAACAGCTGGTGTTCCTGTAAAAATTGGGAAAGAAGGTTGTGAAGAAATTATTGAACTAAAATTAGATGCAGACCAAGAAAATGAGTTTGCTAAATCAATTTTATCTGTAAGAGAACTTACTGATACTTTAGAAGAAAAATTCTTTAATAAATAGTCTTTTGACTATTTATTAATACTCAAACTTATAAATTCCTTTCTACTTAATTAAATATCAAATATCATTAAGCTTCAACAAATAAAAGTTAAAGTAAAATCGCGAATCAACCTCTGGGGGCGCTTTAATTTTAAAGATTAAAAGCTGAGATAGCATATTGCTTGTCCCGTTGAACTTGAACTGGGTAATTCCAGCGTAAGGAAGAGAATTGTAAATAATCTTATAATAATATACTTATCATACTTTATATACAACTTTTTCCTACATAAATAAAAATTTATTTAAGGAAACATATTGAAAATTAAAAATTTAACGCTATCTGCGATAGCTTCATTCACATTACTAACTCCTTTTGCAAATGCAGAAGACATCACACTAGATTCAATTACTGTTACATCTGATTTTAGAGATGCAAGTCTAGATAAAACTAGTAAAGCAATTAGCGTATTATCAGAAGATAAAATAGCTGACAAAGCTCATGAATCACTAGAAAGTGTAATAGGTCAAGTACCAAATGTAAACTTTACTTCAGGTGCTTCAAGAGCTCACTATGTACAAATCCGTGGGATTGGACAAAGAAGTCAATTCAAATCTCCTAAAAACCCTTCAGTTGGTTTAGTTTTAGATGGTATTGATGTATCTGAATCTGCACTTGCACTTACTATGTTTGATGTTAATCAAATAGAAGTGTTAAAAGGACCTCAAGGTACAACATTTGGTTCAAATGGTATGGCTGGAATTGTTAGTTTACAAAGTAATAAACCTACAGAAGATTTTGAAGGTCATATTGAAACTACAATTGGAAACTATAATACTAAAGCTGCAGGTATTGCACTAGGTGGAAGTTTAATAGAAAATAAATTATTAGGTAGACTTTCAGTTTATAAGAATACTAGCGATGGCTTTATGGAAAATAAGTACTTAGGTAGAAAAGACACTCAAAATATTGATGAAGTTGCACTTAAATCACAATTAACTTATTTAGCAAATGATGATCACAAAGTAGATATAAATTTTGCTCATGTTAATGTAGATAATGGATATGATGCTTTTACTTATGATAACTCTTATAATACTTATTCAGGTAATCCAGGAACAGATTCTCAAGAAACAAATGCGATTGGACTTAAATCTACATATAAAATTAACAGAAAAATGCATTTAATTAGCAAAGCTTCTTTTTCAAAATCTAATAGTGAATATTCTTATGATGAAGATTGGTCTTATGATGCTGTATCTTCTTATATCGCAGAAGATAAATATTTTAGAAAAAGAGAAAAAACAGATGTTGATTTAAGATTAGTATCTGACGAAGAAGGTCGAATTTTCAATAATAGTACAGATTGGACTTTTGGAACATATTATAAAAAACAAAGTGAAGACTTAAGACAAAACTATACTTATTTTGCTTCAGATTATACGAATAATTTTGATTCAGAAAACTTAGCTATTTATGGACAGTTAGATTCTGATATTACAAATAAACTTACATTAACAACAGGGTTAAGAGTTGAAAACTGGAAAGCTGAACTTAAAGATTCAGATTCGTTAAATAAAGAGACAGATGAAGTACTAATAGGTGGAAAGATTGGATTAAGTTACCAAGAGAATGAAAATAATTTATATTATGCAACACTTTCAAAAGGTTATAAACCTGGAGGAGCAAATTCAGAATATACATTAAGTCAAGAACGAAAAACATTTAATACTGAGCATTTATGGAACTTAGACATAGGTAAAAGTTTTTCTAATTTTGAAAATAAATTAAAAACTAGAGTAAACTTTTTTTATGGCTTAAGAAAAGACCAACAAGTTGATAATTCATATTATGGAACTAAATGGATAGAATGGATATCAAATAGTAAATCAGGTAGTTATTATGGAGTAGAAGCTCAAACAAACTATTATGCAGATAATACTTTACACTTATTTGCTTCACTAGGATTACTTAAATCAAAACTTGATGAATATGAAAGTACTGATGTTAATGATGGAAGAACACCTGCACAATCTCCACTTTATCAATATAATGTAGGTTTCGACTACATGATTACTGATGATATTCAAATTAAATCAGATATAGAGGGTAAAGATTCATATCATTTCTCAAATAGTCATAATCAAAAATCAAAATCTTATGCACTTTTAAATGCAAGTCTTTCATATTTTGTAAGTGATTGGACAGTTACTTTATGGGGTAAAAATCTTACAAATAAATCTTATCAAACTAGAGGATTTTATTTTGATGGACAAGGTAATGGTGATGAACTTTATACACAACAAGGAAATCCAAGAACATTTGGATTTACAGCGAGGTATGACTTCTAATGGAAATTTCAGTAGATATAAGTATGTACCCTCTACAAGAGGAGTTTAGAAAACCAATTTTAGCATTTATTAATGCTATTGAAAATGAAACTAGTATTGATGTAGTAAAAAATGACCTTAGTACTCAAATTCATGGGGATTATAATATAATCATGGAACTTTTAGAAAAAGAGATGTTTTCTGTTTTTACACAAATTCCTGATTCTATCTTTGTATTAAAATTTGTTGGAAACAATAGACTTAAAAAAGATGGAATATATAAAGAGAAAAGAGACTAAATGAAAAAACTAGTATACCTATTACTTTTAACAACTTTTTTTGCATATGCAAATGAAAAACCAACACTAAATGTATATACCTATGATGCCTTTGCTGCATCATGGGGACCAGCTCCTAAGGTTAAAAAAGCATTTGAAAAAACTTGTAATTGTAATATTAATTTTATAGGAGTATCAAGTTCAATTGCAACATTGCGTAAAATACAACTTGAAGGTAAAAAAACAAAAGCTGATGTACTTTTAGGTTTAGATACAGCAATTGCACAAGTTGCAAAAGATACTAAGCTTTTCTCACCTCATGACTTAGATACGTCTATTATTGATTTACCAAATTCATATAAAGATGACACTTTTGTACCTTTTGATTATAGTTACTTTGCTTTTGTTTATGATGAAGAAAAAACAAAAAAGGTACCTAAATCTTTTGAAGAGCTAGCATCAATGCCTGATGATTTTAAAATAGTAATTCAAGACCCAAGATCTTCAACTCCTGGACTTGGTTTGTTATTATGGGTTAAATCAGTTTATGGTGATAAAGCATCTGATTATTGGAAGCGTTTAGCTCCACATATTTTAACTATTACAAAAGGTTGGTCAGAAGCTTACGGTTTATTTTTAAAAGGTGAAGCAAATATGGCTCTTAGTTATACTACATCATCTGCTTATCATATGGTTGAAGAGAATAAATTCAATATCAAAGCTGCACCATTTAAAGAGGGTCATTATGCACAAATTGAAGTTGCTGCTATTGTTAAATCTTCAAAACAAAAAGAATTAGGTAAAAAGTTTTTAGAGTTTTTATATAGCAAAGAGTTTGCACAACTAATTCCTACATCAAACTGGGCTTATCCTGTTATAAAAGATGTAAAACTACACGAATCTTTTTCTAAATTACACCTTCCAAAAGAGTTTATTTTAATGGATGGGAAAACTGTACAAGAAAAAAGAAAAGCTATTATAAATGAATGGCTTGAAGCTGTTAAAAAATAACAATGAGTAAAGGCTTAAAAGATTTAAAAAGATTTAAAAGCTCTACACTTTTAGGTGGAACTTTATCTTTAGCCTTATTAAGCTTTTGCTTTCTAATCTTTTATACTTTATACACAGCTCAAGAAACAAATCTTTTTACCTCAGTTGATAGCAAAATATATGGCTTATTAAAATTTACAATTTTTCAAGCTTTTTTATCAACAGTTCTTTCACTTTTTGTAGGACTACTTTTAGCTTGGGCATTAGCACATCAAGTAAAGTTTAAAGGGCGAAGTATTTTAATCGCACTTTTTTCTTCATCACTAGTTTTACCAACGCTTATAGTTGTTTTTGGAATTATTGGAATTTTTGGAAGACAGGGTTACATAAACCAAATTAGTCTTTATTTATTTGATACTAACTTTGGGACATATCTTTATGGCTTAGGTGGTATTTTATTAGCTCATGTTTATCTTAATGCTTCTTTTGCACTGCGTTCATTACTTCATAGTTTTGAAGCCATTCCAAAAGAGAAATATAAACTAGCAAAAAGTCTTAATTTTTCAGTTTTAAAATGCTTTTATTATGTAGAGTATCCTGCTTTAAGGCCAAGTTTATTAAGTATTGCTTCTACAATATTTTTACTTTGTTTTACTTCTTTTGCAGTTGTACTTTTACTTGGTGGTAATCCTAGTTATAATACTTTAGAAGTTGCTATTTATGAAGCCGTAAAGTTAGACTTTGATATTCAAACTGCTTTAAAACTAGCTCTTATTCAACTTGGTATTTCTTTTGTTTTAGTAATATTATCATCTTCATTTAAAATAAATACTACAAATATTAAGACAAATAGCTTATCAAGTATTACAAAAAACTCTAAAACAATTCAGATATTACAATGGTTTATCATATCATTATTTACACTATTTTTTATCTCACCTTTAATAGTGATTTTTATAGATGGTCTTAGTGCAAACTTTGCTAAAATACTAAGTGATAAAGTTTTTATTCAAGCATTTGTAACTTCTATAATAATTGCAACTCTATCAGCAATCATAACATTAATAGCAGCAATATTTTTAAGTAATACAAGAAGAAACTTTAGTCTTGATACAAGATTAGCAAAGTATCCTTTTTCAAAAGTATTAAATTTATTTGTTGCCTTTTCTGGTAATATTTATCTAGCTATTCCTTCTTTAGTTCTTGGTTTAGGCTTTTTTATGATGTATCAAAAATATGATGGTTCTTTTACTCTTTGGTCAAGTATGGCTCTTTTAACAGCAAATGTTTTGATGTCCCTACCCTTTGCACTTGCAGTAATAACACCAGCAATGCAAAAAATAGCAAAGAGATATGATAGACTCTCTTTTTCTTTAAATCTTAGTTCATTAAGAAGATACAAAGAAGTAGAATTGCCTTATTTAAAATCATCACTTGCTTATGTTTTTACCTTGTCTTTTTGCTTTTCTCTAGGAGATTTAGGGATTATTGCGCTATTTGGCTCTGATGAATTTATAACCTTACCTTGGTATCTTTATCAACTTATGGGCTCATACAATACAAATGACGCAGCAGGAGTTGCGCTAATACTTTTAGTACTTGTACTTTTTGTATTTATTTTTATACCAAGAATATTTAGGAGTAAAAATGCTTAAAATTAAAAACTTGCAATATAGTTACGAAAATTCAAACTCAAAAGAAAACTATACTTATAATTTAGAAGTTAAAGAGCAAGAAATTGTAGCAATTTTAGGGGAAAGTGGAAGTGGTAAATCAACGCTTTTAGATTTAATTGCTGGATTTATTGAAGCACTTGATGGAAGTATAACACTAAATCAAAAAGAGTTATTAGCTTTAGGTGTTGAGAAAAGACCTATTAGTATTTTATTTCAAAATCATAATCTTTTTGAGCATTTGAATGTAAAGAAAAATATCTTATTAGGTTTAGGAAAAACAAATTTAAATGATGAAAAAAGAGTAAGAAATATTTTAAAAGATGTAGGACTTGAAGAGTTTGAAAATACTTTATCATCACAACTTTCAGGAGGTCAACAACAACGTGTTGCACTTGCACGAGTTCTTCTTAGAAATAAACCCATACTATTACTTGATGAGCCTTTTTCAGGTTTAGATGAGCAAACAAAAATCATAATGCTAGATTTAGTAAAAAATATCACACAAGAGCATAAACTTCATACAATAATGGTTACACATGATAAACATGACTGTGAGAGAATCGCTTCAAAAGTTTATAAAATGAAAGACTATTTACTTTTAGAAGAGATTTAGATGTATAATATAAAAGGACTTACACAAAGTTAATATTTAAGGAGTAGTAATATGTCGAAATTTATAATATTTGATACTGAAACTACTGGCTTTTATGAAGAAGATAGAATCATAGAAGTTGGAGCAATGATTATTGATGATAATGATGTCCAAATCTTAGATGAACTTTGTAGTACTGATGTTCCTATAAAAATGGAAGCTACTTTAATCCATAAAATCTCACAAGAGATGATAAAAGACAAATGCAAATTTACTCAAACAAAATTTTATAAAAGATTACTTGAATTAAATAATGAACAAAACTATTTAATAGCTCATAATATGCCATTTGATTTAGGAATGTTAGAAAAAGAAGGTTTTGTAAATAAGTTTAGAATTATTGATACGTTAAGAGTTGCTAAGCATCTTTTAGTAGAGGGTAAATCTATAGCACTTCCATATCTTAGATATTCACTTAAATTATATGAAGAGGAAGAAAAAGAAGCATTAAAATATGGTGTTGTTATGAAAGAGCATACAGCAATTGGTGATGTATTAGTTACAAAACTATTATTTTCAAAGCTTCAAATACTAACAAAAGAAAAATTCCCAAATGAGAATGCTATAGAGAAAATGCTAGAGTTTACTAAAACACCAATATTACAAAAGAATTTCAAATATGGTAAATATAAGGGCAAAAAAATAAGTGATATTTATAACAATGATATAGAATATATAAATTGGTTAAAAAATAATATAGAACTTGATATGGATATAAAATATACTTTTGATACTCTTGAAAAAAAGAAAAAAAGCTAGCAAAATAAATTGCTAGCTTCTTAAATTAAGGAGAGGGGTTTCTTGTTAAAATATTAACAAGAAGTATGAAGTCTAGTATCAGTATCTTCTTCTGGATAAAAAGAAGCTAGTGTACAATGACTAATAGCAGATGCTGCTAAAATATTAGTACTTGCTGCTGATGTTTGTGTATTGTTAAAACTTAAATAATCTGGTGTATCACTATTTTCTAGTGGATAAAATGATGCAAATACTTTGTTATCACTAGTTGCTACTCCTAAAGTTTGATAAGCTTTTGAATCATCTTGAACTGAAGAAAGATAACTTGGAGTGTCATCGTTCTCAACTGGGTAAAAACTTGCAAATGTATCTTGTGCTGATAATGCACTTCCTGCTAATAAACTTAATCCTATAATAGTTGTTGATAATTTTTTCATTGTAAATCCTTTTAAATATTAATTTTTTATTTTCGTTTGTTTGATAAGTGTATTATAGATTTTTTATGTGTATCTTGCGTAAAGAGTTCGTTTATTGTTTGTGTAGTGAGATTTTAATAGGGAGTAGAATATATTATTTAATCAAACCCTTTTCAAATATTATCAGTTGGTAATGAAACTGTGAATTTTGCACCTTTATATTGAACACCTTTATACTCATATTTTTCATTACTTGCAATTAGTGTTCCATTTAAATGTGTTCGGATAATCTCATCACTCATGTATAATCCAATACCTGTACCTTGTGACTGATGTTTTGTTGTAAAATATGGTTCAAATATTCTATCTATAATATTATCTGCAATTCCACCACCATTATCAAGTATTTCAATAATTAAAGTATTTTCCTTCTTGTATGTATTTATAAAAATAAATCTTTTTTGAGAATTAGTTTCTACTAAAACATCTTTTGAATTATTTAAAATATTCGCTAATACTTGAATAATTTCATTTTCAAAAGATAAAATAGTAACATCCTTGATATTCTGAATTATTTCAATCTCTTTTGCTGAAAACTGAGCATTTATAAGATTCAATGTTTTATTAATTGTATGAGAGATAAAGAAATCTTCTTCTTTACTATTTCTTGGGTCAAGGAAGCTCCTAAAATCTTCAATTGTTTGAGAAAGATATTGTGCTGAGTTATTAATAGTATCCATTGTATGAATAAAATCATTATCATTAAAAAGGCCCATCTCTTTTTGAAACTTAGAACCTGTTGCTGCTGTTGTAATAGTTGATAAGGGCTGTCTCCATTGATGAGCAATGTTTCCTAACATTTCTCCCATTGCTGCCATTTTAGATTGTTGTATTAATAATCTTTCTTTTTCTATGGTTTTCTTAATTTCATCTTCAATTCTATTTTTATATGTTATAAATTTTTTTGAAATTTTATTAGATATATAAAAAGACAACAAGATGAATACTAATGTTATAAATGTAGTAAGTATAATTATTTTATTAATTGATTTTTGCTTAGATTCTAGTAGATCTTGTGTTTTTTGCTCAATTTCTTTCTCAAACTTTTCTAAAAAGAATCCTGTCCCAATAATCCACTCCCAATTATCGACAAGCTTTATATACGAGATTTTATCTCTATTCTTTAAATTTTCTGGATTTACTCCTGTACTATAAGACATAAAACCTTTTTTGTTTTCCTTGGCAAAGTTAATTATATCTTTTATTACATATTTACCTAGAGGATTTTTTATATTATATCGATTAGTTCCAACTAAGGAATCTTTATAATGAGAAAGGACCATTCCTTTATCATCAAATATAAATATATAAGAGCTATCTTCACTTTTAGTTTTTTTAATTTTTAATAATAACTCTTTTTGTAAATCACTTTCAAAATCATCAATATACTCACCTGTTCCAATAGCAACATTTAGCGGTTCAAAATATTTATAAAAACTGATTTTTTTATAAGTGTTTTTATTATCATTAGGTTTATACCAATGATAAGTATCATATTTTTCACTTTTTTCTTTGATAGTTTGAACAATAGTTTTTACAAATTGGTAGCCATTTGCATCTTTAAATTCTAGTTTATTTTGATTCTCTAACTTTTTATTTAGAGGTTGTAAAAGGCTTGTTCCTTTTACATCATCAATAAAAAAGTATCCTCTTCCATTGTTATAAGAGATATTACCTAAGACATTTTTTATAGTTAAAAATATCTCTTCTTTACTAGCATAGTTTTTTGCTTCCATATATATATTTGTTGCTATAGTATGGGCTTCATAAACTCTATCTTTTATCTGTTGTTTTAATATTTGTTCTGATTTTTCTTTTTCATATACAATTAAATTATGTATGTTTACTATCTTATTTTTTATTCTTTCTTTATTTTGAATTAGATATTTTTCTTTTGTTAATTCTACTTCTTTTGTAAAATCTTCTTCCATTTTATTTAAATATATATTAGATATAAAAAGAGATACAATAATAACAAGGATTATGGGAGAGAATTTAATTATATTTAGAATTATTCTTTCGTCATTTGTTATTTTCATATTATTTTCCTAATATTAAATCTTTCTTGCTATTATTTATTATCAGTATATAAAAGTTTTTATTAAAGTTTCATATTTAAAATGTCATAAAAGAAAAGTAATTGTTTATTAAATGATTACATCCTAAGATAAATATAATCACAATCAAATTACTACACATTTATTCACTTAAACTCAAAGAAAAACTTAGATATAATCACGTCAAATTATAATAACTATTAGGACACTTTATGAAAAAACATGTAGAAACATCACTAAGCCACATTGCAAAGTTTGCACCTTTTGCTGAACAAACAGGAGCTTCTCATTTTCCAATATACAATACAGGAACATTTGATTTAAAAAAACAAAATGGCGATAAGATATATGACTATACAAGAAGTGATAATCCTACAAGAGAAATGCTAGAAAATCTTTTCACAGAAGTTGAAGGCGGAGCTGGTTGTGTTTGTACGCACACAGGAATTGCTTCTGTTGCGCTACTTTTTGAAACAGTTTTAAAAGCAAATTCACATATTTTAGTTGAAGCTGATTGTTATGGTGGAACATTTAGATTACTTAAAATCTTTAAAGAAAAATATAATGTTACAGTTCATTTTGCAGACTTTTTAGAATTTGATAAAATTGAAGATATTTTAAAAAATAATCCGATTGATTTAGTTTTATGTGAAAGTCCTACAAACCCAGGATTAAAAATCATTGATTTAAAAAAAGTAGGAGCCTTAGCAAAAGAAAATAATGCCCTTTTTGCAGTTGATAACTCACTTGCTACTTTTATTTCTCAAAGACCATTAAAACTTGGAGCTGATTTCTCATTATTTTCAACTACAAAGTATATCTCAGGACATGGAGCAGTAGTTGCAGGTGCAATTGTTGCAAAAACAGAAGAACTTGCAAAAGAAATACACTACTATGCAAATGCAGGAGGAAGATCTCAGAATCCAATGGATGTGTATTTAATCACACTTGGAATTCCTACACTTAAAGTAAGAATGGCTGAACATGAAAAAAACTCAATTATTATTGCACAGTATTTAGAAGAGCAAAACTATATAGATAAAGTTACACATCCAAGTTTAAAATCACACCCACAACATGCCCTTGCAAATGAGCAAATGGATTTTATTCCAGGTTTATTTTGTGTAGATTTTAAAAGTGTTGAATTAGCTGAGCAATTTATAGAAAAAACAAAAATCTTTGGTGAAAAGTGTTCATTTGGAAGTCCTGATTCAAGAGTTGAAATTCCTGCAAAAATTTCTCATGCAACATTTTCTAAAGAAGAGCTTGCAGCAATTGGAATAAGTGATTCTACAGTAAGATTTTCAATTGGATTGGAAAATGTTGAAGACTTAATCAAAGATATAGAACAAGCTGTAAATTAAGAAAGACAAATGAGTAAAGAATTTTTTAAAGCTATTGAATGTGGTCAAACACTACCTATTAACAATGTGCATGCAGTATCTGTATCAATGCCAACAATGCAAGATGTTATTGATTATGAGAAACAAACACCTCAAATTTTTGAAAAAATAAAAAGTGGTTATCCACGATTTAAACTACATCCATACTTAAAAAAGCTAGGACTTTATATAAAAGATAAATATAAAGTATCTGATAATTTTGAAGTAGTATTACTATCTTCTAAAAAAGCAGTTGAGTTAATAAGTGATAAGTATTTTATTCATAATAAAATTGAAGTAGATGAACCTTTTGGAGTAATATTAGTTCAAAGAGGAACAACTCAACTTCAAAAAGTATTAACATATATTCAACATGTTGGTTGTAATTTATCTTCAAGATTAGCAGAAAAATACCTTTTTGACGTAGGATTGATTAATACAGTCCATGAAGAAAAACTAGAAGATGAGAAAAAAGCAAAAGATATTATTATAAATACTTTAGCAAATGCTTATAATCAACCTTCAAAAAATGTATGCCTAGCACCTTCAGGAATGAATGCAATATATTCAATTGTACGAGGGTTAAATAGTATTCAATCACATAATGGAAGAACTATTTTAGTTCAATTTGGTTGGTTGTATTTAGATACTATGAATATTGTAAATCATCACTATAATCAATCAAAAATATTCCCAGATATTTTAAATCTTGACTTACTTGAAGAGTTTTTAAAAATTGATGGAAAAAAAGTATCAGCAATTGTTACAGAAATGCCTACAAATCCACTTTTAAAAACTGTTGATATTAAAAGATTAAGAAGCCTTTGTGATGAATATAATATTCCTTTGGTAATTGATACAACTTTTGCAACACCTTTTAATTTAAATTTAGAAGCTTATGCAGATATATTTGTAGAATCACTTACGAAGTTTGCCTGTGGAAATGCAGATATTTTAATGGGTGCAATTATCTTAAATAAAAAACATAATCTCTCACATATGAATGTAGAGTTTTTCACTCACTGTGAACCTGTATATATAAAAGATATACAAAGATTAGCACTACAAATAAAAGGCTATGAAAAAAGAGTAAAAGAGATTTCTTCTAATACAAAACTATTAGTTGAGTATTTCAAAAAATGCTCATATATTAAAGATATTTATTATTGTTTAAATGAAGAAAATAAAGAGAATTATTCTCAAACAATAAAAGATGATAATAGCCTAACAGGAATTATCTCTGTAACATTTAATAAACCATTTAAAGATATATATAACAATCTAAATTTTGCAAAAGGTCCAAGTTTAGGTACAGAATTTACACTTCTTATGCCTTATACTTATTTAGCTCATTGGGATTTGATTCAAAGTAAAGAAGGAAATGAGTTTTTAGAAGAGATTGGATTGCCAATTGATTTACTTCGTATTTCTGTTGGAGTTGAAAATATAAATGAAATTATAAATGAGTTTAAAAGACTAGAAAATTAGAATAATCTAAATTGATTCTAGTCTTTTAATTTGTTTTATTAAACTCTAAATTGTTTCCCAACTAAGTAATAAAAATAAACCTAAGAAAAACATAAATATAGGTGATGCAATTTCTAAGAAGTTTGTAAACTTTGATGACTTTGCAGATACTTTATGTAAAGAAACACCTAAAAATGAAGATGCAAAAATCACTATTCCCATTCCTAAACTAATAAAAATACTAGCTAAAAATACAGATAGATAAGTTTCTAAAATAAATGCATAAACAAATAATACAACAGTTCCAGGGCAAGGAATAAGCCCTGCTGTTAATACAAAAAATAGATTTTCTTTCTTGTTATTAGCACTAGTGTGAACTGCTTGTGGGTTTTTTAATACAAAATTTGATTTTTCTTTTGGCACTGTAAACATCTGATTTTTACTTTCAGGAATATTACAAGCACAACAAGCACAAGATTTATTTTTTAATTTTCTATATAAAATAAATAAAGATAAAAGCATAATCAATACAGCTGATGTTTTTGTTATATATGAAATTGAATCATCTAAAAAACTTGAAAAAATCCCTTCAATAATAAAAATAGAAATACTAACAAGAATTAAAGCACCAACGATATGAATAAATGCAGTAAAAAATGATATTGTAAAAGCTTGTGTATAAGAGCTTTTTCTTGAACTAAAATATGAGAAAGCCAATGCTTTTCCATGTCCTGGTCCTAAAGCATGAATCATCCCATAAACAAATGAAGCAAAAAGTAAAAATACCATTGCATATTTATCTTCACCTTTTTCAACAGCTAATAAATACTCTTTTATTTTTTGAACAAATTTATCTAGTGTTTTTTCTTCTTTGTTAGTATCTTTTACTTTTATAAGATTTTCTTCTTTGAAGCTTTGTGTAATTGTTAATTCTTTTTCTTCAACTATTTCATCACTTTGTTTTTTGATTTCTATTTCATCTTCATTTGTGATAGCAGATCTTTTTTCATTTACCAATGAAGGAGCATCAATAGTATAAGTGATATTATCTTCTTTAAAATCTTTTCTCACATTATAAGGAATTGTGAAAGATTGCTTTAACTCATCAAAGAAAATAGAAAAATATCCATAATCATCATAAAGACGAATATATAATTTATTTTTATCAATAATTTTGTAGTTTAATTTAGCAACATATTCAAAGCTTAGAATATTATTTACAAATGATATTTTATGACTTTTAATATTTATAATTCTACTGTGTTCTTCAATTTTGTTTGAATATGATAAAAAAGTAAGATAATTCAAGGGTTCAATATAAGTTAAAAGAGATTCTTCGATAGGTTCAAGTTCTTGCTTACTAAAAGTTAAATCAAGATTTGTGTCATATAAACGTAAAAGTTCTTCTGTAAATTCTTTTGAAAAAGTCCATTTAAAGTGGGCATCTTTTATTAGTGTTTTATCAGCAGTTATATTTATAGAAATATCTGTTCGTGGAGTTGTTATAGAACATATCGAGCATCCTAAAAGGATGCTTTGAATAAAAAGAAGTAAGATGAGAAATCTTATCATTTATAAGTATCAGCTATTTTTTTTGCTGAGTCAATTAGGTTTGTTTCCCAATTTATTGATAAAGGATCAATAGTATGAACATTTCCTTTTATACTTTTAGCAATAATTTTTGCACTTTTTTGTGAAAATTGAGGAGCTACAAAAACTATTTTGATTTCATGTTCTTGTGCATCTTTTATTAATTCAATTAACTCTTTTGGTTTTGGTTCTTTCCCTTCTACTTCAATAGCAACTTGTTCTAATGAATATCTATTTGCAAAATATCCCCATGATGGATGAAATACCATAAAAGCTTTATGCTCAAAAGGTTTTAAAATATTAGTAAGTTTTTCATTTAAAGTATCAAGTTCTTTTAAGAAATTTTCATAGTTAGTTTTATAAAAAGAGCTATTAACTTCATCAATTTTAACTAATGTTTCATAAATATTTAAAGCTTGTGTTTTAACAGCAACTGGATCTAACCATACATGTGGGTCTAAACCTTCATGTCCATGTTCTTCATGATCATCGTGCTTTTCATGTCCATGTTCTTCATGATCATCATGACCTTTTTCCTCATGATGTGAATGTTCTTCCATTTCTAGCTTTTTAATACCTTTATCCGTATGAACAATTAACATTTTTTTATTTGCATTTTCAAACTTTTCAAGCCATGATTTTTCAAAAGGAACACCAATTGCAAAATACACACTTGAATGCGATAATTTCTTCATTTGAGAAGTACGTGGTTCATATGTAGCTGGAGAAAAACCTTGCTTAACCATTACATTAACGTTTATTTTATCTCCTGCAATTTTTTCTACGAAATATTTTTGAGGTACAATACTAACAGTTACATCTTTTTTTGTCGCATATAAAGATGAAATCATCATTAAAGCTACTAATATTATTTTATTCATTATAATCCTAATTAATCTATTATATTTATGCAACCTGGTTGCGTATTTGGAATTTTAATAAAAAAACTCTTTAACGCAACTTAGTTGTAAAAAAACTTTAAACATAAATTGATATAATAAAATATGAATATAGAAAAATTAACAACTGATAAAAATATAAAATTAACAACTGCTCGAAAAGTAATTCTTGAGATACTTGTTAATTCAGATAAGCCTTTGTCTTATGAAGATATTAAAAATGAGCTTTCAATGGATAAAGCAACTTTTTATAGAAATATTACAAAGTTTGAAGAAGAAGACTTAATAGACTCTTTTGAATCAAATGATAAAAAAAGGTATTTTGAAATTCAAAAAACGAAGCATTCTCATTTTATTTGTACAATATGTTCAAAGATTGAGTGTATTCATAAAAAGCTTGATTTAAATCTAACAGACTATCAAGTTAATAATATAGTTATAAAGGGTATTTGCCCTAATTGTTTAAAAAATAAAGGATAAAATCAATGATTAAAAGTTTGGTTTCAATAAATCAATTTATAAATAAAGAAGCCCTTAGTGGTATTTTACTTTTTGTTGCAACTGTTGCAGCTGTTATAGTTGCAAACTCTAGTTTAGGCCAAGAATATTATGATTTATGGCATATGCCTCTTGGTATAAATATTGGTGAGTTATCAATTTCAATGACGCTTACATATTGGATTGATGATGGACTAATGGCTCTATTTTTTCTTATGGTTGGACTTGAAATAAAAAGAGAAATGGTTGTAGGTGAATTATCCTCTATAAGTAAAGCATCTTTTCCAATAGTAGCAGCAATTGGTGGTATGCTAATACCTGCACTTGTTTATGTAGCATTTAATCCAGATAATCCATTTGGATTTGGTATTCCAATGGCTACTGATATTGCCTTTGCACTTGGTATTTTAATGCTTTTAGGAACAAGAGTAAATCCAGCACTTAAACTATTTCTAGTTGCACTTGCCGTTGTAGATGATTTGGGAGCTGTTTTAGTTGTTGCTACTGTTTATACAAGTGAAATACATAGTGAATATTTTTTACATGCAGCAATTGTTTATGCTCTTATTTGGGCTTTAAACTTTAAAGGTGTAACAAAACTTTTACCATATTTAATATTAGGTATTGCACTTTGGATTTATATTCACGCTATTGGAATTCATGCAACAATTGCAGGTGTATTACTAGCTTTTGCAATTCCAATTCAATCAAAAATAGATGAAAAAAGTTTTATAAAAGACTCAAAAGAATCAATAGATGATTTTGAAAAAAACATAGATGATATTCCAATGCTTAATCATAATCAAATTGATGCATTGGAAAATATGGCTTATAAATACGATAAGGTACAAAATCCTTTAGTAAGACTTGAACATCAACTTCATGGACTTTCTGCATTTTTTATTATGCCATTATTCGCATTTTCAAATGCTGGTGTTTTAATAGACTTTTCAACAGTAAGTGCAAACTTAATGATAGTTCTAGGTGTTGTTTTTGGTTTGGTTATTGGTAAGCCTGTAGGAATTTTTGGTTTTACATATTTAGCTACAAAATTAAATATCATTAAAAAACCTGATAATATTTCATGGGCTGAAGTAGTTGCGGTTGGATTCCTTGGTGGAATTGGATTTACAATGTCTATATTTATTACTCACTTAGCCTTCTTAGATGAAGATATAATTGCAGCAGTAAAACTTGGAGTTTTTGCAGCTTCATTTGTTGCAGCTATTATTGGGGTTTTATTAATATTAAGAGCAAAAAAAGCATAGTTAATTCTATGCTTTTTTACTAATAACACTATTAAAATAGCAATTCTATTCTATTCTTATTTCTTTATTCAGCTATAATTCTTACATGTCAAAACTATTAAATAATATACTTTTTGAAAATGTTACACACTCAACTGAAGATTTTACAAAACATTACCATAGTACTTATACTATTGGATTAACATATAAAGGTGTTTTAAAATCTTATAATTCTCATGAGTCTTATGAATCTTATGAATATTCAGTTCGTATAAATAACCCTGGAGAAGTTCATGCCGGTAAATCAAAAGATTGGTCACATGTAAACTTTTATCCAACAGTTGATGTTATGACAAATTTATATGAACAAATATTTTATGATAAAAAAATACCATTTTTTAAAAGACATATAGTTGATAATAAAATACTATTTATGAAACTTCATAATTTTTTTGATTCTTATTTTAAAAATGAAGATGAGATATTAGTAGAAACTAATCTAATTGATGCTTTATCAACGCTAATCCTAACTTCAATTATTTATACAAAATCATATAAAGATATTTTTGAAGACAAAAAAATCATCAAAAATACCTATGAATATATAAATGATTCAATTGATACAAATTTTACACTAGATAATTTAGCTTCAAATGTTAATCTTAGTAAATACCATTTTCTAAGACTTTTTAAAAAAGAGTTTGGATTAACACCTCATGCCTTTATTATAAATGAACGATTAAATCGAGCAAATGGATTAATCCAAAAAGGTTATTCAATTAGTCAAGCAAGTGTTCAAGTAGGATTTAATGATCAATCACATTTTTCAAGAAATTTCAAAAAATATTTTGGATACACACCATCAAACTTACAAAAAAATAGCAATATTATTCTATAAGTATTTTCCTTTTTAATATATACTTCTGTAATAAATTACAGAAAGACTATTATGACACATACAAATAAAAATATATTTTACATTTTACTTCTTATTGCAATGATTGCATGGGGTGCATCATCTGTAAATATGAAAGTATTAAGTAACTACATAAATGAATATGAAATGATGTTCTTTAGGTATTTTTTTACCGCACTTTTTATGATTCCAATAATTATGTTTTTAAAGAAATCTTTTCGTGTTGATTTAAAGGTTTTTTTTCTAATTATAATTTCAACTATTTTATTTATTGCTTATACGAAATATTTTTATGTTGGAGTAAAATTAGGAACTGCTAGTTTAGGTGGTGCTTTAGTAACTACTTTAGTTCCAATTAATACTTTTATTTTTTTAGCATTCTTAAAAGTAAAAAAGATTACAGTGAAATCTGCTTTTGCTTTAATACTTGGAGCAATAGGTGTATTAACAATGTTAAATATATGGTCATTTAAAGCAGAAGAAATATTCAAAGAACAGAACTTATATTTTTTATTAGCTTCATTAATTTGGCCAATAGTTACAATTATAAGTTCAAAAGTTACTAAGGTTTCTCCTTTAGTATTTACTTTTTATATTTATCTTGTAGCTTCACTTATAAGTTTGTTTTTCTTTGTTGATTTGCAAGAAATAAACTATGTAAGTTTTGATTCATCTTTTTATATAAATCTTGTAATGATTACACTTGTAGCAACAGTATTTGGTAATACCATTTATTTTTTAGGAGTTGAAAAATTAGGAGCAGAAGTTAGCTCTTTTATTTTTCTTGTTCCTTTTTCTTCTATTACTTTAAGTGCTATCTTTTTGAAAGAAGAAATAACTATTTCAATTGTTATTGGGACTATTTTAACTATAATCGCAGTTAAAATTCTCAATGATATAAAAATCTTTAAAAGTAGAAAGAAATCACAATGACACAACAAAACAAAAACATATTTTATATCTTAATGATTCTTGCAATGGCAGGATGGGGAGCATCGTGGGTAAATGCAAAAGTACTAAGCTCTTATATAAATGAGTATGAATTAATATTTTTTAGAAACCTTTTTACAATAATTACTTTAGCACCTGTACTAATAATTACAAGAAAATATTTTTATATTAATAAAAGAAGTTTTTTGCTTGCTATTTTAGCTTCTGTTATTATGATTGTATATTTAAAGTGTTATTTTTTAGGAACAAAATATGGAACAGCATCTCTTGGTGGTGCACTTGTAACTACTCTTATTCCTATTAATACATTTATTATTATGGCACTTTTTTGGGGTAAAAAGATACTTAAAAAAGACATATTTGCTTTAGGACTTGGAGCAGTTGGAGTACTTACAATGCTAAATGTTTGGTCATTTTCACATGAACAAATATTCTCAATACAGAATATGTATTTTCTAGGTGCTTCAATTTTATGGCCCGCTTTAACAATTACAAGTTCTAAAATAACAAATACTTCTCCAATGGTTTTTGGTATGTATATGTATTTGATTTCAACTGTTATTGTAAGTTTATTCTTTGTAGATTTTTCTAGCATAAACTATGAAGCTTTTGATTCAATCTTTTGGCTAAATATATTAGTACTTGCAGTAATTGCAACTACATTTGCAACTACTGTTTATTTTATTGGAATTGAAAAACTTGGGACAAATGAAGTAAGTTCTTTTATATTTTTAGTTCCATTTTTTGCTATTATTTTTAGTATAATATTTTTAAAAGAAGAAGTACATATCACAACAATAATTGGTGTAATTTTAACAGTAATTGCAGTAAAAATTTTGAATAATATTGTAATATTTAAGAAGAAGATTGAAAAATAATTTAAATACTTTTACCCTATCAGGTTTAATTATTGGTCCAATCTTAGGTTCAGGGTTAATACTTCTTCCTCCACTACTTTATAATATGGTTGGTGATTTTTCACTTATTATTTGGGCTATTATTTTATCATTAGGTTTTGTCTTTGCATTAATCTTCGGAAAACTAGCTGTTTTATTTCCAGGAGAAGGTGGAGTTAGTCTTGCAACAAAAGAGGCTATGGGAAAGAAGTATCAATTACTTACCTCTTTTTATCTTATTTGTGCTGTTTTCTTTGGTCCAGTTGCTGTTTTAATAATTGCTGCAGAGTTTATAAAACCCTACTTTCAAAATACCTCTCTTGAATTATTAGGCTTTTTTATTTATATACTTACATATTTACTTCTATTAATAAAAATTAATTTTCTTGGGAAATTAATGTTAATAGTAAGTTCAGTAATTACATTAATTTTTTTAATTTCAAGTATAAATATTTTAGTAAATACAAATGAGTTTAACTTCTCTTTAGTAAAGATTTCAATTGATGAGTTTGGTCATTCTTTAATTATTGTATTCTGGTCCATTGTAGGCTGGGAAGTAATTGGGAATTATTCAAATGAAGTTGAAAAGAAAAAAACACTTACAAATGCCGTTAAATTATCAGCTATTATAATATCACTTGTTTATATTTTGACAACACTTGCTATTTGTTTTGGAGAGTTTCCTAAAGAAGAAGATTTTAAATTAGTATGGATAATAGAACCAATTTTCCAAGAATACTCAAATGCGATATTAGCAAGTGTTTCTATGATACTTTGTGTTGGTACGTTAATACTTTTTGTAGGTGGTGTAGCACGTCTTATATCATCACTAAAGCTTAGTTCATATACTTCAAAACATCTATCAAATAATACACCAATAGCAGCTTTAAACTTTTTATCCTTAATCTATATAATTACATTACTTTTAGTATATTTTAAAGTATTAAGTTTAGATAATTTAGTGGCTTATGCTGATGGTTTTTTTATTGCAAATGCTTTGATTGGTTTAATAACAGCAGTCATGATTTTTGAAAAAGGTTTTCTTAAAAATAGTGCAATAATACTAGCTATACTGTTTTTTATTATTTTACTATTTTCAAATATATTTATTTTATTAGTAATATTTTCTTTATTTTTATTTACTTATTTTAAAAAATAAAATAGGCTACTTATCTTCATCTTCTAAAATTTCTTTTGTTATTGTACTTCCATAAGTAATTAATTCTTTTGCTTTTTGAAAGTCATAAAATTCACAACATTTATTAGGTATATTTATCATAATATCAGGTTGGTGAGATGCTAGTTGATATCTTGAAATAACTTCTTGCATTGTTTCAATAGATTTATTTATTATCTCAAAATAACTAAGCTCTTCTTTTTTTGATATATTTAATTTAAAGAAATTACTTATATTTTCTTTAATACCTTTTTTCTCTTTTTCAAATATATGTTTATGTTTACTTAGAACATTAGTACTACTATTTAAATCAACTGCTATTAGTAAATCAGTAAACTCTGAAATTGTTGGAATAATTGGTAAAGGATTTAAAATTCCTCCATCAAACAGTTCTTTATCATTTAACTTCTTTGGAGTAAAAACAGTTGGAATTGCAATTGAGGCTCTAATTGCATCTTTTAAAGAGCCTTTTTGAAGCCATATTTGCTTCCTATTTGTAATATCAGTTGCAGTTGCTGTAAAAGAAATAGGCAAGTCTTCTATATTAACATCACCTATCATTTCTTCTATCTTATTAAATACTTTTTCACCATTAATCATTCCACTTCTATTAAAAGAAAAATCAACTAATTTTAAAATATCAAAAACATCAAAGTTAAGTACCCATTCTTCATACTCTTCAAGTTTTCCTGCAGCATATAGTCCACCAATTAATGCACCAATTGATGAGCCTGAAATAGATTTTATTTCATAATCATTTGCAATAAGCTCTTTAATAACTCCAATATGAGCATAACCTCTAGCTCCTCCACTTCCAAGAACTAATGATACTGTTTTTTTCTTCTTATTAATCATAATATTTTAAATTACCTATTTTAAAAACTTTCCCAATCATCTGAAGAGTCATTTGATTGAACTACTTTATTTTTTACATCATTTAATTTTGTATTACTTGTTTTTTCTTGTTTATTAGTAACTAAAGGTTCTTCTAATTTTACTAGTTCTACAATCTTTGCTTCTACTTTATCTTTTCCAATAAATTCTTTATCATTTGCATTTTGAACAACTTTATTTGCAATTGTCAATGTTGATTGTGCAATATTTCTAGTTTGAGAAGCTACTTCTGCATTTTTTTGTGTTTGTGTATCTAATGCAGATATCGAACTATTAATTTGTTCAATTCCAAGCTGTTGTTCTTTAGAAGACTTTTCAATATCACTTATTAAATCCGATGTATTCGATATATTATTACTTAATTCACTATACCCTTTAATCATTTCATCTGCAATATTTTTACCATCATTAGCTTTTGATGTTGCACTTTCTACTAAATTTTTAATCTCTTTTGCTGCTTCTGCACTCCTACTTGCAAGATTTCGCACTTCTGCTGCAACAACAGCAAAACCTTTTCCTGCCTCACCTGCAGTTGCTGCTTCAACTGCTGCATTTAAAGAAAGAATATTAGTTTGGAAAGCGATCTGATCAATTACTGAAATAGCATCACTAATTGAATTTACTTGTGTATTAATTTCATCCATAGATAAAGTTGTTTTATTTGCTAATTCTTGACCTTGAGAAGCAGATAAATTTAAGTCATTTGCATAACCTGACATTTTAATAATACTATTTGTATTACCTTCCATTTGACTTGTTACTTCTTCTAAAGCTGCGGCTGTTTCTTCTAAAGAAGCTGCAGCTTGAGTTGAAGATGTACTTAAAGTTTCTACATTTGACATAAGAGTATTTGAACTATTTTGAAGAGTTAATCCATTAGATTTATTTTCAACTAAAATTTCATTAATAATATTAGCTAATGAATTTATACCTAAAGAAATATCCCCATTGTCATTTTCAATTCTATGATTAAAATTTAAAGATTGATAAGATTTCAATGCATCATCAAGTTTTGTCATGTCAGAACAAATTTTATTTGACATAGTTTTTAACATTTCATTAAAAAGATTTTTTAACTCTTCTAAGTTTTCATTTTCTGTTTTTGCATTCACAGTGTTTTCAATTTGACCTTGATTAACTTTATTTACAATATTTTTTACATCTTCAATTAAAGCTATATCTTGTTCAATTAAGTTTTTAGTATGTTCAATATTTTTGTTTATAACATTTGACATTTTACCAAACTCATCATTTCTACTATCATCTAATTTTTCAACTGTAGCAACTTCTTTGTTTAAATAAGAGAAAAAGTTTAATAAACCTTCTTGAAAATTATCTAAAGAAGAAACTATTCTTTTAATTATAATAAAAAATATAATACATGCCATAACTATTAAAATCAAACCTAATACAATTTGACTAGTTTCAGCAGAAGCAATTTGGCTATCAATTTCATTAGCTCTTAAATTATTTTCTTCTATATGTTCTTTAATCCATTTATCAAGTTTAATAGTTAATTTTTCTGCAAAAGGATCAAGTTCAAGCATCATCTTATTACCTTCAGTTGGGCCATCTTTAACATAAGTATTTGCCATTTTTAAACCAATATTATAAAAACTTGCGAAATCTTTTTTAAATTCTTCTAATTCTTGTACCATTTCTGGTTCATTATATCTCTCGTGTTCTGTAATTACATGATCTAGAATTTTATTTCCACTAACAAAATATTCTTTTGCAATTCCAAATCCATCATCAAAACCTTCTGCTGCTCTAGTTGCAGAAACATCAGTAAACCACTGCTGAACTTGAATAACATCTCTTTGCAAATTTAAGAAACTAAAAACATGAGGAAGAATTTCTCTTTCTTTTTCAATTACTTTATTTTCTATATCTTTTAATTGAATACTATTAACTACAATATTTACAACTGCAATTAAACTAATAATAAAACCACCCATTAGTAATATTGTTTTTAATGAACTATTTTTAAACATTTAAGATCCTATTTTTATTTAATTTTATCTTGCGTAAGAACAATCATTTATATCTAAAGTAATTCCATTAATATAAACAGGACATTCAGTTGCTAGCCAAACAATTGCTTTTGCAACTTCTTCAGGTTGAGCAAATCTTCCTGATGAAACAGTCTTTTTAAACTCTTTTTTTCTCTCTTCTGAGTTATCTTTTTGCATATCAGTTTCTGTTGGACTTGGAGCAATACAATTTACAGAAATTCCATGTGCACCTAATAGTTTTCCATATATTTTAGTAGCATTTATAAGCCCTGCTTTTGCAATACCATACCAAACATCAGGATGTCCGATTTGTCCTGCAATTGATGCAACGTTTACAATTCTTCCATTTTTTTGTTTTTTCATATTTTCGCATAATAAATTCATAAGTTCAACTGGAGCGTGTAAATCCACATTCATGATTTTCTCTTTTGCCTCTTTAGGATAATTATCATAAGTATATTTTGGTTGCATAAAACCAGCATTATTAATCAAAATATCTATATTTCCAACTTCTTTTGCTAATTGCTCTAAATTTTCAATATTTGATAAGTCATACTCTATTTCTGTAACATTAGGAAGACCTCCTAAAGCAAAATCTTTGAAATCTCTAGCTACTACTATTACTTCATAATCAAGTGCTAACATAGCTTGTGAAACTGCTAAACCTATTCCTTTATTTCCACCTGTTACTAATACTCTTTTAGACATATTTTTCCTTGTTTATCTTTTATATTATTATAATAGTTTAATTTTTATTTATATTGGTTTAATTTAATAATATGTATTATGTTTACAATACAGCATTTAAGTATAAATAATAATAAAAGGTGGTATTAAAATGTATAAAAATGAAAAACAAATATTAAATATAATTAAATATACGCCACCTGTATTTGTATTAACAATTTCTATAATTATTTCTGTTTTTTTATATATAGACAAACAATCAACACTAGAAAAAGAAAAAAAACAAATAAAAACAAATTTTATACGAAGTAATAAATTAAAAATTAAAAATGATACTCATAGATTACATGATTTTATTGTAGAAACAAAAAAAGATACAGAAAAGTTTTTAAAAGAAAATATTAAAAATAGAGTTTATGAAGCACATAGAGTTGCAAGTAGTATATATAATGAAAATAAAGATATTAAATCTGAACAAGAAATAAAACAAATGATTAAAAATGCACTTAGACATATAAGATTTAATCAAGATAGAGGTTATTATTTCATCTATTCAATGGAAAACTATGAATGTATTTTGTTACCACTTGCAAAAAAACTTGAAGGTACAAGTTTTTATAATTTTAAAGATGGCAAAGGTGAATATCTTACAAGAAAAATTGTAAAACAAGTAAAAGAAGAACAAGAAGGATTTTTAACTTGGTCTTATCATAAACCAGATGATATGACTAAGCAATATAAAAAAATAGGTTTCAATAAATATTTTGAACCATATAATTGGTTTATAGGGACAGGAGAATATTTTGTAGATTTTGAAAAGCTTGTTAAAAAAGAAGTATTAAATTATACTCAAAAACTATCATCTGATAAAAATAATTATTATATGATTTTAGATTATAATGGCGAAGTATTAGCAAATAATAATAAAATGGATACATTATCAGAAATGACTACTTCTACAAAAAAAGAACTAATCCATATTGCAAAAACAGGTAGTGGTTATCTTTCATATAAAAATGATGATAATACTGCTAACAATACAATCAAAACAAGTTATTCAAAAGGTTTAAAAAATTGGAATTGGGTAATTACTAAGATTTTTTATGAAAATGATATGAGCAATCTTTTTATTCAAAAAGAAAAAGAATTAAACAAGAAATTCAATAAAAATATTTTATATATATTTACTGTTGCTATTATTTTAACATCTATACTTCTTGCTGTATCTTTTTATATATCGAGAATTTTAAATATAAAATTTAATAAATATAGAAAAGATATTCAAAATCATATAGAAGAGAATACTAAGCAAAATCATTTATTATCACAGCAAGCTAAAATGGCTGCAATGGGAGAAATGCTTGGGAATATTGCACATCAGTGGAGACAGCCTTTATCTTTAATTACAACAGCTGCTAGTGGTATGAAATTACAAAAAGATTATGAGACTCTTGATGATGATACATTTAATGATTCAATTCATAATATTACAAATTCAGCACAATATTTATCAAAAACTATTGATGATTTTAGAAATTTTTTCAAAACAGATAAAATTAGTAAACATTCAAGTATCTTAACTGTAATTGAAAAAACTTTAAAATTAACAAATGCACAACTGAAAATCAATGATATAAATTTGAAAAAAGAGCTTATAGAATATGAAGTTTATGGTGTTGAAAATGAGTTAATTCAAGCATTAATAAATATTATAAATAATTCAAAAGACGCTCTAATAACAAAAGACCACTCAAGAGAAATATCAATAAAGACTTATAAAAACAATAATAAAGGTATTTTAGAAATAAGTGATAATGGAGGAGGTATTGACAAAAAAATACTAGATAAAGTAATTGAACCTTACTTTACAACCAAACATCAATCACAAGGTACAGGAATTGGTCTTTATATGACAGACGAAATTATTAAGAAACATTTTAAAGCTTCTATGAGTATAGAAAATAAAAAATATATTCTTAATAAAGATAACTATTTAGGACTTCAGACTAAAATTGTTTTTAATCTAGAATAGTCAAGTTATCCTTTTTTTATAAGTTGCATTATTCTTTTGTTTTCATCTATTTTACAAGCAGTTATTTCTCTTTTACTTCTAGAGTTTTTAAAGCAGTGAAGAGTTCTATTTAAAACTTTTACTCGTTTATAAAATTTATCAAGTCTTGCAACTTCAACTCTAATTTCATATTTATTAATTAGTTCTGTTTTTACCTCTTCTAATTTTTTAAATTTGTAAGTATTAGAACTACTAGCAAATAGTGAAGTACTTATAAGTATAAAAAGCAATGTTTTGATAATAAATCCTTTATTTAATACATATTATCAAATTATACTTAAGTATAAATAAATAACAACAAAATTATTTTTGTTGTTATTTACTATCTATTAAAAGATGTTCATATTTTTTATCGGTTAAAATTTTCATAAATGCAACTAAGGCTTCTATTTTTCTATCACTTTGTCTTTTAGATTTTAACTCTTCTAATGAAATCGTTTCTTTAACTTCTGGATCTTCCCAAGGCTTATTTGTTTCAGGGTTAATTTTTCTATCTTTATTATTGTATTTATCATAAAACTCTACTACAGTTCTTAAATCTTTAAATACACCATTATGCATATAAGGAGAGGTAACTGCTACATTTCTTAAAGTTGGAACTTTATATTTACCTTTTTCTTTTTTATCTGTAACTTTTGGATTATTTAATAAACCACCATCAATAACAGAAACACCATTTTTAGCTCTTAATTTTATATTTGCAGGTGTACCAATATTATGGTATTCATAATTAGTAAATGTTTCACCTAATTTATCTTCACCTTTTAATACATGACAAGTTGCACAAGAGTTATTATTATTTGAGAAAAATATTGCTTTTCCTAAATCTTCTAAAGCTGACAAATTATATTCACCTTTTAAAAATCTATCATATTTTGAATCAAAAGGAGCAAACTCTTTTGTTCTTTCAAAAGCTGCTATTACTTCTGTCATAGCTTTATATACCAAATCATCATTTTCCCAAATATCATCTCCATAAATACTTTTAAAACTTTCAACATAATATGAGTTTTCTTGTAATCTAAGACTAACTTCTTTTTTATCTTTCATACCCATTTCATCAGGATTCAATGGTGGTCCTCCAGCTTGACCTTCTAAGTCATCTTCTCTTCCATCCCAAAACTGTCCACCAATATACTTTTTCTTTTTAATATCATAATGAAACTTTGGAGAAAACATTGCATACGATGCTGTTGGTGCACTTCTATCCCCTATTGAAGTATTATTATCACCTAATGAAGCCATTGAATTTACACCATTATTTCTATCATCAACAAACCCAGCTTCAGGATTATGACAAGTTGCACACGACTGAGTTCTATTTTTTGATAAGTTTTTATCAAAATATAAAACTTTTCCTAAAATTTCTTTATCTTGTTTTTGTTTTAAAATTTCTGCTTTTGATAAGGTATTATCACTTAAACACCCAGTAAATATTAGAGCAAAAAATCCTAATGCTATAAGTTTTAAATAAATCATTTTAATTCCCTTTTTTTATATTTTTTATATTTTTTACTGCTAAAAGTTTAAATGGTTTAAATACTAAATCAAAAATACTTTTATACTCATTCATTTGATTTCTTCGTAAACCAAATTTTAATACTTTTACTTCTTTTGATAGTTTTAAAGTGCCAAATACTCTGTCCCAAAGTGCTAATGTTCCTCCATAGTTTTTATTAAAAAAATTTCTACTATGATGAATTTGGTGTTGCTTTGGTGAAATAAACCATTTCTCAATTCTTTGTCCAAAAGAAAAAGGCACATGGGAATGCCTTAAATTTGATCCTAAAATTGAAAAAACAAATACAATAATATTTACACCTAAAACCGAATATATATCAATCATAGCACCAAAGAAATAGACAAATACACCAGTTACAAGACCAATACTTAATGAATATCGCAGTCCAAAAAGAAGATTTTCAATTGGATGAACTCTATAAAAAGTAATAGGAGTTAAAACTTTTGCACTATGATGAACTTTGTGAAATTCCCATAAAAAAGGAATTGTATGTAAAAATCTATGTAACCAATATCTTGAAAAATCACTTACTATAAAAAGTGAAATTGTGTACATTAAAATTACAACTTCATATGAGAAGTATGTATTTTCATAATACTCAAATTGTAAATATAGTTGTTTATTTACGAAAAAAGCGATACTTTTTGCAGAAATAACAATAGGAATTAGCATAAATACTTTTATAAAATATGAAATAAAAAAGTAATAATAATCAAGTTTAGCACTAGGATGAAGCCATAGTTTTAAACTTAAAATCACTCTTTTACCTCTTGAATTATAATAGTAATAAATTATGCTTATTGCGATTGCCGTAAAGATATAAACCCAAAATATTCTTTTATTTGGGTTTATAATATATTCTAATGCAAAAAGATCATTCAATTTTAGTCACCATCTGCATCAAGGATTTTTGCAGTTACAGATAACTGCTCAATTAGTGATAAATAATATGCATTATGTAAGTTCTTTGCACTATCATATAACTCTTTTGCATTTGAAAAATCATCATTCTTCAATTTTGATACTTCTATTTTTGCATTTTTTATTGCATTTTGTACTTCCATAACCTCAGCTTTTGCACCAGACTCTATAGCCATTTTTCCAAAATTATAAGAGTTTGAAGTATTCATTATTTCATCATGAGCATCTAAAATTGAAGCAATAGCTTCAAATGAATTCTTACTTAAAAAATATTCTGCTCTTTTATTATCAATATCATCTTTATATTTTGAAGAATTCCCACTTGGATCACCTATTCTCCACTCTTTTAATCTATATGTACTTGCAACTAATGTATTAATAATCATTGCATTTTCCCATTTTTCTTCTTTTGGTTTTTGCTTTAAATAGTTTGAATAAACTTCTTTTATATCATTTAAATGAGATTGAATTGATTTAATTATTTCAATACTTAAAAGTTTTTCTCTAGTTGTGATTTCTTTATCAT
This sequence comes from Arcobacter peruensis, assembly GCF_003711085.1. Classification (NCBI taxonomy): domain Bacteria; kingdom Pseudomonadati; phylum Campylobacterota; class Epsilonproteobacteria; order Campylobacterales; family Arcobacteraceae; genus Arcobacter; species Arcobacter peruensis. The sequence continues at coordinate 1,199,058 of NZ_CP032363.1, forward strand.
TAAATAAAACGTACTCTAAAGCATTTATAGTTTTAAATGAATTTTTAAATAATGCAATATTCACATCATCTTTTGAAGCAATTACTCTTTTCATTTGTTCATTTAAATCTTCTTTTAGATTATGAAATACATCAATATATCTAGGCGAATCTAAATAATCATTGTCTATTTCACCTGCAAAATATATTGCTTCTACTTTTTTCCATGACTTTAAAAATTTCTTGAAATTCTGCTCGTTTAAATCTTTTTTTAAAGCATCAGCATTGTTTATTGTGTTTTGTACATTTGGTATTGATATATTTTTTAATATCGAAATTAATGCTGTCTCTTGTGCAAAAATAGTTGATACTAAGAACATCAATGTAAATAAAATTTTTTTCATTATATACTTCCTAAAAATTTAAGTAATTTTTTTCTTGTTTGTTTTGGTAAATTCATATAGTTTTCTTTTACACTATTTGCTTCCCCACCATGCCAAAGAATCGCTTCTTGGAAATCTCTAGCTCTTCCATCATGTAATAACCTAGGTCTTTTTTTGTTTATTTTTTCATGTAATGAAAGTCCCCATAAAGGAGAAGTTCTCCACTCTTTTGAACTTGCATTAAATTCATTTCTATTATCACTTAATTGCTCACCCATATCATGAAGTAAAAAATCCGAATAAGGTGATATAGTTAAGTTATCAGAAATTTTAAAATTATTAGCGTGACATTTAACACACCCAATTGATTCAAATATTTCTAAACCTTCTTTAAACTCTTGTGTTTGTTTTGGTTTATAGGCTTTTGTATTTTTTAAATAAAAACTAATTGCTTCTAATCGCTGTGGTGTTATATCTTCTTTGTGTACAGCTTTTGGTGCATCATTACACTCTTTTTGAGAACTAGTACAATTTTCATTCATAAAATACATACTTGTTAATCCCATATCACTAGAAGCTGCTGCTGCGGATTGCTCAATCACACTTGCTGAACTAGCTTTCCATGTATATTTACCTAACTCATATTTTTTTGTTTTAGGTGAATATACCATATTAGCTTTACCTGATATACCATCATTATTGCTATCATTTTCATCAACATTTTTTAAAATATCTTCATTTGATATTTTTTCAATTAAACCTAAACCATGTAAAGAAGGTGCAATACGATAAGTTATCGCTGTATCTTCTGATATTTTTCCATAGTTTTTATTTATAAGTTCATATTTTGGTTTTAAAAGTTCATCAATTTCACCATCAGGAAACTTTACTTTAATTTTTTCAAAATCTATTTTTACTCTTGCTTCAAAATCCACACCATGAATACCATTAATTGATATTTGTGCACCGTAAACAGGATGCGGAATAAAACCATTTTTATTTAATAGTTCTTTATGTTCAAAAGAACCATTAGAAGCAATAGATAATCTTGCTACTAATGAACGAGAGGGTTTACCTTTTTTATTGTATAAAGTTCCTCTACCATTTCCTGCATGACATGAAACACATGTATTTGCGTTAAATAATGGTCCTAAGCCATCTCTTGCAGTTGTAGCACTTGGTGCTTCAACCCAAGGTATTACAAAAAAACTTCTTCCTAAAATGAATTTATCATACTGTTCATCATTCATACCACTTATTGGTTTTAGCATTAAAGACTTATCTTTCTTTGTAGAGAAAAAGTCTCCAGTATTATTAACCGCAAAAAGCCCAGTAGCAAAAATTGCTACTAGGCTTTTAGTTAGAACTAAACGAAAGAAAGAAAAATTAAATTTTTGTTTCTTCAGCATCAGTTACATCATCACTAGTTAAATCAATACCATTTGCTTTAGCAACATTAACCATTTCATCACCTAATTTTCTCATTTCATTTTTAAGTTTTACAATCACTTTTGATTGAGAACTTGTTGATTTGATTTGATAATCAAAGTGCTCACTAGTTTTTGCAGCATTATCAACACTATTAATTTTTTCTTCAATTGATTTCATTAAAGAAATAACTCTAGTTTTTGAATCAGCATCAAGAGTATCTAATAAAGAGTTTCCAAATTTTTGACCTTTATATGTAGAAGTTAAAACATTTCTAAATCCAAGATAGTTATTTAAAATATCTCTATGTGTATTATCAGAGAAACAAGAATGTTCATCTTCTTCACTAGGAGTTAAAACTGCTACTGCAATTCTTTCATTTGCTAATTCAGATTTCATAAATACACCCATACCAGCAATAATTTGTTTTAAAGCTTCACTTGATTCAATATTTTTTGAAGAATTTGAATCACTTAAATTACCTTGTAATGCAGCTTGATATAAACCATTAGAACCATTTACATCTTTTACCCAAGCACTTTTAACAGTTGTTAAATCATTTACGACTTTAGATGCAGCTGCTTTTAAATAAGCTAATCTTCTGTCTGCATTTTTAGCAGTAGTAAAATCACTTAATGGTCGCTGTCCTGCTGTTAATGCACCTTTTGTTACTGAATCTTTTAAGAAGTTAGAGTAATCTTGATCTTGTCCCCATAATAAGAACTCAATAGCATGGTAACCAGTTGAAACATTTGCGTCTCCACCATTTTCATTTAATGCAGATAAAGCATCTTCTGTAATAGTTTTAACATTTACAGCTTGTGCATCTTCTCCACCTGGATTAAAAGTACCCATAGTATCAATAATATTTCCTGAAGTTTTAGCTCCATTTGCATCAATTGTATAATCAATCATATTTTCATCTAAAGGCCAAGCATTAAGTTGTCCTTCTAAAGCACCATAAGCATCAGCAACCCAACCTTCTTCTGCATCAATTGGACCATTTGCAAGTCTAAAGATTTCAGTTTGACCGTAAGATTCTCTTGAAACTAACCAAGCTTTTTTTGCATTAGTAAAGTTTGTAGCACTTGGATTTGAAGCAAAAATATCAATTGCTTTTTCTAAAACGATTGCATCGTTTAAAGCATCAGTATAGTTTGCTAATGCTAAATTTGCATATGAACCTAAAATTCCTTTTGACTTAACAGTTTCCATTTTTGTCATTGCATCATTTGCAGTTGTTGTTACACAACCAGTTAGTGCGATTGCAGTTACTACAGATAAAGAAGCTGCAAAAAGTTTTGTTTTATTTAACATTATGTTCCTTTTAATTTTAATATCAATTATCATTAATGAAATTAAATCAAAATTTGACTTAAAATAATATTAAACTGATAATTATTATCATAACTATATTCGAGCATATTAAAGTGTAGTTTTAAGTATTTATTATTTATACTATAAATTAATAAAGGATCAAAAATGAAAACAGCTCTTCTAATTGTATGTTTATTTATATACTCACATGCAGTAAAACCCTATGCTTTACAATTTACAGGTATAAAAGTTGAACATACATATTCAAATGGAACAAAAGAAAAATATCTTATTGAAAGAGTGATTAATTCTAAATGTCTTAATATTTCAGTTTCAAAAGAGAGTTTTACTGATCAAAACATAGCTACAAATATTCCAAATGAATGTAAGAAAACTATAATTAGTACAAAAGGTGTTATTCAAGGATTGTATATAAATGACAAAATAAAAACATACTCAGAAATTGAAGTGATGAATTTTATTTTTACAAAAACATTAAAAAATCCAGAATCATATGTATTAGTTGATAGTAGAAAAAAATCTTGGTTTGATTTTAAGACAATTCCAAGTGCCGTTAATGTTCCTTATGAAGATTTAAAATATGATGAAGATTTTGAAGAAGATTTTAATGAAGCATATAAAAATTTAGGAATTAAAGTAAATGAAAATAATAAATTAGATTTTTCAAATGCAAAAACAGCAGTGTTTTTCTGTAATGGTCCATGGTGCCCAATATCATCAAAAAGTATTAAATATCTTACATCAATTGGATATCCAACAAATAAAATGATTTGGTATAGAGGAGGAATGGCTTCGTGGGAAAGTTTATCTTTGAGTGTAACTAAGAATTTAAAATAAGGTTTAACCCTTATTTTAAAAAAGTGATTTAAAGTTTTTTAATACTTCTTTTGCACCATCTTCACCTAATTTTCCCTTTAAAACTTTATTTAGTTTTTCTTTTATCTTTTCTTCATTTTTTTCTATTTGTTTATTTATTTGATTATTTATTAAATCTTTTGAATCCAATGAAATCTTAGGTTTTGAAGTATTACCTTTTACATTTAAAGCAAATTGCGTACTTTTAATTTTAGTATTTATTTTGGCATCGATTGTACTTTTTTCTAAATCTAAAACTGATTTGTTTATATCTATTGTTGTATTTTCACTTTTCATATTAATTGTAGATGTTAAAACTAATTTATTTATATTAGTTTCAATATCAACACTTTCATATACTTCTCTTGTAATATCAAACTTTGCAAACTGGTTTAGTAAGCTTGAGAAGTTGTTTGGTAAAAAATGTCCTTGAAGTAGTTTTCCATTTAATTTACCTTTTTTCATAAGAAGATTGTAATCTAATGTTAAAGCTGTTGTTGAATCAAACACTTCAGGGTAATATAACATATGAGTTAATTTTTTGATTTGTACATCTTTAATATCTGCATGGAAATCATCATTTTTTAGATTAAAATCTAATGTACCATCAAGAAGTTTTGAATTACCTGTTAAAAGAAGTGATTTGTTTTTGCTTTCTAAATTACCAGCTATATTAATAGCACCTCTTAATTTAGTAGAAGTAATATCATATAAATTTGCAAGACTTGGTATTTGTAATAAATAATCACTATTTAAAGATGCACCTTTGAAATCAAATACTGCTTTTTTAACATCAATATTTGCTAATGATGTAGCAATTTTTGCTTCAGTAATAGCTTGACTTGGAACTAAAGAAGTTGTTGCATTAGCACTAAATACAATTTCTTTTTTAAGATTTTGTTTGAATACTGTATTTGCAACTGGATTAATGATTTTTCCATTTAAGATATTTGTTTTTATTGTTCCATCTAAAGTTCCAACATTTGCATTTACAATATTTGCATCAATATTTAAAATACCATCAGCATAAACAGGCTCATTTAAAAGACGTAAAAGTTTATCAATTTTTGCATTTGCAATATTTAAGTTAATAAATTCTGGATTTGAATCTACTAATTTTGCTGAATACTTAGTAAGACTTTCAAAAATATCTGAACTTCCATCAATATTGATTGTATTATTCTCAACTTTTACTTTTCCATTAGTAATGAAATTACCATAAAGTTTCTTTCCAATTATACCTTCAAGTTTAGCTAAATTTTTTACGTCTAATTTATAATCTGTTAATATTTTCCCAGAATCTAAAAATACTTCTGTTTGATTTGTAAAAGCATCAGCTAACGATGTGATTAAATCAGATTTAATTGTTGCTTTATTTGGTGTAAGTTTGGCTTTTATATCACTTTTAAAGTAAATTGCAGAGGCAATATTTTGTTTAAACTCTTCATTTATTACTTTATTGTTTAATTTACCTTTAGAAATATTTACAGTTAAATCTCCATCTAGGCTTGGAATATTTGCATCTTTAATATCACCTTTTAAAGTCAAATTACCAATAGCAAGATTTTTTTGATTTAAAAGATGTAACAACTTTTCGATTCGTGCATTTTTTATAAGAAAGTCAATATTCTTAGGTTCAAAATCAACAAGTTTTAAAGCATATGAAGTCTCACTTTGAGCAATATCAGAAATACCACTTATCTCAGAAAAGTTTGCATCACCTTTAAAAATACCCGAAGTAGAAAAAGGTCCATTAAGTTTTTGTTTTGTCAAATTTTCTAAATTTGAAAGTTCATTTATTTTAATATCGTATTTAAGATCAACCTTCTTTTTGAATATTTGTAAATCACCTGAAATGTTAATATTTGAATCATCATTAATACTTGCATCAAAATTTATAGTATTGAAAGTTAATGTAAAATCCTTTACTTTTAACTTAACATCACTTTGTTCATCATTTACTGTATTTTCTATGTATGATGAGATAAAACCATTTCCAGTTTTTGTAAATAACACACCGTAAACTGTACCAATTATGAATATAATCAATATTGTTAGACTTATAAAAAACTTGTTCATAAAAATCCTTAATTTAATAATTAGAATTATTATAGCTATTTTTAAATAAAAAATGAAATCTCTATAGTTTTATCTATATATAATGTTTTTTTATATATAATTTTTCCGATTTAAGTATTTAGTAGGGAAATATTTGCATTTATGTAAGTATTGCTTTGTCTTTATTGATAGGGTTACGCTATCCGAACAAACTTAGTCAAAATATTCTTAAGGATTTACAAATGAAAAAAATCGTTTTATTAATGCTTGCTATTGCTGGAGCTGCTTTTGCTGCTGACGGTGCTGTTGCAAACGAAACTTTAAAAGCTTACTCTGTGTTAGCTGCTGGTGTTGGACTTGGTCTTGCTGCTTTAGGTGGTGCTGTTGGTATGGGTAATACTGCTGCTGCTACTATTGCTGGTACTGCTAGAAACCCAGGTTTAGGTGGAAAATTAATGACTACTATGTTCATTGCTTTAGCGATGATCGAAGCACAAGTTATTTATGCACTTGTTGTTGCTATGATTGCATTATATGCAAACCCATTTTTAGGTTAATCTACAGCTACACAGCTTATAAATTAAAAAAGGTCAGAAGTTTTACTTCTGGCCTTTTTTTTTACCTGTAATAATTATTCTATATTTGAAGCTAATTCTATTATAAACTCTGCACCTTTGTATTTTATATCTTCATGCAAATATTCACTATTTTTCACTTTTAAAGAACCTTTCATACCCTCTTTTACAAGTTGATTTGACATATATAAACCAATTCCTGAATTTTCTGTTTTTGTTTTTGTTGAAAATCTAAAATCAAATATTTTATCAATAATATTTTCATCAATTCCTTTAGCATTATCTTTTATTTTTATAAATACATTTGAATCTTCTTTTCTAATATCTATTATAATGAATTTATTTTTAACATCATTATCAAAGGCATCAACAGAATTACTAACAATATTAATAATAACTTGTATTAATTCATTTGGATAACCAAGAATTTCAATCTCATCTAAACTAGTTGATAAAAAAACTTTTATATCATTCTTTTTTAAAATGCCATCTAAAAGTTTTAATGCATATTTTGAAATATAAAAGAGATTAAAAATAGTTTTTTCGTGAGTTCCATTAACAAAGTTTCTAAAATCTTCAATAGTTTGAGAAAGGTATTTAGTAGTATTTACAATAGAGCCTAAGGAATCACTTATTGTATTATTATCTAATATTCCACAGTCATTTTGTAGTTTTATACCGCTTGCAGTAGTAGAAATAAGAGAAAGTGGTTGACGCCACTGATGTGCAATATTATCCAACATTTCACCCATAGTAGCCATTTTTGACTGATACTCTAAAACTTTGTTTTTTTCTTCAAGTTCGTCTTTTTGTTTTTTTTGCTCTGTTAAATCAATATCAACACAAAACATTTCAGGGTTTTTACTTTTTTCATTTAACATTACATGTGAAGAATATACATAAACCGTATCACCATTTTTATTTATTAATGGAAGTTCCGAAGAAGGAATTGATATACCTTTATTACACCATTCTTTATGTAAGGCAATAACTTTTTCTTTCATAAAATCTGGGATTATTAAATCTTCTAAGTTTTTGCCATATGCTTCTTTTTTTGTATAACCATACATAAGTTCACTTGCTTTATTCCAATAAATAACTTTACGTTCTTTATCGTAACCTTGCACTGCTACATTAGGTATTTTTCCAATTAAATCAATAAATTTATTTTCTTCAAAATTTTTCATAATTAATCCAATTAAATTTGCTTAAACAATTATAACATTTTAGAAAGCAAGAAAGATAAAGATTAAGCATATTTTATGATATTACGTTGTAGAATTCACCTCTTTAATTATCTATGCAGCTGTGGTGGAACGGTAGACACGCGGGCTTGAGGGGCTCGTGCTTCGCGGCGTGAGGGTTCAAATCCCTCCAGCTGCACCATATGATAGTTTTAACCTAAAGATTTTTTTACTTCTGATAAAAGTATTTTTTGTTTTTCTAATTTCTCTTGCATCTCTAAAACTCTTTGGTCAAATACTTTCGAGAAGTTCAAGTTTTCTTTTATTCTTTCATCATTATATTTAAATTTAGTTTCTCTTCCTTGAAAGATTTCTTCACTTATACGTACATTTTTATTAGCTTCTACAAGTTCTTTTGTTAATTTTTGTATTTCTTCATTTAGATGGAGTTGATTTTCATTTAATTCTATTTGATTTTTTGATATTTTTATATGAGCTTTTAATCTTATTTTTAATTCTTTTGGATTTACAGGTTTTGTAATATAATCATAAGCTCCATAACTAAAGCCTTTTTCTATCTTTTCTACCTCATCAACAACTGTAACAAATATTACAGGAGTATAAATATACTTCCTATAATTTTTTACAATTTTACAAAGATCTAAACCATCCATCTCATCCATATTAATATCAAAAATAAATGCATCATAAAGGTTTTCTTCAATTAATGATAATGCTTCTTTTATACTTGTTCTTGAATCCACAATATAATCAGATTGAAGATTCGCTTCAATTATTTGAAGATTTATCTCTTCATCATCAACCACTAATATTTTATATTTTGTTTCATTCATTTTTTTTCTTTATTTTAAATTTTATTTTTCTTATAAATTAGTTTAATTATATTTTCTAATTCTACTATTAACTCATTTAAAAGTTTTTCTTTTTTTTCTATATTAAGTTCTTCTTCTATTTTTATACATTGTTTATATAAAATTCTTAATGCAAGATTACCACTCACACCTTTTAATTTATGAATTTCTTTTGATAACTTATCTTCGTTTTTAAAGTTATTAGTTAATTCCTTTCCATAATCTTTATATGTTAAGGCAAACTTTTCTAGAAGTTGATTTGCTAAGTCTTCACTCCCTACTCTATTTAAAAGTTCATTTCTATCTACATACTTATCAAGATTATAAATTTCATTGCTTTGTTTTTTTTCTTTAGTGATTAAATTAGGTAAGTATGTGCTAATTGTATTTAATAACTCATCAAAATCAATTGGTTTTGATAAATGCTCTTGCATACCAGCTGTTCTTGTAGCAATTTTATCTTCATCCATAACAGCTGATGTTAATGCAATTATTGGAACATCTTTATTAAACTCTCTAATGGCTTTACTAGAATCAAAACCATTCATTCTTGGCATATGTAAATCCATTAGTACAATATCAGGATTATTCTCTTCACACATCTTTATGGCTTCTATACCATCATTTGCAACAATTACTTTAAGTCCCATTCTTTTAAGCATTTCTTGACAAATCATTTGATTTATCTCATTATCTTCTACTAATAATACTTTAGCATTAATTATGATTTTTTCTTCTAGTTTTTGATTACTTAAATAATTTTTTTTCTTTGTTTCTTCAAAATTGATTATCGTATTGTAAATAGTAGAAGGTGTAAAAGGTTTTCGTAAGATATTATTTATTCTTACGTTTTCTTCTTCTAATTTAGCTTTTAGATTATCTTCTTCAAAAGCAGTAACCATAATAATTTCAGCAAAGGATTCAGGATTTTTCTGTTTTAGTTGTTTTATAAAATCAACACCATCAATATCATCCATAATCCAATCTACTAAAATATAATCAAAATCATTTTCTTCATTAAGTTTTTTTAATGCGTCATTTGAATTAAGAAAACTATAGGATTTAACTTCCCATGATTTTAAAATATTTTCAAGGAGCCTAATATCAATTTCATTATCATCTATAATCATAAACTTTTTATTTTTAAAATGCTCATTGTCAAAATTAAAGTTATTTTCATATTCAAGTTCAAAAGTAAAACTAAATGTAGTTCCTAATCCTTTTACACTACTTACTTCAATTTTCCCATTCATTAATTCAACAAGCTCTTTTGTTATAGTTAATCCTAAACCTGTTCCTCCATATACTCTTGTAGTAGAGTCATCAACTTGAGAAAATGATTTAAATAATTTTTCTTGATCTTCTTTAGATATTCCTATACCACTATCTTCAACACTACATTTTAAAACTAAAAGTTTTTCATCTTTTTTTACTAAAGATGTTTTAATTTCTATTTGACCTCTTTTAGTAAACTTAACTGCATTTCCAACAAGATTATTTAGTATTTGAGTTATTCTATGAGGATCTCCTAATAATATCTTTGGGATACGATGATCATGATTAATATGTAAATTTATTTGTTTTTGATGTGCTTGATAATCAAAAAGATTAGTTACATTTAAAAGCAACTTATCAAATTCAAAGCTTCTTTTTTCAAAAGTTAATTTATTTGCTTCTATTTTTGAATAATCTAAAATATCATTTATTACATTTAAAAGTGCACTTGATGAAATATCTGATTTTGTTAAAAAACCTTTTATTTTATCATTTGGATTTGAGTCTAGTGCTAATTTAGTTAAACCAATAATACCATTTAAAGGAGTTCTAATCTCATGACTCATCGTAGCTAAGAACTTGCTTTTTGCTTCATTTGCATTTTCTGCATCATTTTTTGCTTTTTCAAAAGATTTTAAAAGTATTTTTTCTTCTGTAATATCTTGAAGTATTCCTTCTAATTCGATAATCTTGTCATTTTTAGAAATAGCTCTGAACTTAGTAAAAAAAGTGAGCTTTTTATTATTCTTATCTAAATTATGAAATTCAAAGAAGTCTTCATTTTGAATGTTTTTTATTTTGAATTTAATTTTATCTAAAAATTCATCATCAAAAAAGTCATCTAATTCTTCTAAATAATAAGATTTCTTTTTAATATCCTTATAGTTTAAAAGATTAAAAATATTATCATCAAAAGTAATCATATTAGTTTTAAAACTATACTTGTAATAAGCTAGTTTTACTAAAAGTGAAGCATCATTTAATCTATCACTTGTTGTAACAATTGTTTTAGTTAAACCTCTAAAAAGTTTTGATAAGAACATTGAAGAGATTAATGCAAATATAAATACAATAAATGAAACAATTACGTTCTCTTTTAATTCTTGATTATCAAGCTGCTTTAAATACTCTTCTTTTAATTCAATTAAGATATAAAGTTCATTTGATATATCAAAATCAAACTTTTTTATAAAAGTATTTTTATCTTCATATTTATTATAAATTAAAGCTTTTTGGATTTCTTCTTTATATTCACTATTTAAATTATACTTTTTATCTAAATAGAATCCCCAACTTTTTTCTTTTTCGTAATGACTTAAAGTATTCCCATTTTTATCAAATAAAATAGTATTATAAATCGCACTTTCTTCAAATATTTTTAAAAAATCTTCCATGAAATAGTTTATTATTACTATTCCATTAAAAGAGGAATCTTTTTTCAAAGGTAAAATTGCTCTTAGTGTAGGATTGAAAGGTATTTGAACTTTTTTGTTTTCAATATTTAAATCTAAATTTGAAAACCATACTTTTTGTGCTTTATTAATTGAGTTATAAAAATAGTCCCTATCTTTTTTATTTTGTAACTGTTCTTTTTCTACAAAATGTACTTCTGAAGCTATTTTATCTCTATCTAGTCTTATTATTTCATTACCATTTTTATCAATATATCTTAATTGCATTATATCTACAGAAGTTCTAGCAAGAACTAAAAATAAATCTTTTATTTTGTCTTCATCATTTGATTTTAAAAAGTCTTTAAAAGAATTTGAGTTATTTATTGAGTTAAGTTTATTTCTTGATAAATCTAAAAACTCTTCAAAAATTTTTTGTTTTTCATAATAAATATTAATAGAATTTGATACTGTAATACTTTTTATCTTTTCACCAAATAAAACTTTATTTGTCAAAATAAAAGAAAAAATTACACCAAACGTAAATAAAACAAGTATAATTTCTACTTTAAATTTTTCATAATTATTCTTAATCATTTTATTTCCTAGTCTTTACATTATATATCATACAGAAAGTAAGCCTAAAAATCGTATAATAATAAATAATTTAAATTATTTATTATGGAGAAGAAATGAATTTAAGCAAATTTTACAAAATATTTTTTACATTAATACTACCTATTTTAATGTATTCAGAAGATATTCAAAAAGAACCTATAAAGCTAATCACACCTGATACAAAAGTAGAAGTTAAAAAAGAAGAAATAAAAAATGATACAAAAGAAACAACAACAGTTGAAGCAATTGCCACAGTTGCAAAAAGTTCAATAGAAAAGCAAATAGAAGAACAAAATAAACTTTTAAATTCTGTTATAGAAAATATCAAAAATGAAACATATTTAAATGATGCAATAGATGAAAAAGAGTACAAAGAGCAAATAGACTTCTTAACAAAGAAAATAAATATAAACAAAATCGAGAAAAATACACTTGCAGTTAAAAGAGATGAACTAAGAAGAGAAACTCTAAAGCAAGAATATAAATATGAAAATACTTTAAAAAATATAATAATTGCAAAACAAGAATACAAAGATAAAAAGTATTTTGAAAATATTTTAAAAGAAAATATAAAGTATTTAAATACTTTATTTTATGAAAAGTATACTACTATTTATGAAACAGAATCTAAAAATAAAAACACTATTTCAATTGCATTTACACAAAACTATATTGAGCTTTATAATCAGACTCATTTACAAACTTATGTTTTAACTTATCTGCTTGAAAATATGTCTTTATATAGAACTACAAACTTTTTTATTGATGAATTTAACTTACAATATCTAGTGAACCAAATCGACTCATTTTATGGGATATCATTTGTTTCTGGTCTTACATCATACTATTTAAAGTTTTCTATTGGTGAAATAGCTGTTGTAATACTAATTATGTTAGTTCTAAGATTATTAAACCTTAAAATAATTAGTTTAATTGCATCCTTAATAGCTAGATTTTTTGTAAAAATTGAAGATGCCGATAGTGAAGTAATTAGACAATATTTAAGAATGTCAATTGACGCTCCTTTAAAATATGGTTTATATTTATTAGGAATTCAAATTTCAGTTTATATCTTAATAAATGATCAAGAGCTTATTGCAAAAATTATGCCATGGATTTACACAACATATATGGCACTTCTTACATGGGGATTATATGCAATTTTAAATAATAGTATAAATATTTATGCACATACACTTTTAGAAAAATATCCTAATGTTAGAAAAGAGATGATTGTATTTATTTTAAGAATTATTAAAATTATTCTTATTTTATTAGTTATTCTATTTTTATTTACACAATTAGGTATTGATATAAAAGCTATTGCTGCATCACTTGGAGTTGGTGGTATCGCCATTGCTCTTGCATCTAAAGATACACTTGCAAACTTTTTTGGTTCTTTAAATATCATGACTGATAATTCATTTTCACAAGGAGATTGGATTAGAACTAGTTCTGTTGAGGGAACTGTAGTTGATATTAGAATGAGAACAACAAGAATTAGAACATTTGATAATGCAATGATTACCGTTCCAAATACAGAACTTGCCAATACTTCTATTATGAACTGGTCAAAAAGAAAAATTGGTAGAAGAATTAAAATGAATCTAGGTGTTACTTATCAAAGTAAAATGGAAGATGTTGTGCAATTAAAAAATGATATTTTTGAAATGCTGGATAATCATCCTCATATTGCATCAGTTAAAAATTCACAAGTTAGTCACTCAAGAAGATTTGAAGCTATTAAAAAAGAAGACTTAGATGGTGTGAAAAGAACTCTTTTAGTCTACATAGATGCTTATGGTGCTTCTTCTATTGATATTATGATTTACTGTTTTTCAAGAAGTCCAAATTGGGAAGATTGGTTAGCAACTAAAGAAGATGTATTGATTAAATTAGATGAACTTGTTAAAAAGAATAATTGTGATTTTGCATATCCTACACAAACTATTATGTTAAAGAATGATGATGACGAGTTAAGTATGAATACAGATAAATAGAAATTAATTTCTATTTATCTAATAAAACATCTGCTTTAGTTTTTAACTTTTTTTTATGTAAAAACTGTTTTTCCCGTTCTGTGAATTTTTCATTTGAAGAGAAAATATCTTTTTTCTCTTTCTCTTTTTCTTTTGTTTTTACTTCTTTCTTTTTAGATACTTTTTCTTTTTCATCTTCTTTATTAAACATCGTTAAAAGTAAATAAATAGAAAAAACTATATTAAATATTATAATAACCCATTTAGAAATCAATACTATTTCTAAAAACTCTAGCTTCTTTTTTAGTGTTAAATATTGAACAACATCAGCATATATTGAGTTTGCAAACAGTGCAATAATAAGAAGCAATACTATTAAAACTATTCTTTTTCTAAACTTGATTAAGTAGTACCAAAAAAGTGCAGATTTTACTTGTTTAAACATAATAGCCTACTATACAAAAAAGTTTAAACCTAAAGCAGCAAGTGCAACTACTAAAGATTTTGTCTTTAAATCATCAATTATTTTTCGCTCTTCATCAGCAATAATAACCTCTAACTGCTCATCATTATAATCATCAAATGTTTTATGGTTTTCCATTAATCTAGCTTTAGTAGCAAGAACTGCTTTTTCTCGTATTTTAGAATTTACAGCATCTTTTAATTTTTGGCTTTTTAGTTTTGGATAATCAAATGCTTTATTAGCATTTTCTTTTATAATTTGTTTCAAACTCATTTATTTTTCCAATTAATTTGTTTTCGTCATTATATCATTTCAGTATTAATGAAAGGATAACTCTTATTATAATAATTAAAATGTATTTTATTATTTTATAATAATTGATTAAGGAACTTACAACTATAATATTTGTGTTAAAAATAATTTTTAATAAATCATCACTAAGGATACAAATGTTTACAAAAACAATAAAATTATCATTAGCTGCAATTACTGCATTAATGTTATCAACTGCGCAAGACTCTCAAGCTAGAGAATTTGCTGATATATATACTGAATGTGGATTAGGTGCAATGATTGCACCAAGAAACGAAGCTGTAGCTGCTGTTACTAATGTTACTTGGGATTTAGGAACAACTGCAATTTCTTCAAATATCTCTTCTGAAGATACTTGTAAAGGTGGTCAAGCAAAAGTTGCATCGTTTATTAACGATAGTTATGAAAATATTGAAAAAGATTTAGCAAGTGGAAATGGTGAGTATTTAAATACACTTGCTTCACTAGCAAAAAAAGACACTCAATCAAATGAAGAGTTTATTTCTACATTAAGAGCAAACTTTTCATCAATTGTTGCTAGCAATGATTATAGTGAAATGACTACATACCAAAAATCACAAAAGTTATATAATACTATTTATTAGTAGCTTTTAATTAGTTAATATCTAGGTTTTACTAGATATTAGCTAGAATTATTTTATGACAAAAATCAAACTCTTATTCTTATTTCCTTTTTTTTATTATTACTGTTTTGCAAATAATATTACAATTAATCAAAATGAACTAAATTTAATTTCAAATGATAAAATGTGGCAAAAATTACTTCATATTAAAAATAAAAAAAGTGAAATAATATCTAATGACTTTTTTATAAGTAAAGAAAAAAATCATTTATATAAAAAAGAATTAATAGAAACAATCAATGCCTATACTTCAAATAATCTAAAAAAAGACAATACACATCCTTTATGTAAATACCCTGCAAGGTACCATTGGTTATCAAAAAAACTTGATTTTATTAATTATGAAGTTCCAAATTATTGTACTCATCTTAAGAAATGGTCTGTATATAAAAATACTCAATCAATATCATTAATGCTGGTTAGTGGATATTTAGGAAACCCTGCTTCAACATTTGGGCATTCTTTTATAAAACTAAATTCAAAAGAAGCACAAAATACAAATAATTTGTTTGATTTATCTCTAAATTTTGGTGCTTTAGTTCCTGATAATGAAGCAATAATAAAATATATATTCAAAGGAATTTTTGGTGGTTATGAAGCAGGTTTCTCAGATAAGTACTTTTATACTCAAGATTTAATATATTCGCATAATGAATTTAGAGATATTTGGGATTATGAATTAAATTTAAATACTTTTGAAAAACAATTAATAGTATTTCATTTGTGGGAAATTGTAGGTAAGAAATTTAAGTACTATTTCTTAGATAAAAACTGTGCCTATAGAGTAAGTGAAATAATAGAATTAATAAAAGAAGAACCAATAATCCAAAATGCTAAATATTGGTATGCTCCTGTTGAAACATTTCATAAATTAGAAGAAATAAATAAAAAGACACCTATTTTAAAAAAAGTTAAATATATTCCTTCTTCACAAAAAGTAATTTATACTAAATATTCAATGCTTGAAAAAATTGAGAAAAAATTTATTATAAAAGCAATTAAAACAAATTATAAAGATTTAGAGATTCACCTGCAAAAGTTAGAAAAAGATGAGCAAATAAATATTCTAGATTTTCTATTATCATATGAAAAATATCTTTTAATAAAAAATCCAGAAGTAAAAGATAAAAAAATATTAAAAAATAAACTTTTATATTTAAGATTATTACTTCCAATAAAAGAAAATAAAAAGATAAAAATTAAAGAAAAAAAATCACCAGCTATGGGAAATAAACCTATGATTTTAGGTTCGTCTTTTACAAGCTTATCAAAAATAGGTTCTTATCCTACTTTAGATTTTTCAATATTTGCAATTGAATCATTAGGTCAAAATAGTCTTAATTTCAATGAATTGATAGTAGGTAATACATCAATTGCTTATAAACCTAATTCTAAAGAGAATTTATTTATAAATGAATTCTCTTTAATAAAAATTAAAAAACTAAATAGAACAGCTTTAGATTGGGAAGAAAGTTTTAATCCATCGTGGAGACTTAATATAGGAAGTAAACTAATTGAAAAGAATTCTAAAACAACAAATGATATTTTTATAAATGCAGGAATAGGAAAAACATTTGAAATATCAGAAAATATAACTTCTTATTATATACTTGATGCAAGTGTACACTCAAAATTTCCATATATTACAGTTAAACCAAATATAAATTTTGATTTTGATTTTAATAAATTAAAAAATAGTTTGGAATTTGGATATGAAGTAAACCCTTATAATAAAAATACAAATGAATACTTAAAAGTTTCAGCACAATATAAAGTATTAGATAATTTTTCAATTGCCATCTCACATGAAAACAGTTCATATTCAAAATCAAATGTCAATCTAAAATGGTTTTTCTAATCATTCCTTTTTTATTTCATTAGCACTTTTTATAATATCAATTCCATACTTATCTCTTAGTTTTTGCATTTGATTTGTTAAAGCACTTTTTTTTGCATCACTTTCATGCTCAAAAAGATTATATGTATATTCATTTGCTCTTGCAAAGTTTGATACTGTAATATTAAGTTGCACAACTCCATGACTTGGATGATTATCGTTTTTTATAAAAAGTTCTTGCATATGATTTTTAAAGTCAAGTTCATTAAATACTGTATTCACATTTATATAATCTTTTGATTTTATATTTGATTCATATTTTATTTTTATTGCATAAGTTAAGGGGTTTTTTTTAGATTTTTTAACCAAAAAACATAGATAACGGGCAAGAATTACAACTCTTCTTTTTAACTCAAACCTATCATATATACAGTCAAAAGTTCGCCCTATTCCTATTGATTTTTTTTCTCTAAAAGTTGTTAATTTATTATCTCTTATTCCACAAACTCTATTGTAAAGCTCAATTCCTGGTTTTTTCCATGAATAAAAAAGCTTTTGATTACTTTTGATATCTCCAAGAGTTTTAATTCCATAACCTTTTAGTCTTTCTTGAAAACCTTTTCCAATTCCTGGAAACTCTGATATTGGAATATTCCGTATAAAGTTACCAATATTATCTTTGCTTACGTATTTAACACCATCTGGTTTTGCATATTCTGTGATTAATTTTGATAAAAATTTTGTATTTGCAATCCCTATTGAAATAGGAAGTCCTAACTCTTTTTGTATTTTATCTTTTAAATTATATGCAAATTGAACTACTTCATTTTCATCAATATAACCACTTAAATCTCCAAAAAATTCATCTATTGAAAACTGCTCAACCAGTGGAATTTCTTTTATTAAAAGCTCTTTTAATTTTTGTGATAAATCATGATACAAAGGATAGTTTGGTGAAAGCATCTTTAAATTTGGACATAATTTTAAGGCTTCATTTACACTCATTGCAGTTTTAACACCATAGGCTCTTGCTTCGTAAGAAGAAGTAGTTATTATTCCTCTTATTTTTCCATTTTCATCCACAAAGTATTCTTTAAAAGTTTTTTGTCCTTCATTTGTTAAAATTGAAGATACAAAAGCACCATCATTTGATGAGATTTTTCTTATTTCTTTTTTTGTTGAAAAAATATTTAAATTACTTCGTCCTCCAACAGCAACTGGAATATGAAATAAACTATCATCGATAGTTCTATGTGCAGATACAAAAAAACAATCTAAATCTAAATGAATAAACAATACACTCTCCTACTTTATAGCTTGTATTATATTCAAGATTTTTTGTTTTTAGTTTTTTTATTACAAAATGCAATAAATTATAAAAACTGTTTAAAAGAGTCTAAGAGACAGGCATTTCAATCGTAAATTTTGCGCCCACACAATCAATATCTTTATATGTAAAATTCTCATTACAAACACTGATTTCACCATTTAAATGATTCTTTACAATATCTTGACTCATATATAAACCTATTCCTGTACCTTGTGATTTATATTTTGTAGTAAAGTAAGGTTCAAAAATTCTATCTATAATATCTTCTTTGATTCCTTTTGCATTATCTAATATTTCAATATATATTGTTTTATTTTTTCTATAAGTACTAATAAAAACTAATCTTTTTTCTTCTTGATTTATTAGAAGCGCATCTCTTGCATTATTTATAACATTGATTAAAACTTGTATTAGTTCATTTTCTATTGAGGAAAGCTTTAAAGATTTTATATCTTGAATAATTTCTATATCTTTTGATATTAATTGTGCGTTTAATAATTTTAATGTTTTATTAAAGGTATCTAGAATATCAAATTCATTTATTTTATTATTATTAGGATTGAAAAAGCCTCTAAAGTCTTCAATTGTTTGAGAAAGATATTGAGCAGAATCGTTAATCATTGTTAAAGATTCAATTAATTGTTCATCACTTAAGATATTCATTTCTTTTTGTAATTTAGCACCAGTTGATGCAGTAGAAATTGTTGATAATGGTTGTCTCCACTGATGTGCTATATTTCCAAGCATCTCACCCATTGCAGCCATTTTACTTTGCTGTGATAGTAATTTATCTTTTTGTATTTTATCAAGTTCTAATTCTTTTATTTTAGTAATATCTTGAATAGTTCCAAACATTCTTAAAGGAATGTTCTTATCATCAAATATCATAACTCCTAATCCATGAACCCATTTTATTTCTTTTGTTTTTTGATTAATAACTCTATATTCTTTATCAAAATCAGTTTTATTTGCTACAATAGTTTTAAAATAATTTAACATCATTTCTTTATCATCTTCAAAAACAAGTTCAAGCCAAGTATCAAAACTTCTTTTAAACTCTTTATTTATACCCCAAATATCATCAAGTACAAAAGAAGAAGTAAAAACATTTTTTTCTATATCAAAATCATAGTGTCCAATTTTTGAAATTTTTTGGGCATTTAATAAGTCATTTTCTTGTTTTCTTATTTCTGTAATATCTTGTACAACTCCAAATAGCTTGACTACTGTATCATTTTCAACAATCGTATCACATATAACTAATAATATTCTAATTTCATTATCTTTTTTGATTCTATATTCAAATGTAACTGCTTTTTTATCTTCAAGACATTTACCAACAACTTTTCTATGAAAATCCAAATCTTCTTCTAGAACTAAAGATTCAATAAACTCTATATTTAAAGGAGTGCCTTTTTTTATTCCATATATCTCATAGTTAATATCTGACCAAATTGTGATATTCTTAATAGCATCCCATTCCCAAATACCAAGATGAGCAATATTTATTGCATTATCTAATTGTGCTTTTAACGTAATTAATTTTTCATTTTGAGTTTCTGAATCTTTTTTATACTTTAAAAACTTTTTTTCTAGCAGTTTAGTCACAAAATATGAGAAAAAAAGAAAGAAGAATATTGCAATTAACCCATAAAAAATAACCTCTTTTTTATATTTAGAATATCTTTCTTCTTCTATATTTTTCATATTTCTTATAAAATTATTTGCATTAGAAAGTTTAAAACTCGTCAATATAATCCATTGCCAATCATCTATTCTTTTTGAATACGTGATTTTTGTTTCTTTTGTTTCTTTATTTTCTAGTACTTTTGGCTTTATATAAAGATAATCTTCAATATCATCACCTTTTTCTGTAATTAATTTTTTAAACATATTACTTATATGAGAAAATCGTTTTTCATCAAAAATATTAGCATTAAGTACTTTTTTAGATGGATGATAAAGAATATCACCTTTAAAGTTAATAACAAAAGGATAAGCATCATTTTTATATTTTAAATTTGAAATATAATTTAACATCTTCTTTTTTAAAGAATTTTGGAAACTATCCTTAAATGTACCAGTAGTAATAATCAAATCATAAGGTTCAAAGCTTTTTACTATACCAATCTTTTCAAATTCTCTTGAATCAATATTTGGTTTAAGAGAGTACCAATTAAAGAAGCCTTCACCTTTTGTTTTAGCAATATTAATTGCTTTTTGTACAGAATAAGAGCCCTTTGCATCTTTTCTATTAAGAACACTTGTACCTTCATATTTTTTAATAATTGGATGAAGAATATTAATTCCTTCAATTGTATGAATAGAAAAGTAGCCATTTCCATTATCAAATCTTAAAGGATCAACTGCATCTTTTATTTGCTTGATTATTTCAGCTTTTGATTTTTTATCTTTATTCTTAATATATATATTTAGCATTAAATTATGTATGTTATTAATTCTATATTTTAGATCTTTTTGTAATTCTTTTTCAGATGTACTTTGTAGTAATTTGGCATAAGTATAAATAATATCAATATTAGATTTTATTCTTTTTTTTTCTGAAAACATAAATTGTTTTTCAATATTATTTTTTTGTTCTTGTATTTCTATTTTTTCTTCATTAATAAGTACTACAATTATAATAAAACTCATTAGCAATACTGTAAAAGCAGGAAATATTTTAATAATCAATAATAAACTTTTAACTTGATTTTCCATAATGAACACCTAACTTTATTATTACTTATTATAACTAACTTTAGTATAATTAAGTGATTATATAGCACAGAAAAGATAGTATTCAAGAAAAAGGATATAAAATAGCACCTTGTAAAAATTGTAAAAGAGAAATCGAAACTAAAAAAAGACAATGCCCTTATTGTGGGATATTAAACCCGACAGTAACATTAAAAGATATTTTTATTGCTTTAGCTATTGTTTTAGTTGTTATGGGAACTGTGACATATTTTATGCAATAAAAGAAAGTTTACTTTCTAATTACTGCATAAATAAAACCAAGAGCTAGACCAATAAAGTGTGCATACCAAGCAATTGGAAGTCCAATAAGTAGTGGTGCCACAGAGATTAGTAAAACCCAAGTAATTATTCCACTTCGTTGAGCTTTATCATAAAAAGCCACATAACCTAAGAGTGCACAAATAGCACCTGAAGCACCTACAAGATTTACATAATTATCTAAATAATAAATATAAGCAAAAGATAAAATTGATGTTAGTATTCCCGTAACTAAATAAAGTGTTACTAACTCTTTAGCTCCTCGTCCTCTTTCAATTAAATTACCAAATTGATATAAAACAAACATATTCATTCCCAAGTGAGCTATTCCTCCATGAGAGAACATAGATGATAAAGGTTGCCACCAAAAATCATAAACAGTAAAGTACATATTTAAACCTAAATATAAACCACCTTTTTCTATATTAATTTGAACTATATACATTAAAATTGTAATAATAATTAATATATTTGTAGCTGTGAAATCTTTTTTACTTATACTTTTTAGCATGATTTTTATATACCTTTATTGTGCAATCTATAATCGATTGTATCTCTTTTTTGTCATAAAACTTGAAGTCTTTTGAGAATGTAAAAATCTCAATAGAATTAGCTCTAAATGATGTTTTTATAGTTCCAGCTTTAAACTTAATTTGTTTTTTTAAATCAATCTTTTTTTCTTTATCATTTTCTATTATTTCATAATTTATCTTTAAAAACTTTTTTATATCTTTTTTAGCTTTGATATTTATAGCTTGTGTGAAAAAGGAGTCAAGCTCTTCTATTTGGATAAACTCTTCTATAATAGATTTTGAGTTTAAAGATTTAATATAGCCACCATCAAGTTTATAATAGCCTTTTGATAAAGCTAATAAGGAATTGTTTAAAAGTTTTTGATTAAATAGTTTTGAGCTTGAAGTTTCATCTTCACACTCTAAAGCACTTACATTTATTTTTTCTAAGTGCATTTTATCTTCGGTAGGATTACTTTTGTCATCTCGTATGAATTTCATATAAACAACTAAAGTAATTGTAATCATAATAATAGAAGCCAAAGTAAAAAAGTTGTTTATTATTGTACTTTGTCTTCTATTTTTTTTCATTAAATTCTCTTAAAGTAAAGCTTCTTTAAGAACATCATCTATTACATCTACTGGCTTAATTTCCATAGCTTTTTTAACTTCTTCAGGGATATCTTCTAAATCTCTTTCATAGTTTTTTCTAGGAATTAATGCTTTTGTCATCTTAGCTTTAAATGCAGCAATTAGTTTTTCTTTTAATCCACCAATTGGTAATACTTTACCAGAAAGAGAAAGCTCTCCTGTCATTGCAATATCAGATTGGATTTCACGTTGTGATAAAATTGAAGCAATTGTTAATGCCATTGTAATACCAGCACTTGGTCCATCTTTAGGAGTAGCACCTGCTGGAATATGTAAATGGATATCAAATCTTTTATAAACTTCACTAGCATCTACTTTAGTTTTATCTTCTTTTTCTTTTGCAGTTTTTGGAATAATTGAGTCATCAATTTTTAATGCTCCAGTATCTATTAAAACTTTCACAACAGAATAAGAAATTCTAGATGATTCTTTCATAACATCACCTAAGTTACCAGTTACAGAAAGAATACCTTTTCCTTTTAACTTAATCGCTTCACATTTTAAAACATCTCCACCAACAGCTGTCCATGCAAGTCCATTTGCAATTCCAATTGAGTTTTTCTTATCAGCAGGGTCAATTTCAAAAATTGGATGTTCTAAGTAATCTTTTAAATTCTTAGTAGAAATTGTAACTTTTGTAACCTTTTCATCTTCAACTATCTTTTTAACGGCTTTTCTAAATAGTTTAGAAAAAACTCGTCTTAGGTTTCTAACCCCTGCTTCTCTTGTATATTTAGAGATAATCATTTCAATAGTTGCTTTTGATAAAGATACTTCTGTTTTCTTTAATCCATGTTTTTCTAATTCTTGAGGAATTAGATAATCTTTTGCAATATGATATTTTTCATTTGGTGTATATGAAGAAATTTCAATAAATTCCATTCTATCTCTAAGAGGTGCTGGAATTCTTCTTGCATCATTTGCAGTTGATACAAAAATAGTTTGAGATAAGTCAATTGGGAAATTTAAATATAAATCTCTAAACTCATTGTTTTGTTCTGGATCTAAGATTTCTAACATTACAGCTGTTGGATCACCTCTGTGATTAGCTCCTAGTTTATCAATTTCATCTAAAACCATAACAGGGTTCATTGATTTTGCATCAACTAAACCTTTAACAAGTCGTCCTGGCATTGCTCCTACATAAGTTCTTCTATGTCCTCTTAACTCATTTACATCTTCCATTCCACCAAGTGCAATTCTTACAAGTGGTCTTTTAAGTGCTTTTGAAATTGAGTTTGCTAAAGATGTTTTACCAACACCTGGAGGTCCAACAAAACATAAAACTGTTCCTCTCGTTTTTAAGTTTTCAACTTTTCTTTTTTCAAGTAATTCTTTTACTGCAAAAAATTCAGAGATTCTCTCTTTTGCTTTAAATAATGAATAATGATCTTTATTTAACTGTTCTTCTACATTTGTAACAGAAATTTCTTCATCTGAATATTTACCAAATGGAATATCTAATACTTGCTCAATATATGTTTGTAAAAGTGAAGCATCAGGAGAATCTTGGTGCATTCTTCCTAATTTTTCAATTTGTTTTTTTACTTCTTTATAGCCATCTTTTGGCATATGTTTTTTTAGTTTTTTTAATTTCTTAGAATAAAGTTTTATTTCTTCATCTTTTTTATTATCCGTACCAAGCTCTTTATTTATAGCTTTGATTTGCTCTTTTAAGAAGTAGTCTTTATGAGTTTTTTCAATTTTTGAGTTTACTTTTTGAGTAATCTCTTTTTGTATTTTATAAGATTCAATCTCTTTTTTAACAACTTCTATAATATCTAATAATCTTTGTTCAATATCTGTTTGCGCAAATAAAGCGTAAGCTTCATCTTTTTTAACTTTTAAAACAGAAGAGATTAAATCAGCAATTCTAATTGCATCATCATTTTCTTCAATAGTTTTTATTAAATCTGCTGGAAATTTTGCATTTAATCTTGAAAGTTTTTTGATTTGTTCAATTAACACAGAAATTACAGATTTTGTACTTTCTTCATTGAATTCTTTATTTTCTAGAATATCAACATTTACAAAAAGAGGATTCTCTTCGTTAAACTCTTTGATACTTCCTTTTGCTAATCCTTGGAAAAGTACTTTTATTTTACCATCAGGTAGAGATACTTTTCTCATTATATTTCCAACAACACCAACATCATAAAAAGAATCTTTTTCTCTTTTGTCTTCATGTCCTTGTTTAGAAACTGCAACAATAACTAATTTGTTCTCTTCCATTGCACTTTCAACTGCTTTTATATTTTGTTCATTGCTTAAAAACAATGGTGCAATCATAAATGGATATAAAAATATTTCATCTTCTATTATTAAGGGTATATCTTGTGGGAAATTATCGTAATTTTCTAATTCCATGTGTTTTTGCTCCTAAAAATTTATTATATTTATTCAAAAATTGATCTGTAATATGGAACATCTACAGCTTCAATTTCTTTTGGGTTAACCCATGATTCTTTTACTTTTTTATTATAAAATTCTGCTGCTAATTTTTTATCTTTTTTCTCATAAAGCTTTGCAATTGATAAATCAAGTGAAGCTTTTGCCATATATAATCTTGCATTCATTGTATCAACTAAAGGCATATATGGTGAACGAGTGTATTTTGTTTTAAAATCTGCAATTTCTGTAATTGTATTTTCAATCAATTCTTGATTTCTTAATTGATAAGTAAATCCTAAAAAGTTTGCTTTAATTTTTAAATATCTTGCATAATCAATATTTTTACTAAGTGCGAATCTTTTGATGTATTCGTCTAAATAAAAGTTTGCAAGTGAATATTCTTCCTCATCAATATGACCATTTACTAAAATTAGTAAAGAAGTAGCAATTAAAGGTGAGTTTCTATGTTCACTCTCTAAAGACGTGTATGTATCATCTGCTTCATCAAGATTTCCATTTGCTATTTGTGTTAGCATTTTATTGTACCAATAAAGTGCTGGTTTATTGTACTCTGTAACTTCATTTTTGCTAGAACAAGCTGTAAAAACAAAAACTGATGCAAGCACTAAAAATAAACTTTTAATTTTTGAATTATTAATCATATAAATATCCTTTATTATTAAAGCCAATATTTTATCGAATACTTGCTTAGGAAATATCTGCTATAATTATTAAAAATAATTTAAAAGGCGATTTAATGAAACTTACTTTAATAGGTAATGGGATTATGGCTCAATCTTTAGCTAGAGGATTAGTTAAAAATCATGAAGTAGAAATGATAGGTAGAAATGAGAATACACTTAAAACAATACAAGAACAAATACCACAAATCACAATAAAAACACTTGATGATCAAGAAAATATTGAAGGTAAAAATATAATATTTTGTGTAAAACCTTATGCTTTAGGAAGTGTTTCTACAAGGCTAGTAGGTGAGTGTGATATTCTATTTTCAATTTTAGCTGGAACTAAACTATCATCATTAAAAAACCAAATAAAATCAAAATATTATGTAAGAACTATGCCAAATATCGCAGCATCAGTTCAAAACTCAATGACAACAATAACAGGTGATAATGAAGCTAAAAATATCGCACTTGATATTTTTTCATCAATTGGTAAAACATTATGGGTAAATACAGAAAATCAACTTGATATCGCTACTGCAATTGCTGGCTCTGGTCCTGCATATTTAGCTCTTGTGGCAGAAGCACTTACAGATGGTGCTGTAAATGCAGGCCTTGAAAGACATTTAAGTAAAGAGTTAGTTCAAGGTCTGTTTTCAGGAACTGCATCGTTATTAGAAAATTCTCACCCTGCAATTATTAAAGATTCTGTTATGAGTCCAGGAGGAACTACAGCTGCTGGGTATACTAAACTTGAAGAAGGAGCAGTTAGAGATTCAATGATAAAAGCTATTAATGCTGCTTATTCAAAAGCAGTTGAACTTGGTAAAAAATAGCTTCACACTATTTGAAACACTTTTAAGTATTACTATACTTTTTATCATAATAAGTGGGTTTTTAAACTCATCTTATTATGATGAAAAAGCTTTAGAAAATTCGATCAAACTTAACACTCTTGAAAATAAATTTAATACAAATGACTATTCAAGCTTTTCAAAAGATAATGAAGAAATTACAATTATCAAAAACCTTTCACAAAAAGAGAAAATAACAATAAGCAAATATAGTTTTGAAAATGAAGATATAAAGATTTTTAAATATGAAAAATAGTTTTACAATATTAGAAATTATTCTAAGTATTTTAATTTCATCTCTTGTAATTATTAATACAAGTTATTTTTCAAATGAGTTATTTCAAACAAACAAGAATATGCAAAAAGTCGAAGAATTAAAATTAGATTTACTCTCAACTAAGATATTTCTACAAAAAAACAATCAAAATTTAGAAAATACTCTTTCTTATTCAAATGATACTATTTATTTTAAAACTAATATTTTATTAAAAGATGTTAGTGATTTTACTATTTCAAAAAAAGAAAATTATTATGAAATCACACTTGAGTTAGAAGAAAAAATAAAAGAGAATTGGAAAATAAGATTATGAAAAAATCTTTTACTTTACTTATTACTATATTTCTTTTATCAATATTTTCATATTTAGCTATTTCTATTTTAGAAACAAAGTCTTTAAGAAATACAAATTTACAAAGTCAATATTTATATTTACAAGCAAGTAATCATAAAGAATTTTTAAAACAGTATATTTATACTTTGCAATTAGATGAGTTAAAAAACTTAACACATTTAGAAATTGAAGATACTAATTTTGGAATTTATTCAATCATTAAAAAAGAATCAAACTCTTATGAAATAGATTTATTTGTAAAATCAAAAGAGTTTGATATATCTTTACATGAAAAGATATTTAGATAATTACATCTAATACTTTTTTTGCAAGATTTAAAGCTTTTGTTCTGTGTGAGAAATCTTTTTTTGCTTCATAACCAAGTTCTCCTAATGTTTTATCAAATCCATTAGCTATAAACATAGGATCATAACCAAAACCACCCTCACCTTTTTGTTCATTTATAACATTTCCATGCATCCATCCATGAACTGTATAAACTTCACCTTGATATACAATTGCAATACAAGCAGTATAAAAAGCAGGCGTTTTTTCTAAAGTTTTTAAATTCAAATTTTTGATTAATTTTGCATTATTTTCTTTATCACTTGCATTAACTCCTGCATATCTTGCTGAGTAAATTCCTGGCTCATTATTTAAAGCAGGAACTGTAATTCCTGAATCATCAGAAATTACTATGATATCACTAAATCCTTTTTCAAGTAGTTTGTCATATATAGTTTGAGCTTTTTTAATTGCATTACCTTTGAAACTGTTCTGATCTTCAATAATTTCAATATCACCTAGAATTTCTTTAAATGCTACAACTTCATCATTTGGCATTAATTTCTCAAATTCTTTTATTTTTCCTTTGTTTCCAGAAGCTAAAACTATTTTCACTCTTATCCTTTCAACCTATTATTATAATTAATTATATATAATCGCTCTAAATTATATTATATTTAGGATTACAGATGATTAAATCAGTTTTACCACTTAGTGCAATTATTGCTCTAAGATTTTTAGGTCTATTTTTAGTACTACCAGTTATTTCAGTATACGCTATAAATTTAGAAGGCTCTACAACTACTCTTGTAGGTATTGTTGTTGGAGGATATGCATTAACTCAAATGATTTTTCAAATTCCATTTGGAGTAATGAGTGATAAATTAGGAAGAAAAGGAACTATTATAACTGGTCTTTTACTCTTTGCGATTGGTTCACTTATTTGTGCAATATCAACAGATATTTATACATTATTGCTTGGAAGATTCTTGCAAGGTGCAGGAGCAATTGCAGCTGTAATTACTGCAATGATTTCTGATTTAGTAAAAGAAGAACAAAGACCAAAAGCAATGGCTACTATGGGTATGTTTATTGGTATTTCATTTGCTGTTTCTATGTTAGCAGGTCCGACTCTTGGTGCTGCTTTTGGGATTGAAGTATTATTTTATATTACAATGATTTTAGCACTTGCTTCAATTTTTGTAATTGTTAAATTAGTACCAAATCCTCCACAAATTACTCATACATACAATGGAAAAGCAAAGCTTTCTTCTGTTTTAGGAAATAAAAATTTAATCAAAATGAATATTACAAACTTTTTACAAAAAGGTTTAATGACATTTGCTTTTATGATCATTCCAATGGTTTTAATGAAAAACTACGAGTGGGTTTTATCTGACCTTTGGAAAGTTTATCTTCCTGCAATGATTTTTGGATTTATCGCTATGGCACCTGCTGCAATTATTGCAGAAAAGAAAGGTAAGTTCAAAGAGATTTTAGTAATTGGTATTGCATTATTTGCTATTTCTTACTTAATTATAGGGTTTTCTTCATCTACTTTAGTATTTATTATTGGTGTAGTTGTATTTTTTATTGGTTTCAATATGCACGAACCAATCATGCAATCACTTGCAACAAAATTTGCAAAAGTTCACCAAAGAGGATTAGTACTAGGAATCTTTAATTCATTTGGTTACTTAGGTACATTCCTAGGTGGACTTGTAGGTGGAATATTCTTTGAAAGTGCGGGAATGTCTTCTATAGTTATTGCAATAACTATTATTTGTATTTTATGGGCTATTTTAATTATTACTATGCCAAATCCTACAAAGAAAAAGTTTTTATATTTACCTTTAGATAAGTATGACTTAGAAAAAACTTCAGTATTAGAAAATAATGATGCTATTGATGAGTGGTACATAAACAACACTGAAAACATTATTGCAATCAAATATAATGATGATAAAATTAGTGAACATAAAATCAAAGGTTCATTAATATAACTTTTTAAATACCTAGTTTTAATCTTTACTATTATAAAATAAGAATAAAACTACAAGAGGAGAGAAATTGAAAAAAATATTATTTATATCTTTTTTGATTCTCTCTGCTATTACAATTTCTACAATTGCTTCAAAAACTTTTTTTATTTCAAACTCTAAACTAAATTCTATATCTAATAAATACGGTACAAAAGCTAAATCTCGTGTAGAGTTATGGGATACAATGCTTCAATCTTCAAAAAATGAAAAAATACTAAACAAATTAAAAAATGTTAATGATTTTTTTAATAAGATTAGATATAAAACAGATCAAAGACATTGGAAAAGAAAAGATTATTGGGCAACTCCGTTTGAGTTTATGGGTACAGCTGCTGGAGATTGTGAGGATTATGCAATCGCTAAATATTTTAGTCTTAGAAAAATCGGAGTTCCTGATAATAAACTTAGAATCACATATGTAAAATATAAAAGAGTAAGAAGTAAATTTGAACAAGCACATATGGTTTTAACATATACACACAAACCAGGTTCAACTCCAATTGTTTTAGATAATATTAATAAAAAATTAAAACTTGCAACAAAAAGAAAAGATTTAAAACCCGTATATAGTTTTAATGCAAGTGGTTTATGGCAAGCCAAAAACAAAGGTTCTGTAAGAGTAGGAACAAATAACCTTAGATCTTGGAAAGATTTAATGAGTAGAATTTAAAAGGAAATAAAATGTCTTTATCAAAACAACTTTATATAATAATTGCTTTCATATTTTTTATGATTTTTACTGGTAATTTTATTATTAGTGTTAAAAATACAAAAGAGTACTTAGAAATAGAATCTATAACTAAAGCACAGGATACTGCAACATCTTTAGGAATGGGTTTAAAATCATTATTAAAAGATAAACAAGACCCTGAGATTGAATCAATAATTACTGCAATTTCAAATAGAGGTTTTTATAAAGAAATAAGATTAGTTGATGCATCTTTTACAATAAGTGAAACACAACTAATTAGAAATAGCGTAGATTTAGATGATTCTTTATGGAAGATTTCAGATTTAACTATTGATAATTCTTTTGGAAAAATAGAGAAAATAACATCAGATAGTGAACTTTCTAAAGAGTTGTCTGAACTAGAGAATGAAGAGATAGATGAATCGCAAATTGATATAGAAGAAGATACATATTCTTATATTCCAAGTGCTGAATATACAAATGGAGGAAAAATTACATTTAATTTTACTGCAATTAATGAAAACGGTATGAAAGTTAATACAAGTTCAAAATTAACAATTCAAAAAGTTATAGCAAAAGCTACAAGAGCTGTAAAATTTGATTATGTACCTAATTGGTTTATTGATATGATTCCAATTAAACTTGAGGAAAAAAGTAGTGAAATTAGTGATGGATGGAAAACAACAGCAATTATTTATGTAAGTGCAAATCCAGGTGATGCTTATGCAAAATTATATCAACAAGCTAAAAGTGGAATAATATATTCAATTCTTGCTTTTTTATTTTCAATGTTAATTTTATTTATTTTTGTTCAATACTTACTAAAACCTTTAAAAAGAATAGAAAAACTTGCAAATAGTATTGCTGTTGGTAAATTTGGAATAATAGAAAAACTTCCATGGACAACAGAAATTAAAAATGTTGCAATTGCTATGAATGATATGTCTTCAAAAATTGAAGCTATTATAAATAAACTAAACAATAATTTAAAAAATAGTTCAGAAAAACTTTCAGTGGATGAGTTATGTGGACTAAGTTTAAAACAAAGTTTTGAAACTGATATGAAGAATATGTTTATTCACAAAAAAACAGGTTATGTTTTTGTAATTAAAATATTTGACTTAGCAACTTACGCAAAATCACATACAAATAAAGAAGTAAATGCTTTTATAAAAGAGTTTGGAAGTATTTTAAAGAATACTTCAATTAAAGATAAAAAAACTATTGCTTATAGATTTTTTGGTTCAGAATTTGCAGTGATTGGAGAAGGTTTTTCTTATGAAGATAGTATTAAATTCGCTAAATCTTTACAAGAAAGTTTAGGAAAATTAGCTCTTGAATTCGGGAAAAAAGAAATTGCTCATATAGGAGCAACACCTTTTAATCCAATAGGAACAACACCTGAAATGCTACAAGCTGCAAATGAAGCTTATCAAAAAGCAACACTAATTGGAGCAAATGAAGCTTATATTAGAGATTCAAATGATTTATCAAGAGATATGGAATCATGGAGAGATTTAATTTTTGATATTATTGATAACTCTAAATTTAATGTTAAATATATAGGGGATGCTACATTATTAAATCATTCAAATGAACTTGTTATGCAAGAAGCATTTACAAGTGCTTGTGATAAAGATGGAATGGATATCCCAATAGGAACATTTGTATCTATTGCAGAAAAATATGAAAAGATTATAGACTTAGATAAAAAAATTGTGTCTAATGTAATTAATCATATTTTAGAAAATAAAATAAATCATAATATTTCTATAAACCTTTCATTAGAATCTATTAACAATACTGCTTTTATTGCTTGGATAGCTCGTACAATTCAAAATAATAATAAAATTGCAAAGCAATTAGTATTTTCTATTACTGCATATGCAGTTGCTAAAGATATGGATAAATTCAAATTTTTTGCAGATGAAATACATAAATATGGTGCAAAGATAATTATAAAAAGATTTGAGAGTAAATTTATACCACTTGATAATATTAAAGATTTTAACCTTGATTATATAAGATTAGCAAGAGATTATACTTGTAATATCTGCAATGACAATTCTAAGCAAAATTTTGTTGAAGCAATTCAAGAGTTATCAACTTTATTGAATATAAAAGTTTTTGCAGAAAATGTAAAAGATGAAGAAGACTTAGACATTATTAAAAGTTTTAGCCTTTATGCAGCAAGTAGATAACTACTTGTTTTTTATATAATATTTTTGATTCTCTTCTTCAAGTTTAATATCAACTTCAAAAATCTCTGAAAGGTTTTTTGAAGTTAAAATATCCTTCTTTTCACCTTGTTTAAAAATCGTTCTATTATACATTAGAGCAATATGTGAAACTTCAGGAAAAATTTCTTCAATATGGTGAGTAACTAAAATAATTGATGCAGTTGAAGATAACTTTCTGATAAACTTAATAAAGCTATTTTGAGCTTTAATATCAAGTCCTACAGTTGGCTCATCTAAAATAAATGCTTTTGGTTCGTGAATTAAAGCTCGTCCAATAATACATCTTCTTAATTGTCCAGTACTCATTTGATGAACTTTTTTATCTTTAATTTGAGGAATTTCTAAAAAATCTAAAACTTCTAAAGCTTTTTTATGTTGTTCAATAGTGAAATCCTGATGCTTAAAAACCCCAATAGTACTAAAATAACCACTTAATATTACCTCATAAGCACTAAGAAAACTTCCATGCTTTTCAAAGTAATTATGTAAATCATTTGAAATGATTCCTAGATTCTTTTTTAAATCAAATATACTCCATCTGTCTTTTCCAAAGACTTCTTTTTTAAAAGGGTATTTAGTATTAGGGTATAAATCATTTGATATTAATTTTATTAAAGTTGATTTACCACTTCCGTTTGAGCCTAAAATTGTCCAATGCTCACCCTCTTTTATTTGTAGATTTATTTTTTCAAGTATTGGTGTTACTTCATAGCTTACATAAATATTTTCAAAATTTAGTATTGTAGTTTTTTCTTTCATTAACTCACCTTTTTATGTTTTATAAAAAAACATTTTTTTTTAATATTTTTAGAAATAAAATAGATATATCTTAAAATTTATTATTATAAAAAGATATCTAAAGATGCCTTTAAATTGGGCTTAAAATAATTTTCAAATAACTTAAGATTTTTTTCAGGTTTTTTCTTTTTTTTATAGTTTATAATATCGCATTAGAATAAGAAGAAAGTTTTCTGTATTTTCAGACACTCTATTTTGCATTTGGCCGTGCGTTAAAATTCAAGTATCTGAAATTTTTGTTGTACTCTGTTAAACTTGAGTACTTTTATACTAACAAATGAAACTTATACATAAGTTAAATTTAGTAAATATAGGAGTTTAAATGTTAAAAAAAATCTCACTTGCACTATTTGCTTTCGCAATATTATTAAGTGCAAATACTAAAAATATCGACAATATTGATTGTGATGAACAATTCGAATCTTGTATTATAAAGTGTGACAATACAAATAATGATGATTGTATAGAAAAATGTGAACAAGAATTAGACAAATGTCTATTTGAAAAAGAAACAAATCAAGAACAAGACCTTGAAGAAAATTCACAAGAAGATAATAATAACTTTAAGTAAATTTAGTTTATTTAACTTTTAGCCGTAAAACTTTCTTATTCTATATAATATAAAAAGGAAAGAACCAAAAAATGTTAGCTCAATTAGATTTATCTATCAAATATGAATTATTAAGTGCAAATATTGATGAAAATGATGTCCTGTACATTATGGATAGAGTTAAAAATAGATTAACTGAAGAAAATATTGATTATGAATTGCAAAAACTAGGCTATGAAAAGTATTTTACATCTGATTATAATGAGTGTGATGAATATGCATTTCTAGATATACAGTTTATTAAAAATAAAAGTGAAGTTATAAGAATTAAAAGGATTGAAGAATGAAAAAATTAACAAATAAAGATTTAGTGAATTTATACTATGAAGAATTATGGAATAAAAAAAACAAAGACTTTATTAACACTCTTTTTGATGATAATATTTCGTTTCATGGATCATTGGGTTTATCGGCTAATGGAAAAAAAGAGTTTGAAGTATACATGGATATGATTCATACTGCAATTCCTAACTTATTTCATAGTATTGTTGATATTGTTGTAGGTGAGGATACTATTGCAGTAAGAGCTTTATACACAGGAAAACATTCTGGAAAATTATTAGATTATGAAGCAACGAATAATAGACTTATTTATAATGGTGCAACATTTTTTAAATTCGAAGAAGGGAAAATAAAAAGTGTTTGGGTATTAGGTGATTTAAATACTCTTGTAAAACAATTAAAAAATGAACAATAATATTAATACTAAATTAAATCGATAGCTTCTAGACTATCGATTTAACTAATTTTTTCTTCAAAGCTTTTTATCGTATATTCTAACTCTGTGATTTTATTTTATTAAAATTTTCTTGATGTTCAATATTATTTAAAATAGATTCTTTTTTATTATCAAGAATTTTAAATAAATTACAGCTTTTTTCACTTATTATTAAGTAACAAATAATACTACCATTAAGCATTAAAAAAGTTATAACCCAACTTATAGGTTGTACTAAATCCCATCCTATTGTCCAAACAAGAACAATAAATAAAGTTTCTAAACCAATTAAAGTACAGAGTAATGTTGATTTATATAAACTATATTTTTTATTTGATTTGATTAAAATATCATTTTCTATTTGTTTTAGATACTTTAGCTTTCTTTTTTTATCTTCTAAAGATTCTTCAATCATATTATGTACTTCTTTAATTTTTTTATTTTATTCTATCAAAAAAAATTTAATTTAACTTATTGATATTATTTATTGCAAGTTAATAACTTCCACCAATAATATTAATACTACGTTAATAAAGATATATTATAATTCTTTGTATTAAATAAGGATTATAATGTTTGATAAAATTTTAAGATTTTTTGTAGAAAATTCAAGAGTTAATTATACTCTATTTATATTAGTATTTGCTATTGGACTTTGGTCTTATACAAAAACACCAAAAGAAATTTTTCCAAGTTTTGAACTTGATATGATTTCAATTAAAGGCTCTTATAGTGGAGCTTCAGTTGATATACTAGATAAAATGGCTGTTGTTGAAATTGAAGATAATGTAAAAAATATTGATAGTGTTGATACAATGTCAACAATCATAAGCCCAGGTTCATTTACTATTGTTTTAGAACTTAAAAAAGGTAAAAATAAATATAATGAAGCAGATAAAGTAAAAGATGCTATTGCACTTGTTCAATCTAACCTTCCTTCTGATATGGATGAGCCTACTGTAAATGTTTTAGATCGTTCAAGAGCACTTATAGATATTACACTTACATCAGAAAAATATTCGACAGATGATTTAAAACCCTTTGCAGATTCTATTAAAAGCCAAATTCTAGGAATTACTGGGATTAATGATGTTACGATATTTGGAGATTCAGATAAGTACTTTGAAGTCTTAATTGATGATAAAAAAATTGATGCATTAGGGCTTAATAAAAGTGAAGTATTCTCTGCAATTTCTACTTTATCATATATCTTTCCAGTTGGAAAAATTGAAGACCCTAAAAAGCATTACTATATTTCCACATACAATGGTGCTAAAAATGCAGTAGATTTTGGAAATACTTTAATCAAGGTTTCAAATACAAATATTTATGTAAAAGATATTGCACAAATCTCTAAAAAGTATGAAGACTCTTCAACTCTTTACTCTTTTAATGGACAAAATGCAATCTCTCTTGCAGTTGAACAGTCAGATACTGCTGATGCAATAGTACTTGCTCAGAAGATAAAAGATTTGCTTCCTTCAATAAACAAAAAGAACCCAGATATAACGACTACAATTGCTGATGATAATAGTGAAAGAATTACTGATAGGTTAAATATTGTTGTATCAAATATCTTATTAGGAATAATCTTAATTACTATTTTAGTAATGATTTTAATCAACTTTAGAATGTCTGCAATTATCGCACTTGGTATTCCAACATCTTTTGTAATTGCAGCTATTTATATGTACCTTAGTGGCTATTCTATAAATATGATTTCACTTGTTGGAGTTTTAATTGCAATTGGTATTGTTGTTGATGATGCTATTGTTGTAAGTGAAAATATCCAACAACATATCGAAGAAGGAATGGCTCCAAAAGATGCAGCAGTAAAAGGTGCTAGTGAAATGGTTAAGCCTGTAACTGTAGCATCACTTACAACACTATTTTCCTTTCTTCCTGTATTAATGATTAGTGGAACAATGGGTGAAGTTATGAAGCTTATACCAATTGCACTTAGTGCATTAGTTGTAGCTTCTCTTATTGAATCATTTATTTTCCTTCCAATTCATGCAGCACATGCTTTAAAAAATGGTGCAAAAGTTACCTCATGGGAAAAAGCTAATAAAGTTTATAATGCAATTATTCATTTCTTTATGAATTGGAAAAAAACATTCCTTATCATTTTTGTTATACTTGTGCCTTTTGCAACATATACAGCTATTAAAACATCTAAATTCCAAATGTTTCCAAAGTTTGATGCAACAGATGTAAAAATATCAATGAAAGCAGACGCAAATACAACACTTGAACAATCGTTTAAAATAGTGCAAGAAATTGAAAAAGATTTAATGCTACAAAAAGATGAATTCTTTATAAGAAGTATTGATTCAGTTGCAGGATATAGAAAAGATACAGGAAATAATACAGAAAGATTTCCTTATACTATGTATATGACAGTGGAACTACAAAAGCTAAAAGCTTCAAATCTCTTAGATAGATATGTTACTCCATATTTAAGTTTTTACTATGATGATGAAGGAAGAACAAGAACTTTAAAATCAAGACAGATTGCTACAAAATTAAAAAAGTTCTTAGATAAACAAAATTATAAAGAAAAATATCAACTTGAAGAAATAGGTGTATTAGAGCGTAAAGTTGGACCTATTAAAGCAGATGTAAAAATTGGTTTGGTTTCACATGATAATCAAAAAGTAATCAAAGCCATAGCAGATTTAACTGATGAGATTAATAAATTAGATGGTATAAAATCTGCATCAAACTCTTTAAAATTTGGTATTGATGAGATTAAATTAAAAGTGAATCAATATGGTGAATCTCATGGAGTTACTGAATCCTTTATAGGTTCATATCTTTCAAATCTTTACTTATTAAAGAAAAAAGGTGTTTCATTTGATGATAAAGAAATGCTTGATATTAAAATCAAATCTAAAAATAAAGATGATTTTGAAGCTTTTAAAAATACACAAATTCCTCTAAATGATGGTTCTTTTGTAGCCTTAGAGCAAGTTGTTGAACTGAATACAATAAGAGCTTTTGAGCAGCTTTTAAAAGACCAAGGTGAGAAAAACTTTTATTTCTTTGCAAATGTTGACCCTGATATTATAACTTCAACAGAAGTAATTGAAAAACTACAACCATTATTAAATCAAATAAAAGAAGATGGGATAAAACTTGTATTTAAAGGGGAAGCTCAAAAGAAAGAAGAATTAAAAAGAGATATGCTTCTAGCTTCTGCTCTTGCTATTATTTTAATCATGCTTTCTATGCTTTATTTATTTAATTCATTTAGAGAAACATTTATAGTTATGAGTATTATTCCCTTCTCTATTTTAGGAGTATTAATAGGACATAAAGTAATGGGACTTAACTTATCAATGCCTTCAATGATTGGAGCACTTGGACTTGCTGGAGTTGTTATTAATGATGGTATTATTATGATGACTTATCTTAAAAAAGCGAAAACGCTAGAAGAAATATTCCAAAAAGCTACGAAAAGATTTAGACCTATTATTATTACAACAATTACAACTTTAATTGGTATGAGTTCATTAATCTTCTTCCCAACAGGACAAGCAGTTATCTTCCAACCAATTGCAATTGCTTTAGGATTTGGACTTGCTTGGGGAACTATTCTAAACTTAGTTTATTTACCAGTTTTATATACAATCTCTCATAAACTAAGAAAATCATAAAAAAGTAAAGTAGAAATACTTTACTTTATAAGATAAAAATAAAGCTTTTAATAGCAGAAGTACTCATAGCATAAGGTTCAATATTTATTTTTCTTAAAGTATATTCTACATTTAAAAGTATTCTTGAAAATAAGATTTCAAAAGAAAAGTTTGAATGCTTATAAATACTCTCTTTATTAGCTTTAATATACTCTAAATTTTTTATAATATTTAAATCACTATCATCTTTTTTTAGAAGTTCTAATTGCCAATTATTTTGCCAGGTATTAAAAAGATATCTACCTTTATTATCTTTGTTAGTTCTAATTTTCCATCTTATAACTTGTAAATATTTATATAATTTTGACAATTCAATTTTATTATATTGAAAAGCTGTGAATTTATGATTTCCGCCTAAGTTGTAAGCTTTGTGTATTAATTTATAAAGTCCTAAAATTAAGAAATCATTTCTATTTTCTACTTGCTCATTCAAAAAAGCATAATGTAAATATTCATTATATGTTTGTAACTCTTTTCCATCTTGCAATATATTTATGTAGTCTTGATTTGTTTGAATTTGATGAAGAATATTTTTTGATAAAGACTTATTATATGAGCTTGGATTTCTTAAATCTAGTTTCTTTTTATATTTTAGTAAAGAAGTGATTGTTTCATTTTTATAGTTTGTAATTTCAGAAGCTGCATTACTTTGAGCAACACTTTTTATACTATCTTGGCTAAAACTACATCCATAAAAAAGAAGTACAAAGATAAGGGAAAAAGAATATTTTATTAGATTTCTTGCCATTTTGTACTCCTTTAAAAGACTATTTTATGAAATAGTCTTTAATTCATTTTCTATTTTTTCTAATTTATTTTTTGCATCTTCTAATGCTTTTCTATTTTCAGCAATAACAGCTTCAGGTGCATTTGCTACAAATCTTTCATTTGATAACATTCCATTTAGCTTATCAAACTCTTTTTGAGTTTTTGCTTGTTGCTTAGTTAATTTATCAATAATTGGACTCATATCAATTTCTGAAGTTGGTAAGTATACTTCTAAATTATTTGATACATCTGTAATTGAGTTTTCAACTTTTGCATCTACAAACTCTATATTTTCAACTTTTCCAAGTTTTTCAATAAATGGACGTGCAACTTCAATATCAATTTGCTTATCTAGTTTGATATAAGCTTTTGCAATCTTTGAGTTACCCATATCAATTACAACTTTAGCACGTCTTACAGAGATAATAGCTTCTTCAATTACTGCAAACATATCTTCCATATCTTGATTTTTTGCAATATCTTTAGGGAAATTATTAATCATTAAAGAGTCACCCTCTTCAAGAGTAGTTCCTGATAATTTATGATACAAATAATCTGCAATAAATGGCATAAATGGTGATATCATTTTTAGTGTTTCTTTGAAAATTGCACCAAGT
This sequence comes from Arcobacter peruensis, assembly GCF_003711085.1. NCBI lineage: Bacteria > Pseudomonadati > Campylobacterota > Epsilonproteobacteria > Campylobacterales > Arcobacteraceae > Arcobacter > Arcobacter peruensis. Next base: position 1,238,768 of record NZ_CP032363.1, read on the forward strand.
TCTAAAATAGAATCTTTTGAACCTTTTGAATATTCAATACCCCAGTTACAAAACTCATTCCATACAAATTTATAAAGAGTACTTGCAGCTTCATTGAATTTGAAAGTTTCTAAGTTATCTCTTAATTCATCAACAGACTTACTTAGTCTACTTTGCATATATAAACCAAGTGCAGTTTTAATTTCAATATCTTTTAAATCAGGGAAAGTATCTATATTTAATTGTAAGAAATTAGTTGCATTATAAAGTTTATTTGTAAAGTTTCTAAATTGCTCTAAATTCTTTTCTCCAAGTTTAATATCTCTACCTTGAATAGCTAAATATGCAAGTGTAAATCTAATAATATCAGCAGAATGCTCTTCAACCATATCAAGTGGATCAATTACATTTCCTTTTGATTTAGACATTTTTGCACCTGTTTCATCTCTAACTAAAGCATGCATATAAATATCTTTAAATGGTAATTCACCTTGGAAATGATCACCCATCATCATCATTCTAGCAACCCAGAAGAACATAATATCAAAACCAGTAATTAAAAGTGAATTTGGATAGAAGTCTTTCATATCTTGAACTTCATTATATAACTCTTCTAATTTTCCATTATTTCCCCAACCTAAAGGACTCATTGCCCATAAAGCAGATGAGAACCAAGTATCTAAAACATCTGGGTCTTGAGTATAGTGTTTTTCTCCACACTTTGGACACTTTTCTGGCTCATCAGATTTATCAGCCCATTGATGATTACAAGAGTCACAAGTAAACACAGGAATTCTATGTCCCCACCATAATTGTCTAGAAATACACCATGGTCTTAACTCATCCATCCAAGCTGTATATGAATTAATCCAATGTTGTGGATGGAAGTTATTATGAGCTTTTGTTTTATCAATTGAAGATTTTGCCATTTTTTCAGACAAGAACCATTGTTGAGAAATAAATGGTTCAACAATATTTTTACATCTATAACAATGCCCTACTTGATGAACATGGTCTTCAATTTTTACAATATATCCTGCATTTTCAAGTGCTTTTACAATAACAGGTCTTGCTTCTAATCTTTCTAGTCCAGCAAACTCTCCACAGTAATCATTTAAAATTCCTTTTTCATCAAATACTTTAATAAATTCTAAGTCGTGTCTTTTTCCTACTTCATAATCATTTTGATCATGAGCAGGAGTAACTTTTACAACACCAGTTCCAAATTCCATATCAACATGAGAATCAGTAATAACTTTGATTGTTCTATCTGTTAAAGGTAATAATACTTCTTTCCCTACAATTGAAGAATATCTAGAATCATCAGGATGAACCATAATAGCAGTATCTCCAAAATATGTTTCAGGTCTAGTAGTAGCAACTTCAAGCTCTCCACTACCATCAGCAAACTTATAAATCATAGTATAAAACTTACCATTTACTTCTTCATGTTCAACTTCAATATCAGATAATGCACCATCGTGTGTACACCAGTTAACCATATAGTTATTTTGAGAGATATGACCATCATTGTATAAAGATACAAAAGCTTCTTTTACAGCTTCTTTTAAACCTTCATCCATAGTAAATCGCTCACGTTTCCAAGCAGGAGTAACTCCTAATTTTCTCATTTGATGAACAATATTCCCACCAGATGTTTCTTTTTGAAGCCATGCACGCTCTAAAAACTTTTCACGTCCCAATTCTTCTTTTGTAGTACCTTCAGCAAGTAATTGTTTTTCAACAACATTTTGTGTTGCAATTCCTGCATGGTCTGTTCCTGGTTGCCAAAGTGTTTTAAAACCATCCATTCTTTTATATCTAGTAATGATATCTTGTAATGTAAATGTAAGTGCGTGACCAATATGTAAACTTCCTGTTACATTTGGTGGTGGCATCATGATAGAGAAGTTCTTACCCTCTTCTTGGATATCTTTATTTCCTTCAATTTCAAAATAACCTCTATCTTCCCAGATTTTATAGTAATTATCTTCTACTTTTGATGGTTCGTATTTTTCACTCATTAAAAATCCTATATTGCTTTATTATTCGCGATTATATCTAAAGTATATTTAATAATACAAATTATCTATTTACATAAAGCAATAATAAGATATAATAATCAACTAAATAGAAATAAATAATATTTAAATTATATAGGATGATATATATGAATATAAACTTTATAGACAAAAATAAAACAATTACAACTATCTTATTAAGTTTATTTATTCTTTTCACATTTTCTTCTTTTATATTAATAACAAATAAATATCAAGATATTGAAAAAGAAATCAATACTAAAGATATTTCTAATCTTATATATAAAATTCAATCTCAGCTTGAATTTAATCATAAATTAGCCTTATCATTTTCCACTTCAGATGAAGTCTATAACTTTCTTGAAAATAAAAACCAAAATTACATTTTTAAAAATTTTAGAAAAGGTTCTTATACCTTAGAAGATGTAGGTTTATCTTATTATATTTTAACGAATAAAGAAAATAAAATAAAATTTTCTACATATAAGAGAGGAACACAAATAGATGATATAAAAAACTTTGAAGTATTTATTACAAATGATTCAAAAGAATTAAATACAATTAATAAAGTTATTATTTATAAAAGTGAAGCATATTATTTATCTAAAACACCTGTTTATAAAACAGATTATGAAAATATTTCAAATGGATTTTTGTATACAGGTTCAAAAATAGATATAAAAAAGTTAACCAATCTTTCTCATAGTTTTAATAATATTAAATTCATATCAAATTCAAAAATAAAACCTCAAACTAGTAAGTTAAACAATAAAGAAACTTCTTCATTCAAAACTATAATTCATAAAGAAATAAAAAATAATTTAAATTACAATGAGATATCTTTTTACAATAATCATAAAGATTTAATATTTACCATTAGAGTAAAAAGTATAATAAAAAATATTAATCATACAAAAGAAATATCATTAATAATATTTTTAGGTTTAGCAAGTATCGCAATTTTTATTTTACTATATATTAGTACTTCATATAGAAGAGAATTAAAATTACAACAAGAATCAATAGCTTTAAAAATACAAGAAGAAGCTAAAGAATTAAAGACAAAAGTTCAAGAACTTGAAAAAGCAAATAAAAAACTATATAAAATAGCACATACAGATTTTTTAACAAAAACAATGAATAGAAGAAGTTTTTTTACTCATGCACAGAATCATTTCAATTTTGCAAAAAAGAATGATGAAATATTATCAGTAATTATGATTGATATTGATAACTTTAAAAAATTTAATGATAAATATGGTCATAGTGTGGGTGATAAAGTACTAATTCTTTTTGCAGATAAAATTAGAAATCTTATAACAGAAAAAACTATTTTTGGTAGATTAGGTGGTGAAGAGTTTGCTTTAATCGTTAAAAATACAAATCTTGAAGATACAATAATAAAAGCTGAAAAACTAAAAAAGAGTATTGAAGAAATAAAATTAGTTATAGATCAAGAAAGAGTTAAGATCACAGCTAGTTTTGGAGTTAGTGATAATAGTAATTGTAACAATATAGATGAAATGCTACAACAAGCAGACACTCATTTATATAATGCGAAAGAATCTGGAAAAAATGTCGTAAGATCTAGACTTAACTTTTGTTAAGTGATATTTAAATAGAAGTTTTTTCATCCTCTTTAATTAACCCAGCTTCTCTTAAAAAAGGAGATGCAATAAAAGACATCTTTTTTATTTTATCAAACTTTGCATAAGATAAATAAAGTACATCTTTAGCACGTGTAACAGCAACATAAAAAAGACGTCTTTCTTCTTCTAAGCTTCCGCCTTTACTCATAAGTTTTCTATTTGGAAATCTACCATCCATTAAATCAATTACATAAACTTCTTTAAACTCTAAGCCTTTACTTGCATGAACTGATAATAAATTAACTCCATCGCCCTCACTCATCTCAGAACCACCTAAAATCATTGAATTAATAAACTTTGATAACTCTGAAAAGTTTCTTGATAAGTTTTTTAAAAGCATACATTTACGATTTATCTTAGCAAGTGATTTTGTTTTTTGCATAGGATTTACTGTTCCATCTTTTGCAGTTGCTCTTTTAGTTGATAAAAAATCTTTTAATTTTGAATACATCATTGAAGAATTGATACTAGAAACTAATGATTCAGGGTTTTTTGTTCTTCTTAAATGCTTCATTAATAAATAAAAGTCATAAATATATTTACCACCATCAACACTTAATTTGGGATGTTTTAAGATTGGATTTGATAAAAATGCTTCTTCAAAACCACAATCTTTAAACTTTGAAACAGAACCTAACTCTAAAAAATCATCAAATAAACCAAGTTGTCTGTTTTTAACTTTATTAGTATCATATGGATTATTGATATCAGGATTTGGATGAAATAAACCTCTTAAAATATCTCCATCACCTAATTTTATAAGTGCATCAAAAACATCTTTTGCAATTGCTTTTCCAATTCCTTTACCATGTTCTAAAACGTGGATAAATGCCATCATATCATTGTGTGACATTTGCATAACTAAAACATCTAAAATAAACTTCACTTCAACAGAATCAAAGAATGACATTCCACCTTTTCTTTTTGCTGGAATTTCATATTCACGTAGGTTTGCTTCTATTCCGTCTGCACTTGAGTTATTTCTATAAATTATCGCAATATCATTATGAGGTGTTTGGCTTTTTGAAATAAGTTCAGAGATATATTGATATTGTGCGAATAATTCATTAAAAGCTAAAAGTTTTGGTTTTATAGTTTCATCTGTTCTAATAACTTCTAAGTTTTTATCATAAATTCTTTCATTATGTTCAATTACTTTTGTTGCTAAATCCAAAATAGGTTTAGTAGAGCGGTAATTTTTTCTTAATGTAAAAACTGTAGCATTATCATATCTATCTGAAAAAGTTGAAATAATTCCAATATCAGAGCCATTAAAAGCATAAATACTTTGGTCATAATCACCAACACAAAACAGTGAGTTTGGTTTAAAACCATCAAGTAATCTACCTTGTAGTGGATTTGTATCTTGATATTCATCTACTAAAACTTCTTTAAAATCAAAGTCTTGTGTTTTTAAAGTTTCTAACATAATTGTTAATAAGTCATCAAAGTTTGCATAGCCATATTTGATCTTTAAAGCATTAAACTCATCAACAACATCTTCATAAATTAAAGTATATATTTCATGTGATGGATTTTTGTCTTTTATCCATGTTCCAAAATCTTCACCTGTATTTGAGTTAAGATAAAGTGAATACATATCATATAAATATCCACCGTCATATGGATTAGCTTCATCATCTCTATCGTAAAATACTCTTTTCTCATAAACTGATTTAAATAGTGTTTTTAATTCATTTGGTTGTTTTAAACTGATATTAATTTCTAGTTGTTTTAATAATTTATAAGAAACCGAGTGAAAGGTTCCTGCCATAATTTGCTTTGCAATATCTTTTCCAAAAAACTTTGCAACTCTTTGTACCATTTCAGCTGCTGCTTTATTAGTAAAAGTTAAAAGTAATATTTCTTCAGGTTTTGTTCCATTATTAATTAAGTTTGCGATTCTTCCTACAATTGTAGAAGTTTTTCCTGTACCAGCACTTGCAATAATCAGGTTATATCCCTTTGGACAAGTTGCAGCACTTAATTGTTCTTTATTTAGGTTAGATAATGGCATTTATTAGTTGATTCTTTATAGTAGTATTTATATTTGAAATAGTAGCATAAAAGACTTATTGTTGATTTAATTATTGAAGTATTTATAAAAAAGAAAAGGTGCCATGAGTCATGACACCTTTTACACAAGGAAACATAAAAAATTATTTTTATTTAAGAAATCTATCTTAAAAATTTATTTGAATAAATAAGTCGCTGCGTCAACTTATCTATGAGAAAATTATACACAGTCACTATTAACTAAAATATAATAAAAAATTAATGAATAGTTAACTTGTTAATTTTTTATTCTTTTCTACTATTTTTTGTAAAAGTTTACAGTAAGCAATTATAAAAATCATTACGATATAAATTAGTTGAAGTATAGTTATAGACTTTTGTGCCATTACAAAATGTATTGTAATTAAAATCAAGGCTAAATAAACTAATTGATGGTACTTACTATACTTTTTAAACAAATTTTTTGTAGAAGTAATTGCCATAAATAGAAGTATAAAAAATGCAATCATTCCAAGATAAATAAATGGCTTATCAAGTGTTTCATCAATTATAAAAAATATATCTAAATCTGCATCAAAAACTACAAAATTAATTAAATGTAAAAAAGCATAAAAGAATCCAAAAAGTCCTATTAGTTTTCTATATTTCATAAAATTTATTTGCTTTTTAAATAGCGAAATAAGAATTGACACAAAAAGTATAATCGTTGAAGTTACTCCCGTAAAAGTATAAATATATTTAATAGGATCAACTACATTTTCAAAAATTAGAATTTGTGCACTTAATAATACTAAAGGAGAAAGCATTATTAAGTATATTAAAAATCGTTTCATTAGATAAACTTTCTTAAATCCATTCCCTTATACATATGAGCAACTTCTTTTTCATAGCCATTATACATTAGGGTTTTTTGTTTTAAGAATTTTCCTAAAACTCTCTCTTTCTTTTGTGACCATCTTGGATGATCAACATTTGGATTTACATTTGCATAAAATCCGTATTCTCTTTTATTTGATCTTTGCCAAGTATTTAAAGGTTCTTTATCTACAAAAGATATTTTAGAAATTGATTTAATTGATTTAAAACCATATTTCCAAGGTACAACTAAACGCAGTGGTGCACCATTTTGATTAGGCAAAGTTGAACCATAAAGTCCTGTTGCTAAAAATGATAATTCATTCATAGCCTCATCCATTCTTAAAGCTTCAACATAAGGATAATCAATACTTGCAAATACACCACGAGCTTGGTCTGGAAACATTTCATCATCATATTTTGTCTCAAATCTAATATACTTTGCACTTGATAGTGGTTTTGCAAACTTAATAAATGAAGCTAGTGAAAAGCCATTCCAAGGAACAACCATTGACCAACCTTCAACACATCTAAATCTATAGATTCTCTCTTCAAGTGTAAAGTTTTTACTTAAATCAGCTAATTGTATTTTAAATGGTTTTTCAACTAAACCATCAATTTCAATTTCCCAATCATCAGTTTTTAAAGTATGTGCTAAATCTTTTACACCTTTTTTTGAAGTTGTAAATTCATAAAAGTTATTGTATGTTGTAATTTGTTCATAGGTATTTAGTTTTAAATTATTGATATTTTTATCTTTTAGATATTTTAAATTAGGTACAGGAATATTGTCTTTTGCTAAAGCTTCTATTAAAGCTCCAGAAGCAACTAGAGAAGCAGCTCCTAATTTTAGGAAAGTTCTTCTTTTATTAAATAGTTCTTCTGGTGTAACTTCACTTGAAGGAATATCCCAGCTTGGTTTTTTTATTATATTCATAATTTACCCTTTAACTTTTTTATATTATTTATTATATATCATTAGTGTAAAGGGTATGTTTAGAAAGAACTTTTCTTAGATTATTTACCTTTTAAAAGAATAGTAAGATATTTACTTGACCAAATAATCAATCCAGCAACCAATAAAAGAGCCGTTAAATTTAGTAAAAATATATAATTTAAATCAAAATTTAAAGAAAAAGAAGTGAATATTCTTAAAAATGCAATTATTTGAATTGCTATAAATATTGTTATAGCAAACTTTCCAGCATAAGGTGTAGTTCCAGAATGCCCTAAAACAACTCTTGTTCCAAAACCAACTAATACCGTCACAAAGTAACCAAGTGCTAGTGTATGAATTACAGCTTTTTCAAAAATAATACTAGGATCATATAAGTAAGCTAAAGATTCAATAACTGATATTAAAAGTGCAAAAGGAATCCAATAAAGAGATATAAATAAAACCCACATTATTGCAGTAACTTTAAATGTTGGTAAATTCCATTTTATAAGCTCTCTTAAAAAAACAACTAATAATGGCACATCAGCTAAAAGATTAAAAGCAGGATTTCCAAGTGATAGAAAAAAGATTTTTAAAATTAGTAAACCATAAACTATAGGTAATAGGTTTTTAGATTTATTAATTACATAAGTAGGTACTTTTGTTTTTGTAAAAAAAGGAATCATTCTTTGAGAAACAGTAAATATAATCATAAATAAAAACAAATAAAAACCACAATTTATAGCAAAAGTAGAAACTGTTAATGAATATTTAAAATCAATAGAACTTATTATAAAAAGTGCATGCATTACAACTCCTGTTAAAAAAGCTATTAAAATCCATTTTGTATCTTCTTTAATTGGTACTATACTTTTTTTATGAATAGAATATAGTAAATTAAAACTAAGTATTTGAGCAATAAGCATTAAAATTTGAAAAATAAAAGTAATACTAGGAACAAAAATAAGAGATAAAAGTATTCCTACACTACTAGCAAAATATAATAAAAATTGTTGCATATAAACTTTAGGTAAGATTTCTGCTTGCGATAAAAACCTTGGGAATACAACAAAAAGAAAACCTAAGAAAAATTGAATAAATACAACAAAAATCATTGTATAAGCATGATAAGTTAAAATTGAATCATCTAAGATTAAAACATTTGAGAATGTTGCTATAAAAAGCATCATAAAAAGAATAAAAAATATAATACCATTTGTAAAAAATGGCTGGTGAGGTTGAGAAGAAAACTTCTTATACCAAGTTGCTAACATATTGTCTCCTAAAATAAAAAGGTCACAGGAAAGTGACCTTTTGTGATTTTTAGAAGTATATCAAATCGTGATTTTTTAAACCTTGATTATTGACAAGTTCCACAACAAGAAGTTGAAGTAGCATCACTTAATGCTGCTAATGCTGCATCATAATTTGGCTCTTCAGTAATTTCTGGACAAATTTCTTTGTATGTAATTACTCCAGATGCATTGATAACAAAAATTGCTCTACAAGTAACTCCAGCTAATGCTCCAGATGCAACTAATACACCATAAGATTTAGCAAATGCTTTTGCTCTAAAATCAGAACCAACAGTTAAGTTTTCAATTCCTTCAGTTGTACAAAATCTTCCCATTGCAAATGGTAAGTCCATAGAAACTACAATTACTTCTGCATTTTCCATTTTTGCAGCTTCTTCATTGAATTTTCTAGTTTCAGCTGCACAAACAGGTGTATCTAAAGATGGAACAACTACAACTACTTGTGATTTACCATTTTCTCCACCAACTTGAACATCAGATAAATCTTTTGCTACAACAGTAACTACAGGTGCTTTATCACCAACATTTACTTCTGCTCCACTTAACTCTACTTCATTACCTTTTAATTTTGTTGTTGCCATATAATTTCCTTTTATTTTTAATATTTCTTGACATTATAATAAATTCGGATAAATTTTGTCTTAATTGTGCGCAATCAAGTTGTAACTATTACTATTTAACTCTAATACAATTACTTTCTAGGACAATTTTCTCTTCATTTAACAGTTTTGTAAGCGTTGCTTTAAAAGCTTTTTTACTAATACCAAAAACTTTTTTGATATCTTCTGCATCACTTTTATAAGTAAAATCAAGTTTTCCACCATTTTTCTTTAAAATCTCAAAAACTTTATCGTCTTTTACTTTTTTACCAATTTCTTGAAGTGAAATATCTAATTTATTATCATCTCTTATTTTTTTAATATAAGCTCTTTTTCTATCACCAAAATAAATATTTTCAAATATTTCAGTATGGAAAATCATTCCATCGTATAAGTCATTTACAATTACTTTATATCCAAGTGGAGTTTTTGAATAAACAAGGATTTCCACCTCATCTTTTTCACTTAAGTCTTTTATATTTTGCTCTAAAGTATATTTTTCTGTAGCAATAAGTCTATCAGTTTTTTCATCAAGAATCATTTTTAAAACTTTTTTATGACCTTTATGAAAAATACTTCTTTGTTTATTTTTAGGAACTAGAATATCTTTTGGTAGCCCTATATCAACAAAAGCTCCAAAAGCAGCAGTATCTACAATTTCTAAATATGCAAATTCATTTACATATAGGTATGGGTCAAGTGTAGTTGCAACTAATCTATCTTCACTATCTGTATAGATAAATACATCTAAAAAAGAACCTAGTTCCATTTCATTTGTTACATAAGCATTTGGAAGAAGTACTTCTTCTTTGTCTTCACTAATTAAGTAAATTCCCGGTTCGCTTTTTCTATATACTGCTAGTTTATTTATTTCACCAACATATATATGTTCATTTATTAACTGTTCTTGATTTTCTGTCATTTTTAGTAATTCCGTTTTGTTTAATTTTGTCCATTATAGCTAAATAAAACTTTCTTAAGCTATTTAATAATTATATAACATATTAAGATATATAAGAGTAAAATTAGAATAAGGAAACAGTATAGCTAAACTATTAGTTTAGCTTATACTATAGGTGTTTTAAACAACAGTCCAAATCATAAGGAAATATCATGTCAACAGAATTCTATGCCCTAAAATATAACAAAACAAGACAAGTCAAAATTACAAACGATGAAGAAAACAACTATGAAAGACTAAGACTTTACGTAAATGGCGCACCTTATTCAGTAAATGCAAAAGCAGGCTCATATGTAGGATGTGGAATTGATGCTGCACATAGTTTTATGGGTTATTTTGTTAATGCAATACCAAGAAGTAGAATTAAAAAATATGTCAAAGTTACATCAGGACCAAGTGATTTTAGAAAGTATGCAAACAAACTTCTTTTAGGAGGTATAATTTTTAATCCAGGAGATGATTATTTTACAACTCCTGCACAATTAGCAGTGGGGCTTGATAAACTTACTAAAAAAAATTTAACTTCTAGAAAAGATATTGAAAACGACACTATAAGACATAATAAAGGCACAAATAGTTCTATTATACAAAAAGTTAGACATCACTTAAGAAGAGCTATTCCTGTAGTTGCACTAATTAGTAAAGGTAATCATTGGGTAACAATTGTAGGAATGGATTGTAAATATAAAACTAATGGTGATATTGATGTTGAAAAGACATGTGTTTGGTATTTAGACTTAACTTCAGGAGAAGATTGTTACGCTAAATTTATTGATTTAAAAATATTAGGATGGAGTAGTTTTTGGGGAAGACAATATGCATCAAGTTATGTTTCAGGAACAGTAATTAGTTTAAAAAGTGATTCTGTTTTATATGCTGATAAGTGGTCAAAAGGTTGGAATAGTAAGATATATGAAGTAAAAGGTAAACAATACTTATTTTTATTAAAACCAAGTAATGGACTTGTTCATATTCATAATATAAAAGCAGATGGAAGTATTGGAAGAAACATACAAACATATGATTGGACTAAGGGTTGGAGTAATATAAATTTCTATACAGTTAAAGGGAAAACTTATCTTTTTTTAATGAAAGCAGGAAAAGGTGATGGTTATACAAATGGACTTGTTCATATAAACAAAGTTAATGATAATGGAACAATTGATAAAGTCATAGAAAAACATGACTGGCGTTCGGGTTGGAATAAAATAGAGTTTTTTTATTTTAAAAATAAAACTTATGTAATCTTAAACAGAGATGATGGGACAGTACATATTAGAGTTATGAATAGCAATGGAACACTTGGAGAGAAAGTAATTGAAGAAGCAAATTTTTTAAAGAATTCTAAATCTATTGTAGGTACAGATATTCAAGTAATTGAAACTGAAAATGCTGTTTATATTTATGGAATTAATAATACAGGTAAAAGAACAATATATTCTCAATGTAAATTTTACTTAAAAAATAAAAAATTTAATTTTGAACAGATAGATACGCAAGATTGGTCTACAGGATGGGTTAGAATGAATATATTTAAAGCTTCTGAGAAAAAATCTTACTTAATTATAAGTAAAGGTGTAAGTAGAAATGGAATTATGCATATTCATAAAATCAACAACCTTAAAAATGATGCAAAAATTGGAAAACTAATTGATGACAATTATTTTAGAAACAAATTTGTTATGGGATTAGTACCAATGGAACAATGGAGTAATATTCAATACTTTAAAGCAAGAAATACAAAATTAAAACTATTCTTATTAGATAAATACAGTGGTAGAGTAAGAGTTATTAATATGAAAAATAATGGAGCTTTTGAAAATGATTTAGTACCTAGCAAAGAGTTAAAGTATTACAATATTGAAATAAATACAAGTAATGAAAAAAATGCAGGTACAAGTGCAAAAGTATTTATTACTTTAAAAGGTGATAATTGGGAAAGTCCCGAGTATCATATTGATACAATAAGTGATGATTTTGAAAGAGGTTCTCGTACAATTCAAAATATTCCTGTAGATAAATATTTTGGCGAAATTAAAAAAGTTATGATTAGACATGATAATAGTAAATCAAAACCAGGTTGGCATTTACAAAGTATTTATATAACAGAGGGTAATTCAAAAAATAAATGGTCTGCAAGAGTTTATAAATGGTTTGCAAAAACTGTTGGAGATAAAAAAATACAAAGAGAAATTACTTTAGAAAAGATGCCAAAGAAAAATTAGTTAGTAGAAAATAAGTAGCTATTAAAGCTACTTATTTTCTTTTTATAAGTTTTACAAGTGTAAGTATTACTACAGCTGAGATGATAATACTTGCACCTGAGGATATATCATAAAGATATGAAATCACTAAACCACTAAGTGTAAAAATACTTGCAAAAATTGAACTTATTATCATCATTTGAGATAGTTTATTTGAAAATGCTTCTGCTAAATAGGTAGGAATAGTAAGTAAAGCAATCACTAAAATAAGCCCAACAGCTTTAATAGCTGCAACAACACATAATGAAGCTAATACTAAAATTAGTGTATAAAAGAATTTTGTATTAATTCCTCTTAATTTTGCAAACTCACTATCATAAGATACAGCTAATATTTCTTTATAAAAAAACATTACAATAAGAACAATAAATACATCTAAAACTGTCATATAAATGATATCATCGCTTGAAACTGCGATTATTGAACCAAATAAATAGGACATCAAATCCACATTATAACCAGGTGTTAAATCTACAAAAATAATACCAATAGCCATACCAAAAGCCCACATCATTCCTATAATTGCATCTGCTCTATTTCTATTGTTTAAAGTCAATATCGCAATTATAACAGCAGTAATTAAAGCAAAAACAGTTGCACCAAATAACACAGGTAAACCTAGATAAATTGCAATCCCAATTCCACCATAAGAGCTATGTGCAATTCCACCTGTTAAAAAAGTAATTTTGTTTACAACAACAAGTGAACCAATTATTCCAGCTGCTATAGAAATTAATAAACCAGCTAATAATGCATTTTGAATAAAATCGTATTCTAATATTTCTAACATTTCATTTCCTACTGAAGTTTATGATCACAACAAACTTGTGTTTTTCCTAAAGCTTTTAAAAGCTCAACTTCACACAAGTGGTCATCAACAGTATGTATATCTTTTTGTATACTTTCTAAATTATGATAAACAAGATTTTTATTTACATGAGCAACATTATTTGCATAGTTTAATAAAACAGAAATATCATGACTTACTACTACTATACAAATTGATTTATTTAACTCTTTTAGTAATTCATAAACTTCTTTTTGACCTTTTACATCAATACTAGCCGTTGGTTCATCTAAAAGCATTACTTTTGGATTTGCACATAATGCACGTGCAATAAAAACTCTTTGCCTTTGACCTCCACTTAAATCACCAATTCGTCTATTTGAGAAATCACTCATTCCTACTTTTTCTAATGAGTGCATAGCACAAGAAATATCTTCTTTGCTATATCCAAAAAGCTTCTTTTTATTTCCTATATGTCCCATTAAAACTACTTCAAGTGCAGTTATAGGAAAATCAATATTTAAGTTAGTATTTTGAGGAACATAACCGATTAATTCATTTTTGATATTTTTTGATATTTTTCCATTTTGAGGTTTTAATAAACCCAAGATTAGTTTAAGAAGTGTAGATTTACCGCCACCATTTGGTCCAATAATTGCTAGAAAATCATCATTATTAATTGTTAGATTTATATCTTCTAGTACTTTATAATTCTCTTTATACGCGTATGATAAGTCTTTTATATTTAAAATTTCCAATATTTACCTTTATTTGCAACAAAGTCGCAATTGTATCAAATATATCCTTTAATATAAGCCCATGCTAATCCTAGATATTCATGAAAAGCTACTTTTACCTTATATAAATTCTCACTAGCAAAGATAGAACTATAATCTTTTTTATCCTTTCCTAAATGATATGTAGCAGCGGCAATAGGATTTAATCCAAGCTTTTTAAATAATAGCATTGACCTTTTCATATGTGATGCACTTGTAACTAAAATAAAAGGTTTACTCCCTATTATTTTTTTAGCTTGTATTGCTTCTTCTCTTGTATCTTTTGGTTTATCCATCTTTATGATATTTTTATCTTTTATTCCTAAATCAACAGCAAGAGATTTACTCATAGTTGAATGATAATTTTTATCAAAGCCTTTGTATCCTGATACAATTAATTTAGCATTATCAAGTTTTTTAAAAATTCTTATTCCTTCATTTAATCTAACAACTGCAACTTGATTTAATTGTGAAGTAATACTTAGGTTTTCATTTGTAATATGACCGGAACCTAAAACTAAAACATATTGAACTTTTGGAATTTCTAAAAGTGCTTTGTGCGAGTTTTCTAAAGGATTTATAATTGCATTTGAAACTATTTGTGAAGATAAAAGTGTAAACCAAAGAAGTGCAAAAAAAGAAAATACTTTTGCTTTCTTGTATGAATTAGTAATTAAAAAATAAAAAGCAATAAATAGTAAAAAAAGACCAATAGGAATAGGTAATAAAAAAGCAGAAATAATCTTTTTAAGTAAAAACATTTAACTTCCTACAATAGCTGATAAATAACCTACAACTCTTGTTTTATCATTATTAACATCACAACTTGTAGAATAATCTAAAACTTTAGTATTTAAACTATTTTTACTAGATGATTCAAGTAAGGCTTTTATTCCTGTTTTTCCACAAGCTTCACAATTTTCCAATTTACTTAAATCTTTTTCATTTATTGCACTTATACAATTTTCATCAATTTTTTTTGCAATTTGCAATGGGTGAAAATGGCTTAAATCTGTACTGATTACAAGTAAGTTATTTTCATCTTTTATTAGCTCATCAAGTAATAAACTAAGAGTATTAGAGTCTTGATTTCCATAAACTATTTCAATAATTTTTGCATTTGGAAAATAGTATTTAATAAATGGAGCTTGTGTTTCACTTGAGTGTTCAAAAGCACACTCTTCATTTGTAGTTAAAAAATCATATCTTTGCATTAAAGCTTTTGAATATTCTAAATCAATTTCAATATTTCCCAAAGGCGTTTCATAAAAATTATCAAGACAAATACTTGAACCTTCAAAGTAAGTATTATGAGAAGGTCCTATTACTATTATTCTTTTAGGGTTTTGTTTTGAAGCAGTATTAAAAGATAGATTACAAAGCTTTCCACTGTATATATACCCTGCATGTGGATTTACAATTGCATTTATATGTTTAAATCCATTATCTTCATTTTTATTAATATTATTAGAAAAACTTTTTATTAACTTTTCTAGTTCATCTTTATCATTTGGATAAAAACTACCAGAAACTACTGTTTTTCTAATACTCATTTATTTTACTTTTATAACTTCATAAACTAAAACATCAATATTTTTGTCTAAACAATCTTTATCAAAACTTCCTTTGATAATCAGTTTTTCAAAAAATTCTTCAAAATTTTGATATTGTTCCCAAACTTGTGGTAAAAAAGTAGAACGCTCTTCTTCATCCATTAATACAACACCATGAAGCCCTACTTTTATTTTTGATTTTAAATCAGCTTTGTCTTTGTACTCTAATTTAATCGCAGGAGTTAAAATAGATATTTCTAAGTCTATTTTTGCAAACTCTTCTTCTGATAATTCTAAAAATCTAGGATCTAAAAAAGCTGCATTATATGCATTTGAAATTAAATCATCAATTAACATGTCATAAGCTTCTAAGCTTCCAATACATCCTCTTAATTCTCCATTTAAATTAAGTGTCACAAAACAAGCTGCAGGTTCATCTAAAAAAGGATATTCTTTTATAAGTTGCTCTTTATCAATTTTAAAACTTTCGTCAAACTTACATGCAATTGCATCATTTGCAATTTTTAGTAATATATCTTTATTCATAAAAACCCTTATTTAATAATATCTTTTATTGCTTCTATAAATTCATCACTATCATTAACGCACTTACAAACTTTATAATCACCAACACCTATTTCTTCTGCTATTTCTCTATACTCTAAATCAAGTTCAAAATCTGTTTCTGAATTATCAACAATAAAAGCTAGAGGATAAATAATCACATTCTTATCTTTGAAATCAACTAAAGCATCATCCAAACTTGGTTCTAGCCATTTTAAAGGACCTACTTTTGATTGATACGCTAAAGATACAGAATTAAACTCATAACCTTTTTCTTTTAACATATTACTTAGAATCTCGACATGTTCATTCATTTGTTTTTCATAAGGATCACCTGCATCAACTATTTTTTGAGGTAAACCATGAGCTGAAAAAATTAAGTTATACTCTTTTGGAGTATCAGTTTGACTCATAATTTCATTTACTATACAATTATTAAACTTTTCATTTTTATAAAAAGTTTTAATTATTTTTGTAGTAAATTTATCATCTGAATATAATTCAAAATCTTCAAGTGATGATTTTGTTGTTGTAGTTGAAAATTGAGGATATAAAGGTAGTATTGTAATATCATCAATACCATCTTCTTCCATTTGTTTTATTACATCACTTGCAAAAGGAGCAGTATATCTCATAACTTGATAAGTTTTGTATCCTTCAAGATTAGCATTTAATTTATCTACTAATTTTTCAGTTAACTTATGTAAAGGAGTTTCACTTCCTATTTCTTCATAATTCTTCCATGCAGAATTTAATCTACTTTTTACAATCATTGAAGCAACTAAACCTCTAAAAAAACCACATTTAATAGTTAATATATTTCTATCATTAAACATATTTGTTAAAAAAGTTTTTAATTCATCTTTACTTCTAGCTCCACCCATATTAAGTAAAACTAATGCTTTATTTGTTTTCATTTTCATCTAACCTTATTATTTTATCGCTACACCATTCTGCCATTTGTTCATCATGTGTAATCAGTAATATTGCACACGAATCTAAATATTTTATAAGAAGTTTCATCACATCATATGCAATGATATTATCAAGAGCAGATGTTGGCTCATCTACTAATAATAGTTTTGGTTTCATTAAAAGAGCTCTTAAAATTGAACATCTTTGTAATTGCCCACCACTTAACTCATGTGGCTTTTTTAAAAGTAACTCATAATCTAAATTTAACTCTTTTAAAAAGCTTTTTAATTCATCATTAAAATCTCTTTGTACAACATCTTTTATTTGTTCTATAATTGGATAACTTGGGTGAAAAGAGTTATATGGATCTTGAAATATCAAACTTAGATTTTCTTTTTCAATAGTTCCACTTTTTGCTTTTAAAGTTCCAATTATAAGTTCAAAAAGAGTTGTTTTTCCACTTCCACTTTTTCCAAAAATAGTAACAAGTTCACCTTGTTTTAAAGACAAAGAAAAGTCTTTATATATTGGATTATTTTCTTTGTATGAGAAGTTTAGATTTTTTATATTTAAAATGAATTCTTTGTTCAATAAAATACCTTTATATTAAAAATATACTATATAAAAAAATGCCTTTACATTTGCAAAAATATTTTTCTTACACAATTAGTCTACAATTATAGGTAACACTTATATTAATACTTAACTTATAATTTTAATTATTAAGCTAGGGAAAATAAAAAAAAAGTTAGAATGTAGCTTTAAAATTCAAGGAGAAAAAATGAAAAAAATCGTATTAGGTTCAATTTTAGCAGCAGCAGTTGCATTCGCAGCAGCTCCAGCGTCTTATAGTTCTTGTGTTGCATGTCATGGTGCAAAAGGTGAAAAAGCATTCGCAGCAACTCCAACAAAAATTCCAGCAAACTTAACTAAAGCAGAAGTATCAACAGCTTTAAAAGGTTATAAAGATGGTTCTTATGGTGGAAAAATGAAAGGTGTTATGAAAGGTAATGTTATGAGACTTACTGATGCTGACATCGCTGAATTAGCAGAATATATCGGTAAGTAATTACCAATAGAATAAGGAGATTTATCTCTTTATTCTGCTTCTTTAGCTTTTTCTTTATTTAACATATTCTCTTTAGCTTCTTTAATCTTTTTTTCTTTTTCAATTGCATCATTTAAATCTTCTGTACTATCAAACAACATTCCATCTATTAATTTATTTGAATCATCAAATTGTCCAGTTTTTGCCGCCCAAACAAAGATGAGTAATAAAGCTGCAGAAATAATTATTCCTACTATTAGCATAAAAAAAAGTGTGTCATTTATCATATATATTCCTATTTTATTTTAATTCTAAGTGAATTTAGTACAACAATTAATGAGCTTAAACTCATAGATAAAGCTGCAACTAAAGGTATTACGTATCCAAACATTGCAAAAGGTATTGTAACTAAATTATATAATAAAGAAATACCAAGATTTTGTTTTATAAATTTATATGTTCTACTTGATATTTCAAAAGCATCTTTTAGTGAAGTTAAAGATGAATTTAATAAAACAATATCAGAAACTTCCATAGATATATCAGCAGATGTTCCCATTGCAATTGCAACATTTGCATTTGATAAAGCAATACTGTCGTTTACTCCATCACCCACCATTATTACTATTTTATCTTCTTCTTTTAATTTTTTAATAAAATTAGCTTTTGAAACTGGTGTTTGAAAAGCATGATAATCTTTAATGCCTAATTGTTTAGCTACACTTGATGCAACTTTTTCATTATCACCTGTTAGCATTATTACATCAATATTATTTGAACTTAAATAAGAGATTAAATCACTTGCATAATCTTTAACTTCATCAATTAGTTCAAAACTTGCTATCACATGATTATTTATTGCAAAAATATAAACACTATTTTCAAGATCTAAATCAAAGTTTATATTTTCATCTTTTACTAATTGCAAGTTTCCACCAAGAAGTTTTAATTTATTTCCATTTTCATCTTCATATATAGCTCTCATTCCTCTTGCATCAATATTTTTAATATCATTTAATTTTTTACTATTTAAATTATATTTATCTTCTAAATATTTTTTTAAAGATTTACTAATTGGATGAGTTGAAGAATCAAGTAAGGAATAAAGTAAATCTAAATTTTGTTTACTATCATCAAATATTGTTGCTTTAGAAACTGAAAGTTCTCCTTTTGTTAGAGTTCCGGTTTTATCAAATACTACTGTGTTTGCTTTTGCTAAAGATTCAATGAACTTAGCTTCTTTAAATAACAAACCTTTTTTTGCTAACTCAGAGATTCCTATTAAACTTGCAATTGGAGTAGCAAGAGCAAGTGCACAAGGACAAGCTATTACAATTACAGAAATTGCAACAATAAATGATTTTTCAAAATGATTAGTTCCTTCATAATCAAAACCTAAATCCAGCCCAAAAAAATACCAAACCAAAAAAGTCAAAATTGATAAAGATAGAATACTTACTGTAAAGCCACGAGATACTTCATTTGCCTTATCTTGTATTTGTGGTTTTGAATTTAATGAGTCTTCAAGTAGTGTTACAATTGAAGAAAAAGTAGAGTTTTTAAAATCTTTTGTAACTTCAAAATGAATAAGATTATTTGTATTAATTGTTCCACTATAAACACTATCACCTATTTTTTTATAAATAGGAATTGATTCACCTGTTAAACTAGCCTCATCAAAAGAGCCCTCACCTTTAACAATTACTCCATCAACAGGAACTTTTTCTCCTGTTTTAATTTCAACAATATCACCAATATTAATACTATTTAATGCTACAAGTTTTTTAGTATTACCTTCTATAACTGTAGCTTCTAAAGGCAGAGATGATTTGATTTTATCAAGAGTATCAACTGCAGATTTTTTTCCAATTACTTCAAGATATTTACCAACTAAAACAAAAGTAATAATCATAGCAACTGAATCAAAATAACTCTCGCCCTTTGCTCCAAATAATATAAATAAAGAATAAATATAAGTTAAAGTTGCCCCTGAACTTACTAAAAAATCCATATTTAATATTTTATTTTTTAATCCAAAATAAGCACCTTTAAAAAATACCCAACCAGAATAAAAAAGCACTGGGGTAGATAATAAAAACTCACCAATATGAATCATATGCATTACTTCAGGTGTAATTCCTGTAAAAAATCCAGTATATTTTGCAACACTAAGCATCATTATATTCATACTTGCAATTACAGCAACCATCATTTTAATAAAATATTCTCGTTTAGCTTTTACAGCATTTTCATCTGCTATTGAAGAATCATAAGCGTAAGCGTTGTATCCAATAGATCTAATTCTTAAAATTATATCTGATAACTTTAATTCATCGCCATCCCAAGTAATTTTTGCTTTATTAGTTGTAAAATTTATATTTGCATCAAGTAAGCCTTTTGTATCATGAAGTATTTTTTCATTTAGCCAAACACAAGCAGCACAATGAATACCTTCAATAATTAAATCAACTTCATTAAACCCATCTTTTGTTATTTGTACATAAGTATTCATAAAACTAGGAGTATCAAATTTTGAAAGATCATCATTTTTTAAATTTAAAGGAGGAGTGATTGTCTTATTCCCTAATTTATCATAGAAAGAATCTAAGCCATCACTTTTGAGTAAATGATAAACTCCTTGACAGCCTTTACAACAGAAATTTAAATCATTTTCTTTTATCATTATTTCATCATCAAAACTTAAGTGACAATGATTACACTTTACTTGGGACACGTATAAATTCCTAATGTAGATTTTATTATTTAATCAATTTTTACTTACTTATTATGTTTATTTATGATATTATACCTTAATAACATTGGAGTGATTCTTAATGATAAACAATATATCTATACTAAAAAATATTACTATATTATATGCAGAAGATGAAAAAGATTTAAGAGAAGTAACTCATCAAATCTTAAAAGGCTTTACTAAAAAACAATATGTAGCGAAAAACGGTCAAGAAGGTTTAGAGCTATTTAAAGAACATGAAAATGAAATTGATTTAATTATTACAGATGTAAATATGCCACTTCTAAATGGTTTAGAAATGGTTAAAGAAATTAAAAAAATAAATTTAAATATTCCAATTATTGTTGCCACTGCTTTTTCAAATAAAGAATACTTACTTGAAGCTATTGATATAGGTATTGATAAATATGTTTTAAAACCTATTGATATATCAAAACTTTTACAAGTAATGTCTCAGTCTTTGCTATATCATGAACTAAAAGATTTATATATAGATAACCTAACACATTTACCAAATAGAAATAAACTAAAAAAAGATCTTGAAAATAAAAACATTCAATTAATGGCATTATTAGATATTGATGAGTTTTCTACAATTAACGATCTTTTTGGTGAAAAAAATGGTGATATCATTTTATATGAACTTGCAAATACACTTAAGAACTTTTTTAAAGATAGTAAATTTTCTATTTATAGAATGGATGCGGATAAATTTGCTATTTTATCTTTAGATGAAGAATTAGATACAAGTGCTTTTTATAATTTATGTGTAGCATTTGCGGATAAAATTGAAAAAGATTCTTTATTTATAAATGATGATGAAATTGATATCAATATTACAATAGGTATTGCAAAAGGTGATGGTGAAAGAGCATATAAATACTCACAAAGAGTTATAAATTATGCAAGAGCTAAGCTTCAAAGAATTATGATTTATAATGAATCTTTTAATATACAACAATCCTTTGAAGAAAATATAAAATGGGTTAAACAAGTTAAAGTAGGATTTAGAGATAATCTATTTAAAGCATACTTTCAATGTATTGTTGATACAAGGACAGAAGAAGTATATAAATATGAAGCATTAATTAGATATATAACTAAAGAAGGTAAAGAAATTGCACCAATAAACTTTTTAGATGTTGCAAAAAGAACAAAACTTTATCCTAATATTATTAAGATAATTATCAATGATTCTTTTGAATTAATTAAAAACAAAAAGAAAAGAGTTTCTGTAAATATCTCTTTTGATGATATAGCTAATGATGAAACAACAGCATTTATTTATGAAATTTTAGAAAAAAACAAAGAATATACTGATTTATTAGAGTTTGAAATTTTAGAGTCAGAAGAAATCTCTGATTTTAATCAAGTAACAAAATTTATTTCAAATGTAAGAAAGTTTAATTGTACTGTTGGAGTTGATGATTTTGGAGCTGGATACTCTAACTTTAACTTATTAACTCTACTTGATATTGATTTTGTAAAGATTGATGGCTCATTAATTGAAAATATTACTACTTCAAAAGATTTAGAAATTATTGTAAGTACTATTGCTAACTTCTCAAAAGAGTTTAAAGTAAAAACAGTTGCTGAATATGTATCAAGTGAAGAAATTTACAAGAAGATTAAAGAGTTAGGTATAGATTACTGTCAAGGTTATTACTTTGAGAAACCAGTTGGATACGAAAGTATCAAATAGCTTTTATAGCCAAGATGATACTATTGATTCTTTTGAAAAAAGCTTAGTTTTAATTCTAGCAATATTTGCAATTGAAACTAGCTGTTTTGAAGCTTCTTCTAAATTATCATTTATAATTAAGTAATCATAATCTCTAAAATATTCTACTTCAGCTTTAGCATTTTTAACTCTATTTTCAATTACTTCTTTATCATCAGTGTTTCTACTGTTTAATCTATCTTCTAAAACTTTTAAAGAAGGTGTTGTAATAAATACAGATGTTACAATACTATCAAGTTTATTTCTAACTAATTCATGACCTTGAACATCAATATCAAAGATAACTAACTTCTTTTCATCTAAAGCTTTATTAATAGGTTTTAAAGATGTTCCATAATAGTTTCCATGAACAAGTGCATATTCTAAAAAATTATCATCTTTTATATCTTCTTCAAACTCTTTTTTAGTAACAAAAAAGTAATCAACTCCATCAACCTCACCTACTCTAGGAGCTCTTGTAGTTGTTGAAATAGAAAAATAATAATCATTTATATCTTTATATACTTCTTTTAATAAAGTAGACTTACCACAGCCGCTAGGTCCCGATAAAATTAATATTGCACCTTTTTTTTCATTAATCAATTCTCATCCTTTAACATAAGCCTAATATCAATACTCTCACCTTGTGAAAGCTTATCAATAGTTTCTTGGTTTAGTTTTTCAAGTAAGGGTTTTAATTCATTAATATTATAATCTGTAAGTATTAATTTTAAAAGATTAGCAGAAGAAACTGACTCATCTTTTAAATCAAACTCATACTCTTTTACTTCATCAAGAGCATCATCTATAATATCTGAAATATCTTTCCAATCTTTTTTGTTCATAACAACTTCATTATGAATAACTTCTTCTTTTAAAATATCGTTAATTTTTGATAATTCATTATTATCTAGAATACCACCATTATTTAATGAAGCTAAATTTACAATACTTTCATCATTTTCATCTTCAATATCCAAATAAACATCTTCAGCTAAAGATTCAACATAATCAGTAATAATAGGAACTGTTACTTCTTCATCTTCTTCATATTCATCTAAATCTTGAACATAAGTGCTATTATTGTTTGATGTAGTTGTAACTTCTTCTTTTGAAATAAACTCTATTTGTTCTTTTAATATTTCTTGTAATTTTGTAGGTAAAAAAGGTCTAGGAATTATAAAATCTCTTGATTTATCAAAAGGTAATTCTTCACTTGATATTGCACCAAGCCTTTTTGAAAACTGCTTAATTATATTAAATTTATCATCAATAAAATTTTGATCTATTACGATTAAATCAAATTTTTCATTAACATCATTTGATTTTTGTATTGTTAACTCAATGTTTAACTTTTTACATACAAGTGAAAAAATTTGCTCTATTATTAGCGTTTCACATATCAATAATAAATTCATTTCAACTCCTGTAATACTAAATCTTCTAGTTTATAAACCTTGTCACATTGATAAGCTAAATCACTTTCATGTGTTACAAGTATTAAACCAGCATCATTGTTTTTAATATAATTAAATAGTGTACCCATTACAATATTAGCAGTATCTTTATCCAAGTTACCAGTTGGTTCATCTGCAAATATAATTTTTGGTTTTTTTGTCATTATTCTAGCAATTGAAAGTCTTTGTTGTTGTCCACCACTTAACTCTCCAACACCTTGAGATAATACATGATTAATTTTTAAGTCACTTAATAATTGCATATCTAATTCTTCACCGCTTAAAAGTGTAGATATATCTAAGTTTTCACTAGCAGAAAATCCTCTAAAAAGATAATGTGCTTGAAAAATTATACCAAAATCGTTCCTTCTAATATTTAAAAGTTCTTTTTGTTTTAAAGAATATATTTCTTCATCATTGAATAATACTTCACCTTCTACAGGTTTTAATAGTGATGAAAGAATATTTAAAAGTGTTGATTTACCACTTCCACTCATTCCTATTATTGCAATTGATTGTTTTTTTTGTAAAGATAATGTTATGTTATTAAAAAGTTCATAATCGAACTTGTGAGATATATTGTTTGCTTGTAGTAAAAGGTTACCAGCCATGAGTGACTCATTTTGTTTTAATTCACTCATGTCATGATATCCTTATTTATCAATTTTATTGATATTTACTATTTTCCCATTTGTGCAGCAACTTCTGCAGCAAAATCTTCTTCTTTTTTCTCAATACCATCACCTAATTCATATCTTACATATGAAGTTAATTCAATTGATGCATCAACAGCTTTAATAGCTTCTTCAACAGTCATTGAATCATCCATAACGTATTTTTGAGATAATAATGCGTGAGCAGTATCTAATTGAGAGTTATCTTCAATCCATCTAGCAATTTTACCTTTAACGATGTTTCCAATAATTTTCTCTGGTTTACCTTGAGCTAATAATTCTTCTTTCATAGCAGCTTCTGCAGTTGCAATTGCTTCATCAGTTAATTGAACTCTTGAAACATATTCAGGAATATTTTTCTCTGGTTTACCAAGTCTATGTAACTCAATATTTAATTTTTCAATATCTGCAATAATTGCTTTATTTTCAGAAGCAATAAACTCAGCATCTAAATCTTTATAAGAAATTACAGTTGGTTTCATTGAAGCTGCATGCATTGCAACTTTTTTTAATAAATCAACAGTTTTTTCTTTAGCAGCGTCATCACAAGTTGCAGCTAAAATAACACCAACTTTACCTAAGTGAACGTAACCATTAACAACAGTACCTTCAACATTAGTAACTTTTCTTGCAACAAGATTTTCACCAATTACAGCGATTTTCTCATTTAAGAAAGTTGGGAAATCTTGACCTTCGATTGTTGAAGCAGCTAAAGCTTCAGCATCGTTGATATCATTTGCTTGTGCATGTGCAGTAATTCCATTAGTTAAGTTAAGGAATTGCTCATTTTTAGCAACGAAATCTGTTTGAGAATTAACTTCAGTCATTGTTGCTTTTGTATTAGTATCATTTACTAAAATAGTAATGATACCTTCAGCTGCAACATTTGAAGATTTTTTAGCAGCTTTAGATAAACCTGCTTCTCTTAAATATTTGATTGCGTCGTCAATATTACCTTCACATTCGTTAAGAGCTGTTTTACAATCAAGCATTCCTGCACCAGATTTTTCTCTTAATTCTTTAATTAATTTTGGAGTAGCACCTGCCATAATTATGCTTCCTCAGTCTTTGCTTCAGTTTCACCTTCTGCAACTGCTTCAGCAACAACTTCTGCAGCTTCTTCAGTAGAAACAGGAGCTTCTTCTTCAACTTCTTCTTCTCTAGATGCTTTACCTTCATTCATTGCTGCAGCCATTTCGTTACAGAATAATTGAATTGATCTAATTGCATCATCATTACCTGGAATTGGTAAATCAACAACATCTGGATCACAGTTTGTATCTAAAGGAGCAACAACAGTAATTCCTAATCTTCTTGCTTCTTGAATAGCAATTTTTTCTTTAACTGCATCTAATACAAACATCATGTCTGGAATAGTGTGCATTTCTTTAATTCCACCAAGGTATAATTCTAACTTAGTTTCTTTTCTAGTAAGCATTAATGCTTCTTTTTTAGTAAGTAAGTCTAATTGACCTTCTTCTCTCATCTTTTTGATGATTTCTAATTTTCTAATTGATTTTTTAATTGTTCCGTAGTTAGTTAACATTCCACCTAACCATCTGTGGTTAACGTATGGCATGTTACAATTTTCTGCAGCTCTTTTAACAGCTTCAGAAGCTTGTTTTTTAGTACCAACAAAGATCATTGTTTGACCTTCAGCAGCTCTATCTCTTACTACATTATAAGTGTATCTAAAGTATCTAAGTGTTTTTTGTAAGTCAATAATATAAATATTTTTTCTTACACCGAAAATGAATTTTTTCATTTTTGGATTCCATCTTCTTGTTTGGTGTCCGAAGTGTACACCACATTCTAATAAGTCTTTCATTGTAACCATGACAATTTCCTTGTATATTTTTAATTTGGGTTTAGCCTCTGTATCCCTTAATGCCTAGATAAACTAGTCACAACCCATACCAGGATTGATACATGTGAGGTTTCTAATACGAAATTAGAACCGTGATTTTATCCAAAGAAATTTTAAAGTTAGTTTAAGCAAGTAATTTACCGAAGTTTTACGTATATATGTACATTTGAAGAATCATCATTAAACTCGCGCTCATCAACTAATATATAGTTTAAATCAAATATTAATTTTCCAAGTTTTTCATATCCATAATTTCGTGAATCAAAAGATGGATTATTTTTATTTATATAATTACCTACATTTGATAACCTTGCCCATCCATCATCTTTTGAAACTGCATTAATTGCTGAAACAATAATAGGTCTTAAACTTGAAGTATTTGATTCTGATTTTTGAGTTGGTACATCATTTTCTCTCAAGATTTCTGTAAATACAAATTTATCACATGCAGCAATAAAAGCTTCAGGAGTTTTTTTCTCTCCAAAACCATATACAACTAATCCAGCTTCTCTTATTCTTGTTGCAAGTCTTGTAAAATCACTATCAGAAGAAATTAAACAAAAACCATCTAAATCACTTTCATGTAAAATATCCATCGCGTCAATAATTAAAGATGCATCTGTTGCATTTTTTCCAGTTGTATAAGAAAACTGCTGAATAGGTTGAATAGCATGTTTATGCAAATAATCTTTCCATTTTTTTAAGTTTGGTGTTGTCCAATCTCCATATGCTCTTTTAATACTTGCTGTTCCAAATTTTGAAACTTCTGCTAGTAATTCTGCAATTACTGAAGCTTGAGCATTATCTGCATCAATTAATACAGCTAATTTATCACTTTTCTTTTCAGACACTATAAATCCTTTTTAGGTTTTAATAATTTTACAATATAAAGCTTTAGGTTAAGTGATTTAAATTTTATTTATATGTAATTAGCTAAAATAGAAAATTATAAAAAATCAAGGAAGAAATTTGAGTCTTCATGACAAACTATCAAACTTAAAAAAAGAGATTCACAAAGGTGTAATAGGCCAAGAAGAAATGATAAATTCTATTCTTATAGGATTACTTACTTCTGGACATATATTATTAGAAGGTGTACCAGGACTTGCTAAAACAACAGCAGTAAAAGCAGTAGCTGATTCTATTGATTTAGATTTTAAGAGAGTTCAGTTTACGCCTGATTTATTGCCAAGTGATATTATTGGTGCTCAAATTTATGATATGAAAACAGCAGAGTTTAAAATAAAAAGAGGCCCTATTTTTACCAACCTTTTACTTGCAGATGAGATTAATAGAGCACCTGCAAAGGTTCAATCAGCACTACTTGAAGTTATGCAAGAAAGA
Organism: Arcobacter peruensis; assembly: GCF_003711085.1. Taxonomy (NCBI): domain Bacteria; kingdom Pseudomonadati; phylum Campylobacterota; class Epsilonproteobacteria; order Campylobacterales; family Arcobacteraceae; genus Arcobacter; species Arcobacter peruensis. The sequence goes on from NZ_CP032363.1 coordinate 1,266,846, forward strand.
CAAGTTACAATTGCTGATGATACTTTTAAAGTTGATACTCCTTTTTTAGTTCTTGCTACTCAAAACCCAATTGAACAAGAAGGTGCTTATACACTACCAGAAGCCCAACTTGATAGATTTATGTTTAAAATTGTTGTAGATTATAATAACAAAGAAGAAGAGTATGAAATAGCAAAAAAAGTTACTATGAACTCTTTTGAAGAAATTTCAAAAATAATTGATAAACAAACCTTACAAACATTAAAAGATGAAGTTTTAAATATTCATATAGATAAAGAACTAGAAGAATATATAGTTGATATCATTGATGCATCTAGAAATCCAAAAGAGTATGACTTAGAAGAATTAAGCGATTTAATACATTTTGGAGCAAGCCCAAGAGCTACAATTGATATGTTTAAAGCTGTAAAAGCAAATGCTTTTATTCGTGGAAATGATTTTGTATCCCCTTTAGATATTACAACGGTTATAAAAAATGTTTTAAGACATAGAATAATTTTAACTTATGAAGCACAAGCAAAAGAAATAACAGTTGATTCAATTATTCAAAAAATTATTGAAAAAGTTAGTATTCCATAAGCTATGAATCAAGCTTTAAAAAAAATACTCATAAAAACTAAAAAACAAGTTTTTTCAGAAATCATAGGAAACAATATCTCTTTTTTAAAAGGAGAAGGATATGATTTTTGTGAACTAAAAGAGTATGAGTATGGAGAAGATGTAAAAAATATTGATTGGGTTATTTCTGCAAAAATGCAAAAACCTTATGTAAAAGTTTTTCATGCACAAAAAGAATTAAATATAAAAATTGTATCTTTTTTAAATGGTTCTACTTATTTTGGAACAAAAAAATTTAAGCAAGAAGTAATAACTCAAATTGCTTCAATGTTAGGATTTATTTGTGTAAAACAAGGTGACCCTTTTGCTTCATATATTGCAAATGAAACCTGTGAACTTTGTACTAAAAAATCTAAAAAAATATTTAATGTAAATTTTATGGCAGAACAGCTTTTTAACTATGATGTAATTGGAAAAAACATTGATTATGAATTTATTACAAATGATTTATTTAAGAAGATCCATCATAAATCAATAATTTTTTTAATTGGAGATTTTTTTGATATTGAAAAATTGGATTTAAAACTATTATCAAAAAAACATGAAATATTTGCAATTATTGTAAGAGATAAATTTGAAGAGAACCCAAGTGAACTTGGAAATGTAAACTTCAATGACCCAAGTACAAATCAAAACTTTGAAGGTGTTTTAAATTCAAATACAATTAAAAACTATGTAAACAAAGTAAAAGAAAATGACCATAAACTTTTTTCTCATTTACAAGATAATGCAATAAGATTTGTAAAAATTTATACACATGAAGATGCAACAAAAAAACTAATAGGACTATTAAAGTAATGAATGAAGATATTACTTCAAAAATACATGATATAAAAGATATTGTAGAAATTCCTGATAACTCTATATTTATTTATTATGGATTAATATTTTTAGGCTTTTTACTTTCTTTGATAATAGTTTTAGCCATTATAAAATATTTTAAAAATAAAAAAGTAAATCAAAGAAAGATTTATTTTGATATTTTACAAAATATAGAGTTTAAAAACTCAAAAGAAGATGCTTACACTATTACAAAATATTTACGACTTTTAATCAAGAATGATAGAGAAAAGATATTAGCAAATGAGTTAATAAATGAGTTAGAAGAGTATAAATACAAAAAAGAAGTACCTCAAATAAGTAATAGCATTAAAAATAAACTAAATACAATTTTAGGGATAATTGATGTTTAATAATCTTTCTTTTGAATTTCCGTATCTTTTATTATTGATTTTAGTATTTATTTTTTGCTCTATTTATTGTAAAGCAAAAACTCCATCATATTTAATTCCTCATTTAAATATATTTCAAAAATCAAATGAAAAATCTTCTTTAATCATGAATTTATTAAAGTTTTCTATTATCACACTTTCTATAATAGCACTAGCTTCTCCTGTAAAAAATCAAGACACCCAACTAATAAAAAATGATGGAATAAATATATTATTAGACTTAGATGCAAGTGGTTCGATGAATTATAATGATTTAGATAAAGAAGATACTAGTAAAAATAGATTTGATGTAGTAAAAGATATTGTAAAAGATTTTATAAAAAAAAGGCCCTCTGATAATATTGGTTTATTAATTTTTGGAGATTCTGTAATGATGGCAAGTCCATTAAGTTTTGATAAAAATGCACAAAGAGAAATCATAGATTATTTAGAAGTAGGAATGGCAGGAAAACAAACAGCATTAATTGATTCAATTGCGAGAAGTGTAAATATATTAAAAGATAAAAAAGCAAAATCAAATGTAATAATAGTATTAAGTGATGGAGAAGATACTGCAAGCAAAATTCCATTAAAAGTAGTTATAAAACTTCTTAAAAAATATAATATCAAAGCTTATACAATAGGAATTGGAAACTCTAATAAATATGTATTAAATCAAATATCAACAAACTCAAATGCAAAATCTTATACAGCATATTCAAAAGAAGATTTAATTGATATTTATGATGATATTAATAAACTTGAAAAATCTAAAATTGACCAAAATAAAATTATTTTAAAAGACTACTTATTCTTTTATCCACTATTTTTTGCTGTTTTATTTTTAATCTTATATATTTATTTAAAAAATAAAGAGTAATAACCTATTATTCTAAGCAAATTCGATGTAAGACTTTATAAGGACCTTGAACATCTTTTGTTTCATATTGAGCAAAAACAATTTCATTAACATCAAATTCAATATCATTAAAACTAGCCAATGATATATCCTTGAATACATCAGATATTTCATAAATTTTATTATATAAGCCTAAAGTTACATGAGGAGTATAAGTACTTGCACTATTCTCCTTTGATATTGAATTTAAAGAATTTCTTATCTCATCTAATATTTTTGAATCATCTTTTATTTGTAAATAAGGACAAGTAGCAAAACTGTCAAAATTTGATAATTTTAAAGGAAAAGAGTTTATTTTACTTTCTTTTATTTTTTGAATTTGTTTCAAAAGTAAGTCTTGATTAAAATGTTCATCATGAAGTAAACCTGCTGCACTTAGTGTAATATGAGCTTGTCTTAAATAATTTGCATGTAATTTATTACTTAAGTGATTTTGAAATTGTAGAATTTTTTCTGCACATCTTGAATTTGAAACTTCAATAGCCCAAAATCCAAAATGCTTAATTCCTTTGTGCCATGAAGTAAAATCGCGAAGTTCACTAGGAATTGTATATTTAAAATCTAGTGATTTAATTGTTTTAAAATCTCTTCTTTATCAGAAAAAGGAAGTTTCTTATCATAAATAATTTGACTCATTTCATCGCCTTTTCCTAAAACTAGAACAACTGAGTTTTCATCAGCCATTTCAATAGCTTTTTTAATAGCTGCTTTTCTATTAACATCAATATTTACACTTTGATGATTTTTAATGCCCTTTAAAATATCTTCAATAATTAAATCAGGGTCTTCAAATCTTGGGTTATCGCTAGTTACAATAATATGTTTTGCATAATTTGCTGCAATTTGCCCCATTAAAGGACGCTTATCTTGATCTCTATCTCCACCTGCACCAAATACACAAATAATATCTTTATGAGCAAAACTTTGTAAAACTTCTTTCATCCCATCAGGAGTATGAGCAAAATCAACAATTACTAAAGGATTATCACTAATAACTTCCATTCGTCCACTTACCCCTGCAAAGTTTTCAACAGCTTCACAAATCTCGTCTAAAGGCTTTTGAGTTGTAATATGAACAGCACTTAAAGCAGCCATTAAATTATAAACGTTAAATATTCCCATCATTGATGATGAAAAAGAGTGCATTTCATTAAAATATGAAAACATCACATGCATACCATTTTTAAAAGAATATGCTCCGACTTTATAAGTTGATGGGTCATCAAGTGAATATGCAAAACCATTTTTTACATTATATTTTACAATTTTGTCATCTTTATTAATAAGTTTTTTACACTCATCAGAAAAAAATGAATTTTTAATATTGATATACTCTTCAATAGTTTTGTGATAATCTAAATGATCTCTTGTAATATTAGTATGAATTTTAAGCTCAAAACTCAAACCTTCAATTCTTTTTTGAACTATTGCATGAGAACTTACTTCCATAATAAAAAAGTCACATTTATTCTGCATAGCTTTTTGTATATGTGCAAAATTTCCAAGTTGCATTGGAGTAGTTAGTGAGTAATCTTCAACTCTTTCATCATTGATAAAAAAACCACGAGTACCTTGAAGCGCAACTTTGTATCCTAAATCTAAAAGAATAGAATAAATAGCAGCTGCTGTTGTAGTCTTACCATTAGTTCCAGTAATTCCAATTATTTTGATACTTGACATATCAAGATAGTTTTTTAAATCACTTGAAGCAATAATTTCCTTACAACCATTATCTATAGCACTTTGTTTAAATCTTTCATTAAAAGATGAAAGTACAAAAGCAACATTTTCATTCGCTTCATTTGAATTATCTGTAAATATTTTATTATTGATTGTTAGCTGCAAAGTTCTTCTCTTCTAATCTTTTATATAGTTTTTCAATTTCATCATCATAAGCAAAATACTCATTAAACCCATCTAAGTAAGTATAAGCCGTACTATTAAAATCATTATCAATTAATTTAGTAACAAAATCAAAAAAATCATCTTTATTTTCAATTGCTACTTTTGTAGAAAACATTATATCTTCAAAAGCAATTCGAAAAGAACCTCTTGCGCTTATTAGTTTCTTAAAATCTTCATATTTTATAGCATCTAAAGCATCAACAGTAGAAAGACTTAAATCTTTAAGCATTTCCATCATTTTGTCAATATCACCATCATAAGCATCCACAATGTCTTCAACATAAGTTATAGCTTCTTCCAAACTATCTTCTTTTACTACAGAAAAATAGTCATATAAAGACAAGGCTTTTTCTTCATCTTCACTTGCAATATCACAAAATAATGCATAAATTGGGTATTCTTTATTGTCTTTAAAAGTTGATGATAATTGAGCATAAATAAATAATGCTTTTTCAAAATTTCTTTGTAAGAAAAAGCTATTAGCTTCATTTAATAATCTACTTTCATTTATCATTAAAGCTCCTCTAATTTATCTTCCATTCCTTGAGGTACATTTACAATATCTAAGTCTGGATGAATTGCAGTTTTTAATTCTTTTTCTACAATATACTTTAAAGTACTACTACTTGCACTACAACCAACACAAGAACCTTGTAATTGGATAAATACTCTTGCATCTTTAATTGTTAGTAATTCAATAGCACCACCATCTCGTGCTAACATTGGAGCAATTTTTGTTTTTATAATTGAACTTACTGGAGCTTGTAAGTCTTCATCTGAAAATGGCATCATTTTATTTTTCCTCTTTTGCTTTTTTTTTCACTAAAAATATTCCAAGTGCAGTAAGAGCTAAAATAGCTCCTATTGTTTGAAATATAAATGTTAATGTTACTTCATCTTGAAACATAATATTATTTCCTAATTCATCACTTCTTCACATCTTGAACAAAGAGAATCTTCTTTTGTTGATGTAAATTTCCAACATCTTGGACACTTATGCATTGAAGCTTTATAAACTTCAAAGTTTGTTCCATCAATCTCAAAAGAACCTAGAACTTCTGATTGAAGTTTTTCATTTGAAACAGAAGAAACTAAGAACCAATCTGAGGCTTCAGTATTATCTAAAACTAAAATATCAGAATTATTAGTATATAAATCTAATTCTAGTGTTGATTTAATCACTTTTTCTTTACTTAAAGAATCTTTGATTTCAGAGAACTTCTCTTTAGCTAATAATAACACTTCTGCATTAATATTAACTTCAACTTCTGGTAATTCAACTTTTTTATAATCAAAAATATCATTACAATCTTCTTTTAAAAATGCTGGTGCAAAAGAAAGTAATTCATCCATTGTATAAGTTAAAATACAAGCAAGTGTAGAGATTAACTTTTTAGCAATTAATGCCATCGCACTTTGAGATGCAAGTCTATGAATATCATTTTTATCATCACAATATAATCTATCTTTACATACATCTAAATAAATTCCAGATAAATCAACAACTAAGAAATTGTTTAATTTATTTAAACCTTTTGAGAATTCATAAACTTTAAATGCTTCTTCAATTTCATTAAATACTGATTTCGCTCGAGATAAAACCCATTTATCTAAAGGACCCATTTTATCAACAGAAATAATTTCTTCTAAATCAGAAACATTTGCAAGTAAAAACCTAGCTGTATTTCTAATTTTTCTATAAAGCTCAGCATTTTGTTTTAAAATATTATCAGAAATTTTTAAATCACTTTGATAATCACTCATAGCAACCCATAGTCTTAAAATCTCAGAACCATACTGTTTCATTACCTTATCAGGTGCAACAACATTTCCTTTTGACTTAGACATTTTTTCACCCTTTTCATCAACAGTAAAGCCATGAGTTAAAATTGACTTATAAGGTGCAATCTCAGATGAAGCTAAAGTAGTTAAAAGTGAAGATTGGAACCAACCTCTATGTTGATCACTTCCTTCTAAATACATATCAGCAGGGAAAGTTCCTGCATCATAATTCCCTGATCTTAAAACTGCATTTTGAGTAGAACCTGAATCAAACCATACGTCTAAAATATCAGTAGTTTTTTCTAATTCACTTGCATTATATTTTGAATTTTCAGGTAATAACTCGTGAATTTCTAAATCATACCAAGCATCACAACCTTTTTCTTCAAAAATTTTAGCAGTATGAGTCATAACTTCTTCATCAAAAATAATTTCATCAGTTAATTTATTTCTAAAGAATGCAATTGGAACACCCCAATCTCTTTGTCTTGAGATACACCAATCAGGACGTCCGTCAAGCATAGCTTTTAATCTATTTCTTCCCCATTCAGGATAGAAAGTTAAATCTTCAACAACTTTTAAAGCATTTTCTCTTAATGTTTTTTTCTCTTTTCCATACTCATCATCAATAGAGATAAACCATTGTTTAGTTGCTCTAAAAATAATTGGTGTATGAGTTCTCCAACAATGTGGATACGAGTGAGTAATATCAATTCTTTTTAATAAAGCATCACCCAATTCTTCTAAAATTGGTTCATTTGCTTTGAATACATTAATACCTAAGTATTTATCAGTATCTCTAAAAAGTTTTTCTCTTACGATTGTTTGGTCATACTTTCCAAAAGCATCAACAGGCATAATTACATCTAAATCGTATTTTAAACCTACTTTATAATCATCCTCACCATGACCTGGCGCAGTGTGAACAGCACCTGAACCTGAATCCATCATTACGTGTTCACCTAAAATAATTTTAGATTTTCTATCATTTAACGGATTAATCGCATAAGTATTTTCTAAATCATTTGGATTAATATCTTTAACAACTTTTCCAGAAATTACTTCATTTTCAATTAATGAGTTATATAATTTTTTAGCAACAATAAATTTATCATCAGTTAATACATATTCTTCTTCACCATTTAGTGAAATACCAGTATTTGCAGGAAGTGTCCAAGGAGTTGTAGTCCAAATAATTACACTTGCATCTAAAGTTTCATGTTTAAATGCAACATAAATTGATGGAGAGACTTTATCTTCATGTTCAACTTCAGCTTCAGCAAGAGCAGTTTGTGCGGCCCATGACCAGTAAACTGGCTTAGATCTTTGAATTAATAAACCTTGTTTTGCAATAGCACAAAGTTCTCTAAAAATATTTGCTTCAAACTTAAAGTCCATTGTTAAATATGGGTTTTCCCAATCAGCAATAACACCTAATTTTTTGAATTCATCTTTTTGAATATCAACAAATCTAGTTGCATGGTCTCTACATAATTGTCTTAATTTTGATTTTGGCAGTTCTTTCTTTTTTGTACTTCCAATTTTTTCTTCAACTTTTTGTTCAATTGGTAAACCATGACAATCCCAACCTGGAACATATCTAATTGATTTTCCATCAAAATAGTGAAATTTATTTATAATATCTTTTAAAACTTTGTTTAAAGCATGACCAATATGAATATGACCATTTGCATAAGGTGGTCCATCATGAAGTGTAAAAGAAGGAGCACCTTCTCTATTTTTCTTCATCTTGTCATAAACTTTTTGGTCATCCCATTGTTTATACTTTTTTGGTTCGTTTTGAGGAAGATTTCCCCTCATTGGAAACGCAGTTTTTGGTAGTAGTAAACTCTCTTTATAATCCATTTTCAAAATACCTTCAATTATCATATTTGTTGTTTTTCATTAAATCGTAGATTATAACTAAAATAAATTAAATTTTATATAATCTATATATAGTTTGAAATAAAATCATTACACTGTGTATAAATTTTACAAGGTGTTACCAATCTCTATATTTTATTGATTTATAAAGTGTTTTCTAATTTCATTTAGCTAGTCCAAAACATTTATGTGTTAATATTTTTGAGATAATTAAACAATACATAGGAAGTGTACATGAACGAAAAACATTATGAAGTTGTAATAGTTGGTGGGGGAATCTCAGGAGCAGCATTATTTTACGAACTAGCAAAATATTCTACTGCAAAAAATATTTGTATGTTAGAAAAGTATGAAGCTTTAGCTACTTTAAATTCAAAAGGTAGTAGTAACTCTCAAACAATTCACGTTGGTGATATCGAAACGAACTATACTTTAGACAAAGCGAAAATCACAAAAAGAACTGCAAAAATGATTGAAAAGTTCTGTTTACAATATGGACTAGAAGAAAAAATCATGTTTAAACATCAAAAAATGGCTTTAGGTGTTGGAAAAGAAGAAGTTGAATTTATTACAAATAGATACAATGAATTCAAAGAATTATTCCCTTACTTAGAATTATGGGATAAAGAACAATTAAGAGAATTAGAACCTAAATTAGTTTATGCCGACAAAGAGCAAACTAAAGATAGACCAGAAGAAATCGTAGCAATGGGTGCTAGAGATGAGTACACTACTGTTGATTATGGTGCTATGACTGAAGAATTAGCAAAAGCTGGTCAAGAAGCTGATGAATCAAAAACAACAGATATTTTCTATAACTCTGAAGTTGAAGATATAGAAAAAGTTGGAGATAAATACAAATTAACAACTGTAAATGGTACTGTATATACAGCTGATTTTGTTGTTGTAAACGCTGGTGCTCACTCATTATACTTAGCTCATAAAATGGGTTACGGTAAACATATGGGTTCTTTATCAATGGCTGGATCGTTCTATATTACTAGTGGTGAATTTTTAAATGGAAAAGTTTACATGGTACAAAATGATAAATTACCATTTGCTGCATTACATGGTGATCCAGATATTTTAGAAGATGGTAAAACAAGATTCGGACCAACTGCATTAGCACTTGGTGTATTAGAAAGATATAAAGGATTAAGTTCTGTTGGTCAATGTTTAAAAACTATGAATATTGATGGAAATATCTTAAAAATATTCTGGGACTTATTAAAAGATTCAGAAATTAGAAACTATGTATTTAAAAACTTCTTATTTGAAGTTCCAGGAATTAATAAAGGTTTATTTGTTAAAGATGCACAAAAAATTGTTCCATCATTAACAAAAGATGATATTGAATATGCAAAAGGATTTGGTGGTGTTAGACCTCAAGTTCTTAATAAAGATGAACAAAAACTAATGTTAGGAGAAGCATCATTAAGTGAAGGTAATGGTATTATCTTTAATATGACTCCATCTCCAGGTGCAACTTCTTGTTTAGGAAATGCACAAAGAGATATTAAAGAAGTATGTGACTACTTAAATTTAGAATTTGATGAAGAACAATTCTTAGCAGACTTAACAGATCCAGAACCTGTTTAATTTCTAAAAAATAAAATAAGAGTTTTATCTCTTATTTTATTAACTTAATTTTTAATCCAAAACTTCCATAAATAAATCTTTTTTAATTTAATTTTGTATATCATAATATATTAATAATATATAAAGGTAATACTTATGTATGATGAAATTTTCAATGACATACAAATGCAAGAACTTCAAGATATGCTTAGAATTAATAAACAATCAATTACAACAGCAGAATCTTGTACAGGTGGTCTTATTTCATATATGATTACAAAAGTGCCAAATTCATCAGATATTTTTAATGGGGCAATTGTAAGCTATTCAAATAATATAAAAAATAAACAATTAAATGTAAAGAATTCTACACTTGAAAAATATGGAGCTGTAAGTGAAGAAGTTGTAAGTCAAATGCTTGATGGAATTACAAAAAAACTTGATGCAAATTATGCTATTGCAGTATCAGGAATTGCAGGTCCAGGTGGCGGTTCAATTAATAAACCAATAGGTACTGTTGTTATCGGTATAATGGGCTTTAAAGAAGAAAAAATAATTGATATTTATCACTTTAATGGCAATAGAGAAGAAGTACAAATTCAAGCAGCAAAAACAGCCCTTGCAAAAATTTATGAATTTATTAAAAAAACTATTGACAAATAAAAAGAAATCTATTATAATTCCACTCCATTTTAAGAAAATATTCTTAAGATAATAGTGACCCGTTAGCTCAGCTGGTAGAGCATCTCCCTTTTAAGGAGGTGGCCGATGGTTCGAATCCATCACGGGTCACCATTTATAAATGTTATTTGATTATGGTCCCTTCATCTAATGGTTAGGATTTTGGATTTTCATTCCAACCATAGGGGTTCGAATCCCCTAGGGATCACCACTAACATTTATATGGTCGATTAGCTCAGTTGGTAGAGCGCTACCCTTACAAGGTAGACGTCGCAAGTTCGAGTCTTGCATCGACCACCATTTTTAAGAATCACAAAATGCAGTGGCATTGATTTTTAAATCTTATTTTAATTGTGACATCTATTTACAATTTTTGTATTTAGTATTTTTAAGCGCGGTAGTAGTTTAGTTGGTTAGAACGCCTGCCTGTCACGTAGGAGGTCGAGGGTTCGAGTCCCTTCTACCGCGCCACTTTTTACTTAATGTGACCCGTTAGCTCAGCTGGTAGAGCATCTCCCTTTTAAGGAGGTGGCCGATGGTTCGAATCCATCACGGGTCACCATTTATAAATGTTATTTGATTATGGTCCCTTCATCTAATGGTTAGGATTTTGGATTTTCATTCCAACCATAGGGGTTCGAATCCCCTAGGGATCACCACTAACATTTATATGGTCGATTAGCTCAGTTGGTAGAGCGCTACCCTTACAAGGTAGACGTCGCAAGTTCGAGTCTTGCATCGACCACCATTTTTAAGAATCACAAAATGCAGTGGCATTGATTTTTAAATCTTATTTTAATTGTGACATCTATTTACAATTTTTGTATTTAGTATTTTTAAGCGCGGTAGTAGTTTAGTTGGTTAGAACGCCTGCCTGTCACGTAGGAGGTCGAGGGTTCGAGTCCCTTCTACCGCGCCACTTTTTATTTATGTGACCCGTTAGCTCAGCTGGTAGAGCATCTCCCTTTTAAGGAGGTGGCCGATGGTTCGAATCCATCACGGGTCACCATTTATAAATGTTATTTGATTATGGTCCCTTCATCTAATGGTTAGGATTTTGGATTTTCATTCCAACCATAGGGGTTCGAATCCCCTAGGGATCACCACTAACATTTATATGGTCGATTAGCTCAGTTGGTAGAGCGCTACCCTTACAAGGTAGACGTCGCAAGTTCGAGTCTTGCATCGACCACCATTTTTAAGAATCACAAAATGCAGTGGCATTGATTTTTAAATCTTATTTTAATTGTGACATCTATTTACAATTTTTGTATTTAGTATTTTTAAGCGCGGTAGTAGTTTAGTTGGTTAGAACGCCTGCCTGTCACGTAGGAGGTCGAGGGTTCGAGTCCCTTCTACCGCGCCACTTTTTATTTATGTGACCCGTTAGCTCAGCTGGTAGAGCATCTCCCTTTTAAGGAGGTGGCCGATGGTTCGAATCCATCACGGGTCACCATTTATAAATGTTATTTGATTATGGTCCCTTCATCTAATGGTTAGGATTTTGGATTTTCATTCCAACCATAGGGGTTCGAATCCCCTAGGGATCACCACTAACATTTATATGGTCGATTAGCTCAGTTGGTAGAGCGCTACCCTTACAAGGTAGACGTCGCAAGTTCGAGTCTTGCATCGACCACCATTTTTAAGAATCACAAAATGCAGTGGCATTGATTTTTAAATCTTATTTTAATTGTGACATCTATTTACAATTTTTGTATTTAGTATTTTTAAGCGCGGTAGTAGTTTAGTTGGTTAGAACGCCTGCCTGTCACGTAGGAGGTCGAGGGTTCGAGTCCCTTCTACCGCGCCACTTTTTATTTATGTGACCCGTTAGCTCAGCTGGTAGAGCATCTCCCTTTTAAGGAGGTGGCCGATGGTTCGAATCCATCACGGGTCACCATAAAATCTTACAATAAACTAATCTACAAATCATATTTTCAAAGTAACTCTTTATCAAAAAAAAGATATCCTTAATATACAACTTCATTAAATTTACCTAGGATAAACTCAATGTTCAAAGCCAAAAGTCTATATCATCTAATTCTTTACAGTATACTTTTTATTATTATATTAATTTCTTTTTTTACTTTTATAATAATTAACAATGCTCATGAAGAGTTACAAGAAAAAATTCTTACATTAAAAACTGATTATTCAACTAATCAACAAGCTTTAATAAAAAATGATGTTAACTCTGTAATTAATTTTATAGATTATTACCATACTAAACATAAAAAAAATAAAAGTACTAAACAAATACAAAAAGAAGTATTAGAAGCATTAACAAAACTAAGAGTAAGTGATAATATAAATGACTATTTATTTATATATGAATTTGATGGAACCTCTTTATATCATCCAATTGAAAATACTAAAATTGGAGAAAATTTAATTAAACTTACCGATGTAAATGGAAAAAAAGTTATAGAAGAATTAATTAATATTTCAAAAAAAAATGAGGGAGGTTATATTGATTATGTTTGGTATAAACCAGATATAGAAGATAATGCAAAAAAAATATCGTATGCAAACTCATATAAAGAATGGAACTGGACTATTGGCAAAGGTGTATATTTAGATAAGATAAATAAACTTGTACTTGCAAAAAACTATGAGTACAATCAAAAAATATCTGATTATACTTTACAAATAACATCACTAACAATAATGTTAGTACTTTATTCTATATTCATTTATAAAAATGCAACTATACTTATTTTAAATGATGTAAAAGAAATTGGTAAATATTTTAAAGAATCACAAAAAAATGATGAACCAATAAATCAAAATAGAATTATTTTTGGAGAGTTTAAAGTTATTGCAAATTATGCAACAGATGCAATGAATAATATAAAATTAAAAACTCATATGCTAGAAGACTTAAATAAAAATCTAGAATATAAAGTAGATGAAAAGACAAAAGAGCTTACAAAGCTTATTGAATCACAAAAAACTTTTATAAAAAACTCCGTACATGAAATCAACACTCCTTTATCAATAATTCAAACAAATATTGATTTACTAAAAATGAAAGTTCCTGAAAACAAATATATTACCCATATAGAATCAGGAGCAAAAATAATTCAATATATTTATGATGACCTATCATATTTAATAAAAAAAGATAGAGTTATATATGAAAAAGAGTATTTAAATCTTTCAAATATCGTTATGCATAGATTAGATTTTTTTGGAGAAATTGCAAAATCAAACTCTTTATATTTTGTTAGTAATATACAAGAAGATATTTATATAAAATTTAATATTACAGAATTTCAAAGAGTTATAGATAATAATATATCAAATGCCATAAAATATTCATATGCAAAATCACCTATTTTTGTAAGACTTGATTATATAAATGATAATGAAGTTGAATTTTCAATTACAACACATTCTAAAAAAATTGAATATCAAAATAAAATTTTTGATGATTTTTATAGAGAAAATTCTGCCCGTGGTGGATTTGGTCTGGGCTTAAAAATTGTAAAAGAAATCTGTGACAAGAATTTAGTTATAATAAGATTAGATTCAAACGATAAAGAAACAAAATTTACTTATAGGTTTAAAATAAATGAAAATACTATTACTTGAAGATGAATTAATGTTAAATAACTCAATATGTGAGTATTTAAGAAATATTGGGCATATGGTTGAAAGTTTTACTGATGGACAAGATGTTATTGACAGTGTTGATACCTCTTTTGACCTTCTAATTATGGATATAAACGTTCCTACTAAAGATGGCTTTACAATTTTGTCTGAACTTAATGAAAAAAAGATATATATTCCGACAATTTATATATCTGCGCAAATTGATATTGAAGATATTTCTAAAGCATATGACTTAGGTTGTAGAGAATATATAAAAAAACCTTTTCATCTAGAAGAACTAGGTATAAAAATAAACCAATTATTAAAAAAAGATCAAAGCAATACTTCTCACATAAGATTCTCAGAAAATTACTCTTATGCAAAAGATACTCAAACCTTATATTTTAATGGAGAACCACAGAACCTAACAAAGAAGCAATTAGAGATAATTCATATTCTAGCACTTAATATAAATATGATAGTAGACTTCGAGCGATTTAGAATTGACATCTGGGATGGAGAGAATATTGATAATCCTACTATAAGAGCAGAGATCTCAAGGCTAAAAAAAGCACTAAAAGAAGATTTCATAAAGAATATTAGAGGTTTAGGTTACAAAATTGACAGATATTACTCTGTTTAACTAAGCCCATTATTTGGGCTTTACTAGCGTTATTTGCTACCTTAACGCTACCTTCAAAAAAAACTTTTCAAAAAAAATTTTAATTGCTATCTTTTTGCTATCTACACTTATTATACTTTCAATGTTAAATTATTAAATGATTCATTTATTTAATGATAAAAAATAAGGAGAGCAGGATGAGTCCAGAAAAGGCACAAGCATACTGGAAAGAAAACATTTCAATGATTCTTAAACTACTTGTAGTTTGGTTTATTGTTTCTTTCGGTTGTGGTATTTTATTTATTAACGAACTTAACGCTATTGAGATTAGTGGTGTTAAATTAGGATTTTGGTTTGCACAACAAGGTGCAATTTATGTATTCGTAGTATTAATTTTTGTTTACGTTAAAGTAATGACAGGAATTGACGAGAAATACGGCGTTCACGAATAGGAGATTCAAAAAATGGAATTACAATCATTAATTTACCTATTTGTAGGTATTTCATTCGCAGTTTATATTGGTATTGCTTTATGGGCAAAAGCTGGTTCAACTAAAGATTTCTATGTTGCAGGTGGTGGTGTTCATCCAATTGCAAATGGTATGGCGACAGCAGCAGACTGGATGTCAGCAGCTTCATTTATTTCACTAGCAGGTCTTATTTCTTTTAAAGGTTCTGATGGTGGTGCTTTCTTAATGGGTTGGACTGGTGGATACGTTCTACTTGCAATGTTACTTGCTCCTTACTTAAGAAAATTTGGTAAGTTTACAGTTCCTGATTTTGTTGGTGACAGATACTACTCTGACACAGCTAGATTAGTTGCAGTTATTTCAGTTATCTTCGTTTCGTTCACATATGTTGCTGGACAAATGAGAGGTGTTGGAATTGTATTCTCTAGATTCTTACAAGTTGATGTAAATACTGGTGTATTAATCGGTATGGGTGTTGTATTCTTCTATTCTGTTTTAGGTGGAATGAAAGGTATTACATATACACAAGTTGCTCAATATGTTGTTATGATTTTTGCATACATGATTCCTGCAATTTTCTTATCATTACAAGTTACTGATACATTCATTCCTCAATTAGGTGTGTTTGGTCAAACTACATTTGCATTTGATTCTGGAGTTTCTGTAATTCCTGAAGGAACATATCTGTTACATGCACTTGATCAGTCTATTTCTGATTTAGGATTTACTGAATATACACAACCAGGTAACTTATGGAATACATTTATGTTAACTACAGCGTTAATGCTTGGTACTGCTGGACTTCCTCACGTTATTGTTAGATTCTTTACAGTACCAACTGTTAAAGATGCTAGAATATCTGCTGGATGGGCGTTAATCTTTATTGCGATTATGTATACAACTATTTCTTCTGTTGCTGCATTCTCAAGAGTTAACTTAATCAAAAACTTACAAAACACTGAATATAAAGCGTTTGTAAATGGTGAGATTGAAGGTAACAATGGGAACTGGTTTAAAACTTGGGAAAATGGTGGATTAATTGCATGGCATGATAGAAATGGCGATGGTAAAATTCAATATGCTACAGGTAAAGCATTCGATGGAGCTAAAGGTAAACCAGCATTTGATGGTGATAAAAGAGGCGAAGATGGACATAGACTTGTAACTAATGGTAAAGGTGCTGCAGATGCTGCAGAACTTGCTAAAGGTAACGGAATTGCAAATGAGTTATACGTTGATAGAGATATCATGGTACTTGCGAATCCTGAAATTGCAAACTTACCTAACTGGGTAATTGCATTTATTGCAGCTGGTGGTTTAGCAGCAGCATTATCAACAGCAGCAGGGTTATTACTTGTAATTGCATCAGCAATTTCTCATGACCTTATGGGACAAGTTGTTTACAAAGACAAAGAAACTGGTAAATCAACATTAAATGAAAAAACAGAGTTAACTTATGCAAGAATATCAGCAGTAGCTGCTATTTGTGTTGCGGGGTACTTAGGGATTAACCCTCCAGGATTTGTTGCACAAGTTGTTGCTTTAGCATTTGGTATTGCTGCAGCTGCATTCTTCCCAACAATTATCCTTGGTGTATTTGATAAGAGAATGAACAAAGAGGGTGCGATTGCTGGTATTATTACTGGTCTTGTTGCAACTGTTGGTTATGCGTTCTATTTCATCTGGGGTGGCGGAAAACCTGAAGATTACTTCTTAGGAATTTCTCCAGCGAGCTTCGGTACGATTGGAACAATACTTCACTTAGTAGTGGCGTTAGTTATTTCTAGAATGACTCCTGAGCCTCCACAAGAGATTCAAGATCTTGTAGAGTCAATCAGAATTCCTTCTGGAGCTGGTGAGGCTGTTGATCACTAGTTAGACTTACTATAAAGTATGCCCTTGGGCATACTTTTAGTATTTTTTTATGTTAAAATTAATTAATATAAAAAAATACTAATTCAAGGAAACTTAATGAGCTTAAGAGATCAAGAAGACTTTCTTTCAAATATACATCCTTTCGAAGTTTTAAATCAAAATCAAATCAACGATTGTATTAAACATATGGATATAGCTTATTATCCAAAAGATTCAACATTAATTTGTCCAAGTAAAATATCTAATCATTTCTTTATTATTATAAAAGGTTCAGTTTATGAATATAGTGATGATGAAGTTGTTATGGATTATCATCAAGAAGATTCCTTTGATGCTAACTCTTTAATATATAATGAAACAAAACATACTTTTAAAGTTCATGAAGATTTAATTTGTTACGAATTAGAAAAGAAAACATTTTTAAAGCTAATTGAAGAAAATCAAAAATTTAAAGATTTTTTTTTAAAAAACCTTGTAAATAAAATTCAAACATTAAAAGACAAAGAGTATACATCTGAATTATCATCTTTTATGATTGCAAAAGTTGAAGATACAATTATACATGAAGCTTGTATAGTTGATGAGAATACAAAATTAATAGATGCTATTGAAAAATCAATGAACTTTAAAACATCAACAATTATTGTAAAAAAAGAAGATGAAACTTATGGGATAATTACAGATTCACTTCTAAAAGTTAAAGTATTATTAGAGAAAAGAACTCTTGATATACCAGTATCTGATATTGCGGTATTCCCATTAATGACTATTTGTAATGATGACTACTTATTTGAAGCACTTACAGTTTTAATCAAAAGAAATATCAAAAGAATTGGTGTAACAAATAATGAAGGTAAAATGATTGGTGTTTTAGAACAAATTGATGTTCTATCACATTTTGCTAATAATACATATGTTGTTGATACAAAAATCAAGAAAGCTAAAACAATTGAAGAATTAAAAAATTCAAGTAATGATTTAATTAATATTATTAAAAGTTTACAAGCAAAAGGTGTGAAAGTAAACCATATCTCAAATTTGATTGGACAACTAAATACAAAAGTTTACCAAAAACTATATAACTTAGTTGTTCCAACTGAACTTAAAAAAGATGCATGTTTGATTGTTATGGGAAGTGAAGGAAGAAATGAGCAAATCATAAAAACTGACCAAGACAATGCATTAGTTATTAAAGATGGCGTTGACGTAAATTTATATCGACCTTATATGGAAAAACTGACAGCACATCTTATAGATTTTGGTTATCCTCCTTGTGAAGGTAATATTATGGTTTCTAATCCATTTTGGTGTAAAACTGTTAGTGAATATAAAGAAGAGACAAAAAGATGGATCGATGCTCCTGATATGCAAAATTATATGGATTTAGCTATTTTCTTTGATTCTTTTGCAGTTGCAGGAGACAAGCAACTTTTAATTAATTTAAAAGATGATTTATTTGATAAACTACATGACAAAGATGTTTTTATGGCATATTTTGCAAAAGCTACTTTAGCTTTTGACACACCTAGTACGGTTGCAAATTTTATGACAAAAGTACATTATATAGATATTAAAAAAACTGCAGTTTTCCCAATTGTTCAAGGTATTAGATCATTAGCATTAAGAGAAAAAATTAGAGAAACTACAACAGTAAAAAGAATCAAAATATTAGAGCAAAGAAAAGTTTTAGAAAAAGAAAAAGCTGCCGAATTACTTGAAGCTTTTGATGTTGTAAATACTTTAAGATTAAAGTCTCAACTAGTTAAAATACTTGAAAATAAAGAAATAAACAATGAAATAGATACTCATAACCTTGGTAAAATTGAACGAGATTTATTAAAAGATTCTTTCAAAATTGTAATTGATTTTAAAAAGTTTATAGCCTACTCTTTTAAAACAGATAAGATTTCATAATGTTTAACAAGTTTTTAAAAAATTGGAATAGAAAAAAATTAAAAGATAAGAAATATGACTTCTTATTTGATGAACCTTTAAATAATGAATATGTATGTCTAGATTGTGAGACAACAGGGTTAAGCCCAAGAAAAGACGAAATACTTTCTATTGGTGCAGTTCATATAAAAGATAATAAGGTAATTATGAGAGAAACGTTTAATATTTTTGTTAAGCCTTCAAAAAATATTAGTGCTGAATCTATTAAAATTCATCATATACGTCCTATAGATTTAGAAAATGCAGTAAGTCCTAAAAAAGCAATACTAAAATTATTAGATTTTATTGGCTCTCGTCCAATAGTTGGCTATTACATAAAATTTGATATAGCAATGATCTCAAAATACACTAAACAATATATTGGAATAAACTTACCAAATGAAAGTATTGAAGTATCATCAATGTTTTTTAAATCAAAGAAAAAAACTAGTGAATATGAATTTATTGATTTAAAATTTGATACTATTATGAAAGAACTAGATATTCCATCTTTAGGAAAACATGATGCTTTAAATGATGCAATTATGACATCAATGATGTTTTTAAAACTTAGAAACTTAACTCCAGCAAAAACAACATTTTACACAAGCTAAAATATCAAGGAGTAAAAGAATAAATTATTCTTTTACTCCTTGGCGCTTCTAAAAGTTACACTTATTATTATTTAAATTTAAATTAAACTTAAATACCCTAAACACCTCTTTAACATAATTTTATACTACTATAATTAGGCTCATTTTTAAAATGCTAGACTATTGCTATGTTTTAATTTTTCAATTAGAATATATTAATTTTCTTCATTTAATAAACCGTAGGAGGCAGAAATGAATGATGAGTTAGTACAACGAATCAAAAACAACCCAAAGTATCAAGAACTAATTAAAAAAAGGTCAAGTTTTTCAATCAAACTTGCAATTTTTGTATTAGTTATGTTTTATGCATACATTTTAACTATAGCATTTGAACCAACTTTATTAGGTACAAAATTAGGTGATGGTGTAATGACAGTAGCATTTCCAATTGCAGCAGCTATTATTGTTATTAGTTTTATTACTACATTAATTTATGTAAAAAGAGCAAATGGTGAATTTGAAGATTTAACAAATGAAATAAGAGAAGATATAAAGGATGCATTATAATGTTTAGAATTTTAGCACTAATTTCTATTTTTGCAATTGCTGCATTCGCAGCTGGTGATGCAGAATTTGAAGCGGTTCAAAGAGATATTAATATTCCTGCGATTGTAATGTTCTTTGTATTTATTGGAGCAACTTTAGGTGTTACTTATTGGGCAGCTAGCAAAACAAAATCTGCAAGTGACTTTTATACAGCAGGTGGAGGAATAACTGGATTCCAAAATGGTATGGCAATTGCTGGTGATTATATGTCAGCTGCATCATTCCTTGGACTTTCTGGTTTAGTTTACTTAAAAGGTTATGATGGTTTAGTTTATGCAGTTGGATTCTTAGTTGGATGGCCTGTAATTTTATTCTTAATGGCTGAAAAATTAAGAAACTTAGGTAAATTTACTTTTGCTGATATTGCAGCTTTTAGACTTGGTCAAAAAGAAATTAGAGTATTAGCAGCATTTGGTTCTTTATCAGTTGTTACATTATATTTAATCGCACAAATGGTTGGTTCTGGAAAATTAATTCAAGTATTATTTGGTTTAGAATATGAATATGCTGTAATGCTTGTTGGTGTTATGATGATTATTTATGTTACTTTTGGTGGTATGCTTGCAACTACTTGGGTACAAATTATTAAAGCAGTTTTATTATTATCAGGTGTAACATTTATGGCATTCTTGATTTTACAACAATTTGATTTTGATTTTACATTATTAGCTACAAAAGCTGTTGAAACACATACCTTAGGTCAAGATATTATGGCACCAGGTGGTTTTATTTCTGATCCTATTTCTGCTATTTCACTTGGTCTTGCATTAATGTTAGGAACTGCTGGTTTACCTCATGTTTTAATGAGATTCTTTACAGTTGGTAATGCAAAGGAAGCAAGAAAATCTGTTGTTTATGCAACTGGTTTTATTGGTTACTTCTATTTAGTAATTGCAATTATCGGATTAGGAGCAATTGTTTTCTTAAATTCTGATGCAGGTGCACAGTATTTTGTTGATGGAAAACTATTTGGTGGAAATAATATGGCTGCAATTCACTTATCACATTTTGTTGGTGGAGATATATTCTTAGGATTTATTTCAGCTGTTGCATTTGCTACTATTTTAGCTGTTGTTTCAGGACTTACACTAGCTGGTGCATCTGCAATATCTCATGATATTTATGCTAATGTAATTTGTAAAGGTAAAGCTGATGAAGCAAAAGAAATGGCAGTTTCAAAAAGATCTGTTATTATTATTGGTGTTGTTGGTGTTGCATTAGGTATTGCTTTTGAACATCAAAATATTGCATTTATGGTAGGACTTGCATTTGCTATTGCAGCATCTGCAAATTTCCCAATTCTTTTCTTATCAATTTATTGGTCTAAATTAACTACAAGAGGTGCATTTATTGGTGGACTTATGGGTCTTATCACTGCTGTTGTACTTGTGATATTAGGTCCTGTTGTTTGGGTCTCTGTATTAGGAAATGAAGAAGCTATCTTCCCTTATAAACACCCTGCACTATTCTCTGTTGCTGTTGCATTTATAAGTATTTGGTTCTTCTCAATTACTGATAAATCGCAAAGAGCAAAAGATGAAATTCATGCTTTCGAAGCACAAAAAGTTAGAGCGGAAACTGGTTTCGGCGCTGATGGTGCTGTTGATCACTAGATTAGAAAAATAATGTTACTAAAGAGTTTATCTCTTTAGTAACAATTTATCTCTTTATATTACTATACTACTCAAAATATATAATTTTTAATATTATAATATAGCTTTTTAACATACCTTAAATTGATATTAAATTTTACTATTAAATTTAATAATTTATTATGCTTATTTTTGTTACTTTTTTACAAAATGTACATTATTTCTACATAACTTTTTATGATTTTTGAACTTTTTATGATCTTATCTATGTATAATAAATTAAGATTTGCTATTTTAATGCTACTACAATCATTAGCATTGATTATCAAAATTTAAATATAAGTATAATATTTAGTTATATTATATGACAAGGAAGCAGAATGAACAAGGACTTAGTTGAACGAATTGAATCTAATCCAAAGTATCAAGAATTAGTATCTAAAAGAACTAGTTTCGGTATAAAATTAGGTGTTTTTGTATTAGTAATGTTTTATACATTTATCATGGTAATTGCATTTAACAAAGAAGTATTAGCAACAAAAATTGGTGATGGAGTTACTACAATAGCTTTTCCAATTGCTTTAGCAATCTTAGTTATTAGTTTTATTACAACTCTTATTTATGTAAAAAGAGCAAATGGTGAGTTTGAAGACTTAACAAATGAAATTAAAAAAGATGTAAAGGATTTAATTTAATGCTTAAAATATTAACACTAATTACAATTTTTGCACTAACAGCGTTTGCTGCTGGTGATGCTGAATTTGAAGCGGTTCAAAGAGATCTTAATATTCCTGCGATTATTATGTTCTTAATTTTTATTGCTGGTACACTTGGTATTACTTACTGGGCTGCTAGTAAAACTAAATCTGCAAGTGATTTTTATACTGCTGGTGGTGGAATTACAGGTTTTCAAAATGGTTTAGCAATTGCTGGAGATTACATGTCTGCTGCTGCATTCTTAGGAGTTTCAGGTCTTATTTACTTAAAAGGTTATGATGGTGTTATCTATGCAGTTTCATTCCTAGTTGGTTGGCCAGTTATTTTATTCTTTATGGCAGAAAAGTTAAGAAACTTAGGTAAATTTACTTTTGCTGATATTGCTGCTTATAGATTAGGCCAAAAAGAAATTAGAACTCTTGCTGCGTTTGGTTCTATTGCCGTTGTAATTTTATATTTAATTGCTCAAATGGTTGGAGCTGGTAAATTAATTCAAGTATTATTTGGTATGGAATATGAATATGCTGTATTCATGGTTGGTGCATTAATGATTGTATATGTTACATTTGGTGGAATGCTAGCAACTACTTGGGTACAAATTATCAAAGCTTGTTTATTACTTTCAGGTGTATCATTCATGGCAATTATGGTTTTATATCACTTTGATTTCTCTTTTGAATCTTTAGCAGTTCAAGCTGTTGAAAATCATTCAGCAGGTGAATCAATTCTTGCTCCTGGTGGATTTATTTCTGACCCTATTTCTGCTATTTCTTTAGGTATGGCTCTTATGTTAGGAACTGCTGGTTTACCTCACGTTCTTATGAGATTTTTTACTGTTGGTAATGCTAAGGAAGCAAGAAAATCTGTTGTTTATGCAACTGGTTTTGTTGGTTATTTCTGGATTATTATTACAATCGTTGGTTTTGGTGCAATTGCATTCTTAAACTCTGCAGATGGAGCTCAATACTTCGTAGATGGTAAGTTATTTGGTGGAAATAATATGGCTTCTATTCACTTATCACATATGTTAGGTGGAAATGCATTCTTAGGATTTATTTCAGCTGTTGCATTTGCTACTATTTTAGCAGTTGTTTCTGGTCTTACACTTGCAGGTGCTTCTGCAATATCTCATGATATTTATGCAAATGTTATTAACCCAAATGCAACTGACGAAAAAGTTGTAAAAATTTCTAAAATTACAGTTATAATCGTTGGAATTGTTGGTGTTACACTTGGTATTGCATTTGAGCAACAAAATATTGCTTATATGGTTGGATTAGCGTTTGGTATTGCTGCATCTGCTAACTTCCCAATTTTATTCTTATCTATTTACTGGAGAGGATTAACAACGAGAGGTGCATTTATTGGTGGATTTATCGGTCTTATCACTGCTGTTACTCTTGTAATTATTGGGCCAATTGTATGGGTTTCTATTTTAGGAAATGAAGAAGCTTTATTCCCTTATAAACACCCTGCTTTATTCTCAGTAACTTTAGCATTTGTTTCAATTTGGTTCTTCTCTAAAACAGATAATTCTCAAAGAGGAAAAGATGAAAAAGAGATGTTTAGAGCTCAAAATGTTAGAGCAAATACTGGTATTGGGTCAGCTGGAGCTGTTGATCATTAGTAGTTTAAAACAAAGAGGATAAAACCTCTTTGTTAAATAAAAAATAAATATTTTGTAAATTTTTATTATTGATTTCAGTTTTATATCATTTTGCCTATGATAATCTTTAACTATAAGAATCAAAAATTAATAATAAAGACTTTAAAATGAGTATACTAGAACAAACAACTTTTCTAAAATCAATTCACCCTTTTGAAAATCTTACAAAAGCTCAGTTAGAGAAATTTGCTGAAGCCTTAGATATTGTCTACTTGAAAAAAGATGAAATTATACAAAAGCAAGGAGACGAACCAGAAAATATTTACTTTATTTTAAAAGGTTTAGTTCAAGAAAAACATGAAGATGAAGTTTTATCAATCTATTCAAATAATGAGTTTTTTGATCCAATTTCTCTAATTGAAAATTATTCTAAACATACTTTTGTAACTGCTCAAGAGACTATTTGTTATGTCTTAGCAAAAGAAGTTTTTATTAAAACTTTACGAGAAAATAGCTTATTAGAGAGTTTTTTCTTTCAATCAATATCTCAAAAACTAAATGCAAATATTAATAATGAAAAAAACAAAGAACTTTCAAATTTAATGGTAGCAAAGGTAAAAGAAGCAAATGTCCATCGGGCTATAGTTTTGCCTTATGAAACATCTATTTTTGATGCAGTTACTACAATCAAAAAAGAGAAAGTTCCAACTTTACTTTTAAAAGATGATGAGAATAAAATGTATATTGTTACAGATTCAGATTTTAGAGAAAAAGTAATTTTAAATAGAATGGATTTTGATGATATTGTTGGAAAAATATCAAATGAAGGTCTAGTATACGTTAATGAAAATGATTTTTTGTTTAATGCACAATTAATCATGGCTAAACATGGATTAAAAAGAGTCGTAGTAAAAAATGATAATGATGAAATTTGTGGAATTATTGACCAAATATCTTTATCTTCTTTCTTTGCAACACATACATTCTCTGTATCAAATACAATTGCAAAAGCCGAAACAATTGAAGAATTAAAAAAAGCAAGTCAATCTTTTACAAAAATTATAAAATCTCTTAATGCAAAAGGTGTAAAAGTAGATTTTATTTCTAAATTAATTAATCAATTAAATAGAAATGTAATGGATAAACTATTTAAAATGACTGCACCAAAAGAATTATTAACAAATGCCTGTCTTGTTGTTATGGGTAGTGAAGGGAGAGGTGAGCAAATACTAAAAACGGACCAAGATAATGCTTTAATAATAGATGATAATTGTTCTTTAAGCGATGAAGAAATATTAAAATTCACACATGAATATACTGAATATCTTGTTGATTTTGGATTTCCTAGATGTGAAGGTAATATTATGGTTTCAAATCCATATTGGTGTAGAAGACAAAAAGATTATAAAGATCTAATTTATGAATGGATAACACAACCAAGTGGTGATAACTTTATGAATCTTGCAATTTTTTATGATGCAATGGCTGTAAATGAAAATAGAGCAATGCTTACAGAACTAAAAGAATATATTTTTAAAATAGGCTCAACTTCAAAAACATTTTATATGCATTTTGCAAAAATCATTATGGATTTTGATGTTCCTTTAGGTTTCTTTGATGGTTTTGTTTTTGATTCAAAAAATAAAGAACATAATAATGAAATTGATATTAAAAAAGGTGGTATTTTTATAATTGTACAAAGTATAAGAACATTATCTTTAGAATATAAATCAATGAGATTAAATACAATAAAAAGAATCAAGGAACTTCAAGAAAAAGGAGAACTTGATGAAGAGTTTGCTTCAGAATTAATTGAAGCATTTAAATTCTTATTAACAATAAAATTAAAATCTAATCTTGAAAAAATGGATAGTGGTGAAGTTATTGATAATTATATAAATCCCGATAATTTAAATACAATGGAAAAAGATTTATTAAAAGACAGTTTTAAAATTGTTAATAGATTAAAGAAAAAACTAGAGCATCATTATAAGTTGAATTATGTTTAATCAAATAAAAAACTACTTTAATAAAAAAAATCTAAAAGATGAAAAGTACTCTTATCTTTTTGATAAAGCTAATGATGATGAATTTGTCTGCTTTGATTGTGAAACTACAGGTTTAGATCCAAAAGTTGATGATATTATATCTATAGGTGCTGTAATTATAAAAAACAATACAATAATTTCAAGTAAAAAGTTTGTAAGATTTGTAAAGCCAAAGACAAAACTACAAATAGAAGCAATAAAAGTTCATCATATAAGAGAGATGGATTTAGAAGAAGCAGAAGATATTGATAATGTTATTGAAGAATTTCTTGACTTTATTGGCAATAGAAAACTTGTTGGTTATTACTTAGAGTTTGATATTGCAATGATAAATAAATACATAAAACCAAAACTTGGAATATACCTACCAAATAAAAATTATGAAGTATCTGCAATTTATTATGATTATAAAATTGAAAAAATTCCTCAAGCAAATATTGATTTAAGATTTGACACGATAATGAGAGATTTGCAAATTCCTACTATGGGAAAACATGACGCATATAATGATGCAGTTATGACTGCTTTAATATTTGTAAAACTAACAAATTTTCCAAAAGTTAAAATCAGATAGTTAATATCGTTTAATTATTACACATAACGTACAACTTTTATACATTTTACTTTAAAAAAATCTCTTTAAAGGTCATTTATATCATATTTTATTACCAAAAGTCACAATTTTATATTTTTAAAATTTTTATGTATATTTTATGTACTTTTAGAAAAATATAATATACAATATATATCGAAGAAGGTTATAAAATTATGCTATCTATTTGCTATGATTTTTAATTATAATCTTTCACAACTTTATAAAGTAGAAAGGATAACGTAAAATGGGTTTAATCGAAAGTATTAAAGAGAAAGCAAAATCAAATTTAAAGACTATTGTTCTTCCAGAGACAGAAGATGAAAGAGTACTTAAAGCTGCTCAACAAGTATTAGATGAAAAAACAGCAAATGTTGTTTTAATTGGTAATGAAGAGACTATTAAAACTCAAGCTGCATCTTGTGGAGCTTTTATTGGTGGAGCTACAATTATTGATCCTAAGTCATTTGATGGTATTGAAAAATATATTGATGAGTTAGTTGAACTTAGAGCAAAAAAAGGTTTAACTAGAGAAGAAGCTACAGAAATCATGACTACAGAACCAAGATTTTTTGGTTGTATGATGGTAAGACTTGGCGATGCTGATGGTTTAGTTGCTGGTTCAAACTCACCGACTGCTGATGTTTTAAAAGCTGCAATTCAAGTTATTAAAACAGCTCCTGGTATTAAAACAGTATCATCTGCTTTTGTTATGGAAACAGCTGATGGTAAATTTGGAGATAATGGTTTAATTCTTTTTGCAGATTGTGCTGTATTACCAGATCCAAATGCTGAGCAATTAGCTGATATTGCATCTTCAACTGCTGCAACTGCTAGTTCTGTAGTTGGTTTAGATCCAAGAGTTGCAATGTTATCATTCTCAACAATGGGAAGTGCTAAGCATCCATTAGTTGATAAAGTACAAAATGCTGTACAAATCTTAAAGGATAGAAACGTTGATTTCGCTTTTGATGGTGAAATGCAAGCAGATGCTGCAATTGTTGAAGCTATTGGAGCAAAAAAAGCACCAGGTTCAAAAGTTGCTGGTCATGCAAATGTATTAGTATTCCCAGATTTACAAGCAGGAAACATTGGATATAAATTAGTTCAAAGATTTGCAGGAGCGGATGCTCATGGACCAATTGTTCAAGGTTTAGCAAAACCTGTAAATGATCTTTCAAGAGGTTGTTCAGTAGAAGATATCTCAAATTTAGTTGCAATTACAGCAACTCAAGCATAACAATTAAATTAAACTAAAAAAAAGGAAGCAAATATGTTAGTATTTATTTTAAACGCAGGAAGTTCGTCATTAAAGTATCAGTTAATGAACCCAGTAAGCAAAGAAGTTTTAGCAGTAGGGCTATGTGAAAGAATAGGAATTGATGGTGTTTTAAAACATGAATTTGGTGATGATGCAAAACTTAAATTAGAAGTTGCAATGCCTACACACAAAGAAGCTATTGAATTAGTATTAAAAACATTATGTGAGGGTGAAGGTAAAGTTATTGATTCAATTAATGATATTGATGCAATTGGACATAGAGCTGTTCATGGTGGAGAAGAATTTGCTTCATCTGTAATGGTATCTCCAAAAGTAATTGAAACAATGAAAAAGTTAATTCCTTTAGCTCCTTTACATAATCCAGCAAACATTATGGGAATGGAAATTTGTCAAGAATTAATTCCAGGTAAACCTAATGTTGCTGTATTTGATACTGCATTCCATCAAACAATGCCTGATTATGCTTACATGTATGCATTACCTTATGACCAATATACTAAACATGGTATTAGAAAATATGGTTTCCATGGTACTTCACATTACTTTGTATCAAATGAAGCGCAAGGTATGTTAGACAAAAAACACAATACAAGAGTAATTGTTTGTCATTTAGGAAACGGTTCATCTGTATCTGCTGTTTTAAATGGTAAATGTATTGATACATCAATGGGTCTTACTCCTGTTCAAGGTTTAATGATGGGAACTCGTGCTGGTGATGTTGGTGCTGGTGCACTTTCATATATGATGAGTCAAGAGAATTTAACTATTGATGGTGCTTTAGATGTAATGAACAAAAAATCAGGAATTTTAGGAATCTCTGGAAAATCTTCAGATTTAAGAGAAGTTCTTGAAGGTATGCAAGCTGGTGATGAAAGATGTAAATTAGCAGTTGAAATGGTAGCATATAATATTAAAAAATATGTTGGAGCTTATGTTGCTGCACTTGATGGTGTTGATGCATTATGTTTCACAGGTGGTATTGGTGAAAACTCAGCATTAATCAGAGAAATTGTTTGTGCTGGTCTTGATGGAATGGGATTAAATATAGATCCAACTAAAAATAATAAAAGATCACAAGAGCCTAGAGATATTGCTACAAATAGTTCTACTGCTAGAATCTTTGTTATTCCTACAAATGAAGAGTATGTTATTGCAAATGATACATATAAAATCGTTACAGGACTTGAAAAGTAATTCAAACATAAAAAAAGCAGATAGTTTAAAACTATCTGCTTTTGTCTTCTTTAAATCAAAAGAAACTTTCTAATAAGCTTTTAATCCACTTACAAAATTCATTGAAATAGATGAAACAGTTTCACTAATAAATTTATCAATAAACTTATCAAATTTATCTTGTTTTTGCCAAATAGCAATATCAACTTCTGCTAACTCAACAATTGCTTTCTCTGCACTTGAAACAGTAGCTACCTCATCAACTAAACCAACTTCTTTTGCTTGAGATGCAGTAAATACTTTTGCATCAGCAAATTGCGTGTGATTTTTAACATCAAGTTTTCTAGCATTTGCAACATCTGTGATAAACATATTATAAGTATCATCAATTATACTTTGTAATTGTTCTTTTTCATAATCAAACCATTTTCGTGTAGGAGTCCCTGATTCTTTATATTTTCCAGCTTTTACAGTTTGTGTAGAAATTCCAATTTTTGCCATTAACTCTTCAGTGTTAACACCTTGCATAATAACTCCAATAGAACCTACCATTGCACCAGGATTTGCAATAATTTTATCACTCCAAATAGAAGCATAGTAAGAACCACTTGCAATTATTCCACTTGCATATACAACAACAGGTTTAATTGCACTTAATTCTTTGATGGCATATGCTAATTCAACAGAAGGAGCAACTGCACCACCTGGAGAATTAACTTCTAGTAGCACACCTTTAATATTTACATTTTGTTTTGCTTTTTGAATTTCACCCATGGTTTTACTAACATCTAGAATTGGACCAAAAAGTTCAATTTTTTGTAAATTAGCAACTTCAAAAGTGCCATTTTGGTTCATTTTATCATTTGGTGAGTAAACAACAAAATACATTATTGTTAAAAATACTATTGTTTTAAAATATTTTGTAATAAAGTCTAATATTGCAATAATTGGTGAAAACAATATTTTAAAAAAATTAAACAAACTCTCCTCCTATTATAGTTTTATTTACAGATTTAGTATGTAAAATAATTTGCATCGCTAAATCTTCTTTATCTTCAATTTCATCTGGTAATTTAAAAGATATTATATCTGCGTCTTTTTGTTTTTCTAAACTTCCTTTATTCAATCCTAAAGCAATATTACCATTTAAAGTAGCAGCTTTTAAAAGAGTTTTAGAAAATTCGATTATATTTTCATCTACATGAATCATTAAAGCAGTTCTTAACTCATCAAACATAGATAAAGAGTTATTTGAACTCAAACCATCAGTTCCAATAGAAAACTTTATATCTTTTAATTTTGATAAATCTAATTTACTATTGTTAAGCACCCTATTTGATGTGGGACAGTGATTAATAACTGCATTCAAAGATTTTATCTTTTCAAAGTCAGCATTACTTGCTTCCACACAATGTGTGAAAGAGAGTTTTTTAACATTTGAGAATTGTGTTAAAAACTCCATAGGTTTTGTAACCGCTGTACTTTGATTTAAAAAGTTTTTAAAAAAATCTATAAATAAACCTTCATTTTTATGTAACCATTCAAACTCTTCACTTGATTCTAAAAAATGACTTGAAACAGCAAGATTTTCTTGTTTTGCTAGGGCTAAACTCTCTCTTACTAAAAATGGATGCACTGAATAAGGTGAATGAATAGCAACAGCTGGAATAAAACTTTTTGATGAGCATTGTTTAGCTCCTTCAAGTCTACTTTTAAAATCAGCAAACAAAGTATCTGCCATATCAGCTTTACTTCCAATTACTTCACAAAAAAATACAGTATTAATAGGTGATTTTACACATGGTTCTAAATCAAATGAATAAGAAGAAATTGCACCTATTGTTGTAGTACCTGTTTTTTTCATTCTGTCTAATTTTGTAGAGATTAGTTTTTGAGTAGCTTTTTCTATTAAAGTATCTCTATTTTTAATTACAGAGTTTAGCCAAGCTAAGAAGTTACCATATTTTAATGTTGTTGTATTTGCACTAAATTCTAAATGAACATGAGAGTTTATAAGTCCAGGCATTAAAACAGAGTTTTCTTCAGCCTCTTGTATTTCTTCATTTGGATATTTTTTTTGGATATTTGAAATTGTATCAATATCAATAATTTTATGAGAAAAAACAATAGCACCATTTTCAATGATACTAAAGTTTTCATCGCAGGTAATAACCCACTTAGCACTTAATATATTCATATATTTTGAATTATTCAGTTACTTCTTGTTGTTGAGCTTCTTCAACAGCTTTAATTTCAGAAATAATTTGCATTAATGCAATTAATCCCATGTGGTAACCAAATGGTCCAAATCCTGAAATAACACCAGTAGTTGCGCTTGCAGTTACAGATTTTTGTCTAAACTCTTCTCTTTTGTAAATATTTGAAATATGTACTTCTACTGTTGGAAGTTCAACTGCACTTAATGCATCTTTAATAGCAATAGATGAATGTGAATATGCTGCTGGATTAATTAAAATTCCATCAACTGTTCCTAAACACTCTTGAACTCTATCAACTAATTCACCCTCTAAGTTTGATTGGAAAAACTCTAATTCAACTCCATTTTGTGCAGCTGCATTTTTTAATTGATCGTGAATTTGTTCTAAGTTCATTGGACCATAGATGTGTTGTTCTCTAATACCTAACATATTTAAGTTTGGTCCTTGAATTACGGCTATTTTCATATTATATTCCTTTTATAAAATTTAGGTAAGATTATATTTAAATTAACGTTAAACCATACCAAAGGAAAGAGATTTTATGAAAAATTTTATTTTATTAAATGAGAATGCTGTATATTTTGAAGCTTCTTTTTCTTGTGATAATGTACTTTTTTTATCACTAAGTGGAGATAATTATTTTATTACAGATGCAAGATATACAACAGAAGCAAAAGAGTTTACAAAAAACTGTGAAGTTATAGAGTCATCAAACTTAATAAAAACAGCACAAGAAATATTAATCAAAAACAAAATAAAGAAAATAGTATTTGATCCAAATGATTTTAAATATTCTACTTATGTAAAATTGTCAGAAGATATTAAAACAACTTTTATTCCAAAAGAGAATTTTTCAAAATTAAAAAGAATAATAAAAACAGATGAAGAAGTTAAAATATTAAAAAAAGCAGCAAAACTTGGTCGTGAAGGTTTTAAGAATTTAGCTAAATTCATTAGAAAAAATGGCTTTAAACAAAGCGAACAATTTATATTTTTTAAAGCAATTGAAAAAATGAGTCAAAGCGGAAAACTAGACTTAAGTTTTGATCCAATTGTTGCATTTAATGAAAATGCAGCAAAACCACATGCACTACCTACTTCTAAAAAATTAAAATTAAATGATTTAATACTAGTTGATGCAGGAGTAAAATATAAGAGATATTGTTCAGATAGAACTTGCGTTACATCTGCAAACTTTGAAAAATTATCTTTTAAAAGAGAGCAAAAGTTTAAAAATAAAAAACATCAAAAAATTTATGATTTAGTTTATAAAGCTCAATTAAACGCAATTGAAAAAGCACGTGTAGGAATGAAAGCATCTCAAATTGATGCACTAACACGTACTGTAATTGAAAAAGCAGGATACGCAGATAAGTTTATTCATAGTACTGGTCATGGTGTAGGACTTGATATTCACGAGTTTCCAAATATAAATGCTAAATCAGATGTAATAATTGAAGATAATATGGTTTTTACAATTGAACCTGGAATTTATTTACCAAAAGAGTTTGGTGTTAGAATTGAAGATACTGTTGTTATGAAAAATGGTAAAGCTGTAATACTATAATTAAAGAAAAAGAAGAAAAATTTGAAAAAAAAAATTAGCAAAGATTTAACACTTTTTTATACTCCAAATTTTCCTAAATCTTATAAAAAAGATACAAATAAAAAATATCATGTAACTATTGGTATTGGGGGAAATATTGGAAATATGAAAAAAACATTTGATAAATTAATCTTATGTTTAAGACAAGATGCAAGATTTACTGTACTTAAAACTTCACCACTTCTTCTTAATCCTCCCTTTGGATTCTTAGAACAAAATGATTTTTTAAATGGTATAATCACGTTTAAAACTAATCTTAGTGCAAATGCTGTATTAAAAGCAATGCAAAGATATGAAAATAAATTCGGAAGAAAGCGATCCTTTCAAGATGCGCCTAGAACCTTGGATATAGATATAATCTTTTTTGATAATAAAAAAATCAATACAGAAAAACTTATTATTCCTCATAAAGATTGGGCAAATAGAGAATCAGTGATTATTCCTTTAGAAGAAATGAAAAGGATATATAAATGAAGAAAAAAGTAGTTGTAGGAATGTCAGGTGGCGTTGATTCTTCAGTTACTGCTTTATTATTAAAGCAACAAGGCTATGAAGTACAAGGCTTATTCATGCGAAATTGGGAATATGGAATTAAAGGTAGCCAATGTCCTAATAGAATAGAGTTTGAAGATGCAAAAAAAGTAGGAAAACTTTTAGGAATTGATGTAAAAGGTATTGATTTTGTTGAAGAATATAGAACAAAAGTATTTGATATATTCTTAGAAGGTCTAAAAAAAGGTCTTACTCCTAATCCTGATATTTTATGTAACCGTGAGATTAAATTTAACGTATTTTTAAATGAAGCAAAAAAAATGGGTGCTGATATGATAGCAACTGGACATTATGCAAAAATAGCTAAAAATGGCGAGCATTTTGTATTAGATACTCCAAAAGATTCTTCAAAAGATCAAACATATTTCTTACATGCACTATCAAGCGAACAACTTTCACATGCAATGTTTCCACTTGGAGATTTAACTAAAACAGAAGTTCGAGAAATAGCAAGAGAGCATAATTTAAGTGTTAGTGATAAAAAAGATAGTACGGGAATTTGTTTTATTGGGAATCAAAGATTCGATGAATTTATTACACAACATTTAAAAGCAGTTCCTGGTGATATTATTGATGAACATGGAAAAGTAATAGGAAAGCATAAGGGTCTTATTTGCTACACATTAGGTCAAAGAAAGGGTATTGGTCTTGGTGGTATTAAAGAAACAGAAAGTGATGGTCATATTCATAAGCCATGGTATGCTGCTAAAAAAGATCTTGAAAATAATACCTTAACAGTTGTTCAAGATACAGTTCATCCACTACTAATGAATGAAAATGTTGAAGCTAGTCATATGCACTGGGTATTAGAAAAACCTGCCAAAATTGGAGATAAACTAATGGCACAAGTTCGATATCGTCAACAAAAACAAGCATGTACTGTTGTTGAAACTACAGACGATAAAGTAATAGTAAAATTTGATAAACCTCAAAGAGCTGTAACTTTAGGTCAAAGTCTTGTTTTATATGATGGCGAATATTGCTTAGGTGGCGGATTTATAAGTGATTACTCTTAAGTGTCTGTAATGAAAAAAAAAGTAATGGTAGGCATGAGTGGAGGAATTGATTCTTCTGTGACTGCTTATATGCTTCAAAAAGATGGCTATGAAATTGAAGGAGTTTATTTAAAACTTCATAATAGAAATGATGGTTATCATGAAAAAAACTTAGAGCATATTGAAGATATAGCAAAGTTTTTAAATATCAAATACCATATTTTAGATTTAAGTAATAAATTTACACGTGAAATTTATGACTATTTTGTAGAGTCTTATCTAGAAGGCACAACACCAAATCCATGCGTAAAATGTAATAAACAAATCAAATTTGGTTCAATGTTAAAATTTGCAAAAGAAAAAGGTTGTGATTTTTTGGCAACAGGACATTATGCTAAAAGTGATGGAACTTTTGTTTATGAAGCCGATGATAAATCAAAAGACCAGAGCTATTTTTTATCACAAGTTGATAAAGAGGCAATTGCTTTTATGAAGTTTCCATTAAGCACTTATAAAAAAGAAGATATTCTTAAATTTGCAAAAGAGTTAGATAGTGTTTTTGAAAAAATTACACAAAAAAATGAATCTCAAGAGATTTGTTTTGTTGAAACTGTTTATACAGATGTAATCAAAAAACATGCAAATATAGATATGCCGGGAGATGTTTTAGATGAAAAAGGCAATATTGTAGGAGAGCATAAAGGTTATATGCATTATACAATTGGAAAAAGAAGAGGTTTTACAGTAAAAGGTGCACAACATCCACACTTTGTAAAAGAATTAAATCCTAAAACAAATACCATTGTTGTAGGTAAAAAAGAAGTCTTAGAAGTAAATGAAGTAATAGCAAATGGACTTAATATGTTTATTGATGATACTACTTTTACTGCAAATGTAAAATTAAGATACAGATCAAATGCAAATCCTTGCGAAGTTAAAATAGAAAATAATAAAGCTTATATAAAATTAAAAGAACCAGCTTTTGGAGTTGCATCTGGTCAACTTGCAGTTTTTTATGATAATGAAAAAGTTTTAGGGAGTGCTTGGATTGAAAGTACTAAATAATTTAGGAGTTAAACTCCTAAATTATTCTTATATTAAAAAGAGTAAGCTAAAGTAGCAGAGTAATCTTTGTAATCAGACGAAGAAGAACCTTCTAAGTCATAATCAACAAATAATAATCCTAAAGATAAAGAATCTGTAAATGAATAACCTGCAGATAAGTTTAACTCTTTTTCTTCACCATTTGCAGTAAAATCAGTTTCTCCATATAACACTCCTAAATCTACACCTGCAATAGTGTAACCAAGGCTACCATATACCATTTTAGCATCAGCTTGAGTATAAAGAGCATCTCCATTATCTAATGGTTCAAAATTGTCACCAACTAAAGCCATTGAACCAATTCCGCCTTTATCATCAGTAGCTATATAACCAGCTGCAACTGAAACTCCTGATAATGATGTGCTAAGTTCTAATGCTAATAATGAACCATCATTTGTTGTTGAAACATCTTCGCTTGAAGCTGCATAGTGAGCTAAAGCACCAAACATATCAGATGAGTAAGTTGCTTTTAAACCATACCAGTCTGCAATATCAGGAACTGAATAATAATAAGGATTAAATTCAATAGCTTCTAAACCAGTATATTTAATATCTGCAACATATGCACCATCATCTTTAATACCATCACCATTCAAATCACCTGTAAAATCAGTAATTTCATCTTCATCTGCAAATGCAATTTGATTAGAGTAACCTAAAACAATTGATGTGTCAGGAATAGCTGTAATTTCTGCAACTACTGCTTCATGGTAATCACCCATCCACTCTAAATCAATTGCTTGTCTACCTGCTGTTAATGAAACCATATCATTTGCATATTTGATATATGCTTCAGTCATTAAAGCATCATTTGCTAATGCACCATCATCCATTGCATGACCAGCTTCAAAACCAGCTTTTGCACTAAAACCTTTATAAGATGCTGTTTCATATCCTAAATTTATAGTTCCGTAACCATTTGATTCATCTGGTGTACCACCTTTATTATCTTTTTTTTGTCCATATGCTGTTAAAGAACCTGATACACTCCCACTTTTAAATGCTTCATCTATTGAATCTGCTCCAAATGCCATACTTGTACTTAATAATAAACCACATGTTACTAAACTAATTTTTTTATTCATATAATTTCCTTTTATTTTAATTATTTATAAATATGTACGCGCTACATATTATTTTTTTTAGAAGAACATTAAAATTTTATCAATATTTTTAAATTTAGTATACATAAATTTTGTATACTAAATATACATTTTATTTTTTCTATTCATTAAGTACTATTTAGATAAAATCGCAAATATAAACATATTAATTAAGGGAATTTTCATGTCAAGATATAAAATTTTTAGTGGAACTGCAAATCCTGAGTTTGCTGCAAAGGTTGGAAAGTATTTAGGAGTACCAGTATCTAATGCTAAATGTAACTCATTTAGTGATGGAGAAATGTCTGTTCAAATTACAGAAAGTGTAAGAGGTCAAGATGTATTTATAATTCAACCTACATGTGCTCCAACAAATGACAATTTAATGGAACTATTAATTATGGTAGATGCATTAAAAAGATCTAGTGCAAAATCAATATCAGCAGTAATTCCATATTATGGATATGCAAGACAAGATAGAAAAGCAGCTCCAAGAGTTCCTATTACAGCAAAATTAGTTGCAGATTTACTAGAAGCTGCTGGGATTACAAGAGTTGTAACTATTGATTTACATGCAGCTCAAATTCAAGGTTTCTTTAATATTCCAGCTGATAACTTATTTGGTTCTATTTTATTTGTTGATTATATCAAAGACAAAAAATTAGCAAATCCTATTATTGCAAGTCCAGATATTGGTGGAGTTGCACGAGCTAGATCTTATGCTGATAAATTAGGATACGATTTAGTAATCGTTGATAAAAAAAGAGAAAAAGCTAATGAATCTGAGGTTATGAATATTATTGGTGATGTTGAAGGTAAAGATGTAATTTTAGTTGATGATATGGTTGATACAGCTGGAACACTTGTTAAAGCTGCAGAAGTATTAAAGAAAAGAGGTGCAACTTCTGTAATGGCTTGTTGTACTCATGCTGTTTTATCAGGACCAGCATATGATAGAATTGCAAATGGTGTTTTAGATGAATTAATTGTATCTGACACAATTCCTACACGAAAAGATGCTAAAAAGATTACAGTATTAACTGCATCTGTTATAATTGGTGAGACAATAAGAAGAATTCAAAATAATGAGTCTGTAAACTCGATTTTTATCGCTTAATATACAAATTATAATTTTTTAGCTATAATACGAAAAATTATTAAAATTAAAGGAAAAACAATGAAAAAAATTATTTTATCTACAGTTGCTTGTGCAACAATGATGTTAGCAGCAAATGAGTACAAATATGAAATTACACCTATGATTGGTGGAGCGTATACAGAAGGTAACTTAGGTATGCAACAAAACTACGTAAACGGTGGTTTAGCTTTAGGATTTAATCAAACTGATTCTATGATAGATCAAGTTGAGATTGCAGCATTCAGAACAGTTGAAGATGCAAAGTATTATAACTTAGGTGGAAGAGATACTGGAATTACTAGAGTTTTTGTTAACTTAGTTAAAGATTACCCATTATCTTCAAACTTTTCATTATATGCATTAGCTGGTGCTGGTGTTGAATTCTTTGATGATGAAGCTAATGACAATAATGAAAATGGAATTGTAGGAAACTATGGTTTTGGTTGGAAGTATAAAATTGCTGAACAATTTGCATTAAAAGCAGATGTAAGACACTTAATTGAAGCTGATCATGGAGATAACACTTTATTATATAACTTAGGTTTCTCTATTCCATTTGGACAAGTAGCTAAAGCAGCTCCTGTTGTTGCAGCTCCTGTTGTTGTAGCTCCAATGGATTCAGATAACGATGGTGTAATTGACGCAAAAGACAAATGTCCAAATACTGTTGCAGGTGCTACTGTAAATGCAATGGGTTGTGAAATGGATGATGATAAAGATGGTGTTGTAAATAGATTAGATCAATGTCCAAATACTATTTCTGGTGCAAAAGTTGATACTGTTGGATGTATGACATTAGTTAATTTAAATATTAACTTTGATACTAACTCTGCAGTTGTAAAAGATCAATACAATCAAAGAATTGCTAACTTTGCAAATGCAATGAAAAACAACACAAAATTAAAAGCTACAATTGAAGCACATACTGATTCAGTTGGTTCTGCTAAATACAACCAAAAATTATCAGAAAAAAGAGCAGCTTCTACAGTTGAAGTTTTAAAATCATTAAATATTGATGCATCTAGATTAACTGCTGTTGGTTATGGTGAAACTAAACCAGCTGTATCTAATATGACGAAAGAAGGAAGAGCTCAAAATAGAAGAGTTCATGCTGTTATTACTAAATAATTAGTTTCTTCTTATAAATAAGATTAGGATTTAATCCTAATCTTATTACTTTTTCTCCTCAAAACATCTTCAAAATTAAATTTTATAACATAAAAAAAAACTTTTAATAAAAAAATCAATAAATTTTGCTATAATGAATTAAATTATTTAAATACAAGGAAGTTAAATGAAAAAAATTTTATTAACATCTGCATTATGTGCATCTATTATGTTCGCTCAAAGTGCACCAAGTAGTAACTATAGCTATGAAGTAACTCCTTTTGCTGCAGGAATTTTATCTGATAGTCAATCAAATCTTGCAAATGACAATTATGCAAATGCTGGTATTTCATTAGCTAAAAATTTAAAAGAATCTTTTTTAGACCAAGTTGAACTTGCAATTATGAGAAGTGATAGCCTTAATTATAAAGGTACAACAAATGGAAATACTAATATTAATAGAGTATTTTTAAATGCTGTAAAAAAATTACCATTAACTGAAAAATTAGCTGCTTATGGTTTAGTTGGTGCGGGATACCAAGATGTAACTCAAGAAATAAAAGATCATGATGATTCGGCATTAGTAAACTATGGTGTTGGATTAAGATATGATCTTCCATATTATGGAGTTGCTGTAAAAGGTGATGTAAGACACTTATTTGGATTTAATGACAAATCAAATGATGTAATGTATACACTTGGGCTTGCAATGCCTTTAGGTAAAAAATACTCAGAAAATATTGCTGCTAAAGTTCCAGTTATTGAAGAACCTGTTGCTGTTGTACCAGTTGTTGATGGTGATGATGATAATGATGGAGTATTAAACTCAAAAGATTTATGTCCAGATTCACTTCCAGGTGCAGTTGTTAATGAAAATGGTTGTGAAATTGATGATGATAATGATGGAATTGTAAACAGACTTGATAAATGTCCAAATACATCTCCTGGTGTTCAAGTTAATGAAGATGGTTGTCTGGCAACAATCAACTTAAATATTAAATTTGATACTATGTCTGATAAAATCAAATCTAGATACAATTCTAAACTTCAAGAGTTTGCAAATTTATTAAATGAAAATACAAACTTAAAAGCTACAATTGAAGCACATACAGATTCAAGAGGTTCTGAAAGCTACAACCAAAGACTATCTGAAAAAAGAGCTGCTTCAACAGTAAGATCTTTAGAAAAATTAAATATTTCACCTTCAAGACTTCAATCAATTGGATATGGAGAAACTCAACCAATTGCTACAAATGATAC
This sequence comes from Arcobacter peruensis, assembly GCF_003711085.1. Classification (NCBI taxonomy): domain Bacteria; kingdom Pseudomonadati; phylum Campylobacterota; class Epsilonproteobacteria; order Campylobacterales; family Arcobacteraceae; genus Arcobacter; species Arcobacter peruensis. The sequence continues at coordinate 1,307,213 of NZ_CP032363.1, forward strand.
AGCGGAAGGAAGAGCAGAAAACAGAAGAGTTACAGGTTTAATTAACCAATAACAAACAATAATCTTCTAAAATATATAAGACTTAGATAAATTATCTAAGTCTTTATCTACACAGTAAAACTACTACTTTTAAAATTTAACAATAAACTTACAAAACTTTAGATATAATCGCGATAAATAATAGACATTAAGGATAATAACCTTGCAAGAAAATATTAGAAACTTTAGTATCATTGCTCATATTGATCACGGAAAATCAACACTAGCTGATAGAATTATTCAAGAATGTGGTTCAGTAGCCGATAGAGATATGTCAGCACAAGTAATGGATACTATGGATATTGAAAAAGAACGTGGTATTACAATTAAAGCACAAAGTGTAAGACTTGATTATGTAAAAGATGGTCAAAACTATGTTTTAAACTTAATTGACACTCCAGGACATGTTGACTTTTCTTATGAAGTAAGTAGGTCTTTAGCTTCATCTGATGGTGCACTTTTAATTGTAGATTCAACTCAAGGTGTAGAAGCTCAAACTATTGCAAATGTATATATTGCAATGGATAATGATTTAGAGTTATTGCCAGTTGTTAATAAAATTGATTTACCTTCTGCTGATCCTGATAGAGTACTAGAAGAAGTTGAAGAAGCTATTGGACTTGATTGTACAGAGCACAACTTAATATCTGCAAAAACAGGATTAGGTGTAAGAGATTTAATTGATTCAATTGTCGATAGAGTTCCAGCTCCAAAAGGTGATACAAATGCACCTACAAAAGCATTAATCTATGATTCATGGTTTGATAGTTACTTAGGTGCATTAGCACTTGTTAGAGTATATGAAGGAAGTATTAAAAAAGGTCAAGTTGTTCGTATGATGAATACAGAACATGAACAACAAGTATTATCTTTAATGTATCCTCATCCTTTAAAAAAACAACAAACTGATGAAATTAAAACAGGTGAAATTGGTATTGTAGTTCTTGGAATTAAAACTGTAGATATTATTGCAGTTGGTGATACAATTACAGATGCAAAAAACAGAACTCCTCAAGCTATTGATGGATTCGAACCTGCTAAACCTTTTGTATTTGCAGGAATTTATCCAATTGATACAGATAAATTTGAAGACTTAAGAGATGCCTTAGATAAATTAAGACTTAATGATTCTTCAATTTCTTATGAACCAGAAAGTTCAGCAGCACTTGGAAGTGGATTTAGAACAGGGTTTTTGGGTATGCTTCATATGGAAGTAATCAAAGAAAGATTAGAGAGAGAATTTAATCTTGATTTAATAGCAACTGCTCCAACTGTTGTATATGAAGTTTTAAAAGTTGATGGAGAAAAAATCTCAATTCAAAACCCTAGTGAACTTCCTATGCCAAATCATATTGATACAATTTTTGAACCTTATGTAAAAGCAACTATTTTAGTTCCTGATGAGTTTTTAGGAAATGTAATTAAACTTCTTAATGATAAAAGAGGTGTTCAAAATAAAATGGATTACATAGGTAAAAGAGTTTTACTAGATTATGATATTCCTATGAATGAAATTGTAATGGATTTTTATGATAGATTAAAATCTACTACAAAAGGTTATGCGTCATTTGATTATGAACCAATTGGTTTTAGACCAGGAGTTTTACAAAAACTTGATATTAAAGTTGCAGGTGAAGTTGTAGATGCATTATCTATTATTGTTCCAGAGAATAAAGCTTTATCAAAAGGTAGAGAGTTTATTAAAGCCTTAAAAGAATTAATTCCAAGACAACTATTTGAAGTAGCAGTTCAAGCTAGTATTGGAGCTAATATTATTGCAAGAGAAACTGTAAAATCAACAGGTAAAAACGTAACAGCAAAATGTTATGGTGGAGATATTACAAGAAAAAGAAAATTACTTGATAAACAAAAAGCTGGTAAAAAAAGAATGAAATCTATTGGAAAAGTAAACGTTCCACAAGAAGCATTTATGGCGGTATTAAAGATTTAATTCTTTAATACCCAAGCTTTACATTTATAGTAATAAATAGTATTATTATAAATGAAATGTTTAGCTTGTCATAATCTATGTTTTTCAATAATTTGTAAAACATGTCAAAAAAACTTACTCTCCCCCTCTTTTCATAAAAGAGAAATATCAAAAGATTTTTATAATTATTCATTTTATGCTTTTAGCGATATAGAAGATTTAATTCTTTCTAAATACTATTTTCACGGAGATAGAGTTTTTAATTTGTTAGCAAAACTCTCATTTGCTAAATTCTCTAAAAATTTTAACTATGATGAAAATATTATTGCAATTGCTATTGATGACCATACAAGGCATGAGTTTTCACATACTGCAATACTTAGTAAACATCTTAAATCAAAAATCATAAAACCTAAATATAATAAATGCAAAGCTAGAAATATTGTAAAATATGCAGGAAAAGACCAAGAGTTTAGAAAAAATAATCCTAGAGATTTTGAAATAAAAGATATTTCAAATCAAAACATCATACTTTGTGATGATTTAATCACAACAGGTAGCACAATACTTGAAGCAAAAGCAGCTTTAGAAAAGAAAAACAATAAAATCCTCTTTTCTTTAACCTTAGCAGATGCTAAACTTTAGTATAATTGCGTTTTAATAAAGGGATTAATGTGATAGGAATTATTGATTATAATATGGGAAACTTAGCAAGTGTTTATAATGCTTGCCATTTATTAGATGCTAAAGCTACAATTATTAAAGATCCAAACGACTTAAAAAACTATGATAGAATCATATTACCAGGTGTTGGAGCATATAAAGATGCTATGGAACACTTAAATGATACTGGTATGTATAGCGCTATTCATGAGTTTTCAAAAAGTGGAAAACCAATGATTGGTATTTGTTTAGGAATGCAACTTTTATTTCAAAGTTCACAAGAGTTTGGACATACTGATGGTCTTGGATTAATTGAAGGCGAAGTAATTAAATTTGATAAAACAAAAATGCATGAAGATTTCAAAATACCTCATATGGGTTGGAATACAATTACTAATAAAGAACATGCACTTTTTGAAGGTTTAAAAGACCCTTATCTTTATTTTGTTCACTCATATCACGCAGTAACAAAAGAAGAAAATATTATTGGAAAGACAACTTATGGTTATGATTTTGTAAGTGCTGTTAATAAAGATAATATTTATGGTTTCCAACCACACCCTGAAAAGTCTCATGATAATGGACTAAAAATTTTACAAAACTTTATGAAGATATAAAAAGAGGAATAATAAATTATGGATATTTTACCAGCGATTGATTTAAAAGATGGAAAAGCAGTAAGACTTAGTAAAGGTTTAATGGATAGTGCAAAAATCTATTCAGATGAGCCTTGGATGGTCGCTAAAAGATTTGAAGAATTAGGTTCTAAATGGCTTCATATTGTTGATTTAAATGGTGCATTTGCAGGAGAACCAGCAAACTTAGAGCAAATTAGAAAAATCAGAGAAAACTGTAATTTAAAAATTGAACTAGGTGGTGGTATACGAGATGAAGAAACTATTAAGATGTATATTGAACTTGGAGTTGATAGATTAATTTTAGGCTCAATTGCAGTTAAAGATCCACAATTTGTAAAAGATATGGCTTCAAAATATCCAATAGCAGTTGGAATTGATGCAATGAATGGAATGGTAGCAGTTGAAGGTTGGGCTGAAGTTTCTACTATGGAAGCTACAACATTAGCTAAAGAGTTTGCAAATGCAGGTGTAGAAGCTATCATTTGTACTGATATTTCAAAAGATGGAATGCTATGTGGTGTAAATGTAGAATTCACTGAATCAATTGCACTTGCATCTGGTATTGATACAATTGCATCTGGTGGAGTAAAAGATATCAACGATATAACAAACTGTAAAGAAAATGGAAACATTGCAGGTGTAATTGTAGGAAAAGCTTTCTATGAAGGTACACTTGATTTAGAAGAAGGTTTTAAGGCTCTTTAATGTGCCTTATTATCTCTATAATATTCTCATTTCTTGCATATACATTTTTTGAAGATGGTAATATGCAAGGCTTTTATATAAATATTTCTATTGCATTATTTTTTATTCTATTAATGCTTAGAAATATCCTCAAAACAAAAAAAGACAGAAACCAAAAATGAAAGAAAAACTTAGATTAAAATCAGAATCAATTTATGAAAAAATGATGAATGAAGAAGATGCAAGAGTTTGTAAAGCTATTGATGAAAAAGCTTGTAAAGTAGTTCCTGGAAATTTCTTTTTAACTATTATTAGCTATTTTTTTAATAAGCTTGCAGATTCAGTTGCTAATACAAAAGTAATCATTCCTTGGATTATGGAGTCCTTAGCAGTTCCACTATTTTTAATAAGTTTTTTAGTTCCAATTAGAGAATCTGGCTCACTTTTACCTCAACTTTTAATAGCTGCTTATGTAAGAAAACTTCCTATAAGAAAATATATTTGGAGTATTGGTGCTTTTTTACAAGCTTTGACAATGATTGGTATTGGAATAGTTGCTTGGAATATGCAAGGCCTTAGTGCTGGAATTGCTATTATTTTTTTAATTATACTTTTTAGTTTAGCAAGAGGTTTAAGCTCAGTTGCCGCAAAAGATGTACTAGGAAAAACAATACCGAAAACTAGACGTGGAGCTTTAAATGGTTACTCAGGAAGTTTAGCAGGAGTTTTAATTATAGGACTTGGTGTTTATTTTTTATTTGTAGGAGAGAAACCTTTTTCACCTCAAAACTTTGGAATACTACTATTTTGTGCAGGATTTTTTTGGATAATTGCAGGTTTAGTTTACTTAAAAATTAATGAATTTGAAGGTGAAACTGATGGTGGAGGAAATGCGATTAGTGTTGCTTTAAAAAAAATTAGCTTATTAAAGACAGATGAAAGTTTTAGACTATTTGTAATTTCAAGAGCTTTATTTTTATGTTCAGTTTTATCTGCTCCATTTTTTGTAATTTTAGCGCAACAACACTCTAATTCAAATAACTATTTATTAGGTTTATTTATTTTAGCTTCTGGACTTGCAGATTTTTCTTTAGGATTTTTAGTATTTATTCTAGCTACATTTTTTGAGAATATCTTCTCTATTATTTGGCTTATGCCTTTAATCTATTTTGTTTTAACTGTTGGGTATCAAGGTATAAGAATTGGAAGAAAAACTTATCTTGTAGATTTAGCAGGTGGTAATAAACGAACTGATTATGTAGCTGTTAGCAATTCAATTATTGGTTTTGTTTTACTATTTGCAGGCTTCATTGGGTTTTTAAGTTCTTTAATTGGTCTAAATGGAATTATTTTACTACTTTCTTTAATTGGTGTACTTGGAATATTTATGGCTTTAAAACTTCCTGATGTTACGAAAGAATAATTTCTCTTAATTATTTCTTAAAAATAAATAAATAATTTTATCTCCTAGCTTAATTATAGTAACTCTATGATATTATAATATATTAAGATAAGGAGTTACAATGAAGTATTTATTAATACTATTCATTTTTTTATTTTCAGCGCTTGCAAATAATAATAAAGAAATAAATCTTAATTTGACAGATAAAGAATTAGAATATTTAGAAAACAAGCCTATTATTAAAATAGCTTATGCTGATGTATTCGAACCATATATAATAAAATCATCTACAGGAAATATAAGAGGAATTATACCTGACGTATATAATCTTTTAAGCCAGAAGTTCAATTTAAAATTTGAATATCATATAGATGATTGGCAAACAACATTAAAAAATCTAAAAGATGGTAAAGTAGATGTAATTCCTTATATGAACTATACAATAGCAAAGAAAAGAGGCTTTTTAACTGCAACAACATTTGCTAATGGTTCATTAAGTATATATGCAAAAGATGATGAAAACGATAAAATAAACTCTATATCTGATTTAAAAGGAAAGAAAGTAGGATTTAATACTAATATAATTTTTTTACATAAAGCTTTAGCTAAATACAAAGACATTATTGATTTTACTCCAACTAAAACTTCTATTGACTCTTTTTATAAATTAGATAATGGCTCTTTAGATGCAGTAATATCTTTTAGCAGTGATAAATATCTACTTGCAGATTATGCTTTAACAAATATAAAAACAGCATATAATATAACAGAATTTTCACTTGATACAACTACTGCAATTAAACCAAATGATAAGCTTTTACAATCAATTATAGATAAAGCTATATCAACTTTAAATGCAAATGAAAAAGCAAAAATATTTAGTAAATATCTAGGAAACGATGATAAAGTATCAAGTCTTAATTTAAGTGGTGAAGAAAAAAAATATTTAGATTCGAAAGCTTTTCTTAGAACACAATTTGAAGATAAATATTTTCCATATTTATTTAAAGAAAATAATTTAAATAGAGGTTTTCTTGTTGATTTAATTAAAATAATTAGTGAAAAAATAGATAAAAAAATAGAGTATATTCCAATAGAAAATAAAAAAGAAGCAAAAGATATGCTTCTTAAAAATAAGCTTGATTTTGTAAGTCATTATATAAAAACTCCCCAAAGAGATACAGAACTTTTATTTACAGAAGAATCAATACTTGATACAAATATAGGATTAGTGTCTTTAAAAAATAAAAACTATACTTTTAATGATATTGAAAATAAAACAGTAAGTGTAGTAAAAGGTTATCATATTGAGAAAGTACTTAGAAAGTATTATCCTAATACAAAAATAAAGTTGCTTGATAATAATTTTGATTTAATTCAATCAGTAATAGATGAAACAAGTGACTTTGCAATATCAAATCAAGCAGTTTTAAAATATATAATTAATATAAATGAGCTTGAGAAAAAAGTTAATAATGTTACTTTAAATAACAAACATTTCTTCACAAGACTTACTTATATAGTTTTTAATAACTCAAACGAAATATTAAAATCAATATTTGACAAAGCCTTTTCTTCAATATCAGCGCAAGAAATGAATATTCTTTATGATAAGTGGTTTATAAAAACTCCAAAGAAATCATTTTTATCACAAGAAGAACAAAACTGGCTTAAAAATAATAAAAGTATAAGAATGTGTGCTAATCCAATTTGGGAACCAATTGGTTTTTATAATGAAACTGCTAAACAATATGAAGGTATTTCTATTGATACAATGAATCTTATTAAAGAAAAACTTAATAATAAAATTGAATTTGAATACATTCCTACAACTACATGGAAGCAAACTCAAGAGTTTTTGAAAGATAAAAAGTGTGATATCATCCCCATATTAGTAAAAAATGAAGAAAGATCTAAATATGCCCTTTTTACAAAGCCTTATCTTAATTATAGATATGCAATTCTTACAAAAGATGATAAACCTTTTGCAAAAGGCTTAGAAGATATTGTTGATAAATCAATCGCTAGAAAAGAAGGTTCTGCAACAATTACTCAAATATTAAAACAATATCCAAATACTAAAATCATTGAGACAGAGGATTTTCTTGATTCTCTAAGAAAAGTATCAAAAGAAGAGGCTTATGCTGCTTTAGCAATTTTGCCTACACTTTCATATAATGCAAGTCACTTTAATACAAAACATATCCAAATAGCAGGATATGCAAATATGGAAATGAATTTAAGTATTGCAAGTAGAAAAGATAAAATTATCCTTCATAATATTTTAGAAAAAGCCCTTTCTAAAATTACTAAAAAAGAGCATAAAGATATTCAAAATAAATGGATGGGAATTGAAATAAAAGAAGTAAAAACGAATAATACTTTTTATATTATAATTTCAATTATACTTTTATTATTAGCTTTTTATTATTTTTATAAAGACTTTAAAAGTAAAAAAGAATTAAAAAAGATAAATATTAAACTACTAAAATTTAATGAAAACTTAGAAGAAAAAGTAAGTGAACAAACAAAAGATTTAAAAAACCTTAACTTAAAGTTATCAATATCTAATGAGCAATTACAAACTACAAATCAAGAACTTCAAAATTCAAATGAAGAGCTTTTAATTACAGAAGAAGATTTACGTATTAGGCAAGTTGAGTTAATTAATCAGCATGAAAAAATTCTTGAACTATCAAAAATAAAAGCTCAGTTTTTAGCAAACATGTCGCACGAAATTAGAACACCTTTAAATGGAATAGTAGGTGTTACTAGACTTATGTTAGATGAAGGTGATGATCTTAAACAAAAGCATAAAGAACAACTAAAAATCATTCAAAAGTCATCAGAGATATTAACTAATATTGTTAATGATATATTAGATTACTCAGCCCTATCAACTGGAAATATAAAACTATTTGAAGAAGAGTTTTCACTTAGATCTATGATTGCTCATATTAAATCAATAACTGAGATAAATATAAAAGAAAAAGGATTAAAATATATAATTGATATAGATGAAGAAATACAAGAAAATGTAATTGGAGATGAATTTAGAATTTCACAAATATTAATGAATATAATAAGTAATGCTACTAAATTTACAAATAAAGGTTATATAAAACTAAAAATTAGGAAAAAAATTAAAAAGAATGGTGATAATGTTTTAAAATTCACTATTGTTGATACAGGAATTGGGATGAATAAAGAAGTTCAAAAATCTTTATTTAATTCATTTAATCAATCTGATCAATCAAATACAAGGGAACATAAAGGAACAGGTTTAGGGCTTTCAATTGTTTATCAATTAGTTAAACTTATGGAAGGTAAAATATCTACGCAATCTACACAAGGACAAGGAAGTACATTCTTTGTAGAGCTTTCATTAAAAAGTACTGGTATTGAAAATGATGTTAAAGAAATCCCTACTAGCACTTATTATTCTTTAACAAAAAGTAAAAAAGCATTATTTGTAGAAGATGATGAAATTAATCAAATTGTGATATCTGAGACATTAAAGAAGATTGGTTTTAATACTGATTATGCAATAAATGGAAAACAAGCAGTAGATAAAGTAATGGAAAATGAATATGATATTATTTTTATGGATATACAAATGCCAATTATGGACGGTTATGAAGCAACAAAAATAATACGTCAGAGTAATAAAAATATTCCTATTATTGCTTTAAGTGCAGGTGTTATGCCTAAGGATATCGATAAGTCATTGAAAGCTGGAATGAATATGCATATTGCAAAACCAATTGTTTATAATGAAATGAATGAGGTTTTAGATAAATACTTTAAAGTAGAAATTAAAGAATAAATATTAAGTTATTTAAAACTTCCTATACTTATGATTTACTAGCATCAGTATAGTGAAGTTCTAAACCGCTTGATGTTGCTACAAAACCATTTACATTAATTGTTCCATCATGTACTTGCTTGTGATGTTCTTTACATAAAGGAATAAGGTTGTATTTATGATTTGCATTTATATGCTCTATAAAACCTTCTTTATTTGCTTTTGCTTGCTCTTTTATGTGATGAACATCATCACAAGCTTTTCCACAAATTACACATGAACTTGCATACACGTTCTTATTGTATTTAGAAGTTTTTCTCATACTCAATCTTTCAATTGAATCATAGTCATCTGTTAGTTTTTTTCTAATATCATTTGCTACAGATAAAAACTCTTTATCCATATGTAAAGATTTTGCATACTCTAAGCCATACATAGAAGAACCACTTCCGTAAGCTAGTTTTCTATCAAAGATTAGCTTATCTTCATCATTGTTGTACATAACAGATAAATGAAGTGCAATAATATTTTTTAGTTTTTCAATATCTTCAATTTCAGGTAATTGATGTAAATGCGTTGCAAAAACAAAAATTGATTCAAGTTTTGAAAGCTTTAAAATTGAGCTTGCAACTATTGATAACCCACTCATTGTTTCAGTACTATGTGATATTTCATCACCTAAGATAAGTGATTTTTTCGTTGCACGATTGAATATATTTTTTAACTCAAGCATTTCAACTGCAAAAGATGATAATCCTTTTGCAATATTATCAGCTCCAGAAATTCTAGTATAAACAGCATCAAAAATTGAAAATCTCATAGATTTTGCAGGAACATAAAAACCAGCTTGTGCAAGAATTACAGCTATTCCTATTGCTTTCATAAGTGAAGATTTTCCAGAAGAATTAATACCATATAATAAAACACCATGCATTTTATTATTATTCATATTAACAGGGTTTGAGTTTTTAATGATTACATTATCTTTGTACTCTTTTGATGCAAGGGAGAGTTCACCTAAAATAATATCATTTGGTACATAAATACCCTGCTCTTCATTTGCTTCAATGATTGGATGTCTTAAATCAATTGCTTCAATAAAATTTTCATTATCTTTTGTTTTTACAATTTTAGGACAAACATAATTATATTTTTTTGCTGTTTTAATATTTGATACAGTTAAATCAACTTCTGCAATAAACTGCACTAACTCTTCTAAAAGTGTTGCAAACTTTTTTTCAAACTCTGTAATTTTTTCTTTAAATACAAGTTTATTTAATTCAATAATTTTTCTTAAATTATGTACATATTTATCAGAAACTTCTTCTGTTAATTTACAAAATATTTTCACAGAGTTTGTTTGAATTTTTATAGTAAAGTCTTTAAATAAAAGTAAATCATCATCAATAATAATATGAGAATTTAATAAATCTTCTTTGATTAAATTAAATCTATTTTTTGTTAAAGTTAAGAAAAAACCTTCTTTATCTAGTCTATTTATTCCTACAAAATTTGAGTCTTCACTGCTATTTAAAAAACCTAATATATGTTTTTTTAAAAGCTCTAATTTTGAATACAAAATATCATTTTGTGTATTTAGTTCATCAATTTTTGTATTGATTCCACCATTTACCATATTACCTTCAACATCTTTTAGCATATATTTACCACAAATTGATAAATCAAATGTAGAATCAATTGATTGAATAAATTGTTCTAATTGTGCACTTGTACAAGGTGGTTTAATAAACTTATAGTTTTCCATAAAAGAAACAACTTCTTTAATACTTAAAAGTGAATCATATAAATAGTTTAACTCAAAAGGATGTAAACGATTTAGTTTAATTCTTCTTGTTAATCTTTCAATATCATAAATATTTGCTAACTCATTTTCAATAGGAGCATGATAATCATACAACTCTTTTGAAAGTGCAAATCTTCGTAAGAGCTCTTTTGAATCTTTTACAGGATGCGTTAGCCTTTCTTTTAAAAGTCTTTTTCCCATTGCTGTTGAAGTGTTGTTTATTAGTTTTATTAAACTTGGATTATGTGATGTTTCAATTATATTTAATTGCTCAATTGCATTATTTCCTAAATAAATATATTTACTAATATCTAGTTTAGAAGGAAGCGATAATTTTTGAATAATATTAGAATCATGTCCTATTACAAAATCAATTAAAACACAAAGTGATTCAGTACTTAAAGGGACTCTTTCCATATCTAAATGCTCAATTGCTGTTAAAAGCGATTGAATATTGAATACATTTTTAAATAATTCATTTTGATAAGAAATTTTAGGTCTAAAAGAGGCAATATGAAAAGTTTTTAAAGATAATTCAAGATAATCAATTACCTCTTTTTGATTTATATTTTTATCTGCAAAGGTAATTATAACTTCATTAGTTTTATGCATATTCATATAATTAAATACCTCATCTAAGGCAAAAAACTTATCTTCACTAGTTCCATGAACTTCGTTGTAATAACACTTTCCGGTTGTTACATCAATTGCTGAATATCCAAGTAAATATATTCCTCTAATTTGGTCAATTAAAATTGAAGTAATATTATTTTCATCTTGATCTAATACAAAATCAAAATTTGTTCCAGGACTTACAACTGTGTCTAGATATCTAGTAACATTAGGTGGAATTCCTTTTTGTTTTATTAGTACTACTGTGTATTTTTGCTCTGATATTATTCGAGCAAGGTGTTTTTCAAGTGAAATTGCTGGAACCCCTGCCATTATAGGATTTGTAGGAGAGTTTTCTAAAATAGTTTTGTTTTTTCTTGTAAGTTGTATATTTAATAGTTCTGCAATCTCTTTTGCTTTACCTATTTGTTCTTCATCATTATTTACTTCATAAACTTCAAAGAATGTTCCTATTTCCATAAGAACTACGGTATTTTTACCATATTTCTTTTCAAACAATCTTTGTAATTTAAAATATGTAATTGTTAAAAGTGTTTTCCTGTCACTTAATATTTCTGCTACTTCTTCTCTCACTTTACTTTCTAACCCCAGTCCATTTTCTAATTAAACTTCTTTGTTCTTTTGTTAAATCTGCTTCAGGATGAAGCCAAATATAACTTGGTAGTGGCATTACTGCGTAAACCGTTCTATATATATCTTTTAGTTCTTTTTCTTTTTCTTCTTTTGTATATGTTTCCCACTGCGAGAAATTCAATGCATCTCTTCCACTATTTACATGTGAACTTATAATCCAAGAAGCAGGTGCAATTTTTGAGTACCAAGGCCATTTTACATTATCTGAATGACAATCATAACAAGACTGTTTTAAGATTGTATAAACTTCCAAAGGAGCTTTAATTTCATTATCTTTAACAATGGCTTCATTTGATTGCTCTGTTTGAATAAACTGCATTACTATAAATACAATTAAAAAAATAAGAAGTGTTCTTTTCATTTATATACTCTATTTTGTCATTAAATCATATGGTCTTTTTAATTCTTCAATAAACATAGAAACCGATATATTACGACCTTTTCTAAAAAACTCTTTTTTATCAAAAAATACCAACATTGTAGGTATAGAAAATACCGTAAAATGACTTGTAATTTCTTTATGTATATCTGTTTTAACTTCATAAGTTTCAAATAATGGGAAATTCTTTTTTATCTCTTCTTCAATTTTTGGTTTTAATACCTTACAAACAGAGCAGTTTTCACCAGAAAAATATACTAATACAGGAGCTCCTGTATTAATACTATTTTGTAGTTGTTGAAGGTTTTGTACTTGCTTCATTATTATCCTCATGTTCTTCATCTAAACAAGAAATTGGTTCATCTTTATTTAGGTTTACTTGATAAGCTTGTTCTTTGAAAATATCTTCTTTTGATAAAGAGATACCTTTCATATGTGTTAATGGGAAGGCAAAGGCAATACCTTTTCCACTTGTTGTAATATGTAATGAATGTATAATTTGTTTTACAACTTCATTTACTAAATATTTTGGAAGTAAGAACAATAGTAAAGTATCATTTGCTTCAAAAGATGTTCTATAGAAATTTGCCATTTCTTCAAGCCCAATTCCATCAGCTCTTAAAACAGTAACACCTGATGCTCCTGCTTTATGTGCTGCTTGAATTGCATCAAGTTTTTTATCAACAGGAACTATTACAACAACAGCTGAAAACTCTAAAGATAATGAGTGTCTTGTAGTTGAACCATCAATATTAACAGTTGCTAAGTCCATATTCTCAGCATCAGCTAAATTATCATGAAGTAAATCTTCTTGTTCAATTTGAGTATCTGATTTAACACCAAATTTCTCAGTTAAAATTCCATATACCATAACAGTAATCATTGGAAATAATGAAGCAAAAGCAATAAGACCAAAACCATCAATAAGTGGACTTCTTCCTTCAATATTAGTTGCTAATCCAATACCAAGGGCAGCTACGAGAGGAACTGTTACAGTTGAAGTTGTAACTCCACCTGAATCATAAGCAATTGGAATTATATATTTAGGAGCTATAAAAGTAAGAAGAATAACAATTAAGTATCCAACAATAATGTAGTAGTGAATATGACCACCATCAACAATTCTAAATGCACCTAAAGCAATACCAATAGCAACACCAAGTGCTACGAATAATCTTAGTGCAAAATCATTGATTTTACCATCTGAGATATCTTTTGCTTTTTTTGCAATTGCCATAAGTGCTGGTTCTGCCATAGTTGTAGAAAAACCAATCGCAAAGGCAAATGCATAAATTACAAAAACAGAATCTCTTTTTGTTAATTGATAAGCCATTGTCTCACCAAGTGAGAATAGACCCATTTCAAGACCTAAAATAAAGGCATATAATCCAATAATAACAAGTGCAAAACCTAAAAATACTGTTTTAAGATTTTGAATAGGTTTTTTTAATACACCATATTGAAAGAAAAGTATAATTGCTAAAATAGGAATTACATCTTTAATTACTGATACTATTCCATAAAGAACAGATTCAAATGTAATATCTGTAGGTGAAGAAATAGCAGCTTTAACTACAACATTTGCAACATCTTGAGCATCAACTAAATTATATACTGCAATTCCATAAATTTGTACAAATATCATAGGTGTTAATGAAGCAAAAGCAATAAGACCAAAACCATCAATTACAGGATTTCTTCCTTTAATATTTGAGGCAAGGCCAATACCAAGAGCTGCAACTAAAGGTACTGTTACAGTTGAAGTTGTAACTCCACCTAAATCATAAGATAATCCAATAATTTCAGGAGGTGCAAAAAAAGTAACAGTAACTACTAAAATATATCCAGCAATGATATAGTAGTGAATAGGATGACCTTTAATAATCCTAAATACACCTAATAAAATTGCAAAACCAACTGAACCTGCAACTACAAATCTAAGAACACTTGCATCAATTCTTCCACTTGAAATGGAAGCTGCTTTATCTGCAATTACAGCAAGTGCAGGTTCTGCTATAGTGGTACCAAAACCAATTAAAAAACCAAATATTAAAATCCAAGTTGTCCATCCCGATTTAGCAAAATCTCTTGCCAATCCTTCACCAACTGGGAAAACACCAATTTCTAGACCTTGTAAGAATATTGCAAGTCCCACACCTACAATACCTAAACCAATTGCAGTATTTACCCAACCTTCTGGTACGGCTTGAATAATTGCTAATTGGAAAAATAAAATCACAACAATAATTGGAATTAAATCCCTAAAAGATTCTCTTAAAAGTTTTAAAAAGAAGTTAAACTGCATCATATAACTATATGTCCTCCATGTTATTCTAGATTATTATTTAATCTAGCTAATATAGATATTATAGCCTTTTTTTGATAAGAAATTGATTTGTGTCAAGTTATTTATAAAGTAGAGAAACTCTACTTTATATTATTAAACTTGGTGAGAAGTTTGTTTAGATAATCTTTCTTTTTGAGAAAGATAAGAATTTAATGCACTTAAATATGCTTTTGCAGTTGCAAGCATTGTATCAATACTTAAACCATGTCCTACAAATGCAGGTGAACTTTCATCAAAAGCAACTCTAGTTGTAACTTTTGCTAAAGCATCTTTACCTTCAGATACAGATGTAACTTTATAATCTTTAAGTTCGCCATTGTATCCTGTTAATCTATCAATTGTTTTGAAAATAGCATCCATTGTTCCATCACCAATTGCTGCATCTTGCATAATTTGGTCTTGGAATTTAATAGAAACAGCCGCTGTTGGAACACCGTTTGAGCAATCAGAAATTTGTAAACCAACTAACTCATAAGTTTTATCTTGATTTAATGCTTCATCTGTAATTAACATTCTGATGTCATCATCACTTACATCTTTTTTCTTATCTGCTAAAATTTTGAATCTTTCAAATGCAGCATTTAACTCTTCATCTGTAACTTTATCAAAACCTAAGTGCTCAATTTTATCTCTAAATGCAGCACGACCTGAATGTTTTCCTAAAATTAAAGTAGAGTCTTTAAACACTCCAACATCTTCAGGTTTCATAATTTCATAAGTTTCTTGATGTTTTAAAACACCATCTTGATGAATTCCACTTTCATGAGAAAATGCATTTTTACCTACAATTGCTTTATTTTGTTGTGGTTCAACACCTGTAATTGTTGCAACTAATCTAGATGTTGGGTAAATTTCAGCTGTATTAATTCCAGTGTATAAATCACCAAAAGCATCACGTCTTGTTTTAATAGCCATTACAGCTTCTTCTAAAGCGGAATTTCCAGCTCTTTCACCTAAACCATTAATTGTAACTTCAATTTGTCTAGCACCGTTCATTACAGCATCTAAAGTATTAGCAGTTGCTAATCCTAAATCATTATGATTATGAACAGAAATAATCGCACGATCACCTGCAAAATCAGATAATTCTTTTACCATTGCACCTAATTCATGAGGTAATCTATAACCTACCGTATCTGGTAAATTAATTGTAGAAGCACCTGCAGCAATTACTGCGTCCATAACTTCTTTCATAAAAGGAATTTCAGATCTACCTGCATCTTCTAGTGAAAACTCAACATCATCAACAAAAGTTCTTGCATATTCTACTGCATGAACTGCTCTTTTAATAACTTCTTCTTCACTCATTTTTAATTTATATTTCATATGAATTGGTGAAGTTGCAATAAATGTATGAATTCTATGTTTAGCTGCTTTTTGTACCGCTAAACCTGATTGTTTGATATCATTATCAATTGCTCGACTTAGTGAACAAATAGAAGAATTAGAAACTCTTTCAGCAATTCTTGAAACTGCATCAAAATCTCCAGGACTTGCTGCTGCAAAACCTGCTTCAATAACATCAACACCTAGTTTTTCTAACTGTAATGCAATTTTAATTTTTTCTTCTGTATTCATTGAACAACCAGGTGATTGTTCTCCATCTCTTAATGTTGTATCAAATACTATAATCCTATTTTTGTCCATTGTTGTACCCTTTAAAATGTATATTATTATATCTTTTTTTATATAAAAAAAGAAAAACTGTAATGTAATTTATTTGTTTGAGAAAATCTAATTGTAGAAATTAGAGAGATTTTGTAAGTAGCAATGAAGAGTTAACACTTTTGATGAAATGGTTGTTAGCAAAATTAAATATTTTCATAGAACTCTCCTTAAATTTTAAATATGCAGTAGTATAATTAATTTAATCTATTTTGTCAAGACTTATTTAGAATGATCAGAAAGAACTGCTTGATTTCTACCTTTAACTTTTGCTTGATACAAAGCGATATCGGAATGTTTATATAATGTTTCTTCATTAACTATATCACTTGCATTTTGCACAATTATTCCAGCAGAAACAGTTACAAAGTCACTATTTTTACTATTTTTATGTTCAATTTTTAGATCTTCAATTTCTTTAATAATATCTTCAACATGCAAACAAGAATCAGTAATTGTTGAATTAGAGAAGATTAAACAAAACTCTTCTCCTCCAATTCTAAAAGCATAATCACTAGATCTTAAAGTATTTTCTTTTAATACTTTTCCAATAGTATATAAGACTTTATCACCCATTGGATGGCCATAAGTATCATTATATTTCTTAAAGTGATCAATATCAATACTAACTAATGTAATTGTAGAGTTTTCTCTTTTTGCTCTTCTAATTTCTTGGTTTAGTATATTATTAAAATGCCTTCTATTATAAAGTTTAGTTAAATCATCTTCAATTATTAATTGTTCTAATTTCTTTTTATTTGTAATATCACTTCTAACAGCTGTATAATTGATTATTTCTTCATTTTTAAAAACAGGTGTTATTGTTAAATTTGCCCAATAAACTGTTCCGTCTTTTTTCTTATTTCTTATTTCAGTATTAAATGTTTTTCCTACACTAATAATGTTCCACATATTTTCATAAAAACTATCAGGAGTTTCCTCATGCCTTAAAAGTCTGTGATTTTCTCCAATTAGTTCATCTTTCTTATACTGAGTAAATTCACAAAATGCACTACTAACATCAATAATAGTACCTTCTTTATCTGTAATTGAAATAAGAACATTTTCATCAACTATTTTTAAGAGGTTTTCTTTTTCAAATAATTTATCTTGAAGATAATTATTTGAAACACAAGATTGGACATCTAAGATTAATTCTATTAAATTAATTGGTTTTATTACAAACTTACAGATTTTAAGCTCAATTGCTTTTAAAAAATACTCAATATCAGAATACGCTGTAGTAATTATAATAGGTACTGATGTTACACCTATTTCTTTTATCATATCAAGCCCATTCATTTTTGGCATTTGAATATCAGTTATTAAAATATCAGGCTGTATTTCTTTAAAAAGTTTTAAACCCTCTTCTCCATTATTTGCAATAAAAAAATCTTTTACATATTTTTTAAAATAGAAAGAGACTTCTTCACTAATCATTTTTTCATCTTCAACATAAAGGATAGTGATATTACTTAATAATGTTTTATTTATTCTTTTCAATTATACTTTCCCTTAATGGTATTAAAATTATTATTTAAATTATACATAAAGGGACCTTAACTGTAAACATTGCACCTAAATTTGTATTATCCACACTTAATTGTCCATTCATATTTTTTTCAATAATAATTTTAGACATATATAACCCTATTCCTGTACCCTTACCTTCTTCTTTAGTTGTAAAGTAAGGATCAAATATTTTATTAATAATATTTAATGCTATTCCACCTGCATTATCTTTTATAGTTACATAACCATAATCACTACACTTTTTAATTTCTAATGTAATTTTTCCATTTTTGATTTTATTTTCAAGTATTGCATCTTTTGAATTTGTTAATATATTCAAAATAACTTGTGAAAATTCATTTGGAAAACCAATAACAACAATTTCTTCATTAAAATCATATTCTAATTCTATATTATTATGATTAAGAGTCGAACCTATTAATTCAAATGAGTTATTAATTGCAACATCAAGTTTAAATTCTGTAATCTCTTTATTCGGTTTAAAAAAGTTTCTAAAATCATCAATTGTTTTAGACATTGATTTTGTTAATAAATTTGCTTTTTCTACTGATTTATCAAGAAATTCTTCATTCATTTCATCCATCATATAAGATAATTGAATATTTTGGATAACTAAACCTAGTGCATTTAATGGCTGTCTCCATTGGTGAGCAATATTACCAATCATTTCTCCCATAGCTGCAAGTTTAGATTGCTGAATAAGTAATTGTTCTTGTTTTTGTCTTTTTGAAATTTCATCTTGTACTCTTGATTCTAGATTATCATTTAGTTCTTCAAGTTGCTTAGATTTATTTTCTAATTCATCTGTTCTTTCTTGTACTCTTGATTCTAATTGAAAATGAGATTTTTTTAATTCTAATTGTGACTTTTCTAATCGATCAATCATTTTATTAAAAGTTATCGATAATCTTCCAATTTCATCTGTACTTTTTACATTTACTCTTTTTGATAAATCTCCACTATAAATTTCTTCTGAAATTTCTTCTAATTTTACAATAGGCCTAGATACCATTTTTGCAATTAAAAAAGAAACAATTAATGTTGAAAAAAACATAATTATTGCTAACAATAAAAATTGATTATACATACTATTTAGTTTCTTGTTATATTCATCTAATGATAATTCAAAATGTAACCATCCCCAATGAATTGCTGTTAAATATACAGGATAAGAATATTTGAATACATTTTTATTTAAAGATTTAGAAAAGCCGATACTATATCGTTCTTTTTCTTTTTTAACTTGTTCTTTATCATCAATTTTTATTGTATTTTCTTTTAGTTCCCATTTATTTACTTGAATAAGTAAATCATTACCATTTCTTCTTGAAACAATAAGTTGTTGTATTTCTTTATTCACTTGTACAAAATCATAAACAAATTCAAGTATTTTTATTTCATCATCAATAATCATAAATTCAGAATTAATAAAAACAATAGAATCTGCCATACTTTTCGCTTGAGATTGAATTGTCTCAAGAATTGATTCTTTCTGTAATCTTGTTACTTCATAAGAAAAAATACTTAAAACTAAGAAAATCGCCATAAAAATTAATAAAAATACTTTTAAAAAAATCGTATTTTTAAAGTTCTTTATACTCATTTGTACTTCTTTATTAGGTTAAAGTATTCGCTATAATATTTATCTAAAACTTTTAAATATTCATTATCTATTTTAAATATGGTATTTATTTTTAATAACTCAACCATTTTCTCAATGCCATCAACATTTTTTAATTCTTTACTTAATTTAAAAAATACATTAATAACTTTTTTATCTGTATTTTTATGAAAAATTCCTATAAAAGGAATATGATTTTTTTTGGATTTTTTAATAACTTCTAAGTTATTACTAATAGAAGGATTTAGTTCTGTCATAATATCCCATGTTCTTTTTCTAATAACTGCGAAATCAGATTTATTAAAAAAAACATTTAAAACTGCAAAAGATTCTTTTTTCTTTTCTTGAATTTCTTTTGTTACTTTCTTCAATGAAGATTTATTACTAATATAAGAATTTTTATCAGCCCAAACAAAACTTCCTAAAGTACCTTTTTTTAAAGATACTGTTTTATTTTTTATATCTTTAAAACCTTTTGCATTTAAAGACTTTTTTGCTATTAAATAATATTGTGTAAATTTATCATCAACTACACTCAAAGACCAAAAATTATCGCTTGTTTTAAAAATATCTTTTTGATTTTTAATAAAAAAAGGTAGGTCTATTACAACCATATCTAAGTTTCTATTTTTTAGAGCTTTATACAAAGAACTTGAAGTTTTATGAAATTCTATTTCTACTTCTGTATCATTATCATCAGCTGTATCTTCTAGCCAAACTTTAAGTGCAACACGTGCGTCTTTAAATGTAGATAAAATTGTACCTTCAGATAAAAAACCAAAGCGAGTTTCAAGTTCTTCATTTGCATATAAGGTAAGGGATAATATGAGTATAAGTAATAATTTAAGTAAATTATTCATCACTAGCCTAAATATTATTTTCTCTTAGTATAGCAGAATAGATATAAAAGATAAAAATTATTTTATCTTTTATATATTTTAATTAATCGTTTTTTGGATTTTCTTCTTCAGTAGTATCATCATTATTTTCTGATGACTTAGTATCTTTTTCTTCTTCATCTTTTACAAGTGCATCACTATGTAAATCTTCATCTTCAAAAACAGTTCCACCATTATCTTTGATAATATCTCTTACTCTTTGACCTGTAATTACTTCAATTTCTAATAATTCTGCTGTCATTTCTTCAATTGCATCTTTATTTTCTCTTAAAGATTCAAGAACGGCATCGTATCTTTCATTTAAAACAGTTTTTACATGTTCATCAAGATTTTTTGCCATATCATCAGAGAAATCTTTTTGAGTTTGTCCACCTAAGAATTGGTTTTGTCTTTTTTCTAAAACCATAAGTCCAGCGACATCACTCATACCATATACAGTAGCCATTGATTTAATAATATCAGTTGCTCTTTCCAAGTCATTTCCAGCACCTGTAGATATCTCACCAATAAATACTTCTTCTGCAGCTCGTCCTCCTAAAAGAACATCTACTTCAGCCATTAACTCATGCTTTTGCATTAAGTATTTATTCTCTTCTGGAGTATTAAGTGTATATCCTAAAGCAGCCATTCCTCTAGGAACTATAGAAACTTTATTAACTTTCTTAGCACCTTTAGTAATCTCTGCCATTACAGCATGACCTGATTCATGGTAAGCTACAATACGTCTTTCTTTTGGAGATATTCTTCTAGATTTTTTCTCTAAACCTGCAATTTGTCTCTCAACTGATTCTTTGAAATCTTCATATGTAACTTTTTCTTTATTAGCTCGACCTGCAAGTAATGCAGCTTCATTAATAATATTTGCTAAATCAGCACCAGCAAGTCCCGCAGTCATTTTAGCAACTTCTACTAAGTCTACATCATCACCAATTGCAACATTTTTAATATGTACAGCAAGGATTTCTTTTCTACCTTCAAAATCAGGTTTATCAACTAATACTTGTCTATCAAATCTTCCTGGTCTTAAAAGTGCTGGATCTAAAACTTCTGGTCTATTTGTAGCTGCTAATACAATAACTGGTGCTTCATCAGTAGCAAATCCATCCATTTCAGCTAGTAATTGATTTAAAGTTTGTTCTCTCTCATCATTACCACCCATTGGACCACCACTAGCTCTAGATTTACCAATTGCATCAATTTCATCAATAAAAATAATAGCAGGTGCAACTTTCTTAGCTTGTTCAAATAAATCTCTAACTCTTGAAGCTCCAACTCCTACAAACATTTCAATAAAGGCAGAACCTGAAACACTTAAAAACTCAACATCTGCTTCACCAGCAACTGCTTTAGCTAATAATGTTTTACCAGTTCCTGGAGGTCCTACTAGTAATACACCTTTAGGAATTTGTGCTCCTAGTTTTACATATCTTTCTGGATTTCTTAAAAATTCAACTACTTCTTGAACTTCTTCTTTAGCTTCTTTATTTCCAGCCATATCATCAAATTTAACGTTTGGTTTTTCAGAATTAATCATCTTTTTAGATGAACCAATTCCAAGAAGACCACCGCCTCCTCCACCCATTGATTTTGACATTCTTTTTGCAATAAACATCCAAATAGCAAAGAAAATAAAAATTGGTAAAACCCAACCAAATAAAATGTCAGCTAGAACATTCTCTTCGTTAATTCCACCATAATTAATTCCATTTTTTTCTAGTGAAGGAACTAATGTTTCATCAGGAATAACTCTTCTTGCTGTATAAGTTGTAACTTGTCCAGCTCCAGATTTAGAAACAGCTCTAATTTGAGTATTTCCAATACCAACATATTCAATTTTACCAGAGCTTATTAGTTTCTTTAAGTCTGAATAAGGAATTGTTTGATTCTTAGCTTGCGTATTAAATGGTGTTACACCATTGTTAGAGTTACCACCCATTTGATTTTCTGGAAATAATGCTTTAAATGCAAAAATAGTAACTATCGAAAAAATTACAAATACTAATAATGGATTATTATTAAAAAAATTATTATTATTTCCACCATTATTGTTATTATCTTGTCTATCGTTCATAAATTAAAACTCCTAATTATTTTTAAATACAACTGTTACCCATTCATTTTTATGAATAAGTTCTAATTGTTCTAAGTCTTTAAATTTGTTTAACACTCTATCAATGTGTTTATCTAAAATACCTGAAATTATCAATATACCATTATCATTTAAACTATTTTTCAAATCTTTTGAAATCATGGCTAATACATCTGCTACAATATTTGCAATTACAACATCATATTTCTTTTCTGCTTTATTAGCTGAACCAATCCATGAGTTTTTAAAGCTAACTTCATTTAATTCAAAATTACTAGCAGTATCTTTTATACAAACATCATCAGTATCACAAATATCAACTATACAATTTTTCTTTGCAGCAGCAATCGCTAAAATACCACTTCCTGTTCCTACATCTAAAACATTAGAATTTTCATTCACATATTTATCAATAGCTTCAATACAAGATGAAGTAGTCTCATGATGGCCTGAACCAAAAGAAAGTGCAGGATCAATTATAATATCGATTTTATCATCTTTTTTTTCTTCCCATGAAGGACGAATATAAAAGTTACCAATTTCAACTGACTTTACAGATTGTTGGTATTGTTTAATCCAATCAATATTCTCTTTTTTTTCATGAGTAATTTTACACTCAATATTTAAAGCATTTGCAAATTGTACAATACCTTCTTTTACATCACTTAAATCTTCTTCACTTCTTGCAATTAGTGTACCGTCAAGTTCTTCAATAGCATTGTTTGTTAAAGACGTAAGTAAGTCTAAGAAAAGTTCATAATTTTTATTTGGATTAATTGTTAATTCAAAATAGTATTCAGACAAATATTTCCTTTTTATTTAACTATATAAAATTAAATTATTTTATAAAAAGTGAGATATTTTATCTAAACTACTATGTAAGTAATATTAAGAAGGGTTGAAAAAGCTTTCTATCATGTCTCTCATAACTGATGCATCAGAAATACCATTTATAATATCTCTAAATTCATGAGCTCCAGTGTAACCTTTTGAGTATGAGTGTAATAGTTTTCTAAACATTACAGTTCCGTGTTGACCATGGAATTTTAGTGTTGCATCAAAATGTTCTAATACAATTTGTTTTTTTAAAGCTTCCGAGATATCTTTATCTTCAATTTGCTCTTTTAATTGATGAAATATCCAAGGACGTCCAATTGCACCTCGACCTATCATAACACCATCAGCTTTTGTGTATTCTAATACTTCTTTAGCTTTTGCATAATCTTTTATATCACCATTTGCAATAACTGGAATTGAAACAGCTTCTTTCATTGCTTTAATTGCATCATAATCAACAGGTGCTTTATATTTTCCAGCTCTAGTTCGTCCATGAACTGAAACAAAATCAACGCCACAAGCTTCAACCGCTTTTGCAATTTCAACTGGTATTTTATCATTCACCCCAATTCTAACTTTAGCACTTGTATATTGTTTTGTTGAATATTTTTTAACAGTAGATAATATACTTTCAAGTTTGTCTAAATCACCTAAAAGGTTTGAACCTGAACCATGAGAGAATACTTTTGGAGCAGGACATCCACAGTTTAAATCAATACCATCAATACCATCAATATCATTCAAAATCAAAACTGCATCTCGAACTAACTCAGGACTATTTCCAGCAATTTGAACTATATAAGGATCTTCACTAGGAGATTTTTCAATCATTTTTAATGTTTTTTCTGATTTGTAAACTAAAGCATTTGAAGATATCATTTCAGAAATAGTAATATCTGCACCAAATTTTTTAACTACAGATCTAAAGGGTAAGTCAGTATAACCAGCAAGTGGCGCCAACACCATTAAGGGTTGGCTAAAATCAATCTTTTTTGTCATTATTTATATGAAATCGATTCTAAATCGTAATGTTTACCAGCATCTTTTAAATCTAAAAGTGCTTTAAATGATGTATACTCACCTTCAGGTGTAGTATCAACAATTTCTCTTACTTTATCAATCATTTCATATTCAAATAAAACATGTAAATATGCAGGAGTTGAAGCATCAATTTCAGAACTTAATTTCTCAAATAATGCAATAATTTGATCTGGCTGTAAAATTGATTCATAATTTCTAGCAAGTGCTAAATAATCTTCTGTAGTATAATCTAAATCTTTAACAATTTTAGAAATTTCTTCTGAAGAGAAACCAAATTCATTATTAGCAGCATCTTTTTCAAATAACATTCTTGCAAGTTCTTTATCTAATTTAACATTTTTATAAAGTTTTTTTATTGTAGTCATTGTTTTTTCATTAATAACATTAATAAAAGATTGTCTTACAACATTTGGAGCATAATTTTCTACTTTCTTAAGAACATCTACTGCAAAGTCTGGTTGCTCATTTACTTTATTAAGTAAATTTTGATTTGCTAAATCTGAGATTTCATTTAGTTTTATTGACTTATCAGTAACAAATTTACCAGCTTTAATATCTTGAATATTAGCTATTAAATTATTTAACTCAGCATCTGAAGAAGAGAATGTACTTTCTTTTACATTTAGCTTAAATTGTGAAATCACAGCAGAAAGTTCTTTAAAAGCTTTTGTTTTAAATCTTTTTGGAGGATTTTTTTCTAATAAATTCGATTTAATTAGAGTAATCATTGTTTCTTTATCTTTATTAATAGCTCTTTGTTTAAATGCATTTATTAAACCATAAAATAAAATATGTCCAACAGTTGCTATAAATAAAATTGCTAGTGGAAGAATAATCCAAACTGCTACTGGTAAAAGCAATGAGATGTCAAGTATTGTAACTTTGTAATCTCCTAACTCTAAACTAAATGTATATCCATAAATAACACCAATAAACAATACTGAAAAAACAATATACTTTTTAAAACCCATAATTAAATCCTTTTTACTATTTTTCTACTTCATAAATTTCTCTACATGGTGTACAAAACTTTGCAAATGGTTTAGCTCTTAGTCTACCAATTGCAATTGATTCATCACACATATCACAAATACCATAGCTTCCATCTTGAACTCTTTTTAATGCGTCCTCGATTTCACCTAATTCTTTAACTTGTTGATTTGCAATAATTCCTTCTTTAAAACTATCACTTGATATTTCTGCATAATCAAATTCATCTTTACATTCAGAATTTTTCAAAGAATCAATACTATCTCGACTACCTTGGATATTTTTAATGATTAATTCTTTTCTTTCTAATAAAGTTAGTTTTAACTCTTCAATTTGTTTTGCGTTAGCCACATTATACCTTTAAATTTAAAATTTTGCCATTATACAAAAAATTTCTTAAATTATTTATGATACGGATGGTTATTTTTAATACAAAGGCCACGAAAAATCTGTTCAGCCAAAACAACATTGGCTATTTTATGAGCCATTGTCAAATCACTTAAAGATATTATACTATCACATTTCTTTAAAAAATCTCGTTGAAAGCCAAAAGCGCCACCAATGAAAAAATTTACTTCATTCTTCCCATCTAATAACTTAGAAAAAGAATAAGAGTCTATTTTCTTTCCTAAAACATCTAAAGCAACGTTATAACCTTTTAATAAAGGTTCATAAGTATCACTATATGACTGCTGTGCTTCTTTTTCACCAATAGTTTGTGCTTTTGCTATAGTTTTATTAAATATGTAATGTACTTCAACTTTTGCATATTTAGAAGACATTTTAATAAATTCTTTAATTAAATCGTCAAATTGATCTTTTGAAGGTTTTACAATTGAATAAATATTAATTTTCATAAGAAGTTTTTACCTTTGTAAAAAGTTAGATTATATGAGTTAAGAAATAAAAACTTTAGGTATAAAACCTAAAGTTTCTAAAGTTTTATTAGTTTACTAGTTAGCTATTTTTTCTTTTTTAAACATTTTTAATAAATCAGATAAAGTTTGCTTCATATCAGCTCTATTCACAACCATATCAATTGAACCTTTATCAAGTAAAAATTCAGCTCTTTGGAAGCCTTCAGGTAAATCAGCACCAATAGTTTGTTTAATTACTCTTTGCCCTGCAAATCCAATTAAAGCACCTGGTTCTGCCATAATAATATCACCTAAAAATGCAAATGATGCAGAAACACCACCCATTGTAGGATCAGTTAAAATTGAGATATAAGGTAATTTTGCATGATCTAATCTTTTTAATGCAGCAGAAGTTTTTGCCATTTGCATTAATGCAAAAGTAGACTCTTGCATTCTTGCACCACCTGATGCAGAAACAATTATTAAACCTTGATGTTTTTCAAGAGATCTGTTTACAGCACGAACAATTTTTTCACCTTCAACAGAACCTAAAGAACCTCCCATAAAAGAGAAGTCAAATACAACTATTTGAACAGCATTACCATTTATTTCACACTCTCCACTTACAACAGAAGAAGTTCTACCAGTTTTTTTCTCTGCTACTTCAACTCTTTTTTTGTATGAAGTTTTATCTACAAATTTTAAAGGATCGTTTGGTCTTAAATCTTCATCATACTCAACAAATGTACCTTCATCTGCTAAAATTTCAATTCTTCTTTTAGCACCAATTCTCATATGAAAATTACACTTTGGACATATATTATCTTGATTTTCAACCTCTTTAAAGAACATTAAAGAACTACACTCAGGACATTTAACCCAGTGAGATGGAGCATCTTTTTTTGTTGCTTGTTCTTTTGAGTCACTATCAAATGATATTTTGCTAAATAAGTTTTTTAAATCCATACTAAATCCTTTTTAAATCTTATAAATTTTTAAATTTTTCTAATTCGTCAAGTTTTTCCCAAGGGTAATCACTTTGACCAACTTGTCCTCGTGCAGCTACATCTGCATAAAGGAAAGTCTCTTCACTTGGTTTATCTAAGGCAAATTTATCTGTAATCCATTTTGGAGTTAATGCAAAGTTTTCCATAACAAAAGCAGATAAATCATCATCATTAGCTCTTGTATATGTACCCATTGTATCAACTGAAACTGAAGTAGGACGTGCTACTCCAATTGCATAAGATATTTGAACAACAGCTTTTCCTGCAAGTCCTGCTGCAACAATATGCTTAGCTAACCATCTAGCTGCATATAAACCAGATCTATCAACTTTTGTATAATCTTTTGAACTTTGAGCTCCTCCACCAATTGGTGAGTAACCTCCAAATGAATCTACAATAAGCTTTCTTCCTGTTAATCCACTATCATGTAATGATGAGTGAGATACATATCTTCCTGTTGGGTTAATATGAATAATTGTACTTTCTTTATCATACATATTTGTTGGAAGTCCAGAATCATCAATTAAACCTTGAATTAATTCTCTTACTTCTTTTATATCCATTCCTTCAACAGAAGGAGCTGATACTACAATAGTATGGATTTTTTGTGGTTTACAATTTTCAAAATTTTCTTTTGTTCCATAATCAACAGTAACTTGTGTTTTAATATCAACACCTAATTTATGATTATGAGCTAATGCATAATTATAAACTTTATCACTTAACATTCTTGCATATGAAATAGCTGCTGGCATATAATCAGCAGTTTCAGTCGATGCAAATCCAAACATAATACCTTGATCACCAGCACCAATATCGCCAGTTGTTTGATCAACACCTTGAGAAATATCTGGGCTTTGTTGGTTTAATAAAACTTGAACATTTACATCATCAGGATGTAAACACTGCTCTTTTGTAAAGCTTGACTTTCCGTCATAACCAATTTTTGCTAAAGCATTTTTAACTAATTTCTCATAATCTTCATTAGATAATTGGCAAGTTGATTTAACTTCTCCACCAATTACAACATTCTTTCCTGCTACAAAAACTTCAGAGGCAACTCTGCTGTTTTTATCTTCAATAATTAACTTATCAACAATAGTATCCGCTATAATATCTGCACATTTATCAGGGTGACCTGGGCTTACTACTTCTGATGTAAATAAATACTCTTTTTTGTTTTCCATTTTTGTTTTCCTTTATGGTTTTCCATTTTTGTTTTCCATTATTTTTAATTCTGTTATTGCTGCTTAAAAAATAATAAATACAACAGCAATCAACTTTATTCTACGGTTACTGATTTTGCCAAGTTTCTTGGCATATCAACATCATTTCCTAATCTAACTGATATTTCCATTGATAATAACTGTAATGCTATTAACATTTCAAAAAATTCTAACATATAATGATCAGTTTTTTTAGTTTTTATAAAATCATCACTTAAATCAAATTCAAGTGGTGATATAGAACAAATAGTACTATCTCTAGCACTTAATTCTTCAACGTTTGATTTTATTTTATCATAAAGTAAATTTTCAGGCATTAAAGCAATAGTGAACAGTTCTGGATCAGCTAATGCAATAGGACCATGTTTCATTTCACCTGCAGGATAACCTTCTGCATGTAAATATGAAATTTCTTTAAGCTTTAAAGCTCCTTCTAATGCTAGTGGGAAGAATACATCCCTACCAATAAAGAAGAAACCATGACCATGTAGGTACCTTTTTGAAAGTCTTTTTGTTTTTTCATGAATTTTATCATCAATTATTAAAGACTTTGGAACTTCTCTTAATGCGTGAAGTTCACTTTGTAATTTATCATTTTCAATTACATTTTTAGCTTTCCCAAAATAAAGAGCTAACATCCATAATACAACTGTTTGAGTTGTAAATGCTTTTGTTGATGCAACACCTTTTTCGATTCCTGCACGTGTTAAAATAGTAGCATCTGCTGTTCTTGTCATTGAAGAGTTATCAACATTACAAACTACAAGAGATTTAAGTCCTGCAGCTTTTGCCATTTTTAAAGCTTCTAAAGTATCAGCTGTTTCCCCACTTTGAGAAATTACAATAAATAATGTATCTTTTGTTAATAAAGGATCTTTATATCTAAATTCACTGGCAATTTCTACATTACATTTAATTTTAGAAAGTCTTTCAAAAAGATATGAGGCTGTTAATCCTGAGTGATATGAAGTACCACAAGCACAGATTTTAATTTCGTTTATTCCTTCAATTAATGACTTATCAATTTCATCAAATAAAATCTCTTCATCATTAAGTCGACCTAACATACAATCACCTACAACATCACTTTGCTCATAGATTTCTTTTTCCATAAAGAATCTAAAACCATCTTTTTGGGCAAATTGCTTTGAAGTTGGTAAACTAGCCCATGAATAATTATCACTAAAGAATTCTATTCCTTCTGCGCTTGCAATTCCACCAACTCCATCTTCTAAATAAACAACATCGTTGGCTAAACCAATTAAAGGAGCATCAGAAGATGAAAATAAAACTTCACCCTCATCTTTTCCATTTGCTACAATTAAAGGTGAGCCATGTTTAAAGAAAAAAACTTTTGTAGGATCTGCTTTTGTGATTAAAAGAATTGAAAAAGCACCCTCTAATCTTTCAATAGTACTATGAAAAGCTTTTGTTGTATCATTAAATTTATTATTATAATTTTCAAATAAATGAACAATAACTTCTGTATCAGTTTGTGATACGAATTTATGTCCAAGTGCTGTTAATTCTTCTTTTAATTCTTTGTAGTTTTCAATAATTCCATTGTGAACTACATAAGAGTATTCACCTAAGTGTGGGTGTGCATTTAATTCTGTTGGTTGTCCATGTGTTGCCCATCTTGTATGACCAATTCCAAGTTCATATGAATCTAGTGTTTTTGTATCTAATACTTTTTCTTCTAAATTATGAAGTTTTCCTAAGGCTTTGAATACATCGATTTTATCTTGGTTTAATACAGCAATTCCTGCAGAGTCATAACCTCTATATTCAAGCTCTTTTAAACCATCCAGTAATATTTTTGTAGTATCATTTTTACCTATATATCCAACTATTCCACACATAAAGACACGCCTTTGAAGTTAATTTTAATCAAGGATTATACTCAAAAGTTACTAAAAAATTGCTTTCTTACTAAAAAAATTATTTTTTATTGCTTTAAATTTTTAATTAATTCATCATGAATTTTCGTATTAGAAGCTACAATATATTTACTTTCAAATAAGACATAAGCATCGCCATCAAGATTAGATACCTTTCCACCTGCTTCTTGAAGTATAATTAAACCAGCACTAACATCCCAAGCTTTTAAATTCATTTCATAATAACCTTCATAAACTCCCTTTGCTACATAACAAAGATCAAGTGCAGCAGAACCAAGTCTTCTGATATCTTGACATTTAGGTAATATATTTTTCATTTTTTTCATTACATCATTTAAGTCATCTTCACATGTTCCTGATGAATAAGGAAAACCTGTTGAAAGAAGTGCTTTTTGTAAATCACTTTCATTTGAAACTTCAATCTTTTCTTCGTTACAAAAAGCACCCTCACCTACAACCGCTGTATAAATTTCATCTAAAATAGGATTATAAACAATTCCAATATATGGTTTTTTATCTTTATAAACTCCAACAGAAATTGCAGTATGTGGTACTTTATTTACAAAATTCGTTGTACCATCTATTGGATCAACTATTATTGAATTTGAGAATATTTTATTTGTATTATCTGATTCTTCTGCTATTACATTAAAATCAGTAAATTCTTTTTCAAATTTTTCTTTCAAAAATTTTTCTACTGCCACATCATATTTTGTAACTAAATCTTTTTTGGCTTTAAATGTCACATCTTTATTTGAATAATATCCATCTTTAAATATAACTCCTGCTTCTTTTATTATTTCTATTAGTTTATCTTTCATTAAAAATTCCATTTTGTTAATTAATTTATTTATTTACTTTATTTTAGCAAAGAAGAATTATAAAACGATTAACTCTACTTTCATTAAAATATTATTTTCTAGCCATTATTTACAGTTGAACAAAGAAACAAGTGATATAATAAAATACTAATGAAAATTTTAAAGGATAATAAAATGATACTTTTTCAATACACTGTTTTAGTATAATTTATTATTAATTTATAAGGAGAAGCATTATGTATCGAATAATGTATATGAGTACTGCAACAAGAGCCATTCCAGATGAAGAATTAGAAGAACTTCTTGCAAAAGCAAGAATAAAAAATAAAGAAAGAGAACTTACAGGATTACTAATAGTTAAAGGAAGAGTTTTTCTTCAATGCTTAGAAGGTGAAAAAGAAAATGTCTTAGAAATTTATAATACAATTTTAAAAGATGAAAGACATGAAAATGTAATAGATTTAACTGAAGAAGATATTAAAACTAGATTATTTCCTTCTTGGCAAATGGGTTATAGAAATCTTAAAAGTTTAGAAGATATAAAAAGTAAAAAATTAAAAGAGATATTATCTGTAGATGATTTAAATATAAAAAAAGAAGATATCTCAGAAATTATAGAAAACTTTATATCTTTTAATTAACTTGACTATTCAGTCTATATAAACTTATTTTTCACTAAAATATAATATATAATATATTGATATTTAAATAAGGGAGAAAATGAGTTTATTTCTAGTTATTCTTTTAAAAGTATTTCCAATTTATATAAATGTTGTGTTAGGGTTTTTATCTTCAAAACTACTAAATGTTCAAAGAGAATCAATCGCAACTTTACTTATTTATATTTTAGGTCCAATTGTAGTTTTTTCAGCAACTATAAGTGTAAAAATAGATTTTGCAGTGGCTATTCTTCCAATATTTTTATTTATTTTTTGTTCTATAATAGCTTTTACTTCATTAGCAATTTTTCAAAATTCGTGGAAAGATCCAACTGGTAATATTTTATCATTCTCAGCAGGAACTGGTAATACAGGTTTTTTTGGAATTCCTCTTGCAATAATTTTATTTCCTCCTTATCTTGCTGATATTTATATATTTACAGTATTAGCATCACTTTTATATGAAAGTACAACAGGTTTTTATGTAACTGCTAAAGGAAATTTTACAGTTGCACAAGCTTTAAAAAAGATGTCAAAACTTCCTATTCTATATGCTTTTATATTTGGTATTATTTTAAATATTGCGGGTTTTGAAATTCCTGAAACAATTAGTTCTTACACCGCACAATTTAAAGGCGCATATGGAATCTTAGGAATGATGATGCTTGGAATGGGACTAATTGGATTAAAAAGTGAACCTGGGAATTTTGATGTTAAATTCATATCAATTACTTTTTTTCTAAAGTTTATATTTTGGCCACTTGCAATATTAGGAGTAATTTATATAGATAGAGAATTTTTATTTATATTAACTGAAGAATTATATGATGTAATGTTTTTATTTGCAATAGTTCCACTTGCAGGAAATACTGTAACATTAGCGGTATTACTTAATGCAAAACCAGAAAAAGCTAGTTTAGCCGTTTTCTTAAGTACTGTTGTTTCAGTAATAACTATACCTTTATATATTTATTTATATGGTGGATTTTAAATTTTTGGAGATAAGAAATAATGAGAATTTTAATTTTTGATACCAATTCTTATGAAGACGATATCTATGATATTGTTTTAACACATTTAGAAATTTCTTTTAAAAAGATAGTTTTAGAAGACGAATTTTACGAAGAATATAAAAATCTAGAAGAAAACAATTTGCTTATAATTGATGTAACAAACAAAATTGGTGAAAAAATATTTAATCATATAACAAACACCACTCCAAAGCAAAAAGTATTAGTTTTAAGTAAAACTCTTTTATATAATCTTACATTTACATGTACACAATGTGCAGAACTATTTAATAGAAAGCTACTTTTAAAACCTCTCAATGCAGATCAATTAATTGACTATATTCAAAATTTCGATGATTTATTATGTAAGTATTCATCAGATTCAAGTGAGATAACTGAAATAATGAATGATATTTTAAAACACTATATATATTATTCATATGATAAAGAAAAAAAGATGATAATGCTAGAAAAAACTCTTTCTTCAAACACTAAAGAACTTTTAAATATTACTGAACTATTAAATACTCATAAAATTAGATATGAAATGGAAGAGGACAATATAAGGTTGTTTTTTTAATTAATGATATTAAGATAAATGCAGTTAGATTTTTCTATTTTTAAATTGGTAAAAACGTACCTTAGAAAAAGTACGTTTTTTAGATATAACTATAATAAATATAAATTACATTCCCATACCAGGCATACCACCCATTCCACCCATATCAGGCATAGCAGGAGCAGCTGGAGTATCAGCTTTAATATCTGTAACTGTAGCTTCAGTTGTTAATAATAACGATGCAACAGAAACTGCATTTTGCATTGCAACTCTTTCAACTTTTGCAGGATCTACAATACCAGCTTCAAACATATCTACA
This sequence comes from Arcobacter peruensis, assembly GCF_003711085.1. Classification (NCBI taxonomy): domain Bacteria; kingdom Pseudomonadati; phylum Campylobacterota; class Epsilonproteobacteria; order Campylobacterales; family Arcobacteraceae; genus Arcobacter; species Arcobacter peruensis. The sequence goes on from NZ_CP032363.1 coordinate 1,341,204, forward strand.
TATTGTCCACTTGCTGCATTAAATCCTAAGTTTTCATTATCAGATTTTTCAACTTCATTTGCAACAACACCAGCATCAAAACCAGCATTTAAAGCAATTTGTTTTAAAGGTGCTTTAATAGCTCTTAATACAATATCTGCACCAATTTGCTCATCACCTTCTAAAGATAAAGATACTTTTGCAGCAGCTCTAATTAATGCAGCTCCACCACCAATTACAATACCTTCTTCAACAGCAGCTCTTGTTGCAGATAATGCATCATCAACTCTATCTTTTTTCTCTTTCATTTCAGTCTCAGAAGCAGCTCCAACTTTAATAACTGCAACACCACCTGAAAGTTTTGCTAATCTTTCTTGTAACTTTTCTTTATCATATTCAGATGAAGTTCCTTCCATCTCAGCTTTGATTTGGTTTACTCTAGCTTGAACCTTATCAGCTTCACCAGCACCATTTACAATAGTAGTATTATCTTTATCAATTACAACTCTAGCTGCAGTTCCTAATACTTCCATTCCAGATGATTCAAGTTTCATTCCCATTTCTTCAGAAATCACAGTTCCAGCAGTTAAAACAGCAATATCTTCTAACATTGCTTTTCTTCTATCACCAAAACCTGGAGCTTTAACAGCTGCTATATTTAATGAACCTCTTAATCTATTTACAACTAAAGTAGATAAAGCTTCACCTTCAACATCTTCAGAAATGATTAATAAAGGACGTCCAGTTTGATTAACAGCTTCTAAAATAGGTAACATCTCTTTTAAGTTAGATATTTTTTTCTCACATAAAAGAATAAATGGATTTTCCATTTCAGTAGTCATTTTTTCAGTATTTGTAATAAAGTAAGGAGATAAATATCCTCTATCAAATTGCATACCTTCAACAACATCTAGTTCATCAGAGATACCCTTTGCTTCTTCAACAGTAATAACACCATCTTTTCCAACTTTATCCATAGCTTCAGCAATCATAGCACCAATTGCGGTATCAGAGTTTGCAGAAATAGTAGCAACTTGTTCAATTTCTTTTTTATCAGCAACAACTCTAGAAGCTTTTTTAAGCTCAGCTAAAATAGCTTCAGTAGCTTTATCCATACCTCTTTTTAAGATAATTGGATTAGCACCTGCAGTTACGTTTCTTAAACCTTCTTTGAAAACACTATGAGCTAATACAGTTGCAGTTGTAGTTCCATCACCTGCTTCATCAGCAGTTTTAGAAGCAACTTCTTTTACTAATTGTGCACCCATATTTTCTAATGTATCTTCAAGTTCAATTTCTCTTGCAACTGATACACCATCTTTAGTAATTGTTGGTGCTCCAAATGCTTTTTGTAATAATACGTTTCGCCCTCTAGGACCCATTGTAACTTTAACTGCATCTGATAATTTTTCAACACCTGAATATAATCTATTTCTTGCTGAATCGCTAAATAATACTTCTTTTGCCATCTTACATAACTCCTATAATATTTTCTTGTTCTAACACTAAATAATCTACACCATCAAGTGTAAACTCAGTTCCTCTGAACTGTTCAAAAACGATTGTATCACCTACTTTAATTTCAGTAATTTCTCCACCGATTGCTTTTACTTCTGCAGTATTTGGTTTTTCTTTAGCTGAATCAACTAAAATAATCCCACTTGCTGTTTTACTTTCTACTTCTGTTCTTTGTACTAGAACTCTTTTTCCTAATGGTTTGAAATTCATGTTAATCCTTTTATTAAGTTTTATAATATTTATTTATAATTAATAGTTTAGCACTCTATTTTTTTGAGTGCTAAATTTTATATAATTTTTGTTTAATTGTCAAGTAGTTTGAGTTAAATTGACTAAGAGTTATGTCTATTTATATATTTTAGTAGTAATTCTTCTAATGATTGCTTTAAATTATCATCTAGACTTGCTAAAGTTTGTTCACATTTCACAGCTAATTTATCTGCAGCTTTTATCGCACCATCTAAACTTAATAAGTTTACAAATGAGTTTTTAGCGTCATCATTTTGTGTTGTTTTACCAGCTTCTTCATCACTGCAAGTTTCATCAATAATATCATCTTGTATTTGAAACAATAATCCTAAATCAATTCCAAAATCATATAATTTTTCTTGCACATCTAAATCATATTCAGAAATAATCGCACCCATTTTAAGAGATGCAGCAATTAATTTTGCAGTTTTGTGGATATGTAAATATTCTAATTGAGAAAGCTCAAGTTTTACATTTTCAAAATAACAATCAATTGCTTGACCAATTATCATACCATCAATTCCACCATTACTTGCTAAACATTTAATAAGATTAATTTTCACATCATTATGCAAAGGAGCATTTGCTATTTTGTTAAAAGCTTCAGTATTTAATGCATCTCCAACTAAAATAGCTGTTACTTCATCATATTTTTTATGTAGTGTTTCAAATCCACGTCTTAAATCAGCATTGTCCATAGAAGGTAAATCATCATGAATAAGTGAATAAGTATGAAGCATCTCAAGACCTAAAGCAACAGGTAAAGAGTTTTTAATAAGTAAGCTTTTATTTGATTTTATAACTGAAAGTAAAAGCATAGGACGGAATCTTTTTCCTCCTGCTTGTAACATATCTGACAAAGCTTGTTCAAAATTAGGATGAAATGTTTTTGAAGATGGAAGATTAGCTAATAAATAATTTTCAAATTCATTAAGCAAATCTTTCATTTGACTACTTTTGTCCAACTGAACCTAATCCACCCATCATATTCATTGCCATCATTTTTTGATTTTCTTCAGTTTGTTTGATAACATCATTCATACATGATATTAATAAAATTTGTAAAGAATCTTTATCTTCAAGTAAAGAATCATCAATTTTTAAATCAATAACTTCTGAGTTTCCATTTATTGACATCTCGATCATTCCGCCACCAGCTTTTGAAGTAAATATTTTTGAAGCATTTTCTTCTTTTGCATTTGCAGCCATATCTTGAAACTGTCCCATCATATCATTTAAGTTTAAGTTTTTTAAATCAATTCCATCAAACATGGTCACTTCCTACTAATTCATTTGTAATCATATCTATATTATTCTCATCATCAACAATTACAACAATAGGTTTATAATTTTCTAATTCTTCTTCAGAATAAGAAGCATAAGAGATTACAATAATTTTATCGCCTATTTCTACTTTTCTTGCAGCTGCTCCATTTAGACACATGTCCTTACTTCCAGCTTTACCTTTAATAACATAAGTAGCAAATCGCTCACCGTTGTTAACATTAACAATTTCAACTTTTTGTCCTACTCTTAAACTTGAAGCTTTCATCAAATCTTCATCAATAGTGATTGATCCAACATAGTTCAGGTTTGCATCAGTAACAGTTGCTCTATGAATTTTACTATATAGCATCTCAAATGTCATATAATTTAGTCCTCTTTAAATTTATAGTTTTGCAGGCTCACCCCAATATTGTTCAGGCATTAAATACTCAACAACAGGGTTCCCACCTAATATGTGTTCTTCTATGATTTTATCTATTTTTTCCTTAGATAACTGACAGTACATATGATGTCCAGGTTCAATTAACATAACTGGTCCCATTTGACATCTACCAAGACATGAAGTTCTAATTGCTTGAACTGGCCCCATTAGTCCTTTTTGCATAAGAGATTGTGCCGTATGATTAAATAAATCTCTTGTATTTTCATTTACACATGAAGGTTTTGGCATACCTGGAGGTGATGCTTGTTCACACTTGAAAATATAAAATGTTGGTTGCGGAACTGAAGGCATTGACATATCTTGTCCTTTTATAGATAAAATTTGTATAATTTTAGTGAATTCTAACACTTTTTTATTAAAACTTAATAAAAAATGCTATTTAATTTTTTTTTAAATCTAAAATAATATACTAATTACTCAAATTTTTAATTATAAAAGGCTACATATGAAAAAAATACTTTTTATTCTTTGTTCATTTATCTTAGCTTTGCAAGCTGCAAACCCAATAGCTATAATAGAAACAAATCAAGGTAATATAGAAATAGAATTAAGAGAAGATCTTGCTCCAAAAGCAGTAGAAAACTTTGTAACACATTCAAAAAATGGTTATTATAATGGATTAATTTTCCATAGAGTTATTAAAGGATTTATGTTACAAACTGGTGACCCTACAGGAACAGGAAGAGGTGGTGAATCAATTTGGAAGAAAAATTTTGAAGATGAATTTTCACCAAAAGCATTATTTGATAAGCCAGGAATTTTAGCTATGGCTAATAGAGGTAGAAATACAAATGGTAGTCAATTTTTCATAACTACAGTTCCAACATATTGGTTAAATGGTAAGCATACTATTTTTGGTTACGTAACTAAAGGAATGGATATAGTGAAAAAAATTGAAAGTGTTCCAACATCAGGAAGAAGTGGTGGTGATAAACCATTAAGTGAACAAAAGATAATTAATATCACAATAAAATAAATCAAGTATATCTTGATTTATTTAATTAAAAACCTTATTTAAAATATCTTTATTGGCATGGGTCATAATTTGTTTTTCTAAATTTTCGAATCTTTTTGATTCATTATTAGCTTTTTCTTTCCAATATGCTAACTTTTGAACAAGTACATCATCTGTTTGTATTGCTTCATATTTTTCTTTTAACTTGGTCAATTTTTCTGTAATTTCATCTATTTCAATTTGGAAATTAACTTCTGCTTGTTTTTTATCTTTTTCAAACTTTATTCGATTATCTTCGATTTTTATTTTTAATCTTTTTATGTCAAGTCTTAAATCAGAGTTTTCTTTTGTTAATTTTAAAGAATTACTTAGTTTATCTGAGTTTCTTTTATATGCATTTAGTTCAGATTTTAGATTTCTATTTTCTAAAGAATACTTTTCTGCTGTGTATATATACTTATCAGTACTTCTTTGTACCTTAAAGAGCTCTTCTTGAGCATCTTCTAGTTTCATTTTTAAATCATTAATAATTGTGTGCTGTTCCGCATTTCCTTCTTTACTTCTAATAAAGATTTCACTTTTATCTTTCATTAAAGCACGTTGCATTTCTCTTTTTTTTGTAAGTTCTTCAGTTATATCTCTTTGGATAGAAATTGCACCTTCGACCTCTTCTGCATCATTTAAAAGTGTAATCATATAGCAATCAGTTATGAAACTTGCATTATCTTTTGTTCTGTTTTTTAATTGACCTTGCCAAGATTGATTATTAAGAACATCTGCATATAAGTTTACATATAAATCATTTGAAGCTTCACTATGTTTTAAAAATTTAAAATCCTGACCAATTAATTCTTCTTTTGTATATCCAGATACTTTACAACATAAGTCGTTTACTTTTACAATTTTCATATGAATATCAGTTTCAATAACAATATTATTTAAATCTGTTACTTCTTTATATTTTTCTAATTCTCTGTTTTTTTGATCAATTAAAAAATCTTGATATAAGACAGAAGCTAATTCATTCATCAATGATAAAAGATGTCTTATATCAATTGGTTTAATTATATACTCATAAATTTTCAATTTAATTGCTTCAGAAAGAAATTCATTATCAGAATGAGCCGTTGCAAAAAATATAGGAACTTTAGTATCAACCCTTCTAATTGTCTTAACCATGTCAATACCACTTAGTTTTGGCATATTAATATCAGACAAAATTATATCAATATCATCTTGATTTTTTAAATATAGTTCTAGACCTTCTTTTCCATCTTCAGCTGTATAAACTGTTTCAAAAAAATTTGATAGTAATTGAGATAATTCTGTTCTAATAATAGCATCATCTTCAACATACAATATTCGTAGTCTTTTTAATAACTTTTTATCTATTGACATATTTTTTTATTTCCATACTTGTAATTAATTCAATAAATTTTATAAAATCAAAAGGCTTTAATAAATATTCATTAACACCATATTCTTCAGCTTTAGTAATATATTCAATTTCTGTATGAGCTGACATTATAATTATCGGGATATCAAACCCTTGATCAATTATGTTTTTTATCATGTCTAAACCATTCATTAAAGGCATATTTATATCTGTAATAATAGCATCGATGTCAGGATTTTCTTTTAAGATAGCTAAGGCTTCAATACCGTTATTTGCAGTAAGAAAATTAGCTTGTAGTTTAGTTAATGCATCACTAATTATAGAAAGTAAATCTTCTTCATCTTCAACAAAAAGAAGTTTTAAACCTCTTAATTTTTCTATTTTTTCATGCATTTTCTTTCCAATTTAGTTAGTCTTGTAATTCTTCTTTATCTACTACTCTTTCAATATCCATTATAACTAACATTTCATTATTATCTAATCTTACATAACCTTTTAAATATTTAGAAGGAATTGCTGAACCCATTTCTGATACAGGTGCAAGAGTAGTTGTGTCCAATCTTTGAACATCATCAACTAAATCAACAATAATACCTACCATTCTTTTATCTTCGGTAATTACAGCAATTACTGATGTATTTTCATCATAAGTGCCTTCGCTTGTATTAAATTTAAGTCTAATATCTAAAATAGGAACAACTTCTCCTCTTAAATTAATAAGTCCTTTTACCCAATTTGAAGTATTAGGTAGAGTTGTAATATTATCTGGATAAGTTAAAATTTCTCTAATTTTTGGTAATTCAATTGCATATTTCATCGAACCTAATTCAAATGTCATAAATTCACTAGTGTTTGCATAATCAATTACTTTATCTTCGTTATTATCCATATTAATTCCTTTTAGTATACTTCTTTTTCTACAATTTACTTTATTTTATCAATTCTAAACTTAAAGCTTATTGTTTTTTTAAATTATTTATTACACATGTAGCAATATATTTGGGACTTTGTAAAGATACTATATCTCCAATTTGTATATTATCTAATGAGATTAATTTATTATCTTTTGATATCTGTACAAAGCCGTTTTTATCTTTTTTATCAGGATGGTTTAGTTCATAATTGTTTTTTAATAAGTCAATATTATTTTGAAGTTTTAATATATTTTGAGAATAACTATTTTCAAAAGTTCTTTTTAACATCTCAAGTTCATTTTTAGAGTTTGTGATTTTTTGAGATAAATTAGATTCAAAAGATGATTTAAGCATTTTAATTTCAGATTCAATAAATTTAAATTTACTCTCCATAGAGTTTTGTTCAAATAAACGCTTTAAATTAATAATATCTTGTTCTTTATTAAACAATATTCTTTTTAATAAATTATCATACTCATTCACTAAGGTATCTAAATACATTCTATGTTCATTTATATCAGGAAGTGCTATTTCAATTGCATTAGATGGAGTTGCAGCTCTTACATCAGCTACGAAATCTGAAATTAAATAATCAACTTCATGTCCAACTGCTGAAATAATAGGAGTTTTAGCTTCATAAATTGCATTTGCAACTATTTCTTCATTAAAAGCCCACAAGTCTTCAATACTTCCTCCACCACGTCCTGCAATAATAATATCTATATTCAAACTGTCTGCATATTTAATTGAAGCAGAAATATCATAAGCAGCACCCTCACCTTGAACTAAAGTTGGAATTAAAATAAATTCAACTAAAGGCCAACGATGAAGTGCAACTTTTTTCATATCTTCAATAGCTGCACCAGTTGCTGATGTAACAAGTGCAATTTTTTTAGGATATTTAGGAAGAATTCTTTTTCTTGTTTGTTCAAAATATCCTTTATTTTCAAGTTTAGCTTTTAATTGTTCATATGCTAATGCTAGTGCACCTTGACCTGAAGGTTCAATCTTATTACAAAGAAGTTGATAATTACCACGTGGAGCATAAACTGTAATATTTCCAGTGATTGTTATTTTTTGTCCAACTTCAAGTTGAAATTTTAAGTATTTTGTATTCCCTCTAAACATCACACAAGAGATTGTTGAGCTTTGATCTTTTATTGAAAAATAGATATGACCAGAACTGTGATAAGTTAAATTAGAAACTTCACCTTCAACATAAACTTGAATAAATGTAGTTTCTAAAAGAGATTTTATTTGTGTATTTAAAGTTGAAACATTAATTGGTGTATTCATAAAATCTCTTTTTTATTTATATTTTTTTTGCAATGATTAATGTTGAGATATTCATTGAAAATGCTTTCACATGAATTGGTTCAAGTCCTGCAAGTTTTAATTCTTTACATAAATTTTCTGTTGTTAAAAATTCATCAATTGAATCTGGTAAATACGTATAAGCTTCTTTATTTCTTGAAATTAATCCACCTAAAACTGGCAAAATTTTATTCATATAAAAATCAGTTAAATAATCTAAAGGATTTGTTTTCTCATTTTTAGTAAATTCTGAAATTGCAACTAATCCATCTTTTTTTAGAACTCTTGCAAACTCATGAAAAGCTTCTTGTCTTTGAACTACATTTCTAATTCCATAAGAAATTGAAATAATATCAGTACTATCATTTTCAAGTGGCATAGAAGCAGCTCCAGCTTCAATAAATTCAACTTCAGGAAGTTTCTTTTTCCCTTCAGCCATCATTCCAACACTTGGATCAATACCTACAATATTTTGAATCTCAATACTATTTTCTTTCGCTATCTTTTTCCAATGTTGAATCATATCTCCTGTTCCACAAGCAACATCAACAATCTTTTCTATTTTATTTTTTCCGTAAAAATCAAAAGTTTTGTTACATGCTTTATTTCTCCAAGATTTATCGATTCCCATTGATAAAACTCTATTTGCAACATCATAAGTTCCTGCAATGTCATTAAACATTGAGACAATTTTTTCTTGTTTACCCATAATTATATCTTCCTAGTTTAAAATTTTATAGTATATATTTCCCAATTATAAGTCCTAATATAAAACCTATATTTACAGCAACAGCTAAAAACATCATGGACATTTTTTTATTGTTTTGTGGGATTTGTTCTAGTATTTTTTCTTGTTTATTAAGAGTTTTATCAAAATTTTCACTAGCTTTTCCCAAAGTTTTATATGAATCATCTAAAACTTTAGTTGCATTTTTAAGTGCTAACTCTGAAAATTCCATTCTTTCAACAAGCTCTTTAGCTTGCTTAAAACTCATTTCACTCATTTTTTAATATCTATCCAAGTATCTAAATCACAGAATATTTTGTTTAATACTGTAATTACATAATCTTTTGCATCTGTTTGTATTCTTCTAAAAAATAGATATTTCCTCGCACTTTCAATATCACCTAACTCTTTTGCTTTAATTGCTTTTTGTGCAAAATCCGTATTATTATAAGCCATTTCCCATACAGTTGAGCCTAAATATCTACTCATAGTAATAACTTTATCATTTTTAACAGGGAAATATTTTGGATTTTTTACAAAATCGCAAATAACTGAGTTTGAATCAATGTACTTGTGACCAAAAAAATTAATAAATTGTTCTTCTATATAATCAGGTTGCATGGAAATAGCTCTATTTAAGGCAAAAATTACATTTTCAGATGGATTATCTTCAATTTTTTTGATTTTTTTCATCGTTGCAATTGCATTTTTACCATCAAGTTCACCATCCCCTAAAGGAATAATCCACTTTATATTTCCAAATGTACCAACTTTTTTAATCTCATCTAAAACTAGTGTTGAAGTTTTATTACCACCAACATCAACAATAACTTCATGATTGTCATCCATTAAAATTAATTCATCAAGTTCAGTTAATTTATTAGTCCCTAACATTCTTTTATTTACAATTTCAGTTCTTGTAAAAGATTTAGAATCGTTATTTTCATCATCAATTTCGATATATGTAATTTTTTTACCATGTTTTTTATAAAGATAAGGAGCAATAACTTGCATAGCAACAGTAGATTTACCTACGCCACCTTTTGTTTGAGGAATAATAATCATTTAAATTAACCTTTTGGATTACATTTCATATACTCAATAATTTTTCCATGAAATCGAGCATATAATTTGTTTAATGAGATATCATAATTATATAATTCGGCAATTTTATCGTAATTTTCATTAATACCAAATTCACACCAAGCTTGTAATTGTTCATAATCTTCAAACTCATATCCGAATCTTTTAAGAAGTCTATTAGTATAAGAGTCAATTACCATATACTCTTGCCTACAAGCATAACAAAGTATTGCATCTGCAGTCTCAGGTCCAATTCCTTTTTGTTCTAAAAGCCAAGTTCTATCAACTTTTAAACAAAAGTTTTCAAACGTTTCAAAATCTTTAATAATATTCTTAGCAAGTGCAATTAATCTACGTGATTTTTGATTTTTAAAACCACTTGGAGTAATTGCGATTATAAAAGTTTCTAAATCAATATTTGCTAATTTTTCAAGAGAATTAATATCTAATAATCTTAAGTTCTCTAAGGACATTTCAACATTAGTCCATTTAGTATTTTGAGTTAATATTGCGCCAATTAATATTTCAAACTTATCATTATTAGGCCACCAATATTCATATTTATCATCTATTAAATTTTGTTCTTTTAAAAACAAAAAAAGATCATAAGAGTTTGATATACTAATCAATCATAGCCTTTGTAATAATATATTCCTGATTATTACAAAGTTTTTTTATTTTAAAACTATTTGTAGCTTTTCCTTCTTCATCAATATCAGTAACCATCATTTGAAGTATTGTTTTACAAGAATTTGGAACTTCGAAGTGACCACCTAAACCAGTCGTAACTTTTTGAATAGGTATTTTTTTATCCATTCCAATTACATTATCCCTACAACCAGTTAATCCAATATCAGTTAAATAAGCAGTATTATTAAATATTTGTAAATCATCAGTTCCAACATGAGTATGAGTTCCACAAATCATGCTAACTTCATTTTGAAGCATCATTAGCATAATTCTTTTTTCACTTGTAACTTCTGCATGAAAATCGATAAATATACTTTTTATACCATCTTCGTGAAGTTGATTTACTAATTTTCTAGCCCAGTTAAAAGGGTTTTCAACTGTTGGCATTGTATATTGACCCATTAAGTTTATAACAGCTAGTTTTTCTATTCCATTAGCAGTTATAACATCACATACTTTTAAACCACTTCCTATTAAACCAGGAGGGTAATTATCAGGTCGTAAAACTGGTTTAGTCTCGAGTAAAACCATCATTTCTCTTTTTTTATCAAAAGAGTGGTTACCACCTGTAATTAAATCAATTCCCATTTTTAGTAATTCATCACAATTCTTAATAGTTAAACCAAAACCATGACTCGCATTTTCACCATTTGCAATGACAAAATCAATATTATATTCTTCTTTTATTTTAGATAAATTATCTTTTATTATCTTACGTCCAGGTCGACCTACTATGTCACCTATAAATGCAATTCTCAATTGAATCCTTCGAAACTTTTTTCAATATATTTTGTGATTGTAGCAAGTGTATGTTTAGGTATAACTTTCTTTAGAGTTGATTTAAGTGCATTGCACAAATATTTGCTTGTGAAAATGCTATTTGAAAATTAAAACCACCTAGTTCTCCTGTAATATTTAAACACTCACCTATAAAATATAAATCATTTTGTTTCAAACTTTCAAAAGTATTATGGTTAATCTCATCCGTATTTATGCCACCACGTGTTACTTCAGCTTTTGTATATCCAAAATTTCCAGCAGGAGAGAACTCATAATATTTCAATAATGAGAGTTTTTCTTTTTCATCATTTTTCAGTGATGAAATAGCTTTATCTTCTAAATCAATTGATTTTAAAAACTCTTCTATAAACCTTTTAGGAAGTGGTAAAATTGAAGATATTTTTTTATTACTTTTAAAAAAACTTTCCATTTTCTTATTTGGTAAAAAATCAATAGCTAATTGACCTTTTTTCCAATATAGTGATGAAGTTAAAATAACAGGGCCAGAACATCCTTTATGTGCAAAAAGAAATGAACCTTCAAATCTTTTTCCTTCAACAAAAGTATTTACATATGTAGAAATTCCTGATAAGTTTTTAAACCAAAACTGATCTTTTTGAACTGTAAAACCAACAAGTGAAGGTTCAAGTTTTTCAATACTATGACCAAACTTTGTAGCTATATCAAAAGCAATAGAACTAGCTCCTAATACAGGATAGGATAATGCACCACTTGCAACAACTATTTTTTTTGCTTCAATAATTTGATTATTTGTTTTAATTTTATAATATTTATCATTTTCAATAAAATCAAGATCTAAAACTTTAGTGTCTAAATATTTTTTTACATGAGTAGTAAGCTTTAAAAACATATCAATAACATCTTGTGATGAGTTACAAAAATATGTTCCTTTTACAATTTTAGGATTTATTTTAGGATTTACACCATTTTTATTTAAAAAACTTAGTAAATCATCTTTTGTGTATTTAGTTAAAATTTCTTTTACAAAGTTTCTATCACCTAAATAGTTTTTATTTGTCACTAATTCATTTGTAATATTACATTTAGCTCCACCTGAAACTTTAATTTTAGGTCCAACTTTTTTATTTGCATCTATTACACAAATATTTTTATATTTTCTTTTATCAAGATTAGAAGCAAGCATTAAAGAACTAGCTCCCGCACCTATTATTGCTATATCGTAGATTCTTTTTCCTTTTTACAAATAAATCTATTTATTCCATCTTTGTATTCATACTCTAATGTATAGTTATTCGCTTTTAAAATATTATGAACAATATATAATCCTAAACCAAAAGAATCTTTTGATTTATCTTCATTTGCAAAAAACGGTTCAAAGTATTTTTCTAATTCATATTCTAATTTTTTTCCAGTGTTTTCAAATACTATATTTTCATTTTCAGTAGAAATTGTAACTTTTTTATCTAATGAATACTTAAGAGCATTATCTATTAAATTCTTACTTGCAATTGAAAATAATTTATAATTTACATTTATTTTTTTATTTTCATATTTACTAATTACCGATTCATCTTCAAGCATTAAGATATCTTTTGCGTTATCAATTACATCATCTAAAAAATAAAATTTCTTTTCTATATTTTTTGTAGAAGAGATCAACTCTTCAATAGATGCAAATTCATTAATAAGCTGCTCAAGTCTTGAAAAAACAGACTTTAATTTTTCATTATTTTCTTCATTTTGTTCTAATTGAGTTAAAAAATTTCCTTTTGTAATTGGTGTTTTTAACTCATGCATGATATTTCTAATAAAAATATTCCTAGATTCTTTCAAACTTTTTAACTTTAATGCCGTTTGTTTAAACTCCATTCCTAAAAGTGAAACTTCATCTTTTGAATTACTATTACAACACTCAAAATCAAAATTTTCATCCCCTAAAGTTTTTACTTTGTCTTTTAATATTTTTAAAGGCATTAGTTTTCGTATTGTAATTAAGTACATTAATATAATAGTAATAATTACAATTGCAAAAACTAGTATAATATAAATTTGACTATTACCTTCAGCACTTGAATTATCTTTAATTAAAATAGTTTTATTTTTCCTTTTCATATACAAGTAATTATTATCTTTTAGTTGCAATATTCTAAATGTAGTTTTTGCTCTTATATCTTTTCTTTCAATTAAAACTTTTGTTTGTGGATTATATGTAATTGCATTAATTTTACCTTTGTTACTAAATAAAGTAAAATTTGAATCTTCCAAACTTCTTGCAAAATTAAGGTTTAATCCACCCTTGTGATGTTTACGAATAATTATTTTAATAATTGGTATATATTTTTTTAATAATTCAGCTTCTTTAACTTTATAGTTTTCAGTCATTAAAATACCGAAACTAGCAATTACTAAAATAATAGAAATTATAAAACTAACCGTAATTGTGAAAAATATTGATTGTCTATTCATTATGAAATTTATACCCCATTCCTCTAATTGTATGAAGATGTTTCGGTTCTTTTGGATTATCTTCAATTTTTTGTCTGATTCTATTTATAATAACTGCTAGAGAACCAGAACCTTCATAGTCTTGATTTAATAAATCTGAATTATCAAAAATATCTTCACGCGAAATAACAAAACCTTCTCTTTTTATAAGTAAAGACAATACCTCAAACTCTGCAGCAGTTAATTTAATATATTTATCATTTTTAGTAATTTCTTTTTTTTCTAAATCTAATTTAAAAGTTTTACTCTTTTCTTCTTGAACATTCTTATGATTAAATCTTCGTAAAATTGTTTTTACTCTTACCTCAAGTTCTCTAGGATCATAAGGCTTAGGTAAATAATCATCTGCACCTAATTGTAAAGCAGTAACTTTATCAGTAATATCACTTCTAGCACTAGAGATAATAATAGGTATATCAAAATCTTTTACAATTGCTTTACAAACATCTAAACCATCCATACCAGGAAGTGTAAGATCTAGAATAATTAAATCATAAGTATTTAAGTTTAATGAAGATAAAGCTAAAAAAGGATCTTCATAATTAGTTACTTTTATATTAAATTGCTTTAAGTATTCTGTTAAAATTTCAGCAAGTTCTGTATCATCTTCAATCATTGCTATTTCTATCAAAATATTTCCTTAAGTGTTTTGAAATGTTTAAATGATTTTATCATATTATCTCTTTTTGATTCATTACTTTATTTGAATAATTATGACACAAGAATTTTAACCAATTATAACAAGAATAAAAATGATTGATTTATAAAAAGAAATCCGAGGGGAAAGAGCCTAGAAAAGCGGGCAAAAAAAAAGCTTTAGCAAAGATAACCGAAGTTAAATTAGCTAAAGCTATTTGTAAATACTCAAGAGCTGGCAGCGGCCTACGTTTCCACAAGGGGACCCTGCAGTATTATCAGCGATGAAGAGCTTGACTTCCAGGTTCGAAATGGAGCTGGGTATTTCCTCTTCTCTATAACCACCAGCAAAACTGAGTAATCAATATACCATTGCAAAAATGCTAGTATACTCATTACTCAACTTTAGGTTGAGTAAAGATATTAATAATGTTAAAGTCAACACATTTTATTTTTTATTCATACATTGCGTACACTTAATAAGATAGTAAACCAAAGAATACTAAAAATAAGCCAAACGATCTATTAGTACTAGTCAGCTAAACGTCTTACAACGCTTACACATCTAGCCTATCAACCAGCTAGTCTTGCTGGGATCTTCAGGGAAAGTTAATCTTGGAGTTGGCTTCGTGCTTAGATGCTTTCAGCGCTTATCTCATCCGTACGTAGCTACCCAACGATGCTCTTGGCAGAACAATTGGTACACTAGTGGTACGTTCATCCCGGTCCTCTCGTACTAGGGACAAATCTCCTCAACTTTCCTACGCCCACGGAAGATAGGGACCGAACTGTCTCACGACGTTCTGAACCCAGCTCGCGTACCGCTTTAAATGGCGAACAGCCATACCCTTGGGACCTGCTTCAGCCCCAGGATGCGATGAGCCGACATCGAGGTGCCAAACCTCCCCGTCGATGTGAGCTCTTGGGGGAGATCAGCCTGTTATCCCCGGCGTACCTTTTATCCTTTGAGCGATGGCCCTTCCACACAGAACCACCGGATCACTATGACCGACTTTCGTCTCTGTTCGACTTGTATGTCTCACAGTCAAGCTAGTTTATGCCATTATACTCAACTGGCGATTTCCATCCGCCATGAACTAACCTTTGTAAGCCTCCGTTACTTTTTAGGAGGCGACCGCCCCAGTCAAACTACCCACCAGACATTGTCCTGAAAGAGGATAACTCTTCCCAGTTAGTAACTCAAATATTCAAGGGTGGTATCTCAAGGATGGCTCCACTAGAATTGGCATCCTAGTTTCAAAGCCTCCCACCTATCCTGCACATGAATATCCAAGCTACAGTGTCAAGCTGTAGTAAAGGTGCACGGGGTCTTTCCGTCTTTCCGCGGGTAGGAGGAATTTTCACCTCCACTACAATTTCACTGGATCCCTGGTTGAGACAGCTCCCATCTCGTTACGCCATTCATGCAGGTCGGTATTTAACCGACAAGGAATTTCGCTACCTTAGGACCGTTATAGTTACGGCCGCCGTTTACTCGGGCTTCAATCAAATGCTTCGATAAATCTAACATCATCAGTTAACCTTCGAGCACCGGGCAGGCGTCACACCTTATACATCCTCTTACGAGTTAGCAAAGTGCTGTGTTTTTGGTAAACAGTCGGGAGGGACTCTTTGTTGCAACCTCTCTAGCTTTCGGAAGTAAATTCCTATACCAAAGTAGGCACACCTTATACCGAAGATACGGTGCTAGTTTGCAGAGTTCCTTAACCAGGGTTCTTCCACGCGCCTTAGAATACTCATCCCACCCACCTGTGTCGGTTTACGGTACGGGCAACAAACAATATGCTTAGTGGCTTTTCTTGGCACGACAGTATCATCGATTCTGCGTTAGTTCCGAAGAACGGCAGCAGCCTGTAAGATCTCGGTCTCATGTAATCCGGATTTGCCTAAATTACGACCTACGTCCTTCGACCCACTATTCCATCAGTGAGCTCGATTAACTCTATGCGTCCCCACATCACGCTTGTTTGTTGGTATTGAAATATTAATCAATTTGCCATCGTCTACCCCTTTCGGACTCGACTTAGGACCCGACTAACCCTACGATGACGAGCATCGCGTAGGAAACCTTGGGTTTTCGGCGTTGAGGATTCTCACCTCAATTATCGCTACTCATGCCTGCATGCTCACTTCTATCCGCTCCAACGCTCCTTACCGGTACATCTTCAACGCTGAATAGAACGCTCTCCTACCACTCAATATAAAATATTGAATCTAAAGCTTCGGTGCATATCTTAGCCCCGTTATATTTTCCGCGCAGAATCACTAGACCAGTGAGCTGTTACGCTTTCTTTAAAGGATGGCTGCTTCTAAGCCAACCTCCTGGTTGTCACAGTAACTCCACATCGTTTTCCACTTAGATATGACTTTGGGACCTTAGCTGTTAGTCTGGGTTGTTCCCCTCTCGACATAGGATTTTATCACCCTACGCCTGACTCCTGCGATTACACATATAGTATTCATAGTTTGATAGGGTTTGGTACCGCGGTAAGCAGCCCTAGCCCATTCAGTGCTCTACCCCTATATGCTACTACGCAAGGCTATACCTAAATATATTTCGGAGAGAACCAGCTATCACGAAGTTTGATTGGCCTTTCACCCCTATCCACAAGTCATCCGAGCACTTTTCAACGCACACCGGTTCGGTCCTCCACTGGCTCTTACACCAGCTTCAACCTGCTCATGGATAGATCACTTCGTTTCGGGTCTGCAGCATCTGACTAAGTCGCCCTATTAAGACTCGCTTTCGCTACGGCTTCGCACTTGGCTTAACCTTGCCAGACACCACAACTCGCAGGCTCATTATGCAAAAGGCAGTCCGTCACCCTGATAAATCATAGGGCTCCGAATGATTGTAAGCTAATGGTTTCAGGTTCTATTTCACTCTCCTCGCTGGAGTACTTTTCACCTTTCCCTCACGGTACTTGTTCACTATCGATCTGTAAGTAGTATTTAGGATTAGAGGGTGGTCCCCCTAGATTCAGACAAAATATCACGTGTTCCGTCCTACTCAGGATACCAATAGAGCTATTGAACATTTCGATTACAGGAGTATCACCTTCTACGCTTAACCTTTCCAGGTTATTCATCTATATTCTCTAGTCTCACATCTTGGTCCTACAACCCCCTATGCAAGCATAGGGTTTGTCCTAATCCCATTTCGCTCGCCGCTACTTTGGGAATCTCTTTTGATTTCTCTTCCTCTGGTTACTGAGATGTTTCACTTCACCAGGTTTGCCCACTTTCGTGTAACTAATATCTCTATTAGCTGGGTTGTCCCATTCGGAGATCTACGGATCAAAACTTCTTGACAGTTCCCCGTAGCTTTTCGCAGTCTAGTACGTCCTTCATCGCCTCTTACAGTCTAGGCATCCACCATTAGCCCTTAATAGCTTATAATAAACAGAATTTAATCTGTCGCATTTGATAATTATTCTTTGGCTACTATCTTATTAAACATACTTTAATGCATATTTTATAAAATAATAAATTGTGTTCTATCTAATTAATTAGATAGTTTTTAAAATTGTTTATTAATCTTTACTAATAAATTAGTATTAATTAATGAAAAAATTAAAAGACTTTAACATTATATTTTTAAATATCATTTTGGTAATTAAACCAAATATAAATACTTTATATTAAGTACTTATATTTAGTTTGAATAACTAAACTCTAATATGTAAGGTTTTTAATAATCTTTATAAACCGAACATAATACTCTTTTTTTGTTTTTCTTGATGAGACTTAAAACGAATTAAGTCTCTGTCTCTGAAAGGAGGTGATCCAACCGCAGGTTCTCCTACGGTTACCTTGTTACGACTTCACCCCAGTTACTGAATCCACTGTGGAGGGTAGCTACTTTAGCATTCCCGCTTCGAATGAGTTCAATTCCCATGGTGTGACGGGCGGTGAGTACAAGACCCGGGAACGTATTCACCGTAGCATTGCTGATCTACGATTACTAGCGATTCCAACTTCAAGCAGTCGAGTTGCAGACTGCTATCCGAACTGGGAGATATTTTTGAGATTTGCTCCACCTCACGGTATTGCTGCTCTTTGTATACCCCATTGTAGCACGTGTGTAGCCCTGGACGTAAGGGCCATGATGACTTGACGTCGTCCTCACCTTCCTCCTGGTTACCCAGGCAGTCTCATTAGAGTTCTCAGCCGAACTGTTAGCAACTAATGACGAGGGTTGCGCTCGTTGCGGGACTTAACCCAACATCTCACGACACGAGCTGACGACAGCCGTGCAGCACCTGTATGATAGTTCTAGCAAGCTAGCACTATTACATCTCTGTTATATTCTATCTATGTCAAGTCCAGGTAAGGTTCTTCGCGTATCGTCGAATTAAACCACATGCTCCACCGCTTGTGCGGGTCCCCGTCTATTCCTTTGAGTTTTAATCTTGCGACCGTACTCCCCAGGCGGCACACTTAATGTGTTAACTGCATTACTGCAAGGTCTAGCCTCACAACAACTAGTGTGCATCGTTTAGGGCGTGGACTACCAGGGTATCTAATCCTGTTTGCTCCCCACGCTTTCGAATCTCAGCGTCAATAATGTTCCAGTAGATCGCCTTCGCAATCGGTATTCCTTCTGATCTCTACGGATTTTACCCCTACACCAGAAATTCCATCTACCTCTCCCATATTCTAGATAGAAAGTTTCAAAAGCAGTTCAATAGTTGAGCTATTGGATTTCACTTCTGACTTTTCTATCCGCCTACATTCTCTTTACGCCCAGTGATTCCGAGTAACGCTTGCACCCTCCGTATTACCGCGGCTGCTGGCACGGAGTTAGCCGGTGCTTATTCATATAGTACCGTCATTATCTTCCTATATAAAAGGAGTTTACGCACCGAAATGTGTCATCCTCCACGCGGCGTTGCTGCATCAGACTTTCGTCCATTGTGCAATATTCCCCACTGCTGCCTCCCGTAGGAGTCTGGACCGTGTCTCAGTTCCAGTGTGACTGATCATCCTCTCAAACCAGTTAAGCGTCATTGTCTTGGTGAGCCATTACCTCACCAACTAACTGATACTGTACAGGCCGATCTTCAAGCTATAAATATTTCCCTTGCAGACTTAAGTCCTAAAGGCATATAGGGTATTAGCAATCGTTTCCAATTGTTATCCCCTTCTTGAAGGCACGTTACCTATATATTACTCACCCGTGCGCCACTTAGCTGACAATTAAAGCAAGCTTTAATCCGTTCTCGTTCGACTTGCATGTGTTAAGCACGCCGCCAGCGTTCACTCTGAGCCAGGATCAAACTCTCCATAAAGAAGTGCGATACAAAGTTGACTTAATGTCAAGTTTTATAAACGCGTCTAGTTTGATACTGACAAATTTGTATTGTTATACAAAATTATCACTCAAATTTATAGACAAGAATTAATTCTTGTTATAATTTTTTTATTTTTTTTAAATCTATTTCTTTTAGATTATATATTAGAGTATTATATTCAGTTTATAAAGATTACTTTACAAACTTCATTACATTGTTAAAGATCATCCGTTTATGTGTCGCTTGCGCTCTACTTAAATTGGACGGGAATTATAGAGAATTTTTTATACTTTGTCAAGAGGTTTTTCTTTAAATAAACTTAAATTTTAAAATTTAAGTTTTTACTCTTTTAATAGATGTCCTGCAAGATTACCACTTGAAAATGACCATTGTAAATTATAACCGCCACAAGGTCCATCTAAATCCATTACTTCACCACAAAAATATAAACCATTTATTAATTTACTTTGCATTGTTTTTGGATTTATTTCTTTTAATGTTACTCCACCTCTTGTAATCATTGCTTTTTTGTAGCCAACTGAATCTATTACTGTTAATGGAGTTAAAGCTACAATTTTCACAAGATTATTTCTAACTTCTCCTATTTGGTCTTTAAATTTTAAAGAAGTATCTGCATTTACAATATTGCATAACTCTTTTGAAACTGATAAAGGAAGAAGCAAAGATAAAACTTCTAAAACATTTGCATCTGGTTTTTCTTTTGCTTGTTTTTTAAAGTGTGAAAAAATATCATCTTCAGTTTTTCCTTTTACCATGTTTATAAGTAAAGGCACTTCATCATATTTTTCTAATAATGGTGTAATTTCTCTTGAAAAATCTAAAACAACTGGACCTCTTAAACCTTTTGATGTAAATATCAAATCTCCAACTGCTTTTAGTTTCTTTGCTTTTTTTAAATCAATTTTTATAATTGCTTTTGCAATAGTATCCGCTGTACAATTTGCCACCCATGTTTCTTTTGTATAAACAGGAAGCATTGCAGGATATAAATCTGTAATTTTATGTCCTAACTCTTTTGCAAAAGAATAACCATCACCATTAGCACCCAACATTGGAAAGCCCAAACCACCTGTTGCTACTATTACATTCTTGCAATTAAAGTTTCCTTTGTTTGTTTTAACTCCTGAGATACTGTTTTCATTACAAAGTAAATTCTCAACTTTTACATCACATTGTATTTCAACTGCTAAGTTATTTAACTCTTTTTCTAAAGCTTTAATTATTGTAGATGAGTTGTGAGTTACTGGAAAAATTCTAAAACCATCTTTTGTATCAGTTTGAACTCCAATACTTTCAAAAAATTCTCTCAATGAGTTTTTATCTAACATTTGTATTGCAGTACTCATAAACCGACCATTTTTCCCAAATGAGTTCATAAAGTCTTCATTACTTAATGTGTTAGTTAAATTACATTTACCTCCGCCTGTTGCTTTTAATTTTGCACCAAGTGTTGGAAGTTTTTCTAAAAGAAGTACACTTTTTCCTAATTTTCTTGCAGTTATTGCAGCAATCATTCCAGCACCGCCAGAACCTATTACTATTAGATCATATATATTTGTTTTCATTTGCTAATAATAACCAAAGATGCTTGAATATATTGTCTAAAATTAGATACAATTTGGGCATGAAAATAAGACTTGCCACATTTAACCTATTTCAATTTACAAAACCTCCATACTCTTGGTACACGAAAAAAGAAAGATTTACAGAAAAGCAATGGCTTATAAAAACTTCATGGATTAAAAAGCAAATACTTAAAATGAACGCAGATATTATTGGTTTTCAAGAAGTATTCTCAAGAGATGCACTTAAGACTTTAGTTAATGAACTTGGATACAATTATTTTGAAACAGTAGATGTTCCAAAAGTTAGTAAAACTAATCCTTTAATTTATATGTCTACGACTGTTGCAATTGCTTCTAAATATCCAATTTCTAATATGCAAGAAGTAAAAGTTCATATTCCAAGTATTAAAAAACATAAATATGAAGGATTTTTTAAATTTTCTAGAATTCCAATTAAAGCTACAATTACTCTTCCTAATGAAGAAGACTTTTTAGTTTATGTTTGTCATCTAAAATCAAATAGATTAAATGAATTTGAATATGTATTTAATGAAAAAGATACTTTAGAACACAAAAAAGAATTAATCAATAAAGCACTTAAAGATAAATATTCCGAAGCATTGAAAACTAGACTTTGTGAAGCTTCTTCATTATTCTTTGATATTAAGAAATCTAAAAAGCCATGTGTTTTAATGACAGACTTAAATGATAAAGAGTTTTCAATTACAATAGATGCTTTAAGTAACAATAAATATCATGATGAAAAAAGAAGAGAATCATTTATATTACATGATTCATATTTTCAAATTGAGAATAAAGTATATAATCCTCACCCTGAACAAAAAGAAGCAAAGAGAGTTCCTACTAGTTACTTTGCTGGAAAAGGAAACGTTTTAGATTATATTTTTTTATCAAAAGAGTTTAATAATAAAAATAAAAAAAACATAGCTTTTGTTTCTTCTTTTGAAGTTTTTGATGAAGCTATTAAAACTAATCATGATGGTTCACTACTTTCAAGTGATCATGCACAAGTTTTGTGCGAATTAACCTTTCATTAATTAAGTATTTACAAAAGCTTAACAATTGAAGTATATAATACTTTTATCGTTTAAGAAAGACCGCGAATCTTTCTTACTCAAATGAAAGTAATTTTTTTGCGATTTTTACTTTTCTCCTTAAGAAAAAAGGCCAGATATCAAAAGATATTTGGCCTTTTTTTATGCTAATTTATTTTCTTAAGTATTTTAAAGTTGTAATAATAATATCATCGTCATCTTTACTTGGGCTTTTAATTGTTTCTTTTGTATCATCTGCTTTTGTAAAAGTGATATTCATTTCATATGAACTTACTGTTTGAATACCTTTTTGTAAACATAAAATCTTAATCATAATTAACTCTAAGAATTGTTTTGTAGGAAGATCTGGTTTTCCAAATCTATCTTCCATTTCTTCTTCTATTTTATAAACTTCTTCTTTATCTATTGATTTTGAAAGCCTTCTGTATAATTCAAGTCGTACTCTATCTTCAACAATGTAATCATCTGAGATAAATGCAGAAATAGCTAATTTAATATCTACGCTTTTTTTCTCTTCTTTTGAATCTCCACTAAGAGTTGAAAGTGCATCTTCTAACATTTTTAGATACAAACCATACCCAATTTGTTTGATATGACCACTTTGAGCTTCACCAATAATATTTCCACCACCTCTTATTTCTAAATCTTGATGAGCTAATGCTGTTCCACTTCCTAAATATGAGTTTGATTCTAAAGCTACTAATCTTTTAACTGCATCTGATGTAATTTGCTTTTTATCTTCAACTACGTAATAACAAAAACCTTCTTTATTACTTCTTCCTACTCTTCCTCTTAATTGGTGTAAGTCTGCAATACCAAATCTATCTGCACCATCAATTATAATTGAGTTTGCATTTGGAAGGTGAAGTCCTGATTCAACAATTGAAGTTGCAAGTAAAATATCAAATTTCTTTTCTTCAAAGGCATCAAGAATTTTTTCAGCATCTGCTGGTTTGATTTTTGAGTGAATAATTTCAACTTTAATATTTGGGATAATCTCTTCTATATCTGCTTTTTTTGCTTCAATTGAAGCAATATTATTATGAACATAAAAAAGCTGTCCACCTCTTCTTTTTTCTCTTAAAACAATCTCTTTAATTAATTTGTCACTATATTCTTTTACATAAGTTCTAACACCTAATCTTTCACTAGGAGGTGTTAGTAGTGAACTCATTCCTTTTAATTTTGAAAGGGCAAGATTTAGTGTTCTTGGTATTGGGGTTGCACTCATTGAGAAAATATGAACATCTTCTCGTAAGTTTTTAAGTTTTTCTTTTTGTTTTACACCAAATTTATGTTCTTCATCGATTATTACTAAAGCTAAATCTTTAGCAGTAATTCCTAATAATGAATGAGTTCCAATTACAAACTGTATTTCTCCAGAACTTAAACCTTTTTTGATTTCACTTTTTTCTTTTGCTGTTGATTTTCCATCAAGTTTAGCCATTGAAATACCATAAGGTTCAAATCGTTTTTGCATTCCATGGAAATGTTGTGTTGCAAGTAGTGTCGTAGGACAGACAAAAATTGCTTGATGTCCATCTAGAATTGTTGCTAAAAGTGCATTCATAGCAACTTCTGTTTTACCAAAACCAACATCTCCTGAAAGCAATCTATCCATAACTCGACCTGAGCTTAAATCCTTAAAAATTTCACTAACAGAACGACTTTGATCTTTTGTATAATCAAAACCTGAACTTTTTCTAAACTCTTGTAGTGTGTGTTTATTAGTATCTATTTTTATACCATTTACAAGCTCACGTGCTGCTGCTAATTTTATAATATCATTTGCAATAGCAAATAATCTATCTTTTACTTTTTCTTTTAATTTAGCAAAAGAGCCTTTTCCAAGTTTGTCAACTACAGCATATGAACTTCCATCTGCTACATATCTATCTACTAAATCAATATTTTCAACAGGAATTAAAAGCTTATCATCTCCTGCATATGTAACAATTACAAAATCTCTTTTTGCTCCCATTACAGTAACAGGTTCTATTCCTTTATATTGTCCAATTCCATGTTTTTCATGAACAACAAAATCATTTACTTGTAATTCATCAATAACTAGTTTTATTTTTTTCTTTCTTCTTTTTTTAATCTCTTGATTTAGTGAGATTATTACCTCATCATTACTTACAAGATTAATAATATAAGGTTCAATTAAATACTTGATTTTGCTATCACTTAAATCTAAATCATGAGCTTTTACTTTAGCTTCTGTACTTGAAATAATAGTAACTTTTTTACCTTCATGAAAAGAAATGAACTCTTTAATATTTGCAGGAGCTATTTCTTTATGAGTTTTACTTTTAAAAACTTGTGGAGTTGTTAAAAACTTATCTTTATTTATTCTTTTTTCTTCAAAAACATAAACTTCATCGAGTTCTTCAAGTGATTCTTGAGTTATAAAACAATTCATAGAATTTGGTAAAAATTCACCTAAGTCATTTAAATACCAAAAACCTAAAGAATGAATATCTTTAATAAAAGCATCACTTGAAACTTTTTGAATTTCTTCTGTTATACCTTCATATGTTTCTTCATCTAAAGCTAAAAAAGCAGGACTAATTTGTATAGTTTCTATCTCATCTTTAGTTGATTTTTGATCTTCAATATCAAATTTTCTAATACTTTCAACTTCATCATCAAAAAGTGAGATTCTATATCCAAATTCGCTCCCTAGTGGACAAATATCAATAATATCTCCCCTAATTGAAGCTTCTGCTTCACTTGTTACAATATCTACAAAATAGTATCCCCAATTGTAAAGTTTCGACTTGAATTCTTCTATTTTTATAGTATCTGCAAAATTTATTTCATAGGAGTCAAAGCATTTTTCTTTAGGAAGAGAAAAAGAGATTGTACGTACAGGAGAAATTAAAATCTTATTTTGTTTTTTGTGAGAGTAAAACTCATTTAATACTTTAGTGATTTCTTGTAATTCAGTTGAAAAAGATAATAAATCATCACCAAAATTTGCTCTAAAATCTGATAATACAAAAGGAGTAAAACCTAAAAAAGAGACAATATCACTAGCAATTTGAGCTTGCTTATCGTCATTTACAATTAAAAGTTCACACTCTTTTAGTTTTTTATCATCCTTTAAATTTTTTAAAAATTCATAAATATTATTCACTACTGATTTTCTTCTTTTGAAAGTTCGAATTCTTTTGTTGTTTTATCATAGTAATATGCTGGGTAAGGTGTTTCATTTAATAAAAAGATTAAATTTGCATCACTAAACCCTACTTTTTCTAAACCTTCTTTGAACATTTGTAAAATAAATGCTTTTGTTGTAACTAAAGTTGTAGTTGAACTTGATGTATACACATTTTTTTCACCCTCAACTACTTTAAAACTTTTTCTTTTTAAAAACTTATTTAATTTTTCTTCATCTTCTAAACCACTTACATCTAATAACACTAATACTTCAATATTTTCCATAATTTATAATTCCTATATATTTATCTCATTAAATCGTATTGTATTAAAAATAGGTTTAATTTATGAATAAGAGTCTTTTAAATAAACTCTTATTTATACTTCTTTAAAACTAAATTATTCTACATATATACTATAAAATAAACAGATGTTAATTAATTACTTCAAAAAATTTGCTAAGATATGTACAGCTTTTTATATATAACTAGCACTTTAACTTTATAATAACTCTGTATTAGGATATTAATATGCAACGATATAAAATAGTTCATCGTACTTACTATAATTATACAGAAAGAGTAGACTTAGGAACTCATCATTTACTTTTACGTCCAAGAGAAGATTATGAACTAAGAATAGAATCCTTTACATTAAAATGTACACCCGAAACTAAGATATTGTGGCACAGAGATATTGAAAACAACTCAGTTGCAGTAGCAAACTTTAATCATATTACACAACAACTTCTTATTGAAAGTGAAGTAATACTTCAACAATATAATATATCACCATTGGATTTTATAGTTTCAGACTATGCTATTACTTACCCATTTGACTATAAAGAAGATGACAAGTTTCTATTATCACCTTATAGAGTTTTACCAGATGAAGAAACTAGACAATTATTAAATAATTGGATTTTCAATATCTGGAAATATGATGAAGAAATTCAAACATATACACTTCTTCAAAAAATAACAAAATATATCTATAGCTCATTAGTATATAACATCAGAGAAGAAACTGGTGTTCAAAGTATTAAAGAAACATTAAGTTTAAATTCAGGTTCTTGTCGTGATTTTGCATTTTTGTTTATGGAAGCTGTTAGATGTCTAGGATTAGCAACACGATTTGTAAGTGGTTATCTTTATGCACCACTTATGTCTGAACAAATAGGCTCTACACATGCTTGGGCAGAGGTTTATTTGCCAGGGGTTGGATGGAAAGGTTTTGATCCTACAATTGGAGATTTAGTTGGGAAAGATCATATTCCAGTTGCAGTATCTAGGCTTGCACATGCTGTTCCTCCAATATCTGGCTCATTTGCAGGTGATGCAAAATCTAATCTTGATGTTGGAGTATGGGTTACACAATGTTAGATATCTATCAAGAAGTAAATTTGATTTTTAGAAACTTGTAGTCTCCTATAAGTGTTACAATGTTATAATTAAAGTTAAAATAGTAAACAAGTTTACAAGTTTTTTGTCTATATTGAATATTTAAGTATAGACAAAACTGACATAAAATTAAATGTTATAATTTTATATTTATTAATTAATCTATTAAGGAAAAAAAATGTCATTAAAAGTAGTCCTATCTCATAAAACACATTATAAATACGATAAGTATATCTCTCTTTCACCACACACAATTAGGTTGAGACCAGCACCTCATAGTAGAACACCAATTGATGCTTACTCAATGAAGATAACTCCTGAGAATCATTTTATTAATTGGCAACAAGATGCTTATGGGAATTATTTAGCAAGAGTTGTTTTCCCTGAAAAAGTAAAAGAATTTGGAATTGATGTAGAAGTTATTGCAGACTTAATCTCAATTAATCCTTTTGACTTTTTTGTTGAAGAATATGCTGAGCAATTTCCTTTTGAATATAAACCTGAATTGAAAGCAGAACTAAAACCATATTTTGAAGTTACGGAAAGTGGGAAAGAGCTTAAGAAATTCGTTAAATCACTTGATTTAAAAGAATGTAAAATTAATGACTACCTTGTTTATTTAAATACAGAAATATATAAATATTTAGATTATACAGTTCGTTTAGAAGCTGGTGTACAAGATTGTGAGACTACTCTTGATAAAAAACTTGGAAGCTGTAGAGATTATGCCTGGTTATTTGTTCAAGTATTAAGAAGTTTAGGTCTTGCAGCAAGATTTGTATCAGGTTACTTAGTTCAATTAAAACAAGATGAAAAATCTCTTGATGGTCCTAGTGGTCCTGAAGAAGACTTTACAGACTTACATGCTTGGACAGAAGTTTATCTTCCAGGTGCTGGTTGGGTAGGACTTGATTCTACTAGTGGATTATTTGCAGGTGAAGGACATATTCCTCTTGCATGTACTGCACATTATGAAAGTGCTCATGCAATTGAAGGTTTAAGTGATAAATGTGAAACAGAGTTTGATTTTTCAAATACTGTAACAAGAGTCTTTGAATCTCCAAGAGTTACAAAACCATACAGAGATGACCAATGGGATGCAATAAATTCTTTAGGTTATAAAGTTGATGATGAACTTCAAAAAAATGATGTAAGATTATCAATGGGTGGAGAACCTACTTTTGTATCTATTGATGATATGGAATCTGAGCAGTGGAACACAGCTGCTGATGGTCCTTTAAAAAGAGAATTAGCAGATAAATTGTCAAGAAGACTTTTAAGCTCTTTTGGTAAAGGTGGAATGCTTCATTACGCACAAGGAAAATGGTATCCAGGTGAACCAGTTCCTAGATGGCAAACTTCAATTATTTGGAGAAAAGATGGTAAGAAAATTTGGAAAAACCCAGATTTATTTGCAAATATGAATGAAACATACGAATACACAAATGATGATGCTAAAAAATTTATTGAATATTTAGCACTTACTTTAAAAGTATCTGATAAAACTATACTTCCAGCTTACGAAGATCCTATTCATTATATTATGAAAGAAGCTGAATTACCAATTGATATTGATTCAGCTGAATATGATATTGATAATTCAATTGAAAGAAAAACTATTGCAAGAGTTCTTAGTCAAGGTTTAAGTAAACCTGTTGGTTATATCTTACCTTTAAACTATGCAGAAAGTGAATGGATGACTTCTTATTGGACATTTAGACGGGATAAGATTTTCTTAATTCCTGGTGATTCACCTTTAGGACTTAGATTACCTATGGATTCTCTTATTGAAAATCCTGAAAATGAATTACCTTTACATTTTGAGCCAGATCTTTTTGCAAAAGCACCAAAACTTAAGAAGTTTTTGAAAAAAGCAGAAAAACGTGCTCAAGATGCAGGAAATAAAAAAAATAAAAATAATCCAGAAGACACATTTATTAGAACAGGATTAAATGTTGAAGTAAGAGATGGTAAGCTTTATATATTCTTACCACCTTTAAATCATACAGAAGCATTTTTAGATTTAATTGCTTCAATTGAAGCAGTTGCTAGAAAACTTAAAATAAAAATAGTTCTAGAAGGGTATGAACCAGCTCATGATTTACGTTTAGAAACTATAAAAGTTACTCCAGATCCAGGTGTAATTGAAGTAAATATTCAACCTGTAAATACATGGAAAGATTTAACATCAAATTTATTTACACTTTATAATGATGCAAGAGAATCTAGACTTGGAACAGAGAAGTTTATGCTTGATGGAAAACATACAGGAACAGGTGGTGGAAATCACGTTACTATTGGAGCAATGAGACCAGAAGACAGTCCATTACTTAGACGTCCTGAAGTTCTTAGAAGCTTTATTACATTTTGGCAACATCACCCTGGTTTATCTTACCTTTTCTCAGGAGCTTTTATAGGTCCAACATCTCAAGCACCTCGTGTTGATGAAGGAAGATTAGAAAATCTTTATGAATTAGAAATTGCATTTTCTCAAATTCCAGTAGGTGAAGACGTACCTTTCTGGTTAACTGATAGACTATTCCGTCATATGTTAACTGATATTACAGGAAATACTCATCGTTCTGAATTTTGTATAGATAAGCTTTATTCACCAGATTCAAGTACAGGAAGACTTGGTATTTTAGAACTACGTGGTTTTGATATGCCACCACATCCTAAAATGGCACTAATGCAGAACTTACTAATTAGAACATTAGTTTCATTGTTCTGGAAAAAACCATATACTCATAAGCTAGTAAGATGGAATACACAGCTTCATGATAAGTTTTTATTAGAGCATTATGTAAAAGAAGATATGAAAGATATTGTTGAGTTTTTAAATAATGAAGGTTATGACTTTAATCTTGATTGGTTTGATCCTTTCTTTGAATTTAGATTCCCTCTATATGGAATGGCTACAGTTGAAAATGTACATCTAGAGCTTAGGGCTGCTATTGAGCCTTGGCATGTACTTGGAGAAGAAAGTGGTTCTCAAGGAACATCTAGATATGTTGATTCATCATTAGAAAGAGTTCAAATTAAAGTAAATAACTTTGTTCCTGAAAGATATATTCTTACTTGTAATTCAGTTGTAATTCCTTTAAGCCCTACAGGAGTTGAAGGTGAATTTGTTGCAGGTGTTAAATATAAAGCATGGCAACCTTGGTCAGCATTACATCCTACAATTGGTGTTGATACGCCACTTACATTCGATATTGTTGATAAATGGAATAAAAGATCAATTGGTGGAATGACATATCATGTATCACATCCAGGTGGAAGAACTTATGAAACTTTCCCAATTAATGCAGGTGAAGCAGAATCAAGAAGAATTAATAGATTCCAACCATTTAATCATACACAAGGAGAAATAGAACATATTTCTTCTTCAAGTGTACAAAAAAACTTAGTAGAAATAAATGGCGCTAAAAGAGCAGTAGTTTTAAAAGATAAACTTAATAATGAGAAATTCCTTTTCCAAGAAATTCCTGTAAGTTTAGAATATCCAAATACATTAGATTTAAGAAGAAAGTGGGCAAAGCAATAAATGAGCATATTTGATACTTATGTTTCTGAGTCATTATTTGATGAAATGCATGATGACAAGGATAACATAAGGGATTGTTGGAAAGAAGTTGTATCTGATATTGAAAATGCTGGATTACATACTTTAGAAGATAAACAAAGTGAAATTGATTGGCATCTTCAAGATAATGGTGTAACATATAATATCTATGATGACCATGATGGACCTAAGAACCGTTCTTGGAGCTTAGATCCAATTCCTTTTGTTATTGAAGAAGAAGAAGAATGGAAAATAGTTAAAAAAGGTCTTCAACAAAGAGCAAAGCTTTTTAATCTAATTATTAAAGACCTATATTCAGAACAAAAACTTATAAAAAACAACATTGTACCTGCAGAAGTTATCTATGGGTACAAAGGTTTTACAACTGAAGTTTTTGATTTTGGAAGTAAAGAAGATTTTAATCTTTACTTTTATGCTGCTGATATTGCAAGAGGTCCAAATGGTAAAATGTGGGTTGTTAGTGATAAAACACAAGCACCATCTGGATTAGGCTATGCTATTGAAAATAGATTAACAATGAATGTTGTTGCTCAAGATTTATATCCTAGTATTGAAACAAAAAAATTAGCATCATTTATTCAAGAGTTTAAAGACTTATTAAAAAAACTAACAAAAGGTGATATTTCATCTGCTGCTCTGTTAACTCCTGGACCTTACAATGAAACATATTTTGAACATGCATACCTTAGTAATTTTTTAGAATTAAATATGGTTCAAGGCCAAGATTTACTTGTAAAAAATAACACAGTATGGCTAAAAAGTTTAAGTGGCCTTAAAAAAATCAATACACTTTTAAGAAGAGTTGATGATAGATACTCAGATCCACTTGAGTTAAGAAATGATTCTAGACTTGGTGTTGCTGGACTTGTAGAAGCATTAAGAGAAGACAATCTTAATATGATAAATCCAATAGGAAGTGCAGTTGCTGAAAATATTGGACTTAATCCTTTTATGAAAAAAATTTGTCAATACTTTTTAAAAGAAGATTTAATACTTCCTCAAATTGCAACTTGGTGGTGTGGACAAAAAAAAGAACTTGATTTTGTTTTAGAAAACTTCGACAAACTAATTATCAAAAAAATTGATATACCAAATAATATAAAAGTATATTTTGGAAGAAAATTATCTAAAGATGAGAAAAAAAATCTTATTAATCATCTTATTCAAAACCCACATCAATATGTTGCTCAAGAAGAAATAGAATTCTCAACAGTACCTTACTATACAGAAGGAAAAATTGAACCACGAAATGCTGTAATTAGAACTTTTTGTTTAAAAAAAGATGAAGATTATTCTGTAATGAATGGTGGACTTGTAAGAATTTCAGAAAATAAAGAAAACTTACTTACTTCATCAAAAAGAAAAGGTGGAATTAGTAAAGATTTATGGATATTAGGAAAAGATGATATTCCTTTAAGTCAAATCAATTCACTAACTCACACACCATATATTGAAACTTCAATTGATGAAATTTCTACATTAAAAGCTGAAAATCTTTTTTGGTTAGGAAGATACCTTTCTCGATCTATTTCTACTTCAAGATTAATTTTACATATAATTAAAAAAATTACAAATTTTTACAGATATGAAGTATTAACATCAAATAAATCTCAAATTATTTTACAAAATGCATTAACACATATGACTATGACTTATCCAGGTTTTATTAATTCTGATAATGAAAAGATTCAAGATATTAACCCTATTGAGGAAATCACTTCTGTAATTAAAGATACTCATAGATCAGGTTCTTTAGCATCAACTGTAATGATGCTTTCAAATACTAATGTTAATATTAAAGATCTTTTAACAGTTGAATCATGGAAACTTTTTGAAGAAATGCAAAAAAAGTGGAATAGATTTATAAATAAAAAAAATGATTCTTCAATGTCAATGGCTAGTGAACTTGATAAATTTCTTATTTATATGATGGCTTACAAAGAACTTGTTAATGAAAGTATATTTAAAGAGCAAGGTTTAATATTATATGATATTGGATATAAAATTGAAGATGCATTACATCTAATTTCAAAAGCAAGATCAATATTATGCTTGAAACTTGATAAGTCTATTGGATATGATGTTTTAGAAGGGATGCTAACATCTTTAGGTAGTTTTAACGCCTATAGAGCACACTACAAAAGCTCATTAACTTTAGAAAATGTTGTAGATTTTTTAATTTTAAATCCACAGTTTCCAAAATCTTTAATGTATATGACTGAAAACCTTTTAAAAGAGTTTAAAGAATTACCAAAGGCTAAAAAAGATTTCACTTCATATGAAGAAGCCATGCTCAAGTCACAAGAATTTCTAAATTCAATGGACTTACAAACTTTAATAAAAATCAAAGAAGAAGAAGGAGTATATGTGGAATTAGATAAAAATTTATCAAAATTATCAGATTTATTTTTAGAGTGTTCTAATGAGTTCTCAAATACTTATTTTTCACATAATGACGAGTAATTATGATCTATAATATTTATCATAAAACAGAATTTAAATATCAAAATAGTGTTTCTTTTAGTCATAATATCGCAAGACTAAAACCTAAGAGCACTATGTATCAAGAAGTAATAGATTTTACAATGGAAATATCACCAGAAGTTTATGATTCAAAAGAATTTATTGATATGTTTGGAAATACAAATACATATATGTTAATAAGAGAACCTCATACATCACTTAGTGTTACAGGAAAATCTACAATAAAATTATATCCTGAACGTAGAGAAGCATATATTGAAAATATTAAAAAGGCAAGTCTAACATATGAAGCTTGTATTGATCGTTTATCAAAGTTTAATATTGATGACTTACATGCAAAGCAATATTTATTTGAATCTGATTTAATTCCAAGGGCCTCTTTTGAAATAAAAGAATACGCATTAGAATCTTTTCAAAAAAATAGAGATGTTTTTGAAGCTACAGAAGAGTTTATGCAACGTATTTTTACTGATTTTAAATTTGTTTCTGGATTTAGCGATATAACTACCCCTATTGAAGAAATATTTAATGCTAAAAAAGGTGTATGTCAAGATTTTGCACAGTTTGCAATATCTGCATTAAGAACTATTGGACTACCTGCTAAATATATGAGTGGATATATAGAAACACTACCTGCTAAAGGTGAAAAAAAACTCTTTGGTGCTGATGCATCTCATGCATGGTTTAGTGTATACATACCAAATGCAGGTTGGGTAGAATTTGATCCTACAAATAATATTATTCCAAAAAATCAACATATTCTTTTAGGTTCAGGAAGAGATTATAATGATATTGCACCTTTAAAAGGTGTTGTATATAGTAGTGGAAATAGTAACCTATCTGTAATGGTAGATGTCAGAAAACAAGAAGAGATAACTAACATACAAAGTCAGCAACAAAGTCAACAGTAATTTAATTAACTTAAAGAAAAATCTTTAAGTTAATTGTTTTTAGTCTTCAACAATTAGTTTTTCAACTAAATTATGAATTTTATCCATATTAATATCTGAACTATCTTCAATCGTATCAATTACCAAATCTAATTCAGGATTAAGAATTTTGAATATTACATTAATTTCATCTATAATTTGTTTTAATATTTCAAAATCTCTATTAAACCGAAGACAAATATCTAACTCTTCAACTAGTCTACCTAATTTAAAGAAATAATCACTACTACTTTGTTTCTTTCTACTAGCAGTTTCTCCCCAAATTTCTTTTATTAAAGAAAGAGCATGATCTAAGTCTTTATAATCTATTGGATCAGCATCATTTGATTTTCTTTTAAATAAAGCGTCTAATTCAATAATCTCTCCAAATGCAGAATTATTGATATAAATACGACTAATGATAGCACTTTCTCTAGCATTACTAGTTATTGTCATAATATTAGCTGTATGATCACCATATATTGCTTTTTTTAAAAAATCTGCAGAATTAGTGTATTCTAATTCTATTCCAAGTTTTTTATAAAGTTTAACACCTGCACTTTTATCTACATCAATTGTTAGATTAAATGCTTCTTCGATTTTATAAAGTGCTGTTTCAGCACGTTCTAAATATCGACCAAGCCAATACATATTTGTAGCAACATTTGCTGTTAATAATTGATCCATTTTATAACTCCATTACCCAAGTATCTTTAAACCCACCACCTTGTGAAGAATTTACAAGGAAGTTTCCTTCTTCTAATGCGTATCGTGTAAGTCCACAATTCCAAACCTTTACATCTTCTCCTGCAACTACATATGCTCTAAAATCTGCTTTTCTATCTTTTAATTCATTATTTAAATAACATTTCTCATCATAAAATTGAATAAGTTCTTGTGCTATGAATCTTCGAGGATTAGCCTTAATTGTAACCTTAAGATCTTCAATTTGTAAAGCAGTCATTGAATGTCCAAATAAAACACCATAACCACCTGCTTCGGCAACATCTTTGATTACAAGTTTTTCCATGTTTTTCATTACATAATCCATATCATCTTTAAAGTAAGGAAGATATGTTGGAGCATTTTTTAAAATCGGTTCTTCATTAAGATAATATTTTATCATTTTTGGTACAAAATAATAAATTCCCTTATCATCAGCAACACCATTTCCTATTGCATTCATTAAAGCAACATTACCACTTAAATAAGCATCAACAAGGCCAGGAACACCAATCAAACTTTCTGGATTAAAAAACTTTGGATCAATAAAATCATCATCTAGTCTTCTATATATTGAACCAACTAGGATTTTTTGTCCATTATAATTTTTAAAATATACTTTTTTATCTATTACAACTAATTCATGAGCACGAACAAGTTGTGCTCCAATTTTTTCTGCAAGATAACTATGTTCATAATAAGCTGAATTAAATCGACCTGGTGTTAATAAAACATTAATTCCACCAGTGTTAACATGATTCATTGCATCTGTAATAAACTTTGGATAGGATTTAATTGGTTCGATTTTGAAGTTCTCAAAAAATTCTGGATATATTTTTCTGTAAGTATTACGTACAGATAAAGGATAACTTGAACCACTTGGCACTCTTAAATTATCTTCTAAAACAACCCATTCATCATCTTTTGAATCTTTTACAAGATCTATGCCATTAATATGAGCTCTAATTTTTTTGGAAGGTGAAAAACCAACAAACTCTTTTAAATAGCCTTCTGCATTTTCAATAAACTCTTTAGGAACAATCCCATCTTTTACAATTTTTGCATCTGTATATAAATCTTCTAAAAAAAGGTTTAAAGCTGTAACTCTTTGAACTAGACCTTTTTCAATCTTACTAAACTCTTGTTTAGAAATAATACGTGGAATAACATCAAAAGGTAAAGACTGTTCTACAAAATTTCCATCTTTATAAAGATTAAAATTGACCGCAAACTTATCCATATATATTTTGAATTCTTCAATTTTTTGTCTATCTTGTTTTGAAAATATTTCCCAAAACTTCGTATGAATCTCAGTTGGTTTTTCTAACATTGAACGCCCTTCGTCATAAATTTTATATATATTTTGAATCTTAAATAAACGATTATAATAATATCTTAAATCATACAATAATATTTTGATAATATGTATATTATTTATACTTATTATTATTTATTGTTTAAAAATTCATACATATCTTCTATTGTATACTTATATGTTTTAAATTATGCAATAAATATATAGATATATGATAAGTTTTCAAACTTTATTCAAAATAAAATCATTTATCAATTAATATGCTAAAATAGTAATTAATATAGTAAAAGGAATAAAAATTGCAAACACTTACACAAGAAGGTCAGAATCTAGTAAATAATCTGTCAAACAAATATAATTTAAGTTCAGATGCAATCATTCATATGATTGCATCTGTAAACAATGGCGGAGGAACAATGGCACAATTTAATTCACCAGAACTTGGTGGATCAGGTCAATGGATGCAAGGTGGTATGACAATGGTAGGTGATATGTTCAATAATGGCCTTAAAAATACTGTTGATAATCTATGTTCTGAAATTTCAAATGCATTATTAAGTATGCAAATCTTTCCTATTATTGAAGCAGGAACACCAGGGAGTAATCAATGGTGGCCAAATGATTTAGGAGTTCCTTTCTCAAGCGGTTCTCAAAACAATACAAGATATGCAGTTTTTCCTAATAGACTAGCTGTTGAAATAAACTCAGAAGTAACTGTTTATGATACACTAGATAATAATATAGGTGGAGTTTCACAACAACAAGGAGGAGACAACTCTCTTACTTTTACTAGTCAATATGGAACAATTAGTGTTTCTTCTCTTCCTGTAATCTCAGGAGGGGATATTACATCTATGCAAAACAATGATTTTATACAAGAAACTCAAACAAACTTTATAGAACCTTCTGTCTTTATTGAAGAAGCACCTATACTTAATACTGCAAAAAATGAATCATCTAATGAAATTATAGAAATGATTGAACAACTTGGTCGTTTACATCAAGCAGGTATTCTTTCTGATAATGAATTTGATACAAAGAAAGGTGAATTACTAAGTAGGCTTTAAAAACCTACTTTAGTTTTTTTATGTCTCACTTAATGCATTATTACTTATATCTTGAAAAGGAGTGAGAAGATAATCTAAAATTGTTCTTTTACCAATTAATATAGATGATTGAATTTTTACACCCGGAATAAGAGGAAACTTAACATTACCTCTTGTAAAAAAGCTTTCTAGTGGTTTTATTCTAACAATATAATATGTGATGTTTTCGTTATTTATTATCTTATCTGCACTTATATATGTTACTTTTCCAAGAATGGGTTGGAAACCTCTTGCAGAAGATGATATAAGTTGAAGTTTTACATTATCTCCAATTTTTATTAGTCCAACATCTCCAACTTCAAGTTTGGTCTCAATTAATAATGGATCTTCACTAGGCACTAAACTCAAGATTGTACCACCTGGATTAACAACTGCTCCTTCAGAGAAAACATTTAAATTTAATATTGTTCCATCTATTGGTGATGTTATCAATAATCTTTTATCCTTATCTTTGTACTTTAAGATCTCTTCTTTTAATTCTAAAAGTTTATTATCACTTTCTTCTATTTCTAATTTTAATGTTTCTTTTTCAGTAACTAAAAGGTTTTCCATTTTTGAGTTTTCTTGTGATAAAATAGTTTTAATTTTTCGAATCAATGCTTTTGTTTCTGCAATTGAAGAAGTAATCCCTTTTTTCTCTTTTAATAAATTCAATCTTTCATACTCATTAGCTAAACCTTTTTTCATAAGTTTTGCATTAATTTTTAATTGTTTATTTACAATAAAAAGTTTATCTCTAAACCCCTTATTTCTCACAACAGACTCATTTAATTGCTCTTTTTGCTGAGCTATTTTAAACTTTTGTGTTCTTACAAGTGTAGTCACTTTATTATTATATGATTTTAAAATTTCATTAGCTGCATTGACTTTCTTAGAATATTCGAGTTTAATTTCTTCATTAATTTCCAAATTTTTTTTATTCTCTAACTGAGAAGTCAATCTTGCTTTTTTAATTTTTAAATTAATAATTTGTGACTCTATAAATGCTAAATCAGATTGAGAAGAAACCTTTTCTAACTCAATCAAGGTTTCATTAGCTTTTACATTTTGTCCTTCTTTTACAAATATTTTTCTAACTATTCCACCTTCTAAATGCTGAACTGGTTTGATTTGTGTTGCAGGTATAACTTCCCCCATTGAATGACTTGCAATGTCTAATTCAAAAATTGACATCCAAATCAATATTAAGAAAACTAATAGAATAGTTACATAAACTCTTACCCTATTGATAGTCAAATCTTTTAAATCAAGTAATTCATCATCAAAATCACTTTTTAAATCATCTTTTTTTAAATCTATTTTAAAAAAATTTAACATTTTTTATTCCTCGGTGTAATCATTTTACTATTGTTAATAATTTCAGCTTTTGGTTTTTTATTTAAATCTACAATAAGATCTGCAGCTTTTATTATAAAATCTTCATTTGTCATAATAAAAATTGTTTTTCCTTCTTTTACTAATTTACTTAAAATTGATGCAATTGATTTAACTCCTTTAACATCTAAAGATTCAGTTGGTTCATCGAAAATAACTAGAGGAGCATTATTTAATAATGCTCTAACTAAAGCAATTCTTCTTTTTATTCCTAAAGGAAGAGATTGTCCATTATTGGTGATTGTAGTATATAGACCTTCTTTTGTGTTATCTAAAAATTCATTTAGTCCTACATCAAAGCAAGTTTTTATCAGAAATTCATCATCAAATTTTTCATTACCTAATGTAATATTCTCGTGAATTGTACCATTAAAAAAAGTTGCTTCTTGAGGTAAATACATTATTTTTTCTCTCCACC
Source organism: Arcobacter peruensis (assembly GCF_003711085.1). NCBI lineage: Bacteria > Pseudomonadati > Campylobacterota > Epsilonproteobacteria > Campylobacterales > Arcobacteraceae > Arcobacter > Arcobacter peruensis. The sequence goes on from NZ_CP032363.1 coordinate 1,380,135, forward strand.
AAGTTGGGTCAGCTTGTCTTAAATCCATTCCATCAATTTTGATTCTTCCTCTCGTTGGATCCATTAATCCACATAAAAGTTTTGCAAAAGTTGTTTTACCAGCTCCATTAAAACCCGATATACATATGATTTGTCCTTTTTTTATATCTAAATTAAAAGATTCAATAATCGGAATTGCTTGCCCATTATATGCAAAGGCAAAATCCTCAAAAGATAAATCACCATTCCAATTAGACAACATCATTTTTTTATTATCTGTTCTAGATAATTTAGACAATAATGAGATACTCTCTAAAGCTCTTTCACCTCTTTTTATAGGTTCCACTAATTGTAAAATCTTTGTTATATTCCCCATTGACCTTGATGCTAAAATACTAATACCAATTAAAGAACCTACATCAAGGTTCCCTTTCATAACTTCTATTGCACCTATAGAATAAATTAATATAGTTTGAATTGCAGTTGCAGAATATGTCAAAGATGTACCTAAACTTTGAATATAAACAACTATTTTTCTAAGTTTTAGCACGTCAACTAATGATCGATTCCACTTATCTCTTAAAATATTTTCAACATTGAAAGTTCTAATTAATTCTGTATTAGATGATATTATAGATTGCTCTGAACTCCAAGAAAGTGTAGAATTTGTTAACTGTTTTGAAGGTTCATCACTATTTGAATAAATTATTAAAGATAATAATATAATCAAAAGCATTAAAATTGTTATAGCAAATGCTATATTTGGATTAAGCATAAATATTATGTATAAAAATAATAAACTAAAAGGCCCATCAACTATAGATATTAAGTTTTGTGCACCATATGTCATTTGAATTGTATTTAAGCCATTTAAAGCTTCTTTTCTATTCTCTATAGGCAAAGATTCTATTGCACTATATCTTGATGAAGAAATTAGTTTATATGTAATATCCGATAGCTTTTTATCAGCTCTTAAACATATCCATTGAACTATTTTTAGCCTTGAACTTCTTGTAATAAGTTCTAATATTAATGCTAAAACAACACCTATTGTTAAAGTTATTAAAGTACTGTCAATTCCTAGTGCCAGATACCTATTTAAAACTTGTATACTATATACAGATGAAGCTAAACCTAAAAAGTTAATAATAAAAGAAACAAAAACTATCTCCCAAGTTAGCCGTTTAACTGATGTTAAACGTCTCCAAAATTCTTTCATTAAATACCCTGTTCTATTTCGATTGTATTAATCATTGTTGTTGCATCAGTTACATCATTAAATTCAGCTATTAATTGCATTCCATTTCCATCTATACCAGAGTCGGTATCACTATCAAAATATAGTTTTGTATCTGTTCCATCAGAAATTAAGAAGAAAGCTGAACCACTATGATCAGTATCTGTGATACTACTTTCTAAATTTGCAAGGTTTAAATTTTCATCTGCATTTAGCATATAAATATCAACATCAGCTTTTAAAGATAATGCAGTTAGTGTTGTTTCAATATTAGTATCAAAATCTTGTTTAACAAAAGTTGATGGTACAATATTTCCAAAACCACTACTTACAATAGCAATTTCATCAATGCCTACCTCAAAATCTGTAACAATATCTATCCCATAATCTTTCGATTCAAAAACAAATCTATCTGAACCTTCATCTCCCGTTAAAATATCTTCACTATCACCACCAAATAATTTATCATTTCCTGATCCACCTGAAATGTAATCAGAACCATCTTTTCCATATATAATATCATTTCCACCTAAAGCATAAATGTTATTTCCACTATTATCATCCTCAATAATATCCTCATTTTCAGAGATAATATCATCATTTTGAACATTAACAATTGCTGTATTATTTAGAATATCAAGAGAACTATTAGACGTAATTAAAACAGATAAGAATTCATTTGATTCAACAATAGAATCTTTTAAAACTTCTATTGTAATTTGTTGTGTTCCATCACTATCAAATGTAACAGAACCTGACGGAAGAGTATTGTTAACTAAATCATTAGAATCTATGTCCCTATTTGTATTTGACAGTAGTGACCAGTTTACAATTGTTTGTTCTGTAACTCCCAATGCAGTAATATCAAACAATACAGAAACAGTATCTGTATCTGTGCCTTCGATTACTGTTTCATTTACAGCATTTATTCTTATTCCTTCTTCATCTGCACGAATCACACTATCTACTGATGTCGAAGATAATCCTGAAGAAGAGAGTGTCAATTGGAAGCTTTCATCACTCTCTTTTATATCATCACCATTTACATAAAGTGTAAATATTTTACTTTCTTCACCTGAATCCATATTAAAAGACCCATTTAAATCAGAAATAAAATCATCTTGATTAATATCTCCAGTAATTGCATAATTAACAGCTATATTACTATCTGTATTCCCTGATCTTAATACTTGATAAGTAAATGCTGTTTGAGTAGATCCTTCACCTTCATCTTTATTTGCATCTAATGCATATAAAATCAATCCATTATCATCAGTTAAAACTTCTGCAGTAGCGCTACTATTAGTTTGAGATAAAGAAACACCTACGCCAGGGTTAATAAGATCTACAGAGAATGTCTCGTCCAACTCAGTAATTGTATCAGATAAAATTTCTACAGTTATCGTTTTTGTACTTTCTCCATTAGTGAAAGTTACTGTTCCACTTGGTAGAACTCCTCCTACAAAATCATCTGCTGAAATAGGATTTGAACCTATTGATGAAACTTCCCAATCTACAGTTGCTGTTTCTTCTGTAGTTCCAATTCTTGTTATCTCAAAAGAGTATATAGTAGATCCACTATCTCCTTCAAACTTACTTACTGATTCATTTACAGTAACAATACTAATCTCGGAATCATCATTTTGAATTATACCTGTTGCTGTGTTATCAACAATATCATCACCATCAATGATTATATTAAATGTTTGATCTTCCCCAACTATATTATCACCTTCAACTTGAATTGTGATATCTCTAAAACTCTCACCCTGAACAAAGTTAATTGTATCAGAAGGAAGTACACCACCAACAAAGTCATCTGCACCTGCAGGATAAATACCAGTTCCAATTAAAGACCATGTAACAGTTTTTGCTTCTAATTCTCCCACTCTTTCTACTCTAAATGTAAAATTAGTTATATCTCCATCATTTCCTTCAAGTTTACTTGAATCAAGCTCTGCTATTGAAATACCTGTATCATCATTAGTTATTTGTGTTTCTGCTACACCCTCTAAGATTACTGCATTTGTAGCATCAGATAATTCAACAGAGAATGTTTCATTAAACTCTCCAACATCATCTCCAAGTACTTTAACTTCAATTTGCTTAGTAGATTCACCCGCACCAAATGCTACCGCACCACTTGGATAAACACCTCCAAAATCAAATGCACTTGCAGCTTTATCTCCACTTGGTATTACTTCCCAAAGAGCTGTACTCGAACCTGTAGTATCACCACTTCTTGTTACTGTAAAAAAGTAGCTTGTTTCAATGCCATTATCACCTTCGTTTTTTGAAACTTGATCTGAATTTATTAATAGTACCGCATCTTCGTTTCTTACTATACCAGTTGCCGTATCAGTTGAAGCTGTTGAACCATAACTTGGATTCAATAATGAAACAGTAAACTCTTCATCATATTCACCTACAGTATCAGAATTTATCTCAACAGTAAATGTTTTACTAACTTCTCCATCTTCAAAGTTTACTGTTCCTAAAGAAGAAGCAAATTCATCACTTGATAAAGCATTTGTTCCAGAACCTATTGCTTGCCATTGAACACTTGCCTCACCAGTTGATGTACCCGATCTATCTATTTTAAATGTATAAGATACTGTTCCTGAATCAGCTTCAAAGTGATCAGTATTTACAGCTGACAATGTTAATGTATCATCATCATCAACAATTGTTCCACTTATATTATTAGATATAATATCTGCTGTAGACGTTTGATTTGATAATTGAACTGTATATGTTTCATTTCCTTCATCTAATCCATCTCCTAAATAATCAACAATAATAGTTTTAGAAATTTCATTAGCTGCAAATGTTATTGTTCCACTAGGTAATACTCCTCCATCAAAATCAGCTGCAATTGCACTTCCCGCTATTACATCCCAAGCAACAGTAGTTTCACCACTAGTATTACCAGTTCTTGTTACTGTAAATGTAGCTGTTCCAGCATTTGTGCTATCTCCTTCTACAATAACCACATCTGTTGCACTTAATGCTAAATCAATATCATCATCCTGAATCGTTCCTGTTGCAGTTGCAGTTCCTATTGTACTTCCGGCACCAGGATTTACTAATTCAACAGCAAAGTCTTCATCACTTTCAATGTCTCTATCCCCAACTACTGTGATACTAACTACCTTACTACTCTCTCCATCTGCAAAATTCACCGTTCCTGTTGTTGCACTAAAGTCACTGCTATTTGTATCTGTGTGATTTATTTGCCAATCTACACTTGAACTACCTGTCAAACTTCCATCTCTTGTTACAGTAAAAGTAAATGTATTATTTGAATCTATTCCTTCTGTTTTAATTGCATCTAAAGATGAAATTGACATAATATCATCGTCGTCAGTGATAGTTGTTGTAACGCTTTGATTATTAAATGAGTGAGTGAAACTATCATTTGGAGCTGTTAAACTTATAGTGAAATCTTCACTTAGCTCTTTTATACTATCTCCTGAAACTTTTATAATAATATCTTTACTCATTTCTCCTTGTGCAAAAGTTAATGTATCAGAAGGGAATAAGTTTCCTATAAAATCACTTGTATTGGCTTCAGTACTTGAAACTGACCAATCTATTGTCATAGCTTGAGAAGCTCCAGTTCTTGAAATAGTATAAACAAAATCACTTGAACTATCACCTTCAACACTAGGAATAGTTTTTTCTTCTACATTCCATTGAACATCATCACTTACTATTGTAGCTGTGGCACTAGATACAATAATATCAGCACCAACTGATGCATTTGATAAATCTACATTAAAGATTTCATTTCCTTCAATAAGAGTATCACCTTTAACAGAGATTGTTATTATTTGAGAGTTTACACCATCTGCAAAAGTTAATGTTCCTGAAGGTATAGTATCTCCTTCAAAATCTTCAGCAGTAATATCTGTACTTGATAAGTCCCAGTCAACAGTAGCTTCTAGTGCAGTATTTCCTGTTCTTGTAACAGTAAATGTATAATCAGTAGTACCTGATTCTCCTTCATTTTTAACAGCATCTGTTGCTTCTATTCTTAAAGAAGCTTCATTATCAATAACAACTGCATCTGCACTATTATTTGTAAAAATCAGTTCAGAATCACCAGTTAGTGTAAGTCTAAAGCTTTCATTTGCTTCACCTTCAAAATCACCTTTTACTAAAACAGATATAGTTTGAGTAGTATCATCAGCATTAAATGTCACTGTTCCACTTGATGCATCAAATTCAGATAATGAAAGAGGGTCCGAACCAATACCTTCAACACTCCAGTTTAATATTTGAGAACCACTGAGGTTTCCACTTCTTGTAACTACAAAATCAAATGTAGTATTTGCTCCTGTATCTACTTCTAGAGTATCAGTTGGACCACTAATATCAAATACTATATCATCAGCTTCAATAGTTCCTGTTGCAGTAGCTGTTGTTATATTTACTCCAGAAGACGGATTAGATAAAGTTACAGTGAACTCTTCTTCAAGTTCTGCTAACTCATCACCACTTACTAAAATTGTTAGGGTTGTTTCAGCTTGATTTGCAGGAAGAGTTAAAGTACCACTTGGTAATGTTCCTCCAAAATCAGCAGCATCTGCACTATTTACCCCTGAACCTGTAATAGCATATGCAACAGTCTCTGCTTCACCTAAATATCCAGTTCGTGTAACTGTAAAAGTAAATGCAGTAGTCCCTGAATCACCCTCATCTTTACTTGCACTTAAAGTACTAATTGCAATAGTTGAATCATCGTTTGTAATTGTTGAACTTGCCGTTCCACCATTTATGATTTCACCATTTGTTGGGTTAGATAAAGTAACTGTAAATTCTTCATCTGATTCAACATCTAAATCACCTACTACATTAATAGTAATAGTTTCTTCAGAATCACCATTAGCAAAATTTACAGTACCTGAAGATAAACCACCATTAAAATCACTTGCATTTGCATCTGTACTTGATAATGCCCAATCAACACTACCTATTCCTGTAGTATTACCTGTTCTTGTAACAGTAAAAGTAAATGAAGTATCACCTAAATGATCTTCTAATTGACTAACACTATCAGCAACTATTTCGTAAGTAGCATCATTATTAATTATTCCACCTTGTACAGTATCTGTAGTAATTGTATCTCCAGTAGCACCTGCACCTAAAGAAATAGTTACATTATAATCTTCATCTGTTTCTGAAGTAGAATCATCATTTGCAGTTACAGTAAATGTTTTACTTAACTCATTCCCTGTAAAAGTTACAGAACCAAAAGGAAAAGAACCTGAAAAGTCATCAGCATCTGCAGTTCCTGCACTTACAGCCCAATTTATAGTTTGATCTTGTTCAGTAATATGAGTTCTAGTGATAGTATATGTTTGAGCTGAACCTTCTTCACTATCAGCTGATGCACTTAATGTAAATGTATTATCATCATTATTAATTGTTCCTGATGCTTCAATATCAATTAATTCATCTACATTTGTGAAGTTAGAAAGATTTATTTTGAAAGTTTCAATTTGTTCAGCTGTTACATCACCGGCTACAGTTATTGTGATATCTTTACTTGATTCATTTGCACTAAAACTCAAACTTCCAGAAGTTGCTCCTACAAAATCATCCGCGTTCGTAGTAATATTATTTAAAGCCCAATCCATTGTAGTAACTACAGTTAAATCTCCACTTCTTGTAACTGTAAAAGTTAAAGTTTGATTTGCATCACTTTCAGTAATAGTTGCATCAGAGATGCTAATACCTGTATCATCAGTTATAATAGTAATATCTGCACTTGCAACATTATGAGTATTAGTAATATCAGGATTTGGGGTAGTTAAAGTATCTTCATATAAAACTACTTTAAAACTTTCATTATTTTCTGCAATTGCATCACCATTTATTAAAACACTAATTGTTTTTTGTCCAGCTACTCCTGTTTCACCATTTCCAAAACTAATAGTTCCTGATGGCAAACCACTATTATCACCATTAGAATCAGAGCTTGTAAAATCAGTTACATCAGAACCATCAACTGAAACAACTTTCCATTTTACAGTTGCAGCTTGAGTATATCCAGTAGATTCTCTTTGAACAGTAAAAGTAAATGTTTGATTTGACCCTTCATCAGTTTCCACTTGACTTGTAGAACTTGGTGTAATTGAATAAGTTGTATCATTATCATAAACAGTTCCACTAATAGCTAAAGAACTACTAGAACCACTATATGAAATGTCTTGAGTACTAGAACCATAATAACTTTGGAATAATACAGATGAACCAGTTTCATAACTCGGTGTAGTTAAAGTTAAGGTAAAAGACTCATTTGATTCAACAATACTATCATCAGTTAAAATATCTGTTAATGTTACTGTATTATTAGTACCATTATCTCCGGATAAAATAAAAGTGCCACTTGTAGTATTAAAATCTCCCGCAGTTGTTGTTCCAATTGTAATTGTATAGCCTAATGTAATATCATTATCCATTCTACCAGCTCTTACAATATTAAAATTTAAGTCATTACCTTCATAAGCGGATACAAAAAGATTAGTGTTATAGCCATTTGCATCACCACTATATGTATCCCATCCTTCAATCCAAAGTCTAACATCGTCATTTTTAACTGTTAATGTCTCTTCTATATAACTACTATTAGAGTCAATATCTCCGGGACCATAACCATTTTGTTCTGAAACGCCACCATAAACATCATACATCCATGCATCACCTGAAGAATTATCCATCAATCTAAAAGTTAAGTTTTCATCACTTTCAACAAGATTATCACCATTTAATGTAATTGTAAATGTTTTCTCAGTTTCACCAGCTTCAAAATACACATTTCCATATGTTGTAGAAGAATTATATTCATATGCTCTATTTACAGTACCATAATCTTTAATATCTGATAACCATCCATTATTAATGTTTGAATTATAAAGATACCAACCAACAGTAGATGTATAATCTGGAGCACTACCTGTATCAGATGAATTTGTTCTACTAACTGTTACTTCAATTGTGTTACCATCTGTCACAGAAGTACCTACTGTTGTTCCAGCTGTTGTACCTTCAAATACTTCAGTTTTATCAAAAGAGACATTATAAAGAGTATCTGGATCATCATCATATACATACCCAGTATCAGTATAACCTGTAGTCGCTGTCTCTTCATCATGATTTGTTTCACTATTATCTACATTATCAGGATTACCTAAAGTTATACTAACGCTCTCCTTCCATGTTTCTCTAATAGTATCATCAATAGTATCAACAGTTATTGTTTTTGTTGTTTCTCCATCTTCAAAGGTCATAGTCCCATACCATCTACTATTTCCTGCATCATATGTTGCAGTTCCATTAGATGGTAAAGGAGTACTTACATCAGATGCGTCAAGTTTATACCATGTAGATTCATCACTATTTGATTCATTTGTAGTTTCAGAACCAGGGAAATTTATATACCAATCAACTGTGTCAGTACCTCTGCTATCTCCATTTCTAGAAATCGTGAATGTTAATGTCTCACCTTCATTAACATCATTTGATGAAGCATCAAATCTTGTATCATCATTTACAACAAAACCTATATTATAATTGTATGAATTTGTATCATAAGTATATACAGAACTTCCAGCACTTGGATTTTCTAGATAAACCTTAAATCCTTCATCATATTCACCAGTATCATCAACTGCTGTATAAAACTTAACATAACCCCATTCTTGTCCATCTACAAAGTTTACTGTACCTGAAGGTAACTCTGAAGCAGTACTTATTGCTGTAATATTTCCATCAAAATCAAATGTAAGATTTACAAAATCATTAGCACTAATTGAATTACTATATGTTCCAATTTTCCAATCTACTGAAGCTGTTCCTGATTGTGATATTTGTCTTTGTACTGCAAAAATATGTTCAACGTATCCATAATCTGTCTCATCTATAGTTAATATAGTTGAACCTACTCCACCATCAGATGGAGTATCACCTTCATCTCTTTGGTATAAAGTATTTCCAGGAGATAATGTTTCGATAGCATCATTTGCAACTTCTCTATCACTTAAATAAAATGTTGCTTCATCTCTTTCAATTGAGGTATATAACATATTTGTACCACTCGAAACTCCATTTGAACTACTACTTAATTCTACATCAGTATCAATGTAATGCCATGAAGCTCTATCAGGAGAAAGTACTCTAAAAACATCTGTAGTATCACTTTCTGTTGGATCTTTATAAATAACACTTATTTCATCATATCCACTAGTACCGTCAATTTTAGTTAAAAACCATTGGTCATCTTCAGCAATATCATCTCCAGGGACAGTAACACTAAAATTTGCAGTCGTATCACCACTATTTATTGTTATAGTATCTCCAGGGTAAGAACCACCAAAGTCATTTGCATCTGCCATGTATTCATTACGATTATCTGTATAGTCATAGATATTTGTGTAGTTATTTAAATAACTTGCAGTATTAACTGACCAATTAAATGTTGATGATTGATCAATATACCCCTCTTTTGTTACAGTATAATTAAAAGTTGTACTTTCTCCTGATTTTTTTTCAGCTTTACTATAATCATCAACAGTTAATATCAGTTTTGTGTCATCATTTTGAATTGTACTATCAAAACTTGAAGTTGAACCTATTGAACTTCCTTCATTTGTATTACTTAAAACAACACTAAATGTTTCATCATCTTCAACACTTCCTACCCCTGTATCACCATTTACATATACAGTTATAGTTTTAGTAGCTTGACCAGAAGTAAAACTTAATGTTCCACTTGGATTAATCACAGCATTTACACCATTTGAAAAGTCATTTATATTTGTTGTTCCATGATTAACATCCCAATCCACTGTTGTTGTCTGATCTAAGTTACCTGTTCTTGTTACTGTATATGTATAAGCAGTTGAAGTGCCATGGCCACTATCACCTTCAAGTTTTGTAGCAGTACCAGCTGTAATATTTAATTCAGCATCATCATTTGAAACTGTTCCCGTTGCTGTATCTTTTGATGAGTCTAATACTGAACCAGTCGTTGGATTTGATAAATCAACTTTTAATGCTTCATCAGCTTCTAGTACACTATCACCTTTTATTTGAATAGTAATAGTTTTTGTTGTTTGACCACTAGTAAAATCTAGTCTTCCAGAAGGAATAGAACCATTATAAAAATCACTTGCATCAACAGAATCACTAACTGTTGAATCTATAGACCAATCAACACTATTTGATTGTAATAAATCTCCTGTTCTTGTTACTTGATAAGTAAATTCAACATAATCACTATTACCTTCAACTTTTTCGGCAAGTAATTTTTCTATTTTATATGTTGCATCATCATTTACTATCTCTGTAGAAACAGCAGCTGTATCAATGTTAGTATTATCAGGTGCATTCGAAAGTGTAATAGTCATAGTTTCATTAGACTCTTCTACTGTATCACCTAAGATATTAATTGTGATATTTTTTGTTGATTGCCCATCTGCAAAACTAACTGTTCCTGTTGATGCTTGTCCACTTGCTAAATCAGTTGAAGGGTCAAAGCCATTTAATCCTGTTACTGTCCAAGTAAGATCTCTTGCTCCATCAAGAGAACCTGTTCTAGTTACTGTATAGGTGATTGTATTATCAGATTGACCTTCATCTTTTGATGTTGTTAAAGTTGATATACTAAAGCTATCATCATCATCTAGAATTAAACTACTTGTTGTTCCTTCTCCACTTTCAATAGTAGCATTTGTAGCTGCAGATAAAACAACTTCTAATGTTTCATCTGATTCTAAAGTAAGATCTCCAGAAACATTTATAGTTATATCCATACTAGAAACACCATTTGCAAAACTAACTGTTCCACTTGGTAATCCACCGTTTGTTGTTAAAACATCTTGATTACCAACAAAATCTGCACTTGTAAGACCTGTTGCTGTACTAACATTCCAGTTTACACTAGCAGTTCCAGTTGTATCACCTGTTCTTGTGATTGTATATACAAAAGCTGTTGTTTCACTAGAAGTACCTTCAGCTGTATCTAAAGGTGAAGAAATAACAAAGTTTGTATCATCATTTGTTACAGTTGTTGTATCTGATGCTGTAGTAATTATTCCAGAAGATTGATTACTTATAGTCATTGTGTAAACTTCGTTATTTTCAGCTAATGTATCACCATTTACATTTAGTGTTACTACTTTTTCAAACTCTCCAGCTGCAAAAGTTAGAGTATTTGAAGGCAAAGAACTACCTTCATAATCTACAGAATCAACTCCTGCACCACCTGAAATAGTATAATCAACTGCTACAGACTCATTTAAATTCCCTGTTCTAGTAACTGTAAATGCAATTTGAGTAGTATCTGTATCACCTTCATTTATAGTTGTATTTGCAGAACTTACTGCAAAACTTTGATCCTCATTTAAAATAGTTCCAACTGCTGTTGCATCTACTATAATTTGAGGTGTATTATTTGCCAGCTTTGCATTAGATATTGTTACAAGAAAACTTTCATCTTCTTCAACAATTGTATCTGCTGAAACTGTAATACTAAGTACTTCACTTGCTACGTTTTCGGCAAAATTAATAGTTCCCGAAGGAAAAGCACCACCAAAGTCTGATACATTAACTGGCTCTCCACCATTACCTGTAACTGCCCAATCAACACTAGCTGCACTTGCTATATCTCCTGCTCTTGTTACTGTAAAAGTATATATAGTAGTTCCACTATCTCCTTCATCTTTTGAAGAGTCTAAAGTAGCTATTGAGAAACCAGTATCATCATTAGTAATAATTGAAGAAGCAGTAACAGTAGATAATTCAACATTATCACCTGCATTTTGTAGCGTAATACTAAAGCTATCATCACCTTCAACTACATCATCTGTTGCTACATTTATAGTGATTGTTTGTGTTAATTCACCATCTGCAAAACTTACTGTTCCACTTGGCAATCCACCATTTGTTGTAAGTGCATCTTGCCCCCCTACAAAATCACTTATAGTTGACGTTCCAAGTGTTAATACCCAATCAATATCTGTAGCTAAAGTTGTATCACCTGTTCTTGTTACTGTGAAAGTAAATGCAGTACTTGCACCATCTATTGTATCACCTTCATTTTTTGAAGCATTATCTGCACTTATTACAAAAGCTGCATCATCATTTGTCACTATTGTTGTTGCAGTATCTGTTGTAATATAGGCCTGAGAAGATGATGCATTTGACAATGTTACTGTTAATGTCTCATTACTTTCATTATCATTATCACCTTTTAAAGTTAGGTTAATAGTTTTTGTCAATTCATTTGCAGAAAAGGCAATATTTCCAGTAAGATTTGTACCATCAGCAAAATCAGAAACATCCATTCCTGTTGCTGCCCAATCTACTTCTACAGCTGATGCTATATCTCCACTTCTTGTTACTGTAAATGTTAATATCTTACTTGTTTCAGCTTCACCTTCTAATACAGAAACATCACTTGAAGCAATAGATAACTCTATATCATCTGCAACTATTGTACTTGTTGCTGTTGCTGTTTGAATATCTGCATTAGCATCTGCATTACTTAATGTTACTGTGAAACCTTCTGTTGATTCTATATCTGTGTCACCTAATGTTGTAACTTCTATAGTCTTACTAGTTTCTCCAATTGCAAATAAAACTGTACCAGAAGGTATTGTTCCTCCAAAATCAGCTGCGTTGGCAGCATTTGTACCACTTCCTGTTACTGCCCAGTCTACACTTGTAGTACCTGTAGTAACTCCTGTTCTTGTAACAGTGAATACATGTATTTGAGTACCTGTATCATTTTCTACTAAATCTGTAGTTGTTGCATTTACATCTAAACCCGTATCATCATTTATAATATTTGTAGAAGCTGTTGCAGTTCCAATCTCGGTTCCAAAAGAAGCTGAATCAAGTGTAATTTCAAAAGACTCATCATTTTCTTTGTTATAATCACCATTGATTTGTACAGTAATTGTTGCAGTAGATTGGTCTTTTATAAAGTTAACAACTCCAGAAGGAAGAGTTCCTCCAACAAAATCAATTGCATTTATTGGATTTCCACCTATACCAGATACACTCCAATTTGCACTACTTGAAGTACTTAGGTCCCCAGTTCTTGTTACTGTAAAAGTCACATCTGTAGCAGCACTATTACCACCTTCTTGAACATTTGCATTATCAGATGATATAACAAGATAATCATCATCATTTTCTATAGTTACAGTTGCAGAATCATTATCTATTGTTGTTCCTGCACTTTCATTGCTAAGTGAAACTAAAAAAGACTCATCCTGTTCTAAAATTGAATCTGTTTTTATATTTAATACTATATTCTTTTCAAATTCATTAGCATTAAATACAACAGTATCAGAAGGAAAGCTTCCTGAATTAAAGTCATCTGCCATTATAGCATTTGCCCCTACTCCAGATACATTGTATTGAACTAAATCTGTGCTTGTTAAGTCACCACTTCTTGTTATTTTTAATGTTACTTCCGTAATACCACTATTACCTTCTAGAACAGTTTTATCAGCTGAAATATCAAATACTGCATCATCATTTCGAATAAACCCATTTACTTCATCTATTAATATATCTGTTCCCGCCGATGCATTTTTTAATTTTATAGTAAACCCTGCATCGTTTTCTAAAATATTATCATAAGAAAGAGGTATTGTAACCAGTTGAGAAGAAACACCTAAAGTAAATTCTAAAGATCCAGATAACACAGACCCCTCAGCAAAATCGGTTATTTGTGTTCCATTTTCAGAATTTGGAATAAGTTCCCATTCTACACTAGATGTACCTTTAACATCCCCACTTCTTTGAACTGAAAAAGATAATTGAGAAGGATCACTAAAGTTACCTTCAAATACATCTAAATTAGTTCCAACTAAAGTTAAAGCATCTTCATCATTTAAAATCATACCGCTAGCAGTATCATCTAAAATAGATACTCCTGATTCAGAAGTAGTTAGAACGACATTGTATCCTTCATGTGATTCATAATCTAAATCAGCACTAGGATTTAATGTAATTATTTTAGATATTTCATTTGCTAAAAAAGTTATTGTTCCAGAAGGTAACACTCCTCCAAAATCATTAGCATCTACTTGGTTTGTACCATTTCCAATAACATTCCAATTAATTGTTACTTCACTATTTAGATAATCACTTCTAGTAACTGTGAAGGTGTGACTATTTGGCGTACCAGAACCTTCATTTACTATTGAATTATTTGCTACTATACTTATAGAAGAATCATCAGGTTGTATACTTCCAATAGCTGTATCATTTAAGATTTGAGTATTATTATCTGTAGAACTTATTTTTACAATATAAGATTCTAATCCTTCTAATATACTATCCGGATTAATATTTAAAGATATAATAGATGTACTTTCTCCTGAAGAAAAACTAGCACTTCCAGTTAATGAAGAAGAAAAATCATTTGAATCAATTGGATTCTCTCCAAATCCAGTAACATTATAGTTAAGTGTTGCAGAAGAAGAAAGATCCCCTGTACGTGTAATTAAATACTCATGAGTATTGTTTGATGGTTCATTACCTTCAAGAGATGTTGATACTATTGATGAAAGTGTATATTCAATTTCATCACTATTTATAGATCCTGATATTTCACCAAATAGTATTTGCGTTCCAGAAGGAGCATTTGATAGAACAACACTAAATGTTTCATTATCCTCAACAATATTATCTCCAGAAACATATATTGTTACTAGTTTACTTGTTTCATTCGCATCAAAACTAACAGTTCCACTTGGTCTCTCACCATTTGTAGTTAATATATCTTGAGAAGAGACAAAGTCATTTTCATTAATTGTTTTAGAACCAAAAGGTATTAATTTATAATCAATATCCATAGCTTGATTTAAATTTTCTGATCTTACTACATAAAAAGTGATAGCTGTTTGTGTTGACTGAGCACCTTCTATTACGTTTACATTATCTGCAATAATACTAAATCCAATATCATCATTTAATATTGTAGTTGTTGCACTAGGAGATACTATTATTTGATTGT
This sequence comes from Arcobacter peruensis, assembly GCF_003711085.1. Taxonomy (NCBI): domain Bacteria; kingdom Pseudomonadati; phylum Campylobacterota; class Epsilonproteobacteria; order Campylobacterales; family Arcobacteraceae; genus Arcobacter; species Arcobacter peruensis. Next base: position 1,395,389 of record NZ_CP032363.1, read on the forward strand.
CACTTGCATTTGATAAAGTTACTGTTAGGTCTTCATTTTCTTCAATATTTCTATCTCCAAGTAAAGGAACAGAAATAAACTTAGTAGATTCACCCTTCAAAAAAGAAACAGTCCCACTTAAAGAAGCGGTATCAACTATATCGTTGTTATCTATTCCTGTTATAGTCCAATCAACAGATGATTCTATAGAATCATTTGTTCTTGATACTTTGAAAGTTACAAGTTTTGTTTCATTATTTTGTCCTTCGTTTACTGATACTTCTAAAGATGAAATAGAAATTAAAGCATCATCATCGACAATTATTGTAGAGGCTATTTTGTTATTATTATCAAGATTAAGATTTTCTCCTGGATTACTAATTGAAATAATCCAATTTTCATCCAATTCAATATTGTCATCTCCTCTTATAATAAAATCAACATTTACAGTATTTTCTCCTTCTGCAAAAGTAACTGTACCATTAGGAATTACACCTTTAGAAGTAAAATTCTCAACCCCACTTAATTGCCAGTTTACAGTACTTTCAGAAAGGGTGTTCTCTCTTGATAATACAAATGTTAATGTTTTTGATTCTCCTAAAGCCCCTTCATATAAACTCATAGAATTTGCAATAACAGTTACTTCTGAATCATCATTTATAATTGTTGTTGTTACATTTGAATCACCTAAAATAATATTATTTCCAGGGTTTTTTAATGATATATTAATATTCTCATTCTCTTCTATTAATTTATCACCTAGAACTGTAACTTCTATATCTGCACTTGTTTGTCCTGGTATAAAATTTATTACTCCACTTGTATCTTGTCCCTGTGCTAAATCTGATAATTCAACTCCTGTTAGTTCCCATTCTACACTTCCTGAACTTATTGAATTATCTCTTGTTACTGTATATGTAATAACTTGACTAACACCATCAGAACCCTCTTCTATACTACTTTTATTCGTTGTTATATTTACTTCTGAATCATCATTTATAATTGTTGTTGTTACATTTGAATCACCTAAAATAATATTATTTCCAGGGTTTTTTAATGATATATTAATATTCTCATTCTCTTCTATTAATTTATCACCTAGAACTGTAACTTCTATATCTGCACTTGTTTGTCCTGGTATAAAATTTATTACTCCACTTGTATCTTGTCCCTGTGCTAAATCTGATAATTCAACTCCTGTTAGTTCCCATTCTACACTTCCTGAACTTATTGAATTATCTCTTGTTACTGTATATGTAATAACTTGACTAACACCATCAGAACCCTCTTCTATACTACTTTTATTCGTTGTTATATTTACTTCTGAATCATCATTTATAATTGTTGTTGTTACATTTGAATCACCTAAAATAGTATTATTTCCAGGGTTTTTTAATGATATATTAATATTCTCATTTTCTTCTATTAATTTATCACCTAGAACTGTAACTTCTATATCTGCACTTGTTTGTCCTGGTATAAAATTTATTACTCCACTTGTATCTTGTCCCTGTGCTAAATCTGATAATTCAACTCCTGTTAGTTCCCATTCTACACTTCCTGAACTTATTGAATTATCTCTTGTTACTGTATATGTAATAACTTGACTAACACCATCAGAACCCTCTTCTATACTACTTTTATTCGTTGTTATATTTACTTCTGAATCATCATTTATAATTGTTGTTGTTACATTTGAATCACCTAAAATAGTATTATTTCCAGGGTTTTTTAATGATATATTAATATTCTCATTTTCTTCTATTAATTTATCACCTAGAACTGTAACTTCTATATCTGCACTTGTTTGTCCTGGTATAAAATTTATTACTCCACTTGTATCTTGTCCCTGTGCTAAATCTGATAATTCAACTCCTGTTAGTTCCCATTCTACACTTCCTGAACTTATTGAATTATCTCTTGTTACTGTATATGTAATAACTTGACTAACACCATCAGAACCCTCTTCTATACTACTTTTATTCGTTGTTATATTTACTTCTGAATCATCATTTATAATTGTTGTTGTTACATTTGAATCACCTAAAATAGTATTATTTCCAGGGTTTTTTAATGATATATTAATATTCTCATTTTCTTCTATTAATTTATCACCTAGAACTGTAACTTCTATATCTGCACTTGTTTGTCCTGGTATAAAATTTATTACTCCACTTGTATCTTGTCCCTGTGCTAAATCTGATAATTCAACTCCTGTTAGTTCCCATTCTACACTTCCTGAACTTATTGAATTATCTCTTGTTACTGTATATGTAATAACTTGACTAACACCATCAGAACCCTCTTCTATACTACTTTTATTCGTTGTTATATTTACTTCTGAATCATCATTTATAATTGTTGTTGTTACATTTGAATCACCTAAAATAGTATTATTTCCAGGGTTTTTTAATGATATATTAATATTCTCATTTTCTTCTATTAATTTATCACCTAGAACTGTAACTTCTATATCTGCACTTGTTTGTCCTGGTATAAAATTTATTACTCCACTTGTATCTTGTCCCTGTGCTAAATCTGATAATTCAACTCCTGTTAGTTCCCATTCTACACTTCCTATGCTTATTGAATTATCTCTTGTTACTGTATATGTAATAACTTGACTAATACCATCAGAACCTTCTTCTATACTACTTTTATTCGTTGTTATATTTGCACGTGATTGTAAGTTAACAGGTGTTGGTTCTTCTGAAAAATTAACATTTTGAAAAGGTTCTTGATCAACTCCCGTTCCTTGTTCAACTCCATTTTTAACTAAGCTTTCACTCCCATCAACGGTTAAGAAAGAACTTTCTGTATTTAAACTTTTTGAACTTATTTGAGGATTTGAATTATCACCTGTTAATACGGTAATTTCAGTAGGAGCTGATTCACTTTTACTTTTAGAAGAGTTATTATTAGAATTATTGACACTTAATCCTGTAACTTCTACCTTTTCTAATTCTTTAAAGTTATTGTTATCATTATTTGAGTTATCATTATTTTCAAATGTATTATTCTTTAAAACATTATTAGATGCTTTTTGAAAATCATTTTCTTGATCTTTATTCTGATTCTGATTCTGATTTTCTATTGGATTATTATTTATAGGATCTATGAAATCAAAAACATCCCTATTTAAAGGAATATTAAATTCATTTGAAATATCGATTAATAAATTATTTAATTCGTCCTTTTGTATGTCTAAGGTTTTTATTAAACTATCAATTTTTTTATTTAATAAATTTAAATCACCTCGATTCTCTTCAACTAAATTTTTTAATTTTTCTTTTATAACTTGAACATCTTTCATTACATAATCCTTAAAATATTAATTATCGAAAACTTTATTTTGACTTATATAGATACTTTCATCTTTAAATAAGTCCATATTTAATTCACCTATACTTCTTAAAACTCTAAAAGAAGAAATAATCTCTTCAATCTTAGAAGATGCAAACTCACCTTTTGTTCTCAATAAACTAGTTTCTCCATTTAAAATATCAATTAAAGACCTTCTTCCTATTTCTCTTTCTTCTCGAGCTAATTTAAGGAAATTTTCTTGAATTAATATTTGATTTTTTAAGTATTTTGTTCTCAGTCTTGCCACCTCTAAATTATTCCAAACTTTTCTTCCTTCTTCTAATGCTTGAACTTCTACATATTTTGCTTTTTCTCTACTAGATAAAGATGCGAATTTTGCTGCATTTATTTCATCACTAGCTCTTAATCCTAAATTAAAACCCCATGAGAATGTAACTAATGCTTTGGAATCATATCTTTTACCATTTACTCCATCTTGTTCTTCTGAAAAAGACCTACTTAAATCTAAATATATATTTGGACTATATTGTTCTTTTTTAATAACATCTTTTTCTGAACTTGATACAAGAGCCCTTGCTTTTGCAGCTAATAAATCAGGATTATTTGCTTTAATTTTCTTTTCAAGTGAGATTAAAGACTCTGGCAATTTTTTTTCATCAATAATAAAAGCATTCATCTTCTCAATTTCTGGATTTTCATTTTGAAAAACAGCCTTATATCTATACTCAGATATTTTTTTCTGTCCTTGTGCATATATTTTATTTGCTTCAGCACCTGATAATGAAGCTTTTGATTGAAGAACATCAGTTGAATACCCTTTTCCCATCTCAACTCTTGCATTCTCTAATCTAGTTTGTTCTTTTATATTACTTTCTGATTTTAAAGAATTTTTATACAAAAAATCAGATTTAATTAATTCTAATTGAGATTCAACTGCAGCTAATAATAGATTTTGTCTTTGTAATTCATTTTCATGTTTTTCTTTTTCAAAAACTTTTTCAGCACTATTAATTCTACTATTTGTTATTCCAAAGTCATAAATCAATTGCTTAATTTCTGCAGAAACTTTTTTTGGGTTATAAGAACCAGATTCTCCTAATTTTCTATTTATCTTATCATTTCCATATGAACCTTTTATAGTTAGATAAGGATACCAATTAGATTTAGCTGATTTTACTTGTTCTTCTGATGTTTTTAAATCGTAGTCTACCATTTTAATCAAATGGTGTTTCTCATATATCTTTATAATCTTTTGAGAAAAATTATTTCCCAATAAACTTGTATTCATTGCTAGGAATAAACCACCACTTAGTATTAAGCCTCTATTTAAATTCATTTTAACCCCTCAAAATTATTTTATAATAATATTATACTATAATTTGACATAAAAAAGTTATAAATATTCTAAGATCGCTTATGTATCAATTAAAACAATTACATTATTGAAACATTATGTTATTAAAGTTGAAACAAATCCAATCAGTCCACCAAAGACTGAACCCATACTTTTATCACCTTTTACAAATATCACTCAAAGCTCCTTAAAATAAGAAGTTATAATACATTTTATTTTTTTCACTCTTTTCATATTTCCTCATTTTTTCGCTATTTTCATACAATATGTAGTAAAATTTTGTAGTAAAATATTATATCTATTATGTTAATATATAAATTATGAATGATATATTAATGTTAGTTTTGTAGTAAAGAGGTAAAGAAATGGGATTTAGAAAAGTAAAAGGCAAAAAGTATAATAGCATTTACGAATATTATAAAGATTCTGATCATGATAAAAAAACAATTGCCTATTATATAATGTACAGAGATATTGAAAATAAACCTAAAAAAGTCAAATGTGATGCAAAAAGTAAAAACGAAGCCTTAAAAATCTTAAATGATAAAAAGATACAAATTTCAAAAGATAGAAAAGAGATACAAAAAGACTCTTCTCTTTTACATCAAAAAGTCATGAGTGGCAATTTAAGCCTTGAAGATGTAGCAAAACTTTACTTTCCTACGAAAACAGCTAAATCAACTGATATGATTAAATCAGCCTATAATAGACTTGTTAATCCACATATAGGAAAAAAGAATATTACAAAGATAAAAACAGAAGATATTAAAAACCTTAGTAATATCCTAAAAAAAACTCCCTCAAGACAAGGTACACCATTTAATCCCCGAACTGTAAAAAAAGTCATAAGTTATCTAAGAGCACTTTTCAACTGGGCAATTAAACAAGGATATACAGATAAAAATCCAGTAATTATAAAAGATATAATCAAGGTTGATAGAAATGAAGCGGGAAGAGTTTTATCTGATGAAGAGATTGAAAAGCTTTGGAAGTTAGATGATTTTATTATGAAACCTAGATTACTATTGTTCTTAAAGGCGTGTTACCATACAGGAGCAAGACCATCAGCTGTAATAGATATAAAAGTTAAACATATCAATTTTGATAAAGGAACAATTCACATTAGAGCTATAAAACAAGGTAAACCCTATGATGCAAGAGTAAGCCAAGAATTATTAACTTTATTAAAAAAGTGGATTACTCAACATAACCTAGTGCATGATAATTGTATATTCTATCCAGAACAACTATATAAAAGAGCTACTGAAAAAGACGAAAAAGAAGAATACAAAAATCAGTCTACACGGTATCAAAAGTATGCAGAACAACTAAGAACAATATTTAATAAACATTTTAATCAAAATATAGGAACATATGACTTAGCATATAGGGTTAGTGTTTATACAATGAGAAGAACAGCTGCAACTAAGGTTTATAAGAAATTTGGAATCGTTCATGCAAAAAAGTTTTTAAACCATACAGAAATTGATACAACAATGAAGTATTTAAATATAGAAGATGATATGGAGCTAATTGACTATGGACTATAAAACAAAAAAGAAGATACCTAAACGAGATGAAAACAAATATAAAGAAATAGAAGATTTTAAAGATTTTGAATTAGTAAATAATGCCTTTTATGAAATGGGTATTAGAACAAAGAGATTTAAAGAGCTTGAAAAAAAATATGTCTATTGTGAAAACTTATATACTAAAATATATAAATATATAAACTGGGATAAACCTTTAGAAAATATTGAATCTGGAGACTTTTCAAATGATGAGGATATAATATATACTATTGTAAACAAATCTGCAAAAGAGAACTTTGAAGAGGCTTTAAAAAAGTATGCAAAAGACTCTTTAGAAATACATAATGAGGAAATGTTCAAATTATTAGAATTAGATTTTGAACAGTTTAAAAAAGAAATACAAATCACATCTTTAGAAAATAAAGAAAATGATAAACTTATTGAATCTTATTGTTGGATTGAAGATCTTTCATTTATTATCCCTAAAATAATTAAAAAGGATTTATATATAGATTTTTTTGAATACTACAATGAAGAGGAAGAAACAGATCCTAAAATAGGTGTTGAATATGAAGAATCCTCTGCAACATCTTTATACAAGAAGTATGAATATAAGAAAACTTATTATATCGAAACAATTATTGATGATGACAATAACAAGATTACAAGAAGTTTATATCCTCTAACAAAAAGAAAATTACTAACAGACCATGTACTCAAGTTTTCATCGAACCATTTAATACTTCACAAACAAGTAATTAAATTTTTAGAAGATTTTTTCAAAGTTATTGAAGTAAAAATCAAAAAACAAACAGCTCTTGCAGATGCATTCTTTTGCTATGACTATTACAAGTTTAGAGTAGAAGAAGTAGAGCAAGAAAATAAAAAACGAGAAAAAGAAAATCTAGAAAATACTATTCTACAAGAGGCTAAAGACAGTATAGAAAAAATAGATAGGGACACATACTCAACATATCAACAAAAGGCAGAAGAACGAATTCCATATAAAGAAACCATACAATATGAAGAATTAAAGCCATTAAAAAAACCTACTATTAGGAAAGGTCCAAACCATATCTTTGATGAATCAAATTTTAAGAAATCAAATATAAAGCCTGGTACTGCTTATAATTACTACGACTGGATAAAACCATATATTGATAACAATGAATACATTAATATAATAAACTCCGAACAGCTATTTTAAACTACTATGTACCCACAAAATTATAAAAAAAGTGGGTACGCAAAAAAAACTCTCATGTAATAATTCTCCTCAATATTAAAAAAGGAGAAACAACTTATGTCAAATCTAAACTATTTACGACAAAAATATCCAACGAAGTCGTTATTAAAGAAGAAAGAAGCAGCTATGGAGATGAACTGTAGTATCGCGACTTTAGACAGGCTTAGAAAGCAAAACATTATATCATCAAAAAAAGTAGGAGGTGGGATTTACTTTACTTTTGAAGAAATTGCATCTTTCTTAGATTCATAATAAATGGAGTCTATTATGGAAAATTTAGATAACAATTTTTTTGAAACACAAATTTTTGGAGATGATGAAAAATCTACTGGAAACAATGAAGGTGTTGTACCGCAAGAGACAATAATTAAAACTGATGATATATTTGACAAAAATAAAGAATTAAAAATCACAAATACAAATATCATTTGTGATGGTAATGGTTTTCAAGATATGCTAGGAGATGGAAAATCAGATTCAGCACCTGATTTTACAAAATATAAGTTCAACAATTTTAGAGTTTCTGATAATGAGTATCTTATTAAGCTTCAAGATGTTGGGGGAACATTAATTATGTTTGATGATGGAGAGCTAATGTTAAAATCATCTTCTGATACAGATTTAAAAAAAATAACGGAGGAAAAAGCTAGCAGAGTGGTAAGTCAACTTATTGGTGAATTTGTAGTAATAGGTAGAGGAACAAAGGATAATCCACCAGATATTAAATATAGTGATTTAATGCTAGTTTCAGAAGTTGTCTTCAAACCTCATATTATGGCTGAGTTTTACGAAGAAGGCAAGACTTATAAAATGAATAAGTTTAATCCGAGTGAACCTTTGATGCTTAATAAAAATACACCATATAAAAAGCCTGTTTATACTTTACATCTGATAGCACATTTAGTGAATTATGACCCAGAAAGGTTTCACTACCTTATTAATTGGTTAGCTTTTATGTTTGTATATTTAAACAAATCAATGGTTGCCATTGTACTAAGAGGTATACAGGGAAGTGGTAAAGGTCTATTATTCAACAAGATTATTACAAGTTTATTTGGTGAAGTTTTTGTAGTTACTGTAGGTAATAAGAATTTAAAGAGTCAATTTTTAGCAGCATTATTCGAATGCAGACTTTTTATAAACCTAAATGAAATGTCTCATGATTTGAAATCAAATAAAGAATTAAAAAACTTTATTAAGGAATTGATAACTGAGCTAAAATTATCAGCAGAAAAGAAGTATGAAAATCTATCTAAAGCTATTGATCTATGTGCTCAAATTCTGATTACATCAAATGAAGCATATATACTTGAAATTGAACCAGAAGATAGAAGGTTTACTGTTTTTTCAACGGCAGGGAATATTTCTCATGAGGAATGTAACTTTTTTGGATTGGGAGATTTTAAAGTTTTCAAGAAACAATTAGAATTAGAACTATCTGATTTTGCATTATACTTGAAAAATTATCCTATTGATACAAATCTTGCAAATACAGCACTCAATACGCCTGAGAAAAAAGCTTTAGTCAAAGGAACGAATGATAGATTTAAATTGTTCATTAATGCACTATTAACTCAAAATATAGAATATTTTGAGCCCTTAAAAGTAACTGATTCAATCATATATGCAAATATTGTTACTGGGTTCAAAAAAGGAAGGATTTATCAAAGGGATATCTTAACTGCTTTTATTGTCGTAAACCCTCGTGATTATCAGATGTCTACTCAAGCACTACTTGACAAACTTGAGATATATGAACCAACAAAGTTTTCAAGAGAATTAAGAAGAAAATCAGGTGACTGGTACTTCAATTTATAATTGAATATAGCTTTAGATCGAAAGGTCTAGAGTTATATTTTTTTATTCTAAAAAACTAAAAATACAAAAGGATCAATAAAATGTTTATAACACCATATCATAAAACCTTTAACCTATGCCTAAACTGGTTAAATAAGACAAAAAACAATATACATAATGACGAGATTCTAAATATACAAGTTTCTTCTCATGGAATGAAAACTTTTCAAATAGTTAAAACACTTGTAAAAACTATTATGGAAGAACATCAAGAAGAAATTCTCGAAGATTCAAGAAACTGTTTTGCAACAAGATTATACTCAGTATATTTTACATCGACTACTAATATACCTGATATTTACTATGAACAAAACAGAAATATTATTCTGATAACACTTCATATTCCAAGTTTAATTGAAGTACATAGACCAATATTATGTGTTTCTTTCAAAGGTTATTCACTTGACTTAACTAGTAGCTTTAAGAAGGATCCACTTAAAGATGAGCTTTTGCACAAATTAACTCATGAAGTAGACAGTTTTTCAAACAAACCTAGAATAAACCAATATGAAGAGTATGCTAGCTATATTAAAAAGTTACCATTATTAGAACTAATGAAAAATAAAAACTATGAAAAGATTGGTAGTTTTGCTTACAATATTATTCTTAAAGAATCTTATCCCTTTATGTTTAGAGAAATACTCATTGATACTGAATACATATCGACTAAATATCCTTTTCAAGGTTTAATTCTCGATGATATCAAAATGTTTATAAATGAAAAAGTTTTATTAACTAGACTATCTATTATCATATACAGACTATCATTTTTAGAGTTTGACAAAAATATATCTGACATAACTAAATTTTTTAGTCAAAAACTTGCTTTAGGAAATAGTAAAAATCTATGTTTGGACAATCTAAATTTTATCAGCAGAGATTTAAATACCAGTTCAAGTTACGATGTTTATGATTTAAGATACTTAGAATCAAAACAAATAGCAAAAGCAAAAAACATCATCCAAAATCAGAAAAATAGGTATGGGTATGAGCCTAAATTTGAATTTGATAGAGAAGCAATATATCACGCGACATGCCTTTCGTATAAAGATATAGAGTTACTTATCAATACAAAGGAGTTTTCCTATGGAAGATAATGAATCAAATTGGATGATTGATATTTGTGATGAGATAATCTTTATGTTGGATAACAATCAATTTAACTACACAAATAGTACCAAGTATAATAGTTTAATAGTAAAGCTTTTTAAAGACTATGAGAAATATATAGATTCTTATAACAATCAAGAAGAAGATTCTGAAAAATTTTTTGAAAATTATAATCAAGAAGAATCGCTAGCTTTTGATATTTTTAAAGCTTTAATTAAAGATAGTTGTAGACTTATAAATATAGATATAAATAATCAAAATGATATAGATTTTCTAGAAGATTATTTCAACAAAATTGCTGTGAGTCTTGATAATACTACATCTGCTCAAGTAATTAATACCGATCCTTCAACAAATTTATCCATGACAACAGTTATTTCTCATGCAAATAGCAATAAGAAAAAATTCATCAAAGTCAATGAAAGAAGGCTTGATGATATACATCTTATCAAAGAGCAGCAAAGAAGAATAGATTTAGAACAAAGCTTTTTATATCAGAAGGATATCAATAGAAAAGATAAGATTATACAAAATCACTATAGAACAATTAGTATATTAGAAAGCCAAGATTTAAGCATCTGGAAAGATCAAAACAACAAACTTTTCTATAGACCAAAAGCATTTGAAAAAGAGCAAAAAATAAATAAGGCTGACATTGAAGATATTACTAAAGACTTGTATGCCAAAGTCTATGATTCTACAGAAGATGTACAAGTTATAAATGCAAACTATATAATCATTTCACTATTACCTACAGTTCGAAAAGATATCTTTTGTCCTGCTTTAAATAGTGAGTTCGTATTTATCTCAAATAATCTACATGACAGAAATAAGTTTGATTATACTAAGTTATTAGAAAAGAGATTAAACTCTATTAATGATTCATTAGTAATTAACCATAACAATTTTATAGAACAGTTTCTTGAACTTCTTTTTCAAAATGAAGATGAGTTCTATTTTTTTATAAGATGGTTATCTAGTTTCTTCTACTATTTGGAGAAATCGAATACTGCACTTGTTCTTATAGGAGATAATGAAACTACTGATATTATAATGGACTTCATAATTAAACCAATATTTATTAAAAAAAAGAAATATCTTAGTACCATTAATAATAGTGCTTTAGATAAAGAGAGGGATAATAACAAACTATTGGAAGACAAGATTTTTTACCATGTCAATAATCTTAACAGTAAAACTGATACAAAAAGAGTTAGCAAACTCATAAGAAGCCTTGTAAAGCCTAATCATATTACACCCAATGAAGCTTGGGATAATGATGAACAATATATCCATGGTGAACTTCTTGTTACAGCAAGTAAAGAGAGTCCTTATTTATATTTAAAGAGTGTCTTAAGTAGTTGTTCTGTTATTAGAGTTAAAGATATTGAAAGTGTTTTAAATAAATTAGATATGGATTATTCTGATTTTGAAAAATCTATGACTGATGATATTAATAATTTCACTAATAAGTTAGTTCAATATAGTCAAAATAATTACTCTTTAACTGTTTTAAATACTGATGAAAAAATTTATCTGAATACAATAAAAAATGGTGTACTTATTACACCAAAGATTGATAGAAAAATTAATTGTTTTGTAGAAGATATTTTAAAAGGGAATATTGATGCTTTTCACTCTATAAAACAATACGATGAAGATCTCTATGGTGAGTTGCTATACAATTTTAAAGAAGAGATGATTGCACAACCAATTTTAAGTAAATACTTCAACATTATTCATGAAGAAGAACTAATTCCAGATAATAATGAATTTATTAAAATCTTACAAGAAAAAGCTAAAATGTATAATGAAACACCATCTGATAAAAGTAAATATAATGCTAAAAAGAGGTATAAGATTTTTTAGTATAAAACTTTATATAAATAGATAGGTTATCTTAATTATAGAAATATCACTTTAATTGATATAATCTTCTATCTAAATAAATGGAGTTTAAAAAATGATTAAAAAAATGATTAGTAAGTGTAGAAAGAAGAATAATCCCACAAGAATAAAATTAAAACAATACTATGATTCTATTTCGAGTGAAAGTACTTACGATTATAAAAATCTCATAGAAAAAGATGCATTGTTTTTTCTCACTTACAAAGATAAAATTATGTTTTTTTTAAACAATAGAATAAAGCATCATAATTTCTCAAAAGTTGAAAAACTTTTATTAAATTTAATTTCCCATCATGAAAATGAAAAGAGTATGGATACAATTGCCCAAGAACATTTTGAATCATATGAAATAATAAATAAACTAGTAGGTGATTTTATTGAAAGTAGAGATGCATTTAATTTTAAAAAGATTATCGAATATTATTTAGAAGAAGAAACTATTAAGTTAAATAGTTTTAGTACGGATGTCACAATCTGTCTACAATTAGCAAAAGCGATTCCAAGTGTAAATAGAGACTATATTAAACACATTAATTCCATCTTTATAAAACAGGCTAAGCATTTAATATCAAAGAATTATGAATTTGAAAAGATACTCATATTTAAAACAAATACTACAGTTGGGTTAATTGCGATTAGATTAGGTTCAGATTCATTTCTATATCCTGACGTATTTAAGAAAGATATAAAAATAATACTTTCTACAACGTATTATAAAGATATGTTTGATAATTTAACAACAATTAGAATATTAGATATTGTTGGTTCAAAACCCAACTCAATTATTAATCGCAAAGGATTCGCGAATCTTATGATCCAGGCTTTTCTTAAAACATGTTCCACTACAATCAATGAAAGTCAGTTGAAAATATCTGGATCTAGAGATGATTCAGGTGAGCAAAAAGATAAAGATAGAGTGAATGCATTTTGGAATAAGTTAAATGTTCTTAATACAACCATCGATACTAAAAAGTTTCAATCATTAGATTTACGTAAATTTAAAGTAAATAATGAGGAGATTATTGAAATTGTTAATATTACGATTTAACTGTCTCTCTAGGTAAAACATCAAATAATCTATAAAAAACTTTTTGTACCCACTTAAAAAATATATTAAACCTACTTAGATACTGGGTCTATTGTCCCCTAATCCTATAAAGATTCTATTAGCATCTCAGTAGGATTTTCTACGATAGCTTATCATTATATTTATACAGTCAGATTTTTCATTTGATACATTATGGGTAAAAAACTGGGTAAAAGAAAAAAATCTTTTTTATGATTTTAAATTTGTACCAAATTTTACTTATCTTTATTTTCCTATTAAAAACTACATAAATTTCTTATATCTTATAATATTCACCCCTGCAAAGATTCCTGCTAAGGAATCTTCTTTGGTGAAATATTATAAATATACATAGAATTATTAGATAGAGGGTAAAAAGCTTATTGTAAGAGAATAAAAATAATAAATATATTTTAGGAAAGAGAAGAACTATTATTAAAAAATACTTTTAAATTCAATACCCTAAATTTTACCCAAAAAATATAACATAGTAAAGAGCGTTCAGAGTTTTATATCAATACCTAGAATTTTAGCATAGTTAATCTTACTAATCCTAAATTACGCCAAAAAGTACAGATTGTTGAACTTGCTATTTTAACGTAGAGATGTTGACATTCATTATGTCGACTAGTTTTTTCAAGAATATTATTTTTCCAAAACTACCTTAATCTCAAAGCTTAGATAAAAGAAATAAAAGACATAATATTAAATGTAAAAAAGTGGAATATCATTTAAAAATTGAAGAATAATTCAAATAATTCATTAAGGAAGAAGCGGATGAAAAGTTTAAAAAAAACAGCAGGTATAGTAGTATTTAGCTTAAGCATACTATTACCACTACATTTGTTTTCAGATACGTTAAAAATAGCTACAGATGAATGGTGCCCATACGATTGTTTACCAGGACAAAATGATGAAAAAGTTGGTTATTTAGGTGATTTATTAGTTGAAACTATGAAAGCAAGAGGTCATAAAGTTGAGTTTGTAGAAGTTAATTATACGCGTGGTTTAGAATTAGTTCGAGAAGGAAAACTAGATGGTACTATGGCTTGTTTTAGAGAAGAAGCACCTGATTTTATTTTTCCAGATTTTCCACTTGGAAAAAGTAACAGCACCTTTTTTACCCTTAAAGACTCTTCGTGGAAGTATACAGGAACCCAGTCACTTAAACAAGCAAATATGATCGGTGTGATTGATGGTTATGATTATGTTGATCCTAAGGTGATGGAATATCTTAATAAAAAACCAAATAATATTTTAGCAATGAAGGGTGAAAAACCATTAGAAAGATTGTTAGAGATGTTAATTAGTGGCAGGATAACTACTATTATTGAAGATAAAAGTGTTTTGGAATATAAAATCACTCAAATGGGTAAAGAAAATTTAATAAAAGTCTCTGGAGTAACAGACGCAGTTATCGATGTTTTTGCTAGTTTTTCACCAAAGAAAAAGAACTCAAAAGAATATGCTAAAATTCTATCAGAAGAAACTATAAAAATGCGAGAAGATGGACGTTTACAGGAACTTTTAGATAAATATGGAATTAAAGACTGGCAGTCTAAGTAAATGATTATTTAAGTATGAGTGCTCTATTTAAACATTTTCGTCAAAGCATTGCTTTGCACCTATTAACTACGATTTTTGGCTTTTATTTTTTAGTTGCAGTACTGGTAACAGTTGTTCAGCTTTATAAAGAGTATGAAGATACTAAAGCTAATTTTTATAAAGAGATTCAAACCTTGCCAGCTACTTTTAATCGAGGTATTGTTGACTCAGTTTGGACCTACAATAATGAATTGCTGCAATCTATTTTGCTAGGTATGTATAATTTACCAATTGTAGTAGGAATTAAAGTTGAATCTATTGATCATAAAATGGATTTACAAATTGGAGCTGTGCTCAACGAAAAAAATGAGATAACTTATTATGATTCTTCTGGAAAAGTAACGGAACAAAAAGAGTTTGGTTTTGGTACTGATACATTATTTAAGCATGAGTTCCCAATGCAATATGAAGGAGCAGCTTTTGATCATAAAATACCTTTAGGTCAAGTAACATTATACTCTAATAATCAACTGGTATTCGATCGGGTTAAATATGGTTTTATTCTTATTTTAATCAATTCTATTATCAAAACAATCGCACTCTGGTTTATTATTTATTATTTTATAAAAAAATATCTAAGAGAACCTTTGGAGGAGTTTACCAGTAAAATACGTGAGCAAGATGTACTCTCTCCACAAGCTATTGATCTAAACCTTCACTGGACAGATACAAATGAACTGTTAGTATTGAAAGATAGTTATAACCAGATGATTCTACGTTTAAATGAACATAAACTAATTAGTATTACAGATAAACTCACAGGACTATTCAACAGAGTAAAACTTGATGAGGCACTTGATGATGAATTTAACCGAAGTAATCGCTTCAAAAGAAGTTTCGGTATTATTATTATTGATATTGATCATTTCAAAAAAGTTAATGACACCTACGGTCATCAAGTTGGTGACCAAGTACTTATTCAATTTGCCAAAATACTTAAAGAAAATATCCGTAAAATTGATATTTTAGGACGCTGGGGTGGTGAAGAGTTTATGATAATATGTTCAGAAACTGATTTCCAGGGTACTATCAAACTAGCAGATTCTCTTCGCCAAATAATTAGTAAATATGATTTTCCAACTATTGGGGATTTTAGTGCAAGTTTTGGAGTATCTGCATATGCTAGTGATGAAAATATAGATAATATTATTGCACGTGCTGATAAGGCTTTATATAAAGCAAAAGCAAATGGTAGAAATAGAGTTGAAGGTATGCAATAGTCTTATTCCTTAACCTCTTGAGACTGCGAAAGAACTATCAAATCCAGTCATAATGGAGGTAATCTTTAAAGTACCAAGCAAAAAATAGCGGACTATCTTGCAGTTTTATACTTTTCTGAGGCATTTTTTTGTCAAAAAATGCGCTTGTGGGTCTGAAACTTGAAAAATATTCTTATGTTCAACTCTTTTTATTTATATAGAGCTAATTCTTTCACAGTCTCTCTTAATTTTAGAACAGTTTTTACAAACAAAAAGTTTTTCCCAAATAGAGTTGAACTTTGGAACATTCTCCAAAAGCTACAGGTTGTTGAACTTATTTTTATAACTTATCTTTGTAATAATTTTTTACCCACCAGAAAATGATGATACACCAGATTATATATTAAGTAATAATAAAGATGAGATTTTATGTGCCATGAATTCAAGTGAACATAATGCAAATCATAGTTACTTAAAAAATTGCTAGTTTTTATTCTAGACTTACACTTATAAACTTTAATAGTAAGTCTAGAAAAATTTAATATTTCTTCCCTTCTACTTCTTAAACATCAAATTATATTAATACAACCATTCTAAAACTTATTCACTTTCTTTATCTTTATCTTTCTAAATTCTAACCGAATATATAGAATAATTTATTTTCAAAAAGTTTTAAATATAATATAAAATTTCCTCATTCCTTCCTTATTAAATCCTTATAATACACCATATAAAAAATCAAAAGGATTTAAAATGAAAAAGATTATAACAACAGGTTTACTAGCAAGTTTATTAGCAGCTTCATTATATGCACAGAATGATTTCTCAGCTTTCTACCCAATAGAAAATGATGATACACCAGATTATCTTGTAGAGAATAAAGTTGAAAATTTAAATACAGTTAGCGCTTCATCAGCATCAACAATTGATGCAAATACTTTGTTAGCATTTTATCCACTAGAAAATGATGATACACCAGATTATCTTATAGATAATAAAACACAAGATTTAAATACAGTTAGAGTTTCATCAACATCAACAATTGATGCAAATACTTTGTTAGCATTTTATCCACCAGAAAATGATGATACACCAGATTATATATTAAGTAATAATAAAGATGAGATTTTATGTGCCATGAATTCAAGTGAACATAATGCAAATCATAGTTACTTAAAAAATTGCTAGTTTTTATTCTAGACTTACACTTATAAACTTTAATAGTAAGTCTAGAAAAATTTAATATTTCTTCCCTTCTACTTCTTAAACATCAAATTAATAATTACTAACTCTTTTAAATTTAAAGTTTTAAATAATTCATAGAATAAAAATATTCTATGAATTATTAGAGTATCAAATTTATATCAATTAAAAAAATTATCTATTAAAATGAGTAAACTGAGATTATCGTATCTCAAGTTTATTTTCACCTATAGCCATTTTAAGAAATATTTCATACGTTTCTAAGTCTGTTTCCCCAAGAAATTTTTTTACAAATTTTCCATCTTTAGAAAATAAAAATAGTTCAGGAATTCTTTGAACATCATCTAAATCTTTTGCTAATTTAAAGTTTTCTTCTCCAACAGTAATAGGATAAGTAATATCATACTTTTTAATAAAATCAATAATTTCTGAGGTAGGTTTATCTTCTTCTTTCTCATAAAGTACTGATATTATTTCAAAATCATCTTTATATTTTTCTCTTAACTCTTTTAAAATAGGCAGACCTTTAATACATGGGGGACACCATGTTGCAAAGAAATCAACTAAAATAGCTTTTTTACCTTTGTAATCTTTGAAGTCTAAACCTTCTTTTGTACTCGTAAGCTCAATTATCTTACCATCTGTTGTTGTAAGTTTAAATGTTTTAGATACAAACTTTTTTACATAAGGTGTATTCTTTTTAGTATTTGCAATTAAGCTATCGTCAATCTCTGATTTAGAATCACAACCTGTAAATAAAAAAAGTGATGTAAGAAATACGGCAAAAAAGTAATTAGTTTTCATGATTATCCTAATGTTTATAAGTTTTATTACTTGAAATTATAGTAATAATAAGTTAATAGATGATTAATTAAATGCCGAAAGTTCTTTTAAAAAATTTGTAGTTTCTTCTTTTGTTTGTTGATAATATAACCATTCTAAAACTTATTCACTTTCTTTATCTTTACTTTTCTAAATTTCAACCGAATATATAGAATAATTCATTTTCAAAAAGTTTTAAATAAAATATAAAATTTCCTCATTGCTTCCTTAGTAAATCTTTATAATACACCATATAAAAATGAAAAAGTTAACATTATCAGTATTAGTTGTAGGTTTATTTGCAGGAAGTCTATTTGCAAGCGAAAATAATAAAATGATGAATATGAGTAAAGAAAATTGTATAACAATGCATAAATCAATGCACCAAGATAAAACTTTAGCAACATTTGAAAAACATCAAGCAATATTAAATAATTATGGAATACCTACTCTATAATTATTTAATCCCCCTCCTCTCCTAAATTTTGAAACTTTAAAGGAATTTATAATGTGGATTTTTCATACAAAAGATATATGTCCTACTTGTAAAAACATAGCGAAAATGTTTCACCTGTTACGATTAAATCTTTAGTTAAAGAAGAATACTTAAAGGAACTTTCATCTATTGAAGACTTCCTATTCTGTCAAACACCAAATTGTGAAGTTATCTATTTTAAACTAAATGAGCTAATTAAACAAAATCAACTAATAATAGAAGTTGGATTGAAAGATTGGGCTAATCCTTCTACTATTTGTTATTGTTTTAATTGGACGAAAGAAAAAATATCTAATAAAACAAAAGCTATTGAAGATATTTCAGAAAAGATGAATAGTATTGGTTGTAATTGTGAGAATAATAACCCATCTGGAAAATGTTGTTTAAAAGATATTAAAAAGGCAGTTAAAGAATTAACTCAAAAGGAGTAAATTATGAAAATCCAATGAAAACCTATAATTACTTGTCCTCTATGTGGACATAAAGAAGAAGTTATACTAACTGACTCTTGTCAATTTTTTTATCAATGTAGAAATTGTAATAAAATGATTAGACCAAAAGGACAAGACTGTTGTATTTTTTGTTCATATGTAACAGTGCCTTCTCCTTCTATTTAAATAGTGCATAAATAATTAAATATTTATGCACTATTTTCAATGACTTGGACTTAACTTACCTTTGAATTAGAAGCAGAGAAAAATAAACTCAAGAAATTGCTACAATTATTCTTTATATAGTTTTTATATTCTTCTCTTTATTTATCCATTTCAGATTGTATTAGGTCTTTTAGATTTTGAAGTCCAAATTGTTGAAGTGGTTTTCCATTTACGTAATATGAAGGAGTTTTTGTAGCACCTAATTTTCTACCATCTTCAATATCTTGTATTACTATTTTCATTAAT
This sequence comes from Arcobacter peruensis, assembly GCF_003711085.1. Classification (NCBI taxonomy): domain Bacteria; kingdom Pseudomonadati; phylum Campylobacterota; class Epsilonproteobacteria; order Campylobacterales; family Arcobacteraceae; genus Arcobacter; species Arcobacter peruensis. The sequence goes on from NZ_CP032363.1 coordinate 1,414,992, forward strand.
TCAGGGTCTTTCATGTCTTCTAATAATTTATCCATATCCAGTCCCAAATCTGAGAGGGTTCCCCAAAGATTATTCAGATTGTGTCCATTGTGTCCAGCCCAATTTCGTTGTGTTTTAAAAGAGGCTTCAAGAGATTCCAAAAACATATCTTGTTTCTTAGTAGCTTCTAACATAACTACAACCTTATCCGAATCTTTATGAAGTGGAGCATATCTAAGAACTAATTGAATTTTATCTTTATTCTTTTCCAAAATATCTTTTATGTATGGATGAAATTGAGAACAAGTTTCACAGGCAGGATCAAAGTATTCTACTAATTGTACTTTTGCATTATCAGGACCAATTGTAAAAGAGGAATCTCTTTTAAATAACACTGATTGATTTTCTGATAGAGTAACAGTTTTATTATTTTGTGATTGATTATAAGTGTATTTCATACCAAAAAATATTCCAATTAAAATTATAATAGAAATTACTATCATAGTTTTATTCTGCATTACTGTATTGTTGTTGTTTTTATTTGCCATGTTATTTTTCCTTTCCAAATACTAATAGTATAAAAAGCATAAAATATGCTATAAACGAGAGAGACGGGATAGTTATAAATCCAAACCAACTGATATATTCAGTTGAACATGGTACTCCGCTACTGCAGGGAACAATTGATTCTGGGATTATATCTAACATTAAAAGGTTATGATAAATAGCAAAAAGCAATCCAACTACTACTATAGGAAATGTATATTTATACACATTATCATCAGGATAGAGTAAATTAATTAAAAATAATATAGAAAGAGGATACATAAATATCCTTTGATACCAACACATATTACATGGAATAAATCCCATAATATCACTAAAAAATAAACTACCTAAGGTCGCACTACTTGCTACTAAAAAACATAAAAAAATGATTTTAGTACTAATTCTTATATTTAGATTCATCAAATACCTTTTATCTTTAAATATTGAAGTCTATCTCTTTAAGATTAACGAACAATTAACATCTATATTTAACACTTAATAGAAATTTTGTGAATAAGTATTTTTAGGAATATATACCATAATAGATTAAGAATTATCCCCACTATATAGTCTTAATTAAATTTTAAATAATATATCAATATAATTACAGTATATTAGATTATGCTAATATACTATCACATATTCTAAAAGGAATTATTATGGAACTATTATCAAGTTTTTTAGACAATTTTATAATTTTATTAAATGCAATGTCAATTTATATAATTTTAGGTTTATTTTTTGCAGGTATTTTAAAACAATTAATACCAGACAATTTTGTTTCATCACATTTAGGAAAAGATTCTACAAGTGCCGTTGTAAAAGCAACATTGTTTGGGATACCTTTACCTGTTTGTTCTTGTTCTGTTATCCCATTAGCACAAGGATTAAGAAAAGAAGGAGCAAGTAAGGGTGCTGTTCAAAGTTTTTTAATATCAACTCCAATTACTGGTGTTGATTCAATATTAGCTACATACTCATTATTTGGTTTTGTATTTACAACATTTAGAATTATATCTTCAATTATAATTGCAATTACAGTAGGACTTGTTCAAAACTTTGTTCAAAAAGATGACAATATACAAGTAGAAGCTTCTGAATCTTCTTGTGGTTGTTCTTCAAATTGTGATACTCCAAGTGTAAAAAAGAAGTTTTTATTTAAAAATGTTTTTAAATATGGTTATGGTACATTATTTAATGATATGGCGAAAGCACTTCTAATTGGTTTAATTTTAGGTTCAGTATTTGTTACATTTACACCAAAAGAATATACAGAAATCCTATTTGAAAATCAATTCTTAACTTATATAGTAGTTATGTTATTTGCTATGCCTTTATATACTTGTGCAACTGCTTCACTTCCTATTGCTGCTGCATTTATGTTACAAGGTATGTCACCAGGTGCTGTATTTATATTCTTAACTGCTGGACCTGCTACAAGTGCAGTTACAATGAGTGTTGTTTATAAAATGTTGGGAAGAACATCTTTAATTATATACTTAGTTGTAATAGCTATATTGGCTTTCTTCTTTGGGTATATATATGATACATTTTTTAAAGAGCTTAGTCTATTAACAATTACTATGGATAATGATGATGTAAGCATTTTTAATATTTCATCTTCTGTTGCAATGATGTTATTAATATTCTATCACTTACTAAAAGATAGGTTCAATAAAAAAGTAAATAGTTATACTAATAGCAGTGATAGTTCTATTGCTCCTAAGAATAATACATTCTCAGTAAACAATAGTCTTTCTCCAAATAAATTAAGTAATAATATTAATACTACATTGAAGAAACCTGATAACATAGAAGAGAAGAACTTTACTACTAATTTAAATAAAAACATTGATTTGACATCAAAGCCTAAGTTTAGTAATCATATACCACAAAAGAATATGTTTAGAGAGAAGGAATAAGATTGAAAAATGATACTACTTGTCTAAGAATAACAGTTGATAAAGATAAAATTGATTATGAAAAACAACAATTAATTTTAAAACAGGATATGTTTTCAGAAAAAGAGAAACTCTTTTCATTGTTAGGAAGTGAAGTTAGATTAAAAATTGTCTATCTTCTCTTAAAATATGAAAGATTATGTGTTTGTGATATTAGTGATATATTAGGTATGAAACAATCTCCTGTATCTCAACATTTAAGAAAGTTAAAAGATGCAGGGATACTTTTTTCTAAGAGAGAAGGACTTATGATTAATTATTATATTTCTTCACAATATATCCAAAAATTGTCATCATTTTTAGATTAAGGTCATTAGTTAGTTTTTCTTTATATATATTTAATATAAGAATCTTAAATATAAACTCGTATGTTTATTTTCCAAGTTACAGCTATTACTTGATTCAAATTACTGTTCTATAACCTCTTGAGACTGTGAAAGAACTAAAGCCATTGATAACAACAAATTAGCTAAAATATAGATATCAAAGATTAACAAAAAGGCCTAACATGCCGAACTACAAAGAAGGATTAGACCGTCATCAACAACTCTTATTTCCTCCTAGTATGGATGAGTATGTTGATGAAAATAATCCAGTAAGGGCTATTGACAGCTATGTCGATAGTATAGATTTAGCTGCTGTTGGAGTATTTACTTGTAACGGTGGTTCTGAAGGTCAACCAGCATATCATCCATCACTACTTTTAAAGATTTACCTCTATGGATATCTAAATAGTATAAGAAGTTCTAGAAAGCTTGAACGTGAGCTTAAACGTAATGTTGAAATGATGTGGCTTTGTATGGGACTTTCTCCTGGATACAAAACTATTGCTAACTTCCGTAAAGATAATCCCTCAGTATTAAAACAATTATTTCGTGACTTTGTAATGCTATGTCGCTCTGTTGATTTAATTGATGGAGAAGTTGTTGCTATTGATGGTGCCTTTCTACGTGCTAATGCATCAAAGAATCAACTTATCTCAGAAAAAATGACACGTAAGGATATGGAATCAGTGGAAGAAAAGATAACAGAGTATCTTTCTTCACTAGAGTATAGTGACACTTGTGAGAATAAAGAGATAACTCCAGTAGTAAAGAAGCAAAATCTAAATCGACTTAAAAAAAATAAATTAAAATTGAGTAGTAATTTACGGACATTAAAAGAACATAATGCAACTCAATACTGTAAAAGTGACCCCGATGCTACTTTGATGAGTAAACCAGCACATAATCTAATGGCCTATAATACTCAGATTGCTGTTGATGGAAAATATAAGTTCATTGTTGCCACTGATATCTCCAGTAAAGGTGTTGATCTAGATCAGCTTTACCCAATATCAATACAAGCTAAAGAGGCCACAGGAAATAAGAAGATAAAAGTTGCAGCCGATGCAGGTTATTACAATCCCAAAGAGATTAAGAAATGCGTTGATGAAGGTATAGATGTTTATGTACCCATACAAGATAAGCAAAAACAACAAAAAGACAAAGGAAAATTTACTCGTGATGCATTTGTTTATGATGAAGCTAAGGATTGCTATATCTGTCCTAATGATAAGGTGTTAAAGCGGAGAAAAACTATTTATGAAAAGAATGGTATTAAGCGTTTAATGTACTTCGGTACCCGCTCTGTATGTACAGTTTGTCCAATACGTTCACAGTGTCTTCCTCCTAAAACACCTGCAAAACGTCTTTGGCGTTGGGAACATGAATCACTCATAGAGGCTCACCGTACAAAGATGCAGACACACAAAGCAAAAACTATGATTAAACAGCGTGCCGCTTTGGCAGAACACCCATTTGGTACAATCAAACAAAAGCTAGGATGGAGCCATTTTCTAGTACGTGGCAAAACAAAGGTTGCGGGAGAGAATGCTTTAATTATGCTCACCTATAATTTTAGACGATTGTTGAATCTAATTGGTATTACACTGTTTCAAAAGCTGGTAAAAGCCAGTAAAAGTGGCAATATTGAGGATATAAAACAAGAAATAGTAGAGTACATTGCAGTTCTACACTTTTTTAAAGCTTTATTTCGTCAAAAAATGTGTTTATACATCTGGATATTGAAAAAACTTTCTTAGTCTTGATTCTTTTACTTATATAAGGTTAGTTCTTTCACAGTCTCTCTTATATTTGGAGCAGTTTTTACTAATTGTAAGCTTGTTCCAAATAGAGTTGAATTGTTGAACATTCTCCAAAAAGTACAGGTTGTGGGACTTATTGTTTTATCTCAGAATCTTTTAATTCTGAGTATGAATTCAGTCGCCACTCCATCTTTTTAAAATAATGCCGAAAAGAATAAAAAACTAATTTACCTATATATTTTATTAGAACAATAATAAAATATTTGTTATTATTTAGATACAATTTATTTATAACTAAAAGAAGAAATAATGACTTGTAAAAAAGAACAAATAATATTAAATAATAACAGAACAGTAGGTGAACAAACACCTGTAATCATATCAGCTAGTAAAAACACAGATATACCTTCATTTAATACTTATCCTCATATGTGTAATTATTGTTATGCTAATACTTCTAAAGAGATAGCTAAGAAAAATTATAAAATGCATTTGGAAAATACGAATAGTGAAAGTATTTTATAAAATGGATGATTTAAATTGGTTTAACGATATTTGTAAATGGGCAAATAAATATAACATAAGTGAAGAAGAATTTCCAAGAAATAAATTTTTATTACAAAATATGACTGAACTTGATATTTCTAACAAAAATATAAATGAAATACCACCACAAATACAAAACTTAACAAAACTACTTATGCTTATAGCAGATAACAACAATATAAAAGAATTACCATTAGAGCTTTTTAAATTGAAATCATTATGTATGTTGATTTTTTCAAATAATGAGATATCTATTCTTCCAGATGAAATAGAGAATTTAAGTATAGTTTTTTTGGATATGTCAAATAATCCTATTAAAACAATACCTCAAAGTTTTTATAGACAAAAAAGAATAAATACTTTATATTTGCATAATACTCAACTCAATAATATAGAAAAAGATATATTTCAATTAACCAATTTACATAAACTAAGTTTTGATGACAAACACCTACATAATATAGCTAAATATATAAATTTATTACCTAATATCGACTCAATAAATCTTAGAGAAAGTAACTACGATAAAACATCACAATTAATACAGAATCTAGGTTTAAAACTTGAAATAAAAAAGTGGCTAGAGGAAGATAGAAAATCAGACAATAAAATTGTTATGTTACTTAAAGAAAATGACGATGATTATGATGTAAAGAACTATATGGAAGATTTGGTCTCTTATTCTCTTAAAATAGTTGATATCAAACCTTTTATAGCATTAGATCTATTTTATGAGGTAGATTCTTTATATGATGAAGTAGGAGTTTTCCCAGATCAAATGATTGATCTTAGTATAGATATAGTTTTAAATACTGCAAAAACAGATATTCAACAAGCTATAAATCTGCTAGATATCATAGATGTAAAAGACTTTAGGATAGAAACTATTGATGAACTTATAAGAACAACAGAAGATAAAAGATATAAGGTGATTTTAGAGAGTAGGAAAGAGGCCTTGAAGTGATTCGATATAAAAAATATTTTTGTATAAATTGTTTTGAAGATGAAAATATAAAAAATTTTATTAAAAATAAAGGTAAACGAATAAAAAAGGAACATTTTAAATGTAAGTTCTGTAATCTTGTAGATTGGAAGCATAATGAAAAGTATGATATAAAAGACTATGATGATAAAGAATTTATATCAGATAAAATTTACATAATAAATCAAAATGTTTTTAATAAAAAGATTATTAAAATTATTAATAAACACTTTGAATATGTTGAATCGCCAAAATACGATGAAGAGAAGCAATTACTAAATTTAGTAGATATTTTATCTGATAAGCTTTTTTGGGATGAATCTACTGATATATTAATAAAACTAGCAAAATATGAGTTTATCAAATTAAAGAGATTCCCATTTAATCAAAGTGTACAATTAGAGTACCCTGATAAATCTAAACATAATTATGATGGTCAAGAAATTCATTTGATTAAATGTTGGAAAAAAAAAGAAAATATTTCATGGAAGGAATTTAAAGAGCATACCAAACATAAGGCAAGATATTTTGATCATAAAAAAAGTCATTTTAAATTGAGTCAACAGATAGAGCCTTTTAAAAAGCTTTTTAAATCATTAGAAAAGAATTTAAAAAATCAAAAAGTTTATAGAGCTAGAATAATTAACTCACAAAAAGAAAGAGATGATATTAAAAAATCACCAAATACAGAACTAGGTAAAGCACCTGTAAAAATAGTTAAAAATAATAGATTTAGCCCAATAGGTATATCCTATGGATATTTTAGTTTTGATGAAAAAACAGCTATTAATGAGATTAGAGCAGAGCTTAATAAGGAAGTAGCTATTGGAACTTTTAAATTAAATGAAAAGTTGTCTTTAGTTGATTTTACAAAATTGTATTGTTTATCTTCTGAAATTTATGGAAAAAAAGACATGAATCCTTTTGATAAAGGTTTCAATATTTTGCTTACAGATATTTATGAGTTTATCAAGGATATATCAAGACCTATAAACGAAAGTGATACTTTACTAGAATATGTACCTACACAAATTATGGCTGAATATATTTGGTCACTTGGATATGATGGATTTATATTTGATAGTAGTCAAAATAAAGATGGTGAAAATATTGTTTTATTTGGAAACAATCCAAGTTTAAAAAAATATGAAATATTAAAAATAAAAGATAAGAATATAGCTTATAGAACCTCTCTAATACAAAAGGAGATTTTATAATATGAATTTGAGTGATTTTTTAACTTATATTGGTTTCTTTATAGCTGCATATAGTATAACACAAGAATATAATAGAATAAAATTTAGACTTAGTAGTAAATACTGGTTAGTACTATTTTATCTCTCATTATTTTTAATGTTTTTCTCTACATTTGATTGGTTAAAAACACTATTGATTCAAGAATATTATATAAAATGCATATTTAATGATTTTTTTTGGCAATCAAAGTATCAGATTATTTTTCTAATTAATATAATTAGTTTATATTTTATGTACACTTCTACCAAGTTAAGAAAAAGCAATAGTAAAGAATTTTATGAATTATTATATGAATTAGAAACAGAAAAGAAATATTCATATTTTGATAAACTTGTTAAAGAAAATTTAGAAAATATATTTAAATACAAAAATTTAATAAACTTAAGAGTTAGAGTTTATAATAAGATTGATCCATCTATAAGTCATAACAAAAGAATAATGAATAATAATAGTGAACTATCACTTAAGAAAAAAAAGTTTTTAGATGATGGAGGAGATTTTAGTAAATTAAATAATATAGGAAATATCCCAAGTACCAGATATACATTTATTGAAGATAAGAGAAGATCAATATCAAATATTTTAAAAACAAACAATAATGATTTTGAAAATATTTATAATATTACTGTTGCCAATACTAACAGAATAAAATGCTATAAAAATTATGATGAAAATTTTGCTTTGGGAATCTTAAAAAATATTGCTAAATACCAATATTATAGTGAGTCATTTAACTACATAGAAAAATATTTGACTGTAAACCTAATGGATAGAAAATCATTGTTATTTAAAAATTTGTATCATGATGAAAATAATATTCAAACTAATTTTATATATGAAAATCAAAATTATGAAGCAGGATTTGATTTAGGTTATATTATTTGTACGGTTATTGTAAAACTATTAAAAAAACATCAACTATTGTTATCTAAAAATAAATATGACTATGGAAATAATGAGCATATAAAACATATATATCAATTGTATGAGTTACTTGGTAGGCTAGATGGTAATAAAACTCATTTAAATGGAGAACCACTTTATATTCAAAGGGATTTAATCAAACTTATTGATTTTACTAAGACAGTAGAAAACCAAAATATTGCATTTGATATTTTATTAAATCAAATTAATATAATACAAGAACTACTACTTAGTTCAAAAGAAACAAATAATCTTAATTTATATGAATCTATGTTAATAAATATTTTTAATATTGATAATATTCTTGACAACATATTAGTAGAGATAGGTTTATCTTACAGTAATTATATATTTGATAATAAAAATGGTAAAACTATTGAAGAAAAAATTGAAGAATTTAGAATATTTATAATATCAAATCAAAATAATATAAGCTGTATACAGGTTTTTATGAAGGTATTTGATGAACATAGAACATACAATGGAAGAGATTATATTTCTTACACAAAGAATTGTAAATCTAAACAAATGTATTGGAAAACAATTTTTGAGTTTTTAGATACTATAGAGCAAAGAATGAAAAAGGAAGCAATTAAATGAATAACACCCTAACAACAAACAAAAACAGTAAACTAGCCCTAGCTAAATCAAAGAGCTTACTTAATATCACCAATAAAATATTATCTAAAAAAGATATAGATACTTTAGTACAAAGTTTCGAATATAAAACATTTATAAGAGAATTTGGTCACTCTGATGGGGTTAATTCAGTAACAATAAGCCCAGATGGAAAATATATCATCTCAGGAAGTGGTGATAATACTATAAAGATATGGGATATAAACTCAGGTCAATGTTTAAATACTTTAAAAGGTCACTCTGGTGAAGTTAATTCAGTAACAATAAGCCCAGATGGAAAATATATCATCTCAGGAAGTTATGATAATACTATAAAGATATGGGATATAAACTCAGGTCAATGTTTAAATACTTTAAAAGGTCACTCTGGTGAAGTTAATTCAGTAACAATAAGCCCAGATGGAAAATATATCATCTCAGGAAGTGGTAATCTTAGTGAAGACGGTAAAATAAAAATATGGGATATAAAATCAGGAGAATGTTTAAATACTCTAGAAGGTTACGAGGGTATGGTTAACTCAGTAACAATAAGCCCAGATGGAAAATATATCATCTCAGGAAATTGGGATAAAACTATAAAGATATGGGATATAAAATCAGGTGAATGTTTAAATACTTTAAAGGGTCACTCTGATTCGATTAGTTCAGTAACAATAAGCCAAGATGGAGGATATATCATCTCAGGAAGTGATGATATATCAGAAGACAGTGAAATAAAAATATGGGATATAAACTCAGGTAACTGTTTAAATACTTTAGAAGGTCACTCTGAGGGGGTTGAGTCAGTAATAATAAGCCTAGATGGGGAATATATTATCTCAGGAAGTTATGATAATACTATAAAGATATGGGATATAAACTCAGGTCAATGTTTAAATACTTTAAAAGGTCACTCTGGTGAAGTTAATTCAGTAACAATAAGCCCAGATGGAAAATATATCATCTCAGGAAGTGGTGATAAAACTATAAAGATATGGGATATAAACTCAGGTGAATGTTTAAATACTTTAAAGGGTCACTCGGAGGGGGTTTCGTCAGTAACAGTAAGCCCAGATGGAAAATATATCATATCAGGAAGTGGTGATAAAACTATAAAGATATGGGATATAAAATCAGGTCAATATTTAAATACTTTAAAAGGTCACTCTGGTGAGGTTAATTCAGTAACAATAAGCCCAGATGGAAAATATATCATCTCAGGAAGTGGTAATCTTAGTGAAGACGGTAAAATAAAAATATGGGATATAAAATCAGGAGAATGTTTAAATACTCTAGAAGGTTACGAGGGTATGGTTAACTCAGTAACAATAAGCCCAGATGGAAAATATATCATCTCAGGAAATTGGGATAAAACTATAAAGATATGGGATATAAAATCAGGTGAATGTTTAAATACTTTAAAAGGTCACTCTGGTGAGGTTAACTCAGTAATAGTAAGCCCAGATGGAAAATATATCATCTCAGGAAGTGGTTATTTTTTTGAAGACGGTAAAATAAAAATATGGGATATAAACTCAGGTCAATGTTTAAATACTTTAAAAGGTCACTCTGGTGAGGTTAATTCAGTAACAATAAGCCCAGATGGAAAATATATCATCTCAGGAAGTTATGATGATAGTATAAAGATATGGGATATAAAGTCAGGTGAATGTTTAAATACTTTAAAGGGTCACTCTAATTGGGTTAGCTCAGTAACAATAAGCCTAGATGGGGAATATATTATCTCAGGAAGTTCGAGTAACACTATAAAGATATGGGATATAAAATCAGGAGAATGTTTAAATACTCTAGAAGGTCACGAGGGTACGGTTAGCTCGGTAGCAGTAAGCCTAGATGGAAAATATATTATCTCAGGAAGTAGAGATAACACTATAAAGATATGGGATATCCAATCGCTTAAATGTATTTATACTATCGATAACAGATACAAGGTTGCAATAGATAACGATGGATATTTCCGAGCAAATGATGAGAAGATAGAAAAATATCTAGTAGTAAAAGAGTCGTCACTAACAAAAAGAAAACTAACATTGGAAGAGATAAAACACTTTAGAAAAAAAAGTGATTTTTTAGAGATAGGTCAGATAAAAGAAAAAGCAAAAATACAGCCTATAGATATAAATAATGATTGGGAAATACCGTTTTAGGAATAGAATAAATGAAACAAATATTTAAAAGATTAGAGATAATTAAATCATCTTTGGAAATTGAAGATGAAGAGATAATTGAATTACAAATACTAAAACTAAAAGATTTAGATATTGACGATATCATAAAAGATATTATCTCTAGACTTGAGAGATTGGAATATAATAGTGTGATAACTGATATACAAAACTATCTCGTAAAATATAACGGGATGGTAGAATATATAGATAGTGAACTTGCAGAGCTAAAACTAGAACTAAAAGCATCAGAAACTACACTACAAAAACTAAGTGAACAAAAAATAGAATATTTAAATGAAATAGATGAATTCAATACCGAATATCACTTGCAATTAGGTGCTATTATAGAAAATATTCTCAATCTAAAAAAAGAGATACTCTATAAAAAAACTATAAAACAACAAAAAATAAAAGAGCAATATAGAGAAGACTTAGAAACCTATGAAGATACAAGAGCTACTATAGAGGAGCTACACTCAACAATATCCGAACTAAAAGAAGCACTAGATAATATAGATGAAACCCATGATCAATATGATGAGATAAAAGATGCTTATGATGAGCTTCAAGAAGAGCTAGAAAAGCTAGAAGAAGATATCAAAGAGCAAAAACAAAAGCTAGATGATACAGATGAAACTATCAAAATAGATGATGATGTATTTGAAGAGTATGAAGATATTAAGTCAAACTATGAAGAGTTTAACCATGAATATGAAAACCTAAAAAAAGAAGATGAAAAAAATATAAAACTCTCCCATAGTGATAAAAAAGAGCTTAAAAAACTCTATAAAAAAGCAGCAAGACTTTGTCCCCCTGATATAGTAACAGATACACTTAAAGAAAAAGCTCACGAAATAATGCAAGCACTCAATGATGCATATAGTAAAAAAGATATAAATCAAGTAAAACAAATACTTCTCTCACTAGAAAATGGTACAAGCTTTGAACTATCAAGTGATAATATCAACGATAAAGAACTTTTAAAATCAAAACTAAAAGAGTATAAACAAACTATAACAGAATTAAAAAATGATATAGAAGAGATAAAAAGTGATGATACATTTATCACTATATCTAGTCTTGATGACTGGGATAAGTATTTTGAAGAGTTAAAAAATGAACTTTTAAAAGAGCAGGAGATTTTGGAGATTGAAGCTAGAAAAGTTTTGAGAGAGAAATATAAAGCTGAAAAAAATTTAATTAAAAGAGACAAAGATTTTACAAATAAAAATAATCGTAAAATTATAAAAGAAAAAAAAGGATCATTTTTATCAAGTATTGGTGAAAGTATAACTAATAGTATAGATACATTCAATGGTGGAATACAAACATGCAGAGAAACACTTGAACTTACAAGAAATGCTCTTCAAGATGCAATTGAACAATCAAAATTAGATTTGGTTAATACAAAAAAGAAAGCTGTTATTCAATATCTCGATTTAGGTTTTTCAATAGAGGATATATCTAAGGAATTAGATTGGGAAATAGATATAATACAAAATATAATAAAAGAACAAACCATAAATTCTGAAAGTTACATATCTACCATAAAATATTTATCCACATCTGCAATAGCCAGACGACATAATATTCAAGCAAAACCAAATCTTTTTGATAAATTATTAGAATTAAACTTACTATATAAAGATGATAAAGCTTATAGACTAACTTCTGAAGGGAAAAAAACTGGTGGAAAATATAGAAATAATGAAAAAGGTGAAGAGTGGGTAGTTTGGGAAGAAAACTCTTTAAATGAAATTATAGAAGACTTAAAAGTAAAACCTGTATTGAGAGATAATGAAATACAAACATTAACCACTCATCAAAATCAGATATATGATAAAGTAACTACAAATATAGAAGATATTTTCAATGGATTATTTATAGGTGAGAATAGAATATCAATTAGTGGTTCAGCAGGGGTTGGTAAAACTTTCCTAATTATTAAGATTATTCAATATTTAAAACAAAATGAATTTAGTTTAATTGTAACAACTCCTACTCATAAATCATTATCAGTTATTAGAAATAACTTGCATAAATACAATATTGATGATATTCCCACTAAAACATTACACTCCTTCTTGCAGCTAAAATTAGAAATTGATGAAAGAACAGGTTCAAAAGTATTTGTAGTTGATGACAAAAATAAAGAAGAGAATACAACAGAAGTATTAATTGTAGATGAGAGTTCTATGATTGGTAATGATTTATTTAACTTTATAAATCAATCAATAGAGGAAGGTAGAATTAAGGCAGTTATATTCGTAGGGGATCCTTATCAACTTCCTCCTGTTAATAGTGAAAAAAATACTATTTTTAAATTAAAAAATTCATATTTATTAGAAGAAATAATAAGACAACAAAAAGATAGTTATATTATAGATATTGCAACTAGAATAAGAGATTGTATCATTAATCAAGATTTTTCATTAGATATCGAAGACTTTTTTCAAAAGAATTTAAAAGAGTTAAAAATATTTACAAATGAAGATAACTTCTTAAATCTTTTCTTTAGAAATGATTCAGAGTATTGGTATTCTAAAGATCAAATTATTGCAGATTATACTAATAAGAGTGTAGATAGGTATAATCACATAGTTAGAGAAAGATATTGGTCGGATAGAGGTATTTCAAATCCTAATCAAATTGAAATAGATGATATAGTTGTATTTCAAGAAGCTGTTCTAAAAGGAGAAAAAGTAATTTACCAAAATGGATCTATTACTAAAGTTAAAAAAGTAAGTCAAGGATATGATAAAGAACTTGAGTTGTCATTTTGGTTGTGTGTAGATGAATATGAAAGAGAGTTTAAAGTTGTAAATCATCTAAATAATAACAAATATCAGCATATGTTAGAAAATAAAATAAAAGAAGCAAAAAGTGCAAAAGCAGGATATGAAAAAAAACTAAAGTGGATTGAATATTATAAATTTAAAGAAAAATATGCAAGCATTAAATTTAACTATTCAAGTACAATTCATAAACTTCAAGGTAGTACTTATGATACTGTTTTTATTGATATTAGAAAAATGCAAAATCTATATAAATACAGTAACAATATAGAAAAAGAATTTTTATTTAGATTGTTATATGTAGCTGTTACACGTGCTTCTAAAAACATTAATTTATTAATGACAATTAACAACTAAAGTGAGTGAAGATAAGAACTACATAGAAAACCTGAATTAGATATAAATAATGAAAAATTGAAAGACCATTATAACTTCTATTCAATAGAATGGAGTATAAATGGAGAGGTAACTAAAATTCATACACTTTTTTGCTTATCCCTAAGCCACCATTTCACTTTGTAACGCATTTTGTTTTTCTTCAAATTTAACAGGAGATAAATTTCCTACATAACTATGACTTCTAACTCTATTATAATAAAATTCAATATATTCAAATATCTCTTTTTTAGCTTGTTTCTTTGTATAAAAATATGTGTTATAAACTAATTCTTGTTTCAATGATTTAAAAAAACTCTCAGCAACAGAATTGTCCCAGCAATTGCCTTTTCGACTCATACTTTGTGTAATATTGTTTTTTAATAATAAATCTTTATGGCTATAAGAAGCATATTGTGAGCCTCTATCTGTGTGCCAAATGAGTCCAGAAGGTGGATTCCTATGAAGTATTGCCATACTTAATGCATCATTTACCAATGATACTTTCATCGTATCATCCATGCTCCAGCCAACTACTTTTCTTGAGTATAGGTCAATTACCGTTGCTAAATATAACCAGCCTTCACCTGTTGGAATGTAAGTAATATCCCCTACATATTTTTGATCTGGACTTGAAGCATAAAAGTCTCTATTTAAGATATTAGGTGCAATTGGCAGATTATGATTAGAATCAGTTGTATTTTTATATCTTCTTTTCATTTTAACTTTTAGATTTAAATCTTTCATGATATTTGAAATACGTCTTCTTGAAATAATTAATCCATATAATTCTTTTAGTTTATCTCTAATCCTACGAGTACCGTAGTTATTCCTACCTTGAAGAAAAATAATCTCAATTAATTCATTAAGTTTTTTATCTACTTTTTTTACAACAGACCCTGTTTTTATCCAATGGTAATAAGAAGATAAATCTACTTTAACAACTTTACACATAAGCTTAATGCTAAAACTCTTTTTATTCTCAAATATCCAAGCATACCTTATAGAGTTTCTTTTGCGAAGTATGCTGCTGCCTTTTTTAAAATGTCTCTTTCTTGTTTTAGTATTTTATTCTCACGTCTCAGTCGTTTTAGTTCTTCATTATCACTTTCTTTAGAAGAAGAATTTATATCTCGTATTGGTATATTATGAGCTTTTTTATATATAGTAACCCAATGATATAATGTCTTTGTATTTAAACCTAAATCTTTTGCTACTTTTACAACGCTTTCACCATCATTTAAAATTAATTGTACTGTGGAATCTTTGAACTCTTTACTGTATTTACTCTTTCTCATTTGTAACCTTTATTCATTTTATTTTATCTCAGAATTGTTAAATTCCGAGTATGAATTCATGTTACCACTCCAAAACAATAAATAGGATACAAAGTTCTGAATAATCTCTTCCTCAACCTCTTATATTTGGAACATTAAGCACTCTTATTAGTTTTTCGTGTTCCACAAAGTGTTCAAAAAGTAAAAACTGTAAAGTTCCACAAACCTTATGGGATTATGGAACAAAAAAAGTGAGTATTTAAATTACATATTTAAAGCTTTACCATACTTCTAAAAGCAATATTAGAGTTTTTGTTTCTATCATATTATGCAGCCTTTTTTATCTTTGATAGTGGTGAAGGAGAAAAGATTAAATCTCTTTCTACTCCTATACCAAGGCTTCCTTTTAGTTCAAAAAGTTCTGCTAGTGAAAAATAGCCAAGCTCTCCACTACAAAATGATGATACTACATATCCAAAGCAAATATCACCATCCATTGACATTTCTGTCACATACCAAGTCCAGCCATCTAAAAACAGTTTTACATAAACAATTGGATCTTTTTGGTCTTCTGTTGCATAAAATGGTGGAATAGTTTTTCTAATCTCTTCTGGTATTAAATTACCCATATCAAGCCGCCCCTTGTTCAATTTGTTTATACCAACTTTTAGTTTTTGGATCAAATCTAAACCCACAAGCTTTTATTGAGTCTTTTTTAGCATAAATATTATCACCCATTACTATTAAAAATCCTTTATTTTCTACAACATCTAATCCAATATTAAAAAGTGATTGATATTCATATTGATTAAAAGATGATTGTTGATTTTGTGGAGTAGGACTTCTTGTATCTTGATTACTATTTTGAGATTGGTTTGGTGTATTGTTTTGATGGTTTTTAGACTTATCATAAAGTGAATTACCAAACTGATTTCCTAATGAACGTAAACATCTTTTCAATGAATCTGTCACAGCCTCTTTAGCCCCATTTTCATGTGCATCAGCTAATGTCTTAGCTATTCCAGTTCCAAAGCCTACATCCTCTTTATAGACGTTTCTAGAGTGGCTTTCATCATAAATTAAAATCTTTACAATAGCCTTATAACAGATAACTATATTTTGGTTTTGATTTGTTTCTTGTGATACTTGTTCTAATTTAGTAACTGAATATGACCAATTGAAGTTAAACACTTTATTTGCTGTTTCAATTAGATCAAATCCCTCTAAGTAAGAAAGATTTACAGTGCCCTTACTTCTACTTTTTATTCGCTTACTAGCTAATGGTAAGTCTAGTACTTTTAATACTTCTTTATTAAACATATTTTTCTCCTTATGCTACCATTTCAGATTTTTCTTCAATGATTAATATTTCATCAGTTTCATTATTTGCAGATGCCTTTTTTGAATTTACTTTTATTTTTGCAGGTGTTGATACAGTAAGCTTTGTAACGTCAATTAAGTCTTTCAATTCATCTAAACCTTTCTCCGTCTTGATTGCGTCTTCTACCCCCTTTAAATCGACGCTAAAGCACACATATCCAAGACTCATTACCTTTTGTTCATCTTTTACAGAAATAATGTTCTTTTCTTTTGAAGATGCCTTTGTTAAGGTAAGAGATGACACTTTATTTCCATCTATACGATCTATTCCATTTTCTTCAAATATCTGTGCAGTTAACTCTTTTGCAATCTCTAATGCATTTATTAGTTTCTTTTTTAGATTTTGAAGTTCAATTATATCTTTTGAAAGACAATCTATTTTTGACTTGGTCTCATGAAGAGAAAGTCCTATATAATCAGCCCTCTGGTAATATGGTTTAGATTTTTCTGTTAAAATTGTTTGTAAATATTCCTTAAAAAACTTTGACGATTTTAAATCTGAGAGACATTCTATTTGAGTTTGTAGCTGATAATTCACTAATTTCATACCTTACTCCTTATGCTGCTATTAGATAATCAGAATTTTTGATTGAAGCTATTTTTTCAGCTATCTCCCAAATGCCTTTATTTACATAAGTATCAGTAGAGATTGAAGTAATCTCTTTACTTGTAAATCTTCTTTGTGTTTCTTTATTAGTTCCTGATAAATTTCCACGTATTAAATTTTCTTGAATAACATTTAGTACCGTATATAGGTCATCTTTTTCATCTTCTTCTCTATGGGGTACAAGTAAGTCTTGATAGTCTATTTCTAGGTGTTCTTCAAATCTTAGAGGAAGTGAGCTTTTTGCAAATGACTCTTTTTCAAGTGTTGAGAGTTCAATAGATTCAAGCTTTTTGATTTTATTCATTAGCTTTGCTTTAACTGCTGTAATATTGGCAACTGCATTTGCAACATCATTATCACGTTCACCTAGATGCTTGATTTTATAGCTATCAAAAACACTATCAGCAATTACTAAACCATTACTACAAACAAATCTATAAATTCCTGCACTAATAGAAAAACTTTTACTTCTATCATGAGAATTAAACAATAATATTTCTACTGCATTCTCTTGTGGATTTAGTAAATCATCCATGTGTTGGAACTTTACAAGGTGCTGTTGGAAGTTTTCTTTTTCTTCATCTCTTACATTTGCTTGAGAAACTGATACTGGATACCAATTATTTGTTCTTATTTCTTCAACTACATCAATAGTTTGAATAAAGTGATATTTATCTGATACTTCACTGTGTGCTTGTTGAGTGAATAACGCTGGTGCTTGTTGTTTTAACTGTTCATTTGTTAATGGGTATATATTTTTTGACATGATTTTTCCTTTTTGTTTTATATTTGGGTTTTTAGACTGATTAATAACTTAGTTATCTTCTTTATCTAGTGTTTCTTTTAGAATGGTAGCGGTGGTAATTATTATTGCTAATACTATACTTGGGGGTATATTCATCTTTATGCTCCTAGTATGGGGTTATAATTTGAGTTATTGACTGATTGTTCATGGTCTTTTTCCATTTGAATTAAAATTTCATTACTAGGATCAGTAATAAATTTCAGTAACCACTTTTCATATGCTAGATTTACTTTGAAGTTTTTACTACTCATAATCTGCACCTTTTATCTCTTTTCCACCCTCTACTATCACATATAGTTTTATTTATTATATCTTTTGGTTTGGTAGAGAAAAATATACTTTTTAGTTTTTTTAACATTAATACTCCTTATATTGATTTCCTACTAATAATATATTTTTATAATTTTTTTGAAACTCCATTTTCATCATTATTGTGGACTATTCAGTATTAAATATTATATTTAGGCTATAAAAGATAAAATATAATAATTTAATAAATAAGGTTGCTTTATGGAAGGTCGTTGGTTAACAGTTGATGATATATGTAAATACTTATCTGTAACAAAAGATACTGTTTACAAATGGATTGATACTCGTAATATGCCTGCAAATAAAGTAGGTAGAAAATGGATGTTTCAAAAGAGTGAAGTTGATAGATGGGTAAAAAGTGGAAAAGCAGCGGATTAAATATGTATACACAATATCACTCTAAATATTATTCACATTTATTAACCCTACAAAACAACTCTAATAGTATAGAGAGACTATCGCAATCTATATTTGATGCTAAAATCGATTTAAATCCACATCAAGTTGAAGCATCCCTATTTGCATTTCAATCACCACTACAAAATGGTGTAATATTAGCAGATGAAGTTGGTCTTGGTAAAACAATTGAAGCAGGTCTAGTACTTTGTCAATATTGGAGTGAAAGAAAAAGAAAAATAATCATAATTGCACCAGCAAGTTTAAGAAAACAATGGAGTATGGAATTAAAAGAAAAGTTTTTTATAGACTCGATTATCATAGATGGTACAACATTCAAAGAAGAAATCAAAAAAGGTAATAAAAATCCTTTTATACAAGATAACAAAGTGGTAATTACATCTTATCCTTTTGCTTCTAGAAAAGAAGAGTTTATCTTCTTAGCAGGTTTCCAACTTTCAATTCTAGATGAAGCTCATAAACTTAGAAACTTTCACAGAGGTGAAAAAGCAAAACAAGCATATAGTATAAATAAAGCATTAAGAGATACGAAAAAACTACTACTTACAGCAACTCCTTTACAAAACTCTCTCTTAGAAATCTATGGATTAGTAAGTCTTATCGATCCTTTTGTATTTGGAGATAAAAAAGCATTTCAAAAACAATTCAACAGTGGAAACTTGACTGTAAGTGATATAAACGATTTAAAAAATAGATTAAATCCAATAGTTCATAGAACACTTCGTAAAGATGTACTTGAATATATCAAATACACAAAAAGGATACCACTAGTTCAAGAGTTTACACCAACAGATGATGAGATCACCTTGTACAATTTGATATCAGAATTTTTACTAAATGAGGAATTATATTCTATTCCAGTTGCACAAAGAAACCTTATTACACTAGTAGCAAGAAAACTTTTAGCGTCATCTACTAAAGCTATTACTGGTACTCTTGAGACTATGATAAAAAGACTGGAGAACTTAGCTCATGATGAGAGAATGGAAATTAATCAATTTATTAAATTTGAAGATGATGAAGAGTTAATCGATGAATATCTAGATGAAGAAGATAACCATACTTCTTATGAAAAAATAGAAATTAAAAAAGAAGATATTAAAGCTATTGAATCAGAGATTGAACAACTTAAATCTTTTATAGATATTGCTAAAAGTATTGAGGTAGATACTAAAGTAAAAGCACTCTTACAAGCACTTGATAGAGGTTTTGAAGCACAATCAAAACTAGGTGCAAATAAGAAGTCAATAATTTTTACAGAATCAAAAAGAACACAAGAGTTTCTATTTGAATATCTTGAGGACAATGGATATAAAAATAAAGTTGTTTTATTTAATGGTACAAATAATGATAAGAAATCAAAAGAAATTTATAATAACTGGATTGATAGATATCAGGAAACAGATAGAATAACAGGTAGCAAGACAGCTGATATGAAACAAGCTATTGTTGATTATTTTAAAGATGAAGCTGATATATTAATAGCCACAGAAGCTGGAAGTGAAGGTATCAATTTACAGTTTTGTAATATGCTTATTAATTATGATTTACCATGGAATCCGCAACGAATAGAACAACGAATTGGAAGAGTTCATAGATATGGGCAAAAACATGATGTAGTTGTAATAAATTTTTTAAATAAAAAGAATGAAGCAGATAGAAGAGTTTATGAACTTCTTAGTTCTAAATTTAAACTGTTTGAAGGTGTATTTGGTGCTAGTGATGAAGTACTTGGCACAATCGCTAGTGGTGTAGATTTTGAAAAAAGAATACTCCAGATCTACCAAACTTGTAGAACAATAACACAAATAGAAAAAGCATTTGAATCTTTACAAGATGAGTTTTCATCACAGATTAATGAAAAAACACTAAAAACAAGAGAACAACTAATAGAGCATTTTGACCAAGATGTACATTTAAGATTAAAAAATCATTTAGAAGATATGCAAACTTCAAAAAACAAATTTGAAGAATATTTACATTTGATTTCAAAGATTGAAAATATTGATTTACCTAAAGATGTTAAATTCAACTCATCAATAGTTCAAAATATGTTAGAAACCTCAATATCAAGAGAGCTTGAAACTACAAAACTTGTTTTTAATCTTACAAACCATACTTATAAAGTTTCTACACTTGAGCCTTACAAGAACAAAAGTGGTTTTTTATTGGTTACAAAAGTTACAATAGACTCTTATGATACTGAAGAGTACTTAGTTGTAACTGCATTAACAAATGATTATAAAAAAATAGATGATGAAGTAGCTACTAAACTATTTTCATTAGAAGCTAAACAATCATCAAAAACTCATATAGATAATAGTGATATTCAAAGGTTAAAAGAGATATATCAAAAGCAAAAAGATATAATCTTAGAATCAAACGAACAAACAAATAGTGAACACTTCTCAAACGCAAGTATAAAGCTTCATAAATGGTCAGATGATAAGCTTAATGAGATAAATAAAGAACTCAAAGAGACAAAAGCTAAAGTAAAAGAACTAAACAGGCAAAGTTCTTCATTAACTCAAATAGAAGAGATAGAAAAGATTCAATTAGCTATTAAAGAACAAGAGAGAAAAAGAAAAAAAATTCAAAGAGAGATTTTTGATATTGAAGATGAAATAGAGAACAAAAGAGATGAGCTTATAGAAGAGCTAAAATTAGCAAAAAAACAAGAAATTAAAGAAATAGAATTATTCATATGTGAATGGGAGATTAAATGACTGAAAAACAAGAAAAGCTGATTAAACTATTAGAGGATATGTTCCAACTAAACCAAACAGATTTAGATTTTGGAATATATCGAATAATGAATGCAAAAGCTGATGAAATAAAACAATTTATGCAAAAAGACTTAATAGAATCTATAAAAAATGCTTTTACTTCAAATAACAATGATGGACTACAAAAAGAACTAGATGAATTAATATCAAATATTACAAATGCAGGGATGAATCCTGATGATAGTCCAAAAGTAAAAGAATTAAAAGAAAAACTTTCATCATCTACATCTAGCCAATCACATGAAAATGAAGTTTATTCATATTTGTCAAATTTCTTTAGCCGTTATTACAAAGATGGTGACTTTGTAAGCCTAAGAAGATACAAAAAAGACACTTATGCTGTTCCTTATGAAGGTGAAGAGGTTAAACTTCACTGGGCAAACTCTGATCAATACTATATAAAAACTAGTGAGTTCTTTAGAGATTATACTTTTAAAATAGAAGATAAAACATACCACTTTAAAATAGTTGAAGCTGATACTGAAAAAAATAACAATAAAGCAAGTGATGAAAAAGAGAGAAGATTTGTATTAGATTATGAGTATCCAGTTTATGAAGAGGATGGTGAGTTGTTTATCAGATTTGAGTATAAACATATAGGAAAAGAAAAACAAGAAAAACTGAATGATAAAGCAGTTGAAGCAATACTGAAAGAAGAAAATTTATTAATTGAAAATTTAAGAATTTTATCTCCTACAACTAAAAATAAAACTAGAACATTACTAGCAAAATATCTTACTGATTATACGGCTAAAAACAGTTTTGACTACTTCATTCATAAAGATTTAAAAGGCTTTTTAACTAGAGAACTTGACTTTTTTATAAAAAATGAGATTTTATACATCGATGATATTTTAGAAGTATCAAGTTCACAGATAGAGAGTTCACTAAACAAGGTGAAAACTTTTAAAACTATTGCCAATAAAATCATAGCTTTTTTAACTCAACTTGAAGAGTTTCAAAAAAAACTATGGCTTAAAAAGAAGTTTGTTATAGATACAAACTACTGTATAACACTTGACAAAATACCACAAAAATACCATGAAGAGATTTTTGCCAATGATGCACAGCTCAAAGAGTGGGAAGAGCTTTTTAGTACTACAGAAAAAAGCGATTACCTGGTAGTAGATACAAAGTTTTTTAATCAAGAATTTAAAAATAGACTACTGAGTGAGTTTGACAATATAGATGAAGAGTGTGACGGTATACTGATAAATAGTGAAAATTTTGGAGCATTGAATCTTCTTCAAGATAGATATAAAGAGCAGATAAAAACAGTTTATATTGATCCACCTTATAATGCTCAATCTAGTGAGATACTATATCTTAATTCTTACAAAAACTCATCATGGTTATCATTAATAGAAAATAGAGTAAATACAGCTAAAAAGTTATTAAAAAAAGAATTTGTCTTTATAACGGCAATTGATGAAGTAGAAAATTTTCATTTAGGAATGATGTATAATGACTTATTCCCAAATTGTGAAAATTCCACAATATCTGTTGTTCATAATCCAACAGGTCAACAAGGTAAAAACTTTTCATTTACTCACGAATTTGCACATTTTATATATCCATACAATGTAGAAAGTATTGGACTTGAAGATAGAAATGATAAAACTAAAGAAAGTAAACCTGACATTAGACCATTAAGAAATGTATCATCTGGTAAAAACCATTTACGAGAATCTGCAGCGAACTGTTTTTACCCTATATTTATTAAGAATGGTCAAATTACTGGGTTTGGTGATGTATGTGATGATAATTTCCATCCTGAAGGAATAAATGAAACACTCGAAGATAATACTATTGCAGTCTATCCAATTGACCCATCAAATATTGAAAGCAAGTGGGTATTTGCTAGAGATACAGTTGAATCTATTCTTAGTGAATTGACACCTGAATATAATACTAAAAAAGGCACTTGGGATATTATTAGAACAAAAAGCCATTTTAGATACAAGTCACTTTGGTCAGATAAGCGTTATAATGCAAATAGCTGGGGAAGTGTTATTTTAAATAATATGTTTAATAGTACTCCATTTACATATCCTAAATCAATTTATACAGTCTTAGACTCTATTGATGCTGGGTTAAAAAACAATTCTAATGGTACAGTTTTAGATTTTTTTGCAGGCTCTGGCACGACAGGTCATGCAATAATAAAACTTAATAGAAAAGATAATGGCTCTAGAAAATACATACTAGTTGAAATGGGTAACTATTTTGATACTGTTACAAAACCTAGAATACAAAAAGCTATTTATAGTGATAAATGGAAAGATGGTAAACCTCAAGACAAAGGTGGTATTTCACAAATGTTTAAATATTTCAAGCTTGAAAGCTATGAAGATAGCTTAAATAATCTTGCTTTTAAAAATGTAGATAAAGATTTATTTACAGATGAAATTAAAGAAGACTACCTATTAAATTATATGCTTGACTATGAGACAAATGAATCATTATTAAATATAGACGCATTTAAAACTCCATTTGATTATAAACTAAAAATAGCATCTTCAAGTGCAGGTGAGACGGTAGAAACAAATGTAGACTTAGTAGAAACATTTAATTATCTAATTGGATTAAAAGTAAAAACAAGACAGATGATAAAAGGATATCTTGTAATTGAAGGTCAAAATCTAAAAGATGAAAAAATACTTATCATCTGGAGAAATGGTCAGTCAAATGATGAGTTAAATAGTTTCTTTGAAAAAATGGACTTTACAGTTTATGATAGAGAATTTGACACTATCTATGTAAATGGTGACAATAACCTTGCAAATCTAAAAAAAGATGAAGACCACTTCAAAGTTAAACTAATAGAAGAAGAGTTCAAAGCTAAAATGTTTGGAGAGTAATTATGAGTGATAAATTTTCAAATGGTTCTGTGTGGGTAAGATTCGATTCGCATCTACATACAAAAGCGGACAAAGAGTTTAAATATAGGGAACATGAAAATGAGTTTGCTACAAAATATGTAGAACAACTTAAAGCTGAAAAGATTGATGTAGGAATAATCACTAATCATAATAAATTTGATATTGATGAGTTTAGAGCATTGAAAAGAAAGACAAAGAGGGAAAATATTTTTCTTCTTCCTGGTGTTGAACTTTCAGTAAATGATGGAGCTAATGGAATACACTGTTTAATAGTATTTAATCAAGAAGAATGGCTTGAAAATGGGAATAATTATATAGAACAATTTTTAAATGAAACATTTGCAGGAAAAGCAAAATCAAATTACGAAAATGAAAATGGTAGAAGTAATGATAGTTTAATTACAACTATTGAAAAGTTAAATAAATACCATAAAGATTACTTTATAATATTAGCTCATGTAGAACAGAGAAGTGGCTTTTTTAAAGAGTTGGATGGTGGTAGAATTCAAGAGTTTTCTAAACATAAATTATTTAGAGAAAATATTCTAGGTTTTCAAAAAGTAACGAAATATGATTTAAGTATTTGGAATCAATGGTTTGATAATAGTTTACCAGCATTTACAGAGGGAAGTGATCCTAAAAAGATTGATGAGATTGGTAAAGGAGAAAAATCTTATATCAAAATTGGTGATTATAACTTTGAAGCAGTAAAATTTGCATTGCAAGATAAAGATTTCAGAGTAAAAAAAGAGAAACCTACAATTGAAAATGGATACATAAAGTCAATATCATTTGATGGAACATCATGTAAACTTGATGGACAGACAATAGAGTTTTCAAGTTCTATGAATAACTTAGTAGGTGTTAGAGGAAGCGGAAAATCATCTATTATAGAAGCTATTAGATATAGTCTTGATTTACCATTTGGAAATAATAGTGTAGACACTAACTATAAGAATGAACTAGTAAAACAATTACTGGGAAGTGCAGGTAAAATTTCTATAAAAGTTGAAGATAAAGATGGTAAAGAGTTTACTATTGAAAGAGTATTTAATCATGCTTGTGAGATAAAAGTAGATGAGGAACTAAGGAATTTAAATACAAATCAAATTTTAAAGAAGCCTCTATACTTTGGTCAAAAAGATTTATCTAACTATAGAGATGATTTTGAAAATGATCTTATCTTAAAGCTAATTGGCGATAAAACCAAGGAAATTGAACAAAAAATTGATACAAAGAGACAAGAGATAAAGATTCAACTAGAAAATATAAAAAAGTATGATAATTTAGGAACTAAAAAAGAGGAAGTTGAACAAAAAATAGAAGAGCTCAATATGAAAATAGAAGAGTTTAAAAAACATAATATAGAAGAAAAACTCAAAAAACAAATAGAGTTTGATAAGGATAATTCAAACTTTACAAATGTCATAAAAGATCTACAAGAATTTAGAGATGATGTAAATAGTTTCTTATCAAGCTATGAGAACGGTGTGTTCTTTGATACTTTAAAAAGCTATCAATCTAAAGAAAATCAAGATATTTTTAATGAACTATACAAAATTATAGATACATCAAAACAAAGCTTTTTAGATATTTCAAATCAACTTAAATTGTTATTGGATAGCTTTAAAAATATTAACACTGTTAATACCTCTTTTAAAGAAAGATATAAAGCATTTAACGATGAATTTTTAAAGATTCAAAGAGAAATTAACCTTCCTAATAATTTAAGAGCAGATGATTTTATTAATTATACAAAAACACTTAACTCTCAGAAGTTAATGAAAAATGAGATTGAGAAATTATCTGAGAAAAAAGTTGAAGGGAAAATAACTCTTAAGAAATTATTGTCCCAGCTAAATGAACTTTATAGGGAAGAGTTCAAAATTATTGAAGATGAAGTTAAAAAGATAAATGATTCTCAAGAATCTATAAAAATAAAATCTGAATTTAAAGGTCAGAAAAAGGATTTTGATAAGTTTTTAAGAACTGTATTTAGTGGTAGTGGTTTAGCAAAAAATGACTATGATAAACTAACTACTTATATTGACCCTGTAGCAATATATGAAGACTTTGAAAATATATCAATGGGCGGGAATAAACTTTTAGTTTTTAAAGAAAAATTTGAAAGTTCATTATCGTCTTTATTAACATATAAAGTTCCTAATAAAATAGATATCTTTTATAATGGAAAAGAGTTAACAAAACATTCATTAGGACAAAGAGCATCTGCTCTTATTATTTTTATACTTACACAAAAAGATAATGATGTGATTATTATAGATCAGCCAGAAGATGATTTAGATAATCAAACTATTTACAATGAAGTTATTAAAGAGCTTATTAATTTAAAAAGTAAAACACAATTTATTTTTGCTACTCATAATGCAAATATACCTGTTTTAGGAGACTGCGAGCAAATTGTAGTGTGTGATTATGAAGAAGATAAAATTGATACAGATGCAGGAAGTATTGATAATCATAAGATTCAAGATAGAATTATCAACATTATGGAAGGTGGACTAGAAGCCTTTGACAAGAGACGGGAGATTTATAACCTATGGAAACACTAGAACTAATCGAAAGAATAGGTAATGGAGAAGATAGCTTTACTCAATTTAAAAGTAATATCAAAAATATAACTTCACTTGCTTATGAACTTATGGCTTTTTCAAATGCAGAAGGTGGAACTTTAATTATTGGAGTTGATGATAAAACAAATGATATTATAGGTTTAAACGATGAAGATATACATAGGTTAAATCAATTATTAGGAAACGCAATAAGAGATAAAGTAAAACCATTAATATATCCAATAGTAGAAATTAAACTTATTGATTCAAAAAAAATTTTAGTAATAGAAGTAAATAAAGGAATAAACAA
The DNA here is from genome assembly GCF_003711085.1 of Arcobacter peruensis. NCBI lineage: Bacteria > Pseudomonadati > Campylobacterota > Epsilonproteobacteria > Campylobacterales > Arcobacteraceae > Arcobacter > Arcobacter peruensis. The sequence continues at coordinate 1,442,599 of NZ_CP032363.1, forward strand.
GCCATATGATGTTGATGGTGTCTACTATACAAAAGCAGGTAGTGATAAAAGGCAGGTTTCACAAGAAGAATTAAGAAGATTATTCGCAGAATCTAAGAAATTATTTGCAGATGAAGAGATAGTAAATGGTACTGATATTGGTGACCTAAATATTCATGTTTTTGAAAACTATTTAAAGAAATTTGATGCTTCTTTATTTCAAGAATATGAAAATAAAGATTTAGATTTAAAAACACTATTACAAAACTCTGATATTATGAGAAATGATAATTTGACTATTGCAGGTAATTTAATATTTGGAAAAGATCCACAAAAATATAATAAGTCATTTTATATAGATTGTTGTTATTTCGATGGAAATGATATAGATGTTACAAATTATATTGATGAAAAAAGAGTATATGGTACTTTTGAAACATTATATGAAGATAGCCTTAGATTTTTAAAGGCTAACCTACAATCAAGACAACAAGAAGAAGATTTTAATTCTAGTGGTGTTTTAGAAATTGATGAAATTGTATTAAGCGAACTTATAATTAATACTCTTATTCATAGAGATTATCAAATCAATGCTCCTATACAAATATTTATGTTTCACAATAGAATTGAAATAATTAGTCCAGGTAAACTTTTTAATTCATTAACAGTAGAAAAAATAAAGCTAGGGAATACAATAAGAAGAAACCAAACACTAGATCGAATTTGTAATGTTGTTCTTCCTTATACCGGAAGAGGAAGTGGTATTCGAAGAGTAATAAAAATCAATCCAGAAGTAGAATTTATTAATGACACAGAGAAAGAGCAATTTATATGTATTATTCCTAGGAAACTGCATGAGATTTAATGAGAAACTAGTACTTAATCAATATATATTTTCATTATTTGGTGTAGAAAACTTTGAAGATTTTTTAAAACATGAACCAATAATTAAAACTGATACAAATTTAGAAAAGATAGACGAAGAGGGAATCTCTTTGTACTATCATCTTTTGACTAGTAGATTTTTTACAAATTTAAAAATTGACAAAATTAAGCTACTTGAATACGATAATAATATTGTAAGACATACACAAGAATTAAAAAGAGAAGTAAAATGGAAATACTTCCAATATATGACTTTACTTTTTACAGAAATATACCTTGATATGTATTTTTCTAACAAAGATGTTTTACTTAAAAATTTAAATAACTTTTTAAAAGAGTTTAATTCAAAAATAGCAAAGAAAGAACAATTAGAAGAATTTAAAATAGAGGATCTTAACAAACTTGCTTTTTGGAATGCAACAGGTAGTGGAAAAACACTTTTGATGCACATCAATATCTTGCAGTTTAAACATTATAATAAATCTTCATTACACAAAATAAACAAAACAATACTTATTACACCCAATAGTGGTTTAAGTAATCAGCATTATAAAGAGTTTGAAGAAAGTGGTTTAGAAGCTGAAATATTTAATAAAGATGGTAATAACCTTTTTACTGGTGATTCAATAGAAATTATTGAAATTCACAAATTAAAAGATGAAGAAAAAGAGACTACAGTTGCAGTTGATAGTTTTGGAGAAAATAACCTTGTATTTGTAGATGAAGCACATCGTGGTAGTAGTGGTGATGAATGGAAAACAAATAGAGATAAACTTAGTAATGAAGGTTTTGCATTTGAATATAGTGCAACCTTTGGACAAGCTGTAAATAGTGCAGCAGCAAAGAAGAAGAAGGAACTAGTTGAAGAATATAGCAAGTCAATTCTTTTTGATTATAGTTATAAATATTTTTACGAAGATGGATTTGGGAAAGACTATACTATTTTAAACTTAAAGGATGAACCAAGTAATGATATAAAATATAATTATTTAGTTGGTTCAATTTTAAGTTTTTACCAACAAAAAAAGATTTTTGAACAAAATAGTTCTAAAATGAAAGAATATAATATTCATAATCCTTTAATGGTATTTGTTGGAGGAAAAGTATCACAAAATATTAGTAAAGCAGAAGGATCAGATATTACTAATGTTTTAAAGTTTTTTCAGAAATTTATAGATGAAAAAGAAAAGACGATAGAAGCTGTGAAAAATATATTAGATTATAAAGGTGGTATTAACACTACAAGTGGTGTTGATATTTTTACCAATAGATTTGATTATTTAAGTTTTCTTAATCAAGAAGCATCTGCTATATACAGTGATATATTAAACTCAATGTTTCATGGCTCAAATGGAAAATTACACCTTGATGAATTAAAAGGTCAAGATGGAGAAATAGGATTAAGAGTTGGAGATGGAGAATATTTTGGAGTAATCAATATTGGAATCACTAGTGATTTTAAAAAACTTTGTGAAGAACAAGAACTTGATTTAACTACAAAAGATTTTTCACACTCTTTATTTCATGGCATAAATCAAGATGATTCAAAGATAAACTTCCTAATTGGTTCTAGAAAATTTAGCGAAGGATGGAGTAGTTGGAGGGTTTCATCTATGGGGTTACTAAATATGGGTAAAAGTGAAGGTGCTCAAGTTATACAATTATTTGGTAGAGGTGTTAGACTAAAAGGTAAATCAATGAGTCTAAAAAGAAGTACTTACTATGGTAAAACGCTAGAGACAAAATACACAAAAGTAGAACAGCTTAATATTTTCGGACTTAGAGCCAACTATATGGATGAATTTAGAAAATATCTTGAAAATGAGGGAGTTCCAAGTGGTGAAATGCTTGACTTTATGTTACCAACTATTAAAGATACTAAATATCAAGGGAAAAACTTAAAAGTATTAAAAGTAAGAGATGATAAAGATTTTAAAAGAGAAGAAAAAATTGATTTATTATTAAATACAAAACCAGCTATTACAAAAAAGGTAGTTGTTAACTATTATGCTAAAGCACAAGTAATCGGAGTAATTGCAAGTAATGACTATATGACAAAACCTGATACTTATAAATTTACAAATAAGGATTTAGCATTTATTGATTTAGATAAAGTATTGCTAGAGCTTATCAGATATAAAAATGAAAGAAACTATTTTAATCTTAATATTTCAAAAGACTCATTTTCAGAGTTTATAACATCAAGCCAATGGTATACATTAGAAGTACCAAGCAAGTATTTTAGTATTAAAAGATTTGAAGATTATAAAAAAATTGAAGATGTATTTATAGCACTTTTAAAAAAATACATAGATGAATTTTATAAATACCATAAAAATGACTGGGAAAAAGACTTTTTAGTCTATAAAGAAATTGAAGATGATGATAATAACTTTGTTGATAATTATAAAGTTTCTCTTGAAGACAATAGTGAAAACAGTGATATTATACAAAGAATCACACACATTAAAGAAGATCTAGACAAAGGTTTGTTGCCTAGAAATATAAGTTTAAGCTACTTCAAATCATTTACATCAAATACTCACCTCTATAATCCTCTGCTATTTAAAGACGGTAGAGTTAGTAAGATTAAAATATCTCCTATAGAGCTTAATGATGGTGAAATAAAATTTGTAGAAGATTTAGAAGATTATCTAAATCAAAGAGATATAGACAATAGTGAAATATTCTTATTGAGAAACAAATCAAAAGCAGGTGTTGGTTTCTTTGAAGATGGTGGCTTTTATCCAGACTTTATTTTATGGGTATTAAAAGATGGTAAGCAATATATTAACTTTTGTGATCCAAAAGGAATAAGAAATCTAAATCCTAAAACAGATCCAAAAATAAACTTTCATAAGTCAATCAAAGAAAAAGAGCTTAAACTAGCGGATAGCAATATAGTCTTAAATTCTTTTATCATATCAAATACTCCATTTAACGAAATTCAGGATTTACATAGTGACATTAGTAAAATAGAAATGGAAAATAAAAATGTTGTATTTCAAAATGAAAGTGGATATATCAATTCTATGTTTACAAAAATTTTATAGGATAAAGAATGGAAGATGAATCGCTAAGAATAGCTATATATGAACGATTAGGATTGGAATTTGGCAGTTTACCATCAGAAAGTGGTAATGATTGGCAAAGAGCAAAAGAAGAGGTCTTAACAGAACTAAAAGCAAAAGAATTTGAAAAATTTAAAAATTTAACAACGATAGATTATCTTACAATTGATAAAAATAGTGAAGAATTTAAATTAGCATTAAATTCGAACTCACTATTAACTCAAAACTATAAAATTTTGATAGCCAAAAGAGAAGATTTAATAGATGATGAGATTAATTATCTTATAAACCAAGATAACAAAGATATATCTATAAATATTGCAAGATACCAACAACTAAATATAAGTCAAATTGATAGAATTATTCCAAATAGTGTTTTTTTAACTAAAAAGTACCTAATAGAGAGTCAAAATTTAAACAATGAACAAAAGCAACAGTTGAATGAAATAATGAGTTTAAATAAAAGTTTTTATAAAGATTTAATAGAAAAAATCAATAAATGAAAAATACATACAGTATGCAATATCTTTTATTTACTTTTTATAATTCTCAATTTATATCAAAATATAGTAGTTTTTAAACCTTTTGTTGTAAAAATATGTTGTAAAATTTTATTATATTTAAATTTAAATACCCTATTTTAAGGTTAAGTTATAATAGTTGATATAAATCCAATTATTCCACCAAATACTGCACCCCAAACAACTAACCAACCTAAATGTTCTTTTATAATATTTTGAACCATAACTTTTACCATTGAAGGTGTTAATTCATCTAATCTTTTATTTACAATTGAACTTAATTTTTCATATATATCATCTGATAAACTATCTGATTTTAAAGCTTCTTCTAGTACATCTTGGAAAGCTTTTGATTTTGTGATATCTACAATTGAAGATTGAAGTTTATTTGTAAAAGGCTCTTTTAAAGGTTCAAGTGCAGCCTCTCCACCAAACATTCCTAACATTCCTCCAAAAGATGATTCCATTACTGATTCTTTTAAAGAATTATAAGCAGGTGTAAAATCTGTTTTATTTAATATCTTTTCAAAATCTATTGTATTTTTTGCACTATTCATCTCATCTTGAAAAAATCTTGATAAATTCTCTTTTGTAAAAAATTGATTCATTAATAAATTATGGATTGAATTTTTAAACTTTCCAAAATTCTTTTCAATTACTCCACTTCCATAAAGATAAGGGACTTTTTCAAAAAGCATGTGAATCGCAAGAGTATTTGTAATTGCTCCACTTAGAGCAAATAGCCCAACAGTAAAAATTATATCATAGCCATTTGAGTAACCATAAGCCATTATTAAAATTGTAAGTATATTAGTGATATCTGATTTATTCATGTAAAAAATCCTTTTTTAAAAAGTGATTTTAACATAAAAAATATTTTTAAAAACTTATTTCTTTTCTTAGGGCTGTTACCACTTTGTAATCAAAGATTATTACAATAAAAAAAAGGATTACATATGATAGATGTACAAAAAGAAATAGAAAAGAAGTTTCCAAATATAAACAAGAAACAAGACTTCTTAAAAAAATCTCTATTTAAAATTGCTAAAAGAATAGTCCATGAAGACTCTATAAACAAATTTTTAAAAGAAAACTCACATTTAAAAGGGCTTGAGTTTGTTGATTGCGTATTAGATTATTTCGATTTTGATTATAATGTTTCAAGTACAGATTTACAAAATATTCCAAGTTCAGGAAAAGTAGTGATTATTGCAAACCATCCTTTAGGAGGTTTAGATGCCCTTTGTTTACTAAGATTGATTTCTCAAGTAAGATCAGATGTAAAAATAGTAGCCAATGATTTTCTTGTAGGTTTTGATGCTTTAAATAATCTTTTAATTCCAATTGATAATTATAAAATTAGACAATCAAAAAAAGACATAAAAAATATATATGAAGCTCTAAAAAATGAAGAAGCAATCATTATTTTTCCAGCAGGTGAAGTAAGTCGGGCTAGTGGAAAAGGAATAAAAGATCCTTCATGGAGTAAAGGCTTTTTAAATTTCGCACAAAATTCAAACTCTCCAATTCTACCAATATTTTTAGATGCAAAAAACTCTAAAACATTTTATACTATTTCTCTAATAAATAAAACTTTTTCAACACTCTTACTTTCAAATGAGATGTTTAATAAAAAGTCAAAAAGAATAAATATTAAAATTGGAGAAATTATTCCAAATGAAAATATTAAACCAAAAGGCTTAGATAAAAAATATTTAATTAATCTTTATAAAAAACATTTATACTCACTAAAAAAAAGAAAAAAGAGTTTTTTCCAAACACAAAGTGCAATTGCACATCCTCAAAAAAGACAAGATCTAATTAATGAATTAAAATCTTCTCAATTAATTGGAGAGACAAATGATGGAAAAAAAATATATCTATATGATTACTCAGATGATTCAATTGTATTAAAAGAACTAGGGCGATTAAGAGAGCTATCTTTTAGGAAAGTTGGAGAAGGTATAAATAAAAAAAGAGATACTGATAAATATGATATATATTATCAACATATTATTCTTTGGGATGAGAATGACTTAGAAATTGTAGGTTCATATCGAATTGGCAATGCTAATTTTATTTTTAAGAATATTGGAGTAAAAGGTTTTTATTCAAATACTTTATTTAAATATAATGAAGGTTTAACTCCATATTTAAAAAACTCTATTGAACTTGGACGTAGTTTTGTTCAACCAAAATACTGGGGTACGAGAGCACTTGATTATTTATGGTATGGAATTGGAGCTTATTTAAAAAAGAATCCAAATATTAAGTATATGTTTGGTCCTGTGAGTATTAGTGCAAGTTTTCCAAGTATTGCAAAAGATATGATGATATTTTATTATTCACATTATTTCAAAGAGCCAAAACAATTAGTAAGTCCTAAACTTCCTTATCAATATTCAAATAATATAAATGAGATTAAAGAGCTATTTTGCTTAGATGATAAGAAAAAAGATTTTAAATTTTTAAAATCTACTCTTTTAGGGATGGGAGTTTCTGTTCCAACTTTATACAAACAATACAGTGAAATCACCGAAGAAGGTGGTGTAAAATTTTTAGGTTTTAATGTAGATCAAGATTTTGCAGATTGTGTTGATGGTTTTATTTTAGTAAATGTAAATAAAATTAAAAATGCTCCAAGAAAAAGATATATAGATAGAGAATAACTCTCTATCTAATCAAGTCTACAATACATAACTTCATCAACAACTGCTTTTGATAAATGCTTAGTTTCAACTACAATATGTTGTAAATGTAAACTTTCTAAAGTCTCTTTTTCACTCTCTGTTGTAACTGTAACGATTGTTTTTGTATTATGTGTTAAAGAATCAACTGCTTCACAAATTAAATGTAAGGCTTCAGGATTATTAACTGCTACAATTACAGCTGATGAACTAGTAACATTTACAGATGTTAAAATATGTCTTTGCGCTGCATTTCCAAATACAATTGGTTCTTTCCTATCTTGTCCAAGTTGGAAAAACTGTACATTATGCTCAATAATAATATATTTTTGACCTAAAGATTTAAGCTCTTCAACAATTGCTTGTCCATATCTTCCATATCCTAAAACAACAACATGATTTTCTGTATCTTTATCAATATTGTATGTAGTATTTACAACTAAAGGATCTTCGCTTATTAATAACCCTGCTGCTTTTGATAGGTTTTTTAGAATTATAGGTGTTAATATCATAGAAATTACTATAGTTACAATTAAAATTTGTGAATATGTTGGATCAACTAAACCTTGGCTTCTTCCTAATTCTAAAATTGCTAAAGAAAACTCTCCTATTTGAATTAGTGAGAATGCTGTTTTAAAAGCAACTCTTCTTGTATCATCAAGCCTAACTAATGAATAAATAATTAGATATTTAAGACCCATTAAAACCGGAAGTAAAACAAGAATAATTAAAATATAATCTGAAATTACTGTAAAATTAATTTGCATTCCAACTGTTATAAAAAATACACCTAATAAAATATTTCTAAAAGGAATAAGGTCAGCTTCTACTTGATGTTTAAATTTTGTTTCTGCAATCATCATACCTGCGATAAATGCACCAAGTGAGTATGAAAACCCAAAATAGTAAGCTAAGTATGATGATCCAATTGCTAGAAGTAAAACAGAAGCCACGAATAATTCATCAGACTTTGTTTTTGATACATGAGTTAAAAAAGGCTCAAGCAAATATTTACCTGATAAAAACAATAAGCCTAATAATACAACAGCAGCAATAAGTGTTTCAAAAATCATATATGCAACACTACTTTCTTCACCCATTGTGAAAAATGATATCATTAATAAAATAGGAATTACAGCAATGTCTTGCATAATTAAAATACCAAGAACTCTTTTTCCATAAGGTTTTTTAATCTCTTTTGTTTCATTAAAGGTTTTTAAAACAATTGCAGTTGAAGATAAAGAAAGTGCAGCACCTATTACCATTGAGGATTTAACATCTAAACCAATTGCGTAATGAGACACTAAAAAAACAAAAATTGTTGTAAGAATAATCTGCAAAGAACCTGTGAAGAAAACCTCTTTTTTCATCTTTTTTAAATGTTCAATTGAGAATTCTAATCCAATTGTAAACATTAAAAATACTACCCCAAACTCTGCTATTTCTTTTAAATCATGATTATTTACAGCATCGTGTAAATTAAAAGAGTAAGCAATGATAGTCCCTGTGATAATATAACCTATAATAGTGGGTAATTGAAATTTTTTTAAAATCAAATTTATTACTAATGCAATAAATATTGTCGCAACAATTATTCCTAACATTTTATATACTCCTTTTTTTATTTGTAATGCATTTGCTTATAACCTTCAGCTCTTTTTTTGAAAGCTGAATTAAGCATTGCATTATTTGAATCTAAAAAATCAATAGCTAAACACTCTTGATTTCCTCTTCCTATTCGTCCTAGATATTGAACTAACCTTCCATAATATGAAATTGGCGTTGCAAAAAGAATAGTATTTAAATGAGGGAAATCAATTCCTTCACCAAAATAAGAAGTAGTAGCAAGAATCAAAGATTTTTGTTTTACTAAATTCATATTTTTAACTTGTTCTTTTTTATTTTGACTTCCATGTATACTTACATAATCAATATTCTCACACATCAATAAATGCTCTAGAATATTTATATGCTCTATTCTATCAGTTAAAAGTAAAATTTTTCTATTAATATTGTTCTTTATTGCATCAATTATTAAATTATTTCTATTTTCATCAATACAAAGTTCATTTATTATACTTGCATAATTATCAGCTTGACAAATAAAATCTGTTCTTACAACTTCAAGTTTATTTGTATGTGTTCTTTTCTTTTTATATTCATAGGCAACATTTCCTAATTGTTGATATAAAATTGGCTGTAACCCATCTTTTCTATTGGGAGTTGCACTTAATCCTAAAATATATTTCCCTCTAAATTTTTTGATTATTTGCTCAAAAGTAAGAGCTGGTATATGATGACATTCATCAACAATTACAAAAGAATAATTATGTATATAATCTGGATTATTTTTTAAACTTTGCATTGTTGCAACATCAATAATTCCATTTAATTTATTTTGGCTTTTTCCAAGGTATCCTATATCTTTTTTGTCATATCCAAAATAATCAACAAATCTTTCTATCCATTGATTTAAGAGCATATTTTTATTAACTACTATTAAAGTTGAACAAGCTCTTTTTTCAAACATTTTCGCACCAAGTAAGGTTTTACCAAAACCTGGAGGTGCGACACAAATACAAAAGTCATTTTTTAAAATCTGGTTTATAGCATCATTTTGTTCTGGTCTTAAAGTAAATTGCACTTTTTTAGTTTCACATGAGTTAAAATATCTTTTATTTTCAACATTAAAAGACACTGCATTTGAAGTAAAAAAATCACAAACTTTCGATTGTAAACCTCTTGGAAGCATTAAGTGAGTGTTATCTTCTTCAAAGCTTTGTATAAGTCGTGGAGTATTGTACAAAGGCTTTCGTAAAGCCAATAATACTTTTATTTGAGGATTTTCAAAAGATGCAAAAGATTTCAATTTATTAATTAAACTTTTTGACAACTTTGCAGTTGGAATATATAAATAATCATATGAAACCATATCTATACAATCAAGTGGAAAATCAATATTCCCAAAATCTTTTTCTTCATTTAAACTTGAACTTGTTTGTGTGTTATTATAAATAATTTGTTTTGAAACTTTTTGAACATTATTTAAAACTACCCATTGGTCTTCATATATTTTATTTGTGTTTGCATCAATAAAAATAGTTTTATTCTTTTCTCTATTTTTTAAATGCAAAGGAATTTCAATGCAATTACCTAAATTTGATTTATTTGAAAATTCTTGATTTGGGTATGTTTTTGCATTTATATTTGCTTTTTTTAAAATATATGTAGCAAAATTATAAACAATTTTACTATCTATTGCTTCTTCTAAAAATATCCATGCTACTAAAGAATTATAAGTATTTAATTCATAATAAGCTCTAATATTTAGAGAGTTCAAAGCAATTTGAAGTTTAAATTTATTTTCATCTAAAATTTCAAAAGCAATAAATTTTGATAAATTATTTGAATCAATACAATAAGTTGCAAGATGTTGTAAACCTCTTAAATGTGCTTCTATTTCTTTATTTGTAATAGGTATAAAATCTTCACCTTGAAAAGTTTGTGTAACAGGATAAAACCCTTGTTTATTTCCATCCTTAGAAATCCATTTTTTTGCATAAATATCAAAACGTGCAATAAAAAGTGATTTAAATATATCTATTTTTTCAAGTTTTAAAAATGTAGTTTTTGATGATTTTTTAGTTTTTTCACTTTTTATTTTATCTTCAAGTTCTTTAATCTGTACTTCAATATTTTCTTTTTGTAAATAAAGATCTTCTAGTTTTTTTTCAAGACTTGTCATGAGCTATTGCAGAAGGTGAAACAATAATATTATTAATCTTTTGCTCAACTTCATTGTATCGACTTTTTAAATCAGAATTCTTTCTAATTCCTCTTCCTTCAAACTTTCCATTAGATTCTATAATTAGTTCATTATATTGCATATCCCCAATTACTTTTCCTTCTGCTAAAATTTGAACAATATTGCAATCAATTTTTCCATCAAACAGACCATTTACTACTAAATTATTTGCTTTTATATCTCCAATAACTTCACCTGTAAGGCCTATTGAAATTACATCAGCTTCTAAAATAACACCTTCAAACTTTCCATCAATATGAACTGTACCTTTTGTATTAATACCACCAATAATACATGTTCCTTGAGCTATTACAGTAGCTCCATTGGGTGTTGATCCTTTATCAGATTTATTAAAGACTCCCATTCAACTTTCCTTTCTTTTTTGAAAATACTCTCATACGTATTAAGATTCCAATTTATAAAATTTTTTGGACTAAGTAATGTACTTGCATATCTAATTTCATAATGTAAATGTGGACCTGAGCTCCTACCTGAACTACCTACTAGACCAATGATTTGGCCTTTCTTTACTATTTCACCAACTTTAACATAAGTTTTATGCATATGAGCAAAAGTAGTCTTAAATCCATAATTATGGCTTACTTTTATAACTCTACCATAATCTCCTACATTTTTACTTTGCACATGTTCTACTATTCCATCAGCAGTAGCACGAATTGGCGTTTTTCTAGGAGCTGCTAAATCAATACCGCGATGAAATTGTTTTCTTTTTGTTATTGGATTTATTCTATAACCAAAGTTTGAAGAAACCTTAATTTTATCAAGTGGTTTACCATTTGGAATTACTCTTAGAGTATATTTTTTCTTTTTAAGATTAATTGCAGACAAAGTTTTTTTACTAATTTCATCTTTAGTTGCATTTTTGCCAACTCCAATAATTGTGTGAATTTCATCAAGTTTTTGATTTAATTCATCAATATCATTAATCTTACTTTTTATTTGTATTGAATAAAGTTTATTTTGAGCAAGAAGTTTTTCTTCTTTTTCATTTAATATTTTAAATTCTATTTCTTTATTTTTCTTAACACTTGTGACTTCATTATCTAAATACGATATAAACCAAAAACTACAAGCTAATACTAATAAAACAATTAATATTACAGAAACCAGAACTTTTTTCAATAGCTGATGTATATTATAAGACTTTGTTCCTTTTATATCTGAAACAGTAATTATTAATCTATTTTTCATTTATCCCAATCAAATATAAGAATTTTTCAACAACTAAAAATGAACCAAAGACTAAATACTCTTCATTATCATTAATTTCAATTATTTCTTCATTTATTATATTCAATTTATCTATAATTTTTAATAAATTATTTTTAGGAACAATTCTTTTATCATCAAGTTCAATTATAATTATTTTATTTATTATTGGTTTTAATATTCTTAAAACTTCTTCATAATCTTTATCTGCATATGAATTATATATCAATGTAATTTTTTTATCTTTAAATTCTTCTTTTAAAACTTTTGCAGCAAGAGGATTATGCCCTACATCAATAGTTATATTTTTTCTAATTTTCTGACATCTTCCAAAAAGTTCAACATCATCAAAAAAATCTAAATTAAGAGAAATCTTTAGCTCTTCTAAACATTTGATTACTAGATGTAAATTACGTTTTAAATAAGTTGCAAACTTTTTATCTAAAGAATATTTTTCAAAGTTTTCTACATAGTCGATTTCAATATTTATATTTCTTTCTTTTAATATTTGTTCTTTTACTTTTTGTGCACTTTGTTTTACACTATCATGAAGTTGATAACCTATTAGCATTTTTTTATCAACTGAACGCATTTTAGTTTGTGCTATTTCTTCTACAGTATTTCCTAAAAAACTTTGATGGTCTAAATCAATTGTAGTTATTAAAGATAAATCATTTTTAACTACATTTGTAGCATCAAACTCACCACCTAAACCTGCTTCAAGAACAAGATAATCACAATTTTTTGATAAATAAAACGATAAAAGTGTAAGATACTCAAAATAAGTAAGTTTTTCTAATAAATCTAAAGGATATAACTCTTGTAAAAATTGATGTGCTTCTTCTAAATCAAAATCATTTACATCACTACCATTAATCCAAATTCGTTCATTTAATTTAATAATATGTGGAGAGCTATAATGTAAAACCTTGTAATTACTTTTATTCAAATAGTGAGCTAAAAACCTTCCTGTACTTCCTTTTCCATTTGTTCCAACAAGATGAATTACAAAAGGTAGATTAATTTTTTTAGATAGCAGTTCCCAAGAAGATTTTACTGTTGTAAAATCAATCTTGTCATAATAAAGAGTTTTAAACTCTAAAAATTGAGATAATGAAGCTTTTTTTAAATCAAGATTCATTAATTATTTTCTAAATGAAGCTACTGCAATTTTTGATAATACTTCATCTAAAGCATCATCTGAAGCTTCTTTAATCGCTTCAAATCTAATTGTATCAGTAATAGTATCATCGTCGTCATCACCAACTGAGAAATCATTTTCTCCACTAACAGTAAATGTTGTTGGGATATTTTTCTCTTTTTTAGTATAACTTACTAAAATATTTACACTAGCTCTGTAAAGTTGATTATATCCTTCACTATCATATTGTAAAACAGACATATCAACTGAATTTATTTTTAAATTCATAACAGTATCAGCTTGTGCTTCATCATAAACTAATTTAGCCCCTAATTTTTGTACTAATAATTGGTTCATTGAATCTTTTATTAAAACAGAATTTCTTGGGTCTTTTATATTAACAAATAAATTCACAAATACTTTTCCTGCTAATTCTTTTTTCGCATAAGAAACTGTAGGCTTATATCCGCAGCCATTAAGAGTAAAAAAACAAAAGCTTAAAGTTAAAAGTACAAATAGCACTTTTTTAATATTATTTATACTTTTCATACTTTAATTATCCTTTGATTACTAAGTTTACTAATTTATTAGGTACTACGATTTCTTTTATAATTTCTTTACCTTCAATCCATTTTTGTGAATTTTCTTTTGCAAGTGCTAAAATATCTTCTTTTGAAGCATTTGGTTCAACTTCAATTTCACATCTTTTCTTACCATTAATAGTTACAGCTAAATTTATTGAATCCATTTGGAAAACTTCTTCTTTTACTTCTAAAGTATTATTGAAATTCTCTTTTTTAAATAATGAATTAGATATTTCCCAACATGCATGAGGAATAATAGGCTCTAAAATATTAGATAATATATAATACCCTTCTGTCCAAACAAGCTCATTTTTTTGTGATGACAAGGCATTTAAAGCTTCCATTGATGAAGCTATTAAAGTATTAAATGTGTATGTTTTATTAAATACTTCATTAGATTTTTGTAAAGCTTCATATACTTTTTTTCTAGCATTTTTTTCATCTTTACTTAAATCATTATGATTAATATTTTTAAAACCATCTACTCCAACTTGAGTAACATTTGAAGCACGTTCAAAGAATTTTTTAATAAATCTAAATGCTCCTTCAACTGCTGAATCATTCCACTCTAATTCTTTAGTTGGAGGTGCAGCGAACATCATAAATAATCTTGCAGTATCAGCACCATAGTTCTTAACAATTAAATCAGGGTCTACTACATTTCCTTTAGATTTTGACATCTTAGCACCATCTTTTAAAACCATACCTTGTGTAAGAAGTTTTTTAAAGGGTTCTTTTGAGTTTGTATATCCTAAAGAATTAAGTGCTTTTGTAAAGAATCTTGCATATAAAAGGTGTAAAATTGCGTGTTCAATTCCACCAATATATTGATCTACATCCATCCAGTAATCACTATCTTCTTTTGAAATACCTTCTTCATTCCATTTTTTAGGATTTGTTGCATATCTTAAGAAATACCATGATGATTGTACAAAGGTATCTAAAGTATCAGTTTCTCTTATAGCATCTTTTCCACATTTAGGACAAGATGTATGTTTCCATGTAGGATGTGTATCTAAAGGATTACCCTCACCTGTAATTTCTACATCTTCAGGTAATGCAATTGGTAAGTTCTCACTTTTTTCAGGAACTAATCCACAAGAATCACAATGAACAAAGGGAATAGGAGCTCCCCAATATCTTTGTCTTGAAATTCCCCAATCTCTTAATTTGAAATTAACTTTTTTTATACCTAATGAATTTTGCTCAAAATGGTAAGTTATAGCTTTTTTAGCTTTTGTATTTTTTAATCCTGTAAAACTTTCAGAATTAATTAATTCACCTTCAAAGACATAAGCTTCTGTTTGATTTTCGATTAAACCATCACTTCCTACAATTACTTGTTTTATTGGTAAATCATATTGTTTTGCAAATTCAAAGTCTCTTTGATCATGAGCAGGAACAGCCATTACTGCACCTCCACCATAAGAAGCTAAAACAAAGTTTGCAACCCATACAGGAATTGTTTCACCAGTTAAAGGATGCATTACATCAATTTCTAATGATACTCCAGCTTTATTTTGTGTTGCTCTATCTCTTTCAC
The DNA here is from genome assembly GCF_003711085.1 of Arcobacter peruensis. Taxonomy (NCBI): domain Bacteria; kingdom Pseudomonadati; phylum Campylobacterota; class Epsilonproteobacteria; order Campylobacterales; family Arcobacteraceae; genus Arcobacter; species Arcobacter peruensis. The sequence goes on from NZ_CP032363.1 coordinate 1,458,045, forward strand.
TTACTTTTTGCATATCTTTAATTGCTTGAAGTTTTTTCTCAGGTAACAACTTATGTTCTAAAATATACTTAACAATTGGATGTTCTGGTGCAAGTGCTGAATATGAAATTCCATAAATTGTATCAGGTCTAGTTGTAAATACTAAATATTTAGAAAAAGATCTATTTAATTTATTTTTTGCATCAATAGATAATTCAAATTTAAACTCTAAACCTTCACTTCTCCCAATCCAATTTTCTTGCATTGTTAAAACTTGTGAAGGCCATGTGTCTTTTAGTCCATCTAAATCATCAAGTAATTCTTGTGCATATTTTGTAATACCAATATAATATCCTGGCATTTCTTTTTGCTCAACAGGTGTGTCACATCTCCAACAACATCCTTCTTCTACTTGTTCATTTGCTAAAACTGTATGACAAGGTTCACACCAATTAACTGTTGTAGATTTTCTATATAATAACTCTTCTTCATACATTTTTATGATGAATTCTTGTTCCCATTTTGTATATAACTCATCAGAAGTAGCAAACTCTCTAGTTTCAGAGAAAGATAAACCTAAACCTTTTAACTCATCTTTCATATAATCAATATTTTCATAAGTCCATTTTTTAGGATGTGACTTATGTTTTATTGCTGCATTTTCAGCTGGCATTCCAAAACTATCCCAACCAATTGGATGTAAAACGTTAAAATCAGATTTTCTAAAGTGTCTAGCAAAAGCATCACCTAAACAGTAGTTTCTAACATGCCCCATGTGAATCCGTCCACTTGGGTAGGGAAACATACTTAAGATATATTTTTTTTCTTTACTTTTATCATCTTCTGGTTCGAAAGATTTATTTTCGCTCCAAAATTTTTGCCATTTATCTTCAATTGCTTTTGCACTGTATTCCATTAAAATTCTTCCTTGTCTTGACTTTTTGCGCTTTCTATTAATGCTAAGGCTATTGAGAAAATATTTGCAACAACTGCACCAATAGCTAATGAAATTGCTAAAGATATATCATTCATAAAAGTTAATACCATAAATGCTGGAATTAGATGTAAATCTGCTACTAATGAACTTGCTAGTAATTCTGCTGCTAATAAGTTTTTAACACCAAGTTTTAAAACTGTTGATATTACATTTACACCTGCTGCTATGAATAATGCTATTTCATTTTGTTCATATAAAAACCCAGCTGTAGTTGTAAGAGACATTAGTGAGAAAAATATATATGTTACTTTACCCCAATCCATTTTTATCCTTTTATAGTTTTACTTTTAAATTAATAGGAGATAATAGCTAATTTTTAATAATAAATTGCTTCTACTAACTTTGCTTTTTAGTTTTGATAGCTGAAAACATTTTAATTAATAAGTAGATAATAACTATTTTTAATAGCACTTGAAAAATCATATAAAAACCAAAACCATCAATTCCTAATTCAAAAGGATTTAGGTTATGAAGTAATAAATTAAAAGTCAAGTCATGTGTAATTGCAAGATAAATACAAACTGAACCATACAAGCTTAATATTACAAACTGTTTTCTATACATAAATATTATACTACTTACAAGATACCAAACAAAAGATACAAAAATTGCAGAGATTAAAAGTTCTTTGAAAATACTCTCTTCCATATAAAAAATATAAGCTTTTCCAACATCAAGATAAATATACTCTAGAATACTAGAAAAAAGTTCCAAAATAACTATCCAAATAAATGCCAATACCCAATCTTTTCCATTATTTGATGTTACTTTATCAAATTTATTTAAATAGTTTTTAAATTTATTTGCAGATAAATTATTCTCTTTCACTTTAATCTCCAGAATCTTTTTTAATTAGTGTACTAATTCTATATCAAATATAATTAAATAGTCTTAAATAAAAAAAGGCTAAGAAGAAACTTCTTAGCCTTTTTAAACAAACTTGTAAATTATAAAAAAATTACATAGTACCTTGTTCGTACATAGCTCTCATTTTATCTTTTTCTTTTTGTCTTTTTAATTTATTTGCTTCTTTAGTTCTAAAATCATCAATTGAGAATTTTAATTGAACTAAAAAAGATGCTGCAATAAATATAGATGAATAAGTACCTACAATAACTCCTACAAGCATTGTAAAGGCAAATCCATTAATAATCTCACCACCGAATAAATAAAGCGTTACAACAACAAAGAATGTTGTTAATGAAGTAAGAGTAGTTCTTGATAAAGTTTTACTTACAGATTCATTTACAACTTTTTCTAAAATAGACTCTTTTGAAGTTTGAACACCTTCTCTAATTCTATCAAATACAATAATAGTATCATTAAGAGAGTATCCTAAAATTGTTAAAATCGCAGCTAAAATATCAAGATTAACTTCAATGCTAAATAAACTAATAGCACCCATTGCAATTATAATATCATGAGCAAGTGCTAAAATAGAAGCAACTGCAAAACGCCATTCAAATCTGAATGATACATAAGCTAGAATTACAATTAAAGATAAAGCTAAAGCCATGATACCTTTTTCTCTTAATTCACCACCTACTTTTGGTCCTACAATATCAACTCTTCTGATTTCAAAATCACCAGTTGGTTTTAATATTTGGTGCATTTCATCACCAATATCATTTGCAATATTTGAAGATGAACCTGTAATTCTAATTACAACTTCATCAGGGCTTCCAAATTCTGTAATTGAAGCATTATTGTATTTTGTATCTTTTAAAATATTTCTAATATCATTTATTGGAGCTTTTTGTTCATATTTAGCTTGAACAATAGTTCCTCCTTCAAAATCAATACCAAAATTAAGACCTTTTGTAAACAATAAAACAATTGAAGCAATAACTAATAAAGAAGATAAACCTAAGAAGGGTAATCTACTTCCCATAAAATTATAAATTTTATTTGATTTAAAAATTTCCATTAGCTAACTCCAAACCATTTTTTTAAGTCTTTATCTTTTGATATTTTTCCTTGTAATGCTTCATAGATACCATGAGTACCTAAAATAGCAGTTAACATTGAAGCTAAAATACCAATAGAAATAGTAACAGCGAAACCTTTAATAGGTCCTGTTCCATATGCATATAAAATTACAGCAACTAAAAGTGTTGTAACATTTGCATCTAAAATTGCTCTCATTGCATTAGAGTAGCCATCTTCGATAGATTTTGCAACTGAGTTTCCAGCTTTTAATAATTCTCTAATTCTTTCACTAATAATAACATTAGCATCAACAGCCATACCAACTGTTAATACAATTCCTGCCATACCAGGTAAAGTAAGTGTTGCTCCAAACATTGCCATAACCGAGATGATTATGAAAATATTTGTAATTAATGCAATATTTGCAATAACTCCAGCACGTCTGTAATAAACTATCATAAATACAAATACTATTAAAAAACCTGAAACTAAAGCAATTGTAGAAGCTTTAATTGAATCAGCACCAAGTGATGGTCCAACAGATCTTTTTTCAAGTAAATTAACAGAAGCAGGTAATGCTCCTGATCTTAAAGCAATTGCAACGTTTCCCGCTTCTAAAGTTGAAAATCCTCCAGATATTTGTCCAGAACCACCACCGATTCTTTCTCTAATATTAGGTGCTGAATATACTTTCCCATCTAAAACAACAGCTAATCTTTTTCCTACACTTCTTCCTGTAAAGTCTCCAAAAATTCTAGCACCTGTAGAGTTAAGTGTAAAGTTAATTATAGGTTGATTCCCTTGATCAAATGCAACTTGCGCATCAATTACTTGAGAACCATTTAAAATTGGAATTTCTTTTACTAGATATTTTCTATTAGCATCATTTGTATCTTCTAAAATTATGTCACCATATTCAGAAGCTTGTGATCTTGTAAGTGTATATACTTGATCAGCTCTTTCTTCATCAACTTCCATAAGTTCTAGTTTTGCAGGTTTTGAAATAAGTTCTCTTGCTGCTTTTTCTTCAGCTTGAGTTTTAATTCCTGGCAATTCTACTACAATATCAGTAGCACCTTGTCTTACAACAGAAGGCTCAGCAAGTCCAAATTGGTCAAGTCTATTTCTAATTGTTTCAACAGCTTGTGATACGGCTGAATCTTTTGTTTTTTCTATATCATCTGCTGTCAAAATAAGAGTATAAGACAAGTCGTTTTTTGAAACTTCAAGCCCTTTTATTTGCTTTAACATTTCATCCATTTTTGGAATTTCGTCTTTATCTAATACAGTAAAGTTAACACTTTCATCATCAATAGATAAACCATCAATAAGTAAGTCTTCATCATCAGCATAATATTTTACTGTTGTTGCAATTGTTTTGATTTTAGAAATTACGGCTTCATGAGTATTCACACCAAGTCGCATGTGAAGTCCACCTTGTAAATCAAGTCCTAGAGATATTTTTTTTCCGCTATCTGTTTGTAAAAAAGATGGAATTGCAAAAACAACACCAAATATAATACTTAATGCAAAGATAACAAGTCTATAATTAAAGATTTTCAATCTTGGTCCTTAGTAAGGGTTTTGTATTTTGAAGTGTAAAACATGTAAATAATTTACATGTTTTATATAATGAAGTTTAGTCTTCTAAAAGTTTAGAAACAAACTCTTTAACAAGCTTCATTTCTGCACCGTCACTATTTTTAACAGTAAGGCTTTCTTCACCTACATTAGAAACTTCTACGATTAAGCCTCCATTTGTTACAATCTTATCACCTTTTTTTAAGTTAGCAATCATCTCTTTATGAGCTTTAGCTTGTTTTTGTTGTGGTCTAATGATTAAGAAGTAAAATATTGCAAATAATGCAACAAGAGGTAATAATGAGCTTATTAAATCAGTACTTGAACTGTCCATTAAATTTCCTTTTTATAAGTAGTTTATTTTGTTTTTAGTAAAACGCGCTAATTTTAACAAAAAATTTATAATAAAGGGCTTGATTACTGGTATTTTATTAAGTGCTTTTATTTACTTAAGTTATTTTAACATCGAATATAGATTTATCAATACAATTTTAGGGCTTTTAGGACTATATTTTTTACTTACTATTCCAAGACCATCTGCATTTTTTGCAGGTTTCACAACTGGTGTTTTATGGTGTTATTGGATGACTGTAAGTTTAGAATATTATGATTTAGTTTATTTAACTCCAATTTTGTTAATTTTAATTGGCCTTGTTTATGGCTTGATTTTTTTAATATTTACTATATTTGATAAAACATCAATAAGACTAATTTTAATATTTGCATTTACATTTATAGCTCCTTTTGGTTTTAATTGGATGAAGTTTGAACTTATATTTATTGATTCATATTTAGGTACGTCGAAAGAAGATTTTGCATTAATTTTACTTTCATTATTTTTGATGATAAAACTTCATAGAATGAAAATATTATCAATTCTTCCACTACTTTTTGCAATAAATATTCAAAATGGTTTATATATAGACAATCCAAATGCGAAAATAGCTATGCCACAAATGAATATAAAACAAAATCTTAAATGGGAAAAAGATTACAGAAATACAATATTTGAAAAGAATTTGTTTGAAATAAACAAAGCAATTGAAAATAAAAAAGATTTAGTAATTTTACCGGAAACTGCATATCCAACACTTTTAAATAAAGATGAAGTTTTATTAAAACAATTAAAAGAGAAATCATACAAAATTGATATTATTGCGGGTTCTTTATTTTTAGAAGATAATCAGTACTACAATGCAACTTATCACATATCAAATGGTATTGTTAAAATTGCAAAAAAAGTTGTTTTGGTTCCCTTTGGTGAAGAAATACCTTTTCCAAAATTTCTTGTTAATATAATTAATGATATTTTTTACAATGGTGCACAAGATTATGCAAAAGCTTCTGAAGCAACTGATTTCGAAATAAAAGGACAAAAGTTCAGAAATGCAATATGTTATGAAGCAACAACTGATAAAATATTTGAAAATTTAAATGATGTTAAATATATGATTGCAACTTCTAATAATGCATGGTTTACACCTTCAATTGAACCAACACTACAGAAGTTATTACTTAAGTATTATTCAAAAAAATATGATATTACGATTTTTCATGTTGTAAATGGAAGTGAAAACTTTATATTTAGACCCTAAATTTACTCTAAAAAGATTTTGAATATTGATAAACTTCATCAAAACAAATAGCTTTTGAATAATACCATCCTTGAATTATATTAATTTTGGGATTAACTAGTTTATCATATTCATCTTGTGTTTCAATTCCTTCTAAAATTATTTGATAATTTAAGTCTGAACATAATTCACAAATGTTTTTGTATAAAATAAACCCTTTTTTATCTTTTGTATACTCGATTATTTTTCTATCTATTTTTACACTACTAAGTGGTATTTCATAAAGAATAGAGAAGTTGGTAAAACCAACTCCTAAATCATCTAATGAGATTTTAAAACCTTCTTGTTTCATCAATTTAATATTTTCAAAAACATTTTTATTTAACGAAGACCGTCTTTCAATAATTTCAAAACAAATATTATAACCTTTTAGAATACTAATAATATCATTGATATAATTTTTGTCCTCTAAAGTATGAGGAAAAATATTAATTGAAATTTCTGGATAAAAATCTTTTTCAGCCCATAATTCTAAATCTTTTTTAACTTCTTTGCATACCCAAATATCAATTATTGAAGCTAAACCTGAATCTTCAATATCAATAATAAAATCAGGTCCTCTCATAATCCCATTTTTGTCTTTTATTCTTATAAGTGCTTCAAATTCATTACAAGTTTTATTCTGAATATTTATTTTAGGTTGATAATAAAGAGTAAGATTATCTTGATTTATCTCATCAATAATTTTATTGATTTTATGATGAGATTTAATAAGAGAAGATTGAGCTTCTTGAAATTTAATGTCTCTTCTTGATTCAACTTCTAAAGAAATATCAAATTTTCTTGCAGTTTTTTCTAGCGAAAGAGTAGAACTTTGAGTTCTTGTATAACTTTTAATAAATGGCATATAAATAAAAGATCCAATAATAATAAGAAAAAGTTGAAAAAGTATAGCAATTATATTTCCATCTGTACTTAAATAAATATTCATTAAAGCAGGAGTTGTCCAAGGAAGAAATGTATCATTAAAAAGAATAATATCTGTATAAGAAATAAAAATATACGATAGTGTAAAATTAAAAATAGGAACTAATATAAAAGGAATTATTAAAGAAAAATTCATAAAAATAGGTATTCCGAAGATTAATATTTCATTGATATTAAAAATAACAAAAGGCAAAGACATTTTTCCAATTAATGTGGTATGTTTATCTTTTGAAAATAGAAATATTGACAAAAGTAAAGATAATCCTGCACCTGAACCACCAAGAAGCACAAATAAATTAAAAAACTCTTTGTAAGTTAAGTTCTCTGAAATGAAATTATCAAGAATTTGAATATTAATTAATGTATCAAAAAAGTTAATACCATGGATTCCTAGTAACCATAAGAAATTAGATATTATTGTTCGGAAAAAAAGAAGCAAAGTCTCTTGACCTTCTTCAAAAATAGTTATATTACTGGTTAAATCTAATGCAATACTAACGCTTGAAAAAAGAAATGTTAGAAGAAAAAAAATTAAGATAAAAGGTATAATATAAATTAACATAGTTGCAATATTATTTGAAATACTATTATTTAATTTTTCTTGATAAGATTTTGATATTTTTAAATAATTTGAAAGTAAAAAATTTACTACAAGTGGTATTAAAATTGCAAATATCATAGATTGAGGTAAGATATATTTTTCTATGTTAATACCAAATACAATTAATTCTACGCATAAATAAATAATTAAAGATAAAATAATTGTCAAAAATCTATTAGCACTTGTGAAATGGGAGTTTGTCAAATGAAATGAAATACTAATATTGACTAATAAAGGCAACAAACCAACTACTAATTTTACTAAATTATGTGATTCTTCTAATGTAAAAAAAGATGAGAATAAATTAAAATGCTTTAATATTTCAATTAATAATAAAACTGTTGAATATAAAACATAATAAGGCACTAATGAAATAAAAGAAGCTCTTAAAATATTAATAATTTCTAAAAACTTATTTTTAATTAATATCATTATAAATCCTAATTTCTTCTATTTTATCCTATATTACTTTTTATATCTTTTAATTACTCTCTTTATTATTTTATTCTTTTCTAAATTTTCTTCAATTTGTAAATCTAATGCAAAATCTAAAACTTCTTTAAATTGTTTTGATGGTTTCATACCAAGAGCTATTAAATCTCGTCCAAGTACAAGTGGTTTAAGTGCTGATTTTTCAATATTTAATTCTTTTGCTTGCTCTAAAAGCCAAGATGTAGCTTTTGGGCATTTTTCTTTATCTTTTATATCTCGACCTAAACAATCTGCTAGACAAACTAAACATAAATCTTCAATATTAACTTTTAAGGATAATCTTTTTACTGCCTTTAATGAAGAATCTGCTAAATATAATTGAAAAGGTGCTAAGTGATTTTTTACTAAAGGAAGTATCAAATCTACAAATTTTTTTTCATTTGTAAGTCTTGCTAAAAAAGTTTTTGTAGGTTCAATTCCTAAACTTTCATGTTTATGCGAAGTTATTCTTCCATTTATTTCTTCAGTACAAAGAGGCTTTCCTAAATCATGACAAAGTTCTGCATAAAATAAATATAAAATTCTATATTCATCTTTTATTTCTTTTTCTCTTATTATTTTTGCCATTTCATCTAAAGTCATTAAAGTATGAACCCAAACATCACCTTCAGGATGATACTCTTTATCTTGTTTACAATTTACTAAGGCTTGAAGTTCAGGAAAGTATCTTAAAGCACCTAACTCTTTTAATAATTTAAACCCTATTGATGGTTTTTGTGATTTTAAAAAAAGTTTTTTGAACTCTTCATAAATTCGCTCAATTGCTAAGTGTTTTAAATCATCATTTAAAACCATTTTTTCGCAAAGTTCTTTTGTCTTTTCATCCACATCAAATTCAAATCTTGAAGCAAATTGAATAACTCGATAAACTCTTAAAGCATCTTCAATAAAAGTATCATCATTTATATGTTTTAGCTTTTTATTTTCTAAATCTTTTATTCCATTAAAGGGGTCTAAAAACTCATCATTTATAAAATCATAGCCAATTGAATTAATTGTAAAATCACGCCTTAAAGCAGCTTCTTCATAGCTTAAAAAAGCATTTGTACTTACCTCAAAGTCATTATGACCAAGACCAATTTTTTTTTCTGTTCTTGCAAGTGCAAAATCAAAGTCATATTCATCTATTTTTAGAGTTAAAACTCCAAAAGATTTTCCTACAAGTTTAACATTACCAAATTTTTTTAAGGATTTTTCTATAGTTTCTAAGCAGTTTATTTCAAAGATTTCAACATCATAATCTTTACAAGGAATTTGTAAAAGACTGTCTCTCACACAGCCACCTACTAAAATAGGTTTTGCTCCTATTTTTTGTAGGTCATTTAAAATCTCTTCTAATATTGAAGGAATATTAGGCTTGATTATGGTGATGCACATCTTGTTGAGGATAAGGAATTGAAATTCCTTCTTTATCAAATCTTAATTTAACTTGCTCAGTTAAATCAAACTTTACAGCCCAATAATCAGGCGTATTAACCCAAGCTCTAACTACAAAGTTTACAGAAGAATCAGCTAGTTCTGAAACAGCTACTGTTAAACCTTTATTATGAATAATTCTGTCATCGCTTTCTAAAATATTTGTTAAAACATCTTTTGTTTTTTTAATATCATCATCATAACCAATACCTACAAGTAAATCTACTCTTCTAGTTGGATTAGCATTTACATTTACAATAGTTCCAGATGTAATTGCACCATTTGGTACAATCATTTTTTGATTATCACCTGTAATAATTACAGAACTGAAAATTGAAATCTCTTTTACAGTTCCTGATACTCCAGCAACTGTTACAAAATCACCTAATTTAAAAGGTTTAAACATAATTAGCATAACACCAGAAGCAAAGTTTCCAAGTGAATCTTTAAGTGCAAGACCAATAGCTAAACCAGCAGCTCCTAAGATTGCAAAAAACGAAGTTGTTTCAACTCCTAATTTTGAAAGTGCTGTTAAAACAACAACCATCATTAAAATATAGTAAATAATATTTTCTAAAAATCTTACTAATGTTTCATCCATACCTTTTACTTTATTAAGTAAAACAACTATAACATCTGTAATTTTTCTAGCTATCCATTTACCAATAACAAATACTGCAATTGCTACTAAAATATTAATTCCAATAGGAATAGCCATATCAATTAATGCATTTATTCGTTCTGCGTTTAAATATTCTTCCAATTTTTTTCCTAATTTTTTATATTAATTCTTGTAATTTTGATACAACATTTTCAATTGAAACTTCAATTTTATCTGCTGTATTTTTTCTATCTACGATTTCAACTAAACCATCTTGTAATTTTTTACCAACAACAACAGCGTAAGGGAATCCAATTAATTCAAAATCACCCATTTTAAATCCAAATCTTTCTTTTACTCTATCATCAATAATAGTTGAAATACCTGCACTTTTTAAATCTTCATAGATTTTAAGTCCTGCGTTTAACTCATCTTCTTTTTTTCCATTTGAAACAATTACATCAACCATAAAAGGAGCAGTTGTTTTAGTCCAAATACATCCTTTATCGTCATGATGTTGCTCAATTACAGCTGCAACTAATCTAGAAATACCAACACCATAGCAACCCATAATAAATGATTGTGATTTTCCATTTTGATCTAAGAATTTTGCATCCATTGCTTCAGAGTATTTATTTCCTAATTGGAAAATATGTCCAGCTTCAATTCCTTTTGTATATTCTAATTTTCCACCACAACAAGAACAAATATCACCTTCTTGAACTGTGATTAAATCAGCATATTTAGCATCTTTTAATGCAGATAAATCAGTATTTACAAAATGATAGTGCTCTTCATTTGCTCCACAAGCAAGACCTACTTCATTTTCTAATTCACTATCAATTACAAAATTAATTTCCTCAGGTAAATTAAAAGGTCCACAATAACCTGGAGTTAGACCAGCAGTTTTAAGCTCTTCTTCTGAAATATCTTCTAATTCTAAAGCAGCAATAGCATTACAAGCTTTTGTTTCTTCTAGTTCATCATCACCTCTTACAAAGAAAATAACAGCTTCACTATTTTCTTCATAAATAGCTTTTTTCATTACAGCTTTAATATTTTGTGCTTTTGCAACACTTAAAAAATTTGAAACGTCTTCTATTGTTTTTAAATCTTGTGTTAAAACTTTTTCCATAGTTGCAGGAGTATTTGTATTTTCAAACCATGCATCAAAATGTCTTTTTTTTCTAACAGCAGCTTCAATATTTGCACCATATTCACAATCAGGACAAACTACAATAGTATCTTCACCAGAATTTGCTAATACGTGAAATTCTTTTGAACCACTTCCACCAATAGCACCACTATCAGCTTCTACAACTCTAAACTCTAGACCTAATCTATTATAGATTTTTTTATAAGTCTCTTCCATTAGATTAAATTCTCTTACTAAATCTTCTTGCGTTGAGTGGAAAGAATAAGCATCTTTCATTAAGAATTCTCTACCTCTCATAAGACCAAATCTAGGTCTTGCTTCATCTCTAAATTTTAAGTTGATATGATAAAGATTTAATGGTAAATCTTTATATGAAGTTACTCTATTTTTTACAATATTTACAACTGCTTCTTCATTTGTAGGTGATAATACATAATCAGCACCTTTTCTATCTTTAAATTTAAGTAACTCAGGACCCATTGCAGTTGAACGACCTGATTCATCCCAATAAGACATTGGTGTAACAAATCCCATTTGAATTTCATTACAACCTGCATTATCCATTTCTTCTTTTACAATTGTTTTGATTTTTTCAAGAACAATTTTACCTAATGGTAAAAAATCATAAATTCCAGCACCAGTTTGATTAATAAACCCACCTCTTACTAAATATTGATGAGATGGTAAAGTTGCATCTTTTGGAGCTTCTTTAGTTGTTGGCATAAATAATCTGCTAAATTTCATTAATTGTTATCCTATTTTAATTTTTTGATAAATGTTCACATTTGTATTGTTCATGATTTTCATCACTATTTTGTGCGAACATATTTTGTATTGTTCCTACTACAATATCACATTCCATATTTTTAGAAATATTCTTTAATTTCTTTGATGGAGTGTGTAGATATTCTGTAATAACTGTTTGACAAAGTTTTCTAATATTCTCTTCATCTTCAGCTCTTATAAAACCTTTTTTTATTGCATGTTCTACTTTTTTATCTATCACAGAATCAGCTTTTGTATAAAGGTTTTTTACAACTGGTTCTATATCTAAAGATTTTAACCAATCGTAAAATTCTAAAGACATTTTACTTACAATTGAATATGCAGTTTTAGCTTGTTCTGCTCTTAAACTCATATTTTCATTTACTATATCTTGTAAATCGTCAACTGAATAAATCTCTAAACCAAATTTATTAATATCATCTATATCTCTTGGAACTGCAATATCAAACCAATATCTTTGAAAATCTACATCAGGAGTATTATCTTCTGTAATAATTGGATAGGGAGCTGAAGTTGCTGTTATCATTACAGGAACTTGACCTAAAAGTGTAGATAAACTCTCATAAGGTGCTACATCAATATTTTCTTCAAAACTATTTGCTAAATTTTGAGCTTTTTTAATATCTCTACTTGTTAAAATTACATCAAAACCACTTGAAAGTAAATGCTTGATTGTTAATTCACTCATTTCTCCAGCACCAATTACAAGAGCTTTTACACCACATGTATTTTTGATAATATCTTTTGCTTTTGCAACTGCTGTGGAAGCCACTGAAACAGAACCAGTTCCTAATGATGTTGCATTTCTTACTGTTGCTGCACACTTAAAAGCATAGTGCATTATTCTAATAATCTTTTGGTCACAGTGCCCTTTTGATTGAGAAAATCTAAAAGCATCTTTTAACTGTCCTACAATTTGCGTTTCACCAATTACAAGTGAATCAAGTGCAGAAGCAACAGTGAAAAGATGGTGAACAGCTCCATCATTATCATAAATATCTGCACGTTTATATAAAACATCATATTCAACGCTAGAATAAATTGCTAGTTGTTTTAAAATTAATTTTGCACTATTGTTGGGGTTTAAAGATCTTGTGATTATTTCAACTCTATTACATGTTGATAATAAAACTGCTTCTTTTGTAATACCATCTTCTAAAATTAATTTTAAAAATCTATCTTTTTCTTCATCAGATCCAAAAGCTAGTTTTTCTCTCATTTCAATATCTGTATTTTTATGAGAAAAACTAATTATTAAATAACTCATTAAAACTCTCTTTCAATCATTGCTTTCATTATAAAAATTAAAGTTTGACTATTCTCTTCATCTTTAACAGCTTGTATTGCTTCATTACCAATGTCTTTTGCCATTTTAATTGAATCTTCTAAAGCTTTTGTTTCACTCATTTGCTCTTTAATCCAAGAAGATTCTTCTTGTGATAAATCTTTTTTATATAATTTTTCTAGCTTTGATTTATCTTCTAATCTTTCATGTAATAAAAGATAAGGAATAGTTACTTTACCTTCTACAAAATCCAACATTGCAGGTTTTCCTAAAGTAGCACTATCTTGTGTGATATCTAAAATATCATCTATCATTTGAAAAGCAAGACCAAGGTTTCTACCATAAAGGGCATATTTCTCTTCATCTAAACCTGCTAGTATAGCTGCTGCTTTTGCTGCTGCTTCAATTAATGAAGCAGTTTTTTTATAAATCATATCATTATATTTTTCATAAGAAGTATTAAAACTATTTGTTAAATCTACATCTAACATTTCACCAATACTAAGTAGTGTAACTGCATTAGAAACTGTATATGCAATTTTTTTATCCATTAAAGTAAGTTGCGTGAAGGCTTTTGAATAAAGAATATCTCCAAACATAATAGATGTTTTATTATCATATAAAGCATTTACAGAAGGTTTTCCTCTTCTAGTATCTGCTTCATCAATAACATCATCATGCAATAGTGATGCAGCATGAATCATCTCAACAACTGCACATAATTTTATACTCTCAATACTTTCACCTGCAATTTTTAAAATAAGTTTAGATCTTAGCATCTTTCCAGTTGCTAATTTTTCTAATAATTCTAAACTTTTTTCATCATTACAATCTTCTACAAATCTCTTTATTTGACTTTTTACAGCTTCTAACTCTTCCACTTTTTACCTTATGAATCTAATCTACAAATAATCTCACCAGTAAATTCAACGTATAAACCTTTTTTTACTGCATTTACTTTTTCTATATTATCAAAAGTGTATTGCTTAATAACTTGATTGATATCAAAGTCTTCGCCTTTTCCTTCTGAAAGCATCATTTCTAATACTGCTAATTTTTCAATTACTTTATCCCATTCATCTTCAACAACATCAACAGATGCCTCTCTACTTACATCAAAAAACTTTGATTTTGGGCTTCCCATAAATATATCATCTTCATCTTCACTTAACCATTCATTAAAAACTGACATTATTTTTCCTTTTATTTTCTTTTATTTTATTTTATAATTCTATTTATCTTCTAATCTAACTCTAACTGATTTTGCATGTGCTGTTAAACCTTCTGTATCAGCAAGAAGTGCACAAGCTTCACCAAGTTCATTTATAGCATTTTTTGAAAAGTTTATTATTGAACTTTTTTTCATAAAATTTTCCACATTTAAGGGACTATAAAACTTAGCTGTACTTCCTGTTGGAAGTGTATGATTTGGACCTGCTACATAATCACCAATAGGTTCAGGTGTATTTTCACCTAAGAAAATAGCTCCAGCATGTTTGATATATGGTAATAATTCAAAAGCATTTACAGTCATAACTTCTAAGTGCTCAGGAGCTATTTCATTCATAAGCTCAATTGCTTCATCCATGCAACTTGCAACAATAATAGCACCTCTATTATCAATAGAAGTTCGTGCGATTGTTTCACGTTCTAAAGTTTTAAGGTAATTTTCTACCTCATCACTTGTTTGCTTTGCAATATTTTCATCTGTTGTAATCAAAATAGAACTAGCCATTTCATCATGCTCTGCTTGTGATAATAAATCAATCGCCAAGTATTTAGGCTTTGCGCTTGAATCTGCAAGAATTCCAATCTCAGATGGTCCTGCAATCATATCAATATTTACTTCCCCAAATACTAATTTTTTAGCAGTTGCTACAAAAATATTACCAGGACCAGTTATTACATCAACTTTTGGAATAGTTTCCGTTCCATATGCCATTGCTGCAACTGCTGATGCACCACCTACTTTATAAGCTTTTTTAATTCCACAAAGGTGGCAAGCTGCTAAAAGCAATTCATTTATTTCATTATCAGGTGTAGGAGTACAAACAACTATCTCTTCAACTCCAGCTACAATTGCAGGAATTGCGTTCATTAAAAGAGAACTTGGATATGCTGCTTTTCCACCAGGAATATAAAGTCCAGCTCTATCAACTGCTGATACTTTTTGACCTAGAATAGTTCCATTTGATTCAAAATCTAACCATGATTTAGGAAGTTGTTTTTCGTGATATTTTTTAATTCTATCGTATGTCGTATGAAGTGCTTGTCTTAATTTTTCATCAATATTATTATAAGCATTTTCCATATCAACAGTTGAAATTAAAAGCTCATTGTCATCTTTAACTTCCCATTTATCAAACTTTGAAATATGTCTTTTTAAAGCTGTATTACCTTCTTCAACGATTTCGTCAATAATTCCTGTAACAATTGATGAAACACCTTTTATGTCACTTTTAGCACGTGCTAAAATTCCATCAAACTCTTCTTTAAAATTTTTATCTTGCGTATTTATTATTTTCATTTATATCTGTCCTAAAATCTCTTCAACAATAATTTTTAATTCTTTTTTCTCAACATCAATAACAATATCAGCTACTCTCTCATAATCACTTACTCTTGAATCATAAAGCTTTGTAGCTTCTTCTAGATTTTGTAAAAGTGGTCTTTTTTTAAGTTTTTTATCTGCATTTGGACAAGCGTTTATTCTGTCTAAAATCCCTTGAAAAGATGATTTCAAATAAACTACTTTTCCAATATTGTTAATATTTTCTTGCTTATAAAAACCTCCACCAGTTGAAATAATCGTGTTTGATACATTATCTTCCAACCATAGTGCAGTTTTCTTTTCTAAATTTCTAAAGTAAGGTTCACCTTCAATTTCGAAAATCTTTTTTATTTTTCGGTTTTCCATACTTTCAATTAAATCATCAGTATCAATAGCAAACATAGTAGAATTATTCACTAATCCTCTTGCAATTGTACCCTTGCCAACACCCATAAAACCTATTAATATTATATTGTTCTTTTTCATAGTTAGCGATTATATCTAAACTTAAATAAAAGAGTATAAAAAAGATTTAACTTAATTTTTTAAATCAAGAGATATTTTAAACCTTGCACCTTTATACTCTTTTTTATTAAAAGTAAATTCTTTATTCTTAACACTTATGGAACCTTCCAAATGTTTTACAATTATTTCCCTTGACATATAAAGTCCTATACCTGTACCTTGACTTTTGTCTTTTGTTGTGAAATATGGTTCAAAGACTCTATTTATAATACTTTCATCAATTCCACCTGCATTATCTTTTATAAGTATATTTGCTTTTTTGTTTTTCTTTATAAGTTCAATAATAATTATTCTTTCTTCAAGATTTGATCTTTTAAATTCATCTTTACAGTTATTAATTATATTAAGAAGAACTTGAATCAACTCGTTTTCGTATCCAAATACTTTTATTTTATCAAGATAAGAAATTAGTTTAATATCTTCTTCTTTAAACTGTACTTCTTGTAAACTTATTGCTTTTTTAATTGTTTTTCTTAAATCAAATTCAATTTGTTTTTTATTTGGGTTTGAGAAATCTCTAAAATCTTCAATTGTTTGAGATAAATACTTTGTAGAATCATTAATCCTTGTCATCGATTCTATTAATGTCTTTTCGTCAAAAAGGCCTAATTCTTTATTTACTTTTATTCCTGTAGAAATAGTACTTATTAAACTTAAAGGCTGCCTCCATTGATGTGAAATATTTTGAAGCATTTCTCCCATTGCAGCCATTTTTGATTGCTGTGCTAGAAGATTATCTTTTTCTCTATTATTTTCTATGTACTTAAAAACTTCACTCTTATATCTTGAAAATTCTTTTTTTAATAACCTTGAAATATATAAAGATAATAATGTAAATACTATTAAAAAAATTATACTTATACTTAATAAACTTATTAGCTCTTTTTTATTTTTATTATAAAGTTCTAATTCTTTTAATTTTAGTTTTTTAGTTAATTCATAATGATAGAAACCACTTGAAACGGCCCAGTTCCAGTCTTGGAAACCTTTGGTATAAGTAGTTTTAGGTGAAGCAATATTAGGTTCTGGTTTAATTGTACCCATATATTGGATATAACCATCTCCATTTTTAGCAGTTTTAATAATCTCTTTTGTAATCTCAACACCATTTTTATCTACTAAATTAATTCGGTTAAGACCTAAATAATTCTTTTTAATATGAGCTAAATAATTTCCCTCATAATCAATAATAAAAACATAACCATATTCAGAATACCGAAGAGAACTAATATATGAAAGTATCTTATTTTTAAGCTTTTTTTCAAAATCAACAACATATTCTCCAGTACCTATAAACCAATTATATGGCTTAAATACTTTATTGTAATTAATCTTTTTATAATCATTATCTAAATCATTTTCTTTACCCCAATATACTGTAGTAAAAGAACTATTCTTATTTTTTAAAGTTTTTATAGAATCAAGAAAAGTAAAATTCCCTCTTTTGTCTTTTAAATTACTTATATTGGTACCTTCAAGTGAAGGATTCAAGGAGTGTAAAACATTTAAACCATCAAAATTATTTATAAAGAAGTAGCCTTGTTTATTGTTATATCTATAATTTCTTAAAATATCTTTTATTCTCTGTGTAATTTGTTCTTTTGTTTCTATATCTTTATATTTATTGTAATTGGCAGTTATTATAGAATGTACTTCATTAACCCTATTTTTTACAGATTCTTTTAATCTTTCTTCACTATTTGATTTTTCATGTACTATATATTTATATACTCTATTTACTTCTGAGTTAATAATTTCTTTGTTTTGTTTTATAAAAGTTTTTTTTAAATTATTTACATCTTTTTGATATGTAGAAATATTATGTAAATAAATAAGGAATATAAGAAGTAATAAACAGATGAATACTAAGAAAGGTAAATAATTAATAAAGTTAATAATTTTCTTTTCATTTCCTGAAAGCATTTTCAATCCCTATATTAATTTACTTAATCTAATGAAGAGTTATTTCAAAAGTTGCACCTTTATATTTTATTCCATTATGGCTAAACTCTTCATTATACACAATAATTGAACCTTTCATATGTTTTACTATGATTTCTTGAGACATATAAAGCCCTATTCCAGTACCTTGACTTTTATGTTTTGTAGTAAAATAAGGTTCAAATACTCTACTTAGTATATTTTCTTTAATTCCACCTGCATTGTCTTTTATGATAAGTTTTATTTCATTATCTTTTTTATACATATCAATGATTATAATTTTTTCGTTTTGGTCTTTTTTTATTAATTCATCTCTTGAATTATTACAAATATTTATTATTACTTGTATTAGTTCATTTTCATAGCCATGAATTTGAACTTCTTCAACATTTTTTATTATTAATATATTTTTATTTTCAAATTGTATTTCAAGAAGTTTTATTGCTTTATTGATTGTCTTTTTTAAATCAAAAGTACTTATTTTTTTATCTGGGTTAAAAAACTCTCTAAAATCTTCAATAGTTTGGGATAAATACATAACAGAACCATTAACACTATCCATTGATTTTATAAGTTCATCATCTTCTAATAATCCAAACTCTTTTTTAAATTTAATTCCACTAGAAATAGTACTAATCGTATTTAATGGCTGTCTCCATTGATGTGCAATATTTTGAAGCATTTCTCCCATTGCTGCCATTTTTGATTGTTGTGCTAAAACAGTATCTTTTTTTCTATTTTCTTCAATATGTGAAGAAACTTCTTTTTTATATTTTAAAAATTGCTTTTCTAGGATTTTTGATATGTAAAAAGACAATAAAATAAAAATAAAAATTAGTATTGCGCTAATTAAAAGAAAATTAAAAATATCATCAGCATTATTTTTTTCTATTTCTTTTTCTTTCTTTTTTAATTGTTCTTCTAATTCTTCTGTATAAAAGCCAGTTGCAATTGCCCATTCCCATGGTGCAAAACCTTTAACATAAGTAGTTTTTTCAGCAGGCAAATTTGTATTTGGTTTTACTGTTCCAATATATTTTAAGAATCCAGAGCCATTTTTAGCATGTTTTATAATCTCTTTTGTAATCATAAAATTATTCTTATCTTTTAAAGATATTCTATTTAAACCTATATACTCTTTTTTGACATGGGCTAAATATTTACCTTCAAAATCCAAAATAAATACATAGCCATTTTTTGAGTATTTTAAATCTTGAATATAAGATAATACTTTTTCTTTTAATTCATTTTCAAAATCTTCAATATATTCACCAGTCCCAACAAATAAATCATATGCTTCAAATTCTTTTATAATTCCTAATTTTCTTTTTTGTTTCGTATTATCATTTGGTTTGTACCAATACCATTCATAAAAAGATTCACTATTATTTTTAAGTAATTTAACCATATCTTGAATTATAAAAGAACCTTTTGAATCTTTATATTCCCAAAAATCTTTCCCTTCTAGATGTTTTTTAGTTGGTAATAGAATATTTTTACCACTTTTTTCATAAATATAAAAATATCCCCTATTGTGATTAAATCTATAATTACGTAATGAATCTTTTATTCTATTTATTATTTGTTCTTTTGACTCTTTGTCTTTATATTTTTCATATATAAATGTCATATTTTTATGAGCTTCATTTACTTTTTCTTTAAGTAAAATTTTAAGTCTTTTTTCACTATTAGTTTTTTCATGAAGTATATAATTATAAATTCGATTTACTTCTAAGTTTATTCTATTTTTATTATCTTCAAGAAATCTACTTTTTAAAGAATCTACATCTTTTTTGTATTGTATGTTTTTATCTAAAAAAATTAGATAAGTTATAAGGATTGAAAAGAAACCTACTATTAAAACGGGAGTATATTTAATTAGTTTTAATATCTTTTTTTCATTTTTTGATAGCATAGTTTTCCGAATTTTTATTGGATTTTATCATATTTATAGTTATATCTTTCTCTCATTGATATATTACCTAGTAATCCGCCTTGATGTATGTATAAAATATTATATTTCTTAGTATTTAAATGCTTATTTACACATAACCACCCTAAAGAATCATAAAGCAAATCAAATTCAATATTTGTTTGTTTATTTAACTGTTTATTAATTTCATAAAACTCTTTATATAATTTCCCAAAATGGTATTTTTTTTCCATTTCTAAAATTGTTGGATGATTATTTCTTTCTAAAAGATTAAATTGTTTTTTCAAATATTCACTATCACCTACACAAGCGCATGTTAATACTTCAAAAGGTAAATACTTTTGTAAATATAAAGCAGTTGTTCCCGTACCTGAGGGTAAAAAAACTTTTAAGTCTTTTTGTTTTGTTTCTTTTGACCATGATATTATTTCATCTGCTAGTATTTTTATTCCATATTGAGCTTCTTGCAAAGCTCCACCTTCAGGAATAAAAATTGTGTCCTCTTCAAATTTTGATGGGATTTCTTTTTCTAATTCTTTTTCAATAATACACATACCATTATCTAAAGCACCCTTATAATTACCAATTGGCTTATCTTTTAAATAGCTTGGAATATGGTCAACATAATACTCAAAATCCCAATTTCTAATTTTGCAAAGACAAGAAAGGGAGTACATAGCATTAGATTGACAAGAACCATAAGATACTACTTTTTTAATATCTTTAAAGTCATTTTTTAAAAAATAGTAAAACTTTCTAGCTTTATTTCCTGAAAAGTCTTTATGCAATAAATCATCTCTTTTTACAAAAATCTCTTGATTGTTAAATGTAATTTGTTGTATTGGGGAATTTGTATAGTTCATAAAAAATTGTACCATCTATTAACAAAAGTTTTGTACAATAAAAGAAAAATTTATGAGGTATTTATGGTTTTAATGGATTATATTGATAAAGGTGGAATAATAGTTTATATTTTAATTGCACTTAATGCAATTGGATTTACAATAATTCTTTGGAAGTTTTTTACACTTCCTCGAAAAAATGCAATGATAGAAAGAATAAAAAGTAAAACTGATTTAAATAGTAAATCTACAATATTTTCACAAATAGAATATGAAGTTAAAAAACTTGAATCTGGACTAACACTTATTAAGAATATTGCAACTATTGCACCTTTACTTGGTCTTTTAGGAACAGTATTTGGTGTATATAAATCTTTTGAAGCAATTACTAAAAGTGGATTAGGTGATCCTACTATTTTTTCAAATGGTATTGCAATTGCATTAATTACTACAATTGCAGGTTTAATAGTAGCCATTCCTCATCATATTGCATATAATCATTTTATTTCAATGCTTGATGCAATTGAATTAAAAGCTAAAAAAGAAATAGTTGGTTCATAAATAAATGAAAAGAAGAGAAGCACTAGGCTTAGACTTAACTCCAATTATTGATGTTGTTTTTATTCTTTTAATATTTTTTATTGTTTCTTCTGTTTTTAAAAAAGATGAATTAGCTTTAATACTTGATTTACCAAGTTCAAATGCAAAAGAAATGCAAGTAGATAAAGATCAAGTATTTATTGAGTTAAGCTCACAAAAACTAGCTATTAAAGGTATTGAAGTATCGTTTGAATCACTTGAAGAAAACTTGAAAGCAATTGAAAACAAAAGTAAATCTGTAATAGTTAGAATAGATAAAAAAGTTGAATATCAAAGAGTAATAAAAGTTTTAGATTTGCTTCAAAAATATGATTTATCTAACTTAGCACTTGTTACAAATGAGCAAGAAAAATAAAAAGTAGAAAATAAATTCTACTTTTTATTTTTCTATTTTTTCTCTTCAGGGCTTAACTGATTATATTCTTCATCAGTAAAAATCCGTGAAACGGTAATAAACTGATAACCTAAATCAATCTCTAGAGAAAAAGAATTACCAAAAGCACCCTTTTCTTCTTTAACATCAATAGTAATATGAGAATGTCTAAAGTATTCAAATTGGTCTTTATCAATAAAAAACTCAACTCCACATACTTCACCTAATTTAACATTTCTACTTGGAACATAAAAATCACTTTTAGCATAACACATAGGAGCAGTTCCATCACAGCAACCGCCACTTTGGTTAAATACTAACTCGCCATTTTCTTTTTTTAATCTTTCAACTACTTCTGCTGCTGCAGGAGTTATAGCTACTCTTTCTATACTCATAATAAATCCTTTATATTATGTAAGATGCAAAAAAAAATGCATAGAAGAAATCTTCTATGCATTTATCTTAACTGTTTAGATTTAAGGCTTTTGGCCTAGAAGAATCCCATAGCATCTTTTGAGTAAGATGTTAAGATATTTTTTGTGTGTCTGTAAGAGTTTAACATCATCATGTGAGTTTCTCTTCCGATTCCTGATTTTTTATATCCACCAAATGATGCATGAGATGGGTACATGTGGTAACAATTTACCCAAACTCTACCAGCTTCAATTCCTCTTGAGAATTTATGTAATTGGTGAGCATCTCTTGACCATACTCCTGAACCTAATCCGTAGATAGTGTCATTTGCAATTTCAAGTGCTTCTTCTTCTGTTTTAAAAGTAGTTACTGCTAAAACTGGTCCAAAAATTTCTTCTTGGAAGATTCTCATTTTGTTATGACCTTTAAAGATTGTAGGCTTGATATAGTTTCCATTAGGGAAAGTTTTATTATCATAAGCTTCACCACCAATTAAACACTCAGCACCTTCATCTTTACCAATTTTAATATAAGAAAGAATTTTCTCTTTTTGTGA
Organism: Arcobacter peruensis; assembly: GCF_003711085.1. Taxonomy (NCBI): domain Bacteria; kingdom Pseudomonadati; phylum Campylobacterota; class Epsilonproteobacteria; order Campylobacterales; family Arcobacteraceae; genus Arcobacter; species Arcobacter peruensis. The sequence goes on from NZ_CP032363.1 coordinate 1,481,164, forward strand.
AACTGAACACTGTGCACCCATTTTAGTAGTTGGATCTAATGGGTTTTCTTGTGTAATTGCTTCAATTCTTTCTAAACATCTTTTCATAAATGGCTCATAAATTGATTCTTGAATTAATGCTCTAGTTGGTGCTGTACAAACTTCACCTGAGTTAAATGCGAATAATACTAAACCTTCGATTGCTTTATCGAAGAATTCATCATCTTTATCCATAATTGATTCTAAGAAAATATTTGGCGATTTACCACCAAGTTCTAATGTAGAAGGAATAATATTCTCAGTTGCATACTGCATAATTAATTGACCAGTTGTAGTTTCTCCTGTAAATCCAACTTTTTTGATATCTGGATGAGTTGATAAATGCTTACCAATTTTTCCACCAGCACCATTAATAATATTAACAAGACCTTTTGGAAGAACTTCTTGAATTGTTTCCATTAACATTAAAATTGACATTGGAGTCGCTGATGCTGGCTTTAATACAACTGCATTTCCTGCTGCTAATGCTGGTGCAATTTTCCAAGCTGCCATTAATAATGGGAAGTTCCATGGAATAATTTGAGCAACAACACCTAAAGGCTCATGAATTTCTTGAGAAATTGTATTTTCGTCTAAGTCAGAAACATCACCAGATTCACCTCTAATAACAGATGCAAAATATCTAAAGTGATCAACAACTAAAGGTACATCAGCTGCAAGTGTTTCTCTTACTGCTTTACCATTATCTAAAGTTTCAGCAATTGCTAAAGCTTCTAAGTTTTCTTCAATTGCATCTGCAATTTTATTTAACATAGTTGATCTTTCAATTACTGTAGAATGCTTGAATGATTCAAAAGCAACCATACCAGCTGCAACTGCTGCATCTACATCAGCTTCATTTGATCTTGGAATTCTTGTAAGAACTTCTCCATCTACAGGTGAGATATTATCAAAATATTCTCCACTTAATGGTGCAACCCATTCTCCACCGATGAAATTTTCAAATTGTTCTTTATATTGAGGTTTAGCGTATGCCATTTTATATCCTTTTAGTTTTTATTTTTTTAAAAAACATCTCTTTAAAAGAGTTTATGTTTTTTGCTTAGTGAAATTCTACATGAGATTTATAGCCTAATTATAGCTATTGTATAGCTTGAATATAGCGCTGCGTTTTTTTGTTACAATTTCCCAATTTTAGGTACTTTTAACTCGTTTTTTTTCTTCTAAATTTTTAATATATATGATACAATATTTTATGAAAACATTTAACTATACATATAATGAAGAAGACTTAGATATATTAATAGACTTTTCATTATTAAAAAAAGAAAAAAACATTCTAATACAAATTTTTTGCGGACATAATAAAAATGTATTAAAAGCAATTGCAACACAATTATTAGAAAAACTTCCACAAGCTATTTGTATAGGTTCATCTACTGATGGAGAAATTAATAATAGTAAAGTAACAACTTGCCATACAATTATTTCTATTTCAATATTTGAAAATACTACATTAGAAACAACTTTTGTAAGAAAAAAAGACTCTTTTACAAATGGTGTTGAATTAGCTCAAAAGTTATGCAAAGAAGATACTAAACTTCTTATTACATTTTCTGATGGTGCAAAGACAAATGGTGAAGCTTTTATAAAAGGTATTCAATCTGTAAATAATAAGGTAATAGTTTCAGGAGGAATGGCAGGTGATAATGCAAACTTTACACAAACCTTTGTTTCTTCACAAGGTGAAGTTATTATAAATGGTGCAGTAGGAGTTGCTTTAAACTCCAAAATATTAAAAGTTTGTAATGCTTACAATTTTAATTGGTCACCAATTGGAATAGAACATACTATTGATAAAGTTAAAGATAATAGAGTGTATCAAATATCAGGAATGAAACCTTTAGACTTTTATGAAAAGTATTTAGGAGAGTATGTAGCAAAAGCACTTCCAGCTACTGGAATTGAATTTCCATTAATTGCACATAGAAATGGTTTACCAGTAGCACGTGCTGTTATAAATAAACATAAAGATGGAAGTCTTAGTTTTGCAGGTAATTTATATGAAGGAGATAATGTAAAATTAGGTTTTGGTAATGTAGAACTTATCATGAGTAATCCCTTAGAGTCCTTATTTGATACATGTAATATAAAAGACACTCAATCTTTTTTCATTTACTCATGTATGGCAAGAAGAAGATATATGCCAAGTATGGTTGAAATTGAAATAAAGCCTTTTTCACAAATCGCCCCTACTTCAGGTTTCTTTACTTATGGAGAGTTTTATCATGATAATGGAAATAATGAATTACTAAATCAAACATTTACTATTGTTGCTTTAAGTGAGAAAATTGATGATACAAATAAAAAAACATCATGTGATATTCAAACATCAAATCAGCCAATAAGTGAACATGCCAGAAGTTTACAAGCCTTGACTCATTTAATACAACAATCATCAAAAGATTATAATGAACAATCAAAAGAACTAGAAGAAGGAAAGATTTATGCGCAAAATCTAGTAGATTCTCAAAAACAATTTCTAAAACATGCAGTTCATGAAACAAATACTCCTTTATCAATTATTATGGGGAATATTGAAATGTATGAAATGGAAAGTGGTAAAAATAAACATATGACGAATATTGAAGTTGCTATGAAAAATATTTCAAGTATATATGATGACTTAAGCTATTTAATTAAAAAAAATCAAGTCAATGAAGCAACACATGAAATAAACCTTGTTGATTTTGTAAGATCAAGAATTGATTTCTTCTCACAATCTGCAATAAAATTTAAATGTAATTTTGACTTCTCATCGCAAAGAAAAATAATACTATTAAACTTTAATGAAATTAAACTTCAAAGAATTGTAGATAATAACCTTACAAATGCAATTAAATATTCACTACCAAATGAAACAATAAAAGTAAAAATGAATGTTATAAACCAAGATTGTTATTTAGTAATTGAAAGTCGTTCAAAGCAAATACTAGATCAACAAAAAATATTTGAAGAGTATTATAGAGAACAAATAAGTGACCAAGAAGGTTTTGGACTTGGATTAAATCTAGTAAAAAGAATTTGTAGTGAAGAAAATGTTGGTATACAACTAGAGTCAGGTGAAAACTGGGCATCATTTACATATATATTTAAGGAAATAAAATGAAAATATTACTATTAGAAGATGACGTAATGTTAAATGAGATGATAAGTGAATACTTAGGCTCAACAGGACATGTTGTAAAAAGTGCAACTACAGGAAAAGAGTGTATACAAACTTTAAGTGAAGAAAAATTTGACTTGTTAATCTTAGATATTAACTTACCTGATATTAATGGTTTTACAATATTAGAAAGTTTACATGAACAAAAAAGAATGATTCCAACAATTTATATATCAGCACTTATTGAAATTGAAGATATTTCAAGAGCCTTTGATATTGGCTGTCATGATTATTTGAAAAAACCATTTCATTTAAAAGAGTTAACTATTAGAATAAACAAGATTTTAAAAACAACTATTGTTCCTCAAAGACATAAAAGACTATCAAAGAATTATTCTTATGATTCAGAAACTATGACTTTATTGTTTAATAATGAACCTCATATTTTACCAAAAAGACAAATACAAATTATTGAGTTACTAGCACATAATAGAAGCTTAGTAGTTCAATATGATATGTTTAGAAACTATGTATGGAATGATGACTTTATAGATAATGCAACAATAAGAGCAGAAGTAAATAGAGTTAAAAAAGTACTAAAAGAAGATTTTATCAAAAACATTAGAGGAAGTGGATATATGGTAGAAAGACCTAATTAAGTCTTTTTATCTTTATTTCAAATTTCAAATTTCAAATCCTAAAAATTAATAGAAACATAAAAACTAATGTCAAATTCATTTGAATTATTTAAATGATTATTCTTTCTATAAACAGTATAAGATGGTTTTGTTGTTGTTTCATACTCACTTTTTGGAAGCCATTCATGATAAACCCAATGAATGAATTTTAAAACATCTCCTTGCTTACCTTGCAAATCAAATTTTGCATAAACACCTGAAGCTATATTAAAAGAAGGAAGTCTATCACTATTTATTTTCTCATCATTGCTTGGAACTATACAAGCTATATATTGACAATCATCTAGAGGTGTGATTGTAGGATTATCATGAAAAAGTGCGATTTGTTTATAATCTTTAATTTCATTTATTAAAACCCAAGTTTTAAGTTTTTGCCAAGTTTCTTTGATATTGGATGTATAACCTTTGTTCCTTATATAGTAGCTTTTCATCGCTGGCATTTTTACAATATCAGGCTTTACATTTGAAAAGTCTGCTGTTGAATTTTTGGCAATTTCAAGTTGTTCTAAAATTTTATTTGAGTATTCTTTATATCCACCTTTTCTCCACTGTTTAGGAGTTTGTTCAAATCTATCTTTAAAAATTTTTATAAAAGAGGATTGAGATGAATAGCCACACATATTTGCTACATTAGAAATTGTAGAGTATTTATTTGTTAAAAGTAGATTTGATGCTTTTTGTAATCTAATTGATTTAATACTTTCATAAATATTTCGTCCAAATACCTCTTTAAAAATACGATGCATATGAAATTTACTTACCTTTAAATCAATACTAAGCTCTTCTAAATCAATATGTATTTCAATATGAGTATAAATATAGTACAAAATATCATTAGCTATTTTTGTTCTTTTTTCTAGAGTTTCTTTTTTCATAATATATTTTAACACAAACAAACCAATAAATTAGCACAAATAGAACATTATTATAGCAATAAATAAGAAGAACTAATTTAAAAAAATCAATACAATGGTGCTTAAGTTTTACAAGTAGGATTATTATGAATAATGAAAGTCAAATTAAATTAGTATTAAAACAATGTGAAGGTATTAATTTACAAAAACTAAAAGTTGATACTCTACTTTTAGTTGTACACTCCTTACTAAATGATTTTGATAAGTTAGATTTCTCTGATGATTCAAATCCAATGCTTATAAGTGCTAGTAAAAGTGATATAACACTTATAAATAAAAGTGTAGAAAGTCTTACAAATTATCTTGATTCAAATATTATAAGCAAAGATACTTTAGTAAATTTATATAAAAACCCAAATCCATCAGCACTAAATAGTAAAATAAAAAGAAGTTTAGAGCCTATGAGAGACTATTATAAGTATCTAAGTGCTATTTTTTCTACAAAGATACAAAAAGGTTCAATGTGGATTCCCGAATTATTAGCCTTCTCACTACTTTATAATTATAAAAAAGAGCATGGAAAATCTTTAAATTTATATCCATTAATAGATAATTTTCCAATTGAAAAAATATTACAAATATATAATAAAAACAATTTAGAACTTAAAAAAAATATAGCAAATAAAGACAATAAAACTACATGGAAAGTTAAAACAGATATTGATGAGATGTATGATATTTCTGAATTAATGATAAAAAAATATCTTAATTATAATTTTAAAATTAATCCAAAGAGAGTTTCTAAAACTAGAAGTAAAAAAAGAAGATAGACTGACAAAAACTCTAGATTATGAAATTAAATTTCATAATCTAAACTTCTAAGAAAGTAATAGTGAATTTTTTCTATTTCTATACCATATCTTTGCATCTGTAGTACCTAAACTTTCAGCAACTTTATCAGTAACTACATGATGAAAATCAGATTTTGAACAAACAGGATCAGCTTCATTCATATCTCCTGTAAGTGCAAAGGCTTGACATCGACACCCTCCAAAATCTTTCTCTTTTTCATCACAAGTTGCACATGTTGGATTCATCCAGCTATCACCTCTGAAATAATTGAAAGCATGAGATTCATTCCAAATTTGCTCAATTGAAAACTCTTTTACATTTGGAAACTCTAATGGTAAAGTATTTGCTGTATTACATGGAAGTGCAACACCGTCTGGATTAATAGTTAAAAAAGTTGTTCCCCATCCATTCATACATGCTTTTGGACGATCTGCAAAATAATCAGGAACTACAAAAAATACTTTCATAGCTTTTTCTTTACTTCTGTAAGAATCTGTTACTCTTTTTGCTTCATCTAACTGCTCTTGTGTTGGAAGAAGTGCATTTATATTTTTTAATGCCCACCCATAATATTGAATATTTGCAATTTCAAGATAGTTTCCTTCAAGTTTGTCTGCAAACTCGATAATTTCACCTACTTGATGAATATTTTGTCTTGTTATACAAGTATTAATTATAAGCTGAAGTCCTGCTTCTTTTACTTCTTTGGCAAAGGCAATTTTTTCATCATATGAATTTTTATTATTAGTAATCAATGTCATAGTATTTCTATCATGAGATTGAATACCTAATTGCACAGTTTTAAGTCCTGCTTCTTTTAGCTTTTTTACAATTCCTTTTGGAGCACCAACACCAGAAGTAATAAGGTTTGTATAAAACTTTTTATTATTTGCATACTCTACAATTTCAACTAAGTCTTTATTTAAAAGTGGCTCTCCACCAGAAATTCCAAGTTGTACAGCACCCATATCTCTTGCTTCATCCATAACTCTAAACCAATCAGCTTTACTCATAGCATCTTTTGTATTTGTAAAATCTAATTGGTTATAACAATATGAACATTCTAAAGGACATTTATGTGTTAATTCCAAAAGTATCCATAACGGAGGTTTTATTTCATTAGTCATTATAAATTACCCACTTTCTATTCATTGCGTCTTCTAAAAACTCTATAATATCACTTTGTAAACCAACTAAATTAAATTTTTTTTCTAGTAAATCTGTAATATTTAAAGTTGTATTTTCTCCATTACATAAATTCATAATCTCACCAGCACTTTGGCTTAGTTGAACCATTCCTTCTGGATATAACAATACAAAACAATTTTGCTTTTCTTCCCACTGTAATTGAAAGTGCGCATTAATCGCAAGTGATTTTTCTAGTTGCATTACAATCCTTAATGTTAAAATATGGTGGTCTTTTTAATTCATATGCTAAATATAAAGCATCACACATTGTCCATAGAATATCTAATTTAAACTGTAATATTTCACATGCTCTATTTTGTAACTCTACTGTATCAAACTCAACTAATGTCATTGAAAGTCCGTGCTGAACATCACGTCTAGCTTCACTTAATCTTTTTTGAAAATATCTTAAACCATTTTGTTCTATCCAAGGATAATTTTTAGGCCAAGTGTCTAATCTTTGTTGATGAATTTGAGGTGCAAACATTTCAGTTAAAGATGACATTGCAGCTTCTTTCCATGGACTTCTTCTTGCAAAATTAACATAAGCATCAACTGCAAATTTAACAGCTGGTAATACAAATTTATGAGATTCTAAATCTTCTTTTTTTAAACCAACTGCAACACCTAAATCAAGCCAAGCTTCAATTCCACCACCAACACTATCATGATCTAGTATTCTATCAACCCATTTTCTTCTATCTTCAATAGGAGGATTATTTGACATAATAGCAGCATCTTTTATTGGAATTGCACATTGGTAATAAAATCTATTAGCAACCCAACCTTGTATCTCTTCTTTAGTACAAGACCCCTCATACATTCTTACATGAAAAGGATGATGAATATGATACATTGATCCCATATCTTTTAGTTTTTTTTCAAAATCTTCTTTACTTAATAATTCACTCATATTTATTTCCTTTATCTTTAAATTTCAATACTCATACCATCATATGAAACTTCAATTCCATGTGAGATAAGCTCTTTATATTCATCATTTGCTTCATCTAAAATAGGATTTGTATTATTAATATGAATTAATATTTTTCTTGGTTTTTCTAAAGTATCTAAAACTTTAATCAAACCATGCTCTCCATTTAAAGGAATATGTCCCATATCTGTTCCAAGTTTGTTTGAGAACTTACCTTTAATCATTTCATCATTTGTCCAAAGAGTTCCTTCTATTAGTAAGACATCTGCTTTTTTCATTTCTTCGAAAACATGGTCTTCTAAAACTCCAAGTCCAGGAAGATAAAATAATCTTTTTCCAGTATTTTTATTTACTACAGTAATTCCAATATTATCACCTTTTCTAGGTATATCTCGATATTTCGAATATGGAGGTGCATTTGAAATTAATGCATGTGCATAAAATTCATAAGAAGGCATCACAGGTATTTCAAACTTTGTTGTGCTATCTGGAAGAATTTCATTCCATTTTGTACCACCTCCACCCCAATGCTCAAGCATTTTAAACAATGGGAAAGATGTTGATAGTTCTTCATTTACTTCTTTTGTACAGTATACCTCATGAGGACAGCCTTCACGTAACATTAAAAGCCCAGTTGTATGGTCAATTTGTCCATCATTAAAAATAATAGCTTTTATTTTTGTTTCTCTTAATTCTGAAGGATGTAAAAAAGGAGAATTATGTATTTGCTCTAAAATATCTGGTGAAGTATTAAATAAAACCCAATTAACACCATCTTCACTAACTGTAATAGAACTTTGAGTTCTTCTTTTTACTGTTTTTGAACCTGCTCTATATGCTTTACAATTATCACAGTTACAATTAAATTGAGGAAGACCTCCTCCTGCACCAGAGCCTAAAACTTGAATTTTCAAAATAAATCCTTTACATTTTCATTTAAATAAGCTTTAAAAAAAGCCCATTTAAATAAAAAAAGATTAGAAACCAAGGCTTCTAATCTTTTCAAATCATTAATGAAATTATATTGTACAAATGTACATTGTAACTTCAAAGCCAAATCTATTATCTACATAAGTTGGTTTTTTCCATTCCATGATAATCTCCTTTCATTAAGATTTTATTTTTACTTTTTATTTGTGTAATTTAAACACGTGAACTGATCCACCTTGGTTTAAATACTTAACAGTTTTTGCAACTTCACCACCCCATAAAGGAACAGCTCCACCCCAACCTGCAACTACAGCGATATATTGAACACCATCTGTACTCCAAGTAATTGGAGAACCTACAATACCAGTACCAACATTAAATTGCCAAACAATTTCACCAGTTTGGTCATCAAATGCCATTAACTTACCTTCAGGATTTCCTGTAAATACAAGTCCACCAGCAGTAGTTAAAACACCACCCCATAATGGAGCTTTATTTTTATAAGTCCATTTAATCTCACCAGTTTTAGGATCAACTGCTTTTAAAGCACCAATGTGATCTTCAAATGTTGGTTTAATTGTAAATCCAGCACCTAAATAAGCAGCACCTTTTTTATATGCAACAGGTTTATTCCAAATATCCATTCCCCACTCATTTGCAGGAACATAGAATAATCCAGTATCTTGTGAATAAGCCATTGGATTCCAGTTTTTACCACCTAAGAATGAAGGTGTTGAGTAAACAGTTTTACCTTTTTTATCAGCACTTGGTTTTCCAGGTCTATTATCTTCATTTACTATTGGACGACCGTCTTTATCCATTCCTTTTGCCCATGTTATATTTTCTACAAAAGGTACTGATCTGATATATTTACCTGTAACTCTATCTAATACATAGAAGAAACCATTTTTATCAGCTGTTGCTCCTGCTTTAATTGTTTTACCTGCTTTATCTTTATATTCAAAAGCAACTAGTTCAGAAATACCATCATAATCCCAACCATCATTTGGAGTTGTTTGGAAATGCCAAACAATTTTTCCTGTATCTGGATTAATTGCTACTCTTGAAGCAGAATAAAGGTTATCACCCGGTCTATCATGTGAATTCCATGGAGATGGATTTCCTGTTGGAACATAAATTAAATCAGCATCAGGATCATAAGTTACACCATTCCAAGGAGCAGCACCACCATGTTTCCATAAATCAGCTGGCCATGTTGCATTTGTTTGACCTGTGATTCCATTATCTTTACCATTTAATGTTCCCATATGTCCTTCAACCATTGGTCTAGTCCATACAAGTTCACCTGTTAATGGGTTTCTTGCATCTAATTGTCCAACAACACCAAACTCACCACCAGAATTTCCTGTAATTAATAAACCTTTTACAATTAAAGGAGCTGCTGTATAAGAATAACCATCTTTATAGTTAGCTATTTTCTTCTTCCATTTAACTTTTCCAGTTTTTCTATCAAGTGCAACAAGTTTTGCATCTAATGTTCCAAAAATTACTAAGTTTTCATATAGTGCTGGACCTCTATTGATAACATCACAACAAGGTAAAATAGCACCAGGAAGTCTAGCATCATATTGCCATAGTTCTTCACCACTTGCTAAATCAATAGCATACATTCTAGAATAAGATGCAGTTACATACATAACACCATCTTTAACTAAAGGTTGCGCTTCTTGACCTCTTTGCTTTTCACCACCAAATGAAAAATTCCATACTGGAACTAAATCTTTGATTGACTTTTTATTAATTTGATCTAAAGGTGAATATCTTTGACCTTTTTGACCTAAACCATATGTTACTACATCTTCAACAGTTTTTGCATCATTTGCAATATCTGCATCAGTTACAGGTGCAAAACCTGCATTAGCTGATAATGCAGTTATTGCACTTGCACTTAGTAATGTTGATAATGTAACTTTTGCTACATTATTAAGAAATTTACTCTTCCCCATACCTCTCTCCTTAAGATTAATCTGGCAACTTTAAGTTGTCTTGAAAGAAGTATACATGAGAAATATAGCCTGAATATAGGCAAGAAAAAAAGTAGTGTTTTTTACTAAATAAGAGTCCTATCTTTTTAGTACATTCTTAGTGTTATATCCTATAAAAGCGAGTGTTAGTGTAATTATAAAGATTCCTAAAATAATTAAAAAAGTATTTAAATCAAATTTTAAATAAAGTGTAAATCTTACAAATTCAACTATATAAGTAAATGGATTTAATACACAAACTTCATATAAAAACAAGCTAGAATCCTTTATCTTCCATAATGGATATAAAGCTGAAGATAAAAAGAACATTGGAAAGATTACAAAGTTCATAACTGAAGCAAAATTTTCAAGTTGTTTTATAACAGAAGAGATAAATAAAGCAAAAGCATTCAATATAATTGAAGTAAATAAAATCACAGGAATTACTAGAAAATATCCTAAAGTTGGAATATCAATTCCATATAAAAAAGCAATAAATAAAAATACTGTAGCTTGAATTGTTGAAACTATACCAGTTGCAAACATTTTACAAAATAGAAGATATGACCTTGAAATATTTGAAGTTAAAAGTATTTTCATAGAACCCATTTCTCTATCAAAAATCATAGCTAAGGAGCTTTGCATTCCATTAAAAAGTAAAATCATTCCAACAAGACCAGGCACAATGTATGTTTCATAAGTTATATATGTTTCATATGGTGGAATAATTGCAAGGCCTAGTGCTGATTTAAATCCAACTGAAAAAATAAATAGCCAAAGTAAAGGTCTTACAAGTGCTGAAAAAAACCTACTTTTTTGTTTGATAAATCTTAATAATTCTTTGTAAATAATTCCTAAGGCACAGTAATATAATTTTCTCATTTCTCATTTCTCTACTTTCACTTTTGCTTTTACTTAGTTAAGTATTCAAAAACTTCAGTTAATGAATCTTTGTTGTTTTGTTCAATTACATCTTTTACAATTCCACTTGCAATTATTTCACCTTTTTTGATAATAGCAACATCATCATTTTCATTTATTTCATCAAATAAATGTGTAATCCATAAAACAGAAATTCCTCTTTTTTTTACAATATCTTTTACATAAGAGATTATTGAGTATCTACTTTTTATATCAAGACCTGAAGTTGCTTCATCTAATAAAAGTAGTTTAGGATTATTTATTAAAGCTCTTAAAATCTCAACTCTTCTTCTATGACCACCATTTAAAGCACGAACTTTTACATCTAATTTTTCTTCTAATTCTAATGTTTTTAGTTCATCTTTTATTGAATTCATTGTTTCTTTAAAAGATATTCCTTTTAAAGAACCATAAAATATTAGATTTTGTTTTACAGTCAAATCTAAATCAAGTGTTGGTTCTTGAAAAACAATACCGATATTTTCTAAGGCTTTTTTATAATTTGAAAGAGGAAAAGAGTCAATCAAGATATCACCATCTTGAAGTTTAAGCAATCTAGTAATTAGTGCAAAAAGAGTAGATTTTCCAGCACCATTTAGTCCAAGAAGGACTAAGAATGATGCTTGTTTTATATTTAGATTTACATTTTTTAAAACTAAATCTTTATCATATTTATAAGAAACATTTTTTATTTCAAGTTGATTTGTCATTTGACCTACTTTGTTGGTTTAACTGCAATTCCCCATGGGAATCTTCCTACTTTTACTGTTTTTTCAACTTTTAAAGATTCTACATCAATAATTGATACATCTGAACTAACACCATTAGTAGTATACAGTTTTGTTTCATTGTTTGCCAAGTCTAATTGCCAAACTCTTTTACCAACTAACAAATACTTAATAACTTCATAAGTTTTAGCATCAACTACAGCTACATGATTTGCAGGCCCAAGGGCTACAAAAGCATATTTGCCATCGCTTGTTAGTTTAATACCAACTGGCTGAATTTTGTCTTTATAAATACCTGGAATTTTAAAAGAAATTTTACCAAGTGATTCTTTTGTTTTTGTATCAAGAATGATTACAGTTCCACCAATTTCACTTGATGCCCAAACTTTATCTCCAGTTTTTGAAAACTCAATATGTCTAGGTCTTTCATCAACTAATGTATTATGTACAATTTCTTTAGTTTTTGTATCAATCCAATGCAAAAAGTTAGATGTTTCAGATGAATTAATAGCTACAGATCCATCAGGACTTACAGCCATACCTTCAGGCTCAATTCCAACTTCAATTTGTTTTATAACAGTTTTATTTACAGTATCTACAACTGTTACAATACCATCATCTTCATTTGAAATATAAAGTTCAGTTCCATCTGGGTGTAATGAAAACTGTTCTGGATCTTCTCCTGAAGGAAGATTATATAAAATCTTCCCAGTTTTAGTATCCATTGCTTGAACAGTATCATCATCACTTGCACAAATATATAGTTTTGAATAATCTTTTGTAAGAGTTATTCCTCTAGGTCGTTGACCTACTTCATAAGTTTTAACAACTTCATTTGTAACTGAATCAATTACAGAAATAGTATTGTCTTTTTCATTTGATACAAATATTGTATCTGCAAAAAGAACTGAGCTTAAAATAGTGACTAATCCAATTTTCTTTAGCATTTTTTATCTCCTTAAATATTTTATTAACAATTTTTATTCAACTATAATAATAGCTCTTTCTCTATCACTTTTAGCAGTTGGTAAACCTAAAGTAAAAGTTCCAGGTTTAATTGGAATAAATGTAAGTTCAATCTCACCTTCATCATCAAATTCAAAACTATCAATTCCTAATGGTCTTACTTCAATATCATTAATAGATACTTGATTTACCCAGATATTTCTAAAAAACTCAGCTCCAACAATAGGTACTTCTCTTGAACCATCACTTTTTAAAACTAACTTGTAGTATTTACCTGCTTCTAATTTATAAGGTTCTGTAGCTAATGGTTCACCTGCACTAATATTAATAGGTACTAATGTAGTTCTTGAGTGTAATAAACCCTTTAAATTCTTTGCACTTGCAAACTCTGCTGTTATAAATACCATCATTACTAACATTGCAATTTTTTTCATTTTCTATCCTTAATTTTTTGATTATGAAAGTGTAGTAAATAATTATAGCCTGAGTTTAGCAATATATATTTTGCTAAACTGAAGCTATAAAAATAATATATACTAAAAGAAAAAAAGAAGGGAACCCAATGAAAATAGTACTATTTTTGACACTTTTATTTTCATTTATAAAAGCAGATATTCTAGAAACAAATATCTTATACTTAGAACAAAAGATAAAAAGACCTCCTGTTTTATCAAATGTAATTAAAATTCCGGATGATTTAGGAATACAAGGAGCTAAAATTGCTGTAAAAGATTCAAATAAAACAGCAAGGTTTTTAAATCAGAAATATAATTTAATTGAAAAGATTTCATTTGATAAAAAAGATTTATTATCTTCACTTGAAAAATTTATAAATGAGAAAAACTCTTTTGTTTTATTAAAAGTTGAAGATGATTTTTTACAAGAGCTTATAAATAATCCTTTATTTAAAAAAGCAATATTTTTTAATATTGCAAATAAAAACTCTGATTTTAGACAGAACTTATGTCAAACAAACCTTTTACATACAATTGCATCAAATGCAATGTTATATGATGGATTAGTTCAATTTTTGGTAAAAAGAGATTTTAAAGATATCTTTTTAATTTCAGGAACAAAGCAAAAAGATTTACAAATTACAAAAGATATTAAAAGAGCCGTAAAAAAGTTCAATGCAAAAATTGTAGAAGAAAAACAATGGACTTATGATGCAGATATTAGAAGAAAAGCTGCTGATGAGATTCCTGTATTTACACAAGCTAAGGATTATGATGTAATTGTAACAGCAGATAATTATGGAGATTTTGGAGAGTTTATTTATTTTAATTCTTGGCTTCCAAGACCACTTGCTGGAACACAAGGACTAACGCCTAAAACGTGGCATAAAGTAATTGAACAATGGGGTGCTGCTCAAATGCAAAAAAGGTTTGAAAAGTTTGCTTCAAGATGGATGGAAGATGAAGATTTTGCCGCTTGGATTGCTATTAGAACAATTGTTACAAGTATTGCTAAGACAAAAAGTAATGATATGAAAACTGCTTTAAATTTTATTTATTCAAAAGATTTTGAGTTAGGAGCTTATAAGGGAAGAAAATTAACATATAGAGATTTTAATGGACAAATTAGAATGCCAGTTGCTCTAGTACAGCCAAATGCACTAGTATCAACATCACCTCAAGATGGCTTTTTACATCCTACAAATGATTTGGATACTTTAGGTATTGCATCTTATCAAGTTGAGTGTAAGAAGTAAAAATACTAACTTATATCTCCACTTAATATTTTTGGATATTTTGACAAGATATTCTCTTTTATTTGCTCAATTTCTAAAGAGTCTAAATTAGAAGAGAAATCTTTTTTATTTTCAAAATCTAAAATAACCTTCATAGGTTTTGAATCTAAAAATATTATACGTTTTGATAAAGTAATTGCTTCTTTTAAATCATGAGTCACTAATATAACTGTAGGTTTATACTTCTCGTAAAACCTCATAAAGTCACTTCGTAAACTCTGAGCTGTTGGATGATCAAGAGAGATAAAAGGTTCATCAAGTAATAATACTTCTGGTTTATTTATAAAAGCACGTACAAGTGCAACACGTCTTTGCATTCCACCTGAGAGCTCTTTTGCATATGAGTTTATATAATCTTTTAAACCTACTTCAATTAATGCATTTTTAATCTCTTCTTCATTTTTTGATATAGAAACTAACATAATATTTTCAAAAACACTAAGCCATGGAATAATTCTTGAGTCTTGAAACATTACACCAATATTACTCTTAGAGATATTTTCATTATCAAATAATATAGAACCTAAATAGTCATCATCAATATTTGAAACAATATTTAAAAGTGATGTTTTCCCACAGCCTGATGGTCCAATAATTGATATAAATTCGCTTTTGTTAATTTTTAATTTAAAGTTATCAATTATTTTATTTTCTTGATATTTTTTTGAATTTATATTTATACTTAACATCTTATCTCCACTTATTTGCTTTTTTCTCTAAGGGTCTTAAAATATATGTTTCAATTAAAAGTATTACAATAATAAAAGCCATAGAATAAGCCATAATACTTTCAATATCAAAAAACTGAAAAAACATAGACAACTGAAATCCAATACCTGAACTTCTTCCTAATAATTCAACTACTAAAACTATTTTCCAAATTAGTGAAAGACCAGTTCTAGCACTAGCCATTATATATGGGTAAATTTGAGGTAAATATATTTTTGTAAAAGTATCATACTTTGAAACTTTATAAACTTGAGCTATTTGCATATATTTTAAATCAATTGTTCTAGCACCTTCTCTAATTGTAACTATTACAGTTGGAACTTTGTTTAAAACAACAGCTAATAAAGCTGCAAAATCTGTTAAACCAAACCAAATATAGCAAATGATTATTGTTACAAGTGCTGGAATATTTAACCCAATTACTAGTAATGTATCTAAAGAATTATCAATTCTTTTATACTCCCCCATTAAAATACCAAAGAAAACTCCAATACTCATTGCAATGAAGAATGTAATTGCAACTCTTCCTAAAGTAATACCTAAATGATAAAAAAGTTCACCTTCACTTATATGATAAAAAAGGCTTTTAAATACAGAAACAGCTGTTGGAAATGTATCGGAAGATATAAGTAATGCCAATGTTTGCCAAAGGATAAATATAGTTAAAATTGAAAGGAATCTAGTTTGACTTGGCATTTTTTATTTTACCACTTAATATTTGGAGTAAAATCCCAAAATATTTTTTCATCTAAAAACTTACTTTTTCCTACAAGTTTTTCTCCACCTTCATTATATAAAATATCAAATACTTTTTTTGAACTTTCAATATGTTCTTTATTAAAATTCTTTACAGTACCATTTATATATCCATTTTTTAAAGCTTCAAACATTTTCTCATTTTTTACTTTCATTAAAGGTTTTATTCTAATCCATTCTTCACTTGAAGTGCTTAATAGCTTTTTTGTTTCATATGAGGCTTGTAAAAAACTATTAATAGTTTTCATGTTTTTTCTTCCATAATCACTATTAAATGTCCAACCAATTAAAGGAATATCACTATTAATATTAAACTCATTAAGTATTTCTTTTACACCTAACAGTCTTTTCATTTTTTTTGAATCTAGTTTAGCATTGAAATGCCAGAAATTAATTGCAGCACTCAAAGATTTATCAAGCATCTTTTTATATAAAATAGGAGGTGCCGCAAATACAGGTTCTAGCATATTTTTTAAATCTTTATCATACATCTTTTTTGAATAAGCTCTAAATAACAACCATGTTTTATCTACACTTCCACCTGCAATTCCTAGTTTTTTATCTTTTAAATCTAGAATAGAATTTATTTTCTCATCATTTACATATAAAGCTCCAACTGCTTTAGAATAAGGATAAAAAGAGATATCTTTATTAGAAGCTTTTTGTCTATTTACCCAAATCCAATCATTTACAATAACATCAACACTATTAGATTGTAAAGCAATTGACACTGCATTTTTTGAAGCTAGTTTTACTACTTCTACTTCAATTCCATATTTTTTATCAAAGTTATTATGTTTTAAAACTTCTAATTCCCAATTTACAGTTCCAAAAGCTAAAACACCTATTTTGATTTTTTCATTTGCAAAAAGATTTATAAGTGTAGCAAATAATATAATTATTAGTTTTAATTTCATAATTATTCCTTCTTTATTTTCAATATTGTAATGCAAGAAAATAGCCTGATTATAGCGCTATTTTTTTCTATATAATCGCTATAATCAAGCTATAAAATAAATATATACTTTCAACATCTTAAAAAAATATCAAATAAAAAGGATAAGTATGAAAAGTTTAAAAAAAGTTGTATTAGTTGCATTAGCTACTTCTACATTAGCATTTGGTCATGGAGACGTTGTACCACATTCAGTAGAAACTAAAGGTTTAGCAAATGTTGCAGATGATGTAATAGTTAATCCATTTAGAGGAAATGAAAAAGCAATAGAAATTGGGAAAGGTGCTTATAATACTAACTGTGCAAGATGTCATGGTTTAGGTGCAGTTTCAGGTGGTGTTGCTCCTGATTTAAGAGCATTAGATGCAGGTGATGATGATATTGATGAATATTTTGTTACTAAAGTTATAGAAGGTGCTGTTAGAAATGGTAATGTATATATGCCTCCATTTGGAGAAGTATTATCACCAGCTGCAATTTGGTCAATTAGATCATGGGTTGAAACTTTACCAACAGACGATTTATAAGATTTAATCATGTTATATAAAATTACATTTCTAATCATTTTACTAATATCAAACCTAAGTGCTAGATCTCTTGAAGAAATCCAAGAATCTGGCGATATTATAATAGCTGTATATGAGAATTTTCCTCCTTATTCATATATTGAAAACGATGAACCAAAAGGTATAGATATAGACCTTGGTAAGCAAATTGCAAAATCAATGGGTGTAAAGCCAACTTGGTATTGGACAGGTTCAGATGAGACTTTAGACGATGATTTAAGAAATGTAATTTGGAAGGGGCATTTAATTCACAAAACAAAAGCTGATGTGATGCTTCGTATTCCTTATGATTATGAATTTATTAGAGAAAAAGACAAAAGTACAGGTGAATTAAACAATGATCTTGTAGTTATGAAAGCACCTTATCATACAGAAAGATGGGTAATAGCAACAAATAAAGAAAAAATTCCTGAAATAAATACACTTGGTGTTTTTATGTACAACAAAATTGGTGTTGAATTAGATACTTTGCCTGACGCTCATTTAACATCATCATTTATGGGAAAACTTCGTAATAATGTAGTTCATTATCCTTCAATACTTACAGCAATTGAAGACTTAAAAAGTGGCAAAATCCAAGCAGTAGCGGGCTTGAAGTCACAACTAGAACAACAACTAAAATTTAATCAAAATAAAGACAAATATTTTATGACAAAAAAAATAGATTATGTAAAATCTAAATGGGATATAGGTATTGCTGTAAGAACTGATTTTAGACCCCTAGGATATGAAATTGAGGGGTATATTGAAGAATATATAAGAAGTGGTACTTTAGAAAAGATATTTAATAAGTATGATGTTAATTATGAAATTCCTCTTGCCTTACAATAAAAATAAATAGTAGGAATCCTACTATTTATCTAAGTTTCTTATAAAATCTAATGTTAATCTAACTCCAGCTCCAGTTGCTCCAAATGAGTTATATCCCCATGGTGATTCAGTATATGCAGCACCTGCAATATCTAAATGTAACCATTTCTTTTTATTCTCTTTTTTGATAAAGTTATCTAAAAATAATCCAGCTGTAATAGATCCTGCTGCTCTTGTATTTGTAGAATTAACAAGATCTGCAATTGAACTTTTTAATTCTTTTGGTAAATATCTATTAAATGGAAGTACTCCAATTAATTCACCTGAAGTGTTTGCTGCTTTTTGCATTTTATCTTTTAATTTATCATTATGTCCCATAGTTCCAATCATTTGATTTCCAAGTGCAACTACAACAGCACCTGTTAATGTTGCATAATCAAAAATATAATCAATATCTTTTATTTCATCTTGTGCATAACATAAACAATCAGCAAGAACCAGTCTACCTTCTGCATCAGTATTTCTAACTTCAATTGTTTTACCATTCTTTGCAACTAACACATCATCAGGTTTATAAGCATCTCCACCAATCATATTTTCAACTGCTCCAATGATTCCATGAACTTCATAATCAAAATTTAAAGCTTTTAAAGTATTCATAATTCCTAATACAGCACTTCCTCCACCTTTATCACATTTCATAGAAACCATACTTCCACCAACTTTTAAGCTTAAACCACCGCTATCATACGTTAAACCTTTTCCAACTAGTACAATCTTACCTTTTGGTTCTTTTGGCTTATATGATAGGTGTATAAGCTTTGATTCGTGTCTTGAAGCTCGTCCAACATTATACATTGCATTCATACCATTTTTAAGAAGATATTCTTCTCCTTGAATAATACATTGTAAGCCATTTTCACTTGCAATATTTTTTGCATCGTTTGCCATTGTATCTGGGAAATAATCTTCAGGAGGAGTATTGATAATATTTCTAACCATATTTACACTTGCTGTAACTGCTAAGCTTTCATCTAATTGTTTTTGAAGTTCATCTTTATCTTTTTTTGAATTTGTTGTAGAAATAGTAATTTCAAGTTTTTTTTCTTTTTTCTTAGCTGATTTATATTTAGTAAATTCATATGCACCTAAAATTAAACCTTCTACAATTTCGTCTATTTTTAACTCTTTTTCATCTTGAATTAAATCAAACTTTACACTTTTGATATTTAATTTTTTAATTGATCTAATTGCAGAACTAAAACATAGTTTTAAATCTTCTTTTTTTAATTTTAATGTTGAAACATAAAACTTGTTTTTATTTGCATCAAAGAATGTATCAAATGATTTTAAATCAAATGATACTTTTTTAAGAAGTTTTTGCTCTTTTTTTTCTAATTTTTTTAAATCTTTTACTACTACTAATTCAATATCGCAATCAATATTACTTAGTTCTTTTTTTGATAATTTAATATTCATTTATTTTCCTTTTCTTTTGTATTCAAAGTGTTGGTAATCTTTGATTGTAATCCAATCTCCACCCCAACTCCATCCATATTTTTTAAATATCTTAACAGCTTCATCATCTTTTAATAAAATAGCTCTATCTTTTAAAGTATTCTCTTTATGCACTCTTTTTCTATATTTTAAGGACTCTTTATGAGAAATATAGCCCTTTCTTGAAATATAAGGATTTTCAATAGGATTAATATCTATTGCTTTTCCATAAGAATGATTTGACCATTTTTTTGTACCTGCAACTACACGACAGTTATAAGCTGATGTGTTATTTGCTTCAATTGATTTCCAATCATCATTATTGTAATTACTTACTAATTTCATTTGATAAATTGGGTATTTTATTTCATATAACTCTTTAAATATTTTTTCTACATTTGAAGAGATATCTTTATGAACTAAAAGTTCCCCTATTTTATCTTTTCCATCATATCCTAGATGTTTAATAGAAAGAAGTTTTAAATCTTTAAAGGGTACTGGACAATTTTTTTTTGAACTATTTTGATAAGCTTGTGAAGAAGAAAGGAATATAAATATGATTAAAAAAAAGTATTTTATCATAGATATATTCCTTTTATATGTTTTAATTTTTATCTAGTTTTTTTAGTTTTTGTTTAAACCATTTAAATCAGAAAATGCTATTTCAAGTCTTGCAATCATTGATTCTTGTGAAGCTCTTAACCATTTTCTTGGATCATAATAAGATTTATTTGGCTTATCTGGACATTCTGGATTTCCAATTTGACCTTGTAAATAAGCATGGTTTTTCTCAACATAAGATCGAACACCATCCCAAGTTGCCCATTGAGTATCTGTATCAATATTCATTTTGATAACACCATAATCAATTGCTTCTCTAATTTCAGATAGTTCAGAACCAGAACCACCGTGGAATACAAAATCAACAGGTTCAATTTGCGTTCCATGTTTTTCTTGGATAAATTTTTGAGAATTATCTAAAATTTTTGGAGAAAGTTGAACATTTCCTGGCTTATATACACCATGCACATTTCCAAATGAAGCTGCTATTGTAAAGTTAGGACTTACTTTACTTAACTCTTCATAAGCATATGAAACTTCTTCTGGTTGAGTATATAAAAGTGCGTTGTCAACATCAGAGTTATCAACACCATCTTCTTCTCCACCTGTGATTCCAAGTTCAATTTCAATCATCATATCAAGTTCGTTCATTGTTTTAAAATATTCAACACATGTTCCAATATTTTCTTCTAAAGGTTCTTCACTTAAATCTAACATGTGAGATGTATATAAAGGACGACCTGTTTTTTCAAAGTGTTCTTTTCCAGCTTCTAATAAACCATCAATCCAAGGTAAAAGCTTTCTAGCTGCGTGATCTGTATGTAAAATAACAGGAATACCATAAGCTTTTGCCATAGTGTGAACATGGTTTGCACCAGAAACTCCACCTAAAACAGCAGCGTCAGAAGTCTTTAAACCCTTACCTGCATAATACCCTGCTCCACCATTTGAAAACTGAATTATTACAGGAGAGTTAACTTTTGCAGCAGCTTCTAAAACTGCGTTAACTGAATCTGTTCCTACAACATTTACTGCTGGAATGGCAAACTTATTTTCTTTTGCGTAAGCAAATAATTTCTTTGCTTCACTTCCAGTTAAAACTCCTGCTTTTACTATTTCTAATACACCCAAAACTAATCCCCTTAAAATTTATTTAATTACAATTTTTGCTGTTTTTCTTAATTTGTCAGAAATCTCTTTTACACTTTTATTGTAAGCATTTCCTACTAACATTTGTGCAATATTACCTTTTACTTCATTAAAAGATAATGACTTACCAGCTATTTTATCTTTTAAATAAATAACATGGTAACCAAATTGTGTCTTTACAGGTGTTTTTGAATAAGAGTTTTTATTTAACTTATTTGCTGCTGCTGAGAATTCTGGTACCATTTGATTTGATGGGAATTTACCTAAATAACCACCTTTAACACCAGTTGGTCCAATTGATTTAGTTTTTGCTAAAGATGTAAATTTTGCAGATTTATTTGAAGCACTATTAATTTGTTTAATAATATCTTTTGCTTCACCTTCAGTTTTTACTAAAATATGACTAGCTTCAAGAGTAGTTGGAACTACAAATTCTGCTTTATTTTTATTATAAAAATCTTGAATAGTTGAATCACTAGGTTTGTGTTTTGCTAGTTCATTTTTTTGCCAAACTTGAAATGCTAAATCTTGTTTCATTTTATTTAAAGCATCTTTGTATGATGAATCATTTTCAATTCCATCTTTAATAGCTTGTTTTGCTAAAAGCTTTTTGTTAATAATTTGTTCTAATACTTGCTTTTGAGCATTTTTTGGTAATTTTGAAAAATCAATTCTTGGATCTTGTAAAACTAAAGCTACATCTGCTTTAGTAATTTTGTCTCCATCTACTGATGCGTAATAATCAGCTGCATTTAATGATACAGTAGTAATTGCTAGAGTTGCTACTAAACTTGAAATTATTTTTTTCATTTTTTTCCTTGTAAGTTTAAATTTTTATTATTTTATCAATATTAGGTTAATAGTAGGTTAACTTAAAAGAATTTTAAAATTTAGCTTAAAATACCTTTAATTTTTTGTTTATTTATGATACAATTCCGACAAATATTAAACTTAACTTAATTTAAGGGATACAACTTATGAGAATATTAATAATTGAAGATGAAATAACTTTAAATAGAACACTTCAAGAGGGCTTAACTGATTTTGGATATCAAGTTGATGCCGCAGAAAATTATAAAGATGCAGAATACTTTATTGACATTAGAAACTATGACTTAGTTTTAACAGATTGGATGTTACCAGATGGTGACGGATTAGAACTATGTAAAATGGTTAAAAATAGAAGTTCAAGAACAGCAGTTGTTATCATTTCAGCAAGAGATGACAAAGAATCTGAAATTGAAGCATTAAAATCAGGTGCTGATGATTACATCAAAAAGCCATTTGATTTTGATATTTTACTAGCAAGAATTGAAGCTAGATTAAGATTTGGTGGAACTAATGTAATTGAAATTGATGATTTAATTATCAACCCAGATGAAGAAAAAATTGAATATGCTGGAAATGAAATAGAATTAAAAGGTAAACCTTTTGAAGTTCTTACTCATTTAGCAAGACATAGAGACCAAATCGTTTCTAAAGAACAATTACTTGACGCAATTTGGGAAGAACCTGAATTAGTAACTCCAAACGTAATTGAAGTTGCAATTAATCAAATTAGACAAAAGATGGATAAACCATTACAAATTTCTACAATTGAAACAATCAGAAGAAGAGGTTACAGATTTTGTTACCCAAATTTAACTGAAGACGAAAAAGCAGCTAAAAATAACAGCTAATTAAAAAATATGGAAGCGAAGAGTATATATAAACAGTTTTATACAAAACTAATAATTGCAACTTCGCTTTTCATTATTACACTTTCATTTATTTTCTACGAATACACAAGAAGTACTGTTTATGAAAACATCCAAGAAAAGATGTTAAAAGATGCAAAAGAAATTTATTTAATATCTCTAAAGAAAAAACTTACAAAAGAAAACTTTGAAGCAATTGAACATGATGATGTTACAATTGAACTAGTTAGTAATATAAGTATAAAAAAATACAAATTCTACAGATACAAAAAAAATGAAACTTACTATATAAAATTGATTTATCCTCTTGATTTAAATAATAAACTTTTTGTTCAAATTAACAGAAATATTAATTTTGAAAGAGATTTAGTATATTCAATAATATTTAAGAATCTTTTTATTTTAGCAATTCCAGGTTTTATTTTAATGCTTTTATATTCACTTGCTGTTTCAAAATCATTACTTAAACCTATTATTCAAATAAATAAAAAACTATCGAATATGGATGAAAACTCACTAACACAGATTGATAAAAAAGACTTACCAATTGAGTTTCATTCCTTATCAAATTCAATTAATTCTTTAACAAATAGAATTGAAACCTATGTAAAATTTAAAAAAGAATTATTCATTGGAGCTGCTCATGAGCTTAAAACACCACTTGCAGTTATGAAGCTAAAAAATGAAGTAACTTTGCGTAAAAAAAGAGAAGTTGAAGCATATGAAGAAACATTAAAATTAACAGTTAAACAAATTGATGATATGAATATAATGATTTCTTCTATTTTAGATATAGGTCGTGCAGAAGGTGCTCAGTTTGAACAAACAATTGATTTAGATTTAGTAGAATATTTAAAGAAAAAATCTAATGATTATAGAATGTTAAGTGCTCAAAAAAATATCATTATTACATTTTTTTCAAATGTAAATACATTAAATACATCAATTCAAATAACTTTATTAAATCAAATATTGCAAAACTTTGTGCAAAATGCTATTAAATTTACGCCAGAAGATAAATCGATTGCAATTAGATTAAAAAAAACAAGTGCCAAAATTGTAATAACAGTAACTGATGAAGGTGCTGGTATTGATGAAAATGTTGATTTATTTGCTCCATTTAAAAGATATGGAAATCAAAGTGGTGTAGGATTAGGATTATTTTTAGCAAAAAATGCAGCTGATGCCTTAAGAGCAAAAATATCTATAAAAAATAGAAAAGATGGGAAAAAAGGATGTATTGCTAAACTTGTTATTAACAATACATCTACATTTAAAAATATCTAAAATAAAAGTCTAAAATAAATTGGCGTGTTCTATTTTAGTACACTTATTTTGAACTACTTTTATTCCAGCTTCTTCGGCTTTTTTAGCAGCTTCGTTATTTACAAGTCCAAGCTGAGTCCATACACAATCAATATCTCCTCTTGCAATACAAGCATCTACAACAGCAGCAATAGCATTTGGTTTTCTGAAAACATCTACCATATCAATTTTAAAAGGTATTTCTTCTAAACTTCTATATACTTTTTCACCTAAAATAGTCTCTTCTTTTGGATAAATAGGAACTATCTTGAACCCTGCTCTTTGTAAATATCTTGCAACCATATTTGAAGCTTTTTCTTCATTGGGTGAGAGACCTGCTATTGCTATTGTTTTTGTATTTTTAAATATTTCTTTTATTTCTTCATTATTTGAATTAACACTTGGGAATTCACATTCCATATTTATATCCTTTTTTATTAGTATAATTATTTTTGTAAAATAAATTATATCAAAAAACTATAAGTAGTAAATAAACTACTTTTTCTTTAAATGTAAATCAAGTTGAGGAAATGGTATTTCAATTTCATATTTATATAAAGCATTATAAATTAATGTTAAGAAGTCAGATTTTAATGAATTTGGTTTAAATTTATCATTTGCTTTTACCCAAACTAATAGCTCAAAATCTACACTGCTTGTATTCATATTTTCAAGTCTGATATCTGGTTCTTTATCTTTCACATTTTTTAAATATGTTAGTTCACTATTATTAAGTTCAAGCAAGATTATCTCTTTTACTCTTTCTATTTTAGTACCATATGCAACTCCAAAAGGTATATGTAATCTTCTTGTTGCATCATCAAGTGTCCAATTTATAACATTATTTTGAATAAAAGATGAATTTGGAATAACAATATCAATATTATCAAATGTTTTAATAGTTGTTGATCTAATTCTAATATCAGTTACTGTACCTTTTAATAAATCACTAATTTCAATAATATCGCCTATTCTTATAGTTCGTTCAAACATTAGAATAATTCCTGCAATAAAGTTTGAAACAACTGTTTGAAGTCCAAAACCAATACCAATAGATAAAGCTCCCGCTATTAGTGATATTGACGACATGTCAATGCCTAAACTACTCATTGAAACCATTATTGTAATCAATATAATTAGGTAATATCCAATATTTGCAATTAACCTTAATGACATTTGACTCATATTTGGCCATCTTGCTGAGATTTTAAAAATCCATCTTTTATAAAACAATCCAGCTAGAAAACCTATTACTATTAGAAATAATGATTTTATAATACTTAAAAGACTTATTGCTTGTTCGTTAAATACAAAAATAGTCGATGTAAATAAACTTTTAATTTCATCAAGATAATTTTTACTTTCAAATAAAGACTTACCAAAAAAAGCTTTTGTATTTCCAAATATCTTCTTTGAAATATTTTTTAGTATTGTATTTTGAATAAGATATATATTCATAAGTTCTGTATTTAAATTTGGAATTAAAATACTTACTTCTTCGTGTAATTTTAGAAAAGATTGATTATCTTTTGAAACTAAAGAGTCCAAAATCTTATCATTTAAAAAGTTTAGCTTTTCTAGGTAATTAAATTGAAGTGCTTTTTCAACTTTTTGTATTTCTTTTTGCAACTCTTCTTTAGTTTTTTCATTTCCAATGATAATTTCTTTTTCTAATTCAATCTCATAGCCAGCTTTTTGCTGAAGAATTTTTTTAATATTTTCATCAATTTTATCTAGCTCTTTTACAGCTTTCTCATCTACAAAAGAATCTTTCTTTTCAATAATCTCAATAATTGTATTTAATACAATATTTTTATTATTGTCAAATAATTTAAGACTATATTCAAGATTAGTTTTTTGTATTTTATAATATGCGTATTGTAATTGGTATGATAATAAGAAGTCTTTTTCTTTTTCAATAATATTTTCTATTCTTTTTTTAAGAAGAGATAATTTACTTTGAGTATCTACTGAAATCTCATTTTGTTTATTTTGCTTTACTTCAATTTCAGATACATAAAATAAAGCTTTTAAAATTGAATTTTTTAAATCTTTTTCTTTTTCTAATAAAGTTAAATCAAATGCATCAAGCTTTATTTTAATAGAAGATGTTTCTTCTAATCTTTTTAAATTGCCTTTTTCTGCACTTATAATATCTCCACTTTTTGATTTTAATTTGGCACTTTGATTAATTTGTTCATCAATCTCTTGAAAATATGTTTTATTTTGTGTTAAATCATATAATTTTGTATCTATTTGTGCACTAAAAAGTGTAAAAACAACTAGCATAAGAGATATTATATATTTCATTTTTTTCTGTCCTTGAATATTATAAATGATTATATTATATTAATTTACAAAAAGTACTTATTTTAAGTATAAAAAGAATAAAATTGCACAAATTAATATGGAGTGACATTCAAATGTTAACTAAATAATGAAAAAAGCAATTGATGAAAATGGTTTCTGTCATGGCATTATATTTGATGGACAAGGTGGCGCAAAAGATATAAGTTTTGAAGAACTTAATACTTACGATTCTTCAAAAGGTATTTTATGGGTTCATTTTGATTATACAAAAAAGCAAAGTATAGATTGGATTACAAATAAAAGTAATATTGACCCAATTGCTGCTGAAGCTTTGTTATCACAAATTACAAGACCTAGAACTACTATTTTAAATGATTCAATACTATTAGCATTAAGAGGAATAAATCTTAATCCAAATAGTGATCCTGAAGATATGATATCTATAAGATTATATGTTAGTGAAAATTTGATAATTAGTACAAAAAAGAGAGATCTTATTTCTGTAAATGATATTTTACAATATTTCAAACAAAAACAAGGACCTACTAATTCATCTGAATTCTTAATTCAATTAATAGATAGACTAACAGATAGAATGGAAGATTATATTTTAGACTTAGAAGATAGAGCTTCAAGTTTAGAAGAGCAAAGTATTGAATCAAGCAATGCAGTTTTAAGAACAAGTATTTCACAAATAAAAAGAGAATCAATTTCTTTAAAAAGATATTTAAGTCCTCAAAAAGAAGCAATATTTAAACTATATGAGCAAAAAATTACTTGGATTAATGAGTATGAAAAAATACAATTAAGAGAAATCAATCATAGGTTAATCAAATATATTGAAGACCTTGATTCAATAAAAGACAAAATATCTTTAGTTCAAGAAGAAATATCCAATAACTTAAGTGAGCAATTAAATCAAAGAATGTATGTACTTTCAATAATTTCAGCGATTTTTTTACCACTTGGTTTTTTAACAGGGCTTTTAGGTGTAAATGTAGGTGGAATACCAGGAGCAGAAAATAGCTTTTCTTTCTCTATATTTACAATATCGTTAATATTTATAGTTGTAGTGCAACTATATATTTTTAGAAAGAAGAAATGGCTTTAATGAACAATTTTTACGATATTTTAAAACAACTTATAAAAATACCAACAGTAGTTGGATATGAACACTCTTTTTTTATGTACCTAAAAAGAGAATTAGAAGATTTAAATGTTACTGTTGAGTACTATGATGGTGTACTTGTTGCAAAAGGAAATAATCCTACAAGTGGTTATATTTCAGCGCATTCTGATAGACATGGATTAATTTGTACAGGACACAATGAGTTTCAATATGCAGCATATGTAGCAAAAAATCAATCAGATTTAGATAATGTTTCAAATAGAAATCAAATGCTAAAAAACTTTGAAAAGAGATTTGTAAATCAAAAAGTTCAAGCTTATGAGCCATGGTCTGGTTCATATTTAGGAATGGGGACAATTGAAAATGCTTTTCTTTGTGAAAGAAGAAACAATATCATATTTAAAATAAACGAGTTTGATCATTTATTTCCCGGAACTCCAATTGCCTTTATGGATAAACTTCAAATAGGAAATGAAACAATTGCAGCACAGCTTGATAATGTTTTAAGCGTTGCCATTTTAGTTTATATGTATGAGTTAGGATACCAAGGAACTGCATTTTTTACGGCAAGTGAAGAAGCTGGAAAGAGCTGGAGATTTTTACTTGAGTACTTCAGAAGATTTGATATTACTACAAATGAACTTTTAGTTTTAGATACTAGTCCTTATAAAACAATTGAAGATATTAAATTATTAGATATTGTATTAAGAAATAGAGATGAGAATGCATATTTTAGATCACCACTTAAAGCAAAAATAAAAAAAATAGCTTTAAAAAATAGAATCAAATATCATTATAAAGATGAATACTTAAAAACTATTATGAAACAAACAAATACAAAATCATCACTTGGTATTACAGAGCTTGGAAGAATAATTAGTGCAAGTAAAGGTAGTATTCAAGGAACAACATTACAAGTTCCTACTATTGGGTATCATACAGTTGAAGAAACTGCATTAATACAATCAATTGATAGTATTTTATTAGTTTTACAAAAGCTTTATTTAGAAGAAAAGAATGTTTAAGTTTATCTTTTTTTTATTTATATCTATTCAGTTTTTAATCGCAAATAGTACAGTAATTGGAAAATATGATAGAGTTGATTTACCTTTATTAAAGTTAAAAAACTTAAGAGCAAAAGTTGATACAGGTGCTAAAACTTCATCTTTACATTGTATGTTTATTAAGCAAATAGAAGATGAAAAAGTAGAATTTGATGTATTAGATAAATCACATAAAAAATATAAAGACCAAAAGTATATTATGCCAATTAAAAGAATAGCAAAAGTTAGAAGTTCAAATGGCATAGTTGAAAAAAGATATGTGATTTCAACAGAAGTTATAATTTTTAATAAAAGTTATGAAGTTGAGTTTACATTAAGAGATAGGAAAAAAATGAGTTATCCAATTTTATTAGGAAGAGAATTTTTGGAAAAAGATTTTATCGTTGATGTAAGAAAAAAGAATTTATCTTTTATACAAAAGAATAAAAAATGAAAATAAAATTTATTATTCTTTTTTTACTTTTATTTACTTCAGTAGCTTTTACAAATGAACTTAATGAAGCTAGTACAAAAAAAATTTCAAATACAAATATTTGGTTAAAAACATATTCAAACTATAAAAATTATAATACAGTTTTAAATAATATAAATAAAATTGAATTAGAAATTCTAAAACCTAAAATAAGAAACAATCAATCAAAACTACAAGAATATATGAATAAATTAAATATTTATAAATCAAAACTATTTTTATATGAAAAGAAAAGTAGTTTTGATGAATTACTTAAAAACAAAAAATATGAGATTCCTAATATTAATATTTATGATTATTTGTTTAATATCTCAGAAGAAGAATTAAGAAATAAAATAAGAAAATATGACTCTTTAAAAAAAGAGTTTTACTCAGCTTTTGTTTATCTTCAAGACTCTTATGAAGAGCAATTAAAAGTTGATTCTAAAGGTAAAAGAGTAATTCAATTAAAAGAACAAATTGACTATTTTAGTGAATATACTGAAAATATAGAAAAAATGTATGAAACACTTTTAGAAACAAAAGATGATTTAAAAAGAAAATATGAAGAGTATAAAAACGAAGTTTTTATTAAACATATAACAACATTTAGCATAATTATAGTTTCTTATTTTATATATAAAATTTCATTATTTATTTTCTTTTATCTTGTAAGAAATAAAGAAAGTGAAGAACTTGAAAAGAATTATAGAAAACTTATGGCCTTACTTTTTGTACTTTCTATTTTAATTTTTATCATTATAAGATATATCAACGATATCATGTATATTATTACATTTTTAGGAATTATTGCTGCTGCTTTAACAATTGCAACACGTGAGATAATACTAAATATAGCAGGTGCAATTTATATCTTTTTCTCAAATGTAATAAGAGTGGGAGATAGAGTTATGGTTCAATTTGAAACTAAACATACTATTGGAGACATTACTAATATTTCACTAATCAAAATCAAACTAAATGAAGTGAGTGATTATACAAATATCAAAGAAATTAAAAATGTAGGTAGAACTATTTATATTCCAAATAGCTATATTTTTACAAAAGTTTTTTATAACTACTCTTTAAAAAAGAATGGAGTTATAAATGATTTAATTGAGTTTGAATTTGATATAGACAATAATTTTGATTTTATTGAAGAAATAACAGCTAAAGTATTTGAAAAGTTTGATTTAATACATACACTTTCATATTCACTAAACTCTACAAAAACAGCTATAATAGCGATAATTTCATATCAAATAAACTATAAAACAGTATCTAGTAAAAGAGGCGAAATATCGATATCTTTACTAAAAGAGTATGAAAAAAATGAGAATATAAAACTTAAAGCAGCAAAAAAAGTTATAAAAAAAGATAGTGAAGAATAATAAATTTAACTAGGGAAGAAATGGATCAAACACAAATAGTATTAGAATTAAATACAAAGTTAATATCAATTATTGAAGATTATAAAAAAGGTATTAGTGATATTCATCCTTTTGATATTGCAAAAGATTTACAAGATTTAAGAGATATTGAAATTAATGAATACAAAAATATCTGTAAAAAAATCCCAAGTGATTTATTTGCACAAATATTAGTGAATATGCCAACATATATTCAAGAAGAGATTACTAATATAATAAGTGAAAAGAAAGTTGCAAAAGTAACGTCAAGTATGGATAGTGATGATGCATCTATGCTTATTTATAATATATCTCAAAAAGATGAAGGTGCAGCACAAACAGTTTTATCTAAGCTAAATGATGAAGATAAACAAATTATTGAAGAGCTTAATGCTTATGAAGAAGAGCAAGCTGGTGCATTTATGCAAAAAGAGCTATTTTCTGTAAATATAAATGAAACAATTGATACTGCTTTAAAAAGATTAAAAAAAGAAAAAGATTTAAATATCTTACATGATATTTTCCATGCTTTTTTAACAGATGATGAGAATAACTACTTAGGTTCAATTGGTTTAGAAGAGTTGATTTTATTTGAGAGAACTCAAACTTTTAAAGAACTACCTAAGGATATCATTGAACACTATAGCTTTAATGATAAAGAAGAAATAGATGAAGTAGTTAGTATGTTTACAAACTATAACTTAAATGCTTTAGCAATCATAAACTCTGATAATAAACTTCTTGGTCGAGTAACGCATGATGATGTAAGAAATCTTATGCAAGAACAAGATACAAAACAACTTTACTCACTTGCAGGGGTTAGTGATAAAGCCGAAGAAGAAGAAAGTATTTTTAAAATTGGTAAAAATCGTGCTTTTTGGTTAAGTATAAACTTAATTACTGCCATTTTAGCTTCAATTGTAATTGGATTATTTGATGCAACAATCCAATCACTAGTTGCTCTTGCAGTTTTAATGCCAATAGTTGCTTCAATGGGTGGAAATGCAGGAACACAAACACTTACAGTAACAGTAAGACAAATGGCATTGGGTTCAATTGAATATGATGATGCAAAAAAGACTATTATAAAAGAAGTGATAATCTCACTTGTAAATGGTTTATTATTTGCTTTTGTTATTGGAGTAATTGCATATTTTTGGTTTAATATTCCACTTCTTGGAATTGTAATTGCAATATCTATGATTATAAATTTAGTAAGTGCTGGTTTTTTTGGAGCAGTAATTCCATTAGTTTTAGAAAAATTAGATATTGACCCTGCTATTGGTTCAACTGTAATATTAACAACAGTAACTGATATTGTAGGATTCTTTAGCTTCTTAGGTCTTGCAACTATAATTTTATTATAGTTGCATCACCCTATTCTATTGTTTCTTCTTCTTTTAATTCTCGAAATTCACTTTCAAAAATTGCGTCTTCATTAAAGTATTCAATTTTATTCTCTGCAATTTCTAAATCTTTTAGCTTTGCAATATGAAAAATTGCATCACCTTCTTGTATTAAAGGTATTTCAGATTTTCCAATAATCACGCCATCAAAAGATGCTTTTATTTCAAAACTTTCATCATCTAAAGGCTCATCTACATAAGCAATTACTTCATTTTCTTTTACAATATCACCAAGTGCTTTAATAGTTCTAATAACTCCACTTTCAGTTGATCTAATCCATTGGCTACTTCTTGTAACAATAGGCATTTTGTATTTTCTTTTTTTACTAACAGCAGGAAGCATATCAAGTTCTCTTAGAACATTTACAATGCCTTTTACCCCAATTCTAATAGAAGTTTCATCAAATCGTAAAGCCTCTCCTGCTTCATATAAAAGTACAGGTATTCCTTTTTCTTGTGCTTCTGCACGAAGTGAATTATCTCTTAATTCTGAGTGTAATACAATTGGTGCTTCAAACTTCTTAGCTAAGTTATTTGTAAACTCATTATTAAGATTTGTTCGCACTTGTGGTAAATTTGATTTATGAATTGCAGCTGTATGTAAATCTATTCCAAAATCACACTTTGATACAATTTCATCAAAAAATACTTTTGCAACTCTACTTGCTAATGAACCTTTTTTAGTACCAGGAAAAGATCTATTTAAATCTCTTCTATCTGGCATATATCGTGATAGTGTCATCACTCCATAAATATTAACAATAGGAATTAAAACAACAGTACCTTTTAGTCTTTTAAGAATACTTAACTTTCTAAATCTTCTAATTATTTCAATACCATTTAATTCATCACCATGAATTGCAGCACTAATAAAAATAGTAGGGCCATCTTTCTTCCCTCTAATTACTCTAATTGGTAAATCCATAGGAGAGTGATAAAGTTTAGGTAGTTCTAAATTTAAAGTTACGTTTGTACCTTTTAATATTTCTGTACCTGCAAACTCTACCTTTGAATTCTTATGCTCCAATGTTGTCTCTTTTTATTTTTCTTTTTTTATTAGGAGTTGTTGGAGTAACGTTTTTCTCAATATAATCCATAAGCTTTCCTGCAATATCTAATTTAGTAGATTTTTCAATACCTTCTAATCCAGGAGACGAATTAACTTCCATAACCAAAGGACCACGACTTGATGGAATCATATCAACCCCACAAAAACCAAGACCCATAGCTTTAGCAGCAGCTTGTGCAGTTGATTTTTCTTTTCTATTTAACTTATAGGCAGTTGCACTTCCACCCTGATGTAAGTTTGACCTAAAATCACCCTCTGCACCTTGTCTTTTCATAGCACCAACTACTTCACCGCCAACAACTAAAGCTCTAATATCAGCTCCACCTGCTTCTTCAATAAACTCTTGAACAAGTAAGTTTACATCCATTCCATAAAATGCATCAAGAACTGATTTAGCAGCTTTTTCACTATCAACTAAAACAACACCAACACCTTGAGTTCCTTCAAGAATTTTAAGTACTAAAGGAGCTCCACCACTTAAAGCAATAACATCTTTTGCACTTGATTTATTTGAAGCAAAAACTGTTTTAGGCATATCTACATCATTTTTTGAAAGTACTTGTAAACTTCTTAATTTATCTCGGCTTCTTGCAATTGCTAAATTTCCAGAAGTTGAGAAAACATCCATCATCTCAAAGTGTCTAACCATTGCAGTTCCATAAAATGTTCTACTCGCACCAATTCTTGGTATAATAGCATCAGGTGTAGGTAGAACTTTTCCTAAATAATTAATTACTAATTCACCTTTCATAATCTCAATAGTACATTTTAAATAATCAATAACTCGAACGTCCCAGTTTCTTTCTTGTGCAGCTTCAACTAATCTTGCAGTTGAGTATAACTTTGCATTTCTTGATAATATGTAAACAATCATTTTGTTTCCTTTTTTATTTCTTTACTCATGTATTCTTTTGATACATCAACTAAAAATCTTTCTTGCATAAATCTTCTCCCTATTAACATAGGAAATTTCATATCAGCTCTATTGGTTAAAGATATAATGCTCTTATATTTCTTTCCCATAAACTCAACAGATACTTTAATAGAAGGTCTTAATTGAATCTCACCATTTGAGCTTTTTACCTTTTTTACTTTATATAAAGGAAGTGACATTCTTTTTCCATGATAAGACTCATGTACTTCATCTAATAAACAAAAATGTACCATATCATTTTCAATAACGATATTATCACAATGTAAGGCATTTGAATCTGCACCTGTGTCAACTTTTGCATCTAAATCATATAAATCTAAATCTAAAATTGAGATGGTTTCTTTCTTACCAATTATTTTTTTTTCTTTCATTTTTTCTCTTTTAATTATGAGTGTTTTAATAATAGAATTATATCACAGTATTTAATTTTTACATCCTAAAAAATATAAAAAGTTTTAGTATAGAAGGAAGGGTTTAAAATAGGGGTTTAAAGGGGGAAAAGGAAAATTAGATTTTGTCTAATTTTCCTTGTACATAAGTTTTTACATCTTCATAATTGATAGTTTCTTTAAAATCAAGGAATTTTGCACCAGAAGCATTTACATGACCTCCACCTTTTGCAAGCTTAGCTGCCATTTGTGCAACATCAACTTTTCCATCAGCTCTAAAGCTAGAATTACCTTTTCTTCCAACATCAATAAAAAAATCAAAATCTGTATTTGCTTTTAAAAATGCATTTGCTGGAATAGAAATAGAACCTAAACAATATGTTAAAAGTCCTTTATGACCTTTGTATGTAATTGTTAATTTATCTTTAATATCAGCAAGTGATTTTACTAAAAACTTAGCTGATAAGTTATCTAGTGTATCATCTTTTTTATCTAGCTTTAAAAACTCTTTCTTCATAGAATGAAGAGCATTATCAAGTAAGATATTTCCATCTCTTTTCTCTAAATATTTACAAGCTTCTTTTAATAAGTAAATTCTATATTCTCTATTTAGATCAGCAAAAAGTATATTATTTACCTCTCTTGCTTTTGAAACCATCATTAATAAAACTTTACCAAACTCAAAGTTTTTAATTTCATGATCCAGCCAAATATCAACAGCATTAATTGCATCTACTAAAGGAGAAAGCCATGCTCTTTCATCGCAATTAAAAGCATTATACTCTTCACACATATAATCATATACAATTTTTGTAGCACATCTATTTATATCTAAATAGTACCAATGATACATGTCTGCACTTTTTTGTCCAGTTGCATGATGGTCTAGAACCTGTAACTTTATATTAAAACCATTTTCATTTAATTCATTTATATTTTTATCTAAATCTTTTGATTCTTGAGTAGTTAAATTTAAATCTGAAATTAATAGAAAAATCTCTTCTTCTTTATAATCTTCTATTTGTTTTAAAACTTTTTTAATAGTTAACTTAACTTCTTGACCATAATTTGCATTGTAAAAGAAAGCTTCTTTAAAATGTTCTAAACGAAGCATCTCTTTAGTAATTAATTGACATCCATATCCATCTAAATCTGTATGTGAAATATGAAATAGAGTCATGAAGCAATATCTTTTAAAGTTAAATCCCCTAAAAATCCATCAATTTTTGCTTGTAAATTATTTAATAAAGGCCAAATAGTACATAACATTCCTACTTGACTTGGACAAGAATTCACTGACGGTGAACATTCAAAAACAGAAGGTACTTTTTCTTCTGCTGCTGTTGTAATTTCTAATATAGTAATTTGATCATAAGATTTTTTTAAAGCAAATCCACCATTAACCCCTCTATGAGAGACTACAATTTCGTGCTTCGCTAAATTTTGCATAATTTTTGCTAAAAATGATTTTGATATATTTAATTCTTTTGATAATACATCTACGTTAATTGGTTCATCGCTTCTAGCAATTGAAATCAAAGAAAGTAGTGCATATTCACTTTTTTTTGTTAATAACATTTATATCCTGACATATTTTATTGTTTATATTTTACATAAAACATCATTAATATTCGTTATTCTAAAGAATTAATTGTAAAATTTAATTTTTTGAGTAAAAAAAAAGGCTTACAGTAAAACTGTAAACCTTTTTTAAAGAAGTTAGAAAACTAAAATTATTTAGCTCTAATTCCTAATGAAGCAACTAATTCAGTAAATCCTGCAAAGTCAGTTCTTCTTAAATATTTTAAAAGTCTTTTTCTTTTTCCAACCATTTTTAAAAGTCCTAATCTTGAAGAGTGGTCTTTTTTAAATGTTTTTAAGTGCTCAGTTAATACTGAAATTTGCTTAGTTAATATAGCAATTTGTACTTGTGCTGAACCTGTATCACCGTCTTTTTTTGCGTATTTTGCAACAATCTCTGCTTTTAAATCCTGATCTAAAGCCATCATGACCTCCTAATAGGTATATGTATTTCACTTCAATTTTTGTAAGTGGACGCGTATTATAGTAAAAGTTCCTTTAATAAAAGTTAAATAGAACTACAAAATAGTTAAAATAAGACTATAATGTATTATTAAATAATATGTTATAATATTTTTTATACAAAAAAAGAAAGAGTTACAATGATTAATACACCAGAAATATTAAGAAATCCTAATGATAAAAGTTTTAATTTAAGTGAATCTGAAAACTATTCTTTTAAAGAAGCTTATGATTTAATTAAAATAGAAAAATACACTTATTCCCTATTTGCTATTTGGAATGCTGTTGTAATAAATATCCAAAGAAGAATCGAAGATTTCGGAATTAAAAATTTATATAATGTAATTGATGACAAAAAAAACTTTAATGATAAAGGCACAAATTTAAAAGATAGATGGTTAAATGTAAATGAATACAAAATAATTGATTATGCAAAAAATTTAAATATAATTAATCATATTACACATGACATAATTACAACATTATATTGGATGAAATCAATAAATGAAGAAAAAGAGAATCAAAAAATTGACCCTTTTGAAATTTATGCAATTGTTTATTTACTAGAAAAAAATTTATTTTTAAAAGATTTTAAAATTGATCAAAGAGTAAATGAAATAAATACAGAGAATAATTTTAAACGTAGAGAAGAAGATAGATATAATGATTTAAATCTTATACCACAAACACATCAAGAAATGCTTCTAAGAGCAGGAATCGATGCTTTTAATAAAAAAGACAAAGATAGGACAACGTCTCTTTTAGATAAGTATGTTTAATACTTATCTAATATCATCCGCCTGTTTCATAGAAGGCTCTAGTTGATACTTCATTACCATCATCAACTGACCATTTATTTTTTTCAGGTTTACCAGCTAATACTTTTTTCAAGATTTCAACAGCTTCATCAATTCTATCATTTTGAACTGCTTCTTTGATACTCATTGCATCTTCAAAATATAAACATGGAATTAAGTAACCTTCCGAAGTAAGTCTAATTCTATTACATGCTGAACAAAAATCATCTTTATGAGGTTCGATAATACCAAATTGATATCCATCTTCTAATTCATAATATTGTGCAGGTGAGCTTGTATCTCTTGGAACTTCTTTGAAGTTTTTATATTTTCTTGAAATAATCTCTTTCATTTCATCAGAAGTTAAACCTTTAGCTCCATCTTTTGCATGGTTGTTTTCCATAAATTCAATGAATCTGATAACATAACCACGTTCTTTACAAAAATCCAATACCTC
Organism: Arcobacter peruensis; assembly: GCF_003711085.1. Taxonomy (NCBI): domain Bacteria; kingdom Pseudomonadati; phylum Campylobacterota; class Epsilonproteobacteria; order Campylobacterales; family Arcobacteraceae; genus Arcobacter; species Arcobacter peruensis. The sequence continues at coordinate 1,519,598 of NZ_CP032363.1, forward strand.
AACAATCTCTTGATCATTAATTCCTTTAATTGGAACACAATTTATTTTGATTTTTAATCCTGCATCATCTGCTGCTTGAATACCTTTTAAAACTGTTTTTAAAACATCTTTTTGTGCAATTTTTGCTGCTACATCAGGTCTTAAGGTATCTAATGAAATATTAATTCTTTTTAATCCTGCATCTTTTAATTTTTGAGCTGCATTTGGAAGTAAAAAAGCATTAGTTGTTAATGCTAAATCTATATCATTTTTATAATCAAAAACCATTTTTATAAAAGTATCTAAACCTTCTCTTAAAAGTGGTTCACCACCTGTAATTCTTACTTTTTTTATACCCTCATCTATTGATGCACTTATAAATTTAAATAAATCTTCATATGAAAGTAAATTCTCTTTAGGAACCCACGAAAAAGGTTTCTCAGGCATACAATACTGGCATCTAAAATTACATCTTTCTGTAACTGATACTCTTAAGTAGTCGTGTTTTCTACCATATCCATCTATTAACATATTTTTTCCTTCTATTCTTAACTTGCAAGATTAATATAATTTAACTTAAAAAGGTCAAATTAATTTAACCTTTCCCAAGCTTCTTCTAAACTATCAACTCTTTTGGCAAATACTAAATAAAGAGCAATATTAAACTTTGCAAGTTTTATAATCTCTTCATCTGGATTTTTAACTATCTCTAAGGCTTCTTCTAAAGAAATTTTATCATACGTTTTATCATATGAAATTCCAAAATCTTTTAATGAAAAAGGAAATTCTTGGATTTCTCCATTTACTTCTTTCCAGTATTTTCCATCTTTAAATACCTCAGGACTTCCTTCACTAGCTTTTACAACTAGAACTTCTTTATAATATTCTTTAAACATTGCTAAATATTTTTTTACATAGGGTTTATGAAAAGCTGTTGTAACTCCATATTCACTTTGAGCAGGATTTAATAACTTCTCAACTGTATTAAATACAGTTCTTAATCCTAATTCATGTCTTAAAGGCGTTATATCACTTAACTCTTTTAAGTATTCTATCCTATTGAAAAAGTATACGTGTTGCTTTAGGTCAAGAGATTCAAATATTTCTTTTGTTGTAATTCCATTTTTTGCAGGTTGTAGTAAATCCCCTGAAATAATTAGATTTAATTCCCTTATATCTTTATTTTTTTCATGAAATTCTTTTAATACATTTTCATATAAAGGAAATAAAAATGGATTATTAGTTCTACCATCAAACGAATATCCTAATTCTAATGAATTCTCAACTTTGCTAAACTTCATGTATCTTTTTAAAGCTTTTACAGCAGCTGTTAGTTCTTCATTTGTCTCAAGTTTTGTTCGCCATCCAATTAAAAAAGCTCCTATTTGGCTTTGTGTAACTTTGTTTTCTAAGATTGCTTCTACTGCATTAATTACTTCATCTTCTTCTAATTCTCTATTACCTTTAGGACCAGTTCCAACTGCTTTAATATACTTTTTAAAATTCATTTTAAATAACCTTATTTTATTGTTTAATATACTTTTACAAAAGGATAATATAGAATTGCTTAAATAAAACAATAAGTTAGGAATACCTTGACCATACAAGAAACTATAAATGAGATAAGTTTTTTCGATACTTTAGATGAAAAGCAAAAAGAACAGATTGCTTCAATATCAAGTATTTCAAAATATGAAAAAGACTCTATTTTATACTATGAAAGTGAAACTAAACAAAATATACTTTTTTTAGTTTCTGGATTACTAAAAATATTCAAATTAGATAAGTTCGATAATGAAATTTTTCTTTATCATATATATAAAAACTCTATGATATCTGAGTTATCATCGATTAAGAATCATGATATATATTGTTTTTCAAATGCTGAGTTTGTAAAAGATTCCCTTGTCTTATCAATTGACTTTAAACAGTTCCAAGAGATTTTTTTATCTAAAAATATTTTAACAACAGAGCTTATGGAAATATTACTAGATAAAACTCATCAATTACAATGTATTTTAAATAGAGAGCTTGTATTTGATGCTACTTCAAAAGTAGCTTTTATGTTAAATCAAGATCTTGAAATGTTTAATAAACTTAAACGTCAAGAAGTCTCTTTTATGCTACATATACAACCTGAAACTCTATCTAGAGTATTAAAAAAGCTATCAAGAAATGGAACAATACAAATTGATAATGGTGAAGTAATAATTACAAATAAAACTTCTTTAGAGAATATCTTCACAGGAGTTGGAATATGAAAACAAATACAATAAGCAGAAAAATTAAACTACTAGGAATTTTATTCATACTATTAATGCTAAGTATAATTAATACAACTATTTATCTTAGTGAAAAAAATAAAAAAGATGCCTTGATTATAAATCTTGCAGGAAAAGAAAGAATGCTTACTCAAAAGATTTCTAAAAATATTTTTTATACTTATCATAATAAGCACTATTCTTTTAATGAACTAGATATGGCAACTATTGAATTTATATATAATCTAAACTCTTTAAAAGATGGAAATACTTTAATTGGTATTGAAAAATCTCCTACTGAAGTAATTTCAAATCAAATTTCTAAAATACAAAAACTTTGGGATGATTTTTATTTAGAGATAAATAATTTTAAAAAATATACAATGGATAAACAAACAAATAATGAACAAAAAATAAAAGATATTATAAACACTATTCATAATACAAATAATATACTTTTAAATGAAGTAGATAGCTTAGTTACTTTGTATACATTGCACGCAGAGGAAAAAACTGATTTTATTAGATATATTCAATACTTATTTTTCTTGTTTAGTATTCTTCTAATAATATATAGTTTTGTTCAATTAAGAAAAATGGAAAGTAATGCAAAAAAGTTTTTACAATATTCTAAAGAATTAGTTCAAACATCTGATGTTTCTGAATTAAAACCAATGAAAATTGAAGCAGAAAAAGAGATTGTAGAAGCTTCTGATACTATTAACTGTTTTATTAATAAGATAAATTCAGCTGTTAATTATTCACAAGAAGCAATTGAACAATCACAAAATGCTTCAGTACAGCTTGAAGAAATTACAGATGAGTTTGATAAGATAATTGATGAACTAAAGCATTCAGGAGATCTTTCAACTTATCTAGATAAAAGCGAAGATATGGTTATTCAATCACATGAAGACTTAATAAAATCTACAGAAAAACTTAATAATTTAAAAGACCAATTAAATACGCTTTTACAAGCTTGTAAACCTAAAAAAGACCAATAGTAAATAGTTTTAAAAACTATTTACTTTTTTATTTAAATTCCTTATAAATTTCACTCAAAATTGACATATATCATTTTTTTTATACTCTCTTTAGACTAAAATTTTTCCATAGTTCTTGTATTAACAAAAGAGGAGAAGAAGTATGGAACCTGTTTTAATTATTAGACCGGAAATTGCATTAGATGATTTCTTACCTATATTTTTATCATCTTCATTTGTATTGTTATTTGGACTGTTTTACATAGCAATATATACGCTAGTGAAAATGGAGAAGATAAGAACAGTATATATGCCATTCGCATATATGTTTTGGGCTTTACAAACATATTGTATGTATTACGTTGCTACTACTATTCAAAGTAATGCTTTTACTATAAAAGCATTAATGGTAACAATGGTGTGTTATTTGATCCTTCCACACCTTTACTATTATTTGAATATTAGAAGTGAACAAAGATACGAACAGTAAAAAAATTAGGAGGAACAAGTGTCAAAAAAAGTTGTTTCAGTATGGACGAGTATTCCTTTTTGGAGAAGATCAGCAGCGTGGGTAACTGGTTTTGCTTCAATATTATTAATTTGGTTAACATTTGATTCGTTAGGTCAAATTAGTATGGGGACAGATGAAGATCTTAAAGCTGGTATTACAAAAAGAGTACCAGGACCAACAGTAATTAATTACAAAATTACTTACGAAATGGATACAAAAAGAGGTCATGAGGTGCCAGTTATTGGTGAGAAAGAAAAATTCTTTGGTAGAGATGACTGGAGCGAAGAAGAAGCTCGTGAGTTACTTCACTTAGGTAAATTAGGTTCACAAGCTAAAAACTGTATGAACTGTCATACTTTACTTGGAAATGGTGCTTATTATGCTCCTGATTTAACAAAAGCGTGGTTAGATCCAGCATGGGGACCAAATGGGCCATATTTAGGAATGACTAATTCTACTACAAAAGAAGAAGCTATGTCTAAATTTTTACAAGACCCTTCACAATATCCAACTCATGAAAGAATGATGCCGGATTTAGATATTACTGAAAGAGAAGCTATGGGACTTGTAGCATTCTTAAAACATATGTCATCTATTGATACAAACGGTTTCCCAAGAAACTTTGCGAGAATGTCAACTGATGGAGTAACAGGAGCGATTCATGGAAAATAATTTAAAATTTGAATCTCAAAAATTAGCGATTAACTATTTTGTAGTTGCAGCTATTTTATTTGGTGCACAATTATTAATGGGGCTTATTGCAGCCACTCAATTCTTATATCCAAGTTTTCTTTTTGAAATCTTTGATTTTTCAGTAGCTAGAATGGTACATATTAATGCACTTGTTGTTTGGATGTTATATGCAATGATTGGTTCTGTTTATTACCTTTTACCTGAAGAAACTGGTATTGAAACTGTTGGTATTGCAATTGGTAAATTAGCTTTTTATATTTTAACAGCAGCTGTTACTGTAGTTGTTTTAGTATATATTCTAGTTCAAATTGGACCTGCAACTGAATCTACTATTTGGTTTATTAACGAAGGTAGAGAATACATTGAAGCTCCAAGATGGGCTGATATTGGTATTGTTGTTGTTGTTTTAGTATTTGTTTTTAACCTTTTTGCAACTGCAATGAAAGGTAAACAAACAGGTATTGTTACTGTATTAATGGCAGATGTTTTAGCACTTGCTGGTTTATATCTAGCTGGTATGTTCTTTACTGATAACATTTCTATGGATCAGTACTGGTGGTGGTGGGTAATTCACTTATGGGTTGAAGCAACTTGGGAAGTATTTGTTGGTTGTTTATTATCTTATGGATTAATCAAAATCATTGGTGCAAGAAGAGAAGTAGTTGAAATGTGGTTATGGATTGAAGTAGCTATGTTATTTGGATCTGGTATCTTAGGTATGGGTCATCACTATTTCTGGATTGGTACTCCTGAGTACTGGTGGGAAATTGGAGCATTATTCTCTGCACTTGAACCTGTTCCTTTAGTAGCTATGTTTGTACACGTTGTTTATGACTGGGGTAAAGAGACTGGAATTAAAGAAGGCGCACAATCTGGTGAAAAAACAATGAATAACTCACCTGCTTTTGCATGGTTTGTTACAAATGCTTTTGGTAACTTCTTAGGAGCTGGTGTTTGGGGATTCTTCCATACATTACCACAAGTTAATATTTATACACACGGTACACAGTTTACATCAGCTCACGGTCACTTAGCGTTCTTTGGAGCTTATGCAACTATTTTAATTGGTATGTTCTATCTTGGTGTTCAAGGTAAAAATGGAATTAAAGTTATGAAAGCTACATTTGAATCTAAAATGGCGATTTTCTTAATCACATTTGGTGTTTTAGGAATGACTGTTTCTTTAACAGTAGCTGGATATGGTCAAGTATTAGTTGAACGTGCTCAAATGGGAGCAACATGGGAAGCATTCTTTGTATCTCAAGACATGGTATGGTTTGTACAAGGTCTAGGATGGAGATTAGCAACAGGTGTAATGACTTTCATAGGTTTTGTGTACTTAATAAAAGATTTATTAACTACATCAAAAAATGCAAGACACGAAAGATAAGGAGATATTATGTTTGAACCAATGACTGACCTAGTACCTAGCTTTTTTGCTACGTTAAACCAAGGTCCTTTAACACTAACACTTTTTCTTCACACATTTATTATAATTCCAATGTTTTGGATTTATAAACAAGAGAAGAGAAAACTAGAGGAAGAAGAAGATTAAAAAAATGAGAGGAAGTCGTGTTCCTCTCGTTTAAATGATTTTAAGAGAAAACTTCGCCGAGATATTACTTATTTATCTAAAGAGGGTAAATAACTAATATCTTGGCCTTCAATGATTATTTTTATATTAAATATAAAGGGAGAAATTATGAAATTAGGTAAAGTTTTAAGTTTAGCAGCGTGTACAGTTGTAACAGCAGGTTCTTTGTTTGCAGGTACTTCAGATATGAATTTTGCAGAAGTATATGAAAAAGAGTGTCAGGGATGTCATGGACCAATTCACCAAGGTGGGGTTGGGTCAGATTTAAGACCAGGTGCTTTAAAGAAAAAAGAAAGACACGTATTAAGAGATGCAATTTTAGCAGGTGTTGAAAATACAGCAATGCCTCAATGGGATCATTCATTCTCTAAAGATGATGCAGATGGTATGGTTGATTGGTTAATGGATTGGAAAGATAATACAAATTATAAATTAGATTTCGATCAAATTCACTCAACTTGGACAAAATTAGCTGATAGAGAAGCATTAGCTAAAAAATATACTAAATCAGCAGATACTAAATCAGTTCTTGATATTACATTTGCAACTGAAAGAGATGCCTCTTTAGTTGACTTTATTGATTCAACTAATGGAAAAGTATTATCTAGACATAAAGCTGGATTCGCAGTTCACGTAACAGTAACAAATAAGAAAAACCCAAGATATGCTTACTCAATTTCAAGATCTGGAAGATTAACTATGTTTGATATTGCAGCACCTGGTCAACCAGCGCTTGCTTCTGTTCAAGTTGGTTTTGAATCAAGAGGACTTGCAGTATCTCCAGATGGTAAATATGTAATTGCTGGAAACTATACTCCAGGTGGAGCAGTTTTATGTGATGCAATGACTTTAGAGCCATTAAAAGCATATGATACATCTGCAGTAATTAATATGAAAGGTCAAATTGAAGCGTCTAGAGTTGCATCTTTAGCAGATACTCCTTATGGTCCTTACTTTGCAATGGCGTTAAAAGATGCTGGTAGAGTATATATTATTGATTATTCAAAACCTGATTTCCCAATCGTTGGAGATGTTCCAAATATCGGTGAAGTACTTCATGATGCATTCTTAAATGAAGATGAAGGTGAAGATTTTGGTAGATATTATATGATTGCATCTCAAGGTTCAGATGTAATGGGTATTGTTGATTACAAAGAGAAAAATTTAGCTGCAAAAGTTTACACAGGTAAAAAATCTAAACCACATCCAGGTCAAGGATCTTCTTGGTTTAATAAAAAAATGGGTAAACAATTACATGCAACTGTAACTATGAATCAAGGTTCTGTAGTTATTTGGGATTCTAACTGGGAAATTGTTAAAAAAATTGAAACTTCTGGTGGTGGATTATTCATAGGAACTGCACCACATACTCCATATTTATGGGCAGATACAGTTCTTGGTAAACCAGCAACATATAATGAAGTTTACTTAATTAACAAAGAAACTTTAGAAACTGATAAAATTGTAAAAGTTGGTAAAAAAGAAGGTCAATTAATTGATGCTAAAACTAAAAAAGTATTACAAACTTGGGATGCAACACAGTATAAAACTATAACATTCCCTGAATCTAATCCAAAAATTGGTAAAGATAAAGTTATTGAATATACTTCTAAATTAGGTGATAAAGTTAAAGAACCTGTACAACCAAGATTACTTCATGCAGAACCTGCAAACCATGGTAAATGGACTATGATTTCTGAATGGACAACTGGTAGAATTGGTATTTATGAATCTGAAAGTGGAAAATTTATTAAATATATTAATAACTTAACTACTCCTACATTTACATACTCTGTTGAACACAGACAACATATCCCTGGTGCATAATTAGGAATATGTAAATATTCATCTCTTTTGAGATGAATATTTATCAAAAGGATTAAAATGAAAAAAGATATTTTAATAAAACTTTTAATTTTAATCCTTCTTTTTAACTCTCAACTCTTATTTTCAAAATACTTAGATTCAAAATCATGTAACGAATGTCATCCAACCATCTATAAAGAGCACGCTTCAAGTATGCATCACAAATCTTCTATTTATACTGATGAAATTCATACTAAAATGAAAGAAGCAATAAGTCCAAGAAAATATGCATGTGCTATATGTCATACACCTGCTGTAAAAAATTTAAGACCTTTAATGCAAGGAAAATCTCAGCCAAGTGAATTTGATCATAGATTAAAAGATGGAGTTTCCTGTTCATATTGTCACCAAATTTCAAAAGTGATTTTTACTAAACAAAAAGGTGTTAATTTTTCAACTATGAATGATAAATTAAAACCAACATTTTTTGGAAATCTAGAAAGTCCAGAGAGTTCAAGTAAACATAATAGTTCTAGTAATAATTCAAACTATGTAAACAGTAAAGTTTGTATGGGTTGTCATTCACATAAAATCAATAAAAATGATATTCAAATTTGTAGTACTTTAGATGAAGTTGGACAAACAAGTGATTGTATTTCATGTCATATGCCAAAGAAAAAAGGAACACCTACAAAATTAAATGCAAAAGCGAGAGTAGAATATACTTCACATGAGTTTTTAGGAATACACTCTGAACAAATGGTTAAACAAGCTATTGAGTTAAAATTAAAACAACTATCAAACAATTCATTTGAATTATATATAAAAAATAAAATGGGTCATTCCATAATTACACAGCCTATGAGACTTAAATATGCTAAAACAGAAATTTTAAGAGATAAAAAAATCATATGGCAAAATTTTGATAAAAATCCTTATAAAGATAAAGATACTACTTTTTCTATAGTATTTAAAGATATAAATAATAAACCAACTTTTCCAGCTTTTGCAAAAGGATATATTTATAATAATAACTTAAAATCAAAAGAAGAAAAAAGAGTTATCTATAAACTTAAAGAGTTAAAAAAAGGTGATATTATAAAATCCACGTGGGTTTCATATATCATAGCTCCAAAAATTGCTAAAAAACTTGATATTACAGATAAAGAATTAACCAAACAAATCTTAGGTCAAACAGTTCAATTAAAAATTAAATGATAAAAACTATTCTACTATTATTAATTTTTATTAGTTCATGTTTTTCATATAATATATCATGGTATTCTTAATAAGTATTTTATGAAACAAGATTATAGATAATATAAAAGTGCACCAGTAATTAATGAAAGTACAATTGTTAAAACAACTGTTGAAATATCATAAATTCTATCACTAATTTCTATTTTTGTTTCTACAAATTCTACTATTTTCATAGCAGGATAAATCATAAAAACTAAAAGTACCGATGAGAAAACTAAAGTTAATACTATTTCCATTTTTTATTCCTTAATATTTTGATAATTCAAATTCATTCCAAAGCTCTAAAGCCTTTGGGTTTCCAGAATCTTTTGCTTTTTTTATATACATAGCAGCTTTACTCAAATCTTTTTTTACACCTTGAGCTGATATATACATAAATCCTAAATTTACTTGTGCGTTTGTATTACCTAAGTTTGCAGATTTTTCATACCAGTAAACTGCTTCTTTTGGATTTTCTTTTACAGCAAGTCCTACAGTATACATATATGCTAAATTAAATGAAGCTTGTGAATTATCTAAAAGTGCAGCTTCTGTAAACAGTGCTACTGCTTTTTTATAATCTTTTAAAACTCCATAACCTTGCATATAATTACTTGCTAATTGAGTCATTGCATAAGAGTTTTTTGCATTACTTGCAATTTCTAACCATTTAATAGACTCTCTTAAATCTTTTTTAACTCCATCCCCATTATTGTACATAATAGATAGATTATGAGCAGATTTCGAATTGCCATTGTTTGCACTTTGTAAAAATAAGTCATAAGCTTTTTTAAACTCTTTATTTTTATATGATTCTAATCCATCATCATAATTACTTGCAAAAAGTAAGGAAGCACAAGATAAAGCTAATAATACTTTTTTCATTATTATCTCCTTTATAAATATATCTATAATTTTATCTAATTATATTCATAATATATTGATAGCTATCAAGTCTTCATATTTGCATTTATGTTAACATTTAACATAAAAAAAATAAGGAGTACAAAATGAGTATAATAAAAAAAATACCACTTGTACTAATATTTTTTTGTTCATTTAGTTTTGCACAAGATATAAGTGGCGAAAAAGTATTTAAAACGTATTGTTGGGGTTGTCATCACCAAACCTCAGTTGCTTTTGGACCCTCATTTCAAGAAATGGCAGATAAAAGAACAAGAGGTGAAATTCAAGGTCATATAATTGCACCTAAATCTACATATAAGCAATTAGGTCACAAAAGATCAGTAATGCCAAGTTTCCAAGACAAGCTTTCTATTGAAGAATTAAATGCAATAACTGATTTTATATACACATTTAAATCATCAAAGGATAAATAAAATGTTTAGATTGTCAAACTTAATCAAAACTACTTTAGAAGATACAAAATCTAGAACTCTAAATGGTTCTATTATGATATGGAACTTTACAAATCGTTGTAACTTATCATGTCATCATTGTTACAGTAAAGCTGATGCAAATGAAAAAGATACTTTAACTTATAAAGAAATAGAACAAACTATTTCAAGACTTAAAAAAGGAGGAGTTAACTTTGTTATCTTCTCAGGTGGAGAACCTCTTTTAAGGAAAGATATTTTTGATATTGCACAGTGTATGAAAGATAATGGAATTATGACTTATCTATCTACAAATGGTTTATATATAAATGAAAAGAATGTTGACCAAATTATTGACACATTTAATTATATTGGTATTTCAATTGATGGTATTGAAGAAATCCATGACCAATTTAGAGGTCAGAAAGGTTCTTATAAAAAATCTATTGAAGCAATTAAATTAGTTCAAGCTCATGGTGGAAATGCTGGAATTAGATTTACAATTACAAAAGAAACACAAGATAGTTTTTATGCAATGTTTGATTTATGCGAAGAGTTAAATGTTGATAAACTTTATATCTCTCATCTTGTTTATTCAGGACGGGGAGAAGAGAATCTAGAAATTGACATTTCAAAAGAGCAAAGAAGAGAATATGTTGAATTTATAATCGATAAAGCCTTTGAATATTATAAAGATAATAGTAAAATTGACCTAGTAACAGGAAATATGGAAATGGATTCAATACTGTTATTAAATAGATTTAAAAAACAATATCCACAAAAAGCTGAGATTTTAGAGAAAAAACTAAAAGCTTGGGGTGGAAACTCTGCTGGAAATAGACTTGGAAATATGGATTGGGCAGGAAATGTAAAACCAGATCCATTTTTTCCATTTACAGTTGGAAATTATTTAGAAACTCCTTTTGATGAAATTTGGACTTCAAATGAAAATGAAATTTTAAATAAATTAAGACAAAGCCCTCGTGAAATAAGAGGAAAATGTTCAAACTGTAAATATATAGATATTTGTAATGGTGGTTCAAGAAGCAGAGCTTATGCAATGACAGGTGATTTATGGCAAGAAGACCCATCATGTTATTTAACAGATGATGAAATTAGGAGATAAAATGAAACTTATAAAAATACTTTTAGTTGCAGTAATTGCACTAAGTTCAAGTTATGCAAAAGAAAAATTCTTTGTAGTTGAGCGAGAAAGTTCTTCACTTGCAACAATCTATAATGGTTTAAAAAGAACTAATATAGAAGGTATGCGAAATATGAACCATGGGGTTGTAAAATTTGAAGGTAAAGATGGTTATGTAATTTCAAGAGATGGTTATGTAATTAAATTTGACCCAGAAGCTGAAAAAATATTAGCAGAATACAAAACATCAAAATCAGCAATTGGCTTTGTAATTGGGAAAACTTATGTTGCAGTTGCAAATTATGATGACAAAAGTGTTGATATTTTAGATAGAGATTTAAATCCAATTAAAAAGATTAAAACCAATTCTAAAAATGTTGGTATTAAAATATATAAAGACTATTTAATTTTCTCTCAAATGGATAATGACACTATTTCTGTTTATAAAGACATGAGTGAAGGAAAAAGTAAAGCTGATTTTAAAGTTTTTAAAGAGTTTAAAGATGTAGGAGAGTTACCTTTTGATGCAATGATAAAAGATAATAACTATATTGCAGGATTTTTTACCTCAGCACACTATGGAGTTGTTGATTTAGATACAATGACTTTCAAAAAAATCAAAATCTATTTAAATGATGAGCGAAAAATGGTATTAAAAGTACCTCACTTCGGATTTTGGAGTATAGGCGGAGATAAAGTATTCGTTCCTGCTGTTGGAGATAATAAAGTTTTAGTTTATGATAAAGATTTCAACTTTATCAAAAATATTGAGACTCAAGGGTTACCTGTATTTACAAGTTTAAGTCCTGATAAAAAACATTTAGCAGTAACTTATTCAGGAAAAGATTTTCCTACAATACAAATAATAGACACAAAAACATTAAAAATTATACATACATTTAATTTTGATGGAAAAGTATTACATATCAGATGGTCAAATAAATCACCACAATTATATGTATCAGTAAATGACACGAATAAAATAGCAGTAATACACACAAAAGAATGGTTTTTAAATAGAGAAATATTTAATGTTAAAAAACCTTCGGGAATATTTATATATGAGGATGGAAAATAAAATGGGAAAAGTATACTTAACAGGCGCAGGTCCTGGTGATATTGAATTAATGACAGTGAAAGCTGCAAGAATTGTTACAGAAGCTGACATTATTATATATGATAGATTAGCTAATCCAAAGATTTTAGAAACGGCAAAAAAGGAATGTGAATTAATCTATGTTGGAAAACAAGATGGAAAACACTCAGTGCCACAAGATGAAATAAATGAAATCATTTATCAAGCAGCATTAAAGCATGAAAAAGTTGTAAGACTTAAAGGTGGAGATCCTTTTGTATTTGGTCGAGGTGGAGAAGAAGCAATTTATTTATTCGAACGAGAAATTAAGTTTGAAATAATTCCTGGTATTACTTCATCTATTTCTGTACCTGCATATGCAGGAATTCCAGTAACTCACAGAGGTATTACAACTTCATTTAGAGTAGTAACTGGACATGAATCAACAAAAAGAATTTCTCAAATAGAATGGGAAAGTTTCTTAAATGATGAAACACTTGTATTTTTAATGGGATTCCATAATATTGGATTAATTACAAGAAAACTAATGAAATATGGTAAAAGTAAAGACTATCCATGTGCAGTAATCTCAAAAGGTTCAACACCTGATCAAGAAGTTACCGTTTCAACTTTAGAAAACATTGTTGAAGATTCAAAAGGTATGCCAACACCAGCTATTATAGTTGTAGGAGAAGTTGTAAAATTAAGAGAAAAAATTAAATGGACTTATTAGTCCTTTAATTTTCTCACCTTTTAATCTAAGAAAAGAAAAGTCTCAACTTTTCTTTATCTACTGTTTTTGCTTTACTATCAATTAAACCATCATTTTTAAATACTCTTAACATTCTTGATAAAGTCTCAGGAGAAATATTTAATATTTCTGCAACCATAATGTTTTTTGTATTAAAGAAATCTTCTGTATGTTCACATAAATACTTTGCAATTCTTTCTTTTGAATCAAGTACTACATGTAATGAAACAAGTTTTTCTAAGTTTCTAATTTTTTTAATAAGTGAAGTTTGAATCATAAATGATAATTTTGGATCTTTATACATAATGTCTTTTAATTTAATAAAATCAATTCTTAATACTTCACAAGGACTAAAAGCTTGAGCAGTTGCAGGATAAGGAATACCTTCAAAATTTGCAACTTCGGCTATTAATTCATTTGAATGAAAATATTTCATAACAATTTCTTTGTCATTTGATGCAGTTTTATACAACTTTATTATTCCAGAACCTAATAAATAAAGATATTTAGATTCATCACCTTCATAAAATAGTATATTGTCTTTTGATAATTTGATAAGTGTAGTAAATTCTTCAATCTGAGATAGTGTATCATCACTTAAATCTTGAAATAGGAAAATATCTTTTAACTTAACCTTCATGTAAACTCCTTATATTTCGGTGTTATTTTAATGAAAGTATAGTTAAAAATTAAACCTTAACACTTGACTTATGTTAAGTGTTAAATATTTTTATTTAAATTCAAAGTAATCTTTTACCCATGAAAGTTCTTCTTGATTTTTTAGTATGATTTTTGTAATCTCTTTTTTATTTTTATCAAGAATAAATAGATTATTTCCTTCTAGTTTTAAAAACTCCATTCCCCATTGTTTTTCTAATTGCTCTAATCTTAGAAAAATATCTTTTGCTGGTGGCTTTTCTTTTATTCCTGTGATTTTACTTTTAATAGAAAATCCACCTGCTCTTTTTTCAACCACATAAGGCATGTGCTTTTGTAATATTGAATAAACTCTTTCATTCTTAGGTGAAGGCATTCCTTGTTTTAATGCACTAATTCCTAAAAACATAAATATTGCAAAAAATGCAATTATTAATAAATTCTTTGTTTTCATTTTTTATCCTTGAGTTTTATGCTTAGAATTATAATTAAAAAAATAAGTTAAACCCTTAATTTATATCAAGGAAAATAATTGTTTTAAATCAATGCAGTGAAAAAAAATTGTTGATATACTTTGCTCAAATTGATAATAGGAATAAGTATGAAAGATGAAATTTTATATAGAGTACAAAAGAATTTTCCACTAGTAAAAAAACCTTTTGAACAAATAGCAAAAGAGTTAAATACAACAGAAGACGAAGTAATAAAAATTCTACAAGAAGAAAAAGCCAATAATATAATAAGACAAACATCTGCAATTTTTGATACTAAAAAATTAGGATACAAATCTTCACTTGTAGCTTTTGAAATTGATGAAGATAAAATTGATGATGCAGTTGTTATTCTAAACTCTAATCCTGGAATATCACATAATTATGAAAGAAACCACAAATACAATATTTGGTTTACAATTGCTATTTCACCTCAATCAAAATCTAATCTTGAAGATACAGTTGAATTACTATCAAAACTTACAAAAGCAAACGATTATATTCTTCTACCAACTCTAAAACTATTTAAAATATCTGTTAAACTTGATACAACAAATAAACAAGACAAAAAAGAGAAAGTAGAAAAAAAGAACTTTAAAGATTTAGAATTAAATGAATTTCATTATAGTGTAATAAAAGAAGCACAAAATGATATCAAAATTGTATCTGAACCCTTTAAAGAAATAATAGAAAAACTCAATATTACTTATGAAGATTTTTTCAAAACACTCCAAGACTTCCAAGATGCAGGTGTTATGAGAAGATTTGCTTGTATATTAAATCATAGAAAAGCAGGCTTTGGTGCAAATGCAATGGTAGCTTGGGATATAGAAGAAGGAAAAGAAGGTGAAAGAATAGGAGAAATAGCAGCTTCGTTTTCAGCAGTTTCACACTGTTATTTAAGACCTAAATATCCTACTTGGAATTATAATTTATTTACTATGATTCATGGAAAAACAAAAGAAGATACACAAGCAGTGATTGAAAGTATTCAAAAAGAAATACCATATAAATCAAACATGCCACTTTATTCATCAAGAGAATTTAAAAAAATTAGAATCAAATACTTTAGTGATGAATTTAAAATCTGGGAAGAAAAATATATTAAATAAGGAATAAAAATGGAACTATTTTTAAAATTAGAAGCTGGTTATCTAGGAATTGCAGCCTTTGCATTAGTCATAACATTAATTGTAACGACAAGACCTTTTATGCCAAAAGGTGCTCTAAAAAAAGGCTTTCTTTTAATGTTTTCACTTTCTTTTACATTTATAGCATTACATTATTATGTAACTTCAAGCAGAATTTCAGAAGTTGAAACTGCTTTTAATAGTGGTGAAAAAGTACTTTGTGAAAGTCGTGCAGTTAGAAAAGTTGCCCAAAGTGTTAGTATTGAGAAATCAAATGAATGGTCTTTAAAAGATCACATGTTTAGTTCACCTAATTATTCAAGAGAATTTTTTTCAGCTAGATGTATTAAATATGTGCCAATAACTCTATCTAAATAATTACACAAGAAGTAAAATAAATCAAATTTTACTTCTTTTAATAAATACTTCTTATTCACTAAATTTCATATAAATTATCTATTAATTACACAAATATTGAAATTGTTTATATAATATACAATTTTGCTATGTAATTGCTACATTTAAAATATACAATTATTTCAGATTAAAATAAAAAGGATTAAAAAAATGAAATTTTTAAAAACTGCTTCATTATCAGTTGCTGCATTAGCTTTAGCTTCAAGTGTAGTATCTGCTGATACTCTAGATAATGTTAAGGCAAAAGGTACACTATCTTGTGGTGTTTCTACTGGTATTGCTGGTTTCTCTGCTACAGATTCAAGTGGTCAATGGAAAGGTTTAGATGTTGATATGTGTAAAGCTGTTGCATCTGCTGTTTTTGGTGATGCTTCAAAAGTTAAATATGTTCCTTTAACTGCAAAAGAAAGATTTACAGCTTTACAAAGTGGTGAAATTGATATGTTATCAAGATCAACTACATGGACAAATACTAGAGATACTTCTTTAGGTCTTAACTTCGCTGGTGTAAATTATTATGATGGTCAAGGTTTTTTAGTTTCTACTAAAATTGGTGTTAATTCAGCTAAAGAATTAGATGGTGCAACTGTTTGTATTCAAGCGGGAACTACAACTGAGTTAAACTTAACTGATTACTTCAAAGCTAATAAAATGACTTATAAACCTATTACTTATGATACATCTGGTCAAACAATTGAAGGATTTAAATCAGGAAGATGTGATGTTGTAACTTCTGATGCTTCTCAATTATATGGTCTAGTATTAAAAGTAAAAGATCCATCTTCAGTTAAAGTACTTCCTGAAATTATTTCAAAAGAACCTTTAGGACCAGTAGTTAGACAAGGTGATGACAAATGGTTTAATATCGTTAAATGGTCTCATATTGCAATGTTAAATGCTGAAGAATTTGGTATTACTAAAGCAAATGTTGATTCAATGAAAGGTAGTAAAAACCCTGGAATTAAAAGAATCTTAGGTGAATCTGGTGAAGCTGGTAAAAACTTAGGTTTAGATGCTAAATGGGCGTACAATATTATCAAAAATGTTGGAAACTACGGTGAGTCATTTGAAAGTAATGTTGGTAAAGATTCTCCACTTAAAATTTCTAGAGGTTTAAATAATCTTTGGACTAAAGGTGGATTACAATACGGAGCACCAATTAGATAGTCAAATATAAATTTAATATATACACATCTAATTAAAAAAAAGGGGAAATTTAATTTCCCCTTTTTTAATGACAAGGCAAACAAATGAAAACACACAAAAAAGCTCGACAAAAAGAGGTTGCTTTTTATAATAACCCCGAAAATAGAGCCATAATATATCAAGTACTTGCACTTGCAGGTATCTTTATCTTTACCTATTTCATTTTAAACAATATGTTTGAAAATATTGAAAAACGTGGGATTAATACAGGATTCGATTTCTTAAGCAGCGAAGCTGGCTTTGGAATCTTACAATCACTAGTTGCATATGACGAATCAGATTCACATGGAAAAGTATTTCTTGTTGGATTATTAAATACTATTTTAGTTTCTGTAATTGGTATTATATTTGCAACAATAATTGGACTTTTAGTTGGAATTGGAAGATTATCAAAAAACTTTATGGTTTCAAAATTATCTATGATTTATGTTGAAACATTCAGAAATATTCCTATATTACTACAAATTCTATTTTGGTATAATGTTGTATTAGCTTCACTTCCGAGTCCAAGACAAAGTATATCTTTCTTTGATTCAATTTTCTTTAATAATAGGGGTTTATATATTCCAAGACCTATTTTAGAAAGTGGATTTACAGCAGTAATTATTGCATTTATTATTGCAATTGCATCTGTAATTTATCTAAAAAAATGGGCAACTAAAAGACATGATGAAACCGGAGAGGATTTTCCTTTATTTTGGGTTTCTATTGGTATTTTAATTGCTGCACCTACTTTAGTATTTTTATTAAGTGGTATGCCTGCAACTTTAGAAATAGCAACACTTAAAGGGTTTAACTTTAAAGGTGGTTGGACTTTAATTCCTGAATTACTTGCACTTGCTTTTGCACTTAGTATCTATACAGCTACTTATATTGCCGAAGCTGTTCGTGCTGGTATTGAAGCTGTTCCAAAAGGGCAAAAAGAAGCAGCTGCTGCTTTAGGATTAAAAGATAGTACTATTTTGAAAAAAGTTGTATTACCACAAGCGCTTAGAGTAATTATTCCACCAGTGATTAATCAATATCTTAACTTAGTTAAAAACTCCTCACTTGCAACTGCAATTGGATATCCTGAGTTAGTTACAGTTTTCTCAGGTACTTCGCTAAATCAAGTTGGTCAAGCAATTGAAATTATTCTTATGACAATGGCAGTATATTTAACTTTAAGTATTATCATCTCTATTTTAATGAATTACTTAAATTCAAGAATGCAAATAAAGGAGAGATAAGATGGCAATTTATGAAAAATTAGAAGCTAAACCAGCTCCCCAAGGAACAAAAGGAATAGTACATTGGGTTAAAGAAAACCTTTTTCCTTCTGTTTTAAGTTCGATATTAACAATTATCTCTTTTTATATTCTTTATATTACTATTCCTCCATTATTAGATTGGATGATCTTTGATGCAACTTGGAGTGGAACAAAAGAAGAAATTACAAAAGATGGTGCTAGATGGATTTTTATTTTTGAAAAATTCAATCAGTTTATTTATGGTTTTTATCCAGAAGAATTATATTGGAGACCTAATTTAGCCTTAGTAATTTTTGTTGCATATATAATTGCTTTCAAAAGAGTTAATGTTAAATTAAAAGCATTTATTATTATTTCTTTTCCAATTATCACTTATACTTTAGTAGCTGGTGGTTTTGGTTTAGAACACGTTGAAACAGAAAAATGGGGAGGATTACTTCTAACTATTATTGTGGCTTCTGTTGGTATTGTTGCATCTTTTCCAATTGGGATTTTATTTGCACTTGGTCGTCAATCGAATATGCCAATTATTAAAACCATATCTGTTTTATATATTGAGTTTATTAGAGGTGTTCCTTTAATTACATTACTATTTATGTCATCTGTAATTTTACCTTTATTTTTTCCTGAAGGAATGGATTTTGATAAGTTACTACGAGCTTTAATTGGTATTACATTATTCCAAGCTGCTTATATTGCAGAGGTTATAAGAGGTGGATTACAAGCAATTCCAAAAGGTCAATATGAAGCTGCTGATGCAATGGGACTTTCTTATTGGCAATCAATGGGATTAATTATTCTTCCGCAAGCACTTAAGATATCAATACCAAATCTTGTAGGATCATT
Organism: Arcobacter peruensis; assembly: GCF_003711085.1. Classification (NCBI taxonomy): domain Bacteria; kingdom Pseudomonadati; phylum Campylobacterota; class Epsilonproteobacteria; order Campylobacterales; family Arcobacteraceae; genus Arcobacter; species Arcobacter peruensis. The sequence continues at coordinate 1,538,968 of NZ_CP032363.1, forward strand.
TATTTCACTTTTTAAAGATACTACTCTTATTTTAATTATTGGGTTATTTGATATTTTAGCAATGGTTACATTAACAAATAGTGATACAAATTGGTTAGGATTCGAAACAGAAGGTTACGTTTTTGTAACAATGATATATTGGGTTATTTGTTTTAGTATGTCTAAATATGCTAAATCAATTGAAGATAAATTTAATACAGATCATAAATAGTAAAGAATAGGAAGAATTATGAGCAAATTAGAAAATATGATAGAAATGAATGAAGTTAACAAATGGTATGGAGATTTTCATGTACTTAAAGATGTTAATTTAAAAGTAAAAAAAGGTGAAAGAGTTGTAATTTGTGGACCATCAGGATCTGGAAAATCAACTACTATTAGATGTATGAATAGATTAGAACCTTTTCAAGAAGGTCAAATCATGATTAATGGTTTAGAATTAACTGAAGATGTTAAGAGAATTAGAGAAGTTAGAACTCATGTTGGAATGGTATTCCAACATTTTAATCTTTTCCCTCATCTTTCAATTTTAGAAAATTTAATTTTAGCACCAACATGGGTTGGTAAAAAGCCTAGAAAAGAAGCAATTGAAACTGCAATGCATTATTTAGAGCGAGTAAAGATTGCAGACCAAGCTGATAAATATCCAAATCAATTATCTGGTGGACAACAACAACGTGTGGCAATTGCAAGATGTTTATGTTCAAATCCAGATATTATGCTATTTGATGAACCAACAGCAGCACTTGATCCTGAAATGATTGGTGAAGTTTTAGATGTAATGACAGAATTAGCAGATGATGGAATTACAATGGTTTGTGTAACACATGAAATGGGATTTGCAAAAAAAGTTGCTGATAGAGTAATTTTTATGGATGCAGGTCAAATAGTTGAAGAAAATGAGCCAAATGAATTCTTTGATAATCCACAATCTGATAGGTTAAAAATGTTCTTAGAACAAATATTAGACCACTAAAACTTAAAAATAAAACGAATACTAATGATTAGTATTCGTTCTTTTCTTTAAACAAATCTACAAGACCTAAAAATTATTAAAATAAAAAAAACTTATACTTTAATTTTAAATATGTTAGAATTTATCTGTAAAAAGGATAGGTTGTGTCAAAAAAGAAATTATTTCTTGGAATATTATTAATTATAATTTCTTTTACTATGATAGCATTTATTAATTTTATATATTTATTTAGTGATTCTGGAAAAATCCAAAAAGAACTTAATGTTAATTTTAAATTCTTAAAAGAAGAAAAAAAAGATATAGCAATTTTATATTTTGGATATACAGGATGTTCAAACATTTGTATAATTGCCTTGAATCAACTTAACAATTTATATAAAACAATAGATAAAAAAAGAGTCTCAGTCTATTTTATAAATCTTTTAACAAATGCAGATAAAAATTTAACTAACGATTATGTTAAGTCTTTTAATAAAGATTTTACTGCTTTAAATTTTTCAAAGCAAGAACTTTTTAAAATTACAACAAAATTAAAAGTAAATTTTGCACCCTCATTGTTAAATAAAGAAGAGATAAATCATACTGGATTTTTATATCTATTTCAAAAGAATGATAAGGGATATAAACAAAAATATGTTTATACAAATACACCTTATGATATAGATTTAATAAAAAAAGATATAAATAAAATCTTAAAGGATAAATAATGAAAGAAAAATTACATATGTTATTTCCAATATTTAGTAATTTAGAAGATAAAATTAAAGTAATCTTAACAAAAGATTATGAAGATAGTGATAAGTATATGATGATTATTTCATCAGTGTTATTATTAATTACAGTTGGTATTTCTTCTATACCAAATAGTATGTATTTATTTGGCTTAATTACTGGGGGAATACTATTTGCACTTAGTTTTATTGCTTATAAGTTTTTTAAAGGAACAATGATATCAAGAATAATTTTTGGTATTGTTCTTATGAGTTATCCTTCAATTATGATTATTCAAAATTCTGGAATGATTGAAATGCACTTTGCTTACTTTATTCTTGCTGCTACACTTGCTAGATACAAAGACTTAACAGCATTATTATCTGCAACTTTAGCAGCTGTTATAAATCACGTATTATTTACATATTTACAGTTAAGCAATGTTCAAATGAATGGTGAAGTTATAATGTATTTTTCTTATGGTTGTTCATGGGAAATTACACTACTTCATATTGTAATGTTTGCACTTGAAGCAATTTTACTAACATTTATTATTTACTCTTCAATTGCACAATTTATTCTTGCTGAAAGATTAAAAATTCAATCTGATGAAACTTTAAATAAAATCACTCAAGAACAAAAAGAAAATGAAGTAATTATTAATTCAACACTAAGTGTTGTTACTGAAGTAAAAGCTGGGATTATGACAAGAAGAATTGAAGGTTCAACTTCAAATGAAAGCGTTAATTCATTAAAAAATCTTCTAAATGAAATGCTTGAAAATCTAGAAAAACTTTTAGGTGAAGATTTAAATAAATTAAGTGATGTATTAAGTAAGTATTCACAACGAGATTTTCTTGCTAAACTTGATTCTAAAACTTCAGGTGAAGTTGGAAATAAAATTATTGAAATGCATGATATGATTACAGAAATACTACAAACAAATCAAGAAGATGGTATCACTTTACAAAATAGTTCAATCCAACTTACTGAAAATGTAAGTACACTTTCTAACAATGCAACAAGTCAAGCAGCATCATTAGAAGAAACAGCTGCTTCAATTGATGAAATTACAAGTAATATCCAACAAACTAATCAAAAAGCACAAGAGATGTCAACAATTTCTAATGACACAAAATCATCTGCAAATGAAGGTCAAAAACTAGCTGATGATACAGCAAAGGCTATGGATGAAATTAATGATACTGTTATAAATATTAATGAATCAATTTCAGTAATTGATCAAATTGCATTCCAAACTAATATTCTTTCTTTAAATGCCGCAGTAGAAGCAGCAACAGCAGGTGAAGCTGGAAAAGGTTTTGCAGTTGTTGCACAAGAAGTAAGAAATCTTGCTACAAGATCAGCTGAAGCAGCAAAAGAAATTAAGAATTTAGTAGAAAATGCAACAGCTAAAGCCAATAATGGTAAACAAATAAGTACTAAAATGATTGATGGCTTTACTCACTTAGAAGCAAAAATTTCTAATACAAATGCATTAATAGATGATGTAACAAATGCTGCGAAAGAGCAAAGTATTGGTATGACACAAATATCTGATGCAATTAATCAACTAGATAGCTTTACACAACAAAATGCTGCTATTGCAGACAAAACAAAAGAGATTGCAATTGAGACAAATACAATAGCATCAAGAGTTGTTCAAAATGTTGATAAAAACAGTTTTGAAGGGAAAGATACTAAACGTAAAATAGAAGAAAAACAAGATTTTGTACAAAAAGAAGTAATAAGAGAAGTTACAAAAGAAAAAGTTACTAAGAAAACAAGTCCAATTAAAAAAGAAATCACTGAAAAAGTTGATACAGACGAATGGGAAAGCTTTTAAAATATAAATCTTAACCATATTAAAAAGTAGCAATATTTCTACTTTTTAATATCATCAACTACTAGCTAACCAAACTCCAATAATCATCATTAAGGTACCTGCAACTTTATTTACTAATCTAACGTTTGAGCTATCTTGAAGTAGTTTTCGTAAAGTTTTACCTCCACTTGCATAAATAATTAAACATAAAAATTCTAAAAGTAAAATCATAATTATTAGTACAACTAGTTGTGAAGTCATAGGCAAAGAATCATCAATAAAAGGTGGTAAAAGTGCTATAAAAAATGCCCAACCTTTTGGATTTGCAATTGCTGTTATAAAACCTTGAATAGCTAAACTTTTCTTTGAAATATTGTAATTACACTCATCAAGGTTAATTGCCATCTTCCCGCGTGAAAGCCACATTTGAACTCCCAGATAAATCAAATAAGCTCCACCACCATATTTTAAAACTAAAAAAATTGTAGGATATTTAAGCATAATTGTAGCAACACCAATAACAGAGGAAGTTGCAACTAAAGCAACTCCAAGTAATTCTCCATACATCATATAAAATGTTTTCTTTAAGCCAATGCTCATTCCCATACTTAAAGATAATGTCATACACATTCCTGGAGTAATTGATACTACAAAAAATGTAGGAATGAATACAGCAAGTAAAGCTAAGTTTATAAAATCCATAATAATCCTTAATTAAAAAAGGATTATACACAAAAAAATAAGATACTAATTAATCATTTCGTATGCTTTTTTTATATCTTTAGTTTTTTTTGCAGCTATTAAAAACATTGCCGCATTTAACTTAGCTAGTTTTTCTAATTCATCACTTGGATTTCTTGTCATATTTAAAGATTCTTCTTTACTTATTATAGTAGTAGATTTTTTATAATTAATACCAAAGTATTCAGGGTCTATTAAATGTTCACTTATATCTCCATCATTATTTAACCAATATTTACACTTAGAAAAAATCTCTGGTGTTCCTTCATTTCCTTTAATAATTACCAAATGTTCATAATTTTTTCCAAATAGTTCATTATACTTTACAACATAAGGTTTATGAAAAGCTGCATTGATTGCATATTTAGAATTTCCTGGATTTAGCAACTTCTCTACTGTATTAAAAGCAGTTCTTAATCCTAAGATATTTCTAATTTTAGTTAAATCACTTAACTCTTTAAAATAGTCTGCTCTATCGAAATAATGGATATTATTATCTAATTTAATGTTTGCATTTAATTCTTTTAAGGTTAGACCTTTTTTAGCAGGTTGTAATTCGTCACCACTAATAACCAAATTCAAATCAAACTTCTTTAAATGTTTTGAAACTAAAGGTAATATATATGGATTATCTGCTTTTCCATCAAATGGATAACCTAACTCGATTGAGTTTTCAACAGTTTTTCTTTTTATATATTTATCACATACATTAAAAGTTATTTTTAGTTCTTCTATTGTTTCAAGACGAACTCTCCATCCTAATAAAAACGCAGCAATTTGTTCAGAATGTACATTTTGATTTAAAATCGACTCCATTGCATCTATCATTTCTTCTTTTTTTAATTCTCTGTTAGATTTTGGACCAGTTCCAACTGCTCTAATATATTCATGAAAGGCCATAGTTTCCCCTGTTACTTAATATAGGACAAATTCTATCTTAATTTAAACTTAATTTGCTTGACATTAGTCAATTGATAGATAGTAATTAATTGCTATAATTCTTAAGTAAAAAATTAACTTGATTAAAGGAGAAAGTATGTCGCTATCAAGAAGAGATTTTCTTAAAAGCTCAGCAGCAGCTTCAGCAGCAGCAGCAATTGGTATGAATGTACCAACAGAATTAGCAGCAAAAGCAACTGCAGCCGAAGGTGGTTGGAGATGGGATAAAGCAGCTTGTCGTTTCTGTGGAACTGGATGTGGAATTATGCTTGCTACTAAAGGTGGTAAGATTGTTGCAGTTAAAGGTGATCCAGCAGCACCAGTAAACAGAGGTCTTAACTGTATTAAAGGTTACTTTAATGCTAAGATTATGTATGGAGCTGACAGATTAAAACAACCATTATTAAGAGTAGATGCAAAAGGTAACTTTGATAAAAAAGGTAACTTCGCACCAGTTTCTTGGGAAAGAGCTTTTGATGAGATGGAACTTAATATCAAAAAAGCTTTAAAAGAAAGTGGACCTGAAGGTGTTGGTGTATTTGCTTCTGGGCAATACACTGTTATGGAAGGATACGCAGCTCAAAAGATGATGAAAGGTGGATTTAGATCAAATGCAATTGATCCAAATGCTAGACACTGTATGGCATCTGCTGTTGTTGGTTTCTACCAAACTTTTGGAATTGATGAACCATCTGGTTGTTATGATGATATTGAGCTTACTGATACTATTGTATCTTGGGGTTCTAATATGGCAGAAATGCACCCTATTTTATGGTCAAGAGTTACTGATAGAAAATTATCTGCTCCTGATAAAGTTAAAGTAATTAATATTTCAACTTATAGACATAGAACTTCTGACTTAGCTGATAGTGAAATCATTTTCACTCCAAATACAGACCTTGCTTTATGGAATTATATTGCAAGAGAAATCGTATATAACGCACCTGAATCAATTGATTGGGATTTCGTTAAAGAACATATCGTATTTGCAGCATCTCCTGTTAATATGGGTTATGGTATGAGAAGAGCTGGTGAAAAATCTATTGTTGATGGTAAATATTCTAAATTAGAAATGGAAACTATTGATAAAGAAATGGTTAAAGTTGTTTCTGAAACTGAAGCACCTGCATTAGCTCCTTATGGATATAAAGCTGGCGATAAAATGGAAAATAAACCAGCTGGTCTTAAACACTGGGAAATTTCTTTTGAAGAGTACAAAAAATTCTTAGAGCCATATACTTTAGATTATGTTGCAAAAATTTCTAAAGGTAATCCTGATGAAGATATCAATAAATTTAAAGCTAAATTACAAGAATTAGCAAACCTTTATATTGAAAAAAATAGAAAAGTTGTATCTTTCTGGACTATGGGAATGAATCAACATACAAGAGGAACTTGGGTTAATACTTTAGCATACAATGTTCACTTCTTATTAAATAAACAAGCTAAGCCAGGTTCTGGAGCATTCTCATTAACAGGTCAACCATCTGCTTGTGGAACTGCAAGAGAAGTTGGAACTTTCTGTCACAGATTACCTGCTGATATGATGGTAGCAAATCCTAAACACAGAGCAATTACAGAAAAAGCATGGCAAGTACCTGCTGGAACTTTAAATCCTGTTGGAAACCAACATATTATGAAAATCCACAGAGATATTGAAGATGGTGTTGTTAAATTTGCATGGGTTAATGTTTGTAATCCTTACCAAGATACAGCATCTGCTACTCACTGGATTAAAGCAGCAAGAGAAATGGATAACTTTATTGTAACTTCTGATGGATACCCTGGTATTTCAGCAAAAGTTTCTGACCTTATCTTACCATCTGCTATGATTTATGAAAAATGGGGAGCTTACGGAAATGCTGAAAGAAGAACACAACATTGGAGACAACAAGTATTACCAGTAGGTGATTCAATGTCTGATACATGGCAATGGGTTGAACTTTCAAAAAGATTTACTGTAAAAGACGTATGGGGTGAACAACCACTAAGAGGTGGAAAAAAATTACCAGACGTAATAGCAGCAGCAAAAGCAATGGGATATACAGAAGATACAACTATGTATGAAATTCTTTTTGCAAATGAAAAAGCAAAATCTTATAAAGTTGATTTAGAAGATCCAATTCAAGCTGGTTATGATAACTCTGAAGCACTAGGTGATTCAAGAAATGTGATTGGTTCAGATGGTAAAGTATTTAAAGGATACGGATTCTTTATTCAAAAATACTTATTTGAAGAATACGCAGATTTCGGACGTGGACATGCTCACGATTTAGCTGATTTTGATACTTACCACAAAGTAAGAGGACTTAAATGGCCAGTTGTTGATGGTAAAGAAACTCAATGGAGATTTAATACTAAATACGATCCATACGCTAAAAAATATGGTAAAGATGGAACTGATTTTGCATTCTATGGTACATTAGCAAAAGCATTATCTCAAGGTGATTTATTAGGTGTTAAAGAAAAAGCTAAAAAATCATTAAAAAATAAAGCTAAAATATTTGCAAGACCATATATGGATCCTCCAGAAGTTCCAGATGAAACTTACCCAGTATGGTTAAGTACAGGTAGAGTTTTAGAACACTGGCATTCAGGAACTATGACTATGAGAGTACCTGAATTATATAGAGCAGTACCAGAAGCATTATGTTACATGCACCCTGAAGATGCTAAGAAATATGGTGTTAAACAAGGTGGTTTAGCATGGGTTGAATCTAGACGTGGAAAAGTTAAAGCTAGAGTTGAGACAAGAGGAAGAAATAGACCTTCAAAAGGTTTAGTATTTGTACCTTGGTTTGATGAGAAAGTTTTCATTAACAAAGTATGTGCTGATTATACTTGTCCTCAGTCAAAACAAACAGACTTTAAAAAGTGTGCAGTTAAAATTTATAAAGCGTAAATAAGGAGGGTGTATTGTTTTGAGCAATATTAATCCTTCAATTAAAAAAGAGTCAAAAATGAATACTGGTAAAAAAAGTCCTATTAATGATAGAAGAAGATTTTTCCTAACAATTGCAAGAGCTATTGGTCTTGCAGTTTTAGGAGGTCTTACATGGAGTGCATATGTTAGTGAAGTTACAGCAAATAGACTAATATTAAGACCTCCTGGTGCTCTTGAAGAAGAGGACTTTTTAGCAACATGTATTAAATGTGGTATGTGTGTTGAAGCATGTCCATTTGATACATTAAAATTAGCAAAACCAGGTGATAATAAACCTCTTGGTACTCCATTTTTTGAGCCAAGAGATGTTCCTTGTTATATGTGTCCTGATATTCCTTGTGTTCCTGTATGTCCTACAGATGCACTTGATATTTTCTCGGTGCAAAATGACAAAAAAGAACTAGATATAGCTAAAGCAGATATGGGTGTTGCAGTTATTGATGATAATTCTTGTATTGCTTTTTGGGGAATTCAATGTGATGCATGTTATAGAGCTTGTCCTCTTTTAGGAGAAGCTATTAGCATTGAATACACAAAGAATGAAAGAACAGGTAAACACGCATTTATGAAACCAATCGTTCACGCGGACGTATGTACTGGTTGTGGAATGTGTGAAAAAGCTTGTGTAACTGATAAAGCAGCGATTTTTGTACTTCCTAGAGAAGTTGCAGAAGGAAAAGCAGGTGATTATTATATCAAAGGCTGGGATAAAACAGATGAAAAAAGACTTGAAAATGCAACAAGTAAAGAAACAAGAACTGAAATTAGTAAAGATTCTGCATTAGATTCTTTAAATGACTCAGGAGACTTATACTAATGAAAACACTATTAGATAAATATAGATTTTTAATAGCAAGAAGAATCTCACAAGTTTTAATTATGGTTTTATATGTAATTGCGAATGTATATGGAATAAATTTTCTAACAGGAAATTTATCTTCATCATTATTAGCAGGAATTATTCCTCTTAGTGATCCATATGCAGTATTACAAATGTTTGTTGCAGGTGCAGTAATATCAATTGATATTATTGTTGGAGCTTTAATCATTACAATTTTTTATATGACTGTTGGTGGTCGTGCTTTTTGTTCTTGGGTTTGTCCTGTAAATATGATTACAGATTTAGCAAACTATTTAAGAAGAAAACTTGGATTTAATCAAATCCAAAAAAAGCAACCAGCTTCACGAAATATAAGATATTGGGTACTTGCTATTAGTTTAGTTATTTCATTTTTTATGGGATTAGCTGCATTTGAGTTTATTTCACCAATCTCTATGGTTCATAGAGGAATTATATTCGGTTTAGGTTTTGGTTGGGCTGCAATACTAGTAATATTTCTTTTTGATTTATTTGTTTTAAAAAATGGCTGGTGTGGACATGTTTGTCCTCTTGGTGGAGCTTATTCACTAATAGGGAAAACTAGTCTAATTAGAGTTCATCATAATGCACCAAATTGTACAGCTTGTATGAAATGTAAAGAAGTTTGTCCTGAAGTACAAGTTCTTCATATGGTTACAAAAGAATCAATTCCCGTATTAAGCGGAGAATGTACAAATTGTGGAAGATGTATTGAAGTGTGTGATGATGATGCTCTTAATTTTTCAATTAAGAATTTAAAAAAAGGAAAAGATAATGAAGTTAGGTAAATTAACTTTAGCAATTGCTGCAGTAGCAACTTTATACGCTACAACAATGAGTGCTGCAGAAAAGACTGTTAGTGAAGAATCTTTAGGATTAAGAAAAACAACTATTTATAGTGAAAAAGATACTACTGCTGATAAAGTAATGTATGGAACAGATGCAGCAGGTACATCTAAGAAAATCAAAAGAGCATTTCAAGATGCTCCACCAATGATTCCTCATGATGTAGATGGTATGTTACCAATTACTATTAATAATAACCAATGTACAATGTGTCATGAACCTGCAGTTGCAGAATCAATGGGCGCAACACCAATTCCTAAATCACACTTTATGGATTTTAGACCAAAACATAAATTTGATGGGAAACAATTTACAAAATCAATTGATAATATGAAAAATGAAGTTTCAGTAAAACCAATTGAGCAATTAGCAGGAGCAAGATTTAATTGTACTCAATGTCATGCACCTCAAACAACTGGTAAATTAGCAGTTAAAAATAATTTTGAAGCAGCTTTTACTAAAAAAGATGGTGAATTTAAATCAAGCTGGGATGAAGTAATCCTTGATGACTTAGATACATTAAAAAAATAAGTATTAGTTATGGAAAGAAGAGAGCTATTTAGCTCTCTTGCTTCTTCTTTTAAAACAAAAGAAAAGCAAGAGATTATTTTAAGACCACCTTATTATAAAGATGAAGAAGTTTTTTTAACAAACTGTATAGAGTGTGATGGAATTTGTAGTACTGTTTGTGAAGAAAATATTATCGTTATAAAAGATGATAAAACTCCAATAATTGACTTTTCCTTAAATGGATGTACATATTGTGATGAATGTGCAATTGCTTGTCCAAATGAAGTTTTATCTATTGAAGATAAAAAGAATATAAATGCTAAAATACAAATAGATATAAGTACTTGTTTAGCATGGAATGATACTATGTGTTTTTCTTGTAAAGATCCTTGTTTTGATGAAGCTATCGATTTTTTAGGTATGTTTAGACCTGAAATAAATGATAACTGTACATCATGTGGATTTTGCATAAAAGTATGTCCAACACAAGCTATAAAAATAATCTAATAAAGGAAAACTATGACTTTTATCAAAGCAGCTATTTTTCTAGTTTTATTTCTTTTTACATTAAATGCAAAAGATATAAATCCAAGCTACACATATTTAGCAAGTGGTGGTATTACAGATCTTGTAATAAAAAATGGTAAGTTATATGTAGCAACAAAAGCATCAAAAGTAGATATTTTTGATATAAACACAAAAGAAAAGATATCTTCAATTACATTACCTAAAATAAAAGATTTTATGGGTGATGAAATTAATTCTAAAATATATAGTGTTGATGTTTTAAAAGACTCAATACTAATACTTTCACAAGGAAACAAAGGTGGAAGAGCTATAAATATTTATAAAGATTCAAAGCTAAAAGAAATAATTTCAGCAAAAGAAAAAATGTATATTGCACGTGCAAAATTTGTATCAGAAGATAAAATATTATTTGCACTTTTATCAAATGAATTATATTTATATGATTTAAAAACAAATAAAAAAATATATGATATACAATTATCACAATCAAAGTTTTCTAACTTTTCTTTAAACGAAGATAGAAAACAAGTTGTAGTAGCTGATGAAAGTGGTATTTTAAAACTTGTAGATGTTGCTAGTTCTGATTTAATAAAAACATTTGCAAAACAAAACTTAGATAATGTTTTTCAAGTAGATATAAAAAACAATATCATTTTAACAGCAGGTCAAGATAGACGTGCTGCTGTTTATGATATAAAAGCTAATAGTGCTTATCATAAAAACACATCTTTTTTAATTTATAGTGCAGGATTAAGTCCAAGTGGAAAAATTGCAGGAATTGCAAGTAATGAACAAAATGAAGTAAAAGTTTTTAATACTAAAACACAAAGAGATTTATCTATGCTAAAAGGTAATAATACAACTCTTACAAATATTGTATTTATAAATGAGAAAGAAGTTTTTGTCACAAGTGATGATGAAAGAATAAATTACTATAAAATTGATTAAGATTAATTGATTAAAACAAAAGGATTATAAAATGAACGTTTCAAGTATTGTAGTGCAAACATTACCAAAGTATCTAGATGAAGTAGTAGAGTCTTTAAAAAAATGTGATGTATGTGATTATCATATGCATGATGAATTAGGAAGAATTATTATTACTATTGAAGGTGCTGGAGTTGAAGAAGAGCTAAAGAAATTAAGAGTAATAGAAGCAATTCCACATGTAGCATCAGCTGATATGCAAATGGCATATAGTGAAGATGAGTTAAGTGCACATATGGAAGTTTTAGATAATGCGGAAGTTGTACCAAAAGTTTTAAATGACGAAGATATAGATCCTAAAGATATAGTTTATAATGGGGATTTAAAAAAGAAAGATTTAGAAGGTTTTGCAAGAACATTTGATAATACAGGAAAATAATCATGGAATATAATTCAAGTAATTTTTTATTAGAAACAATTGTACCAAGTGAAGAGTTAATCGTATCAAGAACAGATTTAAAAGGTGTTATTACTTATGTAAATGATACATTTGCACAAATTTCAGGATATGAAGCAAATGAGTTATTGGGTCAATCTCATAATGTTGTAAGACACCCTGATATGCCAAAAGCTGTATTTCAAGACTTATGGAATGAATTACAAACAAAAGGTAAGTGGTCAGGTTATGTAAAAAATTTACGAAAAGACCAAGGTTATTACTGGGTATATGCTGAAATTTCTGGTGTATATAAAGATGATAAATTAGTAGAATATAAATCTATTAGAACTCCAATGAGTTTTGAAAAAAAAGTTGAATATCAAGTTAAATATGACCAACTAAAATTAACTTCTGGTGAATTAATTCGTCATGTAAGTTATTCACCTTATAAAAAATAATTTACAAATATTTCACAAAAATATAGTAAAGTTATCTTATGAAAAAAATATTTATAATTTTAACTTTACTATTACTTTCAATAAGCGGTTTAAATGCTTACTCTTCAAAAATTAAAAAAGTACATGCTATTGGAATTTTTCATGAAAATGGCAAAGGTGAAAATGTTCAACATCTAAAAGAAACAAAAGATAATTACAATGGAACTTGTTATTCAAAAATTGTAATTTTTGGAAATATGAATAAAGATAAAGCAGATGTAAGAATAGGAAATTCTATTGGAGTTTTAACTAAGTCAATTTCAATTTATAACAAGCAAAAAATAAAAATAGCGCAAGAACAAACCTTTATACATAAAAAGGTGACAAAAGGTTATCTTGAAGTAAGAATTAATAAAAAACTATATGATTCAAAAGTTTTTGTAAAATAGCATTTTATTGATTTATGTCATTAACTTAAGATTTTGATACTGATACAATTACACCATAATAAGAAGTTTTATCTCTCCCCTCCTTTTAAAATAAAAAGTCAATATAAGATTTTTCATGATAAAACTTCTTTTATACCTTTCTTAAAAAATCATCCATTACTTATATTCATTTTCTTTTTACAAAAATTAAAATTTACTTAAATTTATATTCTAATATACAAATTTCAAAAAAAAATACTAACGTAGCATTAAAATAGCATTTTTTATGATATAATTTTTGAAATAGAAGTTTTATCTATTATCTCTCCTTAGTAAAGAAATTACGTAGCTGTAAAATTTTTTTCAGGATAAGACTTCTCTTTTAAACTTTCAATATAAAAATCAAAATAATTACAATCCAAAATTTTTAATAATTACTCATTTACCTTTATTTACTTAATATTTATAACTTGTTTAAATAACAAGCCTATAATTACTTTATAAAAATATGGAGTGATTATTATGGCTATATCAGATATTAGTGCTTGTATTGGGTGTGAAACATGTGTTAAAGTATGTCCAACTGATGTAATTAGAATGAACAGAAAATCAAATAAAGCAGAAATAAAATATGTTGAAGATTGCCAGATTTGTCATTTATGCAGACTCTATTGTCCTGTAGATGCAATAACAATAACATCAGAAAAATCAATTCCAGTAATAGTGTCTTGGGGTTAGAAATGAACTTAAATCTTAAATCCTTATATATGGTATTGCTATTAATATTTTTTGTCTTTTTACCTATGGTTTTTTTTATATTAACACAAATACCACAAAGAAGCATTTTAAAAGATACTATTTCAATTATTACAATCCTTGCTTTTTTTGTAGTACTCTTACAATTCTTTTTATCAAATTTAAATATTGGATTAAAGAGCATTTTTCAATCTTCAAAAATTATAAAAATACATAAAATTCTTGGATATACAGCTATACCTATACTATTATTTCATCCTTTTTTAATTGTTGTTCCTAGATTCTTTGAAGTTGGACCAAGACCTCTAGATTCATTTATAAAAATGATTACAACTTTTGATAGCTTAGCAATTATAATAGGTATTATTGGCTGGTGTTTAATATTACTTCTTGGACTTACTTCAATATTAAAAGATAAATTAAAAATGAGTTATAAAGCATGGAAAATATTCCATGGAAGTTTAGCTTTAGTCTTTATAATTTTTGCTTCTTGGCATTCAATTGAAACAGGTAGACATATGAATCTCAGCATGAGTATCTTAGTAATTTTAATTAGCTTAGCAGCTTCTATACTTCTATTTAAATCGTATTTTACAACAAATAAAAACAAAGGATAGAATCATGAAAGAAAATAATACTTCAAGAAGAGAATTTTTAAATATTACAAGTAATGCAATTAGTATGCTTTGGTTAACAAGCTTAAGTTCTACACTTGGATGGGCTAATAATGAAGTAAAGATTAATCTAGAAAACCTAGAAGAGAGTAACTATGAAGTTGATGTTCTAGTAATTGGTAGTGGAATGGCTGGACTCTTTGCAAGTGTAAAAGCTCATGATGCAGGTGCAAAAGTCATGATGGTATCAAAAGGAGGACTTGGAACTTCTGGTCAAACTCCATTTGCAAAAGGAATATTCTCTTATGATGAAGAAAAAGAAAAACTATCTATTGATGAATTTGTTGAAAAAGTTTCAAGATCAGCTTTAGGTACAAATAATAAAACTTATACAAAACAAATGGCACAAAATTCAAAACAAAGAGTTAAAGAATTAAAAGATTGGGGTTTTTTTGAATCAGCTTTATATAATAAATCTTTTTCTAAACCTATTGAAGAAAGAAATATTCCACTTTTAGAACGTGTAATGATAACTCACTTGATTAAACAAGATGGTAAGATTGCTGGTGCAGCAGGATTTAGTTTAGATGATGAAAAGATATATACTTTTACTGCAAAAAGTGTGATTTTATGTACAGGAGCAGGAGGCTTTAAACCTAACGGTTTTCCATTAAGAGATTTAACTCATGATGGAACAATTATGGCTTATAATATAGGTGCAAAAGTTACAGGGAAAGAGTGGAATGATGGTCATGTTGGGAATTCAAAAAACCCTGCAGATGCTTTTGGTAATTGGCATGGAATGTTTGAGAAAAAACCTGAAACTACACAAGTTCAAGTAAATCATCATTTAGGAGTAGATATTAATTATATGGCATATACAAGTGGTAATGATGTGAAAATGGGACCTCCAGGGATGATTACAAGTGATATAAAAGGTGGGCCTTATACTCCTAGTGAATTTAAAATGACTGAAGACCCAAGTGGTGATCATAAACACAGAAAAGGACCTCCTCCTCCAAGAAATGGCAAAAAAGAAGGTTTACCTCCAGGTATGAATGGAACTCCTGTTGGAGGTTCTAGTGCTGGATTAGCAATACATAAATCAGAGGGACTAGTTCCTATAAATGAATTTTGTGAGTCTACAATTAAAGGCTTATATGCTGCTGGAGATGCTCTTGGTTCTTATATGTCAGGTGGTATATATACTCAAATTGGTTCATCTTTGGCAGGGTCAGCTGTTCAAGGAGATATAGCAGGGAAAGCAAGTGCTGAGTATGCAAAAAATATAAAAATGACAAAGATTTCAGATAAAAAAATAGCAAAAATAAAAAAAGAAATCTTAGCACCTTTAAATAAAAAAGCTGGATATTCTCCTGCTTGGGTAACTCAAACACTGCAAGGAATAATGATTCCAAATTTTGTTTTATATATAAAAAAAGAAAATATGCTAAAAGGTGCTTTAGCTTATGTAGAAGAGCTTGAACAATCTCATCTTCCATATTTAAAAGCAGAAGATTTTCATGAATTAAGACTTGCACATGAAACTATCAATATGATAATAAGTGCAAAAATGAAATTAAAAGCATCATTAATGAGAAAAGAGAGTCGTTGTAGTCATTTTAGGTCAGATTATCCTAATCTTGATAATAAAAACTGGCAAGCATGGATAAATATTTATAAAAGCAAAAAAGGAAAAATGAAGTTTGAAAAACAAGCTTTTGGGACTTGGGCTAAATCTAATATTTCCTAAGTTTCCTTAGGAATTTTAATCACAAATTCAGCCCCACTATACTCATTATTTTCATAAGTATATTTTGCATTGTGAACTTCAATACTTCCATTCATACCTTTTACAATTAAGTTATATGTCATATGAAGTCCAATACCTGTCCCCTTAGATTGATGTTTTGTAGTAAAATATAAATCAAAAACTTTAGGAAGAATATCCTTATTTATTCCTCTTGCATTATCTTTTATTTTTATGATTATATTGTTGTTTTCAGTATACGATGTGATAAAAATATATTTGTTTTTAATTTCTCTTTCTAATAATATATCTCTAGAGTTATTAAAAATATTAATCACACATTGAAGAAGTTCATTAGGATAGCCAAATAATTCAAGTTCTTTTTCTATATTAACAATCATGTTAATATTATTATTAGTAATAGAACCTTTTACTAAACTTAGGGACCTATTGATTTCATTACTTAAAGTGAATACAACTTTAGTTCTATCACCTAGAATAAAGTTTCTAAAATCATCAATTGTTTTAGAAAGATATTGAGCATTTTCATTTATATCAATACAAGTTTGCTCAAAGAATTCATCACTAAGTAAGCCATGACTCTTCTGTAATTGCATACCTGTTGCTCCCATAGATATCATAGATAAAGGCTGTCTCCATTGATGGGCAATATTTCCTATCATTTCTCCCATAGATGCCATTTTCTCTGATTTAAAAAGCTTTTCTTGTATATCTAAGTTCTTTTCTACCTCTTCTTTAATTCTTGATTCTAAACTTTCATTTAATGCTTGTAAATCTTTTGTTTTCTTTTCCACAGCAATTTTTAAATCTCTATTAGATTTTTTTAAGCTATATTGTCTATATAAAAATAATAAAGCTATTACAAATACTGCAACTAATAAATATATTATAATTGTATAATTAATTTCTTTTTCATATTTTATAGATATCCAATTACTTAATATCCTTTGATGTTCTAAAACATCCATCTTTTCAACTAGTTTTTCTAAAATATTAAATAATATCTTATCATCATTCCTAACAGCAATTGCAAGTTCCCATTTCTCATCAAACTTTCCAGTTATCTTAAGAGCTGTGCCTAAACCATTTTGGAATTGATAACTAATACTAGCTAGTGTTCCTATATAGCCATATAATTCACCTTGATTAACTTTTTTTAATCCATCTTTAATATCATCAACTTCAATAATATTTATATTTTTATATTTTTTCTTTAATAATTCAACAAAAGCATATCCTTTAGGAATTCCAACACTTTTATTTTTTAAACTTGCAATATTATCAATAAAAGGAACATCTAGTTTTGTAGCAATAACTATTGGTATTTTTAAATACGGAGTTGTAAAATCCATATATTGTTTTCGTTCTGGTGTTTGCATTGCTAAAGATAAAATATCACATTTTCTACTCTTTGCATATTCTATAGATTGATTCCAACTAGTTGTTTTTATTACTCTTATATTTTGATTTATCATCTTACTAAAAATTTTATAATAATCTGCAGTAATTCCTATATGTTTACCCTTTTCATCAAGTTTTTCAAAAGGCATCCAAAGAGGATCAATACACATATTTATAAACTCTTTTTCATCTAAATGTTTTTTTTCTTCTTTGGTTAAACCAATATCATTAGCTTGCTTATCAGGTATTATACGTGTATTAAACCATTTATTATTTAGTTTCTCGAGTTCTTCTCTTGAGATTAATTTTATAGACTTATTTATAATTGAATATAAAATATTATTCTCTTTTTCTACTCCAATTCTCAAATCTTCTTTTTTTATTGTATTACTATTTAACTCATCAAGAATTTTTATATTTGTATATCCAGCTTCACTAACATATCTTTGTCCACTCATATGATTATTAAAGGCAGCATCAACATCTCCAAATGCTAATGCTTTCATATTTTCCTTAGAATTCTTATAAGTTACCAGCTCAAAAAGATTTAAATCTTTTACCGTATCGTAATAATAAATATCTTTTGTTATACCAATTTTCATTCCTTTTAAAGATTCAAAGTTTTCATAATCAAGGAACTCACCTTTACGGGCAAAAATTACATTTGCAATTTGAAAATAAGGCTCTGTAAAGTTTGTAAAACTTTCTCTGTCTTTTTTATATGAAATAGTATCAATTAAATTAAGTTCTTTATTTTTGAATTTTTTTAATATATTACTCCATGTATCCATTTTGATATCTATTTTTAAACCACTTTTTTTAATAATCAAATTTAAATAATCATATGAATATCCATTTGGTTTTCCATTATTTTTAAATGCAAAAGGATAGTAATCTTCTATCATTCCAATTGTTACTGTATTTGTTTTTATATACTCTTTTTCAATATCTGAGAAAGATTCATTTTTTTCTATATTTATTTGTGCTATTACACTTGAGAAAAACATCATAAATAATATTATTATTTTCATTTTATACCCTTATAACAATAGTATATCTTTATATTAACGATTAATCAATTTAGTAATAATTTTTAGGAGTTTAGAAGAGAGATAAAAGAACTAAGCTTAAGCTTAATTCTTTTACATATATTTTTTAAGAACGTCTGGGATAGTGATACTTCCATCTTCATTTTGATAGTTTTCCATAATAGCAACAAGTGTTCTACCAACTGCTAAACTTGAACCATTTAAAGTATGAGTTAAAATGTTTTTCTTTCCATCTTTATATCTGATTTTTGCACGTCTACTTTGGAATTCTTTTGTATTAGAAATAGATGAAATTTCCCTATATTTATTCTGACCTGGTAACCAAACTTCTAAGTCAATTGTAGTGGCTGCAGAAAAACCTAAATCACCAGTACAAAGCTGCACTTTTTGATGAGATAAACCTAAAGAAGTTAATAAATCACTTGCACAAGAAACCATATCTTCAAATACTTTTTCACTTTGTTCTGGTGTAGTAATAGCAACCATTTCAACTTTATCAAATTGATGTTGTCTAATTAAACCTCTTGTATCACGTCCTGCACTTCCTGCTTCTTTTCTAAAACAAGGAGTATAAGAAGTCATTAACATTGGTAATTCTTCACTTGGAATAATTTCATCATTATAAAGGTTTGTTAAAACAACTTCTGCTGTAGGGATTAAGTATAAATCCTCGTCCTCAATTTTAAATAAATCATCTTCAAATTTTGGAAGTTGACCTGTTCCTTGAAGTGTATTAGTATTTGCCATAAAAGGAACATACCACTCTTCAAAACCTCTTTTAGCATTAAAATCAAGCATATAATTTATAAGTGCTCTCTCCATTTTAGCAGCTTGCCCTCGCATAGCTACAAATCTAGATTTTGCTAATTTAACACCTCTTGGAAAATCTAATGAACCATCTTTTTCACCTAAATCCCAATGTTCTTTTGGCTCAAATGAAAACTCCGGTTTTTCACCAATTGTTTCTAAAACTACATTTTCATCTTCATTAGCACCATTAGGAACACCATCATCTGGCATATTTGGAACACCTAAAATAATAGAAGTAAGTTCTTCTTCAATTACTCTAACTTCGTCTTCTAATACTTGTTTTTTTGCTTTTAATTCATTAATATTAGCTTGCAAAGGAGCAATATCTAGCCCTTCTTTTTTATATCTTCCGAATTCTTTTGATAGTTTATTTTGCTCAGCTGTAACATTTTCCATGTCTTGTCTTTTTTGCTTTGCATTCTGTGAGATAGAGTTTAAGTTGTCTAAAATTTCTTGTGCTACACCTTTTCTTTTTAAGGCACTTGCAACATTGTCAAAATCTTTTTGTAGTAGTTTTATATCAATCATCTTTTCTCTTTGTATTTGTATTTTTGTGAATTATATCTAAAAATTGCTACAAAGAGATTAGATGAAAAAAAGTATTATCCGTTCATTTCCATTTTAATTAAAACTTGTCCATCTTCATAAGCAGTTTTAAATCTATGCTTATGACAGAAGTCTTCATTCATAGTCATTACCATTTCATTTGCTTTTTCTAATGCTTCATCAACATTTGCACATTGAGTTTCCATTTCTAAATCTGAATTTTTAACGCATCCACATGCTCTTTCTATTTTTACTGTTGCCATTATAATAATTCCTTAATTTTTTGCGAATTGTATCATAAAGATATTTTAATTATCTTTTAGCAAGCTATTATATGATTTTTATAAAGTTTTGTATAAGATATAAGCAAAAAAGATTTCAAATGAAAAATAAACTTCTAACTGTTTCCATACCTATTTTACTACTTATTATTGCATCATTTTATATAACTTCACAGTTTATACAACCAAGTCCAAAAAAAGAGTTTACTATTGCAACGGGGTCTTTAAATGGACAATATTATAAAACAGCTTTACAGTATAAAAAAATATTAGAAAAACAAAAAGTAAAAGTTAATATTCTTACATCAAATGGATCTGTAAATAATCTTGAACTTTTAGAGAATAAAAAAGCAGATATGGCTTTTATTCAAAATGGAATTGATTACGATAAAAAAGATACAAATATAGAAGCTATAGCTTCAACTTATTATGAACCTTTATGGATTTTTTATAAAAATGAAGGCTATGAGATGGATTATATTATCCAACTAATCTCAAAAAAAATATCACTGGGAGAAAAAGGAAGTGGTACTTTTGATTTAGCTTCAAAAATATTAAATGATAATAAAATAAATACCACTAACTCAGAACTTTTAAATTATTCAACAAAAGATGCAAAAGATAAACTTTTAAAGGGAGAAATAGATGCAATGTTTGTTGTTATTTCACCTGATTCTGAGATTATTAAGGAGTTATTAGAAGATCCAAGTATAAGTTTATTTAGTTTTAAAAGAGCAAAAGCCTATAGCAGAAAATATACATTCTTAGAATCACTAAAACTATATGAAGGAACGCTAGATTTATATAAAAATCTTCCATCTGAAGATATAAGTTTATTATCAACAACGGCTTCACTAGTTATAAGAAGTGATTTTTCTGAAGAATTAACAAGACTTGTTTTAAAAAGTATTAAAGAAGTTCATAATAAAAAAGGTTTATTCCAAAAAGAAAATCAATTCCCAAATGCACATAATATTACAATACCTTTAAATGAAGAAGCACAAAGATATCATAACTATGGAGACACATGGTTAGAAAAAATATTTCCATATTGGATTGCTTCAAACCTTGATAGATTAAAAATACTTTTGATTCCTTTAATTACACTTTTAATACCACTTTTAAAAGGTGGGTTTCCTCTTTATAGATGGAGTATTCGTTCAAAAATATATAGATGGTATGATGAAGTTCAGAATATAGATTTATCACTTGAAAGAAAAGCTACAAAAGAAGAATTAGAAGAAAAACTATGTGAAATTGAAGCCTTAAAAAAAGAGATAAAATTAGAAACTAAAGTTCCACTATCTTATATGGGTGAATACTATGATTTAATAATGCATATAGAACTTATTATCTCAAAAATAAACCTAAGAATTGTAAATAATTAATTTTAGGTCTTTTAGATATAATTACAAAAAAATATAAGGAAAATACTTTGAGAATTTTATCTGGTATTCAACCATCTGGAACATTGCACATAGGAAACTACTTTGGTGCAATTAAAAGAATTATTGAATCACAAAACCAAGGAGAACTTTTTGCTTTTATTGCATCTTATCATGCATTAACATCTGTAAAAGACAAAGCAGTTCTAGAGCAAAATACATTTGAAGCGGCTGTAAACTTTTTAGCATTAGGAATGGATCCAGAAAAAGCAACTTTTTGGGTACAACACCATGTAAAAGAAGTTTTAGAGTTATACTGGTTACTTTCAAATCATACTTCGATGGGATTATTAGAACGTGCTCACTCTTATAAAGATAAAACAGCAAGAGGAATTCAAGCAAATCATGGTTTATTCTCATATCCTGTATTAATGGCAGCTGATATTTTATTATTTGACTCAGAAGTAGTTCCAGTTGGAAAAGACCAAATACAACACGTTGAAATTGCAAGAGATATTGCAACTTCAATTAATCATACTTATAAGCAAGATTTATTTGTATTACCACAATCAAAAGTAGATGAAGTACTAGCAACTGTTCCTGGGACTGATGGTGCTAAAATGTCTAAGTCTTATGGAAATACAATTGATATGTTTAACACAAAAAAGAAAATCAAGAAACAAGTTATGGGAATAGTAACAGATTCTAAAGAGCTTGATGAAGCAAAAGAATGGGAAAATTGTAATATCTATAAATTATCTGAATTATTTATGAATGAAGATGAATTAAAAGAATTACAAACAAGATATGCAACTCCGGGTGAAGGTTATGGACATTTTAAACTAGCTTTATTAGATAGTATGACTGAATATTTTGCACCTTATCAAGAAAAAAGAGAACATCTTTTAGCAAATCCAAAAGAAGTACATGAAATACTTGCTTATGGAGCCCAAAAAGCATCTAAAATTGCACAAGAAAAAATGAGAATTTTAAGAGATGTAGTAGGATTAATATAAAAGAGATTTTCTCTTTTATATTCTTTATAAGAAGGATTAAACTTCTTTTACTGTTATAACATTAGAGATATTTTTAGAAATATTCTCAACTCTTTCCTGCCAAAGTTTTCCAAACTCTAACTTTTCAGCTTCATCTGCATTTCCTTGAACACATTTTTGCATCAAAGCTTGCATAGAAGGTGCGAATTGTATCGAACTTGGATCATAAAACACATCAACACTTTGTTTTGTATCTACTCTTGTAAATCTTGCACTTGCATCACTTATATCTTGCTCAAATTTTAAAAGATAATTACGGTCATATTTACCTGCAATTCCTTTAAAACCGTTATTTGTACAAGCACCTGTAATATTCATAGCAACATTCCCAATAACACCTGCAACTGCTTCACTTTGTCGTTGTGAAAATGAAACTTCAACTTCACCCCTTTTTGCAGGTTCATTAGAATATAAAGCTTTTAAAGCTTCTAAATTCATAAGATAAGCGCCTAAAACGGTAGGACAAGAATGCCCTGCACCTTTTACAATATCTAAATATGAAATTTCATAAATTCCATCTTCAAATGTTCCTAAAAATGATGATAATTCATCTTGTACTTTGATTGTTTCAATTTTATTATAAAAATCTGGATAAGTCATAATTTTGTGCCTTTTTATTTAACACAAAATTATAAATAGTTTTGTGTTAATTAGTTTTTTTGCATATAAAGATTAATTTATCAGCGTCTTCATCACTATGTAAATTAAACTCTTTTATCTCTTGAATTTCGAAATTGCATTTTTTTAACAATTTTGTTAAAAACTCTTTTGAGTGGTATTGCTGTATTATTGAGTCACTTGTCTTTGTATATAAGTTATCTTTATTTTTTTCAAAAAGTGTTAAATCTGTTTGAAGTTTTTCATTTTCAAAAACTGCATCAATACCAATAAATTTATCTTCTAAATCTATTGTAATACAACCTTGTGCAATATATTCAAATCCAAAGTGCGAGTTTACATCAAATACAAAATATCCGCCTTGATTTAAAACAAGATTTGTTTCTTGAATAAACTGCTCTAAGTCTTCGCTTGGAATGTAATTTAATACATCAAAAATAGCACTTGCACAATCAAATCTTTCTTCAACTTCACCTAAAGGAATAACTTTTGCATTTAAGTTTTTAGCTTTACAAACTTTTATTTGTTCAACACTTAAATCAACTCCAAAAGCAGTTTTTTTGTTTATTTGAAGATTATCTAAAAAGTAGCCTTGACCACAACCAATATCAATAATATTATCAAGCTCATTAACCATAACGAACTCCATAAATTGTCTGTGAAGAGTATAAACCTCATCTTCAAAATCTAAATAAGGTTCAATCCTTGAATATAATTCTAAACCCATTAAAGTTGAGCTTCTATCTTTTCTTTTAAATCCAAAATTAAATCTTTCTTTGCATAATAAGAATTTTTATTTGCAATTAAATGTGCGCTACTTTCCATAATTGTAGGACCAACTTCAAGTCCATTTTGCTTCATAGTTTCACCAGTTTCAACAATATCTACAATACAATCAGAAAGATTTACTAAAGGTGCTAATTCAATAGAACCATAAAGTTTGATAATCTCAACAGCCATTGCTTTTTCTTCAAAGTATTTTTTTGCAATTACTTCATGTTTTGTAGCAACTGTAATTTTACTTTTTGTCATATCAAGCTTTTCGCCTTTTCGTAATCCAAAAGCAACTTTACAACGTCCTAATTCTAAATCAAGTAATTTTATTAAGTCGTACTCTTTTTCTTCTAATACGTCAAGTCCAACAACACCTAAATCAGCAGCACCATGCATCACATATGTAGGAACATCTTGGTTTCTTACATTTAAAAATCTAAATCCAGCTTTTTCTAGTATTAATTTTCTATCTTCAAAAACAAACTTTTCATCAAAAGCAGCTTCAAATTTTGCTAATGTCTCTTTAGCAATTCTTCCCTTAGGCAATGCAATTGTTAGCATCAATAATCCTTTTCATATTTTCAAATATTAAATCTTTTTTATATACACTATTCTCAAAATAAGTGCTTAGCAACTTTCCATCTCCACCTGTAAATATAATATTCTTATTTTTAGAAACTTCTTTGATGGGTAAAATGATTGATTTCATCATAGCATATTGTATGGCATCAATCGTGCGAAGCGGTATTTTATCTAAATTTATTTCTTTTTCAAAATCAAATTTTAATTTTTTAGAAATTTTCGGGTAAGTTTTAATAAACGCTCTAAATCCAGGTAATATAAAACCACCTTTATGCTTAGCTTTTTTCATAATATCAACGGTAATTGCAGAACCTGCATCAACAATAATTGCATCTTTAGAAAATACACAAGCAAGAGCTCTATCTATTCCTAATCCTACATATTTTGTTTTAAATTGTAAAATTTCACTTATATCTTTTGCATGAGGATTTGTTTTCAAAAGTTTTTTTGTAGCTTCTTTATTCACAGATACAAAATAAATATCCTTTTTAAAAAAAGGAATTTCATCTTTTACACTATATTTTTTGTGTTTATTTTTTATTAAAAAATCAAAAGTTGTATTTCCAATATCACATAAAATCAATATAAACACTCCACTTATTCTCTTTTAAATATGCTTTAGCTTTTGAACAAAGTGGGCTTGATATTAGTAATACTTTTTTCTTAAAATTATGGTCTAGATGTTTTGATAAGGTATCATTTAAAGCCATTAAATCATCTGCATTTTTACGTAAAAACCTGCTTTTTGCATCTATAATAAAAATTGAGTAAAATTCTTTTTTAACAGATGTTGCATGATAGATTTCTAGTTTTTTTCTTGAACCAATTTCTTTTGGAGTAATTTGATTAATTTGTTTGAATATAATATCTTTATTCATAAAATAGTTTGTTAATTCTTTCACTTAAAGCCTTTGTAAATTAAAAAGATTATAGCTAATTAAATCTTACTATTCTTTTTCAATTCTATTTTTATATGCTTTAGAAGCAAGTGCATATCCACCATCAGAAGAGTCAATAAAATGAATATGACGTCCATGTCTTTGAAAAATTAAACAAGTCATTAATGCTGAACTAGATTCATGAACACCATAAACCAAATTACCTTTTTTATACTCTTGTTCTAAATATTCATTTAAATTATTCGTTTGTATATTTGTTGAAGCAACAACCATTCTTAATAAGTCATCAAACTTTTCTGAGTCAATTGTTGCACTTATTCTATCTTTATATGTTCCCCATTTACCTAAGTTAAATTTCATAAAAACTAAACCTATAAGATTAATACATTTAAATTTAAAAATATTAGATTTTGTTTCTTTTTTATCACTTGAAAATAGTTTTGCTTCACATTCAAGCTCTTTACTATCAAATGATAATCTCAAATTACTTAAACTCAAAGGACATCTATTTTTTTTATTTCCTAATATTTCTTCAAATTTATTTAGGACGTCTTTATAATAAGCATCATTTTTACATTTTAAAATAATAGATAAGGTTTTATCTTTAGGTGATTTTATTTGTTTCCATCTACACTCTAAGCCTTCTAAATCTAAATTAAAACTTTCATCTATTTTTTTATTAATAATATATTTATGAGAGTTTTTTACAAGCTCATCTGCTAATTCTAATCCACCACCTTTTATGATTGCTTGAAAAGAATCATCTTTTAGCTGTAACTTTGTAATTTTTATCTCTTTTTGTTCTTTATAAATATCAGTAATTGGAATTATTCCAATTCTTAAATCTAGTAAATACACTTCTTTTGAACGTCTTTGCATATGAAGTAAGGCTTGTTGTACTTGTGCAATCATACTATTAGGAATTAAAACAAATGAGCCATCTCCACCGAATACAAAGGGTAAATCAAGTTTTTTATTAATATTTAATATTCCAATAATTGACATAGCACCAATTAAATTAATATTTTTATACATACCTTCTTTTATAGCATTTGTTGAATTTCTAATATCAGTTACAATAATTGACCAAGTATTTGGAATATCTTGATATTTATTTTCATCTAAAATATCATTAATATTTGCTATTGATTCTAAATTAGTATAAAAATTTTCATTCATAAAGATCTCCTCTTAAGCAATAAATAACTTTTATATTTTGACATAATTTAATAAAATATACTATTTATTTAAAAAAGAATTTATACAATTTATTAAATAATCAATTTATCATAACATTAACATACAATTTTGATATAATTACAAAAATTAAATATAAACGAAGAAAATGCAAGAAATAAGCTACGAAGAACAAACAAAAATCACGCGTGCAATCATAAAATCTGCAGTACTAATGTTAGAATTTGGAGCAGAAAGTATTCTAATAGAACAAACAGCTCAAAGACTAGGTGCTGCTCTTGGGGTTACTTCCGTACAAATGTCATTAATACCTGCTGCTATTGTATTAACAACTTTACATAATAACCAATCAGTTACAACAACAAGAAGTGTTCATCATAAACCTATTAATATGTCTATAGTTTGTGATGTACAAAGAATGGTAATTGAAGTAGAAAAATATAAACATCCATCTGAATTTGTAAATACAACTATTAAACACATAAAACCAAACCTTTATAATAAATGGTTAATTGTTTTTATGGTTGGGTTTGCATGCGCTTCATTTGCTATTTTACAAGAGGGTGATGTAAATTCATTTTTTATTACATTTATAGTTGCTAGTATTGCTATGTATATTAGGCAAGTCTTAAATAAAAAGAGATTTATGATGATAATAACTTTTGGTATTACTGCTTTTATAGCAACAGTTATTGGAAGTATTATTATGCTTTATTATCCAAGTAAAACGCCTAATGTTGTTTTAGCTTCAAGTGTTTTATTACTTGTTCCTGGTGTTCCTTTTATAAATTCATTTTTGGATGCCTTTAAAGGTTATTTGAGTATGGGTTGGGGAAGATGGCTTCAAGCTTCACTTCTTACAGTTGCTTCATCAATGGGCATTGTTTTAGCAATGTCTGTTTTAAATATAAAGGGTTGGTAATATGATTGCAATTATTTTAAATATCTTATTAAAATCTGTTTTTGCAAGTGTAGCTTCTGCAGGTTTTGCAATGCTTTTTAATGTTCCAAAATCTACTCTAAAATTTTGTGCTCTAGGTGGTGCTATTACATATATTATTAGAAATATTTCAATGCAAATGGGATTGTCTATTGAGTTATCAACATTTATAGCAGCTGCTTGTATTGGAATTATTACTCTAAAATGGTCAAAAAAGTTTTTTATACCAAGACCTGTTTATTCAGTTGCTTCAATTATTCCAATGATTCCAGGAACCTTTGCCTTTACAGCAATGATTTCTTTAGTAGACATGAATTCACATGGAGTAACACCTGAATTAATTACAATATTTATTGAAAATGCATTAAAAGCCTTATCAATCTTAGGTGCTATTACTTTTGGTTTAGCACTTACTTCTTTATATTATATGAGGTTAAATAGGCCTGTAGTTTAATAAGAGAGTTTAAAACTCTCTTATTAATATTTTATGATAATTCTCTTGCACCAATATTTCCATATCTATGGAAAGAGTGAGAGATTGATTGTTCAATGAAGTAGTTAAGAAGTTCTAATCTACCTTCCATCATTGGTTTTTGTCTAACTATAAAAGTTAAAGTTTGGGCTGATTTTTTAAATACAATATCTGATACTTTTGCAATATCTGAATAAATCACTCTATCAAATTTATCCATTGTTTTAATCATTTGTTCTTCTGTTTGATAAACTAAACCATTTCTTGGACCAAATAACTCTTTAGAAGTTTGTAAGAAAGATTCAACTAATTTATTATCATGAATAGAAACTTTAAATCTAACACCAGAAACTTTTGCTGCTAAAATTCTTGAAACTGCTTCAAAAATTGTATCATCAGAAGATACTCTAATTAGTACATTGTCTAATGGTAAATATCTAAAGTGGTTATCTTCACCACGAACTTTTGCATAATCTTTTTCTTTTGAAAATTCAGAATCAAAATTAGAATAATATGATTGTAATGCAATAGCTAATTTTTTGAAATCTTCTTGATTATTATGAGTTTTTACACAATTATCGATAAATGCTGATAATTCTGTATTATATACCTTTGAACTTTTTGGATTCTTTGTTTCTTTTACATCAATAAATTGAGTTATATAATTATAGAAACCTGCTTTTCTACCAGCACCAATTGCTGATTTTCCCATTCCACCAAAAGGTTGTCTAAGAACTATTGCACCTGTAGTTCCTCTATTTACATAAAGGTTACCAGCTTTTAGATTTTCTTTCCAATATGTAACTTCTCTTTCATCTAAAGATTCAATTCCTGAAGTTAAACCATAACCTGTTGCATTTACTATTTTTACTGCATGCTCTAAATCACTAGCTCTCATTACTGCAAGTACTGGACCAAACAATTCATTCATATGAATAAAACTACCCTCTTCAACTCCCCATTTAATAGCAGGTTTTAACATATAAGGGTTACCATCTACATATGAAGGTTCAATTGCCCAAGACTCATTACCTTCAAGAGAATTAATAGCTTGTTCAAGGTTACCACTTACTTTATTTGCTAGTGTTCCAATTCTATTTTTCATATCCCAAATAGAACCTACATTCATAGAACTTGCAGTATCTATCAAGGCTTTCTTAAATCCTTCATCTTTATAAACCTCATCTTCTAAAATAAGTAATGAAGTAGCTGAACACTTTTGACCTGAATTTCCAAAAGCACTTTGACATACATTTTTAACAGCTTGTTCTCTATCTGCCATATTTGTAACAATAGTTGCATCTTTTCCACCAGTTTCTGCACTTAAGAATAAATCATTTCTAGTTTTCATCATAGTGCTAGCTGTATCTTCTCCACCTGTTAAGATTAAGAAGTCAATATCTTTATTAGGTATTAAATGCTCACCTGCAAGTGCTCCAGGACAAGGAAGGAATTGTAAAGTATTTTTTGAAACTCCAGCATCCCAAAAACACTTACACATTTCATAAGCACATAAAGCTGCAACTGAAGCTGGTTTTATAATTACTGTATTTCCAGAAGCTAAAGAAGCTGCAACACCACCAACTGGAATTGCAATAGGGAAGTTCCAAGGAGGTACGACAACACCAACACCTTTACCCTTAATCTCCAAGTTTTCATAAGCTTCAAAATGTCTCACTGCATGTGAATAAAACTCAATAAAATCAATTGCTTCAGATACTTCTACATCAGTTTCAGTAAATACTTTCCCAACTTCAGCAGATGCAACTCCAATTAAATCATCACGTCTTTCTCTAAATTTAATAGCTGCATCTTTTAATATATAATGTCTTTGGGCATGAGATAAATCTCTCCAACCATCTTTGTCTTTTTTTGCTACTTCAACTGCTTTTTGAATATCTTCTTTTGTAGCAAGTGCAAATCTTCCAGCTAATACACCATCTTCTAATTGTGATTTATCAATAGCATCATATATTTTTCTCTCACCTATTAAATCCTCACCACCTACAACAACAGGAGCAATTAGATGTTCTGTATCTTTTGAATGCTTCCATTTTTTTACAATATTAGCAGCCCATTGGTGGTTTTTTTCTAAAATAAAGTCAGTGTCAGCTTCAGCATGGTAAGAGTTTGTATCAAAAGATGATTTTGAGAAATCATCCCATTTCTCTTCTAATCTATTTTGAACTCTTTTAGAACCTACAAAAGATGTTTTTTCAACTTCGAAAGATTCTCTAAAAAGATTCTCTTGCATTTTCCAATCTTTACTTCCTACTGTTAATCCAAATGAGTATCTAATAAAGTTATTAGGACCTGTATTTTCATCTAGACGTCGTACTAAATATGCAATTGCATTTGTAAACTGCTCTTTAGATGCAGTTGGTGCATATAAAATTACTTCTTTAGAAATTTCTTTAATAGCTAATCTTGCAGATTCACTCATACCTTCTAACATCTCTAAAGTATGAAATTTACTTGTACCATTTTCTTCTGCCATAACTGTAGCAAATGCTAACTCAAATAAGTTGTGAGAAGCAGTTCCTATATGCATAAAAGGAGCGTTATCAGCATTTAATGCATATCTTACCATTCTTTTGTAGTTTGAGTCTGTATCAGCTTTGTCTACGTAAGTAACCATTTCCCAATGTTTTTGAGATGCTTCCGTTTCTTCCATTTCCATATTTGCACCCTTAACAAGTCTAAACTTGATAGGGCTTCCGCCATTTTGCACTCTTTGTTTTGCCCAAGCACTTAAATCTTGTTGCCAAAGGAATGAATCTGGTAAATAAGCTTGTAATACAATTCCAGCATAAAGGTTTTTAAACTGTGGTTTTTCTAAAGTTTTTTTGAATACTTCAACAGTAATTGCTAAATCTCTATACTCTTCCATATCAAGATTTATAAATTTATCTCTTTTCTCCCCTGCTTTTGTGACATACTGATTTTTTTGTGCTGCTTCATATATTTTTGTAAGTTTTTCAACTAATATTTCTACAACATTATCAAAATTTAAAGGATTAATTTGAGAGAAAATTGTAGAAATTTTAATAGAAATATAATCAACATTTGGATTTTCTAATGCTTTTATATATTTTTCCATTCGCTCTTGTGCTTCTTGCTCACCAAGAACCACTTCACCAATAAGGTTAATATTAACTCTAGTACCTTCTTCTTTTCTTTTTTCTAAATGTGTATTAAAGATTTCTTCTTCACCTTTAATTACAACAGTTTTAGTATCTTCTCTAATTTGATTTACAAATAATGGAACAGAAATATTTGGTAAATATTTACCTATATTTTGAAATAAATATAATAGTGTTTTATCTTTTGTCGTAAAAAAATGTGCCATTCCATGTTTTTCAAGTAAAAAACATATTTGATCTGCGATTCTTGCATTTGATTGGGCTCGAAAGCATTGATCCATCAATTCTATTAAAAGTGCTTTATCTTTTGGTTGTTCTAGCATTTTATTCATTTTTACATAGAATTCTCTATCCCAATCACTAACTAATTGAGTTGCTCTATTTTGCCATTTTTCAGCTTGTTTTACTGCTGAATCTATAAGTTCTTGTTCTTTCTTCATCTTTAGTCCTTAAATTTTATTACTTTTTAAATAAATTTTAAGTAGTTTAGAACGCACACTTTTAAATGTGTTCTAGAGGGGAGTTACCGCCAAGTATGACCCTCTTACTACTTTATTTTCTTCTTTTATTATTAATAAGGATTACTCTGGCCTTTATGAAGGTCCTGTACTTTTGATTTACATCTTCTTTTATGTCTCATATTAGTGTAAAACTTTACTTAAGAATTGTTGTGTTCTCTCTTTTTTAGGATTCCCAATAACTTCATCAGGAGTTCCCATTTCTTCAATAACACCTTGATGAAAAAACGCAACTTTATCAGATACTTCTCTTGCAAATGCAATTTCATGAGTTACTGTAATCATTGTCATTCCATCATCTCTTAAAAGTCTTAATGTATCAAGTACTTCCCCAACTAATTCGGGATCAAGTGCAGAAGTAACCTCATCAAAAAGCATGTATTCAGGTTTCATTGCTAGTGCTCTTGCAATTGCTAATCTTTGTTGCTGACCTCCAGACATTCTAGTTGGATACATATCAAACTTATCACCAAGACCTACATGAATTAGTTCTTTTTTCGCAATTTCCATTGCTTCTTCTTTACTTTGTTTTAAAACAACTTGAGGAGCTAAGGCTGCATTTTCAAGAACAGTTAAATGAGGAAAAGAGTTCCATTGTTGGAAAACCATTCCTAGCTTTTGTCTTAACATATCTTGATTTGTTTCTTTAGCATGAACATCAACATCATCAACAATAATTTTACCTTGTTGAATTTTTTCAATCGCATTAATACAATATAAAAGTGTTGACTTACCACTACCACTACCACCAATTACACTAACAACTTCACCTTTATTAACATCTAAGTCAATACCTTTTAAAACTTCTAAATCTCCAAACGATTTGTGTACACCTTTAATTTGAATCATAATGCCATTTTCCTTTCTAATCTTTTACCATATAATGATAGTGGGTATGAAATAATAAAATAAAATATTCCAACACCAATAAGTATTTCTAAGGGTTGTTGAGTCCTTGAAATAAGTTGTTCAGATGTTCTAAGTAATTCCATATAACCAATTACTGAAACTAATGCTGAATCTTTAATAACAGAAAGTGCAACACCAATCCAAGAAGGAAGCACTGCTCTTAATCCAATTGGAGTTCTTACATATCTTACAGTTTGCCAATAAGTCATACCTAAAGATCTTGCAGCTGTTCTCATAGATTTATGAACACTTTCAAATCCAGCTCTAAATACTTCTGTCATAAAAGCCATTGTATATAAAGAAAGAACTATTGAACCTGCTATAAAAGGATTAAGAGGATAGCCCATCACACCCATAAATGTAGTAAATAATACTAGTTGAATAATTAAAGGAACTGATCTTAAGATATCTAAAAATGCACCTATAAGCATATTTCCAATTTTTCCGCTTTCAGCTCTTAAAAAACCAACAATTAGACCTAAAATACTTCCTATTACAATTGCAACAATTGAGATATAAATAGTATTTAATAAACCTTCAAGAATGAAACCTGCATCATTCCAAGATAAGGGAGTAAATAATGACATTATATATCTCCTTTAAATAATTTTTTAGAAACTAAGTTTGCAACAAATAAAACAAGCTTAGTAATTATGTAATAAATAATTGCAGCTGCTATAAAAAACTCTAATGTTCTAAAAGATAAAGATTGTAATCTTTGTGTCTCACCTGCTAATTCACTCATACCAACTAAAATACCAAGTGAACTCATTAATATAGACCATACAAACTGATTAGTCATTGGATGATGAATTTTTCTAAACATTTGAGGTAAAATTACATATCTATATACTTGAAATTGATTCATGCCTAAGGATTTAGATGCACTGTATTGAGTTTTTGGAATTGACTGAAAACCACCTCTAAAAGTCTCTGCTAAATAACCTGCATTAATAAATACTAAGGCAGTAAATACAGCAAAATAAGGACTTAAGTGAATTCCAAAAGCTCCTAGACCAAAATATGCCATGTAAATTTGGAATAATGCTGGCGTATTTCTTGCTATTTCTATCCATGTATTTGAAAAATATGAAAATAGTTTATATTCAGACATTTTTCCTAATGCTAGAAATACTGCAATGACAATACCAACTAACATAGATAATACTGATACATGTAATGTAACAAAAGCACCATCTAATAGTTGTGGCCATGCATTAATAACCACATTCCAATGAAATTCGTAATCCATTATTTCTCCTTATTTGAAATTTTCCAACGAGGTCTTAAAAAGACCTCTATGCAAAACTCTATTTATTGTCTCTTAAAGACTGAATTAAGCTCTCAGGTGCTGATGCACCAAAATGTTTTTTGTGTGCAGCTTCTAATTTACCATCTCTGATTTGGTGAACTAGGAATAGATTTAAGTAGTTAATAAATGCTACTTCAGATCTTTTTGTAATAATTCCAACTACATCATCATAATTAGGTACAAATGGACCTGCTACATAATCTTTAAACTCTTTTGTTTGAAGTTTAGTTGCAATATTAGTGTTTGTTGAAATAATTGCATCTACTTTACCTTGGTATAATCCTAAGTAAGCATCATTTTCAGATTTGAATGATGTATAGTTGCTTTTTCCCCAACCTTTTTCTTTTGCGTAATTTAAATATTCAGTTTCATAAGTTGTACCAATTGCAGCACCAACTTTTACATTTTTTAAATCATCAAAAGAGTTAATAGCTGTACCTTTTTTAGAAATAACTTGGAATTTAAATACAAAATATGGAGTAGTAAAACCTGCTGATTTTGCTCGCTCTAAAGTATCAGAAGTAGATCCAATTACAACATCAGTTTTACCAGATACTAATGATGGAATTCTATCAGCCCATGTTAAGTTAAGTACATTTGATTTTACACCTAAAGCTTTTGCTAAATCATTACAATAATCAACATCAAAACCTGCTGGTTTATTATCTTTATCAAAATAACCCATTGGTGGGAAATCTAATACAACACCACAGTTAAGTTGGTTCTTCTTGATGATATCATCTAATTTATCAGCACTTGCACTTGTCATTAATCCTGCAACAGCAACTGTAGCTATTGCCATTGAAATTTTGTTAAATATTTTCATTTTATTTTCCTTATGTTTATTTGATTTTAATTTTCTTATACAGTAGGTTCAATAATATAACAACCCACACACCATTCGCCAATATTGTCAATTTTATTAATATCGCCTCCTTTAAAGCTTGATTTCAAATTTTTATGTGAAGATACTATTTCATCAAAAGCTTCAATAATTTCTTCTAATCTTTTTTTACTCTTCTTTCTTGCTGTATTTGAAATATCTAAATAAAAAGAGAATAAACCATAATCTAATGTAGATTCATCAGCATTTTCTCTTTGAAGTATTTTACACATTTTCTCAATATCTGCTTTATATTCATTCTGTGCATTTCTAACCCCATTTCTAATACTCATAATAACTCTTGAAATAGAGTCATTGTCACTTTTATGCTCAAATCTTTCATCAAGAGTTAAACAGATTACATCTTGTGCAATATTATTTTCTTTCATATAAGATTTAAAAGCATCTCTTTTAGGTAGTGAACATCTAAGAATATCAGCTATTGTTGCATCTATAAATATTTCAGGGGGATTTTCTAATTTAGCTATTTCTTGAGATACATGGATTGTTAAAAATTTAGGTGGTCCATAAGATAAAAAAAGTTCATCTGCAGTCCAGTTAGTATAATTAGTTTTTGCAGTTGTAATTCCTTTTATAACTGCATCTACAATTTTTTCTTGACTTGGAAAACTATTCACTATTCTTCTCCATGATAATTTTCATCAACTTCTTGAATAATACCACTTTCAAAAAGTATATCTTCAATTAGTTTGTTTTTAGATATATTCAATGACTTACTCAAAGTTATAAGTGCAATATCAAGTTTTTTATCAATCTTAATAGTAAGTTGAGAAATCTCTTTCTTATTACTTTTTATATGATTGTTAATTACTTTTTGAATTACAGTACTTTTATTCTTTTGTTTTGCCATTTTTAACAACTTTTCATAAAGATAAATTAGTAGTACTTTTAGTACTACTAATTTTTGTATAGTCATTATTTCGAATAAAAACTTATATGAAACTTAAAATTTTAGGCTTAGTTGTATAGAAAGTAACGAATATTAATAATTACATTAAAATGCTATTTTAATGCTATTTATATGTAATTTTGTGAAGATTTTATATTTATTTAGATGTTTTTAATTGTTGCATTACAAGACCAATTATTATTGTAGTTAAACCAATAACAGTAGATACCAAAATCTTTTCTCCAACTATAAAATAAATAAATACTAAAGAAACAAAAGGTGAAATAAAAATTAAATTTGCAATTTTTGATGTTGAAGTTGCTATTTGCATTGCTTTTAACCAAAATAAAAAGGTAATTCCCATTTCAAAAAAGCCTACATAAGAAGCAGCTAGTAAACCTTTGATATCTGGTAGAACTAGGGGTTGAGTTAAAAAGAAATAAATTACAACAATAGGTGCTGCAATCACAAAGTTTGAAAATAGTCCAACTATTGGTTCTACTTTTATTTTAGTATTTATAATCCAATACATAGCCCAAATAATTGTAGATAATAATGCAAAAAACACACCCTCAAGATTTGAAAAGCTTAAAGAAAAAGGCTCACCTTTTGTTGCAATTATTAAAACACCAAAGTAACATAAAATACCTGCAATAATATCATTTATTGTAAGTTTTTGTTTTAAAAAAAATACAGAAAGAAAAGCTAACATTAAAGCCCAAGTATAATTAATAGATTGAGCTTCTTGAGCAGGTAATAAATCGTAAGCTTTAAATAGTATTAGATAATATAAAAAAGGATTTATACATCCTAATATAAACACCAGTTTAAAATTTGATTTAACATGTGTTTTTACATCAGGTAGTTTTTTTTGATAAATTACAATAATAAATAAAATTAGCGTAGACATTAAAGATGCATACAATACTAATTCTGTAGGGCTTAGATAATTTAATGCAATTTTAAAAGCAGTTGCAACTGTAGACCAGCAAAATACTGCAATTAATGCATATTTATAAGCTTGACTTTGCAATTAAATATCTTTAGTTTTTTTAATTTTTCTATAATATAAAAATCCAATCACAGCTAGTAAGACTAAAATACCTGCAATAATATATCTTAAATACTCTTTTATAAGTGCTTCATTATCACCTAAATAATATCCAAGTAATGTAAGAATAACAACCCAAATAGCAGCACCTAAAGTTGTATAAATAGAAAAAATTAATAAATTCATTCTAGCAAGTCCTGCTGGAAATGATATATATTGACGTACTGCAGGAATTAAACGACCTGAGAAAGTAGAAATATGTCCATGTGATTTGAAGAACTCTTCCATTTTTGTAATTGTTTCTTCTTTAATAAAGAAATATTTTCCATATTTAACTAGAAATTTTCTCCCAAATTTTACAGCTAAGAAATAGTTAAAAAGTGCACCAGTTAGAGAACCAGCAATACCAGAAAAAATTGCAATATAAATATTCATTTCACCTTTATATGCTAAGTATCCTGCTGGAATCATAACAACCTCAGAAGGGAAAGGAAAAAATGAACTTTCTAAAAACA
This sequence comes from Arcobacter peruensis, assembly GCF_003711085.1. Lineage (NCBI taxonomy): Bacteria > Pseudomonadati > Campylobacterota > Epsilonproteobacteria > Campylobacterales > Arcobacteraceae > Arcobacter > Arcobacter peruensis. The sequence goes on from NZ_CP032363.1 coordinate 1,576,469, forward strand.
TCATGATAAAAATACCAATATAGCCTAAACTACCAACTGTATCTACAACAAAGTTAACCATATCATGAAGCATAAAATACCTTTATTTAATTAAGTTTTTCCATTTCAAAATTGAATCATTTATAAGTTGGAATATTTGCTTTTCATTAGGTTCTGTCTCATCAAAATAATCTGAAACAATTTTTAATATATAAAAGTCTTGAATATTGTCTTTGCAAGTTTCTCTAAAAAATTCTGCTTGTTTATCAACAAGTAATGTTTCTAAATGCTCATCTGTTTCAAGTGGTTTTTCAACTGTTGTAACATTTGCAAAATTAAGTCCATTGATAAATCTATTAGTACAAAAAAGTGTTCCTAAAGCAATTGATCCATCACTGCATGATGCAATACTTAAATCAAATGCTTTAGAAATTTGATAGTTTTCAAAAATATAATTTAAAGATTCTAGTATTTTTTCTTTACTTACACCAGAAACGATAAGTATTAAATCATCATTAGAATAAATTGTATTTTCAATAGGATTAGTTAATTTTTCTAAATTAAAAAAATCAACTATAGGTTGTGCTTCTATTAAAGAAGTAGTATGAATTAATATTTTTGACATATTAATAACTAAGAGCCTTAGGCTCTAAAGTTTTACTATCTTTTTAATTCTTTAATTCTTGCAGCTTTTCCTCTTAATCCTCTTAAGTAATGTAATTTAGCTCTTCTTACTCTACCTCTTCTTAATACTTCAAAAGATTTGATTGAATCAGAATATAATGGGAAAATTCTTTCAACACCAACAGAGTTAGCACCAATTTTTCTTACGTTAAATGTTGCAGAAACACCTTCACCATGTCTAGCAATTACGATACCTTCGTAAGTCTGAACTCTCTTTTTTTCACCTTCTTTAATCTCAATACCAAGTCTTACAGTATCTCCTGCTCTAAATTGAGGGATTTCTTTTGACTCTATTTGTGCAGTTTCGAAACTAGCAATATATCTGTTTTTCATCGTTTTTCCTTATTAGGTCTATAGTATTTTGTCTTACAAATTGACATCTGGTTTTTTAAGTCGGAAATTTTACTATGATTTCCCTTTAAGAATTCTTTAACGACACTTAAATTTTGGAAAATTTCAGGTTTAGCAAAAGATGGAGCTTCTAAAAGTTGATTTTCATAACTCTCAACATCTAAAGATTGGGCATTCCCAAGAACACCATCAACATTTCTAGAAATTGCATCACTCATTGTTAAAGATGGTAATTCTCCACCTGTTAAAACAAATTCTCCTATAGAAAATACCTCATTTGCATATTTTTCTATTACTCTTTCATCAATTCCTTCATATCTTCCACTTACAAATACTATGTTTTTTTTCTTTGCCAAACGCTTTGCATCATTTTGTTTAAATGTTTTTGCAGCAGCTAAAGGAAAAATAATATAAGCATCTTCATTTTCTTCTTTTATTTTATCTAAGCAATCAAACAAAGGTTGGCAAGTCATAAGCATTCCTGCTCCTCCACCTACCATTTGTTTATCAACTTTCAAATGCTTATTATTTGTGAAATCTCTTGGATTATAAAACTCATAAGATATAAAATTTGAATCAACTGCTCGTTTTAAAATAGAATCTTGAAAATATGGTTCAATTAAGTTTGGGAAAAGTGTCACAAATGTAAATTTCAAACTAATACTCTACCTTTTTTATTGGAATAATACCATATTTATTTTTATTTGTAATTAAGCATTATTAATTTAAACTGCACGAAAAATTTATTAAGGTTATTATTTGAAACTACTAAGAGGTTTTGGCAAAAAGTATTTTACACTAAGTTCTATACAAGCATATTCATTAGCTACACAATTACATAGTGTCCTAACGTCTACAAAAAACCATATCAATAATAAACTTTTAATTTCTAACGAAAACGATGAAGATGAAGATGCACCTCCAAATCTCATTGAAAACTTAACTTTATGTCTTATTCAAAATAAGAAGCCATGTCATTGTGAATGTATCTTTAAAAAAAGAACTGCTTTAGCTATAACTCTATTTAAATTTATTCCTCGATGTCCATTTTACAATGCTTTTTTTGCCTTTAGAAGAACAGGAGTACACCCTCCTTTTGCATAATTTATTCAAAAATTAAAACAAAATCATATAAAAATAAATTATTAATAACAAAAGGATTAGTTATGCAAAAGAATTACGTATTAGGATTTCCTCGTATTGGAGAAAAAAGAGAACTTAAAAAAGTTTTAGAAAAATATTGGTCAAAGCAAATAGGCTTTGAAGAAGTTAAATATGTAGCAGAACAATTAAAAAAAAGACACTGGAATTATCAGAAAAAAGCAAAAATAGATTTTATTTCATCAAATGATTTTTCATATTATGACAATATGCTTGATACTACAATTTTATTAGGAGCAATTCCAAAAAGATTTGAGAAGCTAAAAGACGAAGAACAATACTTTTCAATGGCTAGAGGAAATGACAAAGCTCTTGCAATGGAAATGACAAAATGGTTTAATACAAATTACCATTATATAGTTCCAGAAATTTCAAAAGAAACTACATTTAAATTAAATAGTAAAAAAGTTATAAATGAATACAAAGAAGCTAAAGAATTAGGTATTAAAACTAAAATCAATTTAATTGGACCTATTACATATTTAGGTCTTAGTAAAAGTATTGATAATAGTGATACATTTTCTCATATAAATAAAGTTGTAGAAATTTATAAAGAACTATTATTAGAAATATCAAATTTAGATGAAGAAATTGTTGTTCAATTTGATGAGCCTTTATTTGTAAAAGATTTAGACTCAAAAATACTTTCTCTAATAAAACCTACTTATGATCAATTAACAAGTATTGCAAAAAATATTAAACTTGTTGTTTCTACTTATTTTGAACACTCTAATGAAGCAACAAAAAATTTTGTTAACACTCCTATTTGGGCTCTTGGTTTAGATTTTATTTATGGAAGAAAAAATCTTAATTGCTTAAATTTAATCAAAGATTCAAATAAAGTATTAATAGCAGGTGTAATTGATGGACGAAATATTTGGAAAAGTAACTTTGAAGAGAAAAAATCACTTTTAGAAGAAATAGCAAAAGTAATAAAAAAAGAAAATATTATAATTTCTACATCTTCATCACTATTACATGTACCTTTTACTTTAAATTATGAAGAAAAATTGGATGAGCAGATTAAATCTTGGTTAGCTTTTGCTTGCGAAAAATTAAATGAATTATCACTTCTTTCAAAGCAATTTTTCAATTTAGATTTAAGTTTAGAAGAAAAGTCTGCAATACAAAAAAATATTGAAGATAATAATAAAAGAAAAACATCTACAAAAATTCATAATAACAAAATTCAAGAAGAGTTAAAAAATCTGAAAGTATTACAAAGAGCAGATAAATTTGAAGATAGAATTAAAGCGCAAAGAGATTATTTCAAGTACGATTATCTAGCAACTACTACAATTGGATCTTTTCCTCAAACAAAAGAAATTAGAGAAAATAGAAAGAATTATAAAGCCTCTTTAATTAGCAAAGAAGAATATGAAAAAGAGATAAAAAAATATATTGATGATTGTATTTCATTTCAAGAAGAAATTGGACTTGATGTACTAGTTCATGGAGAACCTGAAAGAAATGATATGGTTGAATATTTTGGTGAGATGTTAGATGGTTTTGCTTTTACTAAAAATGCTTGGGTTCAATCATATGGAAGTAGATGTGTGAAACCACCATTAATTTATGGAGATGTAAACAGAGAAAATCCAATGACTGTAAATTGGACTAAATATGCTCAAAGTAAAACATCAAAAACAGTAAAAGGAATGTTAACAGGTCCAGTTACTATTTTAAACTGGTCTTTTGTAAGAGATGATATGCCAAGAAGTGAAGTAGCAAAACAAATAGCCTTAGGAATTTGTAAAGAAGTTGATGACTTACAAAATGCAGAAATAAAAATGATTCAAGTTGATGAAGCAGCTTTTAAAGAAGGTTATCCTTTAAGAAAAGAAAATATTGCTGAATATGAAAAGTGGGCTGTTGATAACTTTAAACTAAGTATTTCTTGCGCAAAAAGTAATACTCAAATTCATACACATATGTGTTATAGTCAATTTAATGACATTATTAAAACAATTGAAGCTATGGATGCTGATGTGATTTCAATAGAAACAGCAAGAAGTGGAAATAAACTTTTAAAGATATTTAAAGAAGTAGCTTACAAGCAAGAAATAGGACCAGGAATTTATGATATTCATTCACCAAGAGTTCCAAGTATTGAAGAAATGGTTAAACAAATTGAAGCCTTAGTTGAAGTTTTACCAAAAGAGCAATTATGGATAAATCCAGATTGTGGATTAAAAACAAGAAATTGGCCTGAAGTAAAACAAAGTTTAAGAAATATGGTTAAAGCCGTACAAATAATAAAAGAAAAAACTTACTAGAGTCTTTAGACTCTAGTAAAAATATGTTTTATCATAATTAATTATGATAAAACATATTTTTAGATAATATCAAGGAATTATATAAAATGAGAAAAGAAGAAATGATTACATTAAACAATATTAAAGAAGCGAAAAAAAGATTAGCAGGCACTGTTTTAAATACTCCATTAGTTAAAGCTCCAATTTTAAGTAGTGACTTAAATGCACAAATTTATTTAAAAGAAGACAATTTACAACTTACAGGTAGTTTTAAAATAAGAGGTGCTTTTAATAAACTTGCATGTATGGAAGATAAGGTAAGAAAAAACGGTGTAGTAGCTGCAAGTGCTGGTAATCACGCTCAAGGTTTAGCATATGCTGCAAAACATTTTGATTGTGAAGCTACAATTTTTATGCCAGAATCAACTCCTCTTACAAAAGTAAGTGGTGTAAAATCTTATGGTGCAAATGTTGTTTTAGTTGGTGAAAATTTTGATGAAGCCTATGCAACTGCAATAAAATTTTCTGAAGAAAACAATAAAGAGTTTATTCATCCTTTTGCAGATGATGCTGTTATTGCTGGGCAAGGAACAATTGCTTTAGAAATTCTAGAAAAAATAGATGATATTGAACATATTGTTGTACCAATTGGTGGGGGAGGATTAATTTCAGGAATTGCAATCGCAGCAAAAGAAATAAATCCAAATATAAAAATCACAGGTGTAGTTGCAAGTGGTGCTAGAGGAATGAAAGAATCTTTTGAATCAAAAATGCCAATTGATTCAGCATCAGTTAAAACAATTGCAGATGGAATTGCTGTAAGAGATGTAACTCCAAAACTTTTAGAAATTATTTTAGAACATGTTGATGAAGTTGTTGAAGTATCTGATAATGAAATAGCAAATGCCATTTTATTTTTACTAGAAAAACACAAATTAGTAGTAGAAGGAGCAGGTGCTGTCGCAACTGCTGCTATTATGCATAAAAAAGTAGAAATAGAAAATCAAAAAGTTTGTTCAATTGTTTGTGGTGGAAATATTGATGTTACAATGCTTTCTTTAATTATTGACAAAGGTTTAGTAAAATCATATAGAAAAATGAATCTAATTGTTACTTTAATGGACAAAGCAGGTGCTCTTATGAGATTAACTGAAGTACTAAAACAAAGTGATGCAAATATTGTACAAATAGATTATGATAGAAACTCCGTTAAATTAGAGTTTGGAGAAGCACATGTAACAATTGCGGTTGAAACAAAAGGCGAAGAACATCAAAAACTAATTAGAGAAAATTTGAAACAAAACGCATACAGATTCAAACAAATTTAAATTAATTTATAATCTTTATATAGTTTTTAGAAAACAAATCATATAATGCAGAGATAATTTAGTATTGAGAAACAAAAAAAAGGAAGAAAATGGAAGGAAGACTATTTACATTCTTGGGATCTATTGGTGGTCACGGTCAAGAATGGATTATCTTATCACACTTTGTCCTAGTGGTAGGTATAATATTTTTAATAGCACGATCAGCTACAAAAAGATTACAATTAGTTCCAACTGGTAGCCAAAATGTTATGGAAACATTCATTGGTGGTGTTATATCTGTAGGTGCTGATACAATGGGTGAAAAAAATGCTAGAAGATACATGCCTTTAATTGCATCTTTAGCGTTAGTAATTGTTTGTTCTAACTTAATTGGTGTTATTCCAGGTTTTGAATCACCAACAGCTAATATAAACTTTACTTTATCTTTAGCTCTTATAGTATTTGTTTACTATAATTACTTAGGTATTAAAGAAAATGGTTTTATAAACTATTTTAAACATTTTATGGGTCCAATGCCAATTTTAGCTCCATTAATGTTCCCTATTGAAATTATTTCTCACATTTCTAGAATCGTATCTCTGTCATTCAGACTTTTTGGTGCAATTAGAGGTGATGATATGTTCTTAATGGTATTATTAATGTTAACACCATGGATTGTACCTTTATCTGGATTCTTTATGTTAACAGCATTTGGAGTTTTACAAGCATTCGTATTCGCTATTTTAACTTACGTTTATATAGCTGGATCAATTATGATGTCAGAAGAAGATCACTAGAACTTTAAGTTTTCTTAATATTTAAAAAAGGGATGAAGAAATTCATCCCTTTTTTTATGCCTATATTTTAAACCTCATCAATTAAAACTTCATTCTCTTTTAAATACACTAAATATGAAAATACTTCTTCACTTTTGAATATCTCTTTAATTGCTTTTTTATAGTAAGTTACTTGTAAGATATGATCATGTGATTTTTCTTTTGTAGTTTTATAATCTAAAATATAATATTTGTCACCTTTAAATAAAAGTAAATCAATAATTTTAATTTCTCCATTATAAACTAAAGCTTGCTCAGATATAAACTTTGAATCTTTAATTAAATTGGCAAATAACTTATGTTCAAGTAGTTTTGTTATTCTATTTTTAATATTAATAAAATCACTCTCATCTAAATAGTTTGAATACCTAGTTCTTACAAGATTCAAACAATAATCTAAATCAGCTTTATCAAAGTCATTCATCATTTCAAGACAAAAGTGAGTTGCAATACCAAAGTATTTAGAATGAAGTCTATTATCATCTAAATCTTTTTCTTTTGCAATTTGTTTTTCTTGTTGACCTAAATCCATTGGAGTATAAAGAATTTTTTCGCTTTTTTCATAATTTTTTGATACATTTGTACTTTCAATTATTTGACCAAATATTGAAGCTTTCATACTTAGGATATCAAAAACTGATGACTTCTCTTTTTTGAAGATTATCATATTATTTTTAGCACGAGTAAGAGCAACATATAAAATATTTATTTCATCTTCTAAGCTTAATGCTTTTTCTTTTGCAATAGCATTTGAGTATTGTTTATTATAATTTTCATAACCTTTTATTTTGTAAAAGATATTTTTTAACTCAACACTATCATATTCAAAAAGTAATGATGACTTATCAGAATTTTTTCTTTTTATTCTATCAAGTAAAATTACAGTATTAAACTCTAAACCTTTTGATTTAAAAATTGTAAGTATTTGTAATCCTGAAGATTCGCTATTTTCCATAACAGCATCAAGTTTATCTATTTCGTAAACAAAATCTACAATATTATTATAAATAGTACTACACTCTATAAACTTAACAACATTTTCATCTATTATTTTTAATGATGTTGCTATTTCTTTTATAATTTCCTGAACAGATTTTTTATCTACTTCAAAATTAATTGCAAGCTTTGTTAATACTTTATTTCCAATTAGTGCATTTAAATTTTCTTTATAAATCTCTTCTTTAAAATAAATATATTTAATTGCATTTATTACAGCTTGTACATTTTCTTGATTTATTAATTTTGATGTCATTTCAGTAGATATTTTTAAACTTGGAAATTTATTCTTTAAATAATTATACATATCTAAAACATCAGAGTTAGTATATGTTAATATTGCAATATCATTTGAGTTTACACCTTGTTTAATAAGTTGTGCAATCTTTGAAGCAACTGTTGCAAACTTTTCTTCTTCAACTAATTGTTTATCAACAAGAACTTCAACATATCCACCTTTCCTGATTGATAACTGATCATAATATTCATAAGAAGGTAAATTTACAAATAATGAATTTACAAAATTTATTACATTTTCACAAGACCTATAGTTTGTATTTAAAACTTCAACCTCTAAGGATTTATTTGTATTTGCTACATAATCAAATAATTCTCTTTTTCCACCTCTAAATCTATAAATAGATTGTTTTGTATCCCCCACATAAAAGAAGGATTTGAATTTATTTTGTTCACCAGACAATGACTCTTTTATAAGTGGTTCTAAAATTTTATATTGTAAAAGAGAAGTATCTTGAAACTCATCCATTAAAATATGGGAAAATTGAGAATCTAATCTAAAATACAAAAACTCTTTATCTATTTTTGTTGATAATAACTCATATACTAAATTTGAAATATCATTAAATTCTAAATAGTTTTTATTTTTATTAAATGTTAATTTAAAATTTTTAAACATCATATATAATTCAAAAAGTTTACTAAGACTATATCCAGCTCTTAGCTTATAATAAAGTCCTATTTCTTCTTTTACATTTGCAAAAAAGCTCTCCAATGTATCATTTGAACATTTTTTAAAATATGAATAATCACTTAAAGTCTCTTTTCCTATCCATGTTTTTGTAAACAACTCATCAAAGTTTTCAAAATCAACTGCTTTTTTAGCTGAATTACTTGCAACTTCACAATTCAAAATGGCTTCTTTTATTTTATATGCACTTAATAAAACTTGATCTTTTTGAATATTTATTAACTTTGCATCAATATCAACAATTTCAATATTTTCATTTTTTTCAAGTAGGTTTTTAAATAAATCAAAAATAGAATTAAACTTCTTTTTTTCATAAATTGAAAAATCAATCAATGAGTCAAACTGCTTTACATCAAGAGATTGTAAAAACTTCATAGATAAAGCTTCAATATCATCTTCTTTTATTTCAAAGTCATCTGATATTCCAATATAACCACAGAATTCTCTTAATATACTATTTATAAATTTATCAATTGTAAAAATACTTAAATTTGCATTTGTAAAGGACTTTACTAAAAAGTTTTTCTTACCTAAAATTTGTTCTTTTGAAAGTGATGATTCTTTTATAATTGCATTTAAATATGCTTCATCATCACCTAGAGTTAAAAGTGTATTATATATTCTTTCACTCATCTCATTTGCAGCTTTATTTGTAAATGTAAGTGTTAATATTTCATTTGGTTTTGCATCTAATAGTAGTAGTGTAATATACCTAACTGTAAGTGCGAATGTTTTACCAGAACCAGCGCTGGCTTTTAATGCTAAAAATTTTTTCATAGTGAATAATACAACAGTAAAAATTATAAGTGTATTATTAAAAAGCTACTTTTTCTCATTAAGATAGATTTAGATATAATCATTACCTTTAAAAATAATCATAGGAAATATTATGCAAGATAAACATCAAAAAGTACAAACCCTACTTGATGCCATTCCTTATATAAAAAAATTCAATAGCAAGACTATTGTAATTAAATATGGTGGTTCAGCACAAACAAGTCCTGAATTACAAGAAAAATTTGCTCAAGATATTGTTCTTCTTTCATTACTTGGTATTAATCCAGTTATTGTTCATGGTGGAGGAGCAAGAATTTCTGAGTTATTAGAAAAACTTGAAATAAAATCTGAATTTATAGATGGTCATAGAGTTACTTCAAAAGAGACAATGAGAGTTGTTGAAATGGTACTTTCTGGTGAAATCAATAAAAACATTACCTCACTTCTTAATCATCATGGTGCAAAAGCTATTGGTATCTCAGGAAAAGATTCTGCAATTATCAAAGCACGTCCAAAAGATGGTGGAAAATTTGGTTACACAGGTGAAATCACTGAAATAAATGGAGATTTAATCAATAATTTAATTAAAGAAGGTTTTATTCCTGTAATTGCACCAATTGCAGATAGTGCAGAACCAAATCATCCAGGATTTAATATTAATGCGGATTTTGCAGCATCAAAAGTTGCTGTTGCACTTGGAGCTCAAAAAGTACTATTTCTTACAGATATTATTGGAGTGTTAGATAAAGCTGGTGTTCATTTAACAACTTTAGATAAAGAACAAGTTGAAGCTTATAAAGCTGATGGAACAATTGCAGGTGGAATGATTCCTAAAGTTGATTCATGTATTGAAACTATTCATGATGGTGTAAATAAAGCACATATAATTGATGGTAGAGTTGAGCATTCGATTTTACTTGAACTATTTACAAAAGATGGAATTGGTACACAGTTCTTAAGAAGAGATAACCCTAATAATGGGATTGATATTGAAAAATTATTAAATGAAAATGACTAAGGAATTATTATGAATTTTATTGAAACAAGAGGAAATGATGGAATTAAACCTACAGAAGTTCCATTTAGTGAAGCTATTTTAAATCCAAGTGCTTCTTTTGGAGGATTGTATGTTCCAAAAGAGTTACCAACTTTAGAAGAAAACTTTTTACAAAATCATGTAGATAAAAGTTATAAAGAATTAGCTTATGATATTTTAAAAGCTTTCCAAATTGATATTGATGAAAATGAGATAAATAAAGCACTTGATTTGTATGATAATTTTGATGATGCTTCAAACCCATGTCCAGTTGTACGTGTAAAAGATGATTTATTTGTTCATGAACAATATCATGGTCCAACAAGGGCTTTTAAAGATATGGCACTTCAACCTTTTGGTTCAATTTTAAGCTCAATTGCTAAAAAAAGAAATGAAAACTATTTAATTCTTGCGGCAACTTCAGGTGACACTGGACCAGCTGCACTTAATACTTTTAAAAATAAAGAAAATATACAAGTAGCTTGTCTTTATCCAGATGGAGGAACTTCTGATGTTCAAAGATTACAAATGGTTTGTGAAGATGGGAAAAACTTAAAAGTAATTGGAATCAAAGGAAACTTTGATGATGCACAAACAGCTTTGAAAAATCTTCTAGCATCACAAAGTTTTAAAGATGAATTACAAAATGATGGAATTAAATTAAGTGCAGCAAACTCTGTAAACTTTGGAAGAATTATTTTCCAAATTATTTATCATTTCTGGTCATATATTCAACTTCTTAAACAACAAGAAATCAAAATGGGTGAAAAAATATACCTAGTAGTACCTTCAGGAAACTTTGGAAATGTATTAGGAGCTTTTTATGCAAAAGCAATGGGAGTTCCAGTTGAGAAATTTTTAGTTGCTTCAAATGAAAACAATATTTTAACACAATGGATTAACACTGGTATTTATGATATTCGTGGAAAAGAGTTAAAACTTACAAAATCACCTGCAATGGATATTTTAAAATCTTCAAATATTGAAAGAGTTATGTATTCACTTTATGGAGCACAAAGAACAAAAGAATTATTAGATGATTTAAAAGAAAACAACATCTTTAAAATGAGTAAAAATGAAACACTTAAACTTCAAGAAGAGTTTGCAGCTGTAAATTCTGATGATGCTTATGGTCAAAAAATTATAAAAGAGTTTCTGGACGATGGATATTTAATGGATCCACATACAGCAACTTGTTTAAAAGCATATGAAGATTTAAAACAAAAAGATTTAAAAACTGTGATTTATTCTACAGCAGAATGGACTAAATTTTCTCCAACAGTTCTTAACTCTTTAAATCAAAATGATGTAAAATATACGGACAAAGAGGCATTAGATGAGATATCTTCTAAATATAATGCTAACTTACCTCAAAGTATAAAAGATTTATTTAACTCAAAAATAAATCATGATTCAATTATTGATAAAAAAGATATTGAATCGCAAATTGTTAAATTTATTAGAGAGTCATAAGTCTCTCTAATAATAAACAATACTACACATTATCTTACTTTTGTGTATAAATTTCACAAATAATAGCATTAACATAACATTTCGTGACATAAGTCAATTCATTTTAAGACAAAAGACAATATAATTGTAGGATTTTAATTTAAAAAAAAGGAAGCCAAATATGTCTAATCAAACTAATAGACGAGATTTTCTTGGTTACTCATTTGCTGCAGTTGCTGCAGTAGGTGGTGCTGCGTCACTTGTTGGAATGAAACAAGCATGGGATCCACTTCCAAGCGTTTTAGCTGGAGGTTTTACAAATGTAGAACTTGGTAGTTTAAAAGCTGGAAATCCTGTAACTGTATCATGGAGAGGAAAGCCAATTTTCTTACTAAAGAAAACTGCTGAAATGGAAGAAGCTCCTAGAGACTTAATAATCGGTTCTGACAGATTTACTGTTGCAATTGGGTTATGTACTCACTTAGGGTGTATTCCAGCATGGAAGAAAGATATGTGGAAATGTGCATGTCATGGTGGAGAGTTTAATGCTAGTGGAACACAAACATTTGGACCTCCTCCAAGACCTCTTGATTTACCACCGTTTAGTGTAAAAGGAACATCTATCGTTTTAGGTGAAGAAGGTCCTGAATACAAAAAAATCGCTGCTGCGATGATGGCATAAGGAGTAAGCAATGGCAAAATTTGAAAAAGCTAACTCTGTTGGTGAATGGTTAGACCAAAGGTTAAATACTACAACATTCAATAAAGTTATGATGACTGAATATTGGATTCCAAAAGATATTAACTTCTTGTGGGCAATGGGTGTATTATTAGCTACTACATTTGGTATTTTAATCATTTCTGGTATTTTCTTAATGATGTATTACAAACCAGATATTGGTTTAGCATTTGATTCTGTTAACTACACAATTATGCAAGAAGTTGCATTTGGTTGGTTATTTAGACATATGCATGGTGTTGCAGCTTCGGTTGTATTCTTAATTATTTATATTCACATGTTTACAGGTATCTACTACGGTTCTTATAAGCAAGGTAGAGAAATGATTTGGATTTCAGGTATGTTATTATTTATGACATTCTCTGCTGCTGGATTCTCTGGATATATGTTACCATGGGGACAAATGTCTTACTGGGCTGCAATGGTTATTACAAACTTATTTGGTGGAGTTCCTGTAATTGGTGATGCTTTAGTTATTTGGATTAGAGGTGATTTTAATGTGGCCGATGCTACATTAACTAGATTCTTCATGTTACACGTATTCTTATTACCTATTACTATTATGGGTATTATTGGATTACACTTCTATACATTAAGAATTCCTCACGTTAACAACCAAACTTCTGATGAATTTGATTTTGATGAAGAAGCTGAAAAATATTTAGCTGGAAATAAAAAAGAGTCAAAAGTTATTCCTTTCTGGCCTGTATTTATTTCTAAAGATTTAGCTGTATTAGGTATTTTCTTAATATTCTACTTCTATTTAGTATTCTTCCATTATAACTTTGCAATGGATCCAGTTAACTTTGATCCTGCTGATAATATGGTAACACCTGCTCACATTTATCCTGAGTGGTATTTCTTATGGTCGTATGAAGTATTAAGAGGTTTCTTCTTTGATATTGCTGGATTTAAAGCCTTTGATATTGGATTAATTGCATTTGCATTTGCAAACGTTATTTTCTTAGTATTACCATGGTTAGATAGAGATCCTGCAATTTTACCAGCACACAAAAGACCTGTGTTCTTTATTTGGTTCTGGATATTAATGGCAGATTTAATTGTACTTACTGTTTATGGTAAATTACCACCAACAGGTGTAAATGCATGGGTTGGTTTCTTTGCAGCAACATTATTTATTATTATGTTCTTAGTACTACCAATTGTTACAAAAATAGACGCTAAGAAAAGGGGAGCATTATAATGAGAGAATTAAAAATACTAGCAGTAGTAGTAGCTTTAACGCTTATTACATACTGGGGAGTTGAGCCATTTGCTCACTCTCAAATGCACCCACATGTTGCACCTGCAGATTTTAAATTTGAAGATGTACAAAAAGACGTTGCTGATGTTACTTCATTAGAAGGTAATGCAACAGCAGGTGAAGCATTAGTTACTGCAAACTGTACTGCTTGTCACTCTATTAAATCTAAAGGTTTCCCTGAGATTATGGATAATGCAAGTTCAGCAGCAGCTTACGGTGTTACACCTCCTGATTTAGGAAGTGCAGGAAAATTATATGATGCTGCTTATTTAGCTGCATTTATTAAAAACCCTGCAAAAGCTTCTGATGTTTCTCATAAATTTGTTGATGGACGTGCTCATCCAATGCCTGGTTATGATTGGATGCAACCACAAGAAATTGCTGATATGGTAGCATACTTAAAATCTATTGCTCCAGAAGAAATGAGTAATAAAGAAGTATTTACAGATGCTTGTCAAAGATGTCACTCAATCAAATACGCTGATATGCAAAAAGGTACAATGGCAGCATTTACACCTGATGAAAATATCAAAGCATATATGGGTAAACTACCACCTGATTTATCTCAATACATTAAATCAAGAGGACATGAATATTTAGAAACATTCATTAATTTACCTCAAAAACATCTTGAAGGTACTGCAATGCCTAGAGTTGGATTAACTGAAGAATCTCAAGAACAAGTTGTAACTTATCTTGAAGAAATTGGAGATCCAAGTAAAGAAGCTAGATCTGAATTAGGACCTAAATTCTTAATTTATATGGTAATCTTTGCTATATTTGCATTCTTATGGAAAAACTCTAAATGGAGAGAAGTTCACTAGAACTTCTTTTTATAAGGAAATAAAAAAGGCCTAGAAGTTTTACTTCTAGGCCTTTTTTTTACTTTAAAAACTATAAATATTTATATTAATATTTTAGATGCTGCACTTAATATTGCTGTTTCACTTCTTAATATTATATTTGATTTAAAACCAACTATCTTTTCTTTGTTAAAAGTCAATCTTTCATCTTTTGAGAAGCCACCTTCACAACCAATAACTAAAGTTTTAATATCTTCTTTTTTATCATCAATTGAAATATCTGAAAAATCCAAGAAATAAACATTCTCATTTTCTTTGATAACTTCTTCTAATGAATTACAAAAATCTAATTTTATAATATCTGATCTTCCACATTGAGAAGAAGAATTAATTAATATTTTTTCTAACTTCTCAAAATTTAATTTAAAATTCTTTTGTGAATATTCACAATAAACAAAAGTAATTTTTTCAACTCCTAATTCATTTAAAGAAGCTAAATACTTCTCAATTGTTTTAGGATCAACTAAACACCAAATTAAATGTAAACTATTTTCATTTCTTACTATTTTTTCTTCACTTGAAATTAAATTAAAACTAGCACTTCTTCTATTTATTGAACTTAGCTTATATAAATAAAGCAAATCATTCTTTAAATTTCTAAAATATATTTCATCATTAATTTTGTGCCTTCTTGCTTTTATTAAATATTTATATGTATCATCACTTATTTCTAAGAATTCATTTCCGCAATTAATATCATAAGTGAATTGCATTAAAATACTTTACTTATAAGGTAAATAGAAACTATTACAGAAATCTCTATAATATAGATTTTTTTTGCATACTTATAAAACTCTTGTTGAGCTTCTACATCAGCAAACTTAATAACTCTCATTTTCTTATATCTTTTAATTTCAATTACTAGTAAAAAAATAGAAGCTGGTATCATTAAAAATATTGTAATACTCATAACTTGAGCATAAAAAGCAACAATTGTTCCTGTATAAATTACAATAGCATTTGTTAAATGATATAAAGGCGTCATTGCTTTTAATCTTTTAGCTAATTTTATAAACTCTGTTTGTGTTAGTACTGAATACAAATTAAATAGCATAACTGCTAAAAAAAAGTATATTACATAGACGTGTGTATCGATTGCACTTTGCATTAATTCCATTATTGTTTATCTCACTTTTAAAATTTTTCGCTATTATAGCTAACTTGTCATAAGTTTTTATCTTAATTAAAAAAAGGAATAAAATGGCTATTAGTGTTAATGATGCAATAAATATTATTTCAAATATCAAAACAACTTTAAAATATGAAATCATACCAATTGAAGATGCTGTTAATAGAATTTGTGCGCAAGAGGTAATAGCAAGTTCTTCTTTACCTAAATTTGACAATTCTGCAATGGATGGATATGCAATAATATACAATAATAAAGAAAATGAACTTGAAATAATAGATACGATTTTTGCAGGTGATGATAATAAAACTGCTCTAAAAGAAAATACATGTATTAAAATAATGACAGGAGCTAGAGTTCCTTTAAATACAACAGCTATTATTCCAAAAGAAGATGTAAAAACTATAGATAACAAAATAAAAATATTAGAAAATGTTAAAGAATTTCAACATGTTAGATTTATTGGTGAAGATATAAAAACTGGTGAGAAGTTAATTGATATTGCAGACGAAATAAATTTTGCAAAAATTACACTTCTTGCAAGTCAAGGAATTTCTCACATAAAAGTTTATAAAAAACCAAAAATCGTAGTATTTTCAAGTGGTGAAGAATTAAAATTGCACTACCAAAAAATACAAGATCATCAAATATATAATTCAAATACACCTACATTTATAGCGCGTGCCAAAGAGCTTGGTTGTGATGTTACATTTATAGGACAGGCAAAAGATAGTATTGAAGCAATTAAAGAATTAGTATTAAATTCACTTGATGCCGATTTAATAGTAACCTCAGGTGGGGTATCTGTTGGTGATGCTGATTTTACAAAAGATGCTTTTAATGAATTAGATTTTGAAACCTTAATTGATGGTATTAAGATAAAACCAGGGAAACCTACAATATTTGGTAAAATAAATAACACATATATTTTAAACCTGCCAGGAAACCCACTTGCATCTGCATTAATTTTTGAACTGTTTGGGAAAATATTAATTCAAAAACTATTAGGTTCAAACGAAATAAACCCAAATTATATAGAAACAAACATAAGTGAAGATTTTAAAACAAGAAAAGGAAGAATTACAATTATTCCAGGATATTTTAATGGACAAGAATTTACACTTGCAAGAAAAAGATCACCAGGTATGGTTTCAATTCTATCTTCATGTAATTCAATAATAGTATTAGATGAAAAAGTTGAGTATTTAGAAAAAAACTCAACAGTGAAAATATTACCAATAAATTGGAAATTCTTTAGTAAAGATAAAAAGGACTTTTTAACATATGAGTAAACAAACAACATCTAAAAGCAAAAAAGCTATATGTATTTTAAGTGGGGGAATGGACTCTACACTTGCATCATATATTGCAAAAAAAGATGGTAATGAAATAATTGCTGTTCATTTTAATTATGGACAAAGAACAGAAAAAAGAGAATTAAAAGCATTTAGAGATATTTGCAATGATTTAGAAATTTTAAATAAATACGAAATAGATATTCCATTTTTCACACAAATTGGAGCAAGTGCATTAACGGATGAAACAATTGATGTTCCAGTAAATGGAGTTGAAAGTGGAGTTCCAATTACTTATGTGCCTTTTAGAAATGGAATTTTTCTTTCAATTACAGCTGCAATTGCTGAAAAAGAAGAAGCAAGTGCTATGTATATAGGTGTTGTTCAAGAAGATAGTTCAGGTTATCCTGATTGTACTGACGAGTTTATTGCTGATATTACAAAAGCTATTAATCAAGGAACAAAAGAGACTACAAAAATTGAAATAAAAACACCTCTAGTACATTTAAGCAAAAAACAGATTGTTCAACATGCAAAAGAATTAAATGTTCCTTTAGAGCACACATGGTCATGTTATAAAGAAAGTGAAAAAGCCTGCGGTGTATGTGATTCTTGTAGACTTAGATTAAATGGGTTTAAACTTGCAAATGCAAAAGACCCAATTCCTTACAAAGTATAAAGATGCATTGGAAAATATCAAAAGAGTTCGATTTTTGTTATGGACATAGAGTTTGGTCACAAACTTTAAACACAGAATTTTCACTAGATGGGTGTTTGAAATGTAGACACTTACATGGTCATCAAGGGAAAATTCTAGTTTACCTTGAAGCAGAAGAATTAAAAGATGGAATGGTAACTGATTTTAAGCATTTAAATTGGTTTAAAGTTTTTATTGATGATGTACTTGATCATAAATTTATTTTAGATATTAATGATCCTTTATTTGAAACCTTAATACCAAATGTTTCAAAAAAAGAATTAATATCTTTTGAAGAAGGCTATTCAATAATAGATTTAAATAAGTTTTCAAATGAAGCCATACATTTAAAAGAACTTTACGAAGGTTATATTATTGTTGATTTTGTACCAACAAGTGAAAATTTATCAGCTTGGTTTTTAAGAATTGTACAAAAGAAAATGAATAAATTAAATGTAAAAGTTTCGCATATAGAATTTTTAGAAACACCAAAGAGTAAAAGCACATTTTATGCTTGAAATAAATGAAATTTTTGGTCCAACTATTCAAGGTGAAGGAAAACTAGTAGGAACTCCTTCAGTTTTTATTCGTTTTGGAAAATGCAATTTTAATTGTATTGGTTTTGATGTTGAGTATGAAACACCAAGTGGAATTAAAAAATGTGGCTGTGATTCATTTTATGCCGTCGATAAAGAATTCAAAGACTCTTGGACAAACTATAAATCTTACGAAGAGATTGTAAAAGAAGTAGATATCCTAACAAAACAATCATCATCACTATATAAAATGGATATTGTAATTACAGGTGGAGAGCCTTTACTTTATTGGAATAAAGATGAGTTTCAAAAACTATTAAAACACTATATTGAAGAAGGTCATCAAGTAACAATTGAAACTAATGCCTCTTTAAATCTTAATTTCACATATGATTACCAAGAAAAAATCATATTTTCAATGAGTGTTAAATTAAGTAATTCGCTTGAATCATTAAAAAAAAGAGTTAATTATGAGACTTTAAATAAGATATTAACAAAGACTAATGACTCTTATTTAAAGTTTGTAATTGATACAAAAATCATAGAAAATGCTAAAAAAGAGATTGAAACAATATTAGATAATATTCCAAAAACACAAGTTTATTTAATGCCCTTAGGTGATACAGCAGCTAGCATAAATGAAAATTGTGAAGAAGTTATTCAAATGGCAATTGATTATGGCTATTTATATTGTGATAGATTACATATTAGAGTATGGGATAATAAAAGGGGCGTATAGCTATAATACGGAATTATGTAAGAGCTATCTTACAACTATTAAATTTTAATAAAGGATAAAAATGAATTTTACAGGTTCAAATGTATTAGTAACTGGTGCTAGTCGTGGTATTGGTGCTCAAATTGCAAAAACTTTAGCTGGCTATGGATTAAAAGTATGGATTAACTATAGAAGTGGAGCAGAAGCTGCACAAAAGATTCAAGAAGAAATAGAAGCTGCGGGTGGAAAAGCTGCAATAATTAAAGCTGATGTAACAAATGAAGAAGAGTTTAATGCTGCAATTAAAACTATTATTGATGCAGATGGTGAAATTTCATACTTAGTTAATAATGCTGGAATTACAAAAGATAAATTAGCATTAAGAATGAGTGTTGATGATTTTAATGATGTAATTTCTGCAAACTTAACATCTACATTTATTGGATGTAAAGCTTCATTAAAAGCTATGGGTAAAAAAAGATTTGGATCTATTGTAAACATCTCTTCAATTGTTGGAGAAATGGGAAATCCAGGTCAAACAAATTATGCTGCATCAAAAGGTGGAGTAAATGCTATGACTAAAGCTTTTGCAAAAGAAGCAGCAGCTCGAGGTATTAGATACAATGCAGTTACTCCAGGATTCATTCAAACTGATATGACTCATGAATTAAAAGCTGAAGTTAAAGCTGAATATGAAAAAAATATTCCGTTATCAAGATTTGGAAATCCAAGTGAAATTGCTGATGCAGTTGCATTTTTATTAAGTGATCATTCATCTTATATTACAGGTGAAATATTAAAAGTTAATGGTGGATTATACGTATAATCAAAAATACGTATTAGCAAAATTTTATAATTTAAAAGACTTTTTAAAATCTTTTTTGTTATAATACTGAACAATTTTATAAAAGGAATTAAATATGGCATTATTAGAAGATGTAATAGAAGTTGTAGTTGAGCAATTAGATTGTGATGCGGCAGAAGTAAAAGAAGATTCAAAGTTTATTGAAGATTTAGGTGCAGATTCACTTGACGTTGTTGAATTAGTTATGGCTTTAGAAGAAAAATTTGATATTGAAATCCCTGATGAAGATGCAGAAGGTATTTTAACAGTATCAGATGCTATTAAATACATCGAAAATAACGCGTAATTTTAACGCAATAAAATAGAAAACTAGGAAACTGGTCTTCTATTTTTTTAATTTAAATTCTTGAATTTTTTAATACAAGATTGAATAATTTAAATAAAAATTAATAATTAATTAGACGGAGTAAATTTGATGAAAAGAGTAGTTATAACTGGATTAGGAACTATCAATTCAATAGGACATAATGTTGAAGATTCATTCAAAGCTGTAGTTGACGGTGTTTGTGGAATTGATACAATCACACTATTTGATATTGAACAATTCCCTGTAAAAATTGCAGGAGAAGTAAAAGATTTCGATCCAACAACTGTAATGGATAAAAAAGAAGTTAAAAAAGCAGATAGATTTATTCAATTAGGTATAAAAGCAGCACATGAAGCTATGATGGATTGTGGCTTAGCTGGTGAAGATGGTAAAGTAGCAATCGAAGATTCTGAAAGATTTGGTGTTATTTCAGCTTCTGGAATTGGTGGATTATCTACTATTGAAAAGAACTCAGTAGTATGTGCTAATAGAGGTCCTAAAAGAATATCACCATTCTTTATTCCTTCATCATTAGTAAATATGCTAAGTGGTTTTATTTCAATTGCACATGGATTAAAAGGTCCTTCATTATCACATGTAACTGCTTGTGCAGCTTCTACACATGCATTAAATGATGCAGTAAAAACTATTGCACTTAATGGTGCAGATAGAATTTTAGTAGTAGGTGCTGAAAGTGCTATTTGTGGTGCAGGAATGGGTGGTTTTGCATCTATGAAAGCATTATCATCAAGAAATGATGATCCTAAAACTGCATCAAGACCATTTGATAAAGATAGAGATGGGTTTGTAATGGGTGAAGGTGCAGGTGCTCTTGTAGTTGAAACACTTGAATCAGCAAAAGCACGTGGTGCAAAAATCTATTGTGAAATTATTGGTTTTGGTGAATCTGCAGATGCCAACCATATTACAGCACCTGTTATGGAAGGTCCATTAAGATCAATGAAAGCTGCTATATCTATGGCAAGTGCTAATCTTGGTGAAGATGTTAAAATTGATTACATTAATTCTCATGGTACATCAACACCAGTTGGAGATGGTAATGAATCAAAAGCGATTGTTGAACTATTTAATGGTGTTGAAAACTGTCCACCTGTTACATCTACAAAAGGTCAAATTGGTCATTGTTTAGGAGCAGCAGGTGCTATTGAAGCAATTTTTGCAATTAAATCATTGAATGAAGGAATTATTCCTCCAACAATTAATATTCAAAACCAAGACCCTGAATGTCCTTTAGATTATGTTCCAAATACTGCTAGAAAAGTAGAATTAACAACAGTTATGAGTAATAACTTTGGATTTGGTGGAACTAACGGTACTGTAATCTTTAAAAAATACCAAGATTAATAACTACACATTATTGAATTAAAAAAGAGCTAGATTTTCTAGCTCTTTTTTTTTACTAAAAGGAAAAAAATGGCAACTTACTTAGAATTTGAAGATAAGATAAAAAAAATAGAAGAAGATATCATAGTTGCAAGAACTAAAGCAGATGAACCAGCTGTTGAAATCTTAGAAAAAAAACTTGAAAAAGAAGTTGAAAAAACTTTTAAAAACTTAAGTGATTACCAAAAACTTCAATTAGCAAGACATCCAGATCGTCCTTATGCAATGGATTATATAAGTGGATTATTAACAGATGCTTATGAAATACATGGAGATAGACATTTTGTTGATGATAAAGCAATTGTTTGTTATCTTGGATATATTGATGAACAAAAAGTTATGGTTATAGGTGAACAAAAAGGACGAGGTACAAAGGATAAGCTACATAGAAACTTTGGTATGCCACAACCTGAAGGTTATAGAAAAGCGTTAAGAGCTGCAAAAATGGCAGAAAAATTCCAAATACCAATTCTTATGTTAGTTGACACTCCCGGTGCATATCCAGGGTTAGGGGCTGAAGAGAGAAATCAATCTGAAGCAATTGCTAGAAACTTATATGAATTTGCTGATTTAACAACTCCAACTGTTTCAGTTGTAATTGGTGAAGGTGGTTCAGGTGGTGCTTTAGCTATTTCAGTTGCAGATAAACTTGCAATGATGAGATATTCAGTTTACGCTGTAATCTCACCAGAAGGTTGTTCAGCCATTTTATGGAATGACCCTTCAAAAGTTGAAACAGCAGCAAATGCTCTTAGAATTACGTCTGATAATTTAAAAGATTTAAATTTAGTTGATGATGTAATTAATGAACCATTAATTGGTGCACATAGACAAAAAGAAGAAGCAATAAGAGCTTTAGGTGAATACTTTATAACTTCAGTTAATGAATTAAAACAATTAACACCTGCTCAAAGATACCAAAAGAAATATGAAAAAATCATGGCTTTAGGATCTTTTAAAGAAGGAAAATAAAACTTCTTTAAATCATAAATTTAAGTAGTTAAAACTACTTAAATTTAATCTCTAACTAAACGACCAACACTTTCTCCACCTAATAAATGAAAATGTAAATGAGAAACTTCTTGTCCACCATCACTTCCAATATTTGTAATTAATCGATAACCACTCTTTCTAATTTCAAGTTTTGCAGCTACTTTATGAATAAACTCTGTCATACTTGCCATAATTTTTGGTGGTACTACGTCAAAAGAATCATAATGTTCTTTTGGAATAATTAAAACATGAATCTTTTTAGCTGGATTAATATCATTAAATGCTAAAAAGTTATCATCTTCTAATATAGTTTGATTTGGAATTTCACCTTTTACAATTTTACAAAATATACACATTGCTTTTCCTTGAATTTGAATCGTAAATAATTATAACCAAACTCTAATAAATCTTTAAGTATAATCGCAAGAATATAGAAATAGAATAATTAAAACAATCCAATATTATTCATAAAAAACAGGAGATAAAGTGACAGAATTGATTCAAAATATTAGCAATGCAGCATCACTTGAAGAGTTAGAAAATCTTAGAATTGAAACACTAGGTAAAAAAGGTATTTTAACTTTAGAGTTTGCAAAAATGAAGAGTATTCCAAATGAAGAGAAAAAAGCATTTGCTCAAAACTTAAATGAACAAAAAGTAAAAGTTACTACAGCTATTGAAGATAGAAAAGTAATTTTAGAAAAAGAAGCTTTAAATATAAAACTACAAAGTGAAAAAATCGATGTAACAAGATTTAATAATGAACTATCTTGTGGAGCAACACACCCTGTTGTTGAAACAATGAATAGAATTATCACTTACTTCCAAAATCTTAATTTTGCAGTCGAAGAAGGACCTTTAGTAGAAGATGATTTTCATAACTTTGAAGCATTAAATCTACCTAAATATCACCCTGCAAGGGATATGCAAGATACTTTTTATAATAAAGATTATACTCTTTTAAGAACTCATACATCTCCTGTTCAAATTAGAACAATGTTAAAACAAGATCAAAATACTCCAATTAGAATGATAGCACCTGGAACTGTATTTAGACGTGATTTTGATATCACTCATACTCCAATGTTCCACCAAATTGAAGCTTTAGTTGTAGATGATGCGGGAAAAGTTTCATTCGCAAATTTAAAGCATGTATTAGTTGAATTTTTACAACATATGTTTGGAGATGTAGATGTTAGATTTAGACCATCATTTTTCCCATTTACAGAACCTTCTGCTGAAGTTGATATTTCATGTGTCTTCTGTAAAGGTGATGGATGTAGAGTTTGTTCACATACAGGATGGCTAGAAGTTTTAGGTTGTGGTGTAGTAGATCAAAACGTATTTAAAGCAGTTGGTTATGAGAATAAATCGGGATATGCATTTGGTTTAGGTGTTGAAAGATTTGCTATGTTAATTCATAATATTGGAGATTTAAGATCTCTATTTGAAAGTGATACAAGATTATTAGGACAGTTTAGATGATTATTACAAGAACTTGGATACAAGAATTTATAGATATAAAAGATATCTCAACAGATGATATTTGTAAAACACTTAACTCAATTGGATTAGAAGTTGATAGTCTAGAAAGAGTTTCAATTGCACCAAAAGTAGTAGTTGGAAAAGTTTTAGAAAAAATCAAGCATCCAGATGCTGATAAATTAAATATTTGTCAAGTTGATATTGGGTCGGAAACTGTTCAAATAGTATGTGGAGCAAAAAATGTAGACGCTGGACAATTTGTACCAGTTGCAACAGTTGGATGTAAATTATCACCTGACTTTAAAATCAAAAAAGCAAAACTAAGAGGTGTTGAATCAATTGGAATGATTTGTTCTTCAACTGAATTAGGACTTGCAAAATTAAATGATGGAATTTTAGAATTAGATAATTCTATTGGTGAATTAGTAATTGGTAAAGAACTAAATGAATATCCACTTTTAAATGATGATATTATTGAAATTGAATTAACTGCAAATAGAGGAGATTGTTTAAGTATAAACGGTGTTGCTCGTGAGTTAAGCGCTTATTATAATATACCAATGAATGCTTTTGAAAAAAACCTTAATGAAAGTGACTTAGGAATTGGACAAATATTAGGTGTAAAAGCAAATAATATTGATTCATCTTTAATATTCAAAGCTGTAGATTTAGAAAAGTATAAACTAGATTTAATGTCAAAATTAAGAACATCAATAATTGGTAAATATGAAGAAGAAAATGATATTAAAAATGCAATAACATATGCAACACATTGTACTGGAGTACTATTAAATGCATACGCAAAAAATCAAGCAAAAGATGAAAATGCTTTAAGTTTATTAGAAATTAATAAAGATGAAAATGCTTTTGATTGTGTTTATGGGAAAGAAGCTTTAAGTACTATTTGTGTTGAGCATAAAAAAATTAATACAGATGATAATACGCTAATTATTGAAGCATCATATTTAAATCCTGAAAAGCTTTGTATGCAAGTATTTGAAACAAAAGTAACAACAGGTGAAATTTACTACAAATCATCAAGAGGATCTGAACCTGATATTAATTATGGAATTGATTTTTTAACAACTTTTCTTTCACAAAATGGTGCAAAAATCTATAAAGGGAATGAATCATTTATTGAAGATTCTCAAAAAGCAACACTTGATTTTACAATGGATAAAGTTAATTCAATTATAGGTCAGGATATTCCTGCTTTAGAAGTTGAAAGAATTTTAAGCTCATTAGGTTTTGAAGTTAAAAATGCATTAAATGATATTATAAGTGTAAAAATACCGTTCTTTAGACATGATATTAAAAATATTGCGGATGTTACTGAAGAGATTGTAAGAATTGTTGGAATTGATAACATTCAAGCAAAACCTTTAGCAATTGATGAAGTAAATAGAATTAATCAAACTACGAGTGATTTAATCAAAAAAAATAAATTAAGAGCAAAAGCTTGTGAAAATGGTTTTAATGAAACATTAACTTATGTTTTCTCTTCAAGAGAAAGTTTAGAAAAATATTCATTTCCTCTTGTAAAAGAAGAATTAGATGTTTTAAATCCAATTGTAAAAGAGTTAAATACATATAGAACAACAATTGTTTTAAATTTATTAGAAGCTTGTGCAAACAATTATAAAATTGGCGCAAAATCAACTTCATTTTTTGAAATTGGAACAGTTTTTGATGTAGAAAGAAATGAATCAAAAAGAATTTCATTTATTCAAACAGGAGCTTGCGAACTTGAAGATGTAACAAATGCAGGAAAACCTGAAAATGCAAGTTTATTCTCATTTGCAAAAAAGATTTTAAATACAATTGGAAAATTCGATTTAGAACCTATGACTAAAATTGAAAATGACTTCATTCATCCATACCAAAATGCAAATGTAATTGTTGATGGTGAAATTATAGGTTTTATTTCAAAAGTTCACCCAAGTGTGTGTGAAGATTATGATTTATCAGATACATTTATTTCAGAAATCAATTTTGATTTAATTAAAAACGATTTAGTTAAAACTGTAGGATATTCTAAATTCCAAGCATCTAAAAAAGATTTAAGTATTATTGCTCCGAAAACTTTAGAATATAGAGAAATTAAAAATGTAATTAATTCTTTAAACGATACTAATATAAAACAATATAATTTAATTGATGTATATAGTGATGAAAGTTTAGGTGAAGATGAGAGTTTAACAATCAGATTTGTTTTACAAAACGATGAAAAAACAATGGAAGAAGAAGATATTACAACTTCAATGAACAATATTTTAGAAGCATTAGAAGCAAAATTATCAATTGGTTTAAGACAATAAAAAAAGATTAAAAATTAAAGGCAAAAAAGTGGAAAAATTTAGTATAAAGAAATTAGACAAAGCATTTAATATTGAAATAGATTCAATTGCAAGTGACAAATCAATATCTCATAGATGTGCAATGTTTTCACTTTTTTCTAATGAAACATCATATATCAAAAACTTTTTAACTGCAGAAGATACATTGAATACATTAAGTATTGTTGAGCAGTTAGGTGCCACGATTAAAAGAGATGGTTCAAGTGTAGAAATTACACCAACTTCAAAATTAAGTGAACCAAATGATGTTTTAGATTGTGGAAACTCAGGAACAGCAATGAGACTTTTTTGTGGTTTATTAGCTTCTGTTGATGGAGCTTTTACATTAGTTGGTGATAAATATCTAATGAATAGACCTATGAAAAGAGTTGCTAATCCTTTAAGATCTATTGGTGCACAAATAGATGGAAGAGAAGAAGGAAATAAAGCTCCTTTATTTATACGAGGAGTAAAAGAATTAACTCCTTTTACATACCATTCACCAGTTGATTCAGCACAAGTAAAATCGGCAATGATTCTTGCTGCTTTAAGAGCAAGTGGAGTTTGTAAATATAAAGAAAATGAATTAACACGTGACCATACAGAAAGAATGCTAAAAGGTATGAGTGCAAAACTTCACACAGATGAAGATGGGTTTATTAATATTCATCCATTAGAAGGAAATTTAAAGCCTTTAAATATAACAGTTCCAACAGACCCTTCATCTGCTTTCTTTTTTGCCCTAGCAGCTGCTATTACAAAAAACTCTCGTGTATTAATTAAAAATGTTACACTAAACCCAACAAGAATTGAAGCATACCATGTTTTAAAAAGAATGGGTGTTACTGTTAATTTTATTGAAAAAGAAAATGTTTATGAACCAATTGGTGATATTGAAGTAATTAATAATGAATTAAATGCAGTTGATGTTAATGAAAATATTTCATGGCTAATAGATGAACTTCCAGCACTTTCAATAGCAATGAGTTTAGCAAAAGGCAAATCAACAGTTTCTAATGCTAAAGAGTTAAGAGTTAAAGAATCTGATAGAATTTCCGCTGTAGTAGGTAACTTAAAACTTTGTGGTGTTGATTATATTGAGCATGAAGATGGTTATGAAATTAATGGTGGAAGAATTACTAAAGCTACTATTACATCTTGTGGCGATCACAGAATTGCAATGAGTTTTGCAATAGCTGGATTGAATAGCGATATGGAAATTGAAGATACACAATGTATTGATACATCATTTCCAAATTTTAAAGAGATTTTAGACTCTTTATATTAAGAACAACTCGTTGTTCTCTTTAGGGTTTGCTTCTTTAAATGGAATTTATTTCCATTGTTAAAAGAAGTCATTAAATAACAGGTCCCTTAGAAATTGGGACAATTTTTAAGGATGAAAAGATGAAAGTAAAATTAGCTTCAAATTATGGATTTTGTTTTGGCGTTAAAAGAGCTATAAAAATAGCAGAAGAGTATAAAAACTCATCAACAATGGGTCCATTAATACATAATCAAGATGAAATAAATAGATTACAAAATGATTTTAATGTAGGACTTTATAAAGATTTGAAAGAAGTTAAAGATGATGATACTGTAATAATCAGAACACATGGTATTCCAAAAAATGACTTAAAAAATCTAAAAGCACAAAATGCAAAAGTAATAAATGCAACCTGCCCTTTTGTAACAACTCCACAACAAATTGTAAAAAAAATGTCAAAAGAAGAGTACTCAATACTTATTTTTGGAGATTCAGATCACCCAGAAGTAAAAGGTGTGCAATCTTATGGTGAAGACCAAGAAGATGTACATATTGTATTAGAACCATCTGATTTAGAAAAAGTAAATTTCAAATATAACAAAATTGCAACAGTAGCACAAACAACAAAAAAGAAAGAAAAATATCTTGAAATTGTAAACACTTTGATTTTAAAAAACAAAGAAGTAAGAGTTTTTAATACCATTTGTGATGCTACTTTTGAGAATCAAGATGCAGCAAGAGAGCTATCAAATGAAGTTGATGTTATGGTTGTAATTGGAGGGAAAAACTCTTCAAATACAAAACAACTTCATTCTATTTGTAAAGAGAATTGTCAAGATTCTTACCTTATTGAAAATGAAAAAGAAATAGATAAAGAGTGGTTTAAAAATAAAACTCTTTGTGGTATAACAGCGGGTGCATCGACTCCTGATTGGATTATACAACAAGTAGTAAATACTATAGAAGCTTGCCATTAAATAGTTTAAGTATTCTTTTTGTATAATCGTGCATTAAATAAAAACGGTAAATATGAAGGAATAAAATGGGTATCGAAGATATTGATTTAGGTGAAGATTTTGATTTTGAGCAAATGCTTAACGAGTCTTTTGAGAATGCTGAGAATAACTCTGTAGTTGATGGTGTAATTGTTGAAATCTCTGGTGACAGAGTTCTTGTTGATGTAGGTCAAAAAGTTGAAGGTCAGATTTATGTATCTGAAATAACAATTAATGGTGAAGTAAAATTCAAAGAGGGTGATACAATCCCTGTAATGTTAATGGGAAGTAGAGGTGAAAGACCTAATATTTCACATAAAAAAGTTCTTCAAAAAGAAAAATTTGACGCTTTTGTTAAATTACATGGTGAAGATGTTGAAAATGTAACAATTGAAGGTAAAATCATTTCTGTTAAACAAAGAGGTGGATTTATTATTGAAGACGAAGAAGGTTGTGAATACTTCATGCCTATGGCTCAGTCTTACTTAAAAGCAATTGGAGCAGTTGGTAAAAAAGTTAAAGCTAAAGTTTTAAAAGTAAACGAAGCTCAAAATTCAATTATTGTTTCTAGAAAGAAATTAATTGAAGAAGGTAAAGCAATTAAAGATTCTAGAGTTGCTGATATCTTAGAAAAAAATGAACCAGTAAATGGTACAATTAAAAAAATTACTTCTTACGGAATGTTTGTAGATTTAGATGGAATTGACGGTTTAGTTAATTACAATGAAATCTCATACAAAGGTCCTGTAAATCCTGCTAATTACTACAATGAAGGTGACGAAGTTACTGTAGTTGTATTATCTTATGATAAAGCAAAACAACATTTATCATTATCAATTAAAGCTGCACTTTCTAACCCTTGGGAAGAAATTAAAGACGAATTAGAAGTTGGTGATACAATTACTGTTACAATTTCTAACTTTGAATCTTATGGTGCATTTGTTGATTTAGGAAATGATATTGAAGGTTTATTACATATTTCTGAAATTTCATGGAATAAAAACGTTAAAAACCCAAAAGAATTATTAACTTTAGGTGAAGAAGTTAACGTTGAAGTTATCGAATTAAATGTAGATGCAAAAAGATTAAGAGTATCTTTAAAGAACCTACAAGAAAAACCTTTTGCTAAATTTACAAAAGAGCATAATGTTGGTGATGTAATCACTGGTAAAATTGCTACATTAACTGACTTTGGTGCATTTGTTACTATTGGTGATGTTGATGGTTTATTACACAATGAAGAATCTTCATGGGAAACTAATGCAAAATGTAAAGCCTTATATAAAAAAGGTGACGAAGTTGAAGTTAAAATTATCAAAATTGATAGAGAAAAAGAAAATATTTCATTATCAGTTAAAGAAATTGCTGACTCTCCTGCAAAAAGATTCCAAGAAACTCATAAAATTGGTGATATCGTTAAAGGAACTGTTAAAGATGCAAAAGACTTCGGTGTATTCATTAAATTAGAAGATAACTTAGATGGTCTTATTAGAAATGAAGATGTTGAGCCATTAGTAATTGAAGAAATCAAAGCTGGTGACGAGATTGAAGCGGTTGTTGTAAATATTGATACTAAAAGAAATAGAGTTAGATTATCAGTTAAAAGATTAGAGCAACAACAAGAAAGAGAAGTTTTAAAATCTGTAAATGATACTTCATCTATGACTTTAGGTGATTTATTAAAAGATCAAATTAAATAATATAATAGGATTAATTTAAAATGAGTAAACACACAATCGTAGTTTGTGACCATATACATGAAGACGGATTAAATATTTTACAAAATACTGAAGACGTAAATTATGTATATGCAGCAGATATTGATAAAACTGAACTTTTAAATGTAATTAAAGATGCAGACGTAGCAATTACTAGATCATCAACTGATGTTGATGAAAAGTTTTTAACTGCAGCTGTTAATCTAAAAGCTATTATTAGAGCTGGTGTTGGATATGATAATGTTGATATGGAAGGTTGTAGCAAAAGAGGAATCATTGCTATGAACGTTCCAACAGCAAATACAATTGCAGCAGTAGAATTAACAATGGCTCATATGCTATCGTGTATGAGAAAATTTCCATATGCACACAATCAACTTAAACAAGATAGAATCTGGAAAAGAGAAGATTGGTATGGTAATGAATTATTCGGTAAAAAATTAGGTGTTATTGGTTTTGGTAACATAGGACATAGAGTTGCATTAAGAGCTAAATCATTTGAAATGGAAGTAGTAACATACGACCCTTATATTCCTTCAACAAAAGCGACTGATTTAGGTATTAACTATACAAATAATTTTCAAGATATTTTAGATTGTGATATTATTACAATTCACACTCCTAAAAATCAAGAAACATTAGACATGATTGGTGAAGAAGAAATTGCTAAAATGAAAGATGGTGTAGTTTTAATTAACTGTGCTAGAGGTGGTTTATATAACGAAGATGCATTATATAACAATCTTAAATCTGGAAAAATTGCAATGGGTGGAATTGATGTATTTATCAAAGAACCTGCAATTGATCATCCATTATTAGATTTACCAAATGTAACAGTAACTGCACACTTAGGTGCAAATACAAAAGAATCACAAAAGCAAATTGCTATTCAAGCTGCTGAGAATGCAATTGAATCAGCACGTGGAATTGCATATCCAAATGCTTTAAATTTACCAATTGACGAAAGTAAAATTCCTTCATTTGTAAAACCATATATTGAGTTAACTCAAAAAATGGCTTTCCTTTCTGCTCAAATTGATAAATCAGCAATCAGATCTATTTCTGTATGCGCACGTGGTGAAATTGCAGAATACTTAGACTCATTAAATACTTTTGCAACTGTTGGAGCATTAACTGTTTCTTCAGGTGATGAAGTAAATTATGTAAATGCTAAATTCTGGGCTGAAGAAAAAGGAATCACAATTGATTCTAATGTAATGGCTAATAATACAAGTGGTTATAGTAATAAAGTTACTGTAAAAATCACTACTGAAAAAGGTACTACATCTATTTCAGGTACTGTTTTTGATGAAAATGTTCAAAGAATAGTTGAAATTAATGATTTTGTATTTGATATTGAACCTAAGGGTAAAATGATTATTATGAGAAACAATGACATCCCTGGTGTTATTGGAGAAGTTGGAAGACTTCTTGGTGATAATAATATTAATATTGCTGACTTTAGATTATCAAGAGGAAAAGACGGTGCATTAGCTGTTATTCTTGTTGATGAAAAAGTTTGTGCAAATACATTAAAAGAATTAAACAGCTTAGAAGCAGCAAGATCTGTTTCTTATGCACAAATTTAAGGAGAGACTATGGCTTTAGGAATGAGTGATTTAAAAAAAGGTATGAAGAT
This sequence comes from Arcobacter peruensis, assembly GCF_003711085.1. Taxonomy (NCBI): domain Bacteria; kingdom Pseudomonadati; phylum Campylobacterota; class Epsilonproteobacteria; order Campylobacterales; family Arcobacteraceae; genus Arcobacter; species Arcobacter peruensis. The sequence goes on from NZ_CP032363.1 coordinate 1,608,541, forward strand.
TGAAGTGGATGGAATTCCATATAGAATTACAGATTACGCACATGTTAAACCAGGTAAAGGTGCAGCATTCGTAAGATGTAAAATCAAAAATTTTTTAAATGCTAAAACTATTGAAAAAACATTTCATGCAGGTGATAAATTTGAAATCCCTGATTTAGAACAAAAAACTATGCAGTTTTTATATGACGATGGTGAAATGTTACAATTTATGGATACAAATACTTATGAGCAAATAGGTTTAACTTATGAGCAAGTAGGTGATACTGAAAAATGGATTATTGACGGAATGAATGTTGATATGATGTTTTTCAAAGGTGAGGCAATTACAGTTGAACCACCTGCTACTGTTGAAATGAAAATTGTAGAAACTCCACCAAACTTTAAAGGTGATTCTCAAGGTGGTAGAAAACCTGCTACTTTAGAATGTGGTGCAGTTGTACAAATTCCTTTCCACTTAGTTGAAGGTGACATTATTAAATGTGACACAAAAACTGGTGAATACGTGGAAAAAGTTAAGTAATTAACTTTCCTTCTGCTAAAAAGGCTATATCAATATGATATAGCCTTTTTTTATGCCTAGCTTTTTCTCTTTAAAAAAACCAGCTTTTCTTCACCAATATAATTCTCATGAACTATTTCAAAATCAATATCTAAATCATTTAAAGCATTACTACCTTTTCTAATTTTAGGATTAACTATTAATAAAATATAATCTAGTTTTTCTTTTAAAGTATCTAATAAAGTATAAGTACCCTCAACCATAATAAATTTATGATCAAGTAATTTAAATAAATCATCACTAATAACAACATCTCTATTAGGAATATGAAATAAAGGTATTTTTCTATCAAAGATTTTATTTTTACTATAAATCATTACATTAGGTGCTCGACCTGCTATATATCTTGCATCCAAAGTTGGTTTATCAGTTCTTACTGTGTTTCCGCCAATAAGTAATAAATCAATCTTATCTCTTAAACTATGTACATATGCTTTTGCTTGATTAGCAGAAATCGCTCCATCTACACTACCATTTAATGTTTGAGCCATTTTGTAAAAAATAAAAGTCCCACTATTCCACTTTAAAAAAGGATATAAAAGCTCATAGGCTTCTTTCTTTAAGCAATCAAGTTCTATATCTATATCTGCAAGTTTAAGCGTTTCTATACCACCTTTTGCATCTTTATTACTATCTTCATGTCCAATAATTACTTTGTTTGGTTTTAGCTCTTTAATTAGATTTGCACATGATGGTGTTTTTCCTATATGATTGCAGGGTTCTAAGGTAACATATACTTTACAATCATTAAAAAAACCCTTATGATTTTTGATTAGATACTCATGTATTTTAAAAGAATCATTAAGAGTTTTTAATACATCATTAGGATGGTATTTTAAAAAAGCTGCTTTAAGTGCATTAACTTCTGCATGTGGCATTCCAGCTTCTTTATGTGCTTCAATAGCTAATATTTCACTTTCACCTTTAACAACCACACATCCAACAGCTGGATTTGGATATGTTAAAAATTGATATTTCCAAGCTTCATTAATAGCTAGATTCATAAAAAAATCATTATTTATTTTCATATTTTATTCTCTTATATTAAATTTTTATTAAAAAAAAAGGAAGTTGAAAATCAACTCCCTTTTTTTGATATTATTTATATTTTAATTTACCATTCAAAATAAGTAGATGCAGATAAAACAGAAGCATGTTCTATTTCTTCAACACCAAATTCTGTTTCAATAGTAATTTTTTCATCATCGCTACTTAAAAGTTTCCCTTTAAAAGTTTCAGTTGAAATATCTTTTACTTTTACATTTTCACCAACTGAAGCAGCAAAATGTTGCTTAGATTTAAGTCTTCTTTCAATTCCAGGAGAGCTTACTTCTAACTTGTATTTACCACCTAAAGGCTCATCTAAATCTAAAATAGGAGATATCATTCTTGAAACTTCAGCACATTTATCTAAGTTTACACCACCAACAGCTGTGATAGAAACTCTATAAATATTATCATCATGTTCTCTTGCAGTTGTAATATCATAAAGTTCAACACCTAAACTTTCAACTGCTAATTTTATAGATTCTTCTAAATTCATTCTTTATCACTTTTTGATTTATTTATTTGAGCAAATAATGACTCAATATTTCTTGATTGTTCTAAAGCAGTATCATTTAAAAATTTAAAATCAGGACATTTATACCAACCAGTACTAGCTAATATATGTGATTTCAATCTTCCATTTGCTTTATTTAATAATGAAATCATTTGAGTTATTTCTTTTTTTTCATAATCAGAACCATCAAAATAAACTAAGGCATCATATTTTCCATTTTTACAGTTTACATGTGTAATAGCAAGTGTATTAATTCGAGCATCACCTAAAGTAGATAATGCTTCTGGAATTAATTCCATTAATAATGATTCAGTTCTTTGTAAATTAACACTTTTCATAATTAGTCGTCAATCGATACTTTTTCTTCAATTTGAATAAATGTTTCGATGAAATCTCCAACTTTAATATCATTGAATTTATCGAACATAATACCACACTCATAACCATTAGCAACTTCTTTAGCATCATCTTTAAATCTTTTTAATGATGAAATTTTACCTGTATAAGTAACAACACCATCTCTAATGATTCTAGCATGACCACCTCTGATTACTTTACCATCAGTTACTAAACATCCTGCAACTGTTCCAACTTTAGGAACAACGAATGTATCTCTTACTTCTGCTTGACCTGTATTTTCTTCTCTAATTACAGCACTCATCATTCCAGATAATGCATCTTTAACATCATCAATTAAATCATAAATAATTGTATATGTATTAATAGTTACACCATCAGCTTTTGCTTTTTGTTTAACAGAACCTGTAGGTCTTACATTAAATCCTAAGATAATACAACCCTCTGATGCATTTGCTAATACTAAATCAGATTCAGTAATTCCACCAACACCTGCATGAAGAACTTTAACTTTTACTTCTTCATTTGCAATTTTTTCTAATGAACCTTTAATAGCTTCTAATGAACCACCAACATCAGTTTTAATAATTACTGGAAGTTGTTTAATTTTACCTTCAGCAATTAATCCACTCATTTCTTCTAAAGATACTTTAGTAGATTTTGATAACTCTTTAGCACGTGCATGCTCAGCTCTTGTTGTTGCAATTTCTCTAGCTTCTTTATCAGAATCTTGAGCAACCATAACAGCACCAGAAACAGGAACTTCATTTAATCCTAAAACATTACCTGTTTCAGAAAGTCCTAATTGTTTTACTGGTTTTCCTTGGTCATTTGTAATTGCTTTTACTCTACCATAAGTAGTATCACAAACAATATTATCACCAACTTTTAATGTACCATTTTGAACAATAATAGTTGCAACTGGTCCTCTACCTTTTTCAAGTAAAGACTCAACAACTGCACCTTTTGCTTTTGCACTTGGATCTGCTTTAAGTTCAAGAACTTCTGATTGAAGTAAGATATTTTCTAATAAGTCATCTATTCCCATACCAGTATGTGCAGATACTCCAATAAATTCAACATCTCCACCCCAATCAACTGGAGTCATTTCTCTCTCAGCCATTTGAGCTTTTACCATATCCATATTTGCAGATTCTTTATCCATTTTGTTAACAGCAACAATAATTGGACATCCAGATGCTTTTGCATGTGAAATTACTTCTTCAGTTTGTGGTTTAACACCATCATCTGCAGCAACAACAATAATAATTACATCAGTAATTTCAGTACCTCTTGATCTCATTTCAGAAAACGCAGCATGTCCTGGAGTATCTACGAATGTAATTTTTTGACCATTTTGATCAACTGTATATGCAGAAATATGTTGAGTAATTCCACCAGCTTCACCTTTAGCTACTTTTGCAGATCTAATTTTGTCTAATAAAGAAGTCTTACCATGATCAACGTGTCCCATAATTGTAACAACGGGAGGTCTTGTTACAAAATTTGAATCATCAATATCTTCTTCATGATAATCATCAACATAATTAACATCTTCTAAAGCATCTTTAACAGTTACTTCAATTCCAAATTCTTCACCAAGAATTTCTAATTCGTCTTGTTTTAAGAAGTCATTTTTAGTAACAAGCATTCCTAAACCAAATAATACAGAAATTACATCTGATGCAGATTTTCCACAAGCTTCAGCAAATTCATATACTCTACACTCTTCAGGAATTGTAACTTCAGTTATCTCAATTTCTTCTTCTGTTCTTTTAAATCTTTTCTTTCTCTTACCTCTTTTTAAACCTTGAGGTCTATTTCCAAATGCAGCTGGTCTAGATGATCTAGATTGCTTATTTTGGTTTTGAGGTTTTGTCTCTTCTAATAATTTTGATTTATCTGCTAAACCTAAATCAAGTAAGAATACTTCTTCACCAAGTAAAGAATCTGTTGAAGTTGAATTGAAATCATTAGATGATTCTCTTTGAACTTCAAGTTTTCTACCGTGGTCTTGTGCTCTTACATTAGTTTTCTTTTTATCTTTTTTAGATTTAACTTTTTGTTCTGTAGAATCTTTTTTATCTTCAGAGTTATTACCTAAAATTTCACTAAGAGATTTCATTTGTTTTTTAGGAGTTCCAGTAGCTGGTGTATTAAATTCTACTTTTGGAGCTTCTTCAACTTTTGGCTTTTTCTTTTTAACAATTTTAAGCCCTCTTCTTTTAGGGATTATTTTTTTAATAACTGGTGCTTCAGAATCTTTATCTTCTGTTTTTTTAGCAACTTCTTCTTTTGCTTCAGGTGCTTTTTTAACTTCTTCGATTTTTTCTGTTTTAGATGCTGGAGTATCTACAGACTTAGGTTTAGAGATTGCAGGTTTTTTAACAACTTCTTTTTTTTCTTCGACTTTTACTTTCTCTTCTACTTTTACAGCAGCTGGTTCTTCTTTCTTTTCTTCTACTTTTTTCACTGCAGCTTTTTTAGCTTTAACTGGTGCTTTAGCTGGAAGTTTAGAACTTTTTCCAGTCATTATATAATTTGCAATTTCCTCAGCATCCTCGAATGATACCGCGCTTTGTGGTGATTTAAGTTCTATATTTAAATCTTTAGCTTTTGCAATTACATCTGAGCTACTAGCTCCCGCCTCTTCTGCAATTTCATAAACTCTTACTTTATCTGACATCTGTTAGCATCTCCTTAAGTTGTTCAACATACTTATCTTTATTTTTACACTCTCTAAAAAGTGATTTTTCTATCTTTTTATAGGTTTTTTGATTAATATCTGATTGTAATAAATTAATACAATCCCTACAGATATAAAAACTTCTACCATAGTTGTTATATGATACAAGTTTTTTATCTTCACATTTTAATCTAAAAAGCTCTTTTTGTTCGTTTTTATTTCTACAAACAATACATGTTCGAAGTGTCGTTTTCAATTTAGCCAATGATTATACCTAAAATATACTTAATATCAAAAAAACTTAAATTTCTATACGAACACCACTGTTATCAAAGTCACATGTGAAAACTTTGAAATGTGGGAATTTAGTCTTAAGTGCTTTTTCTATTTTCTTTGCATCTTCTGAAAAACAAATAGAAAAAAGTGTAGAACCTGAACCTGAAAGTGTACTCATTAATGAACCTGATCTTAATGATGTTTTTTGAACATCAAATAATTCTGGCATTTGTTTCATTCTGTACTTTTGATGAACTTTATCTAATGAAGCAGTTCTAAGCATTCTCCAATCTTCACTCATAAAAGCAGCTGTTAATAGTGATGAATGAGAAATATTAAACACAGCATCCTCTTTTGAATATTTAAAAGGAAGTGATTTTCTAGATAACTGTGTTGAAATTGGTCTATTTGGAATAACAACAACAGCTCTTAATATATTTGGTATAGATTTATTTATAAATTTTACTTCATTTTCTTGCACAGTTGCTACATTAAATCCACCCATAACAGCAGGTGTTATATTATCAGGATGATTTTCATAAGCAAGTGCTAAATTTAATAGTTTACTTTTCTCTAACTTTATTCCTTCAATAGCATATGCAGATGCAATTGCAGAAACAATTACAGCAGAAGAACTACCAAGTCCACGTGATAATGGAATCTCATTATAGAATTCAAATCTATAATGTCTTTTTTTTACAGCTAGATTATGATAGAAATCATTAAAAATTGAGATAAACATATTATTATCTTTTAAAGCTGGGTTATTAGCACCCTCACCTTTTAATGACACACTATGAAATTTTGATGGTCTGATTATTACTTGGTTTTTCATTGCAATTGCAAGTCCTAGTGAATCAAAACCAGGTCCCAAGTTAGCACTAGTTGCTGGAACGCTTATTTTCATATATTTCCTTCTTAAACAGCTGGTAAATTATAAATTGGCAGTGTTTGTTTATTAAAATTTATTTTATCTATATTATTAGGTAATTTAAAGTCGCGAATTATATCGTCTTTTTCTAAAAAGTCAACTTTAATACCATTTTCATCTTGTTTAAAGTATTTTTTTCCTAAAGCTTTTATTGGAGAATTCTCATTAAATTCAAAGCCATTACAAGCTTGAAACTCTATATTTTTTGTAATACTAATAGTTTTTAAAAATATATAAGCAACTTTAATTGCCATATAAGAGCCAGGTGAATTAACATAATTTATTCTTTTTATATCAAACTCTTTTAATATATTTTCAAATAAAGAAGGAAGTAAATCAGAAGTTTTACCTTCTAATTTATACTCTTTTATTAATTGTTTATTCTCATAAAGACCAATTAATATAGGATTTGAAATACTAATAACTAAAACTTCTATCAAATAATATTCCTATACTTCTACTTTTGAATATGCTAATTCAAATACTTCAGCTTCTTCGCTTGCTTCTTCTAGATCAATAATTTCATAATTTGAAGCATCTTTATAAAGCTCTTTAGTTAATAAGTGATTTAAGTGATGACTTCCAGCAACTGCATCATATTCTCCAACCATTGTATAACCTAATAGTGCCATATCACCAATTGCATCAAGTATTTTATGTCTTACAAACTCATCATCAAATCTTAAACCTTCAGGATTTAAAACTTTTGATTGGTCTAAAACAATAGCATTTTCCATAGATCCACCTTGAGCTAAGCCAATAGATCTTAAATATTGAACTTCATGTAAAAAACCAAAAGTTCTAGCTCTTGAAATATTCTCTTTATATTCATTAATAGAGTAATCAAAATGGAAATTTTGTTCACCAATAGAAGGATGATCAAAAGCTATTTGGAAATCATAAATAATTCTATTTGATGGTTTTAATGTAACTCTTTTCCCATCTTCAGTTGTAATTTCAACTTCTTTTTTTACTTTTATAGCTTTTTTACTTTTATTTAATTCTTTAATACCAGCTTCTTCAATTAGCATACAATAACCAGAAGAACTTCCATCTAAAACAGGAACTTCATCATTGTCAATTACTACTCGTAAGTTATCAATTCCATAAGCATAAACAGCTGATAATAAATGCTCAATTGTAGAAATTACAATTCCATCTTTTCCAATTACAGTTGCCATTTTTGTATCTACAACATTTTCAATACATAAAGGTATTGTAATTCCTGCATCAACTCTATAAAAAATTATTCCAGCATCTTCTTCTAAAGGTTCAAGTTTCATTTTTACAGGAACGCCTTTGTGAAGACCAATTCCTACTATTTCAACTGATTTTGCTATTGTTCTTTGTTTCATTTGCTTTCAATCGCTTTCTTTGCATTATCTATAACTTTAGTAATATTTTCTCTAACCCAATATCTACTAAGCCATTCTGTAGGATTAACTTCTATTCCTTGAACCAATACACCAAAATGTAAATGATCACCAAATACAGCCCCACTTGATCCTGTATTTGCAATATAAGCACCTGCTTTTACTTCATCATTTACTTCTACAACTGATCTACTTGTATGTGCATATAAAGTACCTAATCCAAATTTATGGTCAATAATAATTGAATCACCATAAATTCCTAAATAATCTTTAAAGATAACTTTTCCAGCATTTGTAGTAAATATTTTTGCTTTTTTAACACTAGCCCAATCCATACCTAAATGCCAAGCTTCATCAATTTTTTTACCTTCATATGTATAGTGTCGTCTTTCACCATAACCTGCAAAAGTCATAGATGATGGTAATTGTTTAAAAGCTTTAATATCAAATTTTGTAACTTTATCTTTATTCATATTATTTCTAGATACACTTTTTATTGTATCTACGTTTCTTTTTCTTAAATCTTTGTTAGCTTTTACAAATGTTTCTGCTTGACTACTTGGAATATCAAAACCACTTTTTGTAAGTACATTTTTACTAACTTTATCAATAAATCTATCAGAAATCTTTAAATTATCAATTTTTACTTTTAACTCTTTAATATATAAAGGTATTTTTGTTACTGTTTTATTTCTAGCCTTATCTATAGCAACTAAATTAACTCTTTTAAATTCTTTTATTTCAATTGGCCATGCAATAATTGCTATATAAAAATTATCTTTATAAAAAGGAAATAATTCAAATCTCTCTTCATTATTAAAAGAGATATAAAAATCTTCTAAATTTTCATCTTTAACTTCAACAACAACAGCAGCACTTCCACCTTGATTGATTAAGTATGAGTTACTTAATACATTTGCAATTGGTCTTTTTTTATCTACTTTGATTTTAATATCTTTAGTAGCTTTATTTCCCATAAAGAAATTCCATTTACTTGTATCTGAAACTTCAATTTTTAACATTGCATTTTGTGTTTTAGTTGATAAATCAATTTTTGGAGCAATAATATCTAAATCAATTGAACCTTTTGAAACATTTAGTTTCTTAGTATCTAATTTGATTTCATTATTATCATCAAAATATGTAATAACATAAGAAGCAATTTCATTGTCATCTGTAAAATTAACTTTTAAAGGTGATTTTAAATTCCAAAATATTTCATTTTCCAATGAGATTTTAGGACTATTTTTTTCAAAAGTAGGTGATAGAAATACAAATGCACCTAATCCTATAATTATTGCAATAATAATATATACTAATGCCATCTTCGCTTTATTATTTTTTCTTCTATTTGTATAACTCAAAAATTTCCTTTAAAACTAATTGTTTTGCTTCATTTACATCATCTGTATCAATACTACAACCAGCTGCATTAAAGTGTCCACCGCCACCAAAATGTCCTGCTATTTTTGATACATCAATATTACCTTTTGATCTTAAAGATAATCTTGCTCTATTATTAACAATTCTTACATAAGCAGCTACTCTTACAACTGCTATACTCATTATCATATCTAAGGCATCTTCACAATCTCTTGTGTGTGCTCCAGTTTCTTCAAACCACTCTTTTTTTGCAATAATAGTTGCAACTTCACCTTCTTTGAATAACTCTAAGCTATCAAGTACTTTGGGAATTATTCTATATTTTGCAAGAGAGTCTCTTCTTAAAAGTTTATTTGCAATTGCTGAAGGACTTGCTCCACATTGAACTAAAAAGTTCACCTTATCAAATGTTAATTCATCACATCTACTAAGTGAAAAAGCTAGTGAATCATCATAAATTCCTACATAAAGTGCAGTTGCTGATTCTTTCGTAATATATAAACCATTATGCTTAAAAAAGTCATATACAATTTCTGCTGTTGAACTTTTCATTGGGTCTACAATATTTATAGTTCCAAAATTATTGTTTGATTTATGGTGATCAAAATTAATCAGTGGAATACTATCATCTAATTTAAATCCTAATCGTGGATATGTTCCACAATCAACTGAAATTGCTAAATCAAAAAACTTTGGCAATTGGTCTGTAATTTTATCAAACCTATGTAAAAAATTTAAATTATTTGGTAAATCCGAACTTATATTAAACACTTTGTGTTTTATTTTGTTTTCATGAAATAAATTTGAAAGTGCAAGAGCTGAAGAGATAGTATCAGGGTCTGGATTTACGTGAGTAATTATAAGAATATATCTGCTTTCTTCAATTAGCTTTAAAGCTTGAGTATATGCTGACATATCAATTTTATTACTTACTATGAAATCTTTTTTCAATACCTATCCTTCAATTTTAACTATTATTATATGAAAGTAAAACTAACCAAAAGTTAATGATTAGTCAAACTTCATTGAAAAATCAAGCCATGTAGCTTGATGAATTATACTACCACTACTAATAGCATCAACACCTGAAAGTGCATATCCTCTTATTGTATTAAGGTCAATATTTCCACTAGCTTCAAGTAAAATATGTGGATAAGTTTCATCTCTGAATTTAACAACATCTTTTATTTGAAGAGGAGTCATATTATCACACATAATAATATCAGCACCTGCATCCATTGCTTCTTGAACTTGCTCAAAAGTTTCACACTCAATCTCTATTTTTGTAACCCAAGAAATTCTTTTTCTTGCTTTTTTTACAAACTCTTTTAAGTTATCAATTGTTCTTAAGTGAGTATCTTTTAACATTAAACAATCATCAAGTCCAAGTCTGTGGTTAATTGCTCCACCAACTCTTGAAGCATATTTTTCAAAATCTCTAAGTTGTGGTCGTGTTTTTCTAGTATCTAGTAAAACAACTCCAGTACCTTCCATTAATTTTGCATATTGGTTTGCCATAGTAGCAATTCCAGATGCATGTTGAAGCATATTTAAAAAAGTTCTTTCAGATGATAAAAGAATAGAAGCCTTACCTTCAAGCTCTGCAATTGTTTCACCTGCCTTAATTGTATCACCATCTTTTTTCAAAAACTTACAATCAAACTTTTCTGTTCTTGCTAATACTTTTGCATATTGAATTCCTGCAATAATTCCATCAGATTTTGAAATAGCACGTGCTGTAAATCTACCTTTTGGAGCAACATCGAAGAATAAATCTCCTCTTCCATTATCTTCAATAATGGCATTTTTTACAAACTTTTTAATATTAATCATATTTCAAACATCCTTTCAAGTGCTAATCTAGCGTATTTTATATTTTCTTCTGATACAGAAATTTCTGTTTCTTTCATAATGTTATCATCTTTGATTGATTTTAAAGTATTGTAAACATCTTGAAGTGTTGTTTCATTCATTGTTGGACACTCAGGTTTAGTTGAGCTTAAAATATAAGTATTTTTTGTTCTTAATCTATTTACCATATTAAACTCAGTTCCAACTGCAACTTTTTGATCAACTGGTAACTCTTTTATATATGTAATTAATTGAGATGTTGAACCTACAAAATCAGAAGCATCACAAACTTTTGGATCACACTCAGGATGAACTGCAATTAAAATATCAGGATATTTTTCTCTATAAAATTCAATATCTTCTACAGTAAATTGTTGATGAACAGAACAAAAACCGTTATAACATATAATATCAGCTTCTTTTAAATCACTTCCATCTCCAACTATTGCAGATTTTAGATTTAATGATTTAGCAAAGTTTTGACCTAAACATCTATCAGGAACAAAAAAGATTTTCTTCCCAGATTCTAAGCCTTTTTCAATAATTTTATAAGCATTTGATGAAGTACAAACCATTCCACCCATTTTTCCTACTCTAGCTTTAACAGCAGCACTTGAGTTTATATAAGTAATTGGTAAGATATCATCATTTGAAATACCAGCTTTATTTATTACTTCAAGATTTTGTTCATAATAACCCTCATCAATCATTCTAGCCATTGCACAACATGCAATTTTTGGCATTAAAACTGTTTTCTCAGGGCTCATAACTTTTACACTCTCACCCATAAATCCAACACCACAAAATACAATATACTTAGAATCAGTTGCCTTAGCTTTTTTTGCTAATTCTAATGAATCACCTGTAATATCAGCTAACTCAAAAACTTCATCTCTTTGATAAAAGTGAGCTACTAATGTTACATCTAATTCTTCTTTTAGCTTTATAATTTCTTCTTTTAAATTCAAAACAAACCTTCAATTAAATGTTTTTATAAATGATAATATAACAAAATGTTTGTTATAATCCATTTAACTTAAACAAATAATAAAAACTCTACATTAATATAAAAGGTAATAAATGGATTTTTTCACTAACTCAAATATTTTATTTTACATAAGCGCATACTTAATTGGTTCAATTCCTTTTGGATTACTACTTGCAAAATTTTTTGCAGGAGTTGATGTAAAAAGTGCAGGAAGTGGTTCAATTGGTGCAACAAATGTATTAAGAGTAGTAAAAGAAACAAATCCAGCCTTAGCAAAAAAACTAGGAGCTGCAACAGTTATACTTGACGCACTTAAAGGAACACTTGTTTTATTAGTAGCTATGAGTATGGGATCTAGTGATTCAACACTTTGGGGAATTGCTGTTTTATCTGTACTTGGTCACTGTTATTCAATATATTTAAGTTTAGAAGGTGGAAAAGGAGTTGCAACTGGGCTTGGTGTATTTATAGCACTTATTCCAATTCCTACTTTAATAGGTGCGGCTGTTTGGATAATCTGTGCAAAGGTTCTTAAAATATCTTCACTTTCGTCACTACTAGGACTTACAGCTGTAATTGTAGTAGCAAGTTTTTTAAATGATGGATTAAATGTAGGTTCAAATATCCCTATGTATATTATTGCATTCATTATATACTACAAACATATTCCAAATATTATGAGAATGATTAAGGGACAAGAGTCAAAAGTAATCTAATGAAAGTACAAATAAATGACTTATCTTTTAAATGTATAATAGGAATACTTGATTTCGAACGAAAAAAAAAGCAAAAAGTTATAGTAAACCTATCATTTGAATATGAATTTAAAGAAGATTTTTTCATAGATTACAGTGAAATCTCTGCATTTGTTGAAAAACAAATGAAAAAAAGAAAATTTTTACTAATAGAAGACGCCATAATCTTCCTAGAAGCCAAACTATACAAACTGTATAAAATAAATAATCTAATTATCAATATATCTAAACCTAACATCCTAAAAAACTGTATTGTTTCAGTATCAAACTAAAATAATACAATTTTTATCCTATTTATCATTAACGAACTATTAACTAAACCCTAGCTTAAATTAACCCTTAATTAACATAAAAATCATGCATTTTAAGAAAACTTTAAAATTTAGTGGTGTAGAATGCTCGTAACGGGATGTCGGAAAAGGTTCAAATAAATCATTTTGAATGAGTTCGCGCGCTCCGACAGACTGAAATATATATTTCGAAAATTTAGGAGAATACATGAAAAAAATCGCAAAATTAAGTTTAGTAGCTGCAGTAGCAGTAGCAGGATTAACAAATGTTAACGCTGCATCTTTAGAAGAAGCAATCAAAGGTGTTGATGTTTCTGGACAATTTAGATTTAGAGCACAAGACAAATCAGACGTAGTTAACAATGGTGTTACAACTGCAACTGCTGAAAATGGTACTGATGTTGAAATTGAAGTAGGTGTTAAAGTTCCTGTAACTGAAAACGTAACTGCAGTATTCAAAATTGATAATGCACCAAATAATGGAAATAATGAACCAACAACTGATGCTTTAGATGTTGAAGATTACTACTTCTCTTACAATGCTGGAGCATTAACTGTTAATGCTGGTCAACAAAATATCCCAGGAAGAATTACTGATGGTGCACAAGGTGACGGTCTTGTTGCTTTATATAACTTAGGTAACTTTACTGTGGGTGCTGCGGCATTTAATAACCATGACGCAGGAACAAACGATGTAGCTGCAGTTAATTTCAATATTAACACAGATACTGGTGTTACACCTGCAACTACTCCAGCTGCTGCTGTTGTTGGGAATAGTGGTAAAGATCTTTATTCTGTAATTGCAATGGGTACTGTTGGTCCTGTTTCTTTATTAGGTCAATATGCTGACGTTGCTGATACTTTAAACACTTACAATTTAAAAGCTGATGTTGCTTTCCAAATGGTAAAAGTTGGAGCTGAGTATACTGAATCTGATGTAGATGGTTCATCTGCTGAACTTTCAACTGCTAAAGCTTATGTATCTGGTAAAGTTGGAATTGTTTCAGCTAAATTATCTTATGCAAAAACTGGTTCTCAAGGTTCAGGTTCTTTACATTCTGTAGCTGGTGGAGCTGCTGCTGGTCTTGAAACACCTGCTGAAGCATTATTATGGAACATCGGTACATCTGCAAGAGCAGGTTATGAAGCATATACAATTGATGCATCTGTAGCTGTAACTCCAAAAATCTCATTAAGAGCTGCTTATTCAGCAGGTGAGCAAGGTCCTACAGATTTAGACGTAACAGAAGCTTTAGGTCAAATTTCTTACAAAGTTGCTAAAAACTTAACTACTTACGTAAGATTTGCTGACGTTGAAGATCAAGGTGACGAATATACTAGAGGTAGAGTTGAAGCTAGATACTCTTTCTAATTCTTAGATAGATTTTTACTAAACTTATAAAAAGCTAGAAGATTTATCTTCTAGCTTTTTTTTTACCTTAAAAATATCTCAAGTGACTTTATGGTAGACTATTCCTTTAATTTAAAAGGATAAAAATGAAAATTCTTAAGTCTATATCACTTACATTACTTGCAACAACGTTAGCATATTCACAAACTACAATGTGTTTTAAAGAAAACCACAACTCAATGAGAACTATCGAAAATACAGCGCTTGATGGTGGAGAGTGTAAAAGCACTCAAACTGTTAATAATATGAAAGCAAATGGCTGGAAAGTAGATGATATTAAAATCACTACAAAAGATGGAGGATATGACTTCATATATATCTTCAAAAAAAATCAATCTCAATCAAATTTTGCACAAGTGAATACAAATACAAATGTATCAGATGCTCAACTTGAAGAAAGAATTCTAAAAAGAATCGAAGCAAAAAAAGTTCAAGAAGCAAAAGAAAAAGAAATAAAAAGAGTTTTAGAAAATAAAATTGCAGGTAAAGAACTTTATACTAACAAATGTCAATCATGTCATGGAGAAAAAGGTGAAAAAGCAGCATATAATGTAGGAATGGCTTTAAAAGATATGTCAGCAGATGATATGGCTCATGCTATAGGACAATATACAAATAGAAGTGATTATGGCTATGATTATAATATGGTTATGAGACCAATAGCAGCAAATACTACAAAAGCAGATATTGTAAAAATCAAAGATTATTTAGATTCTATAAACAAATAATTAATAAATCAAATATTAGGAATAACATACGTGGACGCATACGAATATTCGCAAATTTTAAAACTATTAAATACTAAATTAGAAAATATTGAAAGTATTTTAAAACCTGATTTATTAAATGCTAGATTAGATGAGATAATACAGCTAGAATCAGACCAAGATTTTTGGAATGATGTAGAAAATGCTACAAAAATTGGTATTGAAAAAAATAGATTATTATCAAAATTAAGTAAGTTTAATAAAGCAAATGAAGCACTAAGTGGTACAAATGAACTTTATGAATTAGCACAAGAAGAAAAAGATGAAGATACCTTTGCAATGCTTTATGATGAAGCAAATGAATTAGATGAGCTAATCAAATCAACAGAAATATCTGTAATGCTAAGCAATCCTGATGATGTTTCTAATGCAATTGTTACAATTCACCCAGGAGCAGGTGGAACAGAATCACAAGATTGGGCTGCTATGCTTTATAGAATGTATTTAAGATGGGCTGAGCGTCAAAACTTTAAGATTGAACCTCTTGATTATCAACCAGGTGAAGAAGCTGGTATTAAAGATGTATCATTTATCATAAAAGGTGAAAATGCTTATGGATATCTAAAAGCTGAAAATGGTATTCATAGACTTGTACGTATTTCTCCTTTTGATTCAAATGCAAAAAGACATACTTCTTTTGCATCAGTATTAGTAAGTCCTGAAGTTGATGATAATATTGATATTGAAATAGAAGATAAAGATATTAGAATTGATACATATAGAGCAAGTGGAGCTGGTGGTCAACATGTTAATAAAACAGAATCAGCAATCAGAATAACACATATAGAAACAAATATAGTAGTTCAATGTCAAAATGACAGATCACAACATAAAAATAAAGCAAGTGCTTTAAAAATGTTAAAATCAAGACTTTATGAATACGAACTAGAAAAACAACAAGCTGCAAAAGATGGTGTTGAAAAATCAGAAATTGGTTGGGGACATCAAATTAGATCATATGTAATGCAACCATACCAACAAGTAAAAGATACACGTTCAAACATTGGATACTCAAATGTAGACGCAATTTTAGATGGAGATATTACAAAAGTAATAGAAGACGTTTTAATAGCAACTGCAAAATAGCTTAATATAACTATAGATAAAACATAAGTTTTATCTATTACATATAACTTTATATGGACAATATAAACAAGTAGTTTTTTCTTCACACTTAGCAAAATCAATATCAGCTTTTGATAATGTTTTTATATCTTCAAATTTTTTAGTTAATACTTCTAACTTTTTATCTAAAGCTATTTCTTCTATTAATTTAGTATTTGCTAAATCATAATAAAAAGCTTCAATTTTATCAGTTTTATACAATTCACTCATGGCTAAATAATAAAACTCTAGTTGAAAATCATTTGATTTTTCATAGTTTTTTAAAGTATCTACTTTTAAAGAACTTGAAGTTTTGTAATCAATTACTTCATATTTATCTTCGTATAAATCAACTCTATCTATTACACCTTTTATTTTTATATCATCAAAAGTGATATTAAAATTCTTCTCAAGTTCTATGATTTTCCTATTTTCTAATCTTTGCTTATCATATAAATAAAAATCATAAAGTTTCTTTTTCCATATTTCTAAATCTAGAGCTAAAAAAGGATTTGAAGATCTATATTCAAAAAATAGATCTTCAATCATTTTATACGAGGAATCAAATGTTTGCTCTTTATAATACTTCTCTAAAATAGAATGTACAATATTTCCTAACTCAAAAGCTTTTGGTTTTAGAGAAATTGTATGTTCATGTATTTTTAAAATATATTGTAAATAAAATCTTCTTTTACACTCTAAAAAGTTTTTAAGTGAAGTTGCAGACCATTCAAATTTACTTAAATCAATTTTTTGAATAATTTGTTCTTCAAAATGAGTAATATTATGATTATTGTATAAAATATGCTTGTACAAATTATCGCTTCTATCATGAGAAATATCATTTGGGAATAATTCATTTGCAAATCTTGAAATTTGATTTATATCAGAATTCACATAAGAAATATATACATTTGAAGATGAGTCTATTAACCTTTTGTAATAATACTTTTGTAAAGATTCTCTATCAAATGCAGTTGGAAGATTTGCCATGCTTTTGATTTTTGTTGATAAAAACTTATCTTTTATTGAACGTTTTGGAATAAAGTTTTCATTAAAATCACAAACAATAATTGTATCAAAAGAAACTGCCCTAGTTTCAAGTAAACCTAAAACTGTAATTTTTCCTGAATTTACATCATCAAGTGTGATTTTTGATATTTTTTGTAAAAATATTTTATACAAATCTTTTACTAAAATATTGTTTTCATTTGAAAATAAAAGTATATTTAGCTTATAAAGTATTTCATCATATTTTTCTAATATTTCTTCATTGTCTTCATTTTGTTTTATATAGTTTGTAATTAATTCAAAGTTTTCTTTTGTTGAAACTTTATTCCATAAAAGTCTTATTGTTTTATCAATTGCACTTTTGTCTATTTTTAAATACTCTAAATTACTTGTATGTTTGATTTCATCTTCATTTAAATATGAATTAATAGCATATGCAACTTGATAAAGTCTATAGTTTTTTATACTTCTACCCATTGCGTAGTTAAAATACTGTTCATTGTCAAATAACTGCAACCAAGAGGCAAAACTCTCATCCGGTAATACCAATGCAATAGAAGAAGGATTAACTCTATTTTCGATAGCTTTTGTGATACTTGATTTAATATAAGCTATTTGATTTATTCTAGAATTAAAACCTTTTATTTCTAAAGAGTTTATTTTACTTTTGATTTCTGATTTTGAAAGTATTTTCTTTTGATTTAATGAAATATTATATTCATAATTTAGCTCTATCTTTTCATCTAAAATATCTAATACTTCTAAAGATTTTTGATTATATTCATTTGAGTAAAACTTGATATTCAAATTTACATGTGAGCTAATACTTTTAATAATATCAAATTCAACTTTTGTAAAATATCCTTCAAATACTAAGTCAATGTCATCAAATCGTTTTAAAAACTCTTCATTGATTTTATAATGCATGGACATATTAACTCTATCAACAGATGAATTTTCATCCAAAATACTTAAATAGTTGTTTCTAATTTGTTCTAAAATCGATAAATGTTCCGCAAAGTATTCATAAGTATCTGCATCTTTTATACTTTGTATTTCAACTTTTTCGCTTGCAAGTTCTAAAAAAAACCGATAAATATAATCACTTTGTTTTAAAAACTTAGTAAAATTATCTGAAATCCCAAGCTTTTGTATATTTGTATTAGCAATTGAATTCTTTAAAAATAAAAATCTTTGTTCTTCATCAATGTACTTTTTGTCTTTAAAAACAATACATTTTTTAAAAAATTCATCAATTGTAAGAATAGAAGGAAGTAAGGTATTTATATCTTTTTGTAATGATATATAAGATCGAATTGATCTTGAAGTAGGAAAGACTAATAGCTTTTGTTTAAATTGCATTAGTCTTTATATAAATAGAACCTGTAAGTCCATCAACTTTGAATGTTCCTGTGATGTTCCAATTGTTTTCTTCTATTATTTTGAAGTTTGTATTATATTCATTTTGCGTATTAGTAAAATTTTCATTTTTTAATAAAATATCAAAATTATTTGAAGAACTCATAGTGATTTTTAATACTATATCAATAGCTTTCTTTTCTTTTGTAATTTTATCTATTACAAATAATTTAATATCATTTTGCTTATCATATTTTAATAAATTTTTATGTTTTGAATGCTTTTCTAAAACTCTTTGTGAAAACTTAATATCATCAGTTGTTAATCCAAAAGTCTTATCATTTATTACAAGATTAAAATCATATTTTTCTAAAAACTTTTGATTTGAAATAATGATATCATTATAATTTGCATCAACATCTTGATATGATCTTAAAAAACTTTTATCATCACTTACTGGTGTTTTAACAGCACTAACAATTGTCCATACAATTAAACTAAAAGTAAATAGAAAAATTCCTATAAAAAATAGTGGCCAATAGTTTCTTTTCATTTATTTTTTTCTCTTCTTTTCTCTTAAAACTACAAAAGTATAAACAAGTAATCCAATTACAACAAGAGTATACATCATTACTCTCCATATTGTACTTGCTATTTTACCTTGACTTCCTATACTGCTTTCTAGTTTTATGTTTTTACTATCTGCAATTGTATCTGCAATTGCTGCATAACCATTTAATGTTGCAGCACTTACTTTTGCATATAATGTATTTTTATCTTTTGAAGCTAATAGTGGTACTACATATCCATCTAAAATATCATTTTTATCGATAATCTTTTTTAAAGAATCACTTACTAATAAATTTACATGTTGTTCTGTAATTGACATCGTCATTAAAACATAAGGTTTTTTTAACACTGGCAAAATTTGAGACTCATGATCTTTTAGATAGATAATTTTATCTTTACCTTTGATTTTGTCACCTAAACCATAAGTATTTTTTACATAAACGTAAATATTAACACCTAATTTTTCTTTAGATTCTAAACCCATAACATTTATTTTCTCTTGAGCACGAGGATCTATTAATCCATCTTCACTTAAGATAAAATTGCTTGCTAATATATTTTGTGATAAAAAAAATAGAAGTGAAAAAATCACTCCTATTTTTATACTATTAAAACTTTTCATTTAACCAATAAATATTTTTGCATCATTAAAGAAACTAAAATATAAAGTAAATGCAGCTGAGGCAACAAGTAAAATACCTATAATCTTATCCATATCCTACTCCTTACTTACCATTACCAATTAATTGATAATTTTTATTTTGTTCTTCTGCAGTGTTTTGTTTTCTATCAGAAGAAAAACTTCCAGATGTTAAACCATTAAGATCTTGATTAACCTTGTAGAAATTAGTTGACTCATTTTGTTGTACACTAATTGCACTAATAGTTAAACCAACTAAAATAGCTAATAGTAAAACTGTTGCTATTAACATACCAGTAATACCACTTAACTTAAAGATTCCTCTTTCGTTTTCGTTCATTTGCGTATTTCCAGCCATCTTACTCTCCTAAACTTCTTAAATATGCAGCAACAGCTTTTTGCTGTGTTTCATTTAGTCTTCCATCAAAACTTGGCATCATACCAATGTTTCCTTTTTTACCATCTTTTAACACAGCCATTACTAATGCATCATCATATTCTCTAATGTTTGGACCAACGTAAGCCATACCTTTACCATCCATACCATGACATCCAGCACATACACCGTAAGCAGCAGGTTGTTCACCTTTAAAGCCACCAGCAACATATTCTGCAATTGCATCTACATCAGGTCCAAAAGCCATACCAGCTGGCATTCCACCAGGATATGCAGTTTTTAAGTTGTTAGCCCCATTATTAATTACATGAACAACTTGCTCTTTAGAAATTCTCTTTGTAAAGTTATGAGCTTTACCTTCAATACCTTCAGCATCAATACCATGACAAGGTGCACATTGCACTAAGTACGTAGATTGACCCATTGCTTCTAAAGTTTCAATAGAAGGGTTTTCCCATTTCTTTTCAAATTTCGCATTATATTCTAATGTTTCTTCATTCCATTGACCAATTTGTGAGAATCCATTAATTGGATAACCCATAGTCATATACCAAAACATCCAGATAATTGTACCTATGAATGCTAAAGCCCATCCTGTAGGAACATTATTTTGGTATTCACCAATACCATCCCAATTCTCATCTTTTAATTCACCACTAGCTGTATCATTTTTCATTTGATTAATATATTTAAGCGATGTAAATACTGTAATTACAATAATTGCAATAGCACCTAACATTGTTAAACTATTAATATAATCGTCACCGATAAAAGCATCACCTGCTGCAAAGTAAGTTCCTGCCATTAATGCGATGACAAGAATAATTCCACCTATAACCATAGATTTCATACTATTTCTCCTTGTTATCTATATTGTCTTCTCTTTTTTCAAGAGGAGTAGAGGAAGATGAATCATCATGAACCAAGTTTGAATATTTTTCAAAATCTCTTTCACCTTTCTTATCTCTACTATAAATAGAGTAAGCATAAGAGTAAAAAACTACAAATACAACAAGTATTAAGAAAAACTTTACATAACCCTGTATGTTCAATAACTCTTCATATTCCATTATTAACCTCTTATTTTAAAGAATTTAAATATGCAATTAATGCAACTATTTCAGGAATCTGACCATTTGCAACAGCATCTTTTACAGCTTTATTTTTCATATCAGCTGCGATTAAAGCTGCATCTGCTTTTGCTTTTGCAATTGCAGTAGCGTGATCACCTAACTCAACATCAACTTTTCCATCACCATCTAAATCTTGATCATATGGAGTAGCAAAAACAGTTTTAACTGTATAAGCTTCTGCATATGCTGTATCTAAATCAGCAATATTCTCAAATTGGTGAGGATATGCTGGCATAACAGTTCCAGGTACAACAGACGCTGGATCCATCATGTGATTTTCATGCCAATCAGTAGTTCTATAATTACCAACTCTCATTAAATCTGGACCAGTTCTTTTTGATCCCCATAAAAATGGTCTATCATAAGCATACTCACCAGATAATGAATACATACCATATCTATCAGTCTCTGATTTAAATGGTCTAATTAACTGTGAGTGACAAGCGTTACAAGAATCTTTAATATAAACTTGTCTACCTGCTAATTCAAGAACTGAATAAGGCTTTGTACCTACAGTTGGTCTACTTTGTTTTGCAAAATCTGGAATTATTTCAATAATACCTGCGAATGCAACAAACACGAATACTAGAACCGCAAAGAAAAACGGTCTTTGTTCAAACCAATGAAACATAATTTCTCCTTTTCTTACGCAGCTACAGGTGTAGCGTTTGTTGGTTCTTTATCTAACACTCTTCCACATTTAATAGTTTTGTAAATATTAAATGCAAACATAAAGAATCCAATAAGGTATAATAACCCACCAACTGCTCTAATTGTATAATACGGTTGTAATACAGTTACTGTATCAATGAATGAATAAACTAAAGAACCATATTCATCATATGCTCTCCACATCATACCTTGAGTAATACCTGCAATCCACATAGAAGTAAAGTATAAAACGATACCTGTAGTTTGTAACCAGAATTGTGTATCCATTAATGACTTAGAGTAAATTTCTCTTTTGTACATTCTTGGAACCATATGGAATAATGCTGCCATTACCATAAATACAACCCATCCTAAAACACCATCATGAACGTGACCTGGAATCCAATCTGTAAAGTGCGCAATTGCATTTACTGATTTGATCGCTTGAATAGGACCTTCAATAGTTGATAACATATAGAATGTTGAAGCTAATACCATAAACTTAATTAGTGTATTAGTTTGTAACTGTTGCCACTCACCTTTCATAGTTAAAAGCATATTAATAGCAGATCCCCATGATGGTAAAATTAATACAACAGACATAACAGAACCCATTGTTTGCATCCAATCAGGAACAGTTGAATATAATAAGTGGTGTCCACCAGCCCATAAATAAACAAACATTAATCCCCAGAAAGCTAAAATCGAAAGTTTATAAGAATAAACATTTTGACCAGATTCTTTTGGAAGAAAGTAATAAATCATAGCAATAATAGGAGTTGTGAAAACGAATGCAACAGCATTGTGTCCATACCACCATTGTACTAAGGCATCATTTGTACCAGCATACATAGAAACTGAATGCATCCATGAACCATAACCAGATACTAATGCAGTTGGAACTTCCATATTGTTAAATAAATATAACATTGCAATTGCAATAAATGTAGCAATGAAATACCATAATGAGATATATAATGTTCGCTCTCTTCTAATCCCAATAAGACCAAAGATTGAAACACCCCATAAAACCCACCATACAACAACTAAAATATCTAATGGCCACTCTAACTCAGCATACTCTTTAGAAGTTGTGAAACCCATAAATAAAGTAACAACAGCTAATAAAATTGTAATAAAGTAAAGTGCAAAATGTAATTTTGCTACACCCATTAAAAATGGAGATTCTTTTAAAGAAACTTTTAATACTCTTTGCCCAATGTAATACCATGAAGCAAAAACACCACTTAAAGTAAAACCAAATGCCACACCATTTGTGTGTAAAGGTCTTAATCTACTAAATGTACCATACTCCCCAGCTAAGTTATTTAACTCAGGAAACGCCAATTGAAACGCAAGTACAACACCAATCGTCATACCTATGATACCAAACAAAATTGTTGCAAATGTAAAGGCTTTTGCAACTGAGTAATCATACTCAATTTGTGCACCGTTTTGCATCAATCTCCTCCTACTAATTTTATATACAAGTCACAATTCGTCACTTATGAGTCAATATTAACTGAAAATGAATAAGATTTCACTTAATTTTAGTATAAATTAAGTATAAAATTTTAATAAAAATAATTAAATTGTTTAAATTAATACTAATGGCAATTATAAAATCATAGAATAAGTATAAATATAATTTTACAAAAGCAATTATAAGCTCAACTTATATGTATTAAGAAAGTGGTTTTTCTTTATATGAGATAATAATTGTCTTATTTAGCTATATTTAGGCTATATTATACTCATAGTGATTATCAAAACTATAAAAAATTAGAAGTAGAAGAAATTTATAATAAAAAATGAATTTATAATAATTGAATTTAGGGAATAATCATTAAATACAATTCTTTTGTAAAAAATAATAATATTTTGTCTCTTTAATGCTATGAAAAGAAAGAGACAAATGTATAGGCTTTATTTCCAGTTTTTAATAGCTATTTGAGTCTCTCTTAACATGGTTTTTTTCTTTAAATCTTCTCTTTTATCGTGAAGTTTTTTACCTTCAGCTGTTGCAATTTGTACTTTTACTTTATTTCTAGCATTAAAATACATTTTAAGTGGAACAATTGAAATACCATCTTTAGTAACTTTAGCAAAAAGCTTAGCTATTTCTTTATTATGTAACAATAGTTTACGCTCTCGTCTTTCATCAGGTCTATATGTTACATGAGCTGTATTTAAATGAGAAATATGCATATTAAATAAAAATACTTCACCTTTTATAATACGAACAAAAGAGTCTTTTAGATTTGCACGACCTTCTCTCATTGCTTTTACTTCACTACCTTCTAATACAATTCCAGCTTCCATACTTTCTAAAATTGTAAAATCATGAAATGCTTTTTTGTTTTTAAATACTAGATTCTTTTTTTCTTCTTTTTTCTTTGCCATAATTAACCTTACTCATTTATCTTAAAAAATGAACTTCCACTTCCGCTAAAATACCAATTTTCTTTTTCATATTCTTTAAGTTTGGGTTCTACTGTTATTGCCGCTTCATATAAATCATTTGCTTCATATATACTAAACTCTTTTAATATTTCTTTTGAGCTTAAAGCTAGTAATCTATTTTCTTCTTCTTTTGATATTTGTTTGTAAAACTTTTCTCTAAAAATATTAAAAATTTTACCTGTGTCACATTTTATTTTTGGTGTAATTGTTTGAACATCTAATACTTCTTCATCAAACTTTTCTACAATTTCACCAATACCTCTTACATTTGCACTATCATACTCATATACAAAAAAAGGAACATCAGCACCAACTTGTACTGCAATATCACAAAGTTCATCTTTTGATAAATTTAAATTACAATATTCGTTTACCATTATTAAAAACGTAGCAGCATTTGAGCTTCCACCACCAAGACCTGCAAATTCTGGGATATTTTTTTCTACTTTAACGCTATAAATTTTAAAAAATTCCTCAACACTTTTATAATGTTTTAGCAAATTGTATACTTTATATACAGTATTGGATTCTAATTTACATCCAAAATCACCTATAATATACATAGCCTTCTTATTAGTTTTTACAAATGACATAATGTCAAACAAATTATGAACTCGTATAAATCTCGATACGAGCTCATGATAATTATCTCTTTTATCTGCAATCTTTAAAAATATATTCACTTTTGCATAAGATTTGAAACTTTTCATAAAGTAACCTTATTTAATAAATAGTTTACATCATTCCCAACAATTTCGATTATGCTAAAAAAATCATCAAAGACAATTAAATATTTACCTTCTTCTTTATTTTCTAAAAAATCTATTGAAATCTTTTTTCCATTAAAAAGCCACTCTTTTGTACCTTTATAATTATTGTGTGGAATATCTAAATAGTCTAAAGGATTTAAATCTTTTTCATTCTCGTAATAAAATTTTCCTTCATTTATTCGTTCTAAATAAGATAAAGTTCCTTTTACATCTAATCTTTCACATAATATTTGAGCAAGAGATCTTATATATGAGCCTTCACTAACACTTGCTTCAAAAGTAATAAAAGGATGATTGTAGTTTATAAATTTTGTATCAACAATATTCATAATTGATTTTTTCATTTCAAAGTCTACGCCTTCACGTGCTAAATCATAAGCTCTTTTTCCATCTATCTTTTTTGCAGAAAACTTTGGTGGTATATACTCTATTTCACCAATAAGCTTTTTTATCTCATTTTGTATTGTTACAGCATCTAGACGTTTTGATTCTTCAATTGAATTTACATTCTCAATATCTAAAGATTCGGACTGAACACCTAACCAAATTACAGCTTTATATGTTTTAGGTGTTTTTGATAAATATTTAAATAGTTTTGAATATTGACCAAAAGCTACGATTAAACAGCCACAAGCAAAAGGATCTAAAGTTCCACTAAACCCTGCTTTTTTATTTTTATACTTTCTTTTTATTTTATTTAAATAAGTATTTGATGAAAGAAAAATTGGTTTTTTAACCACTAAAAGTTTATTTAGTGGTTCTTTATTATAAAGTCTTGTTTGCATATATTCTCTAAATAAGTTTTATGATTTTTCAACAAAAGAAGATAAAATATCTCTTTTTGTTCCACCAAAATTAATTGTAAGTTTATAGTCTTTACCAGCTTTAGTAGCTTTTTGAACTCTACCCATACCAAAAATTTTGTGTTGAACTAAATCACCTTTTTTGAAGTTTGATTGTTTTTCAATTGTTAAAGAACCTTTGATTAATCCTGATTCACTTAAAAATCTACTCTTTTGTAAAATTGCCCTTTTACCTTTATAAAATCTTGAATGAACAAAAGAAAGTGTTAAATTATCCATAGCTCTTGTAATTGCTACATAACCTAATCTTCTTTCCTCTTCAATATCAGCTCCATCACCAGTTAATGGGAAGAAACCTTCTTCAAGTCCTATTATAAAAAGATTTTTAAACTCTAAACCTTTTGAAGCATGAATACTCATCATAGAAATAGCTTCATTATTATATTCACCATTTTCACTCTCTAATGCAATTTCATTTAAAAAGTCTTTTAATTCTAAATGTGGATTTTGCATAAAATAGTCTCTAATGTATCCATTAAACTCGTCGATATTTCCTTGTCTTTCAAAACCATCAGGAACATTATCATAAGAGGCTCTATAATCAAAAGTATCTTCAAAAGCATCTAAAAACTTCATTTTTGATTCTGTTAAAATATCTTTTAAATCCATTATTGAAGCTTCAAAAACTTTTAATGTTCTAGAGTTTTTCTTCCCTACAATTGCTGCAAGTTCATCTGCACTAAACTCTTGAATTAAATCAAAAATTGGTTTTTGTGTTTGAATTGATTTTGCTTCAAGCTTATCAATTGTTGTTTTTCCAATACCACGTTTTGGTTTATTAATAACTCTTTTTAATGAAAAATTATCATTTGAGTTTGTTAGTATTCTAAAAAATGCAATTAAATCTTTAATTTCTGCTCTTTCATAGAACTTCATACCACCAACAAGTTTATAGTTTAATCCAGCTTTATTAAAACCTTCTTCAAGTGATCTTGATAAAGCATTTACTCTAAATAGTATTGCTACATCTTTTGCACTTATACCTCTATCTAATAAAGCTTTTATATCATCGATTATTTTTCTTGTTTCTTCATTTTCATCATGTGACTCATATACTTTAATTGAATCACCTTTCGCACGAGTTCCAACAAGTTTTTTTCCAAGTCTATCACGATTGTGTTCAATTAACTGATTTGCATGATTTAAAATAGTATCCGTTGATCTATAATTTTCTTCAAGTTTTACAACTTTTGTACCTTCAAAATGTTCTGAAAAATTAAGAATATTTTTAATCGTTGCACCTCTCCAACCATAAATACTTTGGTCATCATCACCAACTACACAAAGATTATTATGTGTTGCGCATAAAAGTCTTAATAATCTGTATTGTAATTCATTTGTATCTTGGTACTCATCTACCATTATATATTGATATTTTTGGCTAACTTGTTGTGCTAATTTTTCATTTTTCTTTAAAATTTCATAAGGTAATAACAATAAATCATCAAAATCTACAAGATTGTTTTTTAAAAGATATTCTTGGTATTTTTGGTACACAAGTGCAATTTGTTGATATAGTTTAAGTTCAGCTCCTGCAATTGCTTCAGCAGGTGACATTAAAGTATTTTTATACTTTGAAATTTCAGATACTAAAAGTGAAGTTGTAATCTCTTTATCTATTGACTTAATGATTCTTTTTTTGTCATCTGTATCAATTATAATAAAGTTACCTTTTCTTCCTAATTCACTCATGTGAAATTTTAAGAATAATAATCCAAATTTATGAAAAGTACATAATAAAGGGGGAGTATTTATAGATGCTTGGTCTATCATTGAAAAAGCACGTTCTCTCATTTCAGAAGCTGCTTTATTTGTAAATGTTAGTGTTAATATTGAAGCAGGATCAATTCCTATTGAAATTAAATAAGCTAATCTTGTAGTAATTGTTTTTGTTTTTCCTGAGCCAGCACCTGCAAGTATAAGTAGTGAACCATCGATATGTTCAGCTGCACTTTTTTGCGAATCATTTAATAATGATAATAAATTTTCAGACATTTGTTCTCCCATTAATATATAATTATACCATATATTAAATAAATTCATTATTCTTCTTAATTATTTTATATATAAATAAATGTTATGATAAATATAATTTATAACACGGAGGCTATAATGCTAACAGATTTTGCAAAACTAGAGACTTTTCTTACAGTAGTGAGAGAAAAATCTTTTTCAAAAGCTTCAGCAAAACTTGGTATTTCACAACCTGCTGTAACACAACAAATGAAATTTATAGAAGACTATTTAGATGTACAAGTAGTTGATAGAAAAAAGAATGGTATTAGACTTACAAAAGAAGGTCAAATGCTTTATTCAATTGCTATAAAAATTGAAAAGTGTGTTGCTAATGGTGAGAAAGAATTACTAAAAATTATGAACAAAGATGTAACATTTGTATTTGGTGCATCATTTATAATTGGTAACTATATTCTACCTAGATTTTTAAATAATCTAAAAGAAAATATTAATAATGAAGTATCAATAAATGTTTCAGTTTCTCATGAAGCAATTGAAGATTTATTAGATAAAAAAATAGATATGGCTTTAGTTGAAAACTATGTTTCAAATGATGATATTATCTATAGAGAATGGATGGAAGATGAAATTGTAATTTTCTCTAACCAACAATTACCAGCTAGAGCAAAAGCTGAAGATTTATTATCATATAAATGGGTTTGTAGAAATCCTGAGTCAAATACAAGAGCTATTTTCAAAGAAAACCTTGATAAAGCTAACTTCCCTGATTGTGATACATTTGATGTTACAAGTGAAGTTACAAGTGCTACTACTATTGTTCAAACAGTTTTACACTCTGATAAATCACTTACTCCTACAGTTTCAATTGTTTCAAGAAATGCAATTGAATCACTGCTTAAATCAGGTGCATTATATGAATCAAGAATTAACAATCAAAAGATGGTTAGAAAACTATATATCGCTTACAGAAAAGATAGAAAGCATGATGCATTTATTGACAATGTAGTTGATTATCTTTTAAAAATTAAATAATACTAGAATTTTTCTGGTATTATTTCAAAAAACTTATACACACATATTCCAAACAATTTAACTTAAATTACATTTTTAAATACAGAGGTATACAATGGATAATATAGATAAGATAGAACTGATTTATCTTAAAGTTGAAGATCACAAAAACATAGAAATTTTAATGAATGATGAGTATAAACATTTAGATGATTCATCATGGAGTCTTGAAGAGTTTACTACTTTATTAAACAAATTCCCAAAAGGTCAAGTTGGTATTAAAATTGATGGCGAACTAGCAGGTTTTGCACTTAGTATTGTTGTTGATTATGATAAATATGATGATTCTCATACATATAAAGAAATTACAGCAAATTATACTTTTGATACTCATGATGATGAAGGTGATACACTTTATGGTGTTGATGTATTTGTTAGTAAGAAATATAGAGGATTAAGACTTGGAAGAAGACTTTATGAATTTAGACAAGAACTTTGTGAAGAGTTAAATCTAAGAGGTATAATTTTTGGTGGAAGGTTACCAAATTATAAAAAATATTCTGATACTTTAACGCCAAAAGAGTATATTTCAAAAGTAAGAGCAAGAGAAATTTATGACCCAGTTTTAAATTTTCAACTTTCAAATGATTTTTATGTAAAAAGAGTTTTAAAGAATTACCTTGAAGGCGATGTTGAAAGCTGTGAATATGCATCATTATTAGCATGGGATAATATATATTATGCAAAGCCTTCAAAAGCTCCAATGCAACAAAAAACTGTAATTAGATTAGGTCTTATACAATGGCAAGTGCGTTTATATAAAAATATTGAAGAAGTTTTTGAGCAAGCTGAATATTTCGTAGATGCAGTATCAAATTATAGAAGTGATTTCGCCTTATTCCCTGAATTTTTTAATGCTCCATTAATGGCTGCATTTAATCATTTAGGCGAAGCAGAAGCTATTAGAGAATTAGCTAAATTTACTCCAAAATTTAAAGAAGAATTCTCAAGACTAGCTATTGCTTATAATATCAATATTATTACTGGAAGTATGCCCCAGTTAGTTGATGGTGACCTTTATAATGTTGGTTTTTTATGTAGACGTGATGGTTCAATTGAAAAGTATGCAAAAATGCATGTAACTCCTGATGAGAAAAAAGTTTGGGGATTAAAAGGTGCAAATGAAGTAAAAACATTTGATACAGATTGTGGAAAAATTGGGGTACTTATTTGTTATGATAGCGAGTTTCCTGAACTAGGAAGAATGCTAGCAAAAGATGGAATGGATATATTATTTGTTCCATTTTTAACTGATACACAAAATGGTTATTCAAGAGTAAGATTTTGTTCACAAGCAAGAGCTATTGAAAACGAATGTTATGTGGCAATTGCAGGTTGTGTAGGAAATTTACCAAAAGTTAGTAATATGGATATTCAATATGCACAATCAGCTGTATTTACACCATGTGATTTCGCATTTCCTGCAAATGGAATAAAAGCAGAATCTACTCCAAATACTGAAATGATTTTAATTGCAGATGTAGATTTAGAATTGTTAAAACAGTTACATAGTATTGGAAGTGTGACTAACTTAAAAGATAGAAGAACAGATGTATACGAAATAGAATTAAAAAAATAAATATTAGGGTTTACCCTAATATTTAAAGTTTACAAAATAAGAGTTATTATTTAACGAAGTAATCTCCATCAAAACTCTCTAAGGCATAATTCCTATCACCACCAATTGCATTAACTAAATCATCAACTGATAAGTATTCTAAAGAATCAGCTTCAATATATTTACAAACTTCATCTTTAGTCATGTTATTAGAAATTAATTCTTCTTTATTAGGTGTATCAATACCATAATAACAAGGGAATTTAATCTCAGGAGAAGCAACTCTAAAGTGTACTTCTTTTGCTCCCGCATCTTTAAGCATTCTTACAATTCTCTTAGAAGTAGTACCCCTTACTATTGAATCATCAATTACAAGTAAAGATTTACCTGCAATTAATGATTTCATAGGTGAAAGTTTCATTTTAACTTTCATGCTTCTCATTTCTTGAGTTGGTTCAATAAATGTTCTTCCAACATAATGATTTCTAATTATTCCGTATTCAAAAGGTACACCACTTTGTGCTGCATAACCAAGAGCTGCTGGAACTCCTGAATCTGGAACAGGTACAACCATATCATATTTTACAGTTGAAGCTTTATCATTTAATGCTAAGGCTTTACCCATATGTTCTCTTGTTGTATATACATTTTTTCCATCTATTTCTGAATCTGGTCGCGCAAAATATACATATTCAAAAGCACAAGGTCTAAATTCTGGTTCAAATAATTGAATTGATTCAGGCTCATCATAATCTTCACTAAAAATTAACATCTCTCCAGGCTTAACATCTCTTACAAAAGTTGCATCAACTAAATCAAAAGCACAAGTTTCAGAAGCAACTATATAACCACCTGATTTTAATTTTCCTAAAGATAATGGTCTAATTCCATATTTATCTCTAATTACAAACTGTTTTGATCTTGATTGAACAATAAAACAATAAGCTCCAACTGTTCTTTGTAGTGCTTCTTTAATTCTATCTCTTAATCTATCTTTAGTGTTCTTAGCAATTAAATGAATTAAGTTTTCAGTGTCCATTCCTGTTTGGAAAATTGCACCTTTATCAATTAAATCTTTTCGTACTTCATCTTTATTGATTAAGTTTCCATTATGAACAATAGATATTTCACCAAGTTTATACTTAGCAAATACAGGTTGAGCATCTAAAATAGAATCTCCACCTGCTGTTGAATATCTATTATGCCCAATAGCCATATTCCCTTTTAAGATTTTAAGTGCAGACTCTTTAAATACATCTGATACTAAACCTCTATTTTTAATCGTGTGAATTTTTCCTTCACACGAAGAAGAAATACCTGTAGCTTCTTGCCCTCTGTGTTGCATTGCAAATAAAGCAAGAGATGCAAGTCTTGCAGCATTATCGTTTCCGTAAATTCCAACTATTGCGCACATTTATTTAACCTTATTGAAAAGAAAAAAGTGAAAGTGTAAATGTCTTTTATCTTTTAGTTTTATTTTATTAATTTTGTTTAAAAGCTTAAGTTCTATAAACCTAAAGCGTCATTGATTGAGTAAAGTTTTGGCTCTTTTCCAATAATCCATTTTGCAACTTTAATAGCACCTTTTGAAAAAGTGTTTCTAGCTGTTGCTGTATGGTTTAATTCTAAGAATTCACCATCATTATATAAACCAACAGTATGTCGACCTACAATATCTCCACCTCTTAGTGCCATTACTGCAATTTCATCTTTAGTTCTTGCACCAATTTGTCCATCTCTTCCTGAAACTCTTACCTCATCAAGATCTAATCCTCTTGCATCTGCTGCATGTTCAGCAAGTGTAAGAGCAGTTCCTGAAGGTGAATCAACTTTATGTTTATGATGTTGTTCAACAATCTCAATATCAAAATCACTTAATGTTTTAGAAGCAAGGGCTACTAGTTTATTTAAAACAGCAACACCTAAACTCATATTAGTAGCATATAAAATAGGTACAAGCTTACTAGCTTCAATTAATAAATTTTGTTGGTGTTTAGTAAATCCAGTAGTTGCAATAACTAATGGTTTTCTAGCACCATTTTCAACAACTTCATTTAATAAAGCTTCAGTTGCAGCTGGTGCACTAAAATCAATAATTACATCAGAAGAATCAAATAATACTTTCATATCATTAGTTACAACTGTATCTTCAGGTAATTGTTTTTTTAATTTATCAAAAACATGAACAGCACCTACACGTGCATGTTCATCAATTTCTAAATCATCAATTAATAAAGATCCAACTCTTCCTGTACTTCCTAAAATTCCAACTTTAATCATTTAATTAATTTCCTTTTATCCTAAATATTCAATAATATTAACAGCAGCAGTAGCACCATCACCAGCAGCACAAACTACTTGTTTCGAAGCTTCAATTCTAACATCACCAGCAGCATATAAACCAGGTACATTAGTTTTCATTCTTAAATCAACTACAATTTCTCCAGCTTCATTTGTTTCACAAAGGAAAGATCCATCTTCTTGTTTTAAAGAATCATTTAATACATCTCGTCCAACAAAAACAAATACACCAGGAACTGGAATATCTCTAATTTCACCTGTGATTTTAGATTTAACTTTTATTCCAGTTACACCCATATTATCACCATAAACTTCATCAACATCAACATTTGTTACTTCTTCAATATTTGAAGCTGCTTTCATATGTTCAATTGTAGATGGTGCTGCTCTGTATGTATCACGTCTATGAACAATATATACTTTTGAACACATTTTTGATAAATAAACTGCTTCTTCTAAAGCAGTATCTCCACCACCAATTACAGCAACTTCTTTACCTTTGTAGAAGAAACCATCACAAGTTGCACAAGTAGAAACACCTTTTCCAAATAACTGATCTTCACCTTTAAATCCTGCTCGTCTAGGAACTGAACCTGTTGCTAATAATACTGATTTTGCTTCTTGAGTTTTTCCATCAGCAGTTGTAAGTGTAAAAATATCATCATTTTTTGTAACAGTCATTACTTGATTCATTTCATGTTTTAAACCAAATCTCTTACATTGCTCTGGCCAATCTTCCATTAAAGCCATACCTGTTACAATCTCTTTTTGTCCTGGGTAATTTTCTACTTCAGATGAAGTAGTGATTTGACCACCTGGCATTCCCATTTCAAACATTGTAACATTGCTTAAACCACCTCTAGTTGCGTATAAACCAGCTGTTAATCCAGCAGGTCCTCCACCAATAATTGCTAAATCTAACATATAAAATCCTTGTACTTTGTAATTTATAATTTATAGTATTTATTAAAGATGTAATAATACTAAAATATATGTAAGTTATAGTTTAACTAATGTTAACTTAAATTAAAGGATAATTTTTATCTTTTAATAAAAAATATTAAATTAATTTCACATCTTTAGAAAGTGAATACCCCATACCTTTAACAATGACTATAGATTCATATGGAATTTTTTTTCTTAATCTTTTTATCATAGCTCTGATATTTACAAGATTAGTGTCTTCACCTTCCCATACATACTCTTCAATCTCTTCATAACTTGCAACATGATGTAAGTTTTTTGAGAAAAGTTCTAAAAATAAAATCTCTTTTTTTGTTAATTCAAGCTCTTTTCCATTTTCATATAATATATGATTAATAAAATCATATTTATATGAAGAATCAAACTCTAAAAACTTTTTTTGAATCTTACATAATTTTTTTACTTTTTGAACTAACTCTAAAATAAAAAAAGGTTTTTTAATATAATCATCACAACCTAAATCATAAGACTTTTGGATTTTCTCAAAATCGTGATTTGAGCTTATAATAATTACAGGAGTGTCTTTATGATTAATTCGTAATAACTCTAACAAAGATATACCATCGATGTTTGGAACATTTATATCTAAAATAAAACAGTTATAGCCATTATCTAAAGCTTCAAGTGCATCATCTCCATCTATAAATGTATCAACACAATAACTCTCTTTTTCTAAAGCATTTTTAATTACATTTAATAATCTTTGATTATCTTCTAAAACTAATACTTTCACTATATATTCTCCAAGGTAATCTTAAAAGATGCACCATCTTCTAAATTTTTCACACTTAATTTTCCATTCATTTTATCTTTTATAATCATTTTTGCCATATATAAACCTATTCCATGTCCATCTTTCTTTGTTGAGAAATAAGCTTTAAAAACTTTATGAATATCTTTTGCATTTATTCCACCTGCGTTATCATTTATTTCAATATTTACATTTTTATTTTCGTTATATATAAGAATATTAATATTTCTATTTTTGATATCAATTTTTAATAGCTCATCTTTTGCATTATTTATAATATTCAAAAAAGATTGCATAAATTCATTTCTATATCCATTTACATTTAAATTTGTATCTTCTTTAACGTCAATGTTTATATTTATATAATTGTATTTAATATTATGATTAACAATTTCTAGCATAGAATTTACAGCTTCTAAAACATTAAAAACTTTTTTTTCATTAAAAGGAATTATAAACTCCTGAAAATCATTTATTGTTTTAGTCATGTAGTTTACTTGTGTCATTATATCTTTTACATAAGATTCATCTTCGTTTAAACTGCTGTTTGAGTTATAAAAACTCTCTTGAGCGATTGTAGTAATTTCAACTAAAGGTGATTTCCATTGATGAGCAATTGATGAGAATATTTCTCCAACTTCTGCAAGTTTTGATTGTTGGATTACAAACTCTTCATTTTTTTTCTTTTGCTTTTCTATTTCTTTTTCTTTTGTAATATCTGTAAAAATTGTAACTATTCCACTTTTTTTAGTTTTATTGTCACAATACAAGGCTTGTTTGATAAAAAAAGTTTTTACTTCATTTTTAGATATATTAAATTTAAATTGATTATTTAACTCACTATTTTCTTTAAATTTTTCTAAAATTTTAATTATTAAACTACTTTTAGTATTTTTTAAATCACTTAGTTTTTTTCCATATATTTCTTTAGCATTCAAATCAATAAAATTACAAAACCTTAAATTTGAATCTACAATCAAACCTTTATCATCTTGCCAAAAGATTGGACTTTCAATTGCATTTAGTAAAACTGTATCAAACTCTATTCTTTGCTTTAATTTATTTTGACTATGAATTCGTAAATAAATATTATGAAATAATCCTATAATTAGTAAGATTAAGAAAGGAGAAATAGTAAAAACAAAGTTAATAAAACCTCTATATTTATCATAAAATGTTATTCTTTTATTTACTACATCATAATCATGATTTATTTGACTAATTGATAGTGTAAAATTATCTAATTTTAAAGCATCAAAAACATATGAAAAATCCTCTGATAATTTAACTATTGATTTTTTATTTTCCAAAATATCTAAGGCCATTTGCCCTGAACTATTTCCAAACTTTTCAAGTTCTACAATTTTTCCACCAACTGCGCCTTTTTTGTTAAAAATTGAATCTGTTATAAATATTGGTATTTTTGCATCATTTATAAATTTCGCTATTTCTTGGTTTTTATTTAGCTCTCCATTACTATTTTTATAAAACCTTACAAATAATAGTGCAGAATTTTCTTCAAATTTAGAAAATCTTTTTTCTAAAGCTTTTAAGCTATCTTCTCTTAAATAAATTAATTCATATTTTCCCTCAAAGTCATCAAATAGCTCTTTTATCAAAGGTTCTGTATGTTTTGCATTTTCACTTTTGTCATTTATTACATAGAGTTTTTTAATAGAAGGAATAATTGTTTCTATTAGTTTTACGTTTGCTTTTAAATCTCTTTTTTCTAGTAAAGCTGATACTTTATTTTCAAGATTATATTTTTTTAATCTTACTTGATTAAAATTTTCAATTCCTACACTTAAAATAAGTTCATCTTTAAAAAGTTCATTATAATTTTCTAAAACAAAATCATATGCAAACCTATCAACAGCTAAAACTAAATCATATTTTCTATTTTTTAACTGTACTTTATATAGTTCTTTTAGGTTCTGGAAATATTCTAAAGTTGATATTCTTTTTGAATCCATATATAAAATATTTATATCAATATTAGTATGAGGATATAAAGTGTTTTCAATACCTTTAATTATACTATCACTCCATTCATAACCTTTATGATAAGAGTTTATAATTAAAATTGATGAATTTGCAAAAAGAAAAGTTGTAAAGAGAATTGATATTAAAATAAGTTTTTTCATGAAGTGTATTATAGCAGTAATTTAATTACTGCTATAAATATTTTGTTACTAAAGTATCATAAACCCTAATAAAACTAGAGCGCCTAAATAAACTGCTCCAAAAATAAATCCTAATTTCCACCATGTAGCTTGTGAAAGATATCCTGCCCCATACCAAATAGGAGATGGTCCTGTTGCATATGGAGTTAAAATACCCATAAGACCTAATGAACCTACTAATAATAAAGCTAAAGGTTCCATCATACTTGCTGGTAAAAGATTAGTAGCAACTCCTAAAAATAATGGCAATAATGCAACTGTATGTGCTGTAACACTTGCAAAGAAGTAGTGAAATACAAAGAATAATACTACAAGCATTATTACAATTGTAATTGGGTCAAGTCCTACTAAACCACCAGAAATTAATCCTGATGCCCATTTTAAAAACCCAACTTTTTTAAGCCCTGAAGCCATTGCTACTAAAGTTGCAAACCAAATAAATACATTTATAGCTGCTTTATTTGTTATAACATCTTCCCAAGTAATAACATTAGTTAAAACAAGTAAACATAATACAAAAATAGCTGCTGTTGTACCATTTACACCAATAGTACTACCAAAAATCCACATTACTAAAGCTAGTATTCCAAGACCTAACATTAAAAGCTCTTTTTTACTAATAGGTCCCATAATATCAAGCTCTTTTTTTGCCCAAGCTGGAGCTTCGGGTGATTTTTTTTGTTCGGGTGGATAAACAATATATGCTAAAAATGGTACAAGTAAAAATAATGGAATCATTATAATTGCAAGTGTTCCAAACCATTGTCCCCAAGAAATTATGATATTAGTACTTTTTTCTACTAAAGATACTGCTAGTAAATTTGGAGCAAGTGCTGTTAAGAACATTGAACTTGTTACACAAGTTGCTGCAATTGCTACCCATGAAATATAAGAACCTAATTTTCTTGGATCTTTTTCTGGCGTTGATTCAAACATTTGAGGAATATTAATTGCAATTGGGAAGATAGTTCCTGCACTTCTTGCAGTATTTGAAGGCATAAAAGGTGCAAGTATTCCATCAGCAAAAGCAACCGCATATCCTAAACCTAAAGAAGTTTTTCCTAAGTATTTAACTAATAAAAGTGCAATTCTTTTTCCAAGTCCACTTTTTTTATAACCTAAGGCAAACATAAAAGCTGCAAAGATTAACCAAATCACACCATTAGAAAATCCACTTAAAGCCCAATCACGACTAGCTTTTGCAGTTTCACCTACTAAACCAAAAGTTGCAGATACTGCAACACCTGTTAAACCTATAAGTGCTGCTGGAATTGGCTCTAAAATTAAACCAACAATAACACCTAAAAACACTGCAAAGAAATAGTGAGCATTTACACTTAAACCTTCTGGTGTTGGAAGTATTGCCACAATTAAAACTACTAAAAGTGGTAATATCATTTTAATTTTACTACTTTGGAACATTATTTACTCCTTAATATTCTTTATAATGAAATATTAAAATAGTAAAATGACCTCTATATGACTTTTAAAAGATTTTTTGCATAAAAAAAGGGAAGATGCATTTGCATCTTCCCTTTTTTAATATTTATTAGTATTTATTAGATTAATGAATTAATTTTATCAGTAAATGCTTGTTTAGAAGAAGCACCAACCATAGTATCAACTACTTCACCATCTTTCATGAAAATGATAGTTGGAATTGATCTAATTCCATATTTAACTGCTAAGTCTTGCTCTTCATCTGTATTTACTTTACAAATGTTTGCTTTACCTTCGAACTCTTCTGCTAATTCTTCAATTACTGGAGCAATCATTCTACAAGGTCCACACCATGGAGCCCAAAAGTCAACCATAGATACACCACTGTTAGTGATTTCTTCAAAGTTTGCTGGAGTTAATTCTGTATATTTAGCCATTTTATTTCCTTTATTATTAATTGTTTTGTTTTCGATATTTAAAATAGTTTAAAAAATTAAACTAAGCTATTCTATCTTTTAATAGCTTAAAATAAGTTTTATATGTACTTATACAAACTACTAATCTTGCCTAAATTAATTTTTGGATAAAATATTTGACTTAAATTTAAAATGGATAATTTTTATGGATATTAGAAAAGAGTACTTAGAATTTTTTAAAAACAAAGGACATGACATTGTTTCATCAATGCCTTTAGTTCCTGATGACCCGACACTTATGTTTACAAATGCTGGAATGGTTCAGTTCAAAGATATATTTACAGGTGCAATTCCAAGACCTGCTAACCCAACTGCAACTTCTTGTCAGTTGTGTGTAAGAGCTGGAGGAAAGCATAATGACTTAGAAAATGTAGGATATACAGCACGTCATCATACATTATTTGAAATGCTAGGAAACTTTTCTTTTGGTGATTACTTTAAAAAAGAAGCTATTGCTTATGCATGGGAATTTATCACAGTTAATCTTGAACTTCCTATTGATAAATTATGGGTTACGATTCATGAAACAGATGATGAAGCTTACGAATTATGGCAAGAACATATTGATGCTTCAAGAATCAAAAGATTTGGAGATAAAGATAACTTCTGGTCAATGGGTGATACAGGTGCTTGTGGACCTTGTAGTGAAATTTTCTATGACCAAGGTGAAGAAAACTTCAACACAGATGAAGATTATTTAGGTGGTGAGGGTGATAGATTTTTAGAAATCTGGAACCTAGTATTTATGCAATATGAAAGAGACACAAAAGGTGTTTTAAATCCTCTTCCAAAACCTTCAATTGATACAGGTATGGGATTAGAAAGAGTTATTGCTATTAAAGAAGGTGTTTTAAATAACTTTGATTCATCAAATTTCCAGCCAATTATCAAAAAAATTGAAGAACTTAGTAAAAATGAAATTACAAAAGAAAACATTGGTTCATATAGAGTAATTGCAGATCACTTAAGAGCAACTTCATTTATGCTTTCTCAAGGTATTTTATTTGGAAACGAAGGAA
Source organism: Arcobacter peruensis (assembly GCF_003711085.1). Taxonomy (NCBI): domain Bacteria; kingdom Pseudomonadati; phylum Campylobacterota; class Epsilonproteobacteria; order Campylobacterales; family Arcobacteraceae; genus Arcobacter; species Arcobacter peruensis. Next base: position 1,648,450 of record NZ_CP032363.1, read on the forward strand.
GACCTTATGTTTCTAGAAGAATATTAAGACGTGCAGTAAGACATGGATATTTATTAGGATTTAGAAAACCATTTTTAGCAAAAGTTTATGATACTTTATGTGATATTTTAGGTTCACACTATACTGATTTAGTGCAACAAGCTAACTATATAAAAGAGCAATTAACACTTGAAGAAGAAAGATTCTTTAAAACTATTGATTTAGGTATGACAATATTTAATGAAGAGTTAGCAAAAACAAAAGAGATATTCTCAGGGGAAGTTGCATTTAAATTATATGACACTTATGGTTTCCCATTAGACTTAACAGAAGACATGTTAAGAGATAAAAACCTAAAAGTTGATAATGCTAAATTTGATGAATTAATGAATGCTCAAAAAGCAAAAGCAAAAGCTGCTTGGAAAGGTAGTGGAGATACTGCATCTGAAGGTGACTTTAAATCTTTACTTGAAAAATATGGTAAAAACAATTTTGTAGGATATGAAAAAACATTTGAAAATTCTACAATTGTAACTTTACTTGATGAGAAATTTCAAGAAGTTGATACTTTAGAAGCAGGCCAAACAGGATGGGTTATGTTAGACAACACTCCATTTTATGCAACTTCTGGTGGACAAAGTGGAGATACTGGAGCTTTAGAAGACAATGAACATATTGCAATAGTAGTTGAAACTTCAAAATTCTATGATATTAATCTTTCAAAAGTAATAGTTGAAAAGTCAACACTTAAAAAAGGTGAAAATGTTCAAGCCGTTGTAGTAAATAGAAATGAAATTGAAAAACATCATAGTGCAACACACCTTTTACAATCAGCACTAAAGATGGTTTTAGGCGATACTGTTGCACAAGCTGGTTCTTTAAATGACACTTCAAGATTAAGATTTGACTTTACATATGCTAAGGCAATGACACAAGAACAAATTAAAGAAGTTGAAGATTTAGTTAACTCTATGATTGCAAGAGGAATTAAAGGTAATGTTGAAGAATTACCAATTGAAGAAGCTAAAAACAAAGGTGCAATTGCTATGTTTGGTGAAAAATATGGTGATAGTGTTAGAGTTGTAAGCTTTGATGATGTTTCAGTAGAATTTTGTGGAGGAACTCACGTAAATAATACTTCTGATATTGGTTCAATTTATATAACAAAAGAATCAGGAGTAAGCGCTGGAGTTCGAAGAATTGAAGCTGTTTGTGGTTTAGCTGCAATTGAATATACAAATTCAATTATAAAAAAATATCAAGAAGTTCAAGAAGAAGTTAAAAACCAAGATGCAATTACTGGTATAAAAAAATTAAAAGAGCAAATCAAAGAGCTTAAAAAAGAAGTTGAACTTGCACAAAGCCAAACAGCTGCACCAATTAGTGAAGAAATGATTGGTGATGTAAAAGTTGTTGTTGATGTAGTTCAAAATGGTGATATCAAAAAAATTGTAGATGATTTAAAAAATGCAAATGATAAAGTAGCTGTTTTATTACTTCAAGCAAAGGGTGAAAAAGTAATGCTTGTTGCTGGAAGTAAAGATACAAATATTAAAGCTGGTAACTGGATTAAAGAGATTGCTCCAATCGTTGGTGGTGGAGGTGGTGGAAGACCTGATTTCGCACAAGCTGGTGGAAAAGATGTATCAAAAATTGAAGAGGCTAAATTTGCTGCATTAGAATATGCAAAAGCAAATTTATAAGAAATAAAGATGACTGAATCAACAACATTTTTATCTTTTGTAGTTTTTTTACATGTAATCTCTGCTGTATTATGGGTTGGAGGAATGATTGCAATTAGATTTGCAGTTCACTATTCAATGCAAAATATAGTAGAACCTAAAATAAAATTAGAAAGAACACTAGAAAATTTAAAAAGATTTTTTAATATGGTTATTCCAGCAATTATAATATTACTTATAACTGCTGTTATTTTGATTTTAACTTTAGGATTTAAAGGTACACCTTTATATTCATTTGTTATTGCAAAAGAAGCGATATGGACTGTTATGACTATAATTTTTATAACTATTTATATAAAAAGAAATAAAGCTGAAAAAGCTTTTATATCTGGTGATTTTTTAGGTGCAAAAAATGCTCTTATGCCTATTGCAAAGTATTATATACCTTTAAATATTGTACTAGGAATTGTAGCTATTTATTTTGGTATTACTTTAAGAGGATTTTAGTCCTCTTAAAATCTTTTTCTTTAAAGAAGAAAAGGCTATCTACGATGCCCTCTATATCCTCTGTGATGATAACCCCGATGATTATAATAACCTCTGTGATAAGGTTTATGCACAAAAGGACTAATTATTACTGCAGGAACTATAACTGCTGCTGATACAATTGGATGTAATCTATGACAACCTGTAAATAATATAACTGTTGTAATTAATAAAAATATACTTTTTAACATTTAAACTCCTTAATTAACTATTTTGTATTATTAGTAAATATTGTGCAAAAATTGTATATCAAAAATATTATAACTCTTCAATCTCTTTATTAAAATAATCTTTAACTATATTTTGATTTACTAAACTACTATTATAATTTGAAGAGAATCTAGGTTTTTCCAAATAGACACTTACATAATTTTTATCAAATTTTTTAATCATCTCGTTAAAAAGTAGACCTTTATAATCAAGAGTAAAAACACTTTTAGAACCTGAAAACTCAGATATTAGATTTAGGATATATTTATCATTAATTAAATAAGTACTAAACTCAAAATTTTCAAAATCTACTCTTTCAACAGCTACCATACTTTTTACATGAGTTTTTTCTTTAAATAAATTATCAAAATATGACCTACTAAATCCATTCCATTCACAGTTAGTATTTAATTCTACATGTTCAATAAAAATCTTTCCATATTTAGGTGTTTGACTATTAATAATAAAAGAATTAAAACTACACGTGCTATTTGTAAATTGTTTTCTTTCTTTTTTTAAATCAATATAATTTGTTATGCCATTATAATTTGTAGCACTACAAGCGTTAAAGAAAAAAACAATCCCTATTAGATAAATATACTTCATTATCTTGTCCTTTTTATTAGAAAATTTTATATTTTATTATATGATAATACTATTAATCATTATTAAACAAATATCTAGGAATATCATGTATTTAAAAACTTTTCTATTTTCTATTTTTCTTTTCTTTATGGGATGTTCACAAAAAGAAATAAATTTAAAAAAAAACACCTTAACTTATCCTAGTGCTTCATTAGAAAAGACAATTCAAGAATACAAAACTAATACTACTTATATAAATAAAAGTCTAAGTAGCTTTTATAAAGAATGGAAAGGTGTTAAGTATAAATTTGGAGGTAATAGTAAAAGTGGAATAGATTGCTCAGCATTTATTCAAAAAGCATATAAGCAAAGCCTTGATATTAAAATACCAAGAACAACACTTCATCAATCAAAAATAGGAAAAACTGTAAAAAAATCACAGCTTCAATATGGGGATTTAGTCTTTTTTAAAACAGGTAAAAACTCCCGTCATGTTGGCATATACATTGATAATGGAAAGTTTATGCATGCTTCTACAAGTAAGGGTGTAACAATCTCAAAGCTTAATAATATCTACTTTAACAGACACTATTGGAAATCTAAGAGAATTATTGATTAAGTAAAAAAACGATAAAATGACTTATAGAACAAGTATAAAAAGGATTGAAAATGATTAAAAAATCACATTTAGCTTTACCGTTATTTTTATTTTTTATTGGCTGTCAAAGCAAATCAGAAGTTTACGTAGAGAATACATTATACAAAAATAATACAGATTCAAAAGCTCAAAATGCCAATCTTTTAGTTAAAAATGAGCAAGCAGAAAAAACTGAAGTAAAATATGAACCTATTATAACACCAGAAGAATACAAAAAATTAATAGATGCAGATGAAACTATAACAGAAAATGATGTAAAAGATATGAACCAAGAGTTTATGGATTTTTATAATGAATGGAAACATGTAAAATACCGATTTGGAGGAAACTCAAAAAAAGGAATTGATTGTTCTGCTTTTACACAAAGAATTTATAAAGAGAAATTTGATATTAAAATTCCAAGAAGTACTAGAACACAAGTAAAAGTTGGAAAAGAAGTAAAAAAATCTAATCTAGAATTAGGTGATTTAATTTTCTTCAAAACAGGAAAAGTAGATAGACATGTTGGAGTATATATGGGAAATGGTGACTTTATGCATGCATCAATAAAGGGTGTTAAGTTTTCAAAAGTGGATAAACCATTTTATAAAAAAGCATATTGGACATCAAGAAGAATTATATATTGATTTAAAAAGAGTTTTGTAAGTAAAAGTAAAAGCAAGGTAAATACAAAAGATTTATAATTTAGGAAGCAGAAAGGATACAAATGAGTTTGCATCTACCTCTTTTACATAAAAATTATATAATAGTGATATGATAATTGTATGATTTTATCATATTTGTAAATATGAAGATAAAATAAATAAACATAAAACACATATTATATACATCTTGAGTGCATACTTTATATTTAATTTAAATATTCTAGAACCTTCAACTTTATATCTAGCAACTATTGTTAAGTTTAAGCCACTAAATGGTGATGTAGAAACCGTAGTTGACCAAGCCATTAGAAATGTTACTGCTAATAGTGTATGATTAACACCACTTAAAAAATCACCAATAACTGCAATTGTAATTATTGGATGAATTCCCACAAAAGCTAAGATAATAAATATTGCTAAAAGAATAGAAGCAATTATCCAATCAAATACTTCAAAAGGTAAACTTAGATTTAAACCTATTAATATTGAACCAATTGAAATACCAAACATTCCTGCTATTAAAAAAAGTGACATTTCCATTTTCATATTTGGAAGTTCTTTACTTATATGAGTATTTAACTGCTTTATAGCTTCTTTAAAACCTTTCTTAATAGGAAGTGTAAATAGTGTAAGAAGTAAAGCAAAAGAAGATACTAAAACTATTACTTTAATTTGTGGAAAATAATGATTTGTAAAAAGTACTAAAAAAGCTAAGCATAAAGGCAGATATAAACTATCAAAAGATAAAGGATAGCCTTTGAACTCATCTATCTTAAACTCTTTATTTTTTATTATTTCTAAATATGTAATTAAAAATGCAATTAAAGCTAAAAAAAGACCATTTACAAAAATAATAGAAGCATTTAAATTTGGTGTATAAGTTAGTACTGCTGCAAAAGCTACAAAAAATGGTGACCAATATGCATCTGAAGAAAAAGCTCTTGTTAGCAAAATTATTTGAGTATTAGTCAAAGGACCTTTTTTATAGAATTTATCAGCAACTAAAACTAAAGAAGAAAGATTAATAACTGATCCAAATAAATGTACACCTAAATATGTTTTGAAAAAAGACTCTTTTCCTATTGGTAATTTGTTTTGCTTATCTTTTTTAGGAATTGCAATAAGCCTTAAAAACCCAACACCAATTAGTAATGTTAGTAAGTACTGATTTACTGTAAAGACTTTTATAAAATCTATTTCAAAACCATTTAATAAAGAAATAATAAAGGCAAGTAAACTTAAGAAAAAAAGGATTAAAAGCATCTTTTTCTTTACTATTGATGTAAACAATATAATAAGTGCAAGCCAAGCTGCTAAACTTGCATATATGAGTAATTGTGGGTTATAAAAATAAGAAAAGATAGTAAATAGAAAAGAAAAGAAAATTAATAAACCCGCAATACTTGTAAGAATTTTCATAATAAACTATACTTTTTTTAGGAAAATTGATAAATAAATACCAAGAGCTATAAATAAAATACCAAAAACATGATACATTTCTAATCTTTCACCTAGAAAAATAAAAGCTAATATTGCCCCAAAAATTGGCATCAAATGTGTAAATTGCCCTGCTCTACTTGCACCTATTTCAACAATTGCTGTATTCCAAAAATAAAAAGATAATAATGAAGGAAAAACAACCATATAAATCAATGAATATAAAACCTTGTCATTTTCAAATACAGCTAAATCAAAACTATAACCTGCATAAAAATAAACAATGCTTAATACAATTATTCCTATAAAAACAGTAATACTTAAAAAATCTAAGGCATTTAATTCTTTGGGTTTATATTTTAAAAGTACCGTATATAAAGCCCAATTCACACAAGCAAACAGTATCCATAAATCCCCATGAGTAAAGTGTAGATTGATTATATTCTCAATACTTCCTTTTAGTATTAAGAAAATTACTCCTAGAGTTGAAAGAATGATTCCTAAGCCTTGTATTTTAGTAATAGTAGTTTTTAAAATAAACGCAGATAAAACTATAATCATTATTGGAATACTAGAATTAATTAATAATGCATTTGTAGCAGTTGTAGTCTTTAATCCTAGATATAAAAAAGTGTTAAAACCTGCAACTCCAATAATTCCAAAAATCATAAGAATAAGATAATCTTTTTTAAAAAATTTCATAATATGTTTAGATCTATATATTAAATATGGTAATAAAATTAGAAATACAAAAAACCATCTAAAAAATGATAGTTCTATTGCTGCTATTTCACTAGAAACCATACGTCCAAAAACAAAATTTCCAGACCAAAATAAAACTGCAAGAGTTAAGTAAATAAAATATTTCATATAATCGCTTTGATTTTTTTGACATTATACATAAAATCTTACATATTGTTATAAAATTGTTTGTTTGTTTTATATTAAACTATAATAAAAAATGAAAAAAAATAAGGACACAATTGTGAATGGAAAAATTGAAGTTACATATAAATTATTATGTAAAAACGATGTAAATAAAGAGATTAGTTTAAAAGAGCTTTTAGAGAATGAAAAAATTGCAAAAGTAATAAAAAATGAGTTTGCAAAAGGTTTTAGAAATATTCATCTTGTTTCAAATGAAGAATCAAATGAAGCTTTTAAAATTGGAACTGTAAAGCAGTTTTATAAACTTGAAGTTCAAAAAGATGACTTTCCTGATATTTTAGCACTAGCAGAAGAAGATGCAGCAGCTAGAAAACTGTTTAAAAAAGACTGTAATAGAATAGAGTTAGTGAATATAGAAACTATTCCTTAACTCTTCTTTTTGCATATAAGAATTCTAATACAGTAGAAATACTTCTAGTATAAGGAGCATCAAAACCTTGGCTTTCACAGTTCTTGATAACAACTCCACAGATTTCATCTAGTTCTAGGTCTCTGTTGTTTTGAGTATCAACCCACATTGATGGTTTTACAGATTGAAAAGTTTTCATTAGTTCAAACATTTTATTTGCATCTTCTTGTGTAAGGTTAACGCCAACTGCATTTGAGGCAAGTGCTGCTTCACTCATTAGTCCATAAATTAATTTTGATGTTTTTTCATTTTCTAATAAAGGACCTGATTCTTCTTGTATTAAAGCACAAATTGCATTTACACCATTATTTATAATAAGTTTATTCCAAAGTTCAAGTTTAATATCTTCACAAATAAATGTACTTGTTTGTGTTTTATCTAAAATGATTTTTAATTCATTTAAAAAAATAGCATTCTCTTTTGTATGATTTAGGGCACCTATTAATGTCTGAACTTCACCAGAACAATGAACATGACCTAAAGATACAGTATGTGAAACAATAAGTCTAGTAAGTCCCCCTATTACAAAATCTTTAGGATAATATTTTTGCATAATATCTTCATTTTCAACACCATTTTGTAGTGATACATAGTATGGAATATCTTTGCTATTTTCTATCCATTTTGCTAATTTTATTGAAATACTTTCTGTACTCATAGCTTTTGTAGCAATTATTATCGCATCAAAATCACTTGGATTTAAAGCTGTTAATTCTTCTATACTTAATGTGTTTATTTTATCTTCTATTACATAATTTGGATGAGTCATTTTCATTTTATTTTCTTTTAAATATTTTAAATTCTCCCCTCTTGCTACAAAGGTAATATTACATCCAACTTCATGTAATATCATTCCATAATAAGCTCCAATTCCACCTGCTCCAATTATTGCTATATTCATATTTATTCCTATAATTTTTTGTATTTTTTAAAACGCTATTATATACAAATTGTGTATAATTCAAATAAAAAAGGTATCTCGTGATAAGATTAGGTTCAAACTCACCTACTAGAGCTTTAATATTAAATAATGCAAAGATCAACTTTATTCAAAATGGTGGGAGTTTTGATGAAGATAGCATAAAAACAACAAATCCAAAATCATTTTGTTATGAAGCAACAAAAGGGAAATTCAACGAATTATATAAAAAATATGGCGTTGAAGATATGCCTTTATTAGTTTCAGATAGTGTAGTTACATCAAATGGTGAACTTCTAAGAAAAGCAAAAGATGAAGAAGAAGCAAGAAGAATGCTAGAACTTCAAAGTGGAAATGAAACTTCAGTTATAACTTGTATGATTTATAAATCAAAAAATAAAGAGCTAATTGATATATCAATTACTACATATTTATTTGAAAAATTTGATGAAAAACATATGGAAGAGTATATTAAATCAGGTGAATGCTTTGGAAAAGCAGGCGCTATTATGGTTGAAGGTTTTTGTAAACCTTATATTAAAAGTGTAAAAGGTTATGAAAGTACAGCTATGGGACTTTGTGTTGAAAAACTAAAAGTTTTTATGGATAAAACTTGTCAAGCCACTGATTGATTAACAACTCTAAGTTTTTGTGTTGTTCTAAACTCTTATATAAATCTTCATCAAATTTATTTGAAGCTAGTCCAATAATAGAACCTAAAACAGAACCTCTATGAGCATTCTCACCGCCTAGATTTGTATTAATAAGTAAAGCTTTTTTAGGATCTTCATAATATTTAGATGCCAAATAACAAACACTAGGCCAAGAGTCTGTGATATAACAAGCAAGTGAATACTTTTGTCCTAAAACATAAGAGTCATCTTTATCTAAACTAATAAGCTTAGATATTTTAGTTTTAGGAATCACACTTGCTGCTTTATCTATTTCATTAAGAATTTCGACATTAGAAGTTTCATGAAGTAAATTATGTAATAAAATAACATAGCTTTTTACTACATACATTAAGCCTTCATCAGGATGCGTTAAGAAAACATGTTCTTGACAAGTTTTAATTACTTCCTCTAAAGATTTATATGAAAATAAACTCAAAGCTAAAATACTTAAACTAACAAGTGCCCCCATTGAAGGAGTATCATGTGTTATACCACCACATTTTAATACTTCTTTACCATTTGAGTAATTAGCAAAAAACTCTCTATGATAACTCTCAGCATAGGTATCTGGATGATTAGGTTTAGAAGAAGTCATCAAATTAATATACTCTTCTGCCCAGTCTTTACAATTATATTCATCTTGTTTTACTAGACTTTGCATAAGCCATTTAGCACACCAAGCATTTAAAGTATTCTCGCCTGCTTTCATTTCATGATGATAATGAATATTAGCCTTTCCCCATAAATGACTCTTACCTTTTAAGATAACATCACCTACAACTTCTTTTTCTAGATTATTTTTCTTATTTTTTCTTCCACCACTTTTTGTAGAGTGTAAATTCATTATTGAACTTGGGTGAAATGAAGGAGCATCTTCCATTTTTGTAATACCATAAGGAGAGAAAGCTTTTAAAATATCAAAACGATTATAAAACCAATGAACAGGCATTGATAAAGCATCACCTATAAATAGATTTATTATTGCAGCCTTTGCTTTTTCTCGTTTTAAGTTTGATTTATCAGTATCCAATTTACTATCTCTTTTATTTTTCTTTTAAAATTAAATCTTTATATAGTTGTGTATGTTCTTCGATTTCTTCTCTTGTGGCTTTTCTTCTGCAAGATAAGAAACCTTTTTTTCCATCAGATGTAATTGTTGGGAAAACTGTTGCAAATACCCAATAATAATTACCTGATTTAGTTGAATTTTTAACAAAACCACTCCAAACTTCATCTCTTTGTACAGTCTCCCATAAATCTTTAAATGCAGCTTTTGGCATATCTTTATGTCGTACTATATTATGAGGTTTACCAATTAGTTCATCAACTGAATATTCTGCTAAATTACAAAAATCATCATTTGCAAAGTTTATAAGTCCTTTTTCATCAGTTTCACTTACTAAAAATGCATAATCATCTAAAATCATTTCTTTTCCCATAATTCTTTCCTAATTCACTTTCTTATTTTTAGCATCTTGAACTAAAACTTCCGCCATTGAAAGCGTTTCATCTGCAAATACTGCAACACAATTGGCTTCATTGGCATTTTCTTGAGTTACTTTGTCTAAAACAGATACGGCATCATTAATTTGCTCAATTCCCGTTAATTGCTCATTTGAAGCAGTACTTACATCATCTATTATAGTGATTGTTTCAGATATCAATTGATTTAAGTTGCTATATCCTTCACTCATTTCATCTGAAATCTTTTTACCTTCACTTGTTTTGAAACTAGCATTTTCAACTAAATCTTTTATCTCTTTTGCTGCTTGTGTACTTCTTGTTGCTAAATTTCTAACCTCACCTGCAACTACGGCAAAACCTTTACCAGCTTCTCCTGCGGTTGCGGCTTCTACTGCTGCATTTAAAGATAATATATTAGTTTGGAAAGCAATTTGGTCAATCACACTTATTGCTTCATTTATAGCTTGTACTTTTTGATTTATTTCATCCATTGATGAAGTTGTTTGGTTTGCTAATCTTTCACCTTGTTCAACTGATGATTTTACACTTTTACTAAGTTTTGCCATTTTTATCGCATTTTCATTATTGTTTTTTGTTATTGATGTAATTTCTTCTATAGCTGCTGCTGTTTCTTCTAAAGAAGCAGCTTGTTCATTTGCTCGTACAGATAGATTTTCAACAGACTTATGCATACTAATAGAATTACTTTCTAGTTTTGTTCCGTTCTTTAAATTAAGTTTAGCATTATCATTTAACTCTTGACCTAATTTATTTATTTGTTGCATTGTAATAAGCATTTTACCTTTTAAGATAGGATTTATATCCATTTGGTCACGATAATCTTGATTTGCATATTTATCCATAATAGCAACAAGTTCTTCCATATTTTTATCAGTTGTTAAAAGAGTTGAATTTACAATTCTTTTAAGCGTGCTTATCATAAAGTTTTCCGAATCTGCATGAATTCTTGAAGTGTATATACCTTGAGAAACTTTATTTAATGCAATTACAACTTCACCTAAAACATGCATATCTTTTTTTCTCATTGAATCAAATTTATCAACATATTGATTTAATTCATGTAAAATAGCACCAATTTCATCATTTTTAATATATTCAGCTTTTTTAATACGATTTGTTCTAAAGAAAGCAAATTCCATTAAATCGTCTATATATTTTTTAAGTCTATCAATTCCACCTATGATTCTATTCATAGATGAAATTGTAAAATACGTAATAATGATGGCAAAGATTACATTTACTGTAACAATTGCTATAATTTTAGAATTACTTAATATTGCAACAATGCTTATAATTGCAAATCCTATTTGTGTTAATACTAAGTTAAGTATTAGACGTTTTTTAGTTGAAATGTTTTTAACCATGAGCTCACCACTTTTTATAAAAATTATTTTATTATACTATAATAATTATAAATATATATAAACCTTTATAAAATGCCTAGTTAACGCTATATGTTCAATTATTTATTTTATTTTACTTATCATTGTAAATAATATAAATAGTTATATTAATTAACTGTTTACCTATTTTAGATATAATGCATAAAAATAACTAACCAATGGTGGACTATTAATGAAAATATCAAGCATCTTATCAACTATTGCAATTCTTGCACTAGTTAGTGGTTGTACAAATAAAATTGTAGAACAAGACGTATCAACATCTGACAATATGGCTGTAAATAACTCAATGCAAAAACAAGTTATTAAAGATGTAAAGATTCAAGAAGTTAAAAATGTAGAAAAAACTCCTACTATAAATCTTAAAACAAATGAAATAGAGTTTTTAGAGATATTAAAAAATGATAAATATGCTTCAATTTGTGGAAGTGAAGCTGATTATCAAAATATCTTACAATTAGATAATCCTGCAGAAAAGTCAAAAAAATTAGAAGAGCTTTTTTATGAATATACTAAAAATTTAAGTAATTCTTGTATCAATCAATCTGCATTTAAAAAAGAGTTAAGAAAAAGAAAATATAGAGATGCAAATCAAGATTATGAAGTATATAATGTTGATATAAATAAAGAAAAACTAATAGAAAAATTTTCTTCAAATACTCAAAGTGTTAGTTCTATCTTAGAAACTTATACACCAAAACATCCACAGTTTTTTGCTTTAATTAAAAAGCTAAATGATTCTTCTTTATCACAAGCAAAACAAAATAAATTAAGATTAAATATAGAAAGACTTAAATTATTAAAGTATTCAAATAGTGATAACTTTATTCAATTAAATGTGCCTACATACAACTTCGCATTTTATGAAGAGGGTAAAAGAACAAAAACTTTTGGAACAGTTGTTGGTGCTCCAGATGCACAAACACCAGTTCTTTCAAGTAAATTAGCATATTTTATTGTAAATCCAACATGGAATATTCCAGATTCAATTGCTAAAAGTAGTATTATTCCAAAAGCTTTAAAAGATAGGAACTATCTTAGAAAGAAAAATATAGTTATTAGAAAAAACTATAGACTTGATTCTAAAAAAATCAAATGGGGTGATGTTAAATGGAAAAAATATTTAAAGAAAAATGTTAAATATATTCCATATAAGTTTATTCAACTTCCATCAAGAACAAATGGAATGGGAAGAATGAAATTTATTTTCCCCAATGACTATGCTGTATATATGCATGATACTATTGGAACATGGAGATTTAAATCTTCTAAACAAAAGATACGATTTACTAGTCATGGTTGTATTAGATTAGAGCATCCAGTAAGCTTAATGAAATATTTATCAACAAACTATACAAAGTATTCATATAAAAAAGTTAGAGGTATTTATGATAGCCAAAAAACAGATACAATTAGACTAAATAAAAAACTACCTATTCACCTAACATACCAAACAGCACAAGTTAATAATGGTAAATTATCATTTTATAATGACGTATATGGATATGATAAAATTCAGAAGTTAAACTTCTGAATTAAACCACGATAAAAAGCTTTAAAAAAGAGACTTGATAATAGTTACCATTCCTGTATGTAAATTATAATTACCTACAGGAAAATCTAAATTATCCTCATCTATAAGATTTACTTTATACGAACTTAGATACTTTCCTAATTTTTCTAAATCTATTTTTGAATAATTAACATCTTTATAAGACGTTCTACAAAGTGAGTTTTTTTCATTACTAATTTCTAAAGTAAAAGCTAGTGTTCTTAGTGATATTAAATCAGTCCATTTATAAAATAAATCTTGGTTTAATACTTTTTCTATTTTTCCTTCAGGTGTGAAAAGAAGATTTTGTTCTTTAAGAGGGAATAAAACAGAAAGAATTGCATCTACAAAAGGAAGAATTTTCTCTTTCCAAAAAGGTGATTCATCGCTTTTATCTAATGCATTTTTAATATATTCTAAAAGTTCATTATTTGTATCTTTATTTAATAACTCACTTAATTTATCATTCATTTATTTTATTTTTGTAACTAGTTGAGAAGGTAATAATCCTAAACTTTCTTCAACTATTTTAGTATCCCCATGATCTATGAAATCATCTTTATATTCAAAAGAAGTTACTTTTATATTTTGAATATTTTCTTCATTTAGAAATTCTAAAATTGCACTTCCTACTCCACCTTGTTTTTGTGAATCAGAAAAAACATACCAATCATCATATTTATTTGCTAATTGTTTTAAACACTCAACATCAAGTGGTTTAACAAATCTTAAATCTACAATTGTAATATCTTCATCATGAAGTTTCTCAGTTTCACAGGCACGTCCTACTGCTGCACCATAACCAATAAATAGCTTATTACTTTTACCTTCTTTTAAAACTTGGGCTTTTCCTAATTCAAAAGGGATAACAGGGAAATCAACAGGAGTAAAAGCTCCTCTTGGATATCTTATTGCACTAGGACTTTTTAGAGTATAAGCAAAGGCTAATCCCTCTTCTAGAGTTTCATTATCTCTTGGAGCAAAAACAATCATATTTGGAATAAATCTTAAGTAAGAAATATCAAAAGCACCTTGATGTGTTTCTCCATCATTCCCTACAATTCCTGCTCTATCTATTGCAAATACAACTGGTAAATCCATTAAACAAACATCATGAATTATTTGATCAAAACCTCTTTGAAGAAAAGTAGAATAAATAGTAATAAAAGGTTTAAAACCTTCTTTTGCCATTGCAGCCATTGATGTAACTGCATGTTGCTCAGCAATTGCTACATCCCAAAATCTTGTTGGGAATTTTTCCATAAGTTTATTTATACCTGTACCACTTGGCATTGCAGCAGTAACTCCTACAACATTTTCATGTTTACATGCAAGACTTGATAAAGCATCTGCAAAAACAGCAGTTGCAGCTTTAGGTGCAGGTTTTTTAATAAAAGCGCCATCGTTTATATTAAAAGGACCTACTCCATGCCAATGTTCATGTTGACCTTCTGCTATTTCATAACCCTTACCTTTTACAGTTCTTGCGTGAACAATTACAGGTTTCCCCATATTTTTTGCAAGCTCTAAAGTATCAATTACTTCTTCTAAATTATGCCCATCAATTGGACCTATATAATCAATACCCATTTCTTCAAACAAAATTCCAGGAGTAATAAGCTTCATAGCTTCTTCCATTCTTTTTGCTATATATGTAGTACCTTCTGGCATATTATTTTTAATAAAATTATCAACTCTACCTTTAAAGCCTTGGTAAGTTTTACCTGCAAGAAGTTTTGAAAGATGTTTTGATATTGCTCCAATTGGTTTAGCAATTGACATTTCATTATCATTTAAAATAATTACAACAGGTAGTTTAATATCTCCTAGTTCATTTAAAGCTTCATAAACCATACCAGCTGTCATTGAACCATCTCCAATCATTACAACGGGGATTCTGTCTTCATTTTTAAGTTTAATAGATTTTGCAGCTCCAACAGCAAGAGAAATTGAAGTTGAACTATGTCCTGCAATAAAGTAATCAGCATCAGATTCATTAGGTTTTGTAAAACCGCTCATTCCTCCAAATTGTCTTATTGTCTCAAACTCATCCCATCTATTTGTTAACAGTTTATGAGGATAACATTGGTGAGAAACATCAAATATAAAAGGATCACTAAATGCATCAAAAACCTTATGCATCCCAACAGTTAATTCAACTGCTCCTAAAGTAGAAGAGAAATGTCCACCTTTTCTTGATACTACATCAATAATTCTATCTCTAATATCTTGTGAAACTTGTTCTAATTCTTCTAGTGATTTATCTTTTATATTCATATTATTTCCAGATACTATTTTAATTTTTCTAGTACTTCATCTAAGATTTCAAATACTTTTGTATTTTGTTCTTTTGAACCTATAGTAATCCTAATTGCATTTACACCATAACCTGTTAAATCTCGAACAATTACTCCAAGTTCTAGTAGGTTTTGTGCAACTTCTTTAGATGAGAATAAATCTCCAAATTTTAGTGTTATAAAGTTAGTATATGAATCAATGTAATCAAAACCTTTTTGTTCTGCATATTCTTCATATCTTTTCATCTCTTCAAAGTTTAAAGCAATACATTTATCTACAAACTCTTCATCTTTAAGAGCTTCAATAGCAGCTGCTAGTGTTAAAGTAGTAATATTAAAGGGTGCTCGAAGTTTGTATAAAGTTTTTATAATATCTTCTTGAGCAATTCCATAACCTACCCTCATTCCACCAAGTGCATATGCTTTTGAAAATGTTCCTAAATAAATACAATTAGGAAAAGTATTAATTAAATCTTTTGGATTAATTCTTTTCTTTTCATCTTTAAAAGATGCATACTCTTGATAAGCACCATCAACTACTACTAATGTATCTTTATCTATTGTTTCTAAAAATGTATAAACATCATCTTTATCTAAACATTCACCTAATGGATTATTAGGTAAACAAAGGAAAATAATATCAGCCCCATGCTCTTTATACATAGCAGAAAATTGTTCTAAATTATGTTCATCGTCTACTGTTTTAATAACACTTGAGCCAGTTTGCTTTGCATAAATTTCATACATTGCAAATGTAGTTTTACTCATTAAAACTTTTGAGTCTTTATCACATTTTGCATGAACACAAAACTCTAAAATTTGGTCACTTCCTGATCCAACAATTACATTTGAAGGTTTTACTTCAAATTTGTTGCTAAGAGCATCTTTTAATTCATACATAGAATCATCAGGATATACAAACATATTTCCTGCAATTTCTTGTATCTTTTTTGTAACCTTTGGAGATGTTCCATAAGGGTTTTCATTTGATGCTAGTTTAATAATATCTTTAGGGTTTATTCCATATTCACGTACAACTAATTCAATTGGTTTCCCAGCTTCATAAATTGAAACATTGTCTAATACTTTATTAAAATTCATTTATTTTCCTATATTTATATATTCTATTAAATATCGTTTATTTCTTTTACATAAGATCCTAAAATCTTAACATTCCCATCATATTTTGATAATACTTTTTTTACATTTTCATCATCTTTATGACCATCAAAATCAATAAAGAAAATTGAATTTCCTTCTACAATGTGTGATTTGATTTTAGTTAGATTAATATTTACTTTATTAAAATCAGTTAAAAATTCAACTAATGCACCTTGTTTATCAGAAAGTGTAACCAAGATAGATGTTTTATCATTTCCACTTTGTCCATTTTCAAAATCGCTAATTATAAAAAATCTAGTTTTATTATTGTCTTTATCTTCAATATTTTCAAATAATATTGGTAGGTTATGTAATTTTGCACCAACATGAGGACAAATAGCAGCACTACCTGGTTCATTTACTGCAATTTTTGCAGCTTTAGTTGTTGATTCAATTGGTATATGCTCAACTTCATCTAAACCAAAATTTGAAAGAAATTTTCTACATTGTTCAAAAGCAATATCTTTTGAATATATTCTTTTTATATCTTCAATTTTATCACAAGTAGAAGCTAAAGTATGGTGAATATCAAGAACTACTTCTGCAATAATTTTTAAATTGTATGTATTTAAACAATTGATTGTATCTGTTACTATTCCATTTGAAGAGTTTTCAATAGGAACTACACCAAATCTTGCTTTTTTAGTATCAACTTCTCTAAAGATTCCCTTGATTGATGAAATAGAAACATATGAACTCATAGCTCCAAATCTAGCTTCAGCTGCTTGATGAGTAAAAGACCCTTCAGGTCCTAAATAAGCTACATTTTCTGGTAACTCAAGATTTCTTGAAATTGCAAATATTTCTAAAAATAGTGCTTCAATTGCTGCTCTATTTAATTTACCAGTATTAAGACTTTCTAACCTATCAATAATAGCTTTTTCTCTCTCAGGTCTGTAAATTGCACCACCACTATGAGCTTTTACAACTCCTACTTGATGAACAATTTCCATTCTTTCATTGATTAATTTTAATAATTCATTATCAATATTATCAAGTTTATCTCTTAAAGCGTCTAATCCTACTTCATTCATTCTAATCCTTTTTGATAATGACTATTTTATAAACTCTTCTTCTAAAGCAATAATATCTTCAAAAGTTTCTCTTTTTCTAATTAATCTATCTTTCCCATCTTCTATTGCAATTTCTGCAACTTTTCCTCTAGTGTTATAATTACTAGCCATTGTAAAACAGTATGCACCAGCAGAATATAAAACAACTAAATCATTATGTTGTGTTTGTGGTAATTCAATATTTTTAGCGAAGAAATCTCCACTTTCACAAATTGGACCAACTAAGTTACAATCTGTGAACTCTTTATTGTCATTTAATACTTCAACTTTATGGCTTGCGTTATAAAGTGCTGGTCTAATTAAATCATTCATAGCCCCATCAACAATAACAAATCTTTTAGAACCATTTACTTTTTCATATAACACTTTACTTACAAAAGCACCTGAATTTCCAACTAATGACCTACCTGGTTCACATACGATAGTAATATCTAAACCAAACATAGTTTCTAATACACTTTGAGCATAATCATTTACATCAATTAAAACTTCATCATCGTAAACAATACCTAAACCACCACCAATATCAATAAATGATAAATCAATATTTAAAGCACTTAAATTTCTTACTAAATCTGCAACTATTTTAACAGATTCTTTAATTGGCGTAAGTTCAGTTAATTGAGACCCAATATGACAGTGAATTCCAACTGGGTCTAAGTTATCAGAGTTTTTACATTGAATATACATTCTTTTTGCAGTATCAATATCAACACCAAACTTGTTTTCATGTAATCCTGTTGAAATATATGGATGTGTTTGTGGGTCAATATTTGGATTTACTCTAATTGAAATTCTAGCTTTTTTGTCAAGCTCTTTAGCAATTGTTTCAACTCTATTTAATTCAGCTGCACTTTCAACATTTATCATTAAAATATCTAATTCTAAAGCTTCTTTAATTTCAGAATCAATTTTTCCAACACCTGAGAAAATGATTTTATAAGGAACGATACCTACTTTTAATGCACGTTTAACTTCACCAATTGATACACAATCAGCACCAGCACCAAGTTGAGCTAAATGTTTAATAACTGAAAGGTTCGAGTTTGCTTTAACTGCGTATGCTATTAGTGATTTTCTTGCTTTAAAAGCACCTTTTAAAGATTCATACTGAGTTGTTATATGATCAAAATCATATACATAATATGGTGTTTGGTATTTATTTGCTAATTCTTTAAAATCTATATTCATTTTTTATAACTTTCCTATTTCTTTATTCATTTTCTATTTATTAAAATTTTAATTTAGAATTTTTAGAATTCTAAATTAAAATTTCTTCTTTTCTTCTGTTTGAAATAAATATTAGAAAGTGTAAGATTTTGTACAAGACCAAGGCGGAGAGAAAATTCAAAGCAAGAGCATACTAAAGTATGTGATTGTTTTGAATTTCCTAGACAACGCAGGTATTGTGCTAAAGCTTATACTTTATATTTAATTTTCACCATTCCATGCAATTTGTTGTTTTCCATTTTCATCAAATGAAGTTGCAGGCATTCCCATAATATTAAATCCACAATCAACATAATGAATTTCACCCGTTACTGCTGAGCTTAAATCAGAAAGTAAGTACATACCAGAGTTTCCAACTTCAGTTGTTGTTACATTCTTTTTAAGTGGTGAGTGAGCTTCATTCCATTTAAGCATAAATCTAAACTCACCAATTCCAGCTGCTGCTAGAGTTTTAATTGGACCTGCTGAAATAGCATTTACTCTAATTCCATCTTTTCCTAAATCTTCAGCTAAGTATTTTGTAGTCATTTCTAAAGCTGCTTTTGCAACTCCCATTAAATTATAGTTTGGAATATATTTAACTCCACCATAATAAGACAGAGTTAACACAGAACAATTATCACTCATAATTGGTTTAAGTTCTCGAACTACTTCAATTAATGAATATACAGAAACATCCATAGCAATATCAAAAGACGCTTTTGGAATATCATAAAATCTTCCAGTTAAACCATCTTTTGGAGCAAAAGCAATTGAATGAACAATAAAATCAATTTGACCCATATCTTTTTCTAAAGATTCTTTTAAAGCTTTAATTTCATCAGGATTTGATACATCACAAGGATATACTAAATTTTCACTTCCAAATTCGCTCGCGATTGGTTCAACTCTTTTCTTTAAAGAATCATTTAAATAAGTAAAAGCAATTTGTGCACCTTGATCTGCACAAGCTTTTGCAATTCCGTAAGCAATTGATTTGTTATTAGCAACTCCTAGAATTACCCCTTTTTTACCCTTCATAAACATCTATAAATCCTTTGTATTTTCAATAATTTGTTTAAAATCTTCAACTTTCCAAGAAGCAGTTCCAATTAATGCTCCATCAACACCATCTAAAGAACAGATTTCACGAACATTTGCTACTTTAACACTTCCACCATATAAAAGTGGTTTTGCAATTCTTGCTTTAATTGCAGAATGAACAGATTTTATATCTTCATTTGTAGCAGTAACCCCAGTTCCTATTGCCCAAACAGGTTCATAAGCTAAGATTAAATTTTCATAATTTGTATCAATTCCTACAAATTGCTCATAAATATACTCTAAAGTTTGCTCTAAACCTTGTTCTTTTACCTCTAAAGGTTCACCAATACAATAAATTACTTTGTATCCAAGCTCGCTGTAAAAGCTGAATTTTTTTGCAATTTCTTCTTGAGATTCATTAAGAACATGTCTTCTTTCACTGTGACCTATTAGAATTGTTTTAATTCCAAATTCATCTAATTGTTCTGTTCCTATTTCACCTGTAAATGAGCCATTTGCTGTTGCATAAGCATTTTGAGCTCCTAGTGTTAAATTTGAAACAGTAGCAAATGTATCAAGAGAAGTTGCTGTTGGGAAAACATATACATCTTCACTAATACTATTTGTATTTAAAAAATCATTTACATTATTTATAAAATCAGCTGTTGATTTTCTTGTATGGTTTGTTTTAAAATTCGAAGCAATAATTGCCATTTTTATTCCTCTATTAGAAGTGCTTTAACACCTGGAAGAATTTTTCCTTCAATTAATTCTAAAGAAGCTCCACCACCAGTTGAAATAAATGTCATTTCATCTTCATCACCTGTTACTCTAACTAAGTCAGCTGTATCACCACCACCAACAACAGTTGTAGCAAAAGAAGACGCAACTGCATGTGATACTTTTGTACTACCTTTTGCAAATTTGTCCATTTCATAAACACCCATTGGTCCATTCCATAAAATAGTATTTGCATCTCTTAAGGCAAGAGAGAATAACTGAGCAGTTGCTGGTCCAATATCAAGTCCCATCCAATTTTTTGGTATTTCTTGAACTGTTACATGTTTTGCAATTGCTTCTGAATCAAAAGCTTCAGCTGCAACTACATCTACAGGTAAATAAAGTTTAACACCTAATTTTTTTGCTTCTTCCATAATTCTAAGTGCTTCAGGAATTAAATCTTCTTCAACTAATGAATTACCAACTTCATGTCCAAGTGCTTTTAAGAATGTAAAGGCCATTCCTCCACCAATTAAGATCTTATCAACTTTTGGAACTAAATTATATAATGCTTCAAGTTTTCCAGATACTTTTGAACCACCAACAATAGAAACAAAAGGACGCTTAGGTTCATGTACAATGTGATGGAAAAATTTAATCTCTTTTGCAAGTAAGAAACCTGCTGCTTTATGTTCAATATCGAAATGCTTAGCAATACCTTCAACAGAAGCATGTGCTCTATGAGATACACCAAAAGCATCATTAATAAATACATCAGCCATTGAAGCTAATTTTTCGGCAAAAACAGGGTCATTTTCTTTTTCACCATCGTTATATCTAAGGTTTTCTAATAATAATATTTCACCTGATTTAAGAGTTTTTGCAAGATCTAAAGTTTCTTGTCTTACTATGTGCTCAGCCATTTTAATATCTTGTTTTAAAAGTGTATGTAATCTTTTTGCAACAGGTTTTAATGAAAATTCAGGGTCAAATTTTTCTTTTGGTCTACCAAAATGTGATGCTAAGATAATTGAACAATCGTTATCTATACAATATCTAATTGTATTTAAAGCTGATCTAATTCTTCTATCATCAGTGATGTTATTATACTCATCCATTGGTACGTTAAAGTCACATCTAATAAATACTCTTTTACCGGAGATATCAATATTTTTAAGTTCTTGTAATTTCATATATTTTTGCCTTTATTAAAATTTCTAATTAGTTGATTATTAGTTATTTGCTACGTGTACACCCATGTCTACAAGTCTTGTAGAGTAACCCCACTCATTGTCATACCATGAAAGAACTTTTACCATATTATTTTCAATTACTTGAATTGTATCAAGTGGAACTACAGTTGATAAAGTTTCACCATTGAAATCAGAACTTACTCTTCCTTCTGTATCTATTCCTAAAATTCCTTTTAAGTTTCCAGTTGATGCATTTGTAAATGCAGCTTGTACTTCTTCAAGTGTTGTATCTTTTTTAAGTGTAACTGTTAAATCAACCATTGATACATTTGGAGTTGGAACTCTAATTGCTTGACCGTTAAGTTTTCCATTTAAATGTGGCATAACTTTTCCAATTGCTTTTGCTGCACCTGTTGATGCTGGAATTAAGTTAGTAGCTCCTGCTCTTCCTTTTCTTGGATCTTTTTTATCTTTTGCATCTAAAATTGGTTGAGATGAAGTGTATGAATGAATTGTAGTCATTAAACCTTTTTCAATTCCGTAAGTATCATCAAGAACCTTAGCAACTGGAGCTAAACCATTTGTAGTACAAGAAGCATTTGAAACAATTGATTGACCTTCATATTTCTCTTCATTTGCACCCATTACAAACGTTGGAGTATCATCTTTTGCAGGTGCGCTCATTACAACTTTTTTAACACCATTATCAACATATGCTTGACATGCTTCTTGAGTTAAAAAAGCACCAGTACATTCTAGAACAACGTCTGCACCATAAGAAGCAAAATCTAATTTAGCAGGATCACGCTCTGCCAATAATTTAGCTTTATCATTTCCAATAGTAATAAAACCATCTTCAACTTTTATATCTTGGTTATTTCCATGAACTGTGTCATATCTTAGGTTATATTGAATCATATCTTCACTACCACTAGCATTTACTGCTACTAATTCAACATCATTTCTTGAAGCAACTATCTTTGCTACACATCTTCCAATTCTTCCTAATCCATTAATTGCAACTTTAACAGCCATATTTTCCCTTTATAAATCTTAATTGGTAGATATTTTATCCAAAAGTTGCTATAATATTATTTAAGTATATAATAAAGGTATGATTTAGGTGCGACTTGCAGTATTTGGTGGTAGTTTTGACCCCGTACATATAGCTCATGAAGCGATTGTAAATGAGGCATTAAAAGAACTTAATATTGATAAATTAATTGTAGTTCCTACATATTTAAACCCTTTTAAAAATAGCTTTAATTACGAACCAAATATTAGAGAACAACTTTTAAGAAAAGTTTTTTCTAAGACTTCTAAAGTAGAAATTTGTGATTATGAAGTAAAACAAAAAAGAGCTGTTTACTCAATTGAAACTATCAAATATTTAAAAAACTTATATAAACCATCAAATATTTATTTAATTATTGGTGCTGATAATGTAAAAGATTTAAATAAATGGCAGGGAATTGAAGAACTCAAATCTTTAGTTGATTTTGTTGTTGCTTCAAGAAGTGGTTTTATTGATAATAATTTTACAAAGTTTAAAAACTTAAAAGTTAATATTGATATTAGTTCTACTAAGCTTAGAGATAAAATTGATTTAAACTTTATACCTATACAAATAAAAGAAGATATAATAAATCTTCAAAGAAATAAAAAAGGTTAATTCTTGAATAGACTAGAAACTATTAAAGCGCTTTTAGATGAAAAAAAAGCAGAAAATATTGATGTTATTGATTTAACATCAAAAGATTACATTGTTGATTATGTTGTTATTGCAACTACATTAAACTCAAAACATGCATTTGCATTGTTAAATTACTTAAAAGAAGAATTAAAGCCAATGGGTGAAGAATTCTTAAGAGTAAATGAAGATGATAACTGGACAGTTATCGATTTAGGTGATATGTTTATTCACTTAATGAGTGAAGAATATAGAGCTAAATATACTATGGAAGATTTCCTAAGTAAATTAGACAATAAAGAAGAATACTAAAAAAAAAGAGAAGTAACTTCTCTCTTTTTTAACTAAAATTTAATTTGCAGGTCTCAAGATTTTATTATAATTACCAGCCGCATCTTTTGCGCCACCCATATTACCTGTATAAATTGCAATTGCTACAACAACTGCTAATATAATTAAAAACCATTTCATTACATTTTATCCTTAGCTTTTATTCCTAGTAAATTTAAACCAACTCTAATACTTAAAGCTGACATACTTAATGCTTTTAGATACATATTCTGTTCAGCACTTCCTACAACCTTATGGTCATTATAGAACTTGTGAACAGATGCTGCTAGTGAAGTTAAATATTCAGTAATTTTTTGCATTTCTCTTTTTGCAAAGGCTTCATTTAGAACTGAACCTAATAATAGAGATTCATAAATTAAATTTAATCCATCTTGATTTAAGTTTTCAAAACTTTCATCTTTAATATCATCAAAAGTTAATTCTGCTTTTTTAAATACTTGATTAATTCTTGCATGAGCATAATTAATATAAAAAATTGGGTTTGAACTATCTTGATTAGTTAATCTATCTAAATCAAATTCTAAATGAGTATCACTTTTTTTAGTTAAAAATACAAATCTTAAAGCATCTGAACCAATCTCTTTTGTAATATCAGACATTAAAATGACATTACCAGCACGTTTAGACATTTTGTAGGGTTCTCCACCTTTTAAAAGTGAAACCATTTGAGATAAAAGTACCTCAAGTTTAGAAGAATCATTTCCTAAAAACTCAATTGCAGCTTTAACTCTTTTGATATAACCATGATGATCAGCTCCCCAAATATTAATATATTCGTCAAAACCTCTATCATATTTATTTTTATGGTAAATAATGTCACCAGCAAGATAAGTTGGAACTCCATTATCTCTTACAACAACTCTATCTACATCATCACCAATATTAGTTGAACGAATCCAAACCTTTTCATCTTTAGTATAAAGTGAATCATTATTTTCTAATACTTTTCTTGTTTCATCCCAAGAAGAATAAAGTGATTTTTCAGATACAAAAGTGTCAAACTCAATACCTAAATCTTTTAAATCACTTGTGATAATATCCATAACTAAATCTTTTGCGAAAAATGCAATTTCTTTATATCTAGATTCATCTCTTAGTGCATCAGCTCCAAATTTTTCAATTACTGCTGGCGCAATTTCTTCTAAGTATTCACCTCTATAATAAGTTTCAGGGTATTGTACTTCTTCTTTAAAGATAAATTCTCTAGCAGCTAAAGCAATAGAAAGTCCTAGCATATCCATTTGAGAACCTGCATCATTTACATAGTATTCAGTTGTAATATCAAAACCTAAGTGTCTTCCAACACGTGCAATTGTATCACCTTGAATTGCACCACGTGCATGACCTATGTGAAGAGGACCAGTTGGGTTTGCTGAAACATACTCTAAAAGAATTTTTTCTTTTTTTGTTTCTTCTTTTGCAAATTCATTTCCACTTTTTAAAGAAGTATCAACTAATTCTTGTAAAAATGAAGCTGAAAGTTTAAAGTTTATAAAACCTTTTACTGCTTCCACTTTTTCAAACATAGTTGAGTTTTCAAATTTTAAGGCTAAATCATTTGCAATAATCATTGGAGATTTTCTTAATTCTTTGGCAAGTGAGAATGCAACAGGAGTTGCATAATGACCAAAAGACACATCTTTTGGTTTCTCAAGAACAACGCTAGTTTCTAATATACTTTCAATGTATTCTTTTACTAAATTTTGCAATTATCTACTCTTATACTGATTTAGTTTCGTTTTTGTCTTCTACTTTAGCTTCAGCTTTTTTTTCGATTTCATCATTTTTGTTTTCAGCAACTTCATTTTCTTCATCATCTTTTACAGCTTTTTTGAAGTTTTTAATTCCAGAACCTAGACCTTTAGCTAATTCAGGTATTTTTTTACCTCCAAATAGTAGTAGTACTACTAAAGCTATTAATATCCATTCCATTCCGCCAGGCATTCCCATGACTAATCCTTATGTTAATTTGGACTTATTATAACTTTTTAATGCTTAAAATTTTTTTGTGATTTATTTAAAGAAGAATTGAACTATTTTATAACCAGAACCAGCAGCAATAATTGTTCCAAAAACATTTAAAACTATATTTGTAATTGCTAAATATATTGATGTTCCAAATAGTAAGTATGATTCAATAGCAAAAGTTGAATATGTAGTAAGAGCTCCAAGAAATCCTGTAGTTAAAAAGGCTTTTAGAGTATCAGAAACTGCAATATTTGCAAAATAAGCAAAAAGTATTCCTATTATAAAAGAACCAATAACATTTACAATTAATATTCCAAGAGGAATATCTAAAGGAATATATTTATTTGACAAATGAACACTATAAGCACGAGCTATTGCACCAAGGAAACCTCCTGCTCCAATTGCTAAGATAGTTTGCCAACTAAGAGACATAACTTTTTATCTCTTGCTCAAATACTTCATTCATTTTTATTTCTGTATCTTCAAACCACGAAGTTGATTTGTCTGCTTGAATTGGATCTAAATATATAATTTTTACAGTTCCTGGTGTGGCCGTTAATTTCTTTGAATCTACTATATTTCTAGTATTTAACATAACAACTGGTTGTACTTTTAATTTAAATTTATTACCAACCATTTTTGCACCTGCTTTAAACTTAAGCATTTTTGTTCCATCTGATCTTGTACCTTCTGGAAACATTGCAATTGGTCTTTTCTTTTCTAGTCTGTCTTTTACTTCTTTAAATAAGTGCATAATTCCAGCTTTATTTTCTCTATCAATAGATATCATTCGAGGAGCTTTTATAATATGTCCAAAAAAGAATAAATCTGCAATTTCTTTTTTTGCAACCCAAGCTAAATCTCTGTTGTGAATATACTCCATTACAATAATGTCTAATAAAGATTGATGGTTCATCAAAACTAAATCACATGATTCATCAATTTTTCCTACAGTTTGAATTTTTATACCTAAAAGTTTAATCTGAATTTTCATCCAAAGTTTTATAACTTTATGTGTATGATTTCTAAATAAGTACATTGCTAAAACTGTTATTGCAACTGTTATTGTAAACTGTATTAAAAGTATTATTCCTCTAATTCTTGCCAAGATTTTCTTCCTTTATCCATCCAATAAACTTATTCTTAATTCCCATTACTTTTATAAATTCTCTTTTTTTATTTAAAACTTCAACTTTTTCTTCATTTTTTAACTGAAAGAAAATTGTAGATTTATCAGTAGGTAAGATATAGATATATGAATCTTTTTTTACAATACCTGTTCTATTTGGCATTAAATAAATTACTGAGATTATTAGTAAAATAATTGAAATTATTAAATATATTTTATTTCTTTTCCAAATATAAAGAATTATGAATAAAACTAATATAACAACTAATGCCATTTTTTTGTATTTCTCAAAACTTGAATCATTAGGATTTAAATCTGTTTGAGTACTAACTAATTCGTTTTGTAAAATTAAAGGAACTGTAACAGTAACAAAACTTTTTGTTGCTGTATTATAATAATTAAACTCTATTTTTTTCTTATGTATAGGAAGAACTAGATAATAAATTAAATTTTGATTAGGATAATTATCATTTAATTCAGAAGTACCTTGTTCTTCTATTCCTTTAATTTTAAAATCTTCAAGATTTGAATTAAGAGCATCTACATCTATTATTGTTAAAGATTCTTTATTGTTATATTGCTTAGTTTTATAAGCTTTTAGTTTAAAGTCTTTTGCAATTATATTAGAAAACCTTTCATCATCAGTGGCAATATCTGAATAAGTTATATTTCTACCACCTAAATTTGTAGTTTCTATAACATTTCCATTTTTAATTAACTTTACTGAAAATCTTGGTAATTTAAAACTTCCCGTACCTACTTTGAAAAAGAAATTTGTTTCATAGTTTGCACCTGATGTATTTACCCACTTACTTTTTGGATTTAATACTTTTATATTTTTAGAATTAGAAAAAGATGTTGTAATATAATCGAAGTTTTTAGTAGTAATTAAAGCTTTTAATTTGATTTGGAATTTTTGATTTTTGTATACTTTTTTAGGTATTTCTTTATAAGAAACATATAGATTCTTTGCAGCAAATAAATTTACTGATAATAAAATATTTACTAAAATTATTAGAGATAGTATTTTTTTCATAATTTGCTTTTTATCAATAAGTATATAGCCGAAGCTATACTCTTATTGTAAAAAACCTTTAAGCATTCTAATTCCATCATCTCCACCAAGTAATTCTTCCATTGCTCGCTCTGGATGAGGCATTAAACCAAATACATTTTTTTCTTTATTACAAATACCTGCAATATTTGAAACAGAACCATTAATATTTTCAGCTGTTCCATTTTCATCACAATATTTCAATAAAATTTGATTATTTTGTTCTAATTCTTTTAAACCTGCTTCATCAATAAAGTAATTTCCATCATGATGAGCTACAGGAATATTTAAAACTTGATCATCTTTTAAAAGTGAAAGAAATGTATTATCATTGTTTATAACTTTTAAATTATGAAATTTCGAAATAAAATGTAAAGAATCATTTCTTTTCATAGCTCCAGGTAATAATCCAGCTTCTAGTAAAATTTGAAAACCATTACAAATTCCTAAAATTTTACCACCTTTTGCAGCATAAGCTTGAACAGAATCCATAATAGTAGCAAATCTAGCAATTGCACCAGATCTTAAATAATCTCCATATGAAAACCCACCAGGAATTACTAGTAAATCTGTATCTTCAGGTATCTTTTTTTCTTTATGCCAAACAATTTCAACTTGTGCACCTAATTTTTCAAAAGCATATTGTGTATCATACTCACAATTTGTCCCTGGAAATTGTAATACTGAAACTTTCATATTAACCTACTATTTCGATGTCATAATCTTCAATAACAGTATTTGCAAGAAGTTTTTCACACATCTTTACAACTTCTGCTTTAGCATCTGCTTCATTTGAAGAGTTAAGTTCAATGATAATTTGCTTACCAATTCTTACATCTTTTACAGTTTCTTTAAATCCTAAAGTATCTAATGCATGATGAGTTGCTTTACCTTGGTCATCAAGTACACCTTGTTTTAATGCTACGTTTACAATTGCTTTCATTTGTTACCTTTTTAATTTATATTTTGCGATTATATCTAAAACTGTCTTATAGCAGTTTTTTATTACTTACTTAAACTTGTATGAATTCTACTGTATCCAGCTAAAATAGTATTTTTAATTGAATCTGGAACTTCAACTTCTAGTTTTTCACCAGCTTTTAAAGTCTTTGACTTTTCTTTCCAGTTGTTCTCTTTTCCAAAATCTCTTAAGATTTGTTTATCCATTGAAATAAACTCACCCTTATCAAAATCTTCAGAAGCAATAAATCTTGAACTTTCAGGAGTTAAAATTTCATCACCTAAAATCCACTCACCTTTTGCATTTATAAAAGCTTCAAATTTTGTATCTACAATAACAATTCCATTATCTAATGCAAATTGTGTGAAATCTTTAAATAGTTTTTCTAAACTAGAAATAATTTCAGGGAAAACCTCTCTAACTTTTGCAGTATTTAAAGGAATATCTTTAACACCTTTAGTTGTTGGTGTAAAAATTGGTGTTTCAAATTTGTGCCATTGTTTTAAATCGTTTGATAATTCTAAACCATAAGGGTCATTTCCATTTTGACAAGCTTCATATAAAGAACCAGTTAAATAATTTCTAAAAATAAATTCAAACTGTACTACTTCACCATCAATTTCAGCTTCTAAAGGCTTACATAATTCCATTAATTGACATCTAGGAGCTACACTTAAACTTTGGTCAACTTGTTCTTCTAAAATAGCAGTTCTAATACCTGCTTGTCTTGCAAATTCTGCTCCAGAATTTGAAATAGCAGTTTGAGAAACTCCTTTTCCTTCAATTTCAAGATTTAATGGAATATCAAAAACTGAACATCTATCACTTCTTACTAATAATACTTTTGCATCTTTTCCAGGACATGTATAAAGGTCTGCATTTTTACCTATATAAAATAAGTTATAACCTAATTCTTCTAATTCAGAAATACCTTTTTCCGAAGTTGTTTTCTTTGACTGTGGCCAAAGACCAAGCTCGATAATCTCACTTATGTTCATTCGTTCTCCTACTTATTTATTAATTATAATTAAAGATTTTAAAATTCCAATAGATGTATTTAATTGATTATCATTTAAAACATCTTCACTTGTAATGATTTTTTTATCTTTTTTATTTTCTTCTTCTTTTTTTACTTTTTCATCAACTTTTTCTAATTCACTTTCTAAGTGTTTTTTTAAGTCTGCTTCTTTTATTTTAAACTCAGAACTTTCATCTTGAGTTGCTTTTCCTGCATATGCAAGAATATCTGGAGTAACACCAACTGCTTGAATTGTTCTTCCACTTGGAAGATAATATTTTGCAATTGTAAGTTTAATAGTCTCTGTTCTATCTTCTGTAATTGGTAAGATTGCTTGAACAGAACCTTTTCCAAATGTTTTTTCTCCAATTACAATTGCTCTTTTATGATCTTGTAATGCTCCACTTACAATTTCAGAAGCCGAAGCAGAACCACCATTTACTAAAACAACCATTGGAAGTCTTGAAATAGTATTTGATGCAGATGCTTCAAATTTTTCTTCATCTTCAGCTTTTCGTCCTTTTTGAGAAACAATTACACCTTCATCAACAAAAAGATCAACTACACCTATTGCTTGAGAAAGAAGTCCACCAGGATTATTTCTTAAATCAAGAACTAAACCTTTTACTTTTGGATTATCTTTAATTGCTTTTTCTAAACCTTCAACAACTTTTCTATCGAAACTTGTAACTCTTAAATATAATAAGTCTTCTTTTTCAAAAGTTTTAGAAAATACTGATTGAATTTTAATAATATCTCTTGTAATAGTTATTTTTACAGGTTTGTTTTCACCTTTTCTAACAACTGTAAGTAAGATATCTGTTTTAGGTTTTCCTCTCATTAATGATACAGCTTCGTCTAAAGTCATATTTAAAGTTGATTTATCATCAATTTTTAAAATAATATCAGATGCTTTTATGCCTGCTTCAAAAGCTGGAGTATCATCAATTGGTGAGATAACAGTTAATGCACCATCTCTCATACCAACAGTAATACCTAATCCACCAAATTCACCTTTTGTTTGTATACTCATCTCTTTTGAAGATTTAGCATCTAGAAAACTTGAATGTGCATCAAGCTCTTGCATAAGACCTTTTAGAGATTTATTTACAATTTCTTCTAATTCTATATCATCTACATAATATTTTTCAACAGTACCAATTACTTTTGTTAATTTTGATAGTGATTCGAATCTTGTTTTTTCAGATACTTCTTCTTTTGCAAAAACTGATTGAGTTAATAATAATGCTAGAGATGAAGCTAATAATAATTTCTTCATATGTATATAACCTTTTAAATTTATAAAGATAAATTATACAAAAAAATTTATAAAAGTAAGGTTTTATAAACTTTTTTGTAATATATCATCTAGTTTTAAAAAAGGTTTATAAAAATGAGT
Source organism: Arcobacter peruensis (assembly GCF_003711085.1). Lineage (NCBI taxonomy): Bacteria > Pseudomonadati > Campylobacterota > Epsilonproteobacteria > Campylobacterales > Arcobacteraceae > Arcobacter > Arcobacter peruensis. The sequence goes on from NZ_CP032363.1 coordinate 1,679,848, forward strand.
ATGAAAGAAAATGTTGATTTCGTAAAAGAAGAATTAAACAGCGAAGAGAAATTCCTAGAAGGTACTGTAAAAGTTGAAAGATTTTTCAAAAAATTCAAAGCATTAATTATAGGGCTTGTTACAATTTTAATCATTGCAGTTGTAGCAATAAGTGTAAAAAATTATAATGATGAACAAAATTCAATCGCTGCAAATATAGCTTTTGATAAAGTGATTGCAGATCCAAGTGATAAAGAAGCTCTTAATACTTTAAAAGAATCGAATAAAAAACTTTATGAAGTAGCTTTATATTTACAAGCTAAAAAAGAAGGTAAATATCCTGATACTGATATTACTTACTTAAAAGAATTAACTCAATATCAAAAAGCACTATCAAGTAGTGATGTTAGTTCATTAAATACTTTATCTATGCAAAATGATTTTTTATTAAAAGAGTTTGCAATATTTAATAAAGCACTAATTTTAGTTAATGAAGGAAAATATCAAGAAGCAAAAGTTGCGCTTAAATTAATTCAGAATTCATCAAAAGCTTCTGAGTTAGCAAGCTTATTACAACACTATTTATTAACAAAATAAGGAACCATTATGAAGCATCTTTTTATTTTAGTAGCAGCATTATTTTTATTAACAGCTTGTGGAAGTAAGAAATATTTTGAACCTGAAGATGTAAAAAGTTCTTTAACAGTAGAAGAATCATCTCTTCAAGCACCAATTATTTCTATGAATAGAGAGGGTGCTACTTTAGAAGATGGTACTATCATTACAAGAGATGGTGTTTCTAAATTTAAATTACCTGAAAAATTTCAATTTTTAAATGTTAGTAATACAGGAAAAGTATTATCTACAAACTACAAAGATAAACTACTAATTGGAAATGAAGAATTAGATGTTGAAAGTATTGTAGTTGCTGCATCACTTAAAGATAATAAACTAGCACTAGTTTATGCAAATAATTCAATTGAGTTATTTGATTTAGATACTAAAAAAACATTGTTTAAAGAGTATTTACCAATTTCTTTAGCAAATGATACAAGAATTGCAAACCCACACTTTATGGGTAACTTAGTATTATTTCCAACTTTAAATGGAAAAGTAGTAATTATTTCATCTAAAACAAATGAATCTGTAAAAAATATTTCAGTTGATTTAGATAGTCAATTTAACAATATTATTTTCTTACAAGTAATTCAAGATGAGCAAACTTTAATTGCTGCAACTGCGAATAAAGTTGTAACAATTTCTACAAAAAATATCTTGTCTAAAGATTATGAATTAAGAGATATTATTGTTAATGGGAAAAATATTTATTTAGCTACGATTGATGGTAGATTAATCAAGTTAGACTTAGCATTAAAAGAAGTTGCTAGCAAAAAATATAAATATTCGAAGATTCATGCACTTGCATTTACTGATTCTTTGTATGCAATTGAATCACAAAGCTTTATAATAAATGTTAGTAATGATTTTACAAAAGATAGAGTATATGATTTTAATTTTGATAATGAAGAAAGATTGATTGTTATTGGAAATAAAATTTATACAGATTCTAGAGAAATTACACTTCCATAAAACTATTAGGATTTCCTAATAGTTTTACTTCATTTGCTCATTTTCATAAACAGTTCTACACTCAGTACAAAACTTTGCAAAAGGTTTAGCTTTTAATCTTCCAATAGGAATAGTTACAGAACACATCGCACAAGTTCCATAAGAGCCATCATCAATTTTTTTAATTGCTTCTTCAATTTGTTTTAACTCATCTAATTGATGATTAGCAATCATTCCTTCTGTAAAAGAGTCACTTACTAATTCAGCATAGTCCAAATCATCCTTTATTTCTTGATCTTTTAATTGATCAATATTTGCTCTACTACCGTTTATATTATTTAAGATAGTTTCTTTTCTTAAAATTAATGTATCTTTTAATTCATTAATTTGCTGTCTATTTGGCATTAATGTTCTCCTTAGTATTATTATAATTATATACTTTTTAATATATATATAATATAAGAGGCCTTATAATAACTAAAAATAGGCACATACAAAGAAAAAGGATGAGTTCATGAATATAGAAAAAATCAAAGAAAAGATATTAGCATTTTCAAATGACAGACAATGGGAAGAGTTTCACAATCCAAAAAATCTATCTATGGCTTTAAGTGTTGAAGCATCAGAGTTACTTGAAATATTTCAATGGCTAAGTTTTGAGCAAGCCTCAAATCTAACAGATAAAAAACATGAACATGCAAAACAAGAAATAGCAGATATTGCTATTTATTTAATAAGAATTTGTATGAAACTAGATATAAATTTAGAAGATGCAATAAATGAAAAAATGCTTTTAAATGAAAAGAAATATCCGCTAATAGACGAGAATGGAAATAAAATTGAGTATGGTAAAAAAGAGTAAAGCTAAATAAAAATATTTAACACTTATTTAATTAATTAAAGCTAAAATAGCATTTATTGTTAAGAGGAGTTTTATATCACTACTTTATCTAAAAGTTTTACTTTTATTATTACTATATTATTATCTATTTTTATTTTTTTTATATTCATAGACTCAAAAACAAGTAATGATAATATAATCTTTAGTAAGACTATTTCTTCAATAACTTTGCTTCCAGGAATTTCTTATTCAAACTCAATTTATGAGCCAAGAATAAAAACTTATAAAGATTATTCACACACTTTTTATCCTGAACAAAAGAAAATTAATTATTCGGATTTTATATATGAAAACTAGTACTTTTTTTAACTTTTTATTTTTATTAATTTATAAACATAAATCAAAACATATTGCAATTTCTTTAATCTCAATTCTTATTGTATTTTTAATTTCATCAGTACTTTTTATCTCTTCATCTATTCAAAAAGAGGTATTTTCAACGCTAGATTCACAAAGTGATTTTGTAGTTCAAAGAATGAATCAAGGAAGAGTAATTAATATTCCAAACTCTTGGATTGATGATTTTTCTTCTATAAATGGAATTAAAAATATACAACAAAGAGTTTATGGTCAATACTATTTTGAACCTTCACAAAAATACTTTACAATTGTTGGTATTGATTTATTTGAAGAGTCAGCTAATAAAAACATCAAAAAACTTCTTTCAATACTTGATGTATCAAAATTTCTAGATAAAGATTCTATGATTATAGGAAATGGCGTTAGAAAAACTTTAGATGAACTTTATTATTCAGATAGCTATTCTTTTAAACTTTATGATAGATCTATAAAAAAAGTAGCTATTTTTAAAGACTTACCAAAAGAGGCAAACTTAATAGCAAATGATTTAATTATTATGGATATTTCACTTGCAAAAGAGATACTAAATATAAATGAAGATGAATCAAGTGATATTATATTAAATGTTCCAAATGATTTAGAAAGACCAAATGTGGAAGTTGAGTTGATTTTACAGCATTTAGATATTAGAGTTATTCAAAAAGAAGATATCAAAAAAGCTTATGAGAACTTATATAACTATAAAGGTGGAATGTTTTTAATACTTTTTATAATCGTAATGATTACTTTTGTATTAATTTTATATCAAAGATATACAATGATAAGTTCATCTGATAAAAAAGAAATAGGTATTTTAAAAGCAGTTGGTTGGAGTATAAAAGATATTATAAAATTAAAAATATCTGAGACTTTTATTGTTGCTTTTATTTCTTTTATTATTGGAATTATTTTAGCTTATATTTTTGTTTATTTTTTAAATGCACCAATATTAAGTAATATATTTTTAGGATTCCAGAACATACAAAATGAGGTAAGCTTTACTCCTAATATTTCTATTTCAAATATTATTACACTATTTATATTTTTTATAATTCCTTTTATATCTGCTGTTTTAATTCCTGTTTGGAAAATTGCAGTTATAGATGCACAAGAGAGTATGAAATGATACAAGTAAATAAACTAAATAAGATATTTAATGAAAATACAAAAAAGCAGTTTCATGCATTAAAAGATATTAATCTTCAAATTCAAACATCTTCTTGTGTTATTTTAAAAGGAGTTAGTGGAAGTGGAAAATCAACTCTACTTTCAATTTTAGGAACACTTTCTAAGCCTTCAAGTGGTGATATTATTGTAAATGATGATAGTATTGCAAAACTACCTGATTTACACGCATCTTCTTATAGAGCAACAAATTTAGGTTTTATTTTTCAATCATATAATCTTTTTAATGAACTTGATGTAATACAAAATGTTTCAATACCTTTAATTCCTTTAGGCTTTACGCAAAAACAAATCAATGAAAAAGTAAGTATTGCATTAAATCTTGCAAATATTGAACATAAGAAAAATGAAACCGTTTCAAACCTTTCAGGAGGAGAGAAACAAAGAGTTGCAATTGCAAGAGCTTTGGTAAATAATCCTGATATTATACTTTGTGATGAACCAACTGCAAACTTAGACAAAGACAATTCTTTAAAGTTTATAGAAGCAATGAGAAAACTAAAAACTTTAGATAAAACAATTATTATTGCAACTCATGATCCAATTTTTGAAAATCTTGATTTTGTTGATGAAGTAATAAATATAAAAGATGGAGAAATAGTTTGAATAATGTACTTTTATCAAATGAAATTATCGTATTTTTATTCACGCAAGTAATACTTTTTATTTTACTTGCTATTTCTTTTTTTTACGCTTTATTTATTATAAAAAAGTGGGATTATTCAAAAACTACACAAACACAATATAAGCTAGAAAAACGTTCGTATTTAGTGATTTTAATCATTACTTTTACAATGTTTATTAAAATATTTTTAATGCCCTATTTTGCTTATAGTATTGATCTTTTATCCCATATAGTTCCTGGAGCTATGTGTGCTGCTGGAGTTATTGATGCAAATGAATATGGTCAGCCTTTATTTATTTTTAAAGTCTTTTTATTGTTTTTTATAGGTATTTGGATGATTTTAAATAGCTTAGATTTAAAAGAAAAAACCTATCCTTATACAAAGAAAAAATTTTGGTTTTTTATTTTTATTTTTGCACTTGTAATTATTGAGCTAGGCCTTGATATTTTGTATTTAACAAACATATCTACAAAAGAGCCTGTTTTATGTTGTTCTGTGATTTTTGGAGCAAGTTCAACGGGTGGTCAAATTCCATTTAATTTAAGTACACCAATGCTTTTAGTGATTTTTTACTTGCTTTATTTTTTAAGTGTTTTTGTTAATCTTCAAAAAAATATCTATTTAAATATAATTATAAATATACTATTTTTATATATTTCTTATTATGCAGTTACTTACTTTTTTGGAACATATATTTATCAGCTTCCAACACATCAATGTCCATTTTGTATGCTTCAAAGAGAGTATTCTTATATTGGCTATTTTATATGGGGAACACTGTTTTTAGGAACATTTTTTGCATTTGCTTTTTCTAGCTTAAAACTAATAGTAAATAGATCGCTTGATTATACTTTAAAATATTCACTTATTTTTAATGCTTTATTCGTATTTATTTGTACTTTTTATGTTCTAAAATACTATTTAGTAAATGGAGTTTTTTTATAAAATATAAACTTTATAATTCAAACTCTAATCAACAACTTTTGTAAACTCTTCATATAACTTATCATCAAGTGGATTTTCAAGTTTTAAAGTAGTTGATATTGGTTTATTGCCTTCGTATTTTATAGTATTTGCTAAGCCTAAGTATATAAAGCCTTGAGTTTTTTTATCAACTTGTGCAAATTTTCGCACAAAAATATGAAGTTTTACATTTAGCTTTTTATTGTTTGTTAGTTTATTTCCATCCACACTATCTTGAGCAGTACTTGGTTTACTTTGATAGGTAAAAGTATCTTTTGATAAAAAAGCATTATCATAATATGATGATTTTGAAAACTTCTCTTTTTCTAAATTTATAAACAAAAAGAAATCGTCTTGATATTTTAAAAATCCACTTCCTCTAAACGAAGAGTGTATTTTATTAAAATTACAAAGTTGTGCAATATTTAGCATATTATATTTTGCATAAAGTTTTAAAAATGGCAAACCGTAATCTTTAGCTTCAAACTCTTTTTCATAACGCATAATTCCATAATCAATACTATCTTCAAATATTTTTTTGTATTCAGTATTTAACAACATTGCTTCAAATTCTTTTGTTTTTGTAAGCTTGTTATTCTCATAATTTACAAGTTTAATATACCTTGAAACTTGTGCTTTATCAAAGTAGTTTTGATTTAAGAAATTAAAGCTATGTGTTATGGTTTCTTTATTTATTTTATTTAGATATTTTCCAAGTATTTTAAAAGCTATTTTTTCATCTATGCTTTTGTTTGAAAGTAAATATTTTAAAATCACAAACTCGTAAACTCTTTTTATAGGAAGTAAATAATCAATAAATCTTATAGCTTTTATAAATACCTCATCTTTACATATTTGTTTTAAGTGCTCATTATCTTCAACTAAAGATAAAAACTCTATATACGATTTGCTATGGCTTATAAAAGCTAAAGGACATAGTATATTTTCATAATGTAAATAATCAAGTAAAGAAACTCTTTTATTTCCTAAAATCTCTTTAAACTTATAGTACTGTTCTTTTAGATACTTTATATGATTAAAGTTTTGATTAGTAATTTGCTCTAATATTCTTTGCTTTGAAATTTCATCCATTTTTATAAATACATTTTGCATATTGGCAAAGTTGTTTTGCACGGATATTTTGATACTTTCTTTATCAATTATTTTATTTCCAGCAAGTGCTAAAGCTATTAAATATGCTTTATTATGATTTCCAATGAAATCTAAAACAGTTAAAAATTCTTTATTTTTATACTTACGTAAACCACGACCAAGTTGTTGAATAAAAATAATAGGTGAAGAAGTTGGTCGAAGCATTAAAACAGTATTTATAGATGGAATATCAATACCTTCATTGAAAATATCAACTGTAAATATAACTTCTAAAGAGTTGCTATCATCTTCTAAGTTTTTAATAGCCTCTTCTCTTCTACTTATGCTATTATCACTTAATAAGAATGTTGAGTTTATGCCTTTTTTATTAAACTGCTCACTCATGTAAATACAGTGTTTTTTTGAAACACAAAAAGCAATAACTTTTCTTTTTGAACCACTATGAGAATAAAAGTTCATTTTTTCAACTATATAATCAACTCTTTTATTTACATTTAAAACTCTTGCCAATTCATCAACTTTTGAAATATCAATATTACTATAATCAATACTATTAATATCACTAATTCCATAATAATGAAAAGGCGTTACAAGACTATTTTCTAAAGCATCATTAAGAGTAATATCACAAGCAATATTTTCATCAAAAACTTTGTAAATAGACTCTCCATCCATTCTATTTGAAGTTGCTGTTAAACCTAGAAGGAATTTTGTTTTAAAATAGTTTATTACTTTCATATAAGAGTTTGAAACTACATGGTGTGCTTCATCAATAATTATATAATCAAAGTCATCTTTATTAAAATCTTCAAAATTTAAACTCATAGTTTGAACAGTTGTAAATAGATAGTTTTTATCTAGTTCTTTTTTGTTTCCTGTATATAAACCACAAGTAAAGTTTTTATCTATTATTTTTTCAAAGCTTTGTTTTGCTTTTATTAAAATATTTTCTCTATGAACTATAAAAAGTAGTCTTTTAGGTCTTACACTTTTTACATCAAAAGCTGCAAGATAAGTTTTTCCTGTGCCTGTTGCTGCTAAGGCTAAGGCTTTTGTTTGTTTTTTCTCTCTTAAATCTTGAAGCTTTTGCAAGGCTTGTTTTTGCATATAGTTGCTATTAAGAGTATTTGAACTATTTATATCACTTACTTTAAATACCTTTTGAAACTCTTGATTTTTCTTAAACTTTTCATACTCTAATAAAAACTCTTCACTTGCATTATATGAACTATTCCATAAAGCTTTAAACTCATTTAACACATCATTTAAAAACAAATCCTCTTTTTTAGATATTGTTTTTATATTCCATTCAATATTTGTTTTAAAAGCACTTGCTGTTATATTTGATGAACCTAGTAATATTTCATAAACCTCATCAAACTCAAAAATATAAGCTTTTGAATGAAAGCCAATATTACTCAATGAACTATCATATATTTTAAGTTCAATATTCTTAAACTCTTTTATTTTTCTCAAGGCTTCAACTTGTGTAAAATTTAAATATGTAGAAGTTAAAACTTTTCCTTTAACTCCTTTTTCTTCCAAAGTTTTTAAGCTATCTAACAACAGCTGTAAGCCTGAAAAATTGATAAATGCAACATTAAAAATAAAACTATTACAAGTTTTAAGTAAATCTTCTAAATGATTATGAAAGTTTGTAGTTTGATTGTTTGTAATTAGTGTATTCAAAAAAAGCCTTATAATTATTGTTTATTATAATTAAATGAAACGTAATCTATGCTAAAATCCTTTTATGAGCAAAGACAATACAATATACTACTTAACCTTTGAGAATATCAAAGATACAGATATTCTTTTTAATGATATTTATTCAAATGAAGATACAAACTACTACTTTTGTGATGATTTTTCAAAAGACTTTTATATTTATTTAGCACGTTGTGGTTTTATTTGTACTTCTACTATTTACCAAGACAAGCTTTATTTATTACCTGAAATGCAATTTGAATATGCCCTTTTAGATTTTGAGAATCTTCATATTAGTAAAAAAGTAAAAAAACTAATAAAACAAGATGATTATGAATTTACATCAAATACAAGATTTGAAGAAGTAATTAAAAAAATAGATGAATACCACGAACCAAATTGGTTAATAGGTGAATATAAAAGTTTACTTATAGAACTTTTTAAAACTTGTGATAACAATGATTTTAAACTCATGTCTTATGAAATAATAGATAAGAATACAAAGCAGTTAATAGCTGCAGAAATTGGCTATAAAATCTATGATACTTATACTTCCCTGACAGGTTTTAGTTCAAAAGATAAAAAATATAACAACTATGGAAAACTACAATTAGTACTCCTAGCACAAGAGTTAGAAAAAGAAGGCTTTTCATTTTGGAATTTAGGCCATCCATATATGCAATATAAGTTTGATTTAGGAGCTGTTAAATATTCAAGAAGTGATTTTTTAAAAAGATGGTTACCTAAGGTTTTTATTTAAGTAAACTATATTAATTAACATTTTACTAATACAAAAAAACAAATAACTTTATTATAATACAATATTAAAATTAAGGATAATAAATGAAAATAGGTATTTCTTCTTGCCTTTTAGGTACACAATGTAGATACGATGGTGGACATTCAAAAGATGGGTTTATAGTAAAACAGCTTAGTAAGTATTTTGATTTTGTTCCATATTGTCCTGAAAAAATGATTTTCCCAACTCCTAGAGAAGCCATTAGATTAACTAGAAAAGATGGCATAATAAAAGTTAAAACATCAACAACAAATTTAGATGTTACAAAAGAAGTTCATGATATTTCTAAGCAAATAGCAGATGAAATTCAAGAAGAAGAATTATGTGGTTTTATCTTTAAATCAAAATCTCCAACATGTGGAATGGAGAGAGTTAAACTATATCCTGAAAATAAATCAGGTCAAAGTGAGAATGTTGGTGTTGGAATATTTGCAGGAAAAGTAAAAGAGAAATATCCACTTTTACCAGCTGAAGAAGAAGGACGATTAAATGATGCTTGGCTTAGAGAAAATTTTCTTATGCAAATATTTGCATACAAGCATATTTTTGAATTTTTAAATTCAAATCCAAGTATAAATGATTTAGTACAGTTTCACACTTCTTATAAGTATTTAATTTATGCAAAATCACATGAAGCATATAAAGAGCTTGGGAAAATTGTAGCAAATCATGATAAAAGAGATATAAAAGTTGTTTTAGAAGAGTACAAACATTCATTTTTAAAAGCAATTTATGAAAAAGGTACTATTTCAAATACTTATAATGTAGTTTTACACATTTATGGATACTTTAAAAAACTTATTTCACAAGAAGAAAAAGAAGAATTATTAGAAGCATTTGAAGAGTTTAAAAATGAAATTATTCCTTTTATTGCAGTTATAAAATTATTAAACCTTTACACAAAAAGATTTAATATAGAGTATCTTAAAACACAAAAGTTCTTAAATCCATACCCAAAGGAATTAGCACTTAGATCAACAATATTGGCGTATAAATGAGTCAAGTATTATGGTTTAGAAGAGACCTTAGAATAGAAGATAATGCAATACTTTCTAACGCAAAAGGGAAAGTATTACCTATTTTTATTTTTGATAAGAATATTTTAAAATCACTTTCAAAAGATGATATGAGAGTTAGTTTTATATATAAGTCTGTTTTAGGCTTAAAAGAAAAACTTAAAAACATTGGTCTAGATTTAGCAATATTTTTTGATGAACCTGTAAATGTATTCAAAAAACTTGTTGAAAATGGCTTTGATGAAGTTTTATGCTCCGTTGATTTTGACTCTTATGCAAAAACAAGAGATGAAAAAATAGAAGAAATAATTCCAATGAGAAGGTTTCTTGATTCGTTTATTTTAAACCCAAATGACCACTTGAAAAAAGATGGAACACCATATAAAGTATTCACACCTTTTTACAACTCTTTAAAACTTATTACTTCTTCAAACAATATTGAAGAGCTAAAAAGAAATGAAACTCTTCAAAAATCTATTTTTGATTATGATTTTATTCCAAGTTTAAAACAAATGAACTTTGAAGAACAAGAATTACCAGATTTTTTAAAGCTTGATGCTTATGAATTATTAAAGCAATTTAAAGAAAAAATAAATGATTATAAAGTTCAAAGAGATTATATTTACGTAAATGCAACATCAAATATATCTGTTCATTTAAGATTTGGTTTAATATCTCCTAAGCAAGTATTTAATTATTTTAAATCTTTTAACGATGAAAATAGTGAATTCTTTATACGAGAGATTTTTTGGAGAGAATTTTATAATTATATACTAGTTCATTATCCATATTCAGAACACTCAAACTTTAATAATATCGAGCTTTCATGGAATGAAAATGAAGATGATTTTAATAAATGGTGCGAAGGTAAAACAGGAATTCCAATAATTGATGCAGCAATGATTCATTTAAATAAAACAGGAACTATGCATAATCGTTTAAGAATGATTGTTGCATCGTTTTTAACAAAAAACCTTTTTATTGATTGGAAAAAGGGTGAAAAATACTTTGCATCAAAACTTTTAGATTATGAAGCTTCTTCAAATATTGGAGGTTGGCAATGGGGTGCTAGTACAGGCGCTGATGCTAGTCCATATTTTAGAATATTTAATCCGTATTTACAATCAAAAAAATTTGATAAAGATGCTATTTTTATCAAAAGCGTACTTCCACAATTAAAAGATTTAGACGCTAAACTTTTTCATATAGAAAATGGTGCATCATCAAATTTATTTGTAGATTATCCAAAAAGTATGGTTGATATTTCATTGTCAAGAAAACAAGCTATTGAAAAATTTAAAAGAGCGAAAAATGAGCACTGATATTAAAGATATTGCAGTTGTAGGTTCTGGTATTGGAGGAGCTTTAATTTCTGCACTTAATAAAGATAAGGATTTAATACTTTTTGAAAAAGATATAAACCTTGGAGGTTGTGCAAGTACATTTAAAAAGAAAGGAAACTATTTTAATGCAGGAGCTACAACATTTGTAGGTTATGAAGATAATCATCCAATAAAAAACATCTTTGATAAAGCTTCTTTCGTACCAGATATCAAAAAAAGTGAAATTGCAATTAGAATTATTCAAAATGGAAAAACACTTGACAGAGTAAAAGACTTTGAAGAGTTCTTAGAAAATTTAAATGAAATTTATCCACATAAAAACAATAGAATATTTTGGACAAAAATAAGAGACCTAGATGCTAGATTTTGGCAATTTAAAGATTTATATTTTGCAAAACATTCTTTATCTTCATATATTAAAACAATTAGCTCAAACTTAAAACTTTTTTCAATTTTTGGTTTTGATATATTAAAAAGTGCTGATTCCTTTATAGATGAAACTTTAAATGATATTACAAAAGAGTATAAAGATTTTATTAATTCACAGCTTTTAATAACACTTCAAACAACTTCAAATGAAGTGTCATTGATATCTTTGGCACTTGGATTATCTTATCCTTTTCATGATGTTTTTTATGCAAATGGTGGAATGGGAGCAATTTTTGATGGCTTATTAAAAGATATAGATGTTCACTCAAAAGAAAAGATTTTAAATATCAAAAAAGAGAAAGATTTTTTTAGAATTATTTCAAATAAAAATGAATACAAATCAAAAAAAGTGATTTTAAATAGTACTGCATATGATAGTTCAATTCTTTTTGATGATGAACAAATTAAAAAATATTACAATAGTTTCTCATTTTCAGACCAAAGTGCTTTTGTTATTTATATGTCTTTGAAAAAAGAGAATATTAAAGAAGAACTTTTACATCATTATCAAATTATTTTAGATGAGAATATTCCAAACTCTATTTCAAACTCTTTTTTTATTTCTATTTCAAGTTTAGATGATGAAAAAATGTCAAGTGATTCATATAGTATTACAATTTCAACTCATACAAAAGCACTTTATTGGAAAAACCTTTTACAAGAAGATTATGAAAAACAAAAAACACTTACTCAAGAGTTTATTGTAAATGAGTTTTTAAAAAACTTCACATCAATAAAAAAAGAAGATATAAAAAACTGTGTTAGTGCAACGTCTAAAACCTTTAAAAGATATATAAATAGGTATAATTGCGGAGGAAAAGCAATTACAATAAAAAATATTCTGCAAACACCTTCTTGTAATACTCCTTTTGAAAATCTTCATAATGTAGGAGATACTATTTTCGCAGGTCAAGGTTGGCCAGGTATCGCTCTTGGTGTTGAGATATTAAATAAGGAACTAAATGACTAGTGTAAAACTAAAAATATCAAAACTTGATTGGTTATATATTATTATAATTGGTGCATTTTTTGGGTTTTTCATTTCACTTTTTTTATATTTAATTAACAGTAATTTAAAAGAGTTCTCAACTATTATTTACGGAACAGCTAGTGCAGTTTGTATTTCTCTTAGTGCATTTATTTTTATTACTATCTCAAATGATTTTATACTTCCAAAGCTTCAAGAAAAATTCTGGTACATGATTTCTTTTATTTTTTCTTTTCTTTCTGGATTTTTAGGTTTTACAAGTTCTTATTTTCTATTTTCTTTTTCTGATTTTGCAATAATAGATTTTATTAGACCTATTTGGCTTTATATTGCCATTATTATTGGCTTTTTTACAGTTTTAATTGGAGTTATTCTTCATCAATTTATTTCAATGAAATATAAAAATGAAGCTATTAAAAGTGAAGTTCTAGAATCAAAAATAAAAGCTTTAGAAAATGAATTAAATCCTCATTTTTTATTTAATGCACTAAATTCAATATCAGAATTAATTTATCAAGACCAAAAAAAAGCAGAAAAAGCAACACTTGATTTATCAGTTTTTTTAAGAAATGCAATTACTAAAGACACTTTAATAACTTTTGATGCTGAAATTAAAATGGTTGAAACATATTTAGAAATTGAAAATATAAGATTTGAAAATAATATAAAAATGCATCTTGATATACCTTCTGATGATTTAAATATTATGGTTCCTAAATTCTCAATTCAATTACTTGTTGAAAATGCGATAAAACACGGTTATTTACAAAAAGAGCTAAATGTTTATATAAGTTCAAAAGATAAAACTATTGAAGTTTGTAATGATGGATTAATATCAAAAAATATTAAATTTGGAACAGGATTAAGTAATTTAGCTACAAGATTAAAGCTTTTAAAAATTGGTTACTTGGATAAAGAGATACAAAATGATAAAATGGCTTTTATAATTAAACTTAAAAAATAAAAAGGTAATAAATGAAAGTACTTATTGTTGATGATGAGAAACTAGCACTTAGTAGATTAAAAAGAATATTAAATGAAGAAGGTATTTCAAATATTCATGAATGTAATAACCCAATTGATGCTATAAAAATTGCAACAAAGTCAAAGTTTGATGTTGCTTTTTTAGATATTTCAATGCCTACTATGAGTGGACTGGAACTTGCAAATACAATTTTAGAAATGAATCCTAATATTTTTATAGTTTTTCAAACAGCATTTGATGAATATGCACTTGAAGCTTATAAAACAGGGGGTTTAGATTATTTATTAAAACCTATTTCAAATGAATCAATACAAAAATCTCTTGAGAAAATCAAAAGATTTATGAATACTTCAAATAATGAAAACATATCTGCAAGTGAAGTTAGTAAAAAAATTGTAGCAAAAAGAGGTTCAAAAATTTATATGATAGATATTGATGATATTTACTATATAAAAGCAGACCTTGATGAAGTAATAATTAGAACAAAAGATACAGATGCATATGTACGAAAAAAAATGCAAGATATGCAAGAGGTACTAAAAGGAAAAAACTTTTTTAGAGTTCATCGTTCATACATTGTAAATGTAGATAAAATAAAATCTATGAAAAGTGTTGAACAATCAAAATTAGAAATATCTTTTATAAATATTGATGATATCGTAACAAGCTCAAAAGATGGAGCTAAAGATTTTAGAGAGTATATTGAAGAGAGAAGTTTATAAAATTTTCAGATAAAAAAGAGTAAGATATCCTTAATTTCAATTAATTAAGGAATCTTGTGGGTTCAATACAAAAAGAAAAGATCTTACTTAAAATAATTAAATATACTCCTACTATCTTAATACTCTTAAGCTCAATTTTCATCACAACTTATATAACATCAAAGTATGATAGAGCATCAAAAGAAGAACAAATACAAATCAAAAAAGATTTTTTAGAATCAAATAAGAATAGAATAAAAGTTGAAATAGACTCTTTAGGTAGACTAATAAATAATAAAATTATAAATGAAGATAAACAACTAAAAGATGATTTACAAGATAAAATAAATCTAGCGACTAAAATAGCTACAAATATTTATGAAAAGAATAAAAACAAGCTATCAAAAGAAGAGATAATTTATCATATAAAAAATTCTATTGAAGCTTTAAGATTCAATGATGGTCAAGGGTATTTTTCTATACATACATTAGAAGGTATAAATATTCTTCAACCTGTGCATAAAGAGTACGAAGGAACTTCTGTATTAAATAGAAAAGATTTAAGAGGGGAATACACTGTAAAAAAAGCTATAGAAATTGCTTAGACTAAAGGTGAAGGATTTATGTCTTGGTATTCTAATAAACCAGATGATAAAACTAAACAATTTGAAAAGCTTGGAATTATAAAAAAAATTGAACCATATAATCTAATTATTACAACAGCAAGATTTAAAGATGATTATAAAAAACAAATCAAAAAAGAAGTATTAACACTTTTTGAAGTTTTAAACCAGAGTGATCATGGTTTTATTTTTGTTATAAACGCGAAAGGAGATTTACTATCAACTGATACTAAATTAGCAAATATTAAAGATGCAAAGCATGATTTTTCAAAAGAATATAAAAACTTCTTAGAATCTAATAATAAATCTGTGTATATAGAATATCAATTTTCAGAACTTAATGAAGAAAAATATTTAAAAATATCATATTTAAAAAAAATACCTATATTTGATTGGGTTATTGCTACAGGATTTAATTATGATGGTATTAATTCATTAGTAAATAAAAAACAAAAAGAATTAGAAGAAGAATACAATAATGAAATATTAACAATTTTTATAATTTCTATAATTGTAACTTTGATACTTTTAATACTATCAATAATTTTATCAAAGTTTATTGAGAATATATTCTATGATTATAAACAAAAACTAATAGAACAAGAAACTTTAAAACTTGAATCAATATTAGAAGAATTGAATCTTATCTTAGATAATTTACCAATGATGATGGTCTTAAAAGACACAAAAGATAATATTTTAAGAGTAAATAAAACTTTTGCTAATACTATAGGAGTAAATGTAGAAAAGTTAAGAAACGTAGCTACAAAAGACATTTTCCCAATTGATTATAAACAATATTATAAAGATGATTTAGAAGTTATCCAAACTAAAAAAGAAAAACTTGGAATTCGAGAAAAGGTAGTAACACAAAATGAAGTAAAAAAGGTAGAAACAAATAAAGTTCCTATTTTTGATAAAGATGGCAATGTTATAAATATTATTGCTTTTGTTTTTGATATAAGTGAAACAATCGCTTTAAAAGAAGATAATAAGAAAAAAGAAGTATTACTATATCAACAAAGTAAAATGGCAACAATGGGAGAAATGATTGCAAATATTGCACATCAATGGAAACAACCATTATCGACAATTACAATGGCATCAACAGGTGCTAAACTACAACAAGAAATGGACTGCTTAGATCCTAAACAATTAACAGATGAATTAGATACAATAACTCATTCAGCACAATACATGGCTCAAACAATAGATGACTTTAGAAACTTCTTTAATCCAAACTCTAATAATTTGAAAGAATTTGACCTATCTTCTCCTTTTGAAAAAACATTAAAACTTTTAATGCCAAAATTTAAAACTCAAGATATTGAGCTTATTAAAGATATAGAAGATACACAAATTAAATCTTTAGAAAATGAAGTAATCCAAATATTAATTAATCTTCTAAATAATGCAAGAGATGAATTAATAAAATATAAACAAAGAAGATTAATATTTATAAAAGCTAAAAAAGAAAATGATAGTTTAATTCTAGAAATTAAAGATAATGCAAAGGGAATAGATAAGGAAATTAAAGACAAAATTTTTGATGCATATTTTACAACAAAAGAATCTAATGAAGGTACAGGATTAGGTCTTTATATGTGTAAAGATATCTTAGACAAACTTTTTGATGCAAATATAAAAGTAGAAAATGAAACTTATGCTTATGAAAATGAAGAATATACTGGAGCAAAGTTTACAATACAAATCAAATTGTAAGTTTATTAAACAACATAAATATACTACTAATGAGTTTTAATTATATTATAATCTAACAAATAAAAGATTTTCAAAGGAGTATTCCATGAAAACAGTAGCAATAGCAGGTTCAAGTGGATTTGTTGGTACGAATTTAAAAAGAGTATTTGAAGCAAAAGGCTTTAAAGTTCTTGGAATTAAAAGAGAAGAATTAAAAGATAATAAAAAACTCATATCTATAATTGAAGAAGCTAATATACTTATAAATCTAAGTGGTGCTAATATTATAAATAGATGGACGCAAAAATATAAAAAACTTTTAAGAAGTAGTAGGTTAGATACTACAAATGCTTTAGTAAATGCTATGAGTGAAGCAAAAAATAAACCTGAAGTTTTTATTTCTACATCAGCAGTTGGTATTTATAAAAATAAAGCATGTTATGATGAAGAAAACTATGAATATGAAGATGACTTTTTAGGAAATCTTTGTAAAGATTGGGAAGAAGCTGCTCTAAAAGCAAAAAATCTAGATGTAAGAACTGCGATTTTTAGATTTGGAATAGTTTTAGGAGATGGTGGAGCAATGGCTAAAATGCTAACACCTTTCAAACTAGGGCTTGGTGGAACGATTGGAAATGGACAGCAAGATTTCTCATTTATTCATATTGATGATTTAACAAATGCTTATGAACATGTGTATAAAAATAGTTCATGTGAAGGTATTTACAATCTTACAGCACCAAAACCAACTAATAATTATAAATTTACAAAAGCTCTTGGAAAGGTTCTAAATCGTCCAACTATTTTGCCAATACCAGAGTTTGTTTTTAATTTAATATTTAGTGAAGGTGCAAAAGTTTTAACAGATGGACAGTGTGTTACTCCAAAGAGATTATTAGATAGTGGTTTTGAATTTAAATATAAAAGTATAGATGAAGCATTAACACATCTAATCAAAAAGAGTTAAAATGAAAACATTTGAAAAAACAACTTTAATAAATTGTGAAATACAAGAACTTTTTGATTTTCATACAAATATGAAAAATCTTGAAGCAATTACACCTTTAAATATGGATTTTGAACTAATCAACAAAGATTTTGTTCCACATGAAGGTGGAGTTGTAAAGATAAGAACTGTAAAAAATTTTATTCCAACATCTTGGGAAGTAAAAATTGATAAACTACAAAGTCCAAATTTATTAGTTGATATTGCGATTAAATCGCCTTTTAAATATTGGGAACATTCTCATATTTTTACAAAAAAAGGCTCGCTTTGTGAACTTAAAGATGTAGTTAAATATAAACTTCCTTTTGGAAAATTTGGAGAACTATTTGATTTTTTTATTCAAAAAGAATTAAAAGATATGTTTGAATATAGACATTCAATTACAAAAGGTCTTTTAGAACCTAGAAAAATATAAAACAACAATTTTACTATACAAGATAACTCAAGAAACCAATAAAATACCATATAAAATAAGAATAAAGGTAATATCTTGAAAAAAGCTGTTGTATTAATGAACATGGGTGGTCCAAATAATTTAGACGAGGTTGAAGTTTTTCTAAAAAATATGTTTAATGACAAATATATTATTGGAGCGCCTCAGCCAATTCGAGCAATGATTGGTTTATTAATTACTACTCTAAGAAAAAAAGAAGCAAAAGAAAACTATGCCGAACTTGGAGGTATGTCACCAATTGTAGGACATACAAAAAGATTAGTAAGACGTTTAAATAAAACTCTTGATGCTGATGTTTTTTATAAAATGAGATATACACCTCCTTTTGCAAAAGATGTTCTAGAAGACTTAAGAGATTATGATGAGATTTATGCAATTCCTATGTATCCTCACTACTCATCAACTACTACAAAATCTTCTATTGAAGAGCTGCAAAAATGGGCTAAGAAGCTTAAAATCAAAGCTAAAATCAAAACTTTAGATTCATATTATGATAATGAAGATTATAATAAAGCAATTGTAGAAAGAATCAAAGAAAGAATGAGTGATGTTAACACAGAAGATTATGAATTAATATTCTCAGCTCACGGTCTTACACAAAGAATTATTGACAAAGGTGACCCATACCAAGATCACGTTTTAAAAAATGTAGAGTGTGCAAAAAAAGAGCTAGAAAAACAAGGTATCAAATTCAAAAATATTCAAGTAGCATATCAATCAAGACTTGGACCTGTTGAGTGGATTAAGCCTTATATGGATGTAACATTAAATGAAATGGCAGGTAAAAAAGTACTTGTTTATCCAATTTCATTTACAGTTGATAACTCTGAAACTGAGTTTGAGTTAGTTGTAGAGTATAAAGAAATAGCAGATGAAGTAGGAATTGCAGATTATAGAGTTGCAAAAGCACCAAATCATGATGAGTATTTTATGAAAACGGTTAAGCATTTATATGAAAATGAATGTAACATAGAAGTAAGTTAACAAATTAAAAGGCTTTAAATGACAAAGATTAATCTAGCTTTAGAATGGTTTTTAAATCCAGATCATTTACCTATGATTGTAGGTTTACAAAAAGGTGAATATAAAAAAGCAAATATAGACTTAAATATAATTGTTCCAAAAGAACATTATGATGGTTTTGAAGAATTAGGCAAAGGTTCAATCGATATTCATTGTAATGAGCCTATTCATCTTTTTGAACACTATTTTACTGGTATTAAATCACTTGGTTGTTTCTTTGAAACAAGAGGTGGTGTTATGATTAGAAAAACTAGTATTATGAAGCTAATCAATAATGAGAAAATAAAAATTACAACACCAGCAGCTAATGAAATAACAAATAAAATTGGCTTTGAAATACTAAAAAGATATGCAAAAAAAGAAGGTTTTGCCCTAGATAGAAAAAATGTAGAGTTTATAGAAACAGATTTCTGGCATATCCAAAATATGAAGAATAACCATAGTTTCGATGGAGCTTGGCTATGTTTTTATAATTTTGAAGGAATTGAAGCTGAACATGAAAACTTTGAAAATCTTTTTATTGATCAGAATCTTTCTCCTTATCCTAATTTTTCTGCCTTAGAATTTATTACAAGTTCTAAGATTTTAGAAGAAAAAAGTGAATTAATGGATAAAATCATTGAAGATACAATTCCTAGATTAAAGAGTGAGATTAATTCAAATAAAGATAAATGGCTTGATTTATCACATTTCTTAGAAGAGCTTAAAGTTATAAAACTAAGCAAAGAAAACTACAATAATATTTGGTAAGAAATGAATATATTTTTACTCTACCCTCACCAACTTTTTGAAAATATAGAGAAATTAAGAGGTTTCAAAATTTTACTTATTGAAGAGCCTCTTTTTTTTACACAGTACAAATTCCATATTCAAAAACTAGTAATGCATAGAGCTTCTATGAAGTTCTATCAAAACTACTTAGAGCAAAATGATATAGAAGTTCAATATTGCGGAAATGAAAACTATTTAGATGACTACACAGATGAAAACATAACAATATATGATGTAGTTGATGATTGGCTTATTAAAAAAATCTCTAAAAACTTAAAAAACTTAACAATACTAGATAATCCAAATTTTTTAAATCCAAAAGATGAAAATAGATTTTTTCATAAATACTATATAAACAGAAGAAAAGATTTAGAACTGTTTTGTCCAAATGGAAAACCAGAAGGCGGAAAGTGGAGTTTTGATGAACAAAACAGAAAAAAGATGCCAAAAGATGAGTTTTTACCATTAAAACTAGTTTTTGAAAATGAATATATAATTGAAGCAAAAAACTATTGTAAAAAATTTGATAGTTTTGGCTGCTGTGATGAGTTTTTATATCCTGTAACTTTTGATGAAGCTAAGGCAAACTTAGGATACTTTTTAGAAAATAAGTTTTCTAAATATGGAACTTATCAAGATGCCATTGTAAAAGATGGAAAGTTTTTATTTCACTCAAATATCTCATCAAGTTTAAATATTGGGCTATTAGATTTAAATCATGTTATTGAAAAAAGTAGCCAAGTTGATGTACCTTTTAATGCAAAAGAAGGTTTTATAAGACAAGTTATTGGATGGAGAGAGTTTATGCTTTCTATTTATAAATCTTCTCATATCCAATTAAGAACTACAAACTTTTTTGAATTTAAAAACAAAATGCCAAAAAAAATACTTGAAGCAAAAAGCTTAATAACTCCACTTGATGATGTGATAAAAAAGCTTGATAAAACTTCATATAATCATCATATAGAAAGACTTATGATTTTAGGAAATATATTCTTACTTTTAGAAATAGACCCAAATGATGTTTATGAATTTTTTATGAGTTCATATATAGATGCTTATGATTGGGTTATGGTTGGAAATGTATATGGTATGAGTGGCTTTAGTGATGGTGGAAGTATTACTACAAAGCCATATATTAGTTCAAGTAATTACATTGTAAAAATGTCAAATGATTATAAAAAAAGTGAAGCCTGGTGTAAGATTATGGATGGACTTTATTGGAGATTTTTAAATAAATACAAAGAGCTTTTTAAAAGTAATATTAGAATGAGAATGCAACTAGCCATTTTAGAAAAAATGCCAGAAGAAAAACTTCAAAATCATTTACAAATTGCAGAAGATTATTTAAAAGAGTTATATGATGAATAAAGAAAAATTAAATGTAGTAGTTTTTAGAAATAATCTTAGAATTGATGATAATTATGCTTTATTTAATGCTTTAAAAAATAAAGAAAAAGTATTTTGTCTTTACCCTTTAGAAATTTTAGAAGGTACAAATTTTGGTTTTAAAAGCTGTGGCAATTTTAGAAAAAAGCTAATATTTCAAGCAATAAATGAACTTAAAGAAACACTAGGGAAAAAGAACATTCCTCTTTATTGTGTAAAAGATATAAGTAATAGTTTAAAAACACTTTCTGCGAAATATTCTATTAAAATATTTTATGAAAAAGAAGTAGGTACGCAAGAATTAGAGTTCGAACAAAAACTTGAAAACTTTCATTGTGACTCTTATTTTAAGCAAACAATGCTTGAAGTTTTTGATATTGATATAAGCAAAAGTTTTAGTAACTTTAGAAATAAAGTTGAAAAAGCTTTAAAAACAAATAAAATGCAAATACTAAAACCTTTAGAGTTTGAAATAGCAAATCAAAAAGAAACACTAAGATTAAACCTTCAAGATGAAAAATTAGAAGTATTAAATGAAAACTTAATACTAAAGGGTGGAGAAAAAGCAGCAGTTAAAAGAGTAGATGAGTACTTATCAAAATATATCCATAAATACTTTGATACAAGAAGTTTAGTTGATGGTTTTGATAATTCTACAAAGTTTTCTATTTATTTAAGTATAGGATGTATTAGTGCAAGAAGAGTGTATCAAAAGTTAAAAGAGTATGAAAGTAAAAGCTATGAGTCAAAGTCCTCTTATTGGATATTTTTTGAGCTTTTATGGCGTGATTATTTTCACTTAGTAATGAAACAAAGTTCTAATAAGCTGTTTTTAAAAACTGGTCTTATGGAAAATAGAAGCTATGACTTTAGTATAAATTCGCAAAAACTACAAGAGTTTTTTGATGCAAAAACTGGTGTTGATATTATTGATGCAGGAGTAATTGAACTAAAAACTACAGGATGGGTTTCTAATAGATTAAGACAATTACTAGCTAGCTATTTTGTAAAAAATCTTGGGCTTGATTTTAGGTATGGAGCTGCTTTTTTTCAAGAATATTTATTAGATTTTTCATGTGCTTCAAACTACGGAAATTGGGCTTATCAAGCTGGAGTTGGAAATGATAAACAATACAGAGTGTTTGATCCAATGAAGCAATCACGAGCATATAAAGGAAAAGCTTATGTGCAAAAGTATTTAAATAAAGAAGAATCAATACCAAGTTTTGATTATGCTAAAATGGCATTAAAAGTTAAAGAAGAGATATTTAAAATCATAGATTAAAAAAGGATTTAATATGAAAAAAATTAGTTTAAAACATGTCTTAAAATACATTCTAGGCTTATCGTTAGTACTTTTTTTTGTTGGTTGTAGCACAAAACATGCATATTTACCAACAAACAAAAGCGTAGATTTAAATAGTTACAAAGGTACTTGGTACGAAGTTGCTAGATTTGAGCATTTTTTTGAAAAAGGTTGTAAAAACGTAACTGCAACATATAATCTAAGAAATGATGAGAAAATTGATGTAATCAATAGATGTACTAAAATTGAAGATGAAAAGAAAAAAGAAGCCAAAGGTATTGCATATGCAGTTGATAGTACAAACTCAAAATTAAAGGTAAGTTTCTTTAGACCTTTTTATGGAGATTACTGGATTATTGATGTAGATAAAAATTACGAAGTAGCACTTGTAGGAAGTCCATCACGTGAGTATTTATGGATTTTAAGTAGAGAAAAAACTATTGATGAAAAAACAAAACAAAGACTACTTTTAAAAGCAGAATCTTTTGGGTTTGATGTAGATAAATTTATTTGGACAATTCAAGAATAATACTTCATAATACAAATTTCAATGGTCTTGCTTGAAAACAAGACCATTTAGAGTTTTGTAAAAGTTCCAAAAAGTACAGAGACTGTGAAAGAACTAACCTTATATAAGTAAAAGAATCAAGACTAAGAAAGTTTTTTCAATATCCAGATGTATAAACACATTTTTTGACGAAATAAAGCTTTAAAAAAGTGTAGAACTGCAATGTACTCTACTATTTCTTGTTTTATATCCTCAATATTGCCACTTTTACTGGCTTTTACCAGCTTTTGAAACAGTGTAATACCAATTAGATTCAACAATCGTCTAAAATTATAGGTGAGCATAATTAAAGCATTCTCTCCCGCAACCTTTGTTTTGCCACGTACTAGAAAATGGCTCCATCCTAGCTTTTGTTTGATTGTACCAAATGGGTGTTCTGCCAAAGCGGCACGCTGTTTAATCATAGTTTTTGCTTTGTGTGTCTGCATCTTTGTACGGTGAGCCTCTATGAGTGATTCATGTTCCCAACGCCAAAGACGTTTTGCAGGTGTTTTAGGAGGAAGACACTGTGAACGTATTGGACAAACTGTACATACAGAGCGGGTACCGAAGTACATTAAACGCTTAATACCATTCTTTTCATAAATAGTTTTTCTCCGCTTTAACACCTTATCATTAGGACAGATATAGCAATCCTTAGCTTCATCATAAACAAATGCATCACGAGTAAATTTTCCTTTGTCTTTTTGTTGTTTTTGCTTATCTTGTATGGGTACATAAACATCTATACCTTCATCAACGCATTTCTTAATCTCTTTGGGATTGTAATAACCTGCATCGGCTGCAACTTTTATCTTCTTATTTCCTGTGGCCTCTTTAGCTTGTATTGATATTGGGTAAAGCTGATCTAGATCAACACCTTTACTGGAGATATCAGTGGCAACAATGAACTTATATTTTCCATCAACAGCAATCTGAGTATTATAGGCCATTAGATTATGTGCTGGTTTACTCATCAAAGTAGCATCGGGGTCACTTTTACAGTATTGAGTTGCATTATGTTCTTTTAATGTCCGTAAATTACTACTCAATTTTAATTTATTTTTTTTAAGTCGATTTAGATTTTGCTTCTTTACTACTGGAGTTATCTCTTTATTCTCACAAGTGTCACTATACTCTAGTGAAGAAAGATACTCTGTTATCTTTTCTTCCACTGATTCCATATCCTTACGTGTCATTTTTTCTGAGATAAGTTGATTCTTTGATGCATTAGCACGTAGAAAGGCACCATCAATAGCAACAACTTCTCCATCAATTAAATCAACAGAGCGACATAGCATTACAAAGTCACGAAATAATTGTTTTAATACTGAGGGATTATCTTTACGGAAGTTAGCAATAGTTTTGTATCCAGGAGAAAGTCCCATACAAAGCCACATCATTTCAACATTACGTTTAAGCTCACGTTCAAGCTTTCTAGAACTTCTTATACTATTTAGATATCCATAGAGGTAAATCTTTAAAAGTAGTGATGGATGATATGCTGGTTGACCTTCAGAACCACCGTTACAAGTAAATACTCCAACAGCAGCTAAATCTATACTATCGACATAGCTGTCAATAGCCCTTACTGGATTATTTTCATCAACATACTCATCCATACTAGGAGGAAATAAGAGTTGTTGATGACGGTCTAATCCTTCTTTGTAGTTCGGCATGTTAGGCCTTTTTGTTAATCTTTGATATCTATATTTTAGCTAATTTGTTGTTATCAATGGCTTTAGTTCTTTCACAGTCTCTACAGGTTGTTGAACTTATTACTATGACTCGTCTTTTCGTGTCCTATTTTCTTTTGGACAGATCAGTTTTCTCAGGAAGACACTGTGAACGTATTGGACAAACTGTACAAAAAAACAATATGTTTGAATAGTTTTTATATTAGTAATTATATATAAAAATTTTAAAAATCATTTATTGCCATAATTTTGTCATTTTTTATTTTTATACTTCTCTTATGAAAAAAAGGATGAGGTATGGAAAAGATTATATCTATAAATGAAATAGGAAAATTTTTAAAAGATGGTATGACAATTTCTATTGGTGGTTTTATGGGTTGTGGAAATGCTCATGAGATTATTGAAGAGATTTTAAAAACTAATGTTAAAGATTTAACATTAGTTGCTACAGATACTGCAAGTGATGGATACGGAATTGGAAAGCTTATTGATGAAAGAAGAATCAAAAAGCTTTATGCTTCACATATTGGAACTAACAAACAAACACAAATACAAGTTATTGAAGGTTTTATTGATATTGAACTTGTTCCTCAAGGAACCTTAGCCGAGAGAATTAGAGCTGCAGCTGCTGGACTTGGTGGAGTTCTTACTCAAACTGGACTTGGTACAGAAGTTCAAGAGGGTAAAGATGTGATTAATATAGATGAAAAAGATTATATCTTAGAGAAACCAATTCATATAGATCTTGCATTTATAAAGGCTAAAAAAGCAGATAAAGCTGGAAATTTAGTATATAACGGGGCAACTAGAAACTTCAATGTCCCTATGGCAGGTGCTGCAAAAATTTCAATTGCTGAGGTTGAAGAGATTGTTGAAAATGGTGAACTAAACCCTAATTTTATTCATACTCCATTTGTATATATAAACCATATTGTAAAGGCTTAAGAAGATGGATGCAAAAGAGATAATAGCTGCACGTGTTGCACAAGAGTTTAAAGACGGTGACTTTGTAAATCTAGGCATTGGTTTACCTACAAAAGCTGTTGATTTTATGCCTGAAGGTATCAGTATTAATCTTCATTCTGAAAATGGTTTTGCAGGTGTTTGGGATAGTGCAACATCTGAAACATTAGATAAAGATGTAGTTGATGCTGGTGGTAGTAATGTAGTTTTAAGAGAGGGAGGAATGTTTTTTGATTCTGTTACCTCTTTTGAGATTATTAGAGGCGGTCATCTTGATATGACAGTTTTAGGTGCTTTAGAAGTTGATGAAAATGGAAACCTAGCAAACTGGAAGATCCCTGGAAAGCTTCTACCTGGAATGGGTGGAGCTATGGATTTAGTAAATGGTGCAAAAAAAGTAATTGTATCAATGCAACATACAGCAAGAGGAAATCCAAAGATTTTAAAAGAGTGTACTCTTCCTCTTACTGGAAAAGGTGTGGTAGATATGATTATTACTGAAATGGCAGTGTTTGAATTTAAAGATGGGAAACTATTTTTAACAGAGTTAAGTGATGATGTTAGTTTAGAAGAGCTAAAAGCGGTAACTCCTGCTTCTTATGAAGTGGCATTAACCCCTACTTAGGAGGTGTATGATATTTGACTTTAATAGGACGTTTTATAGTAGAAAAATTACAAAAGGATAAAAACATGAAATTTAAAAAATTAGCAGTATCAGCGGTAGTAACAGTAGGTCTTTGTTCTACATCTTTAGTAGCAAAAGAGAAAAAAGTATTACTGAAAGTTCCAGTAACTTTTCCTACAAGTTTAATAGGACTAGGAACTCCTGTAAAGACATTTAAAAGTGGATTAGAATCAATCTCTTCAACAATGAAAGTAAAGATTTATGAGCCTAAAAAGTTAGTAGCTCCCTTTGAAATTTTAGATGCAGTTTCCACTGGAAAAGTAAATGCAGGTTGGTCAACAGCAGGATATTGGAAAGGTAAAATACCAGCAGCTGCAATTTTCTCAGCAGTTCCATTTGGTCCTGAAGCACCGGAATATTTTTCGTGGTTATATGAAGGAAATGGTTTAAAACTTTATCAAAAAATGTATGATGATGCAAAATATAATGTAAAAGTTGTACCTTGTTCTATCTCTGCTCCAGAAACAGCTGGATGGTTTAAAAATGAGATTAAATCAAAAGAAGATTTAAAAGGTTTAAAAATTAGATTCTTTGGACTTGGAGCAGATGTTATGACAAAAATGGGTGCCTCTGTATCTCTTATTCCTGGTGGAGAAATTTTTTCAGCACTTGAAAAAGGTGTTATTGATGCAAGTGAATTTTCTATGCCTGTAGTAGACCAAAAACTTGGCTTTTATAAAATTGCAAAATATAACTATTTCCCAGGATGGCATCAACAAGCAACAGTATTTGAACTTTTAGTTAATAAAGATACTTGGAAAAAGATGAGTAAGCAACAACAAGCAGCTGTAGAGATGACTTGTAAAGCTAATATGACAACATCACTTGCAGAAGGTGAAGCAGCACAAGGTAAGGCTATTAAACAAAATATTGAAGAAAGAGGTGTAATTGTTAAAAAATGGTCACCTGAAATGTTAAATGAGTTTAGAGGTGCTTGGAATGAAGCCTTAGTTGATTTAAGAAAAGATAAGGCATTTAATGAAGTATGGAGCGATTTATCTAAGTTTAGAGAAGAGTATTCATACTGGAATAAAAATGGATTTTTACCTAGATAAAAGTTAAAACAATACCTTACAAGGAAAGAAGATGAATAATAAAGATCATATTATAGACCCTGTCCATGAATTTGAGGAGATTAGTCATACCTATGAATCCCAAAAAAATGAACAGAATGAAAAAATTCCAAAAGTTTGTAAGGTATTAGATTCAATAGTATATAAAATAGGGGCAGCCGTATCGTGGGTGTCTCTTATTTTAATAACAGTGATTGTTGTACAAGTACTCTTAAGATATCTTTTTTCTGTAAACTTTGTACAGTTAGAAGAGTTACAGTGGCACCTTTATGCCGTAGTTTTTATGTTTGGGTTATCCTTTACTATGGTAAATCATTCTCACGTAAGAGTTGATATCTTAAGAGTGCATTTTAGTCCAAGACTACAACGGAAAATAGAAATTTTTGGAATTTTATTTATGATGATTCCTTTCATTTTTATTGTTATTGATTATGGATATGACTTAGCAGCAGAGGCTTATAGAGTAAATGAGAGTTCAAACTCTCCAGAAGGATTACCTTATAGATGGATTATCAAAGGGATGATGCCTTTAAGTTTTTTCTTTCTATTTATTGCAAGTGTATCTAGAGTTTTAAGACATGTAAGTTATTTAATACGAGGAGAGAAATAATGGAAATTAATGATTATTTAGTAATATCAATGTTTGTATCTTTTTTAGTTTTCCTTTTCTCTGGAATTCCAGTTGCTTGGGTTTTAGGTGGAGTAGGAGTTGCTTTTGTAGGTGTTGGATATTTATCTGATATATATCTTGATACCATTACAGGGCTTGATTATAATACTATTGGTTTAGTTGCAAACCGTATTTATAAGATTATGGATAACTGGATTTTAGTTGCTCTTCCTATGTTTATCTTTATGGGACTAGCCCTTGACGAGTCTGGAATTGCCGAAAAACTTTTAAAATCTTTACAAAGATTTTTTGGGAAAATGAGAGGTGGTTTAGCGATAACAGTTGTAATTTTAGGAATTTTACTTGCTGCTTCAACTGGTATTATTGGTGCATCAGTTGTTTTACTTGCAGTAATGAGTTTACCTATGATGTTAAAACAAGGATATGATAAGCAGACAGCCCTTGGAGTAATAGCAAGTTCGGGAACTTTAGGGATCTTAATCCCTCCTAGTATTATGTTAATTATTATGGCCGATCAGTTAAGTATTTCTGTTGGAGATTTATTTATGGGAGCATTGTTCCCTGGTATTTTACTTGGTGTTTTATATATGGGATATATTTTTATTATGGGGCTATTAAAGCCAAATAAGATGCCAATTGATAAAGAAACAGAAGATGAGAAACTTGATTTTGCGATTGCATTTGATTTGTTAAAGAGTATTATTCCTCCAGCTGCGTTAGTTTTAGCAGTTTTAGGTTCAATATTTTTTGGCTTAGCAACTCCTACAGAGGCTTCAGGGATTGGTGCTGCAGGTGCTTTATTTTTAATGGCAATGAATGGTCAGTTTAATTTTGAGAAGTTAAAAAATATTTCATATTCAACAATGAATACAACAGGGTATATTTTTGCAATTTTTGTAGGAGCAACTTGTTTTTCTTTAGTTTTAAGAGAGCTTGGAGGAGATGAATTAATCTCTTCTGCACTTCATGCAATATCTGAAGATCCTATAATTATTATATTGTTTATTTTAGCTTTAGTATTTATCTTAGGTTTTGTTTTAGATTGGATAGAGATTACACTAATTATACTACCTTTAGTAGGACCTATTGTTATGGATTTAGCAATTGATATTCAAAGTTACGGTATTGAAAATGCAACATTAGTTTGGTTTGTCTTGCTTGTTGCTATGACCTTGCAAACCTCATTTTTAACACCACCTGTTGGGTTTGCACTCTTTTATTTAAAAGGGGTTTGTCCTCCAGAAGTGAAGTTATCAGATATATATAAAGGTGTGATTCCTTTTATTATCTTACAATTAATCGGGTTAGCAATTGTATTTTTCTTTCCTCAAATAGTAACTTGGCTACCTTCTGTAGCCTATTAAAAAAATATAAAAGGATTATAAAAATGGTAAAAGATAAAGTAACAGTAATTACAGGTTCAACATCAGGAATTGGTCTTGATATAGCTAGAGTTTTTGCTCAAAATGGTGCAAAAGTAGTAATCTCAGGAAGAAATGAAGAGGTTTTAGAAAAGACGGCACAAGATTTACGAGATGAAGGGCTAGAGGTTATTGGTATTAGATGTGATGTTGGAAGTGAAGAAGACATTAAAAGTCTAGTGGCAAAAACAGTTGAGTATTATGGAACAGTACATGTTTTTGTATCAAATGCAGGTATTCAGCATGTAGCAAATATAGAGGATTTTCCAACAGAAAAATATGAACAGATTTTGAAACTTATGCTTGTTGGTCCATTTATTGCAATTAAAGAGCTATTTCCTATTATGAAAGAGCAAAAATGGGGAAGAATAATCAATATGGCATCTATAAATGGATTAGTTGGATTTGCAGGAAAATCAGCATATAACTCTGCAAAACATGGACTTTTAGGACTTACAAAAGTTGCAGCTTTAGAGGGAGCATTAGATGGTATTACTGTTAACTCTATTTGCCCAGGTTATGTTGATACTCCATTAGTTAGAAACCAATTAGCAGATTTAGCAAAAACAAGAGGTGTGACTCAAGAAGAAGTTTTAGAGAAAGTGATTTTTTCACTTGTTCCTCAAAAGAAACTTTTAACAACAGATGAGATTGCAAACTATACGATGTTTGTGGCAAGTGAACACGCTTCATCTATAACTGGACAGGCTTTAGTTATGGATGGTGGATATACGATTCAGTAAAGGGATTTTATGAAAGTTTATATTATAGAAGCAAAAAGAAGTGCAATTGGAGCATATCTTGGGACACTTAAAGATATGGATCCTGGTCACTTAGCTGGTGAAGTTATAAAAGATCTTATAAAAGATATTGATAAAGAGATTGTGGATGAAGTTATTGTTGGAAATATTTTAAGTGCTGGACACTCTCAAGGTATTGGAAGACAAGCTTCTATTTATGGAGGGCTTCCCGATTCAACAGTTGCATACTCTATAAATATACTTTGTGGTTCAGGTATGAAATCAGTTATGAGTGCAGTTAGTGAAATAAAAGCAGGAAATAAAGATGTGATTATTGCAGGAGGAGTTGAATCTATGTCTCAATCTCCTTATTTAATTCCTGCAAAAGGAAGAGGCGGTTTAGGACTTGGAAATTCACAAATAGTTGATTCTATGGTAAATGATGCTTTAACAGATGCCTTTGGTGGTTTTCATATGGGAATAACTGCTGAAAATATTGCCGATAAATATAGTATTAGTAGAGAATCACAAGATGAGTACGCAATTTACTCACAAGAAAAGGCAATCATAGCTGACGATGCAGGAAAGTTTAAAGATGAGATTACACCAATTACTATAAAAACAAGAAAAGGTGAAATTGTTTTTAATAAAGATGAGTATATCAATAGAAATACTTCTTTGGAAAGGCTTTTAAAACTAAGAGCTGCATTTAAAAAAGATGGAACAGTTACAGCAGGAAATGCTTCTGGAATAAATGATGGAGCAAGTTTTACACTAATAGCTTCGGATATTGCAGTAAAAAAGTATGGTTTAAAACCACTGGCTGAAATAGTAGATTGTGAACAAGTTGGAATTGACCCTGCATATATGGGGTTAACTCCTGGTTATGCTATTGGAAAATTGTTAGATAAAAATATGTTGCATTTTAATGATATTGATATTTATGAGATAAATGAAGCTTTTGCCGCACAATGTCTAGGTGTTCAAGAGATTTTAAAAGATAAGTTTGATATTAGTAGTGATGAGATAAACAGACGTGTAAACCTAAATGGAAGCTCTATTGCTTTAGGCCATCCAGTAGGAGCTAGTGGAAATAGAATTATTGTATCACTTGTTCATGAAATGCAAAAAAGAAAATCAAATTATGGAGTAGCATCACTTTGTATTGGTGGTGGATTAGGAACATCTATTTTACTTAAAAATGTAGAATAAAGATGGTATGATAAGGTAAACTAACTATGGATTATAAAATGAGTAAAGAAGAGTTTGATGATATTTTATTAGATAGTTTACCTAATCCTGTTTATTATAAAGATGTAGAGGGAAGGTTTGTTAGGTGTAACAAATGTTTTTCAGATTTAGTAAAAACTCCCAAAAAAGATATATTTGGTAAATTAGCTTATAAATTTTTCCCAAAAGAAGCAGCTGACAGACATAAGATAATTGACAAAAGGATTATGAAAACATTTGAAACTATTTTAGATGAGGTAAGTTTCTTAACTCCGGATGGAGAGATAAAGTATTTTACATTAAATAAAGTTGTTCATCTAAATGATGATGGTAGTGTTGCTGGAATTGTTTGTGTGATGAATGATATTACTGAAAGAATTAGACAAAAAGAACTTTTAATTCAGCAGAGTAAATTTGCAGAGATGGGGGAAATGATTGCCTCAATTGCACATCAATGGAATGAACCACTAGTCGAGATCTCTGCACAGATTCAAAAGATGCAAATCCTTTACTCAATGGATAGAATGGATAAAGATAAGTTATCAGGTATTGTAAATGATTCAATGGTTCAAGTAGAGTATATGTCTGATACCTTAAATGATTTTAGGAATTTTTTAAAACCTTCAAGTGTAAAAAAAGAGTTTGGAATAAAAAAAGCTATCAAAGAGATATTTGAGATTGTAGGTAAGCAGATATTCTATTTTAATATCAAAGTAGAATTTGATTATGAAGATGATGAAGAGATTTTTATATATGGTTTTGAAAATGAGGTAAAACAAGTACTTTTAAATATTATCAACAATGCAAAGAATAAGCTAGTTAAGCTTGATGAGAAAAAAGGTTTTAATGGAACTATAAAAATAAAGGTTTTCACAAATGATAAATCAACAATAATTGAGATAGCTGATAATGGTGGAGCTATAGAAAAAGATATTATGGAACAAGTATTTGAGCCATTTTTTACAACAAAATCAAAAGGGATGGGTTTTGGTCTATATATGGCAAAAGTTATTGTTGAAGATAAAATGTCAGGAGAAATAAAAGTTGAAAATAGAGAGGATAATGTGATTTTTTCTATAAAACTACCAAATAAAGAGAAGTTATTATGAAAATTCTCCTTTTAGAAGATAATAAAACTTTAAATGAAACAATTACATTAAAGCTTGAAAATAGTGGACATAAGGTTTCCAATTTTATAGATGGTCAAGAAGCCTTAGATAATATTACAGAGGGTTTTTCTTGTTTTATTCTTGATATAAATGTTCCAAATGTAGATGGTATTAAGATATTAAAAAAGATTAGAGAGTTTTATGATGAAGTTCCTGTAATAATTATTTCAGCAACTGTAGAACTTGATATTATTAAAGAGTCTTATGATTTTGGGTGTAATGATTATTTAAAAAAGCCATTTTTTATCGATGAACTTGAAATAAAGGTTGAAAAGCTTTGTCAAATACCAAAAAATGAGATTGAATTTAGAGATGACTGTTCGTTTAGTTTTAAAGATAGTAGATTGAAATTCAAAGATAAAGAGATAGAACTAACAAGAAAAGAGACACTAATGATGAACCTTTTTTTAATAAATAAGAATCAAATAGTTACTTATGAAAATATTCAAAACTATGTTTGGGAGGGTGAATATAGTTCTTTAGATGCAATTAGAACACTTATTAGAAGACTTAGGAAAAAGCTTCCTACTGATTATATTAAAGCTTCTTCAAACAGAGGTTATACTTTTTTAATATTGGAATGTCCCCTCTAAGTTAGACAATTACTAATCAATCAACAACCTCTTATTTTGGAACACGAAACACTCAAGTGAGTTTTCCTGTTCCACAAAGTGTTCAAAAAGTAAAAACTACAAAGTTCCACAAACCTTAAAGGATTACGGAACAAATAAAGAAAAATTTCTACCAAGGCCCTTGAAATCTAATTGGTTTATATTCAACTTTCTTTTCATGTTTTGTTTTACGATTATGAACTCTTTTTCTCCATCTATTATATGCAGGTTTTGAAATAAGTGTTCTCATTACATTTTTAACTTGATTTTCACTAAGACCAAACTCTCTTTTAATTGCATCAAAAGTAGTTCTATCTTGCCATGCCATTTGTATTAATCTATTTTTATCGTCTTCATTTAATTCTAATTTTAATTTTTTCATTTGTATAATAACCTTGCAAATCCTAAAGCAAAAAGCCCAATCGCGACTTCTTTTGGTTCAAAACCATACAATAAATAGAACATTGAAGAAAAAATAAGTCCTAGAGATATTACATAAGATTTTATAAGTTTTCTTGTAGTGTTTGTAATATACTCTACTTGGTTATTTGATACTTCAACTTCTAAAGTCCCTTCACTAGCCTTTTTAATAACTGTTTTCAAATCTTTTACAATAAAAGGCAAGTCCTTGATCTCTTCTGTTATTGTTTGTGATATTGACTCTTTTGCACCCAATGCTTTTGGAAGATTTTTTGTAAGTATTGGTAAAATATCTTTTACACCATTAAAGTTTTCTATATATGTAGTTCCTAATCCTTCAACAATTGCACTAACTCTTAAAATATAAATAGCATCACTTGGTAACTTAAAAGGTAAATCTCTTGTGCTTTCTAACACTTCAAAAGCTAGTTTTTGCATTGATTCACTATCCAAATTATCATTTGAGAAAATATCAAACATTTTTGCAGTAAATTCCGCTAACTCTGAACTAGGAGCTTCATAAGCAATGGTTCCTAATTTTTTGCTTGCACTTATGTATGTGTCATAATCTTGCTCGTTAGCAGCTTTTATAAGCTCAATAATAGCTATTCTTTTATCATTTGGTACAGTTTTAACCATTCCAAAATCTAAAAGTATTAATTGCCCTTTTTTATTCACAAGTAAATTACCAGGATGAGGGTCTGCATGAAAGTATCCATTGATAAGCATTTGAGTAGTATAGAAATCTACTAGGTTTGCAATAATTGCTTTGAAATCTATATTATTGCCTAGAATATTTTCTTTATCATCAAATCTAAAACCTTCTTCAAAACTCATAACTAGAGCATCGTCACAGGAGTGTTTTGCGTAGCCTTTTGGAAATCTTACATTTTGATCTTTATAAGTTTTTTTGAAAGTCTTTAGATTTTTCATTTCTTGATTAAGACTAACTTCTTCTACAATCATTTTTGAAAACTCTGAAATTACTGCTTCAATAGAATTTTTTGTATATGAAGAAAATAATGGTTTAAATAAAGTATTAAAAAAACTGATTATTTTAATATCTGCTAATACTTGCTCTTTTATACCTTTTCTTCTTAATTTAACTGCTACTTTTTTTCCATTTTTTAAGTACGCTTTATGTACTTGTCCAATAGATGCAGATGCAATTGGTGTATTTTCAAAACTTGTAAAAATATCTTTATCTTTAAAAGCTATGTTATAAATTTCTTCAAAATCATCTTTTTGCATAGGAGGAATTTGATCGTGTAAGTTCTTTAACTCATCTAAATAATCTTGTGAAAAAAAATCAGATCTAGTAGCTAGAACTTGTGCAAGTTTTATAAAACTAGCTCCTAATTTAACAATAGTATTTTTTAATCTTTGAGGTTTCAAAGGCTTTAAAAATAAAAAGCTATCTTTCTTTTTTATAACTAAATAAACAGTTAATAAAAATGTAAAAACCCTATAGATTCTTAATAATGAATAATATTTAATAACATATCCTTTTATCTAATTATTTCTTTTTTAATTCTTGCTCTAATCTTTTTAAATCTTTTTTAGTAGCAAGTCCTAGTTCATTGATTATCTCTTTCATCATAGATCTTACATGTTTTTTAAGCTCTTTATGTTCTTTTTTACCTTTTTTTTCTATTTCTTTTATATGCTTTTTAAAATCACACTTTTTCATTTTTCCATCTTTTTTTAAAGCTTTTAAATCTGTTTTCATTTTTTCTTCTGCTGCTATTTTTGCACCTATTACTGTATTCATTAATTCTGTTAACATTTTCTATCCTTTTTTATAAATTGAATTTATTTCATCTGATATCTTTAAAGAGCTTTGATAGGTAGCTTCTAAATTAATACCATTGAAATAATCACCACAAATCCCGTAAGATTTTTCTTTATTTAAAATAAAATCTTTTTCAAGTTGCTCTTTTGCAAAAGCAAATTTCCAAAAATGTTCAACAACATTGAAATCTTCTTTTAAATTAATATCAAACTCTTTTGAGATTTTTTGATGAATTAATTCAAATAATTCATTCTTTTCTAAATTCATATTTTCTAAAACAAAATCTTTATTTAGATGAAATACATAACTTTCAAAATCTTCATAATCATATTTTGTTGAATTATCTATAACTTTGTAAAAAAGTTCACTTTTATTTAGGTCTTGATTTTTAATTTTTTTAGTGTTTGTATTATTTGTATAGCAAATCAAGCTAGCCATTGGAGCATATGAAATATTTTGTAATTGTTCTTTTGTATCTTCATCTAAATCAAAATCATTTTCTAAAATTTGTGTAGCAGGAATTGTAAAAACTACAAAATCGAAATCATCATATATAGTATTCGTATTATCTGTTAAAGTCCATTTTTGATTAATTAATTTTGCATTAGTTATTCTAGTATTTGTAATTAAATCTTTTTTATTAATCAAAGATGAACATAATTTGTTGATTCCGTTTGTAGGGTAGTATTTTTTATCAATATTTCTTAGAGTATTTTGTGTAACTTTTTTATCTAAGAAATCTAAAAAGTTTGCAGATTTATAATTTCTAGTATTTATAAAAGGTGTTCCATGGTCTATGAATTTATCATCAATATATTTAGTACTAAGTCTCCCACCTGTACCTCTTGATTTCTCAAATATTGTAATATCATGATTTTGTTGTTTTAGGTTTTTATAAACATTACATCCACTTAAACCTGCACCGATAATTGCTATTTTCATTTTTCCACTTTTTTGTTTTATTTTATTACTTTTAAATAAACATTAGTAGTGAAAAAATGTCAGTTTATACTATCTATTCAATATCACTTAGTATAATCTCTTCAATTCTTTTTGATTTTCCAAAATGTTCTAATAGTGTAAAGTTAATATCTTTGTACTCTTTTTTTAATCCATCGATTATTTCAGGTAAATCAATTAATACATGTTTTCCCGAATTTAAAAAGAATGGGTAAAAAGATATATCTTTTGCACCTTTTTTTATAAACTCTAATGCAGTCTCTTCAATACTTGGGCTTGCTAATTCCAAAAAAGCTGCTTTTTTCAATTCATAAGTTTTAACATTCTTTGAAATATTTTCAACTAAGGCTTTAAACTCATTATTTGATTTGTCTTTTTTGCTTCCATGTGCTATAAATATTATTGCTTTCATTTTAATACCCTTCTATTCTTATTTGATACTTTAGTATTTTTAATCTTTGATGATGGTAATAACTAGCTCACCAACAGTAAAGCCAAACTTTTTCATTTTTGAGTGATTTATTATTACTCCATCATCTTGTAAGTGAAGCCAATCTTTTACAGAGATATTAATAGTACTGTCATTATAAGGTACTTCCATAACATAATCAATCATTACAGTATTTCCATTAGCAATCATTTTTGCAGTTCCAATTATATCTCCTGCTGTTGCATCAAAAGTTTTTTTGCCTGTTGGTTTTAATTTCCAAACTCTAGTTAGTTTTTCTCCATCATCATATACAAATTTTTCATCTAAAGTACCAATGCCATTTTCATCCCAAGAACCTTCAAGTTCACCTTTGAAAGTTCTGATAATTTTTCCACTTCTGTCTTTTACTAAACCATAAGCTCGTAATTTACCTTTGAAATATTCTTGTGGAATAAATTCAGGGCTTTTATTTGTAAAGTCTTCTATTTGCATTTTTGAACATCCTATGAATATTATAAAAATAATACTTGTAATAATAGTTAATGAAAGAAATTTTAGTTTCATGCAACTAAACCTTGATTTAATGCAACGTTTTGATATCTTGTAAAAGCAACTTGAACAAGATTAATATTTCTTGTTAAGAATCCAGCTTCACAATAACAAAGATACATTTTCCACATTCTAATAAAGTACTCATCAAAACCTAAGTTTTTTACTTCTTCTAATTTTTGGTTAAAGTTCTCATGCCAAACATTTAAAGTTTTTGCATAATGTTCTGTGTATTCTTCCATATGAAGAAGGTTTAATTTTGTATTTTTACTTGTAACATCTAGTATTTTTCCAACACTTGGAAGATGACCACCTGGGAAAATATACTTTTGAATAAAATCAGTTCCCTTACAGTATGAAGAGTATCTTTGATCAGGCATTGTAATAATTTGCATCACTAAAATTCCATGAGGATTTAATAGCTCTTCACATTTTTTAAAGAACACATCAAAATACTCACGCCCCACTGCTTCGAACATTTCAACTGCAATTACTGCATCAAACTGCCCTTGCATATCTCTATAATCTTTTAATATTACATCTACAGACTCTTCAATATTATGCTCTTTGAATCTACCTTCACATAGCTTTTTTTGCTCTTTTGAAAGTGTTAAAGTTGTAACTTCACAACCATACTCTTTTACTAAATGCATAGCCATAGCACCCCAACCTGAACCAATTTCTAATACTTTTGAGCCTTTTTTAAGATTTAATTTCTTTGCTAAAATATCAATTTTTCTTTTTTGTGCTTCAAAAAGTGGTTCATCTGGCTTTTCAAAAACAGCTGATGAGTACATCATTGTATCATCTAAAAATAGTTCAAAGAATTGATTTGATAAATCATAATGCTCTTGAATATTTTTAGCAGACCTAGTTTTAGAGTTCTTTCTTAATGAATGCTTTATTTTATTCATAACTGGGAATAAATTATGAAGTGAGAATTTCTTTGCATCTTCACTTTTAGTTTCAAGTGATTCAGAATTAATAATACCTATTTTGATTAATGCAGTTAAATCATCACATTCAAAATCTTTATCCATATAAGATTCAGCAAAACCAATATCTCCAAATAATGTCAATCGTCTAAACAAATCTGCATTATTTAAAACAAGTTTTGCTTTTGGTTCTTGGTTATTACCATATATTTTTGTACTACCATCACTGTAAACTACTTCTAAAGTTCCTTGAGTGATTTTTGATAAATACTTATCCCCTAGTTTATTCCATAAAGTCTTCATTATTATGCCCTCCTTACTTGGTCTTGTGCTGTTGGCTTATTAAATTTTAAGCCTTTTAATTTAAGTTTTAAACTTTGCCATAACGTTCTAGTAACTACCCATACAGTTAAAAGTGTATGAGAGAAAAATAGTGACAGAACATTTACTTCATTAAAAACTCTTGATTTTCCTACAAATGTTGAATTCAACATTTTTTTATCATTTTCAAAAAGATTTATGCCTAATGAAAACTGATTTGCTTCATATATTAATGAAAACTCATATCTTCCATCTCTTTGGAAAAAAGGAGATACATACATATCTTTAAGCCCTACACCTTTAAAATGTTTATTATCTTTTGATTCTAATTTTACTGGATAAATAACCCTTCCACCATTATAATTATGAACCTCAGCAATCATGTGTGTTGGTGTATCTTTTTCAAAAAGAATAAGCACACTAATAGGATTAAAAACATATCCTAAAATACTAGGTAGTGTTATAAATCTCATTTTTTGTGTAGCTTCAATAGAGTATTTATTTAGTATCTCTTTTATATTTACTCTAAAATCATCACTTGCACCAAAGTGATCTTTTGTGTTAAAAGAAAAAAGATTAAAGCTATTTTTTGAGAAATATTTATTATCAAGTTTTTCGTAAGCATTCATATCAATATCAAGCATAAAGAACTTATATTTAAACTCATGTTTTTTTGGACTTACTCTTTTATGATAAATTATTCCTTCTTGAAACTTGTGACTCATAACTCACATCCAAACTCTTGGGCAATTGTATTAGCAGAATACAAACCATCTTCATGGAATCCATATCTCCAATATGCTCCTGCAAAATATGTATTGTTTTTACCGTTTATTACATTTCTTTTACTTTGAGCATCAATTGCTTTTACATCAAATTGTGGATGTTCGTATGATATTTCTTCTATAACCTTATCAATTTTTTGTGTCTCATTTAATGATACAAAATACTCTTTTTCTGATTTTAAATTTTGTAATCTATTTATCCAATAAGATAGTGTTACATTTTCATCTGTTTTATTATCATCTTTCTCATTTGTTTTATAATTCCAAGCTGCATATACATCTTTATTTGGGTACAAAGCTTTTGTATCATTATGTAAAAGTGCTTTGTTTTCTTTATATTCAAAACATGAAAGAATATTTAACTCATCAATTGTCGGTTCATCAATTAACTTTAAAGCATCAGGTGCATGCATTGCGAAAATCACTTTGTCATAAACTGATCTGCTATTATCTTCGTGAACAAGTACTACTTCATCATCTTCTCTTTCAACTGATATTACATCACTATTTTTTATAATTTTTCCAGAGATAAATTCTGAAATTTTATTTACATAGTTGATTGAACCACCACTTACTGTTAACCACTGATGTTGTGTATCAACACCTAAAAGTCCATGGTTTTTAAAAAAATGTAAAAAAGTTCTTGCAGGAAATTCATTCATTTTTTCACTAGGAGTTGACCAAATAGAAGCACCCATTGGAATAATATATCTTTGTTTAAAAAAGTAAGAGTAATCTTTTAAATACTCTCCTAAAGTTAAATCTAAATCAGCATGATCTGTATCTAAATCATTATTAGCTTTTTTATTGAATTTTAAAATATCACTTATCATTTTCAAGTGTGAGTATGAAAAAAGGTTTTTCTTTTGAAAAAACATTCCTCTTAATGATTCACCATTATAAGCTAGGTTAGTTTTTTTATTCCAAAAGGCAAAACTCATATCGCTGTTTTCAATTTTTACATCAAGCTCTTTAAAAAGTTTTGTAAGTAATGGATATGTTTCATGATTAAAAACTAAAAAACCTGTATCAACTCCAAAAGTCTTACCATTTTCACTAACTTGTGTAGTTCTTGCATGACCTCCAAGTCTATTCTCTTTTTCATATAAATCTACATCATGTTTTCTACTTAATAAATATGCGCTTCCTAAACCACTAATACCAGCACCTAATACTGCAATTTTTAATCTTTTTTCATTTTTCATTTTAGTCTTCTTTCTTTTTATGTGGAGTGTAAATTAATTTTGAGGTATCCATGTGTTTATCTAAAGAAGCCACAATATTGTCAAGTTTTTCTTTTTTCATAAAAGGTTTTCTATTTATTATCCATAGAGTTTTCATATCTATATCAGATACAACTGCCCATTCGTAGTTTTCATCTAAATTTATTATTCTATATTCTTTTGTAAAAACCCAAAAATATGTCATATCAATTTCTGACATATCTTTTCCATTGCTAGGTTTTGCAGTACCATTATATTCTATGATTTTCCCATCAAAGGTATTTTTAAAGCATTTATTAATTATTTCATATTTTAAAGGTTCTACATGTTTATACTCAACTGTTGAACCTACACAGTCTTTTTCAAAATCATTATATGTTCTTGCAATTTCGTACCATAAGCCACTGAATTGTTTAGCATTTAAATAGTTTACAGGCGCAGGTGCTTTTGCAAGAACATAAGGAGTTTGAGTTATAACCATGGTAATAAAAAAAGATATAATATTTAATTTCATCTCAAACTCCTTATAATGACATTCTATATTTTTATAAGGTTTTTTTGTAGTAAAAAAATGTTTCTTTATAAAGAAACCTGCTTTTTATTGTTGAATATCTTTGTATTTATTAATAAAGTAAATGGCTGCAAGTTTAAAGAAAACTGGAACTAAACCATAAAGTAAAGACAATATCAGTAATGAAGTACTACTAGGACTACTTGCTTCAAAGTCAAAAATACCAAGTATTACAAAACCTAAAGCAACTGCAAGAGCAAGAGTTAACTTTGTAATCATTGTCCAAATACCAAAAAGTAAACCTGAGATATTAAAAGATAACATTTTTGTTTTTTGAACTAAATCACTTTGTATAGATGTAGGCATTGCCATATCAGCACCTAAACAAAGTCCTGTAATTATACTAATGATTATAAAAGCAGTCAAATCACCCTCTTGTAAAAAAGGCACAAAAATAAAAGCACTTGAAGCTAATAAAATAGAAGCTATCCATGTTTTTTTCTTGCCAATTTTATTTGAAAGTTTATACCAAAAAGGTAAGGCTACAATACCTGCAAAGAAATATAAAATCAAAACCATTCCACTTGAGTCTTTTTCCTTTATAACAAGTTCTATAAAAAGTAAAAAAAGTGTTGCAGGTAGAGCATTTGCAAGATTATTAAGAAAGTAACCTACTTGTAAAAGCTTTATATCTGGTATTTTCTTGTAAACACTTTTAATATTTTTAAAAGAAAAATCACTACTTTGTATATCTGCATTAATTTTTATTTTATTCATTGTAATTAAAAATAAAGGCAAGAATAAAAACAAAAAAGTAAAATATAGTAAATTTAGAGTTTCATTTGGGTTTTGAGCTACCTTGTAAACATAAGGAACAAGCAAAGCAATTAATACTCCAATAATAGTAAAAAGTTCGCGAGAACTATTTAAAATAGTTTTTTCTTCATATATTTGGCTTATCTCACTACTCCATGTAAGATAGGGAATATTTATCATACTCCATCCTATATAAATCAAAACAGAAAAACAAAAAAGCCAAAGTTCAGGATATTGTAAATTTGGATTAATAAGTGCGTAAAAACTTAGTATCA
Organism: Arcobacter peruensis; assembly: GCF_003711085.1. Lineage (NCBI taxonomy): Bacteria > Pseudomonadati > Campylobacterota > Epsilonproteobacteria > Campylobacterales > Arcobacteraceae > Arcobacter > Arcobacter peruensis. The sequence continues at coordinate 1,722,548 of NZ_CP032363.1, forward strand.
AAATAAAAGAACCAAAAATCATAACAGGTTTTCTGCTAGAGAATTTCTTTACACTCTCATCACTTAAAAGTCCAAAAAAAGGATCTGTAAAAACATCTGTAAGTCTTGCAATAAAAAGAATCAAACCTACAATGCTTACATTTATACCAACATCACTTACGTAAAAAGTTGGTAAATAAATATATAAAGGTAAGCCTACAATTGCTAAAGGTATAGCTATTAAACTATAATAGATTACAGTCTTTTTATCAAGAGTTTTCATCTTAGCTTTTGATTTTTCTTTTTACTAATTTTATAAAAAAAGAAAGAATGGGAATTTTTTCATATAAGTTTTCTGCACTATCCCAATAATCAACATGAGAGATAACCTTTTGATTTTCATTAAACTCAACTCTTGAAACTCCTTCAAAAGAATTAAGCAAAGAATCGTTTTTAAAATTAAACTCAAAAATCCATCTTAGGTATGAGATATCACCTTGTTCTACTATTTCAATTACTTTAAATCTTGGATTATCAAGCTTTATATACATATCTTGAAAAATATCATATATTTTATCTAAGCCCTTAACCTCATTAAAAGGGTCCTTGAACTTTGCATTAATATCAAATACATTTTCATACTCTTTTATTGGTGTTTCTTTTGTAATATTTTCAAAGAATAAAGCGTAATCTTGTGTTTTCATGGAAGCATCTTTTTTGTTAAATATAGTGAAACTTTATATGGTAATATTCTTAATATTCTTAAAAATAAAGAAAGAATATAAGGAAACCTAATCTCAAAAGAGTCTGGGTTTTCAATTCCTTCTAAAATCTTTTGCGCTGCATATTTTGGCTGCATTAATTGTGGCATTTCAAATTTATTTTTATCAGTAAGTCTTGTTTTTACAAAACCATGATTTATGATTTGAAGTTTTATATTTAAAGGGTCTAATTCTGGTTGTAAAGATTGTGCAAGATTTACTAAAGCTGCTTTTGGAGCTGAATATCCACCACCTTGAGGTAAACCAAAATAAGAAGAGATACTAGAGTTCCAAACCCAATGACCTTTTTTACTCTCTTTAAAATAAGGTAATAATTCGTTCATTAATCTTATAATTCCAAGATAATTAACTTCATTCATTTGCTCAAATTTTTCACTATCCCAAGTATCAATAGTCATAACTTCATAAGCACCTGCGTTGTAAAACCAGATATCTAAACCATCAAAAGCATTCCAAGCTTCTTTAACACTACTTGCAATATTTTGCTTATTAGATACATCAAGGTCTACTAGCGCTAAATCTTGAGAGAAAACATCTTTTAGTGCTAATAATGACTCGTTTGTACTAGCACTTCTAGAGGATACAACTACTTGATAATTAGCATTTAAACACAAGTTTACTAGTTTTAAGCCAATACCACTACTTCCACCTACAATCCAGATTCGCTTTTTAGCTTTCATGATAAAGCCTTTTTTGTTATATAATAATCTAATTAGATATTTTTAGTAGTATTTAAATGTTAGTTTATCTATACTTTAATAGAAAATACCGCTCCATCATTTAAGTTTTCAACTTTTATAACTCCATTCATTTTCTCTTCAATAATTAATTTTGTCATATAAAGCCCAATTCCTGTTCCATATTCATATTTAGTTGTAAAATATGGATCAAATATTTTATCCATAATTGAAGCATCAATTCCACCTGCATTATCTTCAATAAATAATATAATTTCATCATCAATTTCTTTTACATATACTTTTATTTTTGCATTTTTTATTTTTTGATCAACTAAAATATCTTTTGCATTTGAAATAATATTAACTATTGCTTGTAAATATTCATTTTTATATCCATAAATCTTGTATTTTTTATCACATTGAATTTGAATATCGATTTTATGATGTTCTAAAGTTGATTTTAAAATCTTTATTGCTCTAAAAACTGCATCTTGGATTAAAAACTCTTCTTTTTTGGAAGTTGGATTAAAGAAGTTTCTAAAATCATCAATAGTTTTAGACATATATTCAAGTAGATCATTTGCATCACCAACTCTTTGAGATAAGTATTTTTTATCTAATTCTTTATAATCATAAGCTGATTCTATGTCAAAAAATAAACCTGAAATTTGTGATAAAGGCTGTCTCCATTGATGTGCAATATTTCCTATCATTTCACCCATTGCTGCCATTTTTGATTTTTGAATTAATATATTTTGCTGTTTTAGTTTTTCTTCTTTTAAAAGAGTTCTTTCTGTTATATCTCGTAAAGATGCAAAAAGTAGATTTTGATTTTCGTATGAATATACAATCATATTTAATTCAATAGTTCTAATTTCTTTGTTTTTTCTTACTAGTTTAACTGTTTTGGATAAAGACTTAGATTTTTTAGTTTCTTCTAAATCTAGATTATTAAAAAGGTCAAAAAACTCTTGTTCTAAAATTTCACTAGATTCATACCCTGTTATTTTTAGTGCAGTTTTATTAAGACTTAAAATAAGTGTTTTATCTTCTTTCATTTGTGAAATTATAAAACCATCATTACTATAATTAAAAAGAAGTGCATATTTTTCTTCGTTTTGTTTTACTGTTTGTCTATATTGTATGAAAAGTTTCTCTATTTTTCTTGTAAAACCAAGTGAGAACATAAAAAATATTACAGTCATTATTAAAATAATAATTGCTAATTTTAATATTTTACTAGATAGGTTATCAATTGAAGTAGCTCTTTCTTTTTTTATAATATTATTGATTTGAGTTAAATCAACTCCAATTCCTATAAAATAACGTAAGTTTGTAACAAAAGTTCCATAAAGGAGTTTCCTTTTATTATCAAAATAAATATAATCATTTCCTTTATAGTTTGTTTCTATTAGTAAATCTTCCATAGCTTTAAGCTCAACTTTACTTGAAATAATATGTTTTTGTGTTAATAAATCACTTTTACTAGCAATGTTATTTAAACTATTTATTTTATATATTAAAACAAACTCTTCAGTATTATAGTTTTGATTAAATATCTTTTTTGATATTCTCTTTTTTAATTTATTTTTTTCTACTTCAAGGAAACTACCTGAACCAATTATAATTCCTAACTCTTTTAAATGTCTTGTATATGTAATCTTTTTTGCTGTGATATTACTATTTGGTTTATACCAAAAATATTCAATAAAGTTTTGTTTATCTTTATTTGAATCAATCATTTTATTTATAAACTTTAAACCATTTATATCCTCAAAATCTAAAAAAACTTCATTTTCATCACTATTATTTTCACTATTCAAAATCAATCTACCACTTGTATTTAAAATAAAATAGTTAATATCACTTTGTTTTTTTGAGATTTGCTTTATCGAATTTTTTATAAAATTTATTTGTTCATCTTTTGATAAGTTTTTAGTTTTCTCATATAAAGAGTAAGCTAAATTATAAGCAATTATAGATTGTTTCTCTATTCTTTCTTTTTTAGAATTTAAAATTGCTTCTTCTTCAAACTTCATATCACTAACTAAGTTTTCTACAGCTGTTTTAATATAAAATTTTTCTCTTTCAATTAAAGTGGTTTTAAAATTTTCTATATGAGTTTTAAAGTTATTGTATTCTGTTTTAATAAGTGTTGCACCAATTACAGTTGCAACAATAATGATAATAATTGTGGAGCTAAGTAGTGTAGTTTTCTTTACACCTTGTTCAATTTTTCTTTGGTAATTAACTTTCAAGTTTTAATTTATATCCCATATTTGAAATGTTTTTAATACAATTTACTGGTATCTTTTTTCTCAAAAATCCAATCGTAGTTCTTAATGAGTTTAAACTCATATACTCTTCTTCCCAGACATATTGTTCTATTTCTTCATAGCTTACAACTCTGTTTTTATTTAAGCATAATAGCTTTAAAAATAGTAGCTCTTTTTTATTTAATTCTATAACCTTTTCTTCAAAATAAAAAACAGACGTTTGAGTATTAAAATAGAAATCTTCTGTAATTTCTATTTTAGAATTTTTGTTTTTTTCTAAATCATCAACTGCTTTTGTAAGTGCTGGGATTAAGTTTCTACTTGTAAGTGGTTTAATTATGTATTTTTCTAAATGTAATTCAATTGCTTCTAATAAATATTCTTTATCACTAAAAGCTGTTGAAATAATTATTTTAGTTGTAGTATCACTTTGTCTGATTTCTTTTGCAAGTGTGATACCATCCATCTCAGGCATTTGTATATCTGTTAGAATGATATCAGGATTGTGTTTTTTATATAAAGATAGTCCTTCAAGACCATCTCCAGCTTCATAAAGTTCATTAAACATACGTTTTAAAAACCTTGAGTTGATTGTTCTTACAGCTTCATCATCTTCAAGATATAAAATTGTATATTTTTTAAATTTTTCCATGAATACCTCTTTTAAGGTAAAAAGAAAGCTTACGCCTTTTTACCTTTTTTAATTCTAGCAAAATATTCACTAACTAGTGGTAAGAATAATAATACAATTGTTAATATTAAAATACTTAATGTAATTGGTCTTTCCCAAAGAAAAGCTAAAGAACCATCACTAATTGTAAGTGCTCGTCTAAGATTACTTTCCATCATTCCACCTAAAATAAATCCTAAAATCATAGGAGCCATTGGGAAATCAACTATTCTTAAAAACAATGCAACAACTGCAAAACCTGTCATCATATAAATATCAAAGTTGTTAAATGTAACTAAGTAAACTCCAATTAATGAGAAAAAGATAATCAATGGTAATAACAATTGTTTTGGAATTGTTAATAGTTTTGCAATATAGGGAATTAATGGTAAATTTAAAACTAATAATACAAGGTTACCAATATACATTGAAATAATTACAGACCAAAATAGTGCTGGATTATCTACATACATAGTTGGTCCTGGTTGAATTCCATAAGAAATTAATGCACCTAAAATAATAGCAGTAGTACCAGAACCTGGGATTCCAAGTGTTAATAAAGGTACAAATGAACCTGAACAAGCTGCATTATTTGCACTTTCAGGAGCTGCTAAACCTTTTACATTTCCTTTTCCAAAAGTAAGCTTATCTTTTACATTTGCAATACTTCTCTCCATTCCATATGCTAAAAATGAAGCAATAGTTGCCCCTGCACCTGGAAGTACTCCAACAAAGAAACCAAGAACAGATGACCTTCCAACAGTTGGAGCCATCTCTTTTACTTCTTCTTTTGTAATTTTTAATGAACCAATATCTTTTTTAAGAGCATCTACTTCTTCTTTTGTTTGCTTATGATTTTCTAAAATATTCATCATAGCTTCAGATAAAGCAAAAGCTGCCATTGCTAGAAGTAAAAATGAAATTCCATCGATTAAGTCTAATCTTCCAAAAGTAAATCTTGCAATTCCTGAATCAGAATCTGTTCCAACAGTTGCTAACATTAGTCCAAAAATAGTCATAATAGCTGCTTTTAAAAACTTTCCTTTTCCAGCAAAAGCTGCAACTGCTGTTAACCCTAGAACCATTAAAGCAAAATAATCAGATGACTGAAAACTCAAACTTACATTTGCAAGTGCTGGTGCTGCAAAAAGTAAAAATACTGCTGCAATTGTTCCACCTGTAAATGATGAATATGCAGCAATTGCTAAAGCTTTTCCAGCCTGACCATTTTTCGCCATTGGATAACCATCAAAAGAACTAGCAACAGTTCCTGCAACTCCAGGAGCATTAATTAAAATTGAAGAGGTAGAACCTCCAAAAATTGCACCATAATAAACACCTGCAATTAGAATTAAACCAGAAGAAGGCTCCATTCCATATGTAATTGGAATCATTAACGCAATTGCAGAAATTGGTCCAAGTCCAGGAAGCATTCCAATAAAAGTTCCAGCAAAACAACCTACTGCAACCATTAAAATATTATACATAGAAAATGCAGTAACAACACCTGCTAATATACCATCCATCATGATTGTTCTCCTAAGAAATATTCATATAACATTCCAGGGTCTATATAAACACCTAAAACATTATTTAGCAATAGGTAAAATCCTATTGAAACACCGCATGAAATTAGTAATATTCTTTTTATATTTTTCTCTTTTAATAGTAGAAAACCTATTAGTAAAAAAATTATAGTCGAGATAATGAATCCTAATGTTCTAATTGTAAACCCATAAAAAATCATCGCAATAACGAAATATAATGTAGTTTTAAAATCTAATGTTTTTAAATACTTCAATGTTAAAAAATCATTATCATCTTTTTTTATAAGAGAAAATATAAGAATCATAAGTGAAACTATTATTCCAGCTAATCCTATATAAAAAGGGAAAGTAGAAGCTGTCATTACTTCAAACTGACTACCTGGCATTTTCTTAATACTAAATACATTAAAAAAATAAAAGCTTGAAAAAACTAAAAAAAATATTGAACCTATTGTATTTTTTGTCATATTATTAACCTTTAATAATAAGAAGAGGAAAACCCTCTTCTCTTTATTCTATAAGAATCCCATTTCTTTCATTAAAGAACCAATTACTTCTTCTTGTTTTTCTAGGAAAGATTTAAATTCTGTTGTTGGTTGATATAAATTTGCCCAACCATTTCTTTTTCTAACAACTTCCCACTCAGGTGTGTCATACATTTTTCCAATCACATCAGCAAATGCTTGTGTTTTTTCTTCAGAAAGGTTTGGAGCGCCAAAGAATCCTCTCCAGTTTGCAAAAAATGCATCTGCACCCATGCTTTTGAAACTTGGAATTCCTTCAATATTTTCATTTGAAGTTACACCAATAATTCTTAATTCACCTTTTTTATGCTTTTCTAATACTTCACCAAAACCTGTTGATAAAACATCTACTTCACCAGTTAATAAACCAGCAAGTGCTTTTCCACCTGCATCATAAGGTACATATCTTACTGATGTTGGATTTCCACCAGCAGCTTTAAAAATTTGAGCAGCAACTAAATGATCCATAGAACCTCTTGAACTTCCACCTGCAACTTTTACATTTCTAGGACTTTTATCAAAAGCAGCTTTTACATCAGCCCATGATTGGTATTTAGAATCATTTTTAACAACTAAAACTCCATAATCAGCGACAACTGAAGAAACTAAAGTTAAGTCTCTAAAAGACTGAGGAAAAACACCTTGAAGAGATCTAATTACAATTGGAGTTGAATTTACCATTAATGTGTTTTGTTGTTTTTTAGCAGTTTCAATTAAGTATGCAATGGCTTTACCACCACCGCCACCTGACATATTTTCAAATGATGTTTCTTGAACAAGATTTGATTTCTTTAAAGCTTCACCAACACCTCTAGCAGTTCCATCCCAACCACCACCAGCTCCTCCAGGAATTAGGAAGTGAACTTTATCAACACTTGATGCAACAGAAGATGTAGCAAGTCCTGCAACTAAACATCCTGCAAATGCAAGATTCTTGTAAACTTTTGTAATCGAATTTTTCATAATTTAGCCTTTTATTTTTTATATAAAAGCAGTATAAAGGAAAAAAATGTAAGAAAAATAAAATCACAAATTTATAAGCTAATAAAAATAAAAAAAAAGTATAATCGCTTTTAATATTTCAATTAGGAAACAAATTATGAACTTAGACTTAATATTACAAAATATTTTAAACCCTCCTATTTTATTCTTTTTTCTTGGTATGCTTGCAGTTTTCTTTAAATCAGAACTATCGATTCCACAGCCTTTACCAAAGCTATTTTCTCTTTATTTATTAATAGCAATTGGACTTCATGGGGGATATGAACTTTCAAAAAGTGGTATAGATATTTATATTTTTAAATCACTTGGCTTAGCTGTATTTATGGCAACACTTGTACCAATTTATAGTTATTTTATCTTGCGTATAAAACTCGATACCTATAATGCAGTTGCAGTTGCTGCCACATTTGGTTCTATTAGTGCAGTTACATTTATTACTGGAATTACTTATCTTCAAACAATTGGAGTTGAGTATGGGGGATATATGGTTGCAGCTATGACGCTTATGGAATCACCTGCAATTATCATTGGTTTAGTTTTTGCAACATTATTTGCAAAAGACAAAAATGACAAAGATAATAAAGAAAAAACAGGTACAAATTGGGGTGAAATTTTAAGAGAAGCATTTTTAAACCCTTCTGTTTATTTACTTGTAGGTGCTTTAATTATTGGAATTTTAACTGGTCAAAAAGGTTGGGATTCAATGGAGCCATTATTTGGTACATTATTTAAAGGAATGCTTGCATTCTTTTTATTAGATATGGGAATAGTAGCTGCTAAAAGAATTTATGAACTAAAAAAATTAGGACTATTCTTAATTATATTTGCAATAGCAATGCCAATTTTTAATGCCTCACTTTCAATGGCATTAGCTTACTTTTTTGAATTATCAAAAGGTGATGCATTTTTACTTGCACTTCTAAGTGGTAGTGCCTCTTATATTGCAGTTCCTGCAGCTATGAGATTATCAGTTCCAGAAGCTAATCCTGGTATTTATTTACCACTTAGCTTAGCAATCACTTTCCCTTTTAATATATCATTAGGGATACCATTATATTACTATTTAATAAATTTACTTTGGGGGTAAACTATGAAAAGCATGAAAAAAATCGAAATGATAATAGAATCAATTTATTTAAATAAGGTACTAGATTTATTTAAAGAAAAAGATATTACGGGATATACAATCATCAAAGATATAGAAGGCTCAGGTGGTCATGGAATAAAAATGGCTGATCAGTTTAGTGATATACAAAGTAATAACTATATTTTTACAGTATGTGATAGCTCAAAATTTGAAGAGATAAAAGAAGAAATAAGAGCCTTTACTAAAAGATACGGTGGGAAATGTATCGTTAGTGATGCGATGATGTTACTATAAATCTTTTTAAACTAATTCTTATAATTTGAATCATAGAACTATTAGTTCATGATTCAACACTACACAAACAATAAACGAACTCTTTACGCAAGATACACATAAAAAATCTATAATACACTTATCAAACAAACGAAAATAAAAAATTAATATTTAAAAGGATTTTAAAATGAAAAAATTATCAACAACTATTATAGGATTAAGTTTATTAGCAGGAAGTGCATTATCAGCACAAGATACATTTGCAAGTTTTTACCCAGTTGAGAACGATGATACACCAAGTTATCTTTCTTCAGTTCAAGATGATTCAAAAGCTTATCAAACTTTAGCAGTTGCAACTAGTGATAACAAAGTATTTGCATCTTTTTATCCTCTTGAGAACAATGATTCTCCAGATTATTTAAGTTTTAACAATACGCAAACATCAGCAGCAAGTACTAATATTTTAGCAGCATCTGCTATTAGTCATTGTACACTAGCTTCTTTCTATCCAGAAGAAGATACTGATACTAGACTTCATACTTCTTGTTAATAATTTAACAAGAAACCCCTCTCCTTAATTTAAGAAGCTAGCAATTTATTTTGTTAGCTTTTTTTTACTTGATTTTACAAGAATTCATAAGCACTAAAAATCAACCTATCTCTATTTTTCTGCTTAATTACAATCGTATAGTTTGTATCATTAGATACTACTTCAAAATACTCTATATCTTCTAAGAGGATATCTATAAAAGCATTATCATAAAATTCAATTGGAGTATCTTGAAATAAAAACTTATCTTTACTTTCCATTCTAATTAGTTTATCATTTGAAGAAATAAGATATGTTACATAACTATAAAAAGGATTATGATATGTATTTGAAGTTTTAAAAGTAATTTGTGTATTCTTATCATTATCTATTTTAAATGTAATCTTAGTTGTTTTTTCAAGAATATCTTCAAGAAAGATATTACTTAATTGATTTGTTGATTTAATGTCAATTTCTTTTGTTTTAAATTGTGTATTTGAAAGCTTCGTTTGATCAAGAACTTTATATAAGAACAATAATAGAATCATAAAAATTGTAATAGATATTACTACCTCAAGTAGTGTAAAAGCTCTTTTCATAATCACAACTTAATTTTAAAAGAATACATATTTTTTTTTATATCATCTTCTATGCTATAACTTGTTTCATATGTAGTGATACTAAAATTTACAACATCGTTTTTAAAACTTGCAGTATCTACTTCTTCTTTTTTTACTTTTATTTTAATATCTTTTAATTCTCTTCTTATATCATCATTTTTAAATGTATATAATTTTCCTAAATATCTATTTTCATTGATATTATCTTTTTCATTGATATTAATTGCTGTTTGAATATAATCTTGGAACACAGATTTTTCTTTACTCTTAGTCACTAAAAAGATATTATCACTTTTAACTTGTAACAATGTAAGCATTACAACACTTAACATTATTATTGCGATAATTACTTCCATTAATGAAAAAGATTTTTTCATTTATTTAATACCAATTCTTACAGCTTCAGCGACTGAAGTTTCACCATTTTCTAGCATTAATCTTAATTGTTGGTCTAATGATATCATTTCATTTTTAGCAGCTAATTTCATCAAAGTATTATCATCAACATCTGTTTTTAGATACTCTTTTACTTCTTCTGTTAGAACAAAAAGCTCACCTATTGCAATTCTTCCTGTGTAACCTGTAAATTTACATTCATTACAACCGCAAGGTTTATAAAGCTTTATGTCTTTATTTAAATTAAATAAAGCATGTGATGCCTCAGAATCATCCTCTTCTTTACACGCTTCACATAATTTTCGAACTAACCTTTGTGCTAAAACTGCTAAAAGAGATGAAGAAATTAAAAAGTTTTCAATTCCCATATCCATAAGTCTTGTAATTGCTGCAGGTGCTCTATTTGTATGTAAAGTTGAGAAAAGTAAATGCCCTGTAAGTGCAGCTTGAACTGCTATGGAAGCTGTTTCTTTATCTCTAATTTCTCCAAGCATAATGATATCAGGATCTTGTCTTAAAATTGATCTTAAACCAGAAGCAAAAGAAAGCCCTACTTTATCATTTACTTGGATTTGTGAAAATTTATTTGATTTATATTCAACCGGATCTTCAACTGTTATAATGTTTTTTTCAACACTTACAACTTGGTGTAATAATGAGTGTAATGTAGTTGATTTTCCACTTCCTGTAGGTCCTGTAACTAAAACCATTCCATATGAGTTTTTAAGTATTTTTTCTAATTCATTTGTAATATAAGAAGGAAAACCTAACTCTTTTAAAGATAAAATATCTTCACTTTGCATCAGAATTCTCATTACAACTCGTTCACCATAAAAAGTAGGAAGAATTGAAACCCTAATATCTAAAGTTTTTCCAGCAATTTTAATTTGTGTTCTACCATCTTGAGGTATTCTTTTTTCAGAAATATCTAAATTTGAAACAACTTTAATTCTTGAAATTACTAAAGACATAATATTCTTATCAAGCTCTATATGCTTTGAAAGTACCCCATCAACACGGTACCTTACTTCTGCTTTAAATTCATGCATTTCAATATGAATATCTGAAGCTTGTTTTTTTATTGCTTGATAAAAAAGTGAATTTACAAATTTGATAATTGGAGCAGATTCTTCTGATGTTAAAATATCACTTCCAACTTTCAAAAACTCACTAACTGAAAAATCTTCATCTTCAATTGTTGCATCTTCTTGTTCTTGTTGAATTGCGTTCATTTCTTTATCTGTTCTAATTTCCAAAAACTTATTGTAAAGTTTTTCATAAGAGATTTCATCTAAAAACATTACTTCATATTCATATTCACATTTTGATAAATAATCAAAAGAAGTACTCATATATTCTTTTGATAATATAATTACAATTTCATCATCAACTTTAGAAAATAAAACATAATTTTTTAAAGCAAAAGTATAATTCTCAATTTCATAAGGTAATAGATTGGTATTGTGTATTTCTTGAATATTCATCTAGTTTCCTAATATCTCAGCAACTCTTTTTTCATGCTCGGTTCTGCTATCTATATCCTCATTTTGGATATTTAAAGCTTTATTACTTTGATTTTTTATATCTTTATACTCTTTATCTAGCTCTTGCATTTTAGCTTTATATAAATCTTCTTTTTTTAAATTATCAATTTGTTTTTGTTTTAACCTAATTAATGACTCTTTTAAATACTTATCTTCTAATAATTTTAATTCAGATAATTTATCTCTAACATAAGTTAAATCTTTTGATTTTGGAATAATATAAGGCGTAACAATAATAACTAAGCTTTTCTTTCTTGAATCAGTTTTATCATGTGTAAATAATTTACCTAAAAGAGGAATAGAGCCTAAAACAGGAACTTTACTTTCTGTTGATTCTACTTTATCTTCTATTAATCCACCTAAGATTACAGATTCTCCATTTTTTACAATTGCTGTAGTTAAAACTTCTTTTTTTGTTGTATCTGCATTTCCACTTGTTGTTTCTGTAGTTTTTACATCTTCTAAAACAGTTGTAATTTCTAAAGTAACTTTATTATCATTGGAAATACGTGGTTTTACTTTTAGAGTTAAACCAACATCTTCTCTTGAATAATTATCATTAGTAGTTCCTGCATCTGATACAGTAGATGAAGTTTTAACAGAAATAGTTTCACCAACATAAATTGAACTTTCTTTATTATTAATAGCTAAAATTGATGGTTCAGAGACAATATCTAAAGCTCCATCTTGGTCTAACAAACTAATTGAAGCTCCAAGTGCTAAACCAGATGTAAGAGTAGGAATAGATAAACCAATATCTCCAGGAGTAAATGCGATTGAACTTCCTCCATTTAAACTTGAAGAAAATGTTCCTAAGCCTTTACTCCCTGTTCTTCCTCCTAAAATTCCATATTTGATTCCAATTTCATCAACTAAAGTATTTGTAACTTCAATAATTCTAGCTTGTACATAAACTTGAGCTTTCTCTTTATCTAATTCGCTAAGTAATGCTTTTATATAATCAATTTCATCAGAAGGTCCCATTAAAACAATTGAATTTGATTCTTCATCAACAGATGCTAATGGCTTTGCATTTGGATCTAGGTATTTCTTTTTTCCAATAATTCCATCAATGATTTTTATTACATTTGAAGCTTCAACATTTTTTAATGAAATTACTTTTACAACTCTTTTAACTAATGAATCATTACTATCTATATTTTGAATATATTTTTTTAAATATTTTATATTTTGGTTTTTACCAACTATTACAAGAGAATTATCATCTGCATTTGAGATAATTGAAACTTTTTCAGTTTCTATTTTTTCATTAAAAATTGATTTTGCTACATTGATTAAATTTTTCTTTGCATCATCTGCTTTGATATTGTCTAATCTAATGATTTCAATACTTTTCTTAGCACCATATGTCATTACATTAACAACCTTTTTAACTGTATTAATATTGTCTTTAAAATCTGTAAGTATTAAACTATTTGATTCTTTATTAGTAACAAGTTTTGCATTTTTTGAAATTAAATGTCTGATTTTTGAAGCAATATAATCTGCATTTGCATTATGAACAGGAAAAACTTCTGTAAGCATTTGATAGTACAATTTACTATTATTACCGTTAACAACAGGTACATTATTCTTTGCACTATCATTTAGCTTTACAATTCGCATTATATTTTTACTTTGAATAAGTGTGTAGCCTTTTGCTTCTAATGAATAAATCAATATTTTCACTAAATCTTTTCTGTCAACTGGTTTTGTTGAAATAAAATCTACATTACCTTTTATATTCTCGGTTACTAAAATATTTTTATCTATTATCTTAGATGTGATTTTAACCAAATCCATGATTTTTAAATCTTTAAAATTAATATTTAACTTCTCATCTGCAAAAGATGAAAAACTAAATATTAATACTAATACTAATAAAACAACCCTAATCAATTTCATAATTTAACTCCACTATTTCATTATTTCTTAAAACTTCTATATTTAAATATTTAATATTATTAATATTGTTATAAACTTTGAATGCATCTTCATACGATTCTAAAGTATTATTGTTTATAGATTTAATTACATCATTCTTCTTTAATCCTAACTTTGTAAAAGCTGAATTTTTTTGAATTCTTTTTACTTCAAATCCTTCGATTTTACTATTTTTTCTAATTTCTTGAATTTGAATATTTTCCCAAATTTTATCAATATCATTTATATATGAATTTAAATAACTTCTTTTAATCTTAACATTTGAAGCATCTTCAATAATATTTATATTTGTATTTTTTTCTATTTCAGAAACTAACTCTTTTAATTTATTATTTGCTTGTTTGATATCTAATCTATACTCTTTTGCTACTTTTTCCATAATTACATAGTCTTTATATAATCGCGTAAGAACATAGCCATCAATATCTTCAAATTGGGATAAAATATAACTTTTTTGTGTTCTTTTATTAACAATTGTTATCCAACCTGAATTTGATACTGTTGAATATATAGCTTTTAAATTATAATTTACTAAGGTTTTTTGATTATCTTTATTCTCTTTTTTTACTTTTGCTTTAACTTTGATACTATTTTTAGAATAAAAGCCATCAAATTTTTTATACTCTAAAAAAGATGTTGATTTTTCAATATAATCAACTCCATTTTTTGGAAGAATGATAAAAACAACTGTTGCAATAATATATGCAATTAGAAATATAAATAAGTAAGGAATTGATTTTTGTATCAATTTATTAAATCTTGTATTCATAAATTCTTTTCCCATATATATTTACCATCAATTAATTTCATTTGTTTTAATAATTTGCTATATTTTCTTTTCATAATAGGAGATGCTTTTAATTCTAAGATTATCTTTTTTGCAAAGATATCTAATTTTCCATTTATCTCTCCAAAACTTCCATAACTTTGTATTTTAACATTTTTAAAATCCAAAACTGAATACTTTATATCAATATTTTCAATTAATGAAGGAATCATTCTAGATAAACTCTCACCAACTTTTACATTAGAAATATTAATATTATTAAAAAACAGAAAAGTAGAAAAAGACATTTTATCTATAACTGCTACATTAATTCCTTCATAATAAATTTTTGCATCACTAACATTTAATACAAATAATTTTTCGTCTCTTTTCTCATTTGAAATTATTACTTCTTCATTTGATAATTTATGTTCAAGTAAATTATATAAAGACTCTTTAGGTAAAAGTGTAATTATGAAAAAGAGCAATAATACTAAATAGAAAAAGAATTTAAATATTTTTTTCATTAATTAAGTCCTATTTCTAAATTGATATTAGTTTTTTCTATCAATAGTTTCTTTATAATCATTTGCTTATTTAAAACCCTATTTAAAAAATTGTTTAAAGCTTTTTCATCGCTTGAAGTAATACTTACTTTTATACTGTTTTTTGTTTCAAATCTTGATATTTTTGAGTTTACATATATTTTATTCCTTAGAATCTGATCAATTGTTTTATTTATATTTTTTTTATTATTCCAAGTTCTTTGATATGCCTGATAATCTTTTGCATTTTTACTAATAGACTTATATTCACTGTTTTTACTAAAAAAGTTCTCTTTTTCAATATTTAAAAGATAAAAAGATATCAATAAGATAGTAATAAAAAGAGCGATGATATATAAAGGATTTAATCTACTCATAATTTAATCCTTATATTTAAATCTTTTCCATTAATATTACTAGATAATATTTTATATTTTTTTGAGATATAATCTTCTATATCTTTTTTATTAGAATTTTCTAAAATTAAACTCAAATTTTCAGCTTTTAAATTTATTGTTTTAATTTTGATTTTATTTTTAACTAATATATATTCTAAGAAATCTCTTTTACTAATTTCATTTTCTAATTTTTTACTATTACTTTTTAAAATAGCTTTAGTTTGTAGCAAACTTTTTGGAAGATTAGATTCTATTTTAATTTTTTCTATTTTTTTATCTATGATTTCTACTTCTTTTTTATAATCAATAATTTTATATATATTCAATATTGAAATACTAATTAAAACAAAAAGAATTGAATAGATTTGTTTTGAAGTTAATAAATTATTATACAATTTGATATTAACTTTATTTGAAGACAATTCAATAGAGTCTATTTTTTCTGATAAATCAATGGAATTACTTGTAATTAATTTAGGAACTTTTATTAAAATTCCATCCTCTGAGTACATAAAAGATTTTCCATCACTATTAAACTGCGTAAATTTTTTACATTCATTTTGTGCAAAATATACTCCATTAACTAAAGATAAAGAGATGCCTGATTGTTTGATTACATCATATATTTTTTTATTGATATAAGCAAAGCATAAATATTTATTCTCTTCAAGTTTTATAACCTGATATGATAAATTTGTTATATTTTCTAAAATATCTTCAAATAATGTTGGTAAAACATGCCTTGCTTGCATTATATTTTTTACAGGAATATCAAATATCCTAACCCAGTAAAATTCTGGAGAAAGTATAATGTCTACTTTTTCTATTGTTGCAATCTTAGTATTAGTACATAAGAACACTTTTTTATTTTTATTTGAAACTAGACTCAAAATATGCCACCTTACCTTCCTTATCAAGTATATAATAAGCTTTAAAAAGCTCGTTTAAATGATTAATCTTTATAAAAAGTTCGTATAAATCGCTATTAGCACTTTTATTTATAAAACCTATTTTATTTTTTATATCTAAAATTTCATCACTATAGGTATCTTTTATAAATTTATCAATAATAAAATCAAGTTGTTTACTATTTTTTATAAACCTATTATCTTTTTCTTTATATTGATTCTCTTGTACTCTATAAATATCTTTAAAACTATAAAAACTTGAGATATTATATTCATTAAAAAGCTTTTCAATACTATTTTCTTTACTATCTTTTGAACTTAAAGAATTTACATCAACCTTATCATATTTTACAAGAGTGAATAAAAGTTCACTATTCCCTACTTTTGTGGGAATTGATAAGTTATCATTTTCCAAAAGAAGTTCATCTATTGATTCTTTATTATCTTTAATAACTTTACTTACTTCAACTTGAGCATTGCTAGTTAACGTAATCATTTGCGTTTTATTTAATCTGCTACTTTGCTCTTTTATATAAGAATTAGTATCTTCCAAATTCTTTAAAATCAGAATTGATAATGCAGAAATAAATAGAAGTGAAATTAATAAAACAATTGATTTTTTCATATTAACCCAAGTTCATTGAAAATATTGGTAATAACATTGAAATCACAATAAATCCAATTGTAACACCAACTATTAACATAAATACAGGTTCCAATAAAGCAAGAAAAATATCTGTTTTATCTTTATTTGCTTCATTATATAAAGTTGCAAGATTATTAAGAATTTCATACATTCTACTAGTATCTTCACCAATTGCAATCGAATGAATAAAAGCCTCATCAATTTTATAAATATTATTTGTACTTAATAATACTGATAACTTTTTCCCTTCAACTACACTTTTAGAAGCTTCTACAAATACCCTTTTAATCACAGAGTTTTTTAAAATATTAGCACTTAAATTTATACTTTGTACAATAGGAACTCCAGATTTTATTAAAATAGAATTCATGTATGAGAATCTTGCTAACTCGCCTTGTTCAATCATTGTTGAGAAAAAAGGAAGTTTTAAAGTAAATTTATCAAAGGCATATTTGAATACTTTTGATTTTTTCATTAATATTATAAACGAAGTTATAATCACAAATAAAATTGCTAATATATACATATAATTAGTTGAGAAAAAATCTCCTAAAGCAATTACAATTTTAGTACTCTGGGGTAATTCTTGATCAATCTGAGTAAAAATACTTGTGATTTTTGGAACAATAAAGCTTAACATAAAACCAACCATAAAAAAAGAAATAAACAGAATAAATAAAGGATAAGCCAAGGCTGAAGAAACTTGTTTTCTTATTCTATCTTGCTCTTTTAAAAAATGAGCCAACTCTAACAAAACAGATTCTAATAATCCACCATTTTCACTAATTTTTACAGATTGTTTAAAAAATTCTGGAAGATTAACTACATTTTGAGACTCTAAAGAAACATAAAAATTCTTTCCTTCATCTAAATATGTTGAAATTGATTCAAAAAATGAGTTAAGTACTTTATCATTTTTGTATCTTTGGTTAAGTAAGTTAATAGCTGAGATTAGCGATATTCCTGAGTTTAAATAAATACTTAAATCTCTAGAGAGATAAGATAAAGAAGATAAGCTAAGAGTTTTTTTTCTTTTTAGTGAAAACTTTGATAAATTAAAATCTTCTTGACTTAAAGAAGTGTATAAAATACCTTTTACTTTTAACTTTCCCTTTGCTTCATTTAAATTTAAAGCTTCAATTTTAGATTTAACTTTTTTTCCAGTAGAGTCAAAACCTTGATATTTAAAAAGCATCTTGAACCTCTATTTGTTTCTCATCAAATGTATTTAATACTTCATTTGTTGAAGTAAATATTTTAGCTTCATTAAATATTGAATTAAACAAATAAACTTTTTCATCTAATGTATCTAAAATAATTTCGCTTCCTTTATAATCACTATTAATTGAAAATAAAAAAACAATATTTTCACTTATATTGTTAATATTAACATCTCGATAGTCAATTACATTCATATCTTTATTGTATTCATAGACTTCTGGTTTTTCTTCAAATACATTTTCAATTATAAAGTCTTCTTTTATTTCATCATCAATTCTAATATAACACTTCAACTCTTTTTGAATACATAAAAAATCAAGTTTTTTCTCAAATTTGAAATTTGATAATAAATATTGCTTCAAAGATTTTAATGAAAAGTTACTACTTTCATTTTTTACAGAAAAATTAGTGTTTGAAAAAACTAAGTAATATGTAGTTGTAATTAAAATGATTACAACTACTAACTCCAATAGAGTAAAAGCTTTTTTCACTCTATTCAATTTCAATTATTGATTACACTTTGAATAATAAATATCATCAGCTGTACTTTCTTTTTTATCAGAACCAAGTGATATTAAATCAAAGTCTTCTTCACCTTGAATATAAATAAATTCATTACCCCAAGAATCCCTTGGTGCTTTTCCATCTTCAAAATATTTTTTTTCTACAAGAAGAGAAAGACCTTCTTCAGTTTTTGGATATGATGAAGTATCAAGTTTAAACATTTTTAATGTTTGAGCAATACTTTTCATTTGAATACAAACAATTTTACTTTTTGCTTCTTCACTTTTTCCTGTTAAGTTTGGTAGCACGAACGCTGCTAATAATCCAAGAATTATAATTACAACCATTAATTCCATTAAAGAGAATGCTTTTTTCAATAATTTGCCTTTTGTCTCAATTTATATATAAAATAATTATATTATAACAAAATTCTAATTAAGTGTTAAATTTAAAAGGTAAAAGTGAACAAGTTTATTAATAAAAACAACTATAATAAAATATTTGGAATTAAAATGACAATGGTTATTGAAAATTAAAATTTTATTATGAGTGTATTAATTATATGAGATATTAAAATCCCTATAGGTAATGAGCCTATAGAATTTAACAATTATTTAGAAGTGTTTTTAAGTACTGTAAGTAATTCAGATGAAAGTATTATTCCTGCTTTACTACAAGCATCAAATATGTTTTCATTGTTTTGAACAAGTCTTATACAAATTTCTTCTTTTTCTGTTAGTTTTACATCAATTATTGACATGATTATCCTTTATTATTTTGTTTACATAAAAATAATGATTTAGCGAGGGATAAATTATTAAGTTAGTGTGTTTTAGTGGTACTCCCAGCACGATTCGAACGTGCGACCTACGCCTTAGAAGGGCGTTGCTCTATCCAGCTGAGCTATGGAAGCATTTATTTAAAAGTAAAAAAGCCATAAACAAAAAGTCAAAAACTTTTTATTTATGGCTTTTTAATGGAGCGGGAAACGAGACTCGAACTCGCGACAATCTGCTTGGAAGGCAGAGGCTCTAGCCAACTGAGCTATTCCCGCAAAAGTATAAATTCAGTAAACTGAAGATACTTTAAGTATAAATGGTGCGGATGAAAGGACTTGAACCTTCACGCCGTAAAGCACTAGATCCTAAGTCTAGCGTGTATACCAATTTCACCACATCCGCATAAATATCTTTTTTACAAAAAAGATTAAAAAAAGTGGTACTCCCAGCACGATTCGAACGTGCGACCTACGCCTTAGAAGGGCGTTGCTCTATCCAGCTGAGCTATGGAAGCATCAAAATATTTAAAAATGGGGTAAGTAACCGGAATCGAACCGGCGACCCTCTGAACCACAACCAGATGCTCTAACCAACTGAGCTATACCTACCACAATTTAAATGGTCGGAGTGAAAGGACTCGAACCTTCGACCCCCTGGTCCCAAACCAGGTGCGCTACCAGGCTGCGCTACACTCCGACAGTCACTATTCTTACGAAAAGTGGACGGAATTATATTATGTTTTTGATCTTTTGTCAAGAGTTAATTTAACAAAATCAGAAATTTTGTTAAATTTTATAAAAACATTACTTTATTTTGTATTTTCTTCTATAAATTTCAAGTACTTCTTACTTGAATTACTAATATCTATTTCAATAATTTCAGGAACATCATAACTGTGATGTTCTTTTATTTTACTTTTAACTTTATCAAAGTCTTCTTTTTTAGTTTTTATATTAACTAAGATTTCATTGTCACAACAAAACTCATCGTGCCAATTATAAAAAGACTCAATTTCACTTAATTGAACACAAGCTGCAAGCTTTGAATCAATTAAAACTTTTGCAATATTCTTTGCTTCAGCTTTTGAAACACACGTTGTTTGGACTAAAGTAATATTCATAATCTTCTAACCTCTTCTATTAAATCAGATGGAATAAGTGAAAAATCATTTTTCTTATAATTAGCTCCAGCTAATGCATGTGCTAAAGAAGCACTAATCGCAGCATCTAAAGGCTCATAGCCTTGAGCAAGAAGGGAACCAACTAACCCACTTAAAACATCTCCACTTCCACCTTTACTTAAAACTGCACTCCCAAAGGTATTAATATACAAGTTCTTACCTTGAGAAATTATTACATTTGTTCCTTTTAATAGTAAAACTACTTTTGGATACTTGCTAGTAAATTCTTCAACATATTTTATTCTATTATTTTGTAATTGTTCTACAGAGATATCTGCAATATTGCTTAATTTTAGAAGGGAACAAAACTCTTTTGGATGAGGAGTAAGAACAATATCTTCATCTAAAGCATCAAGTAATAATTCATCATAAAACAAATCTGCATCAACTATTTTTTTCACATCTTTTGCTAATATTTTCTGAACCTCAGCTATTTCATAATTTCCAAGTCCCATACCAATTGCAATTGCTGTACAATTTTTACTTATAAAATGTGTTTGCATAATATGATAAGGTAAATCTAAATTTTCATGACAAACAACACTTACAATCCCTGTACCAAAACCAAAAGCCGCTTTTGCTGCAATTATTCCTGCACCTTTTTTACAACCTGCAACTACATTTAAATGTCCGTAAGAGCCTTTGTGTGAATTGTGTTTCTTTCTATTTGGTAGTTTTAAATCTTTTTTTTCTAGAAGGTATTTATTTGTAGAGGTTTCATATATTTCTCTTTGAACCCCAAGATTAGCTACTTTTATCTCACCTACAAAATCTTTTGCAATATCTGAAAACAATGAAGTTTTTAAAGCTCCCATTGTAATAGTTACATCAGCATCAAAAGCAACACTTTTAACTTGTCCATCAAAAGAAATACCACTAGGTATATCGCAAGCTATTTTTATTGCATCTAAAGAATTTAATTCATTTATCAATAAAACTGCATCATCGTCTAAAGCTTTATTTAAACCTGTTCCAAAAATACAATCAACAATAATATCACTAGAAATTACTTCTTCAATAATTGGAATATCTAGTGCTTTCGCTCTTTTTTCTTGAAGTATTGCCATTTGTGATTTTGCTTTTGAATAAAAGTATAAAGAAACATCAAACTTTTTATGTAACAGTCTTGCAAGTGCAATTCCATCAGCTCCATTATTTCCACAACCACAAGCTATTAAAATAGTTTTTTTATCACTATGATTTTCTTGAATATATAATTGCATACTTAAAGCAGCATGTTCCATAAGTATATCTTCACTTAATCCAAACTCTTCGTAACATCTTTTATCTAGTGAGTTTACTTCATCAAATATTTTTTGCATATATAATCCTAATCTATTTTTTCTTTAAAACCTCTATTAAAATACCTTGAATAACCGCACCAATAATTATATAAATAAAAAGTATTCCAGTAAAAAGTGCTCCAAAATAATCTATCATAATTGGAATAAAAGGTATTTTAATTGCCCTTGTATACATAAAAGTAGCTAATAAGCCATTTTTTAAGCCATTTTCTTTTAATTGAGAAAGCATTGGATACCAAACATACATTGGACCAGCACTTATAATTCCACCTAAAATGGAATAAATCCATGCTTTAACTCCACTATCTTTTCCAAAATGTTTCATAATAGATTTTGGTTTTAGAAAATAATTAAGTATTGTTGTTATAAGAATAATCATAACAAAAACTGGTAAAAGTTTTACTAATACCTCATAGCTTTTTATTAAAGATAAAAAAGAATTTTCTCTATCGAAAATAAAAAGTGCGAAATAAATAATTATTACAATAATTAAAAATTTAAGTCCTTTAAATTCTATTTTCTTATTTTGTTTATTATTTTTGTTTTTATTCATGATTGAATCCAAGTTACCGTTATAACTGTTAAAATAGAGATAGTAAGTGTTGTTATAAAAGCTAATAAAGTTCTATAAAGTGTAAATCTTGCTCCAAAAACTTCAACCTCAGCTGGTAACTGAACAACTCCAAGAGTTACCCATGATAATACAAAAGCAGTAACAGCATATAAAGAAACACCAGAATCTCTTAATTCTCCACCTAAGATATAAGAAATCATTGGATTACCAGTTAAAACTGCCCCCATTGAAGTTCCAATTGCACTATCAATAAAATTATTAGAAACAAACATAGAAGCTAACATTTCTTTTGTAATATATGTATCAAAAAGACCAAGTACTAATATAATTGCAAAAAGCATAGGAAGCATTGAAACTAAACCTATTATTGCTTTTTTAAAAGATTCTTTAATCATTGTTATTCTTTAATTTCTAAACTTCCAACCATCACTTTGTAATATAGTGATAATTTTTTCTTTCACATCGCCTTGAAGTTCAATCCATTCATCTCTAATAGCACCACCACAAGCTAGTTTTTTCTTTAAAAGTTTTAATACTTCTTTTTTATCTGTATCATTTAAAGAAAATCTACCTACTAAAGTAACAGGCTTTCCTTTTCTTTTTTCATAAGTAAATACTAATTGATGTTGATTTTTTGGTAAAATTTCATTTTTATTGAAAGTACTTGGAGCGGTAGGTTTATTAACTTTATTATTCTTTTTATTTGCTTTTGGCTTTTTTGCTTTCTCATCATACTTTGATGTGTCGTGATTATCGCCATCAAGTTTTGCACCCATTTCAAATATCATTTAAAATCCTTTTAATCTTGATTGAATATCAATTTCATCTACGTTTATAAAATCATTCATCTTATATTGCTCAACTGCTACTCGACCAATCATAGCTGCATTATCACTACAGTACTTAAGTTGGCTTAGATATAAAGCTGTACCATTTTTTTGGCATAACTCTTCAATTTGAGTTCGTAAGTGAATATTTGCACTTGCACCTCCAACAATGGCAAAGTTCTTAGGTGCTTTTTGCTTAAACAGTTTTTTTGTTTTTTGCATTATATGTGCAACTGCTGTTTTTTGAAATGATGCACAAATATCATATTTATCTTGGATCTGAATATTTCCATCTTCACAGACACATTTTTCAATTCTCATTCGAACAGCATTTTTAAGTCCTGAGTATGAAAACTCAATATTTGGACTTTGTCTTAAAGGAACTGGCAATTCAAATCTATTCTCATTACCTTTTAATGCATATTCTTGAACAACAGGACCACCTGGATATCCTAGACCTAACATCTTTGATACCTTATCAAAGCTTTCACCAAAACTATCATCCATTGTACTTGCTATTAGATTCATATCATTTAATGAATTTGCTTCTATTATTTGAGTATGTCCACCTGAAACTAATAAAATAGTCATTGGCAATACTTCTTCTTTTTCTATAAAAAGAGAATATATATGACCTTTTAAGTGATTAACTGAGATAAGAGGAATATCCAGCGAAATACTCAAAGCCTTTGCCATAGTCACACCTTCCATTAGTGTAACTGATAATCCAGGTGCAGATGTAACTGCTATTGCTTTTAGTTTTGGAAAATATTCCACACACTCTTCAAGTATCTTTGGTAAGGCTTCAATATGAAGTCTTGCAGCTAATTCAGGAACTACTCCGCCATAAACACTATGTTGTAATTCTTGAGATATTTTTTTGTGATAAACAAGCTCTAAAGTTTCAATGTCTGTTATTGCAATTGAGCTATCATCGCATGAACTTTCTATACTTAAAATCATTTATTTAACCAGTCTAATGCAAAATCAATTGAGCCAAAACCTGAGTCTGCGTTTATGTGTCCTGCATTTCTTAATACATTAATTTCTACATTTAAAACTTCTTTTAAATCTAAAGCTTCCTCTTCACTCATATATGGATCATTAGTAGAAGCTATCATAATCACTTCTTTTGCTTTTAAATCTTTTGCAATAGGATAAGGGTAAAAAGTACTAGCAGCATATACAACTCTGTTTCTACTAACTGGTGCAACAAGCATTAATTTATCTAAGCATATATCTAAATCATCACAAGTGTGAAACCATAAAACATTTGCAAGGGAGTGACAAATTACAATGTCAGGATTAAAATGCTTTATTTCTTTTGTTAAGCACTCTTTCCATTCTTCTAATTTTGGATTATCTCTGTTTGGAAAAGAAGGAAAAGATACTGTAAAGTGTTGCGAAATTAGTTCACCTGCTAATTTTGCTTGCCAATGAGGGTAATCACTTCCACCAAGACCGTGTAATATTAAAACTTTTTTATTCAAAATTCAAATCTCTCTTTATATATTTCTAATACATCTAACATATTTATTTTTATGTCTACTATCAAAATAAGGTGTTCCACTTACAAAATGCATATAATCAGCATAGAACCACAAAGTTCTCCAGTGTGATTTTTGCGCCCAATAACCATCTGGCACATTGTATTTAAAAGCTTTTTTTATGTAATTTTTGAAATTCTTTTTATCAACTATTAATTCAAACTCTTCAATCTTTGGAATTCGCCAGTTTGAATATCCTGCAAAACTTAATTGCTCACAATATGTTATAGCATCTTCATGAGTTTTTAAAACTTTTACAACTGAAATATCATCAACCCACATAAGTTTTGCATTTGTATCAACAACTACTTTTGAGCTTTTTCTGTATATTTGTGCATCTAATAAAGATACAAAAATAAGAAATAAAATTAAGTACTTCATTACTTATCCTTTTTTATCTCACTTATTTCAAACTTACCTTTTTCCAGCATTCCTCTTGCGCTTTCATCTGTCAATTCTACACTAACTTTATAACCAGTTTTAAATACTAATCCTGCAAGTTTTTTTACTGGTTTTTCTTCTTTTTCTTTTGAAGTTGTTGCATGTTTTTTCCACTCCTGAAGTTTTTCTTCATAAACTTCAACTATTTCTTTTTCAAACTTACTTCTTGAATAGATTAAATATACAACCAACACTAATAAAATTCCAAAAGGAATTAATAAATCAACACTCACAATATGCTCTCACTTCTTTATCAATTGCAAAAATATCATCTAAAGTGTTTATTTTTACATTGTTAAATTTATTTAATGCCTTAAGTGAAATTCTTGATACATCTAAAAAGCCAATTTCTGAGTTTAAAAACTTAGAAACTCCTACTTCATTTGCTGCATTTAAAACTACACCTAAATCAAGATTATTTATAATCTCATCTTTTGCTTCCCAAATTGGATATCTTGAAGTTTCTATTTTTTTAAATTCTAAGGAACCTACTTTCACTAAATCAACTGGTTCTAAAATAGGAGTATCGCACTTTCCTAAAATTGCATAAGCAATTGGAAGTTGCATTGAAGCATTTGCAATATGTGCTGTTGTACTTCCATCTTTGAAATTTACCATTGCATGAATTAGTGATTTTGTTTCAATAATCGCATCAAGTTTTCTAATATCAAATAGCCATGCAGCTTCCATAAGTTCAAATATTTTATTTGTCATAGTTGCAGAATCAATTGTGATTTTATTTCCCATTGACCAATTTGGATGATTTAAAGCTTCTTTGATTGAAACGTTTTTAAGCTCATCAAGAGCATAATCTCTAAAAGAACCACCACTTGCAGTTATTGTCATTGAATCAATAGCTTTTTTTTGAATTAAATACCATAAGCCAAAATGCTCTGAATCAATAGGACTAAGATTTGTATAATCAATAAATTTACCAGCAACGACAAGTGATTCTTTATTTGCCAGAGCTAACTTTTTACCGCACTCAATAGCTTTTAGTGTTGGTTTTAATCCTAAAAATCCAACAAGTGCATTTACAACAGTTTCACTCTTAGAATTTTCAATTGCATTAAGTATTTCATCTTCGCCAAAAGTTACATCAGAATGATTTACTTTTACAATATCAACTTTGTTTGCGATAACTACTTTACTAGGTTTAAACTCTTCAATTTGTTTATTTAATACTTCAATATTACTTCCAGCTACTAATATTTCAACATTTAAGTTAAATTTACGTGCGATATTTAAGGTATTAACACCAATTGAACCAGTAGAACCTAGTATTATCATCCAAGAACCCTAAGTAATACTAACATTACAATTGCACCAAAAAGATAACCATCTGTTCTATCTAATATTCCACCATGACCTGGTAAAATATTTCCACTATCTTTTATATTTGCTTCTCTTTTTAAATATGATTCAAATAAATCACCAAACACAGAAGCAAAAGCTACGATAATTGATATTACGAAAGCTGAAACAATATGAAGATTATCATTTGCAAAATATGTTCCTAAAATTGCAGCTACAACAACACCACCTACAACACCTTCAATAGTTTTATTAGGGCTAGTTTCACAAAATTTAGTTTTACCAAAACTTTTACCAACAAAATAAGCACCCGTATCAGCACCAGCTACAACTACAAGTAACCATAATAAAGTCATAACTCCGTATTCACTGTAAAGTGATAAAAGAAAAAGAAAAGATGCAGTTGGATAAAAAAGAGGTAAAAACATTTTTTTATCAAGTGTTTTTTTGTATGCAAGTTGTGAAGCATAACCAATAGCAACAATAAAAATCAAATCTTCAGGTGTTGGATAAAAATATGCAGCGAACCATAAAAGTGCAGAATAAACATAAATACTATCACTTTCTAATTGGAAAAGTTTTTTTGCTTCAGAAATAGAAATCATAAGAAGTGTTCCAAAAAGTGCCCACATAATGAAATATGAATCAATATATCCTATGATTATCATAGCAATAATCAAAACTAAACCTGTTTTTATACGAGTTGAACTCTCTTTTATAATGTTAGCCATTAAGTAAACCTTGTGTTGTTTAAATTACATTGATTATACAAAAATTTGGCTTTTGCTTATATTTTGAATAAATAAAAATATAATTTTGCTAGAAAAACATCTTTTAAATCTTTATTCCAATAGTCGTATAAGGATTATATAAAACATTCGCACCTGATTGAATTTTTACATTTCTTCTTTGTGTGAAATCTACTTCATAATCTCCTGGAAAATCTACAGAAAATTTTGCACAAATTACAGCTGCTTGTTCTATTACACTATCAGGTATAGTTTTTTTAGTGTTTTGTACAAATACATGAGAAGATGGTCTATCTTTTAAATGAAACCAAAAATCACTTGCTTTTGAATTTTTTAATAAAAATATATTTTCTCTTTCACTAGTTCCTAACATGATTTTATAACCTTCAAAAAAGAAGCTTTCATAAGGTTGGGCTTTTTTAGTTCTTTTTTGATTCTTTTCTTTTTTAGGATATAAGAATTCACACTCTTCAATATCTTTTGCATTTTCTAAACCATTAACCATTCGATAAAGAAACTCTAACTTTTCATCTAAGTTATCTTTTTCTAGTGAAATGTACTGAGCTTTTTGTTTAGCTTTTTTTGCTTTTTTAAATAAATCATTTGAGTATTTTGAAGGTGAAGCACTCTCTTCTAGAGATATTTCTACTTCTTCTCCTTTGTAATCAAATGTTGTAAAAGACTTCTGGTAGGCTTTTATATTATGTAAATTTGCTAAAATCAAATTTGCTTTTTCATATAAAGAGTTTGATTCTTCTTCTAACTCTTCTTTTTTAGCTAATGAACTTATTGTTTTTTCAAGTTTTTTGATTTTTTTCTTTATTTGTGAAATTTTTTGTTTCTTCAAATTTTCTAAATTCTTAGATTCTTTTTCTTCATAAATTTGATATAAATACTTTTCAATATCATCAACAACTTCCATTTTTGGAACAAAACTCTGTTTAGGGATTTCATCAAGCTTTATTCCAACTTTAACAACTCTACTTGATGAAAACTCATCAATATGTCTTAAAGCTTCAATTATAATTCTATTTTCATCTAAAATTACAATATTTGTATGCTTACCTGTAAATTCAAACTGTAAAATAGTTGTTAATTTTTTATATGATGAAGATGAATTTACATGTATATTTATAATCTTATCATCATTGTATAACTCAATTTTTTCTATTTTTGAGTTATAAAACCTTTTTTGTAAAGCAACATCAAAAGGAGCATTGAAATCTTTTTTAGAATTTAGTACTTTTTGTGATTTAAACACTGTACTAGAGCCTTTTGACATATCAAAATATATTATATTCCTATTATTAAATTCTATTATAATAGTATTATTGTCAATTCGCTTTATAAGCTTTATATTTTGCGTATTCTCTACTAAATACTCAACTAACTGTTTTAATAAAAAATACTTCACTATTACTCCACTTTTAACTAATATTATCAACTAAGATTTATTTTTATATGTATTAGATATAATTATAGCTAAATTTTCATTAGGAGATAAATATGAAGTTATTAAAAATCGCAATAGCTGGGTCATTAATTTTAGGAGTTTGTTCAACATCTTTATTCGCAGATGCAACAAAAGGTCAAAAACTATTTGTTAAAAAATATAAGGGTTCTTGTGGTTTCAGTGGTGATAAATTCGCAGCTAAACACTCTCAAGACGAATGGGAAACTATTATGGAGAGTGGTAAGTTTAAAGAAGAACTTCTTAAAATTTGTCCAAATGTAAAAGAAGCTGAAGTAAAAGACAAATGGATTCAACACTTATATGATTTTTCTTATAAATTCGCAAATGACTCAGGAAATGTTCCTGCTTGTTAATTCATAACTAAATCAAAAAAAAAGCTAATATCTTTTGATATTAGCTTTTTTTATGTCTAAATATTATAAGTTTTACTTATTTTATAAGTCTTCGTTAGCTTCTACTTTACAATCATTTACTTTACAATCTATATTTGCATCAAAATAGAATACGTCTTTACCTACTCTATCTTTTAACCCCAAGGCAACTTCTGCAGATTGCATTCCAGTATTACAATAAAGTACATATAATTTATCATCAGAGATTTGACTCATATCTATAATCTCTTTTTTATCATTTACTGCTACGTTTATCGCACCTTTTATATGTCCTTCTTTAAAACTTTCAGCTTTTCTAACATCTACTAATTGAACATTTTTTGGTAAATCGTTTAATACAACTTTTTCAAACCAATATTGATCAACCATTCCTTTATCTTGTCCTAGATAAATAGTTGCACCTTTAGCTTGATATTTTTCACCTTTAGCTTTTACTTCTTCTACAGCTTTTTCAACTTTTAATACCATACTTGGCATTTGCATCTCTTTCCACTTTGGATATCCACCTTTAAATACTACAACATTTGTATATCCAGCATTTTGTAAAAGAACTGCTAATTCATCTGACATTTCACATTTAATTCCATTACAATATGAAACTATCTTTGCATTCTTATCTTGTGGTAAGAAACCTTGCTTTGCTTTAAATTCTTTTACAGTAACGTTTAAAGAACCTAAAATTGTACCTCTTTTAAAAAGTTTTTCCGCTCTTGCATCAATGAATAATGCTTTCTTTGTTTCAAATAATTCTTTTGCTTTCGTAAAATCAATCACTTGTAAATCATTTGCTTTTACAAATGAAACTAAAATACACACCGCAAGAATTTTGCTAATTAAAGATTTCATAATTTCCCTTATTTTGATATTGAGATAATTATAGCTTAATTATTATAAAATTAATTCATATTAATATTATAAGTATTACTTATTTAAATGAATAAGAGTCCAACTTGTAGATAAGCTCTTCAGCAACTTCAATCATAGAAATATTTAATCTTTTGAAATCACTATTCTTAACTTTTACTAATAATTCATCATAAACATTTCCATAAGTATATAAAGAGAAGAAAATATATTCTTTCGAGCGAGATTCTTTGTTTAGTTCTTTAAACCAAAGAGCTAGAAGAGAAAAATATAGCATTGAAGGGTTGAATGTCTTTTTCTTTTCTAAAGATTTTGATATTTGTTTATTTATATAGTTATATCCATCTAAGACAGCTTTTACACGATAATGTTTCCTATTTTTCATATAATAATCACTAGATAAAGTTGCTTTATTAATTTCTTTTAGCATTACATCACTAATTTTATTAAATTTTTCTATCAATTCTTTATCAGTACCAGTGATGTTAATTTCTTCTTTATCTTTATATGAAAGAATTAAATCTTTACAAAACAATAGTAAGCTTTCTGTTTTTATTTTGGATAAGTTTAAAATCATACTTTATTGTAACCAAAATTTTATAAATTAACTTATAAGTAATTAAGTTTAAGTCTCTTTGCGATAAAATAAGCTAAATTTAATTAATGAAACTTATAAACAAAGGAAACTATTGGAACCAATAGGTGTATTAAAAGACGGTCAAATTTATGATCTTCAAACTGCTGAAGCTTTAAATATCGAAGGTGATATTATAAAGCAAGATAACTCCGCTGAATCTTTAGAGATTCTTAGACACTCATGTGCTCATATGATGGCTCAAGCTATTAAAGAGCTTTATCCTGATGCAAAATTTTTCGTAGGACCAGTTGTTACAGAAGGTTTCTACTATGACTTTAAAGTAGATGCTAAAATCACTGATGATGATTTAGTAACTATTGAAAAGAAAATGAAAGAAATTGCAAACAGAAAATTAAAAATAGAAAGATATGAGGCTACAAGAGAAGAAATTGTTACAAAATTCGCTGATGATGAATTAAAACAAGCTGTACTTTCAAAAATCACAGATGATACTTTAACTATGTATAAACAAGGTGATTTTGAAGACCTTTGTCGTGGCCCACATTTACCAACAACAGGAATGATTAGAGCATTTAAACTTACACGTGTTGCTGGTGCTTATCTTGGTGGTGATGAAGAAAACGAAATGATTACAAGAATTTATGGAATCGCATTCTTTGATAAAAAAGAATTAAATGATTACGTAAGAATGCTTGAAGAAGCAAAGAAAAGAGATCATAGAAAACTAGGAACAGAATTAGAACTATTTACATTCAATGAAGATGTAGGTGCTGGGTTACCATTATGGTTACCAAATGGTTCTAGACTTAGATCAAAGTTAGAGCATCTTTTATATAAAGCGCATAGAGTTAGAGGTTACGAACCAGTTCGTGGTCCAGAAATTTTAAAATCTGATATGTGGGATATATCTGGACATAATGCAAATTATGGTCAAAACATGTATTACACAGAGATTGATGGTCAACAATATGGAATGAAACCTATGAACTGTGTTGGTCATATTCAAATTTTTAAAAATGATTTAGTTTCATATAAAGACTTACCAAAAAAATTATTTGAATATGGTGTTGTACATAGACATGAAATGTCTGGAGCAATGCACGGATTATTTAGAGTTAGAGAATTTACTCAAGATGATGCACATATTTTCTGTACACCTTCACAAGTGAAAGAAGTAATCATTGATGTATTAGAATTTGTTGATTCATTAATGAAAACTTTTGATTTTGAATATGAAATGGAAGTTTCAACAAAACCTAAAAAAGCAATAGGTGATGATGAATTCTGGGAAACTACAACTAAAGGTATTATGGAAGCTTTAGATGAAGAAAACCTACCTTATGGAATTGATGAAGGTGGTGGAGCATTCTATGGACCTAAAATTGATATAAAAATTACAGATGCTATTGGAAGAAAATGGCAATGTGGTACAATACAAGTAGATATGAACTTACCTTCAAGATTTAATGTTGAGTATATCAATGATGAAGGGCATAAAGAACAACCAGTAATGATTCATAGAGCTATTTTAGGTTCATTTGAAAGATTTATTGGAATTTTAACTGAACACTGTGCTGGTGAATTTCCATTTGTTATTGCACCAACTCAAGTTATTTTTGTTCCAATTGCAGATACACATGTTGAATATGCAAAACAGTTACAAAAAGAGTTATTAGAAGATGAAATGGATTCTAAAATCTTTGATATGAACGAAAGTTTAAATAAAAGAATTAGAATGGCAGAAAAACAAAGAGTTCCTATGATTGTTGTTGTTGGTGATGAAGAAGTTCAAAATCAAACAATTGCATTAAGAAATAGAAGAACAAGAGAACAGTCTAACATGAGTAAAGATGAATTTATCTCAATGTTAAATGAAATTAAAAAAGGAAGCAGAATTTGAGTAGAGACAACAAAAAAAACAATGTAATAATGAATGAAGATATTAGAGCTACAGAAGTTAGATGTACAGCTGATGATGGAACTAATTATGGAATTATTTCAACAAGAGATGCACAACAAACAGCAGATGATTTAGGATTAGATTTAGTTTTAATTGCACCTGATGCAAAACCACCAGTTGCTAAAATCATGGATTATGGTAAATTTAAATACCAACAAGAAAAAAAGAAAAAAGAAGCTAGAAAAAATCAAAAAGTAATTGTTGTTAAAGAAATTAAACTTTCTGTAAAAATTGCTGATAATGATATTGGATATAAAGTAAAACACTCAAGAGAATTCTTAGAAGCTGGACACCATGTTAAGTTTAGAGTTTTCCTAAGAGGTAGAGAAATGGCAAATCCACAAGCAGGTATTGATGTACTTAAAAGAGTATGGCCAATGGTTGAAGATTTAGCGGTAATGGATAAAGAACCAAAACTTGAAGGAAGATATGTAAATATGATGGCTCTTCCTAAAAAAGATGAAAATCACAAATAATCAATAATTTATTAAAAAAGAAGAGACTCTACTCTCTCTTCTTTTAACTTTCAAAACTCCTTTAAAGATAATCTAAACAAAATTTAAGTATAATCCAAGACTTTTTCATTAATAAATGAAATTGCAAATTTAAAAAAGGATTTTTCAATGCCAAAGATGAAAACTAACAGTGGCGCTTTAAAGAGATTTAAAATCAAGAAAAATGGTTCTATTAAAAGAGGATCAGCTTTTAGAAGTCACATCTTAACAAAAATGTCTCAAAAGAGAAAAAGAAATCTTAGAGGACCACAAACTGTTGCAGAAGTGGATTCAACAAGAGTTAAAAGAATGTTAAACAAAGCGTAATCATTTATAATTGATTATTTAGTCCCTCCACAAAAGTGGAAAAGTTCAACAATTTTGTTGACACCTTATTATTTTTTAAAATAATGGTAAAGAAAGGAAATATACATGCCTAGAGTTAAAACTGGTGTAGTTAGAAGAAGAAGACATAAGAAAGTATTAAAAGCTGCTAGAGGATTTTTTAGTGGTAGAAGTAAGCATTTTAGAAAGGCCAAAGAGCAATTAGAACACTCAATGGTATATGCATACAGAGATAGAAGACAGAAAAAAAGAGATATTAGAAAGCTTTGGATTGTAAGAATCAATGCTGCTTGTAGATTAAATGATATCAACTATTCTAGATTCATGAACGGATTAAAAATAGCTGGAATTACTTTAGATAGAAAAATCTTAGCTGATATGGCTATGAATGATTATACATCATTTGTATCATTAGTTAATTCTGCAAAAGATGCATTAAAATAATTAAATTTGCATAAACTAAAAAAGGGATTGAAGTTTTCTTCAATCCCTTTTTTTATGTCTACTCTAAAGGCTCATTAGCCTCTATTTTACACTCTGTACCTTTACAATCAATATTTGCATCAAAATAGAATATTTCTGATAAATCTATCTTTGCATCTTTTAATTTACTCCATGCTTCAATTGACCTCCCTCCAGCAGTACAATTAAATACAATTGTTTTATCTTTTGGAAGTTTTGCAAAAAATTCTTGTGCTTTAAATTTTTCTGCTTCAATATTGATTGAACCTTTTAAATGACCTGATTTAAACTCTTCTGGAGCTGTTACATCAACTATTTGGATATAAGATGGAACTTTATCCTCTAATACTAGTTTCTTAAACCATTCTCCATCAACTGAGCCTTCGTCTACTCCTAGTTTTAAGCCATTATTACTGAATTCTTTCTTTTTAACTTCTGCTGTTGCTTTTACTTTTTTTGTTTGAGCTGTAGTGGCTAAACCTAATTTTTTCCATGTTGGAAGACCAGCAGAGTAAACAGATACATTTTTATAGTCTAATGAAATTAATTTTTTTGCAACTATATGTGATTTAACACATTTAAATCCACCGCAAAAAATAATTATCTTCTCATCTTTGCTTACAGGAAATCTTCCCTTTAACTTATCAAGTTTTGTATCTGGAATAGAAATAGCTCCAGGAACTGTTTCTTGTAAAAATTTTTTATATGGTCTTGCATCTATAATTAAACTTGAGTTATTTTTATAAGCAGCTTGTAATACAACTGTATCAATCTCTTTATAACTCTTCTTAATCCATTCCGGTTCACCTGCTGGATAAACTTTTACATTAGTAAAACCTTTTTTAATTAACATCGCAGCAACTTTTGGACTTTTAGCACATTTATATCCACCACAATATACTATTAATTCTTTTTCTTTAGATGTATCTTTTAATAAAGATACATACTCATCAAATTTAGTATCTGGAATATTCATACTTGAAGGAATAGTACCCTTCTTATACTTTGCTTCTGGTCTTGCATCAATTAAGATTGCTTTTGCACTACTTCGAGTACCCTTTGCAATTATTTTATTAACATAATCAAAAGTTACACTTTCTAAATTATATTTATTAATTAAAGACTGAACCTTTTGATTTGGTTGACTTAAAGTATTTTCTGAGCTGTTAGCTAAAGAACCAGTTGATAATAATCCTATTAGAGCAATACTTGCTAGAAATTTATTTGTTTTCATATTTCTCCTTCTATTATACTTCTTATATTAAATTATATAACTATTAGGATTTAAAAATGAAATTTATTTGTATTTTTTAGTGAAAAGTTTTATGATTCCTCTAGGAATCAAAAATAATATATATATAATAAGAGTAAATATTAAAGGATGAAAAGATCCAAAACCATAAGCACCTGAATTTTCCAATGCTGCAATTTGTTTAAGAGGATAATCAAGAAATTCTTGGTAATGCATAATAATAGTAAGTACAAAGAAGATACCTACTATTATAAAGAGTTCTTTTTTCATAGAATAATTAATTAAAAACTATGCTTTACCTGACAACATTCCATATTGTGTCATTGGTTTAAGCATATAAACTTTTAGTAACCACCAAATATATCTCTCTTGAGTTGGATCTAAAGGAAATGAAGGTGTCGGTTTTTTAGTCCAATCAAACTCTGCTAACATAACTTTTCCAATATCAGTAATTAAAGGACACACAGTATAACCTGCGTATTTTGCATTTAATTCTTTACCTTCCATAGCAGCAATTAAGTTATCAACTAAAACTTTATATTGTTTTCTTACACTTCCACCTGTTTTACCCATAGGAACAGCTGCGATATCACCAAGTGAAAAGATATTTTTATATTTAACATGCTGAAGAGTTTCTTTATTAACAGGAACCCAACCTTTTCCAGAACCAACCGCAGAGCTGCCTATTTCATCTGGTGCTTTCATTGGAGGTGTGATATGCATAAAATCAAATGGTACTTCAACTTCTTGATGTTTTGTAATCATTGAATACTCTTCTAAGTCTTCATCATAAGGACCTTTTTCATCCCATCTTTTATCAAATATTGCCGTTTTATTTTGAATATCAACAGTAGTTAAATTATGTTTGTAATTCCATTTAAAATCTCTTGCTTCGAATTGTTTTACAATAGCATCATGATATTCTTTAACACTAAACATTTTGCCACTATTTACATAATAAGTTAATTCAGCATTATCTCTTGCACCTGCTTCTACTAATCTAGAATTTGTTAAATACATGATTTTCTTTGGAGCTCCACCACATTTAATGGCTGTATCTGGATGTGAAAAAATACCTTTAACTTTTTCTCCATTTTTAGCTTTATCAACAAATTTTTGCATTTGTGTCCAAGTTTCAGTAGCAGTGTCAATATTATACATAGATGTGATTCCAGAATCACCAAAGGCTTTTAATATTTTTGAAGCATCACCTGCAGTATAAGCATCACCAACTTCTTCTAAACCTTTAATTCTCCCAAAGTCTAAAGTAAGTCCTGCTGCAATAATTAGGAAATCATAAGAGAGTGTTTCTCCAGAACCTAATACTACTTTATTTGCATCTGGATTGAATTCAACGGCTTTATCTTTTATAAGTTTTACACCAGCTGGTAAGAAATCTTTTGTATTATAAACAATATCAGATTTTTCATAAACACCACTTGCCACTAATGTAGTTCCTGCTTGATATGAAACTGAATTACTAAGAGGTTCAACAATTGTAATATCAGGTGTTGTTAAAGAACTTGATAGTCTAGCAGCTGTTGACATACCTGCAAGACCTCCACCAATAATTAAGATTTTACCTTTTGCTTCACTAGCTTGTGCAACAGTAGCTGCTTGTGCTTCGCTTGTTCCACCCATTAAATATGCAGCAGAACCAAGACCAGCTAATTTAAATGCTTCTCTTCTTGAAATTCCAATTTTTTTAATTTCCGAATCAACTAATTCTAATGCGTCATCTAATTCATTTTTTGCCATTTGACTTCCTTAAGCTTATTTATTCTATAAAATAGCATAGCAAATTTTACTTAATAAGAAACTTTAATATAGCTAAATAGTATATTTTATTTATTTGATTTACTTATAATACTCATTGCTTTGTTATATTCATCTTTATTGTTCAGATTAATAAATTCATCCTCATTTATAAAATCTATATATTTAGTCTTATTGTTTTTAAGTAAATACCCTATCTTATGGATGTCTTTTGATAACATTTGCTTAACTTCATCTAATAAATTTGTAGAAAAAACACCACATAAATTGTGTGTTCTTTGTGTTTGTGCAACACAAATATCACTATTAATTGATTCATTTATTAATCTAGAAATTGACTCAATTGTAACTAATGGTGTATCAACTGTAATTATAAATACTTTTGATGATTTAATTGTCTTAAAAATAGTTTCTAAAGCAATTAGAGGTGAAAAAACATCACCTTTATCTAAAACAAGATATTTATCTTTATTGAAATCAAAATCAAATTTATCCACCTTTGAAGATAAATAAATTTCATTAAAGTGAGGTTTTAGTTTGTTGTATTGATATTGTGTTAGTGAGTTTGAGTTTGAAAAAGGAAGAAGGGATTTATCTTCTCCCATTCTTCTACTTTGACCACCACATAAAATTACACATGGAATTTTAAATGGCTTAATCATTTTTATAAACCTCTAGGGTCTGTAATATATCCAGAAATTGCAGAAGCAGCGGCTACTGCAGAGTTAGCTAAATAAATTTTTGAAGACCTAGAACCCATTCTACCTACAAAGTTTCTATTTGTTGTAGAAATACAAACTTCATCATCTCCTAAAATTCCCATATATCCACCTAAACATGCTCCACATGTAGGATTAGATACAACACCACCTGCATCAACTAAAATATCAATATATCCGGCTTTTGTAGCATCTCTTAGGATTTTTTGAGTTCCTGGAGTTAAGATAAGTCTTGCATGTCGTGCAACTTTTTTACCTTCTAAAATCTCAGCAGCAACTTTAAAATCAGATAGTCTTCCATTTGTACAAGACCCAATAAATATTTGATCAACTTT
Organism: Arcobacter peruensis; assembly: GCF_003711085.1. Taxonomy (NCBI): domain Bacteria; kingdom Pseudomonadati; phylum Campylobacterota; class Epsilonproteobacteria; order Campylobacterales; family Arcobacteraceae; genus Arcobacter; species Arcobacter peruensis. The sequence continues at coordinate 1,760,775 of NZ_CP032363.1, forward strand.
AATTTCATCAGATACAGCTTTTGAAACTGAATGACCATTTGATGGTAAGAAAGGATATGCAATAACAGGCTCTAATTTATCAGTATCAATTTCGATTACTCTTGTGTAAACTGCATCTTCATCTGAATAATGAATTTTAGGTTCAGCTCTTAATCCACCATTTAATTCAGCTGTTTGCTCTAAGAATTCTTTTGTAACATCATCATATGCAACAATACCATTTTTAGCACCTGCTTCAATTGCCATATTACAAAGACTAAATCTATCATCCATTGATAAGTATTGTATTGCTTCACCAGTAAATTCTAAAGTTTTATATAAAGCACCATCAACACCTAAAATTCTAATGATTTCTAGAATTAAATCTTTTCCAGTAATTTGATCTGCTGGCTTACCTTTAAAAACAACTTTAATAGCTTCAGGAACTTTAAACCAGTTGCCACCTGTAATCATTCCAAATGAAATATCAGTAGAACCCATACCAGTTGAAAATGCACCAAGTCCACCATGTGTACATGTATGAGAATCTGCACCAATGATAACATCACCTGGTAACACTAAACCTTTTTCAGGTAATAATGCATGTTCAATTCCCATATCTTTTTCATCAAAGAAATATTTTAAATCATGTTTAATCGCAAAATCTCTTGAAATTTTTGCTTGATTTGCAGATGCAATATCTTTAGCAGGAATAAAGTGATCAAGTACAATTGCAAAACCTTCTGGGTTTGCTAATTTTTTAAAACCACCATCTTCAAATGCTTTAATAGAAATAGGAGTTGTAATATCATTCCCAATTACCATATCAATTGGACTTCTTACTATCTCACCTGCAAAAACTTCACGTCCTACATGTTCACTAAAAATTTTTTCTGTTATTGTTTGACCCATATTTATCTCTTCCTATAAATTTTATAATATTAATTTTCGCCATTATAGCTAATTATATTTTAAGCTTTCAAATTTCTTTTTAACTCTTTTGTTTACGCTCTTTCATCCACTGTTTAATTTGAGTATAAATAATTATTGCAACTGCAATGTTTATAAGTACATCTGAAATATTAAATATTGCAAACTCAAAACCATAATGCCAATAAAAGTAATCAACAACTCCACCATAAGTAAATCTATCTAAAATATTAGATAAGCCTCCTACAAATAGTAAAGTAATTGCAAACCAATACTCTTTAAATACTTCTTTATTTTTTAATAAATATATAAAACCTGCAACTACCATAGCTAATTGAATATACTTTAAATATTGTGCTAAAAAAGAGAACATTGAAAAAGCAACTCCATAGTTATATGCCAAATGCAATGACATATAAGGACCTTTCACATTCCAATCGAAATTTGCAAATCCAAATTTTATAACTTGGTCAATTGAAAATAGTACAACAAATATTATGACTGATAAAACTACTTGTGTTTTCATAAAACTTTTTTAAAAAATGCTTTTAAAGTTTCCATTCCTACTTCAACATCTTTTTTATTTTTACCTTCTAAAAGAAGTCTGATTTTATTTTCAGTCCCAGAATATCTAATTAAATCTCTCATACCTTTTTGTCTTAAAGGTTTAACTAATTCTTCTAAGCCTTCAATTTCTTCTAATGGTATTTTTTCACTAACTTTCATATTATGTAAGATTTGAGGATATAGTTCAAATGGATTTAATACTTCACTTGCTTTCTTTTTTGATTTTAAAATTAATGCTAAAACTTGCAGTGCAGAAGCTAATCCATCTCCAGTTTTTGCAGCATCTGAGAAAATAATATGTCCACTTTGCTCACCACCAAAATTAATACCTTCTTTTTTCATAACTTCAAGAACGTATTTATCTCCAACGTTTGATCTATGTAATTTAATCTTATCTTTTTCTAAATAATCTTCTAAAGCTTTATTAGACATTACTGTTGCAACACAACCATTGCCTTGTAATAGTTTCTCATCTTTTAAATATTTACAAAGTGCACCTATTAATTTATCACCATCAACTACATCACCATTTTCATCAACAACTACAAGTCTGTCAGCATCACCATCTAAAGCTAAACCAACATCAGCTCTATACTCGCGTACAAGTTTAGCAACATTTTCAGGATGCATTGCTCCACAGTTTTCATTAATATTAAAACCATTTGGTTTATTATTTATTGTAATTACATCCGCACCTAATTCTTCTAAAATAGTTGGTCCTACTTTATATGCTGCTCCATTTGCACAATCAAGAACTATTCTTAATCCATGCAAAGACAAATCTTTAGGAAATGAACTTTTAATTGAAACAATATATCTTCCAATTACATCATCAATTCTTTTTGATGCTCCAATATTTCTTCCTGTTACTTGCTCAGAAATCATGGCGTCATTATCATTAAAAATTTCTTCTATTTTCTTTTCACATTCAACGTTTAATTTATTACCATGGTTATCAAAGAATTTAATTCCATTATCTTCATAAGGATTATGTGAAGCAGAAATCATAATACCTGCATCACATCTCATACTCTCTGTTAAATATGCAATTGCAGGAGTTGGCATCGGACCTATTTGTATTACATCATACCCTACTGCTGTAAGACCACTTACAAGAGCATTTTCAATCATATATCCACTTCTTCTAGTATCTTTTCCAACAAGAATTCTTTTTGTTGTTGAATGTTTCCTAAAATAAATACCTGCGGCTTTTGCTAATTTTAATACAGTCATTGCATCTAAAAAAGTACCAGCCTCTCCTCTAACTCCATCTGTTCCGAATAGTTTCATTAAATCTTCCTAAAATTAAACTTGTTTTAAGTTGCTTTGGGTAACATTCTACCCTTAAAAATTTTACAAAGAGGTTAAATAAAATGGCAAATCATAAATCAGCTGAAAAAAGAGCTAGACAAACAATCGTTAAGACTGAAAGAAATAGATTCTACAAAACAAGAATCAAAAATGTTACTAAAGCAGTAATCACTGCAATCGAAGCTGCAGACAAAGATGCTGCATCTACTGCAATGAAAACAGCAAACAAATATTTACACCATTGTGTATCTAAAGGTATCCTTAAAAAGGGAACTGCTGCAAGAAAAGTATCTAGATTACAAACTGCAGTTAACGCAATATAATTTTATTGTAAATTAAATAATAGATTATGCTACAAGACAAACTACAGCCTTTTATTAATAGATCTGAAGAAATTAATGAATTATTAATTTCTCCAGATATCACTAGTGATATAAAGAGAATGACTGAACTTTCAAAAGAACAGTCAAATATTGCTCCAATTGTTAATAAAGCTAAAGAGTACATCCAATTAATTGAAGATATAGAAGAGAATAAAATGCTTCTTGATGATTCAGAATTAGGTGAACTTGCAAAAGAAGAGCTGAAAGACTTGGAGCCTAGAAAACCAGAATTAGAAGAAGAAATTAAATTTCTAATGATTCCTAAAGACCCTAATGACGATAAAAATATCTATTTAGAGCTTAGAGCTGGTGCTGGTGGTGATGAAGCTGCTATCTTTGTTGGTGACCTTTATAGAGGTTACCTAAGATATGCAGAAAATAATGGCTGGAAAGTTGAAGTTATGAACACTAATGATAGTGAATCAGGTGGATACAAAGAAGTTGTAATTCTTATAAAAGGTGACCTTGTATACTCGAAATTAAAATTCGAGAGTGGTACACATAGAGTTCAACGAGTTCCTGCAACTGAATCACAAGGTAGAGTTCATACATCAGCAATTACAGTAGCAGTTATGCCTGAAGTTGACGATGTAGAAATCGATATTGATCCAAATGATCTTAAAATTGATGTTATGAGAGCTAGTGGAAATGGTGGACAATCTGTAAATACTACAGATTCAGCGGTTAGAATCACTCACCTTCCTACAGGACTTGTAGTAACAAATCAAGATCAAAAATCTCAACATAAGAATAAAGATAAAGCTATGAAAGTTTTAAAAGCTAGACTTTATGATTTAGAAATGAATGAGAAAATGGAAAAAGAAGGTGCTGACAGAAAAGAACAAGTTGGTACTGGAGATAGAAGTGGAAGAATTAGAACTTATAATTATCCACAAAATAGAGTAAGTGATCACAGAATTAATTTAACTCTGTATCGTTTAGACTATATTATGAATGACGGTTTATTTGATGAAGTAATTGATCCTCTTATTGCTGATCATCAATCTAAACTAATTGAGGCTAATGGATTATAATCCATTAGTTTTCTTTTTTTTTATACCTACTGCAAATGATTAAATTAAATCAAACATATACACACTACAAAAACAAACAATCATATATAACAATAAACTTTTGTAAAATCCAAGAAAATGATATTTGGGTTAAAGCTGTTATATATAAACCTGATGATTGTGATGAAATGTTTGTAAGAGAATACAAAGAGTTTGAAGAAAAGTTTATTCTAAAACCTTAAAACCCCTGCTAAATAAATACGTAACCAAATTGTAATCAATACATATTAAACTTCCAACATAAAAATTATTACGGAGAACAATATGTCAATCAAGAAAACATCAATTGCTTTATTAGCAAGTGCAACTTTAACAATGAGTTTAAGTGCAAGAGATCAAATTAAAATCGTTGGATCATCAACTGTATATCCATTTTCATCTTCAGTAGCTGAAGAATTTGGTGCAACTACAAAGTTTCCTACTCCTGTTGTTGAATCAACTGGTTCAGGTGGTGGAATGAAACTGTTTTGTGCTGGAAATGATTTAAATACTCCAGATATTACAAATGCATCAAGAAGAATGAAAGCAAAAGAATTTAAAATGTGTGAAAAAAATGGAGTAACTGATATTACAGAATCTGTAATTGGTTATGATGGTATTGCATTTTCACAATCAATATCAAATGCACCATTTGATATTTCTAAAAAGAATTTAGCATTAGCAGTTGCAAAAGAAGTTCCATCAAAAGATGGAAAATCATTAATTGCAAACCCATACAAAAAATGGTCAGATATAGATGCTTCTTTACCTTCAAGAGAAATTATTGTTTATGGACCACCAAAATCTTCAGGAACTAGAGATGCATTTGAAGAACTTGTAATGCAAAGTACTTTCAAAAAAATGCCTCTTTATACAGATCTTTATAAAGCTGATAAAAAAGCAAATAAAAAATATAAAAAATACTCTATAGTAAGAACTGATGGTGTATATGTTGAGTCTGGTGAAAATGATAACTTAATTGTTCAAAAACTAGAAAAAAACAAAAATGCATTTGGTGTATTTGGATTCTCTTTCTTAGTTGAAAACGATGATAAAGTTCAAGGTGCTACAATTGATGGTGTTAAACCAACTCCTGAGAATATTTCATCTTCAAAATACCCAGTATCTAGATCATTATTCTTCTATATTAAAAACTCTCATTCAAAAGAAGTACCTGCTATGAATAAATATGTTGATTTATTTATGTCTGAGAAAATGATTGGTGAAGATAGTATCTTAGGTGAAATTGGTTTAATTGCTTTACCTACAGAAGCTAGAAATAAAATCAGAGAAAGTGTTTCTAAAAGAAGTAAATTAACTTTAGCTGACTTATCTGCTAAACACTAAATAAAAACAAAGAAAGCAGTTTTAAACTGCTTTCTTTTATTCATAAATATCACTCTAAACTCCCTATTTAAAATACTTTTATAAATGTAATCAATCTGTAACCATCCTTATATATAATCACGAATAAATTAAAATAAAGGCAAAAGTATTGAGCACTTTTGAAACAAGAAACAAGCAAAGAGAATTAACAGAAAAATTAATTAAATCAGCTTTAATTATTGCATCTGGTATTTCAATATTAACTACATTTGGTATTCTTTTCTCAATTCTTTTTGAATCAATAGAATTTTTTCAAATGAGAAGTTTTTGGTACTTCATTACAGGAACTGAATGGTCTCCAGGTGTTGAAGGAAGTAAATTTGGTGCAGTACCTATTTTTGCAGGTACCTTTGTAATTACAATAATTGCACTATTAGTTGCAATTCCAATAGGTCTTGGAAGTGCTATTTATATGAGTGAGTATGCAAGCTCAAATACAAGAGATTATCTAAAACCTATTTTAGAAGTGCTTGCTGGAATTCCAACAGTTGTTTATGGCTTTTTTGCAGCTATTACAGTAGCACCTCTTATTGTAAAAATGGCGGATTTTGTTGGTTTAGAAGCTACATTTAACTCTGCTCTTGCATCTGGTGTTGTAATGGGAATTATGATTATTCCTGTAATTTCATCATTATCTGATGATGTAATAAGATCAGTTCCAGACTCACAAAGAAAAGCAGCTTTAGGACTAGGACTTACACAAGGTGAAACAATAAGAGATATTGTAATACCTTCAGCACTTCCTGGAATTATTTCAGCTTCATTACTTGGTTTATCAAAAGCCTTAGGGGAAACTATGATTGTTGTAATGGCAGCAGGTCTTCGTCCTAATCTTTCTTGGAATCCACTTGAAGATATGACGACAGTTACAGTAACAATTGTTAACTCACTTGTTGGAGACTTTGAATTTAATTCACCAGAAACTCTTTCAGCATTTGCATTAGGGCTTATTTTGTTTGTTGTAACACTGATTTTAAATATTATTTCATTGTCACTAATTAGAAAATTTAAAGAAAAATATAAAGTGAATACATTATGATTAAAAGAAAAAAGAAAAATACACAAAATCCTTTTTACGATCCAACATTAGATAAAAGACATGCAAGTGCAAAGAGATTTAAGAAGTTTACTTTAACATCTTTAATTTTTTCAATTGCATTTTTAGCCTTTTTCTTAATAGACATAATTGGAAAAGGAACACCAGCATTTAAAGTTACATACATAGAAGTAAATGTAGCTTATAATCAAAAATCTGTTGAAGATTCAAGATTTGCAGTTGATAGAAAATATAGAAAAATAGTTTCAAGGTCTTGGCTTAGAGATTTACCTATGCAAGTTAAGCAAAATCCAAAGCTATTAAATACAACTCAAACCTTATGGGTTTTAGCTGATGATCAAGTTGATCAATATTTAAAAGGTCACCATTATAAATTAAAAAGAAAAGATAAGGCATTAGTTGATACATTAAACGCTGAAGGAAAAATTGAAACTAGATTTAATTCAATATTCTTTTTACATGGAGATTCAAAGATTCCTGAAAATGCAGGTCTATTCTCTGCAATGATTGGTTCAATCTTAACACTTTGTATTACTATGTTAGTAGCTTTTCCACTTGGAGTTATGACAGCAATTTATCTTGAAGAGTTTGCAGAAGATAATAGATTTACAAGATTTATTGAAGTAAATATTAATAACCTTGCAGCTATTCCATCTATTTTATTTGGATTATTAGGACTTGCAATTTTTATTAATCTTTTTGGAATGCCACGTTCTTCACCACTTGTTGGTGGTCTTACACTTGCACTTATGACTTTACCTATTATAATTGTAAGCTCACGTGCAGCATTAAGAGCAGTTCCTGATAGTATTAGACAAGCTGGATATGGTTTAGGATTAACAAAAATACAAGTTACAAAAGATCATGTTTTACCACTTGCTTTTCCAGGAGTTTTAACAGGTTCTATTATTGGTTTAGCACAAGCTATGGGTGAGACAGCACCACTTATTATTATAGGAATGATTGCATTTATACCTGATGCACCAACGTCTGTAATGGATGCAGCAACTGTTATGCCTGCACAATTATTTACATGGGCAGGAATGCCAGAGAGAATGTATATAGAGAAAACAGCTGCTGGAATTATGGTACTTCTTAGTATCTTAATCTCACTTAATGCAGTTGCAATTTATTTAAGAAAAAAATTCGAAGTTAAATGGTAGAAGGAAAAGTAAAAATGGCAAAAGATAATAAGACAAAAGTAAAAGTTAATAAACTAAATCTTTGGTATGGAGATAATCATGCTTTACATGGAATTGATGTAGATATTTATGAGAATAAAATCACTGCATTAATTGGACCTTCAGGATGTGGAAAATCTACATTTTTAAGATGCTTAAATAGAATGAATGATTTAATTCCAATTGTAAAAATTGATGGTTCAGTAGTAATTGATAAAAAGAATATTTATGATAAAGATGTTGATGAAGTAAGTGTTAGAAAAAGAATTGGTATGGTATTCCAGCAACCAAATCCATTTCCAAAATCAATTTATGATAATGTTGCCTATGCTCCTATTAAACATGGAATTGTATCTAAAGGAAAAGAGTGTGATGCTTTAGTTGAGCAATCTTTAAAAAAATCTGGACTTTGGGATGAAGTAAAAGATAAATTAAATGATCCAGGAACTTCACTTTCAGGGGGACAGCAACAAAGATTATGTATTGCTAGAACAATTGCTGTTAAACCAGAAGTTATTTTAATGGATGAGCCAACATCAGCACTTGATCCAATTTCAACAGAAAAAATTGAAGCACTAATGTTAGAGCTTAAAAAAGATTACACAATAATTACAGTAACTCATAATATGCAACAAGCAGCAAGAGTAGCAGACTACACAGCATTTTTCCATTTAGGAAAACTAATAGAATATGATGAAACAGAAACTATTTTTGTAAACCCATCAAACAAAAAAACAGAAGATTATATTACAGGGAGATTTGGATAATGTTAAAAACTTACGAAGAAAAAAGAAATAATATCAAAGATGAAGTATTACTTATTGGTAATAGCGTTGTTGAAGCACTTGAGACATCATTAAAAACACTTAAAAGTGATGATGTATCTGCATTAAAAGAGATTGATTTATCTGTAAAAAAACTATCAAATAAATCTAATGAAATTGATAATTTAATTGTTACAGCACTTGCACTTTATTCACCTGAAGCAAAAGATTTAAGAGAGATGGTTTCTTTTTTAAAAATTACAAATGAATTAATCAGAGCTGCATCAAATGTAAAAGGTTTTATTAAAATCTTTAGAAAAGCATATTCAGATGATTTAAACACAAGCACGATTTTAGAATTTACTATTCCTTTACATAAATCTGCCCTACTTTCATTAAGAACTGCAATGTCAATGATTGAAGAAACTAATGATGATCATACAGAAGAAAAATATGGAAGAGTAATGGTAGAAGATAGTAAAGCAGATGACTTATATTCTATGGTTGAAAAAAATATATTAAAATTAATTACAAAAAACCTTGAACTTTCAAAAGAGTATTTTGATATTTTAAGTAGTCTAAGACGATTAGCAAGAACATCTGATAGAGCATCATCAATTGCTTCATTAGCACTTTTTGCACAAGTTGGTGGAGATATTACACAATCATAATTTTATGATATAATTCATGTATGAAAAAAGCAATTATTAAAATAAAAACATACTTTTCTTCAAATTTTGAAGTACTAGCCGCTGCAATTATATTTGTAGGTATTCTTGCTACTGGACTGGATTTTTATAAAGCAATTATTCTAATGCTAGAATTTATTGTTATTATGGAAGTTGTAAAAATGATTTCTGATTTTATTAAAAATCATAAATTAAGACTTAGATTTGTAATAGATATTTTTATTATCTTTTTAATTCGAGATGTAATTATATTAACAACGCATGTGAATAAGGACTACTTTGATATTTCTTTTTTATTAATAGTTGTTAGTGTATTTTTTATTTTTAGAATTTTAGCTATTAAATTCTCACCAGGTGTTATTAAAGTATCAAAAGACACTGTTATTGAATATGAAGATGATAGAGATAATAAAAAAGTTGAAGAGGATAGAAAGTTGATGAAAGATGCAAAATAAACTTATTTTAATTGTTGAAGATGAAGAGGATATTTTAGAATTACTTGAATATACTCTTCAAAAAGAAGGCTTTGAAACAATAGGTTTTCTAAATATTGACAAAACATTAAAAAAAGTTTTAGAGCAAGAAGATATTAGCTTAATTTTAATGGATAGAAACCTTCCTGGAAGTGAAGGAACTACTTTTATAAATGATATAAAAAAAGAGGGTTATAATAATCCTGTTATATATGTAACTGCAAAAGACAAAGATGAAGATATTCTAGAAGGTTTTGATGCACATGCAGATGACTATATTACAAAACCTTTCAATGTAAAAGAGTTAATTGCACGTGTAAAAGCTGTTATTAAAAGAACTTCAAAAAAAGTTGATATCTTAAAAATTAGAGATATTGTTTACAAAGCTAGCAATAAAAAGTTTTATATAGAAGATAAAGAAATAGAACTAACACACTTAGAACATGATCTATTTTTAGAGTTTCTAAAAAATAAAGATATTTTAATGTCAAGAGAGCATTTACTTGAAACTGTTTGGGAAGATTCTCTTGATAAAAAAGTAAAAACTGTAAATGTTGCAATAAAAAGATTAAAAGCAAAAATAGACCCAGATGCTACAAAAGATTATATAAAATCAGTAAGAGGTGAAGGTTACATATTTTGCTAAAGATTCACCAATTATTTTTAAGAACATTTGTTTTAATATTTTTAGGAATACTTTTTACGTTGACAATTGTTACTTATTTTTGGTCAAAAAATATTTATATGAATCAAATAGAAAAAAATCTTATTCAAAATATTGATACTTTTTCTATTGTAGTAAAAGATTTAGATAATATTGATACAATTCTAAAAGATTTAAAAGCTAGTGTAAACCTTCGTATTACCATTATCGATGAAAAAGGTAATGTAATTGCAGAAAGTGATAAAAATAAAGAATCAATGGATAACCATTCAAATAGAGAAGAAATTCTTCAAGCAAAAGATTTTGGAATTGGAAAAGTTGTTCGATTCTCAAACACAGTAAATAAAGAGCTTTTATATATTGCAAAAAAAGTAACAATCAATAAAAACATATATTTTATAAGAATGGCTGATTATACAAATAAAATCACAGATAACTTTATAAAACTTACTGCACAGATTTTTGGATTTATTGCATTCTTTTTAATTATTGGATTTTTTATAACTTACTCAATAAGTATAAAAATCAAAAAAGAAACAGATAACATTTTAAATTTTTTAACCCAACTATCTGATAAAAAGCCTACTTATATTTTAAAATCTAGATATACCCAAGAGTTTTACAAAATAACAAGACTATTAAATAAAGTTGCTTTAAAATTATCAAAAAGAGAAAAACAAAAAGCAAAACAAACAGCAAAATTAAAAATAGCAAATAGACAAAAAGATGAAATCATTTCTGCATTATCACATGAATTTAAAAATCCTATTGCAATTATTTCAGGATATAGTGAAACTATTTTAAATGATAATGATATGCCTGTTGTTATGAAAGAGAAGTTCTTAAGTAAAATTCATTCTAATGCAAATAAAATGTCTCATATAATTGATAAACTAAGATTAACTCTAAAATTAGAAGAAGGGAAACAAGAACTTCTATTAACACCTTGCCCTATTAAAAATATCTTAAATGATATTACATCTGATTTAGAAGATAAATACAAAAATAGAGAAATTATTATATCTGGAGAAGATATAGATTTAAAAGTAGATGAAACACTAATTTCAATGGCAATATCAAATTTAATTGAAAATGCCTTGAAATATTCAGAGGATGAAGTATTTGTAGAACTTACAGACAATTCAATTATAATAAAAGATAAAGGTATTGGAATAGAAGCAAAAGAATTAGAAAAAATCAGAAATAAATTCTACAGAGTCTCAAATAACGGCTGGAACAACTCACTAGGACTTGGTTTATTTATAGTCCAAGCCATACTATCTTTACATAATTTTAAACTAGAAATCAACTCTGAATTTAACAAAGGTTCAGAATTTAGAATAAAATATTAAATAATACTTAAATTAAGGTTTATTTAAGTATTACTACACTATTATTCCACCTCATTAATAAAAGCGGAGAAAATAAATGAAATTTACTCAAATGGCAAAAGCTAACGAAATCGAAAGAGATTGGATAGTAATCGACGCAACTGATAAAGTATTCGGAAGAATAATCACTGAAGTTGCTACTATTTTAAGAGGTAAGAATAAACCTTACTATACACCTCATGTTGATTGTGGAGATTACGTTGTAATCATTAATGCTTCTAAAGCAAAGTTTTCTGGTAATAAATTAGAAACAAAAAATTACTTCACTCACTCAGGGTATTTTGGTAGTACTAAAACTCACAAAATGTCTGATATGTTTGAAAACAACCCAGAAAAATTATACAAACTTTCTACAAGAGGTATGCTTCCAAAGACTACTCTTGGAAAAAATATGTTAAAAAAATTAAAAGTATATGCAGGTTCAGATCACCCACATACTGCACAAATTAAAGGATAAGACTAATGGCTAAAGTTTATGCAACAGGAAGAAGAAAAACATCTATCTCTAAAGTATGGTTAGAAGTTGGTACTGGAGAATTAACTATCAATGGTCAGTCTTTAGACGCATGGTTAGGTGGACACGAAGCAATTAAAAAAAGAGTTATGCAACCTTTAGAAGTTACTAAACAAGAAACTTCAGTAAATATCGTTGTTAAAACTTTAGGTGGAGGATACTCTGCACAAGCTGATGCTGTTAGACATGGTATTTCTAGAGCTTTAGTTGCTTATGATGAGCAATTCAGAGCTGTATTAAAACCTTACGGTTTATTAACTAGAGATGCTAGATCAGTTGAAAGAAAAAAATACGGAAGAAGAAAAGCAAGAAAAAGCGGTCAGTTCTCAAAAAGATAGACACAATTTTTCAAAGATTTTATATCTTTGTATTTTCAAAAGGAAAGCAAATTTTGCTTTCCTTTTTTTATGCACTTTAAGTTATTAATATTCAAAAAAACTATACAATACTTAATGAAATTTTTAATCACATTATTCTTACTCTTAACAACAATAAATGCAAGTACGCTAAACCTTTCAATTAGTTCAAGTCCAAGTAGACTAAACCCTATTTTAGCAAATGATACTGCAAGTTCTCAAATAGCTGACTGGCTATTTAATGGCTTATTCAAATATGATAAAGATGGAAATCCTGCTGTTGATTTAGCCTCCTCTTACACTTTTGAAACAAAAACAAAATTAATCATAAAGCTTAAAAAAGGTGTTAAATGGCACGATGGAGTTGAACTTACAGCTAAAGATATAATCTTTACTTACAATACTATTTTAGACCCAAAAGTATTTAATTCAATTAAATCAAATTATAAAGAAGTAAAAAGTGTAAAAGCTATTGATGATTATACAATTGAAGTTATTTATAAAAAAGCATATTTTAAAGCCTTAGAAATATGGATGGTTGGAATTTTGCCTTATCACTTATTAAAAGATGAAAAAAATCTTATGACAAGTACTTTTAATAAAAATCCAATAGGAACAGGTCCTTATAAACTAGAAAGCTTTAAAGTTGGTCAAGATATAAAACTAAAAGCAAATAAAGATTACTTTGAAGGTGCACCAAAAATTAATGAACTTTTGTATAAATTTATTCCAGATACAAATACTTCATTTTTATTTTTAAAACAAAAAAAACTAGACTTAGCAGGATTAACACCACTTCAAATTGATAGACAAATAGATGATGATTTTAAAGATTCTTTTAAAATTATTGAAAGTCAAAGTTTTTCATACTCATATGTAGGTTTAAATCTTAAAAATGAAAAGTTTAAAGACCTAAGAATTAGAAAAGCTTTATCATTAGCAATCAATAGACAAGAGTTAGTTGATATACTCTTTTTTGGTCATGGAAAAGTTTGTAATGGTCCTTTTTTACCTGGAAGTTTTGCTTATAATGATGAAGTAAAACAAATAAAGCCTGATTTAAAAGAAGCCAAAAGATTATTAAAAGAGTTAGGTTATGATGAAAATAATCCCTTTACTTTTGAAGTTGTAACTAATACAGGAAATGACACAAGAATAAACGCAGCTCAAATCATGCAATATCAATTAGCAAAAGTAAATATAAATATGAAAATTAGAGTAATGGAATGGCAAGCTTTTTTAAACACTATTGTTCATCCAAGAAACTATGAAGCAGTTTTACTAGGTTGGTCACTATCTTTAATGCCTGATGCTTATCCTTTATGGCATTCAAGTTCAGATAAAATTGGACGTTTCAATTTAGTTGGATATTCAAATCCAGAAGTTGATAAGCTAATAGAAGAAGGTTCTGTTACTGTAGATAGAAAGGAATTAAGTAAAATATATAAAACAATATTCAAAAAAATTACTGATGATATTCCTTACTTATTTCTTTATATTCCAAATTCAATAACTGTAGTAAATAAAGATATTAAAAATATTGAGCCTGCATTTACAGGTGTTACACACAATCAAAAAGATTGGATAAAACCATAAGTTAAAACAAAAGGAAAAACTTGAAACAAAATATAATATTATTTGATTTAGACGGAACATTAATAGATTCAACAGATGCAATTGTATCAACATTTTATCACTCATTTGAAGAGCTAAACTATGATTTTAAAGGAAATGATGAAGATATAAAATCTTTTATTGGTTACCCTTTAGAAATTATGTATGAAAACTTAGGAGTGCACAAAGATCAAGCACCTAAATTTGTAGCTTCATATAAAAATAGATATAGAAAAATATCTACATTAAAAACATTACTTTTACCACAAGCTTTAGAAGCTGTAAAATTAGCTTCTAAAATAGCACGTGTTTCAGTGGTTACTACTAAAACTAGATTATATACCATGCCTTTATTAGAGCATTTTGAAATGGCTGAACATTTTGAGATTGTTACAGGTAGAGAAAATGTAGAAAATCCTAAGCCACATCCAGAACCTATATTAAATACATTAGAGCAAATGAACTATGATAAAAACTTTCATAAAGTATGGATGATTGGTGATACAAAACTTGATTTAATAGCAGCAAAAGATTCAAAAGTAGATAGTATAGGAGTGCTTTGTGGTTATGGAAAAGAAGAAGAACTAAAAACTTATACAAAAAACATTAGCCAAAATGCTTTAAGTGCAGTTAAATTTATAGAATCTATTTCTGAATAAACTCTAAAAAAACACAATATATTCTACAAGGATTATAAGCTCAAGTTATGTATAAAAAAGTTACACTTGTTAAATAATTATAAAAATAGTACTTAATTATTAAGTTAAAAGTATATATAATATTACAGACTAATTTATAAATTTAAGTACAAATTAATTTTAAGGAGCTTCTATGTTAGAAATTAGATGGCATAGCCGTGCTGGTCAAGGTGCAGTTACAGGTGCTAAAGGACTTGGGTCTGTTGTTGCCCAAACTGGAAAACAAGTACAAGCGTTCGCTTTTTATGGCTCAGCTAAAAGAGGTGCGTCTATGACTGCTTATAATAGAATAGATGATGAAGTAATTTTAAATCACGAAAAATATATGGAACCTGATTATGTATTTATTTGTGATCCTGGACTAACTTATACTGACGATATCACTGCAAATGGTACTCCCAAAACTAAATATATTATTACAAGCCACCTTAGCAAAGAAGAAGTTATAGCTAATGTTCCAAAACTTCAAGGAATAGAAGATAGAGTTTATGTTTTAGACTGTTTCCAAATCTCTAGAGATACAATTGGGAAAGCAATTCCTAATACTCCAATGCTTGGAGCTTTTATGAAAGTTAGTGGTATGTTTGAGTTAGAGTATTTCAAAGAAGAAATGAAAAGTGTACTTAAAAAGTTATCTCCAAAGCTTATTGATGCAAATATGCTTGCAATCCAACGAGCTTATGACGAAGTGAAGTAAAGGATATAAAATGAATAAACCAATTAATGATATGGGATGGGATGAGTTAGTACCTGGTGCAGCTTTATATGCATTTGAAGGTGAAATAACTTATGATATATCACAAATACAACCAGAAGATAGGCTATATTCTCAAACAAGCTCACAAAGCATGTCTGTTGGCGATTGGAGAGTAATTAAGCCAGTTTGGAATTCAGAAACATGTATTGACTGTCAAAACTGTTGGATTTTCTGTCCTGATACATCTATTATTGCAAGAAATAAAGAGATGAAAGGTGTAGATTATGACCACTGTAAAGGATGTGGATTATGTGTAAGTGTATGTCCTACTAATCCAAAATCTTTATTAATGTTTAATGAATATGAAACTACAGAAGATGCTTTAGGTAAATGGCCTCTTAAAAAAAAGAAGGGTGAATAAGTATGAATAGCAAAGAAATGATATTAAAAGACGTTGAAGTTTGGGATGGAAACATGGCAAACTCACAAGCTATTAGACAAGCTGATGTTGATGTTGTTGCTGCATATCCTATTACACCATCAACTGCTACAGTTGAAAATTATGCAATGTTTAATGCAAATGGATATGTAGATGGCGAAGTAATTATGGTTGAATCTGAACATGCTGCAATGTCTGCATGTATAGGAGCTGGAGCAGCTGGTGGTAGAGTTGCAACGGCAACTTCTTCACAAGGTTTAGCACTAATGATTGAAACTTTATATCAAGCATCAGGAATGAGAATTCCTGTTGTTTTATGTTTAGTAAATAGAGCTTTAGCATCTCCATTAAATGTAAATGGTGACCATTCAGATTTATATTTAACTAGAGATGCTGGTTGGGTTTCAATAGATGCTTTCTCTCCACAAGAAGCTTATGATATGACTTTAATGTCATTTAAAATTTCAGAACATCCATCTGTTAGACTTCCAGTTATTTCTAACCAAGATGGTTTTATGACATCTCATACAGCTCAAAATGTTAAACCATTAAAAGATGAAGTTGCCTCAAAATTTATTGGTGATTACTTAGCTGTTAATGCACTATTAAACTTTGACAAGCCAGTAACTCATGGTGTGCAAACTGAACAAGATTGGCACTTTGAACATAAAGCTAAGCAACATGCAGCTTTAATGGCTTCAATGGATGTTATTAAAGATACATTTAAGCAATTTAAAGAGTTAACAAATAGAGAATATAAAGTAGTAGAACAATATAAAATGGACGATGCAGAAATTGCAATTGTTTGTTTAGGTTCAACTTTTGAAACAGCTACACTTGCAGTTGATCAAATTAGAAAAGAAGAGGGAATAAAAATAGGAATAGTTGCGCCTAGAGTATTTAGACCTTTCCCTCTTGAAGAAATTGCAGATTCTTTGCAAAATGTAAAAGCAGTTGCTTGCATGGATAGATCAGCTCCTGGTGGAACAGTTGGTGCTTTATATAATGAAATATCTGGTGCACTTATTAACACTCCAGCAAGACCATTAGTAACAAACTTAATTTATGGATTAGGTGGTAGAGATATGACAGTTGCACAATTAAAAGATATCTTTAGAAAATTAGATTCAGATGCAAAAGCTGGGAAAATTTCTGGAAAAATCCAAACACTAATTGGTGTTAGAGGTCCAACATTAGAATTTTACGACGTGAAAGGAAAATAAATATGAGTACTCAAAAAGTAATTAAAAACTTAAAATCATTTTCAACTGCAGCTGAAAGATTCGAAGGTTCACACCTTCTATGTCCAGGTTGTGCTCACTCTATTATTGTAAGAGAAGTATTAAATGCAACAAATGATAACTTAGTAGTATCAGCTTCAACTGGTTGTTTGGAAGTTTGTACAGCAATTTATCCTCATACTTCATGGGATTGTTCTTGGATTCATATTGGGTTTGAAAACTCATCAACAGCAATGGCAGGTGTTGAGACAATGAATAAAGCTCTAAGAAATAAAGGAAGAATAAGTAAAGACACTCCAACTCCTAAGTTTGTAACTTTTGGAGGAGATGGTTCAACTTATGATATTGGATTCCAATGGATTTCAGGTTGTTTTGAAAGAGGACATGATTTCATGTACGTTTGTTTAGACAATGAAGTTTATGCAAATACAGGAGGTCAAAGGTCATCATCAACTCCAATTGGTTCAAGTACGACAACAGCACCAGCAGGAACTGACTCTTATGGTGAAAAAAGACAGAAAAAAGATATTGTTTCTATTATGGCTGCTCATGGTTCACCTTATGTTGCACAAGTTGCACCAAATAAATGGAAGGATATGGTTAAAAAAATCCAAAGAGGTTTTGATACTGAAGGTCCAGTATTTATAAATGCAATGTCAGCATGTACGACTGAATGGAAATTTGCTCCAAATCAAACTATTGAGGTCTCTGATTTAGCAGTCGATTCTCTTGTATTTCCATTATATGAAATCATTGATGGTACAGAACTAAATATTACATATAGACCTAAAAATATACTTCCTGTAAAAGATTATTTAGCAGCACAACCTAGATTTAAACACTTATTTACACCTCAATATGAATACATTATTGATGAGTGGCAAACAAGAATTGATAAAAGATGGGAATTCTTACAAAAAAGAGAAGAAATTAGAATGTAATTTCTTCCTAGAGCATTAAAATATTTATATTTTAATGCTCTAAGTTAATCACATAAAAAAGCTCTTACACCATACACCATAAATACTAATACAAAACTCAGAAAAATTATTTTTTATGTTTAATCTCAAATTTTACTATTCTTATGTTATTATATTACATAAAAGTAACTTTTTAGAAGGATGTTATAATGTTTAAAAATGGTTCAATAAAGATAAAATTATTATCAACAATAATAGGTTCAATGGTATTAATAACAGTAATTATGTTAGCTCAATCAATTATTAGTTTAAAATCCACATCAAATTCAATAATAGAAAAATCAAGCTCTAGTGCTTTTAAAGCAAAGGAAGAAGAGTTAAAAAACTATGTTTCTCTAGCATATAAAACAATTGAATCATATCATGAAAGAACTGCACAAGATAAAATACAAGCTGAAGTTGAAAATTATTTATTAGAACAAACAAATTTTATTTTTACTATTATAAATAGTGAATATAATAAATATAAAGACACACTTTCAAATGAAGAATTAAAACAAAGAATAAAATCAATTATTTCAGCATCAAGATTTGGAGAAAGTGGTTATTTTTTTGCATATAATCCAAATGGTATTAATATGGTTCATCCTATTAAACCCTCATTAGAAGGTAAAGATTTATCAAAATTAAAAGATACAAATGGTGTGATGATTATCCAAGAACTTTTAAAAGCAGGAAAATCTGAAAAAGCAGATGGATTTATTACATATTTATGGCCAAAACCAGGCTTTGAGAAAGACCAATTAAAAGTCTCTTATGTAAAAATGTTTAAACCTCTAAATTGGATTATAGGAACAGGGTCATACTTAACTGATGTAGAAGAAAAAATGAAAGCTGAAGCATTAGATGCAATTTCAAAAATGAAATATGGTAAAAATGGTTATTATTGGATTAATGATTCGAATCATGTTGTTTTAATGCATGGTGCTAAACCTGAATTAGCAGGAAAAAACCTTTATGATTTTAAAGATAAGAAAGGTAAGTATTTATATAGAGAAATTGTAAAAAGTACAAATGAAAAAAAAGAAGGTTTATTAGTAAAATACTATTGGGGAATACCAGGAAAAACTGGAGAATTTGAAAAATTCTCATATGTAAAAAAATTCGAGCCTTGGGATTTTATAATAGGAACAGGTTCATACGTTACTGAAATTGAAGAAAAAGTAGCACAGATGAATGAAGAGACTAATGAGAGTATTGATAGTAGTATAGTTTCTATTGTTACACAAATTATTATTGTAATTGTAATTATTTCGTTTTTAATTATTCTATTTATGAAAAAAATTATATTTACTCCATTAACAAACTTTCAAAATGGATTATTAAGCTTTTTTAAATATGTTAATAAAGAAGAAAAAGAGATAAAAAGTTTAGTTATTACATCAAATGATGAAATTGGACAAATGTCTACACTAATTAATGAAAATATAGAAAAGACAAAAAACATTATTGAGCAAGATAATGTTTTAATTAATGATGTAAAAGATATAGTAAACCATGTAGGAGAAGGTTTCTTAGAAAAAAGAATTTCTAGTTCGACAAATAATGAATCCTTAGAAGAGTTAAAATCATTATTAAATAATATGCTTGATAATGTACAAACTTTAGTAGGAACTAATATTAACGCACTAAGCGATGTTTTAGAACAATATGCAAAAAGAAACTTTACTGAAAAGATTGATCCTACAAATAGTGGAAAAATTGGTAATGATATTATAAATATGAATAAAATGATAACGAAAATTTTACAAGATAATCAAAATGATGGACAAAGTTTACAAAAACGCTCTGAAGAATTAACATCAAATGTAAATATCTTAAACCAAAATGCAAATAGTCAAGCTGCTTCATTAGAAGAAACAGCTGCATCTATAGAAGAGATTACTGGAAATATTAAACAAACAAGTGAAAAAGCACATGAAATGTTAGCAATTTCTAGAAAAACTCAAAATTCTGCAAATATTGGAAAAGACTTAGCAACTAAAACTGTAAAATCTATGGATGATATTAATGAAACGGTTATTGCAATAAATGACTCAATTTCAGTGATTGACCAAATTGCATTCCAAACAAATATTCTTTCATTAAACGCAGCTGTTGAAGCAGCAACGGCAGGTGAGGCAGGAAAAGGTTTTGCAGTTGTTGCAGCAGAAGTTAGAAATCTTGCAAGTAGAAGTGCAGAAGCAGCAAAAGAGATTAAAGACTTAGTTGAATCTGCAACAATAAAAGCAAATGAAGGTAAAAAAATAAGTGCTTCAATGATTGAAGGTTTTGCTGAACTTGAAGCAAGAATTGAAGAAACAAGTCACTTAATTGATGATGTTTCAAATGCAGCTCAAGAACAAAATACAGGAATGACACAAATAAGTGACGCAGTAAATCAATTAGATAAATTTACGCAACAAAATGCTTCTGTAGCAGATAGAACCAACACAATTGCAATGGAAACAAATAAGAGTGCAAATGATACAGTTGCAAAGGTAAGAGAAAACGATTTTGACGGAAAAAGTTAAAACAAACTTAATATAAAAACTAAAAAAGAGAGTACATGACTATTATAAAACCTTTATTTAAAATGTCATTTACTCTTTTTATTGCAAGCTTAGGCTCAATATTTTTCATATATTTATCACTTCCTTTACCTTGGCTTTTAGGTTCTATTTTTGCTTCTGCAATTTTAATGAGATTTGAAAATCTTCCAATACAAACTCCTAAAATATTTTCAACTCCTGCACGAATTATGATTGGTCTTACAATTGGTAGCGCTTTTACTCCTGAAATTTTGCAGTTTTTAGATGTGTATTTTTTAAGTTTATTACTTATAATTCCCTACTCTATTTTGACTATTATTTTGGGAATGTATTATTATCACAGATTTATAGGCTTTGATAAAAAGACTGCATATTTATCTTCAATGCCAGGTGGTGTTATTGAAATGGTAATCATAGGTGAGCAAATAAAAGCAGATATATCAAAGATAACACTAGTTCAATCATCACGATTATTTTTTGTAGTAGTTTCTCTCCCTTTTATAATTCAATATATTTTTCATATTGATATTAGTGGAAATAAAATCATAACAACTCCAATAATAAATATTGATTTATTTGAATTAACAATACTATTATTTGCAGGTACACTTGCGGGAATGCTTGCAAAAAAAGTTAATATGTCAGCAGCTTTTCTAATGGGACCTATGATAATTAGTATCCTTTTACATTCAAGTGGGTTAATTCATACTCCAATGCCTGATGAGTTTTTAAAGTTTGTACAAGTCGTATTTGGAACAATTATAGGTTTTACTTTTAAAGGTGTGGAATTTAAAACTATCGTAAAAACTTTAGTTTCAACTTTTGGACATTTTATAATTCTTGCAATAACCTCAGCATCTTTTATATTTTTAGCTTCTGTATTATTCGATTTTCCAATAGAATCAATTCTTCTAGCTTTCTCTCCAGGAGGACAAGCGGAGATAAACCTAATAGCCATACTAATTGCTGCAAATGTTCCATATATTACTTTACATCATATTGTAAGGCTTTTAATTGTTATGAATCTTGCTCCCATTTTTGCTAAAAAATTGTAAAAATATATAATCCTTCTTTTTTCCCTCTATTAATTTATATACTTTTAGTTAGAACAATTAAAAAAATAAAAGGAAAGATAATGGAAAATACAGCTTTAATAATCATAGATTTACAAAATGACTACTTTGGAAGCATCAAAGATGCAAAATGGCCTTTATACAAAACAGAAGAAGCCGCAGAAAATACATTAAAAATTCTTACAAAAGCAAGAGAAAAAAACTTAAAAATTGTTCATGTAAGACATGAATTTCAAGGAGATAATCCTCCATTTTTTGCTCCAAATACAAAAGGTTCTACAATTCATGAATCTTTAACTCCAAAAGAAAATGAATCTCAAGTTTTAAAAAATGGTGTAAATGCTTTTTTAAACACAGATTTAAAAGCTATTTTGGATGAGTCTAATATTACAAATGTTATCATCGTTGGAGCAATGTCATATATGTGCATCGATGCAGTGACAAGAGCCGCTAGTGATTATGGATATAATTGCTTTTTAGCACATGATGCTTGTGCTACAAGCAATATAGAGTTTAACGGTGTAAAAGTAGAAGCTAAATTAGCTCATGCCACAATTATGGCAGCACTTAGTTTTGCTTATGCAAATGTACAAACAAGTGAAGAAATATTAAAACAAATATAAGGAAATAAATGGAACTTAGTGATTTATCTGTACTTTATATCATGGATAATCAATACAAAGAAGAGAAGCTATATTCCCTTCTTTGCGAGAGTGTAAAAAAAGTTAGTTGCACTACAAATATAGATGATGCAAAGTTACAATATATCAAACAATCTCCTTGCTTAATCATAATTGATAGTAATTTTGAAAATAAAGATATTATTGACTTTTTAGTTGAACTTAGAAAAGATGATATAAAAACTGCTTTTATAGTAATCTCAAATAATAAAGACAATCAATATCTAAGCCAATTATTAGAACTCTATATTACAAAGTATTTGATAAAACCTTTTAAAAGTGAAATTTTAATTCAAGCACTAAACAAATGTATGGAAATCATAGAACGTCGTATATATAGTAACTTTAAAATATCTGACGATATGTTTTTCAATTTCCAAACTCAAAGTATCATCAAAAACAATGAATCATTTGTATTAAATAAAAAAGAGAGCTTACTTCTTAATTTATTAATACAAAATCAAGGAAGAATTATTTCTTATGAAGAAATAGAATACACTATATGGAATAATGAATGCACAAGTGCTGCATTAAAATCTCTTATTAGAGATTTGAGAAAAAAGACTGATAAAAATATTATTGTGAATTATTCGGGAATTGGTTATAAATTAGAACTACAAAAAATTAGTATTTAATAACGTTTTGAGTCACTATTATATAATCATAGACACTATATAATAGTTTAAAAATTATCAGAAGTTCAAAACCTACAGGTTATTAAACTTATTCTATAAAGTATTAACTTAGAACAATTTAATTTATCTTAATATAATGTTTTTTATTTATTTTAAGTCTATAAATGAACCCAAAGCAAATAAAATTGAGACTGAAACTAATACTGTTGCAAGAACATGAAAAAGACCAACTGCAGCTGGATTTATACATGAAGTTTCTCGAAGATATATCACAATGGGACACAATAGTTCATTATTAGAGAGGGTAAAAGCATTAGCACCAAAATATGAAAATGCATATCCCATACCTAAAAAAGTACTGCCTAAATGGATAACTTGGCTTATTTCTCCACTTGTTGATAAAGTAATTACAAGAAAATTGTAAGTAATAATATAAATATTAAATATTTTGCAGATAACTCAAAAATTAAAAGAGGATGTTAAATTTGTAGAATTTGATATGAAATTTGTATTTTTTAGTATGGTAAGTATGGAATATTATGGTTAATATATTATAAAAAATAAAAAGGAAAACTATGTCAATAAAATTAACAGTTGATGAAAAAGTTTATTCAGTTGATGTATCTCCTGATACTCCACTTCTATGGGTATTAAGAGACAGCTTAAATCTAACAGGTACAAAGTTTGGATGTGGAGTTGGTCAATGTGGAGCATGTACAGTATTAATGGATGAAGAATCTGTTAGGAGTTGTGCAACGCCAATTAGCACAGTTGGTAATGCAAGAATTACCACTATTGAAACAAAAGAAGATAAAACAGTACATAATCTTCAAAAATTTTGGGTAAAAGAAGATGTTGTTCAATGTGGATATTGTCAATCAGGACAAATAATGAATGCGGCAGGACTTTTAAAGAAAAACCCAAACCCAAATGATGATGAGATTATATCAGCAATGGATGGAAATATTTGTAGATGTGGAACATATAATAAAATCAAAACAGCAATAAAAGCTGCTACAAAGGAAGTGTAAAATGGAAAGAAGAGATTTTTTAAAAACTACGTCACTTACAGCATCTGCATTTGTTATTGGTTTTTATATTCCAAGTAAATCAAGAGCAGAAGATACAAAAGAAGTAGCCTTACAACCAAATGCTTTTGTTGAAATAAATTCTGATAATACAATTAATTTTATTATGGGACAAGTTGAAATGGGTCAAGGTACATATACAACTTTAGCTATGTGTATTGCAGAAGAGTTAAATGTAAATTGGGAAGAGATTAACTTCAAAGCTGCAACAGTTGCTCCTGTATATAATCATTTTTATGGTCCACTTATGATTACAGGTGGTTCAAGTTCTATTGTTGCAAAACAGTTAGAAATGAGAAAAATAGGTTCTGCTTTAAATATTATGATAAAAGAAGCTGCTTCTAAAAAATGGAAAGTAAGAGCTTATGATGTTGAAACAAAAGATTCAAAAGTAACAAATAAAAGAACAAAAGAAGAGTTTACTTTTGGGCAGTTAGTATCTGATTTAGCTTCAATCAAAGTTCCAAAAGATCCTAAAATTAAAAATTTAAATGATTGTACAATTGTAGGAAAACCTCACTCAAGACATCCTAAAGAAGCTTGGGCAAAAGTTACTGGTAATGCTGATTTTGGTTTAGATATTAGAGTTGATGGACTTAAGTATGCTGCTGTACTTCACCCCACAGTATTTGGAGCAAAAGTTAAAAGCTTTGATGCAAGTAATGTAGAAAAAAGAAAAGGTGTAATCAAAGTTAAGCAAATTCCAACAGGTATTGCAGTTATTGCAGACTCTTGGTATGTAGCAAAAGAGGCTTTAAATGATTTAAAAGTTGAATGGGACTTAGGAGAATTTTCTAAGGTAAATACTAAATCTATGGATGAAGAGTACTCTTCACTTATGGAAAAAGATGGTGCATCAATGAGAAAAGATGGTGATTCTGCAAAAGCATTTAAAGAAGCAAAAAAAGTTATCGAACTTAATTATAACTTTCCTTTTCTTGCTCATGCACCAATGGAACCTTTAAGTTTTGCAGCACATCATAAAAAGGGGAAAGCAACACTTTGGTCAACAGCACAATCACAAACTTTAGCTTTTGCTGCAGCACTAAAAGTTCTTGGAGTTGAAGCTTCAAACATTACATATAATACACCTTATTTAGGTGGAGCTTTTGGTCGAAGAGGTGCAATTAACCTTGATTTTGTACTTGAAGGACTTTTTGTAGCAAAAGATGAAGGTTATCCTATTTTAACTTTATGGACAAGAGAAGATGATATTAAACTTGGAAGTTATAGACCAAAATATAAAAACAAAGTTAAACTAGCATTAGATGAACATGGCGATATTACTGCTTTTGATGCAAAAGTGGTAAGCCAATCAATATTCAAAGGTTCACCTTTTGAAGGCTTTGGATTTAAAGATGGTGTAGATGGGGCACAAAAAGAAGGCTTAGCTTCTCATCCTTATAGTATTGAGAATCATGATATGCAAGCATATATTACAAGCTCACCTATTCCTGTATTATGGTGGAGATCCGTAGGACATACTCAATCTGCTCAAACAGTTGAGTGTAGTATTGACCAAGCGGCATATTATGCAAAAAAAGACCCAATTGAATATAGAAAATCTATGTTAACAAATCAAAGATTTATAGACCTGCTTGATGATGTAGCTAAGAAATCTAACTGGAAAAATAGAAAAAAAGAGAAAAATGTAGGATATGGAGTAGCTATTGTTGAATCATTTGGCTCTATATGTGCTCAAGTTGCAAAAGTAAGAGTTTCAAAAGATAGCTATAAAGTTGAAAAAGTTTGGTGTTCAGTTGATTGTGGATTTGCATTTAATCCTCAAAATGTTGAAAATCAAATGGTTGGAGGTATTAATTTTGGTCTTGCAACACTTTTAAGTAGTGAAATTACAATAAAAGATGGAGCAACTATTCAAAGCAACT
This sequence comes from Arcobacter peruensis, assembly GCF_003711085.1. Taxonomy (NCBI): domain Bacteria; kingdom Pseudomonadati; phylum Campylobacterota; class Epsilonproteobacteria; order Campylobacterales; family Arcobacteraceae; genus Arcobacter; species Arcobacter peruensis. The sequence goes on from NZ_CP032363.1 coordinate 1,787,037, forward strand.
TCTATGATTATACAGTTACAAGAATTTCTGATGTACCTGATATTGAAGTAAGTATTATTAACTCTGGTGAAAAAATTGGTGGTATTGGTGAACCTGGAACTCCTCCAATTTTAGCTGCCGTTCCAAATGCAATCTTTGATGCAACAGGTAAGTTGTATACTTCAATGCCCATAAAAATGGGATAAAAAATGTTTTCAAATAAAGAGTTTTTGAAATTTATAGAAGATTCTAGAAGAAAAGCTTTAGATATAGTTGTAGCTAGTGTTATCCAAACACAAGGCTCTACTTATGCTAAAGCAGGGAATATGCTACTTGTAAACTCAATTGGAGAGTTTATAGGTGTTTTAGGAAGTCCTTTCTTACATAATAAGATTTTAGAAGCTTCAAAAGATATTTTTAATAGCAAAGAATCCTATATATTTGAATCTATTCCTCAAGATGAATCATCTGGACATGGACATAGTAAATATTTTCTGCAGCCTTTTTTTTTAAGTGAAAACTATGGAGTAGTAGGATTAGCAAAAGAGAATATAGGAAAAACACTAGTTCGTTCAACTAAAGATAATAGTTACAAGATTCTTGATGAAAAATGTGATACTAAACTTGAAAATGATGAGTTTTATCAAACTATTGAGTCTCCTTATAATTTATTAATTTTTGGCTCAGGAGCCCATGTAAAATCACTTATTTCAATGGCAAATTTAATGGCTTGGAAAACAACGGTGATAGATCTAAAGATAAAAGAATATGTAAACGAAGCAGATGAACTAATAGAATTAGAAAAAGTAGAAGATATTCTAACAATGGATTTAAGCTCTTATAATGCTTCAGTTATATTAAGTCATAGTCCAAAAACTGATGATATTTATTTAAAAGCTTTACTTAATTCAAATGCAGAATATATTGGAATGATGGGGAATAAAAAGAATATGAAAAGAAAAATTGAACAGTTTAAATTAGAAAATGATAAAAGATTTTTTGCTCCAGTTGGCTTTGATATTGGAGGGAATACTCATCAAGCAATAGCTCTTTCAATATGTTCTCAAATAGAGGCAAAGAAAAATGGAAAAATCTGATAACTTGACAATTTTAATTCTTGCTGCAGGTTCATCAAAAAGATTAGGAGAACCTAAACAACTTATAAGAGTTAAAGACAAATCTTTGTTAGAAAAAGCAATTGAAAATGCTTTGAAACTTACTTCAAGTATAGTTGTAGTTTTAGGATATAAGAGTGAAGAAATAAGAAAAGAGATAAAAGATTTACCTGTTTCAATAATTGTAAATTCAAATTATAAAGAAGGTATGGGAAGTTCAATTTCTTATGCTATGAAAAATATTCCTCTTACAGAAAATGTTTTACTTATGCTTTGTGATCAACCTTTAATACCTAACTCTCATTACGAAAAGTTGATTGAAAAGTCTGTAATAAATAAGAGTAAAATTGTTTGTTCAAAATATTATAATAGATTTGCTGTTCCTTCAATATTTCCTAAAAAATATTTTAAGCATTTAATTGAATTAAATGCTGATTATGGTGCAAGAAAATTCTTGGAGAATAATCCTGTAGAATTTGTAGAACTTGATAATAAACTTGCTTTAGATATTGATACACTAGAAGATAAAGAGTTTTATTTAAATAAAATAATATGGAAATGAGATAACTGTATCAGAAAATTTCAAAGAGTATGTTCTTGAGGATTCTGATAAATTTGTAGAGTGGGCAGAGGAATCAGTAGAAGTTCAAAAAAGAAATTAATAGTTTCAACAATATACATTTAAAAATATATATGTCCTGGAATCTCTTACTTTTAGAACAGTTTTTTGGAAAGGTAGTAATATCAGGTAAAGTTCAACAAATAAAATGTTACAATTGCGAAATTATCATAACAAAAGGTAAAAAATGTTTGCTTTCAAAAAGACGCAATTACTACTTATTATTTCACTTTTAGTTTTATTTTCAGGATGTATAAATAATATTAGTAAAGAGGGTTTAACCTTAAATATCAATCCAAATGAATTAAATATGCAAGCAAATATTTTTCCAATCAAAAAAGATTTTACTCTTGCAAATATTATTGTTAACAAACCTAGTTTAGGTATAAGTGAGAATCAAATCACTGCAATTGTTGGTTTAGATTTAAAAGCATTTTTTATTCCTGATTCAACTGCAACACTTGCTATTGCAGGCGAACCATATTTTGTAAAAGAAAAAAATGCACTCTTTTTAAGAAACATCTCAATTAATGATATAAGTTTTGAAAACAATCAAATTTCACAAAGCTTTTCATCTGAACTCATTTCAATATTAGACCCACTTCTTAATGAATTATTTAAAAATATTCCAATTTATAAAATCAAAGAAGATTCATATAAAAGTACTTTAGTTAAAGATGTGAAGGTAATAAATTCAGAACTTCTTGTTACTTTTGGTTTGTAAAATCAGCTACTTAAACAAGTTTTGATATAATCTCAAATTAAATACAAACATATTTATATAAAAAATTAAAGGAATTAAATCATGCCATTATTAGACAGTTTTAGAGTTGATCATACAATTATGCCAGCACCAGCAGTAAGAGTTGCAAAAACAATGAAATCACCATCAGGTGATATTATCACAGTTTTTGATTTAAGATTTTGTGTACCAAATGAATCAATGTTAAGTGAAAAAGGTATTCATACTTTAGAGCACTTATTTGCAGGATTTATTAGAAATCATTTAAACAGTGATACAGTAGAAATCATTGATGTTTCACCAATGGGTTGTAGAACTGGTTTTTACATGAGTTTATTAGGAAGCCCTGATGAAAAAACAGTAGGAAAAGCTTGGAGAGCAGCGATGCAAGATGTTATTGAAGTTGAAAAACAAGATGATATTCCTGAATTAAACATTTTCCAATGTGGAACATGTGAAATGCACTCACTTTCTGAAGCAAAAGAAATTGCACAAAATATCTTAAATAGCGATATTGGTGTAATGTCAAATGAAGATTTATATCTTTCTGATGAAAAGTTAACTTCACTAGGAAACTAGTTTAAATGGAACAAAAACTATCACTATTTAAAGAGTTATTTGCAGATTATATTAATATTGCAATCTTGCATATTGATAACTCTTTGGGCTTAGTTGATTTGGCACTTGAAGAAGTAAGAGAAAAAAATGAAGGGAATATAAAATATATTCCTTTTGAAAATGAATCCTCTGCAAAACTTCGTGCAACAGCAAGAGAATACGAATACATAGTATTAGGAAATATCTTATCTTATTGTCCAAATAAAAAAGAGATTTTAAAGCTTATGTATAAAGCTATTGAAAATTCTGGAAATATTATCATTTTAGAAAAAATTGAAAACAATAACAGATATGAAATTTTAGACTTATTAGAAGAGTTAGGGTTTCAAGCTGGAAATTGTATTGAACTTTTTGATGATACATATATTTTCACTGCAAAAAAAATGCATCATTGGGACAATGGTCTTTAACAATGGTTTTAAACTTTGCAAGATAACATAAACAGTGTTGTGCAAACCAAAGATGGTTCGCACACACTTTTCTCACAAAAATACAATCAACATTATCATAATCCTGATGATGGAGCAATCAATGAATCCCTTACAAAACACATACTTCCAACTTTTAAATATCATGAAAATAAAAAAGAATTAAAAATCTTAGATATCTGTTTTGGGATAGGATATAACACTTTTTCAACAATTTATCATATTAAAAAAAATAAATTAAATAAAAAAGTAAGTATTTATTCACCTGAACTTGATGGTAATCTTGTCTCTTCATTACAAAACTTTGATTTTCCCAAAGAGTTTGAAGATATAAAACATATTATAAAAGAAGTAGCTAAAAATCTAAAATATGAAGATGAAGATATAAAAATTGAAGTAAGTATTGGTAATGCAAGAAAATATATAAAAACCTTAGAAAAACAAAGCTTCGATATTATATACCAAGATGCTTTTTCTTCTGAAGTTAATGTTGAATTATGGACAAAAGAGTATTTTGATGATATCTATAAGCTTTGTAATTATACTTGCGTTATGAGCTCTTATTCAGTAGCTACTCCTATTAGATTATCAATGAATGAAGCTGGTTTTTTTATCTATGAATATAGACCAGAAAAAAGAAAAATTACACTTGCAACTAAAAGCAAAAAAAATGTTTTAGGAAAGTTTATTGATATGGATTTAAAAAGACAAAGAAATAAAGAAGCAAAAGCTATTTATGATTAAAACTTGAAATAATTTAGAAGATTTTACTCTGCTAAATTATCTAAAATATACTTTTCAAGCTCTCTTTTTGGAACTTCTTCTTTTAAAGAACGTTCAAATATCTCTTCAATTTTTTCTGAATATTCTTCATATGAAAAGAAAGGAAAATGTAGTTTCCATGATTTTTTAATAAGTTCAATGGTAATATTATCTCTCATTTTTGCTCTAAAGAAATTAAATCCAATAAAAATTATCGCCGTGATAACAACTGCTCCAATTATAGAGATATGTGAATCAATTTTTGCTAATGGCTTATGAGTAAGAAGGGAAATAGGAACTAACACAGATAAAATCAAACCAGTATATACTAAATAAGCCCGTGTTAATTTTAATCTAAATCCTAATTTTGCAGGATCTACGTGCATACCTTCTTTGTATTGTCTATTTGCAAGAAGTAAATCTCTTAATAAAATTGGCTGTTTCGAAACAATATATATATAATCTAAAATTTTTTCTTTAAATGTCTTTTCTTTTGGCATGTATAACCCTATGTATTAATTATAATCATTTTATCTAATAAAAGATAATAATTTGTTAATTTAAAATGATGAAATTTATTTCTTTACTACTTTAATTGTGAATAAAGTGTATTTCACTCATGATTTATCAATCCTTTGCTATGCTTTTATTATAAAGACAACAAAATATTTTCTAGGATTTAATATGCTAATACTTATTTATTTTCTACTAGCAGTAGGCGTCTCCTTTTTATGTTCAATTTTAGAAGCAGTTCTTCTGTCTATTACACCTTCACATATAAAGCTTGTAAAAAAAGAAAACAAAAAACTTGGCAAAGAAATGCTAAAACAGAAAAATAATATTGATTTTTCTATTGCTGCTATTTTAACACTTAATACTTTCGCTCATACATTAGGTGCAGCAGGAGTTGGGGCGGAAGCTGCCAAAGTATTTGGTGAAGACTACATGTTTTATATCTCTGCTATTCTTACTTTATTAATTTTAATTTTCTCTGAGATTATTCCTAAAACTTTAGGTGCGTATTATTGGAAAAGTTTATCTGGTTTTTCTACTAGAAGTATAAAATTTTTAATTCTTTTCACTTATCCTTTACTTATTATTTTAAATAAGATTACTAACTATATAACACCTATGAATAAAGAAGTAATCACAAAAGAAGAAATTCTTGCAACTGCAAATATTGCTGAAGAAAGTGGTATTTTAAAAGAGAGTGAAAGTGGTGTAATTGAAAACCTATTACAACTTAGTGATATTAAAGTAAGAGATATATTCACTCCAAGAAGTGTACTCTTTTCAGTACAAAAGAATGATTTAATCAGAAGTTTTAAAGACCCAAGTATTTTAGATTTAGAAAAGTTTAAAGAATATTCTAGAGTTCCAATATATAAAGATGGAATTGATGATATTATTGGTGTGGTTATCTCAAAAGAATATTTTCATGAATATATTCAAAATAAAATTAAAAATAAAGAAAAAATCATTAAACCTGTTTTTAGTGTAAATGAAAACATACCAATATCTAAATTAATTGACCTTTTTTTAATAAAAAAGGTGCATATGTTTATTGTTGTAGATAACTATGAACAAACAAAAGGAGTTGTAACTTTAGAAGATGCAGTTGAAACACTTTTAGGTGTTGAAATTGTTGATGAACTTGATACAAATATTGATATGAGAGAAGTTGCTAGAACTAAAATGAGAGAAATAAGACGAATTAAAAACAATCAAATTTAAAATTTGTAGAAATTAACATGTTATTTAGATAATTGTATATTCCTTCATATTGAATATTATTTTATAATTATGCAAATACAAACTAATATAATAAAAGGAAAAAATATGAATATTCTTATAGTACTTACATCACATGATAGATTAGGCGACACAGATAATAAAACTGGATTTTGGTTAGAAGAGTTTGCATCTCCATATTACACATTATTAGATGCAGGAGCAACAATTACACTTGCAAGTCCAAAAGGTGGCTTACCACCTTTAGATCCTTCAAGTAATGCACCAGATTTTCAAACGCAAGCAACAAAAAGATTTGAAGCTGATGAGCAAGCAAACAAAATATTAGCAAATACGATTAAACTTTCAAGTGTAAAAGAAAGCGATTTTGATGCCGTTATGTATCCAGGAGGACATGGTCCTTTATGGGATTTAACTAACGATGAAGATTCTATTTCCTTAATTGAAGATTTTGTAAAAGCAAATAAACCAGTAGCTAGTGTATGTCATGCACCTTCTGTTTTATTAAATGTAAAACTAGAAAATGGTGATTATTTAGTAAAAGGCAAAAAAGTTACTGCATTTGCTAATACAGAAGAAGAAGCTGTACAACTTCAAGACATTGTTCCATTTTTACTTGAAGATGAATTAAAACAAAGAGGTGCTTTATATTCTAAAGTAGAGGATTGGAATTCATATTCAATAACTGATGGAAAACTAATCACAGGACAAAATCCAGCTTCTTCACAAGCTGTTGCAAAAGAACTTCTTAAACTTCTTTCATAAAATAAAAAAGGACTTGACACACAAGTCCTTTTTTGTAGAAATCAACACATTTTATAAATAATCTAACAAAGTTTTAACTATAATAAATAAAAAAATATTTGGAAATTTTATGGACAATAGAATATTAAAAGAAGCAAATAAACTTATAAAAGAAGATTCTCTAACAAGAACTAATATTAAAGGTGTGCATTTATATAAAACAACTACTTTTTTACCTAGAACTCCTTTAACTTACGATTTTTGTTTAGTTTTTGTACTACAAGGTAAAAAGATAGGTTATCTTCCCAATAGGAGGTTTGAGTATGACTGCAATAATTATCTTGTAGTACCAGCTGCACTTCCATTTGAGTGTGAAACAATTGCATCAAAAGAAGAACCTTATATATGTATTTTAATTGATATTAAAAAAGAACTTATGCATGATGTAATTTCATCTTTAAGTAAAGAAGATTCTAAAAAATGTAAGTTAGTACAAAGAGCTGTTTTTAGTGATAAAGTAACTATGGATTTAGAAGATTCAATTTACAGACTATTAAAAGCACTTCAATCAAAAGAAGAATCAGCAATTATAGGCGATGCAATTTTAAAAGAAATCTACTATAGAATTGCAATAGGAGAAAACTCTCACTTCTTACATAAAATGTTTTTAGAAAATAAAATGGAAGCAAAAATGACTAGAACATTAAAAACTATTCATAATCAATATAATGAACACTTAGATATTTCAACACTTGCTAAAGAAGAAGAAATGAGTGTATCCTCTTTTCATACACATTTTAAAAAAGTAACTACTCTTAGTCCCTTACAATATATTAAGAAAATTAGATTAAATAAGGCAAAAGATTTATTAACAAGGCAGAACTTTCAAGTAAATGAAACAGCCTATGCTACTGGATATGAGAGCTCATCACAGTTCTCTAAAGATTTTAAAAGTTATTATGGGTATCCACCAAAAGAAGCCAAAGCCTCTTTTGTGATTATCTAAAGATAGATTATTTCATAGCCATTTTAAGAATTTTTTCACAAATATCTAAAGTGATATTTTGATTCTCACCAATTGCAGTCATTCCATGAGCTTTTAGTGATGGAATGATAGTTTCAATAACTTTATCATCAACACTTTCGTAATCGTTTAGATTTGTTGTTACGCCAACACTTTGGTACATTTTTTCAATTGCAACAATAACTGCTTCATTATCATTTTTAATTCCAAAAACATTTTCACCCATTTGTGCTATTTTTTCACTTTTTTGCTCAATCATTACTCTTAATAATGATGGTTGAACAACAGCTAAACTTTGAGCATGGTCAACTCCATAAAAAGCAGTTAATTCATGTCCTATCATATGTGTTGCCCAATCTTGTGCAACTCCGGAACCAATAAAACCATTTAATGCTTGATTTGCAAGAAGCATTAAGTTCTCTTCCCAAATTGGATCTTTTCTATTATCCCAAGTATTTGCAAGAGTAAATAAACCTTTTAAGATAGTTTGGGCATATCCATCATGTAATAAAGACGTGTTTGGACATGTTAAGTATTGTTCACATGTATGAACGAATGCATCAACTAGTCCATTTGCAAGTTGTCTGTCTGATAATGTACTCATTACACTTGGATCTAAGACTGCAAATTTTGGGTATACAAAAGGTGAACCAAAAAATCTTTTTTCATTTGTTGATTTTTTTGAAACTACAGCGTTTCCATTTGATTCACTTCCTGTTGCAGGTAGTGTTAAAACAGCACCAAGAGGTAATGCTTTTTCTATAATTGCACTTCCATCTAAAAAAGCCCATCCATCTTCATCATAAAGTGCAGCTGCTGCTATATATTTTGAACCATCAATAACAGAGCCACCACCAACACCTAAGATAAAATCAACTTTTTCTTTTTTTGCAAGTTCTACTGCTTTTGATAAAGTTTCATAACTTGGATTTGCTTCAACTCCTGAAAACTCTATCCAATCAAAATCATTTAAAGCTTTTGATACTTCATCATAAACTCCATTTTTTTTAATTGAACCACCACCATAAACTACTAATATTTTATTGTCTTTATTTATATGTTTTACTATTGAAGCAATTTGACCTTTTCCAAAGTGAATTGCTGTTGGATTTGAATAATCGTAAATTAAACTCATAATATTTCCTTCATAATTTTTAATTTATGTATTATAGAAGAAATAAATATGAATTAGAATAGCTAATCCTATAAATTATATGTCAATTTATACAAATAAGCTATATTATCTTTTTTTCATTCCTTTTGGCATACATACAAAATACTTATCATCAGGAGTATTCTGACAAGTTCCATTTAACGAGTCACCTCTTGGAGTTGTCATATTACAAGTATCACCACTATTTAATCCTTCACAAGCACTTATTGCTTCTTGTGGAGGAGTTCTTTTTTCTCTATCTTGACCATTTTGTGGTCCATTTGCAAAACTCAGTGTTGTACCTAGTAATAATGTTGCTAAAAATATTCTATTCATCTTAATTCCTTTTAAATTTTGAAAAGTATATATCAAAGAATTAAATACACTTTAAATAAAAAGTTAATCAAAGTTAATACAAAAAGTTAAATAAGTTAAAATTATAATATTTATATAATTTAGTATTATAATTAAGCTTAGTTTAATTAAAGAAGGTATAGAATACTTTTATCAAAGGATAATTATTATCCTAATAAGGAAAAGTTATGGCATGCGATACAAGTGTTAAAGCTAGAGAAGAAAATGTTGCTAACGAAGTTAGTCAAAATGATAATAACACAGAAGTGAAAAAAGGAAAGAAAATGAGCTCAACAATGGTACAAAAACAAATCCCAGAATTTAAAATGGATGCATATGATGCAAAAACAGGTCACTACACAACAGTATCAAGTGAAGATTACAAAGGTAAATGGGCAGTAGTTTGTTTCTACCCAGCAGATTTTACTTTTGTTTGTCCAACTGAAATTGCAGCTATGAATGCACACTATGATGAGTTCCAAGAACTTGGTGTTGAAATTTTAGCAGTATCAACAGATACTAAATTCTCTCACAAGAGATTTGTAGAAACTGAACCAATTTTAGAAGGTTTAAAACTTACTATTGGTGCTGACACTACAACTGTTGTTAGTGAAGACTTTGGAGTATTAATTGAAGAAGAAGGAATGGCTTTAAGAGGTAGATTCTTATTTAATCCAGAAGGAATTTGTGTAGCACAAGAAGTTCAAGCACCAATGGTTGGAAGAAACGTAAATGAATTCTTAAGACAAGTTAGAGCTTGGCAACATGCAACTGCTACAGGTGAAGTTTGTCCTGCAGGTTGGAGACCAGGTAAAAAAACACTTCCAGTAAATACAGATGTAGAGCAAATGACTGGTAGAGTTGGTGATTATATTACTATTGAAGAAATTCTTTCTTAATAGTTAATCATTTTATAAAAAGGGTTAGATTTTTCTAGCCCTACTATAACTTTATAATTGCGGTCATTTTTTGATTGTTACTAACTTTTCCTGACCGCAACTATAAGGTTAATATTTTATCTATGTTTTGACATTCCTTTAGAATGACTACCATGTCCTCCATCATGACCCCAAAAACGTGGACCACAACCAATAAGTGTAATTGATATAATTGTTATTATAATACTTGTTCTAAATACTGTTTTCATTTTACTTCCTTTATATGTTAAAATATAATTCTAAAATTTGTTTTTGGATATTCAATTTATATAATTTTATATCTAAAGCTCGAATCATTTTAGAATTTCTAATTGTATCAACATCATCAATTGTTTTGTACCCAGCTTTATACTCTTCTTCATTTACCTCTAAAAGTTCATCATATAATTTAATATCATTTTGAGCCAATAAAATTCGCTCTTCATAACTTTTAATAGTTAAGACTTTTTCATCATAAGTAGTTTCACTACTCACTTTTTCATCATTTAACTCTTTTTTACTAATTAAGTAATCAAGTCTAGTTTGCTCAATATCATTTGATGAAGTGTAACTAAGGGGCATAGATAAATTTAAGCCATAATTATAATAATCATCACCATCAATAGTTGAGCTATCTTGATATCCATATTGTCCTGTAACAGCTAAAGATGGTAAATAATCACTTTTTTTAATCTCATATAATGAATTATTCACTTCATTTTCTACTTTTATATAGTTTATTGATGTTGCATTTTGTAAATATATTTCCTTACTCATTAATTTTACACTTGGTATTTCTATATTTTTATAGTTTTTACTTGTGTATTTTTTTATTGTATTGATATTTACTAACTTTGCTAAAGCTAATTCTTTTTGAGTATCACTTAATGTATTTTTTGTCATGATGGCATCATTTAAATCACTAATGCCAAGCTCGCCTGCTTTATATTCAGATTTTTTACTTCTTATATCAATTTCGCTGTTTAAAACATTTAGTTTATTTTGTTCTAAATTAATTTCATTTATTTTTGCATCAAGTAAAGTAGAAAAAATAGTATCTAAATCCTCTTTTGTACTAATACTCAAGCTAAGACTTTCCATTTTTTTTAACTGTTTTGCATAATCAATTTGTGAAGTAATTCCTCCAAATTTATATATATCTTGAGAAATTGATAGGTTAAAATCTCTTGTAGTATCCGAGTCTTGATCTTTTTTTATACTTCCATTTAAATTAATATCTGAAAGCCAATCATATTTATTATATTGTTCTTTTTGTTCAATTTGTTTTTGCTTTAGTTCAATTATCTCTTGTTTTGTATCTGATAAGACTTGACTTGTTTGCTCACTTGAAAAAGCAAGTAGAGGAATTAAACTCAATAGTGTTAATTTTGATAATTGTTTCATTTTACAAACTCCACTTTTAAAACTTTTCCAAAATTATTATCATCTAAAGTAATAGTAACTTTATGTGCTGATACAAAAGTTTCATCTAAAGTTTTATCTACTTTTTCAATCTTTGCTAAACCTTCTTTTCCATTAATTAGTACTTTTTTATTTTCAATATCACTGTAATCATCATCACTTATATAAACGATAGCTTTTGATTTACTAATATCATAAGCACTTGCAAGTTCAGTACCTGCTGTTACATAATCTCCAAGATTAACGTTAAACTGCTTTATATATTTATTCTTAACTGCAATAGTTTTTTTCTTTAAAGTGTCTTGAATAGTTTTAATATCTAATTTTAATGATTCAATAGAAATTTGAAATTCAATTAAATCATATAATTTATCATCTTTATCAGACTGACTTTTACCTCTAATAGTTATATATTTTTTATAACTAGCATTTAGAATACTTAGCTTCTTTTTATATAAACTTAGTTGCTTATTATAAATTGCTAATTCTTTTTCTTCTAAAGATGAATCAAGCTTGATAATTGTTTTACTTACAACTTTCGTTTCATCATTTTTATCAAGAGTTGTAATTTGTCCTGATGTTTGTGCATATATTGTAAAGCTATCATAAGGCTCAACTTTTGCCATATATGATTGTGCAAAAACTATTAGTGGTGTTATTAGTAAAAGTAAATATTTTTTCATAATTAATCCTTGATTTTAAATAAAGTTGCGTATAAAGCAGGTACATATATTAGGTTTAAAATAGTTCCCCATGCAATCCCAAATCCTAATGAAATTGCAATTGGTTGAAGCATTACAGATTCTCCTGTTGGGAAGAATATTAAAGTTGAAAGTCCTAAGATTGTCGTAATTGATGTGATTAAGATAGGTCTTACTCTTTGTTTTGCTTTCACAAAAAACTCTTTTCTATTTTTTGTATCGTGTAAGAAATCTAACATAATAATTCCATCATTAATAACAACACCAGCAAGTCCTAGCATTCCTATAAATGATTGGGAATTTAGATTTATTCCCATAATAAAGTGTCCTAAAACAGCCCCAAAAACGGTAAAGGGAATAACAGAAAGTATAATAAATGCACTTTTAAAAGATGGGAAATTTATAAGTAGTGTTAAAAATATTAAAAATAGACCAACCATAAAAGCTTTTAACATATCACTTGCCATTTGAGAACTTTTTTCTCTCTCACCTCCAAATCCTATAGTAACTCCTGATTTTTCAATCTCTTTAATTGTTGCGTCAAGCTGTTTTATTACTTCATTTGCACTTGTAATTTTAGTATCTATATTTGCAAATACTTTTTTCTGTATTAAACCATCTTCTTTTTCAATTTTTTCAAAGTTTCGCTCAATTTTAAAATCAACAAGTTGTGACAGTTCAACTTTTGTATCATCAATTGCTATTAAAAAGTGTTTTAATTCATCTAAACTATCTTTATAAACAGATTGAGTTTTTATATTAATTACTCCATCTTTATTAAAAGTATCACCTTGGTCTTTTTCCATAAAATAGTTTGTAATCTGTGTTGCTATTTCTTTATCTGTAAGTCCTAAATTCATTGCATAATTATTTAGTGAAAATTTATATTCCCAATCACCAAGTTGTGTATCATCCGCAATATCTTTTGTACCTTTCATTTTACTAATTGCACTTTTTAAAGTATTAATACCTTCTAGTAAAGCTGTTTTATTATCACTGCTTAGTTTTAGCTCAATATCAGTTCTTACGATACCAATTCTACTTGTAACTACATTGAACTCTACAACTTTGTCTTCTTTTGTTTGAGCAGTTACAAGCTCTCTTATTTGTTCCATTGCTTCATTTGTAGAAGTTGTTCTTATCTTACTTTTTTGTTCAAAATCAAAACTAAAGTTTAATACTGGATTTATATATCTATTTAAAAAATCATCTTCTTTTGCATCTTCAAGTTCTAAAGATAAGGTAAAACCATTTTCAATTGTTTCACTTGAACTTGCAACATTTGTAAATCTTCCAACAGTTGAATCAATATTTTTTATAAATAAATCTTTTGAATTTTTCAAAAGAATTTCTTCATACTTTTTAGTGATAATATCTGTCTCTTCTAGTGATTTTGATTCATCAAGTTTAAAAGATAGTGTTACATTTCTAGAAACCATATCAGGCATCATTTGAAATCTACTTTGACTGATTAGAAAATATGTAATTAATGGAACAGTTATAAAAAACATCATCAAAAAAGTTTTTTTATAATGGATTATTTTATGTAAGATACTTTCATAAAAATTATATGCTTTTGTCCAATCAAGCATTTTATCTTTTCTTTTTAAAAGATGTTTTGCATGAAGAGGTAAAAAGATAAATGATTCAATCAAAGATGCAAAAATAAGTACAGAAACAACTATTGGTACAAGCATCATCAAAATTCCAAATTCACCACTAATTAAAAGCATTGGTAAAAAAGCAAATATCGTTGTAAATGCTGCTATTAATACAGGTGCAATCATCTCTTTTGCACCATTTAAGACAGCATCATTAATGTCAGCCCCTTCATCAAGATGCCTTTGAATATTTTCACTTACAATAATCGCATCATCCACTACAATTCCAAGTGACATAAGAATAGCCATAAGAGAAATCATATTTAAACTATATCCCATAGCTTCGATTATTAAAAGACCTAAAATAAAAGAAAAGGGTATTCCCATTACAATTACTAAAGATAATCTTGTAGAAATAAGTACGTGCATAGCAAGTCCTACTAAGATAAGACCTAAAGTAATATTTGAGATGATTGTTTTTATTCTATCATCAACAGGGCCTGATGAATCTCTTGTAATATCAATAGTTAAATCAGAACTTGATTTTTCATATTTTTCTAAAATATCTTGAATAGTGTTTGCAACAGCTATTGAATCACCTTCATCATTTTTATATACATTAAGAGATACAGTAGTTTTTCCATTCAATCTTGATATTGTCTCATCTAAGGGATAATCAATTGAAATATTAGCAATATCTTTTAAGTAAACTTTTTTATCATTTACTTTTATAATTGTATTTTCCCAAATTTTCTTATCAAATTTGTTATTATTAGCAGTTAAGTAGATATGATTTCCAACTTGTTCAATTTGACCAACAGGATAGATATAAGATAAATTTTGTAAGGCTGATATAACAGAATCACTTTGCAATCCATACATATTTATCTTTTTATGATCTAAGTAAAAATCTATTTGTAAATCACTATCCCCAAATATCATAATCTCACTAATACTTGGTACTTGATATAGTTTTGTTTTTATAGTTTCTGCTATTTTTAATATTTGAGCTTTTGTTTTATTTTGTGAAGATATAGAAACATTTAAAAGTGATTTTTGTCTTTGTACACTTGAAACAGTAGGCTCTGTCATATCACTTGGAAGATATTGCTTTGCTGAACTTACGGCATCACTAATCTCATCTTGTACAGTTTGTTTATCAACTCCATCTTGGAGTTCAACTTCTATTGTCAAGTGCAATCCAAAAATGCACCAATATGCAGTGCAAAAGTGCACCACTTTGTAACACCTATTTATTAGAAATATCTAACAATCCAGCTTCCCTTTTTTGTTTCAATCTATAGCTTTCACCTGTAACATTTATTAAATGTGAGTGATGAATTAATCTATCTAATATTGCTGTTGTTAATGCTTCATCATTATTGAGTACCTCCTTCCATTTTGTAAATGATAAATTTGATGTAATTATTATTGATCCTAATTCATATTTTTTATTAATTATTTGAAAAAATAAATTAGCTTGATTTTCATTGAACTTTACATATCCAAACTCATCAATAACTAAAAGTCTTGGAGTACCTATAACTCTTTTAAAGTAGTTATCAAGTTTATTTTGAGATTGTGCACTTTCAAGTTGTATAATTAAATTGCTTGCAGATATAAATTTAGTTTTTATTCTTTTTTGTGTTGCTGCATATGCTATTGCACTTGCCAAATGTGTTTTTCCAACTCCACTTGGGCCAAATAGTAAAATATTTTTAAATTCATCTATAAATCTAAAAGTTAGAAGCTCATTTATTAGTGTTTTATCAACTGATGAAGATTTATAATCGAAGCTATCAATTGTTTTTATTTTAGGCAACCCTGCTATTTTTAAAAGCATATCTTTACTTCTTTGTTCTCTTCCTATATTTTCAAACTCTAATAATTTATGTAGATATTCACTATAAGACATTTTCTCTTTTGAAGCTGTATCTGCTAAGTGTTGATACTGTTCTAAAATACCAGGAAGTTTAAACTTTGAACAATATTCATTAATTGATTCATGCAGTAGCATACGAGACTCCTAACACTTTTTCATAATCTGAAATTGTTGTATGATATTTTATATCTATATTTAGTTTCTCTAAATTTATACTGTTAGTTATATGATTATCTTCTTGTTTATTTTTTACTTCTTTTACACTTGAGTAAAATGGCTGTAACAAATGTTTCTCTTCTTTAAACAGATCAATTGGCTTTTTCTTTGTTGTATCATGGATTCTTGAGTTTGCCATTTCTAACCAACTAAATATTTTATTATTTAGTAAATCACAATCTATTTGTATTTGACTACCTTTTAAAGCAGCTTTTAGTGGTACATAGAAGTTACGTTTTAAATATAGATTAAATCTTTCCACTTTTCCTTTAGTTTGTGCACGATAAACTTTACATAATTTTGGAATAAAATTATCTTTTGCAAACTCTAAAAAATCATTATTAAATCCATGTTGATTTTTCCCATATTTATCTCTTTGTATTACTACTGATTTTAAATTATCATAGAGAAGTGTTTGTGGAACTCCACCAAAGTATTCAAATGCTTTAACATGGCAATCTTGCCAAGTCTCTTGTCTCATATTATCTGTAAAATATACAAATGCCATTCTACTAAATCCTAATACCATAACAAAGCCATATACAGGATTTTTCCCTGTTCTTATAAATGTCCAATCAACTTGTGCTTGATAAGATGGCTTTGTCTCAAATCTTATTACTTCTTCTGGAGCTGAATCTATTTTTAATGAACTTAAAAATGTTTGTAATATTCTCACTTTTCCATCATATCCATATTTCTTTATCTCTTCATATATTACACTTGATGGAATATTATCTGGTAAAGCTTGTTGTACTCTGGAAATTATATATTCTTTATATGGATCTAATTTTGATTTATACTGAATATTTTTATAAGATTTTAATTCATTTTCTTTTAATCGTTTTGAAACTGTTCTTCTATTCAATCCAACTATTTTTGATATAGCTCTTATACTATATCCTCTTTTATGTAAAGTATGTATCACGGTAAATTCCTCTTTATCAATCATACCAACTCCAAATATTTTATTTAGAGTTTATTGTATTTATTTCTATTAATAAAGTGGTGCACTTTTACTTTGCACTACTGGTGTATTTTACCTTTGCACTTGACATCTATAGTAAAGCTTCCATTTCTAATAGTTGATTTAACTTCTTCAATACCTGAAATTGTATCTATTTGATTTTCTATTTCTATTACTGCAAAATTATTTAGATTATCAGCACTTGCTCCACTATAACTTCCACTAACTTGAATACTATCTAAAGTAACAGTTGGAAACATCTCTTTTGGTATTTTTATATAAGAAAAAATCCCCATAATTAATATAAAAATTAAAAGTGTATAGTTAAGACGTGAATTCTTTAAAAAATATTCTATTACATTACTCATTCTTATTCTCCGCCAAATTATTATTTGACATAGTAATCCACTTCCTTAAATCATTTATGAATATAAAGTAAATGAAAGTAAATAATAGTTTATCTATTTAGAAAAGTTAATGACAATTAAAGATAAAGCAGAAAAGATTAATATACTTCCCATAAAAATATTAAATACTTTTAATCTAGAGTTTGTGTTTAATAAAGCTTTTGCTTTTTGACCTAAAAGTCCCCAAGAACTAAGACTTAAATAGCAAACAATAAAATATATTACAACAAAAATGAGTAAGCTGCTTTGATTAATTGAAAACATAGAAGTTCCAGAAACTGAAGCTATCCATGCTTTTGGATTTAGCCACTGTAGTAAAAAGCCTTCATAAAACTTCAAGTATTTTATATCATCTTTTATTTCAATATCTGGAGTTGAAGATGCAATTTTATATCCCATAAATATTATAAATAAAGCTCCAAATAAACCTAAATATTTTAAGAAGTCCGGATAATCAAGTAAAATTGTACTTAAACCAAAACTAACAAAAATTAATAATAGTGTAAAACCAATAGTAGCTCCACTAATAAAAGCAAAAGTTTTTAGAAATCCATTATTAATACTAGATGAAAGTATTAATATATTTACAGGACCTGGTGATATTGACATAGCTAAAGAAAAACTAAGCATAGCAATTAATATTGTAAGTGTCATTTATACTCCTAATTTTTTTAAAGTATAAAGTAATTCAAAAATATATTATTGTACAAAATTGAGTCTATATTCATTAGGTGTATTTGCTACAATCTTTAAAAAGTTCCTATGAAGATGACTTTGGTCAAAAAATCCTGATTCTTGAGCAACCTCAGAAATTGAATAACCTTTTTTTAAATACTCTTTTGCTTTATTAATTCTTACATTTAAAAGGTAAGAATGTGGAGTTAAGTTCATCTGTGACTTAAAAAGCCTGATAATATAAAAAGGATTTAGATTAAACTCTTTTGATAAATCTTCTAAAGATATATTTTCTTGAAAGTTTTCATTTATAAACTCTTGAATTTCATAAAATTTTTCATCAACTATTCTTTCTTCTTTTTTTTCTTAAATTTAATGAAAAGAAATCTAAAAAGAATTTTAGCAATTCATTTCTTTTTTTAGAATATAAGACTTATTTCTATTTTGATAAATACTAGTACCTTTTTTATTTACACCAATAGAAAAAGTATCATGAAAATGTTTTTTATAATGTGCATTAGAATTAGAGTATCTTAATTCTAAAAAAGGAAGTTTTTTATGAATAAAGACTTTCGTAAAAGTTTTATTCATGTAAACTAGTTACATCCACAAGAAATATTTGTAGCAGCTTTTGCATTTTTACCAGAAGTTTTATAACCATCTCTAATCCACCAGTCCAGACCACCTAATAATTCTTTTGTTTTAAAGCCTAACTTAGACATGTTTAAAGCTCCTTTTGTTGAAGCATTACATCCAATTCCATCACAATATGTAACATAGTTTTTGTTTTTATCTAAATGCTTTGTACTTTCTTCATTCATTGTTTTATGTGGAATATTTATAGCATTTGGAATATGCTCTAAATTATAAGCGTCAACAGCTCTTGCATCTATTACAACTGTATTACTATTTTTACTTATGGCATCATTAAGATCCCAAGAATCAATTTCAAAAGCAAGTTTTGCTTCATAAAAGTCGATTTGTGTCATTTTATATTTCCTTTTCTCAAAGTATACAATGAATTTATAATTAATGTAAATACTATTATAAAACCACCAATAAAAGTATTTGAACTTGGTATTTCATTTAAAAACAACCAAACCCAAACAGGTGCCATAACTGTTTCAATAATCATTAAAAGTGTAACTTCACTAGCATTTATATATTTTGTACCATTACCCATTAAAACTCTTGCAACTGGTGTTATAAACAATCCCATAATTGCAATAATTCCTAATGTTCTTAAATCAATATTTAAGGTATCGCTAAAAATTAATGAAATAATACTCATGCTAATTCCAAGACATGCTGTTAATACTACACGACTAATATTTTTATATCTTACTAAAAATACAAAAGCTAAAGAGAAAGTACAAACTGATAAAAGAGCAAAAAGATTTCCTTTCATCCCTCCTAAGCTTAATTCATCAATAAAAATTACAACAAGACCAATTATCATAAAAATAGAAGCTAGTATTATATTCTTTGTGATTCTTTCTTTATAAATCAAAAAAGCAAATAAACTTGAAAATAGTGCTGCTGTTCCAAAAATTAAAACAACATTTGCAACACTTGTATTTTTAAGTCCTGAAATAAAAAAAACATTAGAACTTCCCATTAAAGTAGCACATATTATTAACATTGGAAAAGAAGTTTTTGTGATTTTACTGATTACGTCTTTTTGTTTTATAATCAAAAATGATGTCATAGAAATAAATATAAAAATACCAAGATAAAAACAAAAAGTAAGTGCATCAATATTTGTAAGTTTTACAAAAAGAGATTCTAAACTCATAATCAAAACGCCTAGCGATGTGAGTGCTAGACCTTTTGCATTATTACTCAAAGTTTAAGAACTTTAAATATTATAATAGTTTGCATCTTTATGAGGCACAACTATTGCACAAGTTGTTTGCTCTGGATGCATTTGGAATGTTTCAGATAATTCAATTCCATACTCTTCAGGATTAAGTAAATCAAAGAAATCTTTATTCATTGCCAAGTCTGGACAAGCTGCATATCCTGGAGAATATCTACAACCTGTATATTGTTTCATTTGAACATCATTTAAAGTATGTCCCTCTTTAGCAACTATATCTAAATCAAGTCTAACTTGTTTATGAAGTACCTCAGCTAAAGCTTCAGCTAGCTCAACTCCAAGTCCATGAACTTGATAATATTCAGTAAATTTACCTTCATCATAAAGCCCTCTTTCATAATCAGATATTTTAAGTCCTGCACTTGCAAGTGTAAATGCAACTACATCTAATCTATCATTTGCAAAGAAATCAGGAATACATCTAAATGGTTTTCTCTTTTGTCTAGGGAATTCTAATACTTTTATAGCTTCTTCCAAAGGTGGTACATTTTTAGCTTCTTCTTCAGAGTTAAATAAATGTTCTTTAGAAAAAATATAAAGTTTATTATCATGAGAAATACAAGGATAATAAGCATATATAGCAATAGGATCAAAGATATCTTTATCGAGTAAATCATCTTTTAGTTTTCTATATAATGGCTCTACTGTTTCTTCTTCATATTTTAAGAAAGCATCTCTATCTTGTTTCCCTCTTTTATATCCCCATCTTTGTCTAAATAAAACTCTATGGTTTATCCATTTAAATACTAACTCTTTATCTATTGCACTTCCACTTTTTCCAATTCTATCCCATAAAGGAGGAAAAACAAAAGGTGCTTTAGGTGGTAATGATATCTCTTCATAAGGAGGAATTACAACCTCTTCCTTTTCAACTTTATCACTTGTATCTGCTACTTCAATTAAATCAGCTGCTAAAGCAGTATTTTCTAAATCACCTTCTTCAATTCTTTGCATAGAAACTACGCCATCAAAGGCATCTCTACAATAGAAGATTGGTCCGTCATAAATTGGTCTACAAAAATCATTTACAAAGCCTTTTGTAAGTGCTGCTCCACCAATAAGAACTGGAATATCAATACCCATTTTTTGCAACTCTTCTAAGTTTTCTTTCATAACAGCAGTTGATTTTACAAGTAATCCACTCATTCCAATAGCTTGTGCTTTATGCTCTTTTGCTGCTATTAAGAAAGAGTTTAAATCAGCTTTAATCCCAATGTTTATAACTTTAAATCCATTGTTTGAAAGAATAATATCAACTAAGTTCTTACCAACATCATGAACATCACCTTTTACAGTTCCTACTACAATTACAGTTTCACTGGCTTTTTCTTCTTTTGGTAAATATGGATTTAAAGCATCAACTGTAGCTTTCATAGTTTCTGCACTTTGCAATACAAATGGTAATTGCATTTGTCCAGAACCAAATAATTCACCAATGATTTTCATACCATCAATTAGCCATTCATTTACTATTATTTCTGGTTTTACATCATGTCTTAATTCTTCAACTAAAGGAAGTAATCTATCTTTATCACCATCAAGTAATAACTTCTTAACTTTCTCAATAGGTTCAAGATTTTGGTATTCTTCATCACTTTGTTCTTCTAAATCATCAACGTTTGAAAAGTGCTCAATAAAAGCAAATAAAGGATCACCACTTTCTTGATTATTAAAGATTAAATCATCACAAGCTTTTTTATCTGCTTCAGAGATTTTATTAAGAGGTAAAATATGCTTTACATTTACAATAGCAGATGTTAAACCAGCTTGAACACAATAATCTAAGTAAATAGAATTTAAATAAGCTCTAGCTTTTATATCAAGTCCAAAAGAGATATTTGAAAGTCCAAGAGTAGTTCCAACTTCAGGATGAAGTATTTGGAATTCTCTAATAGCTTCAAGTGTTTCAATACCTGCTGTTCTATATTCATCATCACCAGAACCTATAGTAAATGTAAGCATATCAAATACTAAATCATGAGGATCAAAACCGTGTCTATTTACACATAAGTCATAAATACGCTCAGCAATTCTAATTTTATCTTCTTTAGTTTTTGCCATTCCAACTTCATCAATTGTAAGACATACTAAAGCAGCTCCAAACTTTTTAGCTAACTTACAAACAGCATCAAATTTCTCTTCTCCATCCTCTAAGTTAACAGAGTTAATAATTGGTCTTCCACCAATTTGTTTAAGTGCTGCTTCAAGTGCATAAATTTGTGTAGAATCTGGCATTAAAGGAAGTGATATTTTTTGAGAATAAAGCTCAACAACCTTATCCATATCTTCTCTTTCATCTCGACCTGCAAACCCAACAGATACATCAATAATATGTGCCCCTGCTCTTACTTGTTGTTGTCCAACAGTTAAAGTTCCCTCATAATCATTTGCTTTTAGTAATTCTCTAAAGGCTTTTGAACCTGTAGCGTTTGAACGTTCACCTATAAGAAGTGGTGCAGGTTCTTGCTTTAAAGTTACTGTACTAAATAGTGAGGCTAATGATGCTTTTAAGAATCCACAAGGTTTTAAAGGTTTTATATCTTTAACTGTTTGAGAAAGTACTTTTATATGTTCAGGAGTTGTTCCACAACATCCACCTAAAAATGCAACCCCATTAATTTCTAAAAACTCTTTTTGTAGTTTTGTAAACTCTTCTGGTCCCATTGGATAATAAGAAACTCCACCTTTATTTTGAGGAAGTCCCGCATTTGCATGAACAGAAATTGGGAACTTTGAAACTTCGCTTAATGATTTTACATGTTTATGAACTTGCTTTGGACCTGTTCCACAGTTAAAACCAAGTGATAAAATATTAAAAGGAGCCATAATAGCTGCAATTGTTTGTGCATCTGTTCCAATTAGCATTGTTCCTGTCATTTCAATTGTTACTGATACCATAATTGGAATTTGTGGAGCTGCATCATTTAGTGCATGAAGTGCTGCTTTTATTTGTAAAGGATCTTGACAAGTTTCAAGTAAGAAAACGTCCGTTCCACCATCAACAAGCCCTTGAGCCATTATTTTATATCCCTCATACATTTCATCATATTTTATATGTCCAAGTGAAGGAAGTTTAGTACCAGGTCCAACAGAACCTAACACAAATTTTGGATTATCAGGTGTTTCATACTTTACACAAGCTTCTTTTGCAAGTTGTGCTCCTAATTTCGATAATTCATAAGAAGTCTGAGGAATATCGTATTCATCTAAAACCCAAGGCATTGAACCAAAAGTATTTGTAGTAATTAAATTAGAGCCAGCACTTGCATAATTATCATGAATATTTCGTAAGATATGAGGAGCGGTTAAATTTAGAAGTTCATTACAACCTTCTAAATCAACGCCCTCGTACATCCACTCTTCTGCTTTGATATCAGATATTTGAAGCTGTGTTCCCATTGCTCCATCTATTATTAGTACTTTTTCTTTTATAATATTTTGTATTTTTTCTAACATTTTATTCTCTATTTTCTATATTTTTTATTTCTATTAATTATTTGGAGTGTATTCAAATTTTCGTTAAATTTCTGTTAAGCGATTATTGGGTCAATACCCTAGTAATAGAGTATTGATTAGATTTTTTAATATATGCTATTTTTGTATTACTACTCTAATAACACAAGCTTCGCCTTGATGACCTTTTCCTTCATCAAGTATTGTAACTTGTTCATATATTTCTTTATCACATAAGGCAAAAGATTTTTTAAAATCATCAACAGTATAAAGTAAGTCTTCATCCCTTGGGCCACCACTTGAATAGTTTATTTGTTTTGTAGAAAAGAATTCACCAATAAAGTAACCATCATCATTTAAAGATTCTTCAATTTTTTCAAATAATGATATTCTATCTTCTTTATGCATATGTAAATAAGAAGCAACAATTACATCATATTTATGACTTGTATCCCATTCATTTAAATCTAAACACAAAGTATCAATATTCAAATTTTCTTCTGTTGCTCTTTGTTGAAGTTTTGATAATCCAATATCTGAAGCATCTAAAGCTGTGACCTCATAGCCTTTTTTTGCAAAAAATATTGCATTTCTTCCTTCACCTTCACCTAAGCATAGTACTTGTGATTTATCTCTTAAAAGTTTTATTTTAGAAGAGATAAATGCATTTGGTTTTGTGCCATATAAAAAACCATCTCTTGAAAATTTACTATTCCAAAACTCTTGTTGACTCATATTTAAACCTTGTTATTTTACTTAATTTTGTATTTTACTTATTATATCATTAATTTATTATCATTCTACAAATGCAACTTAGTTGCACAATATAAAAGGAGAATTATATGAGATTTTTAATCCCATTTATTTTATTAGTAAATTTTGTTTATGCACAAACAAATATAGTAGTTAGTATTTTACCTCAACAAACATTTGTAGAAAAAATTGGTGGAGATAAAATTAATGTCGTTGCAATGGTTACACCAGGAAGTAATCCTCACTCTTATGAACCAAAACCATCACAAATGGTACATATTTCAAAGGCTGATGTATATTTCCCAATTGGTTTTGGATTTGAAGATACTTGGCTTGAAAAATTTGCGAATCAAAACAAAAATATGAAATTTGTTGAAATGACAAAAGATATAAAAAGAATAATGATGAAAAAGCACAATCATCATCATGGTGATAAACACAATGAGCATGATTCTCATGAACATAAAAAGCATGAGGAACATGCACATCACGATGAACATGATGAACACGATGAACATAAAGAAGAAGTGAAATATAAAGAAGATCCACACACTTGGACAAGTCCTCAAAATGTAAAAATTATGGCAAAAAATATTTATGATACTTTAGTTGAAATTGATGCTTCAAATAAAGATTATTATTTAAATAATTATAATAATTTTTTAGAAGAAATAAATCAAACAAATAAAAAAATAAAAGAGATTTTTTCTAAAATACCAAAAGACTCTAAATTTATGGTTTTCCATCCAGCATGGGGATATTTCGCAAAAGATTATAATCTAGTTCAATTTCCAATTGAAGTTGAAGGGAAAGAGCCTAAACCTAAAATGTTAAAAAGAATTATTGAAGAAGCAAAAAAAGAAAATATAAAAGCAATATTTACACAAAGTGAATTTTCTGATAAAAGTGCAAAAGTAATTGCAGATGAATTAAAAATAAAAGTTATCAAAGAAACACCACTTGCTACAAATTGGTCAAAAAACCTAATACATGTTGCAAATACAATAGCAAATAATAAGTAAAACCTTAAAAGGTTTTACTTTATAAAAGATGACCTAACTCTTCTTTTTTTACTTTTAAATACTCATAGTTATATTCACAAGAACTTATTAAGACTGGAATTCTTTCAACTATTTCAATATCTTCTAAAGCGCTTAATTTTCGTGGATTGTTTGTCATTAGTTTAATTTTATCTATTTTAAACTCTTTTAATATCTTAGGAACTAAATCAAATTTTCTTAAATCAGCTTCAAAACCTAATTTCTCATTTGCTTCAATTGTATTAAAGCCATGGTCTTGAAAAGCATATGCATTAACTTTATTGAAAAGTCCAATTCCTCTACCTTCTTGTCTTAAATAAATTATCATACCACCCTCTTTTGCAATCTTTTTCATTGCAAAATCAAGTTGTTCTCCACAATCACATTTTATACTTTTAAAAACATCTCCTGTTAAACACTCAGAATGAATTCGTATAAAAGGAATTAAGGGTAATTCTTCTGTAAAAATAATAAAGTGTTCAAGTTCATTTTCTTTGAATGACTGTATTTTAAAGTTACCATATTGTGTTGGAAGTTTTGCTATATTTGAAATTTTAAGAGACATAATTCTCCTTTTTTTAGGAGAATTTTATCATTTTATACTTATTTGCAACTTAGTTGCAAATAGTTTTAGTAATCTGGTGAACTACAATCTGTAGTAATTCTATCTATTAATGTTATATACCAATTATTATCAATAAAAGTTAAATAAAAAGATAACTCAGGAGTTAAAACAACTTTATAACTAGTATTTTCGATTTGTTCTGCTTTTTGAAAATCTTTTTGTTTATAAGTACTATAGTTTTTCATCATTTTTAAAAGAGGAAAATCACTTTTATTTGATAAAAATAAACCATCATCATTCCATCCATAAAAAGCATCGTCATTTGGACTACAATCAAACTTAACATTTTTTTCAATTATTTTTAAACTTGTAGATTTTGGCTTTACTCTAGAAATTATATGAGAAATCTCTTCTGTTTCTTCATCTACAATATTATAGATCATTTTTTGCTCAACAATAACTTTTGCCCCATCAATTTTATATAAGTTGTAAAACCCAAATGAAGGATGGATATACTCTTGATTTAATTTAATTAAATCATTTTTAGACATTGCTTTTAAAATATCCCTTATTCTGTTTTTTAATAACAAAGAAACTGCTGGTCTTTTATATATAATTTTTTCTATTTTCTCTGTTTTTGTTTCGCTTAAATCTTCAATTATATTTCCATCTTTATCATAAGTAATAAGTTTATGTGTACACCCTGATAAAAGAAGAATTAATGTCAAAGAAGAGATTGTTTTTATAATATTTTTGTAATTCATATTGTAGATTTGTACCCTATTAATTTTTTTGATAATATACCATAAATACACGCTAATTCAAATAAAATTCACAAGAAATATCTTATGCCATCATTTTTTAATATTATCTTAGATAAAATAATATCTTAAATTAAATCTAATAGGAATTTATACAATGACTGAAGCAAAATATATTTGGATGGACGGAGAATTTATAGCTTGGCATGATGCTAAAGTTCATGTACTTTCTCATACACTTCATTATGGAAATGGTGCTATTGAAGGTACAAAAGCATATAAAACTCATGATGGTAGATGTGCTATTTTCAAATTAGAAGAACATACTAAAAGACTTTTAAGATCAGCAAAAATGACATTAATTGATGTTCCTTTTACTGAAGATGAATTAAATAAAGCTCAAATTGAATTATTACAAAAAAATGAATTAACTGAAGGTGCTTATATAAGACCATTAGTTTATTTAGGTTATGGAGTTATGGGACTTTACCATAAAGAAGCACCTGTAAATGTTTCTATTTCTGCATGGGAATGGGGAGCATATTTAGGTGAAGAAGGAATGAAAAAAGGTGTAAGAGTAAAAATTGCATCAATGACTAGAAATTCTAATACTTCTGGAATGGGTAAAGCAAAAGCAGTTGCAAATTACTTAAACTCTCAAATGGCTAAAGGTGAAGCAGTTGAATGTGGATATGATGAAGCATTATTAAGAGATGACCAAGGTTATATTGCTGAAGCTTCTGGAGCTTGTTTCTTTATTGTTAGAGATGGTGTAATTATTACTCCTCCAAATGATAACTCATTAGAGTCAATCACACAAGCTACTGTAATTGATTTAGCACAAGATTTAGGTTATGAAGTTGTAAGAAGAAGATTAACAAGAGAAGAAGTTTATATTGCAGATGAAGCATTCTTTACAGGAACTGCTGTTGAAGTAACTCCAATTAGAGATATTGATGCAAGAATTATTGGAAAAGGTGAAAGAGGTCCAATTACTGAAGCTTTACAAACAGCATATTTTGATGTAGTTGCAGGTAAGAATCCTAAATACATTAAAGATTTAACTTACATTAATTAAAACATTTTTTTGAAGTACAATAGATCAAAGTTTATTTTGCTCTTTTGTGCTTCAAAAGAAGCCAATAAATAAAATATAAAATTTTAAGGAATATTTATGCCAATAGATAACGACTATTTTAAGAAAAAACAACAACAAAACGGTGGAGGAAATTCATCTAATAATAATGGTGGAGGTGGTAATTATCAACCTCCTTTTGAGCCACCTGAATTTTTTAAAAATTTAGGTAAAAAAGCAGGATTAATTTATGTAATTATTGCACTTATTGCTGCTTTATTTATATTTAAACCTTTTGTAATTGTTGAATCAGGACAAGTGGGTATTAAAGTAACTACAGGTAAATATACAGAAGAGCCATTAAGACCTGGTTTCCATTTCTATATTCCAGTATTTCAAAAAGTTATCTTAGTTGATACAAAAGTAAGATTGATGAACTACAAATCAGTTGAAGAAATCAGTGGATTTGATTCTGGAATTAGAATTAACCCAGCAATTTCTATTCTTGATGCTAGAGGTTTACCTGTTTCAATTGAGTTAACTGTTCAATATAGATTAACAGCAGATGGTGCTCCAAATACAATTGCTAACTGGGGACTTTCTTGGGAAGATAAAATTATTAACCCTGTTGTAAGAGATGTTGTAAGAAATGTTGTAGGAAGTTACACAGCTGAAGAATTACCAACAAAAAGAAATGAAATCGCTGTAAAAATTCAAACTGGTATTGAAGAAGATATTAATTCTTTAAATGGTCAACCAGTAATTTTACAATCAGTTCAATTAAGAGAAATTGTTTTACCAACTAAGATTAAAGAGCAAATTGAAAGAGTTCAAATTGCAAATCAAGAATCTGAAAGAGTAAAATACGAAGTTTTAAGAACAAAACAAGAAGCTGAAAAAAGAGCTGCTAAAGCTATTGGTGATGCTGAAGCAAACAGAATTGAAGCACAAGGTAGAGCAGATGCAGTTACTATTGAAGCAAAAGCACAAGCAGCAGCTAATGAAGCAATTGCAAAATCTTTAACACCAAATCTTTTACATATGCAACAAATTGATGTACAAGGTAAATTTAATGAAGCACTTAAAGTTAATAAGGATGCAAAAATCTTCTTAACACCTGGTGGTTCAACTCCAAATATTTGGGTTGATACTAAAAATAAATCAAGAGATACGGCAGTTAGCCAATAAGGAGGAAGAGTAGAGAAATCTACTCTTTTCTTATCATGAAAAAAGCTACAATATTAATACTAATCAAAATTTTTTTATTTACACTTTTTGTGAATGCAAATCTACTAGAAGAAAAAAAACTAAATCTAAATCCTGAAATAGTTGAAGAAAAATATCAACTAGAAGATAGATACGATAAACCAGTTGAGCTACCTTCTGAAATTAGGAAAAAAGATTCTTCAATAAATTTAGATGTAGATGTAGATAAAGAAAAAAAACAAATAGATAGATTAAAACTAGATGTTGATAAAAAATTTTAAGGCATTATATAATGAATCAAATAGATAAAATTGACTGGGAAAAAATGGATGGCTTAATTCCTGTTGTAACACAAGAAGCTAGTACAAATGAAGTTTTAATGCTTGCATATATGGATAAAGAGGCTTTAAGTCTTACACTCGAAACAAATATTGCTCATTACTTTAGTAGAAGTAAGCAAAGAATTTGGAAAAAAGGTGAAAGTTCTGGACATACTCAAGAAGTTCTAGATATTATGATTGATTGCGATGATGATACAATTTTACTAAAAGTTAAACAAAATGGTGTTGCTTGTCATACAGGAAGAAAATCATGTTTCTTTACTAGTATGAAAACAAATGAAGAAGTACTTTCTGTTGAAGTTGATACAACAGCAGCTTACGGAGTTATTGATACTTTATACCATACAATATTAGAGAAAAAAAATGATGATCCAAAAACATCTTATACGGCAAAACTTCTTCAAGGTGAAGAAAATTCTATGCTTAAGAAAATAGTTGAAGAATCAGGCGAATTTACTTTTGCAATAAAAGATAATGACACTGAAGAAATTATTTATGAAGCTGCTGATATTACTTACCATGTTTTAGTTGCACTTGCATCTAAAAATGTAAGCCCTGATAGAGTAAAACAAGAATTAGCTAGACGTTTTGGAATGTCTGGAATTGAAGAAAAAAATTCTAGAACTGCCAAATAGTTATATTTTAATTTAAATAATACATTAAAAAAGGGAAGATATCAAATATCTTCCCTTTTTTTATTTCAATAAATGATTGTCAATTAGTGACAACCACATCCTGTACCACAACTTTCACCACTTGATTGCTCTTTTTTAGGAGCAGCTGTTGTTGAACACGCACTTACACCTGGAGGTGTTGTAGGTTGAATATCTTCATTAGTTCTATCATCATCAATAGAATCAACAAAAGTAATTACTTTAGCTGCTGCTTCCATATATCTTTTTGCTGAAACACTTTCAGGTGCAAAATATACGATTGGTTTACCAGCATCTCCACCTTCTCTAATAGAAGGCTCAATTGGTAACGAACCTAATACTTGAGTATTATATTGATCAGCTAATGCATCACAAGTTCCCATTCCAAAGATATCTGATTCAGTATTACAAGATGGACAAATAAATCCACTCATATTTTCAACAACACCAGCTACTGGAATATGTAATTTTTCAAACATATCTAATGATCTTCTTGAATCATCAAGAGCAACATGTTGAGGAGTTGTAACATTAATTCCAGCAGCAACAGGTACACTTTGAGCTAGAGTTAATTGTGCATCACCAGTTCCTGGAGGCATATCAATAAATAAGATATCTAAGTTTTCCCATAAAATATCTCTTAATAATTGCTGGATAGCTTTCATAATCATAGAACCTCTCCAGATTACAGCTTGTCCTTCTTCCATTAAAACACCCATTGACATTACATCAACACCGTATGCGTTTAAAGGTTTAGCTTTATCACCAATTACTTCTACTTCTTTACCATTTAAACCCATCATACGTGGAATATTTGGTCCATAAATATCAGCATCTAAGATACCAACTTTTTTACCTTGCATTGCTGCTGCTACTGCTAAGTTTACAGTTGTAGTTGATTTCCCAACTCCACCTTTTCCTGAACTTACCATTACAATTTTCTTAATTTGTGGTGCAATGTTATTACCACTTACAGTATTACTACTTTGTTTTGGAGCTGCTGGCTTATTGAAATTAAGTGTTGCTTTCATTCCAATAGCACTAATACATGCGTTTATATCTTTTGTCAATTGTTCTTCAACATCTTTTGCGCTTGATGTAATATCAAGAGAAATTAAACAGTTTTCACCGTCTATTTTAACATCCTTAACAAAACCAAATTCAATAATTGATTTTGCAAAACCAGGATATTTTACTTTCTCTAATTCTTTTTTAATATCTTCGATATTTGCCATAGAAAAATTCCTTTATATTTTTTATATTTTTGTATTATAATTAAAATAGGATAATTATTGTCTTAATTAAAAATTAAATTTTTAATTATCGCTAATCTTAAGCTATATTCATATTATATACTCTTTATTTACTTAAAAAACTAAAGGAGTTTTATGTTTCGTTTATTTTTTATTATATTTATTTTTTTTGTATCTATTAACAACATAAATGCTTCTATGAGTAAAGAACAGATTAGTAATTATCTTAAAGAACCTCTACAGCTTGGTGAGAAAGATACTAATTTAGCTTTATGGGAAGTTTTGGATAAGAATAATACTTTACATTCTTATATCTTTGAAACTCATGATTTAGCGCCAATTGCAGGCTTTTCTGGTGGAAAGATGAATATGCTTGTGCAAATGGATACAGAAGGAAACTTTCTTGATGTTACATTATTGGAACAAGATGAACCTGTATTTGTTTCAGGTTTGGGAGTTGCTCCTTTTATTGAATTTTTAAATCAATACAAAGGTAAATCTTTAAAAGATAATATAAAAGTTGGTGGAGGAAATGGTAGTGGTAGCTCTGTTCATATTGACGGAGTAAGTAAAGCAACAGCTTCTGTAAAAATTGCAAATGATAGTATTTTAGCATCTGGAATAAAGATTGCAAAAGAAAAACTTTCAGGAGTTGCACCTAAAGCTATTTCTAATCCTAAAAAAGACCTTTTGGAAAAGTACTCATGGCAAGAGCTTCTTGATAAAAAACTTGTAAAAAATATAAAAATCACAAAAAAACA
Source organism: Arcobacter peruensis (assembly GCF_003711085.1). Lineage (NCBI taxonomy): Bacteria > Pseudomonadati > Campylobacterota > Epsilonproteobacteria > Campylobacterales > Arcobacteraceae > Arcobacter > Arcobacter peruensis. The sequence continues at coordinate 1,818,852 of NZ_CP032363.1, forward strand.
AGCAGAAGAATTATTTATTGATACAGAATATTTTAATGAATTAGATGAAGATGAAGAAAAGGAATTATTTGTTGATATATATGTAGCTGATTTAAGCATTCCTACCCTTTCAAGAAATATTATCAAACAATCAACACAAGATGAATTAGATGGTCAACTTCTAGATACAGAAGAGGCCATACTTGTTCTTGCAAATGGTTCACATGATATTTTAGGAGAAGAGTTTGTAAGAAATACTTCTCCTGATACACTTGAAATAAAACAAGAAGGTTTTGCTTTAAATATTAGAGATGGAGATTATGAAGTAAATTTAAAAGATGATATTCCAAATTTTGAGCAAGATGTAATTTTACAAGTTGATAAAAGATTTGATTTTGATCCATCAAGTTCTTGGACTTTAAATACTAAGATTGTTAGAGGAAATGACACTTTATATGGAACTCCTATAGTTAAGGATTTAACACTTACTATGGATTTACCTAAAAAGTATTTTTTAATTCCTAAAAAAGAAGAAAAAACACCTTTATGGCTTAGTTCTATTTATGAACAAAAAACAAAGTTAATAGTTCTTACAATTTTTTTAACTATTTTGTTTATTATGCTTTATAAATATCAAGCATTACTTTCAAATTTAAGATATAAAAGAAGTATACTTTTAATATTTACACTATTTTTTATAGGTTGGTTTGGACAGGGTCAACTTAGTATGGTTACTGTTTTGGGTGTAGTAAAAGCAATTGTAAATTCACAAAGCTTGATGTTTTTATTATATGACCCATTTTCACTTATAATTTGGTTTTTTGTTTTTATTTCACTGGTAATTTGGGGAAGAGGAACATTTTGTGGATGGTTATGTCCTTATGGGACACTTCAAGAGTTCTCACACTATTTAGGAAGGCTACTTAAACTTCCTAGAATTAGATTTAGTGAAAATTTAAATGATAAACTTGTAAATATTAAATATCTAGTGCTTGCTAGTTTAATTTTATCCGTAATTTTTGCACCAAATATTAGTGAATACCTAGTAGAAATTGAGCCTTTTAAAACATCTATTACTTTAATCTTTGATAGAGAAATACCTTATGTGTTATATGCACTATTTTGGCTATTTTTAGGAATGTTCCTATTTAAAGGGTTTTGTAGATATATCTGTCCATTGGGAGCATTTTTATCATTAATGGGTCGTTTAAAAATACTTGATTGGTTACCACGAAGATTTGAGTGTGGTAACCCATGTAACAATTGTCATAAATCTTGTAATTATCAGGCTATTGATAAAAAAAGTGGAAATATTAAATATGCTGATTGTTTTCAATGTTTAGATTGCGTACAAATATATAGCGATTCTAATCTTTGCAAAATTCTAAAAAAAGATGCACAAAAAGAAAAAGACATGTTAATTAAAAACTGGAGAAAAGAAAATGCATAAAACAAATAAAAGTATATTATCAAGAAGAAAATTTTTAAAAATATCTGCATGTTCTCTTGCTTTTTCATTAACTCCAAATATTTTAAATGCAAATGAAAGAGAAAAAATATCTTGGAGTGGAATTGCCTTAGGTGCCCAATCTAATATGACTTTATTTCATAAAAATAAGCTTTATGCTAAAGATACACTTGATATTTGTATAAATGAAATAAAAAGATTAGAAAATATTTTTTCTTTATTTATTCCAAACTCATCTATTTGTTTATTAAATAAAAATGGGAATTTAAAAAACCCTCCAAAAGAACTAGTTGAAGTTCTAAAATTTGCAGAAGATATTTCTATAAAAACAAATGGTGCTTTTGATGTAACAGTTCAGCCATTATGGGTGGCTCATGCGAAATATTCCAATAATAAGAATAAATTAAAAAAAGCTATTAAAGAAGCAAAAAACTTGATATCTTATAAAAATATACAAATTAAAGAAGATAAAATAAGCTTTAAAAAACCAAATGTACAAATTACTTTAAATGGTATTGCACAAGGATATATCACTGATAAAATCACTTCTATTTTAAGACAAAAAGGTTTTACAAATGTCTTAGTTGATTTAGGTGAACTAAATTCAATTGGTGGGTATAACGAACAAAGAGATTGGAATATTGCAACACCATATCTAGTAAATACTCCTTATTTAAAACTAAATAACCAAGCAATGGCAAGTTCAGGTGGATATGGAACAATGTTTAGTAAAAGATATCATCATCTATTTGATACAAAAACGAGAACAAGTGCAAATTATATAAAAAGTGTGACAGTGAAAGCAAACAACGCTACATTAGCAGATGCACTTGCAACTGCAATTTGTGTAATGCCAAAAAAAGAAAATGAGAAATTAAAAAACACATATCCAGAAATTGAAATATACACATCTTAATAAAAAAAGTTACTTATATAAGTTTCTTTTCTATATAATTATTGATTACAAGTAGTTATGAATTTAAATTAGGAAATGCATGAAGAAGAACTTAATAGAAAAGATAGATAATCTGCCTCCTTTACCAAGTACTATCTTAGAATTAGATGATTTTAAGAAAGTTGAAAACTCAAGTCCTGAAAAACTAATAAAAATAATAGAAAAAGACCCTTTAATGGTTACTACTATTTTAAGAGTAGCTAATTCTTCAATGTTTGGTTTTAGAAGTAAAGTTGATACTCTTAGTCGTGCAATACATTTACTAGGTATGAATTTTACTATTTCTATTGCTATGGGAAGTGTAATTCAAGAAACTCTAAAATCAAATCTATGTGCTTATGCTGTATCTACTGAAGATTTTATTTACTCTAGTGCCTTAGCTTCAAAAATTGTCAATAATTGGATTTCTAGTATTGATTTTGATTTAAAAGATGAATTATTATTGCCTGCATTTCTTCAAGAAACAGGTAAGTTTGTTATTTCAGAAGTGATTCAAGAGAAAAAACAAACAGAAGATTTTTTAAAAATGCTTGATGAAAAAAATGATATTACATTTTGTGAAAAAGAGTTTACAGGTTTTACTTGTGCAAGAATTACAGCCAACATATTTAAAAATTGGTCTTTGGGTCATAATTTAGTTTTTTCAATAGGTTTTGTTGGTGATTTAGAAAATTGTCCAAAAGAGTTTATAAAAAAAGTTCAAATATTAGAAATAGTAAAAATTCTAGCAGATATAAGGAACCCATTAAATGATAAAGCTATTGAAATAGCAATGAAAAAAGTTGTTGAATATGATTTTGACTTAGAGCACTTTTTAAACTCTCTAGATGCTATAAAAGAAGAAATCGAAAATAACTCTTAACTTTTGCTTAAGTAACATTCAACTATAATATGTAACTTTTTTACACAAAGGAAATATTTGCAAAATGTTACTTTAATAGTCTTATGTGCAGGGAATTCTAGTAGATTCAAGCATAATACAAAGAAACAATGGCTAAGAATTGGGAATGAACCATTATGGCTTAATGTTACAAGAAAACTTTCATCTTACTCAAAATTTGAAAAAGTGATTGTGTGCTCACACAAAAACGAATTAAACTATATGAAAAACTTTTGCGATGATTTTACCTTTATTGAAGGTGGTAATACACGGCAAGAATCTATTGTAAACTCTCTAAAAGAAGTAACAACATCTCATGTTATGATTTCAGATGTTGCACGTGCTTGTATCCCCAAAAGTGTAATTATTGAGTTATTAGAAAATAAAGACAATGCTGATTGTATAGTACCTGTCTTAAATGTTTCTGATACTGTAGTCTATGAAGATAAAACAATAAACAGAGAAAAAGTTAAATTAATACAAACGCCTCAACTTTCAAATACTAAAATATTAAAAGAGTCATTGAATACTAAAATAGAATATACAGATGATAGTTCTGCTATTAAAGTAGGTAATGGAAGTATTAAATATATCAAAGGAAGTATTGAAAGTAAAAAACTTACTTTTGGAGATGAATTAGATAGTTTCCCTACTCTAAAAGCTCCTTCAAATAATTTCTTTACAGGAACTGGTTTTGATATACACCAATTTGAAGACAAAAGAGATATGTTCTTAGGTGGTATAAAACTACCTACAGATTATGGATTCAAAGCACATAGTGATGGTGATGTGTTAATTCATTCTTTAATAGATGCATTACTAGGTGCTTGCGGAGCAGGAGATATTGGTGAGTTTTTCCCAGATACCTCTGCTGAATTTAAAGATATTGACTCAAAAATTTTATTAAAAAATATTGTTGAATTTATTTATAATGTAGGTTACGAAATTGTAAATGTTGATTTAACAATAATAGCTCAAATACCAAAAATCAATCCTCATAAAAATGAAATTAAAAATTCTATCTCAAAGCTATTGGGAATTGAAAAACCCTTCGTAAATATAAAAGCAACAACAGCAGAAAAAATGGGCTTTATAGGAAGAGAAGAAGGTGTTGCAGTACAAAGTATTGCAACTTTAAAATATTATAACTGGAAAAATAAATGAATATATTAATTATAGAAAATGAAATCTATTTAGCACAAAAAGTAGTTTCAAGATTATTAGATGATGGACATAGTTGTGATTATATAGAATCACCAAATATTGATAATCTTACAAAAGATTACGATATTGTATTACTTTCAACTTCACTTCCAGCACCTTTATGTAAGAATATAATTAAAAGATATAGTGAGAAAAAATCAATTATACTTCTATTAGTTTCTTATATATCGGATGAAACTGTAACAAACCCTATTAAAGATGGTGCAAAAGATTATATTATGAAGCCATTTATTATGGATGAATTAGTAAGAAAAATTTATCATTATAAAGAGTGTCGTTCTATGAAAAGAGAGCTTCAAACATTACGTGAATATATTGATTTTATGATGGCAGATATTGATAGTAGTGATGTTTTATTGCCACCATCTTTTCCTTCATTAATAGAATCAAACTCACAAAAATGCGCAGATAAATTAGTATTTGAACTATCTCGTAAATTAGATAAACCAATTAGTTTTATTTCACTTGGAAACAATACTTGGCAAAAACAATTAAATGCTATTGAAGATAAGAAAACTATTATATACTTAACTGATTATCACTCACTAAAAAGAAGTGCTAAAGAGAATTTAATCAAACTTATTGAAGATAAAGATTGTGTTATTTCATCGCTTGAAGCTGAAGATGATTTTCCATTTAGAAAAGTAGAGTTTAATGATGGGAATTTATTAATGAGTAATACAAATATCATGACTATTAATGACTATGTTAAATTAATGGTTTTATCATACCAGTCAAAATATCCAGATACAGAACTTTCTAAAAAACTAGGGATTTCAAGAAAATCACTTTGGGAAAAAAGAAAAAAACTTGGTATTGAAAAGAAAAAATAAGGATCAAATTTGAATTTAAGAAAGTTTTTTTTAACAGTAGGATTTTCAGGACTAAGTCCAGTAGCACCTGGAACAGTTGGTTCTTTTGTATCTTTATTATTAGTACTACCTTTGATAGAATATGTACATGTATCAACTATTTTTTTACTATCACTATTAATTTCAGTAATCGCTGTAAAGCAAATTAATATATATGAAGAAGAAGTTGGACAGCATGATGGAAAAGAGATTGTAATTGATGAATTAGCAGGAATGTGGATTGCTATATCTATTTGTGGTATTACTCAAGAAAACATGATAATAATGGCACCACTTGCATTTATATACTTTAGAATCTTTGATATCTGGAAACCTTCAGTTATTGGAAGAATTGATAGGGATGTAAAAGGTGGCTGGGGAGTTATGGGTGATGATATAGTTGCCGGAATTGCTGCAGGAGTTGCAACATCTGGAACATATCAGCTATTAACAATGTATGTATTATAAAATATAATCTACGTTTCAATAGAACAAAAAAAGGGAAAGAGTAAAAACTCTTTCCCTTTTTTTATGTAAACTTCTAAAATAAACAAGATTCTAAAAGAAGTTATTGTTTTTTGTAAGTTCAAGGCAAAAGTATAAATTCATAAGGAGCGTACATAAAGTACGTGACGAATGAATTTATACTTTTAACGCAGAAGTTGCAAAAATAAGATGACTTATTTTACAATCTTGGCGAATTCGTTGAATATGTATTTCGACTCATGCGGCCCTGGAGATGCTTCTGGGTGATGTTGTACTGAGAAAATCTCTTTATTTTTATATTTCACACCTTCAATTGTATTATCAAATAAATTTTGGTGTGTTATTTCTGCTATTTCTATAATATTATCAGGAACATTATAGTTATGATTTTGTGCAGTTATTTCAACTACATTATCTGGATTTGCTACAGGATGGTTACCACCATGTTGCCCAAATTTTAACTTGTATGTATCAAAACCATGAGCAATTGATAACATTTGATGACCTAAACAAATTGCAAACATTGGAATATTAGCATCAATTAGTAATTGAACTTGTTTCTTTTCTTCTGTTAGTGTTAATGGATCACCTGGACCATTTGAAAGGAAAATACCACCAATTTCTTTTGCTTCAAATCTTGATATTAAATCAACTGCTTTAAAATTAGATGGAATTACTTCAACTTCAAGACCAGATTCAACTAATTCATTTAAGATATTTCTTTTAACTCCAAAATCAACTACTACAACTTTTTTATCACTCATAACAGCTTTGTTATAAGATAGTTCTTGATGATTCCATGCTCCAAATTTATGAATATAAGGCTCTTTAGTTGATACTTGTTCAATATAATTAATATCTTCAATTCTAGGAGATGCTGCTAATTGCTTAGCTAACTCTTCTTTTGAAGAAATTTCTGTAGAAGCTATCATCATCATAGCTCCTTCATCTCTTAACATTTTTGTTAAATATCTTGTATCAATAGAACAAATACCTAAAACATTATGTTCTTTTAATAGTGAATCTAAATTATCTTCACCTCTATAGTTTGAATAATCATTGTGATAATTTCTAACTAATACACCTTTACAGTGGCAAGTATTGCTTTCCATATCATTTGCATTAACACCAACATTACCAATTTCTGGCATTGTAAAAGTTACAAATTGTCCTGCGTAAGATGGGTCAGAAATAATTTCTTGGTAACCAGTTAATGATGTATTAAAAACTATTTCACCAACAGATGTTCCAGATGCTCCAAATGACTTAGCTTCTAAAAATGTTCCGTTTTCTAAATATATCCATACTTTTTGCATATTAAATCAATCCCCTTTTTATTAATTCTTCTTCATATAATCTATGATAAACAACGTCATAATCTTCAGTTCCTGGTATTAGCTTTCTTTTATATGTTTTAAGTTTTGCTAATACATCAGAGTCTGCTTCTTCAAAACCTTTCATAAATTGGTCAATAGAAGCAAAAATTACATTTTTAATTTGATTATCTGAACATCTATAATGAATATAATCTTCATCCCATAAATAATCTAAAATTTGATGTGCAATATCTGAAAATCTATCTTCATTATTTAATATTACACCAAAATCATTTGCTAATCTTTTTTTAGTCATCCAAAAAAGCTGTCTTCTATCAGCATTATGGAATTCTATTTCTTCTTCTTGTTCATCAAGAATATTATCAACTTTTTCGTCTAAATCATACTCTTTATCAATATCTTCATCTAAGATTCTTTCAACTTGAGCTTCAATACTATGTTTTTCTTTTCTAATTTCAACAAATTCGCAAGTAAGTAAATCTCTTGTAATTCTTCTTGAAATATATGGTGTATGGTGTGTCTTCATTCTCATGATATTAGCCCCTTATAATTGTATCAGCTCTCTCTGGTGAAGTCGAAACTATTCCTACTTTAACAGATGTTACTTCTTCAATTTTTTCAATATATTTTTTTGCATTAACAGGTAGTGCATCATAATCTCTCGCACCTACAAGTGTATCCCAACCGTCAAACTCTTCATAAATTGGTTTTACATTATCCAAATCAGATGGCATATAATCAATTCTTTCACCATTTAAATCATATGCTACACATATTTTGATTTTTGGGAAACCATCAAGTACATCTAATTTCATTAATGATAACTGGTCACAACCATTAAGTCTAGCTGCGTGTTTTACTGCAATTGCATCAAACCAACCACATCTTCTACCTCGACCTGTTGTAACTCCAACTTCTTTTCCAATATCAGCAATTTTTTGACCTTCGTCTGTAAAATCTTCTGATGGGAAAGGTCCATTTCCTACTCTTGTTGTATATGCTTTAACAATTCCAGTAACCATTCCAATATCTTTTGGACTAATTCCTAAACCTGTACATGCACCTGCACTTACAGTTGAAGAAGAAGTAACATATGGATATGTTCCATGGTCAATATCAAGTAAAGTACCTTGAGCACCTTCTAATAATATTTTTTTATCAGCATCAATTGCATCCCAAACCATATTTGTTGTGTTTGCAATAAGTGGTGCTAATGCATCTTTGTAAGAAGTTAATAATTCTAGTAATTCATCTTCTTTTGGAGTATCAATTTCTAATACATCAAAAATTGCTCTGTTTTGTGCAAAGTATTCTAAAATTGCAGTCGTTAATTTAGAAGGGTTTAATAACTCACCTACTCTAAATCCTGATCTAGAAATTTTCTCAGCATATGCAGGTCCTATTCCTTTTCCAGTTGTACCAATAGCCTTATCACCTTTTAGTCTCTCTTTTGCTTGATCAATTAAAGCATGGTATGGTAAATTTAAATGTGCTTTATCTGAAATGAATAATCTTCCAGTTAAATCACCAAATTGTTCCATTTCTTTAATAATTGATTCAGGAGATAATACAACTCCATTTCCAATAATATTAATAGCTTTAGGATTTAAAACTCCAGATGGAATTAAATGAAGTGCATATCTTACACCATCAACCCAGATTGTATGTCCAGCATTGTGACCACCTTGACTTCTACAAACCATATCATAATTTTGGGCAAGCATATCAACCATCTTACCTTTACCTTCGTCACCCCATTGTATTCCTACAATTAAATCTGCTTTACTCATATTAATCCTCTAAAATTTTTAATAAACTATCTGTATAAAGTGCAAAACCTAATGAACATGAACCCTCACTTGAGTACATTCCACCTTTACACACTGTCAAATTATCACTAATAACTCTGTAATAAATACCATCATAATATTTTAAAGAACCATAATATAACGGTGCAATAATCATATTTGAATAATTAACTTCTTTAGCTCTTGTTAATAGTTTTTTTAATTGGTCTTGTATTGAAGAAGGAACAATGTTTATAATACCTTCTAAATCTTCAATACTTTTTACTTTTATCAATTTGTTTAACCAATCACATTTTAATTTAAATAGTGATGCTATTTCACCATTTTTAAATAAATCAATATCTATATTTAATTCTTGTGCAACAAGTTTTGGAATATTTATATTTGATACTTGTAAAATTGGTTCTACATTAAGTGCTTTTAAAATATCTGTAGTTAAGTTCATAATATCTGCAATATTATCATGACCTATCCACTCACATCCAATTTGATACTCTTCAGTTGAAGGATATGTAAAAATAGGTTGAACATAAAACCATTTTTTATGTGTTGTTGTTCTTCCTAATCTTTTTGAAATAATTCTAACTACATCAAGTGTTGAATCAGCTCTTAGCGCAACTTGCTCATTTTTTTCATCTGAAAATTTAATTAATTTTTTTTCATTTTCAATTGATTGATGTTGCGAATATGAAAAGTTTGGAGTGATAATTTCCTCAAAACCTTTATCATCTAAAATAGCACATACTTTATTTTCTAAAGCTCTTTTAGCTCGGGCTACTTTTCCAAAATATAATCTACTTCCTTTAGGAATTTCGTGTTCAAATACCATTTATTCTAATTTCCTTTGAACATATTTGTAGAAAATACTCTATTTGCAGTTCCATCAAATTCTCTTATTTTTAATTCATCAAGTGCTAACTCAACTGCATTTAAAACCCATGCAGCTTCATTATCTTCAACTAGTCCCATATGATTAATTCTAAAAATTAATGTTTTTATATGATCTTGTCCACCTGCAATATTTACATCATATTTTGTTTTTAATATTTTTCTAATAGCTGGTGCATGTTCTGTATACACAGTAGTCATAGAATTAGCAGGAGTTGTTGGATATATTTCACAACCAATTGCTTTTAATGCTTTTCTTGAAGACTTAGCTCTTAATGCAGTTTTAGTGTAAAGTGCATCAAACCCACCATTTTCTTTTATATTTGATAGAATTTCTCGTAATCCAATGATAAGTGTTGTTGCTGCTGTCCAAGCTGTTGTATTCTTTCTTTGTTGTTTGATTTCAGTTGCTAAATTAAAATAAAAACCTCTTGGTTTTTTCTCAATCTTTTCAACTGCTGCATTTGATAAACCAATTACTGCAAGCCCAGGTGGAAGCATTAAAGCTTTTTGACTACCTGTAATTACAGCATCTAGTTTTGATGTATCAATTTTTTCAACAGCAACTGCAGTTATTCCATCAGCTACAATCATAATATCTCTATTCAATTTTTTAACAGCTTGTGCAATTTCTTCTACTGGATGTCTTAATCCTCCAGCACTTTCACAAATTTGAATAAATATTGCATCAATATCTTGGTCTTGATCTAAAGCATACAGCACTTCTTCTACTGATACAGCTTTGTTCCATTCATTTTTAATTTCAGTATATTCAATGTCAAAAGCTTTACAAATTTTTCCAAATCTTTCACCAAATTTTCCTGAATTAATAGTAAGGGCTTTTTTGTGTGTTAAGTTTGTGATACAAGCTTCCATAGCTCCTGAACCACTAGATGCAAGCATTACAACCTCATCCATTCCATATAGTTCAAATAATAGTTCTCTAGTTTGAGCAAAAATAGCTTCAAACTCTGGAGTTCTATGATGAATCGTAATATCAGCCATTGCTTTTCTTACGAATTCTGGTACAGGAGTAGGTCCTGGAGTTAATAACATATTAGTTTCCTTATTTCTTTCTTTATAGCAAAACGTATTATTTTATCTAAGTCTTTATTATGAAAAGGTTAAAAAATTTTCTTATTAAACTTGACAATCATTATTAATTATATGTATAATAAAATTTACATAACAAATTTAATTATAAAAAGGAAAAAAATGAAATTAGTAAAATTAGGATTAGCATCAATATTAACAGCAAGTGCACTTTTTGGAGCATCATTTAATGTAGACAAGACTCACTCAAGTGTTGGGTTTAAAGTAAAGCATATGATGATTTCGAATGTTACTGGACAATTTGATAATTTTAAAGGTTCATTTGAATATGATGAAACTAAAAATGTTTTAGAATCTCTAAAGGGAACTGTAGAAGTAGCTTCTATTAATACAGCAAATGCAAAAAGAGATAATCACTTAAAAGAATCTGATTTCTTTGCAGCAGAACAATTTCCAGAAATTACTTTTGTATTAAATAAAGTTGATGGAGATAAAGCTTTTGGAAAACTTACTATGAGAGGTGTTACAAAAGACGTTGAACTTGAAGTAGAAACAAGTGGAAGAACAATCAAAGATACAAGAGGAAAAATCAGAGTTGGTGTTACACTTGAAGGAGAGGTTAATAGATTTGATTACGGAATTAAATATAACTCTTTATTAGAAGCAGGTGGTGTTGCTATTGGTGAAAAAGTAAAATTAATCATCGAATTAGCAGGTGTTAAAGCTCAATAATTTAAGCTAATTAGGGATTTAAAATTAAATCCCTAATCTTCTTAAATCTTAACTTTTATCACTTATTTTTCTTGCTAATTCTTCTGAATTACTTGAAAGTGAAACTAATTTTTTCATAACAATTGTAGCTGTTAAATCTCCTGTTACATTTATAGTTGTTCTACACATATCTAAAATTCTATCAACTCCTAAAATAAGTGCAACCCCATCAGGTGGTACACCTAAACCTTGAAGAATTGTTGCAAGTATTATTATTCCAACCCCTGGTGTACTAGGCGCTCCAATTGAAGCACCAACAGTTGTAACTGCTAAAATAACAACATCAATTAAATCTAAATCAATTCCAAAAAGTTGTGTTAAAAATATTGCAGCACTTACTTGATAAAGTGCTGTTCCATCCATATTAATTGTAGCTCCCAAAGGTATTACAAACTTAGAAATAGGACTTGGAATATTTAACTCTTCTTCTGCTGTTTTCATAGATAAAGGCATTACAGCAGCTGAAGATGAAGTTGAAAAAGCCATTAATTGAACTTCTCTTATTCTTTTTAAAAAGTCTAAAGGTTTAATATTTGAACTTAAATAAACAATAATCAAATAAAAGCAAAGAAGAGTAAGCAAGCCTAAAATCACAGTAAATACATACATCGACATTGAAGAAATTGCATCAAAACCAATTTTAATTGTAATATTACATAACAATCCAAAAACTGCATATGGTGCTAATTTCATAGCCCATGAAACAACAGTTAGAGAAAAAGCTTGTAAAGATTTTGCTAAGTCTTTTAAAGGTTTTGCATCATCTTCTTTCATACTCATTAAAGCCACACCTATAAAAATAGATAAAATTACAAAAGCTAAAATATTACCATCAAGTCTTTCTTTTACACTATTTACAGGAATTAAATCAACAATCATATCAGGAATAGAAATATCCTTTAAAACTGATGTCTCTTTTAAAACGACTTGTGTAGATGAAATTTGATTTATAATATCAGCAGATACAAAATTTCCTGGTTGTATAAAATATGTTATACAAATACCAATTGTAACTGCGGTTATTGTTGTAAATACGAAATATGGAGCAATTTTCAAACCTAATACTTTTAATGTTTGAGTATCCTCTGCACTTGTAATTCCTAAAATAATTGAACTCATAACCAAGGGAATTACAATCATTTGAATTAAAGCTAAAAAAACATTACCAACTAATGCAACCCAAGGAGCAATTGCAAAAGCTAAGTCTTTTGATATTAAAGCAAAAGCAGTAGGTGAAAGTAATAATCCAATTCCTACACCTAAAAGCATTCCAATAATTACTTGAAACCATAATTTTTTTAATAAGTCTTTCATTATAATTTCTCAGCTTTAAAAATTATTGCATAAAATACAGGAACTAAAATCATTGTTAAGAAAGTAGCTACTACTAAACCAAATATTATAACAACTGCCATTGATGCAAAAAATGGATCTGAAACTAAAGGAATCATTCCTAAAGCTGTCGTAAGTGCAGCCATTGTAACAGCTCTTAATCTATTGACTCCTGAATGATGAATGGCTTTGTTTAAAGGCATTTTATTTATTTCATTTTCTAATGTTATTTCATCAATTAAAACAATTGCATTTTTAATTAACATTCCCGAAAGAGATAAAAAACCAAGTAGGGACATAAACCCAAAAGGTAAATCCATAACAAGTAAACCAATAACAACACCAATAAGTGCAAAAGGAACAGCTAACCAAATTACTAATGTTTTTTTAATTGAATTAAATAAAGCAATAATAATTAAAACCATAATAATAAAAAATAGTGGTAAAGATTCAATAATTGGTTTTTGTGAATCTTTTGAACTTTTATATTGTCCATGCCATTGCACATAATATCCATCTTCGAAATCTATATTATCAATTTTGTCTTTTACATCAAAAAGTAAATCATTTGCAAGTTTACCTTCAATTGGGTCTGAGTGAATTGTAATTGCTCTTTTTCTATTATATTTATAAATAATATCATCTTCAAAAACTGTTTCATATGAAGTAATTAATTGCTTTAAAGGGATCATTTTATTTGCAACATTTGAAAATATTTGAATACTTTCAATATTTTTTATGTCACTTCTTTCACTTTGTGCTGATCTTAAAATTATAGGTAAAAGCTCTTTTCCATCTCGATAAATCCCAATTGTTCTACCTTGGAAAGTATCTAATATTGCATTGGCAATTGAATCTTTTGTAATGCCATTTAAATTAGCTTTCTCATAAGAAATCACAGGTTTTAAGACTTTTACTTTATTTCTCCAATCGCTTCTAGTACCTTTTGAATATGGTGATTGTTCTATGATTTTATAAACTTTCTCTTCATAAACTCTAAGTTTATCTAAATCATTACCAAATATTTTTGCCTGAACTTTTCCTCCACCTCCAGGTCCTAAAATAAATTTTTTTCCATATACATTCATATCTGGATATCTATTTTTTCCTAAAGTTTCAATATCTTTAATTATTTTATCAGAGTGCTTATAATCTTCTACATCAATTAACATTTGGGCAAAAGCAGAATTTGGTTTTTCAGGATCATAAGTAAGAAGAAACCTTAATGCACCACTTCCTACAAAAGTAGAAATATGCTTAACTCCGTGTATATTTAGAATATCTTTATTTAAAGAACTCACATACTTTGATGTTGTTTCAATCGAACTTCCTTGAGGAAGAAAATAATCTACAATAATCTGAGGCCGTGAAGAATCAGGGAAAAAACTTTGTTTTACATATTTAAATCCCATAATGGAAGCTGTAAACATTGCAAGTGCAATTATAATTATGATAAATCTATGATTAATTGCAAATTTTAAAAGTGCTGAGTATGCTTTATAGATAAATGAAGTATATTCTTCTTTTTCTTCTTCATTATTTTTTTTCTTTTGATTTGATGGTTTTAAAAACTGCACTGCTAAAATTGGTGTTAATGACATAGCAGTAACCCAAGATAAAAGTAAAGAAATCAATACAACATAAAAAAGTGATTGAGTAAACTCACCCGTAGCATCATCAGATAAACCAATAGCTCCAAAAGCTAGAATTGCTACAATAGTTGCTGCAAGAAGTGGTAAGGCTGTTTGTTTTACGACTTGACTTGAAGCTTCTTTTGCATCCATTCCTTTATTTATTCGAACTAAAATACCATCAACTACAACAATGGCATTATCAACAAGCATTCCAAGTGCAATAATTAAAGCCCCCAAAGAGACTCTTTCTAGTAAAACACCAAATAATGGCATAAAAATAAAAGTAATAACAATAGTTACAAGTAAAACACTTCCTATTATTAAACCAGATCTTAATCCCATAAATATAAGTAGAACTACAATTACAATGGCAACAGCTTGTACTAAATTTATCATAAAAGAGTTTATTGATAAAGAAACATCACTAGCTTGATTTGAGATAGTTCCTATTTGAATACCAAGAGGTTTTTTTGATTCTAGTTGTTTTAATTTTTCATTTATAAGTTCACCCATTTTTACAACATTTCCACCTTCAGAAGTGGAAATACCAATAGCAATTGACTTATGACCATCATATTTTAAAATCTCTGAATAAGGCTCTTGATATGAATCTTTAATTACTGCAATGTCTTTTAAAAATATTTGAGCTTGACTATTATTTCCTTTTATTACAATATTTTCTAGCTCTTTTATATCTTTAAAACCATCTGCTTTTACTCTTATAAACTCTGTTCCTATATTTATTTTCCCAAAATTAGGAATAAGGTTTTTTAAATTTAATTCTTGAATAATTGCGTTTTTTGTTATACCTAATTGAGATAATTTTTCTTTATTTATTTCAACAATTAAAGCACGTTGTTGTTCTCCATAAGTATCGACCTTACCAACTCCATCAACTAAAATAAACTCTTTTTTCAAAAAATCTACATAATCTTTTAATTCTTCATAAGTATATTCATCCCCATAAATAGCAAGCATTATTCCATATACATCACCAAAATCATCATTTATATAAGGCGTTTGAACTCTTGGAGGCAGATATGTTGTAGTAACTTTTTTTCTTAATTCATCCCAAATTTGCTTTAACTCATCAGCTTTATACTTATCTTTCATAGTTACAATTATAAAAGATTGTTCAGAAGAGTTTTTTGTAACTATTTTTTTTACAAAAGGAAGAGTTTGAATACTTTCTTCTAATCTATTTGAAACTTCTTTTTCTACTTCAATTGCACTTGCCCCTGGATAGTTTGTAATTACTAAGGCATCTTTTATAGTAAATTCAGGATCTTGAAGTTTACCTATTTGCTCATAAACAATTAAACCATAGGCAACACCTATAATTGTAAGTACATAAATTAACAATTTGTTTTTTAAACTAAATTTTGCAAAATCCATTTTATTCACCTATTTTCTCATAAGCTTTTACCTCATCATTGTTTTGTAAAAACCTAATTCCTGATGTTACAATTTTTGATACACCATCAAGTCCACTTAAAACCTCAACTAAATCGCCAGATATATTTCCTATTTTTATCTCTTGTTTATATACCCTATTATCTTCATTAACTGCCCAAATAAGTGAACTGTTATTTGTATTTGTAAATATTGATTTATAAGGAATAAAAACTCTTTTTTTATGTTGTTCTTTTTCAATTACATTAACTTGTGCAGTCATTCCTGGTAAAATTGTTACACTATCTTGAACTTGCATTTGCAAGGTTGCTTCAAATGTTCGAGTCACTTTTTCAGCTGTTGTTGAAATATCTATTAGTTTTGCTTTATATTTTTTATCTTTATCATTTCCAAGAGTGATATAAAAATCTACTAAACTTTCAATATGCTCTACACTTAACTCGCCTTTTACTTTTCTAATATCACTTTCAGGAACAAAGAACTTAACTTTATATGATGAATTATCTTGAAGTCTTACAATTGCTTGTTTTGCTGTAATTCTTGCATAATCATTAACCATTTTTTTTGCAATAACTCCATCAAACTCAGCAAGCAATTTTGTTTCATCTAAATTTTTCTTTGCAACTTGAATAGCTGCTTTTGTAAGTTGTAGGTTTTGTCTTTGTTTTTCAAACTGTATTTTTGCAACTGATTTTGATTCATAAAGTTTTTTATATCTATTATAATCAGCAAGAGCTTGATTGTAATTAGCACGAGCTGCATTATAGTTTGCTTTATATATTGCATCATCAAGTTTTGCAATAACAGAACCTTTTTTTATCTTTTGTCCTTCTTTATAATAAAACTTTACAACTTTTCCATTTACTTCAAAAGCTAAACTTGAATCTTGAAAAGCATAAACTTCAGAAGGATAAGAAAAAGACCTAGAAAAATTCTCGCTATTTTTTAAATCGAGTATCTTTACAACTTTTGTACTTGGTTTTTCTATAACCTCTTCTTTTTCATTAATACATCCAGTTAATAATACTGCTGATACTACTAAGATTGATAATATTCTATATTTCATTTTGATTCCTTGTTTTTACTATTGCATCTATGATTATATTTGAGATAAAATGTGAAATAAAATCTAGAGTCTTTTGGCTATTTTGTTTTAATTCCTCATCATTTCCAAGAGGAAGGTCTGACATTTGAATGGCATAGAAACTATTTATAGTTCCAGTAATAAAAGAATAAAAAGCATAAATATTCATATTTTTATATTCCTCTTTTAAATCAAAACCATCTAATACTTTCTGTAAAGCACTAACTTCTTCTTCAACAAAAGGAATGAAGCTTTCATCAATATTAGCTCCAAAGTTTGCTAATTCTCGCAGAGCAATTGGAACAATATTAGGATTTTCTTTTATTGTTAAAATAATTGCATTTACATAATCTCTTAAAAGAGTTTTATTCTCTTTTTCTTGTTCAAATATCTTTTTTATATTTTCATTAGATTTAGTAATTGCTTTTTTAACTATTGTCTGATATAAACTTTTTTTATCTTTATAGTGATAATAAATCGTAGCTTTATTCATATCAAGTTTTTTTACTAAATCATTCATACTTACTGTATCATAACCATGTTTAGCAAACTCTTCTTCTGCAATGATTAATATTTTCTCTTTTTTTGTCATTCCAAATCCTAACTAACCGTTTGGTTAGTTTTTATAATATTATAATACATTTTTATAAAATTTACAATAAATATATATGACAGGAATATCTCTAAAATACTTTTGTGATATAATTTGCCAAATAAAAAGGAAACTTCCATGGAACTAAATGTTTGGTTAACGCTACTTTTAGCAACTATTGCTATTTCAATCTCTCCTGGAGCAGGGGCTGTTGTTTCAATGAACTATGGAATTAAATATGGTCTTAAAAGATCTTATGCTGCTATTTTTGGATTACAAGCTGGACTTTTAATCCAAACATTTATTGTTGTAATTGGCTTAGGAGCTATTATTGCAAAATCTGTTTTAGTATTTACAATAATTAAATGGATTGGTGTTTTATACTTAGTATATATGGGATTATCTAAAATATTTGAAAAAGTAGAACTGGCCAAAGATGGGGAACAAATAAAAGACTATAGTGCTAAAAAAGCTTTTGTAAGTGCAACGCTTATAAATGTAACTAACCCTAAAGCTACAGTTTTTTTAGTAGCTTTCATACCACAGTTTTTAAATCCTAATGAATCATTATGGCTACAATTTGGAATAATTTGTCTTACTTTATGTGTTATTGATATTATTGTAATGACAGGATATTCTTCTATGGCTTCAAGACTAAAATTTTTAATAAAAGATGTAAAAGCTATGAAAATTCAAAACAGAATAACTGGAGTTTTTTTAATAATTGCAGCTATTTTTATGTCAATGACAAAAAGAGCATAACTATTTCTTCATCCACACTTTAAACGGTTGTAAAGAGTCTATATAATCTGTAATATCATCAATATCTTTTTCTTTTAAAGGTAATGTTGGCATTGCATTTGCGCTATAACCAAATCTTTCAAAATTAGAATAAGGATCTTTTATATAAGCCTTAATATCTTCTTTTTTTCTTGTATAAGATACAATATTAAAATCTTTTCCAAATGCACTTCCACCATTTACAGTATGACATATAGCGCAATTTGCTAGATATTGTTTTTTTCCATTTTCTACATCTGCTTGAAGGCTTATTCCTAATAAAGCAATAAACATAACGATAATCGTTTTCATTTTTAATCCTTTCTTAGAACTTTAGCAAACATGAAAAGAATTTTTATTGATTTATATCAAAAAAAGTTATAAATTAATATAATAAAATCTTATATAAAAGATGATTGTATCAAAATAATACTATTTTCAAAATTTCCCTTTTATGATACAATCCTAAAAAATAATTTGTATAGGTTTTAGCTTATGAAAACAAGAGTATTAATAAATGGTATAGGAAGAATTGGAAAAGCTGTTTTAAAACAGCTAATGCAAAATAAAGACTTTGACATCCTAGCTATTAATGAAATAAATCCTTACCTTGAAAATATAGTTTATTCAATAAACTATGATTCAACATATGGAGCTTTAGAGGATAAGTTTAAAATTGTAAATAAAAACTTTATAAAAAATAGTTTTACAAAGATAGAAGTACTTAATTTTAAAACATTAAGTGATATTGATTTATCAAATATTGATATTATAATCGATGCAAGTGGGAAAAAAGAGGATATAAAACTTTTAAAAAGTTTGGATGTCCAAGCTATATTTTTAACACATCCAAACTCAAAAGCTGACATAAATGTAATTTTGGGAGCAAATGAGAAAGAACTAGATTATAAAGAGCATAAAGTAATTTCAACAAGTTCTTGTAATGCAACAGCACTACTTCCAGCATTAAAACTACTTGATGATAAAAAGCAAATACTATGTGCTGATATTGTTACAGTTCATCCTTTACTAAATCATCAAAGAGTTTTAGATGGAAGTTTTGTTGCTAGTGAAACAAGAAATGTAGAATACAATTTTGAGTTTGGAAGGTCTTCTACACAAAATATTATTCCAAACAAAACTACAACTATAAAAGCTTGTTCATATGTATTACCTAAGTTTAATTCTACTTTAATTTCTTCAAGTTCACTTCGTGTTCCAACTGATACAGTAGGAGCTATAAACGTAACATTATTTGTTCAGAAAGCTTCTTCAAAAGAAGAAATTATCGATATTTTCGAAGAGTATGAAAATAATCAAGAATTTAAAGTAATGCTAAATAATAATGAACCTTTAGTTTCAAGTGATTTCAAAAAAGAAAAATACACAACTATTATTGACCACCGTTATACAGATGTAAAAAATGGAAAAATGATTAAACTTTTACTTTGGTATGATAATGAATGGGGCTATGCATCAAAAGTTGTAGATATTTTAAAGTTTTATGAAGACATAAAAAAAGCCTAAACTCTTTTGAGTTTAGGCTTTAAATCTAAAAGAAGAAATTGAATTTATTAAATAAATTCAACACCTTTTTCTCCAGCTGCAATTTCACCAATAACATAACCATCAGTGTTAGCTAGAACTGCATCAACATTTGCAGGATTTACAACTAAAATCATACCAACACCCATATTGAATGTTCTGTACATTTCTTCAAGTTCTACATGTTGTCCCATAAATTCAAAAATAGGTAATACTTTAATTGAATCTCTTTTTACAACAGCTTTTAAATTATCAGGTAAAACTCTTGGTAAGTTTTCTGTAATTCCACCACCTGTAATATGTGCTAAGGCATTGATATTTTCTTTATTAGCTTTGAATTCTTTTACATAAATTCTAGTTGGCTCTAATAATACATCTTTTAAAGGCTTACCTTGGAAATCATCATCTAAACTCATTCCTAATTTTTCTAATAATAGTTTTCTAACAAGAGAGAAACCGTTTGAATGAACACCAGAAGATGGTAAGGCAATTAAAGTATCTCCTACTTCAATTTTTTCAATTCTATTTAGCTCTTCTTTTTCTGCAATTCCAACACAAAAACCAGCTAAATCAAAATCGCCGTCTTTATACATTCCCGGCATTTCAGCAGTTTCACCACCAACAAGTGCACACTCAGATCTAATACATCCTTCAGCAATACCTTTTACAACAGAAGTTGCTTCTTCAACTTCAAGTTTTGCAGTTGCATAATAATCTAGGAAAAATAATGGTTCTCCAAAATTACATAATAAATCATTTGTACACATTGCAACTAAGTCAATTCCAACTGTATCAAATTGTTTAGCATCAATTGCTAACTTTAATTTTGTTCCAACACCATCAGTACCTGATAGAATAACTGGTTGTTTGTAACCTTGTGGTAATTCAAAAGCACCAGCAAAAGAACCAATACCACCAAGAACACCAGGGATCATTGTAGATTTAACATGTGGTTTAATATTTTCTACGAACTGATTTCCTGCATCGATATCAACGCCTGCGTCTTTGTAACTTACTGTGCTCATTATTCACCTTTTTAATAGCTTATCTTTAATCTTAGATTAATTTTTAAATATTTTTGTATTATATCTAAATGTTTATAAATATTAATGCCCGAAAAGACAAACCTTCCTTCAATTTAAATAAATATTTATTATTGTAGAATTGTTTTTATGAGTAAAAATTTATTTAAAAATGCAATCGCCTTAACAGGTGGAATTTCAACAGGTAAAAGTACTGTTTGTAACATTTTAAAAGAACATGGTTTTTCTATAATTGATGCGGATAAAATTGCACACAAATTATTAGATGAAAGTTCAAATGAAATAGCTTCAATGTTTGGAGACAAATATGTCTTAGATGGAAAAGTAATAAGAAAAGAGCTAGGAAAAATTATATTTTCTAATGAAGAAAATAAATTGAAACTAGAAGCACTTCTTCATCCTTTAATAGAAAAGCAAATTATTGAAGAATCAAAAGTATTAGAAGAAAAAAATAAAACATACTTTATAGATATTCCTTTATTTTTTGAAAAAATGCATTATCCAATACCAAAATCTTTACTAGTATATACTCCAAAAGATATACAAACAAAAAGATTAATGAACAGAGATAATATTAGTGAAGATGAAGCAAAATTAAAAATGTCAAATCAAATGGATATTGAAGAAAAAAAGAGCTTATCTGATTTGATAATAGATAACTCAAAAGATTTAAAACATTTAGAAAATGAAATTAAAAAAATTATAAAGGTAATTACATGACATATACAAAATATTCTGCAAGTGGAAATGATTTTGTAATCTTTCATACATTTACAAAAAAAGATTATTCACAAGAAGCTATAAAACTTTGTAATAGAACAGAAGGTATTGGTGCTGATGGTTTAATTGTACTAGTTCCAAATGAAAATGCAGATTTTGAGTGGTTATTTTACAATAGTGATGGAAGTGATGCTTCAATGTGTGGGAATGGTACGAGAGCTTGTGCACATTATGCGTATACAAATGATTTAGCACCTAGTACTATGAACTTTTTAACTGGTGCAGGTTTAATAAAATCTATTGTTAAAAATTCAATCGTTGAAACACAATTAACAGCTCCAATTGTTATAAAAGAACAGTTCGAGCAAGAAGGATTCACTTGGTATTTAGTGGATACTGGGGTTCCACATTTGGTAACCATTGTAGATGACTTAGAAAAGTATGACCATGACTTGTGTGCAAAAATGAGATATGAACATAATGCAAATGTTAACTTTGCAAAAATAGAAGATAGTAAAGATGGAAAAGTTTTAAAAGTAAGAACTTATGAAAGAGGTGTTGAAGGTGAAACGCAAGCTTGTGGAACTGGAATGGCAGCTTGTTTTTTAAGAGCAAATAATCTAAATTTAGTAAAAGACAAAACTTTTGTTTACCCAAAAAGTGGGGAAGAACTTACTTTATCTTTGATTGATAGTACTATTTATTTCAAAGGTGCTGTTAAAAAAGTTTTTACTACAAGTTTTTAAAATGTTAATAAATAAATTTTTATTCTTTATCTTACTATTTAGCTCAGCTATTTTTGCAAAAGGTATGCCAAAAGAGTATTTTGAGATTAAAGATAGAGAAAAGCAAAAGATTTATTTTTTCGAATATATTTATAAACTAAGTAAAAATGAAAATGAAAAGATTTTAAAAGAAAGAAATTTTGTAAAAAATGTATTAAATTCTAACTTATTGAATATTGATACTAATTCAGATGAATTCTTAAAACTTTTAAAAATAAAGAAAAAATACCGAATTAAAAAGCTTTATGATTTAAAATCTTATATGAGTAAAATTGATGTAATTCCTCCAGCGTTGAGTCTATCTCAAGCTGCGATTGAAAGTGGTTGGGGGAAAAGTCGTTTTGTAAAAGAAGCAAATAATATATTTGGGCATTGGACATATAGTTCAAAAATTGGAATGATTCCAAAACAAAGAAATGCTGGAGCTAAACACTTTATTAGAGTGTTTAAAACAATGCAAGCATCAGTTAATGCTTATATGCTAAACCTTAATAGAAATAATGCCTATAAAGCTTTTCATAAAAAAAGATATGCAATAAGATTAAAAAATAAGAAACCAACAGGTCTTGAACTTTCACAAACTATGATAAACTATTCAGGAATTGCAGAAGAATATTTAAGAATTTTAAAAAAAGTAATTTTAAAAAACAATCTAAAGAAATATGATAAAAGATTTTATCAACAAATTAAATAAACATAAGGAAAATAAATGAATTTTACAGCACCATTAAAATCTGACTCAATAAAAATAATGCTTTTAGGAAGTGGAGAACTTGGGAAAGAAGTAGTGATTGAAGCACAAAGATTAGGTATTGAGACAATTGCCGTTGATAGCTATAATAACGCACCTGCACAATTAGTAGCAAATAAATCATATACAATCAATATGAAAAATGAAAATGAAATACTTGATGTAATTAGAAGAGAAAACCCTACATATATCTTACCAGAAGTTGAAGCTATTAATATTCAAGCGCTTTTTACAGCTGAAAAAGAAGGTTTTCATGTAATTCCAAATGCTGATGCTGTTAATAAAACAATGAATAGAAAAAATATTAGAGAATTTGCAGCAGTTGAACTTGGTGTTAAAACAGGTGGGTATGAATTTGTTACTACTTTAGACGCTTTAAAAATAGCTGCACAAAAAATGGGCTTTCCTTGTGTAATTAAACCAGTTATGAGTTCATCAGGTCATGGTCAAAGTGTTGCAAAAAGTCCTGATGATATTGAAAAATCATGGGAAATTGCAAAAGAAGCTAGAGGAGATGCTAGTGAGTTGATTGTTGAAGAGTTTATCACTTTTGATTATGAAATTACAATGCTTACTGTACGAAATGAAAAACAAACTGTATTTTGTGAACCAATTGGTCACATACAACAAGATGGTGACTTTATTTTCTCATGGCAACCAATGAATATGAGTGAAGAGGCTAAGAAAAAAGCACAAAATATTGCTAAAACTGTTACTGATGGGCTTGGTGGTCGTGGTATTTTTGGTGTAGAGATGTTTGTAAAAGGAGATGAAGTTTATTTTTCTGAAGTAAGTCCTAGACCTCATGATACAGGAATGGTTACTATGATTACACAAAGTCAAAGTGAATTTGCACTTCATGTAAGAGCTGTTTTAGGATTACCTTTAGATTATATTGATTATGGTGCGGGTGCAAGTGCTGCTTATAAAGCAAGAAATGATAGCTTTAATCCAGCAATAGATATTTTTGATCAGTCATTTACAAAAGATTCAATTATAAGAGTATTTGGTAAGCCTCAAAGCCATGTAGGAAGAAGAATGGCTGTTGCTCTTACATTTGATAAAGATTCAAGTGATAAAGCTTTACAAAAAGCTAAAGAGATTATTGGTAACTTTGACGATAAATAGAGGTCTTAGATAAAACTAAAGAATATCTTTAGTTTTATCTATATTTTAAAAGAACAACTATATAACATACCTTCATTTTCAATACTACTTACTTCAACTTCAGCATTCATCATATTAGCAAAGTTTTTAGCTTCAATAGTATATTTGTTTTCACTATCTGAAAGAAACAAGGTGTGAATATTTTTAACTTCAAAACCATTATTTCTAACAAGTAATTGAATGTTTTTCTTATGTTTGAAAATACTAACTTCTATTAATTTGTTAATCTTTCCTTTTTTCATCTCTTTTTTAACTAAATCCATACAAGATTGTTCAATAAAAGACGATATTATATTCTCTAAAAATGAAATATTTATATTTATAGGCTTTCTTAAATTTAAATCATAATTATAATCTAAATTAATTTTATATCTAAAGTTTGCATAGATATAGTTATCAGCTCTTCTTTTATGTAGCTCTAGTAAAGAGTTTAAAACCGTTAATTCTTTAACTTTTTCATTTTCTTTGTTAAAATTATTGATTAAATACTCAAACTTTTTTAATTCTTCAAAATGTAGAGCAAAAGTATCAATTAATTCAAAGATAAACGTACTATTGATTAAATCTTCAACTCCAAGTTTATTTAAATATTTATCAACAATTGTAGTATCAAACATACTAACTAAATATTTTAAATTAAATATTTTATTTTTTATATTAGATAGTTCTTCTATATCATTCAAAAGATTTTTTTTAGAATTAGCATGCATAACTTTTGTTTCAAGATCCATTTTTATCAAATCTAAAAAGTTTTTGTCATCGTATATTAAATTTGTAGTCTCAATTTGACTAGATTTATTACACTCTAATAATAAAAATCTCATATACTCTTTTACAACATCTAAAGATTTATCTAGTTCTGAATGAATTAAAAGAATCCTTTCTTGCATTAATTCATGCTGATCATTTAATATCTGTCTATTTAATTTTGTTTTACCACCATTCTCACTTATAAGAATTTCATCAAAAATGAATAGTTTATTAAATAGCTCATTAAAAGGTTTTATTTCTTCAGAAATATTTTTTATATGATGATTAATTTTTTCATTACATTCACCTATTATATTAGCCAAAATGATACCTTATTGACAATTTTCATCATCTGTAGATAAATTATTATCTGCTAGTTGAACCCAGTTAGAATCCTCATCAACAACCATTACATCACCTGATTTCTTTTTATAAATAGTATCTAAATGTAACCACTTACCTTTCTTTTCTTGAATTGTAAATTGATCATTTATTCTTAATATTCTTAATATTGTAGCATCAAGTTTACTTTGATTTCTAACATTTAAATTACTTATATGAACTGTATATAAACATGCAGACACACTTTTTTCTATTTTTTCTTTTTTAATTTGTTTATTTTTAATTTTTGCAAAAGATTCTTTTACACTATAAGCTTTCTCTTTTTTAATCTTTTTTTCTTTCTTTGCAGTTTCTTTTTTTGCTTTTGGTTCTTTTTTTAGGTCACTAACTGAGGTACCATAATTACTTAGATAAACTAAATATCCATACTCTTCATCGACTTTTTTATAAAGTTTAATTGTTTTAGTTCTTACATCAATTTTTATAATCTTATGACCTAAAATATAATCACCTTTTACATATCTTCCTTCAATATTAGAACTTAACTCATCATTTGCTTTAGAATTCTTTTTTTCATCAAGTTTTAAAATCACATAATCTTTTCCATTAAAAGAGTACATACTTTTAATCTTAATATCTCTTAAGTTCTTTGTTCTTGTAAAATCACTAGTAAGTCTTGCCATTTCATTTTGATGTTTAAATACGTTTTTTTCATAATCTTCTTGTGATAGTTCTGGTTTCTCTACATAATTAGGCTGTTGTCCAAGATTTGTATTTTGATTAAAATTAGTTTTATTATTAGCTTTATTTTGTATTGAATCAATTTGCTGTTCTAAGTAATCTTTTTCAAGTCCTGTTATACTTTTGAAGAAGTTTTTTGATTGTTGATCTAAAACGTCTAACTTATCCATATTCTCTATTGTTTCTTTATTAACTTCATTAGCATGTAAATTAATAATTGTAAATATAAATACAATAATTAAACTAATTTTTTTCATTTTTTTCCTTTTTAAACTTCTACTTAAATTCAAATTCATAATTAAATCCACCTATATATGTTGGGTATTTTATATAAAAATCATTTCCTGATGAATTCCAATCCCCTGATGTCATTTTAGTTAGTGAAGGATTTCCACCTTCTACAACTAAAAAATCCTTATCCAAATCATATAGATTTGTATTAAAAACTGGTAACATAAAAGTATTCCCTTTTGAATTTGAAGCATCATAAAATGACATTTGTCCCCAACAATACATTTGATTATCAGCAGATATTCCACACATACTGTTATCTTCTTCTATCACTTTTATTTTTTTCCATTTAATTTCTTTTATCGCAGAAGTAAAAAACTCATCTTCCTCATCATCTTTAAGATAATCACCTTTAAGTTCATTTCCACTATTAACCCATACGATACCTGTTTGAGTAAAATCAACTGATAATATTTCCTTATCATTTGTATCACTATAACTTGAATGCTTTTTTATTTCATCTGAAATATTTATAACTACAGGTTTCTCATCATCTTTTTGATATATCTTATAAAATTCATCATATAAAGATACTCCAATAAAAGCATCTACTCCACCTTTGATACTTTTAAAACTTATATCACCTGCATCAACTTTTAAAGGATGACAAAGATTGGGAAGGGAATCTTCTGATTCATCTTCCCATGTTGTAACTTCACAGGCAGTGCCATCTTTTCTACCCCAAATATAAATATCGCCACTTTGAGACAATGCTCCAAGCTTTTTAGCATTACTACTTGTTAATAAATATGTTATCTTAGTAAACTTAACATCTTTTCCATCATCTGTAACTACAATTTTTTTTGGGTCCAACATTTCATCTTTAACTGTTGAACTTTTATAGTTATATGTTTTTTCTCCATTACCTGAAAAGCCTTTTCCTGTATCATATCCCCATCTGAAAAGCTCTCCCTCATCAGATAATATAATCCAGATTTGTTCATCTGCAAATATCTCTAAAGCCTTATTATCTTCACCATTAAAAAACTTACTCTTGTATAGCATTTCCTTTTTCACTTTTGGGTCATAATTTATTACATATGTTTCTTCATCACTTCCAACAACATGCGTAAAATAATTCCCAAAAGAATAATCATCAGCTGTTATTCCTCCACAATAAAGTGCTCCATCAACACTAATTCCACACGTACTATTATAAGATGAACTGAATAAATCTATAAATTTAGGTCGTAAAGGTGAAGAAAAATAGTTTTTACTTTCCATAGTACTATCGTAAGATTTAACTTTAGCTCGAACCAATCCTGCGACAACGGGATACTTCGTACCCGCTGTTCCTTCTTTATTAGTATAACTATTTGAACCTAATCCAAGTTTTTGACTTGCATTGTTACCCCATGTATAAATATCACCATTTATAAGAACTCCACCTGAACTTCTTCCAAATTGAATAACTGTTTTTCCAATATCTTCACTTGTGTCACTTACTTGTATAATTCCAACATCATTACCTATATTTATATATTCTACTGCAATATTTTTTTCTATATTTAATATTTTTTGTCCTGGATATAATAATCCTTTCCCACTAATATTAGCAGATGAAACATTTCCATCATCATCAATAAAATTTGCATCAGGATAAACAATAAGCTTATCATCATAAGAATACATTAATTTTGTACTTGTTTTATACCAATGAAGTACACCTTTATCATCCAAAACATATTTAGGATAAGTTACTTTTGTTATATCAGATGTATATTTTAAAATATACTTTTCTTTTGTAGACAATACTATCTCTACATTTTCATTTAATTTACTACTAGGTGCTTTAGTATAAACTCTATTTTTATTTGAATAATATTCATCATAAAGTGCTGATTTTACAGTTAATGGCATTGGATTAATTAGATATGTTTTTGTTGAATGAAGAGTTAAATTAGTATTAAATAAATTAGATTTACTAAAACCATTTGGTAAATCTAAATCAGATATAGAAATAGGCTTAGCTCCTTTTTCCATAATATATAATTTATAAGCTTTTGCAATTTGCTCTTCTTTTTTTATAAGTTTTTTTACTTTTGATAAAGATATAGTATCAAAGTACATCTCTTTTGAATACAAAGATATTGATAATAAAAATAAAATAAAAAACTTAATAAAAATCATTTTTTAATATCCTTTGGCTTTGATATATAGTTTACAAAATATATAGTATTATTTTTGTCACTTTTTTTCATTTCACCTAAATATGAAAGAATTCCCTCTCCTGCTTTTAACCCTTCTTTACTTCTTGCTGTTAGTTGCGCAACCAAAATATAGTTATCAATGCACATTTTTTTTGAATTTAAATATTTTAAATTATAATCTAAAACAGACATTCTTTCAAAAATATCTTTCACTTTTTTATCTATTTCATCTTTTTTAATATATCGTGATTCTACTTCTTTTATTTTTTCTTTTTTTCTTATAACCAATCGTTTTAAACTAACAGTTTCTTGTTTCTTTATTTGTAGTTCTTTTGTAAGTCTGTCTTTTTCAAATAAGATTTGAAAAAAGCTTGCTAATTTAAAAAAGAAAAAACCTATGATATAAGCTAGCAAAACAAATAAACCGACTTTTATTATTAATTTATATCTTTTTTTATTTATACTAATCATTTTTCACCTCAACAGATGTAATACAACCAGTTAAGTCTTTATATTTTTTATCTTCTCTTTTTAAAAGTATTTTTTGTCTATGAATTAATCTATTTTCTATTTTTATTTCTCTTTTTAACTTTTCCAAAGGCTGAGTGTAAATATATTTTTTAGTTACCATATCTAATCCAATAAATACAATCCATAAAATAAGTAGAGTAAACCCTAGAAGAAAAAAACTCTTACTAAAGTGTGATTTTAAGGTATCTAATTCATTTAATGGTTTTATTAATTCATCAACATTACCTAAGCTTTGTGCAATTTCTTCATTAAGTTCATTTTTTGTATTTTGTTTTAAAATGTGCTCAACTGCACTTTTGTATTTTGATTTAATCACATAATAGTATTTTTCAATTGTTCCACCACTAGAAAGCATTGCTATATGCTTTGTAATTAGAATAGATTTTATAATATCATCTGTAATAAAATTTTGATTTATTTTTGCAGAATAAACAGTTTTGTGATTAAATAAAATAAAGTATTCACTATCTGTAATATGTACTAATATTTGATTTTTATTCAAGTGCTTTTTTGATAATAAATTTAATGAATATATTGTATCTGTTACATCATATTTTGATAAATAAACACTATATTTTTTAAAAGAATCATAGGTAAACATTTTTTGCGATATATCAAATTCATCATTAAGATAAAAAGCTTCGTTATCTTCTTTAGTTTGGAAATCGGTTACTACTAATCGTACCATACTTCCTCCCCTTTAATAATAGCAGTAGCATCAGATTTTGTGATAAACCCAGCATGATATTGTGCCATACAAGCTTTTTCTACTGTCATATATTCAGCAGGGTTTTCAAAGTCTCCACCAAAACCAAGTTTAAATCTAATAACCTCAGCAATAGGAACCCTATCTTTGAATCCACTTTGATTACACTCATCACACCCTACTTTTGCGTAACCACCTTCACCATCTTCTTCTTTACAATATTCACAAAGTTTACGAACTAATCTTTGAGACACAATACCTCTTAAGTTATCTACAACATCACCTTCATTAATACCTAGTGAACTTGTCATTCTAGATACTGTAGCAGGTGCAGAGTTGGTATGCATAGTAGAGAATACCAACTGTCCTAAGTTTGATGCATTTACAAGTTGTGATGCAGTTTCTGGTTCTCTTGTTTCCCCAATAAGTATAATGTTTGAATCCTGTCTTAAAATATCAACAACTGCTTCGGGGTAACCATATTTAAACTCTTCACTTGCACTTGCAAACTCAGATAAATCAATTTGAAAGAAAGATTCATCTACATACTCAACAGGATCTTCAATAGTAATAACATACTGTTGCTGTTTTGCAAGTTGTTGTAAAAGTGCATACATTAAGTGTGTTTTACCAGAACCAACTTGTCCAGTAATTAAAATCATACCATTTGAGTATTTTGTTAGATTATCAAGAATATCAACAGTTTCATCAGGATAGTTAAGTCCTCGTAAATTATGAGAAACAACACCTTTCCCACCAATCATTCTCATTACAAGTGAAAAGTTTAGTTTTGAGTTAATAAGACCAAGTCTAAATTTGATATTTTTCTTTCCATAATCATAATTTATAACACCATTAATTGATTCAAAATCAGAATCTTCTTGATCTGCCATTGTTACAAGACGTCTTTTAATAGTTTTTGCAATTGCAATAGGCATTGTTCCCATATCAACTTTAATACCATCAATTCTAAACCATAAAGAAGCATATCTATTTGTCTTTTGGATATGTATATCTGAAGCACCTAATAAAATAGCTTGACCCATCATTTTATCAAAGTACTTATCTATTTCGGCATCATTATCTGTATCAGTATTTGAACCGAAAATAATCTCTCTATCTTCACCAAATACAGAAGATAATACACCCTCACCTAAAACAACAATTTTTGTAAAATAAAATTTACTTAAAATTTCGAAATCTAAATTTACAACATCCCTAATACCTAGAACCTTGTTTTTAGTTTTTTTATCTTCAAGTGTAATAATATACATAGTCGTACAAAATTCTAATTTTCTTTCATCTAATTGAAAAGATGTATCTTGATAATGCTTAGAAAGTTCATTATATGAAGCATAATATTCATAACCTAAACTTCTTACAAATTCTGCATATTTAGTTTCATTTGCGATTAAATCACCATAACCACCAGATAAATTAAATCTATCTTTTATAACATCTTCAATTAATGTTCCTAAAACAGCATCTTTTTCTTCTTCTTTTTTTATATAACTTGTAACTAATTCTTTTTTCTCTTTATATAATTCTTTAAGATTAATCTTGTTGTTTTTCTTAGCTAAATTAGTAAGGCTTTTTGTTTTGTAATTTTTTAATAATTTTTTTAGCATATTTTCTTCTTATTGATACAATGTTTTAAAAGTAAATGTACTAATAACTAAATTTATAATATCTGAGCCTATTATAACCGTAACAAGCATTGCTATTAACCAAAAAAGAAGTCTCCATTGAATAACCATATATGCAATATTTTTCTCATACATCGTATCACATGTTTGATATAAAGCTTTTGTAACATCAGCAAAACTAGTTTGACTAAGTTCTGAAAGTTTTATATCTGCTGTAATTAATGGAGGAAAATTATATTTTTCAAAAACTAAAAAAAGTTTTCTATTTTTATTTATAATTTCAGCAAGTTCTGCAAAGAAAGGTCTTAATCCTACTTTAAAATAATCTTTTGATAAAATCATAGATGTTTTATGGAAAGAAATACCAGCACTTAACATACCATTTAAAATCCTAAACATAAACCTACCATCAGAATAACATTGTGTTTTAAATACTTTATAAAGCCATTCTGGTCTATATTTTTCTGTATATATATATCCTAAAAAAATAAACAAGGTAATAAATATAGATATTCCTAAACCTAAGTATGCAAAATCATAAGTAAAATATGCAGGAACGCCTAAAAAAGACTCTACGTCAGAGTTTAATTTTCGCAAACCTACTAAATCTTTTTCAAGCATTCCTAAATATAGAATCAAGCCATAAAAAGAAAATATTATAATCAATAAAGGCACAAAAATAGGATTAATCATTTTTGGTAAAAGATTTGAATTTGCTTTTTCAAAAGATTGTACAAGCTTCAAGCCATCAACTGTATTTGTACTATTTACTACTAAACTATATTGAAAATCATTTAAAAACTTATTTTTATGAAGTATTGCTTCTAACTTATGCTTTCCAATTTCCATATCTCTAATAGCAGATTCTAGTCTTTTTTTGAATCTTGTTTCTTTAGTAATTTGCTCTTTGTATAAAAGTAAAGCTTTTCTTGTATTAGATCCATTTTCTAATTTTGTTACTAAATAATCTAGTAAAAATTGTTCATATGGATCAGCAAACATACTCATTATTAAAAGCCTTTAATGCTTTTTACAGAAACAACATAAACTATTTCTCTTCTTACATACTCTTTTGAATCACTTCCACCAATAGCAAAACCTTCTAAAGGAAGTATTCCTTCATATTCTTTTGAATCATCATGAACAATAATAGAACCTACAATTGCTGTCTCACCTACTTTTATTTCTCTAGATATATTATAACTTTGGTCTTTGTATTCAGGTAATTGAATCGTTGAGTCTCCAACTGTTGCTTCTGAAATTTTAATTAATTTTTTAATATTTGGAGTAATATTTAAAAACACTTTATCTCTAGATATTTTACCCATTGCAGTTATTGATGTTCCATCTTTAATTGTATTTACTGTTGCTTCTGAAGTTGTAACATTATCATTTACTGTTGTTTCTATTTTTTCAATATAATCTGTATTTTGACTAATTGATTGTACTGAAGGGATATTGTTTTTTAGAACCATTAAATTTTTACTATAACTAAGGATTTTTCCAATACCATTATTAGCAGTTGCTACAACTTTTAAAAGTCTTGTTGCATTATCACTTGTAAAACCTAAAGCTCCACCTGTTGCTATACTTTTTATAATTCCTGCGTCTGCATTTGTCTGTCTATCAGAAGAGATTGAACCAATACCATATTCTTGATTTTTATTTAAAACTAATTCTATTCTTTCAAATTCAATAGTAGCTTCTCTTGCAAAACTTTCTTCATAAGCTTTTGCAATTGTTCTAAGTGCTTGTTCAATACTTTTTGTAGATTTTAAGAAAATCAATCCACTTGATTTATCAATATGATATGTAGAGATACTATCATTTCCAATAATATTTTTTATCATTTTATCTAACTCATCATATAAAACTATTTCAGAACTATTTTCTACTGTACTTTCACCAGAAGTTTCACTTGATGAAGTTTCATTCGTTGTAGTGATATTTAACAAAGGGATATTCAGTTCAACTACAACATCTTTATATCTTCTAATATTTATCATCTCTTTTTCATAATCAATATCTACATAAACATTTTTTGCATGTGCTAAAGAATTTATTGCATTAACTAAGTTTTTTGATTTTACTGAAATAATACTACTTTGAAATTCATCTCTGTTTTTAATATAATTCCCAATAGATACTTCATATCCAGATTCAGCAGTTATAAGTTTAATTAGCTCTTCTACAGATATTTGACCATCTAAATTAAAAGGAATATGCTTTATTGACTGTTTTTTACTTTCACTTATATTTAGAAGTTTTACTAAGTAAATAGAACCACTTTTCTTGATAAAAAGTTCTTTGTCTAACACTGCATTTAAATATTGATTTAACTCTGTCATATTTCGAATTTTCATTCTACTTTTTGGAACTAAGATATCACTACTTTTTAAATAATAAAAATTTCCATCAATAATTTCAAGTTCTTTAAGAACATCTCCTAAAGACTTATCACTTAAGATATCAATAAATTGTTTATTTTTTGTTTTTTCATCAACTAGTTTACTTGAATATGAATTTCTAATTTTTCCATAACTCTTTTCATTAACTGTTTGTTTTGCATCAGATATCATTTCATTATGATAATTCTTTTGTGAACAACCTGTTATAAATAGCAGAGCTGTTGCAAACAGTAAAATACTTTTTAAAGTATAACGCATTCTTTTCCCTTATTTAAAATAAAAACCATAATCAAATCCTCCAATATATGTTGGAAATCTAAGAAAAAGTTTCCCATTTGAATAATATGGAGAATAAGACATTTGATTCTTTTTTTCACTCTCTTGTGTAATAAATAATTTATTTATATTTATATTACCTATATCATATAAAGATGTACTTAAAATCGGTATACTTCTTCCTATATTTCCCCAACAATACATTTGAGACTTAGTACCTAAGCCTGTCATTGCACATACAAATTTTTTGTTTGTTTCTTTTACTTTTACATGAACATTATCTATTCCCCAAGATTCATCATTTAAGTTTTGCCAAGCTATACTCCATTCATTGGATCCTAGTTCACCAGAAGGAAGAAGTCTTGTACTAAATCTTACTTTTAACTTTCCATCTTCATCTAACTTATGTCTTAATTTATAGTGATATTTTTCATCATTATATTTAGAAGCAGTTACGCTTGTACCATACAGATGAACTAAATTTTGAATTGAAACACCTGTATCATTTGTATCTTCAAAGGATTGATGATTATCATGAATAAACCCATCATCTGTAAAATTCACTCCATTTAGCTCAACATTAAGTTTTTCAAAATCCCAAGAATCTATTTCAAAAAAATCGAACTCAAATTCAATCTCATTATTTGCATAAGTATTACCAAAATCATATGTTTTTTCTAAATATTCCGTACCAATAGCTACCACGCCTAAAATTCTTGTAGGATCAATTCTATTTGCATCATCATATCCACCACCTGTTTTAATAGCAGTAGGAGGATATGTTGTTCTTGTTACTCTATCAGTATCAGTATCATAAGGATTATCATCTGCACTTTTTACTAAACCTACTCCATCACTTGTTTTATCGTATATATTCCAGCCTGAACTTGCAACTTTTGAAATATCTTCAAAGTCTTCAAACTCTTCTGTTATTACATTATCCAATTTAAAAATAGACACATTGGCAAAATTTGCTAATTTCTCTCCATTATCACGAGTTGATTTTGTATTTAATTTAGTTATTGAATCATTAAATAATCTTATATTATTATTAGTAGTACATGCTTCAGTTTCATTTGATTTCAT
Organism: Arcobacter peruensis; assembly: GCF_003711085.1. Taxonomy (NCBI): domain Bacteria; kingdom Pseudomonadati; phylum Campylobacterota; class Epsilonproteobacteria; order Campylobacterales; family Arcobacteraceae; genus Arcobacter; species Arcobacter peruensis. Next base: position 1,854,325 of record NZ_CP032363.1, read on the forward strand.
ACATTTAAGCAAAGTATCACTACCAAGTAATTCTAACTCATCAGTAACATATAAATAAAACTCATCATCATTAGAATCTTTATATGCAGATACGCTGATTGCAGAGTTTGGTATGCTATTAATCTCCTCAACTTTATCATCACCTGTTGTAATATAAAAAACATTTCCAGTACTTTTTAATATAAATTCATTTGTACTTACAAAGATTGCATCTTTATTAAATGTAATTGTTTCAGCTAATTTAGTAGGTCTATAATAAATAGTACCATTAGGTCGTTCACCCCAAATCCAAAAAACTCCATCTTCATCAATTGCTCCTAAGCCTTTTATATCTCTTAATGCAAATATTTTTTCAAACTTCGGATATGAGTTTTCATCATTTTCATCAATATATACAGGTTTATTATTTATTAAAAATTTATCATCACTTCCAATTCCTAAAGCACCTTTATAGTTTCTTCCAAAAGAGTAAATTTTTCCTTCATCTGATAAAACGATTGCTGTATCTTCTATCATTACAATATCTTGAAGATAAATTTCATCATCATTATCATCATCTATCAAATCATCTTTTCCATCAGCAAAAAAGATACTTTTCTTTAAAATTGAACTATTTTTAGTTATATCTTCTTCATCATCTACATCTTCAAAATGAGTAGAAGAAAGTATTCCGTTACAATATAAATCTCCTCCAGTTTTATATGCAGAGTTTTCAATTTCAATTATTGCAGTAATTGCACATACATTTGTACTATTCATTGCCATCTTATCAAATTTTACTCGATATGGATTGTTGTACCAGCTTTTATCATTTCTTGACACATTATTTATCTTTGTAGTATCATCAATTTGGACTTTTAACATAACGGGTGTATTTACATAATCAGGACTTAACGTAATATCTAGCTGTCCATAACTTTCTATTCCCACTTTCTTATAATCATTATTTCCCCAACAAGAAATATCACCTTTTACAAGCATACATCCACCATCTTGTCTAAAAAGCAAATCATTTGAATCAGAAACATAATTATCAATTAGGTCATTTATATTTTCAATATCTTCTGTTTGACTTAAAGTTGATCCCAAATATTCAGGGATCCAAGGAGGGCTAGTTTCTCCTTGATAATAGTATTCATACCATATTCCATTTTTACTAGCATATGCAACATCACCAATTGTTGCTTTTATATATTGTAAATCATCTATATCTTCAACATAAACTGGTGATTCTTGATATACTGTAATTGAATCATCATTTTTACAATATTTTAAAGTTAATTTTTCACCTTTTAATTCATAATAATAATTTCCAGGAGTACAAGCTTGACTATCAAGTTTTATTGTATTAACTTCTGGGCTGATAAGATTTAAGGTATCAACTATTTCTTTTTGAATATTAGAATATATTACTTGAGAACCTATTAATAAATTCTCTTCCTTTTTATCTTCAGGTGCTAAAGTATTTACTCTAAAAATCCTACTTGTATAAAAATTGTATATATATAATAAAGTATCATCATAGTTTGTTTTTCTAGTATTACCAATATAATCAACAACTCCTCTAATAAAAAAGTTATGACTACCCGTATCATAATAAACACTCATATCTTCAGATGTAATTGGATTTGTTCTATTAAAACCACTTCCTAAGTAATCATCTACTTCTAATTTTTCCCAAGCTAATATATTTTCACTTGTTTTTGGAATTGTACCTGTTTGAAGAATATATTTATTAATTGCAAGGGCTATATATTCTTCTTTTTGAATTACTTTTTTAAGTGCATTCATTCTAGATATATTTTGACTATTTGCAAAACTTATATTTATAAATAAGAAAAAGAAAAGTAAATATTTCATTTAATCAATCCTAACAATATCTATAGATAAATCACTAGATAATTTTAAGTATTTATCGCCATCTTTTACAAAAATCGTTGAACCTGTTTTTAAATTATCTAACTTTGAATTTGTTAGAAGTCCTGCTGTACTAATTGTTATATTGCCATCTTCAAAATCAGAAATGCTGTATTCGATCCAATACGAATCACCGTCATACCATTTAATAGACTTTGAATTTGCAATACAATATGTATTTATTAGTGTTGGTGTACATTTAGGGTTTATTGAAGAACCTGTTTTTAGTATTGCAAAAATATTCTCTGCTTCTTTTGATTTTAATTCGAAAGATATATAAGAGTTACTTGAGTCAATATCTTCAGGTGTATTATTAACATTTGTAGTTTCATATACAGTATAAGCAGTAGTCATATCTCGATATAATTCTCTTTTGTATAAGCCAATTACATATTCTTGTGTATCTTTATTTGTTATTGCATAATTAATTTTTAAATTACTTCCATCTAAAGTTATACTAGCTCCAAATCTATTTGTATCAGTAAAGTTACTGCCTAAATAATCATCTGTTTTCAATTTTTCTAGCGTTGGGATTTTAAACTCTTGCAGTAAATATTTTTCAAAATTATTAGCTATTTTTTCTTCTATTTCAATCATATTTTGTACATATAAAACATTCTGTTGTTGCATTACTAGGGTATCTTTAGCATTAAGAAAACTCAAAAAAAGAAATAAAAATAGCAATATTTTTTTCATTATTTCAATACCTCTATAGAACTTAGAGTTTTTATATATTTTACGGCTGAAGTATCATATAAAAGTGCACCTCTAGGAAGTGATTTGAACTCATCTTCATCATAGGGTGCTGCATCTTTATTAATAATAATAGGACCTGTTTTAAATTTGTCAATAGAATAATACATTAAAAGATCTGTTTGCGTGTCATCTGTATATATATAAATAACATTTTCATCATCACTATCTTCTTCTCCCCAACAGTACTTTTCCTTATTTAAATCTTTACATTCTAATAAATCAAATTTTCCTGTTGAACTTAAAAAATACATATGTTTTACAAATTCATCTTCTAATTTAAAGCCTACAAAATCATCTGTTTTATCATCAGGAGTACCATTAGTATTATAATATGTTTTTTTTCTAAAAGAATCACTTTCATATATACTTTCGTAACTTGCATCACCTTGCAAGCTAGTTTTTATAAATCTGCTAGTTAATTGTTTTTTAAAATTAAAAGAAAAGTTACTAAGTTCAGGTATTAATGTACTTTTAAAACTACTACCTAAATATTCATCCGTAACTAAAGTATCAAAATCTTCTGGTATTTTTTTTTCATTTAAAATATAATTTTCATAAGCTCTAGCTATTGATTCTTCATCTTGAATCATTTGCTTAACAACTAATAATAATCTTTGTTTATCAGAAAACGACGAACTATCTGCTGCATTTAAAAAGCTTGAAATTAAGAATAGTGTTAAAAATATTTTAATCATAATTCATCTTTCAGATAATAATACAGTTTTGTTTCCATTGCATTCTCATTTAATATTAATTGTTCTTTTATTTTTTCTTTAAAATACGCTTCTTTTCTTTTAGCAAGTTCATCTGCTGTTAAAACCTCTGTATCACTTTCTTTCATATCCTGATAAATATCAGAATGTGGAGTATAAGTGTCAATTGCTGTATCAAGTTTATCTTCTATTTCTGTTGCTGTTAATGTTGAATATAAAATTGCTGTACTTAAATACTCAATTGCTCTTTGGACACTATTTTCAATTGACTCATTTTTATTTACTATATTTTTTTCTATATTTCCAACTTGAAAAGTGTGTGTTCCATCATCTATTTCTTCACTTGATGATATGTTTTGTAATTTTGCTCTTAATGCAAAAAGTTTTAATTGCTCATTTTCATTTAATACAAAGTTACCAGCATCATCTACTAAAGCGTTATTTTCAAGAGTACTAGAACTATTTCTATCTAGAAGCAATACCTTTTCCCAGTTTCCACCTGCAGGTAGATGCATCATGATTTCATCACGTGTTACTTCATCTGGATTTTTATTGTATTGTTCAGCTAACAGTGTTTTTATATCAGTTATGATTTGATAGTTTTCTTGAATTTGCTTTGCTTCTTGGGTATCTGAGTATGACTTATACATAGAAGATGCTGAATATATAGCTGTAACAATAAGTGCCGATGATAGCCATATATTTCCTAACATTTGTATTTTCCTCTTTTGTAAAATAAAAAATGAATATTATAAGTTAATACTCATTTTTTATTTTAGATAACACTTAGGCTTAAAAGCCTAAGTACTTGCTCATTTTATTATAATGTTTCTTTTGGCATATCTTTAAAGTAAATTGTAAATACTCCATCATCAACATTTGCACTAGAATCACTTGCTCCAGTCCATGTTCCATCAATTGTTTTTCTATCAATATTAGCTATAGCAGATAAATCATTAGAAATTTGACTTTCTAAGAATGCTCTATTATCAAATAATTTATTTAATAATTGTACTCTAATTCCAGGTGCAGTATTTGCTGCACCTACAACAAGACTTAAGTTCATTCCTGGTGTATCTTCTCCTCCAAATGAAATAGCTGAATAGGTATTTGTAGTTTTCGAATTATCTGTTGTTGCATCATATGAACCTGCTACTGCCGTATTATCATTGATTTCATCATTCATTTGATCTGCGAAATAACCTAGTGATGCTAAAACCTTTAATGTTGCCGCAGGAATTGCCGCAGCTGATTCATCCACTGTTGTTGTTGCAGGATCATCAATAACTGCAGCAACTCCCTTTGTAACATCTCCCGCTCTAACCGCTAATTGTAAACCATTTCTAATATTATTAATTTCTGTAACAATACTTGTCTTTTGTGCGATACCTTCAATCTTATCACCTGTTCCACCAAACGTTTGAAACATGTAAATCATTGCTCCAACTACTACTATAACCATTGCTATTAACTGTGGCATTTTAATCCTTTTTTATTTAATTTAATTTTCCTACCAACCTACCATAAATTTTAACAATTTATTTTTATACTATAAATCGCACCAAACTATTTAAACACAGTACAAGTAAATATTCCATCATTACTTGCACCTCCGCTATTTTCAAAATCATCTGTACCATCAAATTGATTTTCATTTAGCGCTGCTGTACCGAAAAGCGATTTCTCGCAAAATTCTCTACTTGAGAAATTTTCTGAAAAAATAGCTTTACTCATCAATCCTGCACTTGCCCTCATATCAACTAATAATTTATATGAATTACTTGCATTTTTATTTGGAATTATTTGCCAAATAACATCATTATGTGGAAAAGTTACAGTAGATGATAATCCACTACCTGACACAACAGAATTATTAATTAATACTCCTGCAATACTTAACTTTTCAAAACTAATATCATCTAAACAACTACTATCTGTATTAATACAAGTCTCAACAAAACCATCAACCATTGAAAACATAACTCTCATATTTTCAAGTTCCGCTTTTATAGTACTATCATCTGCTTCATATCTTGTAAATAAAATAGTCATAGCCGTAACAATAGATATAATTGATGCAACGAGATATGGCATTTTATTCCTTAAAATAATTAATAGATAATATTCTATTTAACTAATTGTATCATACTTATAATTAAAATTAAGCTTAATTAGAATTATTTTTATAAATATATTTTTCTCTAAAAAGTGATTATTCAATAAAAGAGCCCATAATTAGGCCACTTGATAATATTTATAAAATTATAAAATTATAAACTTTAATTATTTTAAACTAAAATTTATAAATGTACAATAACTATATTCTTAATGATATTCTTTAATTGTGATATAAAAGTGAATTAGGGGTTAAGAGTCATTTTGATAGTATTTTACAAACAAAACTTAGGAATAAAATGAATAAAAATGACAAAAAACCTGATGTTAAACTTTTCTCAAGTAAATTCTTTGCAAGAACTAAAATATCATACTTAATTACAATGCCTTTTATAGCAATGATGATAATACCAGCAATAATTGCAGATATTTTTGCAAGTATATATCAAGCTATAAACTTTCCTGTATATAAAATTCCAAAAGTTAAAAGAAGTAAATACATTATAATAGATAGACATCATTTAAGCCATTTAAATTTTATGGAAAAGGTTTTTTGTGTTTTTTGTGGATATGTAAATGGAGTAATTCAATACTGCGCAGAAATAGGCTCAAGAACAGAAGAATTTTGGTGTCCAATTAAACATAAGAAGAAAACTGGTTTCAAACACGCAAGATATGATAATTATATCGAATATGAAGATACAGAAGAATATCATCAAAAAAGAAAAAATATAAGACTTAAAATGAAAAAAGACTTGGATTAAAAAAAATATGCTAAATATATATTTTTTAAAACTTGATTTTAATATCAGTGATCATGATTTATCAATGTTAGAAAAAACAATTTCGACCCAAAGGGTTGAATATGCAAAACAATATCATCAAAAAAAAGATTATATTCGTTCACTTTTAAGCTCTGTCGTGCTTTATTATGCTTTAGATAAAAATGGAATTGATAAAAAAAATATAGTCATTGAGAAATCTCCAATGGGAAAACCCTTTTTAAAAAATTCAAAAGACTTTAAAAATATAGATTTTAATATCACTCACTCTGGAGATTGGGTAGCTTGTGCAATTGATAGTGGTGGTATTGGAATAGATATAGAACAAATCAAAGATATTGATTTAACAGACTTTGAAGAGATACTAAGCACAAAAGAAACAGACTATATAGATGGAAACCTAGAAAATTTTTACCAAATTTGGACACTAAAAGAGAGCTTTCTTAAAGCACTTGGAGTTGGTGTTTATAAGCCTTTATCATCTTTTAGTATTCAACCATATGACAAACATTATGCAAAAGTTTTTGAAAATGATTATGACGAGCAACAATGGTATTTTTATAACTTCAAATTAGATGAAAAACATTTCTGTTCTATTTGCTCACAATCAAAAATCAGTAAAGAAAGTTTCAACTTCTTAGAATATGAAAGTTTCTATAAACTAGCAACTTTAAGTCGCTAGTTCATATATTTATTCTTTTAGCCAAGTAGCCAATGATTCCACTGAAGGATTATCAAACACACTAGCTAGTGTAAGCTTACTGCTATGCTCTTTTATATTTCTTCGAAGTCTTAATAAGATTTGACTTGCAATCAGACTATCTCCTCCAACACTGAAGAAATTATCGTCATCATTTAGCTCAGGCATACTTAATACATCTTTGTAAATTTTTGAAATTCTTTGAACTAAATCATCTTCTTGTTTTTCATCACTGTTTTCTGAACTCTCTTCATCATCAGCTTTTTGATGTAGCCATTGCTCAACTCTTGGATTCATATCTCTTGTCGAAATTAAAATTTGAAGTGGCTCACTCATAGAAATCACTCTTTTAATACTCTCTATACCATCTTCTGGACTCATAGAGTATTTAGCAACAGTTTGCTCATATGCGCTTACTTGCTCTTTTGAGTATTCAAAATCCCAATCATCCCAGTTTGTACATAGCCATTTTATACCAAGTCTATATGGATTTATTTGAGTAAATGTATCCATAAATCGATTTGCTGCTGTATAAGCAGTCATACTATAACCACCTAATATTGAAGCAAGTGAAGAGAACATCATCACAAAATCAGGCTTAATATCTTTTTGTTCAATTAATTTAGCTAATACATTCTCTAAGTTTAAAAGTCCATAGATTTTTGGATTAAACTCTAACTCACAAATTTCTTCACTTATCTCAGGTAAATATCTTAAGTCTGCAACTCCAGCTAGATAGAATATTCCATCAATTTTTCCATACTCACTAACTGCAACATTGATAATATTCTCAACATCTTCAACTTTAGCCATATTGGCTTGTAAAACTTGTACTTTTGCACCCTTGTCTTCAAGCGCTTGAATATGCTCTTTTATTCTTTGCGTTTTTGCATCGCCTCTAGTAGTTAAGATTAACTTTGCATTAAATGTAGCTAACTTTTCACTTAGAGATGTGGCAATTCTACCAAGCCCTCCAGTTATTATATAAACCCCATCTTGTTTAAAACCATCTTGATTTTCTACAGGTGCAATTGCTGCTTTTTCATATCTTTTTACAAATCTTTTAATACCACGAATTGCAACAAAAGGTTCAATATCAGGATTTTGGGCTGAGATTTCATTTAAAACTCTTCTTTTAGTATCAGTAGAGCTAATTTCAGCAGATAAGACATCAATCATTCTACATTCTATTTGAGAATATTCTTGTGGTAAAACTATTGATGGACCAAAAAGAGTAGCTTTAACTGGATTTGTTTTTTCATCATTTACGCTAAATGTATAATCAGTTAGAATCCACACTTTAAGCGTATCAAATGAGCTTTGTGATGCTAAACCTTTTGTAAAATTAAGTAGTGGGTAAAAACTCATATCTAACTGTTCTTTTACATCTTCACTTAATCCTAAAGTCCATAAATAAAGTATTCTATTTGGATATTTTTCTTCTGCATTCAGAGTATTAAAAAGCGTTATAAAAGAATTAGGATCATCCATTTTTACATCTTCAGGATAAACAACTTCAATACTTGCATTTTTATCTTTTAATGACTTTATAATATCATCTGAAAATTCATCTGCCTTAGCAAAAACTAACCATTTTTGCTCTTGTAAATCCTCATTTACACTAGCAAAAACACTTCTTGTCCAAGAAGGAATAAAACCACGACTTGATACATCTTTAATCATCTCATCTTTGCTAGTTTGCTCTGCCCCAGCACCCATTAAGTTTTCATTGTTTGCCCAACAAGAAACTTTTTCAAATGAATATCCAGGTAGTGCGATTTTATTTCCTTTATAATTACTATAAAGACTCCAATCAACTTCTCTACCACTTGCCCAAATTTGAGCTATTACGTTATTTAGAGCTTCTATATCACTTGTAGCTGTATCTTTTGCATGTCTTGAGCTAGGAACAACTAAAGGTTTATCATCAAGTTTTAAAGTAAAACTACGCATTACACGAGTTTGAATTGTATTCGCCCCAACTTCAACTACATTAGTTGGACTCTTAGCTAATAAGCCCTCAATATTATCAGAGAAGTACACACATTCGCGCATGTGAGTTCCCCAATATTCATCATCATTTACTTGGTTCTGGCTCATCCAAGTTCCTGTAACATTTGACATTAAAGGAATTTGAGGTTTATTTCTTTTTATTGTTTTAACTACTTTGTTTAGTTCCTGTGCTGCCTCACTCATCATTGGTGAATGAAAGGCTTGTGAAACATTTACTTTTTGAGCTTTTATCTCTTTGGATTCTAATTCTTCTTTTAGTTTTAATATCGCCTCAACTTCTCCTGAGAAAACAATACTATTAGGTGTATTTATAACTGCAATTGAAACTTGATTATGTTTTTGTAGTATTTCTTTAGCTTCTTGTAACGGCATTGAGGCTGATAGCATTGTACCCTCACCTGCTTTTTGCATTGCTTTACCTCTTGTAATAACAAGTTTTAAAGTATCTTCAAGAGAGAATATCCCACTAATAAGTGCAGCTGTATATTCTCCAATACTATGACCTGCAAGTCCATCAGGCTTTATTCCCCAATCCATTAATGTTTTAGCAATAGAGTACTGATGAGCTACAATTAAGGGTTGCGTATAATACGCATATTCAAATGCTTGGGCACCTTTTTCAAAAAGTAATTCTTTAAAATCAACGCCTAATTCTTTTTCTAAAATCACACAACATTCATCAAAGTATTTTTTAAATCTTGGTTCATTTTGATATAGTCCTAGCCCCATAAACTCATGCTGTGAGCCTTGACCTGAGAAAACAAAAACATTTTTTATATCACTTTGTATTTGTTTTGAACTAAGTTTGCTAACTTTAGTTCCTTTTGCACTATTTCTTAAAGCCTTAATTGCTGAGTTTTTATCAGTACAAGAAACTCCTACTCGATATTCATAAAACAGTTTAGTTTCTCTTAACGTATATTCAATATCATCTAAACTAATATCTGGGTTTTTCTCTATAAAGTTGGCTATTGATAAAGCATTTTCTTTTAGTGAGTTTTCACTTTTTGCACTAAGTAAGAAAAGATTGTGCATCTTATCTTGCTTATCTTTTTCTTGTTTATCTTCATTTATTTGAACTTCTGGAGCTTCTTCTAGAATAAAGTGATTATTTGTCCCACCAATTCCTAAAGAAGATACTCCTGCTCGTCTTGGGAAATCTCCATCAACTTCCCATTTTTTAAGCTCCGTATTTACATAAAAAGGAGAATTTTCAATATCCATAGATGGATTTGGTTTATCATAATTGATATTTGGCACTAAGGTTTTATGATATAAACATAAACTTGCCTTCATAATACCAGCCATACCAGCAGCAATATTACTATGTCCAATATTTGGCTTAATTGAGCCTAAGGCACAATATTGTTTTTTGTCAGTATATCTTTCATAAACATCACTTAATGCTCTTACTTCAATTGGATCACCTACTAGCGTTCCTGTTCCATGAGCTTCTATATAACTAATAGTATCTGCACCTACATTTGCATTTTCAAGCGCTTGAGTTACTGATACTTGTTGTCCTTTAACTGATGGGGCTGAATATCCTGCTTTTTCAATACCATCATTATTTGTTGCATAACCTTTTATAACTGAATAAATAGTATCGTTATCTCTTATTGCATCTTCTAGCCTTTTAATAACTACAACACCAACACCATCACCTAAAATAGTCCCACTAGCTTTTTCATCAAATGTTCTTACTTTTCCATCTAGTGAGTTTATGTGACCTTCAACATATTGATATCCACCTTGAGGGAAAGTAATACTTGATGCACCTGCAAGTGCAACATCACATTGATGAAGTTCTAGTGATTGACAAGCTGAACTAATAACTGAAAGAGCAGTTGAACAAGAAGTTTGAACTGCTATACTAGGCCCTTGTAAATCAAGCATATATGAAACTCTAGTTGTTAAATAATCTTTATCATTTCCTGTTTCTGTTAAATGGTATTCCATAGGATCAGTTGGATCCATAAAACCACCACCGCCTAATTGATGTAATAAATAAAGCGGTGAATACGAACCACCAAAAACACCAGTTCTTTCGCCATTTCCTGGTTTTATTCCTGCATTTTCTAGTGCGTGATAACAAGTTTGTAAAAACAGTCTATGTTGAGGATCCATTAAAACTGATTCTTTTTTGCTTAAATTCCAAAATTGATAATCAAAATGCTCTACATCATCTATTAGAGCACCAAAGCTGCGATAATTTTCATCTTCATAAATTTCAGCACTAACGCCTATGCTTTCTAAGTATTCTTTACTTAATTCTTTAATAGAGCAAACTTCATTACACATATTATCCCAAAACTCATCAACATTTTTAGCTCCTGGAAAAATACCATCCATTCCTACAATTGCTAAATCACTTGAGCCATTTTGGTGATCTTTATCTTTTGAACTAGTAATATTATCAAGATGAGCAAGTCCTCCACCACCTTCTCTTGAATCAATTAGCTTACCAAGACTTTGAACTGTTGGTTTATTAAAAATATCAACAACTGAAACTTGAATATTAAGCTTTTGCGAAAGATGAGAACATATTTTAACTGCTAAAAGTGAATGCCCACCTAAATCAAAAAAGTTGTCTTTTACTGAACTTACAGGAGTGCCTAAAACATCTTGCCATACTTCTATAATAATCTGTTCATTTAAAGTTCCACCAATTTGTGGTGCATTTTCTATAGCCTTGCTCGCTGCAACATCAGGATCTGGTAATTTTTTTCTATCTAATTTACCAGTAACACTATTAAGTGGTAATTCATCAAGCACTATTAAATATGATGGTACTTCATAATGAGGTAAATTTTCTTTTAAATGCTCTCTTAAAGATTTGATTAATTTATTATCTTCCATACTTTTATCGCTTACTAAATACGCTACTAATGCATCAGGCTGTTTTGTTTGGGGATTATCTTTAGTAACTACAACACATGCGTTAATTGCACTATAATCATTAATAGCTGCTTCAACTGCACCAGGTACAACCGTATAGCCACGAAGTTTAATCATAAACTCAATTCTACCTTTTATTTCTAATTCTCCATTTGGAAGTAATCGTCCTGCATCTCCTGAACGAAACATAATTGAGCCATCATTTTTAATACTATCTTTTACAAATCTTTCATCAGTTTTTTCTTTATCTCCTAAATATCCTCTAGCAAGAGAATCACCTGCTACATAAATTTCAGCACTCACACCTTGTGGAACTGGATTTTGTTCTTCATCTAAAAGATAAATGCTCACATTTGACATTGGTTTTCCAACACTTGAGAACTTAGGTGAGTATCTTTCATCTAAAAGCGCTAAATCATAAGTACAAATATCATGAGTTTCTGAAACAGAATAATCATTTAAAAGTTTACAATCTGGGAAAACTTCAAAGAATCTATTTTTTAATGTAGTTGGTACAACTTCACCGTTTAACCATACAATTTTTAAGCCTGATAAACGATTTGTTAAATCTATATCAGGAGTATTTAAAATTTGCTCTAATAATGAAGGAGTAAAAAGCACTCTTGTGATTTTATGCTCTTCTAAAAAGCTTACTAACTTCCATGGATCGTAAATTGAGCTATCAGGAATAACATAAGTAGGGAAACCTTGAAGCAAGGCACGAACAGCCTCCCATACAAAAAAGACATTACAAGCTTCTCTTTCATTTTCTTGATATGGATAATAGTTATATCTCCAATAATACGAATTTACAGCACCCCTATGAGGACAAATAATACCTTTTGGTTCACCTGTTGTACCTGAAGTCATAACACAATATGCAAGTGAGTCAATATCTGGCTTTTCTTGATTTGCGTAAAGTTCTGGAAGATTTTCTTTTTTTAATCTTTCTTGCCAATTCTCATCTAAACATACTATTTGCTCATTTTGCGGCAAGAATTCAATATATTCATTTGTCGTTACTATAACTTTTGGTTTAGCTTTATTTAATGCTTTTTTTAATAATTCTGTAGGATATGCAACCTCTAAAGGCATATATGCCCCACCTGCTTTTAAAATTCCTAAATATGCAATTATATATTCAACTGAACTCTCAGTATAAATTCCACCAATATCATCAACGCCTAAGCCTAAAGTTTGTAATTTTCTTGCTAATAAATCAGTTTGTTCGTCTAACTCTTTAAAGCTTATTTGCTTATTGACATCTAGTACTGCAATCTTTTCTGGGTTTTCTGACGCTTGTTCACTAAAGAGTTCATGCAAACACTTCTTTGGATAATCTGCACTTTCACCATGCATAATTGAAAGAGGAAGAGCTTTTAAATCTTGCTTTAACTCTTCTACAATATCATCAAAAAGAATATCTTGTTTTGATACTGTATAAAAATGATCGCCATCATACTCTTTAATTTTATATTCACTATTTGTATATTTTTCCCATTTTTGTATATCTTGTTCATTTAATAATGGATCAGTTTTACCAAAAGTTGCAGTTATTGGAATATTTAAAGCATCGCTTTTTTCGTACTCATAAGTTTCAGAAATTTCAAAATCAGCTCTAAGCGGTGGCAAAATAAAATCAAGTAATTCTTTATTTTCAAGCACATCCTGGGGTAATAAACCAAGCTCTAAGATTTTACTCATTAAATCTTCATCGCTAAGCGTATACATAGGCTCATCTTCTTTTGAATCCTCAGGAGCCTTATGAGCTGATAGAATTAATCTAAGTGGTGGCATAATACCTTGCTTTTCAATCTCTTTTGCAACTTCGTAAGCCACTAAAGCACCAACACTATGACCAAACATAACATAAGGTTTATCTGAAATTTGAGATATTACATTAGCAATTTCATCCGATAATTCAAACATATTGCAAATTGCATTTTCTTCACGTCTGCTTCCTCGACCTGGGAAATTAAGTGCATACACTTCTATAAAATCAGGTAATTTCTCTGCCCATTCTTTATAAACATGTGACCCACCTCCACCATGAGGAATACAAATCAAACGAATCTTTGCATTTTCTCTAGCTTCATAGCAACTTATCCAGGGGTTGTTGGTATTTGTTATAACAGACATATTTTTTTCCTTAAAAATGATAAACTTCATTAAGTAGTAAAATTTTGCAATAAACTTGACTCTAAAATAACAAAGCCAATAAGTTAAGACAGCAAACTTTTAATATTAAAAAAACTTATATAAAAGATATATACAATTTTTATCAATAGTTAATTAAACTATATCTTATAAAATATTAATCTTACTAGAGAAAACAAATAATTAGATCTTATTAATAATAAATTTATAAATTTTTTATATTTAATATAATCAATGGAATTTCTAGTATTGAAGAGGACAAAGAATATAACACAAATCAATTTTTATCACTACTACAACCACTAGAAAGTGTAGCATTTGTCAAAGACGTATCTCAGAATTGATATAAAATATTTTTTAGAAAAGATATTAGAAATCGTAACACTAATTTGCAATATTTGAATTCTATTTTAAAATTGTTTAATGATGTAAAGCCACATAAACTCAGCGGTTCTTTTTATTTATCCAACTGCCATTTTTGCAATATTTTTCCATAAAAATGGTGGTATTTTATTTTCAAGTTCCCATGTAATACTCATAGGTTGACTTCCATAATGACTTTTATAAATAACTTTCCCTAGACATATATATGTCATTACATTTTTATTTTCATTATGATTTGATTCTCTTACAAATAAGATAATATTTTTATTCTCTTTTTGGTGATTAATATAAATTAAACCTTTTGGAGAATCTGGTTTAGTTGAGTTTTGAGATTGCCAATGGAATAATCTGTCATTTATTGCATAATCGTCATACATAGTTGTAGGGGAATATTTATCTTCTGTTTTTTCTAATGTTACAAATAAAAGTTCAGTATTTTTGTCTTTTATATTTAAAACACCTTCTCTACTACTTGATTTTTTTTGAAAACTGTTTTGTCCAAAACCTGATAAAATCTGTTCTCTTGTATATCTTGAATGTAGTTTTATTGGACAAAAATATGGTAAATCTAAATCCCTTTCAATATGAGTGATTTTATCTATTAAAATTTCAATTACCTCTTTTAATTCCTTAATTAAGATTTTATTATTCCCTATATATTTTATTCCCTCATCTAAACTATTAAACTTATTTGGGTCTTGAAAGAAATCATAATAAAGCATCAAAAATGATTGTTTATTTTTTTCCATAACTTCTTTTGTAAAATCAAAATTATTATCTATAAGTTCTAAAATAAATTCAAAATAACTATGAGATCTTGTTAATAGCCATTTTTTAGAAATTGCTCTTATCAGTTCTTTTTCATTAACTTCATCAAAATCTTCTACAATATCAGCTTCATAACACAATTTAGAAAAACTATCTTTTTTATATAAATTTTCTAAAGAAAGATGATTTATCTTCGTAAAATTTCTAATTGTAAGTGGTAAAGTTGTCTGATTTTCATAATTTCTTATTTTTGATATTAATTTTCTTCTACCAAGTGTAGTTGCTTTTTTAATATTATTTAAAATATGTTCTTTAGCTTTTTTTTCTAAAACTATTAAACATCCTAAAGGTAAATGAGGAAATTCATTTTCTATTTCATCTTTTACACTATTAGAAGTTTTACCAATTAAGTTTCTAAATTTACCTTCAAAATCATATTCATCTCTAGCATTTCCAACAAAATCTAAAACAGTCAAGCACTCTTTGTTTTCAGTAAATCTAAGTCCCCTTCCTAATTGTTGTAAAAACACAGTTAAACTCTCAGTTGGACGTAAAAATAATATGGTATCAATTTGGGGAATGTCAACACCTTCATTAAAGATATCAACTACAAATAAATAGTTTATTTCTTTTTTTAACAATCTTGATTTCACATCATCTCTATTAGAACTTCCAATTATAAGGAAATCTGCTTTTAAACCAACTTCCTTAAATTTCTCACTCATAAACTTTGCGTGTTCTTGTGATACACAAAAGCCAATTGCCAAGACATCATTTATATCTGTTAGATATTCTTCACATTTTGTGATTATTTCACCAACTCTTTTTTCACTTAACAAAACATCATTTAGTTCACTAGTTTGATATTTTCCATTTTGCCATTTTATATTTTGTAAATCTACACTATCGCTAATCCCAAAATATTGGAAAGGACAAAGCAGTTTTCTATTTAATGCCTCAGGAAGTCTAATCTCAGAAGCTGTTACTCCACAAAAATCATCTAAAATATTTTCATTATCCATTCTCTCAGGTGTTGCAGTAAGACCTAAGAGAATATTAGCTTCATATTTTTGCAAAATTGGTCTATAACTTTTTGCAGCTATGTGATGTACTTCATCAATTATTATAAAATCATAATAGTTTTTTGTAAGAGAGAGTTTTTCAATATTATTTTGCAGAGTCTGAACAGAAGTAAATAAATACTCATAACTTAAAGGAGTAATTCCATCAACCCATAATTCACCAAAATTATTGTCTTTTAATATCGCTTGAAAAGTAGCTCTAGCTTGTATTAAAATTTCCTTTCTATGTGCTACAAATAGAAGTTTTGCACTTGGATTATTTTGTTTGAATCGTTTATAATCAAAAGCACTTATAACTGTTTTTCCAGTTCCTGTTGCAGCAACTAAAAGATTTTTGTAACGTTTATGAATCTCTCTTTGTACTTGAAGTTCTTCTAAAATTTCTTCTTGATAATGATGTGGTTTTATATCAAAGAAGGTTGAAAAATTATTTGTATCTTTTATGGAACCATTTTTTAGTGCCGTTTGAAGTTTTTGCTTTTTTTCTTGTGTAAAAACTTCAAATTCTTTATCTTCCCAATATGTTTCAAAAGTTTTTTGAAACTTTTTTATTATGTGCGAAATTTCTGAATTTGTTACTTTTAAATTCCATTCTAATCCACTTGTAAGTGCACTTTTTGAAATATTTGAAGAGCCTATATATCCCGTATGAAATCCCGTATCTCTAAAAAACAAATAAGATTTTGCATGCAATCTTTCATTTGCTGTATTATATGAAACTTTGATTTCAGTATTTGGTAAACTTGCTAAAAATTCAACCGCTTTTAAATCAGTTGCTCCCATATAAGAAGTAGTGATAATTTTTAATTGTTTTCCACTTTTTGTAAATTCTCTTAACTCTTTTTCAAATATTCTAATTCCTGACCACTTAATAAAAGAGACCAAAAAATATATTTTATCAGAGGAAAGTATCTCTTTTTTTATTTCACTTTCCAAAGAAACTCCAGCATTACTTCCCGTAAAAAGTTCACTTTGTGTAAGCCCTGTATATGGAGTAATTTCTTTAATATAAGTATCAAAATCTTTTATATGAGAATCAAGTTTTGGTATAACTGCTTTTAAAATAGAAGTATTAATATCAAGTAAATTATCTTTAAAGTCTTGCTTTTCTATTTCATTTTCAAGTAATAAGATTATTTTATTTATGATATTTATTTGTGTTTCAATACTATTTTCACCACTTATTAGATTTAATGAATGATTTATAAAGTCACTTATATATTGCGTTAAAAAAGTAGAGGCTTCTGATTTCTCAATAGTAGTAGTTTTATAATAGATGGTTTCTAAATCCAAAGAATTTAGTTTGTTTGAAATCAAATTATTTATAAGTTGTTCGTATAATCCATTTTTAAACATTTAGAATCCAATTATTTTTGTAAATTGAGTTTATCATATTTTTAATTTAACATATATATTAAATATGAAGTCTTTTTTCAAATATTATCAATTAGTATCATATTATTTAGTATATACCTTAAATTTAAAGTAAATATTAATTTTTATAGATATATAATTAAACATATTTAACTTATATACTAAATAAGAATACATATTAAGGTATTAAAATGGAATCTACTTCTACTAAAATAGGTAAAACTATAAAAATAAGAAGAAAAGAATTAAATCTTGAATTAAAAGATTTACAAGATTATTCGGGTGTTAATTATGTTTCAATATCTGAGATTGAAAATGGAAAAGCAAATCCTACGGTTAAGACACTTGAAAAACTTTTAGATGTACTAGGAATGGAATTAGATATCAAAGTGAAGATTAAATAATGCAAAGAGCAAAAGTTTTTAGAAATAGTATATTTACTGGTTTACTTACAAAGTTTGAAGAAAATAGCTATAGCTTTGTTTATGATAAAGAGTATTTAAATAAAGATATTGGAAAAGCTATTAGTTTAACATTCCCCTTACAAGAAGAAGAATTTACATCAAAAAACTTATTTCCTTTTTTTTATAATCTATTAGCAGAGGGTAAACTAAAAGATATACAATGTAAAGAGCTTAGAATTGATAAAAATGATGATTTTTCAAGGTTATTATTAACAACCAAAGAGAACACAATAGGTTCTATTACAATAGAAAAAGATGAGATATAAAGATGGAAGATAAGATATGTTTAGGCTGTTTAGCAGAAAATAAAAAACTAAGAAATAACTATTGTTCAAAGTGTATTAAAGAACTATTTAATGGAAAGGTACCAAATCCTTTAAATTTTGATAGAGTTGAATTTACTAAAAAAAGAGCAGAATTATCACCTAGAATGTCAATCTCTGGAGTACAAGATAAAATCTCCTTAGCTTTTGAAAAGAAAGATTTAATACCAACTGCAGCTAATGGAAGATATATATTAAAACCTATTACAAATGGAGATGGACATATTCAAAATGAAAAAGATATTGTGGCAAATGAACATCTATCAATGCTTATCTCAAAGAATATATTTAAAATTCCTACAGCTTGGTGTGGTTTGATTAGATTTAGTGATGGAGAGTTAGCTTACATAACAAAGAGATTTGATTATGATGAAGAAACAAACTTGAAATATGATCAAGAAGATTTTGCTGGAATTATGGGAATAACACCAGTAACTCATGGAGAAAACTATAAGTATGATGCTTGTAGTTATTTAGATTGTGCAAAGATGATAAAAAAATATGTAGCATCAAGTGTAGTATCACAAGAAGACTTTTTTAAAAGAATTATTCTAAATTATCTAATATGTAATGGTGATGCTCATATTAAAAATTTCTCTTTATATAGTAAAGTAGATTCTAGAGAATACTTTTTAACACCAAGTTATGATTTATTAAACACAAGATTTCATATAAATGAAAAATATGGAGATATGGCTATAGATTTATTAGATGATTATACTTCTACTTATGAAGCTTATGGTTACTATACTTATGATGATTTTAAAACTTTTGCTAAGTATATAGATTTACCTAAAATTAGATTTAATAAAATTATGAAATTTATTGAAGGCTCATATTTAGAAGTAGAAGATTTGATTGATAAATCTTTTTTAAGCTCTGAAGCAAAAGAGTTTTATAAGGAATCTTATAAAGATAGAATGAAAAGATTGAGGATTAAATAGTATAAAATATTTTTATACTATTTGTAACACTCTAAATCGTAACACTAATTTGTACTAAAATTATCAAATATATCTTGCATAACTTCTTTAAATAGGCATCTCACGTCACATAATTTTTTTAATATTTTATACTTTTTTCTGGAAAATACTTTCAATATTCTTATATTTTGGAGTTTTTATTAGTTATCAATTGCAATTACAACTATTTATTGTACATACAGGACATAGACTTTTTTTAGATACCTATATGTTTGTTTTTATAAATATTATATATAGTGTGAAATAGGTGTGAATCGATTTTTTAATAGACATAAAAAAAGCCCGACCTAAACACTGCAAACAGTAATTAAATCGGGCTTCTAGGTGGTACGCCTGGAGGGATTCGAACCCCCAACCGCCGGGGCCGAAACCCAGTGCTCTATCCAGTTGAGCCACAGACGCGCTTTAAATAAGGAAAGAATATTACCACATAAAAACTTAGATACCTTTTATGTTATAAAAATTCTTTCTTTTTTAGTAAAAAATATTATCTAACACAATCAATATAAAAAATACAATTCCTAAGTAGCCATTAACAGTGAAAAAGGCTTTATCTATTTTTGTAAAATCTTTATTTACTAAATAATGTTCATAACTTAGCATCAGTGCACTTATTATTACTGCTAAATATGCAAAAAATGAGCTCTCTGAGTTTATTACAAATAATAACCAAAAAACTACTGTAAAAAAATGAAATACTTTTGATATTAGCATTGTCTTTTTAGCACCAAATTTTGAAGGGATTGAGTGAAGATTTAATTTTTTATCTACTTCGATATCTTGTAAAGAATAAAGTAAATCAAACCCAGCAACCCAAAACATAACTCCAATACTAAGAAATACAGACCATAAAGGAATAGTTTCTAATACTGTTACAACACCTGCTATTGGTGCAAGTCCTAGAGATATACCTAATATTATATGTGCAAGATATGAAAACCTTTTAAAATAAGAATAAGAGCCAATAACAAATAAAATAGGTAAAGATAAATATAACGCTAAATCATTAACAAAATATGCGATTAGAATAAATCCTAATGCATTTGCAATTGTAAATATTAACATAGAAGAAGCCGAAATCCTTCCATCTACATTTGGTCTATTCACAGTTCTTGGATTTAAAGCATCTATATCTCTATCCATATATCTATTAAATCCCATTGCAAAATTTCTTGCAGTAAGCGCGGCTAAAATACCAAGTATCATTAATTTAAATCCAAACCAACCATTTGCAGCAACAACCATAGCAATAAAAATAAAAGGTAGTGAAAATATCGAATGTTTGAACATTACTAGTTCATTAAAATCATTAAGTTTTTTTAAGAGTTTTTCCATAAAAGAATTTTAGCTAAGAATAATAAAAAAATAAATAAAGACGCTAGTTTGTCTTTATTTATTTAAGAGTTTTATTGCTCGTTATATTTAATAGTTGCAATTCTTGATTTTTCACTTGCAATGTAGTTTGATAATTCAGCAGCTGTATTAAATACTTCACCAATTACTCTTCTATTTTGTGCAGCACCAGATTCAGTGTTGTTGTTGTATAAAGGAGATGATTCACCAAATCCCATAGCTCTTACTTTTGATGGGCTAACACCTAATCTAATTAATTCTGATCTAACTTTTGTAGCTCTTTTTGATGATAAATCATAGTTATATTTAGCGCCTGCTAAAGAACTTGTATGTCCTTCAATAACTGTGTATAAATCAGTTTCTTTTAAAAATTGTGCATATTCTCTGATTTCTTTCATTTCTGAAGAATTAGAATATACAGTAGATGCATTTTTAAACTGAACATTTAAGTCCTTTACCATTACACAATCAGCAGCACTTAAAGATGCAGCTCCAATTAATCCAACTAATGTTGATACAATAATTTTTTTCAATTTATTCTCCTCGAATTTTAATAAGTTAACGAATAGTAACATAACTTTTATAAATTTTAAAGTAATGTTTATAATTATTCAGCTAAGATTTATAAATAAAAAATTTTAAAGGGATAAAATGTCAAATTATTTAAGAAATTCTGCAATACTAGCAACTGCTGCTGTTATTGGGATGACTGGATGTTCATCTAAAGATACAATGGGTACATCATCTGATAAAGTAATGCAATTACAAAAAGAAATTGAAGCACAAAATGCGAAAATTTCTCAATTAGAGATGGATAAAACAAAAGCATTAAGTTCAATTAATGCAATGAATGCTGAATCTAAAGATTCAAATGCTGTAAGTAATTCATTAGTACCTGCGAATGCAAAAGCTGGTGAGTGTTACGCAAAGGTTTTAGTTCCTGCAAAATATGAAACTAAAAATATTCAAAAAATGTTAAAAGAAGCAAGAACTAATATTTCAATTACTCCTGCAACTTATAAAGTAGTTGAAAAGAAAGTTACTATTAGAGAAGCTTCTACAAAATTAGTAGCAGTTCCTGCGACTTATAAAACTGTTACTGAAAAGATTTTAATTAAGCCAGAAACAACTAAGTTAGTTGTAGTACCTGCAACTTACAAAAAAGCTAATCAAAATGTAATGGCATCTGCTGAAACTTCAAGAATTGTTACAGTACCTGCAACTTATAAAACAGTTAAAGAAACTATTATGGTTGAGCCAGAAAAAACTAAATTAGTTACAGTTCCAGCTACTTATAAAACTATGTCTGAAAAGATTTTAGTTAAGCCTGCATATACTGCATGGAAAAAAGGTAGAGGTGAAATTGAAAAAGTTGATAACTCAACTGGAGATATTTTATGTTTAATTGAATATCCAGCTGAATATAAAACACTTACTTCAAAAGTAATTGATAAACCTGCAACAACTAGAGAAGTTAAAACTCCAGCTGTTTACAGAACTGTAGAAAGAAGAGTTGTTGCAACTCCTGCTACTACTAAAGAAATCAAAATTCCAGCAACATATAAAAATGTTCCAACTCAAGTAATTGCAACTCCTGCTACTACTAGAAAAATTGTTATTCCAGCTGTTTACAAAATGGTAACTAAAAAAGTTGTTGCAACTCCTGCTACTACTAAAGAAGTTAAAATTCCAGCTGTATGCAAAATGGTTAAAACTAGAGTTGTTGCAACTCCAGCAAAAGAAATGAAAACTAACATTCCAGCTGTTTATACAAATGTACCAACAAAAGTTAAAGTTGCAGATTCTTACCTTAAATGGCAAGGAATTCTTTGTGAAACAAATACAACTTCTGATGTAGTTTCAAATTTACAAAGAGCATTAAAAGCTAAAAACTTTAACATCACTAAAATTGATGGTGTTTATGGTTCAGAAACAAAAGCTGCTGTTAACGCTTACCAAAAAGCTAACAAATTAAATGAAGGTGCTCTTACTTTAAAGACTTTAAAATCTTTAGGTTTATAGTATCCCAAAAACAAAAAGCAGTAATGCTTTTTGTTTTAATCTAACATTACAAAGAAAGAACTTTATGAAATTCCTTAAACCTACAATACTTATAATAAGTATTACAATATTATTTACTGCATGTGCATCAAAAGTACAAACTCATGTTGTAGAATCTGAAAAAGAAAATGTTTCAACATTATTAAAAAAACTAATAAAAAAAGAACAAGAAATAAATAAATTAAACCAGAAAATAGAAGACTGCAAAGAAACTCAAAAATCTAAATAATATTGCTTTCACTAAAAATTAGCTAAAATTTGCCAATGAAAGAAATAGCAATAATTGGCTCAACTGCCTCTGGTAAAACTGGTTTATCCTTAGAAATAGCACAAAAAACAAACTCTATTATACTCTCACTAGATTCATTATCTGTATATAAAGAAATAGATATAGCGTCTGCAAAACCTTTAAAAGAAGAAAGAGGGGATATTATTCATTTTGGAATAGATGAAGTTTATCCCAATGTTGAGTATGATGTAATGCAATTTATTGATTGTTATAAAAAAGCTAAAAACTATGCTTTACAAAACAATAAAAACTTAATCATCGTTGGTGGAACTGGTTTTTATTTAAAAGCACTTATTGAAGGCTTATCTACAGGTGTAAACTCAAAAGTAAAACTTGATAGCAATGTTGGTGAAGTTTATGATTTACTATATTCAAAAGATGAAGATTATATGTCTAAAATCAAAAGAAATGATAAATATAGAGTTGAAAAAGCCTATGCCATTTATAAAGAAACAAATTTAACTCCTAGTGAATACTTTATTCAAAATCCTAAAACTCCTATAGTAAAAGATTTAAAACTTTTTGAAATACTTTGGGAAAAAGAAGATTTAAGAAAAAGAATTAATCAAAGAACAAAAATGATGATAGATGATGGAATCATTGATGAAGTAATTTATCTAGAAAAAAAATATACAAGAAAACCAAATGCCATGTCTTCAATTGGAATTATTGAAACACTAGAGTTTTTAGATGGAAAATTAAATAAAAAACAACTTGAAGAAAAAATTGCTTTAAATACTAGTAAATTAGCAAAGAGACAAAATACCTTTAATAAAGGACAATTTAATAATCTTCAAATTTCAGATATTATAACAAACTTAAATTCAGAGATTCTTAAGTATTTTTAGATATAATCCCCGTCCAAAAGAGTTTAATAAAGGGCAACATTAAGACTTGACCTTTTATTTTACATTAATTTATATAAGGAATATGGCGTGAAAAAAGATATACACCCAGATTACAAAACTTGTGCAGTATCTTGTGCTTGTGGTAATTCATTTGAAACTAAATCAAATGTTGAAACTATGAGAATTGATATTTGTTCAGCTTGTCACCCATTCTTTACTGGAGAGCAAAAAATTGTTGATGCTGCTGGTAGAGTTGAGAAATTCAAAGCTAAATACGCTGCTGCTTCTAAGTAGTAGAACTTTATGCTCTGCTTAGTTCCCACTCCAATTGGAAATCTTGAAGATGTCTCAAAAAGATCTCTTCAAGTTTTACAGGAGTGTGAACTAATTTTTTGTGAAGATACAAGAGTCACAAAAAAACTACTTTCACTTTTAGGTGAAAAAAATAATTTAGATTTTTCAAATAAAGAATACAAATCTTATCATTCTCACAATGAAAAAAAAGTCTTAGAAACATTATCAAAAGAAACTTTTACTAAAAATGTTGTTTACGTAAGTGATGCAGGAATGCCTTGTGTTTCAGATCCAGGTGCTTCACTTGTTGATTATTGCATAAAAAATAATATAGAATATGATGTACTTCCTGGTGCAAATGCTGTATTAACTGCTTACGCAATGAGTGGTTTTGAAAGTACTACTTTTTCTTTTCATGGTTTTTTAGACCACAAAGGAAAGCAAAGAGCTTCAAAACTTGATGCAATTTTAAATGATAATAAATTAGCAATACTTTATGAATCACCACATAGACTTGCAAAACTACTAGAAGAATTAAAAGACAAAGCTCCAAATAGAACAATATTTTTAGCAAAAGAGATTACAAAACTACATCAAACTATTTATAAAAATAAAGCTTCAAATCTTTTTGAAGAGTTTAAAAATATAAATATAAGAGGTGAATGGGTTGTGATAATTGAACCTTTAGAAACTATAGGTTCAGCTTTAGAATTAAAAGACATTCAAGACCTTGACTTAGCACCTAAAGTTAAAGCAAAACTTATCTCAAAACTTACAGGACAATCTACAAAAGAGGTTTATCAACAACTTTTAGATACAATCTAGCCATGATAATATATGGAAAACAAATCGTACTATTCGTACTAGACAACTACCCAAATTTAATTGAAGAAGTTTTTCTTTCAAAAGAAATAGATAAAAAACTTTTTTCAAGGTTTGCAAAACTAGATAAGGTTATTTACAAAGTAGATAATCAAAAAGCTCAAGCTCTTGCAAAAGGTGGAAATCATCAAGGTTTCTTTTTAAAGTTAAGTCAATTTGACTATACCCCAATCAAAGAATTGAAGAAAATGAACTTTATTTTAGTTCTTGATGGATTAACTGATGTTGGTAATATTGGTGCAATTGCAAGAACTGCTTATTCAATGGGAATTGAAGGCTTAATTGCTTCAAATATTAAAACAATTAATAACTCAGGAATTGTAAGAACAAGTGCTGGTGCATTACTTGATTTACCATTTACAGTTCATCCAAGATCTGCTGATTTAGCAAGTGAATTAATTGATTCAGGTTTCACTTTAATTGGTGCAACTATGGATGGTGTTGATTTAAAAAAATATGGAAAAATTGAGAAAACAGATAAAGTTGCACTATTTTTAGGAAGTGAAGGGGAAGGAATTTCTCCAAAAGTTGCTAAAAAACTAGACTTAAAAGTATCAATTGCAATGGAACATGAATTTGATTCATTAAACGTATCAGTAGCAGCTGGGATATTAATTTATAATCTAAAAAGATAAGAGATTTAAAATGATAAAAAATTTAATTTTAATAATAACTTGTACTGTTGCATTAAATGCAAGTATAAATACACCAATTAAAAATATTTTAGGATATAGTGCTTATAATAAGCATAAAAACCTAATTAACTATATTTTTAAAAATAATAGCTCTGCGTATTATACTAATGGTCAAGTAAATTATGTTGCATTAACAAGTAAACTACAAAGTAATGGTTTATTAAAATTAAAATATAGAACATCAAGATATATAGATGTTTCTTTTAAAATAAGTGAGAATCCAAAAAAATCTTTAATGATTTTACAAGACTCACTTAAATCTCTTGGACATTATTACTATTTAGTTCAAGATGTAAAATATGATGGAAACAATTTTATTTGGAATATAAAATTAAAAACTGAAGCCGCCATTAACCCTCTTAGATTATCAAAAGCACTTGCAAAAAATAATTGTAAAGTAAGCTTTATAAAAAAAGAGGGAACATATAACTGGAGATATTCTATTATTAGTGATAATTCTGTGATTAAGAAATCAAAAGATTTAGTGAACAACAATCAATTATCTCTAAAAAAACCACTTAAAGCATATATGCTAAAAGTTGCTAATGCAAATAGTATAAATATAATTTCAAAAAGTGGTAATAGATGGCATCCTAATGTAGTTTTTTATGACAATGATTTAAACATCATAGAAAACTTTAAAGATGATAGTTTGCATCAAAATTTAAGAGTAGATGTACCAAATAATACAACATATATAAAAATAGATGATTTGTATTCCCTTGCTAATTTAAAGCGAGGAATTAGTATTACTAAGGAGTAGTAAAGTGTTTGAAGAAATAGAGTTTGAAAGAATGAAGCGACTTCCAAACTACGTGTTTGCAGAAGTTAATAATATAAAAATGGAAGCAAGACGTGCTGGTGAAGATATTATAGATTTTTCTATGGGAAATCCTGATGGTCCTGCACCACAACATGTAATTGATAAATTAAAAGAAACTGCTGATAAAGCAAAAAACCATGGTTACTCAGCAAGTGCTGGTATTTATAAACTTAGACTTGCGATTTGTAACTGGTATAAAAGAAAATATGGCGTAGATTACCTAGATCCAGATAAACACGCTTGTGCAACAATGGGTTCTAAAGAAGGTTATGTTCACTTAGTTCAAGCTATTGTAAATGTAGGCGATGTTGCAGTTGTACCAGATCCTACATATCCAATTCATTCATACGCATTTATGTTAAGTGGAGCAGCTATTCACAAGTTTGAACTTTCATTTGGAAAAGATTTTAAAGTTGATGAAGATCTATTTTTTGAAAGATTACAAAAAACTTTAGATGAATCAATTCCAAAAGTTAAATATGTATTAGTTAACTTCCCACATAATCCAACTTGTGCTACAGTAACACCAGAGTTTTACCAACGATTAGTTGATATGGCTAAAAGAGAAAGATTCTATGTAATTTCAGATATTGCTTATGCTGATATTACTTTTGATGGATATAAAACTCCTTCAATTTTTGGAGCAGAAGGTGCACTTGATGTTGCAGTTGAATCATTTACATTATCAAAGTCATATAATATGGCAGGATGGAGAGTTGGATTTATTGTAGGTAATGAGAAACTTGTAGGTGCATTAAAAAGAATAAAATCATGGCTTGATTATGGAATGTTTACACCAATTCAAGTAGCAGCTACTGTTGCACTTGATGGTCCACAAGAATGTGTTGAAGAACATATTGAAAAATACAGGTTCAGACGTGATGTAATGATTGATGCATTTAAAGATGCGGGTTGGGATATGGATGTACCAAATGCTTCTATGTTTATTTGGGCAAAAATTCCAAAACAAGCAGAGCATTTAGGAAGTATGGAATTCTCAAAACAATTAATTACACATGCAAAAGTAGCTGTAAGTCCTGGTATTGGATTTGGACACTATGGTGATACACATGTAAGAATTGCACTAATTGAAAATGAAAAAAGAATTAGACAAGCAGCAAAAAATATTAAGAAATATTTAAAATCATTAGAAAAATAAAGATAGGAAAACAAATGTTAAAAGTAGGAATTATTGGAGTAGGAACAGTAGGAGCAAGTGTTGCAAATATTTTAAGAGATAATAAAAATATTATCACAGCACGTGCTGGTATCGAAATTGAACCTGTTCTTGGAGTAGTTTCTAACTTAAACAAAGACAGAGACGTTTCAATAAAATTAACAGACAATATTGATGAAGTTTTAAATGACGAGTCAATTGATATTGTTGTTGAGCTTATGGGTGGAATTGAAAAGCCTTATGAAGTTGTTAAAAAAGCATTAGAAAAAGGCAAAGCAGTAGTTACTGCTAATAAAGCCTTATTAGCTTATCACAGATATGATCTTCAAGAAATAGCAGGAGATACTGCATTTGAATATGAAGCAGCAATTGCTGGTGGTATTCCGATTGTTAATGCATTAAGAGATGGATTAACTGCAAATAATATTTTATCAATCAAAGGTATTATGAACGGTACTTGTAACTATATGCTTACAAAAATGATTGATGAAGGTGTTGATTATGACACTATTTTAAAAGAATCTCAAGAATTAGGTTATGCAGAAGCTGATCCAACATTTGATGTTGGTGGTTTTGATGCTGCTCATAAACTATTAATCTTAGGTTCTATTGCTTATGGAATTGATGCAAAACCTGAAGATATTTTAATAGAAGGAATTGAAAACATTTCTCCTGAAGATATTGATTTTGCTTCTGAGTTTGATTATTCAATAAAATTATTAACAATTGCTAAAAAAATAGAAAACAAAATTGAACTTAGAGTTCATCCTGTATTAATTCCAAATGCACAGATGATTGCAAAAGTTGATGGTGTTATGAACGGTGTTTCTGTAATTGGTGATAAAGTTGGTGAAACAATGTACTATGGACCAGGTGCAGGTGGAGATGCTACAGCTTCAGCTGTTATTGCAAATATCGTTGATATTGCAAGACGAGGAAAAGGCTCACCTATGCTTGGTT
Source organism: Arcobacter peruensis (assembly GCF_003711085.1). Lineage (NCBI taxonomy): Bacteria > Pseudomonadati > Campylobacterota > Epsilonproteobacteria > Campylobacterales > Arcobacteraceae > Arcobacter > Arcobacter peruensis. The sequence continues at coordinate 1,883,136 of NZ_CP032363.1, forward strand.
TTGAAACTTCTTATGGTGAAGAGTTAAAACTTATGAATAAAGATGATATTCAAACAAAATATTATTTAAGATTAAGAGTTGAAGACAAAACTGGTGTATTAGCAAAAGTTGCTAATATATTAACAACTCATAATATTTCAATTGAGAAAATGATTCAAAAGCCACTTAATAGAACTTGTGCTCATCTTTTACTTTCTACTCATACTTGTATAGAAAAAGATATAAATAAAGCATTAAACGATATCAAAGAAGCAGGTGTTGTTACAGCTGAACCTTCAATGATTAGAATAGAAGACTAAACTCTTCTTTTCTAATTAATTATTAAATACACCCTTAAACTATCTTTTTGATACAAGGACTTTCCTTTTGAGAAAATCAGAACACTTAACTACACAAAATATTCCATCACTTATTAAACAATTAGCCATTCCAGCTAGTGTAGGAATGTTTTTTAATACAATGTATAATGTTGTAGATACATTTTACGCAGGACTTATATCAACTGAGGCTATTGCTTCACTATCTTTATCATTTATGATATTCTTTTTAATTATTGGATTAGGATATGGATTTTCATCTGCGATTACAGCCCTACTTGGAAATGCATTTGGAAAAAAGAAATATAAATTAGCTTCTATTTATGCACATAAAGGTTTATTTTTTATTCCTATACTTGGTATCTTTTTAGGTCTTATAGGTTATTTTGCAGCACCTTCTTTGTTTATACTTTTAGGTGCAAGTGAGCAATACTTAAATACTTCTATTGAATATATTAACCCTATTTTATTTGGTACAGTATTTTTTATGTTTAACTTTTCTCTTAACTCAATATTAGTAGCCCAAGGTGATACAAAAACATATAGAAATACACTTATATTTGGTTTTTTTGCAAACTTAGTTTTAAACCCTTTATTTATTTATGGGTTTTTATTTATTCCTGCTATGGGAATACAAGGTATTGCAATAGCAACAGTTTTAATTCAAGTATTAAATATGTGTTTTATGTTTTACAAAGTTTTACAAACAAAAGTTATTCACTTTGAAAAACTTGAATACTTTATACCTAATTTAAGAGTATATAAACTATTTTTATCTCAAGGTTTACCTATTAGTTTAAGTATGCTTACAATGGCATTTGGTTCTTTAATACTTACTTATTTTGTATCTCATTATGGTATGCAAGCAGTTGCTGGTTATGGAATTGGATACAGAGTTGAACAACTAATGCTTTTACCTGCACTTGGTCTTAATACAGCTGTTTTAACATTAGTTTCAAACAATTATGGTGCTAAAAAATATGATAGAGTTATTGAAACTTTAAAAGTATCACTTAAATATGGATTTATTATTTCTACAATTGGAATTGTATTATTAACACTTCTTGGAAGATTTATTATTACACAATTTGATTCAAATGAAACAGTTGTAAATTTTGGAGTTGATTACTTACTAGTTGAAATTTGGATTTTCTATGCTTATATTGTTCTGTTTATTTGTGTATCAACACTTCAGGGAATTAAAAAACCTAAAATGATTTTATATATTAGTTTATATAGACAAATTGTTGCAAAACTTATTATTGCGTGGGTAATCGTAAAATATTTTGAACTTGATTTTATTTATCTATGGTTTGGTATTTTATTTATGATTTATTCAGCAGCTATTTTTGCATATTTTTATACAAATAGAGTTTTAAAAGAGGTTTGTAACAAAACTATTTAAACCTCTTTCTCATAGTTCTCATCTTGTCTAGGATCTAATTGTGGTAATTCAGCCCCAGATGCAACTGGAATATTTACAAAGACACTTAAGTCTTTGTCTTTTACTCTTTCTTGTGTTAAAGCATAGATACTTAGAATAAAACATAGAGTAAAGAAACTTATAAACAAAAAGTTAGGACTTAGACTAAGACCAACACCTATTATAAGAGGTGAAAGAAAAGAACCAATTCCATATGTAAAAAGCAATGTTCTACTTATCTCTATAATATCTTTACTTTCATCAACAACATCATTAGCTCTTGCAACTGCTAATGGATACAAGGTAAATATTGTTAATCCTAGAAAGAAACCAAGAATATATAAATACAGTTCTTCTTGTGCATATAAAATAAAGAAAAGAGATGTAAAAGCTGAAAGAAAAGAAACAATAGAAATAAGTTTTCTTCTTCCATATTTATCAGAAAGTATTCCTACAGGCCATTGAGAAATTAGTCCACCTATTATTGAAATTAGCATAAATTTTGAAACAAGTTCAAGCGAATCACTTTGCATAAGAATATAAATAGGAAGCATTGTAAAAAACCCTCCCACTACAAATCCACTAATAAAACTAGTAACTGTTGCAAGTGGAACTATTGAAAATATTTTTGGAAAACTAAATTTATCAAAAGGTTCTAAGATGGGTTCTTTTATTTTAGTTAAAGAGATAATAAGAACAGAAAAGAGAACAAGAACAGAACCTATTGTAAAAATAAATTGCTTAAAATGCTCATCAATATTTAGAAAAAGTTGTCCTAATGCAGTAGCTAAATAGAAAATTATTGTATAAATAGCTAATATCTTCCCCCTACTTTCTTCGGAGCTTTTTTCATTTAACCAGCTTTCTAATATTATTAATAAACCATAAAAAGAAAAGCCAGAAATTAATCTTAAGGCTGCCCATAAAATCTCATTAAAAAAAACAGAATGCAAAAGAAAAGAAATAATCATTAAAGCAGCAAAAGCAGCAAAACTTCTAATATGTCCAACAGTAGATATAATTTTTTGAGAAAATATTGAAGATAAAATAGCACCTAAAAAGAATGCAGCATTAATAATCCCAATAACAGTATTATTAACACCTAAGTCTTTTAAGTAAACACCTATAAATGTTAAAATCATTCCATAACCAATAGCTAAAAAAGCAATTGCAAAAAATAATGATGATATTGGAAAAATGATTTTTTTTAAACCCATTGTAGACTCTTTTCTTTGTTAATATATTTTTTAATAAACTTATATACTAACAAAAAGAACTTAGGTTTTAATAAATAGCCTTTGAAAATAGTAACTCTTTTAAAGGCTCATATAAAACCATTTTAGCCTCTTCCAAATCTATTTCATTTTCTATACATAAAGCTTCTAAAATTTTTAGAATACTTTGTTTTTTATTCGATTGTTTTATTAGTACATATAAGAACTGATTAATTTCTCTAAATAATACCTCATCACTTTTATAGTCATAATATATAATTAAAAAATTTTCTCTTTTATTTTTATGTTCTTTATTAATAATATCAAAATTAAAAGTTTTAAGTCTTGCACTTGGAGCTAATTTATAGCTTTTATTCCAATCAAAATCTTTTACTTTTATTTTTTTATACTCTTTCATGTATATTTCAACTTCAATCCAGTCAAAATATAATAGTTCATACAAATATTTTCTATCGTGAAAAAGCTTTTGTTTTTTTACAAACTTTCTATAATCATTTGCTATTTGCCATACAAATGGTGTACTTGGTGGATTTTTTAAAAATTCATATATACTTTTTTCTAATTCATCTTCACTTATATACTTGCAAAATTCGATAAATGTAGTTTTTATAATTTCTTCATATCTATAAAAGACTAATTTTTGATAAACATTATAAACTGAATTTGTAGAGTTTTCTTTTTGTTCACTTATAATATCAATGAATCTATCTTGAACTTCTCTTTCAAGTGGTTTTTTATTTTGCATTACGAACAGCCTTACAAATACTTTCCATTTTTTTGTATTCTACTACAAGTTCATCAAGAGGTGGTACGTTATTATCTCTTTCAATCATAACAGGAGCATCAATTTGTTTTAGTGTATATTCTAAAAGTTTCCAAACACCAGAACAAATAGGCATACCATGTGAATCAATTTTAAGTCCTGAATCTTCATCAAAGTAATGTCCAGCCATATGCATATATGCTACTTTACTTTTATCAAGCTGGTCAATAAATTTTCGTGCTTTAAATGAATGATTCACTGAGTTTACAAAAACATTATTTACATCAAGTAGCATTTTAGCACCTGATTTTTCCATTACTTCATTGATAAAATCAACCTCTGCCATTTCAGCGTATGGAACTAAATAATATGTTGCATTTTCTAATATTAGATTTCTTTGAATTATATCCTCAACTTCTTTTACTCTATCACTTACAATCTCTATCATTTTTTTTGTCATTGGTAATGGTAATAATTCGTATGATTGTTTATTGTCTATTGATGAGAAGGAAAGATGTTCAGAATAGAACTCTATATTATATCTATCTAGGAAAGTTTTGATTTGCTTGACAAACTTTCTATTAAGTTTGTCAGCAGAACCAATTGATAAAGATAAACCATGTGCAACAGTAGGTTTAGAAAAAACTGCTTTTTCAAAAGCTTTTTCATAAAGCCTTGGCATATGCATCCAGTTCTCAGGAGTTACCTCCCACCAATCTGGTTGAAATTTACTTGATTCTATATCAAGTAAAAAATCACTTCTAAGCCCTAGTCCACATCCATTTAAATTTATCATTGTTTATTCTTTTTAAAAATTATTTTTTATCTGAACCACATTTACCAGCTCCACAAGAACCTTTTTTCATGTCTTTCTTAGCTTCACCACCACATTTTCCAGCTCCACAAGAACCTTTTTTCATGTCTTTCTTAGCTTCACCACCACATTTTCCAGCTCCACAAGAACCTTTTTTCATGTCTTTCTTAGCTTCACCACCACATTTTCCAGCTCCACATGAACTTCCTGCAGCAAATGCAGATGTAGTTGTTAAAGCAGCTCCTAACATAATTCCAGCTAATTTCATTTTAGTATTCATTTTATTTCCTTAGTATTTTAATTGATAATTATCTTATCATATATATTATTTACTTTTCTATTTAAAAAAGCGTCATTTTTTTCTTATCTCTTTCATATGTACAAGGGAATTATACATTTTTATTGTGTAGTGAATGTTTAGATTACAAAATATTATATATTTTTATGAAAAATTCTCAATAAACCCCTTATTTATAGTCTTTTTTATACTTAATTTTTTTGTCTTAAAGTTAAAATATAGAATATCGAGGGAATTATTATCAAAGTTAAAAACGCAGATGATATCATTCCTCCTATCATTGGTGCTGCTATTCTTTGCATTACTTCACTTCCTACTGTATTTATATACATAATAGGAATTAAACCACCTAAAATTGCAAATAATGTCATAAGTTTTGGGCGAAGTCTTAATACCGCTCCTTTATAAATATATTCAAAGATATCCTTATCTTCAATTTTTATACATTTTTGTTTTAATTCATTCATTGCTTCATGTAAATAAACTAGCATTACAATTGAAGTTTCAGCAGCAACACCAAGTAAGGCTAAAAAGCCAACTATAACTGCAATAGATATATTAAAGTCTAAATAGTCTAAGTAAAATATTCCACCTGTGAGTGCAAAAGGAAGGGTGAAAAATATAATCATTGTATATGTAATATTTTTTAGTGCAAAATAAATCAAAATAAAGATCAGCACAAAAGTTAAAGGAATAATATACATTAGCCTTTGCATAGCAGATTCTAAATACTCACTTTGCCCTGCCCACTCATAATAAAACCCATTAGGAAGTTTTATATCTTTTAATAACTGCTTTGCTTCATCTTTATACTGTTTTGCAGATATATCATTTTTAGGTGTTATATAGATAAAGTTTACATTTAAAGCTTTTTCAGACTTAATTACAGAAGGTCCTTCTTCATACTTTAAATTTGCAAACATTTCTAAAGGCTGAAAACCTAGTTTTGTTTTAATTTGAAGATTATTTAAAACTGTTATATCTTCTCTTTGAGTAGTTTCAAATCTTAAGCTAATTGGATATCTCTCTAAGCCATCTATAAAAGTTGATATTTTTGAGCCTGCAACACCAAGTGATATTGTTGAAAGTACATCATTTTTATTTATTCCAAATCTTGCAAGCATTTCTTCTTTTACATCAATATTTAAATAATACCCTGAATTAATCTTATCTGTTGATACCGAAAGAGTTTTATCAAACTTTTTTAGTTTTTGCTCAATTAAAGTTGCTGTAATTTCTAATTGTGTATGACTATTCCCATATAATTTTATTCCAAGAGGTGTTCTTATACCAGTTAAAAGCATATCAATACGTCCTCGAATTGGATATGTCCAAGAATTTATAAGCCCTGCTATTTGAAGTTTTTTATCCATTTCCTGCATTAACTTTTTATATGTCATTCCTTCCCTCCACTGCTCTTGTGGTTTAAAAGTAATAATAGTTTCAATCATTGCTAAAGGTGCAGGATCTGTAGCAGTATCAGCTCGACCTGCTTTTCCAAATACAGTTTGAACTTCAGGAAAAGATTTTAAGATTTTATCTGTTTTTTGTGTAAGCTCTTTTGATAAATCAATTCCTAAACCATAGGGAGTTACTGGCATATACATAAAAGTTTGTTCATTTATCATTGGCATAAATTCCCAATTTTGCTTCTTATAAACAGGATATGCTGCAATTATTGTTGCTAAAAAAATAAATACTATTAAATATCTAAATCTAAGAGATATCTTTAGCAAAGGAGAATATAAAGTGACGAAAAACTTATTTAACCAGTTTTTATCTTCACTTAAAAGTTTTCCTCGTATTAAAAATATCATTAATATTGGAACAATTGTAATTGATAAAATTGCTCCACTAATCATTGCAAAAGATTTTGTAAAAGCTAAGGGAGTGAAAAGTCTTCCTTCTTGTCCTGTTAGTGCAAAAATTGGTAAAAAAGAAACTACAACTAATATTAATGCAAAAAATATTGGACGTCCAACTTGCTTAGCAGACTTAATTATAATTTTAATTCTTTCCTCATTTGAAATATTTTCTTTTCCTTGAAGATATTTATGAGCATTTTCAACCATTACAATTGTTGCATCAACCATTGCACCAATAGCAATAGCAATTCCTCCTAAACTCATAATATTTGAACCCATTCCAAATGCTTTCATTAGTAAAAAAGTGATTAAAACTGTAAGAGGTAGTGTTATTATAATAATAAGTGCAGACCTAAAATGAAATAAAAATAAACCAGTAATAATCATCACAATAATTGATTCTTCAATAAGTGTATTTTTTAATGTATCAATAGCCTTATCAATTAACGATGTTCTATCATAAGTTTCAACTACTTGCACACCTTCTACATTTAAAGTCTTGATTTTTTCTTTTACTGCTTTTATTACTGAGTATGGATTCTCACCATATCTTACAACTACAATTCCACCTACTGTTTCACCTTCACCATTTAAATCTACCATTCCACGACGATTTGTTGAAGTAATATTCACATTTGCAATATCACTTATTTTTAAAGGTATTGAGTTGTTTGTTTTTACTGTAATATTTTCAATATCTACACGTGATTTTAAATAGCCTTTTGCTTGAATCATATGCTCAAAACCATTTTCTAAAATAATTCGACCGCCTTTTTCGTCATTGTTTTTTACTAAGGCACTTTTAACCTCATCAATACTAATGTTATATTGAACTAATCTATCTTGATTTAAAGTAATCTCATAGTTTTTTATAAACCCACCAATTGAAGCAATTTCACTAACTCCATCAACACCAAGCAAGGCATATTTATAGTAATAATCTTGTAATGTTCTTAATTCATCTAAAGATTTACTTTCAGATTTAAGAGCATATTCATAAGCCCAACCAACACCTGTTGCATCTGGACCAATTGCAACATCAACACCTTGAGGAAATGTTCCTTGAAGTTGAGAAAGTTGTTCAAGTATTCTATTTCGTGAATCATAAAGGTCTGTACCATCTTTAAATATAATATATATCAAAGCATTTTGAAAAGAACTCATAGCTCTTACTGTATCAATATTTGGTAAGCTCATTAAATTTGATATTAAAGGATATGAGACTTGCTCTTCTATTGTCTTTGGACTTTGCCCTGCCCATTTTACTTGCACAATTACTTGTGGAGGTGATAAATCTGGTAAGGCATCTAAAGATGTGTTTTTTACAGCCCAAAAAGAAGCAATTGTTAAGACTATTATAGAAAAAAGAACTAAGAATTTATTTTTTATACTATATGAGATTATATTTTCAACCATTGTTTTTCCTACTACCTATTACCAGTCATCGTCATCATCTGAACTATAAAGTCCATTTGTAGTAGCATCAGAATCAAGTAAAAACAGTGCATTATTTATTACACTTTGTCCTTCTTCTAAACCTTCTATAATTTCATACTTATTAGAAGAAATTCTTTTTGCTTTTACTTCTATTGGTTCAAATTCTGTTTTTGAAAGGTTTTGAAAAACAAAAAACTTATCCCCTTTTGAAAGTACTGCTGTTTTAGGTAAAGTAAGCATTTCTTTTTCAATAGTTTTAATATCAACTTTTCCAAACATATTAGGAATTAGTTTTAAATCTTTATTTTCTAATACAAATCTTACATCTACTGTTTTAGTTTTTAAATCAAGTGTAGGATAAATCATATCAACTTTTGAAACTATAGGTTTTTTTATTCCATCAAGATATATTCTTGCTTTCATATCTTTTTTTATAAAGCTTAAATCTTTTTGATAAACAGAAGCTATAAACCAAAGCTCATCTAAAGAGGCAAGCTGGAGTAAAAGTTTTCCTTTTTTAGCAAAACTTCCTTTGTTAATGTTTTTTTGTAAAATAATTGCATTTGAAGGAGAATAAAATGAAATATTTTTAATTGTCTTTTTTGAAGATTTTATTCTTTTAATAGTTGAAGAATTTATATCTAAAGCTTTTAGTTTTTCAATATTACTATTTATTAATGATTTATTAAATTTCTTAGCAATTTGTAATTCTTGCTGTATTGAATTTATTTCATCAGAATATATTGTAAAAAGTGCTTTTCCTTTTTTTATACTTTTATATTGTTCGTTTGCATATAAATTTGTAATATATCCATCAAATCTTGTAACAATATCATAAATTTTTGTTTCATTTAAAGCACTTGTTCCATAAAAGCTTTTTAAAGTACCTATATGCTCTTTTTGTACTTTGACGAGCTTTTTATTGAATACTTGTGAAACTTCAAGAATTTGAGCATTCAGTATTGTAAAGCCTATTATTAGGGCACTTAAGATATATTTCATTGGACTTCCTCTCTTAAATACATTGATTTTGCTATTGCAGTGAAATATTTTTCTTTTTCATCAATAGCTTGTAGTTTATATTTTATAATTTCATTTAGATTTTTTATAAGAGAACTTGAATCAATATTATTTGAAAAACCGTTTGAATTGTATGCTTCTAAAACTTTTTGTAAATGACTAAATTTTGGAAGGATATTATTTTCAATAATATTTATTGTTTTTATAGAATCATTAATATTACTTTGATAAGTTTTGATTTTATTTATAAAAGTCATTTTTGTATCTTGGAGTTTATGATTTAATTCAAGAGTTTTAATTTTTGCTTTTTTAGCTTTTAAATCTTCACTTCCATAAATAGATAAAGGAATAGATAAAGAAACATTTACATAATCTTCATATTTACTATCTCTTTGAAAATAACTAAGTGAAACTTTTACATCTGAATTCTTCTTTTCTTTTTCTAAAACAGAAATATTATCTTGTTTCTTTGATGCTTGCTCTAATAATAAAATCATCGGATGAGTATCAATAGCCATAGATAACTTCACTTCTTTTACACTTAGATTAATATCTATATCTTCTATTTTTTTATATGTTATTTGCTCAAGTTTTAAATTTATTGTATTTAATATTGTTTTTAATTTTTGTGATTTTAGCTTTAAATTTTCATATAATATTTGTGTATTCAATATTTGTACTTGAGATGCTTTATTATATGTATAAAGTTGCGTTAATAGTTTTTCAAGATTTTTAGTATTTATTTTAAACTCTTCATATAAAGCTAATCTCTTTTCTACTAACTTTATATAATAAACATATTCATATATTTTAGATTTATATTCTAGTTTTTTATCCTCTAATAAATATTTTGATATTTCATAATCATTTTTAGCTATTTTCTCTTTTGTTTTAAGTTTATCATTTATAGGTACCACTTGCGAAATACCTATAAATGCAGATTGCATTGGTTCTAAATCTCTTCTTGAAACATCATCAAACTGTATATCATTTACACCAAAAGATAAATTTGGATTATTCCATTTAGAAGAAAGTTCTATTTGTTCTTTTGCACTTTTAATACTTTGTTCTAAAGCTTTTAGATTATAGTTTTGTTTAAAACTATAATCTATTAAACTATTTATATTCTGAGCATTTAAAATATTAAAAAACAGTAGTGATGAGAATAGAAGAGTCTTTTTTAACATAATAAAACCTATAAGTTTACACTTGATCTTATTTTATGTACTTTTCCATCTTCTGTTTTAAATAGTAAATGATATTGCCAAGTTCCACCCATTGAAAAGTTTATTTTCATTTGATATTTATTTTCAATTAATTTTGCTTTATCTTTAAATTCCATATATGGCATACCAGGCATTTCTGGCATAAAAAACTTTGCTTTAACTTTTGCATTTGTAAAGTTTTTTCCATCTTTTAATAAAGTGACAAAGAAAATATTATCTCCAACAACTAAGGACTTTTCTGATTTAAGTACAATTTTATAGCCATTTTTTTCACCTTCTTGAAAGATTCGTTCTGCATTTAAAAAACCAAATGTTAAAGCAAGTATTGTTAATAATTTGAATAAGTTCATATAAACTCCTTTTTTAATTTAAAGAAGTATATATATTTAATGAGGAGAAAGTGTGGAGGAAATAGAAGTAACTTAAAAAGTAAGAGTAAAAGTAGTTTCTTCTTTTACTTTTGAATGAACATCAACTTTTATATTGTATTCATCACATATATTTTTTACGATATTAAGTCCTAACCCAAAGCCACCATTGTCCTTTGTAGCTCTATAATATCTATTAAAAATATCTTTAATTTTATCATTATCAATTCCAATACCTGAATCTTTAATAACAAGTTTTCTTTCTTTTAATAAAACACTAATAGAACCATTTTGTTTATTATATTTTATAGCATTTGATAAGAGATTATTAAAAACTCTAATAAAGTCTGATTCATCAATTTTATATTTTAAGTCTTCTAAGTTAACATCTATTATTATTTTCTTTTTTTCAGCTAAGACTTCAAAGTATTTCAATTCTTTTTCGATTAAAATTTTTAAAGAAATTTCTTCTAGGTTAGTCTTTGTTTCTCTTTCTTCTAAAAAAATATATGTTAAATCTTTATATACATCACTCACTTTAATTGCACCTAAGCGCACTCTTTCAATTTGTTTTTTACTTAATTTTTCATTTTCCAAAGACATTAAAATTGCGCTTATTGGTGTGTTTAATTCATGGGTAGTGTCTTTTATAAAGTTGTTTAACTTTTCTCTTTCATCTTTTATTGGTTTTAAAAATAAACGAGCAAGATAGAATCCAATTAATCCCAAAATAGAATATATAATTAGAAAAAGAATTATGATTTCATTTCTTAAGTCAATAATCTTTTGATAATATAAGTTTTCTTTTATAGCAATATGAAATATTCCTAGATGTCCATAATCATCATCATGCACTAAAATAAAATATTTTTCTTTTTGAATAATCTTTTTTGAAAAATCAACTTTTTCTTCTAAGTTTCCATATAACTTATTTTTATATTTGTCATAAAATGATATTTGATAGAGGTCACTTTTTAAAAATTGAGATTTATCAAGTGTTTTACCTTGCATATGTGCAAGAATAACTTGTGATCCGATATTAGATACAATATTTTGCATTTTTGTTTTTGTTAAATCAAAATATACATTTTTTTCATTTTGAAAATAAAGTATTGCAATAAAAAGTATCAAAAAAAATGAACTACCTAAATATAGACCAAGAAATCTTATAAATGTTCTTTTTTCACTTTGTGTTAATTTAATATAAAACTCCTGTTTTTCATATTTTTTGCAAGAGTATAACATAAAAGCTTTTTTCCATATACTTTCCATGTAAAATTAACTATACTTCTAGAATGAAAATATTACTACTAGAAGATGATTCCTTATTAAATGAAATCATAGAAGAATTTTTAGATGAATTAGGACATGAAGTTCATACAACTTTTGATGGTCAAGAAGCAATTGAAGCTATTTATGAAAGATCATTTGATTTATTACTTCTTGATGTAAATGTACCTTCATTAAATGGTTTTGATTTATTGAAAAGCTTAAAAGAGCGTCAAATTGATATTCCAAGCATTTATATTACTTCTTTGCATACTTCGAAAGATATGCAAGAAGGGTTCGATTCTGGTGCTGATGATTATATTAAAAAACCTTTTACTTTAAGCGAATTAAATTTGCGTATTAATAATATAAAAAGATTAAGACAAATAGACAATCAAGAGATAAAAGTTTTAAGCCAAAACTTCTCATATAATTATAATACAAAAGATATAATCTTTGAAAATAAGCAAACTCATCTTTCAAAAACAGAAGCAAAAGTTTTTGAATATTTATTAAAAAATAAAAATAAAGCTGTCTCAATAGATGAAATTTCATTGAATAACTGGGTTTATGATGAAGTACCAACTGCTACAACTATTAGAACTTATATAAAAAACTTACGAAAAGTTTTAGGAAAAGATATGATAATTACTATAAAAGGGATAGGTTATAAACTGAAATTATAGGTAATCACTTTAGGTACCATCTGGCACCTAAAATGTAAGTTGATTTTATTCTTTGTCGAAGTTCTTTTCTATTGCTCTATCAAGTCTAGACCGAGTTTCATCGTAACCTAAAATAGAAATAATATCGTAAACAGAAGGTGCTTGTGTTCCACCTGTTAATGCAATTCTAATTGGTTGAAATAATTGAGGAAATTTTAAACCATTCTCTTCAATAAATGGTTTTGTAATTGCTTCAACTTTATCAACTGAATATAAATTGTCTTTATTTTCACCTAATAATACTAGATATTTATTTAAAAACTCTACTGTTCCTTCTTTAACAAACTTTTTACTTCCTTTTGCTTCATATGAAGTTGGTACTTCTAAAATTGTATTAACAGCATTTTTTAATTCAATTAAAGTTTGTGCTCTTTGTTTTGCTAAATCTAGTATCTCTGTTTTCTTATTGTAGTGTGTTAAATCTAAATCAAAAGCTTTTAACTCCTCTACTAATCTATCATTTGAAACAGCTTTTATATATTCAGAGTTTAACCATAAAAGTTTTTCTGCATTATATGAAGATGCTGACTTATTAATATTATTTGGATCAAACAGTTCTAGCATTTCATCCATTGAGAATACTTCTTGATCTCCATTTGACCAACCAAGTCTAACAAGAAAGTTTAATAAAGCTTCTGGAAGATAACCATCAGCTTTATATTGCATAACATCCATAGCTCCATCTCTTTTAGATAGTTTTTTACCTTGAGGGTTATTAATCATTGGCATATGGAAGAATTTTGGTACTTCAAAACCTAGAGCATTATAAATTACAATTTGCTTTGGAGTATTTGTTAAGTGATCATCACCTCTTAATACATCAGTCATTCCCATTAAATGGTCATCAATAGCCACAACAAAGTTATAAATAGGCATTCCATTTGCCCTAGCAATTACAAAATCATCAACTTGATTAGCTTCAAATTTCATAGAACCTTTTACACCATCTTCAAAAGTTATAGCACCCTCTTTTGGAGCTTTAATTCTAATAACTGGTTCAATATCAGCAGGAATTTGAGGTAATACTTTACCCTCTTCTGGTCTCCAAGTTTCATCATATCTTGGATTTTCTTTTGCAGCTTCTTGCTTTGCTCTTAAAGCATCAAGTTCATCTCTGCTCATGTAACACTTATAAGCTTTACCTTCTTCTAAAAGTTGTGCGATATATTTTTTATAAATATCAACTCTTTTAGATTGGTATTCAATCTCACAGTCACTTGGCATTCCAACCCATTCAAAAGCTTCTAATATTGCCCTTACAGCATCTTCGTTATTTCTAGCATTATCAGTATCTTCAATTCTTAATTTAAATTCACCATTAGTTTTTTTAGCCCAAAGATAAGAATAAAGTGCAGTTCTAAGTCCTCCAATATGTAAATATCCTGTTGGACTTGGTGCAAATCTTGTAATTGCCATTTCTTACTTCTCCTCTTTTTTATTATATATGTAAAATCCTACGCCTGATACTATTGCTACAATTGCTATAAATATTAGTAATCCTATCTCAAGTAAGCCCATTTGCATCCTTTTCTTTTAACTGTCCACATGCTGCAGAAATATCTATACCTTTTGATTCTCTAATAGTACAAATAAGTCCTCTATCATTTAAATAGTCTTTAAATCTAATCATATCAGCAACTTCTGGTCTTTCATAATCAGTTCCTGGATAAGGATTAAAGAAAATTAGATTTACTTTTGCATTTATACCATTTAATAGTTTAATTAATTTAGCAGCAGCTTCAATACTGTCATTTTTACCCTTGATTACAAGATATTCAAACATCACTTTTTTTCTTGTATCAACAGGGAATTTTCTAACCGCATCAATAATAGTTTGAATATTATAGGCTTTATTCATAGGAATTAACTCAGATCTTAAGTCATCATCAACAGCATGAAGTGAAATAGCTAATTGTATTCCTAAATCAAACTCCCCTAGTTTCTCAATCTTAGAAGCAACACCAGAAGTAGAAACAGTTTGTCTTCTTTTATTAATAGATAATCCCTCTTCTTCACTAAATACATTTACAGCACGTGTAAAGTTTTTGAAGTTATCAAGTGGCTCACCCATTCCCATATATACTATATTTACTGATTTATTAGCTGGGATATCATTATCTCTTTTAATATTTACAATTTGTGCAATATACTCGCCAACTGTAAGGTTTCTAACAAAGCCACCTTTTGCAGTTAAACAAAAAGTACAGCCTACTTTACATCCAACTTGAGAAGAGACGCAAACAGTGTATTTTTCACTTCTTACAATTACACCTTCTTCGTTTTTCTTTTTTTCTTTCATAAGTAATAAAACAGCTTCAACTGTTAAATTATCTCTTAATTTAAAAAGATATTTAATACTTCCATCAGTACTTACTTCTTTTTTTAAAATACTCATTACATCAATAGGGTATTTTTCTTCTAGTTCTTCTTTCAAATCTTTTGGTATATTTTTCATCTCATCATACGAAGATGCGTATTGCTTGTATAACCAGTTATATATCTGTTTTGCTCTAAATGATGGTTTTAAAGTCTCTTTTAATTCATCAAGTGAGAAGTCATATATTGAGGGTGTTCCTTCTTTTGCCATTACTTTTCCATTTCTTTTCTATTATTTTTTTTTATTTTATTTTATGATGTTCTTATTAAGTAAATATTCACTTAATTTTTCCATCGCAATTTTATGATTTTTTATAAAATCTTTATGTGCATTTTCATTTGTATAATTTGTTATTATAAATACACCTGCAATTGGAATATTAAATTCTTTTGCTACTTGAACAAGAGAAAAAAACTCCATATTCTCGATTCCTACACCATATTCATTGTATTTCTTACATAATTCTTCATTTGTTGAAATATAATTTGATGAATTAACAATTGTGTCATCTCTTAGCATTTCATTTTTTGACTGGGCAATTTTATCTAAAGGTGTATATGAATCATTTGAAAGAAAAGATAATTCAATATTTGAAGCACTTTTTGATTCAACAATATCAAATATCTCATGCTCTCCATAAGAACCTGCACTTCCTACAAAAATTATAAATTCAGGTTTATCTTCTAGGCATTTTTTAGTTAAATTAATTGCCGATTCAATCAAGCCAACACCCATTGCATTAGCAAATATAAAAGTTTCATTTCTTCCTGCGCAAATTATCATTTACACTCCAAAACAAAATTTGGTTCAATTTTAATTTCTACATTTGTACTAATAGGTGCAATATTTGATATTCGTTTTTCTGTAAGAGATTGTGCAGTTCTTGCTCTAAAAACTTGTGGACTTGATTGGTTAATATTAATATTTTTCACTTCACATTCTTTAGATATTTCATTTTTTAAAGAGTTTGCATATACTTCAATCCATTTAAAAGCATCAATCCTTAATGTATCTTGATTACTTTCATAAAGTTTATTACTAACAGTCCATGAAAGCTTTGAAATTCTAAGTTTAACGTTATCTTTATCGTACTTTGATTCTAAAGCTATTAAATCATCAATAAAAGAGTTTATATTTTTTGCACTTTCACCTTTAATTGTATATCTTAAATTTCCATGGTAACCAATAAACTTTTGAGTATTCTTAAAATACTTATATTTTGGACTTATAGTTACATTTCCATGGCTTTTTTGAACTGTTTTATTTCTATCAATATACTTAGTAAATTTTTCTATATGTGAAGCTATAAAGCCTTCAGATTCATTTTCAATACTAATATTTACACTTGCAACTAAAATATCAGGAGCAACAGATTTTGAAAATTTCTTATTAAAACTAATTTCATATGACAATAGTGAAATAGGTAGAAGTAGGGCAATTAAAAATAAAAACTTAACTTTCATATTATATCCTTACTGGTATATTATTATCTCTTAGATATCTTTTTAAATCCATAATATCAATTTCTTTAAAATGGAAAATTGATGCAGCTAAGGCAGCACTTGCTCCATGTTCAAAAGCTTCTTTCATGTGTTCCATAGTCCCAGCACCACCAGATGCAATAACAGGAATATCAATCATTGAAGAAATTTTTTCAGTAATGTTTAACTCAAATCCTGTTTTAGCACCATCAGTATCCATAGAAGTAAGTAGAATTTCTCCAGCACCTCTATCATATACTTCTTTTGCCCATGCTACAGCGTCAAGTCCTGTATCTTCTCGTCCACCTTTTACAAAAACATGATAGGAACCATCTTCTACTTTTTTTACATCAATAGCGGTTACTATACACTGGCTACCAAATCGTTTTGCACTTTCATTAATTAAATCAGGGTTTGTAACAGCAGATGAATTAATAGAAACCTTGTCACAACCAACATTTAGTAGCTTGTAAATATCTTCAAGTTTTCTTATACCTCCACCAACAGTAAGAGGAATAAAAACTTCTTTTGCAACTTCTTTCACAATATCTACAATTGTCCCTCGATTTTCATGACTTGCAGTAATATCTAAAAAAGTTATTTCATCTGCACCTTCATTATTATATCTTTTTGCAACTTCTACAGGATCACCTGCATCACAAAGTCCAACAAAGTTAATTCCCTTAACCACTCGTCCGTTATCCACATCTAAACAAGGTATAATTCTTTTTGCAAAACTACTCAAATAAATTCCTTAATTATTATTAGTTATTATCTTATCTAATTGTAAGTTAAAAACAGTTATACTCTTCGCAATTATGGAAAATATAAAAGCAAAAAAGAAATACGGACAAAACTTTTTAAAAGATACTATGGTTTTGGATAGAATCATCCAATCGATGCCCAACAACAATAACTATGTCGTGGAAATTGGGCCTGGATTAGGTGATTTGACTAAAAATATAGTCAAGTACAAAGAGATGACTGCTTATGAAGTAGATACTGATTTAATTAGTATTTTAGAGTCCAAATTTGCAATAGAATTAGAAGAGAATAAACTAAAACTGATCCACACTGATGTTTTAGAAGCTTGGGATGCCCAAGGAACTCTACATAATGGTAAATATGATTTAATAGCAAATTTACCATATTATATTGCAACAAATATTATATTAAGAGCATTTGAAGACAAAAACTGTGAGAGTATCATTGTAATGATTCAAAAAGAAGTAGCTTTAAAATTCTCGGCGAAGCCTAAGGATAAAGAGTTCTCTTCATTAGGAGTAATTGCGGATATGGTATCACTTGAATCAAGAATACTATTTGACGTTCCTCCTGAATCATTTGATCCTCCACCAAAAGTTATGTCTTCTATTCTTTATATTAGAAAAGATATGAGTAAAACTATTGATAAAGATTTTAATAAATTTTTGAAAGCTTGCTTCGTGCAGCCTAGAAAAAAATTATCAAAAAATCTTTCTTCGCTTGTTGATAAAAAATTAATATCTCAATATTATGAAGAACTTGGAATTAATGATAATATAAGACCTCATGAAATCAGTTCATCTTTGTATAGCCAATTGTATACAAAGGTAAAAAATGGAAGAAATTAAACAAGAAGAAACAATTGTTAACACGCAGGCTGCTAAAGAAACTACTGAAAACAATCCAGTAGAACAAAAGCAAACAAAAAAAGAAGATAATAAGCCTTCAAATGAAGGTCAAAAAACTCCTCAAAAAAGAAAACCAAACCACAATAACAATAATAGAAGACCAAAAGCAAAACTACCAACTGAAATGACAGGTGATGGTTGGATGAATGATCTTAAAAAAGCACACTTAGTAAATGAAAAGATTCAAAAAGATAGGTTAAATCCTCATTATAAATTGAACTTAAACACATCTGCAAAAATGAGAATTACTCCTCTTGGTGGATTAGGTGAAATTGGTGGAAATATGATGATTATTGAGACTGAAAAGTCTGCAATTATTGTTGATGTTGGTATGAATTTCCCTGATGAAACTATGCATGGTGTTGATATTTTAATTCCTGATTTTACTTATTTAAGAGAAATTAAACACAAAATTGAAGCTGTTATTATTACACATGGACATGAAGATCATATTGGTGCAATGCCATATTTATTCAAAGAGATGCAATTCCCAGTTTATGGTACATCATTACCATTAGAAATGATTGGTTCAAAATTTGATGAACATAAAATGAGAGAATTTAGAAAATTCTTTAGATGTATTGAAAAAAGAAAACCAATTAAAATTGGTGAATTTGAAGTAGAGTGGATGCATGTTACTCACTCAATTATTGATTCATCTGCAATTGCAGTTACAACTGAAGCTGGAACTATGATTCACACAGGTGATTTTAAAATTGACCATACTCCTGTTGATGGATATCCAACAGATTTACATAGACTTGCATATTATGGAGAGAAGGGTGTTTTATTATTAACATCTGATTCAACAAACTCTCACTCGCCAGGATTTACAAAAACTGAAAAAACAGTAGGACCTACATTTGACAGAATTTTTGCTGATGCAAAAGGTAGAGTTATTATGTCTACATTCTCTTCAAATATTCATAGAGTTGCACAAGCTATTGAAAGAGGAATTAAAGCAAATAGAAAAGTTTGTGTAATTGGTAGATCAATGGAGAAAAACTTAGACTTAGCAATGGGTCTTGGATATGTTAAATTCCCAAAAGATTCTTTTATAGATGCACATGAAGTGAATAAATATAAAGATGAAGAAGTACTAATTGTAACTACAGGTAGTCAGGGTGAACCAATGTCAGCATTATTTAGAATGGCTATTCATGAACATAGACATATTAAAATCAAGCCAAGTGATCAAATTGTATTATCTGCTAAAGCAATTCCTGGAAATGAAGCTAGTGTATCTGGAATTTTAAATAATTTATTAAAAGCTGGAGCTAAAGTAGCATACCAAGATTACGCAGATATTCACGTATCAGGACACGCAGCTCAAGAAGAGCAAAAATTAATGTTAAGATTAGTTAAACCTAAATTCTTTATGCCTGTTCATGGTGAATATAATCATGCATTAAAGCATGGTAAAACAGGGATTGACTGTGGTATTTTAGAAAGAAATCTTTATATTATGAATGCTGGTGAGCAAATTGAAGTAACTCCTAAGTATATGAAAAAAGTTAAAACTGTTAAATCAGGAAAAGTGTATATTGATAATCAATTAAATCACAAAATTTCTGATGATATTGTTATGGATAGACAAACAATGGCAAACGAGGGTGTTGTTATGATTGTTGCACAAATTAATGAAAATGATAGAACATTAGCTAATAGAGCAAAAGTTACTTCATTTGGATTAGTTCCTGATAAACAAGATAAATTTTTTGCAAAAGAAATTGAAGATTTATTAGCTACATTCCTAGCAAATGTTAAACCAGGTATTTTCAAAAACACTAGAATGATAGAAGATGAAATTAGAAAAGCCGTTAGAAAACATTGTATTAGAAAATATAAAAAATACCCAATGATTGTACCTACTATATTTGTACAATAAGGAGAAAAGAATGGATTTTAAACAAATAGTTAAAGATACACTGTTAACAGAAGCTAAGGAATTAGAAAAAGCGGCAGGAAAAATATCTTTTGATATAGATAAAGCTATTGATTTAATTGTAAATTCAAAAGGTAAACTTATTATTACAGGTGTTGGTAAATCAGGACTTGTTGGAACAAAAATAGCAGCTACACTTGCAAGTACTGGTACTAGTTCATTTTTCCTTCATCCTACTGAAGCTATGCATGGGGATTTAGGAATGATTGGTAAAGAAGATATTGTTTTAGGTATCTCATACTCAGGTGAGAGTGAAGAATTAGTTCAAATTCTTCCTCATCTTAAAAGATTTAATATTCCACTAATTGCAATGGCTAGTAATGAAAATTCAACACTAGCAAAATACTCAGATGTTTTTATAAATGTAAAAGTTGAAAAAGAGGGATGTCCTTTAGATGTTGCTCCTATGTCTTCTACTACATTAACTATGGCAATGGGTGATGCATTAGCAGTTACTTTAATGAGAAAAAGAAACTTCCAAAAAGAAGATTTTGCATCATTTCACCCAGGAGGAAGCTTAGGAAAAAAACTTTTTGTAAAAGTTGATGATTTACTTAGACGTGAGAATCTTCCTATCGTTTCACGTGAAACAAAACTAAAAGATGCCATTTTACAAATGAGTGAAGGTAGACTTGGAAGTGTAATAATCACAGATGACAACAATAAAGTAATTGGATTATTAAGTGATGGAGATTTAAGAAGAGCTCTAATGAATGATGACTTTACAATTGATTGTACAGTTGAATCATTAGCATCAACAAATCCTAAAACATTAAAAAATAAAGATCTTTTAGCTAGTGATGCATTACAAGTTATTGAAGATTTTAAAATACAATTATTAATAGTTACAGATAATGAAGACAAACTAATTGGTGTACTTCATATTCATGACTTAATAGAAGCTGGTATAAAATAATGAGAAAAGAAGAAGAACTAGAAGCTGTTAGATTAAATAAATTTTTATCACATAATAGTAAATATTCAAGAAGAGAAGCAGATAGATTAATAGAAGAGGGTAAAGTAAAAGTTAATGGTGTTGTAGTTGAAAATTTAGCTACAAAAGTAACTGTTAATGATGAAGTTCATATCAATAAAACTCCTATTAAAGAAGATAAAAATAAAATGCCTACGGTAATTATTTACAATAAACCAAAGGGTGAAATAGTATCTAAGAAAGACCCGCAAGGTAGAAAAACTATTTATGATTCATTAGGTAAAAGATATGCTCACTTTATGTCTGTAGGACGGCTTGATTATGCAAGTGAAGGTTTACTTCTTTTATCTGATTCAGTTCAGATTGTTGATGCTTTAATGCACTCTAATTTAGAAAGAATTTACAAAATAAAAGTAAATGGCCCAATTGGTCCAAAAGTTGAATCTGCAATGATGCATGGTTTAGAACTTGAAGATGCAACAGATGGAGCATTTAAAGGTAGTAAAATCAGATCAATGAAATTTGCTCCGTTCTTAGGATATAACATCGTAAGTAATGGTGAAAAATTTTCAAAAATTAAAGTATCAATAAATGAAGGTAAAAACAGAGAATTAAGAAGATTCTTTGCACACTTCGGACTTGATATTTTAGATCTTAAAAGATTTGAATTTGGTGGAATTTCACTAAATAATCTACCAACAGGAAAAAGTAGATTTCTTTCAAAAGAAGAATACAGAAACCTAAGAGACTTTTTAAGCCAAAACGAAGAAGATGACAGATCTTTCTAACAAATTAAGACCAACAAGTTTAGATAACTTTGTTGGTCAATCTCACATAATATCAAAAGACAAAGCCCTTTATAAACTTATAAAACAAAAAGAAATACCACACTTATTTTTCTATGGAAAACCAGGAACTGGAAAAACAACTCTTGCAAAAATAATAGCTCGTGAAATAGATACAGATTATTACTATTTTAATGCCACAAGTATTAAAGTTGAAGATTTACGTAAAGTATTTGATAGATATAAAAATGCTTTAATTAAACCTTTAATTTTCATTGATGAAGTACATAGACTTTCTAAAAATCAACAAGAAGTTCTTCTTCCAATAATGGAAAATTATGATGCAACGATAATAGGTGCAAGTACTGAAAATCCATTTTTTACATTAACAAATGCAATTCGTTCTAGATCTTTTCTTTATGAATTTAAAGCTTTTACACAAGAAGAAATGGAAAAGATATTACAAATAGCTTTAAAAGATATTGATGCAAAATTTGATAAAGAAACAAAAGAGTATTTAATCCTTTCAAGTTCAGGTGATGCAAGAGCAATGCTTACACTTTTAAACTTTTCATATAAAGTATCAAAAGAGATTACAATTGATTTATTAAAGCAACTAAGAGAGAATGTTATAGGAGATGGAGTATCCTCTTCTAATACTCATTATGATTTAGCATCTGCGATGATTAAATCAATGAGAGGTTCAAATATTGATGCAGCTTTATATTATATGGCAAGATTAATAAACGGTGGAGAAAGTGTTGATTTTATTACAAGAAGACTAGTAATTTTTGCAAGTGAAGATATTGGTAATGCTAATCCTAATGCTTTTAATCTTGCTGTTAGTACAATGACAGCATGTAATAAAATCGGATATCCAGAATCTAGAATTATGCTAGGGCAGTGTATAATTTACTTAACATCAAGTCCAAAATCTAATGGTGCTTATAAAGCTATCAATAAAGCTCTACAAGGCATTAAAGATGGAAAACTACTAGATATACCAAAACATTTAGATTCGCAGCATATAGGCTATTTATACCCTCACGATTTTGGTGGCTATGTTGAACAAGAATATTTAAAAGAAGATCTAAACATATATAATTCATTAAATATTGGGTATGAAAAAACTTTAAATGATTGGGTAGCAAAAATTAAAAACAAGGATTCATAATGGAATACTACACATGGATATTAACTTTTCATATAATGGCTGTAATGTCATGGATGGCAATGTTGTTTTATCAACCAAGACTTTATGTCTATCACACTGAACATCAAAATAAAAAAGAGTTTGTTGAAGTAGTAAAAATACAAGAATTAAAAATGTATAAATATATTGGTGTTCCTGCTATGTGGGCTAGTATTATAAGTGGTGCTGTTATGATATATTTAAATCCATATTTACTTTCAAGTGAAGCTGGTGGTTGGATGCATGCAAAACTTTTATTTGCACTATTATTAGTAATTTATTCTTACTCTCTTGGATATTTCAGAAAAAAACTTGAAAACGATAATTATGAAAGAAGTGGTAATTTCTTTAGAGCTTATAATGAAGTACCAACAATTTTAGCTTTATTGATTGTAGGATATGTAATAACAAAAACATTTTCAATTGCCTTTACAGTAATTACGCTTTTAATTGGTGCTTTTATAGTCTATAAAGTTTATAAACAAAAAGAGAAAAAATAAATGAAATTTGATAAATACTACGTACTTGATACTAATATATTATTAGAAGATGCAAGTAATATTTTTAAACTGTCACAAGATAGTAAAAACCTAATAATTTTACCTGAGACAGTTTTAGATGAAATTGATAGTAAAAAATCAGGTTTTGATGAGATAAATTTTCAAGCAAGAGAGTTTGCAAGAATACTTGAAAATTCAAAAATTAAAGAATCAATAAAAAAAGATACTTACAAAATAATACGATTAGAAATACAAAATAAACAAGCTACAATAATTGATATTATTTCAAAAGAAGAGTATTCACTAAATTCAAAGAATGTATCTTTAAATATAATTAATGACAGAAAAATATTAGAAATAGCGACTTTTTCAAATAGCTATTATGAAAAAGAAGTTGAATTTTTATCACTTGATATTATGGCAAGAACTAGAGCAATATCACTTGATATAAAAACTGATGCGTTACTTGGTTCAAATAAAGATGAGTTTAACTATGAGTTTATAAAAGATATTGAAATAGATTTTCAAGATTTAGAAGATTTTGATAATCAAGAAATATATAAATTTGATAAAGATTATAAACCATATAACTATTCATATTGTTTTAAAGTTATAGATTCAGATCAAGTAATTTTAGCAAATATAGAAAACAAAAGAATTAGAGTTTTAGATGAGGGTGAAATTAGAAATCAAATAATTACACCTTTAAATAAAGAACAATTATTCTTTTCAAATGCAATTGCATCACACTTATATAACGTTTTAATTATAGAAGCAAAAGCAGGTTCAGGAAAAACTCTTTTAGCTTTAAGTGGAGCACTTAAACTAATAAGACAAAAGCAATATCAAAAAATCATTTATATCAGAAACTCTGTTGAGTCATTGGATAAAGGTGAAGATGTTGGATATCTACCTGGATTTGAAGAAAAATTCAGAATTTATAATCATCCTTTAATGGATAGTTTAGAATATATAATTAGAACAGAATATAAAAAGAAATCAAAAAAGAATATTGAAAATATACCAGAACTTGATGACAGTGAAGTTACTTCAAGAGTAGAGCAGATGATTCAAAATTATAGTATCGAAACTATGTGGGTTGGAGAGATGAGAGGTAGAACTATTTCTAACGCATTTATTATTATTGATGAAGCACAAAATATGTCAAATAAAACGATGCAAATGGTACTTTCAAGAATAGATAATACATCTAAAGTTGTAATACTTGGATCAAATAAACAAATAGATAATTTCTATGTAAACAAATATACAAACTCTTTGACTACACTACTAAAATCTACAAAAAATGAAAATACTTTAGTAAATACTTTTGCAATAAAATTACAAAAAGTATTAAGAGGTCCAATCACAGAATGGGCTGAAATGATATTTTCAAAATAAAAAAATACAATAGTACATATGTAATTATATGTACTATTATAACTGGATAATAAGCTATATAAGCCTCTTAAAAAATATCTCTTTTCATCAGAAAAACATTTAAACCTTTTATTAATATTCCAAAATGTGCTACAATACATATCACAATACGTATAGGAGTATAAATGGACTTACTACAATATAGATCAAATGAGATGTTTTCATCAACAGAATTAATCAGAAAAAGTAAAATGATATTTGATAAAGTATCGAAAAAAGAGATTGATAAAGCTGTAATATTAAGAGATGGTAAACCTAGTTTTATGTTATTAGATTTTTATAAATATGAAGAACTAATAAATGATTATATAAAACTTCAAGAAAAAGTAAAACAAAAAGAACTTAAGAAACCTGAAGTTATTAAGGATGAAAAAGAAGTAATTGAAGAAGAAAGTATTGATGAAATTAATGATAAAGATTTAGAAGATGCCCTTGCTCAAATTGAAAATCTAGATTTAGATTTACAGAAAAAGACTTCAACAAAAAAAGAAAATGAAGCTTTAAAAGATTTTTGGGAATAAGATGTATGATGTAATAATAATAGGTTCTGGAGCAGCTGGATTAACAGCAGCTTTAACTGCGAAACAAAATGATACAAAAGTATTAGTAATAGCTAAAACATATCCAACACATTCACAAACAGTACAAGCCCAAGGTGGAATAAATGCTGTTTTATATGAAGATGATGATAGTGTTGATATTCATACACAAGATACATATACGGCATCAAGAGAACTTAGTAATAAAGATAATATTAACTTTATGTGTAAAAATGCTAAAGATACAATAAACTGGCTTGATAGTATTGGAGTTCCATTTACAAGAAATGATAGTAATCAAATTGCACAAAGAAAGTTTGGTGGAACTAAAAAACTAAGAACATGTTACTCAAGTGATTACACAGGATTAAAAATTGTTCATACATTATATGATCAATGTATAAAAGAAAATATTAACTTTTTAAATGAACATATGCTTCTTGAATTAATAGTAGAAAATGATACATGTAAAGGTGCTGTTATTTTTGATATACAAGAAGGAACTATAAAAGAAATATTATCTAAAAGCACAATAATTGCTTCTGGTGGTTATGCTGGTATTTATTCAAACTATACAACAAATTCATTTTCTAATACAGCAGATGGATTAAATTGTGCATTAAAAGGCGGTGCAATTTTATCCAATATGGAATTTGTACAGTTTCATCCAACAGCCTTAGAAAATAGTAATATATTAGTAAGTGAAAGTGCTAGAGGAGAGGGTGGTTTTTTACTTGATGAAAACAAAAAAAGATTTATTGATGAATTAAAACCTAGAGATGAAGTCGCTCGTGCAATATATAAAAGAATAAACCAAAATCAAAAAATATATTTAGATTTAAGACATTTAGGTCTTGATAAAATAAATGAAACTATGCCTCAAGAAAAAAGACTTGCACTAGAATTCTCGAATGTCAAAATTGAAGAGGAGTTACTTCCGATTAATCCAGCTGCACACTATTCAATGGGTGGAATAAAGACAGATATAGATAGCAAAACAAATATAAAATCTTTATATGCTTGTGGTGAAGTTGCTCAAGCATCAATTCATGGTGCAAATAGATTAGGTGGTAATTCTTTATTAGAAATTGTAACACTTGGTAAAGTTGCAGGTACAAATGCATCAAAGAATAATGTAAAGTCTAGTAATAATATAAATAAAGAAACAGCTAGTTTTATTAAACAAAAAAACTTTATCGATGAAGTTTATTTATATACAAATGAAATAAACTTTTATGAAGAAAAAGAAAAATTAGGAAAACTATTTTTCAATAATGTTGGAGTATTTAGAAATGAAAAAAATCTAACTTTTGCATTAAAAGAAGTATTAGATATAAAACAAAATATAAAACAAATGGGTATTCAAGATAAATCAAAACAGTACAATAAAAATCTTATTGAATTTATAGAGTTTATAAATATGATTGATATTGCAGAAATAATTGTTAAAACTGCTTTACAAAGAAAAGAAAGTAGAGGAGCTCATTATAGAGATGATTATCCATCTGAACTTGAAGAATATCAAAAAAACTCTTTTGCAAGAATTCTTAAAAATGAACTTCAAATAGATTTTGAGGATGTAATATGAAAATAAATATAAAAAGATTTAGTAAAGAGAATGAGAATAAAAATAGTATAGATTTCTTTGAAACAAAAAAAACAAATTTACTTCAAGCCTTGATTGAGATAAAAACTAAACAAGATCCTAGCTTAACATTTAGATGTGGATGTAAAAGTGGAGTTTGTGGTTCTTGCTCTGTTCTTGTAAATGGTGTAGAAAAACTAAGCTGTAAAACTAATGTACAAGAAAATGATTTGATTGAGCCTTTGAAGAATCGTTCAGTAATAAAAGATTTAGTTACAGATGTTTCACATGAAACATTGCTAATAAAAACTTCAAATGCATTTTTAGAAAATATAAGTAATGAAGAAATTACAAACAATGATATAAAACTAATTGATACACAAAGTAATTGTATACTTTGTAATTCATGTTATAGTTCTTGTCCTGTTTACGATGTAAATAAAGAGTTTCTAGGCCCTTTTGCACTAACAAGAGCATTGAGATATGTAAATGATAAGAAAGTCCTTGATAATAGCTCTATAATCGCTTCTATACAAGATAAAGGTATTTGGGATTGTACTTTATGTAGTGCATGTACTTTTGTATGTCCTCAAGGTATTGATCCTAAAGCAGATATTATGCAATTACAAAATATCTCTGTTCAAAAAGGATATGAAAATCCTAATTTATCAAACTTTGATACTTCTATGAATTTTGGAAGTAATGATGATTTTGGATTTAATCCAAATGGATTTTAAT
Source organism: Arcobacter peruensis (assembly GCF_003711085.1). Taxonomy (NCBI): domain Bacteria; kingdom Pseudomonadati; phylum Campylobacterota; class Epsilonproteobacteria; order Campylobacterales; family Arcobacteraceae; genus Arcobacter; species Arcobacter peruensis. The sequence continues at coordinate 1,911,085 of NZ_CP032363.1, forward strand.
TAAGAGCTAAAGGCTCTTAATTAATTTTTGTAAACTATTTTAAATTATCTTTTAAGTATAGATAATCAGACATCTTAGTCCATTCTCTAGCTTTTTTTAGATAAGAATCTTGTGAATCTAAAATCTCTTTTAACAAATCACTTTTCTTAGATACTTCTAATCTAATCTTTTCATTAGATTTTTTCATTTCATCCATTACAACTTTTGGAAAAGTTTTGATTTTAATATCTGGATAATCAGTTTTGATTTTTTTCCAAGCAGTTGCACTCATATCATAATTTTGAATATACATATCGTAAGCAGATACTCTCATTGCAACAAGTAGAATTTCTTGTAAATCTTTTGGAAGTTTATTATATTTTCTTTTATTAACTAAAAATTGCATTTCAGAAGCTGGTTCATGCCAACCTGTATAATAAAATGGTGCTACTTTATGAAATCCCATTTTTATATCCATTCCAGGCCCAACCCATTCAAGAGCATCTAAAGTTCCTCTTTCAAGTGATGTATATAATTCTCCAGGAGCCATATTAGTAACAGCAACACCTAAATCAGCCATAATTTCACCTGCAAGTCCAGCAATTCTCATTTTAAGACCTTGTAAATCATCAGGTGTATTTATTTCTTTTTTAAACCATCCACCCATTTGAACACCAGTATTACCACCAGGAAAAGATAAAACTTTATGTTTGCTATATGCTTTTTGCATTAACTCTAGACCACCACCATAGTAAAACCATGCATATTGTTCAGCCGCAGTCATACCAAAAGGCATTGTAGTAAAAGGTAAAGTATCAATATCTTTACCTTTCCAATAATAAGAACCTGAATGTCCCATATCATATTGACCACCTTTAACCATATCTAAAATACCTAATGGAGCTTTGTGCTTATTAGAAGAATCTACTCTAATAAGAAATCTTCCATTAGACATTTTTTCAACAAGTTTTGCCATTTTAATTGGTGAATCAATTAGAGGTGAAAGAGTTTTCCCCCATGTAGTTGCAAGTTTCCATTTATAAACTTTATCTGCAGCTTGAGCATTTACTGAAATTGTTGCAATTAAAGCAGACGCTAGTCCTAACTTTGTAATAGTTTTTATCATTTGTTCTCCTTGAATAACAAGAAGTATATATTTATAAGAGTATTATTTCTCTTAATTCATACTTTATATGAAAAAAGAAAGAGTAGATTAAGATAAGAAAGAAGTACAAAAAGAAGCTAATTGCTTCTTTTTATTTATTGTTATTTTAAATTATCTTTTAAGTATAAATAATCAGACATTTTTGTCCATTCTCTAGCTTTCTTCTGATAAGCATCTTGTGAGGCTAAAACTTCTTTTAATAAAGCACTTTTAGCACTAACTTCATCTCTTAATTCTTTATTTGATTTTTTCATTTCATCCATAACAACTTTTGGGAATGTTTTAACTTTGATATCAGGATTATCTTTTAACATATTTTTCCATGCAGTAATATTCATATCGTAGTTTTTAATATACATATTATATGCAGCTGTTCTCATTGAAACTTTTAAGATTGTTTGTAAATCTTTTGGAAGTTTATCAAATGATCTTTTATTAATTAAAAATTGCATTTCTGAAGCTGGTTCATGCCAACCAGTATAATAAAATGGTGCTATTTTATGAAATCCCATTTTAATATCCATTGATGGTCCAACCCACTCTAAAGCATCAATTGTTTTGCTATCTAAAGAAGTATAAAGCTCCCCAGGAGCAATATTTGTAACAACAACACCAAGTTTAGCCATAACTTCACCTGCAAAACCTGGAATTCTCATTTTAAGACCTTTTAAGTCATCAAGAGAATTAATTTCATTTCTAAACCATCCACCCATTTGAACCCCAGTACTTCCACCAGGAAATGATAATACTTTATGTTTTGAGTAAACTTTTTGCATAAGTTCTAAGCCACCACCATGATAAAACCATGCATATTGCTCAGGTGCAGTTAAACCAAAAGGCATAGAAGTAAAAGGTAATGTATTTATATCTTTACCTTTCCAATAATAAGATGCTGAGTGTCCCATATCATATTGACCACCTTTTACCATATCTAAAATACCTAAAGGTGCTTTATGCTTTGATGCAGTATCAACTCTAATTTTTAATCTACCATTTGACATCTCTTCAGCTAATTTTACCATCTCATAAGTTGTATCAATTAAAGGTACAGTTGTTTTTCCCCATGTAGTAGCAAGTTTAAGTTTATAAACTTTTTCTTTTGCTTGCATACTTACAGACATTGCCATAAGTAATGCAGATGTAATAGCTACTTTTGTAATCATTTTTTTCATATTTTTCCTTTTTTTAAGATTAATTTTTCTAATTTCTTCTTCTTTTTCCAACCAAGTTTTTTTAATTCTGGTTCATCATAAAACTCTTTTGTATATCCAAAGCATAAATATGCGATAAATTTGTAATCTTCTTTTTTGATATCAAATATATCATTTATTTTTTTCGGCTTTAGAATTGAAACCCATCCCATACCAATATTTAACGATCTTGCAGTTAACCACATATTTAAAATTGCACATATGACAGAATATTCACCTGTTCTTTTCATATAAGTTTGACCCAAAATATCTTTTTTGCTTTTTTTATAATAAACAGCAATATTGATATTTGATTCTTTTATACCTTCTAATTTAAGTGAAGAGTATAATTTTCTATCTTTAAATTTCTTTTTACTTTTTTCAAATGATTTTGAAAAGTGATTATAAACTAAGTCCTTTTTCTTTTTATCAACAATTATAAAGCGCCAAGGTTGTGAATACCCAACAGAAGGTGCATTTTGTGCTGAGTTTAAAATCTTTAAAAGTTTCTTTTTTGATATCTTTTTATTAATAAAATTATTACCTCTAACATCACGTCTTGAGGTAATAATATTTTCTAATGTAGTTTGATCTTTTTTATTAAAAATCATTTATACTGTAAAGTCGTGTAAATCTTTGAATAAAAAAGCTTCAACGATTTCATCAATACTTTTTTGTGTTGGAGCAATTAAAGCAATTATTCCTTCATCCATAAATGGCCAAACATATTCTAACTCATTTATAACCACTACTGCATCAATCCATACAGAAATATCTTCTCTTCTTTCTACAAACTCTATCTTCGATATTTTACCACCATCTAAAGTTACAAAAGCCCATGATTTATTTTCTTCTATTGATGCAATAACACATTCGTCTCTATTTGTTGAATCAACAGGTATTAGTACTGTCATATAGTCCTCTTTTAAAATATTATAAATTATATAAGTCTTGATTTTACACTTTTGTTTCTTAAGAAAGATACTCTTTTTTAAACCATAGTGAGAATATAAATAAAGAATACAAATGCTGCTTAAATTTTCTATCTAATGAAAGTGAATAAATATGTCTAATATACGTTTCATTAAATAATTTAGTTGTATTATTTACATCTAATATAGTATCTAAAATTGATTTTCCATATTCTTCATTTAGCCATTCATTAAAAGGTGAGTTAAATCCTTTTTTTGTTCTATTTATAATTTCATTAGGAATATATTTAGCTGCAATTTTTTTAAGTAAATATTTATTCGTATTTCCTACTTTTATATTTGAATCAACACTAAACATATAATTGACTAAGTTAAAATCTAAAAAAGGAGTTCTAACTTCTAGTGAATTTCTCATAGAAATCCTATCAACTTTTGAAAGTAAAGACTCTCCTAACCATATTTTTAAATCAATATAACTCATCCAATCAACTGGATCGTTTTTTGGTTTTTCAGCTTTATAACTAGGAAGCTTATTAAAAAGCTTTTTTCTTTGAATATCTGTATATATTTCTCCAAAAGAGTTATATAGAGTTTGTTTTTTTACGATTCTTCGTAAATATTCGCTTTCTTTTGTATTATTTTGTAAGGCTGAAACGATTGTGTTTAAAAAGTCATTTTGACCTTGTGAGAGTGTTTTTTCAAATTCATAATATTTTAAAAACTTAGCATAGTTATCATATCCTAAAAATATTTCATCACTTCCTTCTCCTGATAATACAGTCTTAATTCCGCTTTGATGAATATTTTGACTTAAAATATTTAAAGGAATTGCTGCACTATCTCCATGAGGTTCTTCTAAGGCATCTAAAGAGTCATGGAAGTTATTTATATACTCTTTTTTTGATATTATCACCGGATGATGATTTGAGCCTATATGCTTAGCTGTAATTTGTGCATAATCTAATTCACAATAATTTTTATATTCATCATATCCAACTGAAAATGTATTAATCTTTTTACCAGATATTTTAGTATAAAGTGCTGATATTAGTGAACTATCAATTCCACCACTTAATAAAGATGCAACTTCAACGTCACCCACAAGTCTTGATTCAACACTAGATATTAAAAGCTCTTCAATATCTTTTAAAGCTGTCTTTTCATCTTTTATTTTTTTATAGGTATTAATCTTATAATATCTTTTTTTTATAAGCTCTTTTGATTTTTTTGGTTCATAAATTAAATATGTTGAAGATTCAAGTTTTAAAATATTTTGATAAAAAGTATCCTCACCATATGATACAAAATATTGTAAATATTTATTAACAGCCACTTTATTTAAATTAGGTTTTTTATCAAGTAGCTTTAAAACTGATTTAATTGAAGAAGCAAAAATAAACTTGTTATCTTTAAAATAGTAAAAAAATGGTTTTTTGCCATATCTATCTCTTGCACAAAAATACTTTTCTTTTTTCATATCATAGATACAAAAAGAAAACATTCCATTTAATTTATTTAAAAAGTCATGCTCATACTTTTGATAAAGTCTAATAATTACTTCAGTATCAGATGCAGTTTTACACTCTAAGTTTTCATCAATAATTAACTGCTTATAGTTATAAATTTCACCATTAAAAACAATCAAGATATCATCAAAAATCATAGGTTGATTTGCTTCTTCATTTAAATCAATAATTGCCAATCTATTATGACCAAATTGCATGTTATTTATTTTCACACTTTTTTGGTAATCAGGACCACGATTATTTTGTATTTGCAAAGCTTGTTCAAAATCATTTGATAAAAAATTACTACCTAAAATTCCACACATAAAAAGTCCTATTTAATAAAGTATTCAATAATTTGAATATAAGGATATAAAAGAAAAACAAAAATTACAGATGAAATTAAAATCGAAGCTGTTACATCATATGGTTTACAGTTGTATAAAGCAGCTAAATTTACATTATTAACAGCAAGTGGTACCATTAGCTCCATAATTAAAATTGATGCCACATAAGCGTTTAGATTCGTAAAATATAAAATGATAAATATTCCAAATAGTGGTAAAAATATATGTTTGATAAAACTAATATGTAAAGATGAATACCAAGGCATTGATTTGATTTTGATTTTAGATAAATACATACCAAAAATAAGTAACTGAATAACCATAGAAGCATAAGCTCCCATTTCTAAAGCAGTATAAATATTTTTATTGATTCCAATACCATTATAATTTACAAGTAAAGCTAAGATTGCAAACCAAATACCAGGTATTTTTGAAATTGAGAAAATTGCTTCTTTTAATGAAAATTGCTCTCTTGCAAAGAAATAAACTGAGAAAATATATATAAATAGTATATTTGCAATATTTATAATACTAGTATAAGGAACAGAAGCCATACCAAATAGTGCAATTCCTAAAGGAATACCCAAATTACCAGTATTACCTACAAGTGCAGTTGCTAGATAAATAGATTGGTCTTGTCTTTGTTTAAATATCTTTTTATTTACTATTAATAAAATTAGTAAGGAAATTAAAACAATTGCTAAATATACTAAAGGAGAGGCTATAAATGCATAATCAATAGGAGCTTTTGTTAGTCCCCAAAAGATTAAAATAGGTTGAAAAAAGTAAAGAGATAAAAGAACTAATGTTCTTTCATTAATTTCATCACTAAAAACTTTCTTAGCTGCAAAACCTAAAACAATGAAAAAATAAACTGGTAAAACTGATAAGATAGCTTCGATAGAGAAATTCCTATTTTTTTCGTGATTTTATCATAAAGTTATAAAATCTTTCAAATAGAATAAAGAGTAAGGTCTTAGGCCTTAAGTAGATATTTCTACTTAAGACATAATTCCTTTTATCATAAAGAATACAGCAGCTGAAAGAATAGCAGCAGCAGGTACAGTAATTACCCATGCAGCAATAATTTTTTTAACTGCATCTCTTTTTACATACTTAACACTTTTTGCTTCTTTAACATCTTTTTTCTCTTGTTTTACAATCTCTTGTTTTTCTTCAATACTTTTGTATAATTCAACAATTCTCACATAATTAGTTTTTGATTTTTTTTCAATAGCTTCTAATTCATCAAGCTCTTTAGTCATTGAGTCTAATTCTTTTTTATGCTTTTTAAACTTTTTTCTTAAACCTTGTAAAAATCTACTTTCATTAGAATCTAAATATTCTCGTAAAAAACCTACCCCAAATACACCACCAACTGCAATATGAGTTGAAGAAACAGGGAGTCCAAGTTGAGATGCAATAATAACAGTAATAGATGCAGCCATAGCAATTGAATAAGCTCTCATTTGGTCTAATTCAGTAATTTCAGAACCAACTGTTTTAATAAGCTTTGGTCCATATAATGCAAGTCCAACGGCAATACCTAAAGCACCAACTGCCATTACCCAAAATGGAATATCAACTTTTGAATGAATTTCAGAGTTCATAACAGCATCATTAATAGCAGCTAATGGTCCAATTGCATTTGCAACATCATTAGCACCATGAGCAAATGATAAAAGTGCAGCTGCAAAAATTAAAGGAACTGTAAATAGTGTATTAACACTAACTCTTGTATTTTCAAGCTTATCTGCAGCTTTTGCAATTAATGGTTTTACTAGTATATATGCTATTACTGCAATTATTAAAGCAATTCCAGCAGCAGTAAAGAAGTCTAATTTTATTAATCTTTTAATACCTTTTAAAATTAAATAAGTAGAAAATGCCCAAGTCATAACAGCTATTAAATAAGGAACAATTATTTTTGCAGAACTTACCATATCTTTTTTATAAACAATCTTAGTTTTAATAAGATAAAGAAAAGCTGCAGCAATAATTCCACCTAAAACAGGAGATATAACCCAAGAAGCAGCAATTTTCCCCATTGTTCCCCAATCTACAATAGAAAAACCTGCTGCTGCAATACCTGCACCCATAACACCACCAACAATTGAGTGAGTAGTTGAAACTGGAGCTCCAACAGATGTTGCAAAGTTAAGCCAAAGTGCAGCTGATAATAAAGCAGCTGTCATAGCCCAAATAAAGATTTGAGGGTCAGAAATTAAAGCAGGATCAATAATACCTTTTTTAATAGTCTTAACAACATCACCACCTGCAACAAAAGCACCAAGAGCTTCAAATGTAGCTGCAATTATAATTGCCCACATTAATGTCATTGCTTTTGAACCAACAGCAGGTCCTACGTTATTTGCAACATCATTAGCACCAATATTCATAGCCATATATGCACCAAATACTGCACCAATAACTAAAAATGTGTTATTTGGAACATCACCATGTGAAGTATAAGACCAAAGAAAAACTACTACCATAAAAAGTAATGCAAGTGAAAGTTTAGCAAAGCTTGAAACTGTTTTCTCAGTAGCTTTATCTATAGAATCGAAAGTTTTAATATCCAATGTAACCCTTTTGTAATTTTAAATGGATATTATTTTAGTGGAAAATTACTTGCTAAACCTTTAAATAAGCTTAATTTATTTATAGCTAAAGTAGTTAATTTATGATAAAAGACTATATTATATACCTGAAAAATTTGTAAATTTTACAATATTAGAAAAGATAAAAAGAGATTTAGGATTATTATTTTGTATTATATACTATAAGTAGTTTTTGAAGTTTATTGGGTGTAGAAAAAGAGATTAATCTCTTCTTCTATTTCTATCGCCTGATCTTCCACCAGACCGTCCGTCAGATCTACCACCAGATCTTCCGCCTCTATCTCTATCACCGCCTGATCTTCCACCAGAACGACCATCAGATCTTCCACCACCAGATCTTCCGCCTCTGTTTCCACCTCGGTAACCACCTCTACCTCGACCTCGACCACCTCTGTCATCGCCTCTTGGAGCATTTTCAATAAGTCTTTTAATATCACTTTCAGATTTACCGATTTTATCGTTACCTTTTACATAAGTAGAAGAAGCAACCATAGAAGCTAATTTAAATGCAATTGTTGAAATATCAAATTCTTCTTTTAATTCTTCAACTAATTGTAAAGCGTAATCTTTAATATCTTGTTCAGTAATTTTGTCTTTTAAATCTGCAACTTTTTTTACTTTAACAGAATCAATATTTGGAACAATTTTACTTTCAAGTTTTGTACCAATATTTTTTTCAATTTTTTGAAGCATTCTGAATTCATGTGGAGTTACAATTGAAACAGCAACACCTTCTTTACCTGCACGTCCTGTTCTACCAATTCTATGTACATATGATTCAGAATCAAATGGTAAGTGGTAGTTAAATACGTGAGATACATCATTTACATCTAATCCTCTTGCAGCAACATCTGTTGCAATTAAGATTTCTAATTTAGATGATTTAAAAGCTCTAATTGCTTCTTCTCTTTGTCTTTGCTCCATATCACCATGAAGACCTTTTGCCATAAATCCTTGAGAAACTAAGAAAGTTGATAATCTATCAACTTCTTTTTTTGTTCTACAAAAAATTATTGATTTTGTAGGATTTTTAAAGTCGTATAATCTAATTAATGCATCATCTCTTTCTCTTTCATCAACAACATAATATGTTTGTGTAATTTTAGAGTTTGTAACATCTTTTTTAGTTAATGTAACAAATGCTGGGTCTTTTAAAATTGTTTTTGCAAGATTTTTAATAGCTTGAGGCATAGTTGCAGAGAATAATAAAGTTTGTCTTTCTGCTGGCATAAATGTAAAAATTTCTTTAATATCATCTAAGAATCCCATGTCAAGCATTTCATCTGCTTCATCTAAAATTACGTAAGAAGGTTTAATATTAATTTTTCCACCTCTTAATAAATCTAAAAATCTTCCTGGAGTTGCAACAATGATTGAAGACCTATCAATATTTCTTAATTGCATAGAGTAAGATTGCCCACCATATACAGTTGCTGTATTAAAGTTTAAATTTTTACCAAATCTAAATAATTCATCTGATACTTGCATTGCAAGTTCTCTTGTAGGAACAATAACAACAGCTTCAACACCTTGTTGTCCCTTCATCATATTAATTACAGGAAGTCCAAAAGCAGCAGTTTTACCTGTACCTGTATGAGCTTGACCAACCATATCTTTTCCTTCTAAAACAATAGGAATTGCTTCAGCTTGTATTGGTGATGGTTCTTTAAATCCTGCAAAATCAATTGCTTTTTGTAACTGTTCTTTAAAATTGAAATCGTTAAAAGTCATTTTTTACCTTAGTATATTTTTATTAAATGATACACGGTTATATAAGTAGATCTTATCTTCCCATTAATGTACGATTAAAGCGTAATTTCAGTTATGTCAAAGTTGAGTTATTTTATCAAAAATGAATCTTTGATATGAATATGTAAACATATTATCAAAGTAGAATGGGGTATATAAATGTGTATAATTTGGCGGATTATATCTAATTTTAGATAAATTTAAGCTTTAAGAAATAGGGGTTAATCCCTTATTTCTTAAATATCATCAAGTGATTTGTAGTTTTCTAGGTATTTTGTATCATATTCATTTGAAATAAAATCTTCATTTTCCATCATTTTTTTATGGAATGGAATTGTAGTTCTAATTCCTTCTACTTCAAACTCATTTAAAGCTCTTTTCATAATATTAATAGCTTTATTTCTATCTCTTCCCCAAACAATTAGTTTTCCAACCATTGAATCATAATAAGGAGGTACAACGTATCCTGCGTATAAATGTGAATCAACTCTTACATTTCTTCCACCAGGAACCATCCATTGTGTAACTTTTCCAGGACTTGGTAAGAACGAATTAGGATCTTCAGCTGTAATTCTTACTTCAATTGCATGACCTCTAAATTTGATTTTTTCTTGTGCTGGTAATTTCTCACCTTGTGCAACTTTAATCATCCATTCAACAATATCAAGCCCAGAAACCATTTCAGAAACAGGATGCTCAACTTGAAGTCTTGTATTCATTTCCATAAAGTAAATATTTTGCTTATCATCTGCTAAGAATTCAAAAGTTCCAGCACCTTCATACTTAAGGAATTTTGTAGCTTTAACAGCAACATCATGTAAATGAGCTCTAGTCTCATCATTTAATAAAATTGCAGGTGATTCTTCAATAACTTTTTGATGTCTTCTTTGTAAAGAACAATCTCTTTCACCTACATGAATTGCATTTCCATGAGAATCTCCAATAACTTGAACTTCAATATGTCTTGGGTTATTAATAAATCTCTCAAGGTACATAGTACCATCACCAAATGCAGCTAAAGCTTCAGAAGAAGCAGCCATGAATAGCTGATCAAAATCAGACTCATCATTAATAAGTCTCATTCCTCTTCCACCACCACCAGCAGATGCTTTAGCCATAATTGGATAACCAATTTCAAGTGCTACTTTTCTACCTTCTTCAAGTGAATGAACAGCACCATCTGAACCAGGTACAACTGGAACACCAGCTTTAATCATTTCATCTTTTGCTTTTGATTTATCAGCCATTTTTTCCATTACTTCAACAGAAGGACCAATAAATTTAATATTATGTAATCTACAAATTTCTACAAAATCTTGGTTTTCAGAAAGGAAACCATAACCTGGGAAAATTGCATCACATCCTGTCATTTCTGCAGCAGTAATTAGTGCAGGAATATTTAAGTATGAATCAGCAGACTTAACATCACCAATACAAACAGCTTCATCTGCATGTTTTAAATATGATGCATTTTTATCACCTGCAGAATAAACTGCAACTGATTTCTTACCCATTTCTCTAATAGTTCGTATAGCTCTTTGAACTATTTCTCCTCTATTAGCAATTAATATTTTTTTAATTTCAGCCATATGAAATCTTTATATTTTTTCTACAGTAAATATAGGCATATCATATTCAACTGGGTCACCATCTTTAACTAAGATGTCAATAATCTTACAATCAAATTCAGCTTCAACTTCATTCATAATTTTCATAGCTTCTAAGATACATAAAGTTTGACCTTTTTTAACTGTATCTCCAGCTTTTACAAATGCAGGAGCTTCAGGTGATGGAGAAGCATAGTATGTTCCTACCATTGGCGAATCAATTGTATCACCAGTAACAGCAGTGCTTACTGCAGCTTCAGAACTAGCAACAGCAACAGGTGCTGCAACAGGAGCAATTGGTGCAGCAACAGGTGCAGCAGCAGTAGTTACAACCGTACCACCTTCAAATCCAGTTTGCATAGAGATTTCAAATTCTCCATCTTTAACTTTTAATTTGTTTAATGCACTCTTGTCAAATACTCTTATTAATTCTTTGATTTCTTTAAAATCCATAGTTAGCCTTTTTATTAATCTTGTCAAATTTTCAACATGTTATCACAATTTTAATTATAATTTTATTTTTGTTAAAACAAATAAGCATAATTTAAGTTTATAGCAATGATTTTTATTCTTTTATTTGCTATACTTCTATAAATAACCACAAGGTACAAAAATGTTAAAAGACCAAACATTTATAAATATTGCAAAAGAAATAGCAAGTGCTTCAAAATGTGTATCAAAACAAGTAGGCGCTGTAATTGTAAAAGATGGAAGAATACTCTCAACGGGTTATAATGGAACTCCTGCTGGATATACAAATTGTAGTGACCATTGGAATGGAGAATATACAAAAGACCATCATGACTGGTCTAAAACTTACGAAATTCATGCTGAAATGAATGCAATAATTTGGGCAGCAAGAAAAGGAATTAGTATAGAAGATGCAACAATTTATGTAACTCTAGAACCTTGTAGTGAATGTTCAAAAAATTTAATAGCAAGTGGAATAAAAAGAATTGTTTACGATAAAGCCTATGAACATACAAACTCAGAACTTATCTCTAAATTTATTAAAGATAACAATGTAATAATTGAACAAATAGATAACTGCTAAATCATGGCAAATATTGGATATAAAAATAATACTCAATTTTATAAAAGAGTCATAAAAAAATATGGGATTAGTGCTAGAGGAGTTCACTGGAGCTGCGAAGAGTCACAGTATATACGTTTTAAAGTATTAACACAATTTATTCAAGACGAAGTAAAAGAATGTGTAATTGTTGATGCAGGTTGTGGCTTTGGTGAATATTACAACTATTTATTTGATAATGATTTTAAACCAGAAAAGTATATTGGTATTGATTGCGAAGAAGAAATGATAAACGCGGCATCAAAAAGATTTTTAAATACAAAATTCGTTTTAAAAAATATACTTGAAGATAAGCTCCCTAGTGCTGATTATTACATCTGTAGTGGAGCTATGAATACTCTAAATGAAGATGAAGTTTTAACTTTTATAAAACGTTCATATAAAGCTTCAAAAAAAGGTTTTGTTTTTAATTTCTTAAAAGATGATCCATTAAGTGATATTTCTATAAATACGGTGCTAAAATTTTGTAAAAGCATCTGCTCACAAATAAAAATAAAAGATGATTATTTAGAAAACGACATTTCCATTTATTTAAAAAAATAAAATATCATACCAATTTCATATATTAAATATAGAATTACAAGATAATTTAAAAGGAGTTTATATGAAAATAGGTCTATTTATTCCCTGTTTTATGAACGAACTATATCCAGATATTTGTAAATCTACTTATAAGATATTAAAACAACAAGGCTTGGATATAGATTATCCACTAAACCAGACATGCTGTGGACAACCTATGGCAAACTCAGGCTGTTCTAAAGACGTTGAAACTTTAGCAAAGCAATTTGTTAAAACATTTAAAGATTATGACTATATTGTAGCACCTAGTGGTTCATGTGTTTCAATGGTTAAAGAACATTATGCACCTTTTTTCAATAATGATGAAGATTATAATAAAGTTAAAGCTTCAATTTATGAAGTATGTGAATTTTTACATGACGTAGTTAAGTTAGAAAACCTAAACTTTAACACAAGTTTTCCTTATAAAGTTGGTCTTCATAACTCTTGTCATGGACATAGAGTTTTAAAATTAGCAACTGCAAGTGAATTAAATATTCCATATAATTCTAAGCTAAAAAACTTACTTCAAAAAGTTGAAGGAATTGAACTTGTTACATTAAAAAGAGAAGATGAATGCTGTGGTTTTGGTGGAACATTCTCTGTGCAAGAAGAAGATTTATCAATTGCTATGGGGAAAGATAGAATTAAAGATCACTTAGACTCAAATGCTCAAGTAATGACAGGTGCTGATATGTCCTGTTTAATGCACATGGATGGAATCATAAATAGAAATAACCATCCAATAAAAGTAAAACATATTGTTCAAATCTTACTAGGAGAAGAACTATGAGTACTAATCATCCACAAAATGCAAAAGAGTTTGTTGCAAATGATGAAAGAATGCATTGGCATGACCAAGCTTTATGGTTTGTAAGAGAAAAAAGAGATATAGCAACAAAAACTATTCCTGAATGGGAAAATTTACGTGAGTTTGCAAGTAGAATCAAATCTCATACAATGGCAAATTTAGATACTTATCTTTTAGAATTTGAAAAAAATGCTAATGCAAAAGGCATCAAAGTTCACTTTGCAGCAGATGCAAAAGAGCATAATGAAATTGCATATAAACTTCTAAATGAAAAAAATGTAAAAAAACTTGTTAAATCAAAATCGATGTTAACAGAAGAGTGTCATTTAAATCCTTTTTTAGAAGAGCGTGGTATAGAAGTTATTGATACCGACCTAGGAGAGAGAATTGTTCAATTAAGAAACGAACCTCCTTCACATATTGTACTGCCAGCAATTCACTTAAAAAAGATGGATGTATCTGATACTTTTGTTGAACATTTAGGAACAGAAAAAGGAAATGATGATCCTACATATTTAACAAGAGCAGCAAGAGCTTCATTAAGAGAAGATTTCTTGAACGCAGAAGCTGGAATGACAGGTGTAAACTTTGCAATTGCACAAACAGGTGGAGTTGTTGTATGTACAAATGAAGGAAATGCTGATATGGGTGCATCAGTTCCAAAACTTCATATTGCTTCAATGGGAATTGAAAAAGTAATTCCAAGACTTGAAGACTTATCAGTATTTACAAGATTACTAGCAAGAAGTGCAACAGGTCAACCAATTACATCATATACTTCACATTTTCATGGGCCAATTGAAGGTGGAGAAATGCATATTATTATTGTTGATAATAAAAGAAGTGAATTTTTATCTTCTGAAAAGTATAAAAAAGCATTAAATTGTATTAGATGTGGTGCATGTATGAATACATGTCCAGTATACAGAAGATCAGGTGGTCACTCTTATGAATATGTAATTCCAGGACCAATTGGTTCTATTTTAGGTGCAGTTAAAGAGCCCGAAAAGCATAACACATTGCCTTTTGCTTGTACTTTATGTGGTTCATGTACAAATGTTTGTCCTGTAAAAATTGATTTAGATTCACAACTTTATGCAAGACGTCAAGATTTAAGTGAAATGAAACTAATTGATCCTAAGAAAAAAATGGCTATGAAAATTACAGCATGGCTTATGACAAAACCAAAGTTATTTGATTTTGCAGGAAAAATGGCTCGTAAAATTGTTCCAAAACTTCCTGATTCAATTGTTTACAACAAAGCAAATGCATGGGGAAAACAAAGAGATATGCCTAAAATGGCAGAAAAGAGTTTTAAAGAAATGTTTGAGCAAGGAGATTTAGATGACTAGTAAAGAAAAAATACTACAAAACATTAAAAAGAATAATGTAGCTGTTGATGTAGAACTTCCTTCTTATGAAAACTTTGGAATAACTTTTGAAAAAAAACATGAGAAATTTTCTACAATGATTGAAAGTGTTGGAGGAAAAGCTTTAGTAATTGATAAAAAAGATTTAGATAAAACTATTAAAGAATTATATAAAGATGAAAAACAAATTGCTTCAAATGTTGATGGTTTTACTCTAAGCAATTTTAATGCAAATGAAGAAGATGATGCTCATAATTTAAAAAATATAGATTTAGCAGTAGTAAAAGGAAATTTTGCAGTTGCTGAAAATGGTGCTATTTGGATGAAAAATGAAGATAATAGACATAGGTCTTTATATTTTATTGCACAAAATATTGTAATTGTAATAGATGAAAAAGAAATTGTTTCAAATATGC
Source organism: Arcobacter peruensis (assembly GCF_003711085.1). Classification (NCBI taxonomy): domain Bacteria; kingdom Pseudomonadati; phylum Campylobacterota; class Epsilonproteobacteria; order Campylobacterales; family Arcobacteraceae; genus Arcobacter; species Arcobacter peruensis. The sequence continues at coordinate 1,926,431 of NZ_CP032363.1, forward strand.
ATGAAGCATATGAAAAAATAAATTTTGAAAATACTGGCTATGGTGTATTCATTTCAGGACCTTCTAAAACAGCAGATATAGAGCAGTCACTAGTTATCGGTGCTCATGGTCCAAAATCTGGTTATGTAATTTTTACAAAATCTTGATATAATAGCTAAATAGAAGGTATAAATGAAAAAAATAATACTATTTAGCTTAATTTTTATTACATTTGTTTTAGGACAAGAACCAAAAGAGGTTTTATTACTTCATTCATATCATAAAGGATATGTTTGGAGTGATGATATTTCTAAAACCATTGAAAAAGAGTTTAAATCGCACGAAAATATAGAACTTACAACTGTATATATGGATACAAAAAGAGTTGCTGATCCAATATATTTAGACCAACTTGCAAAACTTTACAAACAACAATTTCAAAAAAGAAGCTTTGATTTAATAATTGCAAGTGATAATAATGCTTTTGATTTTGTAATTAACTATCATACTTATCTCTTTGAGAACTTGCCTGTTCTTTTTTGTGGAATAAACAATTTTGATAAAGCATTTTTAGAACAAAACTATATGAAAAAATATATGACAGGTGTAGTTGAGCAAGTAGACTTAGAAAAAAACTTTGAGTTAATAAAAGACTTACACCCAAATTTAAAAAAACTAGTAATAATAAATGATAATTCTAAAACAGGTTATGCAGTAAAAAGAGATTTAAGACCTATTATTCAAAAATACAAAAAAGATTTTGAAATTGAATATATTGATAATTTAGAAATCGAGGGAATTGCAAAAAAAGTTTCAAAATTAGGGGAAGATACTGCTGTTTTATTTGTTTTATTGTTTAAAGATACAACAGGTAAATATTTTACATATAAACAAAGCTTTACCAAAATCAGAGAAGCCAGCCATGTTCCAATTTATGGTCTTTGGGATTTTTATTTGAATTATGGAATTGTAGGTGGACTTTTAACTTCTGCAATTGGTCAAGGAGAAGCTGTATCAAAAATGGCACTTGAAATATTAAATGGAAAAAAGATTTCCCAAATACCAATTTTAGAAAAATCACCTAACGAATATATGTTTGATTATAATGAATTAAATAGGTTTAATATAGATATAACAAAACATGTAGATGATTATATATTAACAAATCAGCCAAGTTCAGAATATAAAAAATTTACACAGTTTTTTATTTTAGCAATTTTGATTATTTTGGTATTAAGTATTATTGTTGTCACTCTTCGTGCTAATATTCAAAGAAGATTAAAAGTAGAAAGAGCGCTATCTAATAGGTTAGAATTTGATAAAGTATTATTAGATACTATTCCTAATCCAATTTATTATAAAAATATTCATGGAAAGTTTTTAGGTTGTAACTTAGCTTTTGCAAACTTAGTAAATGAACATAGAGATCAAATCATAGGTAAAACTGCCTTTGATTTTTTTACAAATGAAGTTGCATCAAAAAACACAATAATTGATAAAGAGTTGTTAAATACATTCTCAACTTCTACTTCAGAATTTACATTTTACACAGCGTCAAATCAAATGAAACATATCATTTTGAATAAAGCTGTTTATAAAAACATAGATCAAAGTGTTGGTGGAATAGTTTGTATTATGGATGATATAACTGAACGTGTTCAACAAAAACAGTTCTTAATACAACAAAGTAAATTAGCTGAAATGGGTGATATGATTGCGGCAATTGCACATCAATGGAATGAACCACTTGTAGAGCTATCAGCATTAGTTCAAGATATACAAACATCATATTTATTAAATGAATTAAAAGATATAGAAGTAAATGATTTTGTAAAAGACTCAATGGTTCAAATTAAATATATGTCTAGAACTTTAAATGATTTTAGAAACTTCTTAAAACCCTCAACAAAAAAGAAACTCTTCTCAATTTCTAAATCTTTAAACGAAATAAACGAAATTATTGGAAAACAAATATTCTATTCTAATATAGAAATGAGTTTTAATTATAAAAATAAAGATGAAGAACTTTTAATCTACGGTTATGAGAACGAGTTTAAACAAGTTTTACTAAACCTTGTAAATAATGCAAAAAATAAAATTATAGATAAGCAGCAAGATGAAAATAAAAAAGGTAATATTCAAATTAATATTGAAAGATGTATTAATTATAATAGCATAGAAATTATTGATGATGCAGGTAAAATTGATGAAACAATAATACACTCTATCTTTCAACCATACTTTACTACAAAAGCAGATGGAACAGGCCTTGGTCTTTATATGGCAAAAGTAATTATTGAAGATAAAATGAGGGGAACAATTACAGTTAGAAATGAAGATGATAATGTAATTTTTACAATTAGACTACCTCATAAAAAGGTTTAAAATGAAAATCTTACTACTAGAAGATAATAAAAAGTTAAATGACACTATTACTAAAAGGTTAAAACTAAAAGGCTATAAAGTTCAATCTTGTGTGGATGGAGCAGATGCAATAGAAAAAATAGCTGATGGATATAGTTGCTTTATTTTAGATATAAATGTTCCAAATATTGATGGGATTAAAATATTAAAGAAAATTAGAGAGTTCTACAAAGATATACCTGTAATTATAATTTCTGCTAGTGTTGAACTTAATGATATCAAACAATCTTATGACTTTGGATGTAATGACTATTTAAAAAAACCATTTTTTATAGATGAACTTGAAATAAAAATAGAAAAGTTTTGTAAAATACAAGATGACTTAATCTATTTTGATGAGAATTGTTATTTTGATTATAAATCATCTTTGATATTTATAAATGATAAAGAGCAAAGATTAACAAAAAAAGAAAGGCTACTTCTAAATCTCTTTTTAACTAAAAGAAATCAAGTTTTATCTTACGAAGCAATTGAAAATTATGTTTGGGAAGGAAGTTTTGCATCTTTAGAATCTATACGATCTTTAATTCGAAGATTAAGAAAAATTCTTTCTAATGATTATATTGAAACAGTAGTAGATACTGGATATATTTTCAAAACTAGCTAATTTCTACATAAATTTTACATTTATCACATAAAATATCATATCATTTTCATTTCTTGTAGTTAAACTTTACGCATAACAAATCTAAGGAGAAAATGATCATGTTAAAAACTACAACTAAATTACTTCTTACTTCTGCACTAGTTGCGGGATTAAGTACAGCAGCAGTTGCTAAAGATAAAGTATACAAGTGGAAGCTTGCTACTACATGGGGATCTACATTAAGCCCATTCTATGATACACCAACTAATATGGCTAAAATGGTTGAAGAAATGTCTCAAGGACAATTAAAAATTAGAGTTGACGCTTCAAATAAACATAAAGCAGCACTTGGAATTTTAGATATGGTTAAAGGTGGTCAGTATGATATGGGTCACTCTGCATCATATTACTGGAAAGGTAAAGATATTAATACTTTACCATTTACAACTATGCCATTTGGTATGACTACACCTGAGCAATATGCATGGTTCTATCACGGTGGTGGTATGGACTTAATGAAAAAAGCTTATAAAAAACATAAAGTATTATCATTCCCTGGTGGAAACACTGGAAACCAAATGGGTGGATGGTTCAGAAAAGAAATTAAGACTGTTGATGATTTAAAAGGTCTTAAAATGAGAATTCCTGGATTTGCTGGTGAAATCATGGCAAAATTAGGTCTTACAGTTACTAATATCGCATCTGGTGAGTTATATACATCACTAGAAAGAGGTACTATTGACGCTCTTGAATGGGTTGGACCTGGTATGGATATTAAAATGGGATTCAATAAAATTGCTCCTTACTACTATACAGGATGGCATGAGCCAGCAACTGAATTACAATTTTTAGTTAATGAAAGAAAATTCAACAAGTTACCAAAACATTTACAAACTATTTTAGTAACAGCAATGAAATTATCTGCATATGATATGTATATTCAAAACTACCACATGAGTTCTGAAGCATGGTCTAAAATTGAAAAAGACTATCCAAATATTAAAATCAAAACTTTCCCTAAAGAAGTTATGGATGCTATGAAAAAAGCAAATGCTGAGTTATTAGTTGAAAAAACTAAAGGTCAACCATTATTAAAAGAAGTATTAGATTCACAAGCTGCTTACCAAAAGAAAGCTAGAGAATGGACTAAAATGTCTGATTACTTATATTTAAAAGACAACTTAAAATAGATATAATACGCTGTCGAAATTTTAACCCTCATAAAAGAGGGTTAAAATACTCATCTTAGAAAAGAATAAGTGTTATAAATATATACAATATATTTATATTTATTCGACTTATTAAGAACACTCAAAAGGATTTTTATGCTGTTAAAACTAGAAAAAGGTTTTGATAAATTTGCCAATATTATAGGGTATATTACTGCAATAGTAATGGTACTTATGATACTAAACGTATTTTATGATGTAGTTATGAGATACTTTTTTAGATCAGGAAGTATTGCTATGCAAGAAATGGAATGGCATCTATTTTCAGTAATTATACTTTTAGGTATTTCATATACACTAAAAGAAGATGGTCATGTAAGAGTGGATTTAATCTACGATACATTAAAAGATAAGAAAAAAGCAATAATTAACATGGTTGGTGTTGTATTATTCATATTACCAATTTCAGTATTAATTGGTTTTGGTTCAATTGATTATGTTATTGAAGCTTACCAATCAGGAGAGCAAAGTGGTGATCCAGGTGGGCTTACGAATAGATGGTTAGTTAAATCATTAATTCCAATATCATTTTTCTTACTAATTATTACTTCAATTGGATTTTTTATAAAAAATCTAAATGTATACAAAGGTTTACATCCAGTTGCACCTCATATGGTAAATGGAGATATTGAACACATGGTTGATGAAGTTCACAAATTAGATGATGACTTACACCACAAAGGAGATAAATAATGGTAGGAATTATAATGTTTTTTGCTGCACTTATAATGCTACTATTTGGTTTCCCTGTAGCATTTACATTTGCAGCTGTTTCTGTATTATTTGGAATAATTGCTGGTATTCTTGAAATTGGTTTTGATGATGGTTTAGACGTAGCTTTAATAGACGGTTTTGAAGAAGGTCTATTAATGTTTGACTTTATGCCATTTAGAATTATGTCAATTATGCAAAATACAATTTTAATGGCAGTTCCTATGTTTATTTTTATGGGTATTGTTTTACAAAAAACTGGTCTAGCTGAGAGACTTTTAGAATCAATGGGATTCTTATTTGGAGAAATTAGAGGTGGAGTTGCTATTTCAACTGTTTTAGTTGGTGCATTACTTGCAGCATCTACTGGTGTTGTTGGTGCTTCTGTTGTTGCTATGGGTGTTATTTCACTTCCTGTAATGATGAAGTATAAATATAATACTCCTCTTGCTTGTGGTACTATTTGTGCTTCTGGGACATTAGGACAAATTATTCCTCCTTCAATTGTTTTAATTATCTTAGGAGATGTATTCCAAGTTCCTGTTGGAGATTTATTTAAAGCAGCAATTGGTCCAGGACTTGCACTTGTTGGTGCATATATCTTATATATTGTTGTAGTATCATTTTTAAATAAAGATATGGCTCCTGCAATTCCAGCAGATTCTAGTCGTGGGTCTAAAAGTAAACAAGTAATAAGAGCTTTAATTGATATTATTCCATCTTTAACACTAATTTTATTAGTACTTGGTTCAATTTTTGCAGGTGTTGCAACACCAACTGAATCATCAGCAGTAGGATGTTTAGGAGCAGTTGGTCTTGCACTTGTTTATAAAACATTCTCACTTCAAATGGTAAAAGAAGCATCTTTAGAATCAGTTAAAATTACTTCAATGGTATTTGGTATTCTAATTGGTGCAACAGCATTCTCAATGGTATTTACATATACAGGTGGAGATGAAATTGTTGAGCACTTTATGATGAGCTTACCTGGTGATGAAAAATGGGGATTCATTATCTTTACAATGTTAGCTATTCTAGTATTAGGATTCTTTATTGACTTCGTTGAGATTTCATATATTATTGTTCCTATATTAGTTCCAATTGCAATGAATTTAGATATTAACCCTGTTTGGTTTGCTATTTTAATTGCTATGAACTTACAAACATCGTTCTTAACGCCACCGTTTGGATTCTCCTTATTCTATTTAAAAGGAGTAGTTCCAGCAACTGTTAGAACTATACAGATTTATAAAGGAGTAATACCATTTATTATAATTCAAGTTATAGTATTAATGTTAATTGCTTTCTACCCAGAGTTCTTCGGAATTAATCCAAGTACAGCTGGATAAAAATTAAAAACAAAAGGCTAGACCTTTTGTTTTTATAATAGGAGATATGCCTATGAATTTATTAATTCAAAAACTACTTTCAAACATCATATATAAAAGCAAAGATAGGATGTTTGCTTTTATATACGATCCACAACAAAGAATATATACAGTACCAAGACTAGAATAATACTTTATTTTTAAACAATTTTAATCAAAACTAAATATAATTAAAAACTAAAGGATAAAACATGTTAGAAGGTAAATATTTAAACTTTTATAATCAAATTTCAAAAAAGATTGAAAAAACAAATATCTTTACGGATAAGCTACATACATTAGCATATGGAACAGATGCTTCTTTTTATAGATTAATTCCAAAAATAGTAATTAAAACTGATAATGCAAAAGAGGTTCAAGATATCATTGAATTATCAAATGAATTAGAGTTAAGTATTACATTTAGAGCAGCTGGAACTTCACTTTCAGGACAAGCTATTAGTGATTCTATTTTAATAGTAACTTCAAGAAAATTTACAGACTTTAAAATTTCAGATGATAAAAGTTATATCTCATTACAACCAGCACTTACAGGTGCACAAGTTAATAACTTATTATCTCCATATTCAAAGAAAATTGGACCAGATCCAGCATCTATTAATGCAGCAATGATTGGTGGAATTGCAGCTAACAACGCATCTGGTATGTGTTGTGGTATTTCACAAAACTCATATAAAACGTTAAAATCAATGAAGTTAATTTTCGCAGATGGTACAAAACTTGATACATCATGTGAGACAAGTAAAAATGCTTTTAGAGTAACTCATAGAGAGTTTTTAAAAGACTTAAAGCAATTTTCACAAGACACTAAAAACAATGAAGAATTACGGGCAAAAATTGAAAGAAAATTCAAAATTAAAAATACATGTGGTTACTCGTTAAACGCACTGATTGATTTTGATGATGAGTTTGAAATTTTAGAGCATTTAATAATTGGTTCTGAAGGAACATTAGCATTTATTGAAGAAATTACTTACTATACAGTTGAAGATTTAAAAGATAAAGCATCTGCTCTTATTTACTTTAAAGATATTAAAGAAGCATGTTCTGCTGTTACAAAATTAAAACTTGCACTTGATGATAAAAGTATTACTGTTGATGCAGTTGAGCTAATGGATAGAGCAGGGCTAAGAAGTATTGAAGAAGATCCAGCAATGCCTGAATTTATAAAAGATTTTGATGAAAATGTAACAGCATTATTAATTGAAACTAGAGCAAAATCAGATGAAGACCTTGATATTCAAACTGTACAAATTCAAAACCTACTTGGAGACTTTAAAGTTGTAAGAGATATTTATTTTACAAAAGATGTAGAAGAATATACACTTTATTGGAAAATTAGAAAAGGTTTATTTCCAGCAGTTGGAGCAGTAAGAGAAACAGGAACTACAGTTATTATTGAAGATGTTGCATATCCAATTGAGTGTTTAGCAGAAGCTACACTTGAACTTCAAGATTTATTTAAAAAACATGAATATAGTGAAGCTTTAATCTTTGGACATGCACTTGAAGGAAACTTCCACTTTGTATTCACTCAAGATTTTGCAGATGAAAAAGAGATAAAAAGATATGATGCCTTTATGAATGATGTTGTTCACTCTGTTGCTGTAAAATATCAAGGAAGCTTAAAAGCAGAACATGGAACTGGAAGAAACATGGCTGCATTTATTGAAGTTGAATGGGGTAATGACGCATATATAATGATGAAAAAAATCAAATGCTTATTTGATCCAAAAGGCTTATTAAATCCAGGTGTAATTATAAATGATGATGCTGAAGCGCATCTTAAAAACTTAAAAGGAATGCCTGCAACTAATGAAATAGTTGATAAGTGTATTGAATGTGGATTCTGTGAACCTTCATGTCCATCAAATGACCTTTCTTTAACACCAAGACAAAGAATTGTAATCAATAGAGAGATTTCAAGATTAGAAAGACTTGGGAAGGAAGAAGAAGCAAAAGAGTACAGAGATTTATACCAATATGATGGAATTGAAACATGTGCAACATGTTCACTTTGTTCATCTGCTTGTCCTGTAAATATTGATACAGGAAGTTTAACTAAGCATTTAAGAGCAGAACAATTAAGTCCTCGTGCTAAAAAAACAGCTAACTTTATTGCAAATAATTTCTCAATGACTTTAAAGGGAATGAAGTTTGGATTAGGTAGTGCAAATGCAGTTCATAAATTACTTGGAACTGCTAGTATGGAAACAGTAACTGCAACTATGAGAGATTTTTCAAAAGGAAAAATAGCTAAATGGAATGCAACTTTACCAAAACCAATTAGTATAAATACAAACTTTGAGCAAAAAGTATCTTCTAAAAAAGTAGTTTATTTCCCTTCTTGTATTAATAGAACAATGGGATTAAGTGATGTAAGCGTTGAAGAAAAACAATTATTTGATGTAACTGTTGAATTATTACAAAAAGCTGGTTACCAAATTATTTTCCCTGAGAATTTACCAAATCTTTGTTGTGGAATGCCATTTTCATCAAAAGGATTTAATGAAGCAGGAGCTACAAAATCATCTCAACTTGAAAAGGCCTTAGTAAAAGCTACAAATAATGGTGAGTATCCTGTATTATGTGATACAAGTCCTTGTACAAAAACAATGATTGAAAAGTTTAAAAGTGATTTAAAACTTTATGAACCAATTGAATTTGCACTTGACTTTTTAAGTAATGATTTAGACTTTACACCAATTGCAGAGCCAATTACAATTCATACAACTTGTAGTTCAGCTAAAATGGGATTAGAAGGTAAATTTAAAACTTTAGCACAAATGTGTTCTACAGAAGTTATAATTCCTGCAGATGTAAAATGTTGTGGATTTGCTGGAGATAGAGGGTTTAATTATCCTGAATTAAATGAGTCAGCATTAAGAGATTTACCAAAAAGTATTAAAAATGCAAAATATGCATTTTCAACTTCAAAAACATGTGAAATAGGTCTATCAGAACACTCTGGACTAGACTATAATTCGATATTCTATCTTATAAACAAGTGTACAAAAGCTAAAAATATTTAATTCTCTTTTAGCCAAAACAGATATTTACCATTATTTAGGTAAAATATCTGTTTTAACAAATAAGGAATTATAATGTACAAACTAATAATAGCATTTTTACTAAGCTCAACACTTGGTTTTGCAGGCGTTGTAAATGCAATTGCTCTAACAGTAAATGATGATCCAATAACACTTTATGATATTGACAAAACTATGCTTACAAAAAAAGTTGATAAAAACCAAGCAGTTAGTTTACTAGTTGATAAAATATTATATGATCAGTTAATTCAAAAATATAATATCCAAGCAGATATATTTGACGTAAACACTTATATTGAGAAACTTGCAGCTTCAAATAACATGGATCTTTTCGCATTCAAATCAATAGTAAGACAAAAATACCCTGATTATTCAGTATTTGAAGATGAAGCTAAAACTATTGTTACTAGACAAAAATTAATTAAGAAATTAGTTCAAGGTAATTTAAAGATTGCTTCAGAAGAAGATATTAAACTATATTATGAAAACAATCAAAATAAATATACTACAGCAAAAACAGTAGAAGTAGTACAATATTTATCGAATAAAAAAGCATCATTAATTGCAACTGTTAAAAGCCCATTATTAGTTCCAAATGATGTACAAAGAAATCCTTTAGTTTTAGAAGTAAAACAATTAGATCCACAAATGCAATATCTTTTAAATAATACTGCACAAAATAGTTTTACTCCAATTTTTACTGCAAATAAAATGTATAACACTCTTTTTATTATTAAAAAAGAAGGTACAGATACCTTAGATTTTGAAGTAGTAAAAAACAAAGTATTTAATGAAGTAATGTCATTAAGAGAAAAAAAATATTTAAAAGATTTTTTTGAAAAACAAAAATTAACAGCTGATATAAAAATATTAAGATAATAAAAAAGGAAATAGATGTTTGAAGTAATTTTAGGTTTAGAAGTACACGTACAGTTAAATACTAACTCTAAACTATTTTGTTCTTGTGCAACAAGTTTTGGAGAAGAACCAAATACAAATGTATGTCCAACTTGTTTAGGACTACCAGGTGCACTTCCTGTATTAAATAAAGAAGCAGTACACAAAGCAATTATGCTTGGAACTGCTTTAAAATCACAAGTTAATCGAAAGTCGATTTTTAATAGAAAAAACTATTTCTATCCAGATTTACCAAATGGTTATCAAATTTCTCAATTTGAAGTTCCTGTTGTTGGATTAGGTGAATTAGTAATTGATTTCCCAGATGGAAGTCAAAAAACTATTGGAGTTACTCGTGCTCACTTAGAAAATGATGCAGGTAAGAGTAAGCATGCAGCTGATGGTTCATTAGTGGATTTAAATAGAGCAGGAACTCCACTACTTGAAATTGTTTCAGAACCAGATATGAGAACAGCTGAAGAGGCTATTTTATACCTTAAAAAACTTCATTCAATTGTAAGATACCTAGGAATAAGTGACGCTAATATGCAAGAAGGTTCTTTTAGATGTGATGTAAACGTTTCTATTAGACCAAAGGGCGATACAAACTTAAATACTAGATGTGAAATTAAAAATATGAACTCATTTAAGTTTATTGAAAAAGCAATTCATTATGAAGTAAATAGACATATTGAAGCTTGGGAAGACGGTATTCATGATACTGAAATTGTTCAAGAAACAAGACTATTTAATGCTGATACTGGTGAAACTAGATCAATGAGAGGTAAAGAAGATGCTGCTGATTACAGATACTTTCCAGATCCAGATCTTTTACCTGTAATTATTACAGATGAAATGTTTGATAAATATTCACAAATTCCTGAGCTTCCAGATGAAAAGAAAGAAAGATTCGTAAAAGATTTTGGAATAAAAGAATACGATGCATCAGTTATAACAGCATCACTTGAAACTGCAAACTTCTTTGATGAAATGATGAAAGAAGGAATTAGTGGTAAAAATGCAACTACATGGCTAACAGTTGAATTACCATCAAGATTTACAGAAGGTGTTTCAATTGAAAACTCTCCAGTTGGTGCAAAAAAATTAGCAACAATGATTAAAGCTATTGAAGATGGAACAATTTCAGGAAAAGCAGCAAAAGAAGTACTTGATTTCTTAATTGAAAATCCAGATGAAGAAATTGATACTGTAATTGAAAAACTAGGACTTAAACAAGTATCAGATGATGGTGCAATTTTAGAAATCATTGATAGTATCATTGCAGCAAATGAAGATAAAGTAGAACAATATAAAGCTGGAAAAGATAAGCTATTTGGATTCTTTGTAGGTCAAACTATGAAAGCTTCTAAAGGTACTGCAAATCCAGCTAAAGTAAACGAATTACTAAAACAAAGACTTTCATAAAACAATAAATAGAATCATCTTGATTCTATTTATATTCCACATATAAAAAACAGGAGGATTACAAATATGAGTAATAAACCTAAAATAGCTGTTATTGGTGCAGGGAAATGGGGACAAGCGCTTCATTTTGCACTTAGTTTTAAACAAGAAACATATATTACATCAAGAACACCAAGAGATATAAAGAACTTTACAGATTTAAATACAGCTTTAAATTGTGAGTATTTAATAATAGCAATACCAGCTCAACAAATAAAACAATGGTTAAAGGAAAATTTTGTATTTAAGAATCAAAAAGTCCTAGTTGCATCAAAAGGTATAGAAGCAAATACAGGAGAATTTTTAAATGAAATTTATGCTGAGCATGTTCCTGAAAAAAATATTGGTTTTATTTCAGGACCTTCTTTTGCAGCTGAAGTAATACAAGGACTTCCTTGTGCTTTAGTTTTAAACTCTACATCTAAGAAATTATATCAAGAATTTAAACCCTTTTTTCCTGATTTTATAAAGACTTATTATAGTGCTGATGTAATAGGTGCAGAAGTTGCAGGTGCATATAAAAATGTTCTTGCAATTGCAAGTGGTATTTGTGAAGGTTTACACTTAGGAAAAAATGCACAAGCTTCTTTAATATCAAGAGGATTAGTTGAAATGCAAAGGTTTGGTAAAAACTTTGGAGCTAAAAAATCTTCATTTATTGGATTAAGTGGAGCAGGGGATTTATTTCTAACAGCAAGCTCAAACATGAGTAGAAACTACAGAGTTGGCCTAGGACTTGCACAGAATAAAAGTCTTGAGGAAATACTCGAAGAACTAGGAGAAGTTGCTGAAGGTGTTAAAACATCAGAAGCAATATATAAACTTTCAAAAGAGTATAATATTTATACTCCTATTGCAAATGAAGTAAAACTTGTACTTGATGGAAAGAATCCAAAAGACAGTTTAAAAGATTTACTTAATTCATAATAGAATACAATTTTTAATACATACTCTAGTATGTATTTAAAAATAACAACTTACTGATTTTTCTCATTAAAAGTATTATATATTAAGCTTTCTAAATACATATAATTTTAATTAATACTTAAAAATAAATTACTAATTAATTAATTTTTTATGTACATCACCCCATATATAAAGTTGTTTTAAAATTGGTTTTAAACTTTTCCCATATTCTGTAATTGAATACTCAACTTTTGGAGGAACAACAGGATAAACTTCTCTATGAACTAAACCATCTGTTTCTAATTCTCTTAGTTTTTGTATTAACATTTTTTGAGTTGTTCTTGGAAGTAATTTTTGAAGTTCATTAAATCTTTTTTTTTCATCTTTTAAATACCAAAGAATTAATATCTTCCATTTTCCTGCAAGGGCATCAATTGCTGTCTCAACTGGACACTTGTCAATTTTAATATCTAATTTTTTTGTCATAATAAATACTCCATAGTATCTTTTTGGTTAGTACATTTCTTAAAAGTAAGTTCTTGTGCTTTTGAAATATTTTAGCTAAAGTTTCAACATAAGTAAATAAATTAAAATAAACAAGGAATAAATATGAAAGCATTTGTAGTAGAAAAAATAGCTGATAGAGAATTTAAAGCAGACATACAAGAAGTATCAATGCCAAAATGTGAAAATGATGAAGTAATTATAAAAGTTTCTTATTCATCATTAAACTATAAAGACGCATTAAGTTCAGTAGGTAACCCAGGAGTTACAAGAAAATTTCCACATATTACAGGAATTGATGTAGCAGGTGTTATATATGAATCAAACTCTACAATATTTAAAGCAGGTGAGAGAGTACTTGTAACTGGTTATGATATGGGAATGAATACTCATGGTGGTCATGCACAATTTGTAAAGGTTCCAGCTTCATGGGTAGCTAGAATGCCTGATGCAATAAGTGATAAAGAAATTATGACTTTTGGAACAGCTGGATTAACAGCGGCTTTAAGTATAAACGAACTTATAGAAAATGGAGTTAAACCTGAAGATGGTGAAGTTTTAGTAACAGGAGCAACTGGTGGTGTTGGTTCAATTGCTGTTTCAATCTTAAGTAAAATTGGTTTTTCTGTAGTTGCAATCTCAGGAAAAGCAGAAAAAATTGATTACTTAAAAAGAATAGGTGCTAGTGAAGTAATATTAAGAGATACTTTTAATGAAGAGTCAAAAAAACCAATGATGGGTGAAAAATATGCTGGTGTAGTTGATACAGTAGGTGGTGAAGTTTTAGCAAATGCACTAAAATATGTAAAATATGATGGTGTTGCTACTTGTTGTGGACTTACATCATCACATGAATTAAATACAAATGTATTTCCATTTATCTTAAGAGGTGTTAGATTAATTGGTATTGATTCTGTTGAATGTAAATTAGAGAAAAAACAAGCAGCATGGAAAAAAATAGCAAGTAAATGGAAAATCGATAACTTAGATAATATAACAAATGAGATTTCATTAGAAGAAATTAAAAATGCTTATGAACTATTATTAGATGGAAAAGCAGTAGGAAGATACGTAGTAAAAATTGGATAGGAACTCTCCTATCTAATAAAAAATATAAACTTTTATAAAACATTCTAGTTAGTAAATACAAACATATCCTATAATTTGTTATAATACCAAAAATAAAAAGAAAAATTATAGGAAATATTATGCAGAAATTTTTAGAAGAGGCTAAAAAAACAAGCCGAACTATTGCAAACCTTGATGCTCATACTAAAAACAATGTTCTAAGACAGATGGCTAATGCACTTGTTGCTCATAGTGATTATATAATAGAGCATAATAGTAAAGATATGAGTGAAGGAACTTTAAATAATTTAAGTAGTGCCTTATTAGATAGATTATTACTAACAAAAGATAGAGTTGAAGCTATGGCTTTAGCAATTAAACAAATAGCAGATCAAAAAGAACCAGTTGGAAGAACACTAGAAGGCTGGATAACAGAAGATGGTTTAAATATACAAAAAATTTCAGTACCAATTGGTGTTATTGGAATAATCTACGAAAGCCGTCCAAATGTTACAAGTGATACAGCAGCGTTATGTTTTAAAAGTGGTAATGTTTGTGTTTTAAAAGGTGGAAAAGAAGCTGAGCGTTCTAATCAAGCAATTGCAAATGTTTTAAAACAAGTATTAGAAGATAATAAACTACCAACACAAGCTATTTCATTACTACCAGATTCTAGTAGAGAAGGCGTTGCAAAATTAATAAAGCAAGATAAATATGTTGATTTAATTGTACCTCGTGGTGGAGAAGCCTTAATTAGATATGTAAGTGAGAACTCTTCTGTTCCTGTTATAAAGCACGATAAAGGGCTTTGTCATATTTTTGTAGATAAAGATGCAGCACACAATAAAATCATTGATATTGCAATAAATGCAAAATGTCAAAGACCAGGAGTTTGTAACTCTATGGAAACTTTATTAGTACATGAAGATATTGCAGCTTATTTACTTCCTGGATTATATGATGAGTTTATGGAACATGGAACGCAACTAAAAGGTTGTGATGAAACAGCTAAATATATTGATGTAACAATTGCCACACAAGAAGATTATAGTACTGAATATTTAGCAAATATTTTAAATATAAAAGTTGTTAAAAATGTTGATGAAGCAATTGAACACATTGCAACATATGGCTCTGGACATTCAGAATCAATATTAAGTGAAAACTATACTGTTGTAAATAAATTCTTAGATCAAGTAGATGCTGCTTGTGTTTATGCAAATGCAAGTACAAGATTTACAGACGGTGGAGCTTTTGGATTAGGAGCTGAGGTTGGAATATCAACTAATAAACTTCATTCACGTGGTCCTATGGGAATAAATGATTTAACTACATTTAAATACAAAATTTATGGAAAAGGTCAGGTAAGATAATGTCAAAAAAAATATATTGTATAGCTTCTTTTGAAGCAAAGCAAGGAAAAGAAAAGCAGTTAATAGAAGTACTTCAAGCTTTAGAGCCTAAAACAACTAGAGAAGATGGTTGTATACAATATATTGTGACAAAACATATTTCACATCCAAATGCAATGGGTAAATCTTTTCCTATTGTATTTAATGAAATTTGGGAATCAAAAGAGGCTTTTGAAGAGCATTGTAATAAAAGTTATATTACAGAATTTTTCCAAACTCACTGTGTAGAAGAGTCTGGTTTTGTAAAAGATTTTAACGTAACTGTTTATAGTGATGAGGTAAACTAATATGTCTGATACAAATGAATATCCACACTTTCCAAGTGATTGCAAATCTTTATTATCAAAATACCTTACAAAAGAAGTTTATACACAACTAAAAGATAAAACTACTCCTTCAGGTTTCACTCTTGATGAAGCAATTGCATCAGGGGTTCAAAATAGTGATAGTGGAATTGGTGTTTATGCAGGAGATATTCAATCTTACACAACTTTTTCAGCACTTTTTGATCCAATTATAGAAGAGTATCATGGTTTTTCTAAAACTGATTCTCATATTAGTAATTTAAACCCAAATGATTTAAAAGCAGCAAATCCAGATCCAGAAAATAAATATATTATTTCTACAAGAATTAGAGTCGGAAGAAATATTGCAAACCTTCCTTTAGGACCAGCAATTTCAAATGAGCAAAGAGATAATATAGAAAAGCAAGTATCACAAGCTTTAAATGCATTAGAAGATAGTTTAAAAGGAAAATACTATCCACTAGATGGAATGAGTGAAGAAATAGCACAAAAGCTAATTACTGACCATTTTTTATTTAAAGCAGGAGATAGATTTTTAGAAGCAGCAGGACTTAATAGAAATTGGCCAAAGGCAAGAGGTATTTACCATAATGATGAAAAAACTTTTTTAGTATGGGTTAATGAAGAAGACCAATTAAGAATAATCTCTATGCAAAAAGGTGGAGATATTAAAGAAGTATTTACAAGATTAACAAATGCAATATCAAAATTAGAAGAAAAAATTGAGTTCTCATATAATGAGCACTTAGGATATATCACATCTTGTCCTACAAACCTTGGAACTGCTATGAGAGCTAGTGTTCATATAAAAGTTCCTAACTTATCACAAAATTATGCAAAATTTGAAGAGATTACAAATAAATATCATCTCCAAATTAGAGGAATAAACGGTGAACACTCAAAAAGTGTTGGTGGAGTTTATGATATTTCTAATAAAAGAAGATTAGGTGTTACAGAAGTTCAATGCGTACAAGATATGTACGATGGAGTTGTTGCTTTAATTGAAGAAGAAAAAGCTCTATCTTGAAGATAGAGCTAGTTTTATTCCAAGTGCTACTAAAATAGTAGAAGTCAATATATTCATAACTTTTACAATACTTGGGTTCTTTTGTAATTTTGAACTTAAGAGATTAGCTGCTATTCCAATACTAGAAAATACAATAACTGTCATAATCATAAATATAATTCCTAAAGTAATCATTTGAATTGGTACATTTCCAGCTTGAGTATTTACAAACTGCGGTAAAAAAGCTAGAAAAAATATTGAAACTTTCGGATTTAAGATATTCATAATAAAACCTTTAAAAAATAGCTTTTTAAGTTCAGAACTTGAGTTTTGCACACTTAAATCTAAGGGTTCATTTCTATATTTAAAAGCTTGATATGCAATATAAAGTAAATATGCAGCCCCTGCATACTTTACGATATTAAAAGCCATTTGTGAAGTTTGAAATATTACAGAAATACCAAGTGCAGCGGCACTTGTATGAATAATTAAACCAGTACAAAGTCCAAAAGTTGTGATGATTGCAGCTTTTTTACTTTTTGTCATTCCTTGAGTTAATACATAAATATTATCAGGTCCTGGTGCTAAACATAGTAAAAATGAGGCTGCTATAAAAAGCAGTAATTGTGTTAATTCAATCAATATTTTCCTTTTATTATATTATTTTATATTTTATATTATTTCGTCCATCAGCTTTTGCTTCATATAATTTATTATCAGCTTCTTTATAAATAAAGTCTAATTTATGATCTGAATCTATATCTTTTCCTTCAATAATAATTAATCCAAAAGATGCTGTAACAATACCTAAAGGAGGATTTTCCTTATGTTTTATTTCAAGTTCTTCAATATTACTTTTTGCAAGATTTGCAAGTTCTAGAATATCCTCTTGTATTTTTGCATTTATCAACACTCCAAACTCTTCACCACCTAATCTAAAGATCAAATCATCGCTTCGTTTAAATGTATCTTTTAAAGACATAGATAAAGCAATAAGAACATTATCTCCTTCTTGATGACCATAGGTATCATTATATTTTTTAAAATAGTCAATATCTAAAATCATAAACCCAAAAACTTTGTTGCTTCTTACAGTTTTGTCGAATATTGCTTTTGCAATATCATTAAAATATCTTCTATTATATAAAGAAGTTAATCCATCAGTAATAGATAACTCATAAATTCTTTTTTTATCAGTAATATCTTGTCTTACAGCAGAATAACCAATTTTGTTTTTTTGCTTATCAAAAATTGGTTCAATAACAGCACTAACCCAATAAGAAGAGCCATCTTTACGAAGATTTTTTATTTCACCTTTCCAAGTATTGTTTAGATTTATTGTTCCCCATAAATCTTTATAAACCGAACTTGGCATATCAGGATGCCTTACAATACTATGACTTTTTCCAACTAATTCACTTTTCTTATAACCAGATATTTTACTAAAAGCAGAAGAAACAGAAGTTATTATACCTTTAGTATTTGTTGAAGATGAAATAATATTATCATCAAAAATTTTATTAAAAGTATCTAATTCTTCACGTTGTTCAATATTTGTAAAAAGATTAAAAATTTTTGTCTTTAATTCCTCTTCAATGATTGGTTTTTGAATAAAATCATCGACACCAATTTTATATAAATTTGTTTTTAAATCCTTATTAATTTCATTATTAATAATTAATATAGGTACATTACTATATTTCTCATTTTCTCTTAACATTTTAGTAATACTTATTATATCCTCAAGTAAAGTTTCATAATCAAAAATTATAAATGAAATATCATAATCATTTTTTACTATATCAATAATCTCTGAATTACAATTTGCTTGTTTTATATCTAAAGAAAAACTCTTTAATACATGTTTTATTTTTACTTTCGAATCTATTGATTCACTAATAAGTAATACCTTGTAATCTTTTATGTGTGCAAAAAGTTCCACAAGATTATAAGCATGTTTTAAACCATAAGTAGTATCTTTTAAAACATAATCCATTACATTAAAATCTTTATATTTTTCCAATAATTCATTATTGATTTTTGAGCTAAGAATGATTATAGGAATATAGTCAGATTTTAATATATTTGTTGATTTATTATCTGATTTATCAAGATATTTAGTACTTGATATTACAGTAAAAAAAGTCTCATTATCTATTAATTTTTTTGCTTCTTTAGTATTACTTGCAGTATATATAGAAAAGTTATTTTTCTCAGAAAATAGCTTCATAAAAGTGGTAATAACATGTATAGAATCATCTATAATTAGTAGTTTTTTCAAGTTATTCCCCTTCTAATATCTATTTTAAAAAATTATATCATATCAAATATGAATAAACTATGAATATATTACTATTCATTTTTAAAGATTATAGCAATATCTGGATTGTTTTGATTTTTTATTTTTGTTATAATTTCTACAATTAAAAATATCACTTAAAAATAAGGAATATAAAATGAACTATATATCAAACGCAAACCTAAAAGAAGCAGATTCAGAAGTATTTGAAATATGTGAAAATGAATTAGAAAGACAAACAGACCATTTAGAGATGATTGCAAGTGAAAACTTTACATCTCCAGCAGTAATGCAAGCAATGGGTTCAGTATTTACTAATAAATATGCAGAAGGTTACCCTTATAAAAGATATTATGGTGGTTGTGAGCAAGCTGATAAAGTTGAGCAACTTGCAATAAATAGAGCTTGTGAAATCTTTGGATGTAATTATGCAAATGTACAACCTCATTCAGGTTCTCAAGCTAATGGTGCAGTATATGCAGCACTATTAAAAGCTGGTGATAAAATTCTTGGTATGGATTTATCTCATGGTGGACATTTAACTCATGGTTCAAAACCATCATTTTCAGGTAAGAACTATACTCCTTTTTATTATGGTGTAGAATTAGATGGAAGAATTAATTATGAAAGAGTAATGGATATTGCTAAAATTGTTCAACCGAAAATTATTGTTTGTGGTGCTTCTGCATACGCAAGAGAAATTGATTTTGCTAAATTTAGAGAAATTGCTGATGCAGTTGGAGCTATTTTATTTGCTGATATTGCACATATTGCGGGATTAGTTGCAGCGGGTGAGCATATGAGTCCATTCCCTTATGCAGATGTAGTAACAACTACAACACATAAAACACTTCGAGGACCTAGAGGTGGAATGATAATGTGTAATGATGAAGATATAGCAAAGAAATTAAACTCTGCTATTTTCCCAGGATTACAAGGTGGACCATTAGTACATGTAATTGCTGGAAAAGCAGTAGCATTTAAAGAAATTCTAAGTCCTGCTTGGAAAGATTACGCAAAACAAGTAAAAGCAAATGCAAAAGTTCTAGGTGAAGTACTAGTTTCAAGAGGATATGATATTGTATCTGGTGGAACAGATAATCACTTAGTATTAGTATCATTTCTTAATAAAGAATTCTCAGGAAAAGATGCAGATGCTGCATTAGGAAATGCTGGAATTACTGTAAATAAAAATACAGTACCAGGTGAAACAAGATCTCCATTTGTAACATCAGGGATTAGAGTAGGATCTCCTGCATTAACAGCACGTGGAATGAAAGAAAAAGAGTTTGAAATCATTGCAAATAAAATGTGTGATGTATTAGATGATATTGAAAACACTAAATTACAAGAAACAATTGCAAATGAGTTAAAAGAACTTGCATCTAATTTTGTGATTTACAATCAATCTACTTACTAGTGAGTATTTATTAACTAACTAAAAGTATAAGTGGTATAGAATACCACTTATATTAAACCTTATAGGAAATCTCATGGATGATAAACTATTACTTGAAAATGAAAACTATAAAAAAATAGAAAAAGTAATAAGATACATCGATGATAATTTCAAAGAACAACCCTCAATAGACACAATATCAGAATATATAGGAATGAGTAAATTCCACTTAATTAGAGTATTCAAAGAATATGTTGGTGTGACTCCTATTCAATTTTTACAATCTGTTACTTTAAATTATGCAAAAGAGCATTTAAAAGAATCAAAAAGCATACTTGATAGCTCACTTGATATGGGTTTATCAAGTCCTAGCAGATTGCATGATTTATTTGTAAATATTATTGGTGTAACTCCTAAAGAATACAAAGAATCTGGACAAAATGTAGAAATTACTTATGGTTATGGTTTTACTCCTTTTGGAGAGGCTTTAATTGCCTTTACTAAAAGAGGTGTTAGCTATCTTGGTTTTGTTGATAATAATAAAGAAGCAATTTTTGCAAGATTTAAAGAGCTTTGGGAAAAAGCAACTCTAATAGAAGATGATAAAAAAGCACAAGATTATCTTGATAATATATTCATTGAAAAGAAGAAGTTTGATTTATATGTAAAAGGAACAAACTTTCAAATAAATATTTGGAAAGCCTTATTAAATATTCCAAATGGAACAATCACAACCTATCAAGATATTGCAAATAGTATTAATAAACCAAAAGCAGTACGAGCAGTCGCTAGTGCAATTGGTTCAAATCATATAGGATACTTAGTACCTTGTCATAGAGTTCTCGCAAAATCAGGTGCCATGAGTGGTTACCGTTGGGGAATTGAACGAAAAAAAATACTTATTGCTTATGAGGCATTAAAAAACTAATTTTAGGAAAAGAATGTCAATACAATTAGAAAAAGGTGCTACTTCAGTTAAAATTGCACAAGGATTAAGAGATTTTCCAAAAGAACTATATAGTTTAGAAAATAGCTTAGAAGTTTTGGATTTAACAGATAATAACTTATCCTCTTTACCAGATGATTTTTATAGATTTAAAAAACTAAAAAGACTGTTTCTTTCAAATAATCAATTTAATCATGTTCCAAAAGTATTAGCAAAGCTCCCAAAGTTATCAATGATAGGAATAAGAAACAACCAAATTAAAATATTTGAAGAAAACTCATTACCTCTTAGTACTAGATGGTTAATTCTAACAAATAATGAACTTACAGCACTTCCTAATTCAATAGGAGATTTAAAGTCTCTTCAAAAATGTATGTTATCAGGTAATAAACTAAACTTCCTTCCTGAAACTTTTTCTAATTGTACCAATTTAGAGTTATTAAGAATTTCAGCAAATAAACTAGAAGTATTTCCCACTTTATTACTATCTTTACCTAAACTTTCATGGCTTGCATATAGTGCAAATCCTTTTTGTAAAAAACATCCTAAAATAAAAGATAAGTTAAAAGTTGTTTCATGGGAAGAGTTAGAAATTAAACAGCTTTTAGGAGAAGGAGCTTCTGGAAATATTTATAAAGCTATTTATGAAGAAAAAGAAGTTGCTATAAAAATATTTAAAGGTGAAATGACATCAGATGGTTTACCACAAGAAGAAATGGATATCAATATTTCAATGGGAGTACATAAAAACCTTATTGATGTATTAGCCAAAGTTTCTAATCATCCTGAAAATAAAGATGTCTTAATGCTTGAATTAATTCCATCAAGTTTTAAAAACTTAGGGCTACCTCCTAGTTTAGAAAGTTGCACAAGAGATACTTATCCAAGTGACTTTAAACTCTCTATAAAAGATAGTTTAAAAATACTACAAGAGACGGCAAATGCTGCTTTTCATATGCATGAAAGAGGTATTATACATGGAGATTTTTATGCTCATAATATTATGATTGATAAAAAATATACTAGTATTTTAGGTGATTTTGGAGCAGCTTCTTATTATGAATTAGAAGAAATAAAAATTAAAAATACTTTAGAAAAAATAGAAGTAAGAGCTTTTGGGTGCTTAATTCAAGAGTTGTTATCTCTATGTAAAGAAGACTTATCCAATAAAGAAATAAGAGATTATTTAATCAAGTTACAGAATAAGTGTAAAAATGAAATAATAGAAAAAAGACCTTTATTTAAAGAAATACTAAAGATATTAAATAATTTATTATAAAACAGATTAATATTATTTTTGTTATAATTATTATATAAAGGTAATATAAATGCTAAATTATGTCTTCCAAAAATACAAGCTTTTAATAATAGTAACATTTCTTCTATCTGCAGGTTTTATTATAGCTTCATTTTTTAGCTATAAAATTGCTGTAGATTTAACAAAAGATCAATTAAAATATAAATCTTTGCCATTAAGCAGTGATAATATTTATTCTGAAATCCAAAGAGATTTATTAAAACCAAATTTAATCTCTTCTTTAATGGCTCAAGATACTTTTATGATTAATTGGATTAAAAATGGAGAAAAAGATGTAAATCAAATTTCCTCGTATTTAGCTGCAATAAAAAAGAAATATAATACTTCAAGTAGCTTTCTAGTATCTGATATTACAAAGAATTACTACTATTCAGAAGGTATTTTAAAAACAATTAGTCCAAGTGATAAAAGAGATAATTGGTTCTATAGAGTAAAAAATGTTGTTGATGTTTATGAGAGTAATATTGACTTAGATTTAGCGCATGAAGATTCTATGACAATCTTTACAAATTACAGAGTTGAAGATGAAAAAGGTAATTTTTTAGCAGCTGTAGGAGTAGGGCTACAAACACAGCATGTGAGTAAACTTTTAAAAGATTATAAAGAAAAGTATAATCATGATATTTCTTTTATAAATAAAGAAAATAAAGTCTTGATTTCATCAAATAATATTGAAGAACTAAATAAAAAAGATATAACTTACATAAATACACTGATTAATAATTTCAATAATAAAAATAAAACAACTCAAGAATATACAAAAAATGGTAAAGATTATATTGTAAATATTAGATTTATAGATGAATTAGACTTATATTTATGTGTTGAAGCCCAAGAGAATACATACAAAAAAGAAATTGAAAATGCTTTATATTTTAATATTCTTATGTTTTTAATTATTGTAATAATCATTATGATATTAATTATATATTATATAAATAATACTCATAAATCACTTCAAAAGTTTGCAAATACTGATAAACTAACTTCATTAAATAATAGAAATAGTTTTGATAAAGCTTTTAAAAGTATGTTTAATACAAAAACTAAAAACTTAACTCTGCTTATATTTGATGTTGATAAATTTAAAACGATAAACGATAAGTACGGACATATAATAGGAGATAAAGTTTTAATTAGAGTTTCAGAATTATTTAAAAGAACTTTTAGAGAGCATGACTTAATTGCTCGATGGGGAGGAGATGAGTTTGTTGCACTACTTCCTAATCTAGATAAGCAAACTGCTTATAAACTTGCTCAAAGACTTAGAATCAAAGTAGAAGAGGATAAAGGCTTAAAAGAGTTATTAGATAGACAAATCACTGTTAGTATGGGTATTGCTACAAAAACTACTGAAACTAGTGCTGAAGAATTATTTTCTAGAGTTGATAAGAATCTATATCAAGCAAAAAAAGAAGGTAGAAATAAAATTATTTATTAGTTATCAAATTAATTTTAAAAACCACTAAATGAACACCAAAAAAATATAAACTTCTTCAAACAAAGGAGTTTATATGTCTTACACAAAAAAAAGATATTTTACATATCTATTTATTACAATATTCACATTCGTAATACCTTTTATTACAATCAATGGTAATCATATATTGCTTTTATCTTTTGATAAATTGCAATTTCATATATTAGGTTTTGTTTACAATGTAAGTGAGCTTTACCTTATGCCATTTTTACTAATGTTTCTATTTATTGGGATCTTTACAATTACAAGTATATTAGGAAGAATTTGGTGTGGATGGGCCTGTCCTCAAACAATTTTTAGAACTATATATAGAGATTTGATTGAAAGTACAATCTTAGATATTAGAAGAATTAAAAATAAGCAAAAAGATATTGATTATTCTAAAAATTCTAACAAGTTAAAAAAGTATATATCAATTTTTCTTTGGATTATTATTTCACTAGTGATTGCAACAAATTTTATGTGGTATTTTGTTCCACCTGAAGATTTTTTTATGTATATTCTAGATCCTTTAAATCATTCATTTATGATTATATTTATTATATCCACTGCTATGTTTTTGGTTTTTGATATCATATTTATGAAAGAGAATTTTTGTGTTTACGTATGTCCGTATTCAAGAATTCAATCTTCTTTATATGATAATGATACAAAACAAGTTGTTTATGATACTTCAAGAGGTGGAAATGTTTTTGTAAATAATGAAAAATCTATCTTTAAAATGAAAGAATGGAAAGCAAATGAAGAGTGTACAACTTGTGAAGCATGTGTAAAAATCTGTCCTACAAATATTGACATTAGAAAAGGATTACAAGTTGAGTGTATTAACTGTTTAGAGTGTTCTGATGCTTGTACTACTGTAATGGAGAAACTTGGGAAGAAGTCTTTAATTAATTGGGGAAGTACAAATACAATTATCAATAAAAAAGTTTCAAAAATATTTACAAAAAGAAATATAACTTATTTTATTTCCTTAATATTATGTCTTGTTTTAACTGGAGTATTTGCTTCAAAAAAAGAATACTTTTTATTAAATGTTAACAAAACTACAAAACTTTATAATATAAAAGAAAATGCAAAAGTTTCCAATAACTATGTATTAACTTTTCACAATACACAAAAAAGTGCATATACTTATGATTTAGCTTTAGAAGATAATGAAACTTTTAAAATAAAAAGATTTAAAGCTTTTAAATTAAACCCAGGAAAACGAGCTAAAAAAGTTTTAATTATAGAGACTAAAAAGAGACTTTATTTATCAGATAAAAAAGATACAGCTTTAAAAATAAAACTTATAGCTTATGCAAAAGAAGACAAAAAAGTAAAACTTGAAAAAGAACTAGCTTTTGTTTATCCAAGAAATGATTTATTGAAAGACTAATCAAATGACTTTTCAAAAAAGAGGGTAAATACAGCACCCTCTTTATCATTTAAAACATCAATTCTTCCTTCAAAACTCTCTTCAATAATTAACTTTGCTAAATAAAGACCAATCCCTGAACCATCTTCTTTTGTAGTAAAATATGGTTCAAAGATTTTTGTTAAGTTCTTTTTACTTATTCCTCCTGCATTATCTTTTATTACAATTATAACCTCAGCATTATTTGAGTTAATATCAATATTTATCATTGGATTTTGAGTGCTTTTTAAAGCATCTATTGCATTTGAGACAAGGGATAAGACTACTTGTGATAACTCATTTTTAACACCAAATATTTGAATATTTTCATCTGTATTTACATTAACTTCTAAGTTAATATTATATTTCTTTAAATTTGCATCTAAAATAGTAATGCAGTTTAATATTGCTTCTTTAACACTAAAGTTTTCTTTTTGTTTTGAAGGTGTATAAAACTCTTTAAAATCATCGATTGTTTTAGATAAAAACTGTAATTGACTATTTGCTTGAGTAATCTTCTTTTCAAAATATACCTCATCAAGTTCATTTTTTGAAAAACGTTTTTTTAAGTTCATTAGAATATATGATAAATTATTCAAAGGCTGTCTAAACTGATGAGTAATATTTCCTATCATTTCACCTGATTTTGCTAACTTTGATTGTTGTAATAACATATCTTCATAAGAATTACTTTGTATTTGTAAGTTATTGTATTTATATGCTACTGAGATAGTAAATAAAATAGCCTCTATGGCAAAAACTAATAAAACTAAATCCATATATCCATTTTGTTTATAAATACTTTTAAAGTCCATTACAAATAAAATAAAACATAAAACAGACCAACCAAGAACATATATAACTGTTGCTTTAAACTCTTGTTTTAAATTAAAGATTATTGATACAAATAAAATTGCGTATATAACTGTATATGGTAAATACTCAAAAAGCATATAATGATAGAAAGAACTTAAAATTACAACATTAAGTAAAAAGGTATTAAAAAGCAACTCTTTAAAATTTCTCATTTTAGGAAAAAACTTGCCCTCATAAAAAGATACTGCAAAAACAAGAGCACTTAAACTAGCAAATACTAAAGCTAGTTCTTGAAAAAAAGAACTTATGGAAAAGAGTTTACTATAAGCTAATATATACACTAAAGAAAACACTTGCATAAAACAATAAGAAATATAAAATATCTCTTTTGAGTATACATATCTAATAAACGTATATACTATTGTCATTATTAAAATACCAAAGGTAATCCCATATACTAGTGTAGTATTTAAATCATAAATCAATTTTATATCCAGTTCCTGAAAGATTTGATATTAGCTCTTTTGGTATTTTAGTTTTTATATTTTTAACTAAGGTCTTTAAAGCATCTTTACTCATAGCACTATGGGTCCATACATGGTTTTCTATTTCACTATATGTTACATATCTATTTTTATTTTTAAGTAATAGAGTTAAGAAGTCTATTTCTTTTGTTCGTAGTTTTATAATTTCATTTTTATATACTAGGGTATGATTAAAGATATCAAAAGTACATTCATCGTTTAACTCGTATATATTAGAGGAATCATTGTTTATACTTTCAATACATAAGTTTAAGGCTTCTTCAAATTCATGCTCTTTAAGAGGTTTAATCAAGTACTTTACAAGTTGTAGTTCTATTGCTTTAAATAAATAGTCTTTATGCGAGAAAGCTGATATTACAATTACTTGTACTTTTTTATCTTTTTCTCTAATTCTTTGAATAAACTCTAAACCATTTAACTTAGGCATTTGAATATCTGTAATAATTAGATGAGGTTGATGCTTCTCATAAAGCTTTAAAGCACTAAGAGCATCACTAGCTTCATAAATATATTCAAAATAGTTTTCTAAGTATTCTATACCATTTTCTCTTGCTATCTCATCATCTTCTACATAGAGTACTTTTATTTTACTATTTATCATATATCTATTCTCTTTATACTTTAACTTTTAGTTTTTTAGAAGTGGTAACTTATCTAATAACTTCTCACAATAATCCCATTGTTCTAAAGTTTCCTTCCATTCCTGTGGAATTGCATCAACTCCAAACTTAGCTCCTAATACCATACCAATTGCAATTGATCTTGAAGCATTATCTCCACCTACCATTGTATTTGCTTGTAGTGCTTTTTTAAGACCATCTTTTTCATCTGCATATTTTAATATAAAATAAATACTTCCAGGCATAGTTCCTTCAGTAGGACTGGCTTTTCCTACTTTAATAGGTTCACTTCTTCCAACATCCCATAATCTAGCCATTGATGTAATTGCTAAATCATCACAAAATAACTCTTTTGATAAGTCAGATTCTGGATTTATAGCTTCTTCATATTTTGAAATTGCTTGTTTTGTTTTTTCTTCAAAAAAACCACCCATTAAAATAGCAACATCTTCAATAGCAGATCTTGGATGCTCACCTCTTAAAACTCTATGTGTAACACGAGCAAAAAACTCACCACCACCAAGAGCATGAACATCTTTGTGTGTAAACATAGCTTTTCTTGCAACATCAACTATCTCTTCTTCTGTTTCATAATAAGAGTGTGCTGCTATATGTCTAATAGCAGTTGCATTTGAAATACCTCCAAGATATTGAACAGGTGTTCCATTTTTAACTTGAGAGTAAGTCTCTTTAGTCATAGTACAAATCCATGAACCCCATGAATGCTCTAACCTATTCATCCAATGAGGAAGTAGGGGTGCAACTTCAAAAGCTCTAGGAGGATTTGCAATACTTGCAAGATGTTCTAAAACTAAGATATTATAATCTCCATAATCAGTTGTTCCTCCTGCACTTTTTCCTGGATGATAATTTCGCTGTCCCCAACCAATTCCATGAGTTTCACCACCCATTTTTTCACCAGGACTCATAAACTTTTCAATTGGTTTTTCTCCATAAGCTTCATAAATCTTTTTTGCATCATATTCATAGTGAGAACCTAAACATAAAGCATCTCCTACAATAGCACCAAAAAAGGTACCTTTTAATTTATTTTTATCTAATTTTATATCTGTTTTATTACTCATAATATATTCCTATTTTTTTGATAAAACATTATAACTTATTTTCTTTATGTTAAAATTCAATTATGAGAGAATACAAAACACCTAACAAAGAAATAATACTAACAACTACAATTGACACTCCACTTGGCCAAATGTTTGCAGCTGCTTCAAAAAAAGGAATAGTAATGCTTTGTTTTTTCACACCATTTAATATAGAAGCTAGAATTGATATTTTAAAAAAGAGTTTTGACACTGATATTATTCCATCTGAGTGTGAATATTTTGATATGTTAAGAACTCAACTTGAAGAGTATTTTAATAGACAAAGAACTACATTTGAATTACCAATGCAGCTTGTTGGTTCAACATTCCAAATACAAGTATGGAAAGAGCTACTAAATATTCCTTATGGAAACAAACAAAGCTTTTCTTCTTTTGCATCAAAAATAGATAGTTTAAATACAAATAGAGCAACACAAAAAGCAATTGAGAGTCCACTTGCACAAAATATGTTAAATATAATCGTACCTTGCCATAGAATACAAAAAGATGATGGAAGTTCTAATATATATGCAGGTGGAGATGAAGCAAAAGAGTTTTTATTAAATTTAGAAAGTAAAAGAGCATAAGATAAGTGATAAACAAAGCTATATTTAGACAATATGATATTAGAGGTATAGTTCCAAATGAGTTAAATAGTGAAAATACAAAACTAATTGGATACTACCTAGGACTCGAAATCCAAAAAAGAACGCAAAGGAAAGCTTTCGTAATAGTGGGATATGATATTAGAAAACACTCTACAATGCTTTTTAACTCACTAATAAGTGGACTTAACAAGGCTGGATGTAAAGTGTTAAATATTGGTCTTGTAGCAACAGGAGTTAATTACTTTGCTTCATACCAAGAGTTTAAAGTAAATGCTCAAACAATTAAACCTCATGCATCTATTATGATAACAGGTAGCCATAATGCAAAAAAATATAATGGTTTTAAAACAACAATACAAAACCAACCTTATTTTGCAGATGATTTGATAAAGCTTTACCAAGATATTAAAGCAAATGAAAATATCAAGATTGAAGATAATCATGATTTTATTAAAGTTGATGCTAAAAGTTTATATATAGACTATATGGTTAAACAGTTCTCACACTTAAAAGATTTACCAATAAAGTTTGTAATTGATTGTGGAAATGGAATGGCTGATACTGTTATTACTTCTATCTTTGATAAACTAAATTTAAACTATAAAGCCTTATATACAAAACCTGATGGTAACTTTCCAAATCATCATCCAGACCCTAGTAATGAAAAGAATCTATCTGATTTAAAAAGTCATTTAAAAGAGGATTGTCATTATGGATTTGCTTATGATGGAGATGCAGATAGAATTGCAGTACTTACCCAAAAGCATAATATCAAAGGCGATATCTTAGCACTACTATTTTCAAAAACAATGAAAAACCCTGTAATAATTGGTGAAGTTACATATTCTCAAAATGTATTCAATGAGATAAATACACATGGCACAACTATTATGAATAAAACAGGATATTCAAACTTGCGACTTAAACTCAAAGAGCTAAATGCTGATTTAGCAGCTGAGGTTTCAGGGCATATATTTTTTAACGATAGATATTATGGTTTTGATGATGCGATTTATGCAACATTTAGAGTTTTAGAGTTAATTTCTTCAAATATGAATATTGACAAAGAAATAGATAATCTACCAAAAATTTATACAAGTGAAAATATTGAAATCCAAGTA
This sequence comes from Arcobacter peruensis, assembly GCF_003711085.1. Classification (NCBI taxonomy): domain Bacteria; kingdom Pseudomonadati; phylum Campylobacterota; class Epsilonproteobacteria; order Campylobacterales; family Arcobacteraceae; genus Arcobacter; species Arcobacter peruensis. The sequence continues at coordinate 1,957,017 of NZ_CP032363.1, forward strand.
GTAGAAGAAAAAAAGTTTTTATTAATGCAAAAAATAGAGACTTCATTAAAGAGACTAAATAGAGACTTTCCTATAATTAAAAATATTATCACAGTTGATGGTCTTAGAATAAACTTTGAAAATGGTTGGGCGCTAGTAAGAGCTTCAAATACTAATCCAATCTTAGTTACAAAATATGAAGCAAGTAGCTTTGCAACTGCAAAAACATATCAAAATGCTCTAGAGAAATTAATACAAAAGGAAATAAATGAACTTAATAGCACTACAGATTAAAACCCAAGAAGATTTTTCAAAAAATCTAGAGCACTTAAAAGAGTTAATTATACAAAGTCCAGAAAACTCTGTTATTTTAGCACCTGAAATTGCTTTAAGTGGATTTTGTTATGACAGAATGGAAGAAGCCTCAGAGTTTTCTATTATTGCTATAAAAGAGCTAATGCAATTAGCAGTAAATAAAACTATAGCCCTAACACTAATAACTCAAAAAAATGGAAAGTTTTTTAATACCTTACATATTTTTAATAATCAAGAATTAGTTCATACACAATCTAAAGTAAAACTATTTCCACTAGGCTCTGAGCATGAGCATTTTGAAGTAGGAAATGAAGAAGATATAAAAATTATTGAGATAAATGGAATTAAAATTGCCACTTTAATTTGCTTTGAGTTAAGATTCCCACAGCTTTGGGAAAAAGTAAAAGGTGCTGATATAATTTTAAATCCTTCTATGTGGGGAATAAAAAGAAAAGACCATTATGAAACTATTTCTAAATCTCTTGCTTTAGTTAATCAATGTTTTGTAATTGCTTGTAATAGTAGTGATTCAAATATGGCAAAAGGAAGTGCAATAATTTCACCTTTTGGAAATGTAAATAAAGATGATGAAAAAGAAATAATAATTGAAAAATATGATCATGAAGAGATAAAAAAAGTACGTAAATATATTAATATTGGTTTATAAGATTTATCAAAAGTTGTAAAAAATCTAAAAAAAAGTAAAAAAAGTCACTTAAAATTGTAAAAAATATTTATAAATATTTTAAAATTATTTTTTTATTTTATTTTTATAAAAATTATTGTAATTTTTAATAATTTTTATAAAATAAAATCTTACATGATTTAACACTAAAAATTAAAGAGGAAACAAAATAATATATATAAAAAATAGATTAAGAAATCTAATCTATTTTCATTGCCTCTTTTATTTCATCAAAAGGAACACCACTGTGTTTGGCTAATAAAGCCATGTTTATGATTCTTACAATATGATTTGGTATAAATTTATATGTTGTAAAAGTCGTTGCTTTCACACCTATTTCTTCTGCAAAACTTCTTTGCGAAGTAAAGCCAATTTCTCTAATTAGTTTTTTAAATTCTTGTTTTTTCACTAGCTACTTGTCTTAATAAAAATTTTCGGAATTATAATCGGGAGTAACTAAATACTAAATTAAATGAACTGTAAAAGTAGTAAATAATAGGTAAAATTTGACAAATTTGCATATTTAATATATAATTCGCGCTTTAATTTAAGAGTAAATAAAGGAAACCTGTATGAATTTAAAAATTACATTATTAGTAATGTTATTTATTACAAATATTTTTGCATCAAACTTTAACGCATCAAAATTAACACCAGCAGAAATTAAAACATTGAAACAAATAAAAATGCAAGGTAAAAAGCACGGTCTTAGTTATTCACTAATGGCAATTGCAATTAAAGAATCATCTATTGGAAAATATCTTGTAAATGTAGATAGTAAAGATTATGGATTATATCAAGCAAATATCAAAACAGTATTAAGTAGACAGAAAGCCAGAAATACTTCATGGAATAGAAATAAATATGCTATGAGATTGATTTCAGATTTTCAATTCGCTACAAAAAATGCAATTGCTGAATTAACTTATTGGAAAAAAATTCACAAGAATGATTGGAAAAAAGTTTGGGGTTCTTACAATGGTGGTTGGAAATATAATAGCAAAAGAGCTAGAAATTATTCAAGAGATATCGCTACAATTATAAAAAGATTAAAAAGAGTTAAAGTATAGTTTTATCTATACGTTAATCTCTTCATTCTCCACTTTCTGACTATACACAGTCTCTTTACCCGTTTCTAATATTTTTGCTTGTTCAACCCATTGATGCTTTTTAGCAGATCCTGGTAATAATAAAAACTCTTCAATCCAATCACAATTTTTACTTGACCAAGAAGCAATTTGATTAAAATGAAAAATACCTAATTTATTTAAATCTTTTTCTACTTTTGAATCTATACCTTTAATCTTAATAAGATTATCTTTTCCTGAAGGTCTAGGTGAACTTAGAATAAGTGGTTTATTATCAACATTTGAGTTTTTCCTAAAGATAGGATTTACACTACTTTTAGACTTAACATCCATAGTGTCATTTTTATTATCATGCTTTTCATTATTAGAAGGCTTAAAAGTATTTCCTGAATTCTTTCCAATTAAATATCCAATAACCATTCCAATAATAGCTGCAATTAATAAATTTACAACTATTAATGATGCCGTTTCAATCATTTTATTTCTCCTACTATAAACTCTACTCTTCTATTAATCTCAGATAAACCTTGTTCATCATCTTTGGCAATTGGAAAATCTTCCCCATAACCTATTGCTTTAATATTCTTAGAATCAACTCCTAAGTTAACTAATGCTGCTTTAACACTATTTGCTCTATCTTGAGAGATTCTTTTATTTAAAGAGGCACTACCTCTTGAATCAGTATGACCTGCAATTTCTACAGTTAGTTTACTATTTTCTAACAAAATACTTGCAATATCTTTTACTGTTTCTTTTGATTCTTCTGTAATATTAGTACTTCTTCTTTTAAAAGTTATTTTTTTATTAGAAGTTAAATTATTTATATCTCTTTGTGCTTCTTGAACTAAACTAGATTTAACTTCAACAGCTTTAGTTACTGTATTTTCTAAATCATTTAATTTATCTTCTGATTCACTACTTAACTCAATTTTAGCAACAGTTTTAATTGATTTTGTACCAACCGTTTTAATACCATCGATAATCTCTTCTGTTTTAGACTTACTAGGTTCTTTTATATTAGTTTTTATATTAAGATTACTTTTTGCAATAATTGAATCTAATAATGGTTTAAAGTTTGAATCCTTTAATTCACCATTTAATAAAACCTCTCCATCTTCTAGTAATAACTTTGAACCATCCAAGAAGAACTCTTTAAAAGAATCCATAATCATAGATAACTTATTTAATAAAACAACATCTTTTACTCTATTTTCTTCAAATTTATATTCACCATTTCTATTAATATTTAATAAATCAACAATACTTTTAGCTTGTTCTTCATCTTTAAAAGTACCATTCATTAGAACTATTCCATTTTCTTTTTGTAGTTCTAATCTAACAGGCTTTTTATTTTCTTTTATTGTATCATTCGACTCTAAACCAAGTGTTTCTAGTATGCCGCTTTTTAACTCATTTATCTTTGCAACAAATGAATCTGCATATTCACCAAACATTGAATCTTCACTACTAAAACTAGTATTTTGTGTTTGTCCATCATTTAGTATTGTTTTGTAATTAAATGTTGATACTGTGTAAGTTATTAAAATAACTAACGCTATTAATAAAAAGAAAACTTTTTTTCCTACTGACATTATTATTCCTATGGTTTTATAATTTTTAAGATTATATCTTATCTCTAAATAATTATTGATTAAATTATGTGATGTAAGAGCGTATTTTAGCTTTTTTAGGTGGATAAAACAAGATAATGATGTTAAGAATTTAATCGTTTAGTAAATCAATCCAAAAGTATTTAATATTTGAACCTCTATCAAGAACTTTCCATCCATACTCTAAAGAATGATATTGCAGTTTATTATCAATCATTCTAAAGGTCATCTCTTTTTGACAAGCTTTAGAAAAAATCTCAGTAAACTCTAAGTATGCAAAACTATCTTCAACATCAAATGTATATTTAAATTCATCTAATTCTTCAAATTGTATTTTTATAAACTCTTCTATTTTTTCTTTTATCATAAGATTATCCTTCAAATTGGACAATATTGTACTATATTTGTATTATATTAAATTAAAACTGACTCTTTTAATATAGATTTTTTTTAGATAGAATTTAATAAAAGGAAAAATTATGAAACTTATTATTGCTGCATGTGTTTTGATGTCTTTTGTTTTCGCTTCACCACCAGAAGAGTTTGATAAAGAAAAATATTTAATAGGAGAAAAGGTTTTTGATAATAAATGTTCCTCATGTCATGTAAAATCAATGGATATACAAGTTCTAATGAGTAATTTTATAGAACATGATAATAAGGTTTTAAATCTTTTAGCACCAACAGGAAATGAAATATCATTTAGATTAAAAAGCCAAATAGGTAGTAAAGATGATATAGAATTCCAAATAGATGAAGTAACTGATTTTGTTAAAGATTATCTAATCAATCCAGATAAAGCTAAGACAGTATGTTTAGAAGGTGTTGTAAAACACTTTGATACTATGCCTTCAATGAAAGGACAAGTAACAGAAGAAGAAATGGAAGATGTTACATTTTTCTTATACTTTTTAGAAGGCTGGAATGGAATAAATGAATATTATGAAAAAGATGAGTTCTAAACTACATGAAAAAAATATTATTAACAAGCTTATTAGCTATTAGTGGAAGTTTATTTGCAAATGAAGTAAAAGTAGTAGATGTAAAAGCAAACTGTAATGCCAACAAAGTATGTACATTTAACGTAACGTTAGAGCATGAAGACACAGGTTGGAAGCATTATGCAAATAAATGGGAGATATACACTCCTAAAGGAAAACTACTTGCTTCTAGGACTTTATATCATCCACATGTAAATGAACAACCTTTTACAAGAAGTTTATCTGGGGTTATAATACCTAAAGGCTTAAATAAAGTGATTGTAAAAGGTCATGATTTAGTTCATGGATACTCTGATGATGTTTTTGTTTACGAGTTTAAATAAAAAAATTAAAAAGGATTTTAAATTAGAGAAGAACTAATAAAAAAAGGAATTTTAGTAGGGTTGTTATTGTTAATCCTACTTGTTTATACTTTAATTAGGTAAAGACATTGTTAAAATCATTATTTAGTTTATGAGTTTAAATAGAATATTTTTATTATAATTATGTCATAATATCAGTAATAAATTAAGAGAGGTGGAAATTAGGGATTCCATGTGCCTTGAACTTTTAGCTATTAATAGCAGGGCGTAACTAGTTCAGGAAAGATGCGGGGAGGTTCTCTCCCGCCTCTTAATTTGTAGTAAATTCTTCTTTAAGTACTATTATATTTTTATTTTCTTTAAAATTTTTCTTAACTTGACTTGGATTTGTTTGAAATAAAGTTGAAACTTCAGTTCTTTTATTTTTAGAAACCAAACCATAAACAAGAAGTTTATTATCGACTTTTGATAAACAATTATATATTCTATCTTTATCATCATAATAAATCATTAATGTATTATCAATTACTATTTGAAAATTGTTACTATGTATAAACTCTTTATCTAAAGGAGGATGTTTTTCCTCTATTTTCTTTACCGTAGAATCTGTCATACAAACTCTTTTTTTAAAAGTATTTCTAATTTTATGTAAAATATGATTACTAATTAAACCCAGAAATATTCTATTTTTAGAACCCATAGGAAACTCCTATACTTTCTAAAAGTCATCAAAATCAATTGACCCTTTTGAATAATTAACAACATTCCCTTCAAAGAAGTTTGTTCTTTGATCATTAAAACTTGCATAACCATCAACCCATGGAATAGGGTGTTTTACATTATATTCTGGTTTATATCCAACTGCGTCAAGTCTTTTATCTGCTAGGTATTGAATATATTGTTTAATAATTGCATCTGTAAATCCTAGGATTTGACCTTGAGTGATATATGAACCCCATGAAGCTTCAAGCTCAACTGCTTTTCTAAACATAGCTCTTACTTTTTCTTCAAGTTCTGCTGTAAATAATTCTGGTCTTTCTTTTCTAACAGAGTTAATCATGTTTTGAAATAAAAGTAAGTGTGTTACTTCATCTCTTTGAATAAATCTAATCATTTGTGAAGAACCTAGCATTTTACCTGATTTTCCAAGCGCATACATAGCTGCAAATCCAGCATAGAAATATAAACCTTCTAAGATTTGATTTGCAAAAAGTGCAAGAACAATTTTTTCATCTGTAATTTCACCTGAAAGGTTTTTATAAACATCTGCAATATAATTGTTTTTCTCTCTTAATTGCGCATCATTTTTCCACATATCATAAATCTCGTCTGTATTATCAGATATAGATTCAACCATAACAGCATATGACTTTGAATGATTAGCTTCTTCGTATGATTGTCTTGATAGACATGCATTTACTTCAGGAGCAGTAATATATGGATTAATATTGTCCATTAAGTTATTTGTTTGTAATGAATCCATAAAGATTAACTGTGATAATACTAAATCATACATTCTTTTTTCAGGAGCTGTAAGATACTTATAATCTTTAGCATCTCCTGTCATTTGTACTTCTTTAGGAAACCAAGTATTACCTTCCATAGTATCCCAAAGGTTAAGTGCCCATTGGTATTTCATTTTAGTGAAGTTAATCATACCATCACTATTACCACCAAAAATTCTTCTATCGTTTAAACTCTCTTTTGAGTCTGGGTTATATATTACTTTTCTGTCCATGTGTTTCTCTCTTATATTTTATTCAATTTTATTTAATTTATTTTCATGGGAGTTATCTTATTGACAACCAGAACATTCCATACTTCTATCTTCTACATCATTATTAGCTTCAGGAGACTGACTTCTTAGATAATAAGTTGATTTTAATCCAAGTTTCCAAGCTAATGTATAAATTTCATGTAAGTACTTTCCACTTGCTCTATCTAAGCTCATAAAAATATTTGTACTTTGACCTTGATCTATCCATTTTTGTCTAATTGCAGCTGCTTTAATTACTTGTAATTGGTCAATTTCAAAAGCAGGTGTATAATAAGACCATGTTTCAGGACTTAATTTTGGAACAACAACAGGAATTAATCCTGATAAGTTCTCTTCAAACCATTTTCTTTTATAAACAGGTTCAATAGCTTGAGTAGTTCCTACAAGAATTGAAATTGAAGATGTAGGTGCCACTGCCATTAGGTAACCATTTCTCATACCGTTTGCTTTTACTTCTTCTCTTAATACATCCCAATCATAAGCTGCATCAAATAAATCTTTATCAACTAATGCATTTACAGCTTGTGGAGCATGATCATGAGGCATAATTCCAGCAGACCATTTTGAACCTTCAAATGTTGGGTAAACACCTTTTTCAACACCTAGTTTAGATGATGAAGAAATAGCATTATAAGAAATTGCTTCCATAATAGAATCAATCTTTTTGAAATGCTCTTGTGATCCCCATGCTAACTTATGTTCAGCTAACATTTCAGCTTCACCCATAACACCTAAACCAATTGATCTAGATTTTAAGTTAGTTGCTTTTACTTTTCTTAATGGATAGAAGTTTAAATCAATAACATTATCAAGCATTCTAACAGCAATTGGAACTACTCTTTCAATATCTTCTTTAGTATTAATTCTAGAAAGGTTTACAGATGCCAAGTTACATACAGCTGTATCTCCATCAATTTTTTGTTTCTCAACAATAAATACTTTTTTACCATTAATACTATCAAGTGCAGTAACTTTATTTGCTTTCTTTTCAATTCCACCATCAACTATTACTAAATCTTCTTCTTCGTAAGTAGAAATTGAACCATCATTAAACTCTAACTTGATTTTATAGTGGTTAGGGTTTGTATTTTGGAAAATCTCTGTACAAAGGTTTGAGCTTCTAATATGTCCAACATGACTATTTGGATTTGCTCTATTTGCATTATCTTTAAAACAAAGGAAAGGTGAACCAGATTCAAAATAAGATGTTAAAATCTTTTTCCATAAATCTTTTGCTTTCATTCTATCTTTTGTAATATTCTCATCATTTTCATAAGCTTCATATCTTGCTTTAAATGCATCACCATGAAGTTCAGATAAGTCTTTTACTTCATAAGGATCAAATAAAGTCCAGTAAGAATCAGCAATAACTCTTTCCATAAAAAGGTCAGTAATCCATAAAGAAGGGAATAAGTCATGCGCACGTCTACGCTCTTCACCTGAGTTTTTCTTTAAATCAATAAAGTCAACAATATCCATATGCCAAGGCTCAATATAAACTGCAATTGCACCTTTTCTTGTACCTAACTGGTCAACTGCTAATGCAACATCATTTGTAATTTTAAGAAATGGAACTGTACCTCCAGCAGCACTTTTATGGTCATCAATCACACCACCTAAAGCTCTAACTTGGTTCCAATCCCAACCAATTCCTCCACCATATTTAGACAATAATGCCATTTCATGGTAAGAGTCAAAAATACCTTCAATATTATCAGGTGTTGAACCAATATAACAAGAAGATAATTGATGTCTATTTGTTCTTGCATTTGATAATGTTGGAGTTGCAAGCATTACTTCAAATTTAGAAACTACATCATAGAACTCTTTTGCTCTTTGTTGTTTATTTTCTTCATCTTGTGCAAGAAAAATAGCAATTGCCATAAACATTTGCTGTGGTAATTCAATAGGATTACCTTTATTATTTTTGATTAAATATCTATCGTATAAAGTTTTAATTCCAAGATAATTAAATAAATAATCTCGCTCAGGCTTAATATAGTCATTTAAATCATCTAAATCAAAACCTTCACCTAAGTTAGGAAGAATTCTTCCCGCATCTTTTCCATATTGTAAATATTCTTTAAAGTGGCAGTATGGCTCACCTTTTATACCATGTGTTGCTTTTCCAACTCTATGGTATAAATCAAATATAAATAATCTAGCAGCTGTAAATGTCCAGTTTGGAACATCAATATCAATTTTTTCAACAGCAGTTTTAATAAGTGCATCTTGAATATCAGAACTTCCCATTCCATCAATAAATTTGATTTGCGCATCAAGTTCTAATTCACTCTGAGATACACCATCTAAGCCTTCAGTTGCTTCTATAGTCATCTTTTGAATTTTAGTAATATCTAAAACTTCTTTACGACCATTTCTTTTTTGAATCATAATTGCCATATTTAATTACCTTTTATTTGAATACTCTTTTGAAAATTGCACTAACATTTTTTGTGTAATATTCAAAGTTGAAACATTCTCTAATTTGTTTTTCTGATAATGAATTTCTTAATTCTTCATCACCTAATAAATATTGTAAGTATAAAGACTCACCTTTTTTATTTGTTGTAGCTTTCCCTTGTTGAATTTCCTGCCAAACTTTCATAGCATTTCTTTGAACAATTCTATAAGCATCTTCTCTACTTACACCTTGAAGTGGTAGTTCTAATAATACTCTTTGAGAGAATACTAATCCACCAGTTAAGTTTAAGTTTTTCATCATATTTTCAGGCATAACTGTTAAGTTAGCAATTACATTATTCATTCTGTGAAGCATAAAATCAGATGTAATAAATGCATCTGGTAACCAGAATCTTTCACTTGATGAGTGAGAAATATCTCTTTCATGCCATAAAGCAACATTTTCCATAGCTGGAACTGCATGTGCTCTAATTGATCTTGCAAGACCTGTAATATTTTCTGTTAAAATTGGATTTCTTTTATGAGGCATCGCAGAAGAACCTTTTTGACCTTTTGCAAAAAACTCTTCACATTCGTAAACTTCTGTTCTTTGTAAGTGTCTTACTTGAACAGCAAATTTTTCAATAGTTGAAGCCATAGAAGCTAGTGCCGTTGCTAATCTTGCATATCTATCTCTGTGTACAACTTGATTTGAACAAGGTTCTGGTTTTAAACCTAATTCTTTCATTGCATATTCTTCTAATTCTAAAGGAGCATGAGCAAAGTTACCCATTGCACCAGAAATTTGACCAACAGAGATAACTTTTAGAGTTTGCTTTAAGTTATCTAAGTGTCTTTTCATTTCGTCATACCATACTGCAAGTGTAAGACCAAAAGTAATAGGTTCACCATGAATACCATGAGATCTTCCTACCATTAGAGTATATTTATGCTCTTTTGCTCTTTTTTTAATAGATTTCATAAGCATTTTTACATCTTTGATGATTAATTTTAAAGAATCTCTCATTTGAAGTGCAACACCTGTGTCAACTGCATCTGATGAAGTCATACCATAATGGAACCATCTAGACTCTTCGCCAAGTGATTCAGAAACAGATGTGTTAAAAGCAATTAAGTCATGTTTTGTAACAGCTTCGATTTCTTCTATTCGCTCAACTGAAAATGTTGCATTTTTTACAATTTTTTTAGCATCTTCATCAGGAATTAATCCAATTTTATTCCAAGCTTTAACAGCTGCTTTTTCTACTTCTAACCATGCTGCATATCTTGCTTGCTGTGTCCACTTTGAACTCATTTCTTCTCTTGCGTATCTTTCAACCATGTTTTATGTCCCTTGTAATCATTGTTTTAGTATTTTATAAAAAATTAGTATTTATTTTAGTATGATATACTATCTAAATAAGTTAAAAAAACATATAAAAACAAGATAAATTTTTACCTATTTCAAAAATTATTTCAGGATTTAATATTGCCCTTCATTTTAAAAAAAATTAAAGCTATAAAAGATAAAAAATTAAGCCTTTTTTTACTTCAAGATTTAAAAGTAAATCATCGTAATGCCCAAAGATACGCCTCTAGAGGTAGAATTTTTGATGAAAATCTAAACACATTAAAGCCAAGTGATAAAATCCCTACTGAATATATAAACATGGCTGTATTTGAGGGTATTTCTAGAGGACTTAAGCCTCTAATTGAGTTTGAAGAATTTGCGATATTCGACAAACCAACGCACCTAATGGTTCACCCCATTTCTAAGAGTACTCCATACTCACTTTTAGATGAAATTCGCTTTCATTTTGGAGAAAATGCCAACTTAATTCATAGAATTGATGCTGAAACTTCAGGACTTGTAATAGTAGGGAAAAATAAAAAAAGTGAAAAAACTTTAAAAGATATGTTTGAAGAAAAGAAATATCATAAGTCATATTTAGCCCTAGTTGATGGAGAAATAAAAAAAGAAATTACAATTGATTCTAAACTTGAAAAAGAAGGTTTAAATATTGGTGTTAGAATGAAAGCAGGGCAAAGTGGAAAAGAGTCTTGTACTATTATTAAACCTATTAAATATAATCCAGAAAAAAACATTACATTAATTGAAGCACTTCCCTTAACAGGAAGACAACATCAAATTAGAGTTCATTTATACTCAATTGGTCATAGAATCGTAGGTGATCCAATTTATGGAATAGATGATAATATTGCTGAAGCATATTTAAATAAAGAATTAGAAAAAAACAAAAGAGAAAAAGCAACAGGAAGCCATAGATTATGGTTACATGCAAACTATTTAGAATTTACATTTAAAGATATTACTTATAAAATAAAATCTAAAAATGATGATATTTATAAATTTTTTACAAAATAAGAAGTGCCAAAAAGAGGTATCTTAAAAATTTTGCTATAACAACTAATAAAATAAATAGTTTTAAATTATATTTTAAAACTCCTGCAATAAATGTTATTGGATCACCAATAAGAGGTAACCACGAAAATAAAATACAAATACTTCCATATTTATCAAAATAGTTTTTTGTTTTTAAAATACTTTTTTCTTTAACTAAATTCTTTTTTATTAAAAATTCTTCCCCTTTTAATCCTAAGAAATAGTTAAAAAGAGAACCTAAAGAGTTTCCTAATGTTGCAAAAAATAGAAGATAATAAATATTATAACCCTCTTTGATATCATAAATTAATAAAGCTTCACTTCCAAAAGGAATTAATGTAGCAGAAACAAAAGCTGATAAAAAAAGAATAAAATAAACCAATTTATATCTTTTATTTTTTTAAAATATATTTATATATCTTTTTTAAAGGTGCTTCAGAAATAAATACACCGAATAAAATAGTAAAAGAGGCAATAAGTTCTACTAAAGTTAATTTTTCATTTAAAATTAGATATGCTAAAATCAGAGTAAATACAGGAATTAAATATATAAAAACAGCTGCTTTTGAAGCTTCGATTTTAGTTAATGCATAATTATATAAACCATATCCTCCAAGTGTAACTACAACTCCTAAGTAAAGAACACACAAAATCGCATTTGTAGTAAAATTTAAATCACTTGTATTATATTCATATATATAAAAAGGAAAGAAAAATATAGCACCAATAAAAACTTGAATTGCAGTTATAAATAAAGCTGAATATTTATCAGATAAATATCTAGCAACTATTGTATAACCTGCGCCACAAACCATTGCAAGTAATTCATAAAAATTTCCCAACATTGGATTTGGAGCATTTACACTCGAAACTGCTTGAAGACTCAACCAAACAGCTCCACAAAGTGCTATTAATGAACCAATAATTAGTTGTTTTGAAATAATTTCTTTTAAAAAATACCCAGCGGCCATTGCAGTAATTACAGGCATTAAAGAAGTAATCATTCCAACTTGTGAAGCTGTTGTAAGTGCAATAGCCTTTGCTTCAAAGATAAAATATAAACAAGGTTCAAAAAATGCTAGAAGAATTATATATTTAATATCATTTTTAGAAAAAGAGTATTTCATAAACCCTTTTATAAAATACAAAAAGCATAACGATGCTGTAAACATACGTAAAAATATTACAGTATAAGGTTCTAAATCACTTATTGCAGTTTTTAAAGCAATAAATGAACTTGCCCAAATAAACATGGCAAATACTAATGCAAATATTCCTACAACACTAAAATCTTTTTTCATAAAGGTTCTCTACTTTCAAATAATTCCGTATTGTACATCAAATTTTTATTTATTTTATTAATTTATAAAAAGTTTAAGATTTTTTAGATATAATTCCAATCCAAAGACGAACACTGAGAATATTTTAAATATTTTGAGTGCTCTTCTTTAGACCCTTACAATCATTATTAAAGACAACGCCCCAGGATGGGAACATAGCAAGGCACCTTTCTTATTGGTGTGTTTGGGTATCTGGAGAAGAGTACTTTTTAAGTACTCTTTTTTTTTACACTTTTTTTAGTAAAACAATCTTAACTTATATTAAATCTTTAAAATCCGAATTTAAAATCAATAGTTTTTTCTCTAATTTATTATAAATAAATCTTCTATCATTATTTTTTATAGCTGTTAAAATAATTAGTTTTATATCATTTTGTGATTTGTTGTTTCTTTTTAACAATATAGAAAAGTCTTTTAAAGAAATAAATTCAGTTTCACTAGTAGTATTTGTTTTTTTAAGTTCTTCTATTTCAGGTTTATAAATAGATCTCATTTCATTAAAAGCACTTTGAAGAAGTTTAATTTCTGAATTTAAAACCTTCATCATATTTTCTTGATTTTTTTCTAATCTTTTAATCTCTGAAATATACTGTCTTTTCATCCATTTCATAGATTTTTTTAATAAAGTGATTTGTTCATTTTTTACATCAATAATTGATGAAACATCATTATTATTAGAAGTAGTATTTTTTGGGATAGGAGTAATTTCTTCGATAACATCATTTGTTTCATTTTTTGATTTAGCTTTTGATATTTTTTCCATATCAGAAGTTATATAAACGAAAAGTCGTCCACCTTCTTTAATAGATTTTAATCGATTCTTTTTTATTCTATAATGTATACCTTGTAAAGAAAGCCCAAGCATTTCTGCTGCTTGACTTGTAGTAACTAATCTTTCCAAGGCTTTAACCTACATCTTCGCAGAGTCAATTTCAATTACAGTATGAACATTACCTCTTGGCTTGAAGTCTGCAATAACTTTTAACCATTTTGGATTTAAATTTTCATATAATGTATCAAAAATTTCATTTGCTGAGTTTTCATGTGATACTTCTCTAAACATAAAAGTATTAATATAAATTTTTAAAGCTTTTAACTCAATTACTTTTTCATCAGGAGTATATTGAATTTTAATTTCTGCAAAATCAGGATATCCACTTCTTGGACATTTTGCCATAAATTCAGGTAATTCAATATCTATAATATAATTCTTTTTATTTTTATTTGGCCAAAAATTTTCTGCATTATTAATATCAAATTCTCTTATTTCTTTTTCACCATATTTCATTTCCATTTGTATATAACCTTTACTAATATTATTTATGCAATTTTATCTAAATGTTACTTACAATTATTACTAAGTAAAAAAAAACAAAAATTTTAGTATAATCCGATAAATTTAATAAATATAAAATAAGAGAGTATTATGACAGATAAAATATATGACATTGTAATTATTGGTGGAGGACCTGGTGGAATAGGCTGTGCAATTGAAGCATCTTCACATAAACTAGGTGAAATTTTGTTAATTGAAAAGACTGATAATCACTCAAATACTATTAGAAAATTTTATAAAGATAATAAAAGAGTTGACAAAGATTATAAAGGTCAAGTTTCTGTTTTACAAGGAAATGTTGATTTTTTTGATGGAACTAAAGAAACTACACTTGATTACTTCGATAATTTATTAGATAGTGATAAAATAGATTCATTATTTAATACTGAAGTTGAAAAAATGATAAGAGTTGGTGATTTTTTAGAAGTTCATACTTCAAATGGAATTATTAAAACACGAAACGCAGCTATTACTATTGGAAAAATGGGTAAACCAAATAAACCCTCTTATAAAATTCCACCATCAATAAGATCTCAAGTTAATTTTAATTTAGATAAATGTTCTTCAAATGAAAAAGTATTAGTAGTTGGTGGTGGAAATTCTGCTGCTGAATATGCTTATGATTTAGCTGATCAAAATAACAATGTTACTATGGTTTATAGAAAAGAGACTTTTTCGAGACTAAATGAAACAAATGAAGAAATATTAACAAAATATGATGGTCAAGAAAAATTAAGACTTAGAATGAACACTGATATTGAATCATTAGAAAATGAAGCAGGAAAAGTGAAAGTTAATTTTAATGATGGTTTTAGCGTATTATACGATAGAGTTATCTATGCAATTGGAGGAACTACACCTGTTGACTTCTTAAAAGCATGTGGAGTGGATGTAGATGAAAGTGATAAACCTATTTTTGATAAACATCATGAAACAACTGCAAAATGTGTTTATGTTGCAGGAGACATAGCTATGAAATCTGGTGGTTCAATTGCAATTGCTTTAAATCACGGTTACCATATTGTAAATAATATAATTAGAAAAAGAGGTCAAATATTTTCACATACAGAAATAGTAGCCTCTATTGAAGATAATTAAACCATAGATTTTAATCTATGGTTTTTTTTAATCTCATATAATCAAAATAAAACTCATCTAACTTATTCATATTCTTTCCATCTGGCACTATAGTTTTAATTTTTAATAAATTAAATACTTCAATTTTATCTTTACTAAGAAGAAAATCTTTTAAGATTAATTTATAATTTTCCATATTACTATTACTTCCAAAGGCTATAATCATATTATTAAATATTCTTGGGCTTTCTTCCAAAATTTTAATCTTTTTTGTTATACTAGGGTTAAGTTCAAGCATTGTTTCATACTCATAAGAATCTACAACAGAAGCATCATAAGACCCAAAATATGTTTTTAATAAAATAGAACTATTGGCTAAAAAGTCAATATTATCAAGAACCTTTTTTGCACTTTTTTTAGTCTTTTCTATATATGTTTTTTCTAGAAAGAATTTAGATATTTTATTTGCACTATTTATTGCTATTTTTTTATCATTTAAATCTAAAATACTATTTATATTATTATTAACAATTAAATATTTTTTATGAAAATCATACTTCATATCTTTTTTCATAAACCAGTATTCATCTGTAATACTTTTAAATTTTTCTATATTTTTAACATAATCGTAAGGAGTAAAAACTAAAATATCAATTTTTTTATTAAAATAATCATTAAGCATATTTTCATTATTGTCATAAATTTTTAAATTTATATATGTGTTATTATTAGAAGTTACTTTTTTAATCCAAGTTTTTAGCGCACTTCCTGAATTTTGATATTTCATCATTTTTCCAAGATTTGTATTAAAAGCTAGTATTTTTTCAAGTTTTTCTTCTTGTGAGAATAAAAAAAGAGGTAAAATTAATAATATTAAAATTTTAAAAAACATTAATTTACCCCTTTTCATTTATTATAAAAAGAAATTAAACATCAAGATGTTCAACGTCTTTTGCATGTTCTTCTATATAATTTCTTCTTGGTTCTACTTCATCACCCATAAATAGAGTAAACGTATCAGATGCAACTTCAGCATCTTCAACTGTAACTCTAAGAAGTCTTCTAGCTTCTGGAGTCATTGTAGTTTCCCATAATTGCTCAGGATTCATCTCACCTAAACCTTTATATCTTTGAATATAAGCACCTTTTTTAGCTAATCCTTCAATTTCATCAAGAATTTCAATTAAGTCTCTTCCATCAAACATAGAAATATCTCGTTCTACAAGCTTATTATAGATATATGTAGCTTCAGAGAAATAAGGTGAAGCAAATAACTCATCATCAATGATAAGCTCTTCTAGACCTTCATTTGTTTGTACAAACAATTGAATTTTATCTTCAGTAATGCTTTTAGATAAAACGTTGTAACCTTTTTCATCTAAGAATGATTTTACTTCATCATATAATTTAGAGAATTCTAAATTAACTAAATCAGAATTTTCAATTAAATGCTTTAATACTTCAGATAAAGAGTATCTTTTTTCTAATTGACCTAACATTCCTCTATATCTAGAAACTGTTTTAAATAAATCAACTAAATCGTTGTAACCTAAACCTTCAAAAGAGAATGATTCTAAACCATTTTCGATTAAGAAGTTTGATAATGCAGTATCATCTTTTAAATAAGTTTCATTTTTACCTTTTTTATATCTATATAAAGGTGGCTGTGCAATGTATAAATATCCACTATCAACAATTGGTCGTAAAAATCTAAAGAAGAATGTTAAAAGTAGTGTTTGGATATGAGATCCATCAACATCGGCATCTGTCATGATTATAATTTTATGATATCTAACTTTTTCAGCATTAAAATCTTCACCAATTCCACAACCAATTGCAGTAATCATATTTCTAATTTCATCTGATTTTAAAATCTTATCTAATCTTGATTTTTCAACATTTAAAATCTTACCTTTTAATGGTAAAATTGCTTGATAAACTCTATCTCTACCTTGTTTAGCTGAACCACCTGCTGAATCCCCTTCTACTAGGTATAATTCTCTTACAGCTGGATCTTTTGATTGACATTCTGCTAATTTTCCAGGAAGTGTACCAACTGTCATAGCATCTTTTTTTCTAGTTAAATCTCTTGCTTTTTTAGCAGCTTCTCTACCACGTGCTGCCATTAAAGCTTTTTCCATAATAGCTTTTGCTTGATTTGGATTCTCTTCAAAATGCTTAACTAATGATTCAAAAGTAACTTTTTGACATATAGGTTTTACATAAGAAGACCCTAATTTACCTTTAGTTTGTCCCTCAAATTGTGGTTCTGGAACTTTTACAGAAATAATAGCAATTAGACCTTCTCTTACATCATCACCTGTAATTTTTGCGTCTTTGTCTCTTGCTGATGCATTTTCATTTACATACTTAACAATTGCACGAGTTAGACCTGCTTTAAAACCAGCTTCATGAGTACCACCATCAATTGTTCTAATATTATTTACAAAAGAAAGTGTTTTTTCTGTATATGTTGTGTTATATAAAACAGCGAAATCAGCTTCAATATCATCTTCACTTACATTAAATGAAACTGCTTCAGTTACTGCTGTATCTTTATTTATATCATTAGCAAATTGTGCAAGTCCACCTTCAAAATGGTAAACTTCTTTTTTATTTACTCTTTCATCTTTTAACTCAATTGTAATACTTGGATTTAAATATGCAATCTCTTTAAATCTCTTTGATAAAACATCAAATTGAAAATCAACTACTTCAAAAATAGTAGCATCTGGCCAAAATTCAATTGTTGTTCCAGTTTTTCTACAAGTATCAATTACTTTTAAATCTTCTACTGGAATACCTGTTTTAAACTCTTGAAAATGAACCTCATTATTTTGATAAATTGTCATTTTTAAATCAGAAGATAAGGCATTTACAACAGAAACACCAACCCCATGAAGTCCACCAGAAACTTTATAAGTATCTTTATCAAATTTTCCACCAGCATGAAGTACTGTTAAAGCAATAGTAGCAGCTGATTTTTTTTCAGTAGGGTGCATTCCTGTTGGAATACCTCTAGCATTATCAGAAATAATACAAGAACCACTTTTTGTTAAAGTTACTTTAATAGTGTCACAAAAACCTGCCATTGCTTCATCAATAGAGTTATCTACAACTTCATAAACACAGTGATGTAGACCATTTGTATTTGTATCACCAATATACATACCTGGTCTTTTTCTAACTGCTTCAAGACCTTTTAAAACTTTAATATTACCAGCGCTATATTCGTTGCTCATTTATGTATTCCTTGTTATTTCTATTTTTCTAAAACAATTGGCATTACAATTGTATAAAACTTATCATCTTCTAAATAAAATGGTAAATTTGATTCATTAAATCCAACAGCTATATTTTCATTATTTGTCATAGATAAAAAATCTAATAAGTATTTAGCATTTACAGCTAAATAAAATTCATTATCAATATTTAATGGTAAATCAATTTGTGTTTTTGATTCTGTATCTTCATCTAATGATTCAAATATAATTCCATCTTTGTTAAATGTAACTTTAATATTTGAAAATAAAGATGTAACTAATTTAATAGATTCAACTAAAACATTTTTTGGTAGTTTTAAATTGTATTTTAAATTTTGTGGAATAATTCTTTCATAATCTGGATATTTTCCATTAATTAATTTTGTAAAGAAAGTCATTTTATCATTTGATACTACTAAATTAGTTTCATCATATGTAATAGTTGCTTCATCTAAAAATAGTTTTTGTATTTCTATAATTGCTTTTTTAGGAATGATAAATTGTGATTCTTCATTGTTAATATTTTGTAAATGTGATATTGCTAATCTTCTAGTATCAGTTGATACAAAATTAATCTTAGAACTTTTAATATCTATTAATGCACCATTTAATTCAAATTTAGGATTATTGTTATCAATTGCTGGAGTAATTTTTCTTACAGAATTAATAAAGTTTAATGTTGAAATATCTAAATTTTTAAGATTTTGTGATTTTGTTAATGATGGATATTCATTAGCATCATACATTGGTAATTTAAATGTAGATTTATTTTGTTTGATAATTATATTGTTGCTTACTACTTCAAATATAATATCTTCATTTTTTAATCTTTTAATAATACCTAATAAATTAGAACCATTAGTTGTAGCTTTTCCATCTACACTATCACTTATATTATCTATATGTGATTCTAAACCGATTTCATAATCAGTTGCTTTTAAAATTAAATTTCCATTATTAGTTTCTAGATATATATGTGATGTTATTGAACTAGCATCTTTTTTTTCTAAAAAAGGTTGCATTGATGATATTACATTTTCAATGATATTTTTTGTAATTACAAACCTCATTTTATCTCCTATTTCTTTTTATTTTATTAGTGGCAGTAGTAGAGCATGTGAAAAGATGAAAATACATCTTTAGAGTTGTCTGTATCGAAACTCTTTCATGTGATTAAACGAAATGAAATATTCACACCTTTTCACACAAACTCTTAAAACTTTTTCAAGTTTAGTACTTTTACCACTCCTTATTTATGATTTTATTCTTTAAATTTTCAATAATTAATTTAAAGTTCTCGTCTTTTTCAATTAACTCATTTGCTTTTTTAATATTATGAGAAATTGAAGAGTGATCTTTCATTCCAACAAACTTTGCAATATCTGGCATTGAGTTATGTGTAAGCTCACGTGCAAGATATATAACAACACGTCTTGCATTTGCAACTGTTGCTGTCCGTTTTTTAGATTTAATATCACTTGGTTTTATATTAAGTTCTGATGCTACAATGTTGATTACATCTGGAAGTTTAATATTCTCTTTTGTTTCTTTTATTTGATCTTTGAGTAAACCTTGTACCATTTCTAGGGTAATATCTTGGTTTAATAAAGATGCAGATGCATTAATTCTAATTAATACACCTTCTATTTCTCTAATTGAATTATCTAAATTTGTTGCAATAAAATTAATAATTTCTCTACTTAATTCAATTCCATTTAAATCAGATTTTTTTTCAATAATTGCAATTTTAGTTTCTAATCCTGGTATTTGAATATCAGCTGTTAAGCCCCATTCAAATCTAGATTTTAATCTATCAACTAATCCTGCTATTTGTGAAGGTAGTCTATCTGATGTCATTACTATTTGTTTTTTTGCATTATGTAATTCATTAAAGGTGTGAAAAAACTCTTCTTGAGTTTGTTCTTTTCCAGATAAAAATTGAATATCATCAATTAATAAAACATCACATTTACGGTACTTAGACCTAAAATGTTCCATGTTTTTATTTTTAATTGAGAATGTAAAATCATTCATAAACTGTTCAATTGTTACATAAATTACTGTCTTACCATTTTCAATAGCAGAGTTTCCAACTGCTTGTAAAAGGTGAGTTTTACCTAAACCAGTTCCACCATAAATAAATAGTGGATTATATTGAACTCCAGGTTTATTTGAAACTGCTAAAGAGGCGTTATAAGCCATTTGATTTGAAGGTCCAACAATAAATGAATCAAAAGTATATGATGGATTTAGTATTGTACTTTCTGCAGTTTTATTTTCTATTTGTTCTTTTATAATTTCTTTTTTAGATTTTTTTTCACCAGCAATTTTTATTTCTATTGTAGGTTTAGTTCCATCAAATATTGTAAAGCAATTTTGTATTACATCAGTATATTTACTTTTAATCCATGATGCAATATATTTATTTGAAACTTCAAAAATAGCAATATTATCGTCAGATGATATTTTTTTATATACAAGCTGTTTTAAATATCTGTCGAAATCAACAGTAGTAGCTTCTTTTTGAATAATTGATAAAAACTCTTTGTTTGTCATATAGTATTAACTCTTTAATTTATAAATAATTACTATTATATCTAAATTATTATAAATTTTATAAAAGTAGTAAAAAAGTAATTTTATAAAAGTAAAAAAGACAATTTTTATCTTCATTGTAAAATTTACATAAAATGAATGAAATTTGAGTGAACAAATGTTGTACACATAGTGAATAACCCGTGAATAGTTTGTTTACATTAAGTGAAAATTTATGTAAATAATACCATTATACGGGCTTAAACTAATGTGAATAAAAAATTTAACAAAAAGAGTTAATACGTGAAAATACTTGGAATTGACCCAGGAACTAGAAACTGTGGCTATGCTGTAATTGAAAAAATTAACGGTAAAACAAAGCTAATAGAGGCAGGTTTAATAAAAATAAAAACTAAAATTTTACAAGAGCAAATTGTAGAAATGACAGAAGGTTTTGATCTTATTTTTGATAAACATGAAATTCAAGAAGTTTCAATTGAAGATATGTTTTATGCATTTAATCCAAAAACTGTAATTAAATTAGCACAATTTAGAGGAGCGATTTCTTTAAAAGTATTACAAAGATTTGGAAATTTTGCAGAATATACTCCTTTACAAGTTAAACAAGCAGTAACAGGTAACGGAAAAGCTGATAAAGAGCAGGTTGCTTTTATGGTAAAAAAATTACTTGGAATTAAAAAAGAGATAAAGCCTTTAGATATTACAGATGCAATTGCAATTGCACTAACTCATTCTCAAAGAATTAGGTAAATATAAATTGACTTATATAATAAATATTTTATATTTGTTATAATTTCGCCCCAATTTTAAAGATAGGATATAAAATGAAAAGAATAGGTATTTTAGCTTCTTACAATGGAAGTGGTTTTTTAACAATACAAAAAGCTATTGAAGAAAAGATTTTAGATGCTCAAGTAATTATTGTAGTTTCTAATAATAGCAATGCAAATGTTTTAAAATCAGCTGATGATTTAAATATACCTAATTTTATTATAAATGATAAAAAATATCCTAATGAAAATATTGATGAAAAAATCGCAAATTTATTTAAAGAATTTAAATGTGATTATATATTTTGTTCAGGTTATATGAAAATGATTGGAACAAATTTAATATCAAAATTTGAAGAAAAAATAGTAAATACTCATCCTGCACTTTTACCTTCTAAATATGGTGGTAAAGGAATGTATGGAAGATTTGTTCATGAAGCTGTTATAAAGAACTCTGAGAGTAAATCAGGTGTTACAATACACTTTGTAAATGAAAAATATGATGATGGTAAAATTATATTGAAAAAAGAGCTTGAAATTAGAAAAGATGAAACAGTAGATTCTTTAGA
The DNA here is from genome assembly GCF_003711085.1 of Arcobacter peruensis. Lineage (NCBI taxonomy): Bacteria > Pseudomonadati > Campylobacterota > Epsilonproteobacteria > Campylobacterales > Arcobacteraceae > Arcobacter > Arcobacter peruensis. Next base: position 1,979,492 of record NZ_CP032363.1, read on the forward strand.
AGATAGAATTAAAGACTTAGAAAATATCGCTATTGTAGAGGCTTTTAAAAAATTATTAACCTAAAACTAGGTTAATAATTTAATTTAGACTATTCAAAAATAGCTTTTAATTCTTCCGTTGTTTCAATATACTTAACATTAGAAACTTTTCCATCTGTTACTGTATAAACAGTAATTTTGTCATCTTTTGTATCAAATGATTTACTTTGTTCTTCATCTACTAAAAGAATTGAGAATGGATATTTTTTCATTTTTGGTAATGCAATAAATTTAGAAATTAAACTTGGCATTCCAGAAATATCTGCTATATAATGAGCTTTGTTTTTTGCTAAAAAGTCAGTATCTTTAGTTAAAAGGTACTCTCTTATAATAACACTAGTTCCTCTACTCTCTGCAACTAAAATAGTTTTAGCATCTGCAGAAATTTTGTGCATTTTTTCAAATTGATCTTTTATTTCAAATGTTGGTGTTGAATCACCAATGTTTAAAGCATTTGCAAAAGTTGCGACTAATAATAATGTTGAAAATAATAATTTTTTCATTGTTTCTCCTAATTTTTTAAAAATTATGAAAGTCTACCCACGAAAAGTTAATGAAAAGTTAAAGTAAAGAATTAATTTTTTTATTTAGATAAAGTTGGAAGATGCCATTGCTGATAATAGGCTAATAATCGAAGTGCAACACCAAATACAAATACAGCAATTAAAGCAGGAAGACTTTGTAAATTAAATATATGTAAAGCATAAGTTATAAGACCAACTATAATTGCAACTGTTGCATAAAATTCTGAAACTAGAATAGATGGAACTCTATTTATTAAAATATCTCTAATAGTTCCACCACCAACTGCTGTTATAAAGGCAAGAATTAAAACACCTAAAAAATTAAACTCATTTTCTATTGCTACAAGAGAACCTGTAATTGCAAAAGAAACTAAACCAACTGCGTCTGAGATTATAAATGCAGTTTTACTTTCAATGTCATCACTTTTATGAAGTTTAAAAATTAGGGCAATTATTACTGTTGCAATTACAAGTATTACAGGCATTGTATCTGTAAAAACATAGGGAGTTTTAGAAGCTAGTACATCTCTTGTCATTCCACCACCAAGTGCTGTTAAAAAAGCAGAGATAAAAACACCTAAAATATCAAGTTTATAATGAACAGCAATTAAAAATCCACTTAAGGCAAAACAGATTATTCCTATAAAATCAGCTATTTCAAGTGCAGTCATTATTTACCTTATTTAATATTTTTTGTTAATTATACTAAAAATTTATCAATTTTGTTAAAAAATTGATAGTCCAGTTTTTGTTGTAAATAACTCTAGGGCTTTTGTTCCTATTAGTGAATTACCTTGTTTATTTAATTTTGGAGAATAAACACAAATTGACATTTTTCCAGGAACTATTGCAACAATACCACCACCAACACCACTTTTCCCAGGTAATCCAACTTTGTAAGCAAAATCTCCTGATGCATCATAATGTCCACATGTAAGCATTAATGAATTTATTCTTTTTGCTTTTGCTTCATTTATCAAAACTTTATTTGTAATTGGATTTACTCCATGATTTGCTAAAAAAAGCATTGAATTTGCTAATTGTTCAGTATTCATTTCAATCGAACATTGTTTAAAATATGTTTGAATTACTTTTTCTAAATCGTTGTTTATATTTTTATAGCTTTTCATCATATTTATTAAAGCCATATTTAAAAAACCATGTTCTAGTTCTGAACTGTAAACTTCTTTATCATAATTGATTGTAAAATCATTTGCACTTGTTCTTATAAAATCTAATATATAATCAAAACTTTTATCTTGATACTTAGATAATAATGTATCAGTTGTTACAATTGCACCTGCATTTATGAATGGATTTCTAGGAATTCCGTTTTCATATTCAAGCTGAATAAGTGAGTTAAAAGGGTCACCCGAGGGTTCATGTCCTACTCTTTTATATAAACTTCTACCATATAATTGTAAGGCTAATGTAAAAGTAAATACCTTAGAAATACTCTGAATTGAAAACTTATTTTGAGTATTTCCTACATTAAAGCTTGTTCCATCAAGTAGTTTTATACTCATTGCAAATTGGTTTGGATTAATATGTGCAAGTGCTGGAATGTAATCAGCTACCTTGCCTTCTTTGAAATATACTTGTATTTCATCTTCTATTTCATTAATAATATTTTGGTAATTCATTCGGAATATTATTAGGTTTTAACCTAATAAATACTTAAAACTTTAATTATTATATAAGATATATTTGCTTGTTTGTAAACAAATTGTAACAAAAGTTAGAAATCTAGCTTAAATTAAGCAAACTTTTAGTATAATCCGCGAAATTAATAGAAAAAGTTTTTTTTACAATGAATTTTTTTCTAAACCTTATAATAAAGAGATCCAATGAGAGATATTAGAAATATTGCGGTTATCGCACACGTTGACCACGGTAAAACTACATTAGTAGATGAATTATTAAAACAATCAGGTACTTTTACTGCACACCAAGAAGTAGAAGACAGAGTTATGGATAGTAATGATATTGAAAAAGAAAGAGGAATTACAATTCTTTCTAAAAATACTGCTGTTGATTACGAAGGTGTTAGAATTAACATTATTGACACACCAGGCCATGCTGACTTTGGTGGAGAAGTTGAACGTGTACTTAAAATGGTTGACTGTGTACTTTTATTAGTAGATGCTCAAGAAGGTACTATGCCTCAAACAAAATTCGTTGTTAAGAAAGCTTTACAATTAGGTCATAGACCAATTGTTGTTATTAACAAAATTGATAAGCCAGGTGCTGATGCAGATAGAGTTGTTGATGAAGTATTTGACCTGTTTGATCAAATGGGTGCTACAGAAGAGCAATTAGAATTCCCAGTTGTTTATGCAGCTGCTAGAGATGGATATGCAAAACTTAACTTAGAAGATCCAAGTGATAATCTAATTCCATTATTTACAACAATTTTAGAAGAAGTTCCAAAACCAAAAGGTAACGATGAAAATGGTCTTCAGTTACAAGTATTTACACTTGATTATGACAACTTCATTGGTAAAATTGGTATTGCTAGAATCTTTAATGGTACGATTTCTATGGGTGAAACTGTAACTTTAGTTAAAGCTGATGGTGAAAAAATCAAAGGTAGAGTTACTAAACTTATTGGTTTCAAAGGTGTTGATAGATTTGATATTAAAACTGCTGGTACAGGTGACATTGTTGCTGTTGCTGGTTTTGAAACTATTGATGTTGGAGATTCACTTTGTGACCCTGCAAATCCAATGCCATTAGATCCTATGCATATTGAAGAGCCTACATTATCTGTTACTTTTGCAGTAAATGATTCTCCATTAGCTGGAACTGAAGGTAAGTTTGTAACTTCAAATAAAATTGATGAAAGACTTACTGCTGAAATGAATACTAATATTGCTATGAATTATGAGCAAATTGGTGAAGGTAAATTTAAAGTTAACGGAAGAGGGGAATTACAAATTTGTATCCTTGCTGAAAACATGAGAAGAGAAGGTTTCGAATTCTCAATTGGAAGACCTGAAGTAATCGTTAAAGAAATTGATGGTGTTAAAATGGAGCCATTTGAGCATTTAGTAATTGATACACCAGATGAGTTCTCAGGTGCAATTATTGAAAAACTAGGAAAAAGAAAAGCTAACATGACTAACATGGTACCAATGGGTTCAGGTTATACAAGATTAGAGTTTGAAATTCCAGCACGTGGTTTAATCGGTATTAGAACTGAGTTTTTAACTGAAACTAAAGGTGAGGGTGTTATGAACCACTCATTCTTAGAATTCAGACCTCATTCAGGTACTGTTGAATCTAGAAAATATGGAGCATTAGTTTCTATGGAAAATGGTGAAGCTGTTGGTTATTCAATCTTCAACTTACAAGATAGAGGAATTATGTATATCAAACCTCAAGATAAGATTTATAACGGAATGGTTATTGGTCAACATGCAAAAGCAAACGATTTAGATGTAAATCCAATCAAAGCTAAGCAACAATCAAACGTTAGATCTTCTGGTGCAGATGAAGCTATTAAGCTTATTCCACCAAGAGTTATGTCTTTAGAAAATGCACTAGAGTGGATTGAAGAAGATGAGCTTGTTGAAGTAACTCCAATTAATGTTAGAGTTAGAAAAAGAGATTTAGATCCAAATGTTAGAAAAAGAACTGCTAAAAAAGTGAAATTCGCTGATTAGAAATTAGATTTATCTATTTTTAAAAGGGATGTGCTTTTTAGCACATCCCTTTTTTTTTACAAAATTTTTAGACAAAAGGGTTTATATGTCCGATATGAAGATATTTAGGATTAGGCAAAAATTAATAAAAATAAAAAAATAATAGGAGAGTTTTTTCTCCTATAAAAAGGAGAAAAAATGGAAAATATTAAAGATTATATAATAGTAATTGCAATTGAATTTATAACTATTGTTACAAGCTTTGCTTTTGTAACAAACTAATAAAAAGAGATAATTTAAAAAATTGTTAATATGTATAAAAAATTATCTCTTTTGGAAGGGAAAGGAGAAAGTATACCCAGTTTGGGACAGCTGGGTTGTATCTAGCTAGTGTAGTTAGGAGGACACTAAAAAAATTTGTATATAAACAATGCTAAGATAACAGTTTACTTCTTGTTCTGAAATCAAGTTTATCAATCAATTTTGTTTTATAAAGTATGTTTGAAATTTAAAAAATTTAAACAAATACTGATATAAATGTTATGAAATTCATAAAGAAATTATATACTACAATGATTAATGAATTTTAAACAAAAAGTTAAGATTAGTTAACAATTTGTTTAATAGATTTTAATAACTCTTTGATTTCTTCTTCACTTTGTGAATAATGTATTGAAATTCTAATCCATCCTGGGTTTTCTTCATTTTCTAAGTCATTAATTCCTAATAAGTCATGTCCATAAGGTCCGGCACATGAACATCCTGCTCTTGTTTGAAAACCCTTTGTAGAAGAAAGTTTTGAGCATAGTTCATAAGGGTCATGATTTTGAATATTAAAAGAGATGATTCCTATATTGTCTTCTTGTTTATTTCCATAAATTTCACATGTTGGAATTTCTAAAAGACCATCTAAAAATATTTTTTTTAGTTTTTCTTTTCTTTCTTTTATAAAATCGAAACCTATTTCATTTCTTAATTGATATGCTAAACTAGCTCGTATTAGTTGTAAAATTCCAGGTGTTCCTGCATCTTCTCTTATTTGTACATCATCTTGATAAACTTGTTTTTGTTTATTTACATATTTCACTGTTCCTCCACCTGCAAATGACGGAGCTAAGCTAGTATCAATTAAAGATTTTCTTATTACTAAAAGTCCACAAGAACCAGGACCTCCAAGAAGCTTATGAGGAGACATAAACATTGCATCATAAAGATGTGAAGGTACATTTATATATGGAGAAGAAGCTGCTGCATCAAAGCAAACTACTGCATTATATGATCTTAAAAGTTTTGAAATTTCTTCATATTTTGTAATAATTCCAGTTACATTTGAGGCAATACAAAATGAAGCTATTATTTCTCTATTTTTATTCTTTTCTAAAACTTGTTTTAAATGTTCTAAATCTATTAATCCACATTCACATAAATCTATTCTTTGAATTTCGCAAAAAGCTTCTCTGAATGAAACTTCATTTGAATGGTGCTCATAAGGTCCAACTATTACTAAAGGTAATTTAGACTTATCAACGTTAATAGCGTATCTTTTTTTAGTTGCAGGTGGAATATATAATCCCATAAGTTCTTGAAAATGTTTAATAGCAGCAGTTGTTCCACAGCCATTTGGAAGTATTACAAAATCTTCAGAAAGTTCTAAACTTTTTGCTAAATTTATTCTTGCCATTTCATAATAATTACTCGTAGTATCTGCATTTGATGACTCTTTTGAGTGAGTATTTGCATAAGTTTCAAGAACATCATGTATTCTATTTTCTATTTGTCTAAAAGCTAATCCCGTTGCCGTATAGTCAAAATACTCTTTTTTATTTTTTCCAATAGTGTTGTATCGTATAAAATCAAGAGTATTTGTATTTGTATTTAAAAATGGTTTGAAAACTTTGTTGTTCATTATTTCACTCAATATTAAATAAAAGGATTAAAATTTACTTTTTTTAAATCGTTTGCTAAGTCATTAGCATTATTTGTTGGTGCATCTAATATAATAATATTACCTTGGTTTGTTAATTTTATTTTTGATGCATCATGCTTTTCAAGAATTTTAGCAAGGCTAGAAAAATCATTTGAACTTAGAGCTAAAGATTTAATTTTGAATCCTACATAACTTTCACCTTCAACAATACTTTTATTTATACCAAAGTGTTCGCCTTTTGTAGCTACATTATCCTCTTCTAAAATGATATCTTTTAGATTAAAATTTATAGATGAATTTAAAATATTATTAAATTCTCTAAGACCCCATGAATTTACTAGTGATGAAAAACTACTTTTATTAATATCTGTTCTATTCCCATATTCTTTATAAATATTTGCAATAGCTTTTGATGTCTGAATAACCTGAGAAGGTGTAATATAGCCTATATGTTCACCTATAATTTTTACAGAAAATAAAACTTTATTACTTTTATATGAATAGGCATCAAAATTTACATCAGGAATTTCTTTTAAATTACATCCTTCTTTACATCCACTTATTGCCATTTGGAATTTATTAGGTAGGTTAGAGAATTTTTTATTTCCAATAAATGATTGATTGATTTTTGCTGCAATTGAACTTACATCAATTAATTGCTTACAATCAACAGTATTTATAGGACATGTAATAATACTTCTTACAGTATGTCCAGCTTCAAAAATTGTATTTAGATTTACATTATGTAAAAGATTAAAAATATGAGGTAAGTCATGCATTTTTAACCATTTAAATTCTATTTTTTGGCCATGATTTATATCTAATGAATTTCTTGCATACTCTTTTGAAATTGATGCTAAAGTTTTTAATTGTTCAACATTCAATTCTCCTAAAGGAAGAGGAATTACAATTCTAAAATAGTTTGAATCATCTGTTTGTTGATAAATTCCATACCATTGAAATCTAATTAAATCTTTTTGCGAAACTTTTTCACCTAGAACAGCATAGATATAGATGTCACTTAAGACATCTAATCCATCCTTTTCTTTTTTGATATGTTCTATATTTAAAGCTAAATTATTTGACATTATATTGCCTTACAATCCCACTGAGGATAATTTTTTCTAATAAATGCATTTAGTTCAATCTCAGCTTGAGTGTAAACTTTTTCATCTTCAAGTTTTGCAGCACCTTCACATGAGCTTACAATCATACCAGCACCTACAGTTGAGTTAGTATACTTATCAATAATTATAAAACTTCCTGTATATCTGTTTTCATGATATGGATCTACTGCTATTTCTCTATCTAGTGATACTGTAACTTGTGCAATATCATTTAACTCTAGCTTTTTGGCATCTATTTCTTCAAATGTATTAATATTCTTTTTAAACTCAATTGAATTAAAAGCACCATTTAATACAGATGTTGCTCTTTTAATTATATAATTTTGGTTTAACTCTAAAGGTGCTTCATCCATCCATACTACCATTGCTGATAAATGATTTGATACTTCTGGAATATCAGTAGATTTAACAATCATATCACCTCTACTAATATCAATTTCATCTTCAAGTGTAATAGTTGTAGCCATTGGAGCAAATGCTTTAGGAATTGTTTCTACTGTTTCATCTTTACCAATTGGTCTTAAATCTTTAATCTCATTTGATACTATTGATTTTACTTTAGATGTTTTTCCTGATGGTAATACAGTAATCTCATCACCAACACTAACACTTCCACTTGCAATCGTTCCAGAGAATCCTCTAAAGTTTAAGTGAGGACGTACAACGTATTGAACTGGTAATCTAAACGAGTTATTCTCTTTTTCATGTATTGAAATAGTATCAAGTAATTCCATTAAAGGTTTATCTTTATACCAAGGTGCTTTTGGTGAATTAGTTAAGATATTATCACCATCTAAAGCAGAAATAGGAATAAATTCAATATTTAAATCTTCATTGTGAGGAAGATTTGGAATAATTTCTTTATAATCACTTTTAATACTTTCAAATACATCTTGGCTAAAATCAACTAAATCCATTTTATTAATAGCAACAACAAGGTTTTTAATACCTAATAATGAAGCAATATAAGAGTGTCTTTTTGTTTGAGTTAAAATACCTTGTCTTGCATCTATTAAAATAATAGCAATATCAGCAGTACTAGCACCAGTTGCCATATTTCTAGTATATTGTTCATGACCTGGAGTATCTGCTATGATAAACTTTCTTCTTTCAGTTGAGAAGAATCTATAAGCAACATCAATAGTAATACCTTGTTCTCGTTCACTTGCTAATCCATCAACTAAAAGTGCTAAATCTATTTTATCACCAGTAGTACCTGATTTTTTAGAATCTTTTTCAATAGCTGCTAATTGATCTTCAAAGATCATTTTTGAATCATAAAGAAGACGTCCTATTAAAGTACTTTTACCATCATCTACACTACCACAAGTAATAAATCTACAAATCTCTTTATTCTCATGCTCTTTTAAATATTGTTCTATATCTTTTTCTATTAAATCTGATTGATGTGCCATCTTAAAAATACCCTTCTTGTTTCTTTTTCTCCATTGACGCATCACTATCTGAGTCAATTAGTCTACCTTGTCTTTCACTTGTTGTACATACAAGCATTTCTTGAATAATTTCAGGTAATGTTGTAGCTTCACTCTCAACTGCACCTGTTAAAGGATAACATCCAAGAGTTCTAAATCTTACCATTTCTTTTTTAGCTGTTTTTCGTAACTCTTCAGGCATTCTGTCATCATCTACCATGATTTTTGTACCCATATACTCTACTACTTCTCTCTCTTTTGAGAAGTATAAATCTGGAATATCAATATTTTCTAAATAAATATATTGCCAAATATCTAATTCTGTCCAGTTTGAAATTGGGAATACTCTAATTGATTCACCTTTAGTATGTCTTCCATTATAAACATTCCAAAGTTCTGGTCTTTGGTTTTTTGGATCCCATCTATGGTTTTTATCTCTGAATGAATAGATTCTCTCTTTTGCACGAGACTTTTCTTCATCTCTTCTTGCTCCTCCAAATACTGCATCAAACTTCTGCATATTTAAAGCATTTTTTAATCCTTCTGTTTTCATAATATCTGTATGAACAGAAGAACCATGTTCAAAAGGAGAGATACCCATTTCAATTCCTTTAGGATTTGAATATGTAATAAGTTCCATTCCTACTTCTTTAGCACGTCTATCTCTAAATTCAATCATCTCTTTAAATTTCCATTTAGTATCTACATGCATTAAAGGTAATGGTGGTGGTGCTGGGTAGAAAGCTTTTTGTAAAATGTGTAACATTACAGAAGAATCTTTCCCTACACTATAAAGCATACCAGGGTTTGAAAACTCTGCTACTACCTCTTTCATTATATGCATTGATTCAGCTTCTAGCTGTTTTAAATGCGTTAATCGTTCTTGACTTATTTCCATCTTTATTCTTCTCCATTAATTTACGAATCACTCAAATTAAAAGTTTGAAATCATCTTTTTATATCTTATTTAAATAAGGTTTATTTTTTGTGTAGTCCACACTCTTTGTGTTCTGGGTTTTCCCACCACCATCGTCCAGCTCTAATATCTTCACCTTCTTTTACAGCTCTTGTACATGGAGCACATCCGATACTTGGGAATCCTTTGTCATGAAGTTTATTGTATGGAACTTTATTTTCTTTTATATAATTCCACACATCTTCTTCACTCCAATGTATTATTGCATTTACTTTAATTAATCCAAAAGCCTCATCATACTCAACAAGTTTCATATCTGTTCTTGTTACACTTTGAGCTGCTCTTACTCCAGTAAACCAAATATCAAGATCTTTTAAAGCACGTTTAAGAGGTTCAACTTTTCTTATACCACAGCATGTTTTTCTTTTTTCAATACTTTCATATTGACCATTTACACCTTGTGTTTTATAAAGTTCTTGAACATCTGTTTCATTTGGAAAATATACATCCATCTTAATGTTATATTTTAGGTTCGTCGCATCCATTACATCATAAGTTTCTGGATGAAGTCTACCTGTATCTAAAGTGAAAATTTTAGCGTCTTTATATTTTTTTAAAATGATATCTGTCAAGACTTGGTCTTCTGCTGCTAAACTTGAACTTAAAGCACTGCTATATTTATAATGTTCTAAAAAATACCCTACTATTTCTTGTGTAGATTTATTTTTTAATTCTTCATTTAATTGTTCCGCTAATTCTTTACTCATTCTTTACCTTATATTTGATAATCATTTGCTGTTGGTTTTACTCTACCTAAATCAATTTTATTCCATGCACGTTCGTGAAAATAGTATAAAGCCATTTTTGTAAATAATTCTATTGAACCAATTGAGGCTGCCATTGCTAAGTTACCAGTAATAAAATATGAGATGATTATTGTATCTAGTGTTCCAATTGTTCGCCATGATATTGTCTTAACAACTGATCTGTAAGCTTTTTCTTGCATTTATTTTTTCCTCATATATTATTTATTATATGAGAACGAAGAGTTTTACTCTTCGTCATAATCATATAATCCTGAACTTAAATATCTTTCACCTGTATCACATAAAATAGTTACAATTGTTTTACCTTTGTTTTCAGGTCTTGCAGCTACTTGTTTTGCAATATGTGCGTTTGCACCAGCAGAAATACCAATTAATAGTCCTTCTTCTTTTGCAATACTTCTAGAACTAGCTATTGCGTCTTCATTTGATACTTGAATAACTTCATCATAAACTTCAGTATTTAAAACATCAGGAACAAATCCAGCACCAATACCTTGAATTTTATGAGGACCTGGTTTTCCACCACTTAATACAGGTGATGCTTCAGGTTCAACTGCAATAATTTGAACATTAGGATTATTTTGCTTTAAAATTTCACCAACACCTGTAATTGTTCCACCTGTACCAATTGCTGCAATGAAAATATCAATTTTTCCATCTGTATCTGCAAGAATTTCTTGTGCAGTTGTTTTTCTATGAATTTCTGGGTTTGCTAAGTTTCCAAATTGTTGAGGAATAAATGAATTTTCTGTTTTTTCACTTAATTCAACTGCTTTATCAATAGCACCTTTCATTCCTTTTTCAGGCTCTGTTAATACTAAATCAGCACCTAATGCTTTTAATAATCTTCTTCTTTCAATACTCATAGATGAAGGCATAGTAAGAATTAACTTAATTCCTAAAGCTGCACAAACACTTGCTAATGCAATACCTGTATTTCCAGATGTTGGTTCAATTACTGTTGTTTCTTTATTGATTAAACCTTGCTCTAAAGCAGTATTAATCATATTTGTTCCAATTCTATCTTTTACAGAATGTGATGGGTTCATAAACTCACACTTTCCTAAAACTGTTGCTTGACTTTCTTCACTTGCTCTTTGTAATTTTACAAGAGGTGTGTTACCTATTAATTCTGTTATATTTGCTGCATATTTCATTTTAAATTCCTTTATATACTGTAATGTAAAAATTCGTTGTATTTGTCTTGATAATCATCTAAATTAGATAGATTCAAATCAAAAATCTTTTTCATTTGTTCCTTTGATTCATCAAAGAAAATGTTCAAAATCGGATTCTTCGCTTTTACATCAACTATTTTAATATCACCTTCAAGTGCAATTAAAATGTCAACAACCTTGATTTCTTCAGGTTCTCGCGCAAGAATATATCCTCCCTTTGCACCTCTTATACTTTTTACAAGTTGTGCTCGTCTTAATTTACTTAAAAGTTGTTCTAAGTAATTTTGAGGAATATTGGCATTTGATGAAATCTCTTTAATTTGCATAGGAGATTGTCTATCATGTTTACCAAGTTCGTACATGGCTGTTAAACCATATACACCTTTTGTTGAAATTAATGGCATATCATTAAACCTTAATTTAACGCTTGCTCTAAATCAGCTTTTAAATCTTCTGTATTTTCTAAACCAATAGAAAGTCTGATTGTTACAGGATTAACTCCTGCTTTCTCAAGTTCTTCAGGGCTCATTTGTGAATGAGTTGTAGATGCTGGATGAACAATTAGTGATTTACTATCTCCAATATTTACAACAACTGAAAATAACTTAGCACTATCAATTACTCTTCTTGCTTCTTCAAAACTTTCAACATCAAATGAAATTAATCCTGAAGCTTTTCCACCTTTGAAGTATTTTTGAGCTTTATCATAATATTTATCAGATTTTAAACCTGGATAATTCACTGCTTTTACTTTTGGATGTGCTTCTAAAAACTCTGCAATTTCTAAAGCATTATCAGAATGTTTATCAACTCTTAAAGCAAGTGTTTCTAATGTTTGAATTAGTAACCATGAATTATGAGGTGATTGAACTGCTCCAATATCTCTTAATAACGATAATCTAGCTCTTAAACAAAAGTTTGGAAGAGGAACATCTGTATAAACTAAACCATGATAAGAAGCATCAGGAGTTGTAAAATCTGAATATCTATTTTCATTTGCTTTAAAGAATTCGCTCAAGCCATCTCTTTCAACAATAATTCCACCAATTGCTGTACCTTGACCATTTGTATATTTTGAAGTTGAATGAACTACAACATCAACTCCCCATTTAATTGGATTAAATAGTGCAGCACTTGCAACTGTATTATCACAAATTGTTAATACACCATTTCTTTGTCCAACTTCAACAATCTTTTCTACATCAGCAATTGCGATTTGTGGGTTTGATAATGATTCAAAGAAAATTGCTTTTGTATCTTCATCGATTTGCTCTTCTAAATCGCTTGCATCTTCACTTCTAAATATTTTTGCTTCAATACCAAATCTTTTTATAGTATGAGTTAATAAAGTAACAGCTCCACCATATAATTTGTCTGAAATTAAAATATTATCTCCAGCACTTGCAACATTTGCAATTGCATAGAAAATTGCAGATTGTCCACTTGATACACATAAAGCAGCAGCTCCACCTTCAAGTTGTGCAAATCTTTGCTCTAATACATCTGTTGTAGGATTATTTAATCTTGTGTAAATTGGTCCTAATTCTTTTAAAGCAAATAAATTTGCTGCATGTTCTGAATCTCTAAAGGCATATGCAGTAGTTTGAGTAATTGGTACAGCCATTGAACCATAACCTTCTTTTTTATTATAGCCCCCGTGAACTGCAATTGTTTCGTTTTGCATTGTGTAATTCCTTTTTTGTTTTTTATTTATGGTGAAATTATAGAATTTTTTTATTTTAATGTCAAGTGATTTAATCATATTTAATTAAATAAAGCCTATTAAAATACTTGTATTTATTAAATTATTTAAATAAAAGAAGAATTTTATTATTTTATAAAGTCTATATAAGCTCTAATATATGGTACTTTTTGATAATATATAAACTTTTTATATTAATCATGATTAAAAAACAAAGAATTTTAAAATTTGTGAAAAAAAGTTTAAAATATTAATAGTTGATTAAAATAGTATAGATTAATAATTAACTTTTTTGTATAAAAAGGTTATACTTCAAAAGAATAAAAGGTTAAAAAATATGAAAAAAAACGTATTTGAAAATATTATAATAGATAAAAAACAAGAGCAGTTTTTTGAATTACTTAAAAGTGATAATATCAAAATAGAAAAAATTGTCTCAAATGGACAAAGCTCACCAGTAAACTTTTGGTACGAACAAGAAGAAAACGAGTTTGTCTTAATATTAAAAGGTAATGCAGTTTTAGAATATGAAAATAGTGAGCTTATTTTAAATGAAGGTGATTACGTAAATATAAAAGCTTTTACAAAACATAGGGTAAAATACACAAATCAAACGCAGCCAACTATATGGCTTGCAGTATTTTACTAAGGCATAAATTGAAAATAGCAATAATTGGAGCTGGTGCTGCTGGAATAATAGCAGCAATAACAGCTAAAAGATTAAACAAAAACATACAAATTGATTTATTTGATGCAAATAAAGGTATTGGAAAAAAAATACTTGCAAGTGGAAATGGAAGATGTAATATCTCAAATAGTCAAGTAACGCACAAAAACTATTTGGGAGAGAATCCCGATTTTACTTCTTATGCTTTAAAAGAGTTTACATTTAAAGATTTTGAAAAGTTTTGTAAAAGTATAGGACTGCTATTAGATATAAAAGAGACAAATAAAGTATATCCTTTATCAAATGAAGCCAAATCTGTTACAAAGCTTTTAGACTTAGCACTTGATTCTTTAGGTGTTAATATTTATTTAGAATCTTTAATTTCAGATATTGAAAAAATTGAAAACAAATTTAATATAAAAACACAGATACAAGAATATAAAGATTATGATAAAGTTTTAATCTCAAATGGTCTAGGAGCAGCACCACAACTTAATGCAAATGAATCAGGTTTAGACTTTGCTTCAAAATTTGAACACAGCTTCAACCCAACATATCCCTCACTTGTAGGACTTCATACAGATGTAAATTATCACTCTCGTATGCAAGGAGTTAAAAAAGAGTGTAATGTATCACTATATATAAACGGACAGCTTGAACAAGAAATATTTGGAGATGTACTATTTACAAAATATGGTGTTTCAGGTTTTGCAATATTAGATATCTCTCAAGTAGCTGCATATAATCTAAGTCTTTATCAAGATGTAAAAATAGCAGTTAATTTCTTCCCAAAAATCAATAGAAATGACTTAAGCGACCAAATTCAAAGCTTGTTTAAAACAACACCAAATCAAAAAGCCTTAGATATCTTAACAGGAATGATATCAAATAAAATAGCACCAGTTTTACTAGAAATATGTAAAGTAGATAGTGAAGCAAAAGCAGGACAAGTAAACGCAAAACAAATTAAAGCAATTTCATATCAATTAAACCAATGGAAACTAAAAATCACAGATACTCAAGGCTTTGGACATGCAGAAGCTAGTGGTGGTGGAGTTCGTACTGATGAGGTAGATAATAAAACTTATGAAAGTAAGAAGTGTAAAAACTTGTACTTTGCAGGAGAGGTTTTAGATATCGTTGGAAATAGGGGTGGGTTTAATCTGCAGTTTGCGTGGGCTAGTGGGTATTTGGCTGGAAGATATTTAAGCAAAACTTAAATTAAGTTACTATAAAGTAACTTTAGTTATAATACACGAATTTTATTTTAATAATTATATAATTAAATTAGTTATTCAAATATAATTACAAGATATTAGAATAGGAAAAGTTATGTTAAAAAGTGATCTTTGGAAAGAAATAAAGTCAAAAAATTCAATTGCCCAAGAAACAAGTACTAAAATCTCAAAAGAAAAAGTAAGAAATAATATGTTACTGCAAATGGATGAGATTGTTGGTAAGTTCACTAAAAATAATTATACAGACTTCAATACAAAATCTGAGCGTGATTGGTTTTTAGAGAATAAAGAATTATCATATTAATGAGTGGTAATTTAATATCTAATAAAAGTTTAGAAATATCTTCTAAATACAATAAGTTAGAAGAACTATATAAGCTAAGCCAACAAGCAGAAAATACATTTAAAACAATAGTTTTAAATGAATATAGATATTTTTCAAGAGCAATGGTAGATTACACAGAAGCTACTTCTGATGAAAAGAAGATAAATGCTCTTTCTAGAGCAGAAGTGGCAATTTCTGCTGCTTATAATGACATCATAGATTCACTAATTATGAATATAAAAAAATTTATTCATAATGTTAAAATCAAATATTCAAAAATCAATGTTGCGGTAATATTCAAAAAATATCATTATGAAGAATTATTAAAAGCAATTGAATATGCTGATAAAATGATTATAAACTCGAGAGGTACAAGAGTTAAAAGATTTGATATTTATTATGATTTTAGTATATCAGAAGAGTATAAATCAATTGTTGACTTTTGTTTAAAATTTGAACAAATTGAATATGACTGTGCATTAGTATTGCATGAGAAAGATATTGAAGAAGAGCCTGTATTAAATGAAAAAATTATCAATTTATTTAATGGTGGAGTTAACACTAGATGTTTTCTTGAGTTATATTTCCAGCCAAAATTTGACAAATCAAAAAAAGTTGTTGGAGCTGAAGCATTAGTTAGGTTGAAAGAAAATATAAATTCAGAAGAAGTAAAAACTTATTATCCAGATGAATTTTTATTTATTATTAATGAAAATGGCTTAAATGATAGTTTAGATAAGCAAGTGATTGAAATGGCGTGTGATGTACTGAAAAAATGGAATAATAATAGATTAATTAATAGTTCTTTTGATTTATCTATTAACATCACACCCTCATTTGCATCAAATCAAGTCTTTCCTTTATTTATAAATAATAATATAGATGAAGATTTAAGTAAATTATTAAGTATAGAATTATTAGAATCTTGGAATAAAGATGAAAATATAGATGTAAATTATAGACTAGAAGAATTAAACAAAAATATTAAGATTTCAATTGATGACTTTGGAACGGGAAGTACTAAACTAGAATACTTGACAAGAATTAATAATCTTCATAAGATTAAAATTGATAAATTACTTATTGATGGACTATTATCGCATAGTAAAGATAAATATTTAAAATTGATTCAAGGAATATATCTTTTAGCTAATAATATGGGTTTCGATGTTGTTGCAGAAGGAATAGAAGAGAATGAACAGTTAAAATTATTAAATGAAATTGGTATTAATGAATATCAAGGATATTTAGTTTCAGAGCCTTTAACTGAAGAATCATTTTTAGAGTTTTATAAAAACAACAAGTAGGATTAAGAGTTACTAAGTATTTACTTGATGAGATAGATGAGTTTACAAAAACATATTCTGTTAATAGAAGTGAAGTTATCATTGAAGCTATCAAGTCTTACGTTGAGATTCAAAAAGAAAATATTTTTTATAATGAATTTGAAACTTCGGTAAAAGAGTTAAAGACAAGTATTTCTAATAATAAAAAAGAAGATACTTTAGAAGATTTGATAAATGAACTTGAAAATAATTAGTTTAGAATCTTTTAAAAAAGATGCTAAAAAATTATATAAAAAGAATAAAAAGCTTCCTAGTGATTTAAAAACACTAAATGAAGTTTTAAATGAAAACCCAAAAGCTGGTATTGAACTTACGTCAGATTTATATAAAATTAGATTAGAGAACTCATCTTCAAAAGTTGGAAAGAGTGGTGTTTTTAGAATTATCTATTATTACATAGATAAAGATGAAAATCTATATTTATTAAAAATATACTCTAAAACCGAAACGCCAAATATAAAAGAAGAAGTTCTAATTAAAATTTTAAATGAACAAATGAGTTAGTAAACATCATCATGTGTCCGAATATCCACTGGAATTATCTCATCATCTCTAATAATAAAATCTATAATAACTCTATATTCCATATTTATTGAAATAGAATGAAAATCAGATAGTTTACCTTTTAGTTTATGAAGTCTTAGACTTGGATGGTAAGGATCTTGTTCTAGTATAAAGATACATTTTGCATATCTATCTAACATATCAGGATGTTTCTTGAAAAACTTCTTTAGTTTCTTTTTGTACTCATCACTTATTAGTAGTTTATAACTCATTTTTTAATTCTTCAATATGCTCTTTTGCACTTTGAGTTTTATAATTACCTTTTTCTATATCTTGCATAGTTTTTAAGTATGCTAAATCAAGTTCATTTGCTCTTAGTTCTTTGTATCTTTCAATATCAATAACAACAAATTTATTTTTTCCTCTAACATTTATAATAAGTTCATCAAATTTATCAAGAAGTGTTGAAAATATTGAAACACCTTTTGTTTTTATTTCATTTGCATTTATTACCATTATAGTATCCTTAATAGTACTTTTAAAAGTATTATAAGATATTTATATTTTTTTGTCAAATTTCGACTTTATCCTAACAACAACCGTTGTTAGGATTAGCAATAGAAAAAGCTGCTTTCTTTTTATCATCATTAAAAGTTGGAGTACAGCATTCACTATGTTCATTGTCTCCATAAACTTCTACATCAGACATTGAGTGGTAGTTTTCCCAGATTAGTCCACTTGGGTCATTTACCCAGTATTTATTTGATTCTTTATAACAGCAGATTGCTCCAGCTTCTTCTTTACCTTTTATTCCAGCATCTTCAAAACTTTTTTGAGCAGTAGCTAGTGCTTCATCGCTTTCGTACTGAACTCCTAAATGATTAAGACCTTTTTGCTCACCTTTTGTAGAGATTGCAAAGTTTACTGCCATATCTTCTAGTAACCATTGTGCATAATCTTTTTTAACTTTTGTAGGTTTTGCATCAAACTGTGTATTATAAAAATGTATACTTTCTTCTAAGTTATCCACTGTTATATGCATATGTAATCTTTTTTTATTGTTCATTTTCATTCCTTTTATAAATCTACTGCATAAGACTTCAAAGTCTCTAAATCAATAAGCTCTAAAATACGTTCATGAGTAGAGTGAATAAATATTTTAGGAGCTTTCCCTTCCATATGAGCTTTTACAAAACTATATCCACCTAAACACCAGCTCTCACCTGGTTTTACACCTGGAAAGTTATACTCAGGAATAGGAGTTGATAAATCATTACCTGCTTTTTTAGAATACTCTAAAAACTCTTCGGTTGCATAAATACAAACAGCATGAATACCATCATTTTCTTTTCCTGAAAAACAACAGCCGTCACGGTAAAATCCTGTTAATGGATTTACACTACAAGGTTCTAGAGGTCCACCGAGTGCATTTAACTTTTCTTTCATTCTTTGTCCTCACTTTTAATCATTAAAATTATTGTATTAAAATTAAGATTAAATTTATCCTATTTAATATACAATCATTGCGTCAACACTCTCGGGGTGCCGCAAGGCTGAGATAGTTTTATACTTATCCCGCTGAACTTGAACTGGATAATGCCAGCGTAAGGAAGAGAAAAGTACAAATTATCATGATAGCTCTCGCTGTCGTACCATTTTTTATACATTTTCTCTTTATTTAAAAAAATAAAGGAAAACAAATGACTATTAAAACTAACACTATAGAAAACTCAAACGATATAATTACTACAGAGCCATTACCCGCTTCAACTAAAGTTTATCTTTCAGGGACAATACATCCTGAAATTAAAGTTCCAATGAGAGAGATTCTTCTAGCAAATGAACACAAACTTCGTGTTTATGATACATCAGGTGTATATACAGATACAACAGTTGATATTGATGTAACAAAAGGAATTTCTCCAATTAGAAAAGATTGGATAACAAAGAGAGAAGTTGAAGAATACGAAGGTCGTATTGTTGCACCTAAGGATAATGGTTATAAATCAGATGAACAATTAGAAAAAGCAACAGCTGGTTCACTAGGGCTAGTTCGAACACCATTACGTGCTAAAAAAGGGCAAAATGTTTCTCAATTACATTATGCACGTCAAGGTATTATTACACCAGAAATGGAATTTATTGCAATTAGAGAAAATCAAGACAGAGCAATGAGTGAAAACTATTTAAGTGACCCTGAAAGAGAAGAAAGATTAAAAGGTAATAACTTTGGTGCAAATTTACCAAATGAAATTACAGCCGAATTCGTAAGAGATGAAGTAGCACGTGGACGAGCTGTAATTCCTTGTAATATTAACCACCCCGAAGTTGAACCTATGATTATAGGAAGAAACTTTTTAGTAAAAGTAAATGCAAATATCGGTAACTCAGCTACATCTTCATCTATTGCAGAAGAAGTAGAGAAAATGGTATGGTCAACTAGATGGGGTGGCGATACGGTTATGGATTTATCTACTGGCAAAAATATTCATACTACTAGAGATTGGATTTTACGAAATTCTCCTGTACCTATTGGAACGGTACCAATTTATCAAGCTCTTGAAAAAGTAAATGGTGTTGCAGAAGACCTTACTTGGGAAGTATTTAGAGATACATTAATTGAGCAAGCAGAACAAGGTGTAGATTACTTTACAATTCACGCAGGACTACTTCTTCATCATGTACCAATGACTGCAAAACGAGTTACCGGAATAGTAAGTCGTGGTGGTGCTATTATGGCAAAATGGATGATTGCCCATCATGAAGAAAACTTTTTAAATACACACTTTGAAGATATTTGTGAAATTATGAAAACATATGATGTAACATTCTCTCTAGGCGATGGTTTACGTCCAGGTTCTACTGCTGATGCTAATGATGAAGCACAGTTTGCAGAACTAAAAGAGTTAGGAAGATTAACAAAAATTGCTTGGAAACATGATGTTCAAACACTTATAGAGGGACCTGGTCATGTACCAATGCACATGATTAAAGAAAATATGGAAAAACAACTTGAATGGTGTGATGAAGCACCTTTTTATACTTTAGGCCCACTAACAACTGATATTGCACCAGGTTATGATCACATTACATCAGGTATTGGAGCTGCTATGATTGGTTGGTATGGTTGTGCGATGTTATGTTATGTAACACCAAAAGAGCACTTAGGACTTCCAAATCGTGATGACGTAAAAGAAGGATTAATTACTTATAAAATAGCAGCCCATGCCGCAGATATTGCAAAAGGACATCCAGGTGCAAGAGCACGTGATGATGCAATGTCATTAGCACGATTCGAGTTTAGATGGGTTGACCAGTTTAATATTGGACTTGATCCAGAACGTGCACGAGAATATCATGATGTAGAACTACCTGCTGAATCTGCAAAAGTAGCACATTTTTGTTCTATGTGTGGACCAAAGTTTTGTTCTATGAAAATTTCACAAGAAGTTAGAGATTATGCTGATGATAAAGAATTAAGCGTTGAAGATGCCAAAAAAGAAGGTATGAATAAAATGTCTCAAGTCTTTAAAGAAAGTGGAAGTGAAGTTTATGTTGAAGCGAAAGAATAATAAATTAAAAAATGAAAATATGAATATAGCAATAGTAGGTACAGGTTTAGTAGGTAGAGTTTTAGCACTTAATCTATTAAAAGATGGTCATAACTTAACTTTATTTGATAAACATGGTAAAGATGGTGTTAAAGCAGCTGGTTTTACAGCAGCTGGAATGTTAGCACCTTTTGCTGAACTTGAAACTGCTGAATCAATAATTTTTGATTTAGGAGTTCGTTCTATTGCTTTATGGCCAGACTTACTAAAAAAAGTAGGAGTATATGATGGTTTTCAATTAGCAGGAACAATTATAACCTCACATCCACAAGATTTAAATGAACTTGAACATTTTATAGCTACTCTTAAAAATAAAGTAAAAGAAGCCAAAGAGATTGATTTTATAAATAAAGAAGAGTTAAAAGAGCTTGAGCCTGAATTAAATAACTATAATAAATCCTTTTATATTAAAAATGAAGGTCAAGTAGATTCACAACGTTTTATATCATTTTCTACTAACTATTTGCAAAATCATCCTAATGTAATATGGAAAGATTTTACTGAAGTTGATAAAATTGAAGAAGGTAGTGTCTATATTGAGAATAAAAAAGAAGAGTTTGATTGGGTTTTTGATTCAAGAGGTTTAGGAGCTAAAGAACATTTTAAAGATTTAAGAGGAGTGAGAGGTGAGGTTTTATGGTTAGAATCAAATGATATTAATATCACAAGACCAACAAGATTACTTCACCCAAGATATAAAATCTATATAGTACCAAGGCAAAAAGGCTGTGAAGGAATTGATTTAGAATATTGTAGTGATTGTAAAATCACACAATCTAAGGGTTCAATACGTTATATAGTAGGTGCAACAGAAATTGAAAGTGAAGATACTAGTCCTATTTCAGTACGTTCTTCTTTAGAGCTTTTATCAGCTGTTTTTACAGTTCATCCAAGTTTTGGAGAAGCACGTGTTGTTAATACAGAAACTAATTGTCGTCCTGCATTTAAAGATAATTTACCTAGAATAGAAAATAGTCATAAACTTACAAGAATCAATGGTCTTTATAGACATGGATATTTATTAGCCCCTGCAATTGTGGAAAAGGCATTAAAGGAAGGAATATATAAATGATAGAAATTATAGTAAATGGTGAAAAGCAAAAAGTAAAAGAAGATATAAATATAAATGAAATGATAGAAGTTTTAGAATATAAAGACAAATCTTTTGCAGTTGCTTTAAATGGTACATTTGTAGCTTTAAAAAACTATAACGAAACAAAAATAAATGATGCTGATAAAATAGAAATTCTAGCGCCAATGGTTGGAGGTTGATATGTGGGAAATAGGTGGTAAAAAACTTGATAGTAGATTATTAATAGGTTCAGCACTTTATCCTTCACCTTCAAATATGGAAGAGTCTATTAAAATCTCCCAAGCTCAAATAGTTACTGTATCACTTCGTCGACAAAATGCAGGTGATAAAGCAGGTGAAAGTTTTTGGAATATTATTAAAGAAATGAACTTAGAAATATTACCAAATACGGCAGGTTCACACTCCGCAAAAGAAGCAATTACTACTGCACAAATGGCACGTGAGGTATTTGGTACAAACTGGATAAAACTAGAAGTAATTGGAGATCAATATAATCTGCAACCAGACCCTTTTGAAACTGTAAAAGCTGCTGAGGTTTTAATAAAAGAAGGCTTTGAAGTATTTCCCTATACAACAGATGATTTAGTAGTTGCAACAAAACTAGCAGATGTTGGATGTAATATTTTAATGCCTTGGGGCTCTCCTATTGGTTCAGGTCAAGGCTTGATGAATCCTAGTAATTTAAAAGCTATAAGAAAGAAGTTTCCAAATTTACAACTAATTATTGATGCAGGTATTGGAAAGCCATCTGATGCAGTTGAAGCAATGCAATTAGGTTATGATGCAGTTTTATTAAACTCTGCAATTGCACTAGCACATGACCCTGTTAAAATGGCAGAAGCTTTTAAACATGCAATAAGTGCAGGACGTTTAGGGTATGAAGCTGGTGTTATGCAAGAAAGAGAATTTGCAACTCCATCTACTCCAGTAGTAGGAACACCTTTTTGGCATCAGTTTGATTAGATATTTAATTAGTGAGCCTTCTTATAATTATAAAAGCTTTAAAGATGCTAATTTTGTTTGTTATAGAAACAAAAATGCAGTTAATTTTGAAGAAGAAGCAAAAGCTTTTATAAAAAAAGCAAAAAAAGAAGGTATTGAAAATATCTTTTTAAATACAGACTACTTATTAGCTTCAAAACTAGAAGTTACAGGAGTGCATTTAACATCAAAGCAACAAAATTTTATATCTAGTGCAAAGAAATTAGGCTTAAAAGTAATTATTTCTTGTCATAATGAAGAAGAAATAAAAAAAGCAATTGAAGAAAAAGTAGACTTTATTACATATTCACCTATTTTTGAAACACCAAATAAAGGCAAGCCAAAAGGTATAAAGAATTTAGAACAAATAGTTTGTAAATATGATGTTAAAATTATTGCACTTGGAGGAATTATTACTAAGGAGCAAATAGAGAAAATAAAGCATACAAAAGCTGCTGGTTTTGCATCTATTCGCTATTTTTTAGATGAGGAGTAAATTAAAATATCTTAAGATTATTACTCAACAATCCCACTCATACAAGTAACTTCAAGACCTTCTTTTCTCCAAGCTTTTACAATTTCAAGTAAACCTATACTATCGCTTGGCATATGAGGAGCTATTATTATATTTCCTATATTTTGTTCTTGTACTGCTTTTTTTACATCTTCTGGAACGTGCATAGCTATTATAGTTCCAACTCCTGCTTCAAAATATGATTTATAAACATCAACGCCACCATTTGTTCCACCTGCCATTAATACTTCTATTCTTCCTGCATAATCTTCATTTGAACCAACTCTAATAACAGGTTGTGCAGTTTTACCTACATAATATTCCCATGAATTTAACTCTTCAATAATATCTTTTAGTTTTGTTTTTGCTTTAGTTTCAAAAGCTTTATCAAGTCTTGTTTGAACAATTTCTTCAGTTATAAAATCAGCTGGAATATGAATATTTAAATAAGGCATTTTCATAAGTCTTGCAGCAGAACTAACTCGGTCATAATTTGAAGCATGACTTCCTAAGTCAACGCTTTGTTGTTTCTTTTTTAATGCTTTTTGAGCTTTATTTATAGGAACTCCAGATTTTACCATTCTATCTATTTGCACATCCATTACTTTTGAAAAATCAACTATACAAGAGTCTGCTTTTGGATGATGAGATACTACACAATCATATCCCATTTGTTGTGCTAAAAGTAATTCAGGTGTCTCCATATCAATACCAATAAGTACTTTTTTTATATCTTTACCTTCAACTATAATATTTGTATCATAAGGCATAGCATCTAGTTTTGCAAGTTTTAGTGCTGTATTCATTAAGTTTGTTGTTGTCATATATATTTCCTATTCTAATTAAGCCATGAGCTTAAAGCTCGTGGTTTTCCTAAGAAGTAACCTTGTCCATAAGTTACTCCTATAGCTTTTAGTTCTTCAACATCTTCTTTTGTTTCAACATATTCAGCAACAGTTTCTTGTCCCTTAAGTTGTGCAATTTCTTGAATGTATTTTATCACTGCTTTATCTATAGGATCTGTATGCATATCTTTTACAAAACTTCCATCAATTTTTACTACATCAAATGGTAAACTTTTAAGATATTCAAAAGAAGCCATACCTGTTCCAAAATCATCTAACGCAAGTCCAATATTTTGTTTTTTAAGCCATATTATAAACTCATTTGCCATATTAAAATTACCAATTGCTGAACTCTCCGTAATCTCTAATTCTAGTTTATCCCAAGGAAAATCAAAATGTTCAATAGCTTCTTTTACTTTTGCTTGAAAGTCTGGGTTGTTTAGACTTGAACCTGCTAAGTTTATATGTGCAGAGTGTAGCTTTTCTATATGGTTTTTATCTTTTGTAACAGTTTCAAGATATGTCCATAGAACATGCATATCAATATCTGCCATAAGTTGATATCTTTCAGCTGTTGGCAGAAAACTATCAGGTGGTATGAAGTTATTATCTTTATCCCACATACGTATAAGTATTTCATAACTTATCTTATCTGTATCATATTGTAGTGGAACTATATCTTGTGCAAAAAGTTCAAATCTAGCTGGACCATCTGCTAACGCTTCTTTTATAAGTTTTGCAGTATCAATTTCCATGGATACTCTTTTTGCAATTTCATCACTTGGGTCAAAGATTTGTGATTTACCTCGTCCTTTTTGTTTAGCTGTATAAAGAGAAGTTGTACTTGCTTTTAAAAGCTCTTTTAGAGTAAATTCAAAAGGTTTAAAAAATACAAGTGAGATACAAGCCGATACACTAAATGTTTCACTTTTATATGAAAATCTAAAATCATGGAGTCTTTTTAGACTTTCTTTTAAAAAATTTTTTCCAAATTTTTCATTTGAATCTTTTAAAAGTACAGAAAAAGTATCTCCATCAATCCTAGCAAAAGGAGTACCTTTTGGTAAGATTGCTTGATAATGAGTCACTATCATTTTTAGTAGTTCATCCCCAGCTTGATATCCTGCTGAATCATTTACTAGTTTAAATTGATCTAGATTTATAAGTAAGTAGTTGTATCCTTTAATATTTGGACTATCATTTTTTAAAGCATTTAGAAGTTCCTCTTTCATAAAAAAACGATTATAAATATTTGTTAGTTGGTCATGATTAGCTTGGAATTTTAATTCTTTAGATGACTTTTCTATTTGTTTCATTTGTAAATTAAAACCATCAAATAGCTCTTTGATCTCGTTATTTGCATTAGTGCTAACTGCAGTAATTTTATTATTAGTAGGGTCACTTTTTCTCATTGCATCTAATAGTTCTATAAAAGGTTTAGTATAGTTTTTACTTAAAAAAAGACTAATTAAAAATCCAAAAAGTAGGGCAAAAGGAAATATTATAAGTATTGTATATGTAATTTGTTCTTCTTTTTGTTTAAAAGATGATAAGTCTACATCAATCAATTCAAAACCTAAAGTATAATTATCAGCAGTTATATCTTTTTTGACAAAAAGGTGTTCATCTATAAATATTGTCTCTTCTTCAAAAATAGATAATTGTTTTTTTGTTAATTCTTTCGTATCTCCATATTGAAAAATTGCTTTTTTATTTCCATCATAAAGAATAACTCCTCTTATTTCTTTAAATGCAGATAATCTAAATGTTATATCAGATAAAATATCAGCATTTGGGTTTAATATAAAATTTAGAAGGTCATTATTTAAAGATTGAGTAATTGCGTTAGTTTGAGTAATTGCGTTTTGTTGATTCTCTTTTTTTTGAACGTTTAATATAAAAAATAAGGTACTAGCTTCCACAACAATTACAATTATAGTCATAAAGACTATTAATTGTGTTTTTATTCTAAATCCATTCCACATTTATTTTTGTGCTTTAGATCTATTTATAATTGGTAAACTTATATCATTACCCCATTCTCTCCATGAAGCATCATAATTAGAAACGTTGTATCCTAGTTCTCTTAATGCAAAATAGTTAGTAGAAGCAACTCTTCCTATTTTACAGTATATTATAATTTTCTTATCTTTATTCACATCTTTGTATAACTCTTTTAATGTAGTAGTTTCTTTTAATTTTGATAATTTATTTTCTTTTTTTAAATTTGAATATGCTGGAATATGAATAGCATTTGGTATGTGACCAAATCTTTTTGCCACTGATCTTTTACCTATATAAGAGTTATAATCTCTTGCATCAATAACAGTTTGGTTTGGATTCTTTGTCGCAATTTGAGTTGTAAATTTTGTAGATAATCTATTGTTATTAATTGAAGCTATGTACTTACTAGGTTTAACTTTAAGTATTTCAGAAGAAACAGGAAGTTTTTTCTTTTCCCATGTATCAAAACCACCATTAAGTAATTTTACATTTTTAAATCCATAAACTTCTAAAGTCCAAAATATTCTTGAAGCATCATAAAAAACACCATCATCATATATAACAATATTATCCTCAATATTTAAGCCTAGTTCTCGCACTATTTTTTGCATTTTATTTGGATTAACAATTTTACCATCGACTCTTTTATTTTCATAACTTTTTGAAACAGGAAAGTTTAGAGAGTTTTTTATATGACTAATTGAAAAATCTTCATAGTTTCTCACATCAACAATTTTGTAGTCTGTAATATTTTTTGATAATTGTTCGACACTTATTCTTAAATCTTGTGCATTTAGTGTAAATTGTGTTGCTAAGAAAATAAAAATAAAATAAAAATTATTTTTCATGATAAAACCTTTTTTTGCTTTGTAAAAAGGATATTATCATTATTATCTTCATTTGTAAATAGATTATTAGTATATTTTGTACGATATGCTTGTACTTTGAATTATAATAGAGTGAATAGTTTTATGTGTCAAACTCTAAAAAAGAGTTTGACAAAAAGTGATTAGTTTCCTAATAATTTTGTAGCAGTACCCATTAAAGATGAGTTTGAAGTTGCAGCTTTTGCAGCTTCTGTTGTTGCTGCGTCTTTTGCATCATTAACTGCACCTTCTAAACCTTCACTTGATTTTTCAGCACAAATATCAATAGCTTTTGCCATCATACCATCATCTGCAATTCCTACAAATGACTTATAAGTAGATGCTTGCGTACAATATGTTTTTGCTTGAGCAGCAGTAGCTGGAGCTTTTTCTTTTACCATTGCTGCTAACTTTGTTCCAATACTTTCTGCTGTAATTCCCATTGCACCACCAACAGTTTTTGCCGTACTTGCAATATCAAATGCAAAGATTGTAGTAATTGTAAGTGCTGATGCTAATATAATTTTTTTCATTTTTTTCCTTTAATTTTTTCGGATTATACTCTTAAAGACTTAAAACCTTTCTTTTAAAATTATAATTTTAGTTATTAAATCAAATTCAAAATTACCTTCTTGCGTTTTTAGGATGTGTTTATCTTCCGTTATTAACTTAAGAGCTTTAACTTTTGTATATTTTTTGTTTTTATACATAAATGAAATATAGTTTTTATCTTCAATTGCTTTTAGTAAAAATCTTTCTTGAATATTCATTTAGACTCTTTATAAGTTTGTAAAGGTAATTAATACCTTAGCAACCAGATTGATATCATTTTCTTTATAAACTAAATGAGAAAAATCTGGATTTATTGAAATAAAGTTTTTATTTTTTAAATCATATTGTTTTACCCACATTTCATTTTCATAATATAGTAAATATATTCCATTATCTTCTAAAGTCTTATTTGAAAGATCTGAAACTATAAGGGCTTTATCATTTATTACAGTTTGCATTGATTTTCCATTTACGATAGTTACAAATAATGAATTTTCATTAAATTTTTGATTAATCAAGTGTTTTGAAAAAGTTAAATTTTTTGTTTTATTATCATCAAAAATATCAATATATTCTAAACTTAGATTTTTCATATACTTACCTTTTCTTTTTAAAATAGAGTATAAGTATATCTATATATTATTTAGATAAAATGCCACTTTAAAAATTATTAGGACAATATTTGAATTTCAAACTTATAACAATGGCAATTTATGCAACTTACTTAACAAATAAGTTTGGTTTTCTTCTTAAAAATGCGAAAACAAAAGAAAAGCAAATGCTTCTTAGGGAAGAGTATTCAAGTACTTTATTTTCAAAATTAAGAATAAATATAAATGTTATAAATAAAGAAAAATTACCAGAAGATGGTAAATATTTATTGATTTCAAATCATAAAAGTATTATTGATCCTTTGATAATTGAAAGTGCTTTAGTTAATACAAAAATTAGAGGTTATTGGGTTGCTAAAAAAGAGTTATATAACTCTTTTTTCTTTGGGATGTTTACAAGAAATGCTGGCTCTATTCTTTTAGATAGAGAATCTAAAAACATGTCTTCATTTTTTAAAAGATTAAAAGAGGTCTCTTCAAATGGAGACTCTATATATATCTTTCCTGAAGGTACTAGAAATAAAGAAAATACACCAATATCATCTTTTAAAGAGGGTGCTAGAATTATTGCTTTAAAAAATAGACTAGCTATTTTGCCTATTTTTATTAAAACAAATGCAAATGAGATTTTAAAAGAAGCAATAAATAAAAGAGATAAAGATTTAACAATTGATATTGAAATTGGAGATATTATTGATTATAAAGATAAAACTCCATTAGAAGAGAATTATCGTAATATTTTTAATTTAGATAAATAAAGAAGGACAAAAATGAGTAAAACAATTAAAGAAAAACTAGTTCAAGATGAATTCAACGTTAATGTTGCATTTTATATTCATTTAAAATCATTTAATGATAATGTACGAAAAGAATTAAAAGAAAGAATAAAAGAAGTATTTTTCTTTTCAAAAGGTGTAGACTGGAAGTTTGATAGTTTTGGTATTGAAAAACCAGGTTCAAGAAGCAATGATATCTTAGGATATTTTATTTTTAGAACATCAGATGTAGAGAAATTAAAAAAACTATTTATAACAGAATTTAGTGATTATGATAATGCTTCAAAAATCACTTGTTCTGTGGCTAAATATGAAAAAGTTGATGAAACTTTTTTTGAATTAGAAGTATAGATTAAAATACTAAGAGATTAAAATATCGTAGAGTTCATCTGTATTTGATACGATGAAATCTGCACCATTATCTCTTAGCTCTTTTTCATCTCTAAATCCCCATAGAACTCCAATAGCAATCATCCCTGCATTTTTAGCTGTTTGCATATCAATTTTTGTATCACCTACAAAGTATATATTTTTAACATCTTTTTCTAAGTCTTTTGCAATTAATAAAGCAGCACTTGCATCAGGTTTTTTTGCAATACTATCTTTTTGTCCTGAAATATTTACAAATGAATAATCACTAAAAAACTTGTTCATGCAATCTAGCGTAAAGTTATGTGGTTTGTTTGATAATATTGCTTTAGGATAAGCTTGATTTTCTAATTTACCTAAAAGTTGATGAATACCTTCATATACTTTTGTTTTTGAATCTATTTCTTTTTTGTAAATCACTTTAAATCTTTTGTGAAGTTTTTCAATAGTTTCCTCATTTTCTTTCTCATTTGTAGCTCTTTTTAGTAAAACTTTTACTCCATCACCTATAAAATATTTATATGCATTTATTTCATGAGTATTAAAACCAAACTCTTTTAGTGTTTGATTAACTGAATTTGCTAAATCTTCTAATGAGTCAATTAGTGTACCATCAAGGTCAAATATTACTGCTTTTTGTGACATAAAAATCCTTTGTTGACATTTTAATAGATTCATTTTATAATAGGATTAATAAAGGAACAATTGATGAAAATTTTAGTTTATATATTTATATTACTTAGTTTTCTAAATGCTAATAATTTAGAAAAAGGTTTTGATAAGTTAAGTACAGAACAAATGGCAGAAGTATTAGCTCAAATGATTGGTAAACAATTACCAAGAAGATTAGATGAAATTACAGTTGCTAAAGAGACTTTTTTCGAAGGTAAAACTTATGGCATGAAAAAGTATTTAATTCCTGAGAATAAAAAAGTTGCCGAAGATTTTAAACCTTATTTAGTTGCAAAACTCTATGCGAAACAAAGTTTCTATGAATATATGAAAAGAAGTGAAGTTACAAATATGTGTAAATCAAATTTGATTAGAGTATTTTTAAATAAAAATGGAAAAGTTAGAATAGATTACTATAATCAAGAAGAAGAAAATATTTTATTTATTTTACTTAATAGAAATGACTGCAAGTAAGGCTACCAGCCTCCACTTGCACCACCACCACCAAAGCCGCCACCGCCACCACCAAAACCACCAGAAGATGAACTAAAACCTCCTCTTCCAAAACTACCACCATATCCTGAAGTATAGTTATTTGAAGAGTTACTTTTTATACTTTTTAATTTATCAAAATCTACATCTTTTGTATTTATAAAATTAAATACAAATACAACTATAAAAATAATAAGTGCAAGAATTAAACTATATGCTGTAAATGCAGAACCCATTGCATATACAAAAAAAGCAAAAAAAGATGAAGGTATTGAAGATTTTGTAACTTTATATAAAGTCTGTTTTCTCAAAGCTCTTGAAAATGAATTTCCAAAAACTGATAAAAATATAATTGCAAAAAATACTAAAGGTATAAACTCATTTGTATTATCATTTATTTGGGCTTGTGGATGATTTGTATACTCTCCATTAATAGCTTCAATAATTTTTTCTGTTGCATTGTTTATACCTATGTAATATTGCTGTTTTTTAAAAGCTGGTTTTAAAGTATATTCAATAATTTCATGAGAAATTTTATCTGTTAACGCACCCTCTAATCCATAGCCAACTTCAATACGAAGTTTTCTATCATTTAGAGATATTACGAGTAATACTCCATTGTCTTTATCTTTTTGACCAATTCCCCAATATCTTCCAAGTTGATAAGAATAATCAGCAATATCATATCCTTCTAAAGAATTAAGACTAACAATTACGATTTGATTAGAAGTTTTTTCTTCATGTGCTTTTAAAATAGAAGATAAAGTCTTTATTTGGTCTTTTGTTAAAAGTTTTGCATTATCTACAACTCTTCCTGAAAGATTGGGAAAAGAATCAGTAATATTTGCAAAAGAAGAAAAAACAAAACCTGAAAGTATAAGAATTATTAGTAATATCTTTTTCATATTTTAAACCAACTCTATTACATCATTAGGAAGTTCATTTTCATCATCGTCTTTTATTGGAAACTCTTTGATTAAATATGTGCTACATGAATCAATAGCTTTTAAGTAACCCTTTGATAACTCATTATTCTTAACATCTTTTATAAATTCATCTACGATTACTTGCCAATAATCATTAGAAATTTTTTCAGATATCTTTTCATCTGTAATAATTTCAACATATTTTTCATCAATACTTACAAAGAACATTAAAGCTTGTTTTGTTTTTGTTCTATTTAATCGAAGATTTTCAAATTGTGTATTTGCATATTTACTTGCTATATTTTTTTTATAAAAACTTGGAAGTAGGAATAATATGATATTTTCAAATCTATTAAAGATAAAATGTAATATTAAAAATGTAAGTATTTGTGTTTGTATTAAAAGTAGTGTAGAAATATCAAAGAATAAACAAAGTAAAGAGAGTAGACAAACTATAATTATACTTATTACAGAAGATGCATACTTATAAGTTGCACTTCTTTTTGCTACAACTGCAACTAATTCAGCTGAACTTTTAGACTCTAAAAGTTCAATTGATTTAGAAATGGCTTGTTTATGCTCTTCCTTGATATACATGACTAAAACTGAACTTTTGGAGCTTCTTGTTCTGCTTGTGTTGCTTTAAATGTTTCTTTTACACTTGCACTTGGGTGAGCAATTGCAGCTACAAGTTTCCCTGGCATTGTTCTTAATTCAATATTATATTTTTTAACAGATGCTATAAAATCTTTTCTAGCAACTGTAATTCTATTTTCAGTTCCTTCAAGTTGTGATTGTAAAGCCATAAAGTTAGCATTTGCTTTTAAGTCAGGATATTTTTCAACAACTAGCATTAACTTTGATAAAGCACCAGATAGTCCTGCTTGTGCTTGAGTAAATTGTTGCATTGCAGCTGGATTATTTAAAGTATCAGCATTTATATTCATTTGAGAAACTTTACTTCTAGCTTCTGTTACTTCTATAAAAGTATCTTTTTCATGAGCTGCATAACCTTTTACAGTTGATACAAGATTTGGAATTAAATCTGCTCTTCTTTTATATTGGTTTTGAACTTGTGACCATTTTTCTTTTACATCTTCGTCTAGTTTTGGTACATTGTTATAGTTTGTAATGATTAAATATACAAGTGGTAATACAATTACAAGAACAAGTATCATAGCGATTTTTTTCATGTTTAGCCTTTTGTTTATATACGCGAATAGTATATGAATTATCATTAAAATTATATGAATAATTATTAAATACAGATATAATATTCAATAATCTATAAAAAAACTAAAAAATTAAGAACTTTTCAAGAGATATTGAGTATGATTATCATTAAATTTTTAAAGGAGTATTAAATGAACGCATCAGAATTATTTATAAAAGCATTAGAAAACGAAAATGTTGAGTACATCTTTGGAATCCCAGGTGAAGAAAACCTAGACTTCTTAGATGCACTTAGAGAATCAAATATTAAACTTATTTTAACAAGACATGAGCAAGCAGCTGGTTTTATGGCAGCTACTTATGGAAGACTAACAGGAAAAGTTGGAGTTTGTCTTTCAACTTTAGGCCCAGGGGCTACAAATTTTGCAACAAGTGCAGCATATGCACAATTAGGTGGAATGCCTATGATGATGATAACAGGTCAAAAGCCTATTAAAAAATCAAAGCAAGGTAGATTTCAAATTATTGACATTGTTAATATGATGAAACCTATGACAAAATATGCAAAACAAGTCGTAAATGGTGATAATATACCTTCAATGGTTAGAGAAGCATTTAAAATTGCAACAACAGAGCGACCAGGTGCTGTTCATATTGAATTACCTGAAGACATTGCAGCTGAAGAAGTTGAACTAAATATTTATCCTGTTCAAAATTTCAAATATCCAAAAGCAGAAAAAGATTCAATTTTAGAAGCTGTAAAGATGATTGAAAAAGCTAAAATGCCACTATTATTAATAGGGGCAGGGGCTAATAGAACAAGAATTGGAAATGCACTTACAAACTTTGTAAATGAAACAGGAATACCTTTCTTTTCTACACAAATGGGAAAAGGTGTTATTGATGAAAACCATAAACTTTGTTTAAGTACAGCAGCATTATCAAAAGATGATTTTATTCATTGTGCAATTGAACGAGCTGATTTAATTATCAATGTTGGACATGATGTTATTGAAAAACCACCATTTTTTATGGATAACCATGAAGGTGCTACAAAAGTAATTCATGTTAATTTTTTACCTTCAGAAGTAGATGATACTTATTTCCCACAATTAGATGTTTTAGGAGATATTGCAACAAATATTGAAAGTTTAAGTACAGCAATTTCACCACAAGACCATTGGGATTTTGAATATTTCAAAAAAATGATTGTTGAAATTAAAACACATTTAAATAAATACTTTGCAGATACAAGATTCCCTATTCTTCCTCAAAGAGCAGTAAGAAGTATTAGAAGTATTTTAGATGATGAGGATATTGTTACTTTAGATAATGGAGTATATAAAATATGGTTTGCAAGAAACTATAGATGTGCACAACCTAATACTTTATTATTAGATAATGCATTGGCAACTATGGGAGCAGGGCTTCCTTCAGGAATGGCTGCTAAAATGGTAAATCCAGATAAAAAAGTTGTTGCTGTTTGTGGTGATGGTGGATTTATGATGAATTCACAAGAGATTGAAACAGCAGTAAGATTAGGAATTGATCTTACAATCATAATTTTAAATGATAATGCATATGGAATGATAAAATGGAAACAAACAGGTATGGGATTTGAGTCTTATGGACTTGACTTAGAAAACCCAGATTTTGTAAAATATGCGCAATCTTATGGAGCAAATGGTTATAGACCTGAATCTTGTGAAGATTTTGAAGAGATATTAGAAAAATGTGTTAATTCTAAAGGTGTTCATTTAATAGATTTAGCAGTTGATTACTCATTAAATCATGCGATTTTAAATGATCTTTTAGCAAAAAAACAATGTTTAGTATAAAATTATAAGGAAATAAAAATGAATACAATTGAAGTAACATCACCATTTGACGGTAAAGTAGTTGGAACTGTACCATTTAGTTCAGTAGAAGAAGTAACACAAGCAATAGATTTAGCACAAGATACTTTTTTAGATACAAAAAATCATTTACCAAAGTACAAAAGAGTAGAAATTCTAGAAAATGTAATGAATATCATGAGCTCTCAAATTGAAGAACTAACAAATCTTTGTGCAAGTGAAGGTGGGAAACCTTATATAGATTCAAAAGTGGAAATTCAAAGAGCAATAAATGGTGTTAAATTAGCAATTGAGCATTTAGGTGCATTTGAAGGTAAAGAAATTGCAATGGGACATACAGCAAGTTCTGCTAATAGAATGGCATATACTTTTAAAGAACCAATTGGAGTAGTTGCAGCAGTTTCTGCTTTTAATCATCCTTTTAATCTTGCAGTTCATCAAGTAATTCCAGCACTTGCTGTTGGTTGTTCTGTTATTATTAAACCAGCAACTCAAACGCCTATGTCTGCTGTAAAATTAATAGAGATATTAGAAGAAGCAGGATTACCAAAAGGTTGGGCACAAGTAGTAGTTTGTGGAAGAGAAGCTGGAGAATTATTAGCAACGTCTAAGAAAGTGAATTTCTTAACGTTTATTGGTTCTGCTAAAGTTGGTTGGTATTTAAATTCAAAAGTAGCTAATGGAACAAGAGTTGCATTAGAGCATGGTGGAGTAGCACCTGTTATTGTTGAAAAAGATGCTTGTTTAGATGAGTTAATTCCTTCTTTATCAAAAGGTGGATTCTATCATGCAGGTCAAGTTTGTGTATCTGTTCAAAGAGTTTATGTTCATAAAGATATAATAGATGAAGTAGCTAATAAATTATCAAGTGCAGCTCAAGCTTTAGTAGTTGGTGATCAAATGGATCCAAAAACTGAAGTAGGTCCATTAATTAATAATGATGAAGTAAATAGAGTTGAGCAATGGGTAGATGAAGCAGTAGAAAAAGGTGCAAAGATTTTAACAGGTGGAAAAAGAATATCTGATTCTTTATATGAACCAACTGTAATTTTAAATCCAGCAGATGATGCTTTAGTTTCTACAAAAGAAGTATTTGGACCAGTAGTATGCTTATACTCTTATGATGATATTGAAGAAGCATTTACACGTGCAAATTCACTTGAAGTATCATTTCAAGCAGCAGTGTTTACAAAAAATATAGATACTGCTCTATTAGCTGTAAAAAGATTAAATGGAACTGCTGTTATGGTAAATGATCATACTGCATTTAGAGTTGATTGGATGCCATTTGGTGGTGCTAAAGCTTCAGGACTTGGAATGGGTGGAATTCTTCATTCAATGGAAGAGATGAGTAATGAAAAATTAATGGTTATTAAATCAAACGTACTATAAGAGGATAAATATGAAGTGGGAAGACTTTTTTAAACAAGAAGAGCAAAAAGATTATTATAAAGATTTAATGAAAAGTATAGAAAAGGCATATAGTACAAGTGTTGTTTTTCCGTCTAAAGATAAAATCTTTAATGCTTTTAGTCTAACTCCCATTTCAAATTTAAAAGTAGTAATTCTAGGGCAAGATCCTTATCATGGAGTTGGACAAGCTCAAGGCTTGGCATTTTCAACTCCAAGTGATATTAAAAATCCACCTTCAATGAGAAATATATTAAAAGAAATAGAAGATGATTTGAAGTTAAAGTCTGTATGCGAACATGGAGATTTAAACTCCTGGGCAAAAGATGGGGTATTGCTTATAAATGCTATTTTAACAGTTGAGCAAGCAAAACCAAAGTCACATCATAAATTAGGTTGGGAAATATTTACTGATAATCTTATAAAGTTTATATCTTTAAATTGCAAGGATATAATTTTCATATTATGGGGTAGTTCGGCTATAAAAAAAGAAAAAATTATAGATACAAGTAAACATCATATTTTAAAAGGTGTTCATCCAAGTCCATTATCAGCTTATAGAGGATTTTTTGGGTGTAAGCATTTTTCAAAGACAAATGATATTTTAAAAAAATTAGGAAAAGATGAGCTTAGGTGGTAAAAGTAAAATTTAAACAGTTTAGGAAAATAAACTCTTAATTCGTTTTTTTACTTTTGTAAGACTTAGTTTTATCGCTGCATATTTCATCACTTTTGCGATATTTTTCCATCTAGGTTTTTCATAACAAGGAGTTGGACATGTTCTGCATCTTGGTTTTATATCATGCTGACATTCGATTAAACGTTGATGCGAATAGCTAATTGCATCATGACAAGTAGGACAAAGACATAAATTCATAGTAAATTTTTTATCTTTATATTCTAAAGTAATTTCTTTATCTACTAGATTTTCATGTTTATCTTTACAATAAAGTTCAAAAAACTTCTTTAATGTATTGATTTCTATTTCAAATTTTTCAGTTGTCATAAAAAAATCCTTTATTTAAACCTATATTTAATATTTTTCCATAAAATACATTAGCAAACATTGATTTTAGTCAATAAAAAGAGAGAAGAAAACATGGAAGTAACAGGATTAGAAGATTTTTATTTTTTCAGTTTTTTAGAAAAAGATGAATTGGTTAGATTAAAAGAGATATCTATAAAAAAACGTTATAACAAAAATGAAATACTTTTTTATAAAGGTGATAGTTCTAAATATTTACATTTATTAATAAAAGGTGTTGTTAAACTATACACACATGACCATAAAGATAATGAAGTAATAATTCATAATTTAATGGCACCTTCATTTATTGCAGAAATTGCGAATTATGAAGAAGTAAAGTTTCCAGCAAATTGTGCTTTTGAAACAAATGCAGAAGTGCTTTTAATTGACTATGATAAGTTTAAAGAAGAGTTTTTATTAAAACCTGAAATATCAATCTTTTTTATTAAATCATTAACAAGAAAAATAAAAGCTCTAGAGAGTTTTATATCATATAACATTAGTTCAAACAGTAGTGAAAAGATTGCAAAATTTTTATTAGATAATGAATCTATTTTAATAAATTTAAAACAAGTAAAAATTGCTCAAATATTAAATATCACGCCAGAAACATTTTCAAGAAAAATTTCTAAATTAAAAAAAGATGGAATTATTCAAAATGAGAAGGGTTTTATAACAATCTTAGATCATGAAAGTTTAAAATATTTAGTAAATGAATAAAGAAAGAGTTTAGTCTTCTTTCTTTAAATCAAATAATAGCTTATATATATTGTTTTTATGTGTTTTATCAACTTGCATAAAAATAAAAGCTACAACAACTACATTTAAATGTATCACGGCATCTTGAAATGGGAAAAATATAAAAATAACTCCAACTATTAGAATAAAAAAAGGCTTTGAGAGTTTTATAAGTCCTTCTGCTTTTATAATTTGTAGTTTATACTCATTTTCATTTGTGTCTATAAATTCTTTATCTTGTTCGCTTAATTCATTAGAATCTTTTAATTTAACAAGACCTTCAATAACATCCATATTTTTTTTGTATTGAAAGTATCTATATAATAATATTCCAAGCAGTACGATAGATGCAAAGTTTGAGATTAATTGCAGTGGTATTTGGTTTAACATTAACTTCCTTTAATATTGTATGTATACAAGTGTATTGTATAATTTCAAAAATTACCTTAGGATTAAAAATTTCTGATTCATTTATACTTTATACTTTATACTTTACTAATATGTACATCTTTTACACTTTATATTTGCTACATATTCTTTTCGAAAAAAGATTATACTCATTATACAAAAGATAACTTATTAAATACTCAAAATCCATGGTATTGGGAATGGGATAAAGAAAATATTAAAACCCTACATTCTAAATGTTCAAAATGCGATGAACTATTAGTCTACGATGAAAACTATTGCAATAATAGAGTATTTTTTTATTGTCCAAGTTGTGATAATCAAGAAATGATTATTCGTGGTGGGAATTATAAATACTCACAATATATAATTGAACGTGAAATAAAAAGAAAAGCAGGGATTGGAAAATATAAAAAAGTAATTTAATTCACAATTTATACATAATTAATTTCTAATATTATGAATATTTAATTAAATTAGATATAATAATTTAAATTATTTCAAGGAGAAAAAATGAAAAAAATTGTTTTACTATTAATGTTAGGTGTTTCATTTATGTTAGCTGCCATAAATTTACAAACAGCATCTAAAGATGAGTTAATGAGTATTAAAGGTATTGGGCCAGTTAAAGCTGATCAAATTATTAAATATAGAAAATCAAATAAGATTAAAAGTCCTTCTGATTTACAAAATATAAAAGGTTTTGGACCAGGAGTTATTTCAAACATAACTGGAAATAAAACTGTTTCAAAAGCAAAAATGTCAGAAAAAAAGAAAATAGCGAAGATTGAAGATAAGAGAAAAGATAAAATCTCTAAAGCAAAAAAATCTAATATGTCTAAAGATGAATTAAAAGCAAAAAAAGAAAAGATTAATAAAAAAGCAAAAGCTAAAAAAACTGATGTGAAAGAAAAAACAAAAGCAAAAAAAGAAAAGATTTCTAAAAAAACTGCTGCAAAATTAAAAAAAGCAAGAATGAAAGAAAAAGCTGGTAAAAAACTTACAAAAACTGAAATCAAACTTTTAAAAGAATATAAAGGTAAATAGTCTTAGTAGGATTTTCCTACTAAACTTTTTACATAAATATGCTAAAATCTCTTAAAAATAAGAGGTTCACTACTTGAAAATATCTACAAACTCTAAATGTTTATGCAACTCTGATAAAAAATACAAAAAATGCTGTAAGCCATTTCATGATGGTGTATTACCAACTCTTGCTGTTGAATTAATGCGTTCAAGGTTTTGTGCATTTGCATTAAAAAAAGCTGAATATATTATTAATACTACGCATAAATCAAATAGTGATTTTACAGATGATTTAAAAGCATGGAGAGAAGATATAGAATTATTCTGTGATAATACAAAGTTTATATCACTAGATATTTTAGAAGAGATAAATGGTCTTGATGAATCATTTGTATCTTTTAAAGCAACATTATTACAAAATGGACAAGATGCTTCTTTTAAAGAAAAGAGTAGATTTTTAAAAGTAGAAAATAGATGGGTTTATGTAGATGGAACTTTTTTTTAATAAGGATATAAATGAAAATATTGTTTTCGCCTAGTGAGGCAAAGTTTAAAGATGGAATAGATGAGAGTTTTAATAAAAATAGTTTTGTATTTCCAGAGTTATTTGATGCTAGGCTAGAGATAATTACAAAGTATCAAGAATTTATAAATAAAGCTAGTAATGATGAAATAATAAAACTATTTGGTACAAAAAAACAAGATGTTGTTGATTATTATTCTAATGATATTTTTGAAAGAAATACAAAAAAAGTTATTCAAAGATATGATGGCGTAGCATATGATTATTTAAAATATGAAGAACTTACTAAAAATGAGCAACAATATATTGATGAAAATGTGATGATTTTCTCAAACCTTTTTGGACCTATTCTAGCAGGTGATTCTGGCCTTCCTGATTATAAACTAAAACAAGGAGAAAAACTTGATGGACAAGCTGTAGAAGTTTTTTATAAAGAACATTTTACTTCTGCTATTGATGCTTATTTAGAAAACGAAGATGTTTTAGATTTAAGAGCAGGTTTTTATGAAAAGTTTTATAAGTTGAGTAAACCTTATACAACAATGAAATTTATTAAAGATGGAAAAGTAGTAAGTCATTGGGCTAAGGCATATAGAGGTATAATATTAAATACAATATCAAAAAATAATATAAATTCAATCGAAGAATTGATGAAACTAAAAATAAATAATTTAGTTATTAGTGAAATAAAAGAGAGTAAAAATAAAAAAGAGATTATTTATAATATAGTTTAAAGATATTCATAAAGGTATGTGATGCCAAATATTTTAGAAAATATAACAATTTTATATGTTGAAGAAGAAGAATCATTAAGAATTAGATTAGTTAATAATTTAAAAGCAGTTATAAAAAAAGTTTACGTATGTAATAATGGAATTGAAGCGCTTTCTCTTTATAAAAAATATGAAGATTCAATTGATATTATAATTTCAACTGTAAATATTCCAGGAATTAATGGAATAGAACTTTTAAAAGAAGTAAGAAAAATTCATAAAAAAATACCTTTTATGATTAACACGATGTATCTAGAATCAGAATTATTACTTGAAGCTATTGAGTATGATGTTACTGAATATGTTTCAAAATCTATTACTATAAAAGATTTACTTGTAAAAATTGCAGAAAGACATCATGAGAGATTTTCATATATGAAAATGGCAGCACAAGAAATAGAAATGACAAGATATCTTGATGCTTTAAATAAAGTTGCAATTGTCTCTAAAACAGATCTAAAAGGTATTATTACTTATGTAAATGAAATATTTTGTGAAGTTGCTCAATATAAGGAATCCGAGTTACTAGGTAAACCTCATAATATAATACGTCATCCTGATATGCCAAAAGCAGCATTTAAAGAAATGTGGGAAACAATACAAGCTGGACAAAAATGGCAGGGAAAAGTAAAAAATAAAGCAAAAGATGGAAGTCCTTATTTTGTAAATGCAACAATATTTCCTCAATATGATGAAGCAGGAAAAGACATTATTGGATATATTGCCATTAGATTTTTAACAACAGATGATGAAAATGAAAAAAGAGAGTTCAAGAAAAAAGTAATTGAGAATTTACAAGATAGTAGAAAAAAACAATTACAATTAGCTAATGAAAATAGTAAACTAGAAACACAATTAGATAAATCCAACTGTAGAGTCTTTGAATTAGAAAATTATATTGGAAGTCTTCAATCTTCAATAAAAGATTTAGAATCAAAAAATTTAAGTAAAGAAAGACAATTAAACCATTATGAACTGCAAATGCATAATGTGGATGAAAGTTACTTAAAAAAGATGGAAAATAAAAAGAAAGAAGCAGAAGGAAGAGTTGGCAATATCCATGATTTAAGACGAGATAAAGATATGCTAGTTAAGAAAAACAATGATTTAGAATCAAAACTAGATGAGCTTAAGAAAACTATTTTAAATTCAAAATTAAAAGATGAAGATCAGAGAAAAAGAATCAGAGACTTATCTGATATTGTTCAGGACTTAGAAAAGAAAATTAGAGATTATGAGAGCTAAATAAAAAATAGTGTTATAAGAGAAACTAAAGCAAATATAGCACTATACACAAATAAATACTCACCATAAGACCAACCAGCAGCAAAAGCACCTACAAAGCCACCTAATCCATAAGCTACTCCATACATAAACTGTTGTGCTAGTTTTTTATTATCATAAAGTGTATATAAAAACATAATTACAGTACTATGATATAAACCAAAAGAAAAAGCATGTAAGCTTTGAGATAAAAAAGTAATAGTTAATGAATCAGGATAGGCATATAATAAAAGCCATCTAAATACAGTAATACCAACACATATTTTTATAATAGTTAATAAGTTCTTTTTTAATAAAGGTCCTTGAAAATAAAGAATTAATATTTCACAAATAACTCCAAAAGACCAAAGATATGAGGTCATTTCTAAACTTATACCATGTTCAGTTTCATAAATAGTAAAGAAGTTATAAAAGCCTCCAAAACTCATTTGCATAAAGAAAAGACTTAACCAAAATGGCCAATACTTTAAAAATGAAAAACTTTCATCTTCCTCTTTTTTTACATGGGCTACATCATTTTTTACAAGTAAAAGTGCAAAAATTACTGTTAGTATATTCATTGCTAAATAGTAATCAAGTGCGATTTTTGGTTCACTTAGAAATTTTGCAAGCACTAAAGATATAAGCATGAATCCAATTGAGCCAAATAGTCTTGATTTACCGTATTTGCTACTTCCTAGATTTTTAATAGCTGTAACTTCTAAATAAGGAAGTATCAAGGATAGACAAACTCCAAGTATTGCATTATTTATCATAAAAGCATAAAAATTATCAATTGTAAAATAAAATAACGATGATGTTAATATAGATAAAAATAAAGCACTTTTAAAAACAGTTAAATTTAATTCAACATGTTTTAAAAATAAAAAAGGAGTTGCAAATCTCATTAAAGGTGCAAGAGCGAAAATAATACCAATATCAAAAGCATTATAACCTATATCATGAAGTACTTTTGGCATAAATATTACATATACACCAACAGCTGCAAAGTAAAAAAAGTAAAATGCAGAGAGATTAAAAAATAGCATTATTCAGGAACAATAATAGTGTTTGAAATTAAATCCTGAAATGTTTTTTTATCTTTTCTAATAAAAGGTAAAAATATTAAGAAAAATGATACTACTGCAAATAATGTAGCTACATATCTTATAAGTGATTGAATTAATGATATTTTACCTTTACTTGTAGCATCTACAACTTTTAGTGCATAGGCTTTAAGTCCTGGAGTTTGGTTTTTTACAAACCAGAAAAATATAATTATTAAAAGATGAATTATAAGGATTATTGACCATCCTTGGATTCTATCTTCTGAAAAAGCCTCACCACTACCCATTATAAAATATATTACTACATAAAAAATAGGAGTAGTGATTAAAAAAGTGTCAGTTAAAAAAGCTCGAAGTCTCGAAGATACAGAAGAAGAGTCTACTTGAGTCTTTTCTTCCTTAATAGAAGTATTCTCATTTTCTTGAGTTTTTCTATTTTGTTTTGTATCTCTCCATCTAGCCATTAAGTTTAGTTACCTCTTGAACCTGGTTTATAAGCAATATCTTTAAAATCACACTCATCAGGA
The DNA here is from genome assembly GCF_003711085.1 of Arcobacter peruensis. Lineage (NCBI taxonomy): Bacteria > Pseudomonadati > Campylobacterota > Epsilonproteobacteria > Campylobacterales > Arcobacteraceae > Arcobacter > Arcobacter peruensis. The sequence continues at coordinate 2,022,992 of NZ_CP032363.1, forward strand.
GTATACATTTTGAAAGTAAAGTCTTCTAATGCAAATAATGGTTTATCAAGTGGTAATTTACAATTATCTTGAGCTTGTAAATCACTTCCAACTCTTGAACAAAAACCTCTGTTTGCAAGTGCTGCATATGCAACAATATTTCCACCAGCAGCTTCAACTTGTTTAGCAGCTTCAAGTGCAGATCCACCAGTTGTGATAATATCTTCACATATGATGTAGTTTTCACCTTCACTAACTTCAAAACCACGTCTTACTGTCATTTGTCCATCAACTCTTTCCGCAAAAATAAATCTTACATCTAAAGCAGTTGCTAATGCAAATCCTGAAATAATTCCACCAAGTGCAGGTGAACATACAGCATCAACTTTAATACCAGACTCTTTTATTTGCGCAGCTAAAGCTTCGGCTAATAATTTAGCAGTTTTAGGATCTTCTAAAACCTTTGCAGATTGTAAATAAAAGTTTGAGTAATTACCAGAGCTTAATTTAAAATGTCCTTCTAATAAGGCATTTGCATCTTTATAAATTTGTTCTACGTTCATAATTATACCGTTAAAATTTCTTGTTCTTTTGCTTTTAAAGTATCATCAGCTTTTGCTACGAACCCATCAGTAATCTTTTGAATTTCATCTTGTGCTTTTTTACTCTCATCATCAGTAATTTCTTTATCTTTGTGAAGAGCTTTAATTTTGTCATTTGCAGTTTTTCTGATATTTCTAATTGCAACTTTTGCATTATCAGTCATAACTTTTGCACCCTTAGCACTTTCTTTTCTTTGGTCAACTGTCATAGGTGGGAAGAATAATTTGATTACTTCACCATCATTATTTGGATTAACACCAATGTTAGCATTTTGAATAGCTTTTTCAATATCACCTAAAAGATTTTTTTCCCATGGGTTTACTACAATAGTTGTAGCATCTGCTGCTAAAACAGAACCTACTTGATTTAAATCTGTAGGAGTTCCATAATAATCAACTTTTACACCATCTAAAACAGAAGTAGTAACTTTACCTGTTCTTAGTGTTTTATAATCTCTTTTTAAAGCCTCAATAGACTTTTCCATATGATCTTTTGTTTCAGCATTTAATTCTTCTAACATTAATTCTCCTTGCAAGGTTTAACTTTTTTATTTAATTTAAGCGGCATTATACCATTTTTAACTTTGATATCTTTCTATAATAGAGTTGTAAATTTATAATTTTATGTTTTTAATGTAGATTAGTAAAAGATGTGAGAAAAGAAAAAGTAAAGAGTGTAAGAAATATAAATATTTCTTACTATTTCTTTAAATTATTCTGCAGCAGGTACTGTTGGTACTGGTGCTGATGAAGGAGCTGCAGGAGCAGCTTGTTCAGTTACTGGAACTGGAACTGATGGTATTAATGATTCTGTTTTTACATTATCAATTGCACTTTCGTTTCTTTTTTCATTGTACATGTAACCTAAAGTCACTGTATTAATTACAAAGATTAAACCTAATGCCATTGTTGCTTTAGTTAAAAAATTACCTGGTCCTTTAGCACCAAATAAAGACTCGTTACTTCCACTATAAGCTCCAAGACCGATGCTTGAACTTTTTTGAAGTAATACTACTATAGTTAATAAAATCGCTAAAACAAATTGAACTACTAAAAGTGTAGATGTCATAATTTATTTCCTTTTTGAAAAATGGGGTATATTTTATCTAAAACTTATTAAGAAAAAGTTAAAATGAATCTTACTAAAAAATATCTACTATAATAAAGAGCAAAATTGTCAATCAAAAATGAATTTTCAAAGCATGCAAATAAATATAATGATAACAATATTATTCAACAAATTATTGCAAAATCACTTGTACGTGAATTAAAAAGTAAACCTAAAAAGATATTAGAATTAGGCTGTGGTTCAGGGCAAGTTTTCAATCATATTAATTGGGAAATAGATTTTTACAAGGCAATAGACTTTTCTGCCCAAATGTGTAAACTACATCCTAAAAACAGTAAGGTTGAAGTTAAATGCCATGATTTTGATAGTGATGAATTTTTAAATGAAATCAAAAATGATAGCTATGATATAGTTCTTTCTTCATCTGCATTACAATGGTCAAAAGATTTAGGGAAAATCATAAGAAACTTGTCTTATGTCACAAAAGAAATAAATGCAGTTTTATTCACTTCAAATACATTTAAAACAATTCAAAATATAACAAATTCAAAATCTCCAATTTTAAGCGAAGATGAAATAAAAAAGGCATTTTCTCAATATTTTAATTGTGAATTTGAAACAATAATGTATAAATTAGAGTTTGACAATAAAAAAGATTTATTTAATTACATTAAAAATTCAGGTGTAAGTGGTGGGTCAAATGCTTTAGATTTTAAAGATGCTAAGAAACTATATAAAGAGTATGGTTTAAATTATTTAGAGTTTGAAGTGATTTTTATTAAGACATTTACTAAACTGTAAACTAACTCCCAAAGGAGTTAGTTTAACTATTTAGTCGTCGTTACTATTCATAATTCCTAAAATTTGTAATAATGAAATAAACAAGTTAAAGAAATCTAAGTATAAAGATAGTGCAGCATCAATTGGAGAATCATAATTCCCTTTGATTATTTGTTGTGTATCATATAAAATGAACGCAGAAAATAATAATGCACCAGCACTAGCAATTCCTAATTGTAATAATGATGATTGAATAAAGATATTAGAAATACCTGCAACAATCATAATAATTAAAGCAATGAATAACATTTTTCCCATTGAAGAGAAATCTCTTTTAGTTGTCATTGCAAACATTGAAATTCCAGCAAAAGCAACTGAAGTCATTAAGAAAGCTTGTCCAACAATAGCAGCACCAGCTGGCATTGCAAAGATTGAAGCTAATAATGGAGCAATTGTTAATCCAGAAATAAATGTGAATCCAAATAATACAGCTAAGTTAACACCTGGAATATGTTTAGTTCTTGGTATTACGAAGAAGATTAATGCTAATTCAACAGCAAATAAAACCCATTTAACAGGTCCCATTAACATTGAAACAATTTCTAACCCAATATATGCACCAGCAGTAGCTGCTAATAAAGAACCTGCAAATAATTGATAAGTAGCTTTTAAGAAGCTCATCAATTGTGATTGCGATGACTCTTGTGCATGTTCATTAGAATTATTTGATAAATAATCTCTATTATACATATGTATATCCTTTTAATATTATAGTTTAAGTGCGTAATTTTATTATGTTAGTCTTAATAACATCTTTAATTAAGTATGTTATCGTTTACCACTTTAGATATATTATATTATAAAAGTAAATGAATAATTAATAAAGATAAGGTTTTTACTTATTAAAAATGATATTTAATTGTTTTTTACAATATAAATATAGTATTAATAATACTATTGAAAGGAATTCCAAAATTTAAGCCACATCTAAGAAAAACCCCTTGACAAGAAGAAAATTATACCCTATAATTCCCGTCCAAAAACAGAGGAACGACATCAAAAACATTTGATGAACAGCCGATACGATGGATGATCTTTAACAATGTAATGAAGTTTGTAAAGTAATCTTTATAAACTGAATATAATACTCTAATATATAATCTAAAAGAAATAGATTTAAAAAAAATAAAAAAATTATAACAAGAATTAATTCTTGTCTATAAATTTGAGTGATAATTTTGTATAACAATACAAATTTGTCAGTATCAAACTAGACGCGTTTATAAAACTTGACATTAAGTCAACTTTGTATCGCACTTCTTTATGGAGAGTTTGATCCTGGCTCAGAGTGAACGCTGGCGGCGTGCTTAACACATGCAAGTCGAACGAGAACGGATTAAAGCTTGCTTTAATTGTCAGCTAAGTGGCGCACGGGTGAGTAATATATAGGTAACGTGCCTTCAAGAAGGGGATAACAATTGGAAACGATTGCTAATACCCTATATGCCTTTAGGACTTAAGTCTGCAAGGGAAATATTTATAGCTTGAAGATCGGCCTGTACAGTATCAGTTAGTTGGTGAGGTAATGGCTCACCAAGACAATGACGCTTAACTGGTTTGAGAGGATGATCAGTCACACTGGAACTGAGACACGGTCCAGACTCCTACGGGAGGCAGCAGTGGGGAATATTGCACAATGGACGAAAGTCTGATGCAGCAACGCCGCGTGGAGGATGACACATTTCGGTGCGTAAACTCCTTTTATATAGGAAGATAATGACGGTACTATATGAATAAGCACCGGCTAACTCCGTGCCAGCAGCCGCGGTAATACGGAGGGTGCAAGCGTTACTCGGAATCACTGGGCGTAAAGAGAATGTAGGCGGATAGAAAAGTCAGAAGTGAAATCCAATAGCTCAACTATTGAACTGCTTTTGAAACTTTCTATCTAGAATATGGGAGAGGTAGATGGAATTTCTGGTGTAGGGGTAAAATCCGTAGAGATCAGAAGGAATACCGATTGCGAAGGCGATCTACTGGAACATTATTGACGCTGAGATTCGAAAGCGTGGGGAGCAAACAGGATTAGATACCCTGGTAGTCCACGCCCTAAACGATGCACACTAGTTGTTGTGAGGCTAGACCTTGCAGTAATGCAGTTAACACATTAAGTGTGCCGCCTGGGGAGTACGGTCGCAAGATTAAAACTCAAAGGAATAGACGGGGACCCGCACAAGCGGTGGAGCATGTGGTTTAATTCGACGATACGCGAAGAACCTTACCTGGACTTGACATAGATAGAATATAACAGAGATGTAATAGTGCTAGCTTGCTAGAACTATCATACAGGTGCTGCACGGCTGTCGTCAGCTCGTGTCGTGAGATGTTGGGTTAAGTCCCGCAACGAGCGCAACCCTCGTCATTAGTTGCTAACAGTTCGGCTGAGAACTCTAATGAGACTGCCTGGGTAACCAGGAGGAAGGTGAGGACGACGTCAAGTCATCATGGCCCTTACGTCCAGGGCTACACACGTGCTACAATGGGGTATACAAAGAGCAGCAATACCGTGAGGTGGAGCAAATCTCAAAAATATCTCCCAGTTCGGATAGCAGTCTGCAACTCGACTGCTTGAAGTTGGAATCGCTAGTAATCGTAGATCAGCAATGCTACGGTGAATACGTTCCCGGGTCTTGTACTCACCGCCCGTCACACCATGGGAATTGAACTCATTCGAAGCGGGAATGCTAAAGTAGCTACCCTCCACAGTGGATTCAGTAACTGGGGTGAAGTCGTAACAAGGTAACCGTAGGAGAACCTGCGGTTGGATCACCTCCTTTCAGAGACAGAGACTTAATTCGTTTTAAGTCTCATCAAGAAAAACAAAAAAAGAGTATTATGTTCGGTTTATAAAGATTATTAAAAACCTTACATATTAGAGTTTAGTTATTCAAACTAAATATAAGTACTTAATATAAAGTATTTATATTTGGTTTAATTACCAAAATGATATTTAAAAATATAATGTTAAAGTCTTTTAATTTTTTCATTAATTAATACTAATTTATTAGTAAAGATTAATAAACAATTTTAAAAACTATCTAAGAGATTAGATAGAACACAATTTATTATTTTATAAAATATGCATTAAAGTATGTTTAATAAGATAGTAGCCAAAGAATAATTATCAAATGCGACAGATTAAATTCTGTTTATTATAAGCTATTAAGGGCTAATGGTGGATGCCTAGACTGTAAGAGGCGATGAAGGACGTACTAGACTGCGAAAAGCTACGGGGAACTGTCAAGAAGTTTTGATCCGTAGATATCCGAATGGGACAACCCAGCTAATAGAGATATTAGTTACACGAAAGTGGGCAAACCTGGTGAAGTGAAACATCTCAGTAACCAGAGGAAGAGAAATCAAAAGAGATTCCCAAAGTAGCGGCGAGCGAAATGGGATTAGGACAAACCCTATGCTTGCATAGGGGGTTGTAGGACCAAGATGTGAGACTAGAGAATATAGATGAATAACCTGGAAAGGTTAAGCGTAGAAGGTGATACTCCTGTAATCGAAATGTTCAATAGCTCTATTGGTATCCTGAGTAGGACGGAACACGTGATATTTTGTCTGAATCTAGGGGGACCACCCTCTAATCCTAAATACTACTTACAGATCGATAGTGAACAAGTACCGTGAGGGAAAGGTGAAAAGTACTCCAGCGAGGAGAGTGAAATAGAACCTGAAACCATTAGCTTACAATCATTCGGAGCCCTATGATTTATCAGGGTGACGGACTGCCTTTTGCATAATGAGCCTGCGAGTTGTGGTGTCTGGCAAGGTTAAGCCAAGTGCGAAGCCGTAGCGAAAGCGAGTCTTAATAGGGCGACTTAGTCAGATGCTGCAGACCCGAAACGAAGTGATCTATCCATGAGCAGGTTGAAGCTGGTGTAAGAGCCAGTGGAGGACCGAACCGGTGTGCGTTGAAAAGTGCTCGGATGACTTGTGGATAGGGGTGAAAGGCCAATCAAACTTCGTGATAGCTGGTTCTCTCCGAAATATATTTAGGTATAGCCTTGCGTAGTAGCATATAGGGGTAGAGCACTGAATGGGCTAGGGCTGCTTACCGCGGTACCAAACCCTATCAAACTATGAATACTATATGTGTAATCGCAGGAGTCAGGCGTAGGGTGATAAAATCCTATGTCGAGAGGGGAACAACCCAGACTAACAGCTAAGGTCCCAAAGTCATATCTAAGTGGAAAACGATGTGGAGTTACTGTGACAACCAGGAGGTTGGCTTAGAAGCAGCCATCCTTTAAAGAAAGCGTAACAGCTCACTGGTCTAGTGATTCTGCGCGGAAAATATAACGGGGCTAAGATATGCACCGAAGCTTTAGATTCAATATTTTATATTGAGTGGTAGGAGAGCGTTCTATTCAGCGTTGAAGATGTACCGGTAAGGAGCGTTGGAGCGGATAGAAGTGAGCATGCAGGCATGAGTAGCGATAATTGAGGTGAGAATCCTCAACGCCGAAAACCCAAGGTTTCCTACGCGATGCTCGTCATCGTAGGGTTAGTCGGGTCCTAAGTCGAGTCCGAAAGGGGTAGACGATGGCAAATTGATTAATATTTCAATACCAACAAACAAGCGTGATGTGGGGACGCATAGAGTTAATCGAGCTCACTGATGGAATAGTGGGTCGAAGGACGTAGGTCGTAATTTAGGCAAATCCGGATTACATGAGACCGAGATCTTACAGGCTCCTGACACTCTTCGGAGGAGATGGAGAATCGATGATACTGTCGTGCCAAGAAAAGCCACTAAGCATATTGTTTGTTGCCCGTACCGTAAACCGACACAGGTGGGTGGGATGAGTATTCTAAGGCGCGTGGAAGAACCCTGGTTAAGGAACTCTGCAAACTAGCACCGTATCTTCGGTATAAGGTGTGCCTACTTTGGTATAGGAATTTACTTCCGAAAGCTAGAGAGGTTGCAACAAAGAGTCCCTCCCGACTGTTTACCAAAAACACAGCACTTTGCTAACTCGTAAGAGGATGTATAAGGTGTGACGCCTGCCCGGTGCTCGAAGGTTAACTGATGATGTTAGATTTATCGAAGCATTTGATTGAAGCCCGAGTAAACGGCGGCCGTAACTATAACGGTCCTAAGGTAGCGAAATTCCTTGTCGGTTAAATACCGACCTGCATGAATGGCGTAACGAGATGGGAGCTGTCTCAACCAGGGATCCAGTGAAATTGTAGTGGAGGTGAAAATTCCTCCTACCCGCGGAAAGACGGAAAGACCCCGTGCACCTTTACTACAGCTTGACACTGTAGCTTGGATATTCATGTGCAGGATAGGTGGGAGGCTATGAAACTAGGATGCCAATTCTAGTGGAGCCATCCTTGAGATACCACCCTTGAATATTTGAGTTACTAACTGGGAAGAGTTATCCTCTTTCAGGACAATGTCTGGTGGGTAGTTTGACTGGGGCGGTCGCCTCCTAAAAAGTAACGGAGGCTTACAAAGGTTAGTTCATGGCGGATGGAAATCGCCAGTTGAGTATAATGGCATAAACTAGCTTGACTGTGAGACATACAAGTCGAACAGAGACGAAAGTCGGTCATAGTGATCCGGTGGTTCTGTGTGGAAGGGCCATCGCTCAAAGGATAAAAGGTACGCCGGGGATAACAGGCTGATCTCCCCCAAGAGCTCACATCGACGGGGAGGTTTGGCACCTCGATGTCGGCTCATCGCATCCTGGGGCTGAAGCAGGTCCCAAGGGTATGGCTGTTCGCCATTTAAAGCGGTACGCGAGCTGGGTTCAGAACGTCGTGAGACAGTTCGGTCCCTATCTTCCGTGGGCGTAGGAAAGTTGAGGAGATTTGTCCCTAGTACGAGAGGACCGGGATGAACGTACCACTAGTGTACCAATTGTTCTGCCAAGAGCATCGTTGGGTAGCTACGTACGGATGAGATAAGCGCTGAAAGCATCTAAGCACGAAGCCAACTCCAAGATTAACTTTCCCTGAAGATCCCAGCAAGACTAGCTGGTTGATAGGCTAGATGTGTAAGCGTTGTAAGACGTTTAGCTGACTAGTACTAATAGATCGTTTGGCTTATTTATAATTCAAATTTAGTATTCTTTGGTTTACTATCTTATTAAGTGTACGCAATGTATGAATAAAAAATAAAATGTGTTGACTTTAACATTATTAATATCTTTACTCACAGATTAAGTTGAGTAATGAGTATACTTCTATAGTATATTGATTACTCAGTTTTGCTGGTGGTTATAGAGAAGAGGAAATACCCAGCTCCATTTCGAACCTGGAAGTCAAGCTCTTCATCGCTGATAATACTGCAGGGTCCCCTTGTGGAAACGTAGGCCGCTGCCAGCTCTTGAGTATTTATTCAATTAGCTTATCAACTAACAATCTTTATTGTTATTTGGTAAGCTTTTTTTTTGGCCTCTTTTTTGGGTTTTTGCTTTTTTCTTTTATACTTTTATTTAAATCTTCTTTCTTATCTTTTTCTTTTTCTTAATTTTTATTCTTTTAAATTAATCAATAGTATCTATTCTATTAGTATATATATTTATAGTAAGCTCTTGTCTTTGAAATAAGGATAAGGTAAACTTCTTTATTAATAGTTAAAAGGTAATAAAATGTCATATAAATATATATTAGTTGAAGTAAGAAATAATTGTGTTGGATTGATTACATTAAATAGGCCAAACTCTTATAATGCTTTATCCTCAGAATTGATTAGTGAAGTATCTAATGCTGTTAAGAGTTTTGATGAAGACAAAAATATTGGAGCAGTTATTATAACTGGAGGTAGTAAAGTCTTCGCAGCAGGTGCAGACATAAAAGAATTATCTCAATTAGATTTTGCAAGTGCTTATAATAGCGAGTTTATAACAAAGCAATGGAATGGTTTAGAAAATCATAAGAAGCCAATAATTGCAGCAGTATCTGGAGTTGCACTTGGTGGAGGATGCGAGTTAAGCTTGTTGTGTGATATAACTGTTTGTGATGAAACTGCAAAATTTGGTCAACCTGAGGTTAAATTGGGAACAATGCCTGGAATTGGAGGTACTCAAAGATTAATTAGAAGTGTTGGAAAATCAAAAGCAATGCAGATGTGTCTAACAGGAGATATGATATCAGCATTTGAAGCTAAAGACTTTGGTTTAGTTTCAGAAGTATTTAAAGAAGGTACTGTAATTGATGAAGCTGTAAATATAGCTACTAAAATAGCTTCTATGTCTCAACCAGTTGTAAAGCTTATAAAAGAATCAATTGATAATGCTTATGAAATGTCACTTAGTTCAGGTTTACAAAATGAAAGAAAATATTTTTATGCTACATTTAATTTGGAAGATAAAGATGAAGGTATGTCAGCTTTTATTGAAAAAAGAAAAGCAAATTTCAAAAATAAATAGACATAAAAAAAGGCCAATCTTTCGATTGACCTTTTTTATTGGAAGAAAAGTAAAATCTACAGTCTAGACTCGTATCGTCTAAGCATGTATAATCTCTTAAGCATTTTCTTTCTAGCGTTAATTTTTTGTTTTTTTCTGATCTCTGTCATTGGTTCAAAAAATCTTCTAGCTCTTGTTTCAGTTACAATAAGATTTCTATCACATTGCTTCTTAAACCTTCTGTATGCTTCGTCAAATGATTCACTATCTTTAACTTTAATGCCTGGCACTAAAATCACCCACTTTCTTTTTAAATTTTAGGGTTGCATTATATTTAAACTTTACTTAATTCTTATTTAACTAAATTTAGAATATAATAAATATAACAAAATAAAGGAAATATCATGACTTTAACGCATTTAGATGATAATAATAGACCAAAAATGGTGGATGTATCAAATAAAAATGAAACACATAGAATAGCAGTTTCTACTGGACAAATAAGCATGTCTATTGATGCATACAATGCTATTGTAGATAATACTTCTAAAAAAGGTCCTGTGATTCAAACAGCAGTAATTGCAGCTATTATGGGTGTTAAAAAAACAAGTGAATTAATACCTATGTGCCATCCTTTGTTATTAAGTGGAATTAATTGTGATGTTGAAGAATTACCTGAGCTTCCAGGATTTAAACTGAAAGTAACAGCAAAGTTAAATGGACAAACTGGTGTTGAAATGGAAGCTTTAACAGGTGTATCTGTTGGTTTATTAACTATATATGATATGGTAAAAGCAATTGACAAGTCTATGGTGATATCAAATGTACAACTAGAAACTAAATCTGGTGGTAAAAGTGGTGATTTTAAAAGGAATTAAATATGATTGATTTAAGTAAAGAGAAATTAGAATTAGATTATCCATGTAATTGGAGTTACAAACTAGTCGTATTACAAACTACTTGTGTTCATACTACGGTTAAAGAAATAGTTCAAAAAAGAGAACATAAAATTGTCAAATCTAAATCTAGCAAAAAAGGTAAATTTGAGAGTTATAATTTAGAATTACTAGTTCATAATGAAGATGATAGAAAATTACTTTTTGAAATTTTAGGTAAACATGATGATATTAAGATGGTTATTTAGTATTAATGATAAATATTAGAAGAGATTTTATTAAAAAAAGTACTATATTTACTCTTGTTTCTATATCTAGTATGGACTTATTTGCTAGTAGTCGTGAAATAAAAAGAAATGATTTATTTATTGAAAAAAAAGACTACAAAACTTTTCAATCAATTAGAAAAAAATTAAAACTTGTTCAAAGTTATGTTGGATATGGAAATTTTAATATTATTAGTTTTGATTCAATGCTAAGTATTGCAAGAAGAGCTCCAAATATTGAAGCTTTTACAAAAGAAGAATTAGATTTTTTAGAATTTATTTTTTATTATAATCCTAGTTCCCATGGTTTTTTTGGAGATAGAATCAGTAGTAATATAAGTGATGTAATTGATAAAAAACAAGTAAAAAAGATTCCTTATACTGGACATTATTTATTTAAAGGTAAAGCAGATAATACATACAATGAAATGAAAAAGGATGTAGGAAGTTCTCTTACATTAACTTCAGGAATTCGAAGTATTGTAAAACAAACAAAACTTTTTCTAGATAAAATACATAGAGTTGATGGAAATATCTCAGTTGCTGCAAAATCTATTGCACCTCCAGCTTTTACATATCATTTAGTAGGTGATTTTGATGTTGGTAAAAAAGGTTTTGGATATGCAAATTTTACTTCAAAGTTTGCAAATACTCATGAATTTCAAGTAATACAAAAATTAAAGTATGTTGATGTTCGGTATACAATAAATAATAAGGACGGTGTAAGGTATGAACCTTGGCATATTACGACTATTTAAAATCTCATTAATATTTTTATGTTTGCAATATTTAAATGCAGATGTAAAAAGTTTCGATTTTGATTTTATAAAAAAAGGTCAACAAGACGATAATACATTGTTAATAATTGGTGGGATTCAAGGTGATGAACCAGGTGCTTTTATGGCAGCTTCTTTAATTGCAACGCATTATGATATTAAAAAAGGTTCTGTTTGGGTAATTCCTAATTTAAACTTTTATTCAATTATTAAAAGATCACGTGGCCCTTATGGTGACATGAATAGAAAATTTGCAGCCTTATCAAAAGATGATCCTGATTATAATACTGTTGAGAGAATTAAAAAGTATATAAAATCAGATGAAATAAAATTAATTTTGAATTTACATGATGGAAGTGGTTTTTATAGAAAAAAGTATATAAATAGTAAAATGTCTCCTCGAAGATGGGGAAACTGTGCTATTGTTGATCAATCTAATTTAGATATTCCTAAATATGGAAATCTTGAAGAAATCTCAACACAAGTAGTGAAATCAATTAATACTAAACTTATTAGAGATAGAGATAAGTACCATGTTAAAAATACTAAAACTAGACTTGGTGATAAAGAGATGGAAAAAACTCTTACATATTTTGCTATTAATAATGGTAAAGCAGCTTTTGCAAATGAAGCTAGTAAAGAGTTAAACTTACAAGAAAGAGTTTACTATCATTTATTAGCTATTGAAGAGTATATGAATATTATGGGTATTGAATTTGAAAGAAAATTTGATATTTCAACTGTTGATATCAAAAAAGTAATTGACCATGATATTTTTATATCTTTTTATGATGAGAAAATTAAGCTACCACTTTCTAAGGTTCGAAAACTTTTAAAATATTTCCCTATTAATAAAGATGGAACATTAGACTTTACTCCGTCAAATCCTCTTATGACAATTGTTAAAAAAGGAAAAGAGTATATTATTCATTATGGAAATAGAAAACTTGCTAAGCTTCATCCTGATTATATAAAATTTATTGAGGATGAAAGAGATATTAATATAACTATTGATGGAGTTTCACAGAATATAAAATTTGGTGATATTATTTATGCAAAAAATAGTTTTAATATCAAGCCAATTGCTGATTTAAGAGTAAATGTTATTGGATATGTAAATAAGAGTAAAAAAGAAGTTGGTATTAATATAAAAAGAAAAGAGCTTGCAAAAAGATTTTCAATTGATCAAGATGGTAATCTTTTTAGAATTGAGTTTTACCAAGGTAATAACTTTGCAGGTATGATTCTTCTAGGATTTGAGAAATAGAGTATTTTTATACTCTATTTAAAAAACACTAACTCTTTTTTGATTTTTTCTTGATTTAATTTTTTACAAGCTGTTTTGTATATTTCATTAATTCTTTCATCATCATCGTTAATTATTGTTTTTACTTCATCTATAGATTTACCTTCACTAAATGCTACAAATACTTTAAATTCTTTTTTTGTGAATTTTTTCTTTAAAACTTCTTCTAGTTCTTCTTCATGTTTTAATGTACCAACTAGTTTGTCTATATTTAGCTCAATTGCTTCTGTAAAATTCATTTATTTCCTTTTTAATTGTTTAACCAATTTTGTGTTTTTTCAATATCATTATATGATGTTAAATCTAGCATAATAGGTGTTATTGATACGTAATTTGCTTTTATAGCTTCAAAATCACAATTTTTATCTTTGGATTCTTTCCAAATTAATGGATGTAGACCAATCCAATAAAACTCTTCACCTCTTGGATTATGATGCCTATGAGTATCATTCCCATACTCTCTATATCCAGCTTTTGTGATTTTAATTCCATTACACTGTTCTGGTTTTATTGCTGGGATATTAACATTTAAAAACTTTCTTTCCTCTAATGGAAAGCTTTCATCAAGTATTTTCTTTGCTAAAGTAGCAATTGTTTGCTTTGCTAGTGCAAAATCCCATCCATTTTTTATATCATTACACTTATCTTTGCAAACTTGTGAAATTGCTATTGCTGGTACTCCTTGAAGCACTGCTTCCATAGCTGCTGCTGCTGTTCCACTATAAGTTATATCTTCACCCATATTTGCACCAATATTAATACCGCTTATTACTAAATCGGGTTTATAACCATCTTTAAATAAATTGTTTAATGAAATAAAAATACAATCTGTAGGACTTCCATCATCAACTTTATAAAAATCATCATCAACTCTATCAAGTCTTAATGGTCTATCAAGTGTTAAAGAGTGTCCACAAGCTGATTTGTTTTTTGCAGGTGCTACTACTGTTATTTTAGCAATTGGTTTAAGTGCTTCAATTAATGCTTCTAAACCAATTGCATCAAAACCATCGTCATTTGATAATAAAATATGTTTAATCATGAAACTACAAAAGCTCCTTCTATATTATGAATTAATTTTTCTAAATTAGTATTTATCTTAAAACCACTTTCAAGTTCAATATCTGCAAGTTTTGATTTTACTAATATTTTTAGGTCTCTTTTCCCTTGATTATTTGCCACTAAATCAAAGAGTTGGTAGATACTATTTTCATTGTTTGTAAATGGAATAGCAATTGTTAAAGGTGGCTCTTCTTCTACTTTTTGTTTTGTTTTAATTTTCTCTTTTTTTGCATCTTTTAAACTTTCAATTTTCATGATGTTCATTCTTGTGAAGTTTTCATCTTTTGAGATTTTTACTTTAAATGCAATTGGTTTTTCTAAATCAAAATCATCTTCAAGCTCTTTAATTCTATCTTCAAATAATAAAAGCTCAATACTTCCGTGTAAATCTATAATAGAAGCAATTCCAAATTTATTACCTTTTTTTGATATTTTTGTAACTATATTTTCAATCTTCCCTACAAACAAAGCTTGTGAACCATCTGCTAAATCTTCAATTTGAGAAGAAAGGGTATATTTAATTTGATCTAATTGTTCTCTATATTCATCAAGTGGATGCCCTGATACATAAAATCCTAATGAAGCTTTTTCAAACTCTAGTATCTCTTTTGCTTCAAACTCTTCAAGTTCATCTAAAACAATATCAATTTTTGTAAGCTCTTGTGAATCTCCAAAGAGTGAACCTGTCGCCATTTTCTTGGCTTTCATAGAGTTTGCAACACACTCAGAAATCTTCTCAATTTGCTCAAGCATGGCTCTTCTTGAATAACCAAAGCTATCAAAAGCTCCTGTTTTTGTTAAAGATTCTATTACTCTTTTATTTACTTTACTTCCGTCAATTCTTGAAATAAAATCAGCTAAATCTGTAAAATCTCCACCTTCATCACGTGCAGCAATAATAGACTTAATAGCAACATCTCCAGCACCTTTTACAGCACCCATTCCAAACATTACAACTTCATTCCCCTCAAGTTTAGTTGCAGAAAATACTAAATCTGATTTATTAATATCAGGTGGGAAAAGTTCTAAGTCTAATCTTTTTACTTCATCAACATATTTTACAACTTTGTCTGTGTTATCTTTTTCTAATGTTAGAAGTGCTGCCATAAATTCTGATGGATAATAGTTTTTTAAATAAGAAGTATAAAATGTTACAAGGGCATACGCTGCTGAGTGAGATTTATTAAATCCATATCCAGCAAACTTTACAATAAGGTCGAATAACTCTTCACAGTGACTTCTTACATAACCTTTTTTAACTCCACCATCTGCAAACTCACCTTTTAATCTGTCCATTTCTTCAACAATCTTTTTACCCATGGCTCGTCTTACAAGGTCTGCACCACCAAGACTGAATCCACCAATAGTTTGTACAATTTGCATAACTTGCTCTTGATATACAATAACTCCATAAGTTGGCTCTAGAATTGGTCTTAAAGGTGCATCAAACTCATCATAGAAATAGTCAATTTTAGCACGACCATGTTTTCTATCAATAAAGTCATCAAGCATTCCTGACTCCATTGGACCTGGACGATAAAGTGCTAGAACGGCAATAATATCTTCAAAATTATCAGGTTTTAATCTTTTACATAAATCTTGCATACCATCTGATTCTATTTGAAATAGCCCAATTGTATTTCCTGTTTGAATAAGGTCATAAACACCTTTATCATTTACATCTGCTGTTAAGAAGTCAATTCTTTTTCCGTGTCTTTTTTCAATAAGTTGTAAAGCTTCTTCAATTACTGTTAAAGTTTTTAATCCAAGGAAATCGAATTTAATTAAATCAACATCTTCAACATATTTACCATTATATTGAGTTGCTAGTGTATCAAGTCCTGAGGGTTTAAATAAGGGAGTTTTATTCCATAAAGGTTCATTTGAAATAACAACACCAGCTGCGTGTGTTCCTGCATTTCTATTAAGACCTTCTAAGGCTAGTGCATATTCCCAAACTCTTCCTGCTTGTGGATCAGCATCACATAGTTCTTTTATTTTTGGTTCTTTTTCCCATGAATTTGTAAGGTCAATTCCTAATTCATCAGGAATTAGTTTTGCCATTGCATCTGCTTTTGAATATGGCATGTCTAAAACACGAGCGACATCTCTAATTACACCTTTTGCAAGAAGTTTACCAAAGGTAATAATTTGAGCAACGTTTGCTCGTCCATATTGTTCAACTACATAATCAATAATTTCACCACGTCTTGCTTGACAAAAATCCATATCAATATCTGGCATAGATATTCTTTCAGGATTTAAGAATCTCTCAAAAAGTAAGCCATAAGGCATTGGGTCAATATCGGTAATCTCTAGTGAAAAAGCCACTAAGCTTCCTGCTGCTGAACCCCTTCCTGGACCTACTGGAATTTTCATTTGTTTTGCAACGATTACGAAATCCCAAACAATAAGCATATACCCTGGGAATTTCATTCCATTGATAATGTCAATTTCTACTTGTAGTCTGTCTTTGTATTCTTGATGTTTTGAAGGATCTACAATTTGAAGTCTTTTATCAAGTCCTCTCCAGCACTCATCAATAAATAAAATTTTATCATTTTCAAGAGAATATTCAAGCTCTGGTTCGGGTAGAGTTAAATTATTTACTTCCGCTTTTTGTCTTGTAAACTTGAAGTTTGGAGGAGTTGGATCTCCTAGTTTTATTTCTAAATTACATTTATCAGCAATTTCTTGCGTTGCTGTTATTGCTTCAGGAATATCAGCATATAGTTTTGCAATTTGTTCTGGTGTTTTCAAATAAAATTCGTGTACAGAATGTCTTAATCTATTTGGATCATCATAAAGTTTATTCATAGCAATACACATAAACGCTTCATGTGCATCTGCATCTTTTTGGTTTAAATAATGTGTATCATTAGTTGCAACTACTTTAATATCAAGTTCTCGCCCAAGTTTTAAAATCTGGTCATCAACAAAATGTTGGTCACCAATTCCATGACGCATGATTTCTAAATAAAAGTCATCTCCAAAAATTTCTTTATATTCTAGTGCAGCTTTTCTAGCACCTTCATATCCTTTTGCACCGTTTTTTACATTTCTTTCATTTTGAGTATTTAAATTCCAGTTGATTTCACCTTGTAAACAAGCAGCAGAACATACAAGTCCGCCTGAGTTTTCTGCTAAAAGTTTTTTATTAATTCTTGGATAGTAATAAAACCCATGCATATAAGCTTGTGAGCTTAAAAACATTAAGTTTTTATAACCTTCTTGGTTTTTTGCATATAGACATAAGTGAAATCTTTGTCTGGTTGTTTTATCGCCTAATTCTTCATTATTATGAATATATGCTTCCATTCCAATAATAGGTTTAATACCTTCTTTTTTCATGGCATTATAAAAATCAATTGCTCCAAAAAGATTTCCATGATCTGTCATTGCAACAGAAGTCATTCCCATCTCTTTTACTTTTTTTGCAAGTGGTTTTATTTTGTTTGCCCCATCAAGTAGTGAGTATTCTGTATGTAAATGTAAATGTGTAAATTGTGGTGTTGTTGACATAATATAATCTTTAATATTTATTTGTATTTTATTAAGAGAGTATATCTAAAAAATGTTTTTTAGCTTCTTTAACTCCAAGATTAAAACAATCTTCAATTTCTTTAAAACTATATAAGGCAAAATCTCTTATATGACTGCTTCCAAGGTAGTAGTCGGTGTTTTCAAGAGAGTATTTATAGTTTGTATAAAGTTGTGTAAAAAGTTTTC
This sequence comes from Arcobacter peruensis, assembly GCF_003711085.1. Lineage (NCBI taxonomy): Bacteria > Pseudomonadati > Campylobacterota > Epsilonproteobacteria > Campylobacterales > Arcobacteraceae > Arcobacter > Arcobacter peruensis. The sequence goes on from NZ_CP032363.1 coordinate 2,040,884, forward strand.
TTTTTATAATTTTTACTGGATTTAATCTAAGTAATGGATTTGCATATTTTTTTGGAAATAAATCAATTGCAAAGATGTCATAGTTTTTGTTTTCAAGTGGTTTTATAGGAATATTATCAAATAATCCACCATCAATTAAGTACATATCTTTGTATTTAACTGGTTTAAATAATGGAACAATTGCACTTGAAGCCATACATAAAGTAATAGTATCTCCACTATTAAAATAGTGTAATTCTCTTTTTTTTAAATCATAAGCATTTACAAAAACTGGTTTTGGAATATCTTCAATTTTAGAAATAGGTAAAAGCTCTTTAATGATTTTATTTGAATTATCAATTTTTAAAAGACCATTTTTAAAATAGTTAAATTTTAAAACTTGTCTTATATCTTTTGAAGAAAATATTTTTAATTGTTCTTTAGCACTTACTCCACTTGCATGTGAACATGAAATAATACTTCCAATAGAGGAGCCACTATATGCATGAATTTCAATATTATTTTGCTCGCAATAATGTAAAAATCCTAAGTGAAAAGCTCCACGTGCAGCTCCTCCACCTAATGCTAGTGCTAAATTCATTTATCTAACCAATTTATAATTTTAAATTCTCCATCATATGTTTCTACTACTGCTGTACAAGATTCAACCCAATCACCACAATTTAGATATTGTATTGAATCAATATCTCTAATCTCTGCTTTGTGAATATGTCCACAAATAATACCATCATATCCTTTATTTTTTGCGTGATTTGAAAGTACAGTTTCAAAATCATTAATAAAAGAGACAGAAGATTTAACACTATCTTTTACGTATTTTGATAGTGACCAATATTTTTGAATGCCTATTTTTCTTCTTAAAAAATTTAAGAGTGAATTTAAATGAAGTAGTAAATCATATCCATAATCACCAAGTATTGCTAACCATTTTTTAGTCATGGTAATTGAATCAAAAAAATCACCATGAGTTACATAATATTTTTTTCCATTAATTCCAAAATAATCAAGTTCGTTTGTTATTTCTAAAGAATCGCCAAGAATTAAAGGAACAAAAGGTCTTATAAACTCATCATGATTACCCGTTATAAAGGTTACTTTTGTTCCTTTTCTAGCTTTCTTCAATATTTTTTGGATTACATCTGAGTGTGTTTGAGGCCATATAAATTTTCTTTTAATTGCCCATCCATCAATAATATCTCCTACTAAGATTAAGTTTTCACTTTCATTATGTTTTAAAAAGTTTAATAGCTGTTTTGCTTTTGAGAATTTTGTCCCAAGATGTATATCTGATATAAATATGCTTTTGTATTTCATACAAAAAGCATATTAAGTTATGATTACATTTGAATGACATAGAAATAATCTAAAAGAACTATTTAAAAAGTAAGCCTTTTTTCACATTTTCATAAACTTCATTTCCACAAAGAATATTTACTATTTCAAGTGCAAAACTCATGGCAGTTCCTGGACCTCTTGATGTAATTACTTTTCCATCAATTACAACTGCATCTTCTAAATGGTAACCATCTTCTTTTATTTTTTCTTCAAAACTTGGATAACAAGTATAGTTTGTATTTAAAACTTCTGCTTTATGTAAGGCATAAGGTGCTGCACAAATTGCACCAATATCTTTATTTTGATTTTTAAACTCTTTTAAAAGTGATTGTACTTTTTTATTTTCTGCTAAAGTAAAAGCATTTGGAAGTCCACCTGGTAAAACAATCATGTCATAATCAATTGAATTTATATCTTCAATCATACAATTAGCTTCGATTTTTATATTTGATGCACCTGTTGTTTGAATATTTTCAAGTGCTGCAATTGTAACTTCAATATTTGCTCTTCTACACACATCAATAACTGTTATTGCTTCAATTTCTTCAAAACCATTTGAAATAGGTAATACAACTTTTGGCATAAAAATCCTTTTGTTTTTCTAATTATAATTAAAGGTGAATAAATATGCATTAAAATAGTACTTAATAGTAATAAAAAATAATCTTTTCAAGAGTATATAAGCAAAGTTTAAATAAAATTTAAAGAATTAGTAAAAGGGGTTTTTAATGTTTAAAAGTATTTCTAAAGTAGGTGTAATAGCTACTTTAATGGCATTTGTTATATCTGGATGTACATACAAAAATGAGATTACAAGTACGTCTGTTGATGGTGAAGTTTTAAAAGAGTATAACAAAGTTCAAACTACAAAACAACATCTTGAAATCGCACAAGATAAACAAAGATATGTAACTACTCAAGATACATTAGAAGGTACAATCTCCTCTTTAGCTACTCAAATGATGAGAAATCAAAAAATGAATACACATAAACCTGTGCTTATAACTTCATTTGTAAGACTTGATGAATTCAAAAAAACTACTGAATTTGGTAGAGTTGTAAGTGAAAGTTTAATTGATGAATTATCAAATAGAGGTTTTAATATTATTGAATTTAGAGGTCAATTAGCAGTTTCTGTAAACGATGAAGGTGAATATTTCATTACTAGAAAAACTAATAAGCTTAAAAATAAAATACCAAATACTTATGTAGTTGTTGGAACTTATTCTAGACAATATGGAAAAGTAATGTTAAATGCAAGAGTAATTGATAATATTACAGGAAAAATTATTTCAAGCTCAAGAGCTACTTATAATCATAAAAGAATGAATGATTGTATGTTGTTTAAAGATTGTAAACCAGCAAGAACAATAAATATAATAAAAGAACGATAAGTAAATGCTTTTTAGATTTAGTAAAGTAGTAAAGCTAGTATTTTTATCTAGCTTTTTAGCTTTATTTTTAAGTTCATGTACCCATAAAAATTTAATTAATGGAACAAATGATTTTCACTCACTAGTTTCCCAATTAGTTGATGAATCAGCTAAAAAAATCAAAAGTCATACTATGATTGATGATATTGTATTAGTTTCAGATTTTGTTAATTTAGATAAGTTAAAAAATAGATCAGAGTTAGGTTTTTTATTAGCTGATATTTTAAAAGATAGACTAGTATCTTTAAATATTATAGTTAGAGAAGTTGAATTTAGTAAAGAGTTTGAACTAGGTCCTACTGGATTTAATTTATTAACTAGAAAACAAAGTGAAATTGTTTCTACTAAAGTAGATAAAGAAAGATATGCTGTAGTTGGAACTTATTCAATTACTAGTAGAAGTTTAAATTTATTTATTAAATTAATTGATATAAGAACTGGAAATATATTAGCTTCATCATATGAAAGAACAGGTATTGATGAAGAGATTATACAGCTTGAGGGTACAGATAATATAACTCCTGTTATCCGTCCTCATGTAGTGTTATAGAACTACTATAAAATAATTTCTTGTATTAAAAATTGAGGAGTAACTTCTCCTCTAAACTCATTTTTACTAACAGATACTATTAAATCAAAACTACTTGGTAAGTCACTATTAGAATCATTAAATTTTAATGCTTCAAAAATAACTCCATCACAATTTAGCATTAGCTTCATATGATTTTTATCTTTTCCTAATAAAGTGCATTTTACAAGTGAAACATTTGATATTCTAAAAATAGGTTTTAGGTTTTCTAAACCGTATGGCTCAAATTGGTCAATAATATCTATAAATTGTAAATCTACAGAGGAAACATCAAGTTCACCTAAAGTTGTTGGTTCTATATGTAAATCATTCTTATGTTCTTCTAGTTCTTTGTTTATAATAGCTTTAAACTCTTCTAGGTTTTCTTCTTTCATTGAAAGACCAGCTGCATTTTTATGTCCACCATAACCTATAAGTAAGTGTGATGCTTTTGTTATTATTGTATGAAGATTTATATTTGCATTTGCTCTTGCACTTCCTTTTGCAATTGCATTATTCAATGAAAAAATAAAAGCAGGTTTTTTAAAAGAGTTTGATAATTTTGAAGCAACAATTCCTATAACGCCTTCATGCCAATCTTCTCCCCAAACAATTACGGCATTGTCATTTTTATCTGTTTTTGCTTCTGCTTTTTTTGTGATTTCCTCTTGTAGTGTTTTTCTAAAATTATTCAGCTCTTCTAACATTTGTAAAGATTCATTTGCTTGATATGATGTTTTTGAAAGAAGAAACTCTAGGGCAATACTTGCATCTTCCATTCTTCCTGCACTATTTATCTTAGGAGCTATAAAAAAGCCAATATCATCTGATACAAAAGCTTGCTTACTCATAACTTCATTTAATTTCTTAAATGCTTCTCTAGGAGAGGTTTTAATTTTTTTAAGACCTTGTTTAACAAGAGTGTGGTTAAGTGCTGTCATTGGCATAATATCTGCAATAATAGCAACACAAAGAAGGTCTAAAAAGTCTGTCATTTTTACATCAAGGTTTAGCTCTTTTTTAATTGATGCACATAAATACCAAGCAACTTGAGCTCCACAGATATCTTTAAACTCAAAAGTACAATCTTCTTGTTTTGGATTTACAATTGCATAAGCATAAGGTATTTGCTCTCCAACTGTATGATGATCAGTTATTATTAAATCAATACCTTTTTCTTTTAGTTTTAGTGCAGCTGGCATGGCTGATATTCCATTATCAACTGTTATTACAAGACCATCGTCAATCATATCAACAATCATAGGAGATAATCCATAGCCATGCTCAAATCTATTTGGGATTATGTAGTCTATTTTTACATTAATCTTTTTAAAAAAGTCAACCATAATTGTAGTTGAAACAACGCCATCAACATCGTAATCTCCAACAATAGTAATTGTTTCTTGATTTAAAATTGCAGTCTTAATTCTAGAAGTTGCTTTTTTTATATCTTTAAAATTATCAGGTGGGGGAATATCTGCTAGACGCGAATATGGGTTATTCGAATGTCTAGCAGAAAGGAGTTCAAAAAGTCTATTTTTAGTGACTTTTGACATTAAGCTTTTTTATTAGCTTGTTTTACAAACTCAAAAATAATTGGGTTCGGAGTTTCTAAATGTGATGTAAATTCAGGGTGGAATTGAACACCTACAAACCATGGATGATCTTTAATCTCAACTGCTTCAATTAAGCCGTTTGATTGTCCTGAAATAATCATTCCAGCTTCTTCAAGTGCATCTTTATATTTTGGATTTGCTTCATATCTATGTCTATGTCTTTCATGATAGATTTCTTCATTTCCATAAGCTTTTTGAAGTTTTGTACCTTTTAATGGCTCAAATGGATATTCACCTAATCTCATAGTTCCACCCATTGGTGATTTATGTGTTCTTAGTTGTTTTTGTCCACTTTGATCCATAAATTCATCAATTAAATAAATTAAAGGATTAGCTGTATTTGCATCAAATTCAATAGAGTTTGCATCTTCAATTTCAAGTACATTTCTAGCATACTCAATTACTGCTAATTGCATTCCTAAACAAATACCTAAATATGGTATTTTATTTTCTCTTGCATATTGAATAGCTTGAAGTTTACCTTCAACTCCTCTTTCTCCAAATCCACCTGCAACTAATACTGCATCTGAATTTCCAATAATATCGTAAGCTCCGTGAACTTCAATTTTTTCAGAATCACACCAGTGTATATTTACTTTTGTATTTAAGTGTGCTCCACTGTGAATTAGTGCTTCTGTTAATGATTTGTAAGATTCTTTTAATTCTAAGTATTTACCAACAAAAGCAATTGTAAGTTCATCTTTTGGTACTAAAATATTTTTAACTAAAGTATCCCATTTTTCCATATTTGGTTTGATTTTAATGTTGAAGTGGTCTGATAAAGGATTAATGATTCCTTCTTTAATAAAGTGTAATGGAACTTGATAAATAGATTGTGCATCACCTGCTTCAATTACTGCATTATTGTCAATATCACAAGACATTGCTAATTTTGCTTTTAAATTCTTTGGAAGACTTCTTTCTGTTCTACAAACTAACATATGTGGAGTAATACCAATTCTTCTTAATTCTTGAACAGAATGTTGTGTTGGTTTTGTTTTAAGCTCACCTGCTGCTGCTATGTATGGAATTAATGTAACATGAATATTCATAGTATTTGTTTTTGGAAGTTCATGTCTTATTGCACGAATAGATTCCATAAAAGGTAAACCTTCGATATCTCCAACTGTTCCACCTAATTCAACAATTAAAAATTCATAACCTTCGGCAGCTGCATAAATTCTATCTTTAATTTCATCTACTACGTGAGGGATTACTTGAATAGTTTTTCCTAAGTAACCACCCTCTCTTTCTCTTTTAATTACACTTTGGTAAACTTGACCTGTAGTAAAGTTATTTTGTGCAGTTAAAGTAGTATCAATAAATCTTTCGTAATTTCCTAAATCTAAATCAGTTTCAGCACCATCTGCTGTTACGAAAACTTCTCCATGCTCTAATGGACTCATAGTTCCTGGATCTACATTTAAGTATGGGTCGATTTTAAGCATAGATACTTTAAATCCTGATTGTTTTAAGATTGTTGCAATTGATGCTGCGGTGATTCCTTTTCCTAGTGAACTTAGAACCCCACCTGTTACGAAGATGAATTTAGTCATTTAAAATACTCCAATGAATTTTGTTAATAATTATATTCGCGATTGTAGCTAGTTTTTGTTGATAAATAAGTTAAATAACTTATGTTTTTTTTAGAGTATAGACAAGTTTATAAAATATAAACTTGTCTTTTATGAAGTTATTTTAGTTTGTCAAACCTAGGGTACATAAATACAGCTTTTCTAAATACCACTACTTTTTCTGGATCTTCTTGTGCATAAGCTTTTAAAGTTACTGCAATAGGAGTATCTTTTGTTGAATTTTCAACTAGAACTTTATTTGTTTCAAGTATTACAACTTTTTTTGCCATTTTACCTGGACTTAAAGTAAAAGGTTTAAATCTTTTTATTTTAATTTCATCATGGTCTAAAACCTCAAGATTGTATGTTAAAGGTTTAGATTCAGTATTTTGGAATAATAATAAGAAGTTATTAGTAACTACATTATTTTCTTTTACTTTATATAATTGAGTAGTTTTATTTACATTTAATAACATGTACTCTTTTTTACCACCCATTACAAATAATAAAGCAATAACAATTAATAAAGCAACTGCATACATAATAGTTTGTTTTCTGATGATTTTTGTTGGAATATCTCTTTTTATTGTATTTGTACTTGACCATTGAACAAGTGAAGGTTTACCAAGTTTTCCCATAACAGTAGTACATGCATCAACACATTCTAGACAGTTAATACATTCAAGTTGTGTACCTTTTCTAATATCAATATGTGTAGGACAAACAGTAACACATGCTTCACATGTTGTACATTCATTTGTATCTACAGGTAAATCTTTTGCTTTAAAGATGATTTTTTCTTTATCATCATTATAAATATCTCCACCTCTTTTAGTTGAGTAAATAGCTTGATATGTATCTTCATCATATAAAACAGATTGAACTCTTGAGTAAGGACAGATATAAATACAGAAATCTTCTTTCAAGAAAATTCCATCATATATAATAAATGCAGCGATTCCAAGTACAAAACCAATTAAAACCATATGCTCAGTTGGGTTTTGTATATAAGCGAAGAAATCTTCTGGTGGAATAAAAAACCACATAAAGTTAGAAGCTGCTAATAATGATAAAAATGACCAAATTAACATAGCAATAACTCTTTTTGAAGCATTCTTAGGTTTTGAATAATCTGGGTCTTTTTGTTTATTCTTAATTCTTCGTAAGCCTAGTAATTTAGACTCAATTAAATCTCTGTATATAACTCTAAAAATAGTCTGTGGACATGCCCATCCACACCAAGCACGACCACCTAGTGAAGTTGCAGCAAATATTCCTAGGAATAGAAGCATTAGTAAAAATGGCATTAAGTATAATTCTTGCATATCAAATGCAGTACCTAATAAATGTAGTTGTTTCTTGTCAAACGATAATAAAAAGATATGATTCCCACCAATTGTTATAAATGGTAATGCAAGTGAAATTATAGTTGCTAATGCATATCCATAATATCTTTTTATTCTGTAAGGTATTTTGTCTAAAAATTTATTTTTTTCTTTCATTAAAAAGCCTTTATTATAATTCTTTTGTAATTTTATATAAACCTAGCTTATAATAAGCATAAACTATTATAATTATAACTTATAATAGTTTGATATGTTTTTTATTATTGTCCTACAAGCCGGTTCTATTCTTCGAGTTTTTCTTTAATATTTAATTGAATATCTTTTAAATTTGTATTATTGAAATTTTCTATTTGTGGATAGTTTTTTATAATAGTTTCAAAATTTTCGATAATTTTTTCTAAGTTACTTTCTTCTATTATTGGTAAATTTATTTTAGAGATTAATTTTTCATTATAAGTTTTATCTTCTCTTTTAAATAAAACTGCTTTATTTCCACAGGCAATTGATTCTAAAGCAGTTTGTAACGATGCTGTTAAAAGATATTTACTATTTTGAATAGTTTCTACATACTCTTCTTCATCAATTATTTTAGAAAAATGATTTTTAAATATTTTTTCATTTCCTAAAAAGAAATAGTGTCCCATCAATAATTCGATATCATATTTTGTAGATGCTTCTACTAGATTTAAAAATAGATTATTATAGTCATCATCTCCAAAAAAAAGAGTCTTTTCAATAGAAGGATTTTCATTCTTGTTATAAATAGATGCATCTATAACTATATCTGATAAGTCACTATTTACTGAATATAAAAGTGTACAAAACTGTTTCATATCATTTTTCATGAACTCATTTGTTTCATCTGTATCATAAATTAAAATATCTCTTTTTTCCATAATATTATATAGGTTTCTTAGAACATCAATATTTACATACTTTTTTATTCCTAATAAATCTTTTGCAAATGCACCAGCTCTAAAATCACTTGTACATAAAATAGGATCAAATTCTTTTAATTCATTTACAATGGCAGCACATCTTTTTGTAGCTTCTAGTCCTATTGCATGGCCACTTTTTGCATATAAATAAACTTTCACATAAATCCTTTATTTTCTTCTTAATTAGACAGAAACTTTATTTCTACCCGATTCTTTTGCTTTATACAATAAAATGTCTGCATTTTTATAAATATCATCTTCTGTTATTGTTTGTTTTGGTGATATCATTAATAATCCAGCAGAAATTGTTACTACTTTTGAAGGAAGGTTTTGTATATGAGGTATTTGTAAGTTTTGAATAGACTCTCTTATTAAATTTGCAAATGGTTCTGATTCTTCTTCTGTTTGCTCTGAAAATAAAATTCCAAACTCTTCACCACCTAATCTAAAAGCGAAATCTCCTGCTCTTTTACAAAAAGATTGTAATATTTTTGCAATTGCAAATAATACTCTATCTCCTTCTTGATGTCCATAAGTGTCATTATAAAGTTTAAAATGATCAACGTCTATCATCATAAAAGAAAGAGTTCTATTATCCCTTTTTGCCCTATTAAGTTCATTTGAAAGTACACTATTAAAATGACGTCTATTATATAGTTTTGTTAGTTCATCATGAATTGAAATTTCTTCAATTCTCTTTTTATCTGTAATATTTTGTCTAATTGATGTGTATCCAGTTTTTTTACCAGTTATAATGTCATAATTGGGATAGATTGTTGCTTCAACCCAATAATCACTTCCATCTTTTTTCTTATTTTTTAATTCACCTTTCCAAACATTGCCTTTTTCAATTGTATTCCATAAATCATCAAAAACTTCATTTGGTGTATCTTCATGTCTTACAATAGAATGTCTAAAAGAGATAAGTTCTTCTTTTTTATAACCACTAGTTTCACAAAAAGCATTAGAAGCTTCTTTAATTATTCCTTTTAAATCAGTAGTAGAATATATTATATTTTCATCCATTATTTCTATATAATGTTCTATTTTAATTTGAGCTTGCTTTAATTTTGTAATATCTGCAATATTATATAAAAGTGTTTTTCTATCTGGCATTAGTGAAATAGAGATATTAATAGAAATTATTTTATTGTTTATTTTAAAGTTTCTATTGATATTTTCTATGTAACCATTTTTTATTACTAAATTAACTATTTTTTGTGACTCTATGTTTTCATCAATTTCTTCAAGACTAGAAAAATAACTATCTTTTAATTCATCTTTTTCAAGTCCTAATATTTCACAAAAAGAGTTGTTTACTGTAATGAATTTAGTATCTAAATCAGTAATTGCAATTCCATTTAAAGATTTATCAAAAATAGTTTCAAACTCTTTTTTTGTTTGATCTATTTCTTGCATTTTTATTTCTAAGGTATTTACTGTTTCTTCAAGAGAGTTATTAAGTTCAAATATTTTTAAATGAGTTGCTACTCTAGCTTGCAGTTCTTCTTTAGAGAAAGGTTTTGATATATAATCAACAGCGCCATTATTAAAACCTTTTTCTATACTTTTTGAATCATTTTTAGCAGTTAGAAATATAAAAGGAATATTGGAATTCTTTTTAGAATTTTTTAATTCATTTGCAACTTCATATCCACTCATTTCAGGCATATTAATATCTAGTAATATTAGATCAGGTTTTTCACTAGCTATCATTTCTAATGCATTTTTACCACTAGTTGCAACTCGTATATCATAATATGGATGTAGAATTTCAGCAACAATATTTATATTAGTAGGTTCATCGTCAACTATAAGAACATGTTTTTTTTTCAAGATAAATCTCTAATAACTTTTTTAAGTAATATTTGTGCATTTTTATAATCAAAATTAGATAAATAGTTTTCTAATTCTTTTGCAAGTTCTTCATTTGATATTTTATTAAGTTGACTTATTATGAAGTTTCTTTTTTCACTAGAAATAAATGTTCCCTCTGCTATTTCAGAATTGAACTTTTTAAGTTCATTTAGTATCTCATTTTCCGATAAAGAATCAACGGTTTTATGCTTATCAAAATTATTAACTATTTTTTCATTTATTTCATTTATTATAAATGTTAAACTACTTTTTAGTTTATCTAAAAGTACTTTTTTGTTTTCTAAATCATCACTTGAATATAGTTTGCTACTATATTCGTAAACATCATTTAGAGATAAATTGCCACTTAAACCTTTTATACTATGAATTAAAAAATTAAATTCATCACAGTCTATACTCAGATTATTAAGTTTATTAACAATATCTTTCTTTTCTGTTGCAAAGCTTACTAACATTTTATATGCAAGTTCTTTATTATCATTTAATCTTGTAATAAGCTCTTCAATATTTATCCCTTCAATATTCTGATAATTAGACATTTCTTTTTTAATTCCTTTTTCTTCATATGAAGTTTCTAAATATTTTATAATAACTTCTTTCAATTTCTTTACATCAATAGGTTTACTTAAATGCTCATTCATTCCCGCTTGTTTAGTCTTAGCTAAGTCTTCTACTAATACAGCAGCACTTAATGCTACTATAGGAACAGTAGAAGAGATTTTTCTTATTTGCATGCTAGCTTCATAACCATCCATAATTGGCATTTGTAAATCCATGAAAATAATATCAAAATTTTCTTCTTGTACTTTTTGAACTGCTATTTTTCCGTTTATTGCAGTAATGACTTCTAATCCAAAGTTTTCTAGATTTTGTTTTGCAACAATTTGATTTATTTCATTATCTTCAACTAATAGAGCTTTTCCTTTTGCCAAAAGCTTTTTAGGAATTTCATCTTTTTTTAACTTTTGAGATGATGAATTATCATCTTCTTTTATGTGTGAAAGAGTAGTTGTAAAACTAAAAGTACTTCCTTTTCCTTCATTACTATTAACCGTGATATTCCCTTTCATTAACTTAGCTAAGTTTTGAGAAATAACAAGTCCTAATCCACTTCCTCCATATTCTCTTGTATTAGAAGTATCAATTTGAGAAAAACCTTTAAATAGTTTGTTTTGCTTATCTTTTGAAATTCCTATTCCTGAATCAATAATATCAAATCTTAATTTGACAATTTCATTTTTGATTTCTTCTACTTCAACATTTAAAGTTATAGAACCTTTTTGCGTAAATTTAATTGCATTTCCTATTAAGTTAATAAGAATTTGATTAATTCTAAAAGGATCACCTATTAAATTATTAGGAACTAGGTTTTGAATTTTAGTATTTAATTCTAGACCTTTTTTTTGAGCTTCAAATGTAAATAAGCTAGAAGACCCATTTATTAACTTATCTAATTTAAAAGGGATATTCTCTAATTCAATTTTATTAACTTCTAATTTTGAGAAATCTAAAATATCATTGATTACATGTAGTAAGGCTTTAGATGAGGTATTTGATTGTTCTAGATATTTTTTCTGTGTATTTGTTAATGATGTTTCAAGTAAAAGGTTACTAAGACCAATAATACCATTTAATGGTGTTCTTATTTCATGAGACATATTAGATAAAAATTCACTTTTTGCATTCGATGCATTTTCAGCTACTTCTTTTGCTTTTATTAAATTAACTTCTAAATTCTTTTGTTCTGTAATGTTTATTATGTATCCAATAAAATAAAGTTTGTTTTTTTTAGTATCTTTTTTTATAACTGTATAGTGTGAAACCCATTTTATTTTTTTATCTTTTGAGATAATTCTATAAGGTTTATGAATAAAAAATTCTTTATTTTCTTTTATTGCTTCAAATATTTCTTTTTTAAAATTATCTATATCTTCATTGAATACAAAAGAGTTGTATTTAACTTCATTTGCTGTAAAACTTGAAGGTTTAAAGCCAAAAAGTTTATCAACACTATTTGAAGCATGTGTAACATTCCAATTGATTTTATTTTTAAATATTTCAACTCTTTCCCACTTAAACAGTACAATATCTCCTTTATCAAAAAGTGATAAAAGTGTATTTTGTTCGTGTAATAAATCTTTTGTTTTATTTTCAACCTCAAGTTCAGATTCTTTTTTTACTAATAACGCAATTAAGAAAGTAACTAAAAAACCAAGTATTGTAAAAATAAAGCCATTGATATATTTTTGAAAATCAGAAAAATCTTTTTTTGCAGAAATCTCAAAAGTCCAAGAATGTCCATCAAGTTTCATCGTTATAGTATTAACAAAGGTGTTGTCTTTATTTTCTTTCGTACTTGAGTCATAAAAAAGTGTCTGTGCATTTTTTATATTGCCATCATACATTTTAATATTTATAATCTCTAATGAATTACCAATTGCTGCATTTAAAAAATCTTTTGTTCTAAATACTGCATATACAAAACCTTTAATTGCTTTATATCTTTGTTCTTTAGTATTTAAATCAGTATTTTTGTAATGAGGTGTATATAGAAGAAATCCAGTTTGTACATCAGTTCCATTTTCTTGAACTAATTTAACCTTTGTAGATAGAGCAGGTAAACCTGTTTCAATAGTTCTATTCATAGCTTCTCGTCGTTGTTCTTGAGAATACATATCGTAACCAAAGGCTCTTTTATTTCTTGAGTCAAAAGGCTCAATATAAATTATTGAAGTGTATACCTCTCTTTTTCCTTTTGGATGAATATCGTAATAAGGAAATCCTTCCTCTCTAATATTTTTTATATTTGTTTGTAATTCTTCTTCTTTTAAAACAATACTATATCCTAAACCTTGAATACCTGGAAAATATTTTTGAATTTGTAATTTATTTACAAATATATTCCATTCTTTTCTATTAATATCATTTGAAGCTTCAAAAAAACCTTCACCACTATGAAGAATTTCTCTATAGGTATCCATTCTATTTTCAATTTGTTTAATAATATTTTTTGAGAGAAAATCAAATTGTATTTGTTCTTTTTCTAAGAAGTTTTTATACGAAAAATAACCTAAAGTTAGGCTGCTTAAAATTCCTATAACAAGTAGTAATAAATAGAATTTCTTAAATTTATAATTCATAAAATAACCTTCTAGGGTAATTTAAAGTTAAATAGTAATTATTATATCATTTTTGTTTAATAAAGAAGTTTGAGTTTTAATAAAGATACCTAAGTGGTACCTTTATTTTTTATTATTTAAGTTTATATTTAAGTGAATAATATCAATTGCAGCAGGTGTAATACCTGATATTTCGCTTGCATTAAATAGTGTAGGTGGCTTAAATTTTTCTAGTTTTTCTACAGCTTCATTTGAAAGTCCCGCAATTCCTCTAAAATCAAAGTTTTCAGGAATTTTTAGTTTTAGCATCTTTTTCATTTTATCAATTTGTTTTTGCTGCTTTAAAATATATCTATAATATTTAGCTTCAATAATAATTTGCTCTTTTAAATATGAGTCTGTATTTGCTAAACTTGGAACTAATTTATCAAACTTTTCATTATTAACTGTGTTTCTTCCTACAATATCAATTAAAAGTGCTCTATCTTTGATTTTATCTTCACCAATTTCTTCAAGTAATTCAAGGTTTTCTTTTTTTGATGTAAACCATTCATTTGACATAAACTCAACTGCATCATTTAAGACTTTTCTTTTGTTTTCAACTTTTGCGTATGTTTCATCATCGATTAGACCTAAGTCATGACCATATTTAGAAAGTCTAAGGTCTGCATTTTCTTCTCTTAAAAGAAGTCTATACTCAGCACGTGAAGTAAACATTCTATATGGTTCATTAGTACCTTTTGTAACTAAATCATCAATTAAAACTCCAATATATCCCTCATCTCGTCTTAAGATAAATGGCTCTTTTCCATCAATTGCTAAACATGCATTAATACCTGCCATTAGACCTTGTGATGCAGCTTCTTCATAACCTGTTGTTGCATTAATTTGTCCTGCATTATAAAGGTTTTTAACTTTCTTTGTTTCTAATGTATGTTTTAATTCAGTTGGGTCTACATAATCGTATTCAATTGCATACCCATATCTGATAATTTTTGCATTTTCAAGTCCTGAGATAGAATGAATCATCTCTTTTTGAACATCAATAGGAAGTGAGGTACTTAAACCATTTATATAGTATTCTGTACACATTGAAGTTTGTGGTTCTAAAAATAACTGATGTCTATCACGTTCAGAGAATCTATTTACTTTATCTTCAATACTTGGACAATATCTTGGACCACTTCCTTGAATTTGACCTGTAAAAAGTGGTGCTCTATCAAAGTTTGAAGTAATAGTGCTGTGCGTATCAAGATTTGTATATGTGATATAACAAGGGTATTGTGTTGGTTTAAACTCACTTTTATTTGTTCTAAAAGAAAATGGTGCAGGTTGTACATCTCCACCATGTGCATCCATATTTTCAAAATTTATTGAGTTTCCATCAATTCTTGCAGGTGTTCCTGTTTTAAGTCGTCCAACATTTAACCCTAGTTCTTTTAATTGCGTTGAAAGAGTTGAAGAAGGCAATTCCCATGCTCGTCCAGCTTCGTATTGGCTTTGGCCAATATGGATTAAACCTTTCATAAAAGTTCCAGTTGTGATGATTACTTTTTTAGCTTCAAACTCTTCACCAAGTTTTGTTTTTACACCGTAAACTTCATTTTCGTTTTTAACAAGTAAGTTTGTTACTTCATCTTGATATATTTCTAAATTAGGAGTGTTATGACAAACTTTTCTCATATATTCTCTGTATTTATCCATATCAATTTGAGCACGGCTTCCTTGAACTGCTGCACCTTTTGAAGCATTTAAAATTCTAAATTGAATTCCAGTTGCATCTGTACAAAGACCCATTTCTCCACCAATTGCATCAAGCTCTCTTACTAAGTGACCTTTTGCAAGACCACCAACAGCTGGATTACATGAAGCTGCTCCAATTTGCTCAACTAACATAGTAATTAATAGAGTTTGTTTTCCCATTCTAGCACTTGCTAGTGATGCTTCAATACCTGCGTGGCCACCACCAACAACAATTACATCATATTTCATTTTCTTCCTTAAATCATGTATTCTTTTATATTTTATAGTATTTTATTTATGTTTGAATTTTCAAATATAGGTTTTATTAAAAAGCAAATAAAGCTTTTGGATAAGTGATAAAATTAGCTTCTTAACATATTTTCGATATTATACCTTAATTTTATCAAAAGGTTTTTTAAGTGTTTACAGGTCTTATTCGCGAGATGGCAAAAGTTGAAAGTTTTAATAATAGTTACCTAACATTAAAAGCAAAATACTCACCAAAAATTGGTGATTCAATTGCAATTAATGGAGCGTGTTTAACAGTTGTAAAAATTTCAAAAGATACTTTTACAGTTGAATTATCTCCTGAATCTCAAAAGATTTTGGCAATGGAAAACTACAAAAATAAAGTTCATATTGAACCTGCTATGATGATGGGTGATAGATTTGAAGGTCATATTGTTCAAGGGCATGTTGACTGCTTGGGAACAATAAGTGCTATTAAAAATAATGGTAATTCTACAGATTTTTTTATCGACCTTCCTTGTGAATATTCAAAATATATTATTCCAAAAGGTTCAATTACAATTGATGGTGTTTCTTTAACTGTTAATGAAGTTATGGAAGATTCTTTTAGACTTACAGTAATCCCTCATACAATTGAAAATACTCTTTTCAAAGGATATAAAGTTGGAACAAAAGTAAATTTAGAAACAGATATGTTTGCACGATATATTTTTAATATGTTCAAAAAAGATGATAAAAAAGATAAGATGACTTGGGATCAAGTAGATAAGATAATGGCTACTTATTAGTAGCTTTTGTATCTTTTTCTATAGGTTTTTCTATATCTTTTTTATTATGTGAATAGTGTTTGTATGTATAAAAGTATTTCTTTTTTAATACATTTGCATAAGGTTTAATTACAGCTGTTCTCATATCCGGAAGTGTGTTTTCTTCCACAATTCTACCTACTTTTAAACCTTCAAAAAATATATTATCCATGCCTGAAGTTATAACTTCATCACCGATTTTAATTTCAGACCAAATTGGAATATATTTAATAAGTAGATTTTTACCATCACTTGAAGAAGTGATAATTCCTGGAATCTTATCTTCTCCAATGAAAACTGCATAAGAGCACTCTTTATTACCATTTAAAAGTGCTACTGATTTCCCATTTTGATTTACTACAATTCCTGCTGCATACTCTTCTGTTATTAATCCTAAAATAGAATTATCATCTTTTTTTTGATCAAGCCATACTTTTGTAAAATCATTAAAATTTATATAAGATAATACTTTCGCCAAAGAAATATTTGGTTTTGATTCATCTGCATCCATTGTGATAACAAACTCTTTAATTGTATCAAGTTGTTTTTGTGTTGCAGTGTAAAGTATTTTATACTCTTTTAATTCATTATTTTGAATTCGAAGTTCTTCAATAGTACTTGCTTGATTAAAGTATTTTTCAACTGTTGTTGATATGCCTATTACTTTATTTATATAAGAAAGTTTAAGGTCATTGAAGAATGTGAATTTTTTAATAATTAGATTGTCAATCTCAAAGAGATATAACAAACTAATTATAAGAAAAAGGATAATAAATAAGAATTTACGCATTAGTTATTAGTTTAAGTAAAGCATCCTCATCTAATACATTGCTTGTACCATAAGCAACTGCTAATAATGGATCTTCTGCAACTTTTACAGGAAGTTTAATAATATCAGCAAGATATACATCAATACCTCTAATTAAAGCACCACCACCTGTTAAGATAACACCATTGTCAACAACATCACCTGCTAAATCAGGCGGCATCTCTTCTAATACTGAACGAACAGCAGAAACAATTTCTTTAAGAGGTTCTTTAATTGCAGACCTAACACCTTCACTTCCAAGTTCAACAGTTGAAAGTAAGCCAGAATTATCTCTACCTTTTACTTTAATTTTTAATTCAGTATCAAGTTTTACAGCAGTTCCAATTTCAATTTTGATATTTTCAGCTGTTCGCTCCCCAATATAAAGATTAAAGTTTTGTCTTACATGTTCGATAATTGACTTGTCAAATTTATCACCAGCAACTTTAATAGACTTTGATAATACAAGCCCACCAAGTGAAGTTACACCAATTTCAGTTGTACCTCCACCAATATCAACAACTACATAACCAGAAGGATCTGATACAGGAATTCCTGCACCAATTGCAGCTGCCATTGG
This sequence comes from Arcobacter peruensis, assembly GCF_003711085.1. NCBI lineage: Bacteria > Pseudomonadati > Campylobacterota > Epsilonproteobacteria > Campylobacterales > Arcobacteraceae > Arcobacter > Arcobacter peruensis. The sequence goes on from NZ_CP032363.1 coordinate 2,058,877, forward strand.
TTCTTCTACTAAGAATACTTCTCTTGCACCTGCACTCATAGCTGATTCTTCAACTGCTTTTCTTTCAACTTGAGTAATTCCATAAGGGATACAAATGATGATTCTTGGACGAATAAATGATTTTCTTGAATGTGCTTTTTCAATGAAATATCTAATCATTCTTTCAGTCATTTCAAAATCAGCAATAACACCATCTTGCATAGGACGAACTGCTTGAATATTCAAAGGAGTTTTTCCAATCATTTGTTTAGCTTCTTGTCCAACTGCTAAAATTTTATCACGACCATATTTATCATTTTGTACAGCAACAACAGAAGGTTCATTTATAATGATACCTTTTCCTTTTACTGAAACAATTGTATTTGCAGTCCCTAAGTCAATAGCCATATCACTTGAAAATAGACCAATTAATTTATCTAAAAACACATATCATCCTTTTTATGCAACTTTTGGTTCTTTTGTTTTAAGAACCACATCTTTCGTTATTGTAATAGTTTTATTTTTATAATTTGGAAGATCAAACATAATATCAAGCATGATATCTTCTAAAATAGAACGTAATCCTCTTGCACCTGTTTTTCTTTCAATTGCAAGTCTTGCAAGTTCCTTTAAAGCTGCTTTTTCAAATTTTAACGTTACATCATCCATTTCGAATAATTTAATATATTGTTTGATTAATGCATTTTTAGGTTCAGTTAAAATATGAACCATATCATCTTCTGTAATTTCATTTAAAGTTGCTAGCATATGAAGTCGACCAATTAATTCTGGAATTAAACCATATTTAACTAAATCATCAGCTTCTACTTTTGAAACAATATCTTTATCTTTTTTCTTACTTTTTGCTTCATGGTTAAAACCAAGTACATTTGCACCTTCTTTTTTCTTGATTATATCTTCAAGACCGTCAAATGCTCCCCCACAAACAAATAAAATATTTGTAGTATCAACTTGTAATGCTTCTTGACCTGGGTGTTTTCTTCCACCTTTTGCAGGAACATTAATTGTTGCACCTTCAACTATTTTAAGTAAGGCTTGTTGTACTCCTTCACCTGAAACATCTCTAGTGATTGATCTATTTTCACTCATTCTTGCTACTTTATCAACTTCATCAATAAAGATAATACCTCTTTGAGCTTTTTCAATATCTCCACCTGCTGCTTGAACAAGTCTTGTTACAACATTTTCAACATCATCACCAACATATCCTGCTTCTGTTAAAGAAGTTGCATCAGCAATTGCTAAAGGAACATCAAGATATTTAGAAATTGTTTGAGCTAATAAAGTTTTACCTGAACCTGTTGGTCCAATTAGTAAAACATTTGATTTATTTAACTCCGTATCATCATCAATCTCATGATGTCTAAAAATTCTTTTATAGTGGTTATAAACTGCAACTGATAAAACTTTTTTAGCTGTATCTTGACCAATTACATACTCATCTAAAATTGCTTTTAATTGTGCAGGTGTTCTTAAAAGTGCTTCTTTACTTGGAAGCTCATCTTTTTTTTCAATATTTTCTTGTGCTGGAACACTTCCACTCATAATATCATTTGCTGCTGTTACACAAGCTTTACAAATACAAGCGTTATCACCTGCTATTACTGGATTATCTTTAGAGTCTGTTGTTCCACAAAAGTCACATATAATTTTACTCATTGTCTGCCTATTTCTTATTTTCTATTGTAAGGAATACCACGTTTTGTATTTACTACAAAACTTGCTAATTCTTTTACATGTTCATTTTCACTTGTTTCAAGTAGTTCTTTTGCAACATCTGCTAGAGGATTACCTGCTTCAAATAGTGCTTTGTAAGCACTTTTGATTGCATTAATATCAGATCTATCTTTAAATCTTCTTCTTAATCCATTTAAGTTAAGACCTCTTAATACTGCTTTATTACCTTCAACTAAACAATATGGAGGAATATCTTGAGCAACTGCTGAAGCACCTCCAACCATTACATGTGTTCCTATTTTACAAAATTGATGAATTGGTGTTAATCCACCAACTACTACAAAGTCATCAACTTCGACATGACCTGCAAGCGTTGCACCATTTGCAAATACACAGTTATTCCCAATAATTACATCATGTGCAACATGAGTGTAACCCATAAATAAGTTGTTGTCACCAATTTTAGTAATTGATCCACCACCTATTGTTCCTGGATTAAATAGTGTAAATTCTCTAATTTTATTGTTATTTCCAATAATTAGTTCTACGTCTTCACCATTAAATTTTAAATCTTGAGGTATTGTTCCAATTGCTGCATGTGAGAAAATATGATTATTTTCTCCAATTGTTGTTTTTCCTTCAATTACTGTATGAGAATCAACAATCGTTCCATCACCAATTTTTACATCTTTTCCAATAATTGTATAAGCACCAATAGTGATATTATCACCTAAAGTTGCTCCTTGCTCAATTATTGCAGTTTTATGAATAGTATTCATGATAGGTCTTATTTATCTACTATCATTGCTTTAAATTCAGCTTCAGCAGTTAGCTTACCATCAACATAGGCTTTTCCACTTAACATCATTAAAGTACTTTTCATTTTGATTACTTCAAGTTCGTAATCTAATCTATCACCTGGTTTAACAGGATTTCTAAATTTTGCTTTATCAATACTCATGAAGTAAATTACTTTATTTTTCATTTCTTCTTCGCTTAAATCAGAGCTTTTTAAAGCTAAGATTCCACCAGCTTGAGCCATACCTTCTAAGATTAATACACCAGGGTAAATTGGATGACCTGGGAAGTGACCTTGAAATGCTGGTTCTGAAATAGAAATATTTTTAAAACCTCTGATTGATTTTTTTAATTCCATATCTGTGATTCTATCCACAAGTAGTAGTGGATATCTGTGAGGAAGTATTTCTTGAATTTGTGTAATATCGAACATTTATTATCCTAAATTTTTTATTAATGGTAGATATTATATCTAAAAAAAAATTAGTTTTGAATTATGCTTGCAACATTTTTGGAACTTCCATTTTGTAAGTATTCTCGCAATATTTGAGAGTTTTCAAAAAATAATTTTTTATCCATAGTATTATAGTCATGTAAAAGATTTTCTACACTTACGTTTTCTTGTAAGAATTCTTTATGAATTTCTTCTTTTCCCATTTTCTCAAAGAAAATATTCGCTAATCCTACATGAGAAAGTTTAACAAATCGTGAACCAATAAAATAGTCAATTTTCTTTGCAATATAAGAAAGTGTGAAAGGAGTTCCAATTAAAGCTGCTTCAAGTGTTGCTGTTCCTGAACAAATAAAACCATACTCAGCTTCTTGAAGTGTTTCATGCGCTTTAGTTGAGATTGTAAAATCACTTATATCTCCATAAGTTTTTGTAATATATTCTTTGTCAAATTTTTGGGGAATAATTAAGATATGTTCTTTATTTGGAATTTTTTTAGCAAGTTCTCTAAAAATTGGCATATGATTTTTTATTTCAGTTTTTCTACTTCCTGGCATGAAAGCAATTTTCCCACTTTTTGTTAGTTCTTTTTTAAAGTTATGTATCTCATCAAGTAGTGGATGTCCTACATAAGTAATTTTTTCTTTATCATTATAAATTGAACTTTCAAAAGGAATAATTGAACAAAGTTTAGAACAATATTCTTCTAGTTTTTTAACTCTTCCTTGCTTCCAAGCCCAAGCTTGAGGTAGAATATAATAAATTATTTCTTTATTTGGATAAGTTGCTTTTAGTTTTTTTGCAAGAGGTAAATTAAAGCCTGATGAATCCATTAATAAAACTTTATCACAATCACTTGCTAATTCTACTAACTCATCTCGAAGTTTAAAGAAAAATCTTAGTTTCTTTAAAGCATCAACTATTCCCATAATAGCAAGTGCTGTTAAATCATATAAAGGATTTCCAAGTTCTTTATCAAAAACACCTACCATTTCAATATCATCATTACAATGTTTTTTTAACTCTTTTAAGTGAATATTAGAAGATGTCTCCATTGCACAAACTAAAAGTTTCATACGATTTCCTCTCTTACGTCATCGTAAGTTTCAGCATTTAGTTCAAGCTCATATTTTGCGTCTATAATTTCATCTAAAACTATGATAGAACTTAGATTAAAAGCACTTTTTAAAATCTTTGAACGCACTTGTAATTCTTCATCAAATGATGGAGGTAGGTACATTAATTCTTTTACATTTTTATAGTTAGTATTTGCAAGTGCATTAAACTTTTCAATTGAAATAATTTTTAATTCATCTCTATTTAAATAGTTGATTCCATCTTTTTCATACTCAATTCTTCCATTTGTTTTGTTTCTATTTATCATTGAGTATGGTAAAATATACGATGGTACAGTTTGTTTAGCTACTTTAACGCGGGCACTTAAAAGTCTATAGTTTAAAAATCTATGTTTTACAATCTTATACTTTTCACCACTTGTTTCAAGAGCGTTTCTCTTTTTATAAAGTTCTAATCGCTCTTCAATTGACTCAGGCAAGATTTGATTTGAAATTGGGTTAAACATCTCATCCATTATTTTATCTTGTGCTTCTCTTTGGGCACTAAGACCAAATAAACAACCACAATAGTTCTGTCTATAAAGTTGGTTTTCTTTTACTTTTTTACCTTGAATTTCTGCACCATTTCCTGCTTTGTAATCTCTGTAAATGAACTCAATTCCATGAAGTTTTTCTAAGTTATGACCTATGATATCAAGTTTTTCTTGAGATTTTTTAGGTGATATTAAAAGAGTTGTAGTAAATTTATCATGACCTAATTCTTTTGCTTTAGCAACTGTATTATCAAGTCTATCATCATAACAAACTGTACATCTATCACCTTTTTCAGGTAAATGCTCCATTCCTTTAACTTTTTTAAGCCACTCTTCTAGATTATAAGGACCTTCAATAAGCTCAATACCAAGCTTTTGGCATGAGTACTCTACATCTAAGTATCTTAAACGATACTCACTATAAGGATGAATATTAGGGTCATAAAAAAAACCTACTAGAGTTTCATCTGGATACTCTTCTTGAACTCTTTCTAAAAAATAGTGACTATCGACGGCACAGCAAATATGAACTAACAAAAAATAACCTTTGATTTTATAATTTAAAGATATTATAGTAAAATGTAGCAAAACAAAGGATTAGTTATAAAAAATCTTATACTTTTAATTATCACAATATTTATTTTTACAGCATGTGCTAGTAAAAAACCAACTTTAAGTTCAAGTGCAACAATACTAATAAAAACACCTCAAATGAAATTTTATGATAAGGGTTTTATTTATAAATATAGTGACTATACACAAGTTCAAATATTTTCTGCTGGTACTGTTGTACTTGATATGAAAATATATGAAGATAGAGTTTGCAAAAGCACTTTTGAATGTCAAGATTTAAAAACATTTAATAAAGAGAATTTAAGTAGTTCATATGATGATAATTTTATAAAAGAACTATTTCAAAGAAATGAAAAAGAAATAGTTCATAGAGATAAAAAGAATAATATTTTAATTAAAATAAAAAGAGATTAGATTGAATATAAAGAATTTAAAAAATGACTTCTTTGGTGGTCTAATCTCTTCACTTGTTGCATTGCCTTTAACTTTAGCTTGTGGAGTTTTATTATTTAAAGGTCTTCAAGACTTAGAAATGTATGGAATTAATGCAGCTATTTATACAGCAATTATTGGAACATTTATTTCTGCATTTATTGGAAATCATCAGTTGCAAATAAGTGGTCCTAGAGTTGCTACTACTTTGATTTTGTCTAGTTTTTTATTAGAAATTTTTACAAGACTACAAAGCTATGAAAATATATATAATTTAAATGAATTATTAATTGTTTTTATGATTTTAACAGTTTTAGTAATGGGAGTATTTCAGCTTATATTTGCTTATTTTAATCTTGGTAAATTAATTAAGTTTTTGCCATCTTCTGTAAAAATGGGTGTTAGTACAACTATTGGTTTGATAATCATTTTTAAGCAATTTCCTATCATTTTTAATTATCAAGGAGATGATTTATTTCAAGAGTTTATAACAAATCCTTTAACAATAATTACAAATCAGACCACTTTACTTTTTATTGCTATTTGTATTTTTATTGTTTTACTACTTTTTAAAAAAGAGATTGTTACTAGTAAAATTAGAATGATTGTTCCTCTTCTAGCTCCAATTTTGGGTGGAGTAGTTTTTTATTTATTTATAAATAAAAACCCAAGTGAATTTATAATTGGCGAAATAAATATAACTCTACCTTCTTTTGAATTGTATTTTAATACTTTTACTCAAAACTTTTCTATTGTAAATGAAAATATTTTAGAAATTATAATTGCAGCATTTGTTTTAGCTTTGATGGGTTCTTTATCATCACTTCTTAGTATTAGTGTATTAGAGGATAAACAAAAAGTTAGAAGTACCAATCCTTCAATTGAATTAAAAGGTCAAGCCTTTGGAAATATCATTTCAGCATTTTTTGCTGGAATGCCAAGTGCTGGTTCTGAAGCTAGAGGACTTAGTAATTATAACTCTGGTGGTAGGACTTTTATTTCAGTAATTTTTCATGCTTTATTTTTAATAATATTTGTTTTCTTTCTTGATGAATATATTGCATTAATTCCACAAATAGTTTTATCTTCTTTGTTAGTTCACACTGGAATTGTAATGATTTTACCTTTGATAAAATTATCAAGTAATATGAGTATTACTTGTCTTAGAACTAAAACTAAAAATATAAATGAATGCTTAAAAGATATTTTCCAAACAGTACTTGTTGTGATTGTAATGTTGATTGCAGAAGAAATGGCAAATTTAACAATTGCAATTATTACAGGTTTTGCGATGGCCTCTTTACTTTTTATTTATGAAATGATGAGTAATACAAATTATAATATTATTCTAGGAAATAAACATCATTCAAGAAGAGTACGAACTAAAAAAGTAATGACTTTTCTAAAAAATAAAGGTTCATGTGTAAAGATTATTGAATTAGAAGGAGCAATCTTTTTTGGAACAGCTGATTTTTTAAGAACACTAGTAAGCGATATAAACAAAGACACGTCTTATATTATTTTAGATTTTAGGAAAGTTAGTGAAGTTGATATTACAGGTGCTGAAAAGATTAAACTTTGTACAAAAGAGAATAGTAACATAGGGTTTTCTTTTTCTCATATACGAAAAGGTGATGATACTTATCAAGCCCTTTGTGCTGTTGGGCTAATTGGTGTTGATGGTTTACCTTGGTTTGAAAATACAGATTTAGCTTTAGAAAAAGTTGAGAATAAACTTTTAGAGCAGTTTACAGGAGTTGAAGAAGAAAAAGGAAAAACTTTAAATATTGATAGTTTAAACTTTACGAAAAACTTAAGTAAAGAAGAACAAGATATTTTACTAATTTATATGATAAGTAAAGAGTATAAAGAAAAAGATGAACTTTTTACAAAAGGAATGAAATCAGATGAATTATTTTTCCTACGTAAGGGTACGGTTTCTATTATGCTTGAACAGAGCTTTGTTAAAGGTGTAAAAGATAAGTTATCAAAAATAAGAAGAATTACTTTTTCAACTGGTGTTGTAATAGGCGAAATGGCATTTTTTGAAGATACTTTACATAGTGTTGATGCACTTGCAAATGAAGATGTAAGTGTTTATATTCTTAGTAGACATAACTTAGATTTATTAAGTAAAGAACATCCAATTTTAGGTAGAAAACTTATCTACTCTTTTTGTGCTCACTTATCAAATAGATTAAGAGAAGTAACATCAGAAATACAGATATTGGAAAGATGGTCTTAATTTATATTTGACTACTAAATAATATACTTTTTAGATATATTATTTTAATACGTTTGGATAATATCTTTGTAAATAACGTTTTAATCCATAATAACTACTATCTTTTAGTGCTAAATCTTTAAGCGTTAAACCATTTGAATTTTTTGTATTTAAATTAGCCTTTGAATCCATTAGAAACCTAAAAATTTTCATATGTTCTTGAAAGTATTTTGGGTAAGTATTATACATTTTATTTATGTGATAGCCATGTGTCATTAAAGGAGTTTCACCTTTATATGATTTGCTGATACTATATCTTTTGTTCTTTAAATAAATAGCTTCATCTAAAGTCTTTGCAAATCTAATTGATTTAGCTTTTACTTTTAACCCTTTTTTTACTCGATATTTAGGTTTTTTATTTATTCCTTTTGAAATAAGATATTGAACAATATCATTTTTATTATATCTTTTTGCATGGTCTAAAGCATTTTTTTTATATTCATCACGAATATATAAACTAGTGTTGTTTTCTATTAGGTACTTAGTGATTTCTAAACTTCTACTAGCTGCTAGTATTAAAGGAGGAGTATCATCAAGCCATAAGTTTGAATCAACTTTATCATTTTGGATTAAGTACTTAATTAAATTTAGGTTGTTAGAAATAATTGCTCCTTTTAAAATAGTGTTATTAAAATGAATACTATTAATACTTAAAGAACCCCAAGTCATAAGTGTGTTTATAATTGAATCATTTTGTTTTAACAAATCAGGATGAAAATCATTGTTTGGTAATGCTTTTTTTATTTCAATTGTTTTTCCTGCTTTTATATTTGGGCCGTTCTGTAAAAGATACATAAGCTCATTTTTATTTGGGTCTTGCACTACATACTGTAAAGTGGAGTGTTTTCTATACTCTTTTTTCTGTTTTACTTCATTTGAAGAATACTTAGAAGTACATGCACTAAATAATAATGCAAAACTAATAAGTAAGATAAGGTTTATTGTTTTTAGTGGTTTCATTTTTTATTCTCTCCAATACTTTTAATAATTATATTATAATAATATTAAAACAGATATATCAAGATAAATAAAGATACTAAAAAAGTAGTAATCATTAATATCTTTAGTCTTTTATATGGTTTAAAACTATTCATCAACAATTATCTCTTTTTTTATTTCAATCTTCTTTTCTTTAGCTATAAATGTACTTGCTAAAAGATAACTAGTTGCTATGCATAAACACATAATTAAAAAATATTTCATCTTCTTTCCTTTAATTAAATTTATAATAAAATTATAAAAATATGTGTGGACAACATTCTGTCCAAATTATAATTAGGATAAAAATGTTTGAGAATTTGTCAAAGAAAAGTAATAAAGTAAGTAATAGTGATAAGGTTTTAACAAGACTAATAAAAACTCTTCAGATGTTGTCTAATAATGAGTTACCAACAAGAAAAGAGCTTATGGAAGAGTTTAATGTAAGTGCAAAAACAATTCAAAGAGATATAAAACAAAGACTTCATTTTTTTCCAATAGATGAAGACAGTTTAAAAAGATTGAAATTTGAAGAAGGTTTTTCTTTAAATAAAGCATCTTTGAAAGAAGATGAAATGCTTTTTGTTTATCTATCATTATCACAAATAAAAGACATTAATAAAAACTTTGAAAAAACTACGCATAGTATATTTTCAAAGCTTCTAACACCTAGATACTCACCTGCTTATCATATAAAAGCTAACTCTTTTGAAAATATTGATATCAATTCAAAATTATTAAATGATATAGAAATATCAATTAAGTATAAAAATACTATAGAAATACACTTACCTAATAAGGTTTTATCTTTAGAGCCTTATAAGGTGATAAGTTTTGATGGAATTTGGTACTTATTTGGTAGAGATATACAAGATAAGAAAATTAAAACAGTTTTTATTCATCAAATTAAAAATATGAAGATATTAAAAGAAAAATTTGTAGTAGATAAACCAATTAACGAAATACTTGACAATGTTCATACTGCATGGTTTGAAGATGGTAATACAATGGAAGTTAGGATAAAAGTTCATGAAAATGTAGCATATAACTTTAAATTAAAAAAGATTCTTCCTTCACAAGAAATTATAAGTGAAGAAAAAGATGGTTCCCTTGTTGTAATGTTTACAGTTACAACAGAAGAAGATATTGATAATACTATAAAAGCATGGTTACCTAATATTGAAATCATCTCTCCTTTAAGTTATAGAGATAAGTTTATTAAAGAGTTGGAAAATTATCTTTCTTTATATAAGAAATAAAATAAATGTTTAGCTAATAAATAGTACTATATAAAAATTATTTTTTTGGAGAGTTTAAATGAAAATAAAAGTTTTGTTTTTTCTTTTTTTATCTGTATCTTTGTTTTCAAGAGAAGTTATAGATCAAAGAGGAAGCTGTAAAATAAATTGGACACAAGGGTTTATACTTTGTGAGGGTGAATCTGCACAAAATCAAGGTAAATATGCTGCTAATCTATCAGCAAAAGTTATCTCACAAAGAAATATGCTTGAAGTTATTAAAGGTGTAAATATTACTTCAGAAATTACTATAAAAAGTGGTTTAGATAGTAGTGAAATCATAAAAAGTAGAGTGGAAGGTATTGTTCGTGGAGTTCAAGTGATTTCTTCAAAGTATGATAGAAATACAAAGTCTTCAGTTGTTACAACAAAATTAGAACTAGGGAAAGATTTACTTTCTGCACTATTAAGTGATCCAACACTTCTTTCATGGAATGAAAAAGTTGAACAGTTATGGAATAGTTTTAATATATTACCACAAGCACTAGCTTCAACATATATGCCAAAAGAAAAAGAAACAATTTTAAAATTAATGGAAGATTTAAGAGATAATAGTGATGCAAAAAAACATTTAGAAAATATTTTAAAGAGCATGGAAAATACTATAAATTACACAGGAATATTATTGGATATTAGTGAAATAAGTAATTTCCAAAAAGCACTTATAGTTAAACTTGTTGATGAAAAAGGAAAAGAGATTTATCCTTCAAACTTAGTTTCAAAACAAACACTAACAAAGAGAAATACTTCAGTAGGCTATATGTTTGGGATTGATGATGCGAAGAAAAACAAAAGAGTTTTTGATAATCCAATTGAAATAAAGCCTACTTCAACTTACAAAAGCAAGTTATCAAATATCGTATTAAACAAAGAGCAGATAAAAAAGATAAACTCAATAGATAAAAATGTATTAAAAAATGCAAAAATTATTCTGGTATTAGGTGATTAATGAAATTATTTTTAATACTTCTTTTATCATTTAATCTTTTTGCTTCTAATAAACATTTATCTTCAGAAATTAGAGCAGAAGTATTTGCACAGAATTTAGTAGACTCAGGTGAATATAAAAAAGCAAAAGAGTTCTTGAAAAAAGCAAAGGCTAAATATCCTAAGAGTGAAGCTTTATGGATGTTTAGTGCAACGGTTGCTTATGAGCTAAAAGACTTTAATGAAGCAAAGATAAATTTTATAAAAACATTAGAAATTAATCCGAAAAATGAGCAAGCTTCAGCTTTTAAAGAAATAATTGCAAAGCAAGAATCAGCACTTGAAAATAAGTCATTAGAAGATATTTTTGCATATTTAAATGATAAAGGAATAGATTTTTTATCAATCTTTTTAGCTTTTTTAGGTGGTGAAATAATTGCTAGAAAATATGCAAAATGTAGAAGTATTGATGAAAGGAATATTGCCAAACAATTTAAATCAAAAGATGAACTATCTTCAAGTATTTCTTCTAGGGTTCTTTTTGCAACAAGGAATTATATTTGTTTAAAAAATTCTCCTTCTTTTTGCTCTTTTTTACACTTGTTAATTATTTTCCTTATTTCATGTTCTTTGCTTATTTTCTTTTTATTATTTGAACTTTTAGTAGGAGTTCATTTCTTATCATCAATTCCATTAAATCATATGGGAACATCTCAATTATGGGTATATGTTTTAGAGAACTTTGCTATTTTCGTTATTATAACAATAGTTCTGCAAATATTGATGTACTCTTCACACTTAAAAAATAGCTCAGAGAATATCGAAATAGAATTAACTCAATATTTAGAAACACTAAGTGCTGAGAGCAAACTTGATAAATTATATGAATTAATTAAAGAATTTAAGAAGTTAAATGTAAGTGAAGAGTCTATACTTTCAGAATTATTAAGTGATGAATGTAAAGAAAAAATTAGATATTTTTATCGGAAAAAATAAAAGATAGGTATTCAAACATACCTATCTTTTAATAATAATTTGTTTTATAGGAAAACCTTGCTGATCCTTCTCTCCAAAAGCAGGAAGTAAGGATTGTTTTTTCTTATTTACAAGAACTGATCGTACGTTTAAAACAAGCCTATCCATTCTATCCATATCAACTATCATTGAAATTGATTGAGTTTTATACTTTTTCCAAGAACTTTGCCAGCTTTCAACTAATAAATATGAAGATCTTATAACTTTTCTTAATTGTGTATTCCAAAGTTTACTATTTTTTTCATAGATATCTAATTTAGATAGTCTATTACTTGACGTATCTATAATTCTTCTACTATTCATAAGTTGAGGGAAAGATACAGATACTCCACCTTTTAAGTTTCTATAAACATTGTCAATTAATATATCAATATGTACTTTATCTCCAATAATTTCATACAAAACTTTTCCTTCTAAATAATCATTAGAAAAATAAATCTTATCGGAAGTGTTACTTTGCTTTTTTTCTATAGTAGAACTTGGTTTTTGAATAGGTTCTTTTTGTACAATGACTTTTTGCTGCATATTCTTATTAGTTTGTGGTTTGTACAATTCAACTTCATAAGGATATAAAGAACCAACTGCTTTGAAACAGTAAGATCCTGTATTAAAATCAAATTTATCATTTGATATTGAAAAGTCGTGAATTAATTCTTGTGCTTGAGATAATGAGATGTTTTTTAGTGAAGGTTTATATTTAGTTAAAATCTCTCTATATGCTTTTTCTTTTGCTTTTTGTTTGATATCTTTTGTTGCAACTGTTGTGTCATTAAAACAGAAGTTTTGTAAAGTCATTTGTTTTAAGGAATATTTCTCTAAATCTTTTTTTGTAATATATGCATTAATATCTGAACAAATTTCTCCAAAATTTACACCATTATAAAATTTTGGATTACCTTTTATTCTTACTGAACCAACAGCTTTTTGTTTAATTTCATCTGAGACTAACTTCCCATCTTTTACATCAGTTTTAGATAAAATAAGACTTCCATATAATTCTCCAATAGCATCTCTTTTTGCTTGTTTAATTAATATATCTTTTAATTGTTTTTGAGATTTTCCTGAGTGTTCTGATGTTTGAATACAACTAGTTTTGATTGTTTCATATTTTTCAATTGCATAGATATTGCCTAATAATAAAAAAAATGATAGAAAAAATTTCATTGAGTTCCTTTTTGAGTGCTATATAATAATAAATAACAAATTAATTGTTTATTAAATAAATTAATTTGCCATTATATTTTAAATAAGAACTAAGAGTTTTTTATAGTTTTTTTAGCTTTTTATATCCAGCTTTGATAATTTTAAGAAGTGGTTTTCTATATGAAGAGAATACATACTTTTTAATTTCATAAGCAATCCTTCCTTCAACATGAACCATATCATATAAGTTTCCTGCTGCAAATTTACCACCAAGGGCAATTAAAATACCTTCTAGTTTTGGATCACAAGCTACAAGTTTTTTCTTCTTTATTCTGTTTAATATATTTTTACCAGCACAAGTACCACTAATTCTTGCTACTGTAACATTAGGAGGCATTAATTCACCTTTTTTATTATGAATTTCTGCAATATCACCAACAGCAAAAATATTATCATGACCTTTTGCTTGAAGGTATTCATTTACTAAAATTTGTCCTCTTCCATTTTTTTCTACATCTAAATCTGATGTAATTGTAGAAGCTTCAATTCCTCCTGTGAAAATAATAAAAGAATGGTTGATTTTTGTACCATTTGATAGTTCAAGATTATCTTCATTACATTTAGTTAGCTTTGTATTTGTAATTACATTAATACCTAAAGATTTTAATCTCTTATGCGACATACTAACTAGTTTTGAGCTTAATCCTGGAAGAATAGTATCAGAGCTACTTACAAGAGAGATTTTTAAATTATCACAAGAAAAGTTTCCACGTTTAAAAAACATTTTTGAGTTATAAGCCATCTCAGCTGCAATTTCAACTCCTGATAAACCAGCACCAACAACTACAATATGTGTATCTTCACATTGTTTTGCTTCATCACTAATTTTTTTGAATAACTGATTTTCAAAACTTTGTTTAAAGAACATTGCCCAATGAAGTTTTTTAATATCATGAGCATTATTTAATCCTGGTATTTGAGGGGGAAAGAATGTTCTTGTTCCTGCTGCCATTACTAAATAATCGTATTCTACAATCTCTTTTTCTTCAGTGTATATTTTTTGTGCTTCTTTGTCTATTTTTCGTACTTTTAAGTTTTTATACTCTACATAATCATGGTTTATTCCCATACATAATGTAGTTAAATCAATAGTTACATCTGCAATATTTGATTTATTTGCAATTAAATCATAAACTTCTGGTTGTAAGTTGTGAAATGTGTGTTTATCTATTAATGTAATTTGTATATTCTTATTTTTTGCTAGTTCTTGTAGTGCATATATTCCTGAATATCCACCACCAATTATTACAACTTTTTCCATAAATCCGCTTCCTTTTTATATGTTTTATTCTATCGATAATTTCTTATTGTCAAAAGTAATCCTAACTTTTCTTAGTAAATATCTAAAAAGTCTAGTAATTACGTAACAAAATAATGTACTGTTATAATAATGATACTTAAAATTTATAGCTAGTATATAGCTATTTTAAAACTAAGAGAAAAAACTGTAAGATTACGAAATTTAAATATATAGGAATTAATATGAAATATGTAGGAGCACACGTAAGTGCAAGTGGTGGAGTTTTTAATGCACCAATAAATGCAAAAGCAATTGGAGCAAAAGCCTTTGCTTTATTTGTTAAAAACCAAAGACAATGGGCTGCTAAGGATTTTGAACCAAAAGTTTTAGATAAATGGTTTGAAGAATTAGAAAAATCAGGTGTACAAACAAAACATATTTTACCTCATGATTCATATCTTATTAATTTAGGTCATCCAGTTGTTGAAAATAGAGAAAAGTCTTTAAATGGATTTTTACATGAAATAAATCGTTGTGAAATTTTAAAACTTGATAGATTAAATTTCCATCCAGGTTCGCACCTTAGAAAAATTACTGAAGACGAATGTTTAGATAATATTGCTGTATCTTTAAATAGAGCAATAGATGCCACAAACGATGTAAAGCTAGTAATTGAAAACACTGCAGGTCAAGGCTCAAACCTTGGATACAAATTTGAGCATTTAGCACATATTATTGATAAAATAGAAGATAAAAGCAGAATTGGTGTTTGTATTGATACCTGTCATATGTTTACAGCAGGTTATGATATTAGAACACAAGAAGCTTATGATAAAACTTGGAATGAATTTGATTCTATTGTTGGACGTGAATATTTAATGGGAATGCATATTAATGACTCAAAACCAGAACTTGGAAGCAGAGTAGATAGACATGATTCTCTAGGTGAGGGTAAAATTGGTTGGGATGCTTTTAAATTTATTATGAATGATGATAGAATGGACGATATTCCACTTGTTTTAGAAACAATTAATGAAGATATTTGGGCGCAAGAAATTCAAGCGCTTTATGATTTAGTAGAAAAATAAATCTACTAAAGATATATATAAACTTTACAGTTTATATATATCAAATGTTTTATCTGACTTGTTAGCATTTGCTTTTTCTGTCCAATATTTTGCTTTTACTTCATCTTTTTTAATATCAAATAGACCTTTTGAATAAATAATAGCAAGTTCTCTTTGTGCTACAAACATGTTTTTATTTGCTGCAAAATTTAAATACTCTAAAGCTTTTTTCGTATCTTTTTGGATTGTAATACCTTTAGCATAAAACTTTGATAATTGAAAAGCTGCATTTGGATCTTTTGAAGCAGATGCTTTTAAAAGTTCTAAAGATTTACTTGCATCTTTTTCAACACCAGTTCCTTGAAAATATAAAAAAGCTAAAGGAAGATTTGCATAATAATTTCCCATTTCTTTTGAAGACTCTAAAAGCTTAGAAGCTTTTTCAAAGTTTTTTCTCTCAGCATTATAAATACCAAGTTTCAAAGCAGCCATAGAGTTACTTGAACTAATATCTTCATAACATTTTATTTTGTTTTTTATTTCTTTTATATTTTGACACTCTTGAACTTGAACTTTTTCAGTATCAAGATTAAATGCAGGTTTTGAAAAAGAACAAGCACTTAAGAAAAAAGCTAAAAAAGAAGCTGTAATTATTGATTTTGTCATTTTATATCCCATAAATTTTTCTAATTAGACTATCACTTTTGTCTTCGTATCGTTCATACCAAAACTTTGCTTTTTGAGGATTGTCTTTTGTAATAGTGCCATCTCTATAAATCTTTGATAGCTCATATTGTGCTTTTTTTACATTATTATTTGCAGCAAATTCTAAAAGCTCTAAAGCTTCATCATAATCTTTTTTGTTTACATAATAAAAAGAAAGTTTATAAGCAGCAATTCCATCAACTGAAGATACATCTTCTAAAAGTTCAAGCGCTTTTTCTTGGTTTTTATTAACTCCATTTCCTTTATTGTAAAGGTCAGCTAAAAGTGAATTAGCATAAAAGTTACCTTTTTGTTGTGCAACTGTATATCTATGAAAAGCTTCTTTATAGTTTCCTTTTGAATAAGCATTTACTCCTGATCGAAGCATTGCAATTGAGTTTTTATATGAAATTAAATCATAGCAATCTGATTCAAACTCTTTGTTTGTACTTATACACTCATTTGCTTGTGCAATTTCATTTGGCATTGTTTTTAATGCAGCATCGTGGTTAGCACATCCTACTAATAGTAAAGAACTAATACTTGTAAGCAATAAAAATTTAACACTTTTTATTATCATTATTTCCCTTTTTATGTTTTGCTTGTTTAATTTATAAAAACATTTTACCTTTTTTTCCTAAAGCTTGACTAATTAATTAAGATATATTAATGTATTATTTAATATATATAGGGGATAAAATGATTTTTATAGCACTTTTTGGATTTATTGCTTTTGTAGTTATTTCATTAAATATGTATGACAATTATAACTTACAGAAAATAGAAGATTATATTAAAAAAGAAAAATGTGAAAGTTTTATTTATACAAAAGGTTCATATAAAGCACTTTGCCAGGACAAGTTATTGCAAATAGCTAATAGTTTTAATCTTGATATAAAAACACAAAAAAAAGAGCTTGTTTATAAAGAAATAAAAGATATCTCTATAGACAAAAAAAGTATAATTATAAATAAAAAAGAAAAAGTCTCTTTTTCAAAAGAAGAAGAGTTAAATACATTTTATAGAAATTTAAAACAAAAATTAAACAAATAGGATTAGAGTAGATAATGAAAGAATTAATTGATTTTATTAAGTCAAAAGATATAGAAAAAACAAACTTTTTTACACAGTTAAAGTGTACAAAAGAAGAAGCAATATTATTACAGTTTATTACAAAAGAGTACGTTCAAGGTAGAGATAGCTTAGTAGTTATTGATGTTTTATCAAAGTTTTACGATGTAGAAAAGTTTATGCATTTAGAAAAGCTTGATTTAATCAAGTCACTTTTAGAGTTTGGATGGTTAGTTCAAATCTCATTTGACCAAATTAAATTAAATGAAATATCAAAACTAGAGCTGTTAAATTCAAGTGTATCTTTATCAAGTTCATATTTAAAATTATTAGAAAATGGTTCAAATGATTTTATACTTCCTGAAATAAAAAACTATTCAGACCACCTAGAGTATTTACAAGATCAGTTTTTTAAAATAGATTTAGCTCAGCAATTAAATGTTGTGAAAAAAAACTTTCATGTAAATAGCCCAAGTTCTAATAGATTAAAATCAAAGTTAGTATTACTTGAAAATAGAATTAAAGAAAGAATAAAAGTTACAAACAATTCAATAATGCTTGAAGACTTTTTTAAAGAGAATGATTTAAAAGAACAAGAACAAACACTATTCTTGGCACTTTTAAAAGAAGAATACTCAGGTGGTGATGGTTCAATTAGAGATATGAATGCTTTAATTGAATTAATTTCAAGTGATGATTATGAAAAAATAAAATATAGGTCTTTACTTGAAGAAAGTTCAAACTTAGTATCAAACTCACTTGTAGATTATGATGAGGTTTTAACAGCATTTGGAGGAATAAATAGAAACTTTTATATTCCAGATGAAGTTTTATATAAAATTTCACATCCTACAAAGAAAAACTCAAGAGGTCCAAAAATTAAGCTTGATTCTATTATCAAAGAGCAAGATACTTTTGAGTTAATTAGTACAACAAAAACTTTAGAAGATGTAGTTTTAAATGATAAAACAAAAGAGACTTTAAATGCACTTTTAAAACAAGTTGATAAAGATGTAATGAATAGATTAAAACAGTGGGGAATAAAAGATAAAAAGAAAGGTATTGAAGCGAAGATTATCTTTTATGGAGTTGCTGGAACTGGTAAAACATTAACTGCCTTATCAATGGCGAAATCTTTGAAAAAAGATGTACTTAGCTTTGATTGTTCAAAAATTCTTTCTATGTATGTAGGTGAGAGTGAAAAAAATGTAAGAAGTATTTTTGATAAATATTATGAACTAAGAGATCAAACAAAATCAGACCCAGTTTTACTTTTAGATGAAGCTGACCAATTTTTAAGTTCTAGAACTTCTGGTGCTGGAAGTGGTAGTGATAAAATGCATAACCAAATTCAAAATATCTTCTTAGAACAAATTGAAAAGTTCGATGGAATATTAATTGCAACAACAAACTTACTTGAAAACTTAGATAAAGCCTTTTCAAGAAGATTTAACTATAAAATTGAGTTTATGAAACCTAATAAAAAACAAAGATTAGCTCTTTGGAAAAAACTACTTCCTTCAAATCTTCCACTAAGTAAAGATTTTGATTTAGAAGAATTGACTTCTTATGAGCTAACAGGTGGTCAAATCGAGCTTGTTATTAAAAATACTGCATATAAAATTGCAGTTAGTTCTGAACCTATTTTTACTGTTGAAGATTTCAAAGAACAAATAAGTAAAGAGAAAAAAGGTCAGTTTGATAGTGAAAATAAAGTAGGTTTCTTTTAAAAAAAACAATAAAACATTTACACACTCTAAATAATATTAGAGTGTTTCTTTTTGTACCATCTCAAAATCTATCCTAAGAAAAAACTTAAAAACTAAGCTTACTTTTAAAAGCTTAGTTTATCATTTGTCTAAATTACAGTAAGTGGCTATTTATCACTAATTCGATAAAATAAAAGCATTATAAAAGAAACTATTTTAGTTTTTAAAGGATATATGAAATGACACATATGGATTTTGCCCATCCTTATTTCGGTGCATTTGTGATGTTTGTAGTAACATTCACAGCATTCGGCGCTACAGTATGGCTTTCAAGGTATGTTAGTAGAAAAATTGCTAGACTAGATACTGAAAAATTAAAGACTACATTATACGAATGTGGACCAGAAGTTACAAAACAACCAAATACAATATCAACACAATTTTATTTAGTAGCCTTACTATTTATTCTATTTGATGTGGAAATAATTTTCATGTTTCCTTGGGCAGTTAACTTTAAGTTATTAGGATGGTTTGGATTTGTAGAAATGTTACTATTTATCACACTCTTATCAATTGGATTTTTATATGCATGGAAAAAAGGAGCCCTTGAATGGCACAGCATAAAGTAAATTATTTACAAGATGGTGGCGCACCAATTAAATTAACTACTATAGATAAGTTAGTTAATTTTGGTCGTTCTAACTCATTATGGCCAATGACTTATGGATTAGCATGTTGTGCTATCGAGATGATGGCAACTGGTGCATCTAGATATGACTTCGATAGATTTGGTACAATTTTTAGAGCAAGTCCAAGACAATCTGATGTATTAATTATTGCAGGAACTCTTACAAAAAAACACGCAGAGTTTATGAGAAGGTTATATGACCAAATGCCAGATCCTAAATGGGTTATTTCAATGGGGTCATGTGCAAACACTGGTGGAATGTTTAATACTTACGCAACAGTTCAAGGTGCAGATAGAATTATTCCTGTTGATATTTATCTTCCAGGTTGTGCTCCACGACCTGAAACTTTGCAATATGCACTTATGACACTTCAAAGAAAAATTAGAAAAGAGTCAATTTTTAGAGCTCATAAGAAAAAAAGGTTGGTGTAATGAGAAAATATACGCCAAAAGACGATGTTCAAAGAAAAGCTCCTTTTTCAGATAGATTTTTTGTATCTCCTAGTGTTCCAAGAACTGATATTGATGATGATGAAATCTTTTCAAAAGATTATGAAAAGTTTTGTTCAAAATTTAATGTATTAGATGCTTTTATAGAACATACTCATTTAGTAATTCATATTGATAAAAATGATATTGTTGAAGTTATGACTTTTCTAAGTGAAGAATTAGAATACGATATGCTAATTGAAATGTCGGCAATTGATTACTTAAGTGCAAGAAGTGGTTATGAATTGTTTTATGAAATGCTTTCACTTTCAAAACATAAAAGATTAAGAATCAAATGTTTCTTAGACAAAAACGATGCGGTTGAATCTATTACTTCTATTTTTGATTCTGCTAATTGGAGTGAAAGAGAAATGTATGATATGTTAGGTGTAAAAGTTTTAAATCACCCTAATATGAAAAGATTAATCATGCCAGATGATTGGTATGACCATCCTTTAAGAAAAACTTATCCACTTCAAGGTGATGAGGCAGCTTCATGGTATGAAGTTGATAAAATTTTTGGAAAAGAAGCTAGAGATATAATTGGACCAGAGCAAAGAGATCCAGCTGCAATTGATAGATATGATACTGAACGATTTGCAAGACTTGGTCATGAAGTTCCTTTCCAAACTGATATTACTGAGTTTGAACCTGAAACTTCAATTCAATATCAAGAAGATGATACATCAAAAATTATGAAAACTTTAAAACCTGAAGAATCAGTTGTTTTAAAAAGAAGAAGGTAGAAAAATGCAACAACCTAATAGATTAAAACCTTTCTTTGAAAATATTAACTTCGAGCGTGAAGATAATACTATGATGGTAAACTTTGGACCACAGCATCCATCTGCCCACGGTCAACTTAGACTAATTTTAGAGCTTCAAGGTGAAGAAGTAGTAAAATCAAGACCAATGATTGGATACCTTCACAGAGGTATGGAAAAAATGGCTGAGAATATGATTTATAATGAATTCTTACCAACAACAGATAGAATGGATTATATAGCTGCAACTTCAAATAACTACGGATATGCACTTGCAATTGAAAAACTTCTAGGAATAGAGGCTCCACGTAGAGCTGAAATTATTAGAACAATGCTTTTAGAATTAAATAGAATTACTTCACATCTTTTCTGGTTAGCAACACATGCACTTGATGTTGGTGCTATGTCTATGTTCTTATACTGTTTTAGGGAAAGAGAATACGCAATGGACTTAATTGAAGACTATTGTGGTGCAAGATTAACTCATAGTGCTGTTAGAATTGGTGGAGTTCCTTTAGACTTACCATCAAACTGGATTGATGACTGTATGTCATTTTTAGAAATTTTAGAAACAGAAATTAAAAAATATGAAGGTCTTTTAACAGAAAATAGAATCTGGAAAATGAGACTAGAAAATGTAGGTATTATTACTCAAAAGATGGCAAAATCTTGGGGATGTTCAGGAATTGCATTAAGAGGAAGTGGGATCAAATGGGATTTAAGAAAAGAAATGCCTTACGGTATTTATGATGAATTAGATTTTGATGTTCCTATTGCATATACATGTGATTCTTATGGAAGATATAAAATTTGTATACAAGAGA
Organism: Arcobacter peruensis; assembly: GCF_003711085.1. Lineage (NCBI taxonomy): Bacteria > Pseudomonadati > Campylobacterota > Epsilonproteobacteria > Campylobacterales > Arcobacteraceae > Arcobacter > Arcobacter peruensis. The sequence continues at coordinate 2,080,699 of NZ_CP032363.1, forward strand.
TGTATGAATCTTCAAAAATATTAAAACAATTAGTTCCGATGTATAAAGACAGTGAATCTCAACTTATGGCTCATGCACCAAACTATATTTCAGCTCCAAAAGAGCAAATCATGACTCAAAACTATTCTTTAATGCAACACTTTGTACTTGTAACTCAAGGTATGAGACCACCAAAAGGTGAAGTATATGTTGCAACTGAATCACCAAAAGGTGAGCTTGGATATTTTGTTGTAAGTGATGGAACACCTTATGCATATAGAATGAAAATAAGAACACCAAGTTTTCAACATACTGCACTTTTAGAAGAGATACTTGTAGGATTACAATTAGCTGATGTTGTTACATTAATCGGAAACTTAAACATAGTTTTCGGTGAGATTGATAGGTAAGGGAAAGCACAATGAAAAGATTTGATTTAAGACATTTAAAAAATGATTTTTATGACAGAATGCTTGAGCTACTTGATAAGCAAATAAGTGATGGTGAAACTGCAATTATTATATTTGAAATTGGAGATTTTGAAAATGTTCAAAAATCTGCTGATGTTGTATATGAGAATGGTTATACATTAATGAACTCAATTAAATTTACAGAAGTTGATTGGACACTAGTTATTAAAAAAGTAAAACCAGAACCAAGAGCTGTTGAAGAAGATGAAACTGCAAAAGAGGAAGGAAAGTAATGAGTAAGAAAGAACTAATTTCTAAAAGTGATTTTATTCTTTGTCTTGGGACTATGCTTTCAAATAATAAAGAAGAAGTAAGAAATTCAATAATTGAATCAATTGCAAAAACAAACGCACAGTTTATTTATATGCATCCTATTGATAATATTGATTTAAAACTTTATTATACGCAATTTATAAAATATGAAGTAGGTAGCGAAGAAGGAATTTTAGCCTTATTACTTGATACTTTTGTAAAGCAATCAAATGAGCAAATCCAAAAATATATTAATGATTTAGACCTAGGTTATATCTCAGCTGAAAGTTCAGCAGGAGAAGAAGAGTTTGAAGAAGCTTATGAAAATTCTTTAAACGCAAAAGTAAAAACATTAATTATAGGTGATGATTTAATTGAACATCCAAGAGTAGAAAATATTATAAAGTTAATTTGCGTAATTAAAAAATTTACTGACTTTAATATAATTGTATTAGACGAAAAATTTGAAGAAAAAATAAATTCATGTAATAATTTAGATTTAGAAGAAGTTGAAGATTTAAAATCTTTTGATGGAACTATTGTTTATAGGCTTATTGAAGATGAATCAACACAAGATTTAATTGCAAGCCAATCTTTTGCAAGAATTGCAAAAGTTGCAAATAACGATAAAGTATATTTAAATTACAAAAACTCAAAAGTGTTAAAAACTATTAAAATTGATGAAAAACTACAAGGAACAATTGCAATTGCTAAAATAACAGATTGTGATGAAGAAATATTTAAAGATTATAGATACAAACAAGTAAAAATACAAAAGGTTGATGAATAATGAGTGATATGATTACATTAACAATTGATGGTAAACAAATTGAAGCTAAAGATGGTGAATCAATCTTAAATGTAGCACGTGCAAATGATGTATTTGTTCCTGCTGTATGTTATTTAACAAGATGTTCTCCAACACTAGCTTGTAGATTATGTTTAGTTGAAGCTGATGGAAAACAAGTATACGGATGTAATACAAAAGTAAAAGCTGATATGGAAGTTGTAACAGAAACTGAGAATATTGCAAAAGAAAGACGTGCAATAATGGAAGTTTATGATGTTAATCATCCATTACAATGTGGTGTTTGTGACCAAAGTGGTGAGTGTGAGTTACAAAACTACTCTTTATATATGAAAGTTGATTCTCAAAGTTATAGTATAAGAGACGTTCATAGACCAACTGCTCATTGGGGAGTTATGAATTACGACCCTGGACTTTGTATTGTATGTGAAAGATGTGTAACTGTATGTAAAGATATGGTTGGATCAAATGCACTTAGTACTGTAAAAAGACCTTCTGATGCAATTGAAAAAACATTTAAATCAGAGATGCCAAAAGATGCATACGCAATGTGGAATAAACTTAATAAGTCACTTATTGGTTATGATGCTGATGCCTGTACTGACTGTGGTGAGTGTATCGCAGCCTGTCCTGTGGGTGCTTTAGTTTCACATGATTTCCAGTATACTTCAAACTCTTGGGAACTTAAAAAAATTCCAGCAGCAAACTCTCATTCAAGTGACTGTGCTTATATTTATTATGAAATCAAACAAGATTCAATTGATAATCACGAAACAAAAAGAATTTATAGAGTTACAAATGAACCTCATTATTCTACATTAAATGGTGCAGGAAGATTTGCTTATGATTTTGATAATAAAGTACAAACAAAAGATACAACTGCATTTATAAATGCAATTGAAGCTTTCCAAAAAGCAAAAAATATTAAATTTAATTCATTTATTACAAATGAAGAAGCTTTACTTTTACAAAAAATTGCAGATAAAACTGGAGCAAAACTAGTAAATGAAGATGCAAGATTATATCAAGAGTTTTTAACTAACTATTCTAGTACTGCAGGAACTTCTTTATACTCTTCAACACTAACAGCTGTTCATGATTCAAATTTTGTAATTTCTGTTGGTTCATATTTAAAATCAGATTTACCAAATGCAAGATATGCTCTTAATAACTCAGTTATTATGAACAAAGGTGCAGCTTTATACTTCCATCCAATTGCAGATCCAGTTATGGAGAAAATTGGTAAAAAAGGTAAAACTACTGAGTTTATTTACCATGATGCATTAGCTCAAGAATCAATTTTATATTTTATTCTTTATAAATTTGGTAAAGATTTACCAGAAGCTACAATAAACTATTTAGCTTCTTTGACTGAAACTAGAACTAAAACTGTTACTGAAACAATTAAAGAAAAAGTTGTTGAAATTGTAAAAAATGAAGAAACAGGTGAAGAAAAAGAAGTTTCTAAAATGGTTCCTAAAAAAGTATCTAAAGAAGTTGAGTTTGAATATATTTCACTTTTAGAAGATTTTGGAAAAGATGAAACATTTGTTGAGTTAATTGATACAATGCTAGCTAAAAAAGATACTTACTCTTTAATGGTTGGTGAAGATTTAATCACACATCCAAATGCAGCAAACTTAGCAAAACTTTGTGGTTTAATTACTAAGTATACAGATTTTGAAGTAGTTATTATTCCAACTTCTACAAATACTTTAGGTGTATCACAAATATGTACATTATCTAAGCAAGAAGAAGGCTTTACAGTTGGATATAACGAAGCAGCAGATTTCCAATTATCAGCATTAGGTGATGGAGATTTAGATATTCCAGCACTTAATCAGCAAGAAGGTACTTTTACAAATATTGATAAAAAAATCATTCCTACAAATGCAGCAGTAGCTTTTAAAGGTTATGCTTTAAATAATATTGCAAATATGATTTTAGATGTTGATGTTGAATATACAATTGAATATACATCACAACTTCCAGTATCAAAAGGTTATAAAGAAGTAGAATTTGATGACTTACCAAACATGTTTGGGAATGACAGAGTTGAATATAGAGGTTATGATTTAACTGCCTGTACATTAGAGTCAAACGATGAAGTAAAAGAAATATCTCTTAAAAAACTTGAAACAAAAGATAATGAAGTTGTAATATACAAAGCAAACCCAATTAATCAATTTAATGAATTTACAGCAATGTCACATGAATTTAAAGATGATTTACAAGCAGGGATTTTCTTCTCAAAAGCACAATTTGAAAGTTTAGAATTACAAGTTGGTGATAAAGTAAAAGTTACTGCTAATAATCAAACTTTAGAATTAAACGCGTATACAGATATTCAAATTACAGGTGAAATTGCTTATGTATCAACGTTTGATAAAAACTCAAGCTCAAAAGCATTATTTGATACATTCAGATATAACACAGCTGTTATAGAAAAGGTGTAATATGGAAACAAGTATTATAATAGAAACAATTATCAAAGTAATAGTAGTTTTAACAGTATTTTCTGCCCTTGCAGGATTTACAACATATATTGAAAGAAAAATATTAGCATTTATGCAAAGAAGATTAGGTCCAACAAATGTTGGTCCTTATGGTCTTTTACAAATTGCAGCTGATGGTATTAAACTTTTTACAAAAGAAGATTTTATTCCAGCAAATGCAAATAAACCTATCTTTATGATTGCACCAATCATCACAGCAGCAACAGCATTTATTTCAATGAGTGCTATTCCATTCTTCCCAGAATTTGAGATGTTTGGATATACAGTAAGACCAATTATAAGTGATATTAATGTTGGGGTTTTATTTGTACTATCCGTTGGTGGTGTTGGACTTTATGGACCATTATTAGGTGGTATGAGTTCTGCAAATAAATGGGCACTACTTGGAGGTGCAAGAACTGCAATACAACTTTTATCTTATGAAGTAGTGTCAGGTCTTTCACTTTTAGCGCCTTTAATGATGGTTGGTTCTTTATCTTTAATTGATATTAATAACTATCAAGCAGGTGGAATATCAAACTGGATTGTTTGGTCTCAACCATTAGCGTTTATTTTATTTGTTATTGCAGGATTTGCTGAAACAAATAGAACACCATTTGATTTACTTGAGCATGAAGCCGAATTAGTTGCAGGTTATGCAACTGAGTATTCTGGTATGAGATGGGGTATGTTCTTTATTGGTGAGTATGCAGCATTATTTACAATTGCTTTCTTAACTGCACTAATTTTCTTAGGTGGATTTGAGCCATTATGGTTTATTCCAGGTGGTTTAGCTATTGTATTAAAAGTTATGTTCTTAATTTTCCTTTTCCTTTGGACAAGAGCATCATGGCCACATATTAGACCAGATCAATTAATGTGGTTATGTTGGAAAATATTAATGCCATTAGCTTTACTAAATATTTTAGTAACTGCTATTGTGATAATGATTTAGGGAGATAATTATGGGATTTGAAGAATTTAAAAATAGAAATATATCAGAAGATTATGTTGTAGTTCAAGAAGATAATTATCCTAAAACATCTTGGGATGCATTTAAACAAGTAGTAACAAGATCTGTAAAAGGTGAACTTTTTACAGGTTTAAAAATTACTTTCAAAATGATGACAGGTGCTTTATTTAATAAAGAAATGGCAACAGTTCAGTATCCAAAAGAAAAACTACCAATAGGTCCAAGATATAGAGCAGTACATAAATTACTTGTACTTTTAGAATCAGGTGAAGAGAGATGTATTGGTTGTGGTTTATGTGAAAAAATTTGTATTGCAAATTGTATTAGAATGGAAACTAGAGTTGATGAAAACTCAAGAAAAGAAGTTTTAGAATATACAATTAATATGGGTAGATGTATTTTCTGTGGTTACTGTGCAGAAGTTTGTCCAGAGTTAGCAATTGTTCATGGTGGAAGATATGAAAACTCATCAGAGCAAAGAGCACACTTCTCACTAAAAGAAGATATTTTAACACCATTTGATCAATTAAATCAACAAACTGAGTTTGCTGGTTTTGGTTCAGTATCACCAGATGCTGATGAAAAAATTAAAAAAACACCATTGTCGTACTAAGGAGTATAGATGTTTGAAATAGTAGCTTTTTGTCTGTTTTCAGTTTTAACTATAACTATGTTTAGTATTACAGTGTTAACAAACAATGCATTATACGCGCTAAGTTCATTAGCAGCAGGAATGATTTTTATATCTGCATTTTTCTTTTTATTAAATGCTGACTTTTTAGGAGCTGTACAAATTGTTGTTTATACAGGTGCTGTTATGTCTTTATACGCATTTGGGATGATGTTTTTTGATTCATTATCAGAAGTAAAAGAAAAAGTTAAAAATCCAAGATTAGTTTTTCTTTTATCAGGAATGGTAGCTTTAATTGTTGTAGTTATTTTTATATCTCCAGTTTTAGGTGAGAATATTGAAGCAAATATCCCTGTTAATCCAAGTTATGGAAATACAGTAGATGTTGGTTTAGTATTATTTACTAAATACTTGGTTCCTTTTGAAGTTGCCGCAATTATGTTACTTATTGCAATGATAGGTGGAATTGTATTAGCAGGAAAGAAAATGGAAGTTTCATATTCGGATATGACTGAAGATAAAATCGATGCATATATAAAAGAACAAGAAGAATTAGAAGCTTCAAAAAAGGATGTTAAATGACACTTAATGCTTATTTAATACTATCAACACTGTTATTTTGTATAGGTTTAGTTGGAGTAATAAGAAGAAAGAATGTTTTAATGCTTTTTTTCTCAACTGAAATTATGTTAAACGCAGTAAACGTTGGACTTGCAGCAATTTCTAAATTCCATGGAGATTTAGCAGGGCAAATGTTTGCATTCTTTATTATTGCAGTTGCTGCAAGTGAAGTTGCTATTGGTTTAGGTCTTTTAATTCTTTGGTATAAGAGAACTGGTTCTATTAACTTAGATGAAATTGCAAGAATGAAGGGGTAAGGATGGAAAAATACGTATATATAGCACTTTTTGCCCCATTAGTTGGATCACTAGTAGCTGCATTATTCTCAATGAGAGGAAAAATTGCCTTTACAGGATGGTTTACATCTTTTATGTTAGCAGTTTCAATGTTTGCATCTTTAAACTTACTTTCGTTTGTTTACTCAACAGATACTGTTATAAATGTAACTTTATTTGACTGGATACAAGCAGGTAATTTAAATATTCCTTTTGGTTTTGTAGTTGATCATGTAAGTGTAGTAATGATGTCTGTTGTAACTGTTGTTTCAACAATGGTTCATATTCATTCAATTGGTTATATGGAACATGACGATGGATTTAATAGGTATTTCTCGTACCTTTCTGCTTTTGTGTTCTCAATGCTTGTGCTTGTAATGAGTGACAACTTTGCTGTTTTATTTATTGGATGGGAAGGTGTTGGAGTTTGTTCATGGCTATTGATTGGTTTTTGGTATAAAAAAGAATCTGCATCTTGGGCTGCAAATGAAGCGTTTATTATGAATAGAGTAGGAGACTTAGGTCTTTTACTTGGTATGTTCTTAATTTACTGGAACTTAGGTTCTTTACAATATTCTGTTGTATTTGATACTATTGGAACTTTAGAATATAGTACTATTGCTTGGATTGGTGTGTTATTATTTGTAGGAGCAATGGGTAAATCAGCTCAGTTCCCACTTCATACATGGCTTGCAGATGCAATGGAAGGTCCTACACCTGTATCTGCCTTAATTCATGCTGCTACTATGGTAACAGCTGGTGTTTACTTAGTTGTAAGATCAAATGAATTATATGCACTAGTTCCTGAAGTTGGATATGGTATTGCTTGTCTTGGTGCATTTGTTGCAATATTTGCAGCATCAATGGCACTTGTTCATAATGATATGAAAAGAATTATTGCTTATTCAACATTATCACAATTAGGATATATGTTTGTTGCTGCTGGTCTTGGAGCTTATTGGGTTGCATTATTTCATTTAGCAACTCATGCCTTCTTTAAATCAGTATTATTCTTAGGTGCTGGTAATGTTATGCATGCTATGAATGATGAACTTGATATTAGAAAAATGGGTGGCTTACACTCTAAGATGAAATCTACTTCAATTATTATGGCAATTGCATCTTTAGCACTTGCTGGGATTTTCCCATTAGCAGGTTTCTTCTCAAAAGATAAGATTTTGGAAGCTGCTTTTAATGCTGAATCTTATGGTTTATGGATTGTTTTATGGATAACAGCGGGGTTAACTGCTTTTTATTCATTTAGACTTGTAATGAAAGTGTTCCATGGAGAGCAAAATTATTCAAGCGAAGAATATCATCCTCATGAAGCAAAAGGTTTTGTAATAGCAGCAATGATTCCATTAGCTATTTTAGCAGTAATTGCTGGATGGTTTGAGCATGGATTTATTGATTTTGTAACAAAAACTTTACCAACATGGGAAGCTAATAATATGGCTCACTCTACTGCTTGGATTTTAATCTTAGTAACAAGTGCTATTGCAATTGGTGGAATTGTGTATGCTGTAGTTAAATATAAAAATGGTGGTTTCTCAAAAGAATGGGAAGAAAAAGGTATTTATAAACTTTTATCAAACCAATATTATGTTCCACAGTTTTATGAAAACTTTGTTACTAAACCATATTACAAACTTTCTGTTTGGGTATTTGATGTTATTGAAACAAAAATAATTGATAATACAATTGAAAGAATTGCAAGCTCAATTTATAAATTGGGTGAAAAAGCAAGAGTTATTCAATCAGGAAACTTATCATCATCGCTTAGACTAATGGTTTTAGGACTTATTTTAGGATTAGTTCTTGCCTTAGTATTATCATTATTTGGAGGGGCTAAATAAATGGAAAATATTTTATCTATGCTGATATTTTTCCCAGCAGCCGCAGCTACTGTAGGATTTATGATTCATAAAGATTCTATGCGTCAGTTTGGTGTTGTTGTTACAATTGTTGAGTTTGTATTAGCTTTATTATTATGGAATGAATTTGATTCAAGTGTTGCACAAATGCAATTTGTTCAAACATTACCACTGATTAGCTCTTACGGAATTAATTATGTTGTTGGAGTTGATGGTGTTTCATTATTCTTAATTATTATGATTACATTTATGACAATGATTGCAGTAATTGGACTTACAGAAAAAAGAGCAGTTAAAAATTTAATTATTACAATTCTTTACCTTGAAATGACTATGGTTGGAGTTTTTGTATCGCTTGATTTAATTATGTTCTATATTTTTTGGGAATTAACACTAATTCCTATGTTTTATATTATTGGATTTTGGGGAGCTGAAAAAAGATTTAAAGCGGCTATTAAATTCTTCTTATATACATTTATAGGTTCATTAATCATGCTTATTGGTATGTTATATTTTGGATATATCTACCATGAAACAACTGGAGTATGGAGCTTTAATTTACTTGATTGGTATAGTGTTGTTTTACCATTTGATGTTCAATTATGGCTATTTATTGCTTTCTTCTTTGGATTTGCAGTTAAAGTACCAATGTTTCCATTTCATACATGGTTACCACTTGCACACAGTCAAGCACCAACAATTGGATCTATTGTATTAGCAGCTGTATTACTTAAAATGGAAACATATGGATTTATAAGATTCTCACTTCCATTATTTCCAGATGCGAGTGTTTATTTTATGCCGTTTATGGCAACACTTGGGATCATTGCAATTATCTATACAGCAATGGTTGCATATGCGCAAGAAGATATGAAACAAATGATTGCTTACTCTTCAATTTCTCACATGGGTGTAATTATTCTTGGAGTATTTGCTTTAAATGCTGAAGGTATAAGTGGAGCAGTATTCTTAATGATTGGGCATGGTGTTGTATCTGGTGCACTATTCATGAGTGTTGGAGTTTTATACGATAGAAGAAAAACTAAGATGATAAAAGAGTTTGGTGGATTAGCTAAGAATATGCCAATGTTTGCATTAGTTTATGCAGTTGTTTTAATGGCTTCTATTGGATTACCTTTAACAGTTGGATTTATTGGTGAGTTTTTATCCCTACTTGGATTCTTTAAAGTATCTCCATTCTTAACATTTATTGCATCTTTAACAATTGTTTTAAGTGCGGTTTATATGTTATCTATGTACAAAAGAACATTCTTTGGAGAATTACTTAAAAAAGAAAACAAAGATATGAAAGATATTCATGGACGTGAACTTTTAGCTTTAGGTTCTTTAGTATTTTTAATTATATCTTTAGGTGTTTATCCAAAAGTTATCTTAGAACCACTTGATGTTTCAGTTCAAAAAGTAATTAAAATAATGGATGTTAAATCTGTTGAACAAAAAACAAAAGATAGATTACGTGAACTAAATACAATAGGGGAGGTTAAATAATGGAACCTATTTCAATTAACATAGCTTCTTTAAACCTAGGAACATTAGCACCAATGCTAATAGCAATTATTGGTGCTATTAGTATTTTATTAACTGACCTTTTTAATAAAGAAAAACATAAATCTTTATATGTAATTTTAGTAGTACTATTTTTAGTATTTGATTTATTTACGCTTCTTGCTTTTAATGGAAGTCCTGATGGAATGTTTGATTTAATCATGCTTGATGGAATTGCAATATTGTCTCAATGTATTATCATTGGTGGTGCAATACTATTTATTTTTCTTTCATTATCAAATTTAAGATTCCAAGAATTTAGATACGCAGAATTCTTTGCACTTTATTTATTTGCAGTTGCTGGATTCCAATTTATGGTAAGTTCTGATTCTTTAATTTTAATTTTCTTAGGATTAGAAACAGCATCATTATCTTTATATGTAATGATTGCAATGCATAATAAAATGACATCAATTGAAGCATCTGTTAAGTACTTTACAATGGGTGCATTAGCAGCAGGATTCTTTGCCTTTGGTTCGATGATTTTTTATGCACTTACAGGAAGTTTAGATTTATCACAAATTTCTGCAATTATTGTTCAAGAAAATTTCTTATCAAGTGAAAACTATTCAAACTACGTATTTGTTTTAACTGGATTTGTATTTATGTTTGCAGCCTTAGGATTTAAATTATCATTATTCCCATATCACGTATGGGTTCCTGATGTTTATAGAGGTTCAACTTCTGCAATGGCAGGATTCTTATCAGTTGTTCCAAAAATGGCAGGTTTTGTAGTTGCTATTAGATTCTTTGAAGTGTTTATTGCAAGTGATGATATTATTATTAAAACTATGCTTTACACTACAATTGTCTTAACAATTACAGTTCCAAACTTAATAGCACTGCATCAAACAGATATAAAAAGAATGCTAGCATACTCTTCTATTTCAAATGCAGGTATGGCAATGGCTGCTGTTTATATAGGAACTACACAAGCTACAACAGCATTATTTTTATATTGGATTTTATTTACAATTACTAACTTTGGTGCTTTTGGTATGTTATGGTTAAATAGAGGTAAAGAATCAAAAGATTATGAATCACCATATACTTTTGAGAAATATTCTGGATTAGTACAAATTTCACCATTTGCAGCTTCTATTCTTGCAATGTTCCTTTTTGCACTAACAGGACTTCCTCCATTTGCATTATTCTGGGGAAAAATGTATTTAGTAGCTAGTTCAGTAAATGCAGGACAAATTGCACTAGCTGTTATTATTGTACTTAACTCTGCAATTGCTGCTTATTACTATTTAAGACCAATTTCTTATATGTTCTTAAAAGACCCAATTGAAGGTGCAAATGATAAATTTATGCAAAATGCTACAACACCTATGAAATCTGTTATTGGTATTTGTGTATTTTTAGCAATTATTTCAGTATTAACAATTGAACCATTATTAGAAATGATAAATTACTACGTTACAAACGCAGGATTTTAAATAAATATTCTAAGCATTTACTAAAATGCTTAGAATTATTGTAAAATTAATTTATGAAAAAAATATTTATTAGTTTTATACTCTCTTTTTCTTTTCTTTTTTCAAACTCTTTAAATCTCACACAAAATGATATTGTGATTTTAAAAAAATTAAAATCCCTTACAGATGATAAAATGATGAAGTATTCACTAATGGCAATAGCAATAAAAGAATCCTCTCTAGGGAAATATGTAATAAACTCAAAAAGTGAAGATTATGGACTCTTTCAAGCAAATATCAAGACGGTTTTAAAAAGGCAAAAAGTAAAAGACAATTCATATAATAGAAGTATTTATGCTCAAAAACTAATAAACGATGTAGGTTTTGCTACAGCAAATGCAATTATAGAATTAAAATACTGGAAGAAAGTACATAAAGACAATTGGTTTAAAACATGGTCAAGTTATAATACTGGTTGGAATTATAATAGTAAAACAGGTATTAAATATTCAGAAAAAGTATTTGAACTTATTAAAAAACTTAAACTTGAATATAAACTATAAACTCTCACATAACCAAAGCATAAACCACAACCTGATACAATCACAGTAATAAATTTTAAGGACACGATATTGAAAACTATAAGTGTTGCACACTCTCCGGATGCTGATGATATATTTATGTACTATGCAATCAAGTTTGGTTGGGTAAGACCTAAAGATGCAAATTTTACAAATATTGCAGATGATATTGAAACATTAAATCAAGCTACTTTAAAAGGTGAATATGATATTTGTGCAATTTCTTTTGCTTTATATCCTTTTATAAAAGATGATTATGCATTACTTAAAACTGCAGTTTCTTTTGGCGAAGGTTATGGACCAAAATTAATTAAGAAAAAAGGTATTAGACTTAAAAAGAATTTTAAAGTAGCTCTTAGCGGTGAATTTACTACTAATGGTTTACTATTTAAAATCGCTTATCCAGAAGCTAGAATAACATATATGAACTTCTTAGAAATTGAACAAGCTGTAATTGATGGAACAGTTGATGCAGGTGTTTTAATTCATGAATCAATTTTAAACTTCAGTGAGCAACTTGAAGTAGAAAAAGAATTATGGGATGTTTGGGTTGAGTTAAGTGGAGGAGATTTACCATTACCTTTAGGTGGAATGTGTATTAGACGTTCAATTCCTCTTCATAGTGCAATTGATTATGAAAACACTTTAATAAAAGCAGTTGATGTTGCAAATAAAAATAGAAAAGTATTAGCTCCAATGTTAATAGATGAAGGTCTTATTCGAGTTGATGCTAAAACTTTAGATACATACTTGGATCTTTATGCAAATGATAACTCAGTAGAACTCAGTCCCATTCAATATAAAGCATTAGACAAACTTTTTGAACTTGGGCATAAGCACGGTTTTTATGAAAACTTAGTGAAATCACAAGAGTTTTTAATACCAAGTGAATATGAAGAATTAAGAGCAAAATAAATAGTAATGGAAAACTACTTTAAAGAAATTGATTTTTCTAGATACTCATCACTTAAAATTGGTCCCAAGGCTGAAGTTTTAGTGATAAATAAAATTGATGACTATAAAGATTATCAAATTATGGGACGATGTAATAATACACTTGTAGGTCCTAATCATCCGAAATTCGCAATATTAGGTGAAGAGTTTGATTATATAAGACAAGAGGGCGATTTACTTTATGTTGGATGTGCAACAACATCAGGTAAATTACTCACTTACACAAGAAATAATGATATTGCAGATTTAGAGTTTCTAGCAAAACTTCCTGGAAATATGGGTGGTTTGGTTAAAATGAATGCAGGTTTAAAATCTTGGGAAGTTTTTAATTATGTTCATTCAATAAAAACAAAAGATGGCTATATCAAAAAAGAAGATATAGACTATTCATATAGACATACAAAAATAGATACAATAGTTTATGAAGTAGTGTTTAATATAACACATGGCTTTTCAAAAGACATGTTAAAACAATTTAATAAAATGAGAGACAATCAACCACATATGCCAAGTGCAGGTTCATGTTTTGTAAACCCAGATAATGATTTTGCTGGAAGATTAATAGAAGAAATTGGTTTAAAAGGGCTTGCAAAAGGTGATATGTCTTTTTCATCACAGCATGCAAACTTTTTGGTTAATAATGGAAAAGGTACATATGAAGATGCCCTATATTTAATCAATCTAGCAAAGAGTAAAATAAAACAGCAATTTAATATAGATATAAAAGTTGAAATCATAATTTATTAGTAATATTAATTAATTTATGTTAGAATGCAAAAATTCAAAATAATATAAGGTTTTTTTTAGTGAAGAATTTAGTAATAGTAGAGTCACCTGCGAAAGCAAAAACAATATCAAAATTTTTAGGAAGCGATTACGTTGTAATGGCATCAATGGGACATGTAAGAGATTTACCAAAGTCAAAACTTGGATTTGATCCAGCAGATAACTTCAAACCTAAATATTTAATTTCTACTGATAAAAAGAAAGTCATCACTGATTTAAAAAAACATATTAATAAAGATACTACAATTTACCTAGCGGCCGATGAGGATAGGGAAGGGGAAGCAATTGCTTGGCATTTAATTCCTGCTTTAAAAATCGAAAATAACCCTATTAAAAGAATTGTATTTCATGAGATTACTAAAGATGCAATTTTAAAAGCCTTAGAAAACCCAAGAGAAGTTGATCAGCATTTAGTAGATGCGCAACAAGCAAGAAGAATTCTTGATCGTGCTGTTGGATATGAACTTTCACCATTATTATGGAGAAAAGTAAGATATGGATTATCTGCAGGGCGTGTTCAGTCTGTTGCTGTTAAAATCATTGTTGATAGAGAAAATGAAATTAAAGAGTTTAAACCAGAAGAGTACTGGAAAATTAAATCTGAATTTTCTGATCCTGAATTAAAATCAGAACTAGCTAAAATAAATGGTAAAAATACAAAAGTTACGAATGAAGCACAAGCTAAAGAGATTGAAGCTTCTATAAAACTTGGAAACTTTTTATTAAATGATATTGAAGAAAAAGATTCAAAGAGAAATCCAGCAGCTCCATTTACAACTTCTACATTACAACAAGAAGCTTCTAGAAAACTTGGATATTCAGTTAAGCAAACAATGATTATTGCTCAACAACTTTATGAAGGAAATGTAGGAAATATTCCAGGTCATACAGGTGGTTTAATCACTTATATGAGAACAGATTCACTAAATCTTTCTAAAGTTGCAACTAGTGCTGCAAAACAAGTAATTGAAGCTGAATATGGAAAAGAGTATTCATTAGCTAAGCCAAGAGCATATAAGTCAAAAGCAAAAGGAGCACAAGAAGCTCACGAAGCAATTAGACCTGTTGATTTAAGTTTAAAACCAAGTGATATAAAAGCATTTGTTGATAATTCACAATACAAACTTTATAGTCTTATTTGGAAAAGAACATTAGCTACTCAAATGGCTCCTGCACAAATTGCAAATACAACATATAAAATTCAAGCTGGAAAAGATAAAGAGTTTGAATTCCAAACTAAGGGTCAAAGAATTATCTTCCCAGGGTTTATGAAAGCTTATACAGAAGGAAGTGATAATCCAGAAGGTGCACTTGATAGTACTGAAAAGATTTTACCAACTATTAAAGTTGGAACTGTTTTAAACTTAGAAAAATTAGATTTAGAGCAATTATTCACTAAACCACCTGCAAGATATACAGAAGCTTCTTTAGTTAAAAAGTTAGAAAGTGAAGGAATTGGACGACCTTCTACTTATGCTCCAACTATTTCAACAATTCAACAAAGAGAATATGTTGTAAAAACTGAAGATAAAAAATTAGCTCCAACACCAACTGGTGAAATTGTTAATAGCTTTTTAGCAGACCATTTCTCAGATGTAATAAATCTCGGGTTTACAGCAAAAATTGAAGAAGAATTCGATGATATTGCTGAAGGTAAAATTGCTTGGGAACAAGTAATGCAAGAGTTTTATGGTGGCTTTAAAAAGACTATCGAAGAAAAAGAAGAAACTGTAAATAAAGAAGATTATTTACAAATTAGAGAAATAGGAACTGACCCAAAATCTGGAAAACCTATGAGTGCAAGAGTTGGAAGATTTGGTCCTTTTGTTCAAATTGGAACTAAAGATGATGAAGAAAAACCACAATTTGTTGCAATTCCAAAGCATTTAAATATGGATACTATTACTATGGAAGAAGCGTTATTTCTATTCACACTTCCAAGAGTTGTAGGACAAAATAAAGATGGCGAAGATATTAAAGCAAATATTGGGAGATTTGGACCATATTTACAAGTTAAAAGTGCATACTTCTCATTAAAAGAAGATGATCCTTATACAATTGAGTTGCCACGTGCATTAGAAGTAATTCAAGAAATAACAGAAGCAAAAGCAAAAGCTACAATAAAAGTATTTGAAAAAGAAAAAATACATGTACTAATTGGAAGATATGGACCTTATATTAAGCAAGGTAGAAAAAACTTTAAAATTCCAAAAGGTATGGAAGCAGAAGATTTAACTCTAGAGCAATGTGAAGAAATTATTGCAAAAGACCCAAAATCAAAAGGTAGTAAAAAAGAGCCTGTTAAAAAAACAGCAGCAAAGAAACCAGCTGCTAAAAAGACAACAGCAAAAAAAGCGCCAGCAAAGAAAACTACTACTAAAAAAGCACCTGCTAAGAAAACTGCTACAAAAAAGCCAGCCGCTAAAAAATAATGAAAATAGGAATTCTCTCTGATAGTCACTTCAAAAGTGACTATACTAAAGAAGTAATTGATTTACTAAAAGAAAAAGGTTGTCAGTATTTAATTCATGCAGGTGATTTATGTATTGAAAAAAATCTTGAACTTTTAGTTGAATCAAAATTACCTTATGTAAGCGTTTTTGGAAATAATGATATGAATTTAGTTGCTGTTTCTAATAAATATGTTATTAAGCAAGAACCATATTATTTCAAAATAAAAGATATTACATTTAAATTAATGCATATGCCATATCACTTAAGTCCTGATTCAAATATAGTAATTTTTGGACATACTCATATATTTGAATGTGAGTATAAAAATAATACACTATTTATAAATCCAGGAGAAGTATGTGCTAGAGAAAAGCCTCATATTG
Source organism: Arcobacter peruensis (assembly GCF_003711085.1). Classification (NCBI taxonomy): domain Bacteria; kingdom Pseudomonadati; phylum Campylobacterota; class Epsilonproteobacteria; order Campylobacterales; family Arcobacteraceae; genus Arcobacter; species Arcobacter peruensis. The sequence continues at coordinate 2,097,222 of NZ_CP032363.1, forward strand.
AGTGTGCACTACTTGAAATTAATGAAAATGAGTATATAATCTCACACTATTTTAAAGATATAAATAAAAACAATTATGAGAAAGAAGAGTATAAATATGAGCGATAAATTCGAAAAAACTGATGAAATTTTTTTATGTGCAATATGTAACGCAGAAAGTGGTACTTGTAATGAAGACTGTAAATTCTGTACACAAAGTGTTAGATACAAAGCAGATATTCAAAGATATAAATTAAAAGAAATTGAGCAAATTGTAAAAGAAGCAAGAATTGCTAGAGAAAATGGAGCTGTTGGCTTTTGTTTAGTAACAGCGGGACTTGGACTAACGGATAAGAAAACTAAGTTTATTGCACAAGCTGCAAAGGCTGTAAAAGCTGAAAACTTAGGATTAAGATTAATTGCATGTAATGGTACAGCTTCTGTTGAGCAATTAAAAGAATTAAAAGCTGCAGGTGTTGATAATTATAACCACAACTTAGAAACTTCAAGAGATTTTTATCCATCAATTTGTACTACACATCCTTGGGATGATAGATATCAAACATGTTTAAATGTTAAAGAAGCTGGGCTTCAACTTGTTTGTGGTGGAATCTTTGGAATGGGTGAGACTCAAGAAGATAGAATTTCTATGATTAAATCAATCGCATCATTAGATCCTATGAATGTACCTTTAAACTTTTTCCATCCAAATGAAGCTTTACCAATTGTTGAAAACACAATTTCAAGAGAAGAAGCTTTTGATTTAATTACATTAGCAAGAGAAATGATTCCAAATGCTCATAAAATTATGGTTGCAGGTGGAAGAGAGTTAATGTTTGGTGATGAACAGTATGAAATCTTCAATAGAGGTGCTAATGCCTTTGTTATTGGTGATTATTTAACAACTGCTGGTAAAACTCCAAAAGATGATGTTGCTGAATTAGAAGCTCAAGGCTTTAAAATTGCTAAGCATGTAGTAAAAATGGCAGAAGAGAAGTAGGTATTAAATGAGTGAAGAAATATTAATAATTATATCAATATCATTAATTATCTTTATTTCTCCACTAGTTGCTAGAACACTTAGACTTCCATCTATTACTGTTGAAATAATGCTAGGGGCACTTGCAGGTTACTTTGCATTTATTATGGATCATGCCATTTTAGACCTTGCTTCAAAGCTAGGTTTTTTATATCTGATGTTTTTAGCAGGTCTTGAAATAGATTTAAAAAAGATTATAAATATCTCTCCTACAATATTGAAAAAATCTCTTATTTATAATGTCATTTTATTTTCATTATCCGCATTAATTACCTTTTATTTAGATGTTGGATATATATTTATTGTTATTTTGCCTTTAATATCTATTGGATTATTAGCTGCTTTAAAAAAAGAGTATGGCGATGTTGAATGGATTCGGCTTTCAATCCTTGTTGGCTTAATCGGTGAGATTGTATCAATCTTTGCATTAACTACAGTATCAGCTGCATTAGAGTTTGGAATGGGAGAGCAGTTTTATAGAACTATGTTCTTATTTGTAATGTTCTTAATTTCAATGATTATTATCTATAAAGTATTTCATAATCTTATTTGGTGGTTTCCTGAGATTAAAGCTTATTTAATGCCAGAAAAAGATCATCAAGAGCAAGATATAAGAATTTCAATGTCTATATTTTTCTTAATGATTGCAGTTATGATGTTACTTAATTTAAAAGTTGCATTTGGAGCATTTATTGCAGGAATGTTTATTACAACATTCTTTGAAAAGCATAACAAGCAGTTGCCTCATAAACTAGAAAGCTTTGGCTTTGGTTGGCTTGTTCCTATTTTCTTTATATCTGTAGGAGCATCTTTTGAGCTAAGTGCATTAGTTCAAGATGGCTTACTTCAAAAAGCTTTATTAATAGTAGCTGCTATGATTTTTATTAGATTTGTGGCTTCAATGTTATTTATACAAGAAATGGGATGGAATAAGTTTTATATGATAGGACTTACACACTCAATGCCTATCACACTTTTAATTGCAGTTACAACTCTTGCTTATAACAATCATACGATTGATCAAGAATATTACTATGCGTTTATTTTAGCAGCAATATTAGAAGTATTAATAGTAATGATTCTAATAAAGTTTTTTGCTAATTTAATTAGTAGAAGAGAAAATAGTAATTAAACCATCTTTATAATCAACATTATAAGTTGATGGTTTATTTTCTAAAAGAATTACAACTCTATAGAAGTTCTCTTTTTTATGATTACCTACGGCAATTTTTTTAAAGTTTGTTGACTCTAATGTATCTCTTTTTGTATAAAAATTCTTTTTAGCTTTATAATCTATAATGATTTTATTCTCTTTTTCAAGAGTGAATTTTTTTGATACAGCATCTTTTGTATGAATAGTAATTTGAGAATCATTATATTCTACTTTAATAAAATCTAAAAGCATTTTTGTTTTCATTTTTGCTTTAATTACTTCTTCATCATCAATAATATCTGTTCTAGGTTTTAAATAAACTACTTGTTTTGGTTCAACTACTTTTGTTTTTTCAAGCTCTTTTTCTACAAGTTTTTTTACTTTACTTTCTGATTGAACTTGTGCTTTTTTGATTAACTTTTTTACTTCTTTTTTCGTATAAGTTTTTTCAACTTTTAAAGCTGGTTTTAATTTCTTTACAGCTTCTTTAACTTTATTCTTATTTGCATCTTCTTTTGGTTTGTCAGAAACTTTTGACATTTTTTCTTGCATTTCTTTTATGTAAGCTTCTTCATTAATTGAGTTTTGATCAATTTCATTTTGCTCAATAATTCTTGCTGCTTCTTCTTCATAAGCATTTGTTGCTTCAAATGGATTCTCTCTAGCATTTAAATTTAATGCTAAAACTAGTGTTAATGTAAATAAAAATAAAGTTTTCATTCTTCTGGCTCCAGATTTTTTAATTCAAAATATTCTTTTTGTAAATATGCATTATCTTCTTGAAGTCTTACAATCTCTTTTTCTAAATAAGTTTTCTTGTTTTTTAAAGAGTTGTAAACTTCTAAAGAGCTTTTTCCAAAAAGCGTATTTGCTACGTGATAAGAAAGAAATATAGTAAGAGCAATAGAGGCTATTGCAATTGCTATAAATTTCTTGTAACTACGTAAAAAGTTTTTCATAAATACTTAATTATTTAGAAAAAGGTGTTTTCCCTAAATATTCTGCATAACCAATTTCTGCACCGATTTCTAATAATCTATTATATTTAGCGATTCTATCACTTCTAGCAGTTGAACCAGTTTTGATTTGACCACAATTTAATGCAACAGCAAAATCAGCAATAAATGCATCTTCACTCTCACCAGATCTATGTGACATTACACAATTATAATTGTTTCTTTGAGCTAATCTAATTGTTAACATAGTTTCACTAACTGTTCCAATTTGATTTGGTTTAATTAAAATTGAGTTTGCAATGTTTTTGTTAATACCTTCATTTAAAATTGAAGCATTTGTAACAAATAAATCATCACCAACTAATTGTACTTTATCACCTAGAACTTCTGTTAATACTTTCCATCCATCCCAGTCATCTTCACTTAATCCATCTTCAATTGAAACGATTGGATATTTAGCACATAAATCAGCATAGTAATTTACAAGCTCTTCAGATGTTATTTCTCTGTTTTCTGATTTTAATACGTAAAGACCTTTATCATTAATAAGTTCAGAAGCAGCAACATCTAGTGCTAATGCAATTTGCTCACCTGGAACATACCCAGCTTTTTCAATTGCTTTTACAATTACTTCTAAAGGCTCTTCGTTTGATTTTAAGTTTGGAGCAAATCCACCCTCATCACCAACAGCTGTACTTTCACCCATTTCATCAATTACTTTTTTTAAGTGCTGATAAATTTCTGCAGTTGCTCTTAAACCTTCGTTGAAGTTTTCAAAACCAACTGGCATAATCATATATTCTTGGAAATCAACAGAGTTGTTAGCATGCTCTCCACCATTTATGATATTAAACATAGGAACAGGCATAGTCATTGCATTTGCACCACCTAAATATCTGTATAATGGAATATTTAAAGAAGCTGCTGCAGCACGTGCAACTGCCATAGATACACCTAAAACAGCGTTTGCTCCAAGTTTTGCATAGTTGTGTGTTCCATCAATATCTTTCATTGTTGCATCAACTTCAGCTTGGTTAAATGGGCTTAATCCCATTAATTCATCAGCAATAAGAGTGTTTACATTTTCAACTGCTTTTAAAACACCTTTACCTAAAAATCTATCATCACCATCTCTTAGTTCTAATGCTTCTCTTTTACCTGTACTTGCACCACTTGGTACGATAGCACTTTGTTTTGTACCATCACTTAAAACAACAGTAGCTCTAACTGTTGGGTTTCCTCTTGAATCTAATACTTCGTCTGCGTATACATTGTCAATAAATACCACGTAGTTCTCCTATATTCTTGTAATTTGAATGATTATATCTAAATTTTGATTTTGGTTTGCTTTGTTAAAAATAATTTTTATTAGTTATTAATAAGATGGGTAAGATAGAAATCAAAGAGAAATTTCTCTTTGATTTTGTAAAGTTTTGTTTCTAGAGTTTTTTAGTCTTCTTCGCTGTCTTTTGGATCTTTAATAGTTCCTTCAAGAATCTCATCATTTACACCCATAGCTGCTAAGATTTTGTTTTCAATTTCTTTTGCAATTTCTGGGTTATCTCTTAGGAATACTTTAGAGTTTTCTTTACCTTGACCAATCTTTGAATCACCATAAGAGAACCAAGCTCCGGCTTTATCAACAATATCAAGTTTAACACCATAATCAACAAGCTCACCCATTTTTGAAATTCCTTCGCCAAACATAATGTCAAATTCTGCTAGTTTAAATGGAGCTGCTACTTTATTTTTTACAACTTTTACTTTAACTCTATTTCCAATTGAATTGTCACCTTGTTTAAGTGTTGCAATTCTTCTAATATCAAGTCTTACAGAAGAGTAGAATTTAAGTGCATTTCCACCAGTAGTTGTTTCAGGAGATCCATATCCTGTCATACCGATTTTCATTCTAATTTGGTTAATAAAGATTACAGTACATTGCATTTTATTTAATAAACCAGTAATTTTTCTTAAAGCCTTAGACATAAGTCTAGCTTGAACACCAACTTGTTGATCATCCATATCTCCATCAATCTCAACTTTTGGAGTTAAAGCTGCAACTGAATCAATTACAACTAAATCAACAGCTCCAGATCTTATAACAGTTTCTAATATCTCTAAAGCTTGCTCACCAAAATCAGGTTGAGATACAAGTAAATTATCAATATCAACACCAAGATTTTTAGCATATGCAGTATCAAGTGCATGTTCTGCATCAATAAATGCACAAACACCACCAGCTTTTTGACATTCAGCAATTGCATGAAGTGTTAAAGTAGTTTTACCAGAAGATTCTGGTCCATAAATCTCAATAACTCTACCTTGTGGAAGACCACCAACACCTAAAGCTAAATCAAGACCTAATGATCCTGTACTAATTGCTTCTGTTGGTATTACTTCTTTATCCCCAAGTCTAATTAAAGTACCTTTTCCAAATGCTTTATCAATTTGTTTTATTGCTAAATCTAGTGATTTTTTTTGATTATCGTCCATTTTATTTCCTAATGTTTATTTCTATTCTTTTATTTATGTGAGAATTTTAGCAGATTTTTTTTAAAGTATGTATTTTTATTACAAATTGTAAGGTTTTATTTTTCTTCTTGTATTTTCTCAACTGTTTCAATAGTTTTGATATGTGATTTAACTCTTTGTTTCATAGAAAAAGATTTAATATGTTTTGCTAGAATTTTTGTGTATTTCTTATAGTTTCTAGAGTCTTTTTTTAATGAGGCTAGTTTTTTTTGTATTTTTAATATGTCTGGGGGAATAACATTATTTTCCATGTGAAACCTAATTAATTATTTTATGATAAAAAGTATATCATACTTATGCTATACTTTTTATCATAAAATAATTATAGAGCAATCAAACATGAAAATAGAAAACAGAATAATAGATGAAAATAATCCTCCATTAGTAATAGTTGAAATTGGTATTAATCATGAAGGTTCGATAGAAGTTGCTTATGAATTAGTCGATGCAGCATGGAAATCGGGTGCAGAAATTATAAAACATCAAACTCATGTTGTTGAAGATGAGATGAGTGCTGAAGCAAAAAAGGTAATTCCAGGAAATGCAGATGTTTCTATTTATGAAATAATGGAACGTTGTGCATTAAATGAAGAAGATGAAACAAAATTAAAAGAATATATTGAATCTAAAGGTATGATATTTATAAGTACTCCTTTTTCAAGAGCTGCAGCTGATAGACTAGAGAGAATGAATGTTAAGGCATATAAAATTGGTTCAGGAGAGTGTAATAATTATCCTTTAATTGAACATATTGCATCATTTGGAAAACCAATGGTTGTAAGTACAGGGATGAATGATCTTGAGTCAGTTAAAAAAACTGTTAAAATTTTGGAAAAACATAATATAGATTATGCATTATTACATACAACAAATATTTATCCTACTCCTTCTCATTTAGTAAGACTTGGTGCGATGCAAGAGCTTAAAAAAGAATTCCCCAATGCCGAGGTTGGATTATCTGACCATACCACTTCAAACTTAGCTTGTTTTTCAGCTGTTGCTTTAGGAGCTAATATTTTAGAGAGACATTTTACTGATAGAATGGATAGAAAAGGTCCTGATATTATAAACTCTATGGATCCTATTTCTTTAAAAGAGCTTCTTATTGGTTCAGATGAAATTAGAAAAATGAGAGGTGGGAAAAAAGAGGCTGCAAAAGAAGAACAAGTAACAATAGACTTTGCTTTTGCTACTGTTGTAACTATTAATCCTATTAAAAAAGGCGAAGTTTTAACAAAAGAAAATATTTGGGTGAAAAGACCTGGCACGGGAGAAATAAAAGCCGAACATTATGAGGAACTATTAGGAAAAAAAGTTAATAAAGATATTTTAAATGATACTCATCTAAAATGGGAAGATATTAATGAATAAAAAAATTGTTTTTCTCACTGGTACTAGAGCAGATTTTGGTAAACTAAAATCTTTAATGAAAATCACTCAGGATAGTAACGCTTTTGATGTGCATATTTTTGTTACTGGCATGCATATGAATTCAAAGTATGGAAAAACTGTTGATGAGGTATTTAAATCTGGATTTGAAAACATTTACCAATTTATAAATCATGATACTATTGAACATATGGATAGAACTTTAGCTAAAACAGTTGATGGTTTCTCTCATTATATAGCAGAGTTAGAACCTGATTTGATTATAGTTCATGGGGATAGGGTTGAAGCTTTAGCGGGAGCAATAGTTGGAAGCTTAAACAATATTTTAGTAGCTCATGTTGAAGGTGGAGAGATATCTGGAACTATCGATGAACTTATAAGACACTCAGTTAGTAAGCTTTCTCATATTCATTTAGTAGCTAATCCTGAAGCTAAAAGAAGATTAATTCAGATGGGTGAATATGAAAAATCAATACATATAATAGGCTCCCCTGATTTGGATTTAATGAATCCTCGAAAACTCCCTAAGATGCCAACTGTACAAAAATATTATGAGATAGATTTTGATGAATTTGCAATTTTGATGTTTCACCCTGTTACTACTGAGTACAAACAGATGAGAAAATATACAAAAAATTTAGTGAATGCAGTAATAGAATCAAACTTAAATTTTGTAGTAATATATCCTAATAATGATTTAGGTAGTAATGAAATATTACATGAGATGGAAGTCTTAAAAGATAATGATAAGTTTAGAGTTTTTCCTTCTTTAAGATTTGAATATTTTTTAGCCCTATTGAATAATTCAAGATTTATGATAGGAAACTCAAGTGCAGCATTAAGAGAAGCTCCATATTATAAAATACCATCTATAAATATAGGAACGAGACAAAGTAATAGAGTTAAAGATAATAAAAACATCATCAATTGTGACTATAAAAAAGAGTCCATATTAGAGGCAATAGAACAGATGAAAGATAAGAAATTTGTAGGTAGTTCAAAAACAGAGTTTGGTGATGGAACTAGTGATGAACAATTTATTGAACTTTTAAAAAATAAAGAGTTTTGGAAAATAAAACAACAAAAACAATTCTTGGAGATTTTCTAGTGAATAAAAAAAGAGTAATTTCTCGAATTGATGTTAAAAATGAATTTGTTGTAAAAGGTATCCAATTAGAAGGATTAAGAAAGCTTGGTAATCCTAATGAATTAGCACTAAAATATTATGATGAAGGTATTGATGAGATAATATTTATGGATGCTGTTGCAGCTTATTATGATAGAAATAGTTTAAGTCATATTATTGAGATGGCTTGTGAAAATATTTTTGTTCCAATAACTGTTGGTGGTGGAATTAGAAAAGAAGAAGATATTAAAGAACTTCTAAATGTTGGCGCTGATAAGGTTGCAATAAATACACAAGCTGTAAAAGATCCTAGTTTTCTTACAAAAATGTCAAAAGTTTTTGGTAGTCAATGTATTGTCTCTTCAATTGTTGCAAAAAAAATAGATAAAAATAAATGGGAAGTCTATATTGACAATGGAAGAGAACCCACAGGTTTAGATGCTATAGAGTGGGCTAAAGAGGTTGAAAAATTAGGAGTTGGTGAGATACTAGTTACTTCTGTTGATAAAGATGGAACAAAAAAAGGATTTGATTTAGAACTAAATGAAGCCATATCAAGTGCTGTTTCTATTCCTACAATTGCATCAAGTGGTGCAGGAAATAAAAAAGATGTTTTAAAAGTATTAAAAAATGAAAAAATTGATGCTGCAGCTATAGCTTCTGTGCTTCATTACAATATTGAAACATTAGAGAATATAAAAGGTTATTGTAACTCAAATGGAGTACTAACTAGATGAATAAAAAGATTGTAATAGTTGATTATGATATTGGAAATATAAAAAGTATAATAAATGCATTTAAACATCATAGTGTGGAGTTGATTTTATCAAGTGATAGGGATGTTATTCTTTCTGCTGATGCAGTAGTTCTACCAGGAGTTGGTGCTTTCTCTCAAGGAATGAAGAACTTGGAGAAAAAAGGGCTTGTTGAGGTTCTAAAAGAGTATGCAAGTAAAGATAAACCTTTTTTAGGTATTTGTTTAGGAATGCAACTACTTTTTTCTAAAAGCTATGAATTCTCAGAGACAAAAGGTCTTGATATAATTTCTGGAACTGTAGAGATATTAACTAAAGATGAGAAAGTAAAGTTACCTCATATAAGTTGGAATGAGATTTTTACTGAGGATATTAATCTTTGGGAAAATACAATATTCAGTGATATTCCAAACTCTTCTGATGTATATTTTGTACATTCTTATGCTTGTATTCCTGAGGATGATAGTTTGGTATTATCTTATACAGATTATTGTGATAACAAGTTTTGCTCTACAATAAAAAAAGGTAATATCTATGGGTGTCAATTTCATCCAGAAAAAAGTGCTAGTTTAGGTTTGAAAATTATAAAAAATTTTATTGAAATGGTAGGAAAGAATTAATGGAAGAAAAACTTGAAGCGTATTATGGCTTACCAAATGAAGTTAAGTTTTGTAAAAAATGTGTGATATCTAATCAAAGACCAAGTTCAACTGTTGAGTTTAAAAATGAAAAAGGTGAGAAGAAAAAAGTAATTAATTTTAATGAAGATGATGTTTGTTCTGCTTGTGTTTTTCATGAAGAAAAAGAGATGGGAATTGATTGGGATGAAAGAGATGATAAATTAAGAAAACTACTATCAAAGTTTAGAAGTACAGATGGTTCTTATGATGTGATTGTTCCAGGAAGTGGAGGAAAAGATAGTGCTTATACGGCACATGTATTAAAGTATAAGTATGGAATGAATCCTTTAACTGTTACTTGGGCTCCTCATTTATATACAGATATTGGCTGGAAGAACTTTCAAGAGTGGATGCATACGGGAGGACTTGACAACTTCTTATATACTCCTAATGGAAAACTTCATAGGGAAATGACAAAAAATGCTTTTCATAATCTATTGCACCCTTTCCAGCCATTTATTGTAGGACAAAGAATTATTGGTCCAGCAATGGCTAAAAAGTTTGGTGTAAAATTAGTAATGTATGGTGAAAATCAAGCAGAGTATGGAAATGCAATTGAAGAAAATACTAATCCTATCATGAATATGGATTTTTTCTCTGCTGATGATGCTTTAGAGATGAAGTTTGGTGGAATAAGTATGAAGGAGTATATTGATAGTGGAAGATATACTAAAGATGATTTTGCTCCATATATAGCTCCTAATAAAGAGGACTTAATTGAGGCTGGTGTTGAGGTACACTATTTAGGCTATTATTTAAAATGGGACCCTCAAGAGTGTTTTTATTATGCAGTAGATAATACTGGTTTTCAGCCAAATACAGAGAGAACGGAAGGTAGTTACTCTAAATATAGTAGTATTGATGATAAGATAGATCCCTTTCATTATTTTACTACACTTATAAAGTTTGGTATTGGAAGATGTACTTATGATGCAGCACAAGAAGTAAGAAATGGAAAAATTACAAGGGAAGAGGCCGCATACTTAGTAAAGAAATATGATACTGAGTTTCCTTCAAAATTCTTTGAAGAGTTCTTAGAGTATATTGATACTACAGAAGAAGAGTTTTGGGATACAGTTAATAAACATCGGTCTCCTCATATTTGGAAAGAAGAAGATGGTGAATGGAAATTAAGACATACTGTAACAAAAGATGGGACAGATGACTAAAAGGGTATTATCAGTTATCCCTGCAAGGGGTGGTTCTAAAGGACTGCCTCGAAAAAATATTATAGACTTAAAAGGCAAACCTTTAATTGCTTGGACTATAGAATCAAGTTTAAAATCAAAATATATTTCAAAAACAGTAGTTAGTAGTGATGATGAAGAGATATTAGACATTTCGAAGAATTATAATGCTCAAACTATTAAAAGACCAGAAGAGTTCTCTAATGATGAAGCTTCAAGTGAATGTGTTGTTTTTCATGCTCTTCAGTATTTGAAAAAAGAGGATTTTGAATTTGATTATGTTGTTCTTCTTCAACCAACTTCTCCTTTGCGTGATGAAAAAGATATTGATATGGCTTTTGAAAAGTTATTTGAAAAAGAGGCAAGCGCATTAATCAGTGTTACTCTTTATGATAATAAAATCTTGAAAGCTTTTATGCTAAACAGTGATGGGTTTATGCAAGGGGTTTCAAATAATAGTTTTCCTTTCCAAAGAAGACAAGATTTACCTAAAACCTATCTTAGTAATGGTGCAATTTATATTATAGAAGTAGAAGAATTTTTAGAACGAGATAGTTTTTATACTGATAAAACAGTATCTTTTGAGATGTCAAAAGAGAAAAGTTTTGATGTTGATACCATTGAAGATTTGAAACATATTGAAAGGCAATTAGATGAAAAAAATTAGAGTTTTACAATTAGCTAGTTTTGAAGGTAACATCGGAGATAATGCAAATATGTCAGGAACAAGAAAAAAGCTTTCGCAGAATTTGAAAAACTATGATTTAGAGTTTACTAATTTAGAAATAAGAGAGTTTTATTGGAAGAAAAGATTCTTTGATGATGATTTTGTATCTTATGTAAATGAGTTCGACTTATTTCTTGTTGGCGGTGGAAACTATTTTGAGCTATGGGTTGAAAACTCATCTACAGGAACATCAATAGATATTAGTGTAGAAAAATTAAAAGCTATTAATACTCCTACTGTTTTTTATGCTCTTGGCTGTGATGAAGGACAAGGTATAGGAAAAGGTTGTTTAGATAAATTTAGGGCATTTTTAGATTATGTATTATCTAATAAAGAGCAGTTCTTGGTTTCTGTAAGAAATGATGGTTCTTTTAACACAATAAAAAAGAATCTAGGGGAAGAGTATTCAAATAGAATACATAGGGTTGCTGATGGTGGTTTTTTTGTAGATATTAAAGATACAAGCCATCCTGAAATAGAGCTTGAAAATAGAAATATTGGTATAAATATTGCTGGCGATATGCTTGATGGAAGGTATTCAAATATTTCATATGAAGAGTTTACTAAGAAGTTTTCTAATATGCTTAAAAATATTATGGATAAAGATGAAAAAGTAAATTTAGTTTTATTCCCGCATATTTATAAAGACATAGCAACTATATCAGATTTTGTTCATTCCTTTCCAGATGATTTTGCAAGAAAAAGAATAACTGTATCTCCTTATCTTCATGGAGAGAAATCGTCTGAATATATATTTGATTTATATAGTAAATGTGATTTAATTTTAGGGAATAGGTTTCATTCAAATGTTTGTGCAATTGGATTAGGTGTTCCTTCAATTGGCATTGTAAATTACCCTCAAGTAAAATATTTATATGAAGAATTATCTTTAAAAGAAAACTTCGTAGATATAAATAATAATGATAATTTTGAAAAAAAATTTACTGAATTAATTGAGTATAGTTTAAATAATAAAAAAGAGATTAGTGATAATTATAAATTTATTACAAAAAACTTAGAAGATGAATTAAATATATTTCACTCAGAAATAAAAAAACTTTTAGAAAACAATGGGAATTAAAAATGGCAGAAAATGAATTACAACAAAAATTACAAGAATCATTAGTAAATACATATTTATCAAATCTTACTTTTTTAAGTGAATATGATAAGAGTCTTTATGAAAAGATAGATTCATTATCTTTTGCAATAGAAAATGGACAATATTTAGAAAAATATAGATTGGAATTTGTTGAGGAAAATGGTGATTTTGATATTTATGACCTTAAAAATGATAAATATTTATATAATAGAAACCCTAAGAAAATTAACAATAAGATGAAAGATAATATTAGTCTTGATAATAAAAATACTATTAAGACTTTAGAGAAAGCAATTTATAATATATCATTCAAAAGATTTGATAATAATAGAGTAGTTGAAATGAAAGAGTCTTTACAAGATGTAGATGAATCAATACAATTAGTAAGAAATAATATCTTAGAATATATTAATGTTTTTGAAAAAGAGGAACATAGTACGAAGTTGAAAAAGGTTGATAAATTTATTTTTTTTGGTACTATTTTAGGGCGTCATATTAACCCAATTGCAGAGAAAGTTGATGCTTCTTCTTATTTTGTATGTGAAAGGAATTTAGAATTATTTAGACTTTCTTTATTTGTAAATGATTATAAAAATCTAGCTAAGAAACAAGGTGTTATTTTTTCTATCATGGATGAAGAAGAAGATTTGCAACGAAAAATTGAAGAGTTTATTGGTATAAATAATCCTTTCTCAAATTATCTAATAAAACTTTCATCAACAGGAATGAATATTCAAGAATATGTTGATGCCTTTTTAACTTATATCGTAATTAATAAACCTACTTCTTTTGATTATAATAGAATACAATACACACTTATGCGAAATATCTCAAGAAAAATAGGAAATTATAATATCTTAGAATTTAAAAAAGAAAAAGTATATGATATTTTTAATGAATCGCCTGTTCTTTTTGTTGCAGCTGGCCCGTCTTTTCATGAGAAGTTAGAATGGATAAAAAGCAACCAAGATAAATTTTATATAGTTACAGTGGGGGCTGCTTACAAAACATTAATTGAAAATGGAATAAGAGTAGATATGATAATTACTCTAGATTCAAGTTATAGGTCTTTAGGTGAAAAACAATTTTCACAAGAGAACGTAGATTTGATTAATGATAATACAATTATATTAGCATCTACCATGACTGATGAAAGGTTACTAAATAGATTCAGTAACCAGAAATTATTTTTATACGAAATTATGTTTTCTTATTTTGGAAATGAAGCTCCAATGGATGCTTATAGTGTAGGAGAAAAATCAGTATATATATTATTAAATATGAATGTAAAAAATCTTTACCTTATTGGACTAGATCTTGCTTTAAATCAAAGTACTGGAGATACACATGGCAGCACTAGTGATTCAAATAAAAGTAATTATGATATCGAAAAGTTAGATTTATCAGATAGAAGTACTTTTGGTTTACAAACAGGGATTATTAAAGTAAAGGGAAATTTCAATGAAAAAGTTTTAACTACATCATTATTTAATGCATCAATAAAATCTTTAAATAGAATTTTAATAGAAAAAAAGAATAATGATAATACAATTTACAATTTATCAACGCATGGAGCTTTTTTTATTAATACAATACCTTTAAAAACTGAAGATACTAATTGTAATAGTTTTAACAGTTTATCTATAAATAAAGATGATTTATATAATCTTCTTTTACATAATTCAGAAACTAACATATTTGTTTTAGGAGATATTCAGAAAATTGAAAATGAGATTTCTTATATAAAAGTAACTATATTTAGTGAATTTAATGATTGTCGAAAAAAAGAATTTGAAGACTATCGAAGCTTTCACTTAGGAATTAGAAAACTTATTTATTTGTTAGCCTTAAAAAATGAGAATACAACTCTTCTGTCAGCTGTATTCAAAAACTATTTTGATATATCGTTAAACTATTTAGAATATATGTTTAACGATAGAAAACTTAAGAAAGAAAAGAAAAAAGTACAAAAAATAAAAGAAATATTTTTTAGTCAATGCGAAGTTTTATTAAATGATTATCTACGATATTTAGAAGGAATAAAAAAACCTAAGTCATAAAGACTTAGGTTTAATAAGATAAAAATATATTATTACTATTGTAATAGTTTTAATACATTTTGTTGAACAGAATTTGCCTGACTGATTGCATATGAACCAGCTTGAGAAATAATGTTTTGTTTGTTAAAGTTTGCAGATTCTTCTGCATAATCAACATCTCTAATAATAGATTCAGCTGCAGCAACATTAGTAGCCTGAGTCATTAAGTTAGTAACAGCAGATTCAACTTGGTTTTGAGTAGACCCGATGTCTCCTCTAAATCCATTCAGTGTTGTTATTGCATCATCAATTGTAGTTTGGAATCCAGAAGCTGCTGCACTATCAAAAGCAGTAGTAGTTATTGATGCTAAAGTAGTTAATGAAAGACCTGTTGTATTTGACTGAATATTAGCAGTTGAAATTGTATCAGCATTACTTTCACCAATTTGGAATGTTAATCCTGATTGAACAGCTATTGCAGCCGTAGCACTTCCAACATCAGCTTGAAGTAAAGCAGTACCATTATAGTTAGTTTGCTCAGCAATATTATCTAATTGTTCTAATAGTTTAGTAATATCTTTTCTAATAGATTCTCTACCATCATCAGATGTAGTATCAGTATTTGCTTGAATTAATTTAGCTTTAACAGTATCAAGAATAGATGATTGTTCAGCCATAGATTTATCAGCAATTTGAAGTAAAGTAACAGCTGAGTTACCGTTGTCAACACCTTGGTTAATTGATGTAGCTTGAGTTCTAAGTTTATCAGCAATTGCTAAACCAGAAGCATCGTCTGCTGCTTTGTTAATTTTAAGACCAGTAGATAATTTTTCTAATGAACTTGAGATACTTTTACCAGTATTTGTAGCTGCTTCTTGAGCAGTAATTGATGAAACGTTAGTATTAATAATCATAATAAATCCTTTTTAGTTATGACGTCATTGTGAATAAATCACACTTAACAACCTTCTTGTTTTACCAAGCATAGAAGAAAATAGAATCTTCTTCTTCGGAATCAATCGATACCTAATTTGTATAATAAAATTATGACACACCAATTCTTAAATTTAGATTAAATGATGTGTAAAGTATTTAGAAGATATAAAAAAACCTAAGTTAAAATAACTTAGGTTTTTAAATTTGTTATAAAAGATTACTATTGTAATAGTTTTAATACATTTTGTTGAACAGAATTTGCCTGACTGATTGCATATGAACCAGCTTGAGAAATAATGTTTTGTTTGTTAAAATTCGCAGATTCTTCTGCATAATCAACATCTCTAATAATAGATTCAGCTGCAGCAACATTAGTAGCCTGAGTCATTAAGTTAGTAACAGCAGATTCAACTTGGTTTTGAGTAGACCCGATGTCTCCTCTATATCCATTTAGTGTTGTTATTGCATCATCAATTGTAGTTTGGAATCCAGAAGCTGCTGCACTATTAAAAGCAGCAGTAGTTATTGATGCTAAAGTAGTTAATGAAAGACCTGTTGTATTTGACTGAATAGTAGCAGTTGAAATTGTATCAGCATTACTTTCACCAATTTGGAATGTTAATCCTGATTGAACAGCTATTGCAGCCGTAGCACTTCCAACATCAGCTTGAAGTAAAGCAGTACCATTATAGTTAGTTTGCTCAGCAATATTATCTAATTGTTCTAATAGTTTAGTAATATCTTTTCTAATAGATTCTCTACCATCATCAGATGTAGTATCAGTATTTGCTTGAATTAATTTAGCTTTAACAGTATCAAGAATAGATGATTGTTCAGCCATAGATTTATCAGCAATTTGAAGTAAAGTAACAGCTGAGTTACCGTTGTCAACACCTTGGTTAATTGATGTAGCTTGAGTTCTAAGTTTATCAGCAATTGCTAAACCAGAAGCATCGTCTGCTGCTTTGTTAATTTTAAGACCAGTAGATAATTTTTCTAATGAACTTGAGATACTTTTACCAGTATTTGTAGCTGCTTCTTGAGCAGTAATTGATGAAACGTTAGTATTAATAATCATAATAAATCCTTTTTAGTTATGACGTCATTGTGAATAAATCACACTTAACAACCTTCTTGTTTTACCAAGCATAGAAGAAAATAGAATCTTCTTCTTCGGAATCAATCGATACCTAATTTGTATAATAAAATTATGACACACCAATTCTTAAATTTAGATTAAATGATGTGTAAAGTATTTAGAAGATATAAAAAAACCTAAGTTAAAATAACTTAGGTTTTTAAATTTGTTATAAAAGATTACTATTGTAATAGTTTTAATACATTTTGTTGAACAGAATTTGCCTGACTGATTGCATATGAACCAGCTTGAGAAATAATGTTTTGTTTGTTAAAATTCGCAGATTCTTCTGCATAATCAACATCTCTAATAATAGATTCAGCTGCAGCAACATTAGTAGCCTGAGTCATTAAGTTAGTAACAGCAGATTCAACTTGGTTTTGAGTAGACCCGATGTCTCCTCTATATCCATTTAGTGTTGTTATTGCATCATCAACTTTTGCCTGTAGCGATGATGCTAAAGTAGAAGTTAAACTATCAGCTGCAGTTAGAGTTGTTAAACCACCTAAAGAAAGACCAGTAGTATTTGCTTGAATAGTAGCAGTTGAAATTGTATCAGCATTACTTTCACCAATTTGGAATGTTAATCCCGCTTGAGCACCTATAGCTGTTGTTGTCTCACCAACATCAGCTTGAAGTAAAGCAGTACCATTATAGTTAGTTTGCTCAGCAATATTATCTAATTGTTCTAATAGTTTAGTAATATCTTTTCTAATAGATTCTCTACCATCATCAGATGTAGTATCAGTATTTGCTTGAATTAATTTAGCTTTAACAGTATCAAGAATAGATGATTGTTCAGCCATAGATTTATCAGCAATTTGAAGTAAAGTAACAGCTGAGTTACCGTTGTCAACACCTTGGTTAATTGATGTAGCTTGAGTTCTAAGTTTATCAGCAATTGCTAAACCAGAAGCATCGTCTGCTGCTTTGTTAATTTTAAGACCAGTAGATAATTTTTCTAATGAACTTGAGATACTTTTACCAGTATTTGTAGCTGCTTCTTGAGCAGTAATTGATGAAACGTTAGTATTAATAATCATAATAAATCCTTTTTAGTTATGACGTCATTGTGAATAAATCACACTTAACAACCTTCTTGTTTTACCAAGCATAGAAGAAAATAGAATCTTCTTCTTCGGAATCAATCGATACCTAATTTGTATAATAAAATTATGACACACCAATTCTTAAATTTAGATTAATTAAATTGTGTCTTTTATTTCTTTTTTAAAATTACACCTGATTCAATATGATGTGTATATGAAAACTGATCAAATAGTGCGAAATTAACTATTTCATGTGTTTTTGTTAATTCTTCTAAATCTCTATGTAAAGTTTCAGGATTACATGAAACATATATGATTTGATCGAAGTTTTTAACCAATGCTCTTGTCGTATCATCAAGTCCAGCTCTAGGAGGGTCAACAAAAATAGAATCAAAATCATAAGCTTTTAAATCTACATCTTTAAGTCTTGAGAATACTCTTTTTTCTTCTAAAGCTTCTACAAACTCTTCTGCGCTCATTCTTATAAACTCAATTTTAGTATTGTTATTTAACTCACAGTTTGTTTTTGCAGATTTGATTGATGTTTTTGATATTTCAGTTGCTAGAACTTTTCTAAACTTACTAGAAAGAGGGATTGTGAAGTTTCCACCACCACAGTAAAGTTCACAAAGGTCATCTCTTGAGTCTTTTATATTATTTAAAACCCATTCAATCATTCCAACATTTACTTTTGAGTTTGGTTGTGTAAATCCACCTTCTATATATCTAAAGTTATAGTTTGTATTATTGATGTTTAGTTTTTCATCTATATAATCATTTTCTAGAATTACTTTTTGTTTTCTTGAACGACCGATTATTTTGATATTAAACTTTTTTGATAATTCTAATGCTAGAGTATTCCAATCCTCTTCAAGTTTTCTATGATAGATTAAAGTTACAAGCATATTGCCTGTTGTTGAGTTTAAAAACTCTATTGCAAATAGTTTAAATGAAAGTATTTTATTTTTTTGTATCTCTTCTAAAAGTCTTGGCATTAAGTTTGCAATATCAAGGCTTACTATTTGGCATGAGTTTATTTCTAATACATTCTTTTCAACACTTGTCATTGCATAAGATAGTGTTGCATTATCGTTTTCATCAAAGTTTTTCCAGATTTTAAATTCAGCTCTATTTCTGAAGTTTTGCTCATCACTTTTAATAATGTCAAAATCAATATCTTTTAAGTCTGTAAAATTTGAGAAACGTTCTTTTTCTCTTTGTATTTTAAAATCCAATTGGCCTTCATATCCAATATCATGTATTGTACACGAGCCACATTTGCCAAAATATTCGCAATTCATCAACTATCCTTAGTTATTTAATGCGATATTATATTCAATTGATTATAATACGCACATGAAAGAAAATTGGCAAGAACAACTACACAGCTTATTAAACTGTGATTTAAAAGAATTATATCCGCTAGCAAGAAGTTTAAACAGAAAGCTAGAGTTTTATGTAGGACCTACAAACTCAGGTAAAACATATAATGCAATGCAAAAATTAAAAGTTGCAAACTCTGGACTTTATCTAGCACCTTTAAGACTTTTAGCCCTTGAAGGTTATGAAGATTTAAAAAAAGAAAACATAGATGCTTCACTTATAACTGGTGAAGAACAGATGTTAAATGAAGATGCAGCTCATGTATGTTCAACAATTGAAATGATTGATTATGACTTAGATGTTGATGTGGCTGTTATTGATGAAGTTCAAATGTTAGGAGATATTGACAGAGGTTGGGCTTGGGTTAATGCAATTATTGGTTGTCCTGCTAAAAAAGTGATTATGACAGGAAGTGTAAATGCTCTTGAAGCTATTAAAAAAATAGCTACTTATTTAGGCGAAGAGCTTGAAGTAGTAAGACACAAAAGAAAAACAGAACTTAAAGTAAATGAAAAATACACTTCTTTAGATAATTTAAAAGAAGGAACTGCTCTTATTGCTTTTTCTCGTGCTGATGTTTTAAAACTTCGTCATAGACTAAAAAAGAATTATACAGTTTCTGTAATATATGGAAACCTTTCACCTGAAGTTAGACGTGATGAAGCGCGAAAATTTAGAGAAAAGAAAAGCCAGATTTTAATAGCAACAGATGCAATTGCAATGGGTTTAAATCTTCCCATTCAAACAATACTTTTTACAACTGATACAAAGTTTGATGGAGTATCAAGAAGAAAAATAAATGTAAATGAAATAGTTCAGATAGCTGGTCGTGCTGGAAGATACGGACACTTTGAAGCTGGATTTTTAGGTGCAACTAGACGTGATATTTTAAAGCATATAAGCGAAGAATTCAAACAACCAGTGCGAACTATAAAACCACCTTTTAGAGTTAAGATAAATGCTTCACAACTTGAAAGTTTAGCTTCTCATATAAAAACAAATTCACTTACAAAAGTATTAAAATACTTTGCTGATAATATGTATTTTAGTGGACCTTTTGTAGCTGCTAATATTTCCTCAATGATAACAGCTTCGAAAATTGTAGATACAAGATTTAATTTAAAACTAGAAGATAAATATTTACTAGCACAAGCGCCAATTACTACAAAATCACCAATTATTTTGCAAGCTTATGAAGCATATATAGCAGCTGTTGTAAAGCAAAAAGTTTGTAATTATAAACCTTCTATTACTCTGCCTAAAAAAGCAATAACTCAAAAAGATTTGCTTTTAGTTGAAGATGAAGTTAAAAAAATATCACTTTATTTATGGCTATCTTACAAGCTTCCAGAAATTTTCCCTGACCATGATAAGGCTTATATTTTAAGAAATACTTTTAACTCTTTTATTGAAAATTCGCTAAAAGGTAAAATTATTCAAGTAGATGATCCAAGACGTGGAAACTTTAAAAGAAGAGATAATAACGAACGTCCAAGAAGAAATGATGAAAAAGATTTTGATAAAAAATTAAGACCAAGACGAGCTAGAAGTGAGTTTAAACCAAGAAGAAGAAAGCGTGATTAATTCACGCAAAATATTTTAATAAAAAATTAGCTAAAATATAACTAATACTGCAAACTAATCTGGAACAAGGGAAAATATTTATGTTTAATCTATTTAAAAATAGTACTTATGAATCATTTCAGAAAGAACTATTTAGCGATAATATAAATTTAAATAAAATCCAAAAAAGTATAGACAAGGGTATTGATATAAATACCCTTGATGAAAATGGTAGAACTGTACTTTTTTCACTTTGTGCTAAAAAGAAACTTGATGCAATAAAAATATTAATCAATAATAAAATAGATTTATACATAGAAGATAAATACGGAAGAACAGTCTTAGCCGAAGCTGTAAGTAAATCTGATGGTGTTATGATTAGATTTCTTCTTGAAAATGGTTTTGATATAAACCACAAAAATTCTAGTAATAGAACAATTCTACAAGACGTAGCTTTAGAAGGAAACTTTAAAATATTTTCTATTTTAATGTCTTATCACCCAAATTATGATGATATTGATTCTTATGGAAGAACTGTATTATTTGATGCAGTTGAAGGTGGAAATGTATCAATTGTAAAAGAGCTTGTTAATAATATGCGAAATATTGATGTTAAAGATGAAAATAATGAAACAGCCTTATTTAATGCAGTTCTAAAAGATAATCCTAAAATCGCGCAAACTTTAATACTATTTGGAGTAAACCTAGATATTTTAGATAGTCACGGAAGAAATGTTTTATATAATACTGTGCTTTTAGGTACAAAAAATATAGAAACATTAAAACTAATGATTAATAAAAAAATAAATATTAATCAAGTAGATATTAATGGTGAAAATATCTTAGATGAACTACTTTATATTTTAGATTTGCAATTACTTAAACCAAAAAAGCTACTTCAACTTGAAGGAAATTATTCACTAATAAAAAAAGATACTAATTATTTAGATTTAGCTCGTATTTTAATTGAAAATGGTCTAGATATAAATAAAATGGATGAATATGGAATTACAAGTTTAAGTAAAGAAGTTGAAAAGAAAAAGTATGAACATATTGAGTTTTTGGTTAATTGTGGCGCTGATATCAATAATAAAAATATAAATGGTAAAACATTACTTTTTAATGAAGTAATGAAAGGTAACTCAAACTATAAAATGATTAAATTTTTACTTGAGCATGGAGCAGATATAGAATCAAGAGATGGTGAAGAAAAAACTATTATTGATGACTTAGTTGAAATTATGTTAATTCATAAAGGTTTTAAAGAACAAGACTTTGAGAAGTATCCAAATATTTATGAAGAAGAAAACTATGATTTACTCTTTAAAAAGATGCTTTCTTTTAGACCAGATTTAGATAGAACAAGATCAGATGGAAGAAATATTCTTTTTGATGTAATTACATATAATGATTTTGATACGATTAGATTACTTTTTAATTACGGAATAAATCCAAATATTATTGATAATGAAGGAAATACTCCTTTATCTATTTTAGTAGATGAAGGTCTTAAAATTGAAGATACTAAGCAAAGAGAGCTATTTTTAGAACGTTTAGTTTTTTTATTAAAATTTAGAGTAAATGTAGATATTCAAGATAAAAAAGGTTACACAGTTTTTCATAAAAGTGTAATTGCAGATGATTTAACGGTTGTTGAAAAATTACTTACAAAAAAAGCAGATTTAAGTTTAAAAGATAAACAAGGAAGAACAGCTCTTCATCATACACAATGGAATGGCAATCATAAAATTGCAAGATGGTTAATTGCAGCTGGTGCTGATATTAATCAAGCTGATAACTCTGGATTTACACTTTTAAATTATGCAGCAATATTTGGACATATTGATTTAGTTGTAACACTTATAAAATCGGGTGTTTTAATGTATAATAAAAACAAAAAAAATAAAAAAGTTGGATTGTTTTTAAAAGAAAAACAAAATAATCTTGATAACTTACTAATAAATAATATTATTGATGATAAAATGCAAAATGCATTTAAAGAAATAATAGAAAATACAAAAAAAGAAATAGCAGAAGCAATACAAGGATAAAAATGAATAACAAGTCAATAATTATATTAGCAGCAGGTGCAGGTACAAGAATGAAATCAACAACACCAAAGGTTTTACATAAAATCTCTGGTAAAGCGATGTTGTATTATTCAATCAAAGAAGCTTTAAAATTAAGTGATGATATTACAGTTGTATTATTTCATCAAGCGCAACGTGTTAAAGAAGAAATGCAAAAGCATTTTTCAAATATTAATTATGTTATTCAAGACCATGAAAACTATCCTGGAACTGGTGGTGCTGTTATGGGTATTACACCAAAATATGAAGAAGTTTTAGTTTTAAATGGTGACATGCCTTTAATTCAAAGTGAAGAGCTTAAAAAATTTGATATTGATGCAACTATTGTTATGTCAGTACTTGAACTAGAATCTGCAGATGGATATGGTAGAGTAATAGTTGAAAATGGAGCTGTTAAAAAAATTGTTGAGCAAAAAGATGCAAATGAATCTGAATTAGCAGTTACTACTGCAAATGCAGGAATTTATCAGTTTAATACTAAGTTTTTACTAGATAATCTTCCAAAACTTTCAAACGATAATGCTCAAAAAGAGTATTATATTACAGACTTAATTGAAATAGCAATTAAGCAAGGTAAGGTTTTAAAACCACTTGCTGTTAGTGAGGAAAACTTTAAAGGAGTTAATTCTAAAGTTGAGCTAGCAGATGCTGAAGTAATACATCAAAATAGAATTAAAAATGAGTTCTTAAAACAGGGTGTTATTATGAGATTACCTGATACTATTTATATAGAAGAAGGTGTTGAAATAGAAGGTGAATCTATTTTAGAAAATGGAGTTACTTTACTTGGAAATTCTAAAATCATAAATTCTCATATAAAAACAAACTCAATAGTAGAAGACTCTATTTTAAAAGATTCAGATATAGGACCAATGGCTCGTGTTAGACCAGGAAGCGAACTAAATGAAACACATTTAGGAAACTTTGTAGAGACTAAAAAAGCTTTATTAACAGGTGTAAAAGCTGGACATTTAACTTATCTTGGAGATTGTGAAATTGATGAAGGAACAAATATTGGTTGTGGAACAATTACTTGTAATTATGATGGTATTAATAAATACAAAACAATAATAGGTAAAAATGTATTTGTAGGTTCTGATACACAATTTATTGCACCTGTAACTATTGAAGATAATACTATGATTGGAGCAGGAAGTACAGTAACTGCAGATGTGAAAGAAGGCGAGTTATATACAAGTCGTGCTAAAAAAAGAGTTGTTTCTGGATATTATGATAAACACTTTTCACAGAAGAAAAATAAATAAAAATTTTAAAACTAAAGATTTGATATGCTATTAAAAGATAAAAAAATACTTGTTGGTGTTACAGGCTCAATTGCTATATATAAAAGTTTAGATCTTATACGGTTATATATAAAAGCAGGTGCAAAGGTACGAGTTATTATGACAGAAGGTGCTAAAAAATTTATTAGTCCTTTAACTTTTGAGGCAATATCACAAAGTAAAGTATTAGATGAAATAAGTGAAAACTGGGATAAAAATCAAGACTATAATCATATTGATATAGGAAAATGGTCAGATATTTTTGTAATTGCACCAAGTTCAGCTAATACAATCAATAAACTATCAAATGGCTTAGCTGATAATTTACTACTTCAAACAGCACTTGCTTATCCTAGAGTTAAACTTCTAGCACCTGCAGCTAATACTATGATGCTAAAAAATCCAATTACACAAGCTAGTTTAAAAATGCTAAAACTTTGTAATTTTGAAATCATTTCTTCACAGACAAAAGAGCTTGTATGTAAAGATGTAGGTGATGGAGCAATGGCAGAACCTCTTGATATTTTCAATGCAACTGCAAGAGAGCTTTTAAAAGAGGAATATTGGGTAAATAGAAAAGTAGTATTAAGTGGTGGTGGAACTGTAGAAAAAATTGATGAGGTTAGATATATTTCAAACTTTTCATCAGGTAAAATGGCAGCTTCAATGGCCAAAGCTTTATATTTTAAAGGTGCGGATGTTTGTTTAGTAAGTACTAGAGGATATGAAGATATTCCAAAAGATGTTCACTTAATTCCTGTTCAAAGTTCAGAAGAAATGAGTGGATATTTAGTTGATGCAATAAGAGTTGCAAAAAAAGGAACTTTAAGTAAAGCTACTTTAATGGATGATTCTAGACCTGAGTTAATTCAAAAGCGAGCATTTTTATTTATGATTGCAGCTGTTAGTGATTATATTCCATCATTTCCTCAAAATGGAAAAATGAAAAAAGACACAATAGGTGAAACATGGAATTTAGAATTAAAACAGAATATGGATATTCTAAGTTCTTTAAACAAAAATGATTTAATTACTATTGGGTTTAAAGCGGAGATGGATAAAAAAAGTGCAAAACAAGCAGCTTCTTCGATGTTAGAAAAGAAAAATCTTGATGCAGTTTGCTTAAATATTTTAAATGATTCCCAAAGTTTTGGTTCTAATGATAATGAAATAGAATTAATATTAGAAGAAAAATCACATGAATTTAAAGGTAATAAATTAGATATTTCTTTAGATATTTTGACTACATTAGAAAATGAGTTTGAAAAATATGCTTAGTAATAATGTTCCATCACATATAGCCATGATTATGGATGGAAATGGTAGATGGGCAAAAGAGAGAAATTTAAAACGAACAGCAGGACATAGTGCTGGAGCAGAAGTAGTACGAAAAATAACTGAACATTGTGGAAAGATAGGTGTAAAGTATTTAACTTTATATGCATTTTCAACTGAGAATTGGCAAAGACCAAAATTAGAAGTAGAATTTCTAATGAAGCTTCTTGAAAAATATCTAAAACAAGAATTAAGTATATATCTTGAAAATAATATTAAATTAAAAACTATTGGAGATATTTCTAAGTTTTCTAAGTCCTTACAAAAAACTATAAAAGAAACAGAAGAAAAAACTGCAAATGGAAAAAAATTAACACAAGTACTAGCTTTAAATTATGGTTCAAAAGATGAAATAGTTCGAGCAGTAAAAAGAATAAATGAAAAAAATCTAGAAGTAAATGAAAAAAATATAGAAGCCAATCTTGATACAGCAGGTATGCCTGATGTTGATATTATGATTCGAACAAGTGGAGAAGTAAGGCTTTCAAACTATCTTCTATGGCAAAATGCTTACGCTGAAATGTTTTTTACTCCAACTTATTGGCCTGATTTTAATGAAAATGAGCTTGATGATATAATAAGTGATTTTAATAGTAGAGATAGACGATTTGGAGCTGTTTAGTTTTATATTTGGGCTTGCTATAGGATCTTTTTTAAATGTTCTTATATTAAGACTTCCTTTAAATAAATCTGTTGTAACTCCTAGAAGTTCTTGTCCTAGCTGTAATCATACAATTTCTTGGTATTATAATATTCCTCTTTTTTCTTTTCTTTATTTAAAAGCAAAATGTGCATATTGTAAAGAAAAAATCTCATGGCAATATTTAATTGTTGAATTACTTTCTGGAATACTTACATTAGCTTTATTTTTAAAACTTGGTCTTTCAATGCAGTTTTTGTATATGAGTTTACTGGTTTATGTTTGTATTACTTTGTCTTTTATAGATTTTAAATATAAAGCAGTTCCAGATTATTTACTTTTAATAGTATTTATTCTTTCTTTTCTTGCTACTTCAACTCCTCTTTTTGAAGCATTTAAAAATGCTTTTTTATTTTCTGGAGCTTTTGTTTTATTGAATTTTATAATCACTTTTTATATACAAAATATAAAAGCAAGAATTTTAAAAGATGAGAATTTAAAAACTGCTGAAGCATTAGGTGAGGGCGATATTCCAATTATTGCAGCTATTGCAGTTATTTTAGGAATAAAAGCTGCAATGATAGCTGTATTTTTAGCAGCAATTTTTGCTATAATACCATCAATTTATTCTAACATCGTAAAAAAAGATATTCAGACTCCTTTTATTCCTTATTTAATTTTAGGAATGTTAAGTGTATATTTCTTTGATTTAGAAAATATTTTAAAGGTACTTTTTTGAAATTAAAACAATATTTATATTCACAATTAGCAATTACATTTTTCCCAATATTTTTAGGATTATACTTTATTACATCTATAGTATTTCTTGTAAAAATTGCTTCTTTAACATCAATTATTACAATTAACTTTTTTGAATTATTCACGCTATATGCTTATGTGATTCCTCAAATTATATTTTATACAATGCCTATTTCTTTTTTTATTTCCCTTGTAATAACACTTTCAAAACTTGCAAGTGAATATGAACTTACAGTTATTACGTCTTTTGGTTTAAATCCTGTAAAAATACTAAAGATATTTTTACCTTTAACTCTTGTTTTATCTACTGCACTTTTAGTTATTTCAGTTGGTTTAATTCCTAAAACAAAGTTTTTAACAAAGCAATTTATAGATGCAAAAACAAAGGAAGCAAATTTTAATATAAAAGCATCTGAGTTTGGGCAGAAATTTGGTGATTGGTTAATTTATATCAAAAATAAAGAAGATAAAGTATACAACGAGATAAAACTCTTTAAAACTGAAAATGGAAAAGAACAATTTATTCTAAGTAAAACAGCAATTTTAGACAATGATAAAGGAAATCTAAGCTTTAGGCTAAATGATGGTAAAGCTTTTTTTGTAGATGGTTCAGAAGTTAATCAAATAGATTTTAAATCTATGCATATAAATGATTCAATTACTGGAAGTAAATTAGGTATTTTTACTACAACTTATGAATATTGGAAGAGTAATATAGCCAAAGGAAAAGATATTGATGATTTAAGTTTTTTCGTTTTAACTTCGCTATTTCCTGTTTTATCACTTTTTCTTGTTATAACTTTTGGATATTTTAATCCAAGATATGAAAAAAATCGTGCAGTTACTTACTCTTTAATTTCTATAGTTTTATATTATGTACTAATCAAAGCTATTGGGGATTCATTACTTTTACATGCCTTATATTTGATTCCTGCAATATGGTTAGTAGCAACTTATCTTCTTTATACAAAAACTGTTAAAAAAGAATACTAAGTATTTTTTATGAATGTTAAATTTGTTATTTCTTATGATGGGTCTTTATATAAAGGCTCTCAAAAGCAACCTAATAAACAAACAATAGAAGACAAACTTCTTCAAAGTTTTAAAAGAATAAATATTGAAACTAAAATAATTCTAAGTGGAAGAACAGATAAAGATGTTCATGCAAGTGGACAAGTTTTTAACTGCCAAATCCCAGATTTTTGGACAAATTTTTCAAAATTAAAAGATACTTTAAATCAACAACTTCCCTTATCTATTAGAATACATAATATTAAAAAAGTAAAAGATGATTTTCATTCAAGATTTCATGCAAAAAAAAGAGTGTATAGATATTTTATAACTACAAAAGATATCACAGCTTTTAATAATAAGTTTATAACACAAGCAAAAAATATTGATGAAGTAAAAATAAAAGAAGCTATAAAAGAGTTTATTGGTGTTCATGATTTTGAATACTTTCATAAGCAAGGAAGTGATAAAGAAATTACAGTAAGAGAAATATATGATACAAGATTTTATAAGTACAAAGATATTTATGTATTTAAATTTACGGCAAATTCTTATTTAAGATCTCAAATTAGATTAATGGTTGGTTTTTTATTGAAAATATCAGAAGGAAAACTTGAGATAAAAGATTTAAAAGCTCAATTAGCAAAAGAAAAAAACATTCATAGGCTTCCTGCGCTTGCTAATGGTTTATATTTGGCGAAAGTGATTTACTAATATGTTTTTTAAAAAAAAGAAATTTTATACACTATTAGATATACGAAAACAAATTGTATATACTCCTTTGATTTTTGTAATTTTATTAGCTGTTGTTTCTTCTATAGTCTTATATTTTTTCCTGACATACCAAGAAAACAATAAAGTTAAACTTCTTATTCAAAGTGATAACTTTTATAAGACAGATGAGCTTAAAAATTATATTAGTAATATAAAATACAATACAAGTGCAAATTTTGATGATTTAGAAATAGAATTAAGTAATAGTGTTTATGAGTTAAATGGATATATCAAGTCCTCATTATTTGATAACAAAAACTTAGATTTAGTAAAATTTGAGAGATATATAGATGAACTTGAAAATAATCGTGATATAAAGTTTTTACTATTTGATACAAATAATTATAATATTTTACATGGTGATCTATTAATTGAGAACTTAGCAAAACTTACAAACTCTAAAATTAAAACAGATAAGTTCATAAAACACATGCTTGAAAATATCAAATACATGGGTGATAATAATCTAATGTATTGGATAGATAATACAAAAGAAAATATTCAACTGAGTTACTTTAAATATGTAAAAGGGAAAGAGCTTTTCTTAGGAGCTTTTTCAAAAGTTGATGATATGAATCTTTTAACTAGAAAAGTAATATTAGAAACAATTGCTGCAAAAAGTAAAAATATAAACAATGCATATTTTTGTTTTTATGATAAAAATAAAGCTACAGTTTTCAACTATTATGGAAAATCTCAAGAAATAAATACTAGTGAAATTAAAGACTTTAGTAAGATAAAAAATAAAAGCTTATCGCATAGCTTTTCTAAATATCAATATGAAATATTTATAAAAGAGACATTTTTAGAAGATGAGGTTAGAAGAATAAAAGGTGACTACGAATACAAAATAATTATGAGTTTTCTAACTATTATTTTTGTTGCACTTCTTTTAATTACAACTTCAAATATTTTTGGTAGATTTATTAATACTATTTTTAATAGATACAACAAAAGAATAGAGACAAAGAATGCTTTATATAAAAAATGGAAAGAGAGATATGAGTTAGCAATTATTGCTTCAAATGATGGTTTATGGGATATAAACCTTGAAACAAATGAAATATTTTTCTCCAATAAATGGCTTGATATGTTTGGCTATAAAAGAGATGATATAAATAACTTCGAGCAGTGGTTAAACTTAATTCATAAAGATGATAAAGAAAAAGTATTAAAAAGATATAAAGCTCATTTAGAATCTAAAAGTGAACATTTTTCTTGTGAATATAGATTAAAATCAAAATCAAATCAATACAAATGGATGTTAGTTAGAGGAAAAGCTTTTAAAAAAGGCAAGTCTAATAGAATGCTAATGATGTCAATGGATATTGATAATAGAATGAAGCTTACAAAAGAGTTGCGTAATGTTGAACTTCTTACAGAGTTTGGAAGAATTGTAATTTTCAGGTGGCTTAATGATGAAGATTTAACAGTTAAATTTGTTTCAAAAAGTATTGAAACATACGGATATAAAACAACAGATTTTTTAAGTAATGATGTTAAGTATTTTGAGTTAGTCTATAAAGATGATATTGATAATTTAAAGAAAGTTATAAAAACTGCAATTGAAAATGATGCAAGTTCTTTTACAAACATTCATAGAGTTGTTGAGAATTCAGGAAATATTAAATGGGTATACAATAGAAGTATCTTAGTAAAAGATGACCATGGCAATGTAATTGGTTTATATGGCTATTTAAATGATATTAATGAAATGAAGTTAAATGAAGAAGAATTAAAACAAAAAGTTGAACTAGAAGTAGAAAAGAATATTAAAAAAGATAGATTACTTGTACAACAAAATAAGTTAGCATCAATGGGTGAAATGCTTGGGAATATTTCACATCAATGGAGACAACCTCTTAATAATATTAATTTACTACTATATTTTATTAGAGATAATTTTGATAAGTTTTCAAAAGAAGAAATGCATGATTCTATAAAAAGTGCAAAAGTACAAATAGATTATATGTCACAAACAATTGATGATTTCAGAAATTTTTATCAGCCAACAAAAGATAAAAAATATTTTGATATAAAAGATTCAATCAAGAAAAGCTCAAAAATTATACAAGCTTTATTTGAAAGAAATAATATAAATTTAGAAATTATTGGAAGTGATGTAAAGATTAATTCTTATGAAAATGAGTTTGAACAAGTAATAGTAAATATTTTAAATAATGCAAGTGATGCAAAGCTAATAAAAGCAAAAACAATAAAATTTGATGCAAAGGTATTAATCAATATTAGTAAAGATGATGAAGACATAACAATTTCAATTTTTAATAATTGTGGTAATGTTGATGATACAATTCTTGATAAAATGTTTGAACCTTATTTTACTACAAAGTTTGAAAACCAAGGTACTGGAATTGGACTTTATATGACAAAAACAATTATAGAAAAAAACATGAATGGAACAATTGATGCAATTAATAAAGATGATGGGGTAGAGTTTATAATCAAATTAAAGTGTTAATTTAACTTTAGCTATAATCTTAGTAATTTATAATAATGGAAGAAGAAAATGAGTAATTTGACAACAAGAGTACTTTTAGTTGAAGATGAAGATGTTGCAAGAAAAACCCTTGCTTTTTATTTAAATACAATTTTTGATGAAGTAGTATTAGCTTGTGATGGACAAGAAGGTTTTTCAATTTTAAAAGATAATGTTGAAAATAATAAAACTTTTGATTTAGTTTTAACAGACTTAAATATGCCAAATGTTGATGGTATGGGAATGATTGATTTAATTAGAGAGCTTATTCCAAATCAAAGATTTATAATTGTAAGTGCCCATAAAAATGAAGAAGACTTACTAAAATTAATTAATTTAAGAGTATTAGGATATTTCTTAAAACCTCTAAATATTGATAATATGATGGAAATGCTACAAAAAGCAAAAGAAGAAGTATTAGAAGATAAAAAAGAAACTCTTACAAATGAAAATTTTGTAACACTAAATAAAACTTATACTTATGATTTATCAAGTGATAAGCTTTATAATCATGAGACGATTGTAAAACTTTCAAAAAAGGAATCAGATATCTTACAAGTACTTATAAAATCACTTGGAGAGGTTATATCTGTTGAGAAGTTTAAAGAAGCTGTTTGGAATGATATAGATACGAATGACTCTGCTTTTAGAACTGTAATGAAAAGATTAAAAGATAAAATTATTGATGATGATTTTATTGTATCTCATAAAGGTTATGGATATATAATCGAAAAACTTTTTGTAAAATAGAAATTATTAATAAGAAGTAAAAAGGGGAAAGAGTTAAACTCTTTCCCCTTTTTTTGTCTTCTTTATAATGTTACTTCAGAAGGTGATGTACTTTCAGCTTTCTGTTTTGCTTTTTGGAAAATGTAAATTAATCCAAATATAGCTAAACCTATCGCGTACGATAAGTAATGACTTGGTAAGCTAAAGTAAGATTCCATAATCTTTGGTAAGAACATAAATGGAACTACAGCTAAGAATATAAATCTTTCAAATATATTTGTTTTTACAACAAAATATCCTTGAGTAAAACAAGAAAAGGCTACCATTCCTATAAACGCAGTTGTAAATATAACTAATATTTCAACAGGATTTGTAATCCAAATCCATCCTTGTGGATTTGCGGGATTTAGCTCATCAACTCCAGAAATCAATAATAACTCTGGATTAAAGAAGAACATAAATGGTAAAATCGCTGTTCTAATATCGTATTTAAATCCTTGAATACCTGTTTTAATTGGATCAGCTTTTGCAATACCAGCAGCAGCGTAAGCTGCAAGTCCAACAGGTGGGGTATCATCTGCTAAAATACCAAAGTAAAATACAAATAAATGCGCTGCAATTGCTGGAATAAAGTATCCATTATCAGCTGCAAGAATTAAAATTACAGGTGCTGTTAATGAAGCCATTACAATATAGTTTGCAGTTGTTGGTAATCCCATTCCTAGAATTAAAGATACAAATGCTGCAAGGAATAATATAATAAAGATATTTCCACCAGATAACTCTTCAATTACTTCAAGTAATACTTGACCTAATCCAGTTAATGTAATAGATCCAACTACAATACCTGCTAAGGCAGTTGCAATTGCAATAGGAACCATATTTTTAGCACCACTTATCATTCCTGCTAAAATATCAACAAAACCACTAAGCATTACATCTCTTGTGATTTTCTCTTTTGCAAGGAAGGCTCTAAATGGATGTTGTACTACCATTAAAAGCATAAGTAACATAATCGCATTAAAAGCTGCACTTGCCGCACTTTCTCTTAATACCATTAGTGTATACATCAAGAAGAATATAGGAATTAAATAGTGAATACCTGTAATAAATGTCTTCCATTTTGGTGGAATATCTTCATCATTCATTCCTTTAAGACCAAGTTTAAGTGCTTCTAAATGAACAATATAAAACAGTGCAAAATAAGAAACAAAAGCAGGAATAAATGCTGCAACAATAACATCTGTATAAGCCATTCCTAAAAACTCTGCAATAATAAAAGCAGCAGCACCCATAACAGGAGGCATAAGTTGTCCATTTGTTGAAGATGCAACTTCAACTGCACCTGCTTGTTCTGGCCTGAATCCTGCTTTTTTCATAAGTGGAATTGTAAAAGTTCCTGTTGTTACAGTATTTGCAATTGATGAACCTGAAATAATTCCAGTAAATCCAGATGCAACAACAGATGCTTTTGCCGGACCACCTCTATATTTACCAAGCATTGCAAATGCTAAGTTAATAAAATACTCTCCTGCTCCTGCTTTATCAAGTAATGAACCAAATAAAACAAAAAGAAATACGAAACCCGCCGATACACCTAAAGGCACACCAAAGATACCTTCAGTTGTTAGGAACATATGACCTGCAAGTTTATTTAAACTTGCACCCTTATGAATAATAAGTTCAGGCATATAAGGTCCTAAAACGTCATATGATAAAAATACAATAGCAATAATACTTAGTGCAAAACCTAATACTCTTCTTCCAGCTTCTAGTAAGATAACAATACCAACAAGAGCTACAATAATATCTAATGCTATATAATCACCTGGTCTTTGTGATATTTCTTCATAAAATACTGCAATATATGATGCAGTTCCTACTCCAATTGCAGCGAGCGTAAATCCAAACCATCTAATCTTTTGTAAAAAATATGTTTTTTTAAACATTGGGTAAATTAAGAATGCTAATAAAATACCAAATGATAAGTGTATTGATCTTGTAATTGTAGAGTTAATTGGTTCTACAACTATATATAGTTGAAATAATGACCATAAAAGTGAAATTCCTGATATTAACCAGAATTCATAGTGCTGTGCTCCAAAGACTCTTTGTCCTTCAAGTTCATTTACAACAGCTTCACTTTCTAAGGCTTGTTCTTCTTCTAATTCACTAAGCTTGTGAGCTTTCTCTTCATAAAGAGCCATAGTAAATCCTTTCAGTATTTATAATTTGATATTTGTCATACTTCATTTAAAGAAATTTAAATGAAGTATAAAAATTGTTTCAAGAGCCGAAGCTCTTGAAAATAGTAAGGATTATAATAATCCTGCTTCTTTGAAGTATTTTTTAGCACCTTCATGTAATGGAGCAGATAAACCATCTAATAAAGATTTTTTAGTAATGTTGCTGTACGCTGGGTGAAGTTTTTTGAAATCATCAAAGTTTTCTAAAATAGCTTTGATTACTGTATAAACAGCTTTTTCACTTACATCGTCACTAGTAACTAATACAGCTTTTACACCAAATGTTGGAGTTGCATCAGGGTTACCTTTGTACATTCCAGCTGGAACATCAGCTTTTGCAAAGTATGGATATTTTTTGATTAATGCATCAATATTTGAACCTTCTAAAGGAGTGATTTTTACATCAACAGAATTCGAAGCATCTTTAATATTTGCAGTTGGATGTCCTACCATGTAGAAGTAACCATCAATTTTATTATCTCTTAATGCATCAGGCATTTCAGAAGCTTTTAAAGCACCAGCAAAAGATAAGTCATCTTTTTTAATTCCACTTGCATCAAATAAAGTTAAAGCTGTAGCTTCATTACCTGAACCTGGGTTTCCTAAGTTAATTCTTTTACCTTTAACATCTGCAATACCATTTATACCAGCATCTTTTCTAGTAACAAGTGTTAATAATTCAGGGTAAATAGCCATAACAGACTTTAATTTTTTAACTTGCTTACCATCAAATTTACCAGTTCCATTAGAAGCCTGATATACAACATCAGATTGTGCAATACCAAAATCTAACTCACCATTTTTAATAGTATTAATGTTGTAAACAGAACCACCAGTAGATTCAACTGAACATCTGATTTTTGTTTCCTTCTTGTATTTGTTTACAAGTCTACAAATAGCACCACCTGTTGGATAATAAGTACCTGTAACACCACCAGTTCCTATAGTAACAAACTCAGCTGCGAATGCTGGAATTGTTAAAGCACCTAATAAAGTCATTGTTGCAATTTTTTTCATTTTTCTTCCTTTTAATTTGTTTATGTATTATAGCATTTTAGTACTATAAATCAGACAATTTAATTATTAGTATCATATAAATAATACATTAATTACAATTAAGTTACAAATTTAGCGAATCTATAATTTATATAAGCTTAAAATATACAAATAAAGATTTTCTGTTTTTGAAGTAAATAGTATAAATCTCAAGAATAAAACCTTTTTAACGTACGAAAATAAGGGATTTTTTTAGTAATTATGAATTTATTTATAAAACTACTTGACAAATATACACTCAATAGGTTATAATTCTTTAGCAGTTTAAGACAATGAGTGCTAATAAATTAAAATGGTTGTAAAATGATTGATAAAAAAGAGTTTTTATTACAGTCTATTATTAAAGCATATATAGAACACTTAGAGCCAATTGGTTCTACGCAGTTAAAATCTATGTATGATATCACTTATTCTCCTGCAACAATTAGAGGTTATTTTAAAAAATTAGGTGATGAAGGTTATCTAGCTCAAGAGCATATAAGTAGTGGAAGAACTCCAACAACTGAAGCTTTAAAAGAGTATTGGAAAACTAAACTTAATTTTGATGTTACAGATATAAATTTAAAAGCATTACAATATTATGCTTCTGAAGTAGAAGTATCAGTATTTATTAAAAAAGAGAAGTCTGATATTTTAAAAGATGTTTTAAATGTAGAAGATAAATATATGATATTAGAATTTTCTTCATTTGCAATATCTGTTAAGTTTTCAGATGCATTATATAGATTTTTGCAAGATATGAGAGGTCTTACATTAAAAGATATTTTAAAAATATCTAAAGATGTTGGAGCATATGACATTTGTGAAGCCATTAATCAAACTTTACAAAATTCAGATTTTGAAATCTTTAATTATAAAGAGTTTTTAAATCTTGCCTTAACATATGATTTTGATGAATTGACTATTAATAAGTTTTTAAAAGGTCAAATCTTAGATGAATTAGATGAAGGTTTATATTTTGAAGGTTTCTTACCTATTGGATATATAGGTATTTGTCATTATTGCAAGATTAATAACGAAGATGTGAAGATGCTAGTAATTGGGCAACTTCCAAAAAATTATGAATATTTTTATAAAAAAATTACAACTTTTTAGGAGAAGAACTTGAGCGAAGAAAAAAAAGAAGAATTACAAACAGAAGAAGTTTTAGAGACTGAAACTGAAGTTATAACAGAAGAAGCACCAGTAAAAGAAGAAACAATTGAAAGTGTTAAAGCTGATTTAGAAGAGAAATTAAAAGAAGCAGAAGATAAATATTTAAGAGTTCATGCTGATTTTGAAAATATCAAAAAAAGATTAGAAAAAGAAAAATACAATGCTATTGATTATGCAAGTGAAAAGTTTGCAAAAGATTTATTAGCTCCAATTGATTCTTTGGAAATGGCACTAGCAGCAGAAGAAGCAGCAAAAGATATGCCAGCTGATGAATTATTAGCAAAATTAAAAGAAGGTGTTGAATTAACAATTAAAAACTTCTACACAGCTTTTGAAAAACATGATATTTCGACAGTAGAAACAGATGGTGATTTTGATCCAAATTTCCATGATGCAGTAATGCAAATTGATAGCCCAGATCATGAAGATGGACAAATTGTTCAAAGACTTCAAAAAGGTTATAAATTAAAAGAAAGATTATTAAGACCAGCAATGGTTTCTATTTGTAAAAAGTAGATTTAATAAGGGTTGACCGTAATGTCAAAAAACTAGAATGAATTAGACAAAAATTAAATTAAAAAATAAAACTTGATAAGGAAGAAAAATGAGTAAAGTAATTGGAATTGATTTAGGAACTACAAACTCTTGTATGGCAGTTTACGAAGGTGGTGAAGCGAAAGTTATACCTAATAAAGAAGGGAAAAATACAACTCCTTCAATCGTAGCATTCACAGATAAAGGTGAAGTTTTAGTAGGTGATCCTGCAAAAAGACAAGCTATTACAAATCCTGAAAAAACTATTTATTCTGTAAAAAGAATTATGGGTTTAATGATGGACGAAGAAAATGCTAAAGAAGCACAATCTAAAGTTGGATATAAAATCGTTGATAGAAACGGTGCAGCAGCAGTTGAAATTGGAGATAAAGTATATACTCCTCAAGAAATTTCTGCAAAAATTTTAGGAAAATTAAAAACAGACGCTGAAGAATATTTAGGTGCTCCTGTAACTGATGCTGTTATTACAGTACCAGCTTATTTTAATGATGCACAAAGAAAAGCAACTCAAGAAGCTGGAACAATTGCAGGTTTAAATGTACTTAGAATTATCAATGAGCCAACAGCTGCATCATTAGCATATGGTTTAGATAAAAAAGGTGAAGAAAAAGTATTAGTATATGATTTAGGTGGTGGTACTTTTGATGTTACTGCACTTGAAATTGGTGACGGTACTTTTGAAGTTTTATCAACAGATGGTAATGCATTCTTAGGTGGAGATGACTTTGATAATGCAATCATTGATTGGTTAGCAAAAGAATTTGAATCTGAAAATGGTTTCGATGTTAAAAATGACAAAATGGCATTACAAAGATTAAAAGATGCTGCTGAAAATGCTAAGAAAGAATTATCTTCAGCTGAATCAACAGAAATCAACTTACCATTTATCTCTATGGGTTCAGCTGGTCCTGTTCACTTAGTTAAATCATTAACAAGAGCTAAGTTTGAATCAATGACTGAAGATTTAATTACTGAAACTTTAGAGCACATCAAAGTTGCTTTAAAAGATGCTGGTTTAGATAAAGATGAAATTGAAGAAATCATTATGGTTGGTGGATCTACTAGATTACCAAAAGCAAATGAAGTTGTAAGAGAATTCTTTGGAAAAGATTTAAATAAAGGTGTTAACCCTGATGAAGTTGTAGCTGCAGGTGCTGCTGTTCAAGCTGGTGTATTAAAAGGTGATGTTAAAGATGTATTATTACTTGACGTTACTCCATTATCACTAGGAATTGAAACTTTAGGTGGTGTTTTAACTAAATTAATTGAAAAGGGAACTACAATTCCTGTTAAAAAATCTCAAGTATTCTCAACAGCTGAAGATAACCAACCAGCAGTATCTATTCACGTTGGTCAAGGTGAAAGAGAATTTGCTAAAGATAATAAATCTTTAGGTATGTTTGAATTATCAGATATCCCAGCTGCTCCAAGAGGTGTTCCTCAAATTGAAGTAACATTTGATATTGATGCAAATGGTGTTTTAAATGTATCTGCTAAAGATAAAGGTACTGGTAAAGAGAATAAGATTACTATTTCTGGTTCGTCTGGACTATCTGATGAAGAAATCGAAAAAATGGTAAATGAAGCAGAAGCAAACAAAGATGCAGATGCTAAGAAAAAAGAAGTAATTGAAGTAAGAAACCAAGCTGATGCTTTATTACATTCAACTAAGAAAACATTAGAAGAAAACCCTGATGCAGTTTCTGAAGAAGAAAGTAAAGCAATCGTTGATTCAGCAGCTGAACTTGAAGAATTATTAAAAGATGAAAATGCTACTAAAGAGCAAATTGAAGAAAAAGTGAAAGCTTTAACTGAAAAATCTCATAAATTAGCAGAAGCTATGTATAAAAAAGAAGGTGGAGATCAAGCAGGTGCTGCTGGTGAACAACCAAACAAAAAAGCTAAAAAAGACGATGACGATGTTATCGATGCTGAAGTAGAGTAAATCTCTGCTTCATGCAAACAATAATATTTCTACTACTTGCTTTTTTAATTGTAATATTCTCTGTATTACAATACTTCAAAAGCAAAAACTCAAGATTAGATAAATTAAAATCAGGCGAATGCCCAGATTGTAAAGAAAAAACAAAAACTTTTTTTGATGATAATACAAAAACAACTTTTACACAAGAAGTTATAAGTGCTAAAATATTAAAAGGTGGTGGATGCTCTGGTGTGCCAGATATTGAATATAGATGCAAATCGTGTGGACTTAAGGAAGTTTATAACTCTTAAGTGGATATAATTCCAAAAAACTTGGGATTAGTACTTTGAAACATTATTTATTTATTACATTTTTACTCTTTTTATTTATTGGTTGTACTACAAAAAATGAAGTATTACCAGAAGTAAAACCTACTGAAAAAACGAAACAACTTACAAAAATAAAAAAAACTCCCTTTGACTATTTAGATGGCTTTTATGATGATGACTTAGACTTAGCGCTTGATGTATTCAAAAAAGCTTGTACAAAATCAAAAAGAAAAGAACAATTTAAAGATGTATGTGAAAACTCGCTAGATTTTACTAATGGAAAAGAGTTTTTTACAAAAAACTTTACACCAAAAGTTTTAGTTTCAAGTACAGGTGATACTGGTTTAATCACAGGCTATTACGAACCTTTACTTTATGGAAGTAGAACAAAGTCTGATTTATATCCATATCCAATATATAAAACTCCAAAAGATTTAGTAACAATTAAAAATAAAAAAAGACATTCAAATTTTAAGCATTTAAGATATAAAGCAAAACTAAAAAAAGGAAGATATTATCCTTATGATACAAGAGAGCAAATTGAAAAAAGAGATGATTTAGAAGTTCTTTGTTATGTTGAAGATAAAATTGATTTGTTTTTTTTACAAGTTCAAGGCTCTGGACGAGTTTTATTAGATAATGGAGAGTTAATTAATGTTGGCTATGCAAATCAAAATGGAAGAAAATATAGATCAATTGGTAAAAAATTAATAGAAGATGGTTACTTAGAAAAAGAAGAAGTGAGTTTACAAACTATAAAAGCTTTTTTATTACAAAATCCACTAAAAGTTGATGAAATATTAAACTATAATCCTAGTTATGTTTTCTTTACTGAAAAAAAACAAACAGCAACAGGAAGTTTGAATGTACCTTTAGTAGCAAAAAGAAATATTGCAGTTGATAGAAGATATATCCCTTTAGGCATGCCAGTATTCTTAGAAACATCAAATCCAAAAACAAAAAAAGCTATTAATAAACTTGTAATTGCAGCAGATACAGGCGGTGCAATTAAAGGTGAAATAAGAGCAGATTATTTTTTAGGATATGGAGATGAAGCGATGGAATTAGCAGGTCTTATGAAAGAAGAAGGAAGACTTTTTATGCTAATTCCTAATGTTGTAGTTGATTAAAAGAAAACTTTCTTAACTACAACAACCATTTCCACAGCAATTATCTCTTGCATCTGAATAAAATTTTATAACAAAATTGTTATACATTTCTTCTACTTCAAACTCATGCTTTTTACAAAAATCTTTATTCATTGTACTCTTCATTTCTAATGCTTTCATAAGTGCATCATCTTTTGATTGAAACTTTATATTACTTTCTAAACTACTCTTTTTAAAACATGCGCACTGGTTTGCTACAACTATTTTGTACACAAAAACTCCTTATATAATTTATAAATTTTAATGCTGAAATAATAGCTAAAAAGTGCAATTTAATTTATTAAAGCCATTTAAGAAGTAAATATAGATAAAATATCTCAATTATTAATACAAAAGGAACAAAATGCATATTACAAATTTAATTTCTCAGAACTTTGGAAAATTTGCAAAAAAAGAGTTTCCTTCATTTATTCAGAAAACTATAAATGCAGGTTACGTTAAATTTTTAGGTTTAGATATGAGTGAGTTTAAAAAACCAAAATTTTATAAATCTTTAAATGCTTTATTTACAAGAGAATTAGAAATAAATAGAGAAATTAATGAAGATAAAAATGTAGTTATTTCTCCAACTGATAGTTTGATAACTGAATGTGGAAAAATAGAAGACGATATTGCTTTACAAATTAAAGGAATGGAATATAGTGTAGAAGATTTATTAACTTACTACTGCAACGATAAAATAGAAAAAATTAAAAATGGTTCATTTATGAACTTTTATTTATCACCAAAAGATTACCATAGATATCATGCTCCTAGTGATTTTAATCTTAAAAAACTTATTCATGTTCCAGGAAAATTATATCCTGTAAATTTAAAATATTTAAATAAAGAACTTGATTTATTTGTACAAAATGAAAGAGTTATTATAGAGTGTGAAAAAAATGGAAAGCTATTTTATATGGTTTTTGTAGGTGCACTTAATGTTGGTCAAATGGTATTTGAATTCGAACCAAAAGTTGAAACAAATTTAGATACAGCAGAAATAAAAGTATATGAATATGAAAATGTACAAATTTCTAAAGGTGATTGTTTAGGTTACTTTAAAATGGGTTCAACTGTAGTAATGCTATGGGAAGAAAATAGTGTTGAAATAGAAGAATTATTAAATCAAGATGTTAGATTCGGACAAGTTATAGCAAAAGAAATATAATTTTCTTAATAAATAACAAAAAATAATTTTGCTATAATAATCATAACTAAAGAATTGGAATAACTATGAATAATAAAATCTTTTTAAAAATTGGTTGGATGCTTATTATAGCATTGCTTGGTTACTTATTTTTTGTCGTATTTTTTCTTTCACCAAAAGTAAATACTTACTTAAGCGATACAGAAATTAAAAATGAAAGACTTCAATTTAATAAAGTTGTTTCAATAATAAATAATAAATCTAAGACTTTTGAAAATAAAGATTTATTACTAAAAGAAGTTGAACTATTATTAAGTAGTGTAACTTTAGCAAAAACTGGGCAAATTTATATTTTTGATAGTTCAGGAAATGTTGTAATAGATTCAAGTAATGAATTTGACTCTAAAAATATATCAAAACTAATTCTTCCAAATTCTGAAAATAAACTTTTTTTAGATGAAATTAAAAAATCATATAATAGTAAAACGGCTTTTGAATATTTATGGAATAAGCAATATGACATTTATAACTATGCTTATCCAAAAATTTCGTGGGTACAGTACAATAAAAGTTTAGATTGGTACATAGTTTCTTCAATTTATAAAGAAGACTTCTCAAGTTATGTTGATGGAATTAATTCTTTAATTTTAAACATTTCGATTTTATTATTCGTAGTACTTGCAATCATAGGTATATTTATTACTGTAAAAGTGGTTGCTCCTATTAACAAGATGTTCTCTGAAGTTCAAAAAGCACAAGTAGAAACTAATGAATTTGAATCAGCTCCAAAATCAAAAGATGAAATTGGGTTTTTAGCAAATCAATTTAATACTTTACTTGATCAAGTTGAAACAAATAGAAAAACATTAGAAGATCATGTTCAAAAGAAAACAAAAGAGATTAGTGACAAACTTTACTACGATGAGCTAACAAATCTGAAAAATAG
This sequence comes from Arcobacter peruensis, assembly GCF_003711085.1. NCBI lineage: Bacteria > Pseudomonadati > Campylobacterota > Epsilonproteobacteria > Campylobacterales > Arcobacteraceae > Arcobacter > Arcobacter peruensis. The sequence continues at coordinate 2,139,581 of NZ_CP032363.1, forward strand.
ATATGCATTACAAGAAGATATTAAAGATTGTGATTTTGTTTCAGTGGCTTTAGTTGATATTGATTCTTTTGATGATATTAATGAACTTTATGGTTTCTCAACTGGTAATCTAGTTTTAATTGAAACAGCGAATGTTTTAAATGAGTTTGCTAATAAATACAATGTTACTGTAAATAGAATTCATGGTAATGTATTTAGTGTTACAGATAAAAGAATGATGGGGTTTTCTAAATATGACCAATTCATTAATGAGTTATCAACATTATTTAAAAATAGAGCTATTCTTATTGAAGAACTAGATATTGAAATATTTATCGATATTACATTAGGTATTTCAATTGCACAAGAAGAACCACTTAAAACTGCGGGAATTGCTTTAAAGAAAGCTAAGAAAAATAATCAAAGATTCTTTGTTTACAATAATGAATTAGATACAAAAGAGATTATTGAGAAATCAATTTTCTGGAGAGAAAAAATCAAATGTGCATTAAAAGACAATACAGTAACTCCATTTTATCAGCCTATTTTTAACAAAGACAAAGAAATAGTAAAATATGAAACATTAATGAGAATAAAAGACTTAGATGAAGAAGGAAATGATACTTATTTACTTCCATATTTATTTTTAGATGTTGCTGTTAAAACTAAGCAATATTTACAATTATCAAATCAAGTTATTTCAAAAGCATTATCTGATTTAAATAGAACTGATAAACAAATATCTTTTAACTTAAGCTTCAAAGATATCTTAGATATAGATTTTGTTGAATCTTTAGATAAAAACTTAGATAAAATTGATTCTGTTAACAAAAAAAGAATTGTATTTGAAATATTAGAAAGTGACCATATTGCAGATTATACTATCCTAGAAGATTTTATCGAGAAATATAGAAATCAAGGTATTAAAATTGCAATTGATGATTTTGGTACAGGTTACTCTAACTTTGCACATATTTTAAAAATTAGACCAGACTATATAAAAATTGATGGTTCTTTAATTAAAGACATTAATACGGATAAAAATTCATATGAAATGGTAAAATCTATAATAGAATTCTCAAAAGCTTTAAATATAAGGGTTATTGCCGAGTTTATTCATTCACAAGAGGTGTTTGATTTGGTTAGTGAATTAGGAGTTGATGAATTCCAAGGTTTCCATTTAGGAAAACCTGATCCACATATTGAGTAATTTTAATAAAACAAAAGTTTATTTTTGTAAAATAATAGCAGAATTAAAAATTAAATAATAAGGGTACAAAATGTCTACAATTACAGAACTAGGTTCATTACCATTAGCAGGTACAAAAAAAGGTGTTATTTCAGTTTCTAATGTTACTGAGCCTTACGGAAAAGATACAGCAGATATCGTAAGTATTGGTGTTTCATTAAATGGTACAGATATTCAATGGAAATCACATATTCCTTATGAAAACTTAGATGAAATTATTACTATTTTACAAAAAGCTAGCGAAGATAGAAAAAACGCATAATCTTAGAATATAAAAGATAAGATTTTTTTCTTATCTTTATTTTATAAATACTTTTTAGAAACTTTTTTTTGTTATAATTCTTTTATTAATTTAATTAAAGGAAACAATTGAAAAAGCTATTTATACTTATCACACTAATCTTATACCTAACTACGGTATCTTTTGCAAAAGATGTTAAATCATTAATAGTTGATGAACTTGAAGTTTTTATCCAGAAAAATATTATTATTGTTGATATTAGAGATAAAAGTAAATGGAAGCAAACAGGAATCATTCCTAACTCTTATAGAATAACCTATACAAGTAAAGATGAAAAAAAATGGTTACATACATTAATAAGATTAATTAAAGACAAAAATAGAGCATTTGTTTTGATATCAAAAGATGGCAAAAAAGCAGAAAAATTGGCTTCAAAGTTATATAATGAAAAAAAGATGAGAAATGCAATGTATCTTGAGGGTGGAATTGATGAATGGGTTGATTCAGATAGAAAAATTATAAACTACTAAGCTTCATACTTAGTAGTTTCTCTTAATTCTTGTTCCCATAAAACCATTCCTCCAAATAAATGAGATGTATTTTTATAATCTTGCGATATCAAATAATTCCCAATAGTTCTAGTTCTATTTCCTCTTGCACATATTAAAATAAAAGTTTGATCTTTTGATGTAACAAGCTTTTCAAATTTATTCATCCAATCTTCTAAATTATATTCACCTTTGTCATCAAAAAATGTTAAAAGATGAGAATTTTTAATTAATCCTGTTCTTTTCCATTCTTCTTCTCTTCTAACATCAATCATCACAATATTATCATTAATCATTTTTTCTACAATTCTTGGTTGTAAATCTACTAATTCATTCATAAATATCCTTTTATAAAGAAGATTTTATCATAATTATCTTATAAATAAATATAATAAAATCTTATATTTAATAAGAAAAGAATTTAGAATTAACAAACTCTTTACAAAATTTTAATATAATAAGATATATTTACAACCAAACCATATTAGGACTATTGATGAGAAAAATATTATTACTATTGTTTATAAGCTTATATGCTTTTTCATTAGAATTTGAACAAAATTTTTTAGAGCCAGATGAAGCTTTTAAAACGGAAATAGTAAAAGAAAATAAAAAAATTGTTTTCAAATTAAATTTAGGGAAGGATATATATTTATATGATGATAAACTTCAAGTATTTATTACCAAACCTTCAAAAATTGATATTACAAAAGAAGTTGATATTCCAAAACCTGTAGAATATGATGGCTTTATTGTTCATTTTACAAATCAAAATATTGAAGTGCCTTATTCTTTAATTGAATCAAAAATAGCAACTAGCACAGCTGAGTTAACTTTTAAGTTTCAAGGTTGTTCTAAAGCTGGGCTTTGTTATGCACCAATGAGTAAAAAAATTCAATTAGATGAAATACAAGCTAATGCAAAACAAGAGCAAACAAAAGAAGTAGTTAATACAGAAAAAGTAGAAAGTTCTGCTGATCTAAATGAAACAGACAGTATTGCAAATACTTTGAAAACAGGAAATATACTATTAGTTTTAGCTACATTCTTTGGATTTGGTTTATTACTTTCATTTACTCCTTGTGTTTTTCCAATGATTCCTATTCTATCTTCAATTATTGTAGGTGCATCTCAAAATGAAAAAATGACAGCAAGTAAAGGCTTCTTTTTGTCACTAGTTTATGTTTTAGCAATGGCAATGGCATATACAATTGCAGGTGTAATAGCAGGATTATTTGGTGCAAACTTACAAGTAGCACTTCAAAATCCTTATGTTTTAACTGTTTTTGCAGCTATATTTATAGCACTTGCATTTTCAATGTTTGGATACTTTAAAATCGAGTTACCACAAAGTATTCAAAATAAAATAAATAAAACTACAGATGGAAAAGAGAAACAAGGTATCTTAGGAATTGCAATTATGGGGTTCCTTTCAGCATTAATTGTTGGACCTTGTGTTGCTCCTCCACTTGCAGGTGCTTTGGTTTATATTGGACAAACAGGTGATGCAGTTCTAGGTGGACTTGCACTGTTTGTGTTAAGCATAGGAATGGGAATGCCATTGTTATTAATTGGAATTGGTGCAGGAAAATTCATGCCAAAACCTGGTGGATGGATGGATTCTGTTTCAAAAGTATTTGGAATTGTAATGCTAGCAATTGCTATTTGGATGTTAGATAGAGTTTTAGATGCAAGTATTGTAATGTTTTTATGGTCATTATTATTCTTAGGAGCTGCAATTTACTTAAACGTATACAAACATATTTTAGCTCAACTTGTAACTGTTGTAATATTCCTTTACGGTGTTTCTTTATTCTTTGGAACTATCTCAGGAGCTATAAATCCTTTAAAACCATTTGAAAAATTTACAAATGCTTCAGGAGTTGTTAGTCAAACACAAGCTTTGAAATTCTCTTATATTAAAAATATTGAGGAGTTAGATTTAGCAATTGCAGCTTCTTCTAAACCCGTAATGTTAGATTTTTATGCGGATTGGTGTGTAGCTTGTAAAGAGTTAGAAGAGATAACTTTCAAAGATCCTGAAGTAATTAAAAAACTTCAAGGATTTACACTTTTAAAAGCTGATGTAACAGCAAACAATGATGATGATAAAGCTTTACAAACAAAATATGGAATAGTTGGACCTCCAGGATTAGTTTTCTGGGATACAAATAATAAAGAAGTAAAAGCTTCTAAAATTGTAGGATACAAAAATCCAAAAGATTTTCTTGAAATTGTGAATAAATATTTTAAATAAGCGCATATTTGTTATACTTCCTAAAAATTAAATAAAAGGCTTCAAATGAACTTTGAAACAATTTTGGGAAGTAGCGATTTTCTTGAATATTTAAGAGGTAAAAAAGCAACTTTCCTTTTATCAGGAAGTGTTACAAAAACTTGTGAAATTCCTAATATCTCTCAAGCTGGAATTCCTGGAAAACTTTCATTAACACCTACATTAGATGCAGAATTCTTATGTTTAAAAGAAGTTCGTTCTTTAGAAGATATTGCTCAAACTCCAAAAGGAGTACCAACTCCTGCACTTATCACAAGGGCAGTTCATGAACTAAAACCTTTTTCAAATATTGAAATACTTGATTTAGGATTAGAAGTTAAACCAAAAATTGATTACTTTAAAATACATGATTTTGATTTAGAGCCAAGTGCACGAATTGATGATGGTGCAAAAATTGATGCAATGGCAGTTTTTCAAGCAGGAGTACAGTTTGCAAGTTCGTATGAAACAAATGACGATTATGTAATTCTTGCAGAATCAGTTCCAAGTGGAACAACAACAGCAAATGCTACAGCTAAGGCTTTAGGTTATTCAAGTGATGGATATTTTTCAAGCTCTTTTAAAAATAATCCAAGTGATATTAAAAATGAAACAATAAAAAATGCTTTAAATAGAGTTTTACAAAATGATGATGTTTTTGCAAAACTATCAAATGTAGCTGATAATATGCTAATTTTTAATGCAGGTTTTGTTTTAGGAAGTACATCAAAAGATTTAAAAGTAATACTAGCTGGTGGTACTCAAATGGCTACTGTACTTTTAATTGTTAATTCTATTTTAGAAAGTATGCAAGGAGAAATAAACTCTTCAAATATTGCTTTATGTACTACTAAATGGATTAATGAAGATGAAAACTCAAATATAAAAGCACTTTTACAACAGCTTGCATTTCCTATAAATGCTTATGCTTCTAGTTTTGACTTTTCAGAATCTTCTCATCGGGCATTAAAACTATATGATGAAGGCGAAGCAAAAGAGGGTGTTGGTTGTGGTGCTGCTTTATGTTATGCAGCAATTAATTCAATTGAAAAAATCACATTAACGAAAAAAATTGAAAGTTTTTTAGGATAAATCATGGAAATTTTTATATCAACATTTTTAAAAATGTTTTTTATTATGACACCATTTTTTGTGTTGTCTGTTTTTTTAACAGTAACTCACGATGCAACAATAAAAGAAAGAAAAAAGTTAGCAATTAAAGTTACAACATCTGTGATTGTAGTAAGTTTAGTATTATTGTTTTTTGGTAATCATATTTTTGATGTATTTGGAATAACTTTAGATGCTTTTAGAATAGGTGCTGGAGCACTAATGTTTTTATCCGCAGTTGAATTAATCCAAGGGAACAAAGCTACAGCTAAAGTAGGAGATAAAGATATCTTAGACTTAGCAGTCGTACCTCTTGCTATTCCTATTACAATTGGACCTGGAACTATTGGTATTTTACTAGTAATGGGTGCAACTTTTGAAAACAAGTCTTCAATGGTAATGGGAAGTTTAGCTTTGATTTGTGCTGTTTTAGTAATAGGGATTATGCTTTATAGCTCTAATATTATTGAAAAGATTATCGGTAAACAAGGGCTTTTAGTGATTTCAAAAATAACAGGATTATTTTTAGCTGCTTTATCTGCTCAAATTGTATTTACGGGTATTAAAAACTTTTTAGGTTTATAATGAAAATATTATATTTTGGTGGTCAAAAATCAGGGAAAACAAGCGCTGCTTCACAAAAAGCACTTGAACTTTCAATAAATCAGAAACCATATTATGTTGCTACTTACGATAATTCTTACAATGACTCTTCAATGCAAAATAGAATTGATAAACATTTAGAAGATAGAGTTGATGAGTTTTTAACTATTGAAGAGCCAAAAGATTTAGACAAAGTAATTGAAGATAATAAAACATATTTAGTTGATTGTGTTTCTATGTGGCTTTTTAACAATCTTGAAAAAGATGAAGAAGTATTAAAAAAACAATTACAAAATGTCTGTAAAATAGATGCAAATATTGTTTTTGTTTTAAATGATGTTTCTTGTGGAGTAATTCCTTTTGATAGTGAGTCTAGAAGATTTGTAGATTTCTCAGGACTTATAGGACAAGAGTTAGTAAAGCTTTGTGATGAAGTTTATGAAGTTAAATATTCACTTTCAAAAAGATTAAAATGAAACAAATACTAAACGCTTTTTATTTTGCACTTTCGTATTTTTCGATTATTCCTGTATTTGTAAAAGAGATGAAAATTACAAATGACACTTATAAATACTCTCTTGCTCTTTTGCCATTAGTTGGTTTTATACTTGGGTGTACTGTAATAGCTTTAAATCTTTTTTTAAATGAGCTTTTTAATCCATTATATTCAGCTTTTGTTGCATCTGTCTTTTATTTGGTTCTTTATGGATTTTTACATTTAGAAGCTATATGTGATGTAGTTGATGCATGGTTTGCTTCTTATTCAGGAAAAGATCCATATAAAATCATGAAAGACCCAACTATTGGAGCAATTGGTGCTTTATATGCTTTTTGCTTTGTTTTATTAAAAGTTGGAATCTCTACTTATATTTTATATAAACAAGAGTATGCTTTGTTTATTATAGTTTTAGTGTTTTCTAGACTAAATTTCATGTATTTATTACAATTTTTTAAATTTAACAAAGATAGCTTTTTATCACTTGCTTTTCAAAGTGCAGGAGTAGGGAAGCTTAAAATAATCACTTTACTTTATGTTTTAATAGCTATGTTTTTTGCTTCAAATGTAATAATACTTTTTATAATTTCACTTCTTAGTTTTTATTTTATATTAAAAGTTTTAGATAAAAAGTTTTCTTTTGTAAATGGTGATTGCTTAGGCTTTACTCTAGAACATACAGAATTGCTTTTATTAAATATCGCATTGGCTTTAATTTTATGAAAACTTATGAACATGGTGGACAAGTAGAACTCTTTGCCAAAGAGTTAAACTGTAAAATAGATGAGATAATCGACCTTTCTTCAAACATCAACTTTATAAAACCAGAGGTAAATATTAATTTTAATAATCTTGATATCTCTTCTTATCCAATTTATGACAAGTTATATGAAAAGATTGCAAAAAACTATAAGATAAAACCATCTCAGATGGAGCTTTTCAATGGTGGAAGCTCAGCTATTTTTGCACTTTTTAGGCACTTAAATTTAAAACATTGTACTATTTATTCACCTGCGTATTTAGAGTATAAAAAAGCTTGTGTAAACTTTGGCTATGAATTAAGAACAATAAATCGCTTTGAAAATATGAATTTACCAGTAAAAGAAAAGAGCTTAGTAATTTTTGTAAACCCTTCAACTCCTGATGGAACATATTATGATTTTGATAATTTGATGGAATATTGGATTGAAAGAAATTGTACTATTTTAATAGATGAAAGCTTTTTAGATTTTTGTGATGGGGATTCAGCTATTAAGTATTTAGAAAAATATGATAAATTATATATTTTAAAATCTATGACAAAATTTTATTCAAGTGCGGGCATTAGAGTAGGTTGTATTGTATCAAATGAAAAAAATATTGATTCATTAAAAAGATTTGAGCCAATGTGGAAACTCTCAACTTTTGATTCAAACTATTTACAAGCTGCTCTTGAAGATAATAGTTTTAAAAGAATCTCAAAAGCAATAAATGCAAAAAATAAATTAGAATTAGAAAATATACTAAAAAATTCAGATTTAATTGAACTGATATATCAAAGTAGTGCAAACTATATACTTGCAAAACTAAAAACTATAAATGCAAGGCAATTTCAAGAAAAACTAAAGCCATATAAAATCATGATAAGAAACTGCCAAAACTTTGACTTTTTAGATGATTCATATGTAAGAATCGCTGTTAAATCATCAAATCACTTAAGTACTTTGAAAAAAGCCTTAGAAGAAATATGTTAGTAAATAATAAATATCTAAAATACTTCTCATTTATTCTATCTTTCATTTTTATTGCTTACGTAATTTATATGATTTTTACATCTTATAATATTGTCAAAAAACAATTTATAGATATAGGTGATTTAACTTATGTAAATCAAGTAAGACGTGATGATTACACTTTAAGACTTGCAAATCATCTAACAAAAACATGCCAAGAAAATGAAATATGTGAAGTTCAAAAAATGCTAGATTTTGTAACAAGAATACCATATAAAGTTAATGAAAGTGTTGCTAGAAGTTCAAAGCAAGTAGTAAGTCAAAACTTTGGAGATTGTGATGATAAATCAAATCTTCTAATCTCAATGTTAAATATGAAAGGCTATGAAGCTTACTTTGTGTTAGTTCCAAAACATATATTTGTAATAGTAAATTTAAAAAGTAAATTAGCAAATAAAAAAGCATTATATGTAAACGATAAAGCTTTTTATATCTTAGAATCAACAGCAACAAACTCAAAAATAGGCTTTAGGTTGAAATACAAATTTGACGAAATCGAAGCGATTATTGACCCTTTTAAGAATAAGCAGTTAGTAGTAAACAAGTTAGAATATAAGTAATAAATAAAAATTTGATATAATATAATTATTATAAAAAGGAGTATCTAATGACTATGTCTATGAATTTACACCCTCAGTATATTACAAATGATAATGGAGAAAAAACATCAGTTATCATATCAATTGAAGAATATGAAAATATGCTTGAAGACTTTGAAGATTTAGTAACTGTTGCCCAAAGAAAAGATGAAGAATCAATTTCTAGTGAAGATTTTTACAAGGAATTAAAAGAAGATGGCCTTATATAAAATTCAGTGGAAACTATCTGCTAAAAAAGAATTTAAAAAGATTGATAAAACTGAAATAAAGAAAATCTTTCTTTCAATAGAAAACCTATCAAATGATCCTTTTCCCACAAATTATAAAAAACTTTTAGGTACTGAATCTATTTATAGAATTAAAGTAGGAAATTACAGAGTAATTTACTCGATTGAAAAAGATGAGCTTATTATAGAAATAATAAGAGTTCGACACAGAAAAGAAGCCTATAGAAAATTTCCTTAAGGAAAAAGAATAAATGTATTTATATGAATACCAAGAAGTTCCAGAAGAAATTTCAAAAACTATAATAGATAATAAATCTTTACATAAATACTTTAAAGAAGATTGGGGAAAAGTAAGAACTCAACAATACTGTGGAATTCTTAATATTTATAATAAAGACTATTTTATTCTTCCTAAAATTTCTAAGCAAGATGAGAATAATTTAGACATATTTATATATATGTTAATGTATTGCTATGACATAAAACTTGAAAATGAACAGTTAGCTTCATGTCAAAATCATAAGCATAGTTTTATAGAAGTCTTTATTCAAATGTTCGCACAAAATTTATTTAAAGAGTTACAAAAAGGTATTTATAAAGAGTATACAACTCAAGAAAATAACTTGACTACATTAAGAGGGAAATATCTAATAAATGAAAATTTAAAGTATAACTTTTCAAAGACAAAGATTTATTGTGAATATGATGAATTCTCTATGAATAATAGTTTAAATCAATTTTTCTTATACGCAATAAAAATATTAGCAAAAAGTGTAAAAGATAAAAAGCTTTTAAAACAATGTGAATTAATTTTTGATGAGGTAGAAGATAAGAACTTTGATATAAATAGTTTGAATATTCATTTTAATAGATTAAATCAAAGATTCAAAGACTCTTTTGAGTTTGCTCTTTTACTTTTAAATAAATATATTCCTTTATTTTCACAAGATAAAAAATCCTTTGCCTTTTTATTTGATATGAATATCTTATTTGAAAAATTTATTGGTAAAATGAGTAAAGAAATTGAACCAAATACAAAACTCCAAAGTTGTGATACTTTTGAAGACTTGATATTAAAACCAGATATTATTGTAAATGATTTGATAATTGATACTAAGTATAAAAAGTTAAGTAATAAACATAAAATTAAAAGAGATGATAAGTTTCAAATGTATGTTTATGCAAATAATTATAAGATAAAAAATACTATGCTTTTATACCCAAAGTATAAAAATGAATATGATGATGAATTGATTTTAGGTAAGAATGAAAATAAAGTAAATCTTAGAATTAAAACTGTAGATTTAAATTATGATGATAGTAGTTATAGTGAATATATAAGAAGTATTAAAATAAAATTGGAGAAAATATATGACAATAGATGAAAGAAGAAATGAATATAGACTTTATGCTAGTCAAACCTTACAAAATGAAAATACTATAAATAATTATATACGAAGTCTAGATGAAGATTTTTCCCAAAAGCTTAATATAGATACTATTTTTAATATTATTGATTTATCTTCTTTACGAGACATTTCTAATAGATGCAATAATGACTTAGAGGAATGGAGCAGAAGTACTGGGAATCATTTACCTCGTGCAGCTATTAATAAATATATTAAGTTTATAGAGTCTCAACAGATAGATGATGAGTTTGCTAATAAAACTAACATCCAAAGTTTAAATACAAAAAATATAATGCTATATGGTGCACCAGGAGTTGGTAAAACACATAATTATAAGAAACTTATATCTATGATAGAAAATGGAGTAAAAGAACAAGATATTTTTAAATCAATAAGTACTAATGATAATACAACAGATGAATATAATGATATCTTTCAAAATATAAAAGATGAAAAAAGAATCGAGTTTGTAACTTTTCATCAAAGTTATTCTTATGAAGATTTTATTGAAGGGTTTAGACCAAGTGAAGAAGGGAATATTGAACTTGAAAATGGGATTTTTAAAGAAATCTCCACTAATGCAAATAATAACCTTACAGATAGTAAATTAAAAGGTTTAAGGAATATCTCTTTAGCTGAATTGCTAAGTAAGTTTACAAACCATATTCAAGAACATTTAGATGATGAAAAAAAGTTTTTTATTAATAAAACAATAACAATAAAATCAATTAATAATAAAGGTGCTTTTTTGTTAGGTGGTTCAGTAAAATCACCTCAAAGGTTAGCTTTGGATATTATTGAAAGAGATTATGAACAGTTTAAACAAGGATTAATAAAAACATATGAAGATGTCAAACCAAAGTTTGAATCTCAAAGAAGTTTTCATGGAAATGCTAGATATTATTTTATGTTTTATAAAAAAATGTATGAATATGAACTAAATATTGATAAATCATATATAAACTTAGAATCTACAGAGCAAAAAAACTTTTACATAGTAATAGATGAAATAAACAGAGGAAATATCTCTAAAATATTTGGAGAGCTTATTACTTTAATTGAAGAAGATAAAAGAGATGATTATGAGATAACGCTTCCTTATTCAAAAGAGAAATTTAAAATACCATCAAATCTATTTATTATAGGTACGATGAATAGTACTGATAAATCAATTGCTACTATTGATATAGCTCTACGAAGAAGATTCACTTTTTTAAAAATGAAACCAAATGAAGAGTTGATAAACTTTTATAATGCAAAAGTTTTAATGAAGAATTTAAATGAATTTATTGGTGAAAATATAGGTGAAGATTATAAATTAGGTCATAGTTATTTTATGAAAGTTGTAAATGATGAAGAATTAGAATTTGTAAAAGAATATAAAATCAAGCCATTACTTGAAGAATATTTTTATGCAGATGAAGATAATTATAAAAAAGTAACACAACTATTAAATGAAGATTTATATGAATAACATATCAATCCTAGGCACTTCCTCAGACGCAGGAAAATCAACTATAACATTTGTAATAGCAAAGATACTTCAAGACTTAGGTTACAGCGTTGCACCTTTTAAAGCACAAAATGTATCAAATAATTCTCACGTATGTGATGATGGAAGTGAAATAGCAATTGCCCAATACTTTCAAAGTGAAGTACTTGGAGTTGAAACTTCATATCATTTAAATCCAGTATTGCTTAAGTCTGGTCGAGGAAGTTCTGCTTCTTTAATAGTTGAGGGTAAGGTAGTAGCAAATAAAGAAGTACTTGAATACTATAGAGATTTAGATTTACTAAAACCTGCTGTTAAAAGATGCTATGAATACTTAGATGAAAAATATGATTGCATTGTAAATGAAGGAGCAGGCAGTCCAGTTGAATTAAACTTAATGGATAAAGACCTTTCAAATATCTTTATAGCAAATGAATATGATACCAAAATCATATTAGTAGCAGATATAGAAAAGGGTGGAGTGTTTGCATCTATATATGGTGTATATCATTTACTTCCAGAAAAGTTAAGAAATAATATCATAGGTGTAGTAGTAAACAAATTTAGAGGTGATTTATCTTTATTTGATGAAGGTATTAGAATAATTGAAGAAGATTTTAAAATTCCGGTTTTAGGAGTATTACCATATATTCCATTTAATTTAGGCTTTGAAGACTCAGCTTCTTTAAAAAACTTTGTACAAAACCCAAAAAAGAAAAAACTTGATATTGCAGTGATTTCATATCCATATATGAGTAATTATAATGACATTGAACCACTAATTGCAGATGATGAGGTATTTGTAGAGTTTGTAGATTATAATATATCACTTGAAAAGTTTGACCTTGTAATACTTCCAGGCTCAAAACTTGTGATAAAAGATTTAAAATGGCTAAAAGAAAATGGACTATTTGAACAAATTAAGAACTACAAAAAAGATATATGTTGTATTTGTGGTGGATATGAGATGATGTTTGAAACTCTTAATGATAAGTATGCACTAGAAAATAGTGAAGCTTTAATAGAACAAGGCTTTGCCAAAATTCCTGCTAGTATTACTTTTGAAAAACAGAAGATATTAGAAAAAAAAACATACGATTTATTTAATACACAAATAGAAGGTTTTGAAATACATCATGGAAAAAGTGATGAATATTCATTATCATTTGAATGTGAAAAATTCAAAGGTACTTTTGTACATGGCATTTTTGATAATGATGAGTTTAGAACTTCATATTTTAAAGAGATTAATTCTTCATATATAGGGTATAAGTTTGAAGAGTATAAAAAGAATTCAATAGATACTTTTGTAAATACAATGAAAGATAAACTCGATGTTCAAAGGATAGTAGATAATGTTTTATAGTATTGCTTTGATAGCTTATATTTTAGATAATATCTTTGGAGAGTTTGAGAAATTAAAATTTATAAAACATCCAATTATTTTAATGGGCGATTATATAAATTGGTTTAAAGAAAAATACTATGAAGATTCAATTAAAGTAGGTGCAATTCTTACTCTTTCATTACTTTTAATAGTATATCTCATCACTTCTTTCCTAGCTAGTTTTGATAATGTATTTTTTCAAGGCTTTTTAGCTTCTTTTACACTTGCTTCAAAAATGCTATACGATAGCGTGAAAGATGTAATATCAAGTAATGATTTAGAGATAAAAAAACAAAAAATTAGTATGTTAGTTAGTCGTGATACACGCGATATGACAAACTCAGATGTAAATAAAGCAGCAGTAGAAACATACGCTGAAAACTTAAGTGATGGAGTAATAGCTCCTTTGTTTTATTTATTATGTTTTGGAATAGTTGGAGCATATTTATATAAAGCTATCAATACACTTGATTCAATGGTTGGATATAGAAATGAAAAGTATGAAAACTTTGGAAAAGTATCCGCAATACTGGATGATGTTGTAAACTACATTCCTGCAAGAATTACAGCTTTTTTAATTGGACTATTATTTGCAAGTAAAAAAGCATTAAAAGAGTTTAATAAATATGGCTCTAAACATGATAGTCCAAATGCTGGCTTACCAATTGCAGCAATGGCTTTAAGTCTTGATTTAAAACTTGGAGGTTCAACTTCATATTTTGGAAAAGTAAAAGAAAAAGCTTTTTTTGGAATAGGAAAAGAAAGTATTGAAAATAGTGATGTTTTAAAGACACTTTCGTTAAAGTATCGCTTAGATTTATTTATAATAATTGTATTGATTTTAGGAGTACTATGATGACTTATGACGAATGGTTTATCCAGCAAGGAAACCTTCACGCAAATGTAATGAAAAAATTAGAAGATAAAAGTGTTGATGAGGTAATAGAATATTTTAGATTTGATAATATGGTAAAAAATGAGCCAGATTTCTGTCCATTATATAAAGACAATAAAAAATGCCATGATATGGAAGACCTAAACTGTTATCTATGTGCCTGTCCAAACTTTAGATTTAAAACAGAAGGCTTTGAAAAAACAGAGGAAGGTAGAACTTTATTTTCTGTATGTAATATTAAATCTCGAGATGGATCACAATATATTGGAGATGATTATATTCATCAAAATTGTTCAGGATGTATAGTTCCTCATAGAGAAAAATATATAAAAAAACATTTTAACCGTTCTTGGTTTGAAGTAATGAAAGATGTAAGAAGCTAAATAATAAATGCAATATTTAATTTTTGTGACAATACTTTGGGCATTTTCTTTTAGTTTAATAGGTGAGATTTTAGCAGGTCAAGTGGATAGTTATTTTGCAGTACTTATTAGAGTTGCATTAGCTTCATTAGTTTTTTTACCTTTTACAAAATTTAAAGGCATTCCCAATAAATTAAAACTAAAAATCATGCTTATTGGAACAGTACAAATTGGCCTAATGTATATCTTTCTTTATAAGTCCTTCCTATTTTTAAGTGTTCCTGAGGTTGTACTTTTTACTGTATTCACTCCTATTTACGTAACACTATTTTATGATGGGTTAAAAGGACAATTTAAAGCACTTTATCTTGTAAGTACTGGGTTAGCTGTATTTGGTGCATATATTATTCGATATCAAAATATTAATGAGGATTTTATTACAGGTTTTTTAATGGTTCAAGGCGCTAGTATTTGTTTTGCTTTGGGGCAAAGTACTTATAAAAAGGTAATGGAGTCACACAGAGAAATTAGACAAAGAGATGTTTTTGGATATTTTCATTTTGGAGCATTAATTATAAGTGCTATATCTTTCATACTTTTTGCAAATCCAGAAAAACTATCTCCTTCATTAATTCAATGGGGTGTTTTATTTTGGTTAGGTGTTGCAGCTTCTGGTTTAGGATATTTTTTATGGAACAAAGGTGCTTGTTTAGTAGATGCAGGAGTACTTGCAATTATGAATAATGCTTTAGTTCCAGTTGGGTTACTTGTAAATCTTATCATTTGGGAAAAAACAAGTAATTATTTGTTACTTTTTTTAGGAAGTGCAGTTATAGCTTTATCTTTATATCTTCACTACAATTTTATGAAACTTTATAATAAAAAATAGAGTTTCATAAAAGTTATAATAATAGCTATTTTACATTTTTATCATAAAGTAGTTTTTCCCATTTTCATATTTATATTCTAAAGTATAACCATGTAAACAAGCAATGGTTTTTACGATATATAAACCTAATCCAAAGCCATCACTTCTTTTTTCTTCTTGTGAAAAAGCTTCTGTGTAATAACTTAAATCATATTGTAATGGTTCTCCAAGAGATATAACTTGTATTTCATCTTTTGAAGCATTAATAATTGCTTTATTATTCGGAGAGAATTTAATTGCATTATCAATCAAGTTTTTAAGAGCAATTGAAAACATAGAAATATCAACTGAAAAGTTAAATGATTTGATTTTAGATGCAATATTTTCAGGATTTACCATCATGATTTCTAAAGTTTTATTATAAATATTAAAAAATGATGTTGGCTCTTTATACATCATACTATTAGCAGATGTTAGCTTTTCAACAGTTGCTAACTCTTTTATAATATCGTCCATTCTTTTAAAAGCTCTTTGTAGATTATCTCTTGTTTGTTCATTATCTAGAGTTTCTGCAATAAACATGGCTTTTGTAATTGGAGTTTTAAGTTCATGCATCATATTACGCATAAACAAATCTTTTGATTTTGTTTGATTATTTATAAGTGTAATTGCTTCATTAAAACTTTTTGCAATTGTTCCTATTTCATCATTGCTAACAGATTTTATTTTAACATCTTTATTACCATTTGAAAACTCAATAATTTGCTTATTTAATAGTTTTAAAGGTTTTAATTTTCTTTTTAAAATCGCATATAAAAAAAGTATTGTTACAATTGAAAGAATAAAAGCTCCTACAATTATTGCCATACTATAGTTATGATTTCTTATATCTTTTAACATAAGATTGTATCCATATTGTTGTACATAAATATAATAAGTATTATCATATTTATAAACTCTATATGTTCCTAAGTAATTTTGCGTGATTGTAAGTTCTTGGGCATTTTTGATTATCTCTAGTTTTTCATCTCTATCTTCTAATGGCTTAACTTGAAATTTTTTAAAAAGTTTAAAAAGAGATTGTGCATCAGGTAAATTTTGAAAAGTACTCAAAAAATTCTCAGCAATAAGCTCATATCTATTTTGTTGAGTGATTTCATGTTTTTGTTTATCAAAACTGATAAAAAATGAAAATGTAATTAGTATTGCAATAAATGCTAATGAAAATATAATATTAATAAAAGCAGAAATAGAGATATTTCTAATCATACTAATTGATATCCTATACCTCTAACAGATTTTATATATGTTTTACTATTATCAATTTTTGATAATTTTGATCTAATTCTTGAAATAATTACATCAATGTTTTTTAACGATGAATCATCTTCAATACTATCACTAGCATAAATAAAATCTTCTCTAGCAATCACTCCACCATTTCTTTGAATGAGTAATTTTAAGATATCATATTCAGCTAAAGTAAGAGTAAGTGATGAACCTTGAAAAGATATTTGCATATCTTCTTCTTTTATATTAAAAGCAGAATTATGTTCTTCTTTTTTAACTTCACTTGGTTTATCAATTCTTTTTAAAATAGTTTTTATTCTAGCTTGTAGTTCTCTTGGATTATAAGGTTTTGGTAAATAATCATCAGCACCTCTTTCTAAACCCATAACTTTATCCAAAATATCATCTCTTGCAGAACTAATAATAATAGGTATTTCAGATTTCTCTCTAATTTTAGGAAGTAATTCTAATCCATCAATTTCAGGAAGAGTTAAATCTAAGATAATTAATTGAAACTCTTTATTTACACTTAGCATAGATAACCCATTATAAGGGCTATCTGTATTTGTAACTTCTATATCAAATGATGCTAAATAATCAGTGATGATTTGAGCTAACTCTAAATCATCTTCTATCATTAATACTTTTATGATTGTAAATCCTTTATTTTATAACAAATAGTATAGTTTGCCCATATCTATTTACATAAACTCTTTTATGTTTATTTTTGTATTTTGTTAAAGATACTTCAAGATTTTGGAAGTTTTTAACTTCAACATCTTCAATTTGAATTATAATATCTCCAGCTTGGAAACCAACTTTTTCAGCTTTACTTTTTGGTTCAACATCAGAAATTAACACACCTTTTGTATCAGGAGCTAATCTAAATTGTTTTTGCATATTAGCATCAATTGCACTTACTTTTAATCCGCCAAGAACTCTACCGTTGTTAGATTGGATTTGAACTAGACTTGATCTATTTCCTAATATGATTTTTAATTCAATATTCTTTTTATCTCGTTCAATCTTAAGTACAATCTCTTCATTTGGTTTAAATGAAGCTACAACATTTTGTAATGAAGTTCTATCTTTTATATCTTTATTGTTAATAGCATAAATTAAATCACCTCTTTTAACACCATATTTAAAAGCAGGAGTATCAGGAGATACATCTAGAACTAAAGCACCTTTTTTATGATTATAAACTTTTGACATTTCTTTGTCTAAATCACTAATAGCAACACCTAGATATCCACGAGTTACTTTTCCATCTGATACTAATTTTTTAACAACATCTTTAACCATTGCTACAGGAATTGCAAATCCAATTCCATTATTTCCACCACTTTTGGAAATAATAGCAGTATTAATTCCAATTAATGCCCCTCTACTATCAACAAGAGCTCCTCCTGAGTTTCCTGGATTTATTGATGCATCTGTTTGAATATAGTTTTCATATCTATTAATTCCAACTTTATTTTTATTTAAAGCTGAAATAATACCTTGTGTTACAGTACTTCCAATTCCAAATGGGTTTCCAATTGCAAAAATCATATCTGCAATTTCTAGCTCTTTTGAATGACCAAATTTAATAGGAGTTAAATTATCAGACTCAATTTTTATAACAGCTAAATCACTATCAGCATCTTTTCCAATTAATTTAGCACTATATTCTGTTGTATCATTTCCAATTGTTACAGTAATTTCTTCAGCATTATCAATAACATGGCTATTTGTTACAATATATCCATTCTTAGCAATAATCACACCAGAACCTAATGATCTTTGTACTCTATTTTGTTTAAATTGATTACCAAATTGATCTCCAAAAAATCTTTTGAAAAATGGGTCATTAAACATTTGTAAGGGTAAGTTTTCAGTCGATGAATTAACATGTCTTTTTGTTGAAATATTTACAATTGATTTCATAGATTTTTTAATAGCACCATTAAATGATAAAATTTGATTATTTGTATTAGGTGCTATTCTTTCAGGATTTTTATCCATCATATCAAAATTTATTGTTTCAGCGAATAATTGACTAGCAATTAATGTTGAGGCAAATAAAAGTTTTTTCTTCACAATATATCCTTTTGAGTTTTTGATTAATATAATTGTAGGGTATAAGTGTAAACTATTTTTCAATCAATAGTTAATAATTGGTTAATAAAATCAAGGTTTTTCCTTGATTCTATTAAATTTAAGACTAAAGGTCAGTTTTTAGCATTGCACCGTTACTTGCATTAGTTACAAGTGATCTATATTGTCCTAACCAACTTGAAGTAAGTGGTTTTTTAATTGGTGTGAAGTTTTCTCTTCTTTTTGCAATTTCTTCATCAGATAAATCAACAGATAAAAGATAAGCATCAACATCAATATTAATAATATCTCCATCTTTTAATAATCCAATCATTCCACCTTCAGCAGCTTCAGGCGAAACGTGACCAATTGAAGCTCCTCTAGTAGCTCCACTAAATCTACCATCAGTAATAAGTGCAACTGTATCACCCATTCCCATTCCCATAATTAAACTTGTAGGTGCAAGCATTTCTTGCATTCCTGGACCACCTTTAGGTCCTTCATATCTAATTACAACAACATCACCATGAGTTACTTTTCCGCCAACAATACCAGCAATAGCTTCTGCTTGTCCATCAAAACAAACAGCTTTCCCAGAAAGAGCACGAGCACCAGTAATTCCAGCAGTTTTAATAACCGCACCTTCTTCTGCTAAGTTACCATATAAAATAGCTAATCCACCAACATCAGAATAAGGGTTATCAATAGTATGAATAATATTTGTATCTTTAATATAAGCGTCTTTTATTTTCTCTAAAGTACTTTCACCAGTAATTGTAAGATTATCTAGTAATATATCTTCACCACGTTTAGTCATTTCTTTCATAACTGCATTTACACCACCAGCTACATTAATATCTTCCATATGTACAGTAGATAATGATGGAGAAATTTTAGCAATATGAGAAACTCTTTTAGAAATTTTATTAATATCTTCTAAGTTAAAATCAACTTTTGCTTCTCTTGCTATTGCTAACATATGTAATACAGTATTAGAAGATCCACCCATAGCCATATCAACAGCAAACGCATTTCTTACTGCATTTTCATTTAGAATATTTCTTAATAAGTATTTTTCTCTTGATTGCTTATCTAAAGCAATTTCACAAATTCTTCTAGCTGCTTTTCTATATAACTCTTCTCTTTCAGGAGTTAAAGCAAGAATTGTTCCATTTCCAGGAAGTGCAATTCCCATAGCTTCCATAAGTGTATTCATAGAGTTTGCTGTAAACATTCCAGAACATGAACCACCACTTGGACAAGCATTACATTCAATATCATGTAACTCTTCATCTGTGATTTCACCAGCTTCATGTTTACCAACAGCTTCAAATGCAGTTGCTAAATCAATCGGAGTTCCATCTTCAGTATGTCCTTTTTGCATTGGACCACCAGATACGAAAATAGTAGGAACATTAACTCTTAATGCACCCATAATCATACCAGGAACAATTTTATCACAATTTGGAATAGCAATCATTGCATCTAATTTATGTGCATTCATTACTGTTTCAATTGAACTTGCAATTAATTCTCTTGAAGGTAATGAAAATAACATACCATCATGCCCCATTGCAATACCATCATCAACACCAATAGTATTAAATTCAAAAGGTACACAACCACACTTCTTAATCTCATCTTTAATAATCACACCAACTTTGTTTAAAAAGAAGTGCCCAGGAATTAACTCAATAAAAGAGTTTGCAACTCCAATAAATGGTTTCTCAAAATCATCATCTTGTAATCCCGTAGCTCTTAACAAAGATCTATGCGGTGCTCTATCAAAGCCTTTTTTTACTTCATCACTTCTCAATTTTAAATCCTTTAAATGTATACATAGTTTATTCAATTATTATACATGTTTTGCTGTTGATATCTTATTAAAAAATAAAAAAAATAAAAAATTTAACATTTTTTATAAAAACTCTTGACAAAGAATAATTAATCTATTATAATTCCACTCCAATTTAAGAAACATCAGTTTTTTAGATTCTACCAAATAGTGCGAGTGTGGCGGAATAGGTAGACGCGTTGGACTTAAAATCCAATTCCGGTTTCGGAGTGTCGGTTCAATTCCGACCATTCGCACCACTAATTATAAAAGTAGAGAGTTGCCAGAGTTGGTCGAATGGACCGGTTTTGAAAACCGGCGAGGTTCACGCCTCCGAGGGTTCGAATCCCTTGCTCTCTGCCACTTTTATTTACAACTAATCATTTTCTTTCCAATATAAAAATGATTTATCTAACATTGGAGCTATAGCAAAGCTGGTAATGCCCCGGATTGCAAATCCGGTATGCGTTGGTTCGAGTCCGACTAGCTCCTCCATTTCACTAATCACACAAGTCTATATTAGTTTAAAGATCCCAATCACTCGAACTCTTTAATATATTTCCAGTCTATATCGATTTATGTAAATTTTATAAAGATACTAAAAAATGGCCTATCAAATGGCCTATCAATTTTTCAAATAATGTCTTCTCTTCACTACTCAAATCCTGATAAGCCATTTACACTTTTAATACTTCTTAATAACAATATACCTATTGTTATTATGTATCTTACATCTAAATATTATTCTATGAGAGATAAATAATTATGTAACTAATTTTCATAATTTAATTATGAGTATCATATAGGTTTATATAATTCTATGTTAAACAAAAGTCTCATCTTATGGTATCTCTAGTAAGTTTCATTTAAATGTTTTGTCATTAAAATACTAAAAATGTATATTGGAATAAAGAATGAAATATAAAAAGAAAGAATTAAGTGATTTAACAATTAAACATTTAAAACCTAACATTAGAAAAGATATTGATGGTAATGAAACGTTAATAATTAATCAAATATCAGATACAAGAGTAAAGGGGCTTTATTTAACCGTAAAAGCAACAGGAAATAAATTATGGGAATTTAGATATACCTCTCCTATTAAAAGAAATAGAAGAAGAACTTCTTTTGGTAATTATCCAAATATTACATTATCTAAAGCGAGAGATATTGCTTTAACCTATAGAGAACTATTATCTAATAATATTGATCCCATAGATTTTAAAAGAGAAAAAGAACAAGAAGAAATCCTTGATGTTAAAGGGCAAATAAAATTTGCAATTGAGGAATGGCTTACAAAAGAAGGATTATCAACTACAGAAACAACTCAAAGAAGTAAGAAATTAATTTTTAATAATTATGTATTAGTTTTTTTCAGAAAAGAACATATAAATTATGTAAAAGATATTAAATTAAGGGATGTTACAAAATTATTACAAGAGAAAGAAAAAGTAGCACCGGAAACAGCATCAAAATTATTTAGTTATATAAGTAATTTCTTAAGATTTTGTGTATTAAAAGGTTATTGTGAGTTAAATTTAATAGCTAGCATAAGAAAGAAAGATGTGCTTGCAAAAAAAGAAGTAACTCATATGCCTAAAATTACAGATATCAATACTCTAAAAAGAGTAATTAATACTATTTATTCTAATGAGCAAGGAAGTAAATCTATTCAAAATGCATTAAAACTTGTATTACATTTACCTTTAAGACCAGGGAATCTAGCAACTTTAAAATGGGAGTATATTAATTTTGAAAACAAGACTTTGACGATACCTAGAAATAATATGAAAGTAAAAAATAAAAATTTACCTGATTTTTCGTTACATTTGACAACAGAAGTAATTAACATATTAATAAATCAGAAAGATTTTATTCAAGAATATTTTTCACTAGGTGAATATGTTTTTATAGGACAAAATTTTACTTCACATATCAATAAAGAATCAGCTAATAAAGCATTAAAGAGATTAGGATTTAATGAGAAAAAGGAAAGATTAAGAGCTCATTCCTTTCGCGGTATCTTTAGATCATTAATTGATACCTTAGATAATACTAATAGATTTTCTTTTGAAACCAAAGAACGTGCACTTGACCATCATGAGGAAAATAAAGTTACAAGAGCTTATAATCATAAAGCTGATTACTCAAAACAGATAAGTGAATTAATGCAATTTTGGAGTGATTTTATTAATGGTTTAAAGGATTTATAATTTTTAGTAGAGATAGTTATGAGGCAATTGAACACTATGAAAAATATGAATATACAAGTAATATGATTAATCAATTCTTTAAAAGAACAATAAATAAAGAAGAACTACATAAATTTGAATATGAGCCTTTTATACAGCATACTTTAAAAATAAAAGATGTTATTTTATTTGAAAATGATAAAGTAAAATTTACACTTCAAGATGTAATATACAATGCTTATCCAAAATTATACGATATCGTTGATAATGATAATAATATAAAAGACAAAATAAATTTTTCTATAAATATTCAAGATTTTTTGGATAATTGTAAAGATTTTGATTTTAAAGAGGTTATTTATAAAGATTTAAATAAGAATAAATTTATTAAATTAACCGAAAAAGATATTTTAAAAAAAATAAACGAAACATCCTTATATAAAAAAATTAATATTAGATATCAAGAAAAACAACTGAAGCTAGAAAAAAGTAACTTTATTAATTTATATGATTTAAATATAAACTTACCAGATGATGAATTATTAGATTATATTTTAAAAATAAAGAGAACACATAAAAGAGAACATACCGAAAAAAATATTGATTGTAATATTGATTATGAAGAAAGATATAAATTATTAAATCAAAATGGTAGAAATAGAATTAAAAGCTTTATTATTTATAAAGAAAAAAAACAAAAAAAAATAGAATCAGAAAAAGAATCTATACAAACATACAAAGAATTTTTAAAGAATTATAATCAAAAGAAAATTATAAAAAAAGAAATTGAAGATAAAGATTTATTTGAAGGACTGAAAAAATTTAATGAATTAGAAATTTTAAATTCAGAAATGATTGAAAAATCAAAAAGAGAAAAGAATTTAAAATATAAGTCATATATTTATAATCCTAAAAAACTTGCAGATATCTTATTTATTTATGACTTTATGGAAAATAAAAATGATGATAACACATATGAACAGTTTATGACTAAAGCACAATACTCACTGTTTACTAACAGAAGAAAGTATATCAATATACTAGAAGAAGAAGATTTAGAAGGCTGTAATTTATCTAACACATTGATTAGTCAAATAATGGAATTGAATTCTGAATTATTTGACTTACTTAACTTTAACCCACCGCATGAAGAAATTAATTATACTGAGTTCTTAAAATTAATAGAAGATGAAAATTTAAAAAAGATAAATGAGATAATGAAAGAAATTTATTCACGCATGAATGAAAAAGCAAAAAAAAGATATTTACCTTATTCTCCTTATATTTCAACACGAACTCTCTATAAATATCATGAAATTGCTAAATTTTATATAGAAGAAGAGAATTATAAACTACTTTTAGATTAATCAAATCTAATTCCCTAAACATTGATTAGTCAAATAATGGAATTGATTTCTGAATTATTTGACTTACTTAACTTTAATCCACCGCATGAATGAAAAAGCAAAAAAAAGATATTTACCTTATTCTCCTTATATTTCAACACGAACTCTCTATAAATATCATGAAATTGCTAAATTTTATATAGAAGAAGAGAATTATAAACTACTTTTAGATTAATCAAATCTAATTCCCCAAACATAACCTTAAAGTAATATTAAAAAACCTTCAAAATTAAAACATTTTGAAGTAAATTCTACAAATAGATTCAAAAAAAAACAAAAATAGTGAATAAAAAGATATTAATACTCATATTTTATGTATGAATTATCAAAAAATACTTCAATAACTATAAGTATACTTTTATAGTTATAACTACTACAAATTGCGCAATTTAGACTTATTATTAAAAAGGAAAAAAGAAATGTTTGTTAAAAACAATGTTAAAGAATCTATCTATACAGATGACATTCTTTGTTTTAGAATTGAATCAGCTGCCAAATATATCTCTTGCAGCACTAGCCATATTAAAGCACTAATTAAAGATGGTAGCTTGGAGGCATGGAAATTGAGTGAAAAAATAACTTTTATTTATAAAAGAGATTTAATTGAATATGTAGATAGAGTAAAAGTAAAGGCAAATATAAATGGAAAATAAAATTAAAATTACTAAAGTATCAAATGCAGAAGGTTCTCTAAACAAAACCTTCTCTTTAGATCAAAATGGACAGGTAAAAAAGCAATCAAATGCTTTTTTATCAAACGGAACGGCTGAAGTTATAGAAATAAATGATTTAACAGAGTTATATCATTTATTAGAAAACTTGAAATCAAATGAAGCGATAATATTAGGAGAAGTAAATGACGAAAGTATATAAAATAGTAAAGAAAGGAAAAGAAGATTTTCCTTGGAGTATATCAAGAAGTAATAAATATCTTAAGTATCCTGCTAAATCCCTTTTATTAGCTGATCACGATCCAGATCCATCAATGCCTGAACATATGTTTTTGAAGGATTTTAAAGATTTTTATAATGCACTTCTAAAAATAATGCCAAAAGACTTTGAAAAGGTAGAATGCTTGATTGGTTCGGGTTCAAGTAGTGGTATAAAAAATAGTAAGGGAGAACTAGTTTATAATAGTAATTCAATGCATGCTTATTGGCCAAATATTAATGCTTCAGATGATTCTATTAAAAGATTAAACGAGTATATTAAGAGGGCTTGTATTTTTAATAAACTTTATTATCTAAAAATACATAAAGATGGAAGCTGTAGTATGAGATATCAAATAGATTTAGCTGTTTTAAGCTCATCTAAATCAAGATTAGTTTTCGAATCAAAGCCAACATGTAAAGATGGCTTATATCAAGAGAAACCTGTAAGCCTTATTTGGAATATAAAGAGTAAAGAAACATTAGACTTATCTCAAGTCTCTTATGATCATTTGCCAGATTGGAAACCTATTTATGAACAATTAAAAAATGATAATAAAGAATTAATTAAAGAGACAAAAGAAAAGTACAAAGCTTTAAAATTATCAGAATATATAAGCTCTGGTTTAACACCAGAAGTAGCTACACGAATGATAGATAGATATTTAGAACAAGGACTACTTTCTGTAAAAACTATAGTAGAGGTAAATTAAGATGGGTGTTCCAATTATAAGTTTATTTAACGAAATAAATAGTCAAATAGATTTAAGGGACCCCATAAGTCCCGAGAAGGGTTTTATGAAATCAAGATTATATGCAAATTATTTTTTTGATGCTATTATTACTACTTTTCTCCATGGAGGGAAACGATACCTAATGGATTTCGATTTCGATGATATTTGTAGTATATTAGAAGCACACAAAGGTAATGAAAAGATTTATAAAATAATCAAAGCTCTTGCATTTTATTTGCTTTCTGCAAATAAAAATTTAAACTTTATAAAATCTGTAGCTAACAAGGTAAGAGAAATAACAGCAGATGCTGAACTTTCTGAATATTTTGAAGGTATCTATGATACTAAGTATCTTGAAAAGAAAGCTTCTAAATATATAAAAGACTACGCATTAATACAAACCGGAGGAAAAGTTGGTTTTATAGCAAAGAATAAATTACAGCTAGAAATTTATTCGAAAGGTGATTTAAAAATAAAGCTAGAAAACAAAAAAATAAAGGCTCCTTTTAGCAAAAAATTATCTAATCCTATTGATATCTTTATATCAAGTGAAAATAGAGAAGAATATAATTCTATAGTATTTAAATCTCAGGAGAACGTTAAACCACATGAATATAATTTATTTAAAGGATGGCCATATAGAGCAATTAAAAAAGTAGATACTATTTTATATTGGTCTTTTGTAAAAAAAGCAATTGCTGCTGATGATGACTTATTATTTAATGTGATCAAGGCATGGATGGCACAGATTATACAAGATCCTTTCTCAAAGGTAGGCACAGCACTCGTCATAACAGGTGAAAAAGGAGTAGGTAAAGGAACTTTTGTAAAAGTTTTTGGCTCTTTATTTGGAGATTATTTTATGGAAAGTGCTGATCCTAAAAGAATTTTTGGATCTTTCAATGTTCATCTTCAAACATGTATATTACTTTATGGTAATGAAGCTTTTTGGAGTGGTCAAAAAGCAGATGAGGCTAAACTAAAAAACCTAGTAACGGATATTGATCAAACATATGAAATAAAAGGGTCTTTAACATATAATGGAGAAAATTATACTCATTTAATTTTAGATTCAAATTCGGATCATGTTGTTCATTTGACTTTTGACGAAAGAAGATGGACTAATACTGAAACATCATCTATTTACAGGGGTAATATTGAATTCTTTATCGAGCTGAATAAACTAGTAAAGACTAAAGAATTCAAAGAATCATTAATGCATGACTTAGTACATTTTGATTATAAGCCATGGGAAAAGCATCTTAGAAAAGCACCTCAAACAAAGGCAGGATTAGATCAATTATTACACTCTTTAGATTTATATGAAGAATGGTGGTATCAAGTCTTAGAAAATGGCGCTTTTGGAGAGTATTTTTACATCCGTGATAATGATAATTCAATTCGAATTTCTAATGAAGTAGTACATAAAAGTTTCAAAGATTTTATTAAAGATAATAGTAAAAGGAATTTTGATAACACAGCAACATTTACGAAAGCAATTAAGAAGAGATTCCTTTCTGAAACTTTAATTATCAGTGATACAATTAAAAGTAATGATGGTAAGAATGCAAAAATAATTGCATCATTAGATAAGTGTAGATCTTATTTCTCAACAAAGTATGGCATTGAAATAAAATCGGCAATTATGGAGTGGCAAATTCCCAAAAATTCAATCTATTTAAGTCAAGGTTATTAAAATGTTAAAAACAGATAGACATCCATATATCGAGTTTGATGAACATATTGGCATTGCAAAAATTTACTTTCCTCAATTAATGAGGGAATTGAATCAAAACAAAAAGAATTATTATTCTTTTTGTTTAATAGAAGATTTTTCAAGAAAATATCTTGTGGAAAAACATCCAATTATTACTTTAATAGAAAAAATAAAAGCTGAGAAACTAGATTTTAAAAAAAGTATAAATTTATTAAAAAGGTTATACAACTATTATGAAAGAATTTATAAATATCATTACCCAAAAGAATTCAACCCATATGAAGATAAATCTATTTTTAATTTAAATTCAAAAAATTATACAATATAACCCATTTAACTTATACATTCTATTTTTATAGAATATATAAGTTACCCTCTCTTGTCATTAAAATTTCCGAACTTAACTTAACCACTCAATTTAACTCTTTAAATAAAACTCATACAATTACATTAAAAATCAATAATAGTTATCTCTAGGTAATATATGAAAAGATATACATACACTAATAGTCTTTTTTGTCAAGTGCAAAGGTAAAATACACCAGTAGTGCAAAGTAAAAGTGCACCACTTTATTAATAGAAATAAATACAATAAACTCTAAATAAAATATTTGGAGTTGGTATGATTGATAAAGAGGAATTTACCGTGATACATACTTTACATAAAAGAGGATATAGTATAAGAGCTATATCAAAAATAGTTGGATTGAATAGAAGAACAGTTTCAAAACGATTAAAAGAAAATGAATTAAAATCTTATAAAAATATTCAGTATAAATCAAAATTAGATCCATATAAAGAATATATAATTTCCAGAGTACAACAAGCTTTACCAGATAATATTCCATCAAGTGTAATATATGAAGAGATAAAGAAATATGGATATGATGGAAAAGTGAGAATATTACAAACATTTTTAAGTTCATTAAAAATAGATTCAGCTCCAGAAGAAGTAATAAGATTTGAGACAAAGCCATCTTATCAAGCACAAGTTGATTGGACATTTATAAGAACAGGGAAAAATCCTGTATATGGCTTTGTTATGGTATTAGGATTTAGTAGAATGGCATTTGTATATTTTACAGATAATATGAGACAAGAGACTTGGCAAGATTGCCATGTTAAAGCATTTGAATACTTTGGTGGAGTTCCACAAACACTTCTCTATGATAATTTAAAATCAGTAGTAATACAAAGAGATAAATATGGGAAAAATCAACATGGATTTAATAATGATTTTTTAGAGTTTGCAAAAGATAATTTTATTCCAAAATTATGTAAAGTTTATCGTGCACAAACTAAAGGAAAAGTGGAAAGATTTAATCTATATTTAAAACGTAACTTCTATGTACCACTAAAAGCTGCTTTAAAAGGTAGTCAAATACAAATAGATTGTGATTTACTAAATAATAAAGTATTTACTTGGTTAGAAATGGCAAACTCAAGAATCCATGATACAACAAAGAAAAAGCCAATTGATCTGTTTAAAGAAGAAGAACACTTATTGCAGCCATTTTACTCAAGTGTAAAAGAAGTAAAAAATAAACAAGAAGATAATCATATAACTAACAGTATAAATTTAGAGAAACTAAATATAGATATAAAATATCATACAACAATTTCAGATTATGAAAAAGTGTTAGGAGTCTCGTATGCTACTGCATGAATCAATTAATGAATATTGTTCAAAGTTTAAACTTCCTGGTATTTTAGAACAGTATCAACACTTAGCAGATACAGCTTCAAAAGAGAAAATGTCTTATAGTGAATATCTACATAAATTATTAGAGTTTGAAAATATAGGAAGAGAACAAAGAAGTAAAGATATGCTTTTAAAAATAGCAGGGTTGCCTAAAATAAAAACAATTGATAGCTTCGATTATAAATCTTCATCAGTTGATAAAACACTAATAAATGAGCTTCTAACTTTTAGATTTATAGATGAATTTAAAAATATTTTACTATTTGGCCCAAGTGGAGTTGGAAAAACACATTTGGCAAGTGCAATAGCATATGCAGCAACACAAAAAAGAATAAAAACTAAATTTATATCTGCAAGCGATTTAATTATACAACTTGAAAGTGCACAATCTCAAAATAAACTTGATAACTACTTTAAAAGAGTTATAGGTACTCCAAGACTTTTAGTTATTGATGAGTTTGGATATGTAAAGTTCAATGAAAATCAAGCTAATTTATTTTTTCAAATAATTAATAAAAAATATGAATTAGGATCAATAATAATTACATCAAATTTATCATTTACAAAATGGAAGGAGGTACTCAATAATGATGAAGCATTAACAACAGCAATATTAGATAGATTAATTCATCACTCACATTTAATAAATGTTACAGGTGAAAGCTATAGATTGAAACAAAAAAGGGAAGCTGGATTGTTAAATATTTCTAATAAATAGGTGTTACAAAGTGGTGCACTTTTGCACTGCATATTGGTGCATTTTTGGATTGCACTTGACATTTTTATATAATATTTAAATAAATCTCATTTTATTTGATTATTCAAATATTTATCACAATCTTCTAAAGTATTAAATTTTAGATTACCTTGAATATTTAGTTCTTCTGAAAAAGCAACAAGGATTATAAATTTTTTATCTCTTTGAATATCCTTTATAATAAATTCATCACCTTTCAATAAAATAGTTTTATTAGAGTACTTACTTAGGATTGCTTCAATTGTTAGAAGAGATAGAGTTTTTGAATTAAACCTTTTAATAAAGAATTGAATATTCTTACTTTGATTATCAATTTTCATTATATTAAACTCAATTTGTATATCTGTATGATTGTTAATTGAAGTTATAGTTTCTTTGAGTTTTTTATGAAAATTAAAAAATGAATCAAAGCTTTTCTTTTTTAGTTCCATAATTTCTTTTAAATTTACTATTGAGATAGTAAATACTTCAAAGCTAATACTTTTAAAGTATTCATAAAGTTTTATTTCTTCTTTTCTTTTTAAATTTATTAGATTTTCAAGCTTATATTTTGTAAACTCTTTTTTTATGTCTAATAAATATTCTTTTAAATCAGATGATAACGGAACTTTATATGTTCCTCTTTTTTTATCATATATAATCTTTCCAACTAAAGAAACTTCTATCTCTTCATCATCACTATTCTTAACAACCACAAAGACTGAGGACAATTTTCTAAGACTTGTTTTTATGTAACTATGGATATTTCTTTCATTAAAGTGAAAAGTTCTTACTTCCTCTTTTGTAATAAAGTAATAATCATAAAATTCTTCGCTTGTCGAATTAACTTTTGATACTAATAGTTTTAGTATTTTTATATCTCTAACACCTAAAAAAGAAAAATCTCCTCTTATAAATTTATTCTTTTGTACAACTACTAATTCTTTCTTCATCCCAATTTCCTAATATTAGCATTGGAATATTAAAAATATTTCTAATATTTATATTTGCAAAATCCCAATTTTGTAATAAAAGTTCAATAAAATGGACATTTTTATAATATTTAATACATGACTTTCCCAATTTAGTAATATTTTAATTGGCTAAAATTTATTGCAACACCGGCTAGTCGTGTGCTATAAGGTTTTAAAATTTAGTCCAAAAAAAATATATATTAAAAAAAGAATTATAAAAAAGGAACCACTATTTTATAGAACTCCTGTTACTTTTATTGAAAATATTTTATGTTTGATTTACTTACTTTTTTATGATTGTTATGAATATTATAAAATGAGATTCTAATAATCAGATAGGAATATTCTTATCTAATTATTAATATAAACTATATGATGAAAGATAACTTTTATTAAGATATACTTTTACTACTTTTTTTGAATATAAAAAGGGTTAACTGAACTAGGTAAAAAAGAAAACTTTTTATATAGTAAATCAGTTATTAAATATTTAGACCATTTAACATTAATATTGGGTAAATCTATTTCTTTCATTAACTCTTCTATATCTAATTCTATAGATTGTTCTAATTTTATATTGATTAGGTTTTCAATTGTCTTTAGGTCGTATTCTTGTATCCCGATTTTATCAAACAAGATATATTCATATCTATTGCTACGGATATATATAGTATTCGATATTAATTGCAATCCTAATTTGATTTGACGATTATTCCATCCTCTTTGCAATAAAAAATTATATATTTCATCGATGTGAATAATTTCTTTTTTTGTAAAAAAATAAAGATATGAAAATGTTGACTGATGGTTCGTTTTTGAATATTTAAATGTAATAAATCTCGCGTCATTTATATAAAAATTCACTGGAGTATAATATTTTGAGATTAAATCTAATGTGATTTTTTCTTTATTATAATCTTTAAATATATTTAACTCCTCTCGGAAAGAATCAATAATCAAATTAAGATGAATTATTCCTAATTCCTCTATCTTAATTTCAATCCATTGTCCAATTTGATCTATTAATGATCTATCAAATTTAATATTATCTATATGTTTATATTTATTTGAATCAACACGAATTGCTTCTTTACAACGTTCAACTAACTGTAGAGCTCTTAATGATGTTGTATTTAGGGAAGTCTCAATTTCTTCAAGACCTAATGTATCATTATTTTTTAATTCTTTGATCAGATATTCTGATAAATCAATTCTTCCTTCTATATTTGAATTACTAATCCACGGGCAATCTTGATAATTAAAAAGATCAGGGTATTTAAATTTTAAAATAGAATGTAATCCATGTTCTGAGAGAATTCCCTTTTTCTTAATAATTTCTTTATTTTGATGAAAATAGTCTGTAAGACTTATTAACCCCTTTATTTTTAATTCATAAGTAAGGTAAGAAATAATTGGGTCATAGAAAAATGAATCAATTATTTCCAACACATTTTCATAATGAACATGTAATCCCCAATCCCATAGTAAGATTTCACTAACATCACTTAATGAAGTGATGTTCCGATCAGTTGTATCTACAGGAAATGTGTCTGGGTAATATAAAGTGAGATCTTTTTTAATTTCTTTTACTTTTTTATTAATTTCGATTGGTTTTCCAATAAATTTAATATAAGATTTAAAGCATTCTCTTTTTGCATGATCTGAAAACCTATTTTTAAAAGTGAGCTTCCCATTTATATCATAAATTTCATTTCTTTTAAGTATAGATAGAACATATATCATACTTGAAAAATCTAACTTTTCAAGTATAATATTTATTAAATCTTCTTCAGTGCAGTAAAAGAGATTATTTTCTTCAAGATTTAAATAAATATGTTCTAATATCTTTTTATACGAAATGTCTTTATCGTAAATAAAAGCACTTAAATTATCATCGTATAAAATCTTTATTTTTAATTTTTTATGAGACATTATATTTGCTACCCATAAGTCATCTATACTTATTGGAAATAATCTTTGAAATTTTATTACTTGTGCAGTTTCAATGATTTTCGACAAATTATAATGATTAACTAACCTGATAAATTTATCATCTATTTGACGAACTCTTTCTCTTGATAGTCCATGAATTTTTCCTGTATCAGATAGTGTCAAATTGTTTTTAAATTTTGTTTTTAATATTTCTATATGGTTCTTTTTAAAATTTGATTCCATCATTTCAGTGATTTCATTGAACAACAAACTCAAGTTTTGTTTTTTATTTAATGGAATAGAGAAAGAGAATTTGATCTCAGAATTTGTATATTTAAATTTAAAGTAATTCAAATATGTAATAAAATCATCAATAGCCAGATTAGAATAAATATATTCTTTTAATAAGTTATTAGTCTTAAGTAAATAAAATTTATACCAAAGTTCATCAAATTCATAAAAATGAAGTTTTGATAATTTGAACACATCATAATGACATATATTTGCATCAAATAATTTTGCATATACTTTTTCTTTCTCTACTTGATCAAAATACTCAAAATAAAAATTGGCATCACTAATTGAATAAATATTTTCTAACATAAATTATACTTTCTTAATAGTTTTTCAATTTCTTCAAGAGTAACTTTTAGTTCAACTAAATTTATAAGGAAAGAATGATTTCTAAAAGTAAATAATATTTTTGTAACGATAAAACCATTAGAATAACTTCTTGGAAGATTCTTAATTGTATTAATGTCTTTTTCTGTTAAGTTATCATCTTTAATTTTTTGGATAAATAAATCCACTAGACTCTGAATTTGAGTGACGCTTAAAGAATCTAATTTTGGAACAACTTTATGTTTTAATTCACTTGAAAAAAGTAAATTATTTTCTGAAATGGATATACTCTTACTAAGTTTAATTATTTTATTAAGATCAACAATACTAATTTGTTTTAAAAAATTAATATCTTTATATAATTCTTGAAAACTATTTTCTTCCAAATTATTTAAAAGGCTTCGATATGAATCAATCACCTGATTAAAATTAATTAAGTCATATTTCTCAATTAAAAAGTCTTTTTTATTATCAAATTCGTGTTCTGAATAAGAAGAATAAAGTAAATATAATCCAGCTATGAATGTGTCTTCTTTAATAAAAGAAGTTTTGTACATTGAATAAAGTTCTTCTTCTGTATATTGCATTTTATTGTGGTTTTAATAAATCTTCTAATGATAAAGAAGAATCTAGTTGTTCATTATTTTTAATTTCTAAAACATCAATTATACATTCTTTTAATATTTCATAACTATCAGCTTCTCTTCCTGTTAACTCTTCTTTTAAATACTGCAATCCTGCATTTGCATATTCTTCAAAACACTGGATTTTGGATTCTATTTGAATATCATTTGTATGAGAAACAATATTTAGATTGTCTGGATCATCATATAGTGCTAAAAGATCTATGAAAGAATGATTCTCTTCATTAAATATAGTCATTGCAATAGGTGAAGCATCAGGAGATTTAATTGGTAATCTATTTTTATGTTTTGCCACAGCTACTGATGCAGCAAAAATATAAACATCAGAATGCTTTTGAAAGAATCCATATTCACTATCTTTTAATAATTTAAAAACACTATCTTTATCTTTATCTTTTCTTACTTTTTTACTTAATAATTTACTCATTATAAACCTTTATATCTTTTGAATAGTTGCAAATTCTTTTTTTGATTCACTTTCAAGTTTGTGGTATTGGCCATCAATTTTGACTTCTTTTTCTTTTTGATTGTCTTTTATTGGTCTATTTATTTCAATAATATAATGATTACTTACATAGTTTGAAACATGGTTTTCAATTAAGTTCCATCCATCGTGTTTCATTAAAAGAATAACCTGTGGTGCCATTCTTTTTAATACTTTTGCAATTGCTTCTGCATAATCCGGATCTAAATCACTGAATGGAGCATCAATTACAACTGGATATATTCCTGCACCACCAAGTTTAGAAGTTGAATTCTCAAACTCTTTTGCTAAATGTACTAAACTTGCAATGAAGAGTAAGCTTACTAATTGATCTTCACCATCAGATTTATTAGCATTTATTTGTGTTCCATGAACATATTCTTTAATTTTAAGTTGGAAGTTATCGTCTATTACAGCTTCTCTATCTTTATGTAAAATTTCCTTAAATAGTTTGTTCATTATTTTTGATAATTTAATTTTGATTTCATCAGTATCGGTATTGATTTTACTTTCCAGATATTCTATAGATTCATCGCAGAATGAAACCCTGTCTTGAAATTTTTGTTGTTCTGAATCTTCAAATTTAATGCTGGTTAATTCTTTTTCTTTAAGGTTAAGTTCATCCGTAATATCTTTTATTTCTTTAGCATATGCTATGTTCTTAGCCCCAAGTTCATTGAGAATACCTGTGATTTTTTTTTGATTTTCATAAAGTTCCTTATAATTATCAGGCATATCTTCACCAATTCGCTTATCTAGTGCTAGTATTTTATCTTCATTTTCTACAAGATCTGAATTTATGTCTTCGATTTGCCTTTTCAACTCTTTATATTTATTAACAAATAACTCTTTTGGATTTAAATTATTTGAAATAAAAACATTTAAATTATCTTGTAATATATTTTCAATTTCTGATTCTGATTCATTTGAATTTAAAAATTTAGTAAGTTCATGAAAACATTTATCATTCTCATTAAACTCTGATCCACAAATACACTTCTTCTCTTCAAGTAACCTATTGATAAATGAATTTTTAATACCACTTGGTAAGCCAAGTTTTATTTTTTCTTTTAAAATCTTTGAGGTATCATGAATAAGATTATTTGATAAAGCTAAATAAGATTTAGTTGATACTAGAAGTTTTTCGTCGTTTTCTAACCCTATTTTCTGATCGTCTAATCTCTTTACTAATACTTCAAAAGCTTTTTTCTCTGATACTAAGGACTCTACTGCTTTAACATTAAGAATCTGTTCTTCAACATGTATTTTTTTCCTATTGTATGTAGTTAAACTTTGTTTAGTTTCTTTAATTATGGTATCTAATTGCTCTTTTTTGGTAGTTAAAGATTCAATCTCAGTTGTAAGAGTAGTTGTTGAATTAGATGATATTTCTTTTAATTCTTTCAAATATTCTTTTTTTATATCTTTTAAATAATTAACAAGTGTTTCATAGACATCAATTTTCATAATATTTCTAATACCAAGTTTAACTTTATCAGAACCTTCTTCCTCTGCAAGTTTCTTAACCCCTTCTCCTCTAAAGAAAAAATAGTCTTGAAGTTCTTTACTTAATACTTTTTCAATACCATTGTTACCATAACTCATTTCCTTACTATTTCTTTGTACAATTGGGTCTTTAAATCTATTGTCTGGAGTATCATCAGAGTTTCTTTTAACAATTACACTTCTTTCAACTGTATAAGGAATGTCTCTATCTGTAAACATTAATGTAACTTTTACTTCTTTTTCTTCATTAGGCTCAAGTTCATAAAAAATATTCTTACTTAAATATTCTTCTACAGAAGGAAGATTAGAAAGTGTCCCGCCATATAAGCACCATGTGAAAGCTGATAGGATAGTAGTCTTTCCAGCACCATTCGCACCGTGAAAAACAATGATATTTTTATCATCAGTAGTATTTAGGTCAATAACATGTTTACCTTCAAATTGACGAAAATTTTCTAAAATAATTCGATTTAGTTGCATTATCTTACCTTTCTATCAATAAGTTTTTTAATTGACTTCTTAATCTCTTTAACTGGTGTATTCTTATTATTCTCTAATGTTTCTATTGCTTCTTTTAAGAACTCTACAATTTTCTTTTTATCTTCCATTATATATCCCCTTATTATAAATGCATTAGATCATATCTTCTTTGGTATGATTCTATCTCTGTTAATGCTTCCCCACAGTTATTCGCAAGTTCTGCAAATTCTATATATCTTTTAAATTCTCTCTCTAAGTATTTTCTTTGATATTTATATATATCAGTTCCCTTTTGACCCATGCTGTTAGGGACTACTATAAAATCATAAATATGTGCAAACTTTTTTCCAGAGCTTTTTCTTAAAACTCTTCCTCTTCTTTGAATAAATTCTTTAGGATTTGAGTTACTAGCTAAAATAAATGCATTTTGTGTTGTTGGTATATCAACACCTTCGTCTAAACATCTTATCGCTACTAGGCCATCTATATATTCTTTAGCAAAGCTTTTTAAGATATTCATTCTTTGTTCTTTATCTTCTGTTGAAGTAAATTTTGTAGTTTGCAATCCTAACATTTCTAATTCCCTAGAGACCTTTTCTACATGTCTACCATCTTCATCAATTTTTGAAGAACAGTAAAAAATATTATGTTTACTATTTTGTAAACTTTCTTTAGTTATTAAGTTAATAAGTTCTGGTATTTTATTTTGTGCTGCTGAAATTAGTAATGCTCTTTTCCTAAGTAGGTTATCTAATCCTGCTCGATTATTATCATCTTGATAAACTGAAAGTTTCGATATTTCTTTCGATAATGAATTAAATTCAGTCTCTTCTTCTGCTGTAAGATTTACAAAGACCGGGTGATAATAATATTTTGTTAAAAAATCATTGTCAATTGCCTCTTTTAATGTAAATTCGAACACTATCCCATTAAAATACTCTAAGAGTTGATCTGTACCTTCTTCATCCATATGACGCTTAGGAGTAGCTGATAAACCAAGTCTAAATTTTGCATTATCCATATAATTGGTAATCATATTTTTTGCACCAAAATTATGTGCTTCATCAACAATTAAAAAGAGATTATTTATTTTTTTTACTAAATCTTGGAATTGAGGTGTTATATATGTAGCGTTTGTCACAATTATTGGTAAAAAATTACGAGTAATACCAAAATTGTTTATTTCTTGACGTAGTTTCTGTTTCCATTTATAGTTACTATTACACCGAATAGGGAAAATATTAAATTCTTCAGATTCTTCTGCCCATTGTTCTAAAAGATGCTGATAAGGAACTACAATAAGAACACATAATTGCTTGATTCTTGACGTTTTATTGAATAGTTTTGGAATAATACTTAATGCTGTTTTTGTTTTTCCCGATCCTGTAGCCATACTAAGTAAGCCTTTACCATTATTTGAAATCCAACTCTCAATGGCTTTAGATTGATAAGGCCTAGGTTTAAATTCTTTAGGTAATGTTGGCAAATCCATGTCAATATTTTCTTCTTTAATCCTTTTACTTCTTATTTTTTTATAATTATCAATGTCATAAGGTCTATCTGAATATTCTTTTAATTTTAAAAGTTTTTCTTTTATAAGAATTCCAATATCATAGATATTTAGATTAGGATCATTATCTTCCCATAGATTATCAAACCTCTCATTTTCATCTTCACAAATTATTTTACTTCTTTCATCAATCCAAGAAGGATGAACGGTTATTGATTCATAATTAGAATTTGCTTTTATGCTATCATTCATAGAACCACTAAAGGATATTATATTTCTTTCTTCATCAATGAAAATACCAAATTTATCATGGAATTCACCACCTACAAGATCTTTTTTAGGAACAGCAAATTTAAATTCTATGATACCATCATTTATCATCCATCCTAGCATTTCTCTTGTATTTTTTAGAAGATTTTCTTCTAAATCTGAAAAACAGTTTAAGACTAAACTATCTATAAAATCTTTTCTATATTCTCCTTTTAAAGCTTTTATATCATTTTCATCTAGAATTGGGCTAGTAATATATTTTATTTTTGCTCCATTTTGAATAACTTGGGCAAAAGATATTGAATTCCTTTCAATCCATCCAGATGTAAAATATCCAACACCTCTTTTATACTCTATGCAATTTGGAAAACATTTTGTATAAAAATCATTTATTATATCATCTTTAGAAGTATTGTATTTAGGTCTATAGTCGTGTATATTAAGCATTATAGGTTTATCTTTAAAATATTTTTATACATTATAAATCTTAAGAGCTTTTATTATTATTAAATAATCATAAAGGATTAGTTGATCTATTTTTAATATTAGCCATAAATATGATAAAGTATACTCTATTGGTTTTTTTCTAAGCCATCTATTTGAACTAAAACCTTTGAAGATGAAACAAAAAAGATAAAAGAGGGCTTCTATCATAATAAGATGAATAATAGGACAAAAAGAGTTGTTTTTTGTTCATTTAGTGAACAGATTAAAGACGTTAGGACTAACTATTCATATATATGTAATTCCATTTCTTTTAAAATGATTCAAAAAATTTATGACAGAGTTAAATGAAATTAAAAAAGCAATAAAACTTGAACTTAAAACCAATAATATTAATATGATGTTTAATACAAGATATGAAAGTGATTTTTCTCATTTGGAGAAACAATTACAAACATTTTTAATTATTTATATATCATCTGGTATTACACTAAATATCTATTCAATATAAGACTTTAATAAAAAAATTTACTTAGACTGAA
Source organism: Arcobacter peruensis (assembly GCF_003711085.1). Lineage (NCBI taxonomy): Bacteria > Pseudomonadati > Campylobacterota > Epsilonproteobacteria > Campylobacterales > Arcobacteraceae > Arcobacter > Arcobacter peruensis. Next base: position 2,179,119 of record NZ_CP032363.1, read on the forward strand.
ATTGATTTTGACAATTTGAATTTTGAATAATTTCTATCAATTAAACTCTTGTTTAATCCATTCAAAAATATTACTATTATCATTAAGAGATGAGGCTAAAATATTGAAGCCTCTCTCACAGTGCTGTTCCAGTTTTAATTCTAAACCTCTTAGTGTATTTACTTTCTTATTTTCATAATTGGCTATAAATAAAGCAATCATATCAGTATAATCAGCTTGTACTCCTTGAGTATCAACTTTACCTTTTCCTGTGATTACATCAAGAGGATATGTTTTTCCATCTGTGAAGTCTATCTTGAGGCTTGAATCTAACTCTTCTTCAATAGATAAAGATATAAATAATGCAAACCTAATAGTTACCCACTTAGGATCTTTTTCAAAGCCTAAAAGTTTAGCTATTCTTCCTATTTGTTGTTCTGTATGTGAAGTTGTTCTCATTTATTTATACCTATTTTCGAAGAATTCTGTTTTGTTTTGTTCTGTTATTGAGGTAGCTGACCCTTTGTTTGATAATGTAAAAATTTGTGAAATATCATTCTCTAGGTTTTTAAATCCTTCATGTCTTAGTTCACTAGGAGTTGGTAGTATTAGTACCTGTGGTGATGCATGTGGATAAAACTGATTTAAAATAAGTGATTGATTCTTTTCATCAAGTCTTCCAAGTGGAGTATCTATAATCATAGGAATTTCTTCTGATATATATTCTGATATTCCCCATATAAGTGCAGTTGCTATTACTTGTTTTTGTCCTGAAGAACTAGAAAGTATATCCATAGCTCTTTTATCTTTATCAAATACATTGATATTAAAGTCATTGTCAAGAATAATCTTATCAGCCTCATATCCTTCTTTTTTAAGAAGATTAAACTTGATATTTATAGAAGTTTCTAGCATCTCTCTCTTGTCTTCTTTTATCTTCTCTTTCATTTGTTTTGCAACTACTATTGTTGATTTTAAAGATTGAATTTTAAGTTTTGCTAAACTATTTTGATGATCTTGAATACTAGTTTTTGCTATTTCTCTTTCAATTTCTTTTTTTGAAATAAGTAGTTCATTTATCTGAATTTCTAACTCACTTAGTTTTTCGTTTTGTACTCCTATGTTTTGAGCAATAATCTTTATTTTTTTAAAATCTTCTTCATACTCTTTTTTATCATCTTGGATTTGAAGATCTAGTGAATAAATTTCATCTTGATAATATTTTATATCATCTTTTATTGAGATAAGTTTATCTATAGTTTCTGTTAGGTTCACATCTTTTAATTCATTGTATTGAGCTTCTATTTTAATAGAATCTGCAAAAGGTACATTTTGTTTATTATTCTGAGAATTAAATACATTATCAAAGATTTTTTCCATAGATTCTTTTTGAGAATCATCTATTTGATTTAAAAACTCACTCTTTTTAATAGCTATAATATTTTGAGAAATTGCTATATTCCCTTTATAATTAGTATTTATGTCTTTTATCACTTTCTCTTTAAGTTTTTTATTTAAAAGTAAAGGGAGTTGAATATATGATAACTCTTTAAACATTGAAAGATATGTTTGTTTTTCTTCTTCTAAATTACTTAATTTTTCTTTTGCTTCTTTTAATGGTTTCTTATGTTTACCTTCAAGTTTTTTTAGTTTTTTATCAAGCTCATTTTCGGCAGAAAGTAGTTCTTTTAACTTTTGTTTTTCAAGTGCAGTCTTTTCTTCATTTTCTTCTATTTTCGTACTTATAATTACTAATTCTTCTTCTTTTTGAGTAACTATTTTTTGAAGTTCTGGATTTAGTTCTTGTTTGTTGATTTTTTTGATTACATTTTCTGCATCTACTACTAATTGATCGTATATATCCAATTCTAATACATCTTCAAGCATTTGTCTAAATTCATCTTTACTAAAATCTGCAATAGTTTGAATCTTTTCTCCATCAAAGAAAAAGAACTTTGCAAGCGTTGGAGATATTTTATAGTTTATAAAATCCTGTGCTTCATAATCATAAATAAAACTTTCATTTTCGAAATCTTGAATAGTTAATTTTTCATTATATGAATTATTATTAAAAGTAAATTCTCTTTTAATTCTAAATAATCCACCATCTTCGAGTTCAATAATAACTGATGCTTTGTTTTTATCTTCACTTTTTGCAATTCTATTTAAAATTCCACTAAAGTTTTTTGAAGTACTACCTAAAATATAGTCTTGCTTACTAAGTGTTAATTCACCTATTTGAAGCAAATCTTTTGTAATACCATGTAGTGCAATTTTTATTGAATTGATAAAGGAAGTCTTACCAAAACCATTTTCTCCAATAATTAGTGAAATAGGTTGAGATGAATTATTAAAATCAAACTTTATTTGTCCTTGATAAGAAAATAAATTGTTTATTGTTATTGATTTAAATTTCATTTATTTTTCCTAGTGCATAAGCCTCTGCTATCTCTTCTATATCAGTTAATATACCTGATCTCTTTAGTTGATGTCTATATTTATGTTCTGTGTGAATTAGCTTATCCATTAATTCAATTTGAATACCATTTTCTTTACATAATGAGTTGAAATAGTCTTGTTCGTTTTGATTAAATGATTTAGTGGATTCATGTCTAATATTTCTTCCATATTTATTTGCAAGATTTATTGCTGTTTCAAAGAAGTCACCATCATGAAGCCACTCTTTTTGTATTTGAATAATATCTTCATCCGAAATAAGATATTTTCCTTCTAGTTTTTCTAATAAGTCTTTCTCAATTTTTAAAAGTTTATCAAGTAATTCTTTTCTCGTAGCAATAGTAAAAGGGCCATAACCTTTTTGACCATTCCTTCTAATTGATTGTCTCTTCTCATCATGCATTGATCTGTATTCTTCTAAAATATTTCTAAAATCATGAAGTGGCTTCATCCAAACATCTTCTGGGTTTTTAAGCATATTCTCCATAGATTTATCTTTCGAAACAACAGTACAAACCCAACAACCAAACCTAGTCTTTCCACATGATGGTGATTCAGGATTTAAGGCAATGTTACAGTCACCTTCGCTACTTCCTTTATCATAAAGTTTCATCATATCATCATGACTTCCCCATGGAGCATTGTAAGTACTTAAGAATGTCCAAACTTCAGGATTAGTCCAATCTTTTACTGGAGATAAAACAAAAGCATTTGGAACTGTATCATGTCGAACAAGTCCTCTATGATTTCTATCTCTTTTTTCAATTGAAGCAGCTCTAGTTTGAGATTCATCACTTCTAACACCTAAAAGCATTAAAATTGATTTATTATTAGTTGATAATGTTGTTAAGAATTTTGTAGCTGGTTTAATTTTTAATCTATCAGTACACCATCTAAAACTTTGGTTTGGAGAAGGATAACCACGACCTATTAAAAGTGGCCAATAAGAATCTTTAGAATCAGGTGATACTACAGCAACTTTCATATTTAATTCATTTTGATTAATAAACTTCTTTAATTGATCAATTTTTTTAAAAAAGTATTGATCAATTAAAGGCATTTCGACTCTAGTATCTGACGATACTATGTGTACTGTTTTTGTATCTTTATTTTCTTTTTTTAATTCTTGTAAAACTTCAACTGTTAAGTGTAATACTGTAGATGAATCTTTCCCACCAGAAAATGTAACTACCCATGGTCGTTCATCAGCTAAATATTGTTCTTTTAATAATTGTTTTGTTTCTTCAATTCTTTTTTCGATGTTCATATATTTATTATCTTATATTTAAAATTTTGTAATGCTATATTTTTAGAATAGTATCTAATTTTTGATTTGAAAGATGTTATATTTCTAATAAGGAATTCCTTCTAAATTTATTTATAAAAAGATTCTATGCAAATAAATATGAAATAATTCTGAATATAATGGTTTGTGTTAAATATTGTTAAGTATTCTTCTCGATTTAATATAACTCCTTAATGATGGCTGAGTACCAACACCAATATAATTTACAATTTTTTGTACAGATAATCCAAGTTTATAAAGTTCTTGGATCTTTTCTTTATGTTCATCATATTTACTTTTTACAATTTGTCCTTTTTGTCTTCCAAGAATTTTTCCTTTTGCTCTTGCAACTGCTAATCCTTGTTTTGTTCTTTCACTAATGATTTCTCTTTCTGTTTGTGCAAAATATCCATAGATTGAAATTAATAAATTTGACAGTGCAGAATTATCTGTTGATAGTTCTGGTTGGTTTATAAATATAAGTTTGATATTTTTAGAATTAAATTTTTCAATAAGATTTAAAATCTCTAGCATATTTCTTCCAAGTCTTGAAAGCTCTGTTACTATTAAAGTATCATTTTCTTTTAGTTTTAAAAAGAGTTCTTCTATTAATCTTTCTTTTTGTGTTTTCTTACTTGATACCTCTATTTCAATAAAATCTTGAATTTGAATCTTTTTATTAAATGCAAATTCTAAAATTTTGTGCTTTTGGTTTTCTAATGTTTGTTTGTCTGTAGATACTCTAATATAAGCATAATATTTACTCATTTTCTGTCCTTATAAGTTTAGTCCTATTAATTATATGTAGGCTTATCTTGCTTACTCCTGTAAGTCGAGCATTTAGACGATTAAAAGTTAGTTGTTTAGATGAACGGTTAGAGTTATTAGTTATTTTAACAGTTGCGTGATAATTTGTTTGTCAACTTCACTAGCTTGGGATAAAGCATATGAACCTGCTTGTGCAATAATATTTGCTTTATTAAAATTAGCACTTTCTTCTGCATAATCAACGTCTCTTATTACACTTTCTGCATTTTTTAGATTTGTGTATCCTGTTAAATTATTTCTTACTGATGATTCTAGTTGATTTGTTCCCGCTCCCACATTTGCTCTTTGTGCGTTTAGTTGACTTAATGCTTTATCAATAACTTTCATTAACTTTTGTGCTTGTATAGTTAAGGTTGGATTATCATCGTTTCTTGTTAAGTCTGTGTAGTCACAACCACAGGAAGGATCTTCGGAATAAGTTGGATCTGTTGGATCAGTTGGATCAGTTGGATCTGTTGGATCAGTTGGATCAGTTGGATCAGTTGGATCAGAAATTGTTGGCTTATAGTTTCCATCATTACGAACACTATATGTTGAATCTATTGTATTGTCTGGTACAAAATTAATAATAATATCATTAACATCAGTTTCAGGAATCAATTTTTCTGCTTCAAATGATTGTATGATAACATTATCCATCTTTGGAGCCATATCGTTATTCATATCATTTGTATCATGAGTATGAGAGGTAACATCAAAATTTAATGTCTGTTTTTGTAATAATATTAAAGGAGCTGTATCATTCAATAAAGGTCCCGAGTAACTAGTAAGACCTTTTGTCTTATAATAGTCTCCTACGGTTGGATTGTAGAAATGTTCAACTACTGTAGAAGAGGAGCCATTTATGTCATCATCAAGAGTAGAAAGTGCTTCAAAATAATCTTTTGTCATTTGATCTTTTGGGAAATAAGTTCCTGACGCTAGATTAGTATAGTTACCATTCTCTGTAAAATTTGTTTCATTTGCTATTATACTTACACTAATAAGACCTAAAGGATCCGAGTTTCCCAAAATCAAAAACTGATTTGATAATAAATCTTCATCTAAAATTTCATTCTCTGGAATATTTAGATAATAATCTTTAAAACCATCCATATCATAGGTAGTTTCATATTTTAAATTATTATTTGCTGTATAATAGGGTAAACTTGCTGGTGTTGGTGCTGGTGCTGGTGTTGGTGTTGGTGCTGGTGTTGGTGTTGGTGCTGGTGTTGGTGTTGGTGTAATATTATTAAAACCCGTTATAAAATTCTTCAATTTATAAGGATCATCCTCACCCATTTTGTTTGATTCTATATTATCTATATTAACATTTATAATATCACTTGAATTATCTCCCACTTGAAAAGAAAAAGGTGATGAGCAACCATTAAGCAATGGGGTATGATTATAGTTTGTAGAACACACTATATTATCATAATTATCAATTAATTTTAAAATATCGGTTTTGATAGTTTTTCTTCCTTCTTCAGAAGTTGTATCAGTGTTCATTTGTATAGCTTTTGCTTTTATAGTGTCTAAAATATTACTTAGTTCATCCATAGACTTATCTACTATATTCATCATAGCAATAGCACTATTGGCATTACTAATTCCTTGTTTTATTCCACTAGCTTGAGTTCTTAGTTTATCAGCAATAGATAATCCTGATGCATCATCACTTGCTTTATTTATTTTTAAACCTGTGGATAATTTTTCTAAAGAATTTCCTAAAGTTTTATTATTATTTATTGAGTTTTCTATTGCTTTGGCAGATAATATACCAATATTCATGAATTTATAAAACTCCTCTTGCTAATTTTTATTATTTAATTACACTAGACTTACATTATAAAGTAATAACGATTAATATATTATAATATTATGTAAAAAGATGAAACCCATCTTTTTTTAAACCCTAATACATAAGTATTATATGCTTTTGCATTAGAGTAAAGAACTTTCTTGAATCTTCAATAAGTTGTGTTCTATCACTTACATATGATATTTGATTAAATTCAATATCATCTTTTCCTGCTATTACTTTCCATAAATCATCTTTTAATATTTCAAGTTTAAACCTAGAATCAAATCCTAATGGTGTGCCATTACGATTATCATAAGTTAATTTGAACTTCTTTTTATTATGTTCTATAAATCTTATAATAGCTGTATTCTTCATTACTTCTTTTTTAATTGTCATTTGTTTTTCCTTCTTTTATTTTTATAATTAACAACTCGGGTACTTCAAACATTTTTGAAAGTGTTTGAAGATTGCCAGAGCTATTTAATATGTTTTTATATAAGGATTTTGGATTTAAATTGTATGGATCATCTTTACATATATCAATAATTTGTTTTTGTAAAGATTTATCTAGTTCTTCAAATTCAAATATCCTATTACTCTTATTTTTTTGATTATAATTATTCATCTTTTTACTCTTAATTTTTTAATTCTTTTATATCTTTAAACTTAGTTGGTTCAAAATGTAAATCTCTTTCTATTTTTAATCCTAAAGGGCCTGTTACTTGTTCTAATTCTTCTAAAGCAAAATATCCCCATTCTGGATAGTTACCATTTACATAACCAAAGAATATTTTTTCTGTTTTACTATATTCTGTTACATACCATGTCCAATTTGCATCGGGTGTAAAGTATTTAACATAAACTATTTTCTCATCTACTTTTATATTTTCAGTTTCGTATAAATTAGGTATTTTATCCTCTAATCCTTTCGTTAATAACTGCATAATTTAATCTCCTTTTGTTGTATTCGATTAAATTATTTCTATGTTATAGTATTCAATTTTGTGAGTTTTTAGAATAGATATAGGGTGAGATAATCTTTGAGAATAAAATATCAAAAATGATAAAATATAGTCTTTGCATAGATATATAAGAATATGGGATATATAGGTAATATGGGTGTTTTCTACTTTTTGTATAAATTAATATAATGTATAAAAAATAAAGAACCATTTATAGAGAAAGGTTAAAAGCTTTGGGAAACATATATAGTTTTATATAATACTATTGTATCTATATATAAAAATAATAGGCCTATCAAAATGGCCTATTGGTTTAAAATAAATTGAATAAAGTACTATAATATAGTACTTTATTGTTAGATATCGAGGTAGACTAGCTCCTCCATTTTCTAAATTCAAATATTTAATTAAAAACTTCCTTTAAAATTCCAAATACAAAAATTTAATTCTTTTTCTATAATATGTATTATTGCTAGATATATTTTTATTGACTATTATTTATATATTATGTCCTGCGATATGTTTAGATAAAAAAAATTTAATAATTCAATAGTAAAATTGATAAAAAATAGACAAAATCAAAGGAATTCCAAAATTTAAGCCACATCTAAGAAAAACCCCTTGACAAGAAGAAAATTATACCCTATAATTCCCGTCCAAAAACAGAGGAACGACATCAAAAACATTTGATGAACAGCCGATACGATGGATGATCTTTAACAATGTAATGAAGTTTGTAAAGTAATCTTTATAAACTGAATATAATACTCTAATATATAATCTAAAAGAAATAGATTTAAAAAAAATAAAAAAATTATAACAAGAATTAATTCTTGTCTATAAATTTGAGTGATAATTTTGTATAACAATACAAATTTGTCAGTTTCAAACAATTACATATTAAATTATGTAACTTCATATTATGGAGAGTTTGATCCTGGCTCAGAGTGAACGCTGGCGGCGTGCTTAACACATGCAAGTCGAACGAGAACGGATTAAAGCTTGCTTTAATTGTCAGCTAAGTGGCGCACGGGTGAGTAATATATAGGTAACGTGCCTTCAAGAAGGGGATAACAATTGGAAACGATTGCTAATACCCTATATGCCTTTAAGTCTTAAGACTGCAAGGGAAATATTTATAGCTTGAAGATCGGCCTGTACAGTATCAGTTAGTTGGTGAGGTAATGGCTCACCAAGACAATGACGCTTAACTGGTTTGAGAGGATGATCAGTCACACTGGAACTGAGACACGGTCCAGACTCCTACGGGAGGCAGCAGTGGGGAATATTGCACAATGGACGAAAGTCTGATGCAGCAACGCCGCGTGGAGGATGACACATTTCGGTGCGTAAACTCCTTTTATATAGGAAGATAATGACGGTACTATATGAATAAGCACCGGCTAACTCCGTGCCAGCAGCCGCGGTAATACGGAGGGTGCAAGCGTTACTCGGAATCACTGGGCGTAAAGAGAATGTAGGCGGATAGAAAAGTCAGAAGTGAAATCCAATAGCTCAACTATTGAACTGCTTTTGAAACTTTCTATCTAGAATATGGGAGAGGTAGATGGAATTTCTGGTGTAGGGGTAAAATCCGTAGAGATCAGAAGGAATACCGATTGCGAAGGCGATCTACTGGAACATTATTGACGCTGAGATTCGAAAGCGTGGGGAGCAAACAGGATTAGATACCCTGGTAGTCCACGCCCTAAACGATGTACACTAGTTGTTGTGAGGCTAGACCTTGCAGTAATGCAGTTAACACATTAAGTGTACCGCCTGGGGAGTACGGTCGCAAGATTAAAACTCAAAGGAATAGACGGGGACCCGCACAAGCGGTGGAGCATGTGGTTTAATTCGACGATACGCGAAGAACCTTACCTGGACTTGACATAGATAGAATATAACAGAGATGTATTAGTGCTAGCTTGCTAGAACTATCATACAGGTGCTGCACGGCTGTCGTCAGCTCGTGTCGTGAGATGTTGGGTTAAGTCCCGCAACGAGCGCAACCCTCGTCATTAGTTGCTAGCAGTTCGGCTGAGAACTCTAATGAGACTGCCTGGGTAACCAGGAGGAAGGTGAGGACGACGTCAAGTCATCATGGCCCTTACGTCCAGGGCTACACACGTGCTACAATGGGGTATACAAAGAGCAGCAATACCGTGAGGTGGAGCAAATCTCAAAAATATCTCCCAGTTCGGATAGCAGTCTGCAACTCGACTGCTTGAAGTTGGAATCGCTAGTAATCGTAGATCAGCAATGCTACGGTGAATACGTTCCCGGGTCTTGTACTCACCGCCCGTCACACCATGGGAATTGAACTCATTCGAAGCGGGAATGCTAAAGTAGCTACCCTCCACAGTGGATTCAGTAACTGGGGTGAAGTCGTAACAAGGTAACCGTAGGAGAACCTGCGGTTGGATCACCTCCTTTCAGAGATATGAACTTAGATTCGTTTCTAAGTCTCATCAAGAAAAACAATAAAGAGTATTATGTTCGGTTTATAAAGATTATTAAAAACCTTACATATTAGAGTTTAGTTATTCAAACTAAATATAAGTACTTATTTAAAGTATTTATATTTGGTTTAATTACCAAAACGCGTTACCTTGAAAAAACTTGTTTTTTTAAGCTAGCAAGATATTTAAAAATATAATGTTAAAGTCTTTTAATTTTTTCATTAATTAATACTAATTTATTAGTAAAGATTAATAAACAATTTTAAAAACTATCTAAGAGATTAGATAGAACACAATTTATTATTTTATGTAATGTACAGAAATGTATGTTTAATAAGATAGTAGCCAAAGAATAATTATCAAATGCGACAGATTAAATTCTGTTTATTATAAGCTATTAAGGGCTAATGGTGGATGCCTAGACTGTAAGAGGCGATGAAGGACGTACTAGACTGCGAAAAGCTACGGGGAACTGTCAAGAAGTTTTGATCCGTAGATATCCGAATGGGACAACCCAGCTAATAGAGATATTAGTTACACGAAAGTGGGCAAACCTGGTGAAGTGAAACATCTCAGTAACCAGAGGAAGAGAAATCAAAAGAGATTCCCAAAGTAGCGGCGAGCGAAATGGGATTAGGACAAACCCTATGCTTGCATAGGGGGTTGTAGGACCAAGATGTGAGACTAGAGAATATAGATGAATAACCTGGAAAGGTTAAGCGTAGAAGGTGATACTCCTGTAATCGAAATGTTCAATAGCTCTATTGGTATCCTGAGTAGGACGGAACACGTGATATTTTGTCTGAATCTAGGGGGACCACCCTCTAATCCTAAATACTACTTACAGATCGATAGTGAACAAGTACCGTGAGGGAAAGGTGAAAAGTACTCCAGCGAGGAGAGTGAAATAGAACCTGAAACCATTAGCTTACAATCATTCGGAGCCCTATGATTTATCAGGGTGACGGACTGCCTTTTGCATAATGAGCCTGCGAGTTGTGGTGTCTGGCAAGGTTAAGCCAAGTGCGAAGCCGTAGCGAAAGCGAGTCTTAATAGGGCGACTTAGTCAGATGCTGCAGACCCGAAACGAAGTGATCTATCCATGAGCAGGTTGAAGCTGGTGTAAGAGCCAGTGGAGGACCGAACCGGTGTGCGTTGAAAAGTGCTCGGATGACTTGTGGATAGGGGTGAAAGGCCAATCAAACTTCGTGATAGCTGGTTCTCTCCGAAATATATTTAGGTATAGCCTTGCGTAGTAGCATATAGGGGTAGAGCACTGAATGGGCTAGGGCTGCTTACCGCGGTACCAAACCCTATCAAACTATGAATACTATATGTGTAATCGCAGGAGTCAGGCGTAGGGTGATAAAATCCTATGTCGAGAGGGGAACAACCCAGACTAACAGCTAAGGTCCCAAAGTCATATCTAAGTGGAAAACGATGTGGAGTTACTGTGACAACCAGGAGGTTGGCTTAGAAGCAGCCATCCTTTAAAGAAAGCGTAACAGCTCACTGGTCTAGTGATTCTGCGCGGAAAATATAACGGGGCTAAGATATGCACCGAAGCTTTAGATTCAATATTTTATATTGAGTGGTAGGAGAGCGTTCTATTCAGCGTTGAAGATGTACCGGTAAGGAGCGTTGGAGCGGATAGAAGTGAGCATGCAGGCATGAGTAGCGATAATTGAGGTGAGAATCCTCAACGCCGAAAACCCAAGGTTTCCTACGCGATGCTCGTCATCGTAGGGTTAGTCGGGTCCTAAGTCGAGTCCGAAAGGGGTAGACGATGGCAAATTGATTAATATTTCAATACCAACAAACAAGCGTGATGTGGGGACGCATAGAGTTAATCGAGCTCACTGATGGAATAGTGGGTCGAAGGACGTAGGTCGTAATTTAGGCAAATCCGGATTACATGAGACCGAGATCTTACAGGCTCCTGACACTCTTCGGAGGAGATGGAGAATCGATGATACTGTCGTGCCAAGAAAAGCCACTAAGCATATTGTTTGTTGCCCGTACCGTAAACCGACACAGGTGGGTGGGATGAGTATTCTAAGGCGCGTGGAAGAACCCTGGTTAAGGAACTCTGCAAACTAGCACCGTATCTTCGGTATAAGGTGTGCCTACTTTGGTATAGGAATTTACTTCCGAAAGCTAGAGAGGTTGCAACAAAGAGTCCCTCCCGACTGTTTACCAAAAACACAGCACTTTGCTAACTCGTAAGAGGATGTATAAGGTGTGACGCCTGCCCGGTGCTCGAAGGTTAACTGATGATGTTAGATTTATCGAAGCATTTGATTGAAGCCCGAGTAAACGGCGGCCGTAACTATAACGGTCCTAAGGTAGCGAAATTCCTTGTCGGTTAAATACCGACCTGCATGAATGGCGTAACGAGATGGGAGCTGTCTCAACCAGGGATCCAGTGAAATTGTAGTGGAGGTGAAAATTCCTCCTACCCGCGGAAAGACGGAAAGACCCCGTGCACCTTTACTACAGCTTGACACTGTAGCTTGGATATTCATGTGCAGGATAGGTGGGAGGCTATGAAACTAGGATGCCAATTCTAGTGGAGCCATCCTTGAGATACCACCCTTGAATATTTGAGTTACTAACTGGGACGAGTTATCCTCGTTCAGGACAATGTCTGGTGGGTAGTTTGACTGGGGCGGTCGCCTCCTAAAAAGTAACGGAGGCTTACAAAGGTTAGTTCATGGCGGATGGAAATCGCCAGTTGAGTATAATGGCATAAACTAGCTTGACTGTGAGACATACAAGTCGAACAGAGACGAAAGTCGGTCATAGTGATCCGGTGGTTCTGTGTGGAAGGGCCATCGCTCAAAGGATAAAAGGTACGCCGGGGATAACAGGCTGATCTCCCCCAAGAGCTCACATCGACGGGGAGGTTTGGCACCTCGATGTCGGCTCATCGCATCCTGGGGCTGAAGCAGGTCCCAAGGGTATGGCTGTTCGCCATTTAAAGCGGTACGCGAGCTGGGTTCAGAACGTCGTGAGACAGTTCGGTCCCTATCTTCCGTGGGCGTAGGAAAGTTGAGGAGATTTGTCCCTAGTACGAGAGGACCGGGATGAACGTACCACTAGTGTACCAATTGTTCTGCCAAGAGCATCGTTGGGTAGCTACGTACGGATGAGATAAGCGCTGAAAGCATCTAAGCACGAAGCCAACTCCAAGATTAACTTTCCCTGAAGATCCCAGCAAGACTAGCTGGTTGATAGGCTAGATGTGTAAGCGTTGTAAGACGTTTAGCTGACTAGTACTAATAGATCGTTTGGCTTATTTTTAGTATTCTTTGGTTTACTATCTTATTAAGTGTACAGAATGTACTTATAGAATAAATGTGTGACTTTAACATTATAAATATCTTTTACTCAACAATAAAGTTGAGTAATGAGTATACTTACAAGTATATTGATTACTCAGTTTTGCTGGTGGTTATAGAGAAGAGGAAATACCCAGCTCCATTTCGAACCTGGAAGTCAAGCTCTTCATCGCTGATAATACTGCAGGGTCCCCTTGTGGAAACGTAGGCCGCTGCCAGCTCTTGAGTATTTACAAATAAGCTTATCAACTAACAATTCCCATTGTTATTTGGTAAGCTTTTTTTTTAGGCTTTTTTTATCCTTCCTTTTTTCATTTAACTTTATATCTTTATTCTAAAGCCTACTCCTGATATATTTATTATTGTCTCTTTTCCTATCTTTTTTCGTAGTTTATTTAATAGGTTTTTTAAAGCAGAATCACTTGCATCATAAATATCTTCCCAAATATTATTTTTTAATTCATCATGCGGTATTACTCTGTTGTTAAACTTGATTAAGTAATCCAATAGTAAGACTTCTTTTGAGGTTAAAGTTATTTCTTCTTTATCTTTTGTAGTATTAAATAATTTTTTTTGTAAAACGTTATAATTTATATTGTCAGGAAAATTTATAATGTATTTTGAATTATCAATTATATCTTGCACACAATTAATTAAAGCATTCTTTAGCATTTTAAAATCAATTGGTTTTGTAAGATAATCAACTAATTTTAATTTAGCAGCTTTTAGTAAATATTTAGTATCTGTATAGGCACTTAAAAGTATAACTGGAATAGTTTTATCTGTTTTTCTTAGTTCTTGTATAAAATCTAAACCATTATCATTTCCAAGATTTATGTCAGAAATTATAATATCTATTCTATTGTTATTTAATAATTCATTAGCTTTTGAGATATTTTCTACTTCAAAAACTTCTTTACAAATCAATTTCAATGTTTTTGATACATTTTCTCGTATATTATCTTCATCTTCAATGTAAAGTATATGTAGGTTTTTTAAAACGTTATTAAAATCCAAATTAGTTTTATTCATTTAATTCCTTGTAAAATTATTTAAATTATAACATAAGATTTTCTTATTTATGTTATAATAGGATTATTTATTATGTTATAAGTCATAATTACAATAAGTTATTGTATATTTAATTAAAGCTTAAGTTGATTTTATATAAAGTAACGAATAAAGTTATTTTAGAAATCTGCAATCATACATAAAAGGAACAAGCGATGAAGATTAGTAAACTATTAAAATTTACATGTATCTCTGTACTTGCAAGTACGACATTACACGCTATTAGTTTAAAAGATAGTGTTGAAAAAGTTTTGGCTACTAACCCAGAAGTAATAGCTGAAAAAAACAATCAAAAAGCATTTAGAAAATATATTGATGAAAGAAGAGGAAATTACTACCCAAGAATCGATATAGATGGTACTTTAGAAAAAAGTAGTACTAAAAAAGACTATGATGAAGATAATGCAAGTGGATTAATTGATACTACTGATGAAGAAGATGGATATAACTTTGGTATTGCATTAAATCAAATGCTTTACGATGGTGATTTAACTCCTAGTAGAGTAAGAGAAGCTAAGCATAATGAACTTGCAAATAAATATAGAACTAGAGCAAATATCGAGAATGTTGTATTAGAAACAATAACTGCATATACTGGTCTAGTTCAATATAATGAATTATTAGCCTTAACAAAAGATATGATTGTAACAAATGAAGAGAATCTTGAAATAGCTAAAGAAAAAGAATCAATTAGTGGTGAAGTATTAGAAACATATCAAGTTGATTCAAAATTAAACTTTGTGAAAGAAAAATATCTAGAAGAAAAAGATTTAAAAAGCTCTAGACTTAGTACATTTAAAAGATATATTGGTTCTGAAGCAGATGGTTCTGAAACTAGACCTAGTATAGATATGAGTAAAATCCCTACAAGTTTACAAAAAGCAGTTGAATTAGCTGTTCTTAGAAACAATGAAGTATTAGAACAAATAGAAAGAATTAAAGCGCAAAGAGAATTAATTGCACAAGCTGATGCTACTTTTTTACCTACATTAGGTTTAGAATTAAAAGCTCTAACTGATAATGACTTATCTTTAGATGAAGAAGGTAAAGAAGATCAAGTATACGGTAGAATTAATTTAGCATGGAATATTTATAATGGTGGTGGAGATCATGCTGTTTCAAAGCAAGAAGAATTATTTTTAGCTGAACAAAAAGATAGATTAGATGGTATTACAAATAAAGTAGTAGAAAATACTAAAGTTAATTACCAAAGATTTATGAAAAATAAAGATAGAATTGAAGTATTAAAAAAATATGTAACTGCAAATGAAAATATTGTTGATGTATATAAAAGTGAATTTGAAGCAGGTACTAGAACTTTTGTAGATATTTTAAATGCACAAACTGAACTATATGAAGCTAAAAAAAGTTTAGTTAACAGAGAATATGATTTATACTCAAACTATTATGAAATATTAAATAATAGTTCTATGTTAAGTGAATCTATATTAACAGAAAATCAAGATGGTTCAAGTGTATTACCTGTTGAAGTTGTTGAATCTAATACGAATGTACAAACTGATGAAGTTGCTCAAATGTTAGAAGATGATAATACAGTTGAAACAAAAAAAGAAGAAGTATCAGATGAGTTAAATGTATTATTAGGTGATGATGTTGCAAATACTGTTGTAGAAGACAAATTATCTGTTAATCCAGGTGAAACTGTTCCTGCTGTTGTTATTCCTGCAGATGCACAATATATTGAATATGCCTCATTCTTAGATGCTTCACCAGAAAGTTATACTGTTAATATTGCTACAACAAAAGGTTTACAAAAAGCAAATGAATTTGTATCTGAAAAAGGATTAGATTCAACTCAAGCATATACTTATGAATTTGGACCAGGAATGAAAAGCGCAAAGGTTATTTATGGTATATTTGATTCAGTAAAAGAAGCAAAAGCAGCAATAGCTAACTTCTCAACAGATTTAAAAGCTGGTAAACCTTATATTGATAATATTAGTAAACATCAAAAGCTATATAAAAAATACCACTAGGCTTTAAAAAGGTAAATATTGGAAAATAATGATTCTAACTTAACTGAAAGTGAAACATTAACTAATTTAAAAGATAGAAGAAAAGTAGATGACCTTTTAGGTTGTCTACTTTTTTTATCTAAATTTCACAAAAGAGAAACTTCTGCAGAGTCCTTAACTTTTGGACTTCCTATTCATAAATCTTCAATGAATATTTCAATGTTTCATGAAGCAGCAGCTAAAATTGGCTTAATTGGCAAAACTGTTAAAAGAAATAATATAAAAGATATCACAAAACTTGCATTGCCATCTGTTTTAATTCTAGATAAAGAACGGGCTTGTGTTTTACTTGATTATGATTTAGACTCTGGAATAGCAAGTGTTATACTACCTGGTCTTAGTTCTGGTGAAACAGTAATGGAAATTAGTAAACTAGAATCAGAATATACAGGTGAAGTAATTATTATTAAACCTGAATATAATTTTAATAATAGAATTGAAAAAGAAGTTTTAGTTGACAATCCAAAAGAGTGGTTTTGGGGTACATTATTAAGAAATAAAGGTATATATAAACAAGTAATTGTAGTTTCTTTATTTATAAATATCTTTATATTAGCAACACCTTTATTTACAATGAATGTTTATGATAGAGTTTTACCAAATAATGCAATTGAAACATTGTGGGCTTTATTTATAGGTATATCTATTGTAATGTTATTTGATTTGATTTTAAAGGTTTTAAGAGCACATTTTTTAGGAATAGCTAGTAAAAGAGCTGATACAATAATGTCTAATAAAATATTTAATCATATATTAAATATTAAAATGGAATCAAAACCTTCTTCAACAGGACAGTTTGTAAGTAGATTACAATCTTTTGAAAGTGTTAGAGAATTTTTTACATCAGCAACTATTGCAGCTATTGTTGACTTACCTTTTGTATTAATTTTTATTCTAGTAATCGTATATATTGCGGGACCATTAGCTTATATTACAGTTGCTACTGTTTTAATTTCTTTAGTATTTTCATGGTATTTACAACGTCCTTTAAAAACTATTATTGAAAAATCTGTAAAAGAAGAACAGATTAAACAAACTACCCTAATTGAAACAGTAGCTGGTTTAGAGATTATTAAAAGTGTTAAAGCTCAAAATAGAATGAGAACTCATTGGGATCAATCTATTAATAAAACTGTTCATTATGCTGATAAAGGGCATTTTTTATCTCAAAGTATTACTTATTTTACTGCATTTATTTCTCAGTTCTCAAATATTGCAATTGTTGCAGGGGGAGTGTATTTAGCTCAAGATGGTGAAATTACAATGGGTGCAATTATTGCTGCTATGATTCTTAATGGAAGAGTAATTGCTCCTGTTTCTCAACTTGTTGGAATGATTATTAAATTTGATAAAACGATGTTATCTTTAGATAATTTAGATGAAGTAATGAATATGCCAGTTGAAAAAGAGAATAAATCTTATATTAGTAGACCTAATTTAAAAGGTGATATAGAATTAAAAGATGTTCAGTTTTCTTATAAAGATCAGAATCATCAAACTTTAAAAGATATAAATCTAAAAATTAAACAAGGTGAAAGAATAGCTATATTGGGGAAAATAGGTTCAGGTAAATCAACTTTACTAAAAATGATTATGAATTTATATGAGCCAACAGATGGATCTGTTTTAATTGATGGATTAGATACAAGACAAATTGATCCAACTGATTTAAGACAAGCAATTGGTACTGTTCCTCAAGAACCATTTTTATTTATGGGTTCAATTAAAGATAATCTTACAATTGGCGAGCAGTTTGTCTCTGATGAAGAATTATTAAGAGTTTCAAAAATTGCAGGTCTTGATGATTTCTTAGGAAAACATGCAGCAGGATATGATTTACTTGTTGGCGAGAGAGGGGAAGGATTATCAGGTGGTGAAAGGCAATCTGTTACATTAGCTAGGGCACTTATTTCTGATCCTAATATTATAATGCTAGATGAACCTACAAATTCAATGGATAGACAAACAGAAAAGCAATTTATAGATAGAATAAAGAAAATCATTCTAGATAAAACGCTTATAGTAGTTACTCATAAAACATCACTTTTAGAATTAGTTGATAGAGTTATTATTGTTGAAAATGGCCAAATTGTTGTAGATGGACCGAAATCTGAAGTATTCACAAATAAAGTGAGTAAGAAATGAGTGATGTAAACAATAAACTTGATAATATTTTAAGTGAGGATAATGATCATTTAACTGTTATTGAAACTTCAAAAAAAGAAGTCAAAGAAAAAGAAGAAATTAAGCAAGAAGAAAAAATAGAAGAAGGTTATAAGAAAGAAGACTTCACTAAGGAAGTTAGAAAACCTAAGAAAGGCTTAATTAATTGGATACAAAAACTTTATGGAGTATCTGATGAGGAAGAAGATGATTTAGAATTTGTTTATTCTAGTTATGCTAATGCTAATGAAGAAGCATCAAAGTCTTCAAATATAATTTTTTTATTAGTTACAGTGGTTTTTTCATCGTTAATTCTTTGGGCTGCATTTGCACAAATTGACGAATTAGCTAGAGGTAATGGTAAAGTTATTCCTACTGATAAAATTCAAACAGTTCAATCTTTAGATGGTGGAATAATTTCAGAAATTTTTATTAAAGAAGGTCAAACAGTAAAAAGTGGTGATGCTTTAATGAAAATTGATACTACAAGGTTTAAAGCAACACTTGATGAAAGTAAACAAGAGTATTTGTCTTTATTAGCCATTATGGCAAGATTAGAAATTGAATCAAGAATTGATGTAAATAAATCATTACCAAAAATAAAGTTTAATAAAAAAGTTCTAAAAGATAGTTCAAGATATGATATTAATGAAACACTACTTTTAGAAAATAGATTTAGAGAACTAAAGTCTTCTGTACGTGTTTTAGAAAATCAAGCTAGTCAAAAAAGACAAGAATTGAAAGAAATTAGAAGTAATATTAAAAAACTCGATGAAAGTTTAGGATATATTACTGAACAAAGAAAAACAATTAAAAAATTAGTTTCAAGAGGAGTTAAATCAAAATTTGATTTACTTAATATTGAAAAAGAATACACACAAACAAAAGGTGATTTAGATACAGCTAAATTATCTATATCAAGGTCTAATTATGCAATTACTGAAGCTCGAAATAGAATTAATGAAAAAGTAAATACATTCAGAGCTGAAGCTTCAAATGAGTTACAAAAAACAGCTGGATTAATTAATAAATTTGAAGCAAAACTAGTAGGTGATGAAGATAAAGTTGCAAAAACTGTTATTAGCTCTCCTGTTGATGGAATTATTAAACAACTTAATTTAAATACTATTGGTGGGGTTGTTCAATCGGGAATGGAGTTAGTTGAAATTGTTCCTTTGAGCGATGCATTGGTTGTTGAAGCTAAAATTGATCCTAGAGATATTGCTTTTATTAATCCTAGTCATAAAGCAATTATTAAAATTACTGCTTATGATTTTTCTATTTATGGTGGATTAGAAGGTAAGATAATTGAAATATCTGCTGATAGTATAGTCGATAAAGAATCTAAAGAAGGTAAAAGTTATTACCGTGTTTTAGTAAAAACTAATAAAAACTATCTTGAAAGAAATGGTACTAAGTTACCTATTATCCCAGGAATGGTAGCAAGTGTTGATATTGTTACTGGTAAAAAATCTATTCTTGATTTCCTTTTAAAACCAATCTTAAAAGTTAAACAAGACTCCTTACATGAAAGATAACTAATATTTAGTTATCTTTTTCTTCAAAAAAACCTTAAAAATTATATTTAAAAAACTTTTTAGAGACTTTATTGTCATATTATATTAGAATAAATAATTTTAATTACATAAAATTAAAAAGGTCTAAGATGATTATTGATGATTATTTACTTATTGATGATGAAGATATAAGTTTTTATGAGAACGAATGGGTTGAGAACTCAATTGAGATACTAGATAGCGTAACATATAATGTTTACCAAGGTACAGGTGATAGCTCATTAGTTAAGCTATTAATCAACGAAGATATTACAATAGAATTATAAGATATAAAAGAGGATATGAATATGAAATTAACAATTAAAAATGGATTTGGTTCAAATAAAGTTATAGATTTAAATAAAGATTTAGAGTTCAATGTTGTAAAGGGTGAACAATATATTTTTTCAAATGGATTTTCAAATTATATATTAAATTTTAAAGATAATCAAGAATCAATTTCTTTAGTATTTAATGTTGATGGGAAAACAATCACAGTTGAATTAAATGGAATTGTTCCTTTTTTACAAGCAAATAATGACAACACTAAAAATCCTACAGCTGTAATTATTAACAAGAATGTAGAAAATGAAGATATCGATCCAATTTTAGATAACAGTGCATTTAATGGAAGTGAAATCTTAGATAGATTAGAAGCTTTAGCTAGTAACCCTGTTGATACAGGAGGAACTTCTGGAGATAATCTTGCTTTGATATCAGATTTTCAAACATTACTTGATTCTTTAGGAGCAGCAGCAGCAGGTCCTGGAGGTGATGGAAATGCAACTGGTGATGGTTCTACTTTTAGTGCTAACTTTGCTAATACTTCTGATCCTTTAAATGGAATTGCAGATAGTGATAGATGGGTTAATCTTTCAGAATCAATTACTTCTGTTCCTGTAGATACTACTGATGATATTGGTATTGGTGATGTTACACCTCCTACTCTTTCTATATCTAATCAAACAGTGAGTGAAGGTGATTATGCTGTAGTTACAATTAGTTTAAGCGAAGCTAGTACAGTAGATACAACTTTTGATTTAGTGCTAAAAGAGGGAACAGCTTCATCAGCTGATTATGAAGAATTAGAAGTACTAGTAAATGGAGAATGGGTAGCAGCAGATTCAGCAACAATACCAGCTGGAGATATAGAAATACAAGTAAGAGTAAAAACAATTGATGATTTAGAACATGAACCATCTGAAACATTTACTATTGAAGCTACATTAACAGATGGTATAGTTACTAATCCTACTGAAGAAACTGAAATTACAATCACAGATGATGGAGATATTCCAACAATTGTAGTTAGTGATTCTACTATTAATGAAGAAGATGGATTATTAACATTTGTAGTAAGCTTATCAAACCCAAGTTCATCAGAAGTAACAGTAGATTATAAAACAGTAGATGGGACAGCAATAGCAGGTTCAGATTATGAATCAGTGTTAAGTGAAACAATTACATTTGCACCAGGTGAGACTTCAAAGACTATTTCAATTGCAGTAATAGATGATGCAATATTTGAAGATTCAGAAAGTATGACAATAGAATTATCAAACCCAATAAACTCTGAAATAGCAGATGAAGAGGGTGAAGGACGAATTCTTGATGATGGAGATATTCCAACATTTACAATTTCAGACTCTGAAGCAGTTGAAGGTGATTACGCAGTATTCAATGTACAATTAAGTAACCCAAGTACAGAAGATATAACAATAGATTTAGCACCAAAAGCAGGAACAGCAGAAGATAGTGACTTTGAACCAGAAGTAGAAGTATTTGATGGAACAAACTGGGTACTAGCAACAAGTGTAACAATTCCAGCAGGTGAAACTGAAGTACCAGTAAGAGTAAAAACAACTCAAGATGATATTGATGAGCCAGTAGAAGAGTTTACATTAGAAGGTGAAGTAGTAGATGGAACAACTGCAAACCCAACAGATAGTGGAACAGCATCAATTTTAGATAATGATGGAACTCCTCAAATTACAATTTCAGATGCAGTAGTACAAGAAGAAGATGGATTATTAACATTTGTAGTAAGCTTATCAAACCCAAGTTCATCAGAAGTAACAGTAGATTATAAAACAGTAGATGGGACAGCAATAGCAGGTTCAGATTATGAATCAGTGTTAAGTGAAACAATTACATTTGCACCAGGTGAGACTTCAAAGACTATTTCAATTGCAGTAATAGATGATGCAATATTTGAAGATTCAGAAAGTATGACAATAGAATTATCAAACCCAATAAACTCTGAAATAGCAGATGAAGAGGGTGAAGGACGAATTCTTGATGATGGAGATATTCCAACATTTACAATTTCAGACTCAGAAGCAGTTGAAGGTGATTACGCAGTATTCAATGTACAATTAAGTAACCCAAGTACAGAAGATATAACAATAGATTTAGCACCAAAAGCAGGAACAGCAGAAGATAGTGACTTTGAACCAGAAGTAGAAGTATTTGATGGAACAAACTGGGTACTAGCAACAAGTGTAACAATTCCAGCAGGTGAAACTGAAGTACCAGTAAGAGTAAAAACAACTCAAGATGATATTGATGAGCCAGTAGAAGAGTTTACATTAGAAGGTGAAGTAGTAGATGGAACAACTGCAAACCCAACAGATAGTGGAACAGCATCAATTTTAGATAATGATGGAACTCCTCAAATTACAATTTCAGATGCAGTAGTACAAGAAGAAGATGGATTATTAACATTTGTAGTAAGCTTATCAAACCCAAGTTCATCAGAAGTAACAGTAGATTATAAAACAGTAGATGGGACAGCAATAGCAGGTTCAGATTATGAATCAGTGTTAAGTGAAACAATTACATTTGCACCAGGTGAGACTTCAAAGACTATTTCAATTGCAGTAATAGATGATGCAATATTTGAAGATTCAGAAAGTATGACAATAGAATTATCAAACCCAATAAACTCTGAAATAGCAGATGAAGAGGGTGAAGGACGAATTCTTGATGATGGAGATATTCCAACATTTACAATTTCAGACTCAGAAGCAGTTGAAGGTGATTACGCAGTATTCAATGTACAATTAAGTAACCCAAGTACAGAAGATATAACAATAGATTTAGCACCAAAAGCAGGAACAGCAGAAGATAGTGACTTTGAACCAGAAGTAGAAGTATTTGATGGAACAAACTGGGTACTAGCAACAAGTGTAACAATTCCAGCAGGTGAAACTGAAGTACCAGTAAGAGTAAAAACAACTCAAGATGATATTGATGAGCCAGTAGAAGAGTTTACATTAGAAGGTGAAGTAGTAGATGGAACAACTGCAAACCCAACAGATAGTGGAACAGCATCAATTTTAGATAATGATGGAACTCCTCAAATTACAATTTCAGATGCAGTAGTACAAGAAGAAGATGGATTATTAACATTTGTAGTAAGCTTATCAAACCCAAGTTCATCAGAAGTAACAGTAGATTATAAAACAGTAGATGGGACAGCAATAGCAGGTTCAGATTATGAATCAGTGTTAAGTGAAACAATTACATTTGCACCAGGTGAGACTTCAAAGACTATTTCAATTGCAGTAATAGATGATGCAATATTTGAAGATTCAGAAAGTATGACAATAGAATTATCAAACCCAATAAACTCTGAAATAGCAGATGAAGAGGGTGAAGGACGAATTCTTGATGATGGAGATATTCCAACATTTACAATTTCAGACTCAGAAGCAGTTGAAGGTGATTACGCAGTATTCAATGTACAATTAAGTAACCCAAGTACAGAAGATATAACAATAGATTTAGCACCAAAAGCAGGAACAGCAGAAGATAGTGACTTTGAACCAGAAGTAGAAGTATTTGATGGAACAAACTGGGTACTAGCAACAAGTGTAACAATTCCAGCAGGTGAAACTGAAGTACCAGTAAGAGTAAAAACAACTCAAGATGATATTGATGAGCCAGTAGAAGAGTTTACATTAGAAGGTGAAGTAGTAGATGGAACAACTGCAAACCCAACAGATAGTGGAACAGCATCAATTTTAGATAATGATGGAACTCCTCAAATTACAATTTCAGATGCAGTAGTACAAGAAGAAGATGGATTATTAACATTTGTAGTAAGCTTATCAAACCCAAGTTCATCAGAAGTAACAGTAGATTATAAAACAGTAGATGGGACAGCAATAGCAGGTTCAGATTATGAATCAGTGTTAAGTGAAACAATTACATTTGCACCAGGTGAGACTTCAAAGACTATTTCAATTGCAGTAATAGATGATGCAATATTTGAAGATTCAGAAAGTATGACAATAGAATTATCAAACCCAATAAACTCTGAAATAGCAGATGAAGAGGGTGAAGGACGAATTCTTGATGATGGAGATATTCCAACATTTACAATTTCAGACTCAGAAGCAGTTGAAGGTGATTACGCAGTATTCAATGTACAATTAAGTAACCCAAGTACAGAAGATATAACAATAGATTTAGCACCAAAAGCAGGAACAGCAGAAGATAGTGACTTTGAACCAGAAGTAGAAGTATTTGATGGAACAAACTGGGTACTAGCAACAAGTGTAACAATTCCAGCAGGTGAAACTGAAGTACCAGTAAGAGTAAAAACAACTCAAGATGATATTGATGAGCCAGTAGAAGAGTTTACATTAGAAGGTGAAGTAGTAGATGGAACAACTGCAAACCCAACAGATAGTGGAACAGCATCAATTTTAGATAATGATGGAACTCCTCAAATTACAATTTCAGATGCAGTAGTACAAGAAGAAGATGGATTATTAACATTTGTAGTAAGCTTATCAAACCCAAGTTCATCAGAAGTAACAGTAGATTATAAAACAGTAGATGGGACAGCAATAGCAGGTTCAGATTATGTTGCGGATAATGGAACAATTACATTCTTACCAGGTGAGACTTCAAAAACAATCTCAATTGCTGTATTAGATGATACAGTTTATGAAGTTGATGAAAGTATGTATATTGACCTATCAAACCCAGTAAATTCTGAAATAGCAGATAATCAAGGTGAAGGTAGAATAGCCGATAGTGGTAATAATGGAGATATCCCAACATTATCAATTTCAGATTCAATCGTAACTGAAGGTGATTATAATATTTTCACTGTTCAAATATCTAATCCTTCAACAGAAGATATTAAATTTAAATTCTCTACAGAAGATGGTACAGCTAAAAAAGGTACAGATTATGATGCAGATTTAATTGAAGTTTATGAAGTATCAAGTGATAATGGAATTACTTGGACACAAGCTGATGAAGCAACTATAGAAGCTGGAAATACAGCAATTTTAGTAAGAATTCCAACTATTGAAGATGATTTATCAGAAACAAATGAAATATATACTTTAACTGCAGAAGTTATAGAAGGAACAACAACAAATTCTGACTATACTACAGGTTCAAAAGCGAGTGCAACGGGAACAATTATAGATGATGATGTAGCATCAATTATAATAGGAGACGCAGTACTAGATGAAGATGCAGGAGTAATGACATTTAAAGTAAGTCTTACAACTCCAAGTGACTCAGAAATTACTGTTGATTTCGCAACAGTAGATGGAACAGCAATAGCTGGAGAAGATTATGTAACAACAAATGGGACAGTAACTTTCCCAGCAGATACAACAGTACAATATATTACAGTTCCAATTAGTGATGATTTAGTGTTTGAAAATGATGAACAATTCACAGTAGAATTAACAAACCCATCAGATAATGCAGAGATAGGTGTACCAGTAGGAACAGGTGTAATTAAAGATAATGATTTACCAACATTAGAAATAAGTAATGTAGATGTAACAGAGGGTGAACCAGCACAATTTGTAGTAAGTATTACAAACCCAAGTGATGAAGATATTACAGTAAGTTTAACTCCAAAAGAGGGAACAGCAACAGAAGAAGATTACTCACCAGAAGTAGAAGTACTACAAGAAGATGGAACATGGGTACCATCAGATGAAGCGACAATTCCAGCAGGAGAAACTCAAGTAGTAGTAAGAGTAATTACAACAGAAGATGAAATATCAGAAGGTAATGAAGAGTTTACACTAGAAGCAGTAGTAACAGAAGGACAAACAACAAATGGTGTAACAGAAGGTACAGCAACAATTATAGATGATGATGTAGCATCAATTATAATAGGTGACGCAGTACTAGATGAAGATGCAGGAGTAATGACATTTAAAGTAAGTCTTACAACTCCAAGTGACTCAGAAATTACTGTTGATTTCGCAACAGTAGATGGAACAGCAATAGCTGGAGAAGATTATGTAACAACAAATGGGACAGTAACTTTCCCAGCAGATACAACAGTACAATATATTACAGTTCCAATTAGTGATGATTTAGTGTTTGAAAATGATGAACAATTCACAGTAGAATTAACAAACCCATCAGATAATGCAGAGATAGGTGTACCAGTAGGAACAGGTGTAATTAAAGATAATGATTTACCAACATTAGAAATAAGTAATGTAGATGTAACAGAGGGTGAACCAGCACAATTTGTAGTAAGTATTACAAACCCAAGTGATGAAGATATTACAGTAAGTTTAACTCCAAAAGAGGGAACAGCAACAGAAGAAGATTACTCACCAGAAGTAGAAGTACTACAAGAAGATGGAACATGGGTACCAGCAGATGAAGCGACAATTCCAGCAGGAGAAACTCAAGTAGTAGTAAGAGTAGTTACAACAGAAGATGAAATATCAGAAGGTAATGAAGAGTTTACACTAGAAGCAGTAGTAACAGAAGGACAAACAACAAATGGTGTAACAGAAGGTACAGCAACAATTATAGATGATGATGTAGCATCAATTATAATAGGAGACGCAGTACTAGATGAAGATGCAGGAGTAATGACATTTAAAGTAAGTCTTACAACTCCAAGTGACTCAGAAATTACTGTTGATTTCGCAACAGTAGATGGAACAGCAATAGCTGGAGAAGATTATGTAACAACAAATGGGACAGTAACTTTCCCAGCAGATACAACAGTACAATATATTACAGTTCCAATTAGTGATGATTTAGTGTTTGAAAATGATGAACAATTCACAGTAGAATTAACAAACCCATCAGATAATGCAGAGATAGGTGTACCAGTAGGAACAGGTGTAATTAAAGATAATGATTTACCAACATTAGAAATAAGTAATGTAGATGTAACAGAGGGTGAACCAGCACAATTTGTAGTAAGTATTACAAACCCAAGTGATGAAGATATTACAGTAAGTTTAACTCCAAAAGAGGGAACAGCAACAGAAGAAGATTACTCACCAGAAGTAGAAGTACTACAAGAAGATGGAACATGGGTACCATCAGATGAAGCGACAATTCCAGCAGGAGAAACTCAAGTAGTAGTAAGAGTAGTTACAACAGAAGATGAAATATCAGAAGGTAATGAAGAGTTTACACTAGAAGCAGTAGTAACAGAAGGACAAACAACAAATGGTGTAACAGAAGGTACAGCAACAATTATAGATGATGATGTAGCATCAATTATAATAGGTGATGCAGTACTAGATGAAGATGCAGGAGTAATGACATTTAAAGTAAGTCTTACAACTCCAAGTGACTCAGAAATTACTGTTGATTTCGCAACAGTAGATGGAACAGCAATAGCTGGAGAAGATTATGTAACAACAAATGGAACAGTAACTTTCCCGGCAGATACAACAGTACAATATATTACAGTTCCAATTAGTGATGATTTAGTGTTTGAAAATGATGAACAATTCACAGTAGAATTAACAAACCCATCAGATAATGCAGAGATAGGTGTACCAGTAGGAACAGGTGTAATTAAAGATAATGATTTACCAACATTAGAAATAAGTAATGTAGATGTAACAGAGGGTGAACCAGCACAATTTGTAGTAAGTATTACAAACCCAAGTGATGAAGATATTACAGTAAGTTTAACTCCAAAAGAGGGAACAGCAACAGAAGAAGATTACTCACCAGAAGTAGAAGTACTACAAGAAGATGGAACATGGGTACCATCAGATGAAGCGACAATTCCAGCAGGAGAAACTCAAGTAGTAGTAAGAGTAGTTACAACAGAAGATGAAATATCAGAAGGTAATGAAGAGTTTACACTAGAAGCAGTAGTAACAGAAGGACAAACAACAAATGGTGTAACAGAAGGTACAGCAACAATTATAGATGATGATGGGAAACCGTCAATTATTATTGGTGATGCTGTATTAGATGAAGATAAAGGTGTAATGGTATTTACAGTTAGTCTTACTAATCCAAGTAGTGAAGAAATTACTGTTGATTTTGCAACTGAAGATTTAAATGCAATTGCAGGGGAAGATTATACAGCAACAACTGGAACAATCACATTTAGTCCAAATCAAACAACACAAACTATTGAAGTTGAAATTACTGATGACCTTGTATATGAAACTGATGAAAACTTTAATGTATTATTAACAAATCAATCAGCTAATGCTAATATTGGAGTTGATACAGGTTTAGGAACTATTAAAGATAATGATACTGAACCTGTTGTTACTTTAGAAGGTATAACGGATTCTATTAATGAAGGTGAAACTGCTCAATTTGTAGTTAAATTAGATAATCCAGCTTATGAAGATGTTGTGGTTACATTTACAATTGGTGGAGATGTTGATGGTGAAGATTATGTTGAACCAACGACTTATACTGTAACTATTCCTGCAGGTGAAACTGAAGTGCCATTAAATATTGAAACTATTGTAGATGGCATATATGAAGGATCTGAAGATTTAGATATTAAAATAACAGATACAACAGGTGCTAACTCAAGAATAGATGCTTTAAATGATGAAGCATCAACTGAAATTTTAGATTCATTATCTGCACCAAAAGTTTCGATTATCACAGAACAAAGTTCAATTCCAGAAGGAACAACTGCTGAATTTACAGTAAAAATTGATACACCTTCAGATGAAGATGTTGTTGTTACTTTTGCAATAACTGGTGATGTAGATAATGATGATTACACAGAACCTACACTATATACTGTTACAATCCCAGCAGGACAAACTGAAGCACCAATTGATATAGAAACTATTGATGATGCAACATTTGAAGAAGATGAAGATTTAACTGTTTCATTACTAAGTTCAGTTGGAGCCGATTCTACAATTGATGTAGATAATGATGAAGCAAATGTGGTTGTATTAGATAATGATGTTGATGCTATTGATGATATTAGAGAATTAGATGAAGATTCAAGTTTAATTATTGATGTATTAGATAATGATAAAAATCATGATTCAGGTGACTTAAATGTAACTGGAATAACTCAAGGAAGTCATGGTCTAGTTGTAATTAACCCTGATGGAACAATAACATATACACCAGAAGAAAATTATAACGGTCCAGATGAATTTACTTATGACATTATAAATGAAGATGGTTCTACAGATACAGCAGTAGTAAAATTAACAATAGATCCAGTAAATGATGCACCAGTGGCAGTTGATGATACATTCACATTAAATGAAGATATCGCAACACCATTAGATATTCTTGGAAATGATACAGATGTAGATTCTCCATTAGACCCAAGTTCAGTAGTAATTACAAAACAACCAACACATGGAACATTAACAGTTAATCCTGATGGAACAGTAACGTATACACCAGAAGAGAACTATAATGGACCAGATGAGTTTGAATATACAGTTAAAGATGTTGATGGGGATGTTTCAAACCCAGCAGTAGTAAAATTAACAGTAGATCCAGTAAATGATGCACCAGTAGCAGTTGATGATACATTCACATTAAATGAAGATATCGCAACACCATTAAATATTTTAGGAAATGATACAGATGTAGATGGAACAATCGATCCAACAACAGTAGTTATCACAAAACAACCAGAACATGGTGTGTTAGTAGTAGATCCACTAACAGGAGAGGTAACATATACACCAGAAGAGAACTATAATGGACCAGATTCGTTTGAATATACAGTAGAAGATAATGATGGATTAGTATCAGAACCAGCAACTGTAACATTAACTGTTGATCCAACAAATGATGCACCAGTAGTAGCAGAATTAAATACAACAGTAATGGAAAGTGATTTATTAGATGTTCCTTTAGAAGATAGTCATTATAATGGAACGTTAAGTGCGATAGATCCAGATGGTGATGCTATTCAATCATTTAACTATGAGAATAATTTAAAAATTTCTGTAACAAAAACAGATTTAGATGCAAGAAATATCTTTGATGATCCATCTTCAGTTCCTTTAGATGAAGCAAAAGATGTAATACTTGATTTCGTAGAGAATTCATTAATAGGTCAAGTAGTTCAAAATGACCCAGTATATATAGCATTCGTAGCAGCAGTTGAAAATGCAAATGATGCAACAGAATTAAAAGCATTAATCACTAGTTTAGAAACAACTAGAGGATTAGTATTAGGTACAGATACAATTACAATGAGTACTGAGATACCAGATTCTGTAGCAGCAGCATTAGAAGCACAAGGATTATTATCAATAGAAATCACAGGTGATAACTATGATGTAAGAAGTCCATTATTTAATCTTTTAGGGCCAGATGATAGCGCAACAATTTCATTCGATTATTCAGCAACAGATGAGCATGGATTAAAAGGTGAATCAGATACAGTAAACCTTACAATCCTTGGTGTAAATGATGCACCAGTTGCAGTTGATGATACGTTTAATGTAGATGAAGATTTAGCAACACCATTAAATATTTTAGGAAATGATACAGATGTAGATGGAACAATCGATCCAACAACAGTAGTTATCACAAAACAACCAGAACATGGTGTGTTAGTAGTAGATCCACTAACAGGAGAGGTAACATATACACCAGAAGAGAACTATAATGGACCAGATTCGTTTGAATATACAGTAGAAGATAATGATGGATTAGTATCAGAACCAGCAACTGTAACATTAACTGTTGATCCAATACCAGAAGCTCCAGTAGTGGAAATATTAGATGGTGGTGATGAAGTACTAAATACAGAAGAAGTAAACGCAGGTGTAAAAGCAAAAATTACATTACCTGAAGATGCTGAAATTGGAGATACATTAAATGTAGATACAGATGGAGATGGTCAACCAGATTTCACAAAAGTATTAACACCTGAAGATATTACAGCAGGAGAAGTAATTGTAGATGTTCCTGCCGAAGATGTTCCTGAAAATGGTGAAACATTAACAGTTGATGCAGTTATTGTTAATTCAATTGGAAAAGAATCTCCAAAGGCATCAGATACGTCTGTAGTTAATACAACAGAATTAAACGTAACTATTGAAATAGATGATGTAACAGCTGATAATGTAATAAATGTAGCCGAATCACAAACAGATGTACCAGTAACTGGAAAGATTGGTGGAGATGCAAAAGTTGGTGATATAGTAACATTAACAGTAAATGGAAAAGAATTTACAGGTGAAGTTAAAGATGATTTAACATTCTCTATTGATGTTCCAGGAAGTGATTTAGTAGCAGATAAAGAAACAGATGATTCTACAATTGATGCAACAATTACAACAAGTGATGCAGTAGGAAATACAGCTACAGCTGAAGATAGTCAATTATATGGAGTTGATGCAGGTGAAATTGGATCTCCAGGTTTAGAAATTCTTGATGGTGGAGATGGAAAATTAAATGCAGAAGAAATAGCTGCCGGCGTTCAAGCAGAAATTACAATTCCAGAATCAGCAGATATTGGTGATATATTAGAAGTAGATACAGATGGTGATGGAATAGCAGATGTTACAAAAGTATTAGATGCAACTGATGTAGCAACTGGAAAAGTAATAGTAGATATTCCTACAGAAGATATTCCAGAAAATGGAGAATTAAAAGTAGAAGCTATTATTGTAGATCCAGCTGGAAATAAATCTCCAAAAGCAATTGATTCATCATTAGTAGATACAATTTTACCAGAAGCTTCAATTACACTAGATGAGATTACAAGTGATGGAATTATTAACTTTGTTGAATCACAAAAAGATACAATTACAGTATCAGGAACTGTTGGAGATGATGTAAAAATTGGAGATAAAGTAACATTAATAGTTGCAGGAGTTACATATACAGGTTTTGTTAATGCAGGGAATGTATTTGCAATTGAAGTGCAAGTAAGTGACTTATTAGCTGATACTGATGGAATTGTAGATGCCAGTGTAGAAACATTTGATGATGCAGGAAATAAAGCTGTAGCAAATGATGATGAAGATTTCACTGTAGATATAAATGCAACTGAAGCACCAACAGTAGAAATACAAGATGGTGGTGATGAATATTTAAATGGTGAAGAAGTAGATGCTGGAGTAACTGCAATTGTTACATTACCAGATACTGCAGTAGCTGGAGATACATTAGATGTAGATACAGATGGTGATGGAGAGCCAGACTTCACAAAAGTATTAACACCTGAAGATATAACAGCAGGTACTGTAACTGTACCTGTAGACGCAGAAGATATTCCAGAAGAAGGTGTATTAACTGTAGAAGCAACAATTACAGATGAAGCAGGAAATACATCAGAAAAAGGAACAGATACTTCAAATGTTGATACGGTACCACCAGTAGTTACAATTACATTAGATGAAATTACAGTAGATGGAATTATTAACAAAGCAGAATCTGAAGCTCAAGTTGAAATTACAGGTACAGTTACAGGTGACTTTAAAGAGAATGATCCTTTAGTTATCACAATTAATGATGTTGAATACCCGACAACAGTTAATGCAGATGGTACATTTAGTGTTGATGTGCAAGGTAGTGATTTAGTAGATGATGCAGATAAATTAGTTGATGCAGCAATTACAATTGCAGATTTAGCAGGTAATACAGCAAGTGATACAGATGATGAGAATTATGAACTTAATATTAATCCAGTTGATGCGCCTACAGTAGAAATACAAGATGGTGGTGATGGAAAATTAAATGGTGAAGAAGTAGATGCTGGGGTAACAGCAATTGTTACATTACCAAATAATGCAGTAGCTGGTGATATTCTTGATGTAGATACAGATGGTGATGGTCAAGCTGATTTCACAAAAGTATTAACTCCTGAAGATATAACAGCAGGTACTGTAACTGTACCAGTAGACGCAGAAGATGTTCCAGAAGAAGGTGTATTAACTGTAGAAGCAACAATTACAGATACAGCAGGTAACACATCTGCTCCAGGTACAGATACATCATTAGTTGATACTATTGATCCAATACCTACAATTACATTAGATGAAATTACAACAGATGGAATTATTAATAGCGATGAATCACAAGCTCCAGTAGAGATTACAGGAACAGTTGGTGGAGATGCAAAAGTTGGTGATGAAGTTGTTGTAACTGTAAATGGTACAGAGTATACAACTACAGTAGAACCAGGTTTAACATTCAAAGTAGAAGTACCTGGATCAGAATTATTAGCAGATGCAGATAAATTAGTGGAAGCTACAGTAACAACTGAAGATGAAGCGGGAAATAAAGCAAGCGCTAATGATGATGAAGATTTCACTGTAGATACACAAGCAACAGAAGCACCAGTAGTAGAGATACTAGACGGTGGAGATGGATTCTTAAATGAAGAAGAAGTGAATGCAGGAGTTGAAGCAGTAATTACATTGCCACCAGAAGCAGTAGCTGGAGATACATTAGATGTAGATACAGATGGAGATGGAGAGCCAGACTTTACAAAAGAGTTAACACCAGAAGATATAACAAATGGAACAGTAACAGTAACAATTCCAGCAGAAGATATTATTGATGGAGAAACATTAGTAGTAGATGCAACAATTACAGATGAAGCAGGGAATACATCACCAAAAGGAACAGATTCTTCAAATGTGGATACAACACCACCAGAAGCATCAATAACTTTAGATGAAGCAATTACACCTGATGATGTAATAAATGCGAGTGAAGCAAATGAAGATATCGCAATCACTGGTACAGTTGGTGATGATGTAAAACCTGGAGATACAGTAACATTAAGTGTAAATGGAAAAGAGTTTACAGGAACAGTTGAAGATGATTTAACGTTCTCAATAGACGTTCCAGGAGCAGACTTAGTAGCAGATCCAGATAATAAAATAGAAGCATCAGTAACAACAACAGATGAAGCAGGTAACTCAACAACAGTAATGGATGATGAGACTTATAGTGTAGATACAGAAGAAACATCAGCACCAACAGTAGAGATACTAGACGGTGGAGATGGATTCTTAAATGAAGAAGAAGTGAATGCAGGAGTTGAAGCAGTAATTACATTGCCACCAGAAGCAGTAGCTGGAGATACATTAGATGTAGATACAGATGGAGATGGAGAGCCAGACTTTACAAAAGAGTTAACACCAGAAGATATAACAAATGGAACAGTAACAGTAACAATTCCAGCAGAAGATATTATTGATGGAGAAACATTAGTAGTAGATGCAACAATTACAGATGAAGCAGGGAATACATCACCAAAAGGAACAGATTCTTCAAATGTGGATACAACACCACCAGAAGCATCAATAACTTTAGATGAAGCAATTACACCTGATGATGTAATAAATGCGAGTGAAGCAAATGAAGATATCGCAATCACTGGTACAGTTGGTGATGATGTAAAACCTGGAGATACAGTAACATTAAGTGTAAATGGAAAAGAGTTTACAGGAACAGTTGAAGATGATTTAACGTTCTCAATAGACGTTCCAGGAGCAGACTTAGTAGCAGATCCAGATAATAAAATAGAAGCATCAGTAACAACAACAGATGAAGCAGGTAACTCAACAACAGTAATGGATGATGAGACTTATAGTGTAGATACAGAAGAAACATCAGCACCAACAGTAGAGATACTAGACGGTGGAGATGGATTCTTAAATGAAGAAGAAGTGAATGCAGGAGTTGAAGCAGTAATTACATTGCCACCAGAAGCAGTAGCTGGAGATACATTAGATGTAGATACAGATGGAGATGGAGAGCCAGACTTTACAAAAGAGTTAACACCAGAAGATATAACAAATGGAACAGTAACAGTAACAATTCCAGCAGAAGATATTATTGATGGAGAAACATTAGTAGTAGATGCAACAATTACAGATGAAGCAGGGAATACATCACCAAAAGGAACAGATTCTTCAAATGTGGATACAACACCACCAGAAGCATCAATAACTTTAGATGAAGCAATTACACCTGATGATGTAATAAATGCGAGTGAAGCAAATGAAGATATCGCAATCACTGGTACAGTTGGTGATGATGTAAAAC
Source organism: Arcobacter peruensis (assembly GCF_003711085.1). NCBI lineage: Bacteria > Pseudomonadati > Campylobacterota > Epsilonproteobacteria > Campylobacterales > Arcobacteraceae > Arcobacter > Arcobacter peruensis. Next base: position 2,214,324 of record NZ_CP032363.1, read on the forward strand.
CTGGAGATACAGTAACATTAAGTGTAAATGGAAAAGAGTTTACAGGAACAGTTGAAGATGATTTAACGTTCTCAATAGACGTTCCAGGAGCAGACTTAGTAGCAGATCCAGATAATAAAATAGAAGCATCAGTAACAACAACAGATGAAGCAGGTAACTCAACAACAGTAATGGATGATGAGACTTATAGTGTAGATACAGAAGAAACATCAGCACCAACAGTAGAGATACTAGACGGTGGAGATGGATTCTTAAATGAAGAAGAAGTGAATGCAGGAGTTGAAGCAGTAATTACATTGCCACCAGAAGCAGTAGCTGGAGATACATTAGATGTAGATACAGATGGAGATGGAGAGCCAGACTTTACAAAAGAGTTAACACCAGAAGATATAACAAATGGAACAGTAACAGTAACAATTCCAGCAGAAGATATTATTGATGGAGAAACATTAGTAGTAGATGCAACAATTACAGATGAAGCAGGGAATACATCACCAAAAGGAACAGATTCTTCAAATGTGGATACAACACCACCAGAAGCATCAATAACTTTAGATGAAGCAATTACACCTGATGATGTAATAAATGCGAGTGAAGCAAATGAAGATATCGCAATCACTGGTACAGTTGGTGATGATGTAAAACCTGGAGATACAGTAACATTAAGTGTAAATGGAAAAGAGTTTACAGGAACAGTTGAAGATGATTTAACGTTCTCAATAGACGTTCCAGGAGCAGACTTAGTAGCAGATCCAGATAATAAAATAGAAGCATCAGTAACAACAACAGATGAAGCAGGTAACTCAACAACAGTAATGGATGATGAGACTTATAGTGTAGATACAGAAGAAACATCAGCACCAACAGTAGAGATACTAGACGGTGGAGATGGATTCTTAAATGAAGAAGAAGTGAATGCAGGAGTTGAAGCAGTAATTACATTGCCACCAGAAGCAGTAGCTGGAGATACATTAGATGTAGATACAGATGGAGATGGAGAGCCAGACTTTACAAAAGAGTTAACACCAGAAGATATAACAAATGGAACAGTAACAGTAACAATTCCAGCAGAAGATATTATTGATGGAGAAACATTAGTAGTAGATGCAACAATTACAGATGAAGCAGGGAATACATCACCAAAAGGAACAGATTCTTCAAATGTGGATACAACACCACCAGAAGCATCAATAACTTTAGATGAAGCAATTACACCTGATGATGTAATAAATGCGAGTGAAGCAAATGAAGATATCGCAATCACTGGTACAGTTGGTGATGATGTAAAACCTGGAGATACAGTAACATTAAGTGTAAATGGAAAAGAGTTTACAGGAACAGTTGAAGATGATTTAACGTTCTCAATAGACGTTCCAGGAGCAGACTTAGTAGCAGATCCAGATAATAAAATAGAAGCATCAGTAACAACAACAGATGAAGCAGGTAACTCAACAACAGTAATGGATGATGAGACTTATAGTGTAGATACAGAAGAAACATCAGCACCAACAGTAGAGATACTAGACGGTGGAGATGGATTCTTAAATGAAGAAGAAGTGAATGCAGGAGTTGAAGCAGTAATTACATTGCCACCAGAAGCAGTAGCTGGAGATACATTAGATGTAGATACAGATGGAGATGGAGAGCCAGACTTTACAAAAGAGTTAACACCAGAAGATATAACAAATGGAACAGTAACAGTAACAATTCCAGCAGAAGATATTATTGATGGAGAAACATTAGTAGTAGATGCAACAATTACAGATGAAGCAGGGAATACATCACCAAAAGGAACAGATTCTTCAAATGTGGATACAACACCACCAGAAGCATCAATAACTTTAGATGAAGCAATTACACCTGATGATGTAATAAATGCGAGTGAAGCAAATGAAGATATCGCAATCACTGGTACAGTTGGTGATGATGTAAAACCTGGAGATACAGTAACATTAAGTGTAAATGGAAAAGAGTTTACAGGAACAGTTGAAGATGATTTAACGTTCTCAATAGACGTTCCAGGAGCAGACTTAGTAGCAGATCCAGATAATAAAATAGAAGCATCAGTAACAACAACAGATGAAGCAGGTAACTCAACAACAGTAATGGATGATGAGACTTATAGTGTAGATACAGAAGAAACATCAGCACCAACAGTAGAGATACTAGACGGTGGAGATGGATTCTTAAATGAAGAAGAAGTGAATGCAGGAGTTGAAGCAGTAATTACATTGCCACCAGAAGCAGTAGCTGGAGATACATTAGATGTAGATACAGATGGAGATGGAGAGCCAGACTTTACAAAAGAGTTAACACCAGAAGATATAACAAATGGAACAGTAACAGTAACAATTCCAGCAGAAGATATTATTGATGGAGAAACATTAGTAGTAGATGCAACAATTACAGATGAAGCAGGGAATACATCACCAAAAGGAACAGATTCTTCAAATGTGGATACAACACCACCAGAAGCATCAATAACTTTAGATGAAGCAATTACACCTGATGATGTAATAAATGCGAGTGAAGCAAATGAAGATATCGCAATCACTGGTACAGTTGGTGATGATGTAAAACCTGGAGATACAGTAACATTAAGTGTAAATGGAAAAGAGTTTACAGGAACAGTTGAAGATGATTTAACGTTCTCAATAGACGTTCCAGGAGCAGACTTAGTAGCAGATCCAGATAATAAAATAGAAGCATCAGTAACAACAACAGATGAAGCAGGTAACTCAACAACAGTAATGGATGATGAGACTTATAGTGTAGATACAGAAGAAACATCAGCACCAACAGTAGAGATACTAGACGGTGGAGATGGATTCTTAAATGAAGAAGAAGTGAATGCAGGAGTTGAAGCAGTAATTACATTGCCACCAGAAGCAGTAGCTGGAGATACATTAGATGTAGATACAGATGGAGATGGAGAGCCAGACTTTACAAAAGAGTTAACACCAGAAGATATAACAAATGGAACAGTAACAGTAACAATTCCAGCAGAAGATATTATTGATGGAGAAACATTAGTAGTAGATGCAACAATTACAGATGAAGCAGGGAATACATCACCAAAAGGAACAGATTCTTCAAATGTGGATACAACACCACCAGAAGCATCAATAACTTTAGATGAAGCAATTACACCTGATGATGTAATAAATGCGAGTGAAGCAAATGAAGATATCGCAATCACTGGTACAGTTGGTGATGATGTAAAACCTGGAGATACAGTAACATTAAGTGTAAATGGAAAAGAGTTTACAGGAACAGTTGAAGATGATTTAACGTTCTCAATAGACGTTCCAGGAGCAGACTTAGTAGCAGATCCAGATAATAAAATAGAAGCATCAGTAACAACAACAGATGAAGCAGGTAACTCAACAACAGTAATGGATGATGAGACTTATAGTGTAGATACAGATATTGAAGCAACAATTACATTAGATGAAGCAATTACTTCTGATGATATTATTAACTTAAGTGAATCAGGTGAAGACATTACTATCACTGGTACAGTTGGTGGAGATGTTAAGGATGGTGATACAGTAACATTAACAATTAATGGTACTGAATACACTGGAACAGTTTCAAATAATAGCTTTGCAATTATTGTTGCTGGTTCTGATTTAGCTGCAGATAATGATAGTTTAATTGATGCGAGTGTAACAACAACAGATGATGCTGGAAATACAGTAACAGCAACGGATACGGAAGGTTATACAGTTGATACTGAAATTGAAGCAACAATTACATTAGATGAAAATATTACTGCTGATGATATTATTAAATCATCAGAAGCTAATCAAGACATAACTATCACAGGTACAGTTGGTGGAGATGTTAAAGATGGTGATACAGTAACGTTAACAATTAACGGTACTGAATATACTGGAACAGTTTCAAATAATAGCTTCGCAATTATTGTTGCTGGTTCTGATTTAGTAGCAGATAGTGATAGTATAATTGATGCAAGTGTAACAACAACAGATGATGCTGGAAATACGGCAACAGCAACAGATACAGAAGGTTATACAGTTGATCTTAACGATGCACCAGTAATTCAAACAGGAACAGCAATTGTTTCTGAAGAAGGATTAGAAAATGGAATCAAAGATGATAACGGAACTCCTAATGATACGACTGATGAGGCAAGTGTTTCAGGATCAATTGTAATAACAGATGCTGATAATGATGACTTAACAGTAACTTTAGTTGCACCAACAGAAGTATTAACATCAAATGGTGAAACAATCGTTTGGAGTGGAAGTGATACTAATGAGTTAATTGGTAAAGTTGGAACTGAAGAAATAATAAAAGTAACTATTAATGATAATGGTGAATACACAGTTGACTTATTAGGTCCAGTAGATCACCCAGATACAACAACAGAAGATGTAATTTCTTTAGATATTGGTGTAAAAGCTAATGATGGTACTGAAACAACAACAGGTTCATTTATCGTAAAAATTGAAGATGATATGCCAACTAGTTGTGAAATTACTAGAGAAATTAATATTGAAAAAGATGTAGTAGTTGTAAGTAACTTAAGTGCAGGATTTAAAGATTCAGTGTTTGTAGGTGGAACTAATCAAGTTACAGAAACAAATACAGATTCAGACGCATTAATCGACACTATTGAATGGGGAACAAGTGCAGTTACTGGACATGGTCAATCAGGATATAACTTAATTGACAATACAGATTTTACAACAACAAGTGGTGCTGAAATTGATACAAATGGGATATTTGAATTAGCACAATTTACTCATCAAAACTGGACAGTTTACCAAGGTACATCAGTATTAGATAAAACAACAATTACTATGAGTATGGATGTTCTTGTAAATGGCGAAGCTGTATCAGTAGATTTTGATGTTCTTTTAGACCATACAGAAACAACAAATACAAATAATGAGATTGAATCAAGAGATATAATTACCTTACCAACTCAAGATGTAATAATTGATGTAAATGGGCAAGATTATACATTTACAGTAGAAGGTTTCCAAGATGAAAATGGAGATTACGTAAAAACAATTTATACAAATGAAGCAGAAGATAATACATTTGGAATATTTGCAAGTATTAAACCTACAGGAGAATTACCAGAAGTAAGTGGTAATGTTTGTAATGATGCAGGTGCAGATGGACTAGATAAAATTATTTGGGGAGATTTAGATAATCCTTACGGAACAATGACTGTTGATGAGAATGGTGCATATACATTTGTAGTAAACGAAGATACGAGAGATAATCTTGAAGCAGGTGAGAGTATAAGTCAAGAATTTACTTACACAGTTATAGATAATGATGGTGATCAATCTACTAATACTGTTACTATTAATATTAATGGAACTGAAGTACCTAATCTTGCACCAGTTGCAGATGATAAACATATTGAATTAGATTGTAATACTGATGATTTAAGTGCTGGATTAAGATCTGAGTACTATGGAGTTAATACTCAAATTGACAGCTTATCTCAGTTTAAAGATATTGTCGCTGATAATAATCCAGATGCAACATTTATTGCTACAAATATTAATTATGGAGATGGTTTAGAATATACAGATGTAAGTACTGGAGATAGTTTACAAAAGTTCTTAGGTGATGATGCAGCTTCATTAAGTAATGATCCAGGTGATACTACTGATGGTGGTGTTTATATGTTTGGAAAAGTTTATCTTGAAGCTGGTACATATAACTTTAAAGTTTATGGTGATGATGGTTATGACATTATTATTGATGGAGATAGTGTTGCAGCAATTGATTATAACCAACCTCCAACATTAACTGTTCATAATGAATTTACTATTACTGAAAGTGGATATCATGATATTCAAATGTTCTGGTGGGATCAAGAAGAAAGACATGTATTCCAAGCAGAGATTTCAGCTGATGGTGGAAATACTTATACAGCACTTGATTCAAGTATGTTATTCACATTAGAAGATGGTGGAAGTACAACAAATGCAGTTGAATTTACATTAGAAGACTTTGTATCAGATGTAGAAGATGATGCAAATTCAACGATTGTTAAAATTAGAATAGAGTCTTTACCAGAAGATGGAGTATTAACAGTAGATGGAAATGAAGTTAAAATTGGTGATGTTTATGATGAGACAGCTCAAATTAAATATACTCCAAATGAAGTAACTGAAGATACATTATATGGAACAACTTCTGATACTGGAACTATTGCTGAATGGGGAACTGTTAATGCAAGTGGCGAATTAGTTACTGATGATGGAATGGCAACAATTACAGCATTTGCAGGTGACCAAGAAATTGGTTTTGCAAGTGAAAACAGTAACTATTCACATGATGGTTTAGGTATTGGAGTTGATAGTACTTTAGGTGATGATGATCAAATTGATAAAACAAATGATGAAAGAGTTGTTATTAACTTCGCTTCAACTGTAGCTAGTGCAGAGTTTGGGTTAGCTTCATTAGGTGATCATTTTAAATCTTCTACTTATGATGCGAAAGCACAATGGGTAGCTAAAGATGAAAATGGAAATATTGTTGATTCAGGATTTGTACAACAAAGTACAGATGACAATAATCCTTATACTAATACATTTAATGTAGATGGGCCATTTAATTCAATTGAATTCTATACAACATCTGATGCTGATAATTCTAACTTCAGTATTCAATATATGAATGTTGATTATAAAGTTGATGATTCATTTGATTACGTTGCAATTGATTCAGATGGAAAAGAGTCTGATATAGCAACTGTAACATTTGATATTGATACTACTGGTTGTGTTATAAATAATACAGCACCAGTAGCAGTTGATGATTGTGACTTAGGATTAAGTGTTCAAGGTGACTTTGTAGTTGCAGATGAAATTTGTTCTAATGACTCATTAATAGGAGAACCAGATATTACATATTTAACAGATGGTGGATATGTTGTAACATGGACAGGTATTGATTCAGATGAAACTGGAATCTTCTCTCAAAGATATGATTCTGATGGAGATAAAGTTGGTGAAGTTATTCAAGTAAATACATTTGAAGATAATGATCAGCATACATCTCATGTAACAGCATTAGCAAATGGAAGTTATTTAGTAACATGGACTGCAAATGAGTTAATGCTTGAGCAAGGACTTGATGTAAATGATGGTGGAAGTGAATATATTCAAGGTCAAATCTTTGATGTAAATAACAATCCAGTTTGTGATGAATTTACAGTAGCACGTGCTGAGTATGATCCAATTGTTGGATTACCAGATGGTGGATTTATTGTAACTTGGTCTGCAGATGCAAGACATGATAATACAGCATTTAATGATACAAACCCAATTCAAAGTGATGTACATGATGGAGATGGTTATGGTATCTTTGGACAAAGATATGATGCAAATGGAAATGAAGTTGGTGAAGCATTCCAAGTAAATACATTTACTACTGGAGATCAAATTGATTCAGATATTACTTTAGATGCTGATGGTGATGTTATTGTAACTTGGCAGTCTGAAAATCAAGATGGTGATGATTATGGAGTTTATGTACAAAAATTCGCATTAACTACTGATGGTGTAGAAATGGTTGGAAGTGAAACAAGAGTTAATTCAACAACTTCTGGATCACAATCTGATCCTGAAATCACTGCTTTAACAAATGGAACAACAGTTGTTACTTGGGAACAAGGAAGTGATGTTTATGCACAAATTTTAGATGAAAATGCATGCCCAATTGACAGCAGCGATATTAAGGTAACTACTGATAATAGTACAGATGGTATTAATCCAGTAATTTCTCCTTTAGGAACAGGATTTATCATTGTTTGGCAAAGTGCTGAGAAAGATATTCATGCTAAAACTTATGATGAAAATGGAAATGAATTATCAACATCAGTAGTTACGAATGAATGTGATGCAGAAACTCAACCAGTTGTTACAACTTTAGTTGACGGAACATATGTAATTGCATGGGAAGTTGATAATGGAGTAGTTGCTCATAGATATAATGCAGATGGAAGTGATTATGTTCAAAATAGTATGGATATGACTGAAGATACATCTTTAGTAATTGATATTGATACACTATTAGCAAATGATTACGACGCAGAAGATGGTTCTGTAACATTTAATGATATTGCTTCTTCTACTAATGGAACAGCTGTATTAATTAACAATGGAACACAAATCTTATTTACACCAGATGCAGATTATGTTGGTGATGCAGGATTCACATACAATGTAATTGATTCTGAAGGTTTAGTATCTAATGATGCAAAAGTTTGTTTAAATGTTAAAGAAGCAGGTGAACCTACAGTATTTGTTGGAACATTATGTAATGCAGATATTGTAGGAACTGATGTGACTGTAACTGAAGGTGAAGAATTAGTATTTGCTGTAAAAGCAAGTGGAATTGAAGCTGGAAATACAGTTACTTTAGCTGTTGCTAATGTAACTACAAGTTCAACTGATTATTCAGAATTTAAATATAGTACAGATTCAGGATCAACATGGACAACAGTACCAGCTAATGGAATGATTACAATTACTGATTCTATGATTAATGAAGGAACTTCATTATCTACAATCTTAGTAAAAACAACATCTGTTAATGATACAGAGTTAGAAGATACTGAATCATTTGAATTAACTGCAACATTAGGATCAGGTGAAATAGGAACAGGTACAGGAATTATTTTAGATAATGATTCTGATACTGCAGAAATTGTAATTATAAACAACGAAACAATTTTTGAAGATGACTTTGAAGATTGTAACTTAAATGGATGGTCTTGGAATAAAGTTTCTGGTTGTGATGATGCTTGTGATGTTAGAGCAATTGTAGATACTAATCATGATGGATATAACGAATTATTAATCAGAGATTATGATACAGCAAGAGGATTTGTTGGACAAACAATAAGTGGAAGCTTAGCTTTAACTACTTATGCAATATCAGTTGATGTTAATACTAAGCCAAATGGATCAGATACTAACAATGATGCAGTAGGTATCGTGTTTGGATATGAAGATGATAATAACTACTATAGAGTAACTTGGAATGATTTAGATAGCAATTACTCAAGCAGTGATAGTTACAGAGACTTCTCAATCATTAAAGTAGAGAATGGAACTGAAACTACACTAGAAACAGAAAATCAGCTAGAAGTTTATAACACTTATGGAAGTGAGTTTAACTTAAAAGTTGAAGTAGATGAGGATGGTATTAAAGCTTATATTGATGGTGATTTAATTATTACTGCTGAAAATGAGCAACCAGCTATGAATACATTTGGATTATGGACTGATGATAATGATTCAGGTGTTTCTTATGACAATGTAAAAGCTGAAACATCAAGTGAAATTACAATTGAAGAATCAAATGATTTAAGTCTTGAAGATATTATTGCTAATGCAAATGTAAGCGCAAATGCAGATGTGATTGATTTAGAAAATAACGAGATTACTAATCTTGATATTGATATGAGTGATGTACTTGATTTAGTAGATGAAGATAAACAACTAATTATTAAAGGCGACAATGAAGATAAAGTTGATTTAGATTCAACTGAATGGAATAATTCAGGAACTGAAGATGTTGAAGGTGTAAGTTATAATGTTTACACAGGAACAGGTGCAAATTCTACAGTTAAAATATTAATTGAAGATGAGATTGACACTAATATCTAATTACTAATATAGATAATTAATAAAATAAGAAAGCCAAGAATATTTATATTCTTGGCTTTTTTTATTTAATATGTAAAAAATCATCATTTAAAATAATAATTTTTAGATTATTTAGTTAAAATAAATAATGAGACAAACAAAAATAGAAGACTTCCTAGAACTAGAAGAGCATAATAAAGAATTAGAGCAAAGAGTAAAAGAAGAAGTATCAAAGAATAGAGAAAAAGACAAACTAATGTTTCAGCAGGCAAAGCTTGCATCTCTTGGTGAAATGTTAGGTAATATTTCTCATCAATGGCGTCAACCTTTAATGGAAATATCTTCGATTTTCCTTCCTATTGAAGCTAAAATAAATATGGACATTCCTTTAGATAAAAAAGAAGTTTTAGATTCAATTGAAAAATTAAATGATATTACAAAATATATGTCAAATACAATTGATGATTTTAAAAACTTCTTTTTAAAAGAAAAAGAAAAAATTCATTTTGAAATTTTAGAACAAATTAATTCAACTGTGAACATTATAAGTAGTAGTTTAAAAGTTCATGACATAAAACTTGATATTATTATCCAAAAAAATACAGTTATGTTAGGATATAAGAATGAATACTCTCAAGTACTAATAAATATAATAAATAATGCAAGAGATATTTTAGTACAAAGAAAAATCCAAAACCCAAAAATAAAAATAACAATAACAGAAAATAAAAATGACATTATCACAAAAATAGAAGATAATGCAGGTGGAATAAAAATCACTCCAATAGAAAAAGTTTTTGATCCTTTTTTTACATATGAAAAAATTAATGGTTCAGGAATTGGACTTTTTATGTCTAAATTAATTATTGAAAATAATATGAATGGTAAATTAGAAGTATCAAACAATAAAGAAGGTGCAATTTTTACAGTTATTATCCCTAAATCTTAAGAAAAATACACTTCATATTGTATTTAATCAATTTTAGATATAATCTCAAAAATATAGAAAACTCATCAAATAAATAGGATAATTATGTCAAAGCAATTATTACAAAAACAAGCAGATACAATAAGATTTTTAGCAGCAGATATGGTTCAAGCAGCAAACTCTGGACACCCAGGTGCTCCAATGGGACTTGCAGATATTGCAACAGTTTTAAGTAAGCACTTAAACGTTAACCCAGCAAATGAAAAATGGTTAAATAGAGATAGATTAGTGTTTTCTGGTGGTCACGCTACTGGTTTAGTTTATTCATTATTACATCTTTGGGGATTTAATGTTGCATCAAGTGACTTAAAAAACTTCAGACAAACACATTCTAAAACTCCAGGTCATCCAGAGTATGGACATACACATGGTATTGAAATTACAACTGGTCCTTTAGGACAAGGTATTGCAAATGCAGTAGGTTTTGCATCAGCTGCAAAATATGCACAAAATACTTTAGGAAGTGATGTTATTAATCATAAAGTTTATTGTTTATGTGGTGATGGAGATTTACAAGAAGGTATCTCTTACGAAGCAACTGCAACAGCAGGTCACTTAAAGTTAGACAACTTAGTAATTATTTATGATTCAAATTCAATTACAATTGAAGGTGATACTTCATTAGCATGGAGTGAGAATGTTAAGAAAAGATTCCAAGGTATTGATTTTGAAGTAATTGAAATTGATGGACATAATTTTGACCAAATTGAAAAAGCATTTGTTCAAGCAAAGGCTGCTACTAAACCTGTTATGATTATTGCAAAAACTGCAATTGGAAAAGGTTCTGTTTCTATGGAAGGTTCACATCATGCTCATGGTGCTCCTTTAGGTGAAGAAGATATTGCAGCTTCAAAGAAAAAAGCTGGATTTAACCCAGATGAAAAATTCATTGTTCCTGCTGATGTTAAAGGTGCTTTTGATAAATTAATTACAGGTTCTATTGCTGAAAATGAGTGGAATGATTCTTTAAGTGCTGAAACTAAAGCAAAAATTGAAGAATTACAAAACCCTAATTATGATGCAGTTGAATACCCAACATTTGAAGCTGATACTAAAGTAGCGACAAGAGATTCAAATCATAAAATCTTAAATGCAATTGCAGCAGCAGTTCCAGGATTCTTAGGTGGATCTGCAGATTTAGGACCATCTAATAAAACTGAGTTAAAAGGTGAGGGTGATTTCCCAAATGGAAGAAACATTCACTTTGGTATTAAAGAACATGCAATGGCAGCAATTGCAAATGCTATGAACCTTTATGGTTTATACAAAGTTTATTCTGCAACATTCTTTGTATTCTCTGATTACTTAAAACCAGCAGCTAGAATTGCAGCACTTGCATCTATTCCTCAACACTTCGTATGGACTCATGATTCTATTGGTGTAGGTGAAGATGGACCAACACACCAACCAATTGAGCAATTATCTCAATTTAGAGCCTTACCAAACTTTTATACATTCAGACCAGCAGATGCTACTGAAAATGTTGAGTCTTGGAAAAAAGCTTTAACAATGACTGCACCAACTGCATTTGTTTGCTCACGTCAAGGTCTTACAGTTTTAAAAGATAAAAAAGAATTTGGTGAAGTTTCAAATGGAGCTTACTTACTTAAAAAAAGAGAAAATGCAAATATTACTATTATGGCTTCTGGATCTGAGTTAATGTTAGCATTACAAACATCTTGTGCCTTAGAAAAAGAAGGAATAATAGCAAATGTTGTTTCTGTTCCTTGTTTTGATTTATTCTTAGAGCAAGAACAATCTTATATTGACCAAGTAATTGATTGTAATACTCAAGTATTTGCAGTAGAAGCAGCAAGAGGTTTAGAATATTATAGATTCGCAGATAAAGTTTACGGAATGGATACATTTGGAGCAAGTGGACCTGCGAATGATTTATTTGATGAGTTCGGATTTACAATTGATAAATTAAAAGCAAAAATTATAGCTGACTTTAAAAAATAAATATAAAAAATAAAAGTAAAGAAGAATTTCTTCTTTACCTTTAAAAACTTCAAATTTAACTTTCTTTAGAAAATACCAATATTCAACAACTCTAATAATTGACAAATTCCTAATGCTAGATTATAATCATACAAAAAATATTTTGGAGAGATTATGTCAATAGGATTTATAGGACTTGGAAATTTAGGAACAGCAATTGCTACGAGATTAAAGCAAATGGATGAAGAAATAATCGCATATAATAGAACAAAAGAAAAAGCCTTAGATAAAGGGTTTAATGTTGTAGATACACCAAAAGATTTGTTGAAATCTTGTGATGTAATTTTCATTTGTCTTTTCGATTCACCAGCTGTCAATAATGTTTTTAATATGCAAGATGGTCTTTTATGTAATGAGCTTAAAGGTAAAATAATTATTGATTTAAGTACTCATCACTATGAAGATGTTTTAAATTTTCATGCTCTTTGTGAAAAAGCAGAAGCAAAATATTTAGAAAATCCAGTATTTGGTAGTGTTGCTCCTGCACTTGCTGGTGTTTTAACACTAGTATCTTCCGGAAAAAAAGAAGTTTTTGATGAAGTAAAACCACTCTTAGAAAAGTTTGGAAAAGAGATTTTCTTTTTAGAAAAACAAGGAAGTGCAACAAAAATGAAACTAATCAATAATCTTTGCTTAGGTTCTTTTATGGCAACTATTGCTGAGTGTACATCACTTGCAGAAGATTGTTCGATTCCAAAAGATAAAGCTTTAGATATTTTGGGTGTTGGAGGTGGAACTTCACTTGTTTTAAATGCTAAAAAACAAAAACTAATTGATGAAGATTTTTCAGCACATTTTTCAAATAATGCAATAAATAAAGATTTACATTTATTACAAGATTTAGCATACTCTATGAAAAAACCTTTATACTCAGCAGCAATGCCAAAAGAGCTGTTCTCTAAAATGAAAATGATGGGAAAAGGTGAAGAGGATTTTTCTTCTATTTATAGATTATTTAAAGGTGAATAAAGGATAAAAAATGCCACATTTACAATTTGAGATAAATAAAAAAGTATCAAATGAAACAAAAGATAAATTTGTGAATCAAATAAGAGATGTCTTCTCTAGTGTTATGGATACAGGAAAAGATCATATAGCTATTAGTATAAGAGAGTATGATAAATACAATCTTACAATAGGACGTGCTAATCCAAAAGATGATATTTGTTTAATGAATTTAGATATTAGAGAAGGTAGAAGTATTGAAAAAAGACGTGAAATTGCTCTAAGATATATGGAAATTGTACATGCTCTTTTTGAAATTGATTTAAAAAATCAATATATTACTTTTACTCAGCACACGGGAGAAGATTTTCATTTAGTAGAAAAGTTTTTAGCTAATTGGGAAGTAGGAGAAGACCCTCTTGCTTAAAGGAATTATTACACTTTTAGTTTTCCAATTTTTTGGAGAATGTATAACTAAACTTTTTGACTTATTAGTTCCTGGACCTGTTATTGGAATGGTATTATTATTGATTTTTTTAATTATTAGGAAAAGTAGTTTTGAAAGTTTAGATACAGCTGTTTTTCTGCATTTAAGATATTTGCCACTTTTATTTATACCAGCTGCTATGGGAATTATAACGCAAGTTGATATTATTGCAAAAGAGTTTTGGGCAATTTTAATAGCTTTAATTGTGGGAACTTTAATAGCACTTGTTTTTGCTGCTAAATTTATGGATTATTTAACAATTAAAACAACAAAAGAAAAGAATATAAATGAATTATAATGCCTTATTAGAATATATAAATAACACACCTTTAACATGGATAGTTATTACTTTGCTTTCGTATAAAGTAGGAATCATAATTTATGAAAAGTTTAATAAACATACTTTATTACAACCAATTATTACTTCTTATATTGTAATTTTATCTTTGATAATATATACAAATACTTCTTTTGAAGAGTATTTTAAAAGTGTAGAAATAATTCATTTCTTTTTAGGACCAGCTACTGTTGCTTTAGCACTTCCTTTGTATAAAAACTTGAAACATCTAAAGGCTTTATTTATTCCAGTAGTTGCAACACTTTTTATTGCAGGAGTCTTTTCAATTGTTATAGCTGTTTGTTTATTATGGTTTTTAGGAGCAGAACTTCCTACAATTCTTTCAATGACAACAAAATCAATTACTGCTCCAATTGCTGTTATTACGTCTGAGCAAATAGGAGCAATCCCATCTTTAGCAGTTGGTTTTGTAATAATTACAGGAATGATTGGTGCTGTATTTGGCTCAATCATTTTTAGACTAATAAAAATTAAGCATGAAACTTCTGAAGGTTTTGCACTTGGTTTAGTCTCACATGGAATTGGTACAGCAAGAGCTATTGAGATAAGTGAAAAAGCAGCAGCTTTTGCAGCACTTGCAATGGGACTTAGTGGAATTTTAACAGCTGTTTTTTTGCCTTTAATAATCACTTTCTTTAAATAAGAAGTGAAATATGAATAAGAAGTGAAATATGAATTAATACATCAAGATATATTGATATATTAATTTTATTATGATATACTTCAAAAAATCAAAGGAATATGATGGATATTTTTTTAAAAACAACATCTGCTTTAAATGATGAAACTAGAATTAGAATTTTAAAGTTTTTAAATATTCATGGAAAATGCTGTGTATGTGATTTAGAAAATTCTTTTGAAATGATTCAATCAAGACTTTCAAGACATTTAAAAATATTGAAAGAAGCAGGATTTTTAAGAGTTGATAGAGAAGGACGATGGGCTTATTATAGTCTTAGATCTCCTCTTGACGAATTTAGACAATCTTGCGTAAAAGAGATAAATACTTTGGATATTCAACTTCCAAATTTAATAAAGGCATGTAATAAATAATGACTGAAACACTTTTTGTATATGGAACATTAATGCCAAACTGTCCAAATGGACATGTTTTAGAAAATGTTGTTGGTAAATTTGTACCAGCAACAGTTAAAGGTAAATTAGTTGATGCAGGCTGGTCTGCAGGAATGGGTTATCCTGGAATTAGACTTGACAAAACAAGAGACACAATTCATGGATATTTGTTTTATTCATCAAATTTAATTAATCATTGGGATTACTTAGATGAGTTTGAAGGTGAAGAGTTTGTAAGAACTCCTGTAACTGTTGAGCGATATGATGAGTTAGATGTTGAAACATATCTTTATATGTTAAAACCAGAAATAATTGAAATGGAAGAAGATTAGAGTTACTTAAATGTAACTCTTTTTTTTTTAAATAAATATCAATATATCTTGATATATTAAAATAGTAAAAAGGAAGAGTATGTTATTAGCAAGTGCAATTTTTATTATTACACTTATTTTTGTAATTTGGCAACCAAGAGATTTACAAATAGGAACAACAGCAGTTATTGGAGCAATTGTTGCTTTAGTTTTAGGAGTAGTAAGTTTCTCAGATGTTTTAATAGTAACTGATATCGTTTGGGATGCAACTTTATCTTTTATTGGAATTATAATTTTATCTATGGTTTTAGATGAGATTGGTTTTTTTGAGTGGTGTGCTTTAAAAATGGCAAAGTTCTCAAATGGAAGTGGAATGAAGATGTTTATTTATTCTATTTTACTTGGAGCATTTGTATCTGCACTTTTTGCAAATGATGGAGCAGCTCTTATTTTAACTCCTATCTTACTTGCAAAAATGAGAATATTAAAATTAAATATGAAGTCTATTGTTGCTTTTTTACTTGCAGGTGGATTTATCTCTGATAGTGCATCATTGCCTTTAGTATTTTCAAACCTTACTAATATTGTAACAGCAAACTATTTTGATATAGGCTTTTCTGAGTATATTTCAAATATGTTAATTCCATATATAGTAAGTGTATTTATATCTATTGTTTTCTTATGGTTGTTACTGCGAAAAGATATTCCTAAAACTGTGGATATTTCACTTTTAAAAGAGCCATCAAGTGTAATTAAAAATGATACTTTATTTAAACTATCTTGGGCTTTTTTAGCACTTTTAATAGTAGGATATTTTATAGGTGATGCTTATGATTTACCAGTTGCAGTATTTGCTCTTGGTGGTGGAGTAATATTTTTAATTATTGCAACTATGTTTAAAACAGTTGAGCCTGTTCGTATTATAAAAGAAGCACCTTGGCAAGTTGTATGGTTTAGTATTGGACTATATATAGTTGTCTATGGTTTAAAAAATGCAGGTCTTACTGATTATTTAGCTTTAATCTTACAAGATTTAAGCACTCGTAGTGATACTGTTGCAATTGTAGGAACTGGATTTATAGCAGCATTTTTATCTGCAATTATGAATAATATGCCAACAGTCATGATTATGGATATAGCACTTCAAGATATTCCAAATCAAGCTTTAGCATATGCGAATATTATTGGATGTAATTTAGGACCTAAAATGACACCATTTGGTTCACTTGCAACTCTTTTATGGTTACATGTATTAGCAAAAAAAAGTGTAAATATTTCATTTGCACAGTATAGTAAATTTGGTCTAATTATTACACCACCAGTTTTACTAGTAGTATTATTGTCACTAGCGTGGCTTTAAAATATAAATATTAATTTAAAATAAAAAAGGATAAAAAATGCAAAACAAATCAAATAAGAAAGTATTAATTTTATGTACAGGAAACTCGTGTAGAAGTATTATTGCAGAAGCTTTAATTAATTCAAAACTAGAAGGTTTCTCTTCAGATTCATCAGGTGTAAAAGCAAGTGGTAGAGTTAATCCAAATGCTCAAAAATTACTAGAACAAAAAGGTATCTGGAAAGAACAATATCATTCAAAAACTATTGATAAAGTAATTGATAATGAATATGATTTAGTTGTTACTGTTTGTGATAATGCACATGAAACTTGTCCAATGTTTCCAAAAGCAGTAAAAGTAATTCATGTAAGTTTTGAAGATCCAGATGGAAAAGGTTTTGAAGCATTTGAAGATACATATAAAGAAATAGAAGAGATTCTACTTCCAAAAGTTGTAGAGGCTTTAAAATAATAAAAAGGCAAAAAATGAAATCTTTTATATATATACTTTTACTTCTATCTTTTAATTTATACGCAGATGTGTATAAATTAAAAGTTGTAAATGTGACTTCAAACATAGATTGTTATATTGGAGATTTTAATCCTCCAACAAAAGAAAATAAAGGATTTGTATCAAATGTTTGTACAGTTGATACAGGTGATTCTATAGTAGTAATTGAAGCAGGTCCTACATATGTTTTTGCAAAAGAGTTAAATGAGTTAATAAAAAAGAAGTATGCAAAAGATGTATCTTATGTAATAGTTACAAACTTTCATGATGACAGATATACAGGAGCTTCTTTTTATAAAGAAAAGAATATTCCTATTATTGCACATAATACTATTGTAAAAGAGTTAAAAGAAAATCCAGATAAATTTAATAGAATTCCAAGAGTTACTACAAAAGAAGAGTATGTAAAATCTAAAGTTGTAGATGCAGATATTTTTACTAATGATAAATATATTATCAAAGGTAAAAACTTTAATATTGAGGTATTAAAATTAAGTAAGGCTTCAAACTCTGTTTCAGATATATCTGTTTTTGTTCCAAGTGAAAACTTTATCTTTACAGGAAATACAGTATTTAATGGCAGAATGATTAAGTATGCAAAATATTCAAATATAAATGAATGGATAAAAGCCTTAGAAAAACTTGAAAAAATGAATGTTAAGTATGTGATGGGTGGACATGGAAAAGAGTTTGATAAAACTTCTTATAAGCCAACATTAGAATACTTAAGAGTTTTAAAACAAAGTGTAACAAAAGCTTACGATGATGAGGTAGATGTAGAAGATATTTATAATTACGTAGATGATAAAAAATTTTCATATTATGATCACTATAAAACTATAGCTCCTTTGAATGCAAAAACTTTATACGATCAATTAGAGTGGGAATAAAAAAGGATACTTATGTGGAAAGATTTTGTTGATTATTTAACTTATGAACTTTGGAGTTTAGAAGGTCATTTAGGTGAAGCTATAAACTTTTTTATTTATGATACGATAAAAATATTTTTTCTTTTAATTGTAATTATTTATATTGTAAGTTTCTTAAGAAGTTTCTTTCCAGTAGAAAAAGTAAGAGATTATTTAAGTGGGAAACATAAACTAATAGGTCATATTTCTGCTGCATTTTTTGGAATGCTAACACCTTTTTGTTCATGTTCTGCAATACCTTTGTTTTTAGGATTTTTACAAGCTAGAATTCCTTTAGGAGTAACTTTTTCATATCTTATTTCAGCACCACTTAGTGATGCTGTTGTGATTGCATTATTGTTTTCTCTTTTTGGATGGAAGATTACTTTACTTTATATTTCTTGTGCACTGCTTATTGCAATAGTTGCAGGATTAATAATAGGAAGTATGAATTTAGAAAAAGAAGTATTAATCGAAGTTAAACCTGCTACTTCATGTTGTAATTCACAAGAAGAAGGAAGTACTTTTAAAGCAAGAGTAAAAGAAGCTTGGGAAGCTACACTTGATATTTTTAAGAAGATATATCCTTATGTAATAATCGGTATTGCAATTGGTGCTTTTATACATGGATATGTTCCAGCTGAAACGATTGCTACTTATGCAGGTGGTGATTCATGGTATGCTCCACTTTTAGGAGTTGTGATGGGAATTCCAATGTATTCAAGCGCTGCAGGAATGATTCCACTTATTGAAGTTTTAACTTCAAAAGGAATGCTACTTGGAACTGCATTATCATTTATGATGGCTGTTGTCGCTCTTAGCCTTCCAGAAGCCATGATTTTAAAAAGAGTAATTTCACTAAAACTTATTTCAATATTTTTTGGAATTGTAGGAAGTGCAATATTACTTGTTGGATATATATTTAATGCGATATTATAAAAATAATAGGAGAAAGAAATGAAAATTGAAATTTTAGGAACAGGCTGTGCAAAATGTAAAGCCTTAGAAGAAAATGTAAAAAAAGCAGTTGCAGAAGCTGGCGTTTTTGCTCAAGTTGAAAAAGTGGAAGATATTGTTAAAATTATGGATTATGGTGTAATGAATACTCCAGGACTTGTAATAAATAGTGAAGTTAAATCTACTGGAAAACTTTTAAATTCTGAAGAGATAAAAGCTTATTTTTAAAAAGTATAACCTACTTTTAAGCTATTTAGTCATTATTTAGTTATTAAATTGTATACTAACTTTCTAAAGTATAATATATAAATATTTAGGAGAATGAATATGTTTAATTTTGGAAAAACAGAAGAAGAATCAGCTAGGTTAAGTGCAATGGATGAAAACTATGCCATTATATCATTCAACCCAGATGGTACTATAATACATGCAAATGATAACTTTTTAAATGTATTAGGTTATAGCTTAAGTGAAACGGTTGGTAATCATCATCGAATGTTTTGTGATAAAACATATACAAGTACTTCAGAATATACGAATTTTTGGAAAGATTTATCGAATGGAATCTCTAAAATAAATGAATTTGAGAGATTCGCAAAAGACGGTACTTCTGTATGGATTCAAGCTTCATATTCACCTGTTAAAAATAAAAATGGAAAAGTAATTAGAGTAGTTAAGTTTGCTCAGGATATAACAGATAGTAAAAAAGTCATTGAATCTTCTAAGAAAGCTATTGAACTAGCAAAGACAGGTATTATGCAACAATCAATAATTGAATCAACTAAAAATGAAGGTATTGAGGAGCTTAAAAATGGTATCAATGATTTATTTCAAGTTGTATCCTCAAAAGTTGATGGTGATTTAAATAAAATAACAGAAGCCTTAACTTCTTATCAGACATTAAACTTTGTTCATAGAATTACAGGAGATTTAGGTGAAGTTTCAGTTGGTTTAAATAGTTTAGCCAACGTTGTAAATGACATGTTAGTAGAAAATAAAACCAATGGATTAACACTTAATAATGGTTCTGATTCACTTTTAGAAAATGTAGATAAATTAAATCAAAGTTCAAATGAAGCGGCGGCTAGTTTAGAAGAAACATCAGCTGCTGTAGAAGAAGTAACTGCAACTATTAGAAATAATACTCAAAATATTGCAAAAATGGCAAATAATTCAAATATTGTTACAAAGTCTGCTAAAGATGGAGAAGCACTTGCTAATCAAACAAGTGTAGCTATGGATGAAATTAATGTACAAGTTAAATCTATAAATGAAGCAATCAGTGTAATTGATCAAATAGCATTCCAAACAAATATTCTTTCTTTGAATGCAGCCGTTGAAGCTGCAACAGCAGGAGAAGCAGGAAAAGGGTTTGCCGTAGTTGCTGCGGAAGTACGAAATCTAGCTTCAAGAAGTGCCGAAGCTGCTAAAGAAATCAAGGATATAGTTGAAAATGCAACATCCAAAGCAAATGAAGGTAAAAATATTGCTGGAAATATGATTGAAGGATATAAAGAATTAAATCAGAATATTCAAGAGACTACAAGTCTTATTTCAGATATTGAAATGTCAAGTAAAGAACAATTATCAGGAATAGAACAGATAAATACGGCAGTAACTCAACTCGATCAGCAAACACAAAAGAATGCAGTTGTTGCTTCTCAAGCACAGGAGATAGCTACAACTACAGATGAAATTGCAAAACTTATTGTTTCAAGTGCGAATGAAAAAGAGTTTATAGGAAAAGCTGATGTTAAAGCTAAAGAAATGAACTTAAAAATTGAACAAGCTACATCTATAGATGTAAAGAGAACTAGGGTAACTGCTGCTTCGCCAAGAATTGTAGAGGCAAAGAAAGAAACAAAAGATGAATGGGAAAGTTTCTAAAAGATTTTGACAGAAATTAAATTAGGACAAATATATGCGGTATTAGCATTTTTATTTTGGGGAGCAATTGCTCCAATTTATTTTAAAGAAGTATCAAGTGTTGAGCCTTTAGAAGTTTTAATTCATAGGATTATATGGTCTTTTTTTATTCTTATTCCTTTGATTTTTATTACAAAACAAGTTGATATTTACAAAACTTTAATAAAAGATTTTACTAAATTAAAATACCTAGCATTATCAACTTTTTTCATTTCCCTTAATTGGCTTGTTTTTATTTGGGCAGTTACAAATGATAAAATTATGGAAACAGCACTAGGCTATTATATTAATCCCTTAGTTAGTATATTTTTAGGCTATTTATTCTTTCAAGAAAGAATGTCTAAAAATCAATATATTGCTATTTTTATAGCTTTTATAGCTGTTTTCTACCAAGTTCTTAGTCTAGGTTCTCTTCCTTTAGTTTCTTTAACACTTGCATTTTCTTTTGCTTTTTATGGAATGATACGAAAAAAAATAAATGTAGGTTCTATTGTCGGATTATTTGTAGAAACTTTGATAATGATACCTTTTGCACTAATTGGAATATACTATTTATATACTACAAATTCAATATCTTTTTTAAATTCAAGTACATATATTAATATAATGCTAAGTCTTGGTGGAATAATAACAATTACACCACTACTACTATTTAATGGTGCTGCAACAAGACTTAAGCTTACAACATTAGGTTTTTTACAATACTTAGGACCAACATGTGCTTTTTTACTTGCAGTTTTTGTATATAATGAAGAGTTTAATTTTGATAAAATGATTACATTTATATTAATTTGGATTGCATTAGCAATTTTTTCATTAGATTCAATAAAAAAATATAGAAAACAAAAGAAGTTAAAAAAGGATAATTAATGAATAAGCTTTTTGAAAAAATCAAAAATTTATCCCTGATAAAGTTAGCTTTTTTATTTGTTGTTTTTTGTAATGCTTTAGTTGATGTATCACATAAAGTATTACTTCAAAATATTGCTTTTAAAGTGTTCGATGGAAGTGAACAAGTTATTTGGATATCAATAATTAATGCAATGATTATTATTCCTTTTTTACTACTGTTTACCCTAAGTGGCTATTTATCAGATAAGTATGATAAAAAATCAATTTTAGTTTATGGTGCTATTTCATCTTTTTGTTTATCAGTTCTTATGATTTTTGCTTATTTAAGTGGAAGCTTTTATTTTGCAATGTTTATTTTAGTTTTACTGGCTGTTCAAAGTGCTATTTATTCACCTGCTAAATTTGGAATAATTTTAGACATTTATGGAAAAAAGAATTTAGCAAAAGGTAATGCAGCCTTACAATCTATTTCAATAATTGCAATACTTTTTGCAATAGGAATTACCTCTTTTATTTTTGAAAGCTTTTATATCTCTAATAATTTAGAGCTCTTAAGCTCAAAAGAGCAGTTGCTTTCATCAACTTTAAGTCTTACTTACTATGTTCTTCCAATTGCTTTTTTAGAAATGATTGTTTCTTTACTTATTTTACGAAAAATAAAAACATCGCATAAAAGAAATGATAGTTTAACTCTAAACAAAAATGATTTCTTAAAAGGAAAACTTTTTTCTAAAAATATAAAATCAATTTTTTCAAATAAGATAATATTTTTATCTGTAATTGGACTTTCGGTTTTTTGGGGAATTTCGCAAGGTTTGATGGCTGTTTTCCCTTCTTATGCTAAGCAGTATTTAGAAGTAACAGATGTGTTTGTAATAAATGGTGTAATTGCATGTTCAGGAATTGGTATTGCAATTGGAGCTTTTATTTACTCAAAACTTTCAAAGCATTATATAGAAGTAGGAACTATTCCCCTTGCTGCGTTTGGAATGGCTTTGATGGTTTATATTTCAACAATTGTACAAACTCCATTTTTATTAGCTTTATCTTTTTTATTCTTTGGTATTTTTGGAGGATTATTTGTAGTTCCTTTAAATGCTTTAATTCAATTTAATGCAAATAAAAAAACTCTAGGAACTATATTAGCAGGTAATAATTGGTTTCATTCTTTATTTATGTTTGCAATGCTTAGCCTTACAACTATTGTCTCTTTTTATTCTTTAGATCCTTTGAGTACTATTTATCTGATACTACTTATTACAACTTTTGGTGCATTTTTTACAGTTATAAAACTACCACAATCTATGATTTTAGTATTTTTGAAATTGATTGTTGGATTAAAGTATAAACTTGAAGTAAATGATGTTAAAAATATTCCTTCAAGTGGAGGTGTTTTACTATTAGGAAATCATGTTTCATGGATTGATTGGGCTGTAATTTTAATGTCAGTTCCACGTGATGTAAAATTTGTTATGGAAAAATCTATTTATAATAAATGGTATTTAAAATGGTTGCTTAAAATGTTTAATGCCATCCCAATTTCTGGAACTTCAAGTAAATCAACTATAAAAGAAGTTGCAAGACAATTAGATGAAGGGAATGTTGTAGTTTTATTTCCTGAGGGAAATATTACAAGAAATGGTCATTTAGGTGAGTTTAAAAGAGGTTTTGAACTAATACTAAGACAGACTCACAGTGATGTAAGAGTGGTCTCTTTTTATATTAGAGGCTTGTGGGAGTCAATGTTTAGTCGTGCTAATAATAAATTAAAAAAATCATATAGAACAAATACAGTTACTGTTTCTTTTTCAAAAGTAATGAAAAAAGAAAATGCAAATATTACAAGAGTAAAGCAAGAAATTATAGCTTTATCAACATCTTCATGGAAGGAACATATTAAAAATCTAGGAACTTTAAGTCAAACAATTTTTGATAAGTTAAAAGAAGTATCAAATGAGATGATAATAGCAGATTCAACAGGCTTAGAGTTAAGTGGAAATAGATTTTTAACAGCAAGCATTCTTTTTAAAAACCAACTTAAGAAAAAAGTAAAAGGACAAAACTTAGGACTATTATTACCTTCAAGTGCAGCTGGTGCTTTTATAAATAATTCTGTATTAATGATGGGAAAAACAGCTGTTAATTTAAACTTTACAAGTTCAATGCAATCAATAAAAGAAGCTATAAATAAAGCAGAAATAAAAACAATTATAACTTCGTCAAAATTTGTTGAAAAACTAGAAGCTAAAGGCATTGAAATATCATCAGTATTTGAGTTAGTAAATGTAATTCTTTTAGAAGATTTGAAAAAAGAAATATCAAAATTAAGTGGATTAATTACTTTATTAAGTGTAAAGTTTTTACCAAGCTTTTTACTAAAAGCTATTTATTTAGAAAAAACAAACAAAGATGATACTGTTGTTATTTTATTTTCTTCAGGAAGTGAAGGAAAACCAAAAGGAATAGAGTTAAGTAGTGATAATATCTTAGGAAATTCACAGCAAATAGCAAATGTTTTAAATGTAAGTGATGATGACATTTTTGTAGGTTCACTACCAACTTTTCATGCCTTTGGAATAGTTGTAACTACTTTTTTACCTTTAATTGAAGGAATAAAGTGTGTGTGTCATCCAGACCCAACTGATGGTTTAGGATTGGGTAAATTAATATATAAATATAAAGCAACAATTTTAACAGGAACTTCAACATTTTTTAGACTTTATACAAAAAATTCTAAAGTAAATCCTTTGATGTTTGAAAGTTTAAGACTTACAGTTGCAGGTGCTGAAAAATTAAGAGATGATGTAAGAATTGATTTTAAAAAGAAGTTTGGAAAAGATATTTTAGAAGGTTTTGGAACAACTGAAACAACACCTGTAACTTCATGTAATTTACCTGATGTTTTAACACCAGAATTTACAGTACAAAAAGGAAATAAAATAGGCACTGTTGGAATGGCACTACCTGGAACCTTAATCAAAATAGTAAATCCAGATACTTTTGATGAACTAGAAATTGGTGAAGAAGGAATGGTCTTAATATCAGGTATTCAGGTTATGAAAGGCTATTTAAAAGATGAAAAGAAAACAAAAGAAGTTTTAATAAAAATTGATAATAGAACTTTTTACATAACAGGTGATAAAGGAAAACTAGATAATGATGGTTTTTTAACAATTGTTGATAGGTATTCAAGGTTTGCAAAACTAGGTGGTGAGATGATTAGTTTAACTGCAATTGAGAATATGATTTCAAAAGTTATTGAATTACCTGAAGATACAAATACTGATTATATTGCAACATCTATAGAAGATGAAAAGAAAGGTGAAAAAATCATTCTTTTAATTTCAAATGTAAATGAAGAGTTTGTAAGTAGTTTAAAGGAAAAAATAATAGCTTCTTTTGATAATAATCTAATGATTCCAAGTTTGATTAAAATAGTTGAAGAGGTACCAAAATTAGGAACTGGTAAAAAAGATTTTAAAGCAGCTAAGCTTTTAGCTAAAAGTTAATAAGAGTTCAAATAAAGCAGATTAATCTGCTTTATTTTCAATACACATTAAATCAATAATTTCATTTTGCTTTGTGCAAAAGTTTCCATTTTTTTCAATTAAGAATAAATCTTTTGCATAGCCTCTAATTGTATTTAATTTAGCACTCTCAATTTCAATATTAAAATCATCAAAGATTTTTGCAATGTAAGCAAATAAACCTTTTTGATCTTTTGCAACTATACTCATTGCTGCTAAATAAGCAGTATGATTACAATTAACTTTAATGTTCTCTTTTTTGATAATTGGAGCCATTAATCTTGTAGTTTTTGACATATCAAATGAACTTTTAATAACCTCTTCAATAAAAGGTAAATCTTCATCATCAACTTTTTCAGTAAATGAGATATAAAAAGCTTTTTTATCATCATAAAGTTTATATATATTCATAGATGCAATATTTAAAAACTCTAATTTTCCTAATAAGTATCCAAGGTTAAGTGGAGCTTTTCTTATTATTCTAATTGTTAAATGTCTTTCATTCATTATTTTATAAATATAGTTTTCTACATCTTTTGCTTTTATTGCAATATCTAAAATATCTTCAGCTTTTAGAATTAAGAACATTTGATTTGAAGAAATATACATTATTTTCTTTTTAACCAAGTTTGGTAATTCTTTATATCTTTTTAGGTTTTTAATTGTGTTTTGCTTTGCAACTCTTCTTGCACTTTCATTTAGTAATGCTTCATTCTCAAAAGCCGGAAGAGATTGTGTATATAATTGTTTTAAAAGTGAAGCCATAGATGCATTATAAATATTTGTTCCAACTGCTGAAATATCACAGTATGTAACTACATATAACATTCTTAATGCAAGTTCACTTTTTACTAATCCTGTAAAATTAAGTATAGTTTTTTCAGAATAAATATCTTCATGAGTTGCTATGTAAGACATCATATTATGATATCTTACAAGTCTTGCTCCAATTTTAGTATGCTCTTCATCAAAATTTAAAGAGACACCCATATCTTTAAAGATTTTTTCACCAACAATGTGATGATCTGTTGGTCTTCCTTTTCCTGCATCATGAAAAAGTGCAACAAGTTTTGTAATACTTTGTTGCTGTTTTGTTAAGGAATTAAAAATTTCTTGAATATAAGGATCTTTAATGTGTTCTGCAAATTTTAATGTTTTAATAGAATGTACGTCAACAGGATGTTGATGATATCCATCAAATTGTGGTTGATCAATAATCTTTTTTGTATTTGGTAAAATAGCTTGAAATAATCCTGCATTGTAAATTAGTTTAATAATAGGATATAAAGACTTTTTAAAGAGCATTGATTTAATATTCTTTTTTAACTCTTTTGATTGCGTAGTAGGACGCTTAGCTTTACTTGCATAGTAAATATATGACCTATCAAATCTTTTTACACTTGAAGGTAAGTCAATAAGCTCTTTTACTAAGTTATTTAAACTCTTTGGTTTTGCATTAAAAGATGTATATAAAGTATTGTCTACAATATAAAGATTCTTTTTATATCGATGTTCTTTTAATAAAGTGATATTTTCTTTTTTAAATATAACTTTTCTTGTAAATTTTTTAACCATTGTTGCTGTAAAACTATGAATAATATGTAAACATGTTAAAAGTTTTGCCATACATTGTCTATCTTTTGTATGCCGTGGTGTATTTTTGAAACCTAGTTTTGTACTTAAATCAGGCAAGATATCAAAAGTTACTTGGTCTTGTTTTTTTCTTGCAATATTATGTAAGGCATTTCTTACTTGGAAAATATATTCTAAAGATTGTCTATATTTTCTATACTCTTCTTCTGTAAATTCGCTACCTATCAAACTTTTCGTATCTGATGTTCCATATAAAATATTTGCCATCCAATACATCATATTTGATTCTCTAATACCACCATAACCATCTTTAATATTAGGTTCCATTTTCAGTGGATACTTTAATAATCTTTGTTTATGTTCTTCAAGCTTATCTAATACAAACTCTTTTTGATTTGTTTTTCTAATAAGATGTAATACATTTTCATAACCATACCAAAGATATTTAGAACCAAAAATAAGTCTTGATTCTAAAATTGAACTTTTAATAGTTATATCTTCAGCAACACTAAGTGCTACTTCTTTTAACTCATGAACCCTAGAACCTAATTTTAAACCACAATCCCATGCAAGAGTAATAAACTCTTCCATAATTTCTTTTAAGTTATAACCTTTTATATCCTCATATAGAATCATAATGTCAATATCAGAATAGATACAAAGCTGCTGTCTTCCGTAAGAACCAAGTGCCACAAGACTAATAGGAACTGAAGAGCTCATTGGTTGATATGAACCAAAGTTTTTACGTAAAATATATTTATAAAGTAAAATTAGGAATTTATCAGTATGTTTTGTATGTTTTATAAAAAAGTCTTTTCCACCCGTAGTTTCAAGTGTAGTATCAATAGATGCAACATAGTTTTTAAAATAGTTTTTAAAAACTTTTGATATCTCAAAATCATTTGCATTTTGTGAGATAAGTTCTTCAATTTGTATATTTAAATCATTCATAGTAATTCTTTATGCGTTTCCAATTTTTTTCTTAATGTTATCCTATTTAAGCCTAAATGTTTAGAAACTTGAACCTGAGATTTGTATTTTTTTGTTGATGCTTTTATTAAAGGAACTTCAAATAGATATAAAAGGTTTTTGTATGCATTATCTTCACCTAGATTCTCACCTAGATATTTTTCTAAAAACATTAATATCTCTTCTTCACCAATTGTTTCAAAAAGATAAGAAAAATAAATAGATTTTCTTAATGAGTGAGTGTTATTTGTAATATTTGTAATTAATTTAGATGAAGAGATCATTTCCATATCTAAAGTTCTTGAAGCTTCAAGTGAAAACTTATGAATTAATGCTTTAGTATCTAACTCTCTTTTATGTAAACTTGGTACTTCAAGATTAATTGAAAATATATCTTTTAACTTTTGGTTTAACATATTATTTTCCGATATTGCAATAATTCTAATATCATTTGTATTTATCCATTTTAAGAAAAGGTCAATATTCGTAAGTTCATCAATTTTATCAATAATTATTGCATCATTTTGTAGATTTATTACTTCATCTTGGATATCTTGTTGTAATGACTTTGAATTATAAATATTAGAATTTGGCAGTATATATTGAGCAAGTGATTTTTTACCAACACCTGCACCTCCTAATATTAGGGCATGTACATTAACAGCTTGTAATAGTTTTGCTGAGTTTAATATCTCTTTTGAAATCTCATCCTGTGCGATAAAGTCTTGCATATTTTCTAACCTTTTTTTGTATAAATTAATTATACAGAAATTAACAATAATAATTTAGTATACAGTATATTTTTATGAACTATTTTTACAAACTGTTTATAAAATAACCATTTGATTATTATATATTATAAAAATTATTATTGCTTTTATTACTATTATGTAATAATTATATTATGAAAATAAATTTATATAAAATCATAACAATAATTGTTTTTATAATTGTTTCTATAATAGCTATTTTAATAACTAGCAATTATCTTTCAAAAAAAGAATATAAACTACAATCGAAGAAATATGCACTTATTTCAAAGAGTATACAAGATAAAATAAAATCAACAATAGAAAAAAAGAAGAATGCCACTTTAGCTTTAACTATTCCATTATCTTTAAATAAAGATGTGTTAAATATAATAAAATACCAAAAAGATGGAAAACAACTAAATAATTTATCTTACCTTTTAAGAAAGGAAACGGCATTTAAAAATGTATGGTTTCAAGTACTTGATGCAAAGGGAGTGAGTTTATATCGTACTTGGTCAAAAAAGAAAAATGATGAAGTATATAAAATTAGAAAAGATATTCTTTCAATGATAAATGAACCAAAAATCAAAAGCACTATTAGTGTAGGTAAGTATGATATAGCTTTTAAAGCAATGGTTCCTATTTTTGAGAATAATAAATTTATTGGAATCATTGAATCAATAACACATTTTAATTCAATTACAAGAGGTTTAAGAAATAGTGATGCTATTGAACCTGTTATTATAGTGGAAGAAAAATTTACTAAGCAATTAAGAGAAAATGCATTTACAAATATATTTATCCAAAATCATTATATAGCTAATCTCTCTGTTGATAAAAAAATAACAGAATACTTAAAAAATAAAGATATTGATAAATTTATAAATAAAGAGGACTACTTAGTTGAAGATACTTATTTAATAATTAATACACCAATATTTTATAATGGTGAAAAACTTGCAAGCTTCTTATCTTTTAAAGATATAAATAAAATTGATACAAAAGATATTAAAGAGTATAAGCAAAGTGTATTTTTGTATTTAGGACTATTTTTATTATTGTTAGGATTAGTACTTTTTATTATTAGCTACTATTTATATTCAAAAGAATTAAGAAGTCTTTATGACAAATTAAATGAAAACCAAGAAGAATTACGTAATTTAAACAACTCTTTAAAACAAACTGTTGATGAAGAAGTTAGAAAAAATTACAAAAAGAATAAAGTTTTATTCCAGCAAAGTAAGATGGCTGCAATGGGTGAGATGATAGGAAATATTGCTCATCAATGGAGACAACCTCTTTCTTTAATAACTACTGCAGTATCAGCTTTAAAACTAAGAAAAGAGTTAGGTATTTTAGAAGATAAAGATTATACAGAATCTTTTGATTTAATTATTAATTCAGCTAATCACTTATCAAACACTATTGATGATTTTAGATATTTCTTTACCCCAAATAAAGATAAAAGTAAAACTCTTACAAATGATTTATTAGAAAAGGTATTTAAACTTTTAAGTGCAGAGTTTAAAAGTAAAAATATTAAGATTATTGAAGAAATAGAAGAAATTGAAATAACTACTTATGAAAATGAATTAATTCAAGTATTAATAAATATTCTAAATAATGCAAAAGATGAATTAGTAAAAATTGAAGACCTTAATGCTAGATATATTTCTATTAATATATCAAAAATCAAAAATGAAATAATTTTCGAAGTAAGCGATAGTGCAGGAGGAATTTCTGAAAATATTATAGATAGAATATTTGAACCATATTTTACAACAAAACATCAAAGTCAAGGTACAGGAATTGGCTTATATATGAGTAAAGAAATTGTACAGAAGCATTTAAATGCAGATATACAAGTTTCTAACAAAGAGAGTATTTTTGATAATAAAACTTATAAGGGTGCCCAGTTCATCATCTCAATACCCTTAAGAGATGAAAACTAGGCTTGTTTTTATTTATGCTTTTTATTAGAGTAATGAATAAATGCAGTGAGTGATAATAAAATTATTGAAATACCTGCTATTAAATAAAAGGCATTTATCATCTTTTCATAATCATTAAGTGCTATTTTAAACACAACAATAAGTGCTTCAATAGATAAAGCAATAATAATAGTACTTAAAAACTTAGTTAATATTTTAGTTTCAACCTTAGAGTTTTTAGAGTAGGACTTAAAGAATACTTCTTGCTCTAATATTGTTTTTGCCAAGTCAAATATTGCAATACTTAAGGTCAGCGCAATTATAGGTTTAAATATCATTTCTAGATTTAGTGTTGTTTCAATAAATATATAATAAACAAATTCATATAATGAATATGCAATTGTCATTATTGATAAAGTAATCATTGAAAAACCTGCAAGAATATAAAAGGCTTTTGTTAATTTATGAAAAGGCTTATTTAGTTCAATTAAATTTAATTTTTCTAATAAAATATCAAGACGAAGGTCTAGAAATATAATTTGATCATCTTCTTTTACAGTAACCGTAATACAAGTATTTCTTGTAGCTGAACTAATATATGGTTTTGAAAAAGCAATATTATCTTCTTTAAATTCAAGCTTTGATATCACATAAGATCTATTTTTGCCTTTTGCTTCTAAATCAATTCTATTTCGATAATAATTTCCTTCAAGCTGAATCTTTGTTGTTTTATTTGTAAAATATATTAATTCTAGTGATGGAAATAAATTAAATAACTTTAAAAAATTGTTTTTTTTAAGAGGCATTAAATCACCAAGATTTTTAACACTTTCTTGTACAAAGAATTCTATTTCATCTTTGTGTTGATTATAGGTTTCTATAAATTCTTTCATTCTTTTTCCATATGATTTTTTATTATTATACAGTTATTATGGATATAAATCATACTTTATTTGAATATATAATATACAGTTTATTCTTTTGTGTATATTATTTAAGTAGTAAAAAAACTACAATACATAAAAGAATTATTGTAGAACTTTGCCAAAATAAAAGTGGATTTCTTTCAATTAAAGCACTAGGTTTTTTGCTTAGAAACTTTTTATTTGGATTTTCTAAATCATAAATAAATTCTAAAACCTCATCGTATCTTTTTTCTGGGTTTACTTGTAATGCTTTTTTTAAAGCTTCATCTACCCAAATAGGAACTTTAGGATATAAACTTTCATATTTTAATCTATTTTGAGCAGCCTTACTAACACATCTTGCTACACTTGTTCCATAAGGAAATTTTCCACTAAGCATTTCATATGTAATTACTCCAAGAGAAAAAATATCAGATTTTGAAGTACCTTGTTTTCCAATAAAATATTCAGGAGCAGAATATAAAGCAGTACCGAGTAGATTCTCTTGTTCAAGAGTAGTGTTATTTTCTAATATACCTTTAACTTTTGTAGCTCCAAAGTCTATTATTTTAACTGTTCCTTGATAATCAATCATAATATTTTCAGTTCTTAAATCTTGATGCACCATTTCTTGTTTATGAAAAGCGTATAAACCTTTTGCTATTTGCTTGATAATATCTCTTTTTACTTCAAACTTTTCATTTGGATTATCAATTAGCCATTGTGTTAAAGTCTCACCTTTAATATATTCACTAACATTGTATAAATAGTTTCTTTTTCTATTCTGCAAATAGGATTTTGATACGTTTTCATGATTTATTCGTTTTGAAATCCATTCTTCCATTAAGAATCGTTCTAAGTATGCTTTATCATCTTTTAAATCAATTGAGGGAGCTTTTATCACAACCTTTTCATCACTTAGCTTATCTAATGCTAGATAAACATGGCTTCTGCTTGTATGACTTAACTCTCTTAATATCTCATAATCATCAAAAATCATTCTAGCTTCAAGTACATTAGGAATTGGTCTACTTGTTAATTGCTTATGAATTTCATCAATATTTTTATTTGGTACGTTTTCTATTTTTGCTATTTGAATTGTTAAATTATCATCACTGCCATTTTCATAAGCTTTATCAATTAAATACTTTGCTGTTATATTGTAATCATCAATTTGTTTTTGCAAGGTTTCTATAATAAAATCTTCTTTTAAAAACTCATAAACTCCATCTGTCATAAGTAAAAAGATATCATCTTTTTGTATTTCACAATTTTCATAATCAGGTGTTAAAATAGAATCAATTCCCATAGCTCTTGAGAGATAGCTTTTATCATCACTAACCCAAACTCTATGATCTTTTGTTAATACTTCAAGTTTGGAATCTCTTAATCTGTAAACTCTAGCATCCCCAATATGAAGTATATGTGCAGTATTTGATTTTAAAATTAATGAAGTAAAAGTACAAACATAGCCTCTATCTTTATCAAGGTGATATTTGTTTTTCCAGTTTTTTGAGTGAAGCCATGAGTTAGTTGCTTTTAAAACACTAGAAGCAGATTTTTTAACACTCCATGATTCACTAGTACAATAATAATCTTCTAAGAAAGAAGTAACAGATACTTTACTAGCTTCGCCACTTACTTCACTACTACTAATACCATCAGCAATTGCAATTGCAATACCTTTATTTGTTAGTTGTGGCTGTGTAGGGATTCTAGTATCGTGGAAATCTTGATTGATTTCTTTACGTCCTTTATTAGAATATTGTCCTAATTGTATTTCTAGTTTATTTGGCATTTTTAATTGTATCTAATTACCAAGATTTATATGGTAAGAATTTACCATTCATTGTAATTACAACCCTATCTCCTTTTGGATTTTCTTCTTTGTCTATGTCCATTGAAAAATCAATAGCACTCATAATTCCATCACCAAATTTTTCACCAATAAGTTCTTTAATTGTATCGCCATAAACGCCTACAATTTCATAAAATCTATAAACAACAGGATCTGTAGGAATTGTTTTTTCCCAATTTTTATGTGGAAACTCTTGTAAAGTTATCGCAACTTCTTTTCCTAATTTTAAAACTTTACAAACTTTTTTTGCTTGGTCTTTTAGTAAACTATTCATTCCTAAACAAGCAGATGTTAAAAACACTGGTGAAATATCTACTTTTGAAGCTATATCTTCCCATGATAAACCTAACTCTTTTTTAGCAATGATAATTTCTTCTGTCATTTCTATTTTAGTCATCTTTGATTCCTTTTAATTAAAAAAACTATAGGAATTATTCCTATAGTCTTATTTTTTATATATCTCTTTTTGCAGCTGTTCTAACATGTGTGTAATATAATGGTAAACCAACAAACAATAAACCACCAAATAAGTTACCTAAAGCAACTGGTAATTCATTCCATAATAAGTAATCAGCAATAGTAAATTCACCACCCATAATTAATGAGAATGGGAATAAAAACATATTTACAATCGAGTGTTCAAAACCCATAAAGAAGAACAGCATAATTGGCATCCACATTGCTAAAAACTTCCCTGAAACTGATGTAGAAACCATTGCTCCAACAACACCCATAGATACCATCCAGTTACATAACATTGCTCTAATAAATACAGTTAACCATCCATCTCCTCCATGTGCAGCATAACCTAATGTTCTAGCTTCTCCAATAGCAGCAACTTTTGCAGCAATTGCTCCACCATCAGTATTAAATCCATAAGTAAAGATAAATGCCATCATAACAGCAACAGAAAAAGCACCACCAAAGTTACCAAGTGCAACTAATCCCCAGTTTCTTAAAACTTGACTTGTTGTAACGCCAGGTCTTTTATCAAGCCATGCTAATGGTACTAACATAAATACACCAGTTAATAAGTCAAACTTCATTAAGTACAACATAATAAAACCAATAGGGAATAAAGCAGCTCCTAAAATTGGAGATCCTGATTTCATTGCAACTGTAATTGCAAATACTGCAGCTAATGCTAAAACTGCACCAGCCATATATGCTCTAATTAATGTATCTTTTGTAGACATGTAAACTTTTGATTCACCTGAATCAACCATCTTGGTAACAAATTCTGAGGGTTCTAAATAAGCCATGTTTTTCCTTTTTTGTAGTTTAGATTTTGATAGAAAACATCTGTTTCAATCACATGAGAATATTAAAACAAAGAAAGTGAGGAAAAAAATGTGAAAATAAGATTTGTCTGTATAATAAATAGACAATCAAATAAATAGAATGTAATTAATATAATTTATAATATAAATAAAAAGAGTACTCATCAAGAAATCTATTATTTTTATCTTTGTTTTTTTATTCTTTCTTCTTAGTTTATTTTTCATAATTGGAAATACAATAAAAGATTCTTACAAGATACAAGAAGATTTATTGCAAAACTCATTAAAAAATAAAGCTGTTGCTATTTTTGATTTAATAGTTGATATGAGACACTGGAATGCTAAATATGATGGTGTATATATCAAAAGTGAAGAGTTAAGTCCTAATCCATACTTAAATCCCAATTCAATTAAATCAGAAAATGGTGAGACATTAGTCTGGGTTAATCCCGCTTTTATGACAAGACAAATATCACAAATAGCAAGTAAAAGAGATGGATTTACCTTAAAAATCACTAGTAATAAATTAATAAACAAAAATAATGCGCCAA
This sequence comes from Arcobacter peruensis, assembly GCF_003711085.1. NCBI lineage: Bacteria > Pseudomonadati > Campylobacterota > Epsilonproteobacteria > Campylobacterales > Arcobacteraceae > Arcobacter > Arcobacter peruensis. The sequence goes on from NZ_CP032363.1 coordinate 2,249,997, forward strand.
ATGAAGATGAGAAAAAGATTTTAAACTATTTTGATGAAAATATTGAAGTTCCATATTATTGGAAAATTGAGAATAATCAGTTTAAATTTATGGGAGCATTAAAAACTGAACAAAGCTGTCTTAAGTGTCACTCTCATCAAGGATATAAAGTAGGGGATATCAGAGGTGGTATTAGTGTTACTTTTGATGTTAAAGAAGAGTATGAACAACTTCAAATAATAAACAAAGAAAAAGAACAAACTATTACATATTTAGTTTTTGTAGCAATTGGGGTATTACTTAGTTTTATTGTTTATCTAAATATAAAAAGAAAAGATGAAGAAAAAATTTCTAGATTAAATGAATCCTTAGAATTAAAAGTAAAAGAGCTTGATACTTTTAATAAAACACTTCATAAAAAAGTAAATGAAGAAGTTGTAAAACAAAGGGAAAAAGAAAATCTTTTAATACAACAATCAAAACTAGCTGCTTTAGGTGAGATGATTGGAAATATAGCTCATCAATGGAGACAGCCAATTAGTGCAGTAAGTGCTATTATGATGAATATAAAATGGACAGCAATTTCTCAAGGAGTAGATAAGAACTTTTTAGATGATAGAATGAAAGAAGCTAATGAGCAGTTAAAATATATGTCACAAACTATTGATGATTTTAGAACATTTTTTAAACCTGGAAAAGAAAAAGAGTGTTTTGATTTAAAAATGGAAGTAAAAAAAGCATATAAAATTTTAAAAGCATCTTTAGAAAATGATAATATTAATCTTCAAATTTATAATACAAAAGAGATAAAAGCTTTTGGATATGCAAGCGAATTTTCCCAAGTTGTTTTAAATATAATATCTAATGCTAAATATGTATTACTAGAAAGAAAAATACAAAATCCTAAAATAGAAATATACCTATCAAGCAATGAGTCAAATATCTTTTGTGAAATAAAAGATAATGCAGGTGGAATTGAACCTGAACATATAAATAGAATTTTCGAGCCATATTTTACAACAAAAGAACATAATGGTACGGGTATTGGTTTGTATATATCAAAAGAGATAATTCAAAAACATATGCAAGGAACTTTAAACGTAAAAAATACAGACCTAGGTGCTAATTTTATTATATCTATGCCAAATATTAAAGGAAATGATAATGCAGATTGTTCAAAGACTAAAAACTAAAACAATACTATTAGTTGAAGATGAAAATATTATAAGAGAAAATATATCTTCAATGCTAAAGTTCTTTTTTAAAGAAGTATATACAGCAATAGACGGATTTGATGGTCTTGATAAATATGAAGCAAATCTTCCTGATATTGTAATGACAGATTTAAAAATGCCAAATATGGGTGGATTTGATTTACTTGAAGAGATAAAAAAACTTTCATCAAACTCTTATACAATAATTGTATCAGCACATACAGATACAGACCTTCTTATAAAAGCCATACACGAAGGTGTTGATAGATATATAATTAAACCTGTAACAGAAGATGAATTATTCAAAGCATTTGAAGCATTTCTGATAAAAATGGATAATGAACTACCTTCAATAATTGAAGTAAATAAGAATACAAAAATTGACTTTGATAAATGTGAGTTAATGCTAAATGATGAGGTGATTCATCTAAATAAAAAAGAGATAAGACTTTTAAAATTATTATGTAAAGATTTTAATAAAATAGTAAATTATGAAGAAATAGAGTATCAAGTTTGGGGAAATAAATCAATGAGTTTATCAGCTATTAGAAGTGTAGTAAGAGACTTACGAAAAAAACTTGGAAGTGAATATATTGTTAATGTTTCAGGTTTAGGATATAAGATGAGATAAAACTCATCTTATAAAAAAGGTGTTAAAAAGGATATATTTTAAAGATTTATATAAAAAATATTATCTTCAATTTTACTTTCATAAACATTAGTACATCCACTATCATTTCCTAAAGCTTCACCAGATTTAAGGTCAATATCCCAATTATGCATAGGACAAGTTACTACATGCTCATGAACTAAACCTTCGCTTAGTTTTCCTTGTTTATGAGGACATTCATTGTTTATTGCAAAAATTGAACCATCTCTTGTTTTAAAAACTGCGATTTCGATTTCACCGTATTGAATTACTCTTGAACCCATTGATGGGATATTTTCAGTTTCTGTTATTTTAATCCATTTTGCCATTATACTGTTTCCTTTGCTTCAAAACTTTCTGAATTTTCTGGTGCTATTACTATTGGACTAAACTCATCTGTAAAGCCGTCTTTTCTTGATTTTTCCCATGGGTCAATTTGAGCTGTTCTTTGCGATTCATCAAATCTAGCTGCATAAAAATCTACTTGTGATTTATCTTTTAAAAGTGCATCTTTAACGTATTGTAAACCAACTCTTTCAACCCAATGAGCAGTTCTTTCTAGGTAGTATGCATCTTCTCTATAAAATTGCATAATCGCTTTTATGTAATGATACAACTCTTCATTTGTAGCAACTTTTGTAAAAAAGTCAGTAACTCTTACTTTAATACCACCATTTCCTGCAATACTAATTTCCCATCCTGAATCAACAGCAATTACACCAATATCTTTAATAGTTGCTTCTGCACAATTTCTTGGACATCCTGATACTGCAATTTTGAATTTATGTGGTGTCCATGAACCCCAAGTCATTTTTTCAATATCAATACCCGTTTGCATTGCATCTTGTGTTCCAAATCTACACCATTGATTTCCAACACAAGTTTTAACAGTTCTAAGTCCTTTTGCATAAGCTTGACCTGATACAAAACCACAATCATTTAAATCTTTCCACATAGGCTCTAGTTGTTCTTTTTTAACACCTAACATATCAAGTCTTTGACCACCTGTGAATTTTACAGTTGGAACATCATATTTAACAGCAATATCTGCCATATCTTTTAACTCTTTAGGACTTGTTAATCCACCCCAAATTCTAGGAACCACTGAATAAGTACCATCTTTTTGGATGTTTGCAAAAACTCTATCGTTTATAAGAGCAGATCTTTTATCATTTTTATATTTGTCATCATTATATTTTACAAGTAAGTAGTAGTTTACAGCAGGACGACATTTGACACATCCATCTTCTGTTTTCCAATCAAGTTTTCTAAATACATCATAAACATTATCAAACTCATTTGTATCAACACAAGCTTTTATATCTTTATGTCCAACATCACAACAGTCACAAATACCTTCAATTGTATCGTTGTATTCATCACCTAAAGTATCTACTAAAATTTGTTCAACAATACCTAAACAAGAACCACAAGAAGCTCCAGCTTTTGTACATGTTTTCACTTCACCTAAAGTTTTTAAGTCATTTTCTTTAATTCCAGAAACAACTTGACCTTTAGTAATTCCATTACATCCACAAATTTCTTCATCATCACTCATTGATTTTATATCATTTCCACCATGACCTGCATCACCTGATAGTGCTGATTTTCCAAAAAGAATTTTTGTTCTTAAATCAGAGATATCTGTATGTTCTTTTAGAAGTTTTAAATACCATGAAGCATCAGCTGTATCTCCATATAAAACAATACCAATAATTTTATTATCATAAATTACAAGTTTTTTATAAATACCAACTTTTTCATCTAGTAATATTAATTCTTCAGTTGTTTCATCACCTAAATAATCACCAGCAGAGAATAAATCAACACCTGAGATTTTAAGTCTAGTAGAAAGTGTAGAACCAGAATAACCATCGCTATCTTTTCCAGCTAATTTTTTAGCACAGAATTTTGCTTGCTCATAAAGAGGTGCTACTAATCCGTATGTATTTCCATCATGTTCTGCACATTCACCAATTGCAAAGATATCTTCATCAGATGTTTGAAGGTGATCATTTACAAGAATACCTTTTTTTGTTTCAAGACCAGTTTCAATAGCAAGTGCTTTATTAGGAATAATTCCTGTTGCAAATACTACTATATTTGATTCAACAGTCTCTCCATCAGTAAAAGTTACACTTTCAACTTTTGTTTGACCCTCAATTTTTTCAATTGTAGTATTTAATTTAAATTCAATTCCATAAGTTTCAAGGTTTTTTTGTAAAAGTCTACCACCTGTAGAGTCAAGTTGCTGAGATAATACTGAACCACTTCTATGAACTAAAATTGTCTTAATTCCGTGCATTGCAATACCGTAAGCAGCTTCAAGTCCAAGAAGTCCACCACCAACTACAACTGCTGTTTTATCTTTTGAAATTAAATCTAAAATAGTATCACTATCAAGTTTTGTTCTAAATCCTATAACATTTTCAAGTTCACTTCCAGGTGTTGTAGGAATAAAAGAGTTTGAACCAGTTGCAATTAGTAATTTATCGTAACTTAATTCTTTTCCATTTTGGCTATATACTTTTTTGTTTTCTTTATCAATCTTTACTACTTTATCACCTTTGTGTAAAGTGATATTATGTTCATCGTACCAAGTTTGATGATTTATAATTGTATCTTCGAAAGTTTTTTCGCCTGATAAAAGGTAAGATAGCATGATTCTATTATAGTTAACATGAGGTTCTTCCCCAAAAATTGTAATATCATATTTATCTTTTTGAATATCAAACAAATCTTCTATGGTTCGTAAACCACTCATTCCATTACCAATTACTATTAATTTCTCTTTCATAAATCTTCCTTTTTATGCTTATGGAATAATTATGACAAAATTATTTAGATTAAGATTATAAAAAGTGTATATAAAATATTCAATTACTTAATTTTAAATTAAATTAAGTGATATTTGGAGTAAAAAAGTATACACAAAGATAATTAAAGCTTAATTTTACATTAAATTAATTAATATTCTTCATGATTAATTAATTTATAGCCTTCGCCTCTAAAATTAATAATCATTCCACTTTTTAGTTTTTTCTTTATTTTATGAATTAAACTTCTCATGCTTACTGCTTCCATCTCTTTTGAATCCCAAACATACTCATGAATCATTTCAATTGAAGTAATACTATTTAGATTTTGAACAAGTAGTGACATTAGAAGTTTTTCTTTTACGCTTAAATCAATACTTTGTTCTTTATAATATAAAGTTTGTTCTAATAAATCAAAACTATAAGAGTTTCCAAGCGTTGTTAAAAACTTATCAGTTTTATTTTGTTTTTGTACATGATATTGTATTCGTAAAAAAAGTTCTTCAAAGTCAAAGGGTTTTTTAATATAATCATTACAACCAAGAGCGTAAGATTTTTTGATATTTTCCATATCAATTTGAGCACTCATAATAATTACAGGCGTTTCTTTATTTTCTTCTCTAATGATTTCTAAGATTTTATGTCCATCGAAACCAATAACATTTAAATCTAAGATAAAAAAATCATAAGAGTTATTCATTACCATTTCAACAGCTTTATATCCATCAAAACAATTATCTACAAAAAAACCTCTATTTTTTAAAGAGTTTGAGATAATCTTATTTAAAGCAAAATCATCTTCTAATAAAAAAACTTTCATATTTATCCTAGTGAAATTTTTGTAAAGTCATAAGAAAATTCAGTGTTCTTCTCATTTACATTTAATTCTATGTTTATATCATACTTTTCACATATTTCTTTTATGATATTTAATCCAAGGCCTAAACCTTTTTCATTATCATCTTGATGAAAAGCCTTAAAAATATTATCCGTTGATTTAATTTCATGTCCATAATTTTGAACTTTTATTTTGTTTTTTTCAATATATATATCAACACAAGTATCTTCAAAAGAGTGTTTAATAGCATTTGATATTGTATTATCAATAACTCTTTCAAGTTCGTATTTATTCATTTTTATACTAAAATCATCATCAATATGCAAGTCTAAAAAGATATCTTTTACAGATGCTAATTCATGAAAAAAAGAGATTCTCTTTGATAAATATCGCATCATATTTATCTCTTCCACATCTAAAACTCTTTTTTCTTTTTTACTTAGATAATAAATATCTTCATAAATTGAAGATAAAGATTTAGAAGATGCAAGTATTGCTTCAAACTCATCTTTTTTACCTATACTTGATTCTAGACTATTTATGTTTAATGTTATAACTCCTAAAGGTGTGTTCATTTCATGAACAATTTTTTTTAAGAAAAAGTCTTGTTGTTCATATAAATCACTAATAGTTTTTTTACTTTGTGAGAGTTCTAGCTGCATTTTTATTCTTGCTTTTATTTCTTTTTCTTCAAAAGGTTTTGTAATATAATCAACTCCACCTTTTTCAAAGGCTTCAACCTTACTGTTTACATCATCAAGTGCACTTATAAAAATAATAGGAATATCTTTTAAATTTTCTTTTTCTTTAATGATTTTACACACTTCAAAACCATTTAACTCTGGCATTTTAATATCTAAAAGTATTAAATCAACAGGGTTTTTTATTACTGAATCAATAGCAAAATGAGCATCTATCGTAGCTTTTATTTCGTAGTTTTCTTCTTTTAAAATTGTATTTAAATATTTTAAATTTTCAACTTTGTCATCAACTATTAGTATTGTATATTTTTTAACCATGTTTAAATCACTTATGAGTTTTTCTATTAGTAAAATTATAGATGAACTTAAATTAGATATATATGAGGAAAACTATTGAATTTAAAGAAACTTTTTATGTTACTGTTTATTTTAAATACAGTTTCTTTTATTTTTGTTGCAATTGTAATTAACAAATATCAAAAAGCAACAATACAACTTGAAGATGCTTACCAAATGCAATACAAATCACTACTATTAGCACAAGAACTTAGACAAAGTAGTGATGATTTAACAAGAATGGCAAGAACTTATGTTGTAACTGGAAATGAAATGTTTAAAGAACAGTTTCAAACAGTTTTAGACATAAGAAATGGGAAAATACCAAGACCAAAAAGATATAGAGGAATTTTTTGGGATTTTTATACACTTGATAATAAAAAACCTTTACTAGATGGAGAAAAAGTATCTTTACGAGAGTTAATGATTAGAGCAAATTTCTCCGAAGATGAGCTAAATTTACTTATTAATTCACAAGATGAATCAGATTATCTAACAAATTTAGAACATAAAGCAATGCAAGCTGTAAAAAGAGGTGATTTTAAATTTGCAAGAAATTTAATGCACTCTGATGAATATCATCAAGCAAAAATAAGAATAATGAAGCCATTAGATAAGTTTTATAAAGCTTTTGAATCAAGAACAAAAAAACAAGTTGATAATTCACAACTTGAAGTAAAAGAGCTAGAGTTTTATGTAAATGTAATTGTTCTTTTTTCTATTATAATTTTTCTAATGTCATTTTTTACAATCTTAATTAGAATTGTTTATCCAATAGATTTACTAAGAGTTGCTATGTTAAAACTTTCTTCAAATAAAATGGACGTGCAATTAGATAAAAATAAATATCAAGATGAAGTAGGAGATATGATTGGCTCTGTTGCAATTTTTAAAGAAAATACTCAAAAACTTATTTCAAGTGAGGAGCAATTAAAACTTGCAATTGATGATGCAAGAAATGCAAATAAAGCAAAATCAATATTTTTAGCAAGAATGAGTCATGAATTAAGAACACCACTAAATGCAATTTTGGGTTTTTCAAACTTACTTTCAAAGTCAAATAATATTAATACAAATGAGAAAGAAAATCTTCATACGATTAAAAAAAGTGCAAACTATTTACTAAATATAATAAATGAGATTTTAGAATTATCAAAAATAGAAGCAGGAAAAATAGAAGTACTTCCAAAAACATTTAATCTTCATGAAACAATAAAAGAAATCGAAGCTTTATTTTTATTTAGGTCAAAAGCTAAGGGTTTAAATTTTAATATTACTTATGCTTCAAATTTACCAAAATTTGTAACTTTAGATGAACAAAGATTAAGACAAGTACTGATTAATCTTTTAAGTAATTCTTTAAAGTTTACAACAAAAGGTGAGATAAATTTATATATTTATGAAAGCATGAATAAATTGTTTTTTGAAGTAAGTGATACTGGTATTGGGATTTCAAAAGAGGATTTAGAAAAGATTTTCAAACCTTTTGAACAGATCAAAGAAGAAAATTACAATAAAAATGGAACAGGATTAGGCTTGTCTATTACAAAAGAGTTAATAAGTTTAATGGGTGGGAGTATTTCTGCAAAAAGCCAAAGAGGAGAGGGTAGTAAATTTTATTTTTCTGTTAACTATAAAAAAGCTTCAAAAGATTTAGTAGAAGATATTAAAAATAAAGACTTAATTGTAGGAATGAAAAATCAAGAGTTTACAAAAACAGCCCTTGTAGTTGATGATATAGAAGAGAATAGAAAATTACTTATAGAGCTTTTATCTTTTTATGGAATTAAAACTTATGAAGCAAAAGATGGTTTAGAGGTTTTAGATATTTATAAAAAAGAGAAAATTGATATCATTTTTATGGATATATTAATGCCAAAATTAAATGGTATTAAAACAATAAAAGAAATTAGAAAAACAGATAAAAAAATACCAATAGTTGTAGTTTCTGCAAATGTATTTAGTGAAGATAAGAAAAATGCTTTAAATACAGGTGCAAATGATTTTATAGCAAAACCAATTGAAGAGAGTGAACTTTTATTAATGTTAGAAAAATACATTGGTGCAGATTTAAAATATGAAGAAAATAATGAAGAAGCAAAACAACTTGATTATAAAAGTATTTCAAAAGAAAATTTAGAAAAACTAATTGAAGCTTGTAATAATATGGATAACAAAGTAATTTCAGAATTGTTAAATAAAGAACAATTATCAAAAGAATTAACAGAAGATATAAAAACAAGAATTGATGAATTTAAATATCATGAGATTATTGAACTTTGCAAAGATTCTAAAAATATATAACATAGCTCAATTTATTTAACTTGTTCAAAAAGTAGAGTTTGAGAGACTTATTACTTTAACTTAGATATTTTTAATTTCTAAGTAGGAATTTATCTTATCTCGTCAGATTGATATAAAAGAGTTTATGAAATATGTGAATATTTATATTATTCTAATTTAAGATATTTAATAGTTCTTATTTTTAACACTTTACGATTTAATCCTTCAAGGGGGTTGGATTACTTATATTTTTTTAATTTATTAATTTTTTCCAAAAATCGAATCATTCGATTTTTTTGCTCTTTTTTCTTGTTAAACTTCTTTTATAGTTAATTCAAATTAAGGAAATTAAGATGAACAATTCAAGAAGAAACTTTTTAAAAAAAGGTGCCATAGGGACAGCTGCTATTGCTGCTAGTACTACAATAAGTGGTGCTGCTACAAATATTATGGAGTCAAGAACTAAAAAAATCCCAAGTGCTTCTCACTTTGGACCTTTTTATGCTCATGTAAGAGATGACAAAATTGTTGACATCACTTCACAATTAGATTCAGATGCAAACCCTACTGTTATAGTAAAAGGTTTAGCCGATAGGAATACTTCAAACTCAAGAGTTAAATATCCAGTAGTAAGAAAATCTTACTTAGAAGGAAAAGGTAGAGGTGATTTAAGAGGTAAAGAAGAATTTGTTAGAGTTTCATGGGAAACTGCACTTGATTTAGCTGCAGACGCTATTAAAAAAGCACAAAAAAAAGGTGGTAATGAAGCACTTTACAACGCATCTTATGGTGGTTGGTCAATTCCAGGAGCTTTTAAGCCAAATGTTTTAGCTGGAAGATTCTTTAACCAAATTGGTGGAGCTGTTGGAACTGCTGGTGAGTATTCAAATGGCGCTGCTGGTCCGGTAAATCCAGGAGTTGTTGGGGATATGGAAGTTTATTCTATTCAAACTGCACATGAACAAATTATCAAACATACAGAAGTTATGGTTTTATGGGGAGCTGATTTATACAAAACTAATAGAGCAGGTTATTCTGTACCAAATCACAGATGTTATGATGCTTATGAAGAGTACAAAAAAGCTGGTATGAAAGTAATTTTAATTGACCCTATTTATAATTCATCTGGACAAGAGTTTAAAGCTGATTGGATTAAAATTAGACCAGGTTCTGATGTTGCAATGATGATGGCAATGATGTATCATTTATATAAAACTGGTAAATATGATAAAGCATTTATTGAAAAATATACTCATGGATTTGATAAATTTTTACCATATCTTTTAGGAAAAACAGACGGAATTCCTAAAACAACAAAATGGGCTGAAAAATTAACAGAAGTACCTGCTAAAACAATTGAGCAATTAGCTGAATTAATGGTTTCTAAAAGAACTATGATTGCAGGAAACTGGGCAATGCAAAGAGCAGCACACGGTGAACAAGTTGATTGGTCTATAATTACTTTAGCTTCAATGCTTGGACAAATTGGATTACCAGGTGGTGGTTTTGGTTTCTCTATGCATTATGAAGGTGGTGGTGATGCTGCATCTGGAAAAAGAACTGTTGGTGGATTAAGTCAAGGAAAAGGTGGTGCGGTAACTCTTACTATTCCAGCTTCAAGAATGAGTGATTTAATTAATAAACCAGGTGAAATTGTTACTTATAAAGGTAAAACTATTAAGTATCCAAAAGTTGAGTTTATGTTAAGTGCAGGTGGCTCACCAATTGGACATCAACCAAATGTAAATGAGCTAATTAAAGCTATGAGAACATTAGATACTGTTGTTGTTATAGAACCATGGTGGACACCAACTGCTAAAATGGCAGATATTGTTTTTCCTGCAACTACAACTTTAGAAAGAGATGATATTGCTTCTGGTATGTCATACTCAAATGATAGAATTTTTGCAATGAGAAAAGTAGTTGATGCTAGATATGAGTCAAAAGATGATTATGAAATTTTCACTGAATTAGCAAAAAGATTTGGAACTGAAAAAAGATTTACAAGAGATAGAACTCCAATGGATTGGATTCAAAGATTATACAAAAGATCTTATGCAAATAAAGTAATGAAAATTGCTTTTGAAGATTTCTGGGAAAAAGGAAGTGTTCATTATGATATTCCTGATGAAGCTAGAAAATATGTTAGACATGAAGCGTTTAGAAAAGATCCTGTAGCAAATGCACTTAAAACAGAAACTGGGAAAATTCAAATTTTCTCTGAAAAGTTTGAAAGTTATAAATATAAAGACTTTAAAGGTCATGCAATGTGGATGGAGCCAGAAGAGTGGTTAGGGAATAAAGAATTAGCAAAAAAATATCCATTACACTTAGTATCACCACATCCAACATATAGAATCCATACACAAATGGATAATACATGGGTTCAAAATGTGCATAAAGTGCAAGGTAGAGAGCCAATTAGAATTTCTCCAAATGACGCTAAAAAATTTGGAGTAAAAGATGGCGAGATTGTTGAAGTATATAATAATAGAGGAAGTATTTTGGCAGGTGTAGTGGTTACAAATACTATTAGAGATGGTGTTGCAGCAATTGAGGAAGGAGCTTGGTATTCTCCTGAAGATAGTTCAAAAGAGAATTCAAGATGTAATTCTGGACAAGTTAATGTATTAACGTCATCAAGACCAACATCTCAAATGGCAAATGCAACAACAGCAAACTCAACACTAGTTTCAATTAAAAAGGTGAATGTAGTTACTCCAAATGTAGCATATAACCCACCAAAAATTCAAGGAGCTTAATTATGAAAAATATTTTTAAAAGATTATTAATAACATTATTTGCAGTAGGGAGTTTTTCCCTACTAAGTGCTAGTGAAATGTACATCTTCCAAACAGCAAATGTAAAAATTGACAATAACAAAGCAAAACTTTATATTGGTACTCCTGTAAAAGTATTAAAAGATGTTGATGATAAGAATTCATTAGTTGAATTTTCAGGAATGGTTTTTGGTAATAAGCTTTATATAAATAAAGATAAATCACTCTTATTAGCATCGGTAGAAAAAAGTACTTTTGGAAAAGATGGTGAAACAAAAAAAGTTCAAGCAATAATTGAGAAAGGTTATTTAGCTAGTAATCCACTTGAAATTTGGGAAGAACATGAAGAGTTTTTTTATGAAAACTGTACACAATGCCATGCAGCACATGCACCAACAGAACATTCAATGTTAGAATGGGATGCTATTTTACAAACTATGAATGGTTTTGCTCAACTTGATGAAGAAGAAGCAGCTTATTTAGCAAGATTTGTAAAAGCTACATCTAATAATGGATTTTATCCAAAAACAAAAAAGTAAAAATTAAGTATAATTAGCAAAAAGGAGAGATTATGAGAAAAGATGTACTTGAAAAATTACAAAACTTGACTCTTCTTTATGCTGAAGATGAAATAGGAATTAGAGAAAATATTGCAGATTCTCTAAGATACTATGTAAAAGAAGTTTATGAAGCAAATGATGGAGAGGAAGGATATAAATTATATCTTGAAAAAAATCCTGATATTATTTTAAGTGATATTCGTATGCCAAATGTAAATGGTATTGAATTTATAAAAAAAGTTAGACAAACAGATAAAAATATCCCAGTTGTTATGATAACTGCTCATACAGATAAAGAGTATTTGCTAGATGCTGTTGAATTACATATGGAAAAATATATTGTAAAACCTCTTGATTTAGATGAGTTATTTGAATCTTTAAATAACTGTGTAAACATGCTAGATTCAAATAAAAAAGTTATATTAAAAGTTGATAAAGATTATGTTTATGATTATGATTTAAAAGAATTAAAATACAAAGATGAAAGTATTATTTTAAATAAAAAAGAGATGACTTTTTTAGAAGTTTTAATATCAAATCAATCGCGAGTTGTTAATTATGAAGAATTCCAAGATAAAGTTTGGGGCGATGATGTTATGACTGATAGCGCACTAAGATCATTAGTTAGGAATTTACGAAAAAAACTTCCCACAGATATGATTTTTAATCTTTCAGGAGTTGGATATCGATTTGTATAGGATTATAATTCTACTAATTTTTATATATACAAACTCCTTAGCACAAGAGCATCTTATCTCTAAATTTGAGTTTAGAGATGATAGTGCGAACAGTAATAAAGCAAAACCTCTAAACCCAAAATCTCATATAAATATCTTTTTACCTTCAATTCCTTATTCTTATATTGCTAAATCAACAAACTCAGGATTGATCAGATCTTATGATAATAAAAGAGGTTGGATATATGATTTAGCAAAATCACACAAAAGAGTTGGTGAGTATACTTATATCTTTGAGCTTAGAGAAAATTTAAAGTTTCAAGATGGAAAAGATTTTACTATGGATGATGTTTTATTTAATCTTGAATTTTTTAAGAAGAATCCACTTTTATATACCAATATTGATAAAGTTGATTTTGATATTATAAAACTTGATAAAAAAAGATTTAAAATAGTTTTAAAACAAAAATATGAGATGTTTTTAACAGATTTATCACGAATTTATTTTTATACTAAAGAGTACATAGAAAAATATAATCCAATAGGAGCAGAAACAGGAACAGCTACAAAAGCAGCAGGTGCTTTTGGAATGGGTCCATATATTTTGCAAAGTGGTTTTGCTTTAGGAAGTAAGCAAACAGAAAAACTAGAACTTGTAGCAAATCCATATTATTGGAATAAAAACTTTCCAAAAATTCAAAGAATCACAGTCTACACACAACTTGATGTAAATAAAGCAATCGAAGATATTACAAAATATGAAGGAAAGCTTGATTTAATGCCAATCCCTTTTAATAAAAAAATCGAAGTGTTATTATCAGAGTATTCAAAGCTTATTATTTCAGAATCCACAGATAATTTTGTAATATTTTTTAACCTTATAAATGGAAATAAAAAACTTCAAAACCAAAATATAAGGCAAGCATTAAATCAAGCATTAAATCAAGAAAACCTACTTAATTTTGTATATAAAAATGAAGGTAAAATATCTCCATTTACAACTTCTATTAATTACGATATTGTAAAGAAAGTTGCAGAAAAGTATAAATTTGAAGAGAAAAAGTTTTCTAAAAGTGAATTAAATAGTTTGTTAAATGGCTTAAAACTAAATATTTATACTCAAGATAGGTTTATGTTTTTACTTAAAGGTATTGAATATCAATTAAAAAAATATGGTGTAACTTTTAATTATAAAATTACAAATAGTGAAAAAGATATATATGAGCAGCTTTTAAAAACTAATAAAAATAAAAATGATAAAAACTGGGATTTATTAATATGGGGAGATGATGATTGGTATTATGAAAACCCTTGGTCAGTATTTTTTATTTATGAAACATCAGGGGCTTGGTCAACTATAAAAAAAGATGATTTAATGCAAGAGTATATAAAGAAGTATTTTATCACAAAAACAAAAACTAAAGAGTATGAAGAAGTTGTAAAAGATATACTTTTTAGAGCAAAGCAAAAGGCTTATACTTTAAGAGTCCCTTCTCAAAATAAAGTAACAGCAGTAAATAAAGAAGTAATATACAAACCATATAAAGGTGGAATTATACCTTTATGGGAAATAGAGATAAGTAATAATCACTGGTCTTTAAGACCTAAAAATATAGAGTATAAAGAAGAATTTAAAAAAGCAATAAAACCAAAAAGAATTAAATATGAAACTATTAAATAAGCTAAATATCAAATTTAAACTAGGTGTTCTATTTTTTATAATGTGCACATCAATTGCTCTATTATCATATAAAGCAATTGAAGTAAGTGAGCATAATAAAGAAACCTTAAGAGTCGTACATAGTAAATCTCAAGATGTATTATCTTTACAAGATAAAATTATTACACCATTATATAAACTAAGAGAATTAACTCAATCTTTAGTAATAGCTCCAAATAGTTCTATACGAGATAGTATAGAAAAAGATTTAAATTTTGTAATTAAAAACCTAGATTTAGAGTTTAAAAAATTAGAACCTGAACAAATAAAAACTCTACAAATGTGGCAAAATTATAAAAGCTTTGTTTTTCAAACTGAACAATACTTAAAAGAAGAGTTTCAAGAGGGTGCTTATATAAATGTTACGACTTCAAGTAGGGAGCAGTTTGCTTTACTAATTGATAGTCTTTTAAAAACACAGAGTAAGTTTCTAAATAACTCTACGATTGCTTACACTCGAGCAGTTGAGCAGGCAAAAGAGTTAAAGATATCTATTTTAATATATATATTATTCTTATTTATTTTGGCAACACTTATTGGATGGTTTGTTGCTAGAAACATTATTAATTCTATACAAATAGTACAACAAGGGTTAAATGACTTTTTCTCATATTTAAATCATAAAAAAAATAGTGTAGAAAAAATTGAAATTAATTCAAAAGATGAGTTTCACCAAATTGCAACTTCAATTAATACAAATGTAGCAATAATCCAAAAAAATATACAAAATAATGAAATAGTAATGAAAGATGCTACGAAGGTATTAGAAAATATTAAAAGTGGAAACTTAGGATCTAGAGTTACTAAAACTAGTAATAATGAAACTTTAAATGAACTAAAAATTATGATGAATGATATGATGGAAAATCTTGAAGAAAAGATTCAAAAAGAAATTAATCAAAGACTTGAACAAGAACAACTTTTAATACAACAAAGTAAGCTAGCTTCAATGGGTGAAATGATTGGAAATATTGCTCATCAATGGAGACAACCATTAGCTCAGATTTCTGCAATACATATGAATATGAAAATTACGTATGACTTTGATAAGTTCACAAAAGATTATATAGATACAAAAATAAAAGAAGCAAATACACTAACTTCTTATATGTCCCAAACTATATCAGACTTTCAAAATTTTTTTAAACCTCAAGGTGAAAAGGAAGAATTTTCTATTGAAAAAGCTTGTATAGATGCTTATAATATTTTAAAGTCTTCACTTAAATATCATGAAATAGAAGTTACTTTCAATCTCATTGAGGATACACAAATATTTGGATATAAAAATGAATATTCCCAAGTTATTCTAAATGTTTTAAGTAATGCAAAAGATATATTGATTGAAAGAAAGATTGAAAACCCAAAAATTAACATAGAAATAAAAGAAGGTGAAAATTTTGCAATTGTAAAAATTACAGATAATGCAGGCGGTGTTGAAAAAAATATCGTAAATAAAATTTTTGAACCATATTTTACAACAAGACATAAAACACAAGGTACAGGTATTGGTTTGTATATGTCCAAAAATATTATTGAAAGAAATATGAATGGCTTTATAAATGTTATAAATATAGAAAATGGAGCTTTATTTACTGTAAAAGTTAAAAAAGTGACAGACTAGTAATAATTCCTCCAAATATATTTTAAGTACATTAAGACGCTCAAATTTTTAATATCGTCATTATAATGATTTAAACACTAAGATAAATAGCTTTCATATATCCTTGCCAATAATATCTTATTTCTGGAGCAGTTTTTACAAAAAAATAGCTTGTTCCAAAAAAAGTTGAATTGTGGAACATTCTCCAAAAGTACTATAAAATATTCTCTAAAATCCTTAGGACTTTTTGAACAATAAAAATGACTTCTAAAATAAAAAGTATTCTCCATCCTGTTTACTTTATATACAAAAAATATCAAAAATTATTTCCAAAACAACACTTAAACAACACTTCTTCTTTATACTTTCAAACATAGGTCACAAAGACTTAATTTTGAAAGGAAAATTAAAATGAAAAGATTTACGAAAGCATTAGCCGCTTCTGCGTTACTTAGTCTGACAATATCAGCTGCAACTGCTGCAGAAACAATTAAAGTTGGGGTTTTACACTCACTGTCTGGAACAATGGCAATTTCTGAAACTACATTAAAAGATACTGTTTTAATGTTAATTGAAGAGCAAAATAAAAAAGGTGGGGTTTTAGGAAAAAAATTAGAACCTGTAGTTGTTGATCCAGCTTCAAACTGGCCTTTATTTGCTGAAAAAATGAGAGGACTTTTAACAAAAGATAAAGTTGATGTAACATTTGGTTGTTGGACTTCTGTATCTAGAAAATCTGTTTTACCAGTTGTTGAAGAGTTAAATGGTTTATTATTCTACCCTGTACAATATGAAGGTGAAGAATCAAGTAAGAATGTATTTTATACAGGTGCTGCGCCTAACCAACAAGCAATTCCTGCAGTTGATTATTTAATCAATGAAATTGGTGCAAAAAGATTTGTATTAGCTGGTACTGATTATGTTTATCCAAGAACTACAAATAAAGTTTTAGAGTCATACTTAAAGTCAAAAGGTGTAGCTGCAGAAGATATTATGATTAACTATACTCCATTTGGTCATTCTGATTGGCAATCAATCGTAAGTGATATTAAAAAGTTTGGTTCAGCTGGAAAGAAAACAGCTGTTGTTTCAACTATTAATGGTGATGCAAACGTTCCTTTCTATAAAGAATTAGGTAACCAAGGTATTTCATCTTCTGATATTCCTGTAGTTGCTTTCTCTGTTGGTGAAGAAGAATTATCAGGTCTTGATACAAAACCTCTTGTTGGACATTTAGCTGCGTGGAACTACTTCCAAAGTGCTGAGTCAAAAGAAAATGCTGAGTTTATTAAAACATGGAGAGCATATAAAAAAGATGATAAAAAAGTTACAAATGACCCAATGGAAGCTACATACATTGGATTTAAAATGTGGGTAAAAGCTGTTGAAAAAGCTGGTACTACAAATGTTGATAAAGTAACTGATGCAATGGTTGGTATTTCTGTTCCAAACTTAACTGGTGGAACTGCAACAATGCTTAAGAATCACCACTTAACAAAACCTGTTTTAATTGGAGAAATTCAAGAAGACGGTCAGTTTGAAACTGTATGGGAAACTGAAGGTGAAGTAGCTGGAGATGCATGGTCTGATTTCTTACCTGGATCTAAAGATTTAATTTCAGATTGGACAAGCCCAGTAAATTGTGGAAATTATAACACTGTTACAAAAAAATGTATAGGTGCTAAATAAATTAAAATATGAGAGTTTAACTCTCATGTTTTAACAGAAAGGTAAACATGAAAATATTTAAAATAATATTACTTAATTTATTAATACTTAGTGCTTCATTTGGAGTTACTCTAAAAGAAGATTCTAACAAATTACTAACAAAAAGTTTTAAAACAAAAGAAAAAACAATCATTGAACTAACTTCAAAATATAGTAAAGATGAAAAGCTAGAATTTTTATTTCAAAAATTGTTAAAAGGTGAACTTCTTTATACAAAAAGTGATAAACAAATAGTTTACATAAAAGAAAAAATTGAAGATGATTATAAAACTGCTGATATTTTTTCTAAAGAAGATCTAAAACTTACTTCAAAATATGATTTTAAAAAAGTTAAGATCAATAATAAATTAAGAAGTATTATCAAGAGTTCTCTTGCAAAAATTAATCTATTTTCTTCAAATGAAGATATTAGATTTAACTCTGCAAAGAATTTACTTGCTAATCTTGATATAAAAAATGAAGAATTAATTAATGAAATTCTTCAAACAGAAAAAAGTACTAAAGTAAAAGAAGTACTTGAAGAAGCAGTTACTGCTTTAGGTGTAAAATTTAAAGATGGTGAAGCACAAAAGCAAGCCATAATAAAATTAGGAGATTATTTATCTCCTAAATCATTAGAAGTATTGAAAAATATTTCATCAAATAGTGAAGATAAAGAACTGGTAAAACTAGCAAACACTTCAATTGCTTCAATAGAAACAAATAGATCTTTTTATTCGTTTCTAGAAACGGCATTTTTTGGTTTAAGTATGGGTTCTGTTTTACTTCTAGCTGCTATTGGTCTTGCTGTTACTTTTGGTGTTATGAAAGTAATTAATATGGCTCATGGTGAGCTTATTATGATTGGTGCTTACACAACATATGCACTTCAACAAATTATGCCAAATTTAATTGAGTATTCAATTATAGTTGCAATTCCAGCTGCATTTATTGTAAGTGGACTTGTGGGAATTGCTATTGAAAGACTTGTGATTAGACATTTATATGGACGTCCACTTGAAACATTACTTGCAACATTTGGTATTTCACTAGTGTTACAACAAATTGTAAGAACAGTTTTCTCTCCTTTAAATCAAGAAGTTAAAACGCCTGAGTGGATGAGTGGAGCATTGGAAGTTAATAGTGCTTTATCACTTACATACAACAGATTATATATTGTTGTTTTCTCAATTATTGTGTTTTTGTTTGTTTTATATATTTTAAATAAAACATCATTAGGATTAAAAGTACGAGCTGTTTCACAAAATAGAGAAATAGCACGAGCAATGGGAATTAAAGCTTCATGGATTGATGCAATTACATTTGGTTTAGGTTCAGGAATTGCAGGGGTTGCAGGTGTTGCCTTATCACAACTTACAAATGTTGGACCAAATTTAGGACAAGCATATATTGTTGATTCCTTTATGGTTGTTGTATTTGGTGGAGTTGGAAATTTATGGGGAACGTTAATTGCAGCATTTACATTAGGTGAGTTTAATAAGTTTATTGAACCAGTTGCTGGTGCGGTTTTAGCAAAAGTGATTATCTTAGTATTTATCATTTTATTTATACAAAAAAGACCTAGAGGACTGTTCCCTAAAAAGGGAAGAGATGCAGAGGATTAGACTATGAAAAGAAAATCATTAATATTAAAAATTTTAGAAAATGATAAAGGTGGAAAAATAGTTTTAGGAACACTATTTATTGTAGTTGCATTAGTAGCTATTTTAAATCTAGCTGTTCCTTCAGATTCTATATTTCACGTGTCAACATTTACAGTTACACTTCTTGGAAAGTATTTAGCATTTGCTCTTTTAGCACTTGCACTTGATTTAGTTTGGGGTTATTTAGGAGTATTGAGTTTAGGACATGGAGCATTTTTTGCCCTTGGTGGATATGCTATGGGTATGTATTTAATGCGTCAAATTGGTGATAGAGGGGTTTATGGAAATCCTGATTTACCTGATTTTATGGTATTTATGAACTTAAAAGAGATACCTTGGTTCTGGTATGGTTTTGATAATCCACTGTTTATGTTCTTAATGGTGATGTTTGTACCTGCACTTTTAGCCTTTGTATTTGGATGGTTAGCATTTAAATCAAGAGTTACAGGTGTTTATCTTTCAATTATCACTCAAGCATTAACATATGCATTAATGTTAGCATTCTTCAGAAATGATATGGGATTTGGTGGAAACAACGGTCTTACAGATTTTAAAGATATCTTAGGTTTTGATTTATCACAAGACTCTACTA
Organism: Arcobacter peruensis; assembly: GCF_003711085.1. Lineage (NCBI taxonomy): Bacteria > Pseudomonadati > Campylobacterota > Epsilonproteobacteria > Campylobacterales > Arcobacteraceae > Arcobacter > Arcobacter peruensis. Next base: position 2,270,113 of record NZ_CP032363.1, read on the forward strand.
GAATAGGATTATTAATTATTTCGTATTTTGCACTTTTAGGTGGATATTTATTATGTAGATTTATAATGAATTCAAGACTTGGAAGAGTAATTATTTCAATTAGAGATGAAGAAAGTAGAGTAAGATTTATAGGTTACAAAGTTGAACAATACAAACTATTTATTTTTATAGTATCAGCTGTACTTGCTGCAATTGCAGGAGCATTATATGTACCACAAGTTGGAATTATAAATCCTGGTGTTTTTTCACCACTATTTTCAATTGAACTTGTTATTTGGGTAGCAGTAGGTGGAAGAGGAACATTGTATGGAGCAATTATTGGAGCAATAATAGTTAACTTCGCAAGTTCATACTTTACTTCTGCACTTCCTGAAATTTGGTTATATGCACTTGGTGGTATGTTTGTTTTAGTAACACTATTTTTACCAAAAGGTGTTGTTGGACTTATCTCAAATATCAAAGATAAACTAAACACTAAAAAGGAGCTTGCATAATGTTAGTTTTAGATCATGAAAACTCACATAATATTGGTGAGTTAAAAAAGGGTAAAAGAATACTTCTTGTTGATGGTGTAACAGTTAGTTTTGATGGTTTTAAAGCTTTAAATAATTTAAGTTTTTCTATTAATTATGGAGAACTGCGATGTATTATTGGTGCAAACGGTGCTGGAAAATCTACTATGATGGATGTAGTTACTGGAAAAACAAGACCTGATGAAGGTACAGTTACTTTTGGTGATGCTGTAAATTTACTTGAAATGGATGAACCATCAATTGCAGAAGTAGGAATTGGTAGAAAATTTCAAAAACCAACTGTTTTTCAAAATAATACAGTTTTTGAGAATCTTGAGCTTGCTATGCAAGATGATAAGAGGTTTTTCAAAACACTTTTTTCAAAAATATCTGGTGAACAAAAAGATAAAATAGAAGAAACAATGCAACTTATTGGTTTAAAAGAACTTTATAATCAAGAAGCAGGAATTTTATCTCACGGTCAAAAACAATGGCTTGAAATTGGAATGCTTATTATGCAAAATCCAAAGTTATTATTAGTTGATGAACCAGTTGCTGGAATGACTCCTCAAGAAGTTGATAAAACAGGACAAATTTTGACAGATTTAGCAAAAGAACATGCTGTTGTAGTTGTTGAGCATGATATGGAATTTATTAGAAGTATTGCTTCAAAAGTAACTGTTTTACATGAAGGTTCAGTTCTTGCAGAAGGAAGTATGGAAAGTATTCAAAACAATGAAAAAGTAAGAAAAGTATATTTAGGTGAATAATCATGATACAAATAGATAAATTAAATCAGTTTTATGCTCAAAGTCATACCTTATGGGATTTAACTTTAGAATTAAAAAAAGGTAGATGTACTTGTTTAATGGGAAGAAATGGTGTTGGTAAAACAACACTTTCAAAAGTAATCATGGGATTACTTCCAATTTCAAGTGGAAAATTAATATACGATGGTCAAGATATTTCAAAACTAAATGCACATGATAGAGCACAAATTGCAATAGGTTATGTTCCTCAAGGAAGAGAAATATTTTCACAATTAACAGTAGAAGAAAATCTTCAAATTGGAGTACTTTCTAATAGAAATAAAATTAAAAGTGTTCCTGAAAAAATTTATGATTTATTTCCAGTTTTAAAAGATATGGCAAATAGAAAAGGTGGGGATTTATCTGGAGGTCAACAACAGCAACTTGCTATTGGAAGAGCTTTATGTATTGACCCAAAGTTTCTAATTCTTGATGAACCAAGTGAAGGGATACAACCAAATATTGTTGCTCAAATTGGTGATGTAATTGACTATCTTACAAAAGAAGAACAAATGACAGTAATGTTAGTTGAACAAAAGTTACCATTTGCTAGAAAACATGGTGATGATTTTTATGTAATTGATAGAGGTTCTGTTGTTGCTAATGGCGAGATTTCACAGTTAAGTGATGAGATTGTAAAACAGCATTTATCTGTATAGATGTTTAAAAAATAAACAACTGTAGAAATATTAATACAATGATTTTTGATAAAATATTTCTACAAGGGTTATAGAATGAGTTTAAAGTTTAATTTTAAAAATGATAAATTTTCACTAGATAGATTGAATCTTCCCTCTAGATATTATCTATTTAATGATGAGGAAAACTATATCAAACTTCTTAATATTGGAGAAGGTATTTTTCCAAAAGATAGGATTAAAACAAACTTTAAACTAGATAATTCAAACTTAATAATTACAACAGAATCAGCTACAAAAATATATCCTTCAAACTCTAAATATTTTAGTCTAAATAATATTGATATTAAAATCAAAAATAAATCGAATTTAGAATTTTTAAATGATGAACTAATTTTATATAAAGATGCAAAATTTATTCAAACATTTAAGCTTGAATTTGATAAAGATTCAACCTTTTTTTATACTGATATTTTAAGTAATGGGCGAAGCTACGAAGATTTTGATTTTACTAGTATGAAAATAAAAAACTCTTTTATTGAAGAGGGGAGATGTGAATATATAGAAAAGTTTGATATTGAAGGTATTGAGTTAAAAAATTATATAAAAAGAAAAAGTAGCAAAACAAATCTTTTTGCAAAAGTTTATATCAAAACTATAGATAATGTTGCTTTTTTAGAAAAGTTAGAAAAAGAAGAGTTTTCAACTTTTACATATTCTAAATCAAAAAGACTGATAATTGGCGTTTTAAGTAGTGAGAATATGGCTATTTTAAAAGATAAAGTCTTAAAAGTTTGGGATATTTATAGAAAAAATTTAGAAAAAAACAGTTTTAATATGGGGAAACAATAATATGGAAGTAGGTTTAATAGTTTTATTTTGGTATGGAGTACTTCATGCTTTTGGAGCTGATCATATCGTTGCAATAATCAACTTTTCACTTGGAAAAAGTAAAACAAAAACATTTTTGATTACTTTTGCCTTTGCAATAGGACATGGTTTAATGTTGTTTATTTTTGCAAAGGTTTTACAAGAGTTTACTTCAATAGATTCATATCTTGGATATGGAGATATTATAAGTTCATCAGTAATTATTGCTATGGGAATATATTTGATATATCTTGTAAATGCTAAAAAAATCATCTTAGACAAGCATATGCATGAAGGTAAAGAACATATACATTTGAGTTTTGCAAAAAATCATACTCATAAAAAAACAGATACAAAAAGTGCTTTTATTATAGGTTCACTAATGGGAATTGGTGGTGTAAGAGGTATGCTTATTACTCTTGGTGTTATAAATTCACAAAGTGTAGATTTTACTATGGTTATGGCTTTTGTTTTAGGGGTTAGTTTAGTGTTTATATGTTTTGGGTTTATTATAAATTATATAAATGAAAATGTTTTAAATAGTACAAAAAATATAAAAAGAGTATTTACAACAGCTGGAATTGTCTCAATTTTAGTTGGAACGAATATGATATTAGGATAAGGAGAAAATATGCTTTTAACGAATAGAGAACAAGAAAAACTGATGATTTACACAGCATCAAAGCTTGCACAAGAACGCAAGGATAGAGGTTGCAAACTTAATTTTCCAGAAGCAACTGCTATTATAACTTCATATATACTTGAAGGTGCTAGAGATGGGAAAAGTGTTGCCCAACTTATGGTTGATGCTACAAAAGTTTTAAACCATGATGATGTTATGGATGGAATTGCTTCTATGATGGATATGGTTCAAGTGGAAGCTACTTTTGATGATGGAACAAAACTTGTAACAGTTCATAGTCCAATACAAGGTAATGACACAATGATTCCTGGTGAATATATTGTAGAAGATGGTGAAATTGAACTAAATGAAAATAAAGAGATTACAACTTTAGAAGTTGAAAATACAGGCGATAGACCAGTGCAAATTGGTTCACATTATCACTTCTTTGAAGTAAACAATAATCTTGATTTCAATAGAGGTGATGCTTATGGAAAAAGACTTGATGTTGCTGCTGGTACTTCAGTACGATTTGAACCAGGAAGTAAAAAGAAAGTAAATTTAGTTTCATATAGTGGAAATAGATATATGAGTGGTTTCAATGGTTTAGTTGAAGGTAACTTAGATGATGAAACTGTAAAAGAACAAGCTATGAAAAACTTATCAATATTTTTAGGGGAGAAATAAAATGAAAATTTCAAAACAAAAATATGCTGCGATGTATGGACCAACTACAGGTGATAGATTTAGATTAGCAGATACATCTTTAATCGCACAAATTGAAAAAGATTACACAACTTACGGTGAAGAAGTAAAGTTTGGTGGTGGTAAAACTATTCGTGATGGAATGGCTCAAAGTCCAAAAGCTATTGATGTTGCTGATTTAATTATTACAAATGCTGTGATTATTGATTATACTGGTATTTATAAAGCTGATGTTGGGGTAAAAGATGGAAAAATATTGGCTATTGGAAAAGCTGGAAATAGTGAGCTTTGTGATGGAATTACTCAAGGTTTAGAAATAGGCGCTAATACTGAAATACTTTCTGCTGAAGGAAAAGTAATAACAGCTGGTGGAGTTGATTCACATATTCACTTTATTTCACCAACACAAATAGATGAAGCACTAAGTTCGGGAGTTACTACAATGATAGGTGGAGGTACTGGACCAAATACTGGTACAAATGCAACTACTTGTACTCCAGGTGAGTGGAATATTTCTAAAATGATTGAATCAGTTGAAAACTATCCTTTAAACTTTGGATTTATGGGAAAAGGAAACTCAAGTTCATATGAAGCACTAAAATCACAAATTGATTCAGGTGCAATGGGTCTTAAACTTCACGAAGATTGGGGAAGTACTCCAAATGCAATTGATACTTGTTTGAGTGTTGCAGATGATTTTGATGTTCAAGTGGCAATTCATACAGATACATTAAATGAATCAGGATTTGTTGAAAATACAGTTGGTTCTTTTAAAAATAGAACTATTCATACTTTTCACTCAGAAGGTGCAGGAGGAGGTCATGCTCCTGATATTATGAAAGTAGCAGGTTTAGCAAACGTTTTACCTTCATCAACAAACCCAACACTTCCATATACAAAAAATACAATAGAAGAACATCTTGATATGTTAATGGTTTGTCATCATTTAAGTCCAAAAATTCCTGAAGATGTAAGTTTCGCAGAATCTAGAATTAGAGGTAAGACAATTGCAGCTGAAGATGTACTTCATGATATTGGTGCTATTAGTATTACAAGTTCTGATTCACAAGCAATGGGTAGAGTTGGAGAAGTTCTTATTCGTACATGGCAAGTTGCTGATTCTATGAAAAAACAAAGAGGTGCATTACCAAGTGATAATGAAAAGTGTGATAATGAAAGAATTAAAAGATATATTGCAAAATATACTATAAATCCTGCCATTGCATGTGGTATTGATGAGCATGTAGGAAGTGTAGAGGTTGGTAAGATGGCTGACCTTGTTATGTGGGATAGAGCTTTATTTGGAGTGAAACCTTCTTTAGTTATTAAAGGTGGATTTATTGCTTTAAGTGTAATGGGTGATGCAAATGCTTCAATTCCAACACCAGAACCAAACTTATATAGAAAGATGTTCGGTTCAGAAGGAAAAGCCAGTGCAAAAATTAGTGCTATCTTTACTTCAAAAGTTGCAAGTGGTGATTTAAAAGAAAAACTTGGAATTGATAAAAAGGTATTGGCTGTTAAAAATACTAGAAATATCGGTAAAAAAGATATGAAATTAAATGACTTTATTGGAGATATTGTAGTTGACCCTGAAACTTATGATGTTTTAGTTGATGGTGAATTAATCACATCAGATTATGTAACAACAGTGCCAATGGCTAAAAAATATTTTATGTTCTAAGAATAGAACATAAAATATAATAGCTGTAATATAAGAATAAAGCACTTAGTTATTGTATTTACTTATATTTATAATATAAGTTTAGAGTAACATTTTTTTGATAATATTTCAAAAATGCAACTTGGTTGCATAATTAAAAAGGAAATTATTTGAAGAAAATTATCTTAACAACACTACTTCTATCAACTTTAGTAATGGCACAGAACTCTTTTACATATAAATATTCAAAAAAAGATTTTTCTAACTCTGCAACAAAACTTGAAGGAAAAATACAAGATCTTGGTATTAACTTATCAGTAAAACAACATCAATTTAGTTTAGGATATATAAATGATAAAGTAGATAGAGAACATTATATGAGTCATAATACTCTTGAATCCTTAGATGTTAAGAAATATAATCTAAAGTATGAAAATAAAATCAATGAAGCTCTTAGTTTAAAAGCAAACTATATAAAGATTATTGACAATTTAGCACCAACAGATCAAGGAAAGATTTATGGGCTTGGAGCAAAATACAATATAAACAAGGGTTTAGAATTAGCAGTTGATTTATATAAAAGTGATTATAAAACTTTTGATGTACACCAATATGACTTCTCTCTTAGTAAAAAACTAAAAATAAATAATTTAAAAGTAAAAGTATCTGCAATAGTTAAATCTATCAATATTGATGGAGAAAAGTATGGGAGTTATTCTTTTGATGATAAGGATTATTTAACAGCAGGTTTAAAAGTAAATGCAAATTATAATAGTTATCTATTAGGTGCACAGGCATTTTTTGGGAAAAGAGTATTTACAGTATTTAATGATGGAACAAAAGTTCAACATCATGCTATGGAACAAGATAAAAGATATATGATAAGTTTAGGTAAAAAATTTAAAGATTTTGATGTAGTACTTGCTTACCTTTATCAAAATGGCAAAGAATTACCTGAAAATAAAGATGATGTTGATACTAGTGTCACAACACTTGCTTTTAAATATAACTTCTAAAGTCTAAAAGTTATTGTTTATATAAACTATTTAAAGATTTTGTCTAATTAATAAACAAAGAATTCCTATACAAACCTATAAAATTTTTATACAATTGTATATATATTATATAAGGAAATTTTTTGATAAAAAAAGTAGTAGAAATAAAAAAAGATATCAAAGCTAATGATGAGGTAGAATTATCATGGTTTGATATGCAAAAACCAAATTTAACAGCTGTATCAAATAAGGGTGTAAATTTCATAATAAAAGCAAAATTTACGCACTTACATGAAGATGATATTTTAGTTGATGAGGATGGTTATGCAATTAAAGTAAAAAGAAGTGAAGATAATATTTATGTGTTTGAATTTACAGATGCTTTAAACTTTGCAAAAGTGGCTTATGAAATAGGTAATAGACATCAACCTGTAATGATTAGTGATATGAATATTACAGTTTTAGATGATATTTCATTAGTAGATATAATTGAAGCTGCATATAAAAATGATGATATAAAAATTACAAAAACTACTGGGTATTTTAAAGCAAATGGAAAAGCACATCATTCACACTAATTTAAAAAGTCTTAGTAGATTTATGCAAATACTTGATGGAACTTTTCCATCTGGTGTATTTGTACATTCTTTTGGGCTTGAACCTCATATTGTAAAAGAGCATGTAAAAGATATTGATACTTTAAAAATATATCTTGAAAACTTGATTATTGACCAGTACTCTAAAATGGAATTTGTTTATGTTCAAAAAACTTATGAGTTGTTAGAAAAGAAAAAAGTAAATTTACTTAAAAAACTTGATAATGAAATATCTTCATATCTAACATTTGATTATGCAAAAGCTTCAAAAGATATTGGACATAATTACTATGTACAAATTAAAGATACAGTTTTAAAAGATGAAGTAAAAAAGTATTATTCTTTAATTGAAGAGAAAAAATCCGATGCAAATGAGCTAATAGTATTAGCTTCTTATGCTTATGACTTAGATATAAATATTAAAGATTTTATTGTAATGTGGACTAAAAAGAATTTAATCAATATTGCAGCAACAACGCTTAAAATATCAAGAATAAAACCCTCACAAATTCAAAAAATGCTTTTTGAATTTGATGAAATATTAGAAAATATGGATTTTAATTTTGATGAAAAGATTACAAATTTTAACCCACTGTTTGAAGAAGTGATATTTGAGCATAAAACACTAGAACCAAAAATGTTCGTAACATAATATTCCTCTTTTGCTTTATTTCTGCGTTAAAATTTAAGTCATTTACATTTAGTAACTCCTTAAATCTTGCATTGAACTAAAGCAAAATATAAATATTAGAAAGAATGAAAAAAAGGAAGAAAATGAGTTTAAAAATAGGAATAGCAGGGCCAGTTGGAAGTGGAAAAACTTCACTAATTGAAGCTCTTACAAATATATTAAAAAACAAATACAAAATAGGTATTGTTACAAATGATATTTATACAACAGAAGATGCAAACTATTTAAAGCAAACACTTGATTTGCCTGATGAGCAAATTATTGGAGTAGAAACTGGTGGCTGTCCACATACAGCAATTCGTGATGATATTTCAATGAATCAAAAAGCAGTACAAGAGTTAGAAGAGAAGTTTAATCCTGATATTATCTTTGTTGAAAGTGGAGGAGATAATCTTAGTGCTACTTTTTCATATGAATTAATTGATTATTATATGTATATAATCGATACTGCACAAGGTGCTGATATTCCAAGAAAAAAAGGGGCAGGATTACTTTTCTCTGATTTATTAGTTGTAAATAAAACAGATTTAGCTCCATATGTTGGAGTTGATTTAGACTCAATGCAAAATGATGTAAAAGAAAATAGAAAAAATAAACCTTATGTATTTATTTCGAATAAAGATGAGAAAACTTTAAATGAAGTTTTAGAGTGGATTGAAGCCTTAGCTTAGATTGAATAAATATAAGAAGATTGTATCTTCTTATATTTTAGTAGAGATTATTTTTGACCTTGACCTTGACCTTTATTATTCATTCTTTTTTCCATCATTGCCATTCTTTTTTCAGCTTTTAAATCCATTAAAACTTTAAATTGTTCTTTTTGTTTAGATGTTAAAACATTGTAAACTCTATCCATCATTTCAGCTTTTAATTCGATTTTATTGTCTCTTTTTTGTTTCATAATTTCAATAAATTTTGCTTTATCAAATGAAGTACTTGTAAAAGCTACAGTTGGAGTAACTCTTTTTTTCATTAAATCTTGTTTGATTGTTCTAATTTGTTTTTTCTGATCTTGAGTTAAATTCAACTGTCTTAATAATGACATAGGTCCTTTTTGACCTTTCATATGAGATTTTTTCATATGTTTTCCACAAGAAGAATGTCCTTTTTTCATCATACCTTTGTTATCTTTATCTGCATATGCAAAAAGACCTGTACTTAATACTGCTGTTAAAGCTGTTGCTACTAATAATTTTGTTTTCATTTTTAAATCCTTTTATATGTTTTATTATTTGTTACCCTGAAAGTATGACGTAGAGGTTTTAATCGTTTATGAATCTTATATTAATGGTATATTAATGAAGTGTGTTATTTGAGTTAAAGAATAAAAATAAAATAAGGGAATGTTCCCTCATTTTATAAATTACTTTGTATAGCTAGCTTGTTTTGTAGTATTATAGCTTTGTTCATTTTTTATAACAATATGCTCTAAAGCACCTGCTATTTCTTCTTCTTTAAATGTAATTCCATTAGGAACTTTAATACTATGAAGTTGAACAGCACATTGCTTATAGTTTGGTTCAAAAGATTTTGGGTCAAACTCTGCTTTTGTAATTGTGTTAATAAGTTGCTCATTATAATGAAAAGGTACAAAGATATTTCCTTCTCTTACATTTTGAGATTCTCTTACTATGATATCTTTGATTTTTCCTCTAATTGAAGAAATATCTAATCTATCACCACTTTTAACTTCAAGTTTTTTTGCATCCTCTGGATTGATTTCAATCCACGCTTCTGGTGCTAAATCATTTAGTATTGAGATAGTTTTAGTTTTAGTTCTTGTATGCCATTGCTCAACTGTACGACCTGTATTTAATATAAGTGGGAAAGAACTATTTTGAGGCTCGCTCATTGGAAGCCAATCAACACTTAATAGTTTTGCTTTTCCATCTTCAGTTCGACAAGGCATATCCTCACTATAAAGTCTAGGCGTTCCATTTGGATTAGCTTCATTACATGGCCATTGAACTCCACCTAATTCTTCTATTAACTCATAAGTCATTCCTGAATAATCACAAAGTCTTCCTTCACTTAATTTTTTCCATTCATTAAAAGCATCAATTGGTTTTTCCCATTTAGGAAATAAACTTTCATTTACACCTTCAAAGTATTTTGAAAATTCTAATACAATATCAAAATCACTTTTAGTCTCACCTAGTGGTTCAACTGCTTTTCTAGCTCTGTTACAACGTCGCTCACTATTTGTATAAGTTCCTTCTTTTTCACTCCAAGTACTCGCAGAAAAAACTACATCAGCTTTAAATGCTGTTTCACTTTTAAAGGCATCTTGAACAACAAGAAGGTCAAGTTTATTAAGTGCTCGTCTTAGCTTTTTTTGATCTGGAAAGGATACAAGTGGATTAGTTGCTACTAACCATAAGGCTTTTATTTCACCTGTTTCAATTGCATCAATAATTTGTGGATATGAATAACCCCTTGCAGTTGGAACATCTTCTACTGGAACATTTGCAATTGTTGCATACTCTTCTCTATCATAAGAGCTTGCAAAGTTTCTATATCCTGGAATTGATGACGTAAATCCAGTTTCTCTTGTACCCATTGCATTACATTGTCCTGTAATTGAAAGTGCTGTTGCACCCTTTCTTCCAAGATTTCCTGTAATTAGTGCAAGATTACAAATAGCACTTACCGTATCAGTTCCTAGTGAGCTTTGATTAACACCCATTGTCCAAGCACTCATAGCCGCACTTGATTTTGCATAAACACGTGCAAGTTCGTATAAATCTTTTACATCAATACCTGTTGTAATTGCTACTTCAGCAGGAGAATAATTGGCCATGATATGTTTTCTAAACTCTTTATATCCAGTTGTTCTCTCATTTATAAACTTTTCGTTTTCCCAGCCTTGCTCTAAAATAATATGACAAAGTCCATTCATTAGTGCTAAGTCTGATCTTGGTTTTATAGGTACAAACATATCTGCCATTTTTGCAGTTTTTGAAAATCTTGGATCAATTACGATAATTTTTGGTTTTTTACCTGTAATCTTTTTATTTTTTGCAATATGTAGTTTTAAAATAGGGTGGTTATCTGCGATATTTGCACCAATTAACATAATAGTATCAGCATATGAGAAATCTTCATAACATCCAACAGGTCCATCACTTCCAAATGTTTGCTTATATCCCATAACTGCACTTGCCATACAAAGTGTTGTATTTCCATCATAGTTATTTGTTTTAAGTCCCATTTGTACAAATTTACCAAGTGTATAGAATTCTTCGGTTAAAAGCTGTCCTGTTGATACAACAGCAACAGCTCCATTTCCGTGGTTTTTTTGAATATCTTTAAACTTATCACTTGTAGTTTTAAACACTTCATCCCAAGTAGACTCAAGTAATTGTCCATTTTTACGAAGCATTGGTTTTGTATATCGGTTTTCGCTTTGCACCATTTCATGTTCACTTAAACCTTTTGGACAAAGTGTTCCTTTATTAACAGGATGCGCTGGATCACCTTTTGTGTATGTTGGTTTTCCATCTTTAACACCAATATATAAACCACAACCAACTCCACAATATCCACATGTACTTCGTACCCAAGATGTAGGAGCTTTTTGCTTTGCTACTTTTCCAAATACTTTATCATCAACAAGTGCGTATTTATCATTTTTAATATCTACACCTAAAAAGTCTTTAATTTTATTTATCATATTATGTCCTTTGATTTCCAGCGAAGAAATTACCAGCTAGACCAAGTGCTACTGCTGTTTTATAAAATAATAATCTAGATACAACTTCACTTGAAAATGAAATAATAATAGATAAACCTAATACTAAAACTGTACTAGAATAATTACCACTAGCAAGTAAAAGTATTGCTAATAGTGGTAAAACTAAAGCTCCAAGACCTAAAGATCTTTCTCTATATTCATTATGTTTTACAAAGTTTTTTTCATAAAGTATTTTTGTTTTATTTAATTGATAGAAGTTCTCTTCTTTTTGCTCATTTAAATCTTTATAAAAATTCTTTTGTTTAGAAAACTCTTCATATTGAAAATATCCAAGAAATAGTGCAAATGGTAATATTACACCAGCTGTTGTAAACTGTTCTTGAAGTACTAAAATTAGTGTAATTAATAGCAATCCAATATAAGAAACATAGAAGAAAATCTTAGTTGTCTCAATTTTGTTCCAAGATGGACGTGCTTTAATTCTATAAATCATAGATTGTGCATAAATACTATATACACCAGCAGCTAAAACGCCAAGTTCTACAATTAGTTTAAAAACTTGATTGAATTCAAAAAAGAATATCCCTATAAGTAATGTTAATCCGCCTGCATAAACTCCTAGAGCTAAAGCTTCTCTACTAAGCCATGATGTTTTTATATTTTTCATAGCTGTTAAAGCAAGTCCTGGACGACCTAAGTGAAGCGCTGATAGAGGAAGACCAATTGCTGCTGGAATAAATACAGCAATCATCATCCATATACTAGGACTTGCAAGATTGAATCCTAGTAAACTTATAAGCTCACCTAAAACTAAAGTAGCAAAACCACCAACAGATATTTGAGTTAAAATAGTCATAAATACTAAAGGCCATTCTGAATGGTTTGGTTTTATTATATGATCATCTGCTGGTATTACTTTTTCTTGATTTTCTTTTTCATCTATTGTGTATCTAGTTGTTGGTTTTGTTATCTCAATATTTGGTAAATGAGGTGCAATTCCCTCTTTTGCCATATCTTCTTCTAACCAATCTTTTACATTTACAACTTCAATTGCAATTGCTCCTGCAGGACAAGCTTGCACACATGCAGGTGTTTGACCTACATCTAATTTATCATGACACATATGACATTTTGTTACTATTCCTCTATCTTCATTAAACACAGGAACTTCATAAGGACAATTCCATGTACAGTATTGACAACCAATACATGTATCATCATCATGAAAAACAATACCATTATCAAATTTTATATATGATTCTGTTGGACATCCTTTTAGACATTCTGGGTCTACACAGTGATTACAAGACATCGAATTAAAGTGATTTGTAACATTTGGGAAAATTCCACTTTGTGTTTCACCAACTCTTCTCCATTTAATATCTGCTGGATTATTGTTTTGTTCATTACATGCAACTTCACAACAATGACAACCAACACATGCAGTTGCATCAAAATGGAATCTATATTGTTCTCCTTCTTTTGGCTTAGGAATATCAATACTATAATTTCCACATTGCATATTAGTATCAGCTTTATAGTTTATAAAGTCCTCTAGTGGAGTTGTTTCATTGCTACTCATGATTACAGACCAATTCTTGTTTGAATTTCTTCAATTGCTAAACTTGATAAAACTCTTGTATCAAAACTTTCGAATGTTTCATTCTCATTCTTTTCTTCTTTATAAATATTTAAAAGTTTTGCAGTTAATTCTTGTGCTTTAGGAATTGAAACAGCTTTAGTTAATTGTCTAGCTTCTAAAATAGAAGATGCTGCCTTTCCTCCTAGGAAGATTTTAACACCATAACATGAATTTCCTTCTTCATCTTTTGCTTTTGCACCTTCAAAACCAATATCCGCAACACCATGAATTCCACAGCCTTTTGGACATGCTGACCAGTACATTCTTACTTTCCCATCTTCAATTGGAACATTTTTGTTTAAATATTCAGCCATATTAATAGCATCAGGTTTTCCAGGAATTACACCAAAAGAACACTCTTTATTTCCAGCACATGCGATTTGATTATTAAAGTATATATTGTGGTATGAGTCATATTTTTTATAAAGTGATGATTGTTTAATATCTTCAATACTTGAAGTATTAGTTATTATATAAAAACTTTGCTCATATGTTAATCTAACTACACCATCGTGTTTTTGTGCTAATAAAGCAGCTTGTTCTAGATCACTTCCACAAAATATTCCAGAAGGAATACCAAAGTGAATAGCGCTTTTCCCATCTTTAAGTTCAATTGTAGAGGAATCATCAAGAGTAAATTCATCTTTTACTAATAACTCTCCAGCTTGTGGAAGTTCTAGTTTTGAATGCTCTTTAATTGCTTTTGCAAACTCTTCTAAACTAACTGCATCTAAAAGAAAAGTTAATCTATTTTTATTTCTATTATCTCTGAAACCATACTCTTTATATAAAGAAATCACAGCTGCAAATACTTCTTTTACTTGGTGATCTTTGACAAAAAGATTCAAGTCTCTTGCTTGAACACCAACTTTACCACCAAGATATAAGTTAAATCCAATTTCTCCATTTTTTGATGCTAATGCAAAAGCACAGTCATTTCCAAAAATATTACAAGTATTTATACTATCACCTAAAATTGCAATATTAAATTTTCGTGGAAGTGTTCCCATCCAAGCTTCTTGCTCTAAGAATACTGATTGAATTTCTTTAAGTAGTGGCATAGTTTCAATTGGAGATGTTTTAGAATAAGAATCAAAAGGTGAAGTTACAACACCTCTAAAGTTATCACCAGCACATTGAATTGCAGAAATTCCAACTGTTGATAAGTCTTTTAATAATAAAGGTAATTCATTGAATTTTAAATATCTAAATTCAACTTGTCCTCTAGTTGTAATATCTATATAGTCATTTCCATATTTCTTTGAACATTGGGCTAGTTTTAAAGCCTGCTCAACGCTTAATTGTCCACCAGGAATCCTAATTCTGATTACAAATGTTTCGCTAGTTCCTTTGTCATATAATCCAAGACATTTTAAGAAGTGTTTTGTATGAGAATCATTTACCGTTTCTTCATAAGAACCTTTACAAAAATCTTCAAAAGTTTTTATAAACTCCATAGGATCTTGTTCTGATTTCATTTTTTCAATTTTATTGATTTTTTTATTTCTTAAATTGTGTGCTTCTTGTAAAACTTGCATTGTCATAACTCCAAAGTATATTTATTGTTATGATTTTAGCCTTTATTTTATGTAAAATTAAAGTTAGACTATATAAAAAATAGACAATTTTACATTAACTAGATAAATTTTATTTAATTAATGTAAAATTAAGTTTAGAAGTTATACTTTTTCTATTTTTACTGCTGAGTGATTGTAATCTGGTTGTAAAGATTCTTTATCATATAAATCATTGGTTAAGTAATTAATTTCTCTATTACTAACAGGAACAAAAATAGTATCAATTCTAATTTTGTCACTTATTAGTACTTTTGAAATTATTTCACCTCTAATTGAAGATATTTTTATAACATCGTCATCTTTTATATTTAAAGCTTTTGCATTTTTTGGATGTATTTCACAAAAATCTAAATCTTTAAATTTTAAAAGAGTTTTAGGCAGATTTGTTTTAGTACCACTGTGCCATTGGTCCCTTGTTCTTCCTGTTAATAAAATAAAGGGATATTTTAAATTGGCTTTTTCAGATAACAATTTATTTTCTACAAAATGTAGATTTGCTTTTTTGTCTTTTGTAAAAAACTTTTTATTTTTTCTAATATCTTCTCCCCAAATAAATGGCTTGTTCCCAACATCTTTATATGATATATCATACATATTTAAATGAGGATTTAATTTTGTCATCTCTTGATACTCTTCAAATATTTCTTGAGGGTTTTTAAAATTAAACGCATTTTTAAAACCTAGTTGTTGAGCTATTAATTGGAAAATCTCCCAATCTGGTTTACAATCAATTGATGTACGAGTTAATTTTTCTTGTTTTGTTATTGTTCTATCTAGATTAGTTTGAGTACCTTCCTTCTCACCCCAAGGAGCAGCAGGAAGTCTTATATGTGCAAACTGTGCAGTTTCAGAGTTTTCATAAGCATTGATTTCTACAACTAGTGGAATTTCTTTGATAAGCTTTTCCATTTTATTTCTATTTGGCAAATGATAAATAGGGTCAGTATGACAAATAATTAATACATCAAGTTTTGCTTCCATCATCTGTGTAGCTGTAAGACCTGGTTTTGTATCAATGTTTTTTGTATTCCAAAATTGAGATACTTTTTTAATAGCTTCTTTATCAAAACCTAAATGAACAGCAAGCATAGTTGATAAACCACCAACTTCTCTACCACCCATTGCATTTGGTTGACCTGTTAGTGAAAATGGACCATTTCCTTTTGTAAATATTTTCCCACTTAATAAATGAGTATTTATTAAAGCTAAATTTTTATCAACACCTTGTGATGATTGATTTAATCCCATTGTCCAAGCACTTATAATATTTGGTGAATTTTTATATAAAGTCCAAAACTGCTCAAATTGCTCTTTTGTCAAGCCTGTTCTTTTTAGCATTTTTGTTGTTGGAATTCTTTTGAATTTATTTTTTAAAAGTTCATAATTATTTACATGAGATAGAACAAATTCCTCATCCACAAGATTTTCATCTATAATTCTTTTTGAAACAAGATTAAAAAAATCAATATCGCTATTTGGTTTTAAAGGAAGATGAAGGTCTGCAATTTTAGCAGTATCTGTAAATCTAGGATCAATAACAACGATTTTTAATCCTGCTTTTTTTGCTCTTTTTATTCTATTATGAAAAACAACATGAGCTTCAGCAGTATTTGCACCTGCAAGTATTAATAAATCTGCATGATGAACATCTTCCATTCGAACAGGAACATAATCAATTCCAAAAGCTTTTTTATGTGCACTTACTGCACTTGACATACAAGTTCTACTATTTGTATCTACATTATTAGTTCCTATAAAACCTTTTCCTAGTTTATTAGCAATATAATAATCTTCAGTTAATAATTGTCCTGATAAATAAATTCCGATTTTTTCTTTCGAAGTGCTTTTAATTTTTTCAGCAATTGTACTTATTGTTTCATCCCATGAAACAACTTTATATTCATCATTGATATTTTTTCTTTGATGTGGACGTAATAATCTTGAAGGAGTTTGAATACTAATTAGTTCTGATATTCCTTTTGAGCAAAGTTTACCTTCGTTTACAGGATAGGCTAAATCTCCAAGAAGTTTATCTTCTTCAAATTCAATTCCACATCCAACACCACAATATCCACATACAGATTTTACCATTTTTACTTACCTTAAGCTTTACATTCTTTAATATAGAAGAAATTATACACTATATTTATGTAAAGTTAAGAATAGCCTATATAAAAAATAAACAGTTGTTAAAAAAATCTAATAAATAAATAGAAATTAAGTAATAAAGATATTCCAAATAAAACTTTGTAAACTAGTAATGGATTTCTTTTTAATAAGGGAGTGTTCTTATTGAAAAAAGCTTGTACTTTTTCTGGATTATCAAGTTCAAATTTCATTAGTGAATAATTTGAATATCTAAGTTCTTGATCAACACAAGTTGCTCTTAATATAATACTTTCTAGCCAAAGAGGAATATTACTATTATATTTTTGTGGAAACTTTATATTTTTAAAACTTGGATTTTGAAAAGGTTCTATTTCTCCATAAGGAAATTCACCTGTTAAGGCTTCATATAAAGTAACTCCAATTGAATAAAGCTCTGTTTGCTCATTTATAGAAGACTCTTGAAATCTCTCAGGTGCAAGATATGAAGGTGTTCCTGCTTTATTTGTTATTGAAAATATCTCTGTTATTGAACCAAAATCAATTACTTTAAATATCCTTTTCCCATCTCTTTGCATTACTATTATATTTTCAGGTTTTATATCTCCATGAACAAGATTGAATTTTAGTAAATATTGGCTCATTGACAACAATGTTTTTGTAAGTGTAATAGATTCATCAATAGATAAAGTTCGTTTTTTTAAATACTGTTTTAAAGTAATACCTTCTAGTTTTGTCATAATATAGTATCTAGCTGATCTTTGTTTTGGTACTACTGATTTTGGAAAAAATCCTGCTTTCAATCTTTTTGCATTCCAAACTTCTTTTGTGTATAAATCTAGAATTTCTTCATTCTCCAAAGCTTCATAAGGTGCAAATTTAATTACATACTCTTTAGAATTTTTTTCACAAACCCAAGTTCTGTCATTTTGGATTAATGAAAGTGTAAGTTTATAGCCATCAAAAATATCACCTTTTTGCAGTTTTTCAGGAATATCAAGAGGTAAGTCTTTATATTTTTGTACTTGATCAATTTCATTGATTTCTAAAATAACTGCTGTTGTATCATCTGGAAGATTCTCTTCTACAAGAGAACTGGCTTTCTTTACAATATGATAAGCACCATTTACAAGATGTTTTGTGAGCATATTTTCACTCATTAAAGAGTACAAGCCATCACTACACATTAAAATTTTATCATCTTTATGAATATTATTTTCAAAATAGAATATTTCTACATCTTTATCTATTCCAATGGCATCTGTTAAAACACTATCCATTCCTTCTTCATTATGGTCATGTGAGAGTTGAGTTAATTCCTTATTTCTATATAAGTAAATTCTACTATCACCCACATTTGCAGCATATAATCTATTACCTTTAATCACACAAATAGTAACTGTAGTTACTAGTTCTGGTCTTTCGTAATCTTTAATTGATTGTGCATATAAAATTGAATTAATTGATGAAATAAAAGTTTTGATAGCTTTTTCAATACTCCAAGCTATTGGAATATTTTTAAAATTTGTGATTAAATGATTTGTAACTTTTTTAGCAGCAAGGGCTCCTTCTTCAGCTGAACCAACACCATCACAAACAACAGCAATTGTTAAATCGTTAAATTGTTTAATTTCATAATAATCATCACCTGTTAGTTCTTGTCTTTTTGCTAATGAAAAACCTGAAGTTGAAATAGTTGCTTTACTCAATTTATCACCTTTTTTATACTTAAATTAAAGCTTATGTTTTAAAGCTTTAATCTAAATATAAAAAGAGCCTAAGCTCTTTTTATATTCTACCACCTGCGCTTACACCCCAAGTAGTTCTCCATCTTGTTTTAACAAGTGAGATTCCTGAGATTGCTACAAATACAACAACTGCAAATATTAAGAATCCAGCTGTATATCCATCAAACGCACCTTTTGACCAACCAAGTGTTTGAATTAAAGCAGTACCACCAAGTCCACCAGCACATCCTACAATACCAGTCATAATACCAATATCTTTACCAAATCTTTGAGGTACAAGTTGGAACACAGCGCCATTTGCCATACCAAGATTTGCCATGATTAAGAATAATACAAAAATTGCAACAGCGAATGGTAATTCGATAGTAGCATTTATAATTGCTAATAACGCAACAACACCATAGAAGAAATATAATGATTTAACACCACCAATTTTATCAGCAACCGCTCCACCAACTGGTCTTAAAATAGCACCTGCAAAGATACATAAAGCACCAAAGTATCCAGCAATAACTTTTACATTTCCTTCATCTAGTACATCAATACCAAATGCTGCCATATCTATTTGATATGTATTCATTAAATAAACTTTCATATATCCTGCGAATCCAACGAAACCACCGAATGAAACAGCATAGAATAAACAGAACCACCAAGTATCTTTATCTTTTAAAAGTTTAACATAATCTTTTAACTTCTTTGGGTTCTTTTTATATACTTCTTCTGGAGCATCTTGTGCTAGGAAGAAATAAGCAACTAATACAATAATAGCCATAAATGCACCAACACCAAATACAGCATCCCATCCCCAAATTTCAGCAATTTTAGGAGCAAATAAGAAATCAATAACAACACCAATATTACCAGCACCTGCAATACCTAAAACAACACCTTGAAGTTTTGGTGGATACCATTGACCAGCTTGAGGAAGTGCAACTGCAAAAGAAGCTCCAGCAAAACCAAGACCAAGTGCAACAATTAATAATTGGTTATATGTGATATTATCACCTTGTAAAAATGCTGTTAAAAGTGCAGCAATAACAATTGATTGTGAAATAAGCGCTGTTAATTTAGCACCAATCTTGTCAACTCCAAAACCAAGTACAATTCTAAGTATTGCTCCTGAAAGAATTGGAAGAGAAAGTAGTGTAGCTTTTTCTCCTGCTGTCATAATATGACCACCTAAAGCTAGAGCTTCACTTATCTCTGTACTAAGAGGTCCTAACATTGTCCAAACCATGAAACTCATATCAAAGTAAAGGAAGGCCATAAACAATGTTGGTGCGTGCCCTTTACCTTTTAAATCTTTTAATCCTGCCATTTTATTCCCTTTAATGTAATTATAAGTTTATTCTATATGAATTATTACTTTATTACTAAGTAATATTGTATATTTAGTAAACAATTGCAAATTATGGAAAAAATATTAATGTAAAATTAAGTTTTATTCTTCTTGCGATTAAAAGACAAAAATTGGCTACCAAACTTATTCTTTTTTGATTAAAATTATATAAATCACAAAAAGGATATTTATGGAAAAAGGATGGAAACAAACTTGGAAAGATTTATTATTTCAACATTTTGAAATTTCAGATATAGATGCTTTTAAATCATATCTTCCAAAAAACTGTAAGTTTGATAGTTTTGATGGTAAATATTATTTAGGTTTAGTTTCAATGACTATGAATGATGTAAAACATAAGTCAACGGGAAATATTATTTGGTTTAAGAAATATAATGAATTAAATGTAAGAACATATATTGTACACGATAATAAACCAGGAGTTTTATTTCTAAGTTTAGATGTAGACAGTTTAATATCAGTTTTAGGTGCAAGGATTTTATATGGCTTACCATATAGAATAAGTAAATATAATAGTATTCAAAATATTGTATCTTCTTATAGAAATTCAAAATTACAATTTAAAACAGAATATGAAATAGTTTCTAAATCAAAAATACCTGAAGCCAATACCTTTGCAAATTGGAGTACAAATAGATATTTTTTTGTAAATAAATACTTAGGAATTAGTTTTAAAGCTAATATCAGTCATGAACCTTGGTCTCTTTGCAGTGCTATTACAAAGAATAGTAATTTGTTGGTTTTAGATGAATATAAAATTAACACTCAATACCCTCAAACTTTTTATTGTAAAGAAATTAATGTCACAACAAATACATTAGAAAGGATATAAAAGTCAATAAATATACTTTTTATGTAATTTTAAGACTATAAAAAGACTTATCAAGAAGTTTTACTATAAAACTTTCTTAAATAGATTTCTATTATGTAAATTTAAGTTAAAATGTATAAATAATAAACATCTACTTTGTATAATCATTAAAAATTTCTGTTAGAATTTTCCTATCTTAAAAATTAATATAAAAAATTAAAGGGGAAAAGATGATTAAGCAAGTAGTAAAAGTTGGTTTAGGATTATCGTTAGTTGCAAGTACATTATTAGCTGCGCCGGAGAAAACAAAGTTAAAGATAGGGTTTATTGCCTTAACAGATTGTGCTCCATTAGTAATAGCTAAAGAAAAAGGTTTTTTTAAAGCTGAAGGTTTAGATGTACATGTTGCAAAAGAAGGTGGTGGTTGGCCAGGAATTCAACAAAAAGTAATTTCTGGAGAATATGACTTTTCACATGCATTAGCAGGAATGCCTATTGCTGCAACATTAGGAATCAATGGTAATGCTCACTTACAAGCTTTATTATCTTTAGACTTTAATGGTAATGCGATTACTTATGGTAATAATATTATTGAAAAAATGGAAGAATATGGTTTAGATAAAACTGAAAGACCAGTATCTGCTGAATCTTTAAAAAAATATATTGATGCAAAAAGAGCTAAAGAAGGGAATAAATATCAGCCACTAAGTTTTGGTATGGTTCACCCAGTTTCTACGCATAACTATGAATTAAGATATTGGATGGCTTCATCTGGTATTAGACCTGACCAAGATTGTACAATTAAACCTTTCCCACCACCAACAATGCCATCAAACTTAATTGCTGGAAATATTGAAGGTTACTGTGTTGGTGAACCTTGGAATTCAAGAATCGTACTTAAAGGTAAAGGTTCTGCATTAGTTACTAACTACGATATTTGGAATAATAATCCTGAAAAAGTTTTACAAGCAAGAGCTGATTTTGTTAAGAAAAACCCAGAAACAACTAAAGCAGTTATGAGAGCAGTTATTAAAGCTCAAAAATGGCTTGATGAATCTTGGGAAAACAGAGAAGAGGCAATTGGTTACTTAGCTAAGAAAAACTATGTTAAAGCTCCTAAAAATGTATTAAGAAAATCAATGTCTGGAACATTCCTTTATAATAAAGGTGTAGATTCTGCAAACCCAATGTTTAACGTATTTGCAAATAACTATGCAGCATATCCATTCTATTCACATGGTATGTGGTTTGTAACTCAAATGTATAGATGGGGACAACTTGATAAACCAGTTGATATGAAAGCTTTAATTGAAAAAGTATATAGACCAGATTTATTTGCCGAAGTTGCTGCAGAAGTTGATTATAAATTACCTCCAAGTGCTTGGAAAAAAGATGGTGTTGATGAATATAATAAATTCTTAGATGGTAAAATTTGGGATCCAAATAAAGCTGTTGATTATATTTTTGATGTAAAAGTTCAAAATTCATTAGTATCAAAAGAAGTTTTAATGAAAGCTAATAAATGGTCTGTTGAAACTAAACAACCAAAATATGAGTGTCATTATGGACCAGCAGGGTGTGCTGATCCTAAGTATGTAACTAAGTAGATTTCTCTACTTAGTCAATAAAAAAGATAAAGCTAAAAGCTTTGTCTTTTAAGTGTCTAGCAAAAAACATCGTACTTAATTTACACTAGGTACTTAAAAGTACAAAAAAATAAAAGGTTTAATTAAATGAACAAAGAACTGATGAAAAAGATTATATTGCCATTTATTGTATTATTTTTAATAATTCAATTTTGGTCTGGTCTTGCAACAATTGTAGAAGATTTTCCAACACCAAGTGATACAGCAGTCTATGCTTTTGGAGGAGAGACTTCTGATGGAGATGAAATAGAAGGTGTTTTATCTGATCCATTCTATATAGAAAATCAAGATGATATGGGAGTATTTTGGCAAATACTTGAATCATTAAAAAGAGTTTTTGCAGGTTTTGCACTAGCTATTTTAGTTGGTATTCCTATTGGTTTATTAGTTGGAATGAGTAAAAATGTTCAATATGCACTTGACCCATTTATTCAAATATTTAAACCTGTTTCACCATTAGCATGGCTGCCATTATTGTTATTCATTTTTCAAGATATTAATGCAACAGCGATTTCTACAATTTTTATTACATCAATCTGGCCGATTATTATAAATACTGCTCTTGGTGTTAAAAATGTAAGTGAGGATTATTTAAATGTTGCAAAAGTATTAAGATTTACTGCAATGGAGAAAGTATATAAAATTATTCTACCAGTTGCTGTTCCTTATATTTTTACAGGGATGAGATTATCTTTAGGTATTGCATGGCTTGTAATTGTTGCAGCTGAAATGCTTACTGGTGGTATTGGTATTGGTTTCTGGATTTGGGATGAATATAATAACCTTGCTTATCATAATATTATAATAGGAATTATTCTAGTTGGTTTAGTTGGATTTATTTTAGATGTAGTTATGGGCAGAATTGCTGATTATTTTGACTATAGAAAAAGAATGTAAGGAAGAAAGAAATGAACGAAAAATTTTTACAATTAGAAAATATAGATAAGACATTTCCCCTTCCTGGTGGAAAAGAGTATAAAGCAGTTGTTGATGTAAATGTTAATATTGCAAAGAATGAAATTATTTCAATAATTGGGCACAGTGGTTGTGGTAAGTCAACACTTCTTAATATGATAGCAGGATTAGATTCACAAACTAAAGGTAATATTATTTTAAATAATAAAGAGATTAAAGGACCAGGACCTGAACGTGCTGTTGTTTTCCAAAATCACTCTTTATTACCTTGGTTAACAGTTTATGAAAATATTGAATTAGCAGTTAAAAAAGTAATGCCAGAACTTGATGCTTCAGAATTAAGAGCAAGAGTTGAAAAATTTGTATCAATGGTAAACTTAGATCATGCAAAAGATAAATTTCCTGGAGAAATATCAGGAGGTATGAAACAAAGAGTTGGAATTGCACGAGCTTTGAGTATTAAACCTGATGTATTACTAATGGATGAACCTTTTGGAGCACTTGATTCATTAACAAGAGCAAATTTACAAGAGCATTTAATGAGAATTCAACAAAGCGTTGAAAATACTGTAATTATTATTACTCATGATATTGATGAAGCAGTTTTATTAAGTGATAAAGTAATTATGATGACAAATGGTCCAGAAGCTACTATTGGAGAAATTTTAGAAGTGGATTTACCAAGACCTAGAAATAGAGTTGAGCTTCAAAGTCATCCTGAATATATTAGATGTAGAGAAGCAATTTTAAGTTTCCTTTACGAAAAATTCGCAAAAGATGATGAATAAAGTTATAAACTAAAAAGTATAAGATATAAGTTATCTTATACTTTTATATTGAATTCTGCAATCATAGCGTTTGCTAATAATCTTAAACTTCTTTTATCAACTTCATTTTTTACATTATCTTCAATATTAATTATATTTTTATGGAATTTCTCAAAAAAAGCCATAATTTTAGGATCTTTTTCGTAAGTGTTATTTACTAATGCTCCTTCATCAAGCATTTCAAGAACTAAATCTTTTTTATCCATAAATGCTGCATAATTTATTGGTTTTAATCCAAATTTATCAGGAATATTTATAATATCTGGGTTGTAAGAATGAATTAATTTAAAATACCTTGTTGTGTCTTTCCATATACAATTATGAATCACACTTCTACCTTTGTTATCAACTGCTTCTAAATCAGATTTTGCTTCAAGTAAAAGTTTTACTGTATATTCACAATCTTCAACAACTGCTTTATGTAAGGGAGTTAATCCTTCATGGTTCTTTGCATTTACATCTACACCTAGATTTATTAAGTTTTGCATCATTTCAAGATACTGTTTTTTTTCTTTTTTTCCTATATGAGAATTATTATAATCCATAAGTTCGAAAATAATATTGTGATCTTCTTTATCTCTTAGATTAATATTAATATTTGAATCTCTAAATATCTTAAATAAATTCAAATTAAAATATAAAATTGAATCAAAAAATAAAGGTTTACCTTTTGAGTTTAGTTGTTCAAAATCAATTTTTGAATGTTCTATTATTTTAGTAATAACTGTTAAATATTCACCATCAATATTTAGCTCTTTTTCAATTTCTTTATCTAAGGGTTTATGATTTTGGTTGAATAGTATAATATCACTTAGTATTTCAATACAGTTCTTCCCTTTTTTATTTTTTATATTTGGATTTGCATTATGTTTTAAAAAATTTATAATGGTTTTTATATGTTCTACACCTTTTAATATAAGTATTGATAAAACAGTTTCACCCCATATATTTTGATGATTTATTGAAATCTTTTTATTTGTTAAAAATACTTCAATTAATTTTTCATTTCCACTTCTAGTTGCTGCAAAAAATGCACTTTCATTTTTATCATCAAGTGCTTCAATATCTACACCTTTTGCTATTAATTCTTTTATCATTAATAGATGATTTTCTCTTTCTTCAAGATTATCTTTAGGAGTATTTAAATAGTGATTAATCGATTCTATTAAAATTGTTGTGTTATCTGAAGCTCTAGAATTTATATCACAGCCTAACTCAACAGCTTTTTCTAAAATCTCAACATTTTTATAACCTTTTGAAAGTGCATAAAATAAAAAGTTTTTACCCTTTTTATCTTGTATTGTAGGATCTGCACCTAATTCTAGTAGACTTATTGCAATATTATTGTTTTTTAAAACAACTTCTTGTTGTAAAACTGTATTTCCTGATTTGTTTACATGATTAATATCTACATCACTTAATTTTGCAACTAATTCAATAATTTCTTTTTTTCCATTTGAAAGAGCATCAAAAATTAAATTATTACCATATTTATCTTCATTTGATAAGTTACTTGATTTTGATATTATATAGTTAACTAATCTATTGTTACTTGCAATAATGGCTTCTTGAATTAATGATCTTTTGTAAATATTTAAGTGATTTACGTTTGCGCCAGATTCTATTAATATAGTTACTAAGGGTAAGTTATTAGAATGAAGTGAATAAAATAAAGCTGTATCATTTTCAGCATTCACAATTTCCATGTCAACTTTTTTATTTATTAGCCATTTAACTGATTCAATATATCCACCTTTTGAGCATAAGTGAAGGAATGTCTCTTTTTTGTCATTCTGCCAATTTAAGTCAATATTACTAGCTTCATATATTGATTCTATTTTTTTTTGATTAAATACAGGATTTAATAATTCTTTTAATAAATCTTCTTCTTTAAAATCTTTAATTTTACTAAAACCTTTTAACATACATCATCTTTATATTAGAATTTTATTTATTTTATAATCAATTAGCTAAAAGATAGATATATTGGAGTTCTTTTAAATTTGAAAATATAAATTAAAAAAAATACAATCAAATGTATAATAAATATACAGCAGGTATGTTTACTTATCATTTTATATATTTTATAATACTCTCATAAAAATTGACAAAGGGGTCTTATGGAAAATTTTGCTGATGTAAAATATATATTAGATGGGTTTCTGTTTGTGTTTTCAGGAATCTTAGTTATGTGGATGGCTGCAGGTTTTGCGATGCTAGAAGCTGGGTTAACAAGAACAAAAAATAATGCGACTGTATTAACAAAAAATATGGCGTTATTCGCTATATCTTGTATTATGTATTATTTTGTAGGTTACAACTTAATGTATGGTGAGGGTTCATCTTTTATAGGAAGTTTCTCAACAATTGATATGGTAAGTGCACCAGATGCTGCTTATCCTGCTGCTGCTGATTTCTTCTTCCAAGTAATGTTCGTTGCAACTGCTGCGTCTGTTATTTCTGGTACTATTGCTGAAAGAATGAAATTATGGCCGTTCTTAATTTTTGTTGTTCTTTTATCTGGTGTTATTTATCCAATCCAAGGTCACTGGACATGGGGTGGAACAGAACTTGGTGGTGTAATTGCTGGTTTCTCTGATTTTGCTGGGTCTACTATTGTTCACTCTGTTGGTGGATGGGCTGCATTAGCTGGTGTTCTTATTTTAGGAGCAAGAAAAGGTAAATATGGTAAAAATGGACAAGTTAGACCAATTCCAGGTTCAAACTTAACATTAGCTACTTTAGGTACATTCATTTTATGGATGGGTTGGTTTGGATTTAATGGTGGTTCTCAATTAGCACTTGGTTCAAAAGGTGATATTGATGGTATTGCTATGGTTGTTGCTAATACAAATATGGCAGCTGCTGCAGGTGCTATTATGGCTGCTTTATTAACTCAACTGTTATACAAAAAAGTTGATTTAACAATGGTTTTAAATGGTGCATTAGCTGGTTTAGTTTCTTGTACTGCAGGTCCTGATTTAGGAATGACTGTTGCCTTTATTGAAGGTATTGTTGGTGGTGCTTTAATTGTATTTGCTGTTCCTTTATGGGATAAGTTAAGAATTGATGATCCTGTTGGTGCTTTATCTGTTCACTTAGTAGCAGGTATCTGGGGAACTTTAGCTGTTGGTATCTTTAATCCTGAAGTTACTATTATGGCTCAACTTAAAGGTATTGTTGTAATTGGAGCATTTGTATTTATTACTTCATTCATTATCTGGAAAATATTAGATATGGTAGTTGGATTAAGAGTTGATGAAGAAACTGAAATTAATGGTTTAGATATTCATGAAACTGGTTTAGAAGCATATCCAGAATTTAAAAGAGCATAGGTAAAGGAATTAAAATATGAAAAAAATTGAAGTAATAATTAAACCTTTTAAACTTGAAGATGTAAAAGATGCACTTGTTGAAGCTGGTATTACTGGTATGAGTGTATATGATGTAAAAGGTTATGGTAGACAACAAGGTCACTCTGAATTATACAGAGGGGCTGAGTACGTGGTAGATTTTTTACCAAAAATCAAAATTGATTTAGTAGTTCAAGAAGATATGGTTGATGTTGCAATTGATGCAATCGTTAACTCTGCTAAAACAGGTAAAATTGGAGATGGTAAGATTTTTGTATCATCTTTAGATGAAGTAGTAAGAATCAGAACTGAAGAAAAAGGTCCTGACGCAATCTAATTATAGTTCTTAAAAACTATACTGCAATTTAAGAAAATATACTTTTTTCTTAAATTGTATACTTTTTATACACCTAATCTTAATCAAATATTTTTTATACCTATATAATATAAATAAAACAAAAGGGTTTATTTATGAATATGGAATCTATCTCTTATATAATTGATACATTGTATGCTATTTTTGCAATGACATTAATTATTTTCATGGTACCAGGTTTTGCAATGCTAGAGGCTGGAATTGTAAGGACTAAAAACGTAACAGCAGTATTAACAATCAACACATTAATTTATGCAATTGCATCATTGGCTTTCCTTTTAATAGGTTATTCAATAGCTTTTGGAGATTTTGGAAGTGACTCAATGAGTAAGTGGGCAGCATTTATGTTCCAAATGGCTTTTGTTGGTAAAGTTGTAAATATTATGTCAGGTGGAGTAAGTGAAAGAGCAAAAGTTGTTCCTTTGGCAGTATTTACTGTTATTATGGCAGCAGTTTTATATCCACTTGTAGTAAATGTTACATGGGGATCAAATTTCTTAGATGGAACAATTCTTTCTTTATCAATGTATGATTTAGCTGGTTCAACTGTGATTCACTCTACTGGTGGATGGGCTTTATTAGCAGCAATTTTAATAATAGGTGCAAGAAAAGGAAGATATACAAAAGAGGGTGGAATTAGAGTAATCCCAGCTTCAAATATTCCTTTAGTTACTTTAGGAGCTTTTCTTTTATGGATAGGTTGGTTTGGATTTAATGGTGGTTCTGTTGGTTCTATTGCATCAAAAGATAATGCTGATGCTGTTGCATTAACTATTATGAACACAAATACAGCTGGACTTGCTGGTGCTATTATGGTTGCTTGTTTTATGCAGTTTAGATATAAAAAACTAGATTTAACAATGATTTTAAATGGTGCTTTAGGTGGATTAGTTGCAGTTACAGCTGGGCCTGATTTATATGATATTTATACTCCAATTTTAGTTGGTGCTATTGGTGGTATTATTGTTGTATTTGGTGTATCATTCTTTGATAAAATTAGAATTGATGATCCTGTTGGTGCATTATCAGTTCACTTACTTAACGGTATTTGGGGAACATTAGCAGTTGGTATTTTTGCATCTAATGGAAGTGATATTACACTTTTAGGTCAAGTAAAAGGTATTTTATTAGTTGCTGTATTTGCATTTACTTCTTCTTTTATTATATTATTTATAATAAATAAAATCATGCCTTTACGTGCTGATAATGACGAAGAGATGCAAGGATTAGATGTAGAAGAATGTGGTTTAGAAGCTTACCCAGAATTTAAACGAGCATTCTAATAATATATAAATTTATATAAATTTTGATAAAATAGAAACAAT
Source organism: Arcobacter peruensis (assembly GCF_003711085.1). Taxonomy (NCBI): domain Bacteria; kingdom Pseudomonadati; phylum Campylobacterota; class Epsilonproteobacteria; order Campylobacterales; family Arcobacteraceae; genus Arcobacter; species Arcobacter peruensis. The sequence goes on from NZ_CP032363.1 coordinate 2,299,597, forward strand.
TAAAAAAGGATTAACTTTGAAAAAAATCGAAGCAGTAATAAAACCATTTAAACTAGAAGACGTAAAAGATGCCTTAACAGAAGCTGGAATCACTGGTATGACAGTATCTGATGTAAAAGGTTATGGTAGACAACAAGGTCACTCTGAGTTATATAGAGGGGCAGAATATGTAGTTGATTTTTTACCAAAAATTAAATTAGAATTAATTGTAGCAGAAGCTGATGTAGATAGTACAATTAAATTAATTACTGATTCAGCGAAAACTGGAAAAATCGGTGATGGTAAAATATTTGTTTCTGCAATTGAAAAAATTGTAAGAATCAGAACTGGTGAAGAAGATGAGGAAGCTATTTAATGAGTAGTTTAACTACTTTTGAAATAAATGAACCTTTAGATATGCACCTTCACTTACGTGATGGTGACATGTTAAAATTAGTGGGACCTTTAACTTCAAATACTTTTACAGGTGCTTTAATAATGCCTAACTTAGTACCTCCTATTACTACTAAAGAAGCATTACTATCTTATAAAGATAGAATTAAAGAAGCATGTAAAGATGATATTTTTGATCCACATGTTACTTTATTTTTTAAAGATGATTACTCATATGAGTTTTTGGAAAATATAAAAGATGATATTATTGGAATTAAACTTTATCCTGCAGGAATTACAACTAATTCTGAAACAGGTGTTTCATCTATGGATGTAGAAGTTTTAAGACCAACTTTAGAATCAATGAGTAAATTAGGTATTCCTTTTTGTGTTCATGGAGAAACTAATGGTTTTGTAATGGATAGAGAAAGAGAGTTTATGCCAATTTATGAATCAATTGCACAAGCTTTTCCTGATTTAAAAATCATAATGGAGCATATTACTACAAAAGATGCAGTTGAATTACTTGAAAAGTATGATAATTTACATGCAACTGTAACTTTACAACATTTACTTATTACTTTAGATGATGTTGCAGGTGGAATGCTTCAACCGCATTTATTTTGTAAGCCAATTGCAAAAAGACCTGAAGATAGATCTGCTTTATTAAATGCAGCACTTAAAGCTCATCCAAAGCTAATGTTTGGAAGTGATTCAGCTCCTCATCCTAAGCATAAAAAAGAATCTTGTGGTTGTGCAGCTGGAGTTTTTACTTCTCCAATAGCTTTACAGGTATTAGTTGAGTTATTTGAAGAACATAATTGTTTAGATAATTTAAATGATTTTGTGTCTTTAAATGCGCAAAGAGTTTATAATTTAAAGCCAAAGAAAAAAACTATAAAGTTAGTAAAAAAAGATTTCGTAGTTCCTGCAATTTATGAATATAAAAATGAAAATGTAGTACCTATGTATGCTAATGAAACATTAGCTTGGAGCATTGAAAAAAGTTAAGCTTTTTTCGATGTTCTATCTTCAAGAAGTTTTTTAATATTTGAAGATTTTTCTGCAGCTTTTACAATTCTTTCTTCTCTCATAACTCTTAATATTTCTAATGTTTCTTGTTTTTCTTTATCAAGATTAGACTGTATTTGAATAGCTTTTCTATTATTAGAAATACCCGATAATGATAAAAACTTCTCTTTTTTATTTATATAAATTTTATTTGAAGAAGAGGTTGCATTTTTATTAAAAACAATTACATCATCAACTTTTAAATTTAAAATATCTTCTGCGCTTAATTCAGTTTCAGCCATAATAGATTCTACATTCATTTTAGCACCTGATATTAAAGTTGTAATATCTTTTTTTCTAGAAGATTTTCTATTTTTACCTTCAGAAAATACTTTCTCAACAATTTTATTTAATAAAGGTTCAATATAAGAGATTGGATAACAAATTGATAAGAAACCTGATTCTTCATCGATAGTTATTTCTAAAACTACAAGTAAAACAATTTCATGATCAGAGATAATTTGAATGGCATTCGCATTCGTATCTCTAGATTCTGTTTTAAAGTTTAAAGTTGAAATCTCAGCCCACGTTTTATATAAATTTTTTATAAACATTTCATAAAAATGATCAAAAATCTCAATCTCAATTTCTGTTAATTCTCTATCAAGATTATCACTTGTATTTACAGCTCCAGAACCTAGTAATTCTGCAATAATCTTATGTGAAATACCAGGGTTACACTCGATTACAATTCTTCCTTCCATAGGTTTAATAGAAAGTGTATTTAACGATGTAATTTGTGGAATTGATAGTATAAATTCCCCATAAGTCATCTGCTCAATTGAGTAGAGTTTCACATCAACAATTTTTCTAAGCATTGCGGAAAGATCAGTAATAAAATCTCTTAGCATTTTATCGTGAATTGCTGAAAAGGCTTTAAACTGCTCCCCTGAGATACGATTAGGTTTTTTAAAATCGTAAATAGAATAGTTTTTTTCTTTTGATAATACCTTCTCCATTGGTGAAGAATCAATGTCTTCACCTTGCTCGGCAATATCTAAAAGGGCATCAATTTCATCTTGACTTAAAAATTCTGCCATATTATCCTCTTATCTCAAATTCAACATCAATAGCACCCATCTCTTTTATCATTTTAAGAGTATCTATTATTTCAGTCATTGGTAAGTTCATTACCTTCATAGATCTAACTAAATCTGAAACAGTTGGTGTTTTTTTCGTATTTATCATTGCATTATTAATATCAATTACAGGTTTATCTGCAATTTTAACATCATCACCAATATCTACACCTTTATTTTGTTTAGGATCAACCCATTGGTTATCAGTAAGTGCAGTTTTTTTAATTCTTATTGTAAAAGAATCTCTAGCAATTGTAACAGGTGATATTTCAATATCTGCACCAGCAATAATTGATTCTCTATTCATATCAATAATTATTTTCTTTTTAAAATCAGAACTTAAGGGAATATTCTCAACCATAGATATAAACTTGATTATAGATATTTCTTTTGGTTTATTTACTTTGATAGTTCTAGTATCAACTGCTCGTGCAAGTTTTCTTCCAAATTTTTTATTGATTTTAGTTTCAATTAGATCTGCATTTTTTGCAGAACTTTTATATAAACTTAATGTAATTGAGTCTTCCTCTTGTAAATTATAATTGATCTCATTTTCTACTGTTGCACCATCATAGATAAAACCTGTAGTTGTATTATTATTTGTTGCTACAATTGTACCTTGTGCTAAAGCATATACTTTACCATCCACACCTTTTAATTGTGTGATTAAAAGTTCACCATGATCAACAGATTTAGCATCACCTATTGTAGATACTTTTATTTTTATTTTATCTCCTTGTCTAGAAAAAGGAGGCAAAGTTCCCGTAACCATAACAGCTGCAATGTTTTTTGAAGAAATAGAAGTTGCAGGAATTTTGATATATGAATTACGTAGTAAATTTTGTAAAGATTGCATAGTGAATTTTGATTTATCACCAGTACCAGCAAGACCAACAACTAAACCATATCCAATAAGTTGATTGTCTCTTATTCCAATGATATTTGAAATGTCTTTTACTGTTTGTGAGTATAAAGATGAAAAGAAAATTAATACTAATAAAAAATACTTCAATATGTTACCTTACGCTTAATTGATATTATTTTATCGTAAATTTAATAAAAAAAGGTATAATCTATGTAATAAAATTTATTATAGGGCACTGATTTGAATATTTATATTTATGGTAATAATAGTTTTAAAAAAGAAATCCATGAAACTTTAGAACATGCTAATATAAAATTTAAACTAGATAGCAATAGTGTTATCGAAGATATTGAAGATTTAGAATTATTAAAATCTACAATTGAAGCAAATCCTAATGATATTTACTTAATTGATGATGAAAAAATTATTAAAAAAAATGCACTTAATCAAAAAATAAAATTCTTAGCGCCAAAAGATGGTATAAAAGAAGAATTTTTATTTGACAATGGAATTGCTGATTTATCTGTAGATTCTTTAAAAGAAATTCCAAAATACATATTAAGAAAATACGAACAACAAAAAGAAATAGAGCCTAATATTCAAAGTTCAATTATTGATATTGTTGATGAAGCATACGAAGATGATATTGATGATATTGATGATATGGATGATATTAATATTGAATTAGATGAAGAGCTAGCCCAATTATTATCAAGTTCAAAAAATGACGATGATGAGATTTCTAATGTAGAAATCAAAAAAGATATTAACTTAGATGAGTTAGAAGGTTTAATTGAGCTTGAAGATGACTCTAATGAATTATCTAAAGAGGAATTGACTTCTTTAATTAATTTTGAAGAAGACGTCGGATTAAACAATACGACTTCTGATTACGATGAACAAAAAATTGAAGAAACACCAGAAGAAAATAGTTTAAATATCAATGAACTAGAAGATACAATTGAAGAAGAGTTTAAACAAGGAGAGGATATGTCTAAAGAGTTTACAGAACTTGATTCATTAAATGAGCAAGATGTTTTAAATGCTTTAGAAGGAATTAATAGTCCAACTATTAGCTCAAATTCTAATACAAGCAATGAAAAAATTGAAGTAGAAAGTTCAAATGTTCAAGATATTGCAGAATTGATATCAAAATTATTGAACAACAAAACATTAGAAATTACAGTAAAGATTAAAGATTAATAGTGGATTTAATTGGTATTGCTGAGAACACTGTAAAGATTATTTTAATTCTAGGATTACCTTCATTACTTGTTAGTATGGTAATTGGATTAGTGATTTCAATTTTTCAAGCAGTAACACAAGTTAGTGATGCTTCATTAAGTTTTGTTCCAAAAGTAATATTTGTATCAGGGTTTATTTTAATATCTCTTCCTTGGATTGGAGACCATATTGAAACTTATACTAAAGACTTATGGGACTTAATACTAGTTTTTGGTAATTAAAAATGATTGACCAGTTATATAACTTAAAAAAAACACAAACAGATCAAAAGCTTATGCAAAAAGGTCTTTTATTATCAAAGATAGAGAGATTTGAAGCCGAGATTTTAATTACTAAGACTCAAATTGATTCAGCTAGTGTTCAAAAATTTGGAGCAATTTCAGATTTTGCAGTTTTAGAAATGCATAAGAATACTATGAGACTTCATATTCAAGAATTGAAAAAAAAGAAAAAACTATTAAATGAAGAGTTAGAATTACTAATTAAAGATATAATAGAATTACAAAAAGAGACTGAACAGTTTGGATATATTTTAGAAGAGCAAAAACAAGAAGCAATTAAAAGAATGTTAGTTGCTGAAGAAGAAGAAGCTAATGAATATATTCAAAGTAAATATATTTCAGGATAAAGGTTTATAAATTGATTAACAAAATAGTTATTTTTATATTATTTCCTATTTTTATATATGCAGCTAATGAAACAAGTAGTGAGCTTATAAAACAAAGAATTGAAATAAAAGAATTAAAAAAAGAGTTAAACTCTTTTTATAACCAAAAAGAAAAAGAGTATCAAGATAGAAAAAAAGAATTAGATACAATACTTTCTCAAATTAAAAAAGAAAAAGACGAAATACAAGCTCTACATGACAAGAATCTATCAATTTTACAAGATATGACTGAAACAGTTAATAGTAAAACTGCAAAAGTCTATAATTCAATGAAACCAAAAATTTCAGCAGCTATTTTCAATGAAATGATTAGTGATGGAAAAATTGAAGATGTTTTTGATATAATTTTGAAACTAAAAGAAAAAAACGTAACATTATTAATGAAATATTTAAGTGTACCAAATGCTGCAAAATTGACGTTAATGCTTCAAGAATTTAAAGCAGAAAAATAAAAAGGGATAACAATGGCTGAAGAAGAAAATAAAGAAGAAACAAAAAGTTCAGGTGGAGGAAAAGGAATGATTATTGTTCTAATTGCACTTGTCGTAATCTTATTATTAGCAGTTGCCGGTGGAGCTTACTTCTTATATTCTCAAGGTATGTTTTCACCTAAAGATGGACAAAATCAAGAAGAAATGGTTAAGAAAGAAGAAGCTGGAGATTCAAAAGAAACATTTAAAGCTAATATTGATGATCTAGTATTAAATATCACTAATGCAAAAGGAAAAGAAAAACTAATGAAATTATCTTTTGCTGTAAAAAGTGTAGAACCTACAATTGCAGCATTAGTTGAAGAGTATAGAGCAGAAATCATTGATGTTGTTATTGCTCAAATTAGTGCAAGAAGTTCTGAAGAGCTATTAACTGTTGGTGGAAAAGCATTACTAAAAGAAGAGCTTTTAGAAGAGATAAACGCTATAGTTAATGAAATGACATCAAATAATGAAGAAGTGAAAGCAAATAATATTAAAAAGATATTATTTACAACTTTTGTAATAAAATAGAAATATGATAGTAGCTATAAAAAGAAATAAAAAACAAAAAATAATTAAATTTATTTCCTTAGCAGTTTTAGTAGCAATGTTTGCTGGCTATTATATGTATATGAGTAAAGAGTTTGAAGAAAAACAAAAAATTGAATTAGAAACAAAAAAAGCAGAAAAGTTAGAGGCTGAAGAGAAAAAAAAATATAAAAAGAATTTAGAAATTGCTATTTTAACAGAAATAGAAAAAGCTGTTGATTTAATAGGACAAAAATATATACAACATGTAAAAATTATTGAGAATAAAGTAGTAATTATTTGCGAACCAAAAACTAATTTAGATGCATTAAAAGTAAGGTATGGTTCTATGGCATTAATCAAAAATACACTAAATGAGATAATTATCGCAATTGATGTTAAATATATTGTTGAAAGTAGATTAAATGAAAAATAGTATACTAATATTAATAATCGCAGTATTTTTTACTGCATGTGGAATAACTGAAAAACAAGAAATAAGTTTTAATAAACCCAAAATACAAATCCCTAAAAAACAGCCAGCACCTAAAAATAATAAAGGTTCTTTGTATTCTATGCAAGGTGCTTCATTATTTGCAGATAAAAAAGATCTTCAAGTTGGTGATATTATTCAAATTAATATTAGTGAATCATTATCATCTGATTCTACAAACTCTAGAGAATTAAAAAGCAGTAGAGATAGTAATCTTGGTGGTGGGATATTAGCAAGTACTGGAACAAATAGTTTAAACGGGACAGTTAGTAGCTTAGCTAACAAGTTAAATGGTACATTAGGTGTGGGCTTTAGTACTAATAGTTCTTCTTCAGATTCAGGTGAAGCTACATCCTCATTTGATGAAACATTCGAGACTGTAATTTCTGCAATAATTGAAGAAACATACCAAAATGGTAATTATTTTATTAAAGGTTCAAAAGAGTTACTAATAGATGGGCAAAAGCAAGAAATAATTGTAAGTGGTGTAATTAGACCTTACGATATTACTTCTGATAACTCAATAGAATCTTCTCAAATGGCTAATTTAAAAGTTCTTTACGATAAAGAAGGTGAAGAAGCTGATATCATGGAAACACCATGGGGAACAAAAATAATAAGAGCAATTTGGCCATTTTAATCTAATTTTAAGAATTGTAATGCAATAATTAGATATCTTATCCTAAAGGAGTCTCTATGCTAGGTACATTAAATGTTTCACAGTCAGGGCTAAAAGCTGCACAAACAGCTGTTGAAAATGTATCAAATAATATTGCTAATGAGAATACTGAAGGATACAAAAAAAGAGTTGTTCAGCTTAGTGAATTAGAACAAAGTGATAGTAGAGTAACAGGACGAGGTGTTAGTTCAAGTACTGCTTATAGAATTACATCTCAATATATGTATGAAAATATTCTATCTGAAAACTCTAAAGTAAACCAATATGATAAACTGTCTTCTACTTTAGGCAATATTGAATCAATATTCCAAGAAACTGACACTAGTGGATTTTCTGCAGATTTAAATCGTTATTTACAAGCAGTTGAAAATTTACGTAGTAATCCAAATTCGGAAGTTTATGAAACAACTTTAAAGAATGAAGGAAATACTTTAGTTGAGTCATTACAAAATATTTATTCTGATATTGAAAAGCAACAATCTTTGGAAGCAGAAGATTTAAGTGCAAATGTTTCAACAATAAATGACATTCTTCAAGAAATTGGTGAAGTAAATCAAAAAATGGGACAGTATAACACTTCTTCAAATGATCTTTTAGATAAAAGAGACCAACTTGAAAAAGAATTATCAATGTATGTTGATATTGATGTTAGTACTCAAAATGGAGAATATGAACTAAAAATAGCAGGAACAACTGCTGTTAGATATAGTACAAACGTAAGAGCTCTTGAAATAGAAGAAGAAAAAACTCCTCAAATTGATAAGTATGTACAAGACGATGGTTCAAATCTTGCTATCACTTTTGACATTGGTGATGAAATTACTTATAAAATTAATAATGAATTTGAAGTTAGTATCACATATGGAGAATCTTTTACTGCTGATTTGAATAATGACGGTACAGAGACTACACAAACTGTTGATGGATCAAATTATATAAGGGCTTTATCAGATAAAATAAATGAAACAACAGGAATAAGCAATTTAGTAAAAGCATATAATGGTAACTATGAAACAGATTCTAATGGTGATAAAACAGAACTTTATCCAAATCAAGATAATTTTTTATTAATTGAGTCAAAAGTTGATGGACCTGATGGAAATTTTGAAGGTAGAATTACTGTAGTTAAAAATGATGCTTCAGGAACTATAGCAGAATCGCGAAGTAATTATTTTGCAGATGAAGATTATAGTAGTGAGTCAGAATCAAGAACATTCTTAAGTATTTATGATAGTGAAATTACTGTAAAAAGTGGAATATTAAAACCACAATTAGATAATTTAGATTCTACTTCTTATAATAACAAGATACAAGACTATAAAGATAAATTAGACTCTTTTGCTCAAACTCTGAGTGACTTAACTGATGCATATATTAAAGATGGTGATGACTATATTTATGGTGATACAAGCATTGATGGATCTGCATCAACTTATTCTGATTCTGAAATAAATCAGTTAAACCTATTTTCAGGTGGAAGTGTAATGACACTTAAATTTAATGAAAATAATGTTAATGATTTAGAGCAAGAAGATTTGGACTATTTGGCAACTTTACAATGGAAAAAAGATATTTCTTTTACTGGTGAAGAGCAAGATAGTACAAATAGTTCAGTTGCTTCATTATCAGAGTTTTTTCAAGATATACGAATAAATGTTTCTTCAGATAAAGAAAGTAATGAGTTTTTATTAACAACACAAGAGACTATTCAACAATCACTAGAAAATACATATAATGAATTAACGAAAGTTGATTCAGATGAAGAAATGATAAACTTAATTAAATTCCAAGCAGCTTATTCTGCAAATGCGAAGATAATTACAGCAATCGATGAAATGTTACAAGTTTTACTTGGATTAAAAAATTAATTAAAAGGAGGGCAAAATAATGGCTGAAGGTATTTTAGGTTTAGGTTCAGGACAAGCTGCAACGCTTGATCAAGAATTAATTGATAAACTAAAAACAGCAGAAAGGGCAGCAACTGTTGAACCAATAGAAACAAGTATTGAAGATATTGCAAGTGAAAATGAAGTTTTTACTACAATTGATGATAAAGTTAATGAATTTCTTGAAGCTGTAAAAGTATTTGACTTATTTGTAACTGGTGGAACTACGGCATTTGATGAAAAAACAGCAACAGCTTCAGGTAGTTCAGTTACATTTGATGCTGCAGATGTTTCTTCATTAAACACAGGAATTACAACTGTTAATATTACCTCTTTGGCGCAAAAAGATGTATATCAATCAAATGCAATTACTGAAACAGAAAAAGATGCAGCTATCACAGGAATGGGTGATTTAACTATTAATGGTGAAACTTTTACTACTGATGAAAAAACTTATCAAGAATTAGCAGATGAAATTGATGCAAGTGATGGTATAAATGCATCAATAGAACAAGTTGGTAGTGATTCTTTTAGGTTAGTTTTAAAAAGTAATGAATCAGGAATTGATAATGCACTTTCAATTGCAGGTGATGCGGCGGCTGATGATAAATTTGGATTTAATAAAACTGAGGATATTGATGATGGTAATGGAGGGACGGTTTCTGTTTCAGTTAATCATACATTAGTAGCACAAAATATGGAAGCAACTGTTGATGGTGTTTCATATAGTGTTTCTTCAAATAGTTTGGAAGTTGATGGTTTAAGTATTACTGCAACTGAAACAGGAACATCTAGTATAAATATTACAAAAGATAATACAACTGTTGAAAGCAGTATGAATGAATTTATTACACAATACAATGGACTTGTCGCTTTAATTGAAGATGAAGTTTATTCTGCTGATTCTTTTATTGAAGATAAATCTGCACTTGGAGATATTATTTCTCAAATAAAAGATAAGTTATTTGGAACTTATGGGGAAGATTCTGATAAATCAGTTTTTAATTATGGTTTTGAATTAGATAGTACTGGAGTGCTTTCTTTAGATTCTACAGTATTTAATAATGCACTTGATGAAGACCCAGATTTAATGAAAAGTATTTTTATTGGAACTGCTGAGAATGAAGGTATAGGAACACAACTAAAAGCACTAATTGATGATATGGGTTATACAGATGGAGTAATAGGGTTATATGAATCTTCATTATTATCCAGAGAAGAGATTTTAAATGATGATTTAGAAGAAGCTGAAGAGACTTTAGATGATAAATATTCTGCATTATCTGCACAATTTGCATCTTATGCTGCAATTATTACATTATATGAAACATCATTTTCAGGTTTAGAATCAATAATAGCAGAGGCATATTCTGACTAGGAATAAAATTATTTTTTAATATTCAGTGATGTATTTAAGAAAGAATATAATATACTACATAATGAAAATTAGTGAATGGAGATACAATATATGGGAATAGAAGCTTATAATCAACAAAATGCAGTATCAGATGATCCTTATGTTTTAGTTTTAAAACTTTATGAAGGTGTTATTAAATATTTGTCTTTTGTTAAAAGTTCAATTGAAGATGGAAATATTGAAGCTAAATTTACATATATAAATAAATCTATTGCAATATTTGATGAGTTAAGAAATGTTCTTGATTTTGATGGCGGAGATGTTGCTTATTATCTTGATGGTTTATATCTTTACCAAATAGAAACACTTTTTGCAGCTGGAGTTGATGATAATATAAACTCTATAAACCAAGTAATGAAAGTTACTCAAGGATTGATTGACGCATGGAAAGACGAAACAGGTCTATAGAAGCTCTTAAAAGGCTTATTTATATTGATTCATTAGATGCAGTAGAAAGAGCTGCTGCATTAGTAAAATGGCATGATGATTACTTACTTAAAAGTGACATTAAAGATTTTGATTTAGAATTAAATGAGTTCAAACAATTAGAAGAACTTTTCTTTAAAAATATAAACTTTCTAAAAAAACATAAAGAAGATAGCAGATTAGAACTTATTAGATTAAGTAAAGTTAAAAAATTTTTACAGCACTAGATTTTTTACTTCAATTTCTTTTTCTTTTACGTAAGCTCTAATATTTTTTGGTATTTTTAATATTCTACACTTCTCTTTAAATTTTTTGTCCATTGTTTTTAATGACTTAGGACAAACCCAAATATAATCATCTTCTATTGTTATTGAAATCTTATTTGATATAACAATACTTTTTTGTTTTAAAATCTCTTTTCTTTGAGCCTTTGACAATAAAACACCTCTTTTTTTTAATGACAAATCAATTACTCTTATATTTAAATTATCATCATCTAAGTTTTTAAAAACTTCTAGTTCTTCAATTTCTATTATTGCTTTATTTTTAAAGTTTAAAGACTTGATATCTTCTTGCAAGTAGTTGAAAGAGTTAATTATTCCGTCTTTGTATTCATCAAGAAATCTATCAGAAAAATTATGACGAAAATAATTTCTTTTATACTTCTCATCACTATTACTTGAATCAATAAAATACTTTATGTCTCTTTTTTTTAGATAGTTTTCTAATTCTTCTTTTGAAATAGTAAGTAAGGGTTTGTATATTTTATACGTATCTTTAATCTCAAACTCATTAAAACCAATTAACTCAATTAATCCTGCACCTTTGCTTAGTTGCATTAAAAACCATTCTAATTTATCATTTAGTTGATGTGCTGTAATTAATATTTCATAGTTATTATTTTGTATAATTTCTTTAAAAAAACTGTATCTAATATCTCTTGCAGTTTTTTCAAAATTTGATTTTGATTGAAGTTCTACTTCTTTACAAAATATTTTTTTATTGTATTTTTTTGCTAAATCTTTAGCATATTGAAGTTCTTCTTTTGACTCTACTCTTGTATTGTAATTTACAATTGCTATATCAAAATCTATATCTTTTTCTAAAAGTAAAAAGAATAGTGCAGAAGAGTCAATACCTGCTGAAAAAGCAAGTAAATTTTTTGACTCTTTTACCGCAGAAAAATCTAAGTTCATATTTTAAAGTTTATTTAATTACTGTAGCTAGTAGTTTATCACCTGAAAGTTCAGTAACTCTTACTGTATAAATTTGCCCAAAAGCTAATTGCTCTGGATTGTTCTCATCATATAATTCATTGTCATTGATATATATTTCACCATCAATATCAGGAGCCCAAGTAGTTTTTCTTGCACTTAATAAAAATTCGTGTTCATCACTTTCTCCATCAATATAAACTTCAAAAGTCTTTCCAACTTCTTTTTCTAATGATTCTTGAGTTGTTTTAGCAATTATTTCACCAATTTCATCTGCTCTTTGATCAATAATTTCTTGATCGATTAAAGCATCAGATTTTGCAGCTGCTGTTCCTTCTTCTGTTGAATAAGAAAAAACATTTGCACGATCAAATTTATAGTTTGCAATATATTCACATAAAGCTTCATGGTCTTCTTGTGTCTCACCTGGGTGACCTGCAATAAATGTAGTTCTTACAAATGAATTTGGTTTTGATTTCATATGATCCATTAATTCATTTAATTTTTCAACACCTTTCCCTCTTTTCATAATCTTAAGCATTGAAGGAGTTATATGTTGTAAAGGCATATCAAAATAGTTTTCAAAAGTTTTTGACTCGGCAATTGTATCTATTAGTGAAAGTGTTGTAGTTGAAGGGTAAAGATATAAAATTCTAGCTGTTTTAATACCTTCTATTTTATCAACTTCATTTATTAGTTGCTCTAAGCCATCTTTTTGACCTTGATCTCTTAAAAATGATGAAGAGTCTTGAGATACAAAAGAAAAATCTGTATAACCTTTTGAAGCTAAAGATTTTACCTCTTTTACAAGTGATTGAAGTGTTCTAGAGTGAAGTTTTCCTTTAAAACTAGGAATTGCACAAAATGAACATGTTTGATTACAACCTTCACTTAATTTCACATATGCATGATATGAAGAACCTGTTATTACTCTTTCATTTGTGTCTGAGGCTAAGAATACTTGATTTGTAAAAGCACTTCTTTTTTGATCAACTAATTCATCAATTCTGTCATAATCTCCAACACCTGTAAAAATATCAACTTCTGGTATTTCTTTTTGAAGTTCTTCTTGATATCTTTGTGTTAAACAACCAGCAACAACAAGTACTGATTCATCTTTTCTTTGTTCGTGTAAATCTAAAATTGTATTAATACTTTCTTCTTTAGCAGAATCAATAAATCCACATGTATTAACTATTAAAACGTCTGCGTTTGTTGCATCATCACTTATTTTATAATCTTTTAGTTTACCTAGCATAATCTCTGAGTCTACAAGGTTTTTTGTACAACCTAAAGATACAAGATGCAAAGATTTAACAGGGTTTTGTGCTGAGAATTTCATATATTATTAAGACCTTAATTTTTTTGCAATTTTAGCATAAAAAAAACTTAAATCCAAATATTATCAAGTAGCCTTGTATTTCCAAATCGTACAACAATTAAAATTATTGTATTTTTAAGTTCAATTGTATCTATTTCATCAAATTCTCTATTTACAATTGCTGCATATTCTATATCTAAATCTTTTAATACTTCTTCAATTCTTCTTTTTACAAGAATTGAGTTTAACTCACCTTTTGAAATTAATGAAGCTGCTGTGTATAAAGATTGAGATAAAAGTAAAGCTTCTTTTCTTTGTTTTTCATCTAAATAAACATTTCGTGAACTCATAGCAAGTCCATCTTTTTCTCTTATAATATCACAAGCAATAATATTAATAGGAAGAAATAAATTTTTAACCATTTGCATAATTAGTGATAATTGTTGTGCATCTTTTTTCCCAAAATAAGCATTGTTAGGTTGAGTGATTCCAAAAAGTTTTAAAACAACTTGTAATACTCCATCAAAATGTCCAGGTCTAGTAAGACCTTCAAGCATGTAGCTTTTATTTGGTGCTTTTATTAAAATCTCTTCTTTTGAATACATTGTAGAAATATCAGGCATAAACAAGTAATCAACTTTACATAATTCACAAATCTTTTTATCCGCTTCATCTCGTCTTGGATATGAATCTAAATCTTCACCTTCAAGAAACTGTGTAGGATTTACAAAAATTGATACTACAACAATTTCATTTTCTTCTCTAGCTTTTTTTATTAAAGATATATGTCCATCATGTAATGCACCCATTGTAGGTACAAAACCTACACTTGATGTAATAGTTTTTCTAATAGCTTGAACTTCTTCAATAGTTTTTAATATTTTCAATACATTTCCTTGATTTAAAAAAGTGAATTATATCACTTTCCGTCATAATTTGGATTTAATTTTAGTAAAACTAAATCAGCTATCATATTCCCAATTAGTGTTAAAAATGCTCCAATTATTAATATCCCCATAATTACAGGGTAATCATGACTTAATGCACTTTGAAAAAACAATAATCCCATTCCATCAATTGAAAATATAGTTTCAAGTATTACAGACCCACCAATAATTCCAGGAAGTGAAAGTCCTAAAAGTGTAATAACGGGAGGATATAAATTTGGTAAAATATAATATCTCAGAATTTGCCTATCATTTAAAGCTCTTGATTTTGCAAAAAATATGTAATCTGATTTTAATATTTCAATAGTTAAAGACCTAATATATAATGTCAAACTCCCAATTCCTCCAAATACAATAATAGTAATAGGCATTATTAAATGCCAAGCAAAATCTAAATAATAGTTCAAACTTCCATCGTTAGGAACGGAATGAAGTCCTGCAATTGGTAAAACTTCATAAGTAATAGAAAAAACTAAAACTCCTAAAAGTGCTAAATAAAATGAAGGCATAGAAAAACTAATAAGTGAAAGCTGGTTTACAAATTTATCAAAAAAGCTATTTTTATTTAAAGCTGCTTTTATTCCTAAATATAAAGATAAAACAAATATTAAAAACATTGAAATTATGTTTATAATTAAAGTAATTGGAATTCTTGTTAAAATCTCATCTTTTACCATAGAACCACTTGCAAAAGAAATCCCAAAATCAAATTGTATTATTGCAATAATCCAAGAGTAAAACTGCATATATAAAGGTTTATCCAAACCATAAATTGCTTTTAATTGAGCGATAGATTCTTCTGTAATATTAGGGTTTAAAGAACCACTTGCAAAAAATGAATTAGGTGCTAGATTTATTGCTAAAAAAGAAATAAGGCTAATAATAAAAAGCATAATAATTAAGTATAATAGTTTATTCAAAAATAATTTCATAAAATGATTATACAAGATAAGTGTTTATAAATTGGTGATTTTATTAGTAGGCTTTACAAAAAACTAAATCTAAAGAGAAAAAATGAGAATATTACATGCTTTAGCACAAAGACCAGGGAAAACTGGAAGTGGTGTATTTTTACAACAATTATTTAAAACTGGTTTTGAAAAAAATTATGAACAAGCAGTATTAGCAGGCGTTCCTATCTATGAACAAGACCCTGGAATTGATAATTTAGATTTAAAAAACTTTTATCCTGTATTATTTGAAACAAAAGAGCTAGATTTTCCTGTCGTTGGAATGAGTGATGTTATGCCATATTCTAGTACAAAGTATAGTTCTTTAGATCAAAATATGTTTAAAGCATATGAAAAAGCCTTTAAAAAAATCATAAAAAAAGCAGTTGAGGATTTTAAACCAGATGTAGTAATTTGTAATCATATTTGGCTTTTATGTACTTTTATAAAAGATTTATATCCGGATTTAAAAGTATTAGTTTTATGTCATGGAACTGATTTAAGACAGCTTGAACGTTCACCTATGTTAGTACCCATTGTAAAAGATAAAGTGCCAAAGTGTGATTATCTTTTTGCTTTAAATTCTGCACAAGAAAAAGAGATAAAAGAACTTTATGATTTAAAAGAAAATCAAGTAATTACAAGTGGAAGTGGCTATAACCCTGAAATGTTTTTTCCAATAAAAAGAGATAAAAATAAAAAAATAAAAATTGCATACATAGGAAAAATATGTAATTACAAAGGTGTACCAAATCTTTTAAATGCAATTGATAAAAGTAAAAACTATGAAAATTTTGAATTAAATTTAATTGGTCATGGAAATGTAGAAGAGAGTGTTGAAATTATAGATAGTATAAAAGCAAGAAAAACGCAGATAAACTATTTAGGTGCAATTGCACAAGATGAATTAGCAAAGTTTTTACGAAGTTGTGACATATTTATTCTTCCTTCTTTTTTTGAAGGACTTCCTTTAGTTGTAATCGAAGCCTTAGCTTCAGGTGCAAAAGTTATATGTACAAATTTACCAGGTCTTGATGATTTTTTAGGAGAAGATTTAAAAGATTTAAAAGCTATTAGGTACATAAAAATGCCAAGATTAAAAAATGTAGATACTCCTTTTAGTGAAGATATTGAAGGTTTTGAAGAAGATATTTTAAAAAATATTGATGGAGTTTGTCAAGAGATAGTAGATAATCAAGAATACAAAATAGATGAAGTAATAAAAACTTTAGAAGATAAAACTTGGCATGGATTATTTTATAGACTTGCAAAGTATTTCTAATAAACACAGTCGAAACAAGATATAATTCTTTGAATTAATGATATAAAAAAGATAGGTTTAAAATGACAGGAATAGATATAGCTTCTATTAATAGAATAAAAAGAATGTATGAAAAATTTGGTAGACGTGCTTATGAAAAATTTTTAAATGAAGAGGAAATAGCTTTAATTAAAAGACCAGAAACTGCTGCAGGTTTTTGGGCTGCTAAAGAAGCTGCTAGTAAAGCAATTGGCACAGGTATTGGAGCTGATTGTTCTTTTCATGATATTAAAATATCAAAAACAGAAAAAGGCGCTCCAAAGATTAAATATAAGAAAAAAGTGCGAAAAAAATTTAATATTAAAGAATCTCATGTTTCTATTACACATGATGAAGGTTTCGCAATAGCAGTTGTTCATAATATCTTAAAATAAAGAGATTATAAAAAAGATAGTTATTGTTTAGCTAGAAATCTCTCAAGTATAATTTTTGCTGCTATTGAGTCAACTCTTCCATCTCTTTTATACTTGATTTGACCTTTCATCATATCTTCTGCTTCAATTGAACTCATATTTTCTTCTTGAAATTCATAGGGAATTTCAAGCTCTAGTAAGTTTACAAAGTGTTTTATTCTTTTTTGCATATCAAGACTTGAGCTTGGATATCCAACTACAAGTTTTTTGATATCCCATTCTTTTAAAAATATATTTACATCACGTGCAGCTTGATTTCTATTTTTTCTCAAAATTGCATCTTTAGGTGTTACAATATTTGAAGAAACACATATTGCAAGACCAATTCTTTTTAAACCAATATCAATACTTGCTATACTCAAGAAATAATCTCATTTGCAATATCAAATTTATTTGCTGTCATTAAGTGAACTTTTGGATGTATTTTCCGAACTTCTTTGTAAATATCTTGACTTAATTGCATTCCAACCTTATATTCTTCATCCACAGAAATTTTATGAGCAGATTCAAGCTTATCAATCCACATTTGTGGTACATGAATTCCTGGAACTTGAGCTGATAAAAATAAGGCAGTTCTTAGTTTTGTAATTGGAAATAATCCAATAATTAGTTGAGATTTTTTCTTATCACCTTCAACATCTTCTTTTGCTTTGTCAAATGATTCTAAAAGTTTTTTAGCGTTATCAACATCAAATAAAGGCTGAGTAATAATTCCTAATGAACCATTTTGTATTTTATTATGCATCTTTTTTTCTAGTGATGTAAAGCTTTTTGCATAAGAGTTTACAACTGAAAATGGAAAGATTTGTTTTGGTTCAATTTTAAAAGGATGTCCTGCAAAGTCCATTCCATAATTAAATGACTTAATGATTTTTAAAAGCATTAATGAGTTTGCTTCAAATACACCTTTTGCATGAGGCTGGTCACTCATTTTAGCAGGATCTCCTGTTAGTGCTAAAATAGCACGTACATCAAAGTCACTTGCTCCTAAAAGATCAGATTGTAAAGCAATTTTATTTCTATCTCTCATAGACATAGTTGCAATTACGGGTTTTGAGAATTCTTGTTGTAGTTTTAATGATGCGAATAATGCATTGTATTTTAATTTTGCAAGAGGATTATCTGTACAAGAGAATCCATCTACTTTACTTTGTAGGTTAAATTTTTTAATTCTTTCAATAATATTATGCATAGATGGTTCATGCTGTGGTGTTGTTTCTAATGTTAAATATTTATCTTCTTGTAGTTTTTGTATCAGTGTTTCAAACATAGTGAAAAACAATCCTTTTAGTATATTTAGTTTAATTTAGATAATATTATATCCTTAAAAGACTAAAACTAGGGAAAATTAATGAAATTAGCTGTTTTTGATTTTGATTCAACACTTATGGATGGAGAGACAATTGACTTTCTAGCAGATGAGTTAGGAATAGGAAAAGAAGTTGCAGAAATTACAGAAGAAGCAATGTCAGGAAGACTTGATTTTTTTGAATCTTTAACTACAAGAGTTGCATTACTTAAAGGCTTAGAATATAAAAAAGCAGTAGAAATATGTAAAGATTTACCACTAATGCCAGGTGCAAAAGAATTAATTCCTGCATTAAAAGAAAAAGGCTACAAGGTCGTATGTTTCTCAGGTGGTTTTAGAATAGGAACAAGTCCTGCAAAAGATATATTAGGTTTAGATGCAGATTTTTCAAATATTTTACATGAAAAAGATGGAATTTTAACTGGTCTTGTAGGTGGAGATATGATGTTCTCATCATCAAAAGGTGATATGATTCAAAGATTACAAGCTATTTTAGGTGTTAGCAAAGCTGATACTTTAGTTTGTGGTGATGGAGCTAATGATTTATCTATGTTTGCTCATGCTGATACTAGAATTGCATTTTGTGCAAGAGATGTATTAAAAAAAGAAGCAAATATAATAATAGATGAAAAAGATTTAACAAAAATTTTAGAAAAAATATAAGGATAAAAGATGAGTTTAAAAGAAAATATTAATTACTCTTTATGGTGTGATTTTATAGAAAGAGATTTTTTAGAAAATAGATTTCAAGAAATAATTAAAGATGAAACTATTCAAGGAGCTACATCAAATCCAGCAATTTTTGAATCATCAATATCAAATTCTGTTGCATATAAACAACAACTTGATATGTTACAAGCTAATAATGCAAAAACTATTTATGAAGAATTAGCACTTACAGATATTAAAAGAGCAGCCCAGCTTTTATCTGATTTACACAAAAATGATACTGATGATGGATTTATTTCTATTGAGGTTGATCCATTATTATGTGATGATGCACAAGGTACTATTGAAGAAGGTTTAAGATTGTATTCTTCAATTAATGCAGAAAATGTAATGATTAAAGTTCCTGCTACTGATGCTGGTTATATTGCAATGAGAGAGTTAACTTCTCGAGGTATTCATGTAAATGCAACATTAATTTTCTCACCAGATCAAGCTATTAAATGTGCACAAGCACTTAATGAAGGTATTATAGAATCAAATAAAGATATTAAAGCAGTTGTTTCTGTATTCGTTTCTAGATTTGATAGAATGTGTGATGCTGATTTTGTAACAAAATGTTTAGAAGCTTCTAAATTAGGTATTGTAAATGCTACAAAATGTTATCATGAAATTAATAAATTAAAAAATAAAAATATAAGAACATTATTTGCAAGTACGGGAGTTAAAGGTAATGAATTAGCTCCAAGTTATTACATTGATAATTTAATTTTTCCAAACTCTGTAAATACTGCTCCACTTGCAACAATTGAAGATTGGTTAAAAGATGGTGTTAAAGAAGAAACTCAAATAATAAGTGAAGAAGAGTGTAATGAATACTTTGCAAACTTAGAAGAGAAAAAAATTAATATGGAAAAAGTTTATAATGACCTTTTAACACAAGGTTTAGATGCATTTAAAGTATCATTTAAAGATTTATTATCAAAATTAATTAACTAGTAAAATTACAAAACAGTAACAAAGATATATAAACTCATTAAGATGAGATTAGATAAAATAATACAATTTAAAATTAAAAGGCAATAAAATGAATAATTGGAATCCAGATACATGGAGAGATTTTCCAATCAAGCAACAACCAACTTACCCTGATTTAGAAAAGTTAAAGAAAGTAGAAAAAGAATTAGCTTCTTATCCTCCTTTAATTTTTGCAGGGGAAGCACTAAATTTAAAAAATCAATTAGCAGATGTTGTTAATGGAAAAGCATTCTTACTTCAAGGTGGAGATTGTGCTGAATCATTTACAGCTTTTGATGCAAATAATATTAAAAATCTTTTTAAAGTTATGATGCAAATGTCTGTTGTATTAACATTCTCAGGAGGTTGTCCGGTTGTAAAAGTAGGACGAGTTGCTGGACAGTTTGCAAAACCTAGATCTTCAGATTTTGAAGAAATAAATGGTATTTCACTACCTTCGTATAGAGGTGATATTGTTAATGATATTGATTTTAATGAAAAATCTAGAAATCCAAAACCTAAAAAGTTATTAAAAGCATATAATCAAAGTGCAGCGACAATGAACTTGCTTCGTGCTTTCTCTCGTGGTGGAATGGCTGATTTAAATCAAGTTCATTTATGGAATACAGATTTTGTAAATGACCATACTTTAGGTGATAAATATGATGAGGTTTCTTCTAAAATTACTGAATCATTAAACTTTATGAAAGCCTGTGGAATTACAAGTGAAACTTCACCTGCTCTTGCACAAACTACACTGTTTACTTCACATGAAGCATTATTATTAAATTATGAACAAGCACTTACAAGAAGAGATTCAATTACTGGTGATTGGTTTAACTGTGCTGCACATATGTTATGGATTGGTGATAGAACAAGAGACTTAAAAGATGCTCATATTGAGTATTTTAGAGGTATTCAAAATCCTATTGCTTGTAAAGTAGGTCCAACAATGAAAGAAGAAGAACTTATTCAATTAATTGATAAATTAAACCCGAATAATGAAGCAGGAAGACTTAACTTAATTGTTCGAATGGGTGCAAATAAAATAGGTGAACATTTCCCTAAACTTTTAAAAAGAGTTAAAAAAGAGGGTAAAAATGTATTATGGTCGTCAGACCCAATGCATGGAAATACTATCAAAGCTGATAATGGTTATAAAACTAGAGATTTTGAAGCTATTTTATCAGAAGTAAAACAATTCTTCCAAATCCATAGAGCTGAAGGAACATACGCTGGTGGTATTCACTTAGAAATGACAGGACAAGATGTAACTGAGTGTACAGGAAGTACAAGTTCAGCTGTTACAACTGAAGGATTAGCATCGAGATATCACACACAATGTGATCCACGATTAAATGCTGATCAAGCTTTAGAGTTATCATTTATGATTGCTGATACTTTAAAAGAAGCTAGAAAAGATATTATTGTATAAAAAAAGGGGAAGTTTTTAAACTTCCCCTTTTTTAATTTTATAGTTTAAAATATTTTATAAAAAAGTTTCTTTGTAAACTTCTTCATTAAATGCAACCATTACTTTTCCATCATATTCAATCACTGGTCTTTTAAAAAGCATTGGTTCATCTTTTAGCCACTTGATTTTTCCTTCATCATCCAAATTTAACTCTTTTAATTTTAAAGTTCTATATTTAGTTCCTCTTGAATTAAAAAGTAAATTTAAATCTGATTTTTCTACCCATGAATCTACAGTTTGTGAAGTTGGCGTTTCTTTTTTAAAATCAAAAAAATCAACTTCTATTTCGTTGTCCTTAAAGAACCTTAAGGCTTTTCTAACTGAGTCACAAGTTTTTATTCCATAAACTTTAATCATAAGCTTACTCTATAATCTTAGGAACTACAAAGTAACCATCTTCACTCTTTGGAGAGTGTTTTAGTATATGCTTCGATAATTCTAAATCTTGATTAGCTTCATCTTCTCTTAGGGGGCTTCCACCTTCAATAGTAGAGAATGTTGCATCAATACCTGATACATCAATTTCATTTAAATTTTCAACAAAGTTAATAATATCAGCAAGTTCTGCTTTTAAGTTTTCTTTTTTTGACTCATCTATTTCTAAACTAGATAATTTTGATAGTTTTGCAATTAAGTTATCATCAACAGTCATTTTATTCCTTCTGTCTTATTGTTTATATATTTTGGTATTTTATCTAAAAGAAGATTAACTCTTCTTTTGCTTATTTTTCTCTTTTTTTATAAAAATCTTCTTTAAATTCAATCCAATTATCAGCTAATATAGCTTCTCTAGCTTTACTCATTAGAGTTAAATAGTAATGAATATTATGCATAGATGCAAGTCTAAAGAAAGTCATTTCACCTGCTTTATAAAGATGGTTTAAATATGCTCTTGAAAAGTTTTTACAAGTATAGCAATCACAAGCAGGATCTATAGGCTGTGAGTCTTCTTTAAATTCTGCTTTTCTAATGTTAACTCTTCCAAATGTTGTAAATAGTGTTCCATTTCTTGCATTTCTTGTAGGCATTACACAATCAAACATATCAACACCACGTTCAATATTTTCAATTAAATCTTCAGGAGTTCCAACACCCATTAAATATCTTGGTTTATCTTTTGGCATAAAGTCTGTTGTCCACTCAACTGTTTTATACATATCAACATTAGGTTCACCTACACTTAATCCACCAATTGCAAAACCATCATAGTCTTCAAGTGAACATAATTGTTCAGCACTCATTTGTCTAAATTTTTTGCTAGTTCCACCTTGAATAATTGCAAAAATATTTTGATCTACTCCAATACCTTTTTCTTGTTGAGCTTTATGATAAGTTATTGCTTCTTGCGCCCATTTAGTTGTTCTTTGAATTGACTTTTCAATTCTTTCATCTGTATTTGGAAGTGCTACTAAATCATCTAAAATCATCATAATATCAGAACCCAAATCATATTGCGTATCAAGTACACTTTGAGGTGTAAAGAAGTGCTTGCTTCCATCAATATGAGATTTGAACATAATTCCATCTTCATGTTGTTTTGTATTTTTGCTTAAAGAAAAAGCTTGAAATCCTCCAGAGTCAGTTAAAAAAGAGTTTGGGAATTTTGAAAAGCCATGAAGTCCTCCCATTTTTTTAACTATCTTACTTCCTGGACGTAAGTATAAATGGTATGTATTCCCTAAAATAATTTTTGCACCAAGTTCAAGCATGTCATTTGCATCAAGTGTTTTAACTGTTCCTTGAGTACCAACTGGCATGAAAACTGGTGTTTGAATTGTACTATGAGCTGTTTGAATTGTACATGCTCTAGTTTTATGGTGTGATGTTGCATCTATTTGAAATTGCATTTGATAAAAAACCTTTATTGTAATTACGCAATTATATCAAAAGTAAATTAATTTATAAAAATAATATTTATTAACTTTCATTTAATTATTATTAAATTATAACAAGGAAGATAAATGAAGTTTATATTAGCTTTTCTATTGATAGTAAATGCTTTGTATGCAAGTGTAAAAGAAGTTACTTTAAGTGAAGCAATAAAAATTGCATTAGAAAATAATAAACAAAATAAAATTTCAAAAATTGGATTAGAAATTGCAGATGCACAATATAAGCAAGCAATTAGTGCAAATTATCCAGCTATAAATGCAATGGTTGTAGGACAAAGAGTTAAAGAAGATGTTATTTATCAACAAAGAGGAGCTATTAATTTACCTTCTGATACTGCAAAATCACTTGCTCTTTCTCAAATGTTAGCAAATGGTTTAGATTTAGCAACTGCGCAAGCTACAATTAATTCATATCCAAGTGGAACTTTTGACAATCAAACTTTATCAATAGATACAGATACAACTGCATTAGGTCGAGACACAGTAAAAGGTTCATTAAATCTTTTATACCCTTTATTTACAGGCGGAAAGATATCTTCTGTAATTGAGCAAGCAAAATTAAATAAATTATTAGCAATGAATACAATAAAAAGAACGGACTTAGATGTTGCATATGATATTAAAAAATATTTTTATGGCTATGTTTTAACTAATGAATTATATAAGATTTCAAAAGCAACACTTGATAGTATGACTTATGTTGAGAATTTAACAAAGCAGTTTTACGAAAGTGGTGATTCTTTAAATGTTAAGAAAACTGATTACTTATCTATTCAAGTTACTCTTGCATTGATTGAATCAATAGTTGCAAAAATTGATGCTAATAGATTTTTAGTAAAATCTGCACTTGCAAATGCTATGGGATTACCATGGGATAGTGAAATAGAAGCAAAATATACAAATAATGAATTATTACCTCCTAAATACTCACTATCAAAACTAGTTCAAAGTGCATACAAATCAAATAGTGATATTAGAAAAATGGATATTGCTTTAAAAATATCAAAAGAGCAAATAAAAGAACAACAAGCAGGTCATTACCCAACACTTGCACTTATGGGTGAAGTTTCACATACTTATAACTCTTACGAATATGGATATTTAAGTGATGATAAAGAGAATTCTTGGAATGTTGGTTTTGCTGCTGAAATGCCATTATTTGATGGCTTTAGAACAACTAATATGGTTGCAGAAAAGAAATTAGAAAAAAAGAAATTGCATTTATTAGAAGATATGGTAAAAGATGGTGTTGCACTACAAATTAAAAATGAACTTAACACAGCACTTATTGGTTTTAAACAAATACAGACACTAAAGAAAGCAAAAAAACTTGCAACTAACAGTAGAGAACTACATATAAGAGCATATCAAATTGATGCAGTGACTTCTCAAAAGGTTATTGAATCACAATATATTGAATCTTATGTAAAAGCTGATTACTTAAAATATGTACATGATTACCTAATGTCTTTAGCTAAGATTGATAAATTAATTGGTGAGGAAGTAAGATAAAAATATAAATCTACTATTAATTTAAAAAAGATATAATATCCGAATGAAAAAAATCTTGATTATTTTAGATGGTATTGTTGCAAAAAAATTGATGCATCGTATCGTAGAAGCAAATACTGGCGATAACTCTTATGATATTATTTATATGAGTGATGCCATTCTTCCTGTTCAAAAGCCCTCAAACTTTACTTTTTATAAGTTTGACCCAACTTCAAACTCTAAGCTTGCTATGGTTTTAGATAAGAATATCCATACTGAAGTTTTAATTGCATTAAACTCTAAAGATGAGATGATTAATGTAACAAAAAATATTAGAAGCCATAAAAAAAATCTTCAAATGACAGTTTTGGATTATTGGGGATTAGGGTTAAAAGATCCTTATATAAATGTTTATAAAGGAATTGAAGTTTTAGCAAATGGGATGGTTGAAAGACTTCCAAATATTCCAGTTGTTGCTCAAAATATTGGTCTAAAACAAGGTGAAATTATGGAAATTAGAGTTCCTTTTGGAAGCTCTTATGCCTATAGATATATTGGATCAATTGAGCAAAAAGAATGGAAAATATTTGCACTTTATAGAAATCAACAATTAGTAAATATAAAACCATCACTAGTTTTAAAGCCAAATGATGTAATTTTAGTAATTGGTAAACCTTATGTTTTAATGCAAATATATAATGCAATTGGTAAAACTCAAGGTCAATTTCCAATGCCCTTTGGACATAATATATATTTATATTTAGACCTTTATTTACAAAATGAATTAAGTGTAAAAAAAGCAATTGAAGAAGCTAAAACATTAAATCAAAAATTAAAAAACAATAAATTAATAGTTAGAATTACAAGACCTACAACACCTCAAATTATGGACCATATTAAAAATGAGTTTAAATATTTTGATAGTATTGTTATGCGAATTGATTATTCAAATAAGGGCTTTAATAAAATTTTAAAAGAAGATTTTAGAAAGTATGATATTGGAATGATGATTTTAACCCAAGAAATGTTTAAAGACAAAGATTCTATAAAAAATATTATTAACTTAAAAGTTCCTATTTTTAAATTAGGAAATGAGAAATTGAAATCAATAAAACAAACAGTTGTTTTATTAAATGATACGCATTCTTATGAACAAATCTCACCTATTGTTTTTGATGTTGCAAGTCAAATGAAAACAAAAACAAGAATTTTTGATTTAGATCCTATTGGTGAAGAAGAAGATAAAACAAACCTTTTAGATCATTTTGAAAATCTTGCAAAAATATTTAATGAAAAAATAGAAATTATATCAAGTAGTGAAAATCCTATACGTGAATTAAAAAAGCAAAAAAGTATGCTTCAAATTTTACCTTTAAAAGAAGAAATGCTTAAAAAAAGATTTTCATTTAAATTCTTCTATACAAATACTGATTTTATCTCTTTTGATATGAATAAATATAATCAATTATTAGTTCCAATAGTTGAAGAACAATAGAAATTAAGGAAAAATAAATGAATTTTGAAAAATACCCTTTCGAAAGACTAACAGAAATTTTAAGTGATGTTGAAGGTAATGGAAATTATGAATTATCTGCATTAACTATTGGTGAACCAAAATTTGAAACACCTGATTTTATACAAGATACATTAAAAAACTCAACTGAGTTATTGAAAAAATATCCTGCATCTGCTGGAATACCTGAATTAAAAGAAGCAATGATTAATTTTGTAAGTAAAAGATTTGATGTAAATTTAGATTTTTCACAAATAATTCCAACATTTGGAACAAGAGAGGTATTATTTAACTTTCCTCAGTTTGCATTATTTGATATAAAAAACCCTGTAATTGCTTTTACGAATCCATTTTATCAAATTTATGAAGGTGCTGCAATTGCAAGTAGGGCAGAAGTTATACATATTGATTTAGTAAAAGAGAATGATTTTAAAGCAGAACTAAGTGCTGAGCAATTAAAAAAATGTGATTTAGTTGTTTTAAATTTTCCAAATAATCCTACATCGGCTTCTATGAGTGTACAAGAATTAGGAACTTGGGTTGAAAAAGCTTTAAAATATGATTTTATTTTGATAAATGATGAGTGTTATTCTGAAATTTATTTTGATGAAAATGATAAACCAGCTTCACTTTTAGAAGCTTCAAAATTAGTTGGAAATGATAAGTTTAAAAATGTACTTGTTATGAATTCTATTTCAAAAAGAAGTAGCGCACCTGGTTTACGAAGTGGATTTATTGCAGGTGATGCAAAGATATTAAAAGATTACATGCAATATAGAACTTATGTAGGCTGTGCTTCTCCTGTACCTCTTCAATATGCTGCAGCTGCAGCTTGGAATGAAGAAAGTCATGTAGAGTATTTTAGAAGTATCTATAAAAAGAATTTTGAATTAGCTTATGAAATATTAGGTGTAAAACCACCTCAAGCGACTTTTTATATTTGGCTTGAAGTTGAAGATGAAATAGAGTTTACAAGAGAATTATATAGACAAAAAAACATAAAAGTATTACCTGGTTCTTTTTTAGGAAGAGAAGGAATTGGAAAAGGTTATGTAAGAATAGCTCTTGTAGAAAATGCAAAAAAAACTGAAGAAGTATTAAAAAGATTAAAGGATTTTATTGATGGATAAAGAACAATTAAATGAAGCAAGAACTAACCCTGATTTTATAAAGTATCTTGAAGAAACTAGAGTTAAATCAATGGAAGAAGAAAATATTTCAGCAATGTATGAGACATTAGATTCGATGTTAGTTTTAGATTTAGAAGAAGAAAAAATCAATAAACTTTATGAGCAAATTTTAAAAACATCATTTGCAAATGTTGAAAAAATTGTAAATGAAAATGTAAAATTAAAACTTGAAGATGATAATTTACTTTATGTAAGAGCATTTTATGAACATGCAATTGAAAAATGGTCTTATGATAATTTTGATGGTGCAAAAGAATTAATTTTCGTACTAGCAAATATTATAGAAGATGTTGAACTTGAAAAAGCTTTAAATGTTTTAATTATAGTTTTATCTACTAGAAATCAACTAGACTTTTTTTATGATACTAGTGTTGATCATGAAAAAGAAAATGATGAAGAAAAATATGGTTACTTTATTATGAATTTCAAGTTTAATACTGATGAATTTTTAAATGATAATAAAGACACCTTAGAAAAAGAATACAAAAATTTAAAACACTTATTGGATAGCTAATGAAAGTACATTTTATAGGAATAGGTGGAATTGGACTTTCTGCTCTAGCAAGATTTTTAAATAACGATGGTCATGAAATATCTGGTTCTGATATGAAAGACTCACCAATTACAAAAGAGCTTCAAAATGAAGGTATACAAGTTTCTTGTCCTCAAGAAGCAAAGAACATTAAAGATGATTTTGATTTAGTAATATATTCAGCAGCAGTAACAGATGAAAATCCTGAATTAATTCAAGCAAGACTTAATCAAACAAGAACACTTTCAAGAAAAGAAGCACTTCCTATTGTTTTAGGTGATAAGAAAAATTATTGTGTGGCAGGGGCTCATGGTAAATCAACTACAACAGCGATTTTAGCTTCAATTTTACAAAGTTCAGCACTAATTGGTGCAATTTCAAAAGATTTTGGTTCAAACTTTAGGTATGTAAACGATTTAGTTGCTTTTGAAGCTGATGAATCAGATGCATCTTTTTTACTTTCAAATCCATATTGTGCAATTGTTACAAATGCAGAACCAGAGCATATGGAATATTATCACTATGATTATGATAAGTTTTACTCTGCTTATGAAAGTTTTATAGGACTTGCTAAAAAAAGAGTTTTAAATGGTGAAGATAAAGATATCGCTAAGTTAAAAATTCAAGAGGCTACTTATCTTTATCCAAGCAAAGATATTAAAAACTTATCATATACATTAAAAGATAAAGAGCCTTGTACTAGATTTGATTTAAAAGACTTAGGAACATTTGAAGTATGGGGATTTGGTTATCATATTGCAGTTGATGCATCTTTAGCAATTTTAGCAGCACTAAATGAACTTGATATTGAAAGTATAAGAGTTAACCTTTTAAAATATAAAGGTATTAAAAAAAGATTTGATGTAGTTCAAGCAAATGATAAATTTGTTGTAATTGATGATTATGCTCATCATCCAACAGAGATTGAAGTTACAATGAAATCAGTTGAGTTATATGACAACTTAACAAATCTAAATAATAGAATAGTTCTATGGCAACCTCATAAATACTCAAGAACAAGTGATAATCTTGAAGGTTTCAAAAAGTGTTTTAGAAGATGTGATGAGTTAATTATCCTTCCTATTTGGACAATTCCAGGTGAACAAAAAATTGATATAGATTTTGAAAAAGAGTTTGCAGCATATAATCCAATCTTTGCAGATAGAATCTCTTCAACTGCTGGAAGAATAGATTTAATAAAAGATGAAAAAATCATAAAAAGTTATGATGAAGGTATTTTCTTAGGTGTTGGTGCTGGAGATATAACTTACCAATTAAGACACTAGGTAATACTAAAAATTCGTTTTAATATTTAATAAAGTACTTTATACTAAAATAATATATTAAGCTTTAAAGGCAAATATTATGAAAGTATTAGTACGAAAATTTTTACAAAAAGAATCAACAGCTGGTATTATATTAATGCTTGTTACTCTACTTGCATTAATATTTAGCAATACCTTTCTATCTGAGTTTTACAATAACTTTTTACACACTCCTATTGAATTTAAAATAGGTACTATTCTTGATATTTCAAAACCTTTGATACTTTGGGTAAATGATGGATTAATGGCAATTTTCTTTTTACTTATTGGTTTAGAAATAAAACGAGAGTTGATATTAGGACATTTATCATCTCTTTCTAAAATCGCACTTCCTGGTATTGCTGCTATTGGAGGAATGCTAGTCCCTGCTTTAATCTATGTTGCTTTTAATTATGATAATGAGTTTGCATTAAGAGGTTGGGCAATTCCAACTGCTACTGATATTGCCTTTGCTTTAGGAATTTTATCACTTTTAGGAAAAAGAGTTCCTGTTTCACTTAAAATATTTCTAATGGCACTAGCAATTTTTGATGATTTAGGTGCTATTTTAATTATCGCATTCTTTTATACTTCAGATGTTTCTACTATGTCTTTACTTATGGCATTAGTTTGTATTATTATTTTAATTACTATGAATAAAATGCAAATTACATTAGTTAGTACTTATGCTTTTGTTGGAGTAATTTTATGGGTTTTTGTTTTAAAATCAGGTGTTCATGCAACATTAGCTGGTATTATTCTAGCTTTTACAATTCCACTAAATGCTATAAATGAAAAAAGAAAAAGAATTTCTCCTGTAAAAAGTTTACAGCATTATATACATTTTTGGGTTGCTTTTTATATTTTACCTATATTTGCTTTTGTAAATGCAGGAATTGATTTAAGATCATTATCTTTGGATTTAATTATAAATCCAGTATCTCTTGGAATTATTTTTGGTCTTTTTATTGGTAAGCAATTAGGAGTATTTTTCTTTGTTTACTTAGCAGTTAAATTTAAATTTGCATCTTTGCCAAAAGGTACTACTTGGGCACAAATTTATGGAGTTAGTGTTTTAACAGGAATTGGATTTACGATGAGTTTATTTATAGATTCACTAGCTTTTCAAGACTCGGCTATGTTTTCATATACTGATAAACTAGCTATTTTGATAGGTTCTGTTCTTTCTGGAGTATTTGGATATTTAATATTATTGAAAGTTAAAAGTTGTAAAAGGTTTAAAAATTAGATGTTTTTTATTCTAACTTGATTTCTACCATTTCCTTTGGCTTCATAAAGTGCATCATCTGCATTTTTAATTAGATCATTTATACTATAACCTTTTTTGTATTGTGAAATTCCAAAACTTGCTGTAAGTTTTGGAACATTAGAAAACGAATGCTTTTCAATTTTACTTCTAAGTTTTTGAGCTAGAATTTCTTCATTTTTATTTTCACCTTGTGGAATAATAATTAAGAATTCTTCTCCTCCCCATCTTCCTAAAGTATCTGTAATCCTGATATTATCTTTAAGTAATTGTGCTAATTCTTTAAGAATATTATCTCCAGCATTATGGCCATAAGTATCATTTATAAGTTTAAAATCATCTATATCTATGATTATTACAGTAAATGAATAATCAATTCTTTGGGCACGATTAAACTCACTTTGAAGGACGTCATTTAGCTTGTGCCGATTGTATAATTTAGTTAGTTGGTCTGTTATTGAAATTCTTTCAAGTTCACTCTTTTGACTTAAGATATGTGAATAATGACGTAAGATTATCCAAGCCATTACCCATAATAAAAGAGTAATTAATATAGAAATAAATACTTGCATATACCAGTTATCAAGCCAATCTTCATTTGCTTCACCTACAACAACTATAAAAGGAAGGTTTTCAACTTTTCTAACGCTATATAATCTTTCTTTATTATCAAGGGGTGATGCATTTGAATATATCATACTTTTTTCATTTAAAGTGATAAAATTTTTTACAATTGATGATTTTACTTCTTTTCCTAAAGCTTCTAAGATTAAAGGTTGTCTAGCTAAAAGATTTAAATTACTATCAACTATACTGATTATTCCATTTCTACCTAACTTAACTTTTTCTACCCATTGTGAAAAGAATGATAAATTAACACCAATACCAGCTAAGCCTTTATTATCTGGAAATTTACGTACTTGAATAACCATCATTTCATTGATATTACTCATGAACATATTAGAAACATAAGTTTCAAGTTTAGGATTATTCATAGGTTTATAGCACCATTCACGTTTGCTAGCATCAAAACCTACAATTGATGGAGTGTGTGTAATAATGCAGTTCTCATCATTAAGTCCTACACCATTTGAATGAGCTAAAGTCTGACTTTTTTTAACTATAAGTTTTGATATTCTATCATGCTCAACAAGATTACTTGCTGGATATTTTAATGCAGAAACAGGAACCTTATCAATAATATCTCTTAGTACATAATCAGATGCTAAAAATGAGCCTTTTATCCATTCACTTATTAGAAGACTTGTTATTTTTGTTTGTTCAGTTACAAGAGACTTTTTTTGAATATAAGAAGCGTATAAATAAATAGAAAAGAAAGAAACAACAATTATATTAAATATAAGATAATAAAAATAAATTCTTCTTTTCATAAGCTGCCTCTGTAATATAGTATTTGATTATAACTATTTTTTATAAAAATTCATATTATTGACACTTTTGCATTTTCAATTCTTATTTTACCTTCAAGTTCATATTCTAATATTACATCGCCAAACTTACTTATAGCTTCTTCATAACTTGGATTTGTATCACAAAAGTGAAGTATTTCATCATTTTGTTTTAATGATGGAAGTTTATTCGTAATAGTTTGTATAAATTCATCAATGTCATAAATAACTTCAACTAAGCCTTTTTTTACAAGTTCTTGTGTTCCTAAACTTTCATTAATTCTATGAGATAAAGTATATACTTTCTTCCCCATTTTAAGAGCATAATTAACAGAAGTTAAACTTCCTGATTTAATATCAGCTTCTGTTACTATTAAAATATCTCCTAAAGCTACGACTATTTCATTCCTTAAAACAAAAGTATAATTACGTGCTTTTTCACCAGTTTTATAAGCTGAAAGCATTAATCCTTTTTGCTCGATTCCTGAGATTAAGTTTTTATTTACACTTGGATAACGTATATCTAAGCCATTTGCAACAACAGCAATTGTATTATCATAACCTGCTGCAATATGAGAAATAGCATCAACACCCATAGCAGCACCACTAACTATACAAATATCAAAGCTTGATAATTTTGATGCAAGTTTATGAGTAAACTCTTTTGTGTAAGTTGAGGGTCTTCTAGTACCTATTATAGATATTTTTTTCTTTTTTAAAAGATTTGTATTTCCAATATAAAAAAGTTCACTTGGATATTTTTTCATATTTTCTAATTCGGGAATATTAAATGAGATTTGATTAATCATAAATAGCCTAATAATATTTTATTTAATAATATTATTAGTTATATATTTTAAAGCTTAAAGATATGGAAGTTTATTTATAAATATAGGTTCAACATCTTTTAATAAATGTTTTGATTCTCTTAAAACTTTTATAGTCATTGAATGAGGATGACCAATTGCAATTGCATAGCCTCTTTTTTTAGCAATTTTTATTGCTTTTTTAAGTTGATTTTGAATGTAATCATAATCTTTTTTATTGTCTAAAAAAGTATTTCTTACAATATAAGGCATACCATATTTTAAAGCATATTTTTTTGCAACTGATTTAGCACTTGTTCTACTATCCACAAAAATAAAGTTGTATTTTTTTAATGCACGAAATAGTTTGTCCATAGCAGCATCATTTTGAGTAAATACTGAACCTGTATGATTATTTGTATATACAGCATTTGGATACCATTTTCGTAAGTTTTTCACAATTCCTTCAATTTTTGCATAAGAATCATTTATTGTTAAAGTGATTTTTTCTGTTGATTTAAATCCAGGTCCTGCTTGCATTGGAAAATGTATCATATGTACTTTTTGGTCTTGTGCTATTTTTGCAGAATTTATATGACCTTTTTGAGGGGGAAGAAAAGCCATTGTAACATCGTAACCAATATCTAAAATTGCTTTCTTCTGTTTGCTACTACTTACATCATCAATTACAATAGCGATTTTTGCTTTATTCTTTTTGTTATAATGATAAGTTTCTTTTTTAGTTTTTACAGTAGATTTAGGTTTTTGTTTTACAGGTTCTTTTTTTATTACTTGGTTTTCTTTTGGTGCAGGTTCTTTTTTAGGTGTTTCTTTTTTTACTACTTTTTTAGGTTCTTTATTTTCTTTTACTGTTTGATGATCTTCTTTTTCATGTTGATCGTAATCTTTTTTTAACTCTTCTGTTAATTCTTCAAATTTTTCTTTTGGTGTTTCAAGCTTATCAAAATATTCATCTAGTTTTTCATTTTGGAATTTTTTGAGTTCAGTAATTTCTTTTTTTTCTGATTTTAGAATGTCATTATTAATAGTTTTATTTGAATTCTCATTTTTCATTATAAAATAGCTTAAGCCACTAGCTATAAATGCAAATAAAAATATTAGTAGGAAAATCTTTGCTAATTTAGATTTTGAAACTTGTGATGATTTTTTAGTTTTTCGTTTAGTTTTTTTATTACTCATAGTAAGTTATAAATCAAGGAAGAAAATCTTCCTTAATTCTTTTATTAGTTTTTGTCTTGTTGAACGATTTTATTCGCTGCAATCCAAGGCATCATTTCTCTAAGTTCAACACCAGTTTTTTCAATTAGTGTTTCTCTTTGATTATTTCTTTCAGCATTCATTCTTGGGTATCCTGCTTGACCTTCTAAGATAAAGTCTTTTGCAAATCTACCATCTTGAATTTCTTTTAATAATTCTCTCATAGCTGCTTTTGACTCATCATTGATGATTCTTTTACCAGCAATATAATCACCGTATTCAGCAGTATTTGAAATTGAATATCTCATATCAGCGATTCCACCTTCAAACATTAAGTCAACGATTAATTTTAACTCATGTAAACATTCGAAGTATGCCATTTGTGGATCATATCCAGCTTCAGTTAATGTTTCAAAACCTGCTTGAACTAATGCAGTAGCACCACCACATAATACAGCTTGCTCTCCGAATAAATCAGTTTCAGTTTCATCTTTGAAAGTTGTTTCAATAATTGCAGTTCTACCACCACCAATTGCTGAAGCATAAGATAATGCTAATTCTTTAGTTGTTCCACTTGCATCTTGGTGAATTGCAATTAAATCTGGAATTCCTCCACCTTTAACAAATTCAGATCTTACAGTATGACCTGGAGCTTTTGGAGCTACCATCATTACATTGATGTTTTTTGCAGGTGCAATTCTTCCATAATGGATATTAAAACCATGTCCAAATGCTACAGTAGCACCATCTTTTAAGTTAGCTTCGATTTCATTTTTGTAAATATCAGCTTGATTTTCATCTGGTAATAAAATCATTACGATATCAGAAATAGCAGTTGCTTCTGCAACAGTTTTAACTTCAAAACCTTTAGCTTCAGCTTTAGCCCATGAAGCTCCATTTTTTCTTAAACCAACAACAACTTCAACTCCAGAATCTCTTAAGTTTTCTGCGTGTGCGTGACCTTGTGATCCAAAACCAATCATTGCTACTTTTTTTGATTTAACTAAATCAATATTACAATCTTTATCATAGTATACGTCTAATGCCATTATTATGTCCCTCTAGTAAAATTTTAGAGATTATACCCAAAAAAAGCTAAAAACATAGTAACTAAAGATAAAAAATAGTAATACTCAAGATATTTTAGATAGGATTACATTATATATAAACAAGGAATTAACTTGCTAAAAGAGCTTTTTAAAAAGATACAAAGTGCAGATAAGACATATAATAAAACTGAATTAATCGAAATAGAAAAGTTTATTAAAAAAGGTATTGTCATTAAATTAGATGATGAAACTTATGAACTTAATTCAAAATATAAAGTCGCAATTGTTAATGTTGGAAAAAACTTAGTAATACTTGAAGATTTAATAAGTGAACATAAAAACATAAAAATAGAGTTTGATCAATTAAATGGAGCTTATAATGGTGACTTAGTATTAGCAAAAAGAGTTTTTAATCCAAGGTCAAGAGTAAAAGCTAATATCATTGAAGTTTTAGATGGAAAGAAAAATGATATTTTAGTTTATATAAAAGAGAAATCTTTTTATACTGTAAAAGAAAATATCAAATTAGAAAATAAAGGTGCATCTTCATATGAAGAAGGTGAGGTTTTATTAGTTGATAATAAATCTATTGAACTAATAAAAAGTTTAGGAAATATTGCTGATCCAAAAATAGATGAACTTATCTCTTTACATTTATATAATGAAGTAATAAGAACACAAAAACCTTTAGAAGTTGACGCAAAAATGAATGATGAAAATCAAAGAGTTGATTTAACACATTTACCTTTTTGTACAATTGACCCAAATTCTGCAAAAGATCACGATGATGCTATTTATTATGATAAAGATGAAGAAGTTTTATATGTAGCAATTGCTGATGTTTCTTATTTTGTAAAAGAGGGAAGTGCTTTAGATAAATTAGCATTTTTAAAATCAACTTCAATTTATTTGCCAGGAAAAGTTTTACCAATGCTTCCAAATGAATTAAGTGAAGAGATGTGTTCACTAAAAGAAGGAGTTGACAGATACTCTTATGTTTTTAAAATCCAATTAGATTTAAAAAATAAATGTGCTAAAAAATCACAACTTTTTGAAGCTATTATAAATTCACATAGAAAATATTCCTATGGAAGAATAGATAGAGTTCTTGAAGGTAAATTGGATCAATATGGAGATGTAGATAAAACAATATTTGATTATATATTACCTTTATATGAAATTACTAAAAACTTTAGAGCTAAAAGATTAGAAAATGGTTATGACTTTAGAACTACAGAATTGCGACAAAAACTTAAAAACTTCAAAATCGTATCAGTTGATAGTGAAAGTTCAACTGCTTCTCATCAATTAATCGAGGAGTGTATGCTTTTAGCAAATATTGAAGCTAGTAAAAAAGTTAATAATGTAGGAATTTATAGAATTCATGAAGAGCCATCTTTAAAAGCAATTTCAAGATTAGTTGATGATGTAAATATTTTAGGTGTAAAAGTAAAAGTACAAAATGATGTTCATGATACAATTACACATATTCAGAAAAAAGCAAAAGCTTCAATGATGAGTGAAGAGATTGATGAACTTATTATTCAATCACAAACTCAAGCAAAATATAGCTCAAA
Organism: Arcobacter peruensis; assembly: GCF_003711085.1. Lineage (NCBI taxonomy): Bacteria > Pseudomonadati > Campylobacterota > Epsilonproteobacteria > Campylobacterales > Arcobacteraceae > Arcobacter > Arcobacter peruensis. Next base: position 2,336,678 of record NZ_CP032363.1, read on the forward strand.
AAATCTAGGTCACTTTGGTTTAGGTTTTTCTTCATATTCTCACTTTACATCTCCAATTAGAAGATATTCGGATTTAGTTTTACATAGAATTTTAAAATCAAAGCAAACTCCAAAAAATATTGATGAAATTTGTGAGCATATCTCTTTAAATGAAAGAAAAGTAGCTCAATTAGTTTGGGATTATGAAGATAGAAAATATGCACGTTGGGCAAATGACAATATTGGAAGTGAAATAAAAGTAAAAATAGTAGATACTGATAGAAATAGGGCAGTTTCATATGATACTATTTCTGGATTAAAAGTGACTATTGATAATATGAAAGGTCAGAAACTTTTCACAAAATTAAGAGTAAAAATTAAAGAGGTTGATATTATTACTAAACAAGTAATATGTTCGGTTAAATATTAAAAAAGCTAACAAAATAAATTGCTAGCTTCTTAAATTAAGGAGAGGGGTTTCTTGTTAAAATATTAACAAGAAGTTTGAAGTCTAGTATCAGTATCTTCTTCTGGATAGAAAGAAGCTAGTGTACAATGACTAATAGCAGATGCTGCTAAAATATTAGTACTTGCTGCTGATGTTTGCGTATTGTTAAAACTTAAATAATCTGGAGAATCATTGTTCTCAAGAGGATAAAAAGATGCAAATACTTTGTTATCACTAGTTGCAACTGCTAAAGTTTGATAAGCTTTTGAATCATCTTGAACTGAAGAAAGATAACTTGGTGTATCATCGTTCTCAACTGGGTAAAAACTTGCAAATGTATCTTGTGCTGATAATGCACTTCCTGCTAATAAACTTAATCCTATAATTGTTGTTGATAATTTTTTCATTTTAAAATCCTTTTAAATATTAATTTTTTATTTTCGTTTGTTTGATAAGTGTATTATAGATTTTTTATGTGTATCTTGCGTAAAGAGTTCGTTTATTGTTTGTGTAGTGTTGAGTTTTAGAAGTTAAAAATATTAATGTTTAAAGTATGTTATCTTTTAAAGTTGTAAGTAACTTAGGTATTTTATTTTTAATAACATATTGACCTATTAATTTATGTTTTTCATTTATTAAAATAGGTGCTGCTAAATTTACAATTGAGTCTTCAATTGGATTTTGCATTACAACACAAAAGTATATTTTAAAATCTTTTTGTTCATGTATATGTAGTTTTTTTAATACTTCATCATCAATATTAAAATTAAAATTTATTTTTTTAAAATAAGATATATCGACAATGTTTATATTTAGTTTTTTATTTTCATTTAAAATTAAAGTGGAAAAGTTATTATCAATAGTTTTTATATTTAATTCTTTAATATTTTCAAAACCTAATAGTGGTAGTTCTATTTTATACATTATAAACCTTTTGTTAGATTATGAATAATATTAAAAGATAACTTAGGATAAGATATATCCTATGTATAAAAACGAATTTGATAATCATTTAAGACAAAATAAGAAATTTAATGCCTACATGTTTTATGGACAGTCAACATATTTAGTTGAACTTTACACTAATATTGTTGCTACTTCACTTGGTTTGGCTGATGAGATTGAAAAATTATATTTTGATGAATATGATTTTAAATATGCAAAAGATAAACTTCTTCAATCTTCACTATTCTCATCTAATAATATTCTATTAATAAAGTGCGAGAAAAAACTTCCAAAAAAAGAAGTTGATGCTTTAATCGATGCTTGCAATACAAACATGGATAGCACAGTAATTTTTTCATGCATGGGAGATGGTGATTTTAAAACTATGGAAAAGAGTTTTACAGCTAAAACAAACTCTGCAGTTGTAAGAATGTTTGCTCCAAATGACAATGAAGCAGTAAGACTTTTAGAAAATGAAGCAAAAAAACATAATATAAATTATGAAATATCTGCATTAAATCACTTATATTTTATGCATAAAAATGATTTATCATTATGTATAAATGATTTATCAAAACTTGCAATTTTAGAAGAAAAGATAACATCTAATATAATAAATACGCATTGTTTTGGAATAGGAATAGTCTCTTTTGAAGATTTCTTACATAATCTATTATCAGGAAAAGATATAAGTAATGATTTGAACTTATTACTAGAAGAGGGTGTAAATGAAGTATTCTTAGTTACTCAAGTTACATCATTTGTACAGCAATTGTTTTTGATAGCATCATATGCAAGAGCATATGGAGCTCCTAATCCAAAAGAAATTTTAGGTTTTATTCCTCCTAAAGCTGTTTGGGAAAAAAAATCAAAACTAGCTATTAATATAAAACCTCAGATGTTCCAAGAGATGTTAGAGTTTCTTTTAAATTTAGAGTTAGAATTAAAAAGTTCTAAAATTGATAACACTAATTTATATTTACAAGCAACTCTAAGAAAGTTTACAGTTTTATTTGGATAAAATCCATGACTTTATAAAAAAAGTACCCTTGCTGATATTAGTTAAAACTAAAAATACCGGCATAATCTATAAGGAGAAAATTAGATGTCTAAATTAAAACATTACGAAACAATGTTTATTGTTAAGCCTACATTAACTGAAGAAGAAACTGTAGCACAAATCGATGCTGTTAAAGCAACAATTGAAAAGAATGGTGGAGAAATCGCTGCATGCGACGATATGGGTTCTCAGCAATTAGCTTACGAAATTGAAAAAAATAAAAGAGGTTACTACTTCGTTATTTATTTCAAAGGTGAACCAGCTGGACTTGCTGAAATCGAAAGAAACTATAGAATCAATGAAAATATCATGAGATTCATTTTCATTAAATATGAAAATAAAAAAGAAATTGCTGCATGGACAAAAATGAGTGATGCTGCTGCTGCAAAAGCTGCTAAGTAGTAAATTATAAACTAAGGACTTAAGTATGTATAATAAAGTAATTATGGTAGGAAACCTAACTAGAGATATTGAATTAAGATATTTACCATCTGGTGCAGCAATTGCAAAATCTGCTCTTGCAACATCTTTTAAGTATAAATCTGCTGCTGGAGAACAAAAAGATGAAGTTTGTTTTTTAGATTTTAATATGTTTGGTAGATCTGCTGAAGTTGCTAATCAATACTTACGAAAAGGTTCAAAAGTTTTATTAGAAGGTAGACTTGTATTTGAACAGTGGACTGCTCAAGATGGAACTAACAGAAATAGACACTCTTTAAGAGTTGAAACTATGAAAATGTTAGATTCAAAAAGTGATTCAATGAATAATAATGCTGGGGATAACCAAGGTTATAATCCTCAAGGATCGTATAGCCAACCAGCAGAAAATCAATATAACAAAACTTCTAATGCTCAAAATGGACAGAACAACTATGGTGGTAATAAACCTCAAGCAGCTTCAATGCCTGAGCAAAAAATACCTGAAATAGATATCGACGAAGACGAAATACCGTTTTAGAAATTAAAGGAAAACGACATGGCTGAAAGAAGAAAATACGGAAAAAAATATTGTAAATATACTGAAATGAAAGTTGATTTCATTGATTATAAGAATTCTGATTTATTAAAGATTTCTATGAGTGAAAGAGGTAAAATCATGCCTAGAAGACTTACTGGAAACTCTAAGAATTCTCAAGAAATGGTAGAAAAAGCAATCAAAAGAGCTAGACATATGGCACTAGTTCCATACATCGTTAACACTAAAAATGTTACTGATGCAGCATTCGCTAGATAATCTCTAGTTAAAGCACAAAAAAAGGGAAGAAGTTTTAACTTCTTCCCTTTTTTTATGCCTACATAGTTTAGAAAAAAGTATTAAACTTTTTCCCAAACAACACCTGATGGTGTATCCATAAGTGAAATTCCTAAAGCAGAAATTTCATCTCTTACTTTATCAGCAGTATCAAAATCTTTTGCTTTTTTAGCTTCATTTCTTTTTTCTATTAATTCTTCAATTTTTGTTTTTTCTTCATTTGAAATTCCAAACTGAAAGTACGAATATGCATCACTATTTCCAATTCCAAGTACATCTGAAATAAACTCTATATTTGATACAAGTTCTTTTTTCAAAGCTTTGTCTTTAGGGTTAACATCTAGTTTATCATTTGCATTTGCAATCATTTCATCAATAAAAGATATTGCTTTTGAAGTATTTATATCATCATTCAATGCATTAATCATTTTTTCTTTAAACTCTTTATTTACAGTGCTTGAAGCTCCACCGTAAACTCTTTTTTTAACTCTATAAAGTTTATCAAGTCTCTTTTTTGATGAAAGTAAATCTTCTTCATTAAAGTTAAAATCTGTTCTATAGTGAGCAGTTAAAAGATAAAATCTAATAACTTCACCACTATAAGATTTAAGAACGTCTTTTAGGAAAAAAGAGTTTCCAAGAGATTTACTCATTTTCTCTCCATCAATATTTACAAAACCATTGTGCATCCAATATTTTGCAATTTCTTGATTTGAAGAACATCTAGTTTGTGCTGCTTCATTTTCATGATGTGGAAAAAGTAAATCTGCTCCACCACCATGAATATCGATTTGGTAAGCTGTATTTTTATACGCAAGATGCTTTTCTATCATAGCTGAACACTCTATATGCCAGCCAGGACGACCGTTACCAAAGCTTGCTTCAAATATTACATCTTCATCTTTTGCAAATTTCCATAAAGCAAAATCAGATGAGTTTCTTTTTTCAGTATTTACTTCAACTCTTGCTTGTGAATTTTCATCACTAGCACGATTTGAAATACAACCATAAGTTGAATCTTTTGAAGTATCAAAATAAACACCATTAGAAATTACATAAGCAATATCTTTTGAAATTAGATTATTAATCATATCTTTCATAATTTCTAAATTTTGTGTAGCTTTTGGCTCAATAGTATTATCTAAGACATTAAGTTCTCTCATATCAGCTTTATATGCTTTTATATATTCACTTGTAATATCTTCTAAGCTTCTAGATGTTTCATACATTTTCTTTATGATTTTATCATCAATATCAGTAAAGTTTTTTGTCATTGTTACTTCATAGTCATTATTTTTTAAAACTCTATGAAGTAAATCAAAAGCAATAGCAGACCTTGCATGGCCTAGGTGTGAATCATCATAAACTGTTGGTCCACACACATAGATTTTTGCTTTTTTTTCTTCTATTGCTTCAAATAAAACTTTTTCTTTTTTTACTGAATCATAAATATATATCTTATTCATTTTATTTAAATAACGCTTCTAATGACGATGTATCAGTTGTTCTTTCTTCATTTCTTTTATTATTACCTTCATCAGTAGGAGTTGAACCTTCAATTTCTACAAGTTCAATTTCATATTTAGTAAGCATAGAAGCAAGTCTTATATTTAAACCAGATTTTCCAATTGCTTTTGACTTTTGGTCACTTGGAATTGTTACAATTGCTTTACCTTTTTCATTTCCTTCTGGTGCTTTTTCAATTTTAACAGATGAAATAATTGCAGGTGAAAGTGCACGAGATATAAACATTTCAGGAATAGTAGAATATTCAACACAATCAATATTCTCACCATTTAATTGGAATGATACAGATGAAATTCTTACACCTTTTACACCAACTACTGAACCAATTGGGTCAATTTGAGGGTCAATACTTGTTAATGCAATTTTTGCTCTAGATCCAGGAATTCTAGCACTAGCTTCAATTGTTACTTTTTCGTCTTTAAGTTCAGGAACTTCAAGAGCTAGTAAACACTCTAAGAATTTAGGAGATGTTCTTGAAATATCAATTAATAAACCATTTGTTTTATCAATATTAACACCACGAACAACAGCTTTTACTGTATCTCCTACTTTAAATACTTCACCTTTGATTCTACTTTTTCGTTGAAGCATACCTTTTACTTCACCGATTTCTATATAAGTGTTTTCTTGTCTATCTACTCTTGTAACAACACCTGATACAATTTTTCCTATTTTATCTTGATATTTTCCAACTAGGTTTTCTTCTATAAATCTTTGTATTCTATATTCAAAATTACTATGTAAAATAGTTGCTGCATTTCTTCCCATATTTTCAAACTCTAAATCGTAGTCAATAAAATCACCGATTTCTAAATCTTCATCAATCTCTTTTGCTTCATCTAAATCTATAAAGTTTTCAGCATTTATTTCATTTCCGTATTCATCTTCTACTTCCCCAGTTAGTTTCTCATCTCCAACTGCTAATACTTCAATCTTTTGTGATAATTGTAATCTTTTATTTTCTCTATCTATATTTGCATCGAATCTTAATGTTTCGTCTACCATTTTCTCTGCTGTTTTAATCAATGCTTCTTTTAATGCATTCTCAACATCTTTGATTTGTAGACCTTTTTCATATGCAATTGAGTCTAAAATATCTATAATTTTGTCCATTAATAACCCTCTAATATCTTTTTATTTGTTGACATTGAAATGTAATGTTTTGAATTCAATGTAGTGTAGATAGATATTATATCTAAATCTCCTTTTATGAAAATAAAAGTAATTTTTGGATAAAATAATTGGCTAATTAAAACAAAAGGTTTAATATATGGAATTATTATTTGCAAGAACTGAATTAAGTGAAAAACCTAAAAAAGTCCAACTAGATAAGATTAAAGAAGATTTACAAAAAGATGGTGAAAAAATATTCTATTTTGATAGAGATAACTCACATAAAGATATGATGGCATTAGTTGATGCTTTAGAAGATGAAGGTGTGAACGTATATTTTAGAGAAGTAAAATATGGATTAGCTGATGATGAGTATATGTATGAGGTTCATGCACTTTAATAAGTGATAAAAACTATGAGTTCAAATAAAAAACTATTTATTCAAACACTTGGTTGTCAAATGAATGACACAGATAGTCAACATATCGCAGCTGAGTTAGAAAAACATAAAGATTATTCACAAACTGATAAAATGGAAGATGCTGATTTAATTATCATAAATACATGTTCTGTAAGAGAAAAACCAGTTCAGAAACTATTTTCTGAAATTGGTCAGTTTAATAAAAAGAAAAAAGATGGAGCTAAAATAGGTGTTTGTGGTTGTACTGCATCTCATCTTGGTAGAGATATTATCAAAAGAGCTCCATATGTTGATTTTGTTGTAGGTGCAAGAAATATTTCTAAAATTAAAGATGTTGTTGATGTAAAAGGTTCAGTTGAAATCAGTATTGACCATGATGAATCAACATACGAATTTGCAACTGCAAAAACAAATAAATACAGAGCAAGTGTAAATATCTCAATTGGTTGTGATAAAAAGTGTACTTACTGTATCGTTCCTAGTACACGTGGTGAAGAGATTTCTATACCTATTGAAATGATTGTTGACCAAGTTCAAAAATCAGTTGATTTAGGTGCTGTTGAAGTTATGCTTCTAGGGCAAAATGTAAACTCTTATGGAAGAAGATTTTCAGATGGTAGAGAAAAATCAACTTTTACTAAACTTTTACAAGAAGTTTCAAAAGTTGAAGGTTTAGAGCGAATTAGATTCACATCTCCTCATCCTTTACATATGGATGATGATTTTATTGAAGAGTTTGCAAGAAATAAAAAAATATCTAGATGTATTCATATGCCATTACAAAGTGGTTCAACTGAAATTTTAAAAGCAATGAAGCGTGGATATACAAAAGAGTGGTTTATAAACAGAGCTACAAAATTAAGATCACTAGTTCCTGATTTAAGAATTACAACTGATATTATTGTTGCATTTCCAGGAGAAACGCAAGAAGATTATGAAGATACTTTAGATGTTGTAAATCAAGTAAAATTTGATCAAATTTTCAACTTTAAATATTCTCCTAGACCTGGAACTGAAGCTCTTAATATGAAAGAAAAAGAAGTTCCAGATGAAATTGGAAGCAAAAGATTAATTGATTTAATCGAATTACACAAAAGACATTTAGAAGCTGTAATGCCATCTTATGTTGGACAAACTTTAAACGTATTAGTTGAAAGTTTAAAACCAAATGGTGAAGTTTGTGGTTTCACTGATAATTACTTACAAGTATTTACAAGTGGAAGTGATTCTTTACTTGGAAAATTTGTAAACGTTAAAATTACATCAAATACTAGAACATCACTTAAAGGTGAAATTGTAGAGTAATGAAAAAATATTTTAAATTAAATATTTTACCTTACATACTTTACTTTTTAGTAAAATTTATTTACTCTACAAACAAAAAAGTTTTTCATCACGCTAAAATTGATAGTGATGAAGCTTTTATCTTTGTTGCTTGGCATGGTGATTTGCTAGCACAACCCACAAACTATTTTAAATTCAGACCCAATGGAAATGTAAAAGCAATGATTAGTCACAATAAAGATGGCGAAATAATTGCAAAAATATATGCTCTTTTAGGAACTGGATTAATTAGAGGTTCCTCTTCTAAAGGTGCTGCTAAAGCTTTAATCAGTACAATAAAAGAAATAAAAAATGGTTCTGATGTTGCACTTACTCCTGATGGTCCAAGAGGTCCTAGGTATACTATTGCAGATGGTGTTGTAGCAATTGCCAAGAAAAGTAATGCTAAAATAATTGTATTAAACTCAAAACCCTCAAAATATTGGCAGTTTAATTCTTGGGATAAATTCGTTTTACCAAAACCTTTTGGTAGAATTGACTTTTATTTATCGCAACCTTATAGTATTGAAGGTTTAGAATTTGATGAAGCAAAAGAGTTTATAAAAGATAAGATGATGATAAATGCAATGTCTTAAAAAGTTTAAATAGGAAATATATGTTTACTAAAGAGTCTTTATATATCAATGCTATTAAATATGATACTCAACTTAAACTTGATTACAAAAAATTAAGTGACAATCAAATTGTTGAAGCTAATAATTCAGTTTTTTTAGTTGATGATGAAATTCTTTCAAGAGACATTGCCCTAAAATTAAATGCTTCACAAAAAGAGATTGCAGATACTTATATCTCAACTTTATTAATAAGTGATACTACTAAACTCGTTCCTAAGACTTTATCTTCTAAATTAAAAGATTGTGAAATTTCTGAGTTAAATGCAGATTTTGATATCGCAGTTTTAAAAACAACATTATTTGAAACAAAAAACTATTTTGATAAGACGGGTATTGATTATATTTATTCAGCTTTCCATATTTTAAATCTACATTTAGAACAAAACATTTGTAAAAATCAATTATTGATTTTTTTATTTAATAATAAAGCTTTTATATTAATTTTAGGAAATGATGCTTCAATTGTATTTAATAAAACAGTTGATTTGCCAAACTTTGAATCAATTAAAAAAACTCATTTTTATGAAGATGATATTGCAGGACAAAAGCTTTTTGATGAAATTTATTATTTAGAATTAAATGAAATAATTCATAATACACTTAATAAATTTTATGAAGAATCAAAAGATGTATTTGTTGAAAAAATTGTAATTTTATATGTAGTTAAACAATTATCAAGTGAACAAATTACTCAATTAAGTGATGAACTAATTTTACCAATTGATTATCATCCAATAAATATAGATGAAGAAATTTTTGAATTAACAAAAGATAAGCATTTAAAAAAGAGTTTTATCAAGCCTAGAAAAAAAGCTAAAAAAACTAACTTTAACAGCTTGTTTATTTTGGTGTTTTTTGCTTTAGCATTTTTTGGTTTATATAAATTATATTTAAATATTAATGAAGAGAAGCAAGAAGAAAAACAAGAAGTAAGAAAGTTTATTAAGCTACCAGATCATGTAAATATCAATGATAAGATTGAGAAACGTATAAAATCTATTTTCAAAAGAATACCTTATGATATTGTATTAAAAGATTTAAAACTTCAAGAAAATAGTTTAGAAATCAATGCTACACTTTTAAATGATGATACTTTTATCAAATCTGTTCAACCAGCGTTAGAAGATATTTATAATAAAATAGAAATTAATACAGATGAAAACAATAAAGATAAAAAGAATATGTTAGATGCAAAAATTATAGCTTTAAGTGCTCTAAAACTTGAAGATGTAGTTTATAAAACTTATACTGACAAGTACATCACAGATGAGTTTATGCCAATTTCTAGAGTAACTGAGCAATTGAAAATTTTATTCCCAGAGGATACAATTATTAAATTTAATTCTAGTAAAAATGAAGATATTACTAAATTTTACTATTCAGTTAATATGCTAGTTAAAAGCCCTTCTGAATTATTTAAAACAATAGAAATGTTAAATAATGAACTTTATTCAATAAATATTATGTACCCTATAAGCATGTTAAAAACTTTAAACGGCTTAGAAATAGATTTTAAATTAGTATTTAATCAACCTAAATAAGAATTTGAAAAAGATAAACTAAAAACTTTTACCAAGTTTTTAGTTCATTATAAACAGAGTCTCTTTCAACTGGTGTAAATCCAGTATTTCTTATTAAATCAACAAACTCTTTTAAAGCAACACCTTTTGCACTTGTTGCTCCTGCTGCACTTTGAATTGATTCTTTTTCAATTGTACCATCTACATCGTTTGAACCAAACTCTTGAGCTATTAGTGCTAGTTTTACAGTTGAAGTTGCCCAATATGCTTTGATATTAGAAATATTATCTAAAACAATTCTAGCAATTGCATAAGTTTTTAAAATCTCAACACCTGTTAATGGTGCTTCAATTTTTAAGTAATTGTTTTCTGTTTGATAAACAAGAGGAATAAAGGCATTAAAACCTCCTGTTTCATCTTGTAAATCACGAAGTCTAATCATGTGATCAATTCGATGTTCTCTGCTTTCTACGTGTCCAAAAAGCATTGTAGCATTACTTTGTTTTCCTGCTTTATGCCAAGTTCTGTGAATATCTAGCCATTGTTGTGAAGTTACTTTTCCACCACAGATTTTTTTACGTACTTTTTCATCAAAAATTTCAGCACCACCACCTGGCATTGAATCAATTCCATGTTCAATCATTTTTGCAATTAATTCTTCATATGTAAGATTATACTCTGTACTTAAAAAGTGAATTTCAGCAGCAGTTAGAGCTTTTACATGAATTGAGGGAAAGTTTTCTTTTATTTTTTTAAATACATCCATATACCACTGTAAACCAGTATGTGGGTTATGTGCTGATACAATATGCACTTCTTTAATATCATTTTTTGATGAAGTTTTTACAATTTCTAAAATCTCTTCATGTGTTAATGTATATTGTAAAGGGTTTTTTCTACTTGCACTGTATGCACAAAATTGGCAAACATCTTTACAAATATTTGTTGGGTTTATATGTCTATTAATATTGAAATATGTTTTTTTACCATGTTTCTCTTCTCTTATTCTATTTGCATATTTTGCAAGTATAAATAAATCTAAATCATAAAGTTTAATAGCATCTTCATAATTTAATCTTTCATTGTTTTCTAATTTTTCTATAATACTCATAATTATTCCTATTTACAATCAAAGTCTTTAGTATTTTTGTTATATCTACCCATATGAATAAAACCAATACATGTTTTATCTGTATCAATATCGTGAAACATAACTTTATATACTTTACTTTTATATCTTGTTTCTTTATCTTCAACACTTAGTTTGTTTATTACTTCAATTTTATCTATATTTTTATGTCCTAAGGTTGCAAGAATTTCCGTCATTTTGTCTTGTTTTAATGTTTTTAATGTCATAAATACTGCGAAACCTGCAAGAAATAGTATGACAATTATTATAATAGTCTTTTTAGGTAATCTTCTTATCTCATTATTTTGCATCATTGTTTTCCATCAATGGTACAAAAGAACATTTTTCTCCATCATAAGACTCTAAAGTTCCATCTTCTATTCTGTAATACCAGCCATGAATTTGTAATTCACCACTTTTTATTTTTCGTTCAACATCTGGAAATGTAAGTAAGTTTTCCATTTGGTGAACTACTGAAATTCTTTCAGTTGCTCTATATAATTTTTCTTTATCACTTTTATCTTGAATTGCTAAGAGAGTATACTCTTTGGCTTTTTTACCAAGTTCAAGCCATTTTTTTACGTGAATTAAATCAGGTGAATCACCTACATCTTTGTACAAACTTTTACAAGCTCCACAATGTGAATGACCACAAATAATAATATGCTTAACTCCTAAAACTGAAACTGCGTATTCAATTGCAGCTGAGCTACCATGGTAATCTTCATCAGGACTATATGGAGGTACAAAATTCCCTACATTTCTTAAAATAAACATATCTCCAGGTTTTGTATCAAGCATTAAATCAGGTGTAATTCTACTATCACTACATCCTACAAAAAGAATTTCTGGTTTTTGTCCATGCTCAACTAATTCTTTAATATTTCCTTGAAACTTAGGAAAGTTAACTTCTCTAAATTTTTTATTACCTTTTACTAAATCGTTTATTATCATTTATTTTCCTGTTTTGATTACTGTTTGTGAAGTTGGTGTAATCATTGTAATTTTTTTAATACTATCTGCTTCGCTTAAATCTACTTCTATTTTGTATTCAACTAAGTAGTCAATTTTATGACATGAGAATAGTTTTGTATATGGAGAAATTTCAAGTAGTTCACATTTTTTCATATTTATAGTATTTTGAGCAAAAGCTGCAGATAATATTAGTAAACTAATTAATACTATTCTCATTTTAATTCCTTTAAAATTTGACATACATTTGTTAAATCATTTTTATTGATATCTATTTTTGCAATTAGCCGTATAATCGCACTTTTAACAGTTGGTTGTCTAATTGCTCCAACTAGATATGATTTTTCTTGTAATACAGCTTGTATTTGTTTTACTTTTTTATTATCTCCTATATCAATAGGGATAATTAAACTATTAGATTCTATACCTAATATAGTACGTATAATAGTTAAATTCTCATTTATCTTTTCTTTTAGAGTTTTTTTATTTTCAATTATATATTTTAATGATTCCAATCCAAGTGCTATATCAAAAAGTGAAGGAGCAGTTGAGTAAATTATTGGCTTTGCTCTATTTACTAAAAAATCTATGATTTCATTTGAAGCTAATATATATGCACCATAAGAACCATAAGCTTTTCCAAGTGTTCCCATTTTGATATGATACTTACTAGGTTTTATTTTGTAGTAATCAAAAATTCCTAAAAGATTATCTCCAATGACACCTGAACTATGAGCTTCATCAACTAAAAGAAGGGTATTGTATTTTTCTTGAATATCAAATAATTCTTTGGGAGCTAAATCTCCACCCATAGAATAAACACCTTCAATTGCTATGATATTTCTACCACTTCTAGTATTTTGTAAGATTTTATTTTCTAAGTCAGGTGAATCATTATGTTTAAATATAACTACTTGCTCTGGTTTTAAAAGCTTTGTTGCAAGTATTCCACTTGCATGATAATCTTCATCAATAAATAAAGTATCATTTTTTCTACATAATGCTTCAATCATTGCTATGTTTGCTAGAAATCCAGAACCAACAGCTACACCTGCTTGAAACTTATTCGTTTTACATAAAAGATCTTCAAAATCTTTATGAATTTGATTATAGCCATTTACAAGCATAGAAGCTTTTGGTGAAGTGTATTGCTCTTTTAGTACTCTTTCATAAGCTTTTTGGAAAATATCTTTATTTGTAGATAATCCTAAATAATCATTTGATGCAAGGTCAATTAAATCTTTTGAAAATATTTCTCGAGTTCTAAAACGATTTGATTTTTTGATAGATGATAGTTCTTTTGAATACAAAAAGTTCTCCGTTAGTGTTTAATTATACTAACTTAAAATTGCTAAATAATTGTTGAATAATTAAAAAGTAATAATCATGCTAGTTTAATGCTACTAATAGTAGTTATACTTCTTCCACTAATTTTTATATACAAGCTAAAACACAAAAGGTGAAAGTTTACTAACAACTTTTCTTTCACCTTTAAATCACTAATAGCAATATTTTCCAAGACTTTTAAACTTTTATTATGTAAGATAACAAAATGATAGAAAATACAAATAACAGAATTTTTAAAATACCCCAACTTTCATATCTAGAACTAAAATACAGTACAAGATTTTTTGAATGTCCACAAAAACATTATCATAATATGATATGTATAATAGGATTAAAAGAAGGAAGAGCAAAATTTATTGTTAATGATAAAGAACTTATTTTAAAAGAAAAAAGATTAATTATCATTAATCCAAATGAAGTTCATTATTCAATTTGTGATGAAGAAAACAAAGATTATTATGTAATTTATATTCAAAGAGATTGGTATAAAAATTTGCAAAATCAATTATTTAATACAAAAGATATTATTGCTTTATCAAATATAATAGATGACTTAGATTTAAACAAAGAGTTTTTTGAATTATTTGATATATTATACGGGCAAAGCGATGTAATAAAAAAAGAGTTAGAAGTATTAACTTTTTTAAAAAATATTTTTAATAAATATGTTTCTGAAAAAACATTTCTAAAAATTGACGAAACAACAAAAATTGCAAAAGATTTTAAAGAGTATATTGAAAAAAACATTTCATCAAAATTAACATTAACTAGTATTTCAAAAGAGTTAAAAGTAAGTCCCTATCACATTATACGAATTTGTAACCAAGATTTTGGATTATCTGCAAATGCTTATATTGTAAATAAAAGAGTTCATAGAGCAAAAAAATTAATTAGCCAAGGTGTTGATATTTCAGAAGCTGCTGTTGAAGTAGGTTTTTATGATCAAAGTCATTTAACAAATGTATTTAAAAAAGTTTTTGCCTTAACACCAAAATCATATCAAAACGATATAAATAAAAGTAGAAAAAAGGAAAAAGATGAGTAGTTTTAATTTATTAGATAAAAACAATAATTTCAATATTTTATTAGCAGGGATAATTGGACTTTTTATTGGAGTTGGAGTTGCAAGGTTTTCTTATACATCTCTTCTTCCTTCAATGCTTGAAGATCAAACTTTGTCTTTAACTTTTTCAGGAGTTTTGGCTTCTTTAAATTATGTTGGATATTTATCAGGTTCAATTTTTGCAATTTTTATAAAAGATATTAATACAAAAGTTAAATATTTTAGAATAGGTACAGTTCTTTGTATTTTAACAACTTTAATTATGGGTATTACAACAAATGATATTTTATGGTCAATAGGTCGTATTATTGCAGGTTTTGGTTCAGCAATGGCTTTGGTTGTTGGTGCTGCTATTGTAATGACTAAATTAGATTTTGAAGATAAAACAAAAGCAATGGGAATATACTTTTCAGGTATTGGTATTGCATTGGCTTCTTCTGATATTATAAGTAGATTTATTTTATCTATTTCTTCTTGGCAAACATCATGGATTGTTTTAACTATTATAGGTGCACTTGTGACTTTTTATCCTTTGTATATCTTATCTTTTGATAAACAAGTAGCTTCTAGTAATGAAAAACATCCCTTAAATAAATCTTTATTTTCCCCTTTTGTTGTAATTTTAATTGCAGCATATTTTACTGAAGGTGTAGGTTTTGTAATTCAAGGAACTTTTCTTCCAACTATTTTAAAATCAATTCCTGGATTAGAAGGAGTTGCTGGTTTATCTTGGTTACTAGTTGGACTTGCTGGAATTCCTGCTGCAATTATTTGGATGAAACTTGCGCATAAATATGGAAGTATAAATATAATTATAATAGCAATGTCTATACAAATAATTGGAATATTAATACCTACAATGACTACAAATATGTATTTAAATCTATTTTGTGGAATTTTATACGGAGGAACATTTACAGGTTTAGTTGCATTGTTTATGAATTTAGGTGGTAAATTAGCTGGAAAAAATCCTGTTATGCTAATGGGTGCTTTAACTACTGCTTATGGAATAGGGCAAGTTACTGCTCCTTTATATGCTGTTAGTTTAACTGATTGGACTGGAAATTATGATTATGCTTTATATGTAACAGCGTCTATCGTATTCTTTGGAGTTTTAATGCTTTTAGCGGCAAAAAGATTTAAAAGTTATGTTTCATAAACTTTGATGATTAAAGTGTTACATTTTCAAGTAAATCTATACTTGAAGGTGTAACAATAATTACATGCATACAATAAGCAACATCTAGCTTTTTAATTTGTAAATAGTAATCTAGACTTCTTTTGATTTTTGATAGCTTTGAGGGAGTTATATTATTTACTGCAACTTCATAATCATTTGCAGATTTTACCTCACAAAAGAAATAAACATCATCTTTTTTTGCAATAATATCTATTTCACCAAGTTTCTTGGCATAAAAGTTTTGTTCAATTATTTCATACTTTAAATCTTGCAAAAAAGATTTAGCTTTTTCTTCTGCTTCATCACCTTTTTTTTTACTCATAAAGTTTTATTCTTCTTTTTCATACTCAATCATATAACCAAGACCTCTAATATTTGTAATAAAGTCTTCTTTTAATACTTTTTTTAGTCTATTAACTTCTGCTCTTATTGTTGCATTATCAATATTATCATCTCTCCAAACATATTCCCTAAACATATCATAATTAACTGTTGCATTTTTATATCTTGCAAGAAGTTGGATGATTTGTAATTGTCTTTTTGTAAGAATATGAGTAGTGTTGTTATACATAAGTGTTAGGGAGTTTGAGTTAAAACTATAACATTGTGAAAGTATTTTATTTTGTTGTGGAACTATTTGTGATTGAGATATTTTATTTATTCGTAAAGTCAACTCTTTTAAATGAAAAGGTTTTTTTAAATAATCATAACAACCAAGTTCAAAAGCTCTTGAAATCTCTTCAATATCAATTAGTGCAGAGATAAAAATAGTAGGAATAATTATATTCTTTCCATGAAGTGTTTCAAGGACTTCAAAACCATTAATATCAGGAACATTAATATCAAGTATTAAAAGTTCAAAAGCTTCTTCATCCAATATTCTAAGACAATTTGTTCCATCTCTTGCAGTTCTTACTTCATGATTGGTTGATTGAAGATACTGAGTAATTGCACGATTTAGCATTACATCGTCTTCTAATAATAAGATTTTCATTTTGCCTCCAAATTAAAAATATAGTTAAATGAGGTATAAAATTCATTTGATTCAACTTTTATATCTACATACTCTTCATCACAAATTCTTTTTACTAAACTAAGACCCAATCCAAAACCTTCTTTTATTGATTCTTCTCTATAGTACTCTTTAAATACTTTTTGTGGGTTTTGAATATACTGAGAACAAGAAGAAAAGGTTAAAATATGACTATTTTCTTCTTTCTTCAAAGTAATATAAATATTTGAATTTTCTTGAGTATATTTTATCGCATTTGTTAAGTTATTATCAATAATTCTTTGTAGTTTAGTTTCATTAAAATTAAAAGTTAATGTTTTAAACATAGAGTTAAAAACTATGTTTGAACCAAATTGCTTTGCAGACAAATTAAAGAAATCTATTCTTGAACGAATATAGTCTACAAAATCAATATCTCTTTTAGGATAATTAAACTGATCTTTTTTTACTAAATAACTTAAATCATCATAAATGTTAAAAATATTTTTTAAAGCAACTTCAATTGTTGATAAATAGCTATTTTTCCCATGTTCCATTTCATAAAGTTCAATATTACTCATAATAACTGATATAGGTGTATTTGTCTCATGTACAGCATGTCTTAAAAATATTTTTTGAGAGGTTAATAGCATTTGTGAATTTATTTTTTCTATTTCTAAGTGTTTTGATTGCTCGTCATAATCTTTTGATGATTGCTCAATTAAATGAGTTAATGTTTGCATTGTTTTAGAATACTTACTAGAAGTAATATCCTCGTTTTTTTGATCTAAATTTGAGTTAATGTTTTTGTTTGTGATTGATTCTTTTAAAGCAACCATTGTAAAACATTGGTTAAGTAGTTTAGTCTTTTCTTTCTCAAAATAAAACTCCCCATAAGAAAAAAATCCAGCAGTATTTGCAATACTTGAATAAGCACTATTTTCTTTATTTATTGAATCTCCAACAAAAATCTTTCTAGCAACACATGAGTAAATAAAAAAACTTTGTACATCACTATAATCTTTTTCATAAGGGATTATTGGGTCTTTTAAAATCATTTCAGCATTACCAAAACCAAACTTTACTTTTTGACCTTCTTTTAGGTTACCTGAAAATTCTAAACTTCCATCTTTAAATAGTTTTAATGCTGCTCTTGCTATATATGAATTATTGTCTTTTATTAAAAGAGGAAAGGCTATTGAGTTTTGCAAAAATAAATCTGAAAATTCTTTTCCTAAATATTTTTCATAAAAACTTACTGCTTTGATATTATTGATTTCATAAACTCTATTTTCTACTGTTTTCGTAATTGTATGCTCAATTCCAATAGGAGACCAATTAAATCTTGAATCATTTTGAACACTTAAGCTATCTGAGTTTAAAGAAATCCCAACTGTTCCATTATCAAAAACTTTATTTCCTGAAGATATATAAGTGTTTTTAAAGTTCGAATTATCTCCTGCTATTGCACCTGCAATCATTACAGAAGGGTTTATTTCCTTTATCCCTTTTAAGAGTTCATCTGCATTAGTATGTAAAGCATCTGTAAATAAAATCAAAAGTTTTGTATTTGGAGTAATTAATTCTTTTGCTAATTGTAAACCTTTTTGAAAACTACTCTTTTGTGTTTGGAAAGATTCCTTTATGAATGTTTCTTCAAAAATTGAAATAGAAACTATAATAGAATAAGAAGTTACTTCACTTTCATAAATTTCTCCATTAGTAGTAGTTCCAATACAAAAGGCATTAGGTAAAAAGCTAGATAATGAATCTACTGTTTCTTGTAATCTTGATTTTTCTTGACCACAAAAAACTTGTATAAGAATATTATCTTTGTTTTTAAATAAATCAAAGTTTATAATATCTTGAATGTTTTCATTTATTAGCTTATAATTATAGGTTTTCATAATCGATTATATCATAATATCATATGTTATTTTCTAACATTTATGATTTTAAATCTATCTCCCATTCCAGTTGGTTCAAGTAGTGTTTTAACTTTTTGTGTTTGTCTTAAATATGTTGATTCATCGACATTTGCTTTAAGAATTTCTAATAATTCGATAATACCAAATTCAACTAAAGCTTTTAATTGAGTATTAAATATTATGTTTTCTAATTTATTATTTTTAAAACAATCTCTTAAATGATTAAAGTGAACATCATAAGTAATATCAGAATTTTTATATAGTTTTTTTAAATCTAAATCTTCTTCAAATATTGGGAACACTTCATGTTTTTCATAGATTCTAGTAGAGAAGTCGTTTCTAGGATATCTATCTCCATAATCAAAACTTAAAAATTCAAAGCTATTTATATTAGAACATAAAGTATTTACAAAACTTTCATAAGATAAACCAACTTCACCTTTTGTAATTTGGTATTTTTTACAATGGTTTATAATATTTTTATCAATACAATCAACAAACTTTATTTTATGATTTTCTACAAAAGCTTGTTGTAAAACATCGTTTTCATTGGTATAAACTAACTCACATGCAAATGCATCAAATATTTCATTTGCTATTACATAAGCACTATCAAGCTTGACTTCGTTTAAATCATTGTAATGTTTTAATTTTATTGTATTTCCAAAAGACTCTTTAATATATTCTTTTTGTTTTTCTTGAAGTTTAGGAAACCTTTCAACTATTGAAAAATTCAAAGTTTCAAGAAGTTGTGGTTTAAGAGTATAAATAAATTGAATTATATCTGCAAGTAGATATCCATGATGAGCACCAATTTCTAAAATAGTAGTATTTTTAGGTAAAAAACCATCTTCTATTGTTTTTATAATTTTTTTTGCAATTGCACCACCAAAAAATGATGAGGTAGAAACGGATGTATAAAAATCCCCATCTTTTCCTATTTGTTTATATGTAGCATAATAGCCATCACTATCGTAAAGCCATTGATTAAAGTATTCACTAAATTTTATCATTGGTAATTGTATCAAAATTTGTTTGAGAGATATAAAGAAAGAGAGGTGTAAATAAAAAGATTTCTCTTTTTATTTACAAGTGTCGATTACTGATTCTTGGTTTGGATATAAGTAAACTTCAACTCTTCTATTTAAAGCCATATTTGTATTATTATCATTAGGAGCTACAGGTTTATCAAAAGAACACCCTTTTGAAAAGATTTGATTTTGTACCCCTGCATTATAAATAATATTACCCACATTTGAAGCTCTTTTTTCTGATAAAGTTTTATTATAAGAATGAGAACCTCTGCTATCTGTATGACCTGTTACTTGAACTAAAGTGTTTGGATATTTTTCAAGTACACTTGTAACTTTAGAAATTTTTGAGCTTGCACTCATAGTTGGAGTTGCTGAGTTTGTTTCAAACATCATTGCATCTCTGAACATTATTTTTACGTAATTATCAGTATTTGATACAATTAAATCTTGATTTGGATCTAAAACAGCATTTGGATTATTATTAACATTTGTATTTAAACTATCAGCTACTTCTTTTGCTTGTTTATCTAAACTATAACCAATAGCTCCACCAATTGCAGCACCTGCAACTGCACCAATTACTTTATTTCTACTTTTGCTTCCTCCACCAACATTATTCCCAAGTGCAATACCTGCAAGTGCTCCTAAAGTTGTACCAATAATTGCTTTTTGATTATCGTCAATAGTTGGATTTCCTGTTCCTGTTGCACATCCACTTATCATAGTAGCTGCTACAAGAGAAGATATCATTAATTTTAAATTTAGTTTCATTTTAAGTCCTCAAATATTTTATTTTATTATTTTAACATATTATTGTGAAATAAAAGTTATACAAAATAGTAATTAGTATGTAACAAACTTGTGTTATAATTATTTTATTAAATTAAGGAATTATATATGGAAAAAAGAACAAAAATATTAGCAACTTTAGGCCCAGCAAGCCATAGCATAGAGACAATAGAAGGATTAATCAAAGCAGGTGCAAATATGTTTAGATTAAACTTTTCTCATGGAAGTCATGAATATCACTTAGATACTTTAAATAATATTAGAACTGCTATGAAAAACCTTAATACAACTGTAGGAGTATTGCAAGATATTTCAGGACCGAAAGTTAGAGTAGGAGATTTAAAAGAACCTTTTGAACTTTTACGTGGTGATGAAATCACTTTTCTAAAAGAAGAAATTGTAGGATATAAAAAAGAAGATAAAAAATATGTAGTTTCTATTAATTATCCTGATATTCTAGATAAGGTAAAAATAGATGAATATATTTACCTTTATGATGGAACTATTAGAGCTAAAGTAATTCAAATAGAAGGTGAAGTAATAGCTCGTATTGAAAACCATGGAATCTTATCTTCTAAAAAAGGTGTAAATTTCCCAAATACAGTAATTGATATTAATGTAATTACAAAAAAAGATGAAAAAGATATTGCTTGGGGTGTAGAGAATAATGTAGATTACTTTGCAATCTCTTTTGTTCAAAATGGTAATGATATGAAAAGAGCAAGAGAACTTCTAAATGGCTATAAAGGTAAATTAATAGCAAAAATAGAGAAGTTTGATGCTGTTGAAAATATTGATGATATTATAGAACAATCTGATGGTCTAATGGTAGCACGTGGGGATTTAGGTATTGAAGTACCTTACTATGATGTACCAACTATTCAAAAAATGCTAATTAAAAAAGCAAATAATGTAGGAATGCCTGTAATTACAGCAACACAAATGCTTTTATCAATGACACAAAATGAAAGAGCAACAAGAGCAGAAATATCAGATGTTGCAAATGCAGTACTAGATGGAACAGATGTAGTAATGCTTTCTGAAGAAAGTGCAGTTGGGGAAGACCCAATAAATGTAGTTGAAACAATGAGTAATATTATTTCAAAAACAGAAGATATTTATAATTTTGATAAACAAAGTAAATTAGAATACTTAGATGAATTTGATGTAATACAAGCAACTGTAACAAAATTAGCAGATGATTTAAATGCAAAAGGAATTCTAGCTCTAACAAGCTCAGGAAAATCAGCAATAAAAATGTCAAGATATAGACCAAAAACTCCAATCTTAACATTTACACATAAGAAAAAAGTATTAAATTCATTAACAGCAGTTTGGGGAGTACAACCAATAGGAACAATAAAAGAAGCACATGCCTCTAAAATGTTTCAAAAGA
Organism: Arcobacter peruensis; assembly: GCF_003711085.1. NCBI lineage: Bacteria > Pseudomonadati > Campylobacterota > Epsilonproteobacteria > Campylobacterales > Arcobacteraceae > Arcobacter > Arcobacter peruensis. The sequence continues at coordinate 2,358,730 of NZ_CP032363.1, forward strand.
TGTTAGTATCATTAGAGCAAAAAGGCTTACTTCAAAAAGAAGGACCTTATGTAGCAACAGTAGGGTATCCAGTAGGAATGCCAGGAAGTACAAATACAATTAAGATTTTAACTGAGTCTGAGATTGAATATTATTTGAATTTTAAGGGAAAGAAGTAGGTTTTAAAACAAAGAGTTAAAGTTATTCTTTGACTCTTTGTTTTTTTAATAGTTAAATTAGTTGTGTAACTTTGTATATACGCTTAATAATTCAATTTGCTTATCAATTTCATAAGTTTTCAAATCAATCACTTTAATTTTTTGAGAGTTTTGTAAAGTATCTAAATCACTTTGTGTTTTTAATTGTGCTTCTTTTTCTTCATAAATTATACTTAAAATTGAGTCATAAATATTTAAATCTTCTTTAGTAATATTTATTCTATCATCAAGCATACTTATCTTTTCAAGTTTTGATTTAAAGTAAGTTTTTTCATCAGTAATTTTATTTTGTAAATCAACTTTTGATTTTAAATAATCAAGCTTTTTACTTTCAATATCATTAAAGGTTCTTATATCAAAAGGTACAGTAACTCTTAATCCATAAGTTTGAGAATTGTCATCTAATGATGAAATACCATCTTTAAAATGATTATTTGTATATGTATAAAAAGCACTTAAACTAGGTAAATAATTTGCTTGTGTTACACCTTTGAAGTGATCTTTCTTTTCTATATCTGCTTGCGCTTTTTTAATTTCAATATTATTATCTAAATACTCTTTTTCATTAAATATTTTTAATGTTGGTAGAGAAAAATTTGTATAATCTTTTGATGAAATATTATTGAAGTTATTTATTAATTCTTGTTTTTGATATTTTAAATCAACTAAAGAATGCTTAGCTTCATTTTGAGTTAAAAGTGCATTATCTAAATATGAACTATCTAAAAAGCCATTTAGAACTTGCTCTTTTTTTCTTGTAACATCAATTTTTGCATTCATTAAAGAAAGCTTAGCTTTTTGTATATTTAAGTCTGTTTTTTTTATTAAAAAAAGATGATTAGTTGCAGTATAAATCAACTCTTTTCTTTGCTGTGATATTTCTAGGTTTGCATATTTTTGTGTAGAGTTTGCATATTTAATAGCTTCATAAATTCCACCACTTCTAAAAATAGGCTGATCAATAGAAATAACAGATTTTTCATTTTTATACTCTTCCCCAAAGTTTTTAGTATAGTTATATGTAATTGGATTTACCCAATCTTTTTTTAGTTTTTCACTATCTTCATTAGCTTTTTCTTGTGATAAATCAATACTCTTTTTTCTAGTGTCAGATAAAATTTCTTGATTATTTAAAGAGAACTCATTTGCAAATAAATTTATAGATATTAAACTACATAATAGTAGTTTAATATTATTTGATTTTTGAAAGTGCATTTTCTAACCTTTTAAATCCTTCATTAATTTCTTCTTTTGAAATTGTCAAAGGAGGTAATAATCTTAATGTATGTTTTCCTGCTTTTAAAACTAAAACACCTTGCGTAAATGCTTCATTAATTATTTGAGTTAATGTTTCGCCATCTTTTACTCTTAGTCCTCTCATTAAACCAAGACCAACTTCTTTTGTAAATAAGTTTGTAAATTTTTCGTAAACTTCACTTAGTTTATTTTGGAAATGAATTATAGTTTCATCTAAAGCTCCAGAATTTTTAGTTTCTTCTAAAATATCAAGAACTTCAAGAGCGGCTGTTGTACTTAAGAAATTTCCTCCAAATGTAGATCCATGATCTCCATATGTTAAAATATCTTTATGTGTTGTTAAGACAGCACCAATAGGAACTCCTCCTCCTAAACCTTTTGCTAATGTAACAATATCAGGTGTAATTTCATAAAGATTTGAAGCTAGAAATTCACCAGTTCTGTAAATACCTGTTTGAACTTCATCAACTATTAATAGAATCTTTCTTTCTTTTAAATAATTAGCTAAATCTTGAACTTCTTTTTTATCTAAAGGTTGAACTCCACCTTCACCTTGAACTAGCTCAATCATAACAGCAGCAGTTTCATCATCAATTGCATCATAAACATCTTTTATACTGTGATTATAAGAAAACCCTTCAGGGTATGGTTCAAAATTTTGTGTATGCATAGCTTTTTGGCCAGTTGCTTTTACAGTTGTTATTGTTCTTCCATGAAAAGAGTGTGTTAAAGTGATTACTTTATATCTTTTCTTTTCAAATTGAGTTTGTCCATATTTTCTTGCAATTTTAATAGCACCTTCATTTGCTTCTGCTCCTGAATTTGAAAAGAATATTTTTATATCCATATTTGAAAATTGGGCAATTTTTTTAGCTAATAGCGCTTGTGGTTCAATTGCATAAAGATTTGACATATGTGTGATATTACTAACTTGCTTATAAATAGCATCAGCAACTCTTTTATTTCCATGTCCAACTGAAACTACAGCAATACCTGCTGTGAAATCTATATAATCTTTTTCATTTTCATCAAAAAGTGTTGCATTTATACCTTTTTTGAAATTAACATAATTTCTTGCATATGTTTGTAATACGTATTCTTTATCTATTTGTTCAATCATTCTTTTTCCTAATTTTATATACTTGTTTATATTACTTTATTTATAAATCGATTATATCAAAAATATTTAAACGATTTATTAATACCTATTGATTAATTGCTTTACTTATATATCTATTTAAATCCATTAATCCATAATTTAGACTATCACGTTTTTTAAATTCTTCATTAAACCAATCAAAGCTTTTCCAAAAATCTGGATTAGCTCTATTTATAACATATTTTAAAATCTCTTTTTTATCTAAAACAGAATCATTATAGTTTTTTAAAAGATTGAAGAAATCTTTTAAATCATCTTGTTTTACTTCAGCATATGCATTTGGGTAAGAACCTACAAATCCTTTTATATAATTAATTGTGTCCTTTGAAGCATCAAGCCTTGATTCTTCTGAAAATAATAAAGCAACATTTTTATGCCACCTATTTATTACCATAGAATAAACTAAATCTTTTCCATCATTCATTTTAATTCTAATATGTGCAAGATTAGCTTTTGAACCTGTAAAAGTTTCTATCAATTTTGAAGAATTTGGGAGGGTTAAAGTTTTTAATGTCTCTTCAATCTCTTCTTTTGTTGTATATTTTTCTTTTATTTTACTTGCTACATAATCTGTATTTATGTAATTTATTGAATCTTTTTCTACCTTTGTATAGTCAAATACTTTTTCAATAAACTCTTCTTTATAGTTTTTTGTTTCATATTTTATTTTACTTTGAACTTGTGATGGAATATAAACACTTAATTGAGATGCTAACCAACCTTGATACCAAGAATTAAAATAGTTTGTTCTAGACTCTTTTGGAAGATATTCTAAAAAATTACTCTCTCCTTCAATTCTTAATCTGTCCATATGTTTTCTAACTAATAGTTGGTGAGGAGTATTCCCAAAAACATCAAACCCTGCAACTAAAGAGTAATAGATTCTTTCTAATAGTGGATAATCAATTACCCATAATGTTTTAGGAATATTTCCTAAAGCACCTTTATGAACAGATGCTGAATCAAAGTGTCTGTATATAGTCAGAATCGAGTCATTACTATTTTTATTACCCTTCCAAATAGAGTTTAAATCTAATCCTTTTGGATAATACCTTTTATATATTTCTGATTTATTTTTTTGGTATTTTTTTGCTAAATCATAATTATCTAAAATTGTGGCAGTTTTCAAAATACTTGGATTATCACCGTATTGATTTGGGATAAATAAATTTTCAATATTATCATGTAAAAAGAACTTATCATTGATTGATACATCATATTTTGGATCCATAAACATAACCCAGAAGTGATCTTGTATTACATTAAGAGCTACTTGACCTTTACAAACAGGACCTCTAATATATGTCATAATTGTATAGTGAATATTATCAAGCATAAATTCATATCTACTTTGTGCAGGGATTTGTTCAAAAACTTTTAAAGCATTAGCTGCAATTTTAGGGTCGTAAGATGTTGGATAGGGATTAATATCCCATTTTTTATCTATAAATAGTTCTTTATATCTTAAAAGTTTTTTGTCATTAAGGCTATAAACCATATGAGTTTTATGAACAATTGTAGACTCTATTTTTCTAAATCTATAGAAAAATTCTCCTTGGACTTTATCATAAGGAAATTTTGTAGCAATAATTTCTATATCTTTTCCACTAGGAGTTTTTGAACGAACTAATTCATAAAAGTTTTCGCTTTTATCATCAAAAGAAATATGAGCTAAAAACAGATGTTCATAAATATATCTAGCACTTACTTTATGTTTTAAGCTATTATTATTTAAGAATTCTTCAAATTTTGATATTTGTATTTGTTCTTTTTTAGGAATAACATTTTTTATACTATCATCTTTATATCCTTGTTTTAACCAAGTTAAAAGAAGATTGTACTCATTTTTTTCAAGTGCAGGAAAACCATAAGGCATTCCTTTATGTGGATTATTATTAAAAAACTCATTTAACTCATCTTTATCTTTTGCACATGATAATTCATCAGTTTCAGGAGAATACTCTCCTATGTTTAGAGGATTTTTTTCTTTTTGAAATAAGTATCTCATCATTATAGATTCATCAGAGTCTTTTATTTTATCAGCAATAGAGAAAAAACCTTTTTCTCTCCATTGTTTTTCATTTATTGCATCTGTAAATAATCTTGTAGGATTTGCTGCACTTAATCTATTTGCATAAATATCTTCTTTTGTAGAACCTCTTTGAAGACCTTCAAAAGATGATAGTTTTAATTGACAAGGTGAGTTATAACAAGAGTGACATGAAACACATCTATTATCAAGTATTGGTTTAATATCATCAACAAAAGAAATCTTTTTATTAACACTTTCAAACTTTATTGGTTCAAGTGGTTTGATTGAACAAGCAGTAAAAAGAAATGTAATAAAAATTAAAAAAAGTAAGTGAAGTTTCATATAATATTTTCCTAAAATAAAGTTTATTATTATACATAAAGTTTCTAATTTTTAAAGAGCTTTTTGCTACAATTCAAACTAAAATTGAAGGAATAAAATGCAGCATTTAATTAGAACAGCCGATTTTAGTGTAGAAGAGATTATTGAACTTTTCAAGGATGCCAAAGAGTTTAAAAATATGAAATCTAATAAAATTTTAGATGGTAAAATAATAGTTACACTATTTTTTGAAAACTCAACTCGTACACGAAGTGCTTTTGAAATTGCTGCAAAAAGATTAGGAGCTGAAGTAGTTTCTTTAGATGTTGGAACATCTTCAAGAAGCAAAGGTGAAACTATTTTTGACACAGTTGCAAATATTAATGCAATGAAACCTGATGCAATTATTATGAGACATAGTGATTGTGGATTACCTGGAACTTTAGTTGAGCATGTTGATTGCCCAATTATAAATGCAGGTGATGGAAAACATGCTCATCCTACACAAGCCTTACTAGACCTTTATACAATTAGAGAACATTTTAATGATGATATTGAAGGTAAAAAAATAGCAATTGTTGGAGATGTAAGAACTTCAAGAGTAGCAGGTTCAAATAGAAGGTTACTTCCAAGATTTGGTATGGAAGTAGTTTTTGTTGCACCTGATTGTTTTAAAGCTGAACATAATGAGCACAAGCAGTATGATAATATTCGTGAAATCATTGATGAAGTTGATGTTGTTATGAGTTTAAGAACTCAACTTGAAAGGCATAATGAAATTTTCTTTGAATCAATTCAAGAATATGCAAATGATTATTGTATTACTAGTGAAACATTTGGTAATAGAGATATTTTATTATTACATCCAGGTCCTGTAAATAGAAATGTTGATATTTCTGATGAAATGTTAAAGGATCCCCGAAATAAAATTTTAGAACAAGTAACAAATGGTGTTGCAGTTAGAATGGCAATTCTTAAAAAACTAGTAAAATAAAACTTGCAAAATAAAGAACTAGAAAAAAAACTTAATGAATTAGGCTCTTTAAAAGAGCCTTTTTTGTTTGTAATCTCTTATGATTTAAAAAAATTTTATGTAAAAGAACTTTCAAAAATTCCAAAAGGAATAAAATTTGAAATAAATACTAATATTTCTTCAAAAATAAAACATAAAACTAAAATAGAAAAATATCCTATTAGCTTTAAAAAGTATGAAAAAAAGTTTGATTTTTTACAAGAACAAATAAAAATGGGAAATACTTATCTTTCAAATTTAACTGCTAGAACAAAAATAAAAACAGAATATTCTCTTGATGAAATTTATGAAAAAGTAAATGCAAAATTTAAATTAAGATTTAAAAATGAAAATGAAAACTTTGTTTGTTTCTCACCTGAACGTTTTATTGAAATTAAAAAAAATAAAATATCAACATATCCTATGAAAGGGACAATTGATGCATCAATTGCAAATGCTCAAGCAAAAATTTTAGGTGATATAAAAGAAATGGCTGAGCACACTATGGTTGTTGATTTATTAAGAAATGATTTAGCAATAGTTTCTTCAAAAGTTAGAGTTGATAAGTTCAGGTACATTGATAAAATAAATGCAGGAGATAAAAAACTACTACAAGTAAGTTCTAAAATCTCTGGACATTTAGAAGATAATTGGAATGAAAATATTGGAACAATTCTTACCTCTTTATTACCAGCTGGCTCAATTACAGGAACTCCAAAGAAAAAAACTATAGAAATCATAGAAGAAATTGAAGAGTATGATAGAGAGTTCTATACAGGTATTTTTGGTATTTTTGATGGAAAGAATCTTGATTCTTCTGTAATGATTAGATTTATTCAAGAAGATGAGAATGCTCAAAAATATTATAAAAGTGGTGGTGGAATTACTTGTGATTCAAGTGTAAAAGATGAGTACCAAGAACTGCTTGATAAAATATATTTACCCTTCTAAAAAATAAAAAAAGGTTTTTAATGCAAGAATATTTTGAAACAATAAAATGCGATGATTATGAAATATTTAATCTTGATTATCATTGTAAGAGAATTGCAAATACAATAGCTTTAAATATTAATCTTAGTGAATATATTTATCCTCCATCAAATAAGTTATTAAAATGTAAAGTAATTTATGATGAAAGTGGAATATTAGATGTTCAATATGATGAATATAAAAAAAGACAAATTAAATCTTTTAAAATAATTTATGATGATAATATTTCATATTCAAAAAAAACTGTAAATAGAGATGAGTTAAATAAGCTATTTAATCAAAGACAAAATAGTGATGAAATCATAATTATTAAGAATAATATTGTAACAGATACAAGTATTGCAAATATAGCAATTTTATATGAAGGTACATGGATTACTTCAAAGTCATATTTGTTAAAGGGAACTACAAGAAGTAGATATTTAAATGAAACCCAAATTATAGAAAAAGATATAACTTTAGAAATGTTAAAAAAAGCAGAAAAAATTGCATTAATGAATGCAATGATAGATTTTGATGAAATAAGTGATTACTCTTTAAGTTTATAAACTCTTTTTAGTAATTTATTCCATTTATCTTCTTTTCCCCAGTTGACTTTTACTTTTTGTGTAAATCTCTCTTTTGTAAATTTATAAGCATCAATTTCATTAAAAGCAAATTTTGGAATAAGTTTTTTTCTTTTTGTCAGAGGAATTACTCTAAAGCTTAAATTATCTAATACTAATGGAGTTGAGTTTTTATTTTCTAAATACATTAATACCATATGTGCAGTAGTTGAACCTTTTACTTTTACAACTCCAAAGTATAGTTTTTCTTTTGGTATATTTAACTCTAAAAGTGTGAAGTATTTTGAAATAGCATAATCTTCACAATCTCCATGACCTTGTAATAAAAATTCCTTTGGTGTTGCCCAATGATCAAGAGATGACTTTGAATCAATATCTTGTTTAGAAAATATTTTATTTATAAATGAATTTACATGAGAGAGCTTTCTTATTAATTCATAATCAATAACTTTTTCTTTTAAAGTTTGATATTTACCTAGTCTATTTTCAATAAATTTCTTTTTTGAAGAGTTGTTTATATATTCATAATCTTTTTTATTTAGTTTAAACTCATAGGCGTAAGAATTGCTAATAGTAAATATTATAAAAATAAGCATAATTATTTGTTTCATAAGTTATAATAGCAGTAAAATTTATAAATGAAAGTTAAATAAATGATTACAGATATTATAGAAAATGAAGAATACAAAAATTTAGTGTGTAAACAAGTGAAAGAAACTATTGATTATTTATTAGAAAATAATCATGAATTCTCAATTACTGCAAATATTGATGGGATTACTTTTAATCCAGAATTACCAAAACCTATTAAAGAGCAATTAGCAAAATTTTCTTTATTTGTTTTAAGTAATTATACTTATACTACGGTTGGAATTGATGATGGTTTTATATCTTTTGAAGCAGGTTATGGAAGTGAAAACTTTGGTTCAGTTGCAAAAATTCCTTTACATTCAATATTCCAAATTGTTGTAGAAGAATCTATTTTATATATTAACTCTGTTGCAACAGTTGATAAATTTAATAAAAATTTAGAACAAAATTCTATGAATGTATTTAAAAATAATCCAAATAATAAAAAATTTAAATAAATTACAACTTTGAAACATGAAAAAGAGATAAAAAAAGCTTTTGAAGTATCAATCCCTGTAATGATGGGATATGGCGTTTTAGGTTTTGCTTTTGGATTATTACTAGTTTCCTTTGATTATGATTGGTATTTAGCACCTATTATGTCACTATTTATTTATGCAGGTGCTTTACAGTTTGTTGCAATCAATTTTTTTAATGCAAAAGCTGGTTTTGTAGATATTGCAATTGCATCTTATTTTGTAAATATTAGACAATCTTTCTATGGTTTATCTCTTCTTAAAAGATTTAAAAAAACAGGAAAATTAAAACCATATTTAATCTTTGGTTTAACTGATGAAACTTATGCTTTATTAACAACAATTAAAGATGATGAACAATTAAAAAAAAGATGGTACTACTTTTTTTTAACAGCTTTTAATCAATCATATTGGTTTATAGGTTCAACTTTAGGAGCTATTGTAGGATCTGGTATAAAATTTGATACAGCAGGCTTAGAATTCTCTCTTACTGCTTTATTTGTAGTTTTATGTATTGAACAATATAAAAGCTTACAAAATAGCATTCCTTTTATTATTGGACTTATAGCTTCTTTATTTTCACTAGTTTTTATTCCAAGTGATAAAATGCTAATTGCGTCAATAATAATTGCACTAGTTTTAATGTTTAGTTTTAGAAAGAAAATAGAAAATGACTAACTATGAAATATACATTGCAATTGCAATAATGGCTCTTGTAAATATTTTTACAAGAGTATTTCCTTTTTTGTTTTTTAGAAAAAATGAACTTCCCGCTTATATAGTTTTTATTGAGAAATTCTTTCCTGCAATTATAATGACAATACTAATTGTATATTCAGTTAAAGATGTTGATTTTTCGATTTTCCCTTATGGATTAAAAGAAGTGGGTGCAATAGCTTTTACAGCTATTTTGCATTTAATACTTAAGAATTATTTGATATCTATTTTTGTTGGAACAATCTTTTATATGTTTTTGGTTCAGTATATTTGATTAGAAAATTTTAGACATAAAAAAAGGTCAAGCTAGAAACTTGACCTTTTTTATATTAAGTAGTAAGTTTATTTATTTGGTGCAAATTTAAATAAAGCACTTCCCCAAGTTAAACCACCACCAAAAGCATCAAATAAAACAGTATCACCTGCTTTTATTTTTCCTTGCTCATATGCGTAGTTCATTGCCATTGGAATTGATGCAGCTGAAGTATTACCATATTTATCAACAGTAACAACAGTTTGCTCTTCAGTCATTCCTAAAGCTTTTCCAACTGCTGTAATAATTCTCATATTTGCTTGATGTGGAATAAAATGATTAATATCTTCACTTGTGATATTGTGTTTTTTCATCATTACTTCTACATCTGACGTAAGAGTTCTAACAGCTAATTTGAAAGTTTCATTTCCTTTCATTTTAATACAAGCCATTTTATTTTCTAAAACTTCTTGACTACAAGGATGTTTAGAACCTCCACCTGGAGTTTTAATTAAATCTTCATAGTTTCCATCACTTGAACAATTTACATCTATAATAGCTTCATCTTTATTATCAGTTGCAGAAATTATAGCAGCTCCTGCTCCATCTCCAAAGATAAAACAAGTTCCTCTGTCTGTATAATCAAGGATTGAACTATAAGTTTCAGCTCCAATAATTAATACATTTTTCTTCATACCAGATTCAACAAAAGCTTTTGCAATAGAAGTAGCATAAACAAATCCTGTACAAGCTGCACTAACATCATAAGCCATTACAGCTGGAAGTCCAAGTTTTGATGCAATTAAACATGCAGTTGAAGGCATACATAAATAGTCAGGTGTAACAGTAGCACAGATTACTAAATCAATATCTTCTTTAGCGATTCCAGCTCTATTTATTGCAACTTGTGCTGCTTTTGCACCTAAATCAGATGAAGCTTCATTTTCTTCAGAGATTCTTCTTTCTTTAATACCAGTTCTTTTAGTAATCCACTCATCACTAGTATCAATTATTTTTTCAAAATCTGCATTTGTCATAATCTTTGGAGGTACGTATGCTCCAATAGATCTAAAAGCTGCATATGCCATTTACATATCCTTATTATAAAAGTATAATAAATAAAACTTATTTACTATATTTAGCTAATCTTTCTTCAATATCTTCGTTCAAGTTTGAACTTGCTGCACTAATTGCTTGAAGAATTGCATTATGAATAGCTTTTGGGTTAGATTTACCATGTGCTATAATAACAGGTGCTTTTACTCCAAGTAATGGAGCTCCACCATATTCAGCATAATCAACTCTAACTTTTAAGTTTTTAAATACTTTTCTCATTAGTACTGCACCAGCAATTGAAATTAATGATCGCTTTAAACTTTTCTTTATGATTTTTCCGATGGTATCAGCAACACCTTCGGCAGTTTTTAATAGGATATTTCCTACAAAACCATCACAAACAACAACATCAACTGTTCCTTTGAAGATATCACTACCTTCAACATTACCTGCGAAATTTGGAACTTTTGATATTAAGCCATAAGCTTCTTTTGTAACTTCATTACCCTTGCTTTCTTCTTCACCATTAGATAATAATCCAATAATTGGATCTTCAAGTTGTAATACATCTTCTGCATAAACTTGACCCATTACAGCAAATTCGAATAAATTTTTTGCATCACTGTCTACATTTGCTCCAACATCTAATACTAATGTATTTTGATTTTCGCTTGTAGGCATAAGTGTAGCAATAGCAGGTCTAGAAACACCTTTGATTCTACCAATTCTTAAAGTTGCTAATGACATAGAAGCTCCAGAATGACCAGCAGAAACAACAGCTCCAGCTTTCCCATCTCTTACTAATTCCATAGCTTTGTAAATTGTAGATTCTTTTCTTTTAAGTGCATCAGTAGCAGAATCGCTCATACTAATTACATCATCTGTATCTAGTATTTCTATTCTTGATAAAAAGTTTTGAGGTATTAAAGATAATAGTACATCTTTTTTCCCCACTGCAATTGCAGTAAAGTTATTATTGCTTTTTAAAGCAGAAATAAGCCCTTCAATAATAGGTTCAGGACCGAAGTCCCCACCCATTGCATCTATTGCGATTTTATGCATTAGTTTTTGTATTCACCAGTATTTGGATTAACTGTATGAGGCATTTTCCATGTTCCATCAGTGTCTTTAACAGGTCTTTTTAATGTAATCTTGTAGTGTGTTCTTCTTTTAGCTGCTCTACTATGAGAGACTCTTCTCTTTGGTACTGCCATTTTATTTCCTTTTAAAATTCTTTTTCAAAATCATCATTATCTTTTGAACATTGTTCACAAATATGATAATCACTCTTTATAGCTTCAAGTTCACTTTGAATTATTTCATCAAAATCTATTAAACCATCTTCTATTTCAATTACTAAATCTTCACAATCGTCATTTTTGAATATACCATCACTTAATAAAAAGTCTAGCTTTTCATTAACTTCAATATTATCAATTGTTCCACATCGGCAACAATCAATGTTTGTATTTCCAATTAACTTTGCATCAATTTTTACTAATGATTGCGACATTTTACAAAAAGTACCTTCAATTTTAACTGAATTTAACTCAGCTTCCAAAGTTTTGGGAGTTTGTGGTACTTTTTTAAATTCTATTTTCATTATAAAATAAGTTAATTAATCAATAATTAACAAATTTCTTTCTGTGCAAAGAAGAAATTAATTTCAATATTTGCATTTTCTACTGAATCAGAACCATGAACAGCATTTGCATCAATTGATTCAGCAAAGTCAGCTCTAATTGTTCCAGCTTCAGCTTCTTTAGGGTTAGTTGCACCCATTAAGTCTCTGTTTTTAGCCATTGCATTATCACCTTCTAAAACAGTTACAACAACTGGTCCAGAAATCATGAATTCTACTAAGTCACCAAAGAATGGTCTTTCAGCATGTACAGCATAAAAAGCTTCAGCGTCAGCTTTGCTTAATTGCATCTTTTTAGTTGCAGCGATTCTTAATCCAGCGTCTTCAAATCTTGATAAGATTTTTCCAACAACATTTTTTGCTACTGCGTCAGGTTTAATGATTGATAAAGTTTGTTCCATAGTGTTATTCCTCGATTTTTATTAAGTCGCGGATTATATCTAAAAAATAAAAAAAAGGCAAGTAATTAAAAATTACTTGCCTTTTTGTAAGTAGTGAAAAGTGTAAAACTAATTAAATATTAGTCTTCAACACAAGGTTCACCAGCTGTTTTTCCATCTCTAACTGGATTAGCTGCTGAATCTCTATTATCCCATTGAATACATCCTTCAGTAGGACATGCGTCTGCACATGCAGGTGCATCATTATCACCAATACACTCAGTACATGTTTCTGGGTTTACATAATAAATATCTTCACCTGTTGGGTTCTCATCATTGTCTACAATTGATTCTGTAGGACACTCGTCTAAACATGCATCACAACTAATACAAATATCTGTAATTATTACTGCCATATATAACTCCTTTTAATTTTAAAAAACTTTATCACACAAATTATAAAATTATCTTTAAAATAGATATATTATCAATATTAATAGAAAAATTAGTAAAATTGAAACAATTAAATAAATATAAAAAATAATAGTTAATTTCGTGTATAAAGAACTCATTATTATAGCAAGCAAAAGATAAAAATTATCAAAGAATAAAGTTTTTTATAAATTTTAAAATTTAAGCTAAATTGTAGTTTTTATTTATAATATTTGTTATATAATGTCAATACAAAAAAATTAATCAAAAATAAAAGGAATATATATGTTAGTAACAAAAAAAGCTCCAGATTTTACAGCAACAGCTGTACTTGCAGACGGTCAAATAGTAGCAGATTTTAATTTATATGAAAATATTGGAGAAAAAGGTGCAGTATTATTTTTCTACCCATTAGACTTTACTTTTGTATGTCCATCTGAAATTATTGCTTTCTCAAAAAGAATCGAAGAGTTTACTTCAAGAGGTGTTAATGTTATTGGTGTTTCTGTTGATTCACAATTTTCTCACTTTGCATGGAGAGAAACTGATGTAAATAATGGTGGAATTGGAAGAATTAAATACCCATTAGTTGCTGACCTTTCAAAACAAATTTCAAAAGATTACGATGTATTATTTGGTGAAGCTGTTGCATTAAGAGGTTCTTTCTTAATTGATGCAGATGGAACTGTTAGACACTCTGTAGTTAATGATTTACCATTAGGAAGAAACATTGACGAAATGATTAGAATGGTAGATACAATGTTATTTACTAATGAGCATGGTGAAGTTTGTCCTGCTGGTTGGTCAAAAGGTGACGAAGGTATGAAAGCTTCAACTGAAGGTGTTGCAGAATACTTAGGAAAACATGAGGGTGATTTATAATAATCATTTTTAATTAAATAAAAAAGCTATCAATATATATTGATAGCTTTTTTTATGTCTTTAATTTTATAAAAGGTCAAAATTATTGACAAATTTTAAAATTCACACTACAATATCGATAATACTTAATAGAAAACTACAAAAAAACTACAAATTACATACTTAAATGTACAATCAAAAAGGCAAAAATTACTTATGGAAGAGTCAAAAACTCAGAATAAAACTAAAAGTCCTAGAAAAGCTAGAACTCACGTACCTGTAGAAGGTTATAAAATCGAGCAGTTAAGAGAACTTACATTAGAAGAACTTTTAAATATTGCAAAAGAATTAGATGTAGAAAACCCTCAAGAATTAAAAAGACAAGATTTAATGTTTAACATTTTAAAATCCCAAATTGATGCTGGTGGATTTATCTTATTCACTGGAATTCTTGAGATTAAAGATGGTGGATTTGGATTCCTTCGTGCAATTGATGGAAACTTCTCTGATACATCAAATGATTCTTATGTAAGTGCTACTCAAATTAGAAAGTTTGCATTAAGAACAGGGGATATTGTTTCAGGACAAGTTAGACCTCCTAATAAAGATAGTGAAAAATATAATGCTTTATTAAAAATTGAAGCAATTAATTACTTACCAATAAAAGAATCAAAAAATAGACCATTATTTGATAACTTAACACCTCTATATTCTACAGAAAGATTTAAATTTGAATATGATTCAAAAAGAATGACAGGAAGAATGCTTGATTTATTTGCTCCAATGGGTAAAGGTCAAAGAGGATTAATTGTTGCACCTCCAAAAACTGGTAAAACTGAACTTTTAAAAGATTTAGCTCATGGTATTTCTAAAAACCATCCTGAAGCTACTTTGATGGTTTTATTAATTGATGAAAGACCAGAAGAAGTTACAGATATGCAAAGATCTGTAAAAGGTGAGGTTTATTCTTCTACTTTTGATTTACCTGCTCAAAATCACGTAAGAGTTGCTGAAATTGTTATTGAAAAAGCAAAAAGACTTGTTGAAATGAAAAAAGATGTAGTTATCTTACTTGATTCTATTACAAGACTTGCTCGTGCTTATAATACTGTTACACCATCTTCTGGAAAAGTGCTTTCAGGTGGAGTTGATGCAAATGCTTTACATAAACCAAAAAGGTTCTTTGGGGCTGCTAGAAATATTGAAGAGGGTGGAAGTTTAACTATTATTTCTACTGCACTTATTGAAACTGGTTCAAAAATGGATGAAGTTATTTTTGAAGAGTTTAAGGGTACTGGAAACTCTGAAGTTGTATTATCAAGAAATGCGGCTAACAAAAGAGTATATCCTGCTTTAGATATTATCAAATCAGGAACAAGAAAAGAAGAATTACTTCTTTCTCCAGAAATTTTACAAAAAACATGGATTTTAAGAAATGCAATTGCTTCAATGGATGAAGTTGAAGCTTTAAAATTTCTTTATTCAAAAATGCAAAAAACTAAAAACAACGCTGAATTCTTCGCTGGAATGAATGAATAAAAAGTAGCTTTAGGCTACTTTTTATAACTATTTAAATCAAAACTTATTACAAAAACTTATTTCAGGAAAATTATTGAGTACCTATGCAAACTATAAAGATATTGATAAAAATCAACTTAAAAAAGATATTGACGAAGTAAAAAAAAGTTTAAACGGAAGTACTTATGATGACTTCTTACATTTACTAAAACTAGAACGTTGGGGAAGGGCTTGTACTTTTCTGGCTATGGACTTGTAGCTCTTATAAGCTTTTTAGAAATATCATCTTTTGCTTTAAGTGGATTTCTTTTCTGGATTCTAGCACTATTTTCAGCAACTTTAATTGCAGTTGGAAATGTATCAAGATGGGCTAATGTTGCTCATCCTATACTTCATGGTGCATATGATAAAGTTCCTGGAGTTCCTTTTAGATATACAAAAGCTGGATTTGCCAAAGACAATAGAAGATATCTTGACTGGTTAGATTGGATTAAACCTGAAGCTTGGATTCATGAGCATAATATTATGCACCACTATCATTTAGGGGAAGATGAAGATCCTGATAATGTTGAGAATAACTTGCAATGGTTAATTCAATCAAAAACTCCTATGTGGTTAAGATATGTTTTTGTTTATGCTTTTGCTGGAACTTGGAAGCTTACGTATTATGCTCCAAATACTTTGAAAATATTAGAGAATAAAAAAAGACGTAAGTTAAAACTAGAAGAAGTTAAATCTTATGAAGTAAGTCCATTTAAAAAGAATGGTGCAATTTTATGGAAACAATATATACTTCCATATTTTTCTGTTAAATTTATACTAATACCTTTTCTATTTTTACCATTAGGTTTAGAAGCAGTATTTAATGTTTTTATTATTACATTAATAGCTGAATATATTGCAAACTTACACTCATTTTTAGTAATTGTTCCAAATCATTCAGCAGAAGATATATATAGGTTTGATACTCCTCATAAATCACAAGGTGAGTTTTACTTAAGACAGATTATGGGAAGTGTAAACTACAACACAGGAAGTAATTTAATTGATTTTGGACATGGATGGTTAAACTATCAAATAGAACATCACCTTTTCCCAAACTTACCTCTAAGTCAATATCAAAAGCTTCAACCACTTATAAAAGATTTATGTAAAAAGCATAACTTAGAATATAGACAAGAAAGTGTTTTTAAAAGAATGTATATGACAATCGAACTTATGGTTGGAAAAACTAAACTTTTAAAAGTTAATAGCATTTGAAAACTTTTTCATATTGCTCAACTCTAAAATCAAAAGTAGTATAAGCAGGATTTTTAATCTTATTTTCTTTATACAAAGAATTTGAACCAATAAATCTATTTGCTGCATTTGAAGGAGAGGTTAAACTTATTGTTTTAATTACTCTATTATCAAAACTAAATTCATGAACTTTTGGAATTTCTTTTGAAGTTTGCATAAATTTTATATTTTTTTCTTTTAGAATTTTTCTTAAAAAATATTCAGGACCATTCTTACTATTTCCTCCTGTAAAAATAATAGTCTCAATGTTTTTAAATTCTTTAATATATTTTAAAATATCACGTAGTTCAACTTCACTCATTCCTAAATCACTTGCATCAATTTTTTCTCTTTTACAAGAATTAACAATATCACAAACGCCTATTTTTTCTTTTATTAAAAAGTTTTTCCTTTTTGTAACTTCTTCTTTTGTATTTAAATATTCTAGTTTTAAATCAAAAATTACATCTAAAGCTTTCCATAATAATCCATCTTGAGAACCATAACAAAAATCTACATCATTTACTTTATACGCTTTTGTACAAAATCTAGGAGGAGGTAGTGTTCCTACTATTAGTTTTTTAGTATCTTCTTTTATAAATGGTTCATATGGATGAAAATGATGAAACATGAAAACCAACCTTTTGGGTAAACAAAATTTTAATTGAATTTTAACATATTTAGATATAATCTAAAAAATAATATTAAGGTTTTATTTGAAAGTTGGAGTATTTGATTCTGGTTTAGGTGGATTAACAGTTGTATCTTCTATAACAGAAGTATTTAAAGGTGCAAAACTTTTTTATGTAGCTGATACAAAATATGCACCTTATGGACAAAAGACACAAGAACAGATTTTAAAGCGTAGTATTGATATAACAGAATTTCTAATAAAAGAACATCAAATATCAGCTTTAATTATTGCTTGTAATACTGCAACTTCTGCTGCTGTTAAACATTTAAGAGAAAAATTTCCAAAGCTAATTTTAGTAGGAACAGAACCTGGTATTAAACCTGCAATTGAAGCTACGAAAACAAATAATATTGGAGTTTTAGCAACTCCTGCTACATTAAAAGGCGATAAATATCAATTGCTTGTTAATGAATTATTTGAGAATAAAAAAGTTAAATTATATGAGCAAGCTTGCCCTGGATTAGTTGAGCAAATTGAAAAAGGACAAACTGATTCAGAGTTAACTTATTCAATGTTGGAATCTTGGTTAAAGCCAATGATAGAATATAATGTTGATACAATTGTTTTAGGTTGTACTCATTATCCATTAATTGAAAAACAAATCAAAAATATTATGAAATATGATATTACAGTAATTCAAACTGGTTTAGCAATTGCAAAAAGATTAATAGATCTAAGTAGTAAAAAAGGTCATATTAACGAAGGTTCATTAGATATTACAATCTATGCCACAGATGATATTAATGAAAATATGATAAATAAAATATTTGAAAAAAGTGAATATAAAAATAAAATTATAATTAGGAAATGCAATATATGAGTGAATTAAGACAAGAGACAAAAGTATTAGCTTTAAAATATAGACCTCATAGATTTGAAGATTTAGTAGGTCAAAGTACTGTTTCTCAAACTTTATCTTTGGCATTAGATTCAAATAGATTATCACATGCTTATCTTTTTTCAGGACTACGAGGAAGTGGTAAAACTTCAACTGCTAGAATTATGGCAAAAGCACTTTTATGCTCAAATGGTCCAACTTCAAAACCTTGTGAAGTTTGCGATAACTGTGTTAGCTCAAACGCAAATAGACATCTAGATGTAATTGAAATGGATGCTGCTTCAAATAGGGGTATTGATGATATTAAAGATTTAATTGAACATACAAAATACAAACCAAGCTCTGCACGATTTAAAGTATTTATAATCGATGAAGTTCATATGCTTACTACTCAAGCTTTCAATGCTCTTTTAAAAACACTTGAAGAACCTCCTGGATTTGTAAAGTTTATACTTGCAACTACAGATCCACTTAAATTACCTGCAACAATCCTTTCAAGAACTCAGCATTTTAGATTTAATAAAATATCAGATACAGATGTAACACATCATTTATCACATATTTTAAATGAAGAAAATATTGAATTTGATACAGATGCATTAGAAATTGTTGCAAGAAGTGGACAGGGAAGCTTAAGAGATACACTAACGTTATTAGACCAAGCTATTATTTTCTCGCGTGGAAGAATTACAACAGCAACTGTAGTTGACATGTTAGGTTTAATAGATCCAAAAGTAATGGATAATGTATTTACAATAGTTCTAAATAAAGCTGACATTACACCTATAATTAAAGATTTAGAAAATTATGATGTATCACAAGTATGTGATGAAATGTCAATTTATTTAAAACATAAAATGCTTGAAAAAGATGCAAGATTTGATTTACTTTTATTTGATAGATTTTTTAGAATAATAGGAGATGCTAAGCATCTTTTATCGATTAACTCTGATGGTGGCTTTGTTCTTATTTTAACTTTAATGAAGATGATTGAAGCTACAAATATTAAAACAATTGAAGAAATAATTTCACAAGTTGAAGATATCAAACCAAAAGTTGAACAAAAACCAGTTGAGAAAATAATACAAAAGTCGATAGAAGAAGTAGTAGAAAAGCCAGTTGAAAAATTAGTTGAAAAAACTCCTGAGGTAATAAAAACACAAGAAGAACCTAAGCCTGAGGTAATTGAATCTAATCCTTTTGAAAGTAATATGACTGAAGAAATTATGGAAAACATTCCAGAAACAAAGATTGAAGAGGTAAATGAAGCTGATAAAGTTTTAATTGAAAGCACTTCAATGGTTGATTTATCTGTAATTGATTCAATTCCTGAAGTTTCATATCCAACACCTTTTGATGATTTACCTACTAGTAAAGAAGAGGCATTATCAAATATAAATACAGACACAAATTCAAATGAAAAAAAAGAAGTTAAAAATCTCAATGAAGTAGCACCTGTAGTTTCAGCAGAAGTTCAAATAGAACCAATTGTTCAAGAGCATAAAGAAGTTAATATATCTCAAGAAGTTGAAGTTGTACCCATTGATGAACCACAAATGGAAGAAAAAGATGAAATGTATGAACAACTTACATCAAAGGTTTATGATAGAGACTACTCTTTAGGAGAGTGTTTTGAAAAAAACTTTATCTTTAATGGTTATGAAAACAATAAATTATCAATTATTTCTTATGCTAAAGATGAAGATAGAAAGTTTTTATATAAGCACTTTGTATTAATTAGAACCTTTGCCCAAGATGTTTATGGAAACGATGTTGAGTTAGATTTTAAAAAGGATGAAGCCTCCGTTGAGTTAAAAAAAGAAGCTATTAAAAAAGTTGAAGAAGTTAACGAGGATATTAAAGAAGAAATAAATCAAAATGTAAATACCCAAAATGAATCAGGTTCAATGATTGAAGAAGTTGAAATGAGTTCAGGTTGTGTTGCTGATATGCATAAAAGTGCAGTTCAAACTCCTGCACAACAAGAATTACAATTAAATGATATTATTAATTCTCCTATGTTAAATAGAGCAAAAGAGCTTTTTGATATTAAAAAAATTACTGTAAAATCAAGATCTTAGTATTAACTCTTGATTAATACTATGCAGTTAAAATATAAATAGTTTTAAATTATAAGGAATAAATATATGAAAAAAGTATCAAAAGTATTAACACTTGCAGTTTTATTAACAAGTAGTTTATTTGCAAATGTTAGTGATGATAATGTAATAAAATTTGAAAAGAAAAGAATATCTCAAAACCCAAACTTAGAAGTAAAAAATATAACAATAAATACAAAAAAAGAATTACCTGTAAAAGGTTGGTTTGGTTATGTTTTAGATGTTGAAGCTAAAATTGATGATAAAATTATAAATGCAAAAGATATTATATTTTCCGACGGAAGATATATTTCACTTGATTTATTAGATTCAACAAATGGAAAATCTCTAAAAGACTTAGTAAGTCCTAGTTTAAGCTCAAAATATTATGATAAATCAAAATTAATTGCAGGTAATCATAATGCAAAAGATAAAATTGTAATTTTCTCAGATCCCTTATGTCCATTTTGTATGGACTATGTTCCTGATGTAATTAAGCATGTAAATAAAAATAAAGATTCAATTGCTTTATATTATTATCATTTCCCATTATTAAGAATACATCCAGCAGCAGGTCCTTTATCTAAATTAATGGACTTAGCAAAGCAAAAAGGTATTAAAGATATTGAATTAAAAGTTTATAAAGCCAATTGGGATGATTATTTTGATTCAAAAGAAAAAGATGAAAAAAAGATAATTAATGGATTTAATAAAGAGTTTAATACATCATTTACTCAAGATGACTTATCATCAATTGAACTTTTAGAATTAATTGAAAATGATATGAAAATGGGTGAAGATGTAATGGTTCAAGGAACTCCAACTATATTTGTTAATGGAGAAAAAGATACAATGAAAACTAAATTTGAACAATTAGGTAAAAATAAATAAAGGCATAAAATATGGAAAAACTAGTAATTGCAACAAGAAGAAGTAAATTAGCTTTATGGCAATCGGAATTTATACGAGATGAACTTAAAAAACATTATCCCAATATGGAAATTACATTACAAGAATTTGTAACAAAAGGTGATAAAATTCTTGATGTACCATTAGCAAAAATTGGTGGAAAAGGTTTATTTACAAAAGAGTTAGAAGTAGCAATGCTTGAAGGTAATGCACATTTAGCTGTTCACTCATTAAAAGATGTTCCTACACAATTTGAAGATGGTTTACAACTTACAGCAGTTACTAAAAGATATGATCCAAGAGATGCTTTATTAAGTAATAAATACTCATCAATTGATGAATTACCAAAAGGTGCTGTAATTGGAACTACTAGTTTAAGAAGAAGAATGGCTTTAAAACTTTTACGTCCTGATATTGAACTTAAAGATTTAAGAGGGAATATCAATACAAGAATTGCAAAATTAAATGCAGGTGAGTATGATGCAATTATCTTAGCAGCAACTGGTGTACAAAAACTTGGTATTGAGAATGAAGTTAAATATTTTGAACCTATTTCAACGGATTTAATGATACCTTCAATGGGACAAGCAACACTTGGTATTGAAACAACTACAGATCCTAAGATTGTTGAGTTAATATCTGTATTAAATGATAATGATGCACAAATTGAATCAACTATTGAGCGAAGTTTTGTTCATACATTAGAAGGTGGTTGTCAAGTGCCAATTGGAGTAAAAGCTACAATTGCAGATGAGAATTCTGTTAGAGTTCAAGCAATTGTTGGAATGCCTGATGGTAGTGAGTCAATTTCAGAAGAAATTACAGCTGATATTAAAAATTATGAAAATGTAGGACAAATTTTAGCGCAAACTTTTATAGACCAAGGTGCAAAAGATTTATTAGAGCGAGCAGAAAAAGTAGCTTTTAAATAAAAGTTAAAATTAGCAATATTTTCCAAGAATTAAAGATGAAATTTTAGTACTATTTATAATATAAATTAAGGAGTACAAATGAGAATCAATGTTGAAGATACAGTATTTTGTTTAGTAGATGTTCAAGAGAGGTTATATCCTCATGTTACAAATAAAGATGAAATTGAAAAGAATTTAATTACGTTAGTAAAAGGTTTAAAAGTTCATGATGTTCCTTTTATTGTAAATGAACAATATAAAAAAGGAATAGGGGAAACAATTCCAAGTTTAAGAGAACTTGTTGATGATTATCCTCATTTTGAAAAAACAACTTTTTCTTGTTGTAAAAATGAAACAACAATGGATGCAATTAAAGCTGCTAATAAAAAAGTAGTAATAGTTGCAGGTATTGAAACACATGTTTGTGTTTTACAAACTTGTATTGATTTACTTGAAGCTGGTTTACAACCTGTACTTGTTACAGATTGTGTAACTTCAAGAAAACAAAGAGATACGGATGTTGCAATACAAAGATTAATTCAAGCAGGTGTGATTCCAACTACTTATGAATCACTTCTTTTTGAATTAACTGTAAATGCAAAGAATCCAGTATTTAAAGAGATTTCATCATTAGTGAAATAAAAAGAAGAGTTAAATGAAAAGAGTATTTACTTTATGTTTTTTTATTAGTTTATTAATAGCAGTTCAAGCAAAAGAGTTTAACAGTGTAAAAGAAATGCCTTCAAATAAGGATATCTTTATTATGTTTAGTATTCCTTCTTGTCCATGGTGTGAGCGACAATTAAAAGTACTAAAAAAAATAAAAGAAAATAGAGATAATTTTGAATATATGAAAGTTCAAGATGATAATATAATCTATGAAGAATTAATTGAAAATTATGCTTTTCCAATAGAAGTTTATCCAACTTCATTTATTGTAAAAAAAGAAGAGGGTGAATTACATATTAGATATGAGTTTCAAGGTTATCAAAAAAGAAGTAATATTCTTAAAATTTTAGATAGTGATGATGATTTTTAATATATTTAAAATAACAAATAAAAAAGGCTTATGATTTAAAATTATAAGCCTTTTTTTATGCAAGTAATTTTTGATTAATTACTAATCCATAGTTCCTGCTGGAACATGAACATTTCCATCCATAATAATTCTAGCAGATCTTGACATTGAAGCTTTCTCAACTATATATTTCCCATCTTTTTGTGATAATGCAGCTCCAACTTTAATAGCACCACTTGGATGTCCAAAAGTAACTGTATCTTTATCTCCACCACCTGCAGCTATATTTACAAGAGTTCCAGGAATACAAGCAGCAACTCCAATAGCAACTGAAGCTGTACCCATCATAGCATGGTGTAATTGTTGCATTGATAAAGCACGTACGTGTAAGTCCATATCTGCTGCTTTTACTTCTTTCCCTGAAGATGTTGTAAAATCTTGAGCAGGAGATACAAATGCAATTTTTGGAGTATGTTGTTGTGTTAATGCATCAGATGCATCTTTCATAACACCCATTTTAAGCGCACCTGCAATTCTGATTTTTTCAAATCTAGCTAAAGCTTCAGTGTCAGAGTTAATATCACCTTGAAGCTCTGTACCTTTATATCCAATAGCATCAGCATTTACAAATACAGTTGGAATTCCTGCAGTTATCATTGTAGCTTTAAATGTGCCAACTCCTTCAACTTCTAAATCATCTACTAAGTTTCCAGTAGGGAATAATTCTTCACTAGGATCAACTGGTTCTACGAACTCTAATTGAATTTCTTCAGCAGGAAATGCAACACCATCAATTTCATAATCACCCATTTCTTTAACCATTCCATTTTCCATGTTCACGTAACATAGAATAGTTTTTTTGATATTTGCTTGCCAAATTCTTACACAACAAACTCCATTTTGGGGAACATTATCTACTAAACCTTCATGAATTGCAAAAGGACCAACAGCTGAGCTTAAGTTTCCACAGTTTCCACTCATATCTACAAAATCTTTATCAATTGCAACTTGACAAAAGTAGTAATCAACATCATGATTTTCTACATCAGATTTCCCAACTAAGATAGCTTTTGAAGTAGAAGAAGAAGCTCCACCCATACCATCCATTTGTTTTTTATAAACATCAGGACTTCCTACTATTCTTTGTAAAAGTTTATCTCTTTTTCTTGAATCTTCTTGTGCCTCTTTTGGTAAATCAGCAATATTGAAAAAAGTTCCTTTAGAAGTTCCACCTCTCATATATGTAGCTTTAACTTTAAATTGTGGTTGGTAAGACATTTGTTTTCCTTGAGTTTAATTTTTTGATATTTAAAAGTATTTAGAAAAAATTTGATAATTTCTTCTAAATACTTTTAGGGAAGAACCCTAAAAGTGTTTATAGATATTTTTTACTATTTTGAAGAAGCAATAACATCTTTAGCGAATTTTTGTAAAATACCACCATTTTTGTAAACATCAACTTCAGCAGAAGTATCTAATCTACAAAGAACAGTAAACTTAACAACTTCACCATTTGCTCTTGTCATTACAACTGTTAAATCAGTTCTAGGAGTAATCTCACCTTCAATATCAAAAGTTTCACTTCCATCAATAGAGTAAGTATGTCTAGTTTCACCATCTTTAAATTGTAATGGTAATACACCCATTCCAACTAAGTTAGTTCTGTGAATTCTTTCAATTGATTCAGCAATTAAAACTTCAACACCTGCAAGTCTAACACCCTTTGCAGCCCAGTCTCTAGAAGACCCTTGTCCATAGTTAGTACCAGCAACAATAATTAAAGGTTGTTTTCTAGTAGTGTAAGTCTCTATTGCTTCCCACATTCTAGATTCAGTACCTTCTGGCATGATTTTAGTTAATGAACCTTGTTTAACGCTTCCATCTTCATTTTTAACCATTTCGTTAAATAATTTTGGATTTGCTAAAGTAGCTCTACTAGCTGTATGATGATCCCCTCTATGCGTAGCATATGAGTTTAAATCTTCAACTGGAAGACCTTTAGATAAACAATATTCACCAGATGCAGATGTTGGTAAAATCGCATTTGATGGAGATAAGTGATCAGTAGTGATATTATCTGGGAATACACCTAATGGTCTCATACCTTTTAGAGCTGGCATTTCCATATACTCAGCTTCCCAATAAGGTGGCTTATTAATATATGTTGATTGAGTATTCCATTTATAAAATGGTGAAATCTCAACATTGTCTAAAGAGTTCTTAGCAAACATTGGATCATAAATAGCATCAAACATTTCTGGCCTAACTGATGCTTTTTCAACTGCGTTGATTTCTTCATCACTTGGCCATAAATCTTTTAATGTGATTTCATTACCATTTTTATCTGTTCCTAATGAGTCTTTTTCAATATCAAATCTAATAGAACCAGCTAATGCATAAGCAACTACTAATGCAGGTGAAGCTAAAAATGCTTCTTTTACGTATGGGTGAATTCTTCCATCAAAGTTTCTGTTTCCAGATAATACAGCAGTTGAATAAATATCATTCTCAACAACTTCTTGTTGAATTTTTGGATCAAGTGCACCTGACATACCATTACAAGTAGTACATGCAAATCCAACAATACCAAATCCTAACTTTTCTAATTCAGGAAGTAATTTTGCATCGTTTAAGTATGTTTCAACTACTTTAGATCCTGGTGCTAATGAAGATTTAACCCATGGTTTTCTTTTTAATCCTAATTCATTTGCTTTTTTAGCTAATAAACCAGCAGCAATAACATTTCTTGGATTAGAAGTGTTAGTACACGATGTAATTGCAGCAATTAAAATACCACCATCTGGGATTTTATTTTCATCTTCTTCTTTGAAATCTTTAATAATACCTTCTGATACTAATGTATTTGTTGGTACTAATTTATGAGGTTTAGAAGGACCTGCTAATGATCTTGTTACTTCTGATAAATCAAAAGTTAATTCTCTTGCATAAGTTGCTTTTGTTAATTCTGTTGCCCATAAA
This sequence comes from Arcobacter peruensis, assembly GCF_003711085.1. Lineage (NCBI taxonomy): Bacteria > Pseudomonadati > Campylobacterota > Epsilonproteobacteria > Campylobacterales > Arcobacteraceae > Arcobacter > Arcobacter peruensis. Next base: position 2,384,955 of record NZ_CP032363.1, read on the forward strand.
CCATTTGCTTTAGCATAAGCTTCAACTAGTTTAACTTGTTCTGCTTCTCTACCAGTTAAAGTTAAGTAATCTAAAGTTTGCTCATCAATACCAAACATAGCAGCACTTGCACCATATTCAGGAGTCATGTTAGAAATAGTAGCACGATCTCCTAAGTTTAAGTATTTTAATCCTTCACCATAGAATTCTAAGAATGAAGAAATTACATTATTTTCTCTTAAGAAAGATGTTAATGTTAATGCAATATCAGTTGCAGTAATTCCTGGCGCTCTAACACCAATTACATTTACACCAATAACTTCAGGAACTCTCATAAATGAAGGGTTTCCAAGCATTACATTTTCAGCTTCTAATCCACCAACACCAAGTGCATAAACACCTAAAGCATCAACATGTGGAGTATGTGAATCAGTTCCAACTAATGTATCTGGACTTGCAATTCCATCAATATTATGTACAACTGGAGACATTTTTTCTAAGTTGATTTGGTGCATAATACCATTCCCTGGAGGAATAACATCTACATTATCAAATGCTTCTTTAGTCCAGTTAATAAAGTGGAATCTATCAGCATTTCTTCTATCTTCAATATCTCTATTTTTTTGGAATGCTTCTGGATCAAATCCACCACATTCAACTGCTAGTGAGTGATCAACGATTAATTGAGTAGGAACAACAGGATTAACTTGCTTAGGATCTCCACCACCAGCTTCAACTGCTTCTCTTAAACCAGCTAAATCAACTAATGCTGTAAGTCCTAAAATATCATGAGTTACAACTCTTGATGGGTACCATGGGAAATCTTTATCAGTTCTTTTTTCAATTAATTGAATTAAAGAATCTTTTAAATCTTCACTAGGACATTTTCTAAGTAAGTTTTCTGCTAATACTCTTGAAATGTAGTTTAATTTTTCAAAAGAACCAGGAGTAATATCTTCAACAGCTGCTTTTACATCATAAAAGCTTGTGTCAAAACCTTCTAATTTTTTAAGATATTTATCATTTGTCATATTGTATATCCATTTATTTGAGATTAAAAGGATGAGTGAAACTCATCCTTAGTTTTGTTTGCCAAAGTGGCGCTAGAATTTTTTTAGATTAAGATTAAGTTCTTATTTTCTATCTTCTAAAGGAACGAATTTTAAATCTTCAGGTCCAGTATAAGTAGCTGATGGTCTAATAATTTTTCCATCTTCTCTTTGTTCAATTACGTGTGCACCCCATCCAGTAACTCTTGAGATAATGAATATTGGAGTAAACATATCTGTTGGAATTCCCATTTGGTTGTAAGAAACAGCAGAGAACCAATCTAAGTTAGGGAACATTTTTTTGTTATCCCACATAATTGTTTCAATTCTTTCTGCAACATCATACATTAATGTGTTGTTGTTTTCTTTTGATAAATCTTCAGCAACTTTTTTAATTACTACATTTCTTGGATCACAAGAAGTATAAACTGGGTGTCCAAATCCGATAATAATTTCTTTTTTAGCCATTCTTTCTAAGATATCTTTTTCTGCTTCATCAGCTGAAGAGTATCTTTCTTGAATATAGAATGCAACTTCATTTGCACCACCGTGTTTAGGACCTCTTAAAGCTCCAATAGAACCAGTAATACAAGAATACATATCTGAATTAGTACCAGCAATTACTCTTGAAGTAAATGTAGATGCATTAAATTCATGTTCAGCATATAAAATTAAAGAAGTATGCATAGCTTTAACCCAAGATTCTCTTGGTTTTTCACCATGTAATAAGTGTAAGAAGTGACCACCAACTGAATCATCATCAGTTACAACATCAATTCTTTTTCCATTATATGCATAATGGTACCAGTAACATAACATAGAACCAAATGATGCCATTAATTTATCAACAATTGCTTGTGCTTCATCTTTTGGATGAGCTTCATCTTCAGACATAATTGCTCCAAGAACTGAACAACCAGTTCTCATAACGTCCATTGGGTGAGCAGTTTTTGGTAATTGCTCTAATGCAACCTTAACTCCAGCAGGAATATCTCTTAATCCTTGAAGTTTTGTTTTATATGCAGCTAATTCTGCTTTGTTTGGTAATTTACCATATACAATTAAGTGTGCAATTTCTTCAAATTCTGATTTATCAGCAAATTCTAAAATATCATAACCTCTATAATGTAAGTCATTTCCACTTTTCCCAACTGTACAGATTGCTGTACTTCCCGCTGATTGTCCTGATAATGCAACTGATTTTTTTGGTTTAAATCCTGTAGTAGTACTCATAAATTTCCCCTTATTATTTTAAATTAATTTTTATTCTAGTTTAAATAAAGCGAATTACTTCGCTTTACCTTTTGAAAATAATGCATCCATTTTTTGCTCATAATCGTGGTAACCTAACATATCGTAAAGTTCCATTCTTGTTTGCATTGTATCAAGAACACCTTCTTGAGTACCTTTGTCTTTTAATTCTTGGTAAACAGCTAAAGCAGCTTTATTCATTGCTCTAAATGCAGATAATGGGTAAAGAACCATATCAATACCAACTTCAGCTAATTCTTCAGTTGTAAACATTGGAGTTGCACCGAACTCAGTAATGTTTGCTAATACAGGAACAGACATTTGAGATGTAAATTCTTTGTATTCTTTTAATGTATGAACAGCTTCAGCAAAAATTGCATCTGCTCCAGCTTCAACATAAGCTAATGCTCTATCAACAGCAGCTTGTTGACCTTCAGATGCATGTGCATCAGTTCTTGCAATGATATAGAAATCTGGATCTAATTCATTTTTAGCATCAACAGCAGCTCTAATTCTGTCACACATTTCTTCAGTAGATACTAACTCTTTATTTGGTCTGTGTCCACATCTTTTAGCAGCAACTTGATCTTCAATATGTAAACCAGCAGCTCCAGATCTAATAAATTCTTTAACAGTTCTAGCAACATTAAATGCATGTCCCCAACCAGTATCAGCATCAACGATTAATGGAGTGTCACAAATTGAAGTAACTCTTCTTACATCAATACAAACGTCTTCGATCATAGTCATACCTAAATCTGGTAAACCGTAAGATGCATTTGCAATTCCTCCACCTGAAAGGTAAATTGCTTTGTGTCCTACTTTTGTAGCTTGTAATGCTTGGTATGCATTAATTGTTCCTACGATTTGTAAAGGTGATTCTGCCTCTAATGCTTCTCTAAATTTTTTTCCTGCGCTCATGTGCATCCTTTAAATTAGTTTTGTTGAAATATTATACATCATTAATAGATTATGCTGTTGTATGATTTTTGTTTTATAAATAGCAACTTTTTCATCAATTGTCTCATAATGTACAATATTTGTTTTTATGTTTTATAATGGTACAATTATTGTTAAAGATAATAAGAAGGTTAATGATGAATTATAAAAACTCTATTGATAAATTTATTGAAATATTTAAAAGGTCAAATCTTAGTATTTCAAAATTTGCATCACTTATAAATAAAGATAGAAGAACTGTTACATCGTGGATTGATAATGTTACTGATATTGAACCAAGTAATGAAATTAAAGATAAAATTTGTAATATATTTAGATATCCTGATTATATTTGGGAAGAGGGTTGTCATAGTGATGAGTTTTTAAAATCAATTACTCAAATACCTCAAAAAGAGGTGCGAATTATTGATGAAGACTATTATGGGCGTTTAAAATACATCATGGAACTAGAACAAAACAGAAGATTTGTTATTCAAGCACAGTTTCCTGGACCTATGTATAGAGATACTGCTGTACAAGAAGTGTACAGAACAAAATCTAGTAAAGACATAGAAGAGTTGAAACAAGGAAGAATTGATCAGATGCTAAGATATGATTATGATACAACAGAATGGTATTCTATTAAATCAGTATTATCTTTTTGTTTTGCAAGTATTGGAAATTTTTATTCAAGAGAAGAAAAGATTAAAATACTTGAACTTATATATGAATTATTCAATAATAATTATAATAAAAAACTTTTTTTATTTGATTCTTTTTCTAGAAAAATATATGGAATGGAAACAACATATATATCTATTAATGTAAAGCAAAAAATACTATTTTTTAAATCACCAATTGAGTCTGTATTTATTGAAATAAGAAATAAAAACTTAGTCGAAAGAATGCATAAGTATTACTCTTCACCAATAGAAGCCCCATCTCATGTGAATTTCTTGGAATCTGTTAAGATAATTAAGATATTACAAGATGCTATTAAATACAATAATACATTAGTTCAAGCTTATGAGATAATAAACAGAACTACAGATTACGGTGAGCTTTTTTATCATAATTTATCCCTTGATTTACAAAAAGAGGTATCGGCACCAAAGCCAGGTCAGCGAAGAAATTAATATAAAAATAGCATGTTTATTTTAAATTTGCTACAATTTCAAAGATAAAAGAATAGGTAGAAAATGAAACAATATTTAGATTTATTACAACATATATTAGACAAGGGTGTTTTTAAAGGTGATAGAACAGGTACAGGTACTACTTCTGTATTTGGATATCAAATGAGATTTGATTTAAATGAAGGTTTTCCATTAGTTACTACTAAAAAAACACATTTAAAGGCAATTATTTCAGAGCTTTTATGGTTTATTGAAGGAAGCACAGATGAAAGAAGACTTGCTGAAATAAATTTTGGAGATAAGGCAGAAAATTTAATTGGCAAAAAAACTGTATGGACTGCAAATGCAGATGCACAAGGTAAAGACTTAGGTTATACAAATACCGATACTATAAAAGAACTAGGACCTGTTTATGGAGCTCAATGGAGATCTTGGAAAGGTACTGATGGAAATAGTATTGATCAATTATCTGAATTAATCGAACAAATTAAAACTAATCCAAACTCTAGAAGATTAATTTTATCTGCTTGGAATGTAGGTGAGTTGGAGAAAATGGCACTTCCTCCATGTCATACTTTCTTTCAGTTTTATGTAGCAAATGGAAAACTTTCTTGTCAGTTATATCAAAGAAGTGCAGATGTGTTTTTAGGTGTTCCTTTTAATATTGCTTCTTATGCATTATTAACTATGATGATTGCTCAAGTTTGTGAGCTTGAAGTAGGAGATTTTGTTCACACTTTTGGTGATGCACATATTTATTCAAATCATATGGAACAAGTTAATTTACAGCTTTCTCGTACTCCATATAAAAAACCTAGTATGAAAATTAATCCTGATATAAAAGATATTAATGATTTTAAAATGAGTGATTTTGAACTTACTAATTATGAGTGTGATGAATCTATTAAAGCTGTAATGGCTGTATAGTAGAAACTTAAAGGAAAATTATGAAAATTTCAATGATAGTAGCTTACGGAAAGAACTGGGAAATTGGTTTAAACAATGAAATGTTATGGCATATAAGTGAAGATTTTAAAAATTTCAAAACTATAACTTCAGGGCATCATATTTTAATGGGAAGAAAAACTTTTGAAAGTATCGGAAAACCACTTCCAAATAGAACTTCACTTGTTTTATCAAATTCTGGCTTTGAACATGAGGGCGTACATACTTTTAATGATGTCCAAGAAGCTTTTAATTTTGCAAGAGCTAATGCTGAAGAAGAACTTTTTATAATTGGCGGTGCTAATATTTATGAAACACTTTTTCCTTATGTTGATAAAATGTATTTAAGTGAAGTTGATTTTGAAGGTGTTGCTGATGCATTTTTAAAGCCTATTGATTTCTCAACTTGGGATTTAGCGCAAGAAAAATCTTATGATGAAATACTTGAACATGGAAAGGTAAAGTCGCCTGCTTGGAAATTTAAAGTTTGGGTAAAAAAAGATTAGAATAAAAATGAATACAAAAAGTAAACTACTTCAAACAGCATTTAATGAGATATATGAAAATGGCTATAGTGCTACTTCAGTTGATAAAATCTTAAAAAAAGCCGCTATGAATAAAGGCTCGATGTATCATTTTTTTAAATCTAAAAAAGAGTTAACTCTTGGGGTTATTGAAGTTCATATAAACGATTATATTGAAAATAAATATGCAAGTTTACTAAAACTTGAAGAAAATATTATTGATGGTTTAATCAAACTAGTTTCAACAAGAGATAAATATAATTACACTTATGGTTGCAGGTTAAATAATCTTGTACAAGAACTTTCATCTAAAGATGAAGAGTTTAAAATAGCTTTAGAAAAAGTATATTTTCACTTTGAAGAGATTATTGAAACTGTTTTAATAAAGGCAGTAAAAAACAATGAAATCTCACATCCAAATATTAAAGATTTAGCTGTTTTTGTTGTAGCTTCTATTGAAGGATGCTTAGCAACAGCTAAAAAATCCAATTCTTCAGATATTTATATCTCTTGTATTTCACAGTTAGAATTTTATTTAAATTCTTTAAAAATCAAATAATAGTTTTATTTTAATAAATTTACTTGACATAAGTGATTAAGTTTTGCTATTCTTTTACTTGACTAATTGGTCAAGTAAATTAAAAAGGGTAAAAAATGTTAATCAAAAAATCAATTCTACCTTTTTTATTTATACTATTATATGGAAGTGGTTTTGTATTTACACAGTATGGTTTAGAAAATTCAAGTCCTATGGCATTTTTAGCAATTAGATTTATTATTGCATTTTGGATTTTACTAATACTTTCAGTAGTTTTAAAAGTTTCATGGCCAAAAAATATTAAAGAGTTTATACATATTGCAATTGCAGGAAGTCTAACTGTTGGAACATTTTCAATTGGTGTTTTTCTATCAATATCTTACGGAATTGATGCATCTTTAAGTGCTTTAGTAATTGCATTACAACCAATTCTTGTTGCAGTTCTTGCATGGAAGTTTTTAAACGAAGAAAGAAATACAAAAATTATATTTGGATTTTTATTAGGTTTTATTGGAGTATTTTTTGTAATTGCTCAAAAAATAGATAATATTGATTTATCTATTGGTATTTTATATTCTTTTTTAGCACTTTTAGGTCTTAGTATTGGAAATATATATCAAAAAAAACATTGTCTAAATATGAATCTTTTTTCAGGTGGAGCAATACAAACGCTAGCTTCAACAATACTTGTTCTTCCTTTTTTATATTATGAAGATATTAATATTGTTTGGAATAGTGATTTTATAATTGCTTTACTTTATATGAGTGTAGGTGTTAGTATTGGAGCTTTATCATTGTTGTATATTATGATAAAAAATGCAGATGTTTCAAAGGTTTCATCTATTTTTTATCTTGTACCTCTTAGTGCAGTTTTTATCTCGTATCTTTTATTTGATGCACAAATAGATTTAGTTACGATACTTGGAATAACAATAGTGCTATTTGCAATAGTTCTTATCAATAAAAAACCAAAAAATAAAAAAGGAAAATTATGAAAATAGTAATTTTAGATAGAGCAAGCTTAGGTTTTGATATGGATGTATCAGTTTTTGATACTTTAGGAGACGTTACTTCTTATGATTTAACAACTCCTAATCAAACAAAACAAAGAGTTAAAGATGCAGATATTGTTCTTACAAATAAAGTAGTACTTGGTAAAGATGAAATGAGTGACTCTACAATAAAATTTATCGCAATTACTGCAACAGGAATGAATAATGTAGATTTAGAATATGCAAAGAATAATAATATTGAAGTTAAAAATGTAGCTGGTTATTCTAACTCTTCTGTATCTCAAGTAGCTTTTTCTATGATATTTTATTTTGTTGGGAAACTAAACTATTACAAATCATACGTAGATAATGGTAAGTGGCAGAAATCACCACTATTTACTCATATTGATGAGCCATTTTTTGAACTTGATGGAAAAAGAGTAGGTGTTATTGGTCTTGGTGCAATTGGTTCATCTTTTGCTTCAAGAGCACAAGCTTTTGATTGTGAAGTTGTTTATTATTCAACTAGTGGAAAAAATTCAAGTAATGAGTTTAAAAGAGTTGAGTTAGATGAGTTACTAAAAACAAGTGATATTATTTCAATTCACTGTCCTTTAAATCCTCAAACGCAAAATTTACTTAATTATGAAAATATGAAAAATATCAAAGATAAAGCAATATTACTAAATCTTGGACGTGGTGGAATTATTAATGAAGAAGATTTATCTAAGATAATTGATGAAAAAGAGATTTACTGTGGAATTGATGTTGTAAATGTTGAGCCTATTGAAGAATCAAATCCTTTACTAAAAGTAAAAAACAAAGATAGATTACTTCTTACTCCACATATTGGTTGGGGAAGTGTTGAATCTCGTACTAAACTAATTGAGTTAGTTGCAAATAATGTAAGAAATTTTATTTCTTCAAAATAATATTTTTTAACTTTTGAAAAAAAGAAGTGTTTTTCTTTTTTTCAAGTTTTGTTTTAATTTCAAAAGATAAAAATTTCAATTTTTTAGGCTCATGTAAATAATCTTTCATTTATTTATCTTCTTTCTTTTCTTGTTTAGTATTTAAAAAGTTTTGAAGCTCTTTTATAGCACTTTCATTTTTAACTGTAAACTTAATTTCAATTCTTCTTGAATTATCTTTGTCTTCAATTCCATTTTTATAAACTAAGTTTGAAAAAGATCTTCCACTTGAATTTACATACTTACTAATTAAATCTTTATCAATAATATTTGATTGATATAAAAACTGCATTACTTCCAAGGCTCTTTTTTGTGAAAGTTGCAAGTTATCTAAATATGAACCATCGCTATTTGTATGACCTTCAATTGTAATACTTTGAATATATTGTTTGATATTATTATCTTCTAATAAAGCATCAAAGTATTTTTTTAATATCAGACTTAATTCTTGTTTTGAATCTTCTTTTAACTTATACTCACCTTGATCAAATAATATATTTGAAGAAAATTTAATAGCACCACTTTTTTCATCTATGTTTATAGACTTTCCAAGTTTTTCTCTTAAATTTGAAATTACATTTAATTTAATACCTGTAAGGTGTTTAATTTTAATTTTTGTTATATCAAACTCTTCTACTAGTTTTTGATGTTTATTACTTTGAAGTAGTAGTTTTTTTTGAAGCATTACTAACTCATCATCTTTTAGTTTGATAATATTTTCATTATCACTTAATTTACTTGATAAGGTTGTATTTTCTTTTTCAAAATCTTTAGTTTTAACTTCATAAGCTAATAATAAAGCTTTTAATTTTTCTATTTCTTCTTGATTTAAACTAAGCTGTTTTGTTTTTTCTTTTATACTGTTTTCTTTGCCTTCTAAAATTGCAGTTATCTCTTCAATTTGCTCTAGTGATAGTTGTAAATCTTTATTTTTATTATCAAGTATTTTTGATAATTCTTCAGATTGTTTTTTTTGTTCTTCTAATTCTTTTTTTGTTTTATCAAACATATTTTGTGATTTTGCTAGTTCAAAAGATAAATGAACTTTCTCGTCTTGTAAAAGTTTAAACTTTTCATTTACTTCTTCAAGCTTTTTCTTTTTTGAAGATAATTCTTCTTCACTCATATTTAAAGCTTGTTTTTCTTTTTCTAAATCAGTTTTAATTACTTGTAAATCGTTTTGTGTATATAGATACTTTACAATAATAGCACCAATTACAAGTATAAATACAAAAAGTAAACCTGCCATTAAATCTGCATAAGATATCCAAAAGTTTTCATCATTTTTTTGTTCATTATTATACATATCTTACTACTTTGAGAGTTCTTTAAACTCTTGTAAATCTTCGACTATCTTTACCGTTTGCTCATCAATTGATTCTAAAGAATTTTTTAGTTTTTCTGAGAATTTAGAATCATATTCATCTAACTCTTTGTGAAATCTCCAGCCAATTTTATCTGTTTCATTTTTCATAGTTTCAATACTTTTTATAATATTTACGTAAATCTCTTCTAAGTTCTTTGCACTTAAGTTTGCAAGTGTTTGATTTAAATTATTAACATTTTTATTTAAATTTTCTGTGCTTGTTTGATGTAGTTGCTTTTGTGCTTCTAAGTTTTGAATACTTAAACTTATATTTGATGTCATTGAAGTAATAACATTTGATAAGTCTTCATTGTTTTTTATATTATTTGAAACTTGCGAAGATAGAAGAGTCTCTTTTTGTATAATATCTTCAAGTAAAGTAACTCTTTTCTCAATGGATTCATTGATATTATCAAGTATATTTTTAGAAGTAATTTGCTCAAATACATCAGACATTCTTTGAAAATTTTCAAGATTACTTTTTATATTAATTGATTCAATATCAATTTTTGTCCAGAAAAATGTTTTTGTATTTTCTTTTATGATAAAGGTATCATGCTCAAACCTACTCATTCCAATTTTCTCAAAAAAAGTCCACCATAGTGATAAGAATATTCCATAAATTGAAACATAAAAAGCAGTTCCTACACCACCAAGTAAAAGTGAAATTTCTTTCTCCAATGCACTTGAAGTTCCAGATGAGAAATCAGGCATACTATATGCAATTGAGATAAAAGTACCTAAAATTCCTAGTGTTGGAAAAACACCTGAAGCAATTGAGGAAAAGTTTGTATTTCTAATATTACTAGTGTAATCTTTTAGAAAATCATCGGCACTACCATTTGCTTTTGTAGTATCTCCAATAGTTAAAGTATTCGCATTGATGTAGTTTTTTAAATTAAAAACTAAATCTTGATAATTTGTTTTAAATTTACAAGATACATAATACGCATTGTGTTTTATAAAAAACAGATAAATAATATAAATAAATCCAATTAATATAACACTATGAATTTCTACTTTTAAGGGAAAAAGGTCTAAGTATCCTAAAATAATTAAAGCAAATATAAATGTAGGAATTGTAAGTAGGTTAAATATTCTAGCTGTTGGTCTGCATGAGGTATAAAATTTTGAGTTTAAATCTATAAAGTCTTCGTTTGTTAACATTAGTTTATCCTTGAAGAGAAATCAATTTGTGAAAATCAATATTATCATAATTTTTTTAAATATAAAATCATTAATATGCTAAAATTCATTCATGAATAAAAAACAACAAATATTAAAAGATATATTTGGACATGATAACTTTAGAAGCTTTCAAGAAGAAGTAGTTGATAGTATATTAAATAAGCAAGATGTACTAACAATACTTCCAACTGGTGGTGGAAAATCACTTTGTTATCAACTTCCTACATTACTTATGGATGGTGTTACAGTTGTAATCTCTCCTTTAATTGCTCTTATGCAAGACCAAGTAAAAGCTCTTAATGACCTTGATATTAAAGCTCAAATGATATCTTCATCTCAAAGTAATGATGAAAACTCTTTTACTATGCAAAAACTATTAGCAAATGAATTAAAGTTTGTATATGTTGCACCTGAGAGATTTACATCAAATGAGTTTGTAGCAGTATTACAAAGAATAGATATAAACTACTTTGTAATAGATGAAGCTCACTGTGTATCTGGTTGGGGACATGAGTTCAGAGCTGAGTATAGAAATCTTAATAGACTTAAGCAGTTTTTCCCTGATACTAATATTGCAGCTTTTACAGCAACTGCTACAAAAAGAGTTGAGGCTGATATTGCTTCTTCATTAAATTTAGTTAATGCAAAACACTTTAGAGCAAAAACACAAAGAGATAATTTAGAAATAAAAGTTGAACCTCGAATTGCTAATGGTAAAAATCAAATACTAAACTTTTTAAAATCTCATAAGGGTTTGTGTGGAATTATCTATACCTTTACACGAAAAGAAGCAGAATCAACAGCACAGTTTCTAGTTAGTAATGGATATAAATCAAAAGCTTATCATGCAGGATTAAGTGCGCAGGTTAAAGATGAAGTCTTTAATGATTTTGTATATGAAAATGTAGATATCGTAGTTGCAACAATTGCTTTTGGTATGGGTATTGATAAATCAAATATTAGATTTGTAATACATACAAGCTTGCCAAAAACTTTAGAAAACTATTATCAAGAAATAGGTCGTGCAGGACGTGATGGAGCTATGTCTTATGTATATTTACTTTATTCAAAAGGTGATGAGGTAAAAAGAAAACTTCAAATAGAAGATGCAATTGATGATTCATATAAACAAACAGGACTTGATAAACTTGAAGCCATGTATAGATATTGTGTGTCAAATAATTGTAGGCATAAAATAATTGCTTCTTATTTTGAAGATGAAATTGATGAGTGTAAAATCTTATGTGATAATTGTACCAAAGGTGAGATTGAACAAGTTGATGTAAGTGTAGATGCACAAAAGTTTTTATCTGCTGTTTATAGAAGTGAGCAAAGATTTGGTACTAATCATATTATAGACATACTAAGAGGTTCAAAAAATCAAAAACTTTTAGAATTTGGGCATGATAAACTAAAAGTGTATGGATTAGGTGCTAATAAGAGTAAAAATGAATGGGTAGCAATTGCTGATAAATTAATTGATATTCAAGCTATTAATTTAGGTGAGTTTAGAGTACTTAAAATAAATGCACTTGGAATGGGAATTTTAAAAGGAAATGAAAAACTTTTAATAGATGAAGATAAACTAGGAATTGCAATAAAACAAGAGCAATCGCAAGAAGTATTATCTTTTGATGAAGAATTATATGAAAAGTTTAGAAGTTTACGAAGACAAATGGCACAAGAGCATGAAGTACCTGCTTATGTAATTTTTGGAGATAAAAGTTTAAAAGAGTTTAGCTCAAAACTTCCAACTACAAAAGAGCAGATGTTAGAAGTAAATGGAGTAGGGCTTGTAAAGTTTGAAAAGTACGGACAAGAGTTTTTAAATCTTTGTCTTGAAATAAAAGAAGAGTTTAAAGATAAAATTGAAACTAGAGCACCTTTGAAGAAATTAACAAAAACATATTTAGATACATATGAGTTATTACAAGAAGGTTTTGGATTAGAAGATATTGCTATGAAAAGAGACTTAGGACTTACAAGTATACTTTCTCATGTAAATGTATTAAATGAACATGAAAAAATATCAAATGAAAAAAAAGAAGAGTTATTAAAGCCTTTAGAAGTTCCCCAAAAAATAAAGCAATGGATTGAAAAAGGTTTAGAGTATGGAAGTATACAAGAGTTAAGACAGCATTTGTATTTATATGATTATTTAAAAAAGATGTAAAGAAAAGTAAAGGAATAAAAAATGAATTTTGAAGATATAGATTTTAATGAGTTATACGTAAAGCAAAAACAGCTTACTTCTTTTAAAGCAAAAGGCAAAGATGCATGGGATGAAAAAGCACCTTCTATGAATAAAAAAGTTCATAAATCAATCTATAATGAACAGTTTTTAAATTTAATTGATTTAAAAGATATACATAGTGTTTTAGATGTAGGTTGTGGTGTTGGAAACTTATCATTGATACTAGCAAAGAAAATACAAAAAGTTTATAGTTTAGATTATTCACCTAAAATGCTTGAAATATTACAAGAAAATGCGAAAGAACAAGATATAAAAAATATAAATATTATAAACAAATCTTGGTATGACTCTTGGGATGAACTACAAAGTGCTGATTTAGTAATAGCATCTCGTTCTATGGAAGTTAAAGATATGAAAAAAGCTTTGGAAAAGTTAAATGAAAAGGCTAATAAAAAAGTTGTAATTACCTATAAAAAGGGTGGCTCTTTTGTAAGTGATGAAATTTTAGAAATACTTCAAAGAGATATTATAAAAAAGCCTGATTATATTTATGTTTTAAATATTTTATATTCTATGGGAATAAATGCTAGTGTTAATTTTATTCAAAGTGAAGGAAGAAGTACAATTTATACTTCAAAAGAAAAGTTTATTCAAAGTGTTTCTTGGAGTATTGATGGTTTAAGCTCTGATGAGGTAAAACGATTAGAAAATTACTATGATAATTTAGATTTTGAGAAAAAACAAGAAAAAGATTATGCTTATTGGGCTGTAATATCTTGGGATAAAAAGTGATATAGTAGAAAAGGGAGATAATCTACTATATCATTATAAATTATTTTAAGTTAGTTTTTGCGTGTTCTCTTACTTCTTTATTACTGTCGTGTGTTAATAATTGTAGTGTTTTATGAGATGTCTTTGGATCTTTTGCAATAACTAATCTTACATTTAATGAGGCATTATCACTAAGGTAACTCTCATCTAAATTGCCAAATTTGTCTCCAGCGTATGCTGTACTAAATACTAATAACGAAAACAAAAGAGATTTGAAAGATCTTTTCATTTTTTATCCTTTAATTAAATTTGTAAGTGAAGTATAATTAAATAGGACAAAAATTGTCTTGATTTAAATCAATAAATAGGACAATTTATATCCTATTTATAAAATTTCAACATAAAGTACTAAAACAAAGCACTTTTACTAATGAAAACTAATCATCACTAAACCATTTTTTATTATAATCTTTTAATGATTCAGGATAATATCTATGTTTTGGTATGTTATTTATAATTACAGCAATACTTAATAATATAAAAGCACCTGATGTTACAGGAATTAATACATATAAGAAACCTAATTCATGAACTTGTGGACTTCCAATTACTGCAATTAATGCTGTAGCTCCTCCTGGAGGATGAAGAGTTAAAGTTAATTGCATTACAAAAATTGAAGTAGATACTGCAAAAGCGGAAGCTAATAAAATATTTTGAGAAAAGAGTTTAAAAGAAATCACACCAATTATTGCAGATAAAATATGCCCACCAATTAAGTTTCTAGGTTGTGCAAGAGGTGAGTTTACTGCTCCATAAACTAAAACAGCACTTGCTCCAAAAGAACCAATTACTAAAGTTAAATCTTTATCATTTAATATGTCATTATGAAAATATGATATTGCAAGTATTCCTAAAAAAGAACCAATCCATGACCAAAGAATATTGGATTTTTCTAAAGGTTCGGAGTTTACTTTTTTAAATTGCTTTAAAAATGTTTTCAAAAGATATCCTTTAATAAATAAAAAATATCTTAGCACAAGATAAAAAGCTATTTCATGATTTTGGTCAAAAAACTATAAAAAGAAAAAAGTTCTTTTTATAGTATATTTAATTGGTGTGCTAAATCTGCAGCAATTCGCTCGTAGTTTCTAACGTCTAACAATCTTTTTTGACCATTTTCACCAACAAGAGTGATTTCATCTTTTGAAAGATTTATAATGTATTCTAGTTTTTCTTTTATTGCATCTTCTGTAAAGTCTGTCATCCATGCACTTGTATTATCTGTAAATATTGAACGGTTGTTTTCATTATCAGTCATAACACAAGGAATTGCACTTGAGTAATAATCTAAGATTTTCATTGGTGTTGAACTATTGAATAATTCAATACTAGGTAAAGCTGCAAGACCAATATCTGCTTTTGCAATTACTTCTAAAAGTTCTTTTTTTGTTTTAGCATCATAAATTTCAATAGAATCATCGAGATTTGGATATTTTGCAAATAACTCTTTTGCATAAACTGGATCTTTTGTAGAAACCATTAGTTTAAAGTTACTAGTATCAATTTGGCTAAAAGCTTTTAATACTGTTTCAAACTCTCTTAATTTGTCTAAAGTTCCTGCATAAAAAAATCTTTTTTCAGCACCTTCATGGTGAACATTTTGTTGCATCATATCAGGGTCAATTGCAGAAGGAATTACGAATGATCTAGTTTTAACAGATTTTAGGTAATCATCTCTCATTTGTCTTGAAGTTGGAAGAAAGATATCACAGTCATTAATTAGTGAAGATTCTTTGTAAGTTTGTATTTTGTTATTGATAATATCAAAATAGTTCTTTTTGTTATTTGCTTCATCAATTTGTATTTTTGCCATTCTTTTAGGAAAAGATAATCTAAATCCAACTTTATAGTTGTATTTTAGCTTATCATTTAAAATTGATTTTAAAATAGAAATATCATTTCTTATTGTAATGTAAGAGTATTCTTCTATATTTATTCCATTTGATTCTAACTCTTTTAATACATTATCTTTGTATCTATATGGAATTATAAATTTAGTATCATCTTTTTTTTCAAAATCATCTTTTGCTTTTGAAAAATAAATCACATTAATATCGAAGTGTTTATTTAAGTATTTCTCGAATAAAGGGCCAATAAAACTATGTTCAGTGTATTCATCTTGATCTGTAATATATAAAAACTTTTGCATCTAGTAAGTCTCCTTTAATTTAATCTTAAATCTTAGCACTTAATAGTAGCAGGAATAAAGCATAATAATATTTTAAGTTTTTAATCCTTTTTTAGAGAATTTTAATTCAGCTACTAATGTTGCACAAATTATTAAAATAGCTCCAAGAATTTGGATACTTGTAAGAATCTCGCCACCTGCGAAATATCCATAAATAGAAGCACTAACAGGCTCCATTGTAAATATTACAGCTGTTTTTGTGGCAGTTGTAAATTGTTGCATATATGTTTGAATTAAAAATGCATAAACTGTTGCAAATACTGCTGTTACAATTACTGCTTTAAAAAATGTATAATCATAATTAAGATTAAAAGTAGTGTCATCTAAAACTAACGAAAAAGCTAAAGATAAAATTGATACAGTAATAAGTTGGAATAAAACTAATAGGTAAACATTAACTTCTTTTGAAAACTTTCCAGTAAAAATAATATGTAAAGCAAAAAGAAAAGCACAAATTAGTGTTAAAAACTCTCCATATCCTAAAGTTAATTCTCCTGACATTGTTAGTAAGTATAGACCAACAACAGCAATAATACTTGCTATTAATACATTTCTTCTAACATGGTCTTTGAATATAAAATAAGCTAAAAAAGGCACACAAATTACATTAAGACCTGTAATAAATGCAACAATTGAGCTTTTTGTATAAGCTAGCCCAAAAGTTTGTGTAGCAAATGCTGAAAAAAGAATTGAACCTAGAAGTATTCCAAATAATATTGTTTGTTTATTGATTTCTTTGAAATATTTATATGCAATAAAAAACATTAAAATTGAAGCTAAGCCAAATCTAAAAAATAAAAATGAATAAACAGGAGTTGAATCAATAGCTTCTTGTACCATTAAAAATGTAACACCCCATGCAATTGCAACACTTAATAGCAATAAATCTGCTCTTAATTCATATAGTTTTGATTTCACTTTTCACTTCTCCAAGATAATTTGCGGGATTATATCATATAAATTATAGATAAATTGTATATAAAATACTCTTTAGTTATATTATAAATTAAACAATTGTTTAGTATCATTGAAGTTATGCAAAATAAAAAAGAGTTTTAATGAACGAAAATATAATTTCTATGACAAAAATTGATAAATACTATGATGACTTTCATGTATTAAAAAATATTGATTTTTCTGTAAAAAAAGGTGAGATTGTTGTTGTATGTGGACCATCAGGTTCTGGAAAATCTACATTAATAAGATGTATAAATGGACTTGAAGAAATTGATGATGGAACTATCTTAGTTGATAATATTGATATTCATGCAAGTAAAAAGAATTTAAAAGAGATTAGAAGTGAAGTTGGAATGGTATTTCAACATTTTAATCTTTTCCCTCACTTAACAATTTTAGAAAATATCACACTTGCTCAAAATTTGGTTAAAAAAAGATCAAATGATGAAGCAATAAAAATTGCAAAAGAGTTACTTGAAAAAGTAAAACTTTCAGATAAAGCTGATTCTTATCCAGGAGATTTATCTGGTGGACAAAAACAAAGAGTTGCAATTGCAAGGTCTTTAGCAATGAAGCCAAAAGTTATTCTTTTTGATGAGCCAACATCAGCACTGGATCCTGAAACTATTGGTGATGTTTTATCAGTTATGAAAGATTTAGCAGAAGAAAACTTTACAATTGTTTGTGTTACTCATGAAATGGGTTTTGCAAAAGAAGTTGGTGACCGAATTGTATTTATGGATGCAGGTGTTATTGTTGAAGAAAATTCTCCTGAAGAGTTTTTTAATAATCCAAAAAGTGAACGTGCACAAAAGTTTCTAAAAGAAATTTTAACACACTAAGTAGTTAATAAACCCAATCTAAAAAAAAGGAAAAACATGAGAAATTTAGTTAAAAAGTTTTTAGTAGCAGTTTTTGCTATTAGTACATTGTTTGTTGCAAATTCATCTGCAGATGATATTAATTTGTGGAAAAATTCTACATTAAATAAAATCTTACAAAGAGGTGAGTTAAGAGTTGGTATGGAGCCTGGATATATGCCTTTTGAAATGAAAGACAAAAAAGGTCGAATTATAGGTTATGATGTTGATATGGCTAAGAAAATGGCAAAAGAAATGGGTGTTAAATTAAAACTTGTTCCTACTGCTTGGGATGGTATTATTGCTGGTTTATTAACAAATAAATATGACATTATTATGTCGGGTATGACTATTACTCAACAAAGAAACTTAAAAATTAACTTTGCAGATCCATATGTAGTTGTTGGTCAAACAATTATGATTAGAAAAGAGTTAGCAGGAAAAATTAAATCTGCTGCTGATTTAGATAAACCTGAATATACTGTTGTATCAAAACTTGGGGTTACAGGTGAAATTGCAACAAGAAAATTCTTCAAAAATGCAAAAATCATTACTTTTGAAACAGAATCAGATGCAGTATCTGAAGTATTAAATGGTAAAGCTGATGGAGTAGTATATGATCAACCTTACAACATTGTATTTATGTCTGATAAAGGTAAAGATAAATTAGTACATTTAGATACTCCTTTAACTTACGAACCTCTTGGTTGGGCTATTAGAAAAGGTGATCCTGATTTTCTTAACTGGTTAAATAACTTCTTAAGACAAATGAAGGGTGATAAAGTTGTTGACTTCCATGGAAAATTAAATGAGAAATGGTTAAGAGATACAAAATGGTTAAAAAGAGTTCAGTAATAAATGGCTAAAAGAATACCATTAGGACAAAATAAAACAGTAGGGCACTTTGTTGCCTTATTGTTCTTTGTTGCCGTAGGATACTTTTTCTATGCAGCAGCAGCAAACATGAACTATGTTTGGAAGTGGAATAGTGTTCCAAAATATTTTGCATATGACGAAACAATTTCAATTGAAGCTCCAATAGATGGAAAACTAGTATTAGAATCAAATAAATACTTTATTCAAGGTGATGAAAAAGTAGAAGTAACTAATTTAGATAGTAGTTTTTCATTTGATTATGAAGTAGGCGAAGATGTATATGAAGGTGATTATATCGCTTCAAAAGAAGAACTTCATGCAGGACCTATTTTATCTGGTCTTTGGGTTACACTTAAAATATCATTTTTTGCAATGTTATTAACTTTAGTAATTGGTATTATAGTTGCACTTATGAAGTTATCTTCAATGATATTCTTACAAGATATTGCAACTGTATATATTACTATTATTAGAGGTACTCCTTTACTTGTACAAATATTCTTATTTTACTTTATAGTTGCAAATATTTTTGAACTAGAGCGAATGGTTGCAGGTATTTTATCTCTTGGTATTTTCTTTGGTGCTTATATGGCTGAGATTTTAAGAGGTGCTATACAATCTATTGATAAAGGTCAGCTTGAAGCTGCAAAATCATTAGGTATTTCAAACTTTCAAGCTATGAGACATATTATTTTACCACAAGCATTTAAAAGAGCTTTACCAACACTTGTAGGTGAGACTATTGCCCTTGTAAAAGATTCATCTTTAGTATCTGTTATTTCGATTACAGATTTAACGAAAGTTGGAAAAGAAATTGTTGCAAATACATTCTCTCCATTTGAAACATGGATTGTAATTGCACTTTTATATTTATCTATTACTTCTATACTAAGTCTTATTGGGCATAGGTTAGAAAAAAGAATGGCAGCAAAAGGCGGAATGTCTTAGGTGGAATCTTTTTTCTCTACCTTTTTGCAGCAGGGTATTACTTTTTTTGCAATTATGGATCCAATAGGAATTAGTGCAATTGCACTATCATTGCTTAATAACAATATTACTAAAGATCAAATAAATAAAGTTGCCAAAAAATCTACAATAACTGTAATAATAGCATTTTTTGTAGTTTTAATTACAGGTGATTTTATTTTAAAACTATTTGGTATTGGTGAACATTCACTAAAAGTTATGGGTGGAATAATCTTACTTCTAATGGCTATAGGTATGGTAAATGGAAGTGCTACAGATAAAAAACCTACAAAAGAAGAAGGCAAAGATTTAGAAAATCATGACGATTTATCTGTTATTCCAATAGGAATTCCAATTGCATTTGGTACAGGTATTTTTACTACTATTATTATTTTTAAGCATCAAGCTGAAGTTTATACAGATTTGATATCAATTACTTTAGCTTTCTTAGTTAATGCAGCACTTTTTTATATAGTATTAAAAAATTCAATATATATTAAAAAATATTTAGGACTAACTGGACAAAATATTATTACCAAACTTATGGGATTAATTGTTGGAGCTATATCAATACAATTTATAGTTTCAGGTATTATAAATTTAGCAAAGATGTATATATAATGATTATTGAAATATTTTTAAAAGGGTTTATTGTAACTTTTTCTCTTATTGTTGCAATAGGTGCGCAAAATGCATATATTTTAAAACTTGGTCTTTTAAAGCAATATATTGGCATTGCAGTTTCTTTATGTATATTATTTGATACTTTATTAATTTCTGCAGGAGTTTTTGGTCTTGGATTTTTTATTCAAGGAAATCAGCTTCTAATTAATGGTATTGCTATAATTGGAATTTTATTTTTATGTTTTTATTCATTTATGTCTTTTAGATCTGCTTTTAAAAATGAGAGTTTAGAAATAGATGGTAAAAACAAAACAAATCCTTTAAAACAAGTAATTACAATGCTTTTGGTTTTTACTTTTTTAAATCCTCATACTTATTTAGATACAGTTTTATTAATTGGTGGAATTGGTGCAAATATTCAAAGTGATTTAAAAATATACTTTTTACTTGGTGCAGTTACTGCTTCTTCTACATGGTTTATGCTTTTAGGTTTTGGAGCAAGACTTTTAATACCATTATTTAAAAAACCAATAACTTGGAAAATACTTGATACCTCAATAGGTATTATTATGCTTATAATTGCTTATAATTTAATAGGTTTAATTAAATATTAGCTAGTATAATCATTCAAAGGTTGAATTTATGAATAATACAAGTATAGAACAAATAGGGTGTTTTAAAACAATTTTAGACCCTTATAATGGAATTACCATAGAGCAAACATCTTTACCAAGTACTAAAGATGAGTTTGAAATAAATCTCGATTATTTAATTGAAGAAACAAAAGAAAAAAGGAATCTAGTTTGGATTTATATAGGAATAAATCATTCTGATTTTATTCCCTTAGCTACTAAAAAAGGTTTTAATTTTCATTCTTGTGAAGAAAAATATGTCTTATTAGTAAAAAGATTAATCAATAACGCGATTATTCCAACTGCCGCTAACCACACTTTAGGTGTTGGTGTAGTTGTAATTCATGAGAATAAACTTTTAGTTATCAAAGAGCGAATCTCAAATGTAGGGTTTAAACTTCCTGGTGGACATATTGATAATAGTGAAATGATATCAACAGCGGTTGCACGAGAAGTTAAAGAAGAAACAGGAATAGATGTAGAGTTTGAATCTATTGTTTCTTTAGGTCATTTTTATCCACATCAATTTCATAAATCTAATATGTATATTCTTTGTACTGCAAAAGCAAAATCTTTTGAAATAAATATTGAAGATACTGAAGAAATAATTGATGCTAAATGGGTTAGTGTTGATGATTATCTAAGTGATGAGAGTGTCTTAGATTATTCAAAAGCAATAGTAGAAACAGCAATAAACCAAAAAGGTTTTAAATGTGCTAATCATCAAACACTAACCCATATAAATAAAGATTTTGAGCTATTTTTTCCTATAGAAAATTAATAGTTTAATTTACTAAAATTTAATATAATACATTTTAAAAAAATAAAGGAATAATATAAATGAAAGAAATAATATCAACATCAAAAGCTCCAGGAGCAATTGGACCATATAATCAAGCAACAGCATTAGCTAACTTAGTTTTTACATCAGGGCAAATCCCTTTAATACCTGAAACAATGGAATTAGTTGAAGGTGGAATAAAAGAGCAATCAAAAGTTGTAATGGATAATTTAAAAGCAGTTTTAGAAGAAGCAGGGTCTTCTTATGAGAATGTATTAAAAACTACTTGTTATTTATCTGATATGGATAACTTCGCAAGCTTTAATGAGGTATATGCAGAATATTTTAAAGCTGAAACTGCACCAGCACGTGCAACAGTAGCAGTGAAAACTTTACCTAAAAATGTTTTAGTTGAAGTTGATGCAATTGCTTTTAAAAACTAGAGAATTTTCTCTAGTTTTTAATTTTTAATACTGACATCTATTATTTACAAATCTTTTTTTTGCATCCATACAATCCATTTCTTCTTTTGAAATTCTAATAAATTCTGTTACAGATTTTGTTCCATTAGACCAAACTGAGTTTGAATAAAAATGATTAGTATTTCCATTGATAGTAGCATTACTCTCGCCACCTTTTTCCCAGTCTATAAATAGTTTTTGTGTATTTTTATTATATTCCCAAGTAATATCATCTGCTCTTAATATTTGTGAAGGTAAAAATTCAGCTGAATAGGCAGTGTTATTTGCATAAATTTTATAATAAGCATGGTATTTAGCATAAGATCTATTTTGATCTAGAATTTTGTAGTAACCAACAAATGAGTTTTTGTCTGCTTTTCTTACATCAATAGGTTTTGCGAAGTTAGCATTATTAATTAAATCTACATTTAATCCGCCAGCTTTTACTATATGAGCTTCTACTCTTCTATTTTGATACTTTCCACTCTTAGTTTTATTTGATGCAATTGGAGCTAATTCTCCATATCCTACAGAATATATTCTATTTTGATTAATTCCATACTTTAATATTTCTTTTCTAAGTGATGCTGCTCTTTTTTCTGATAGTTTTTGATTATAAGTTTCTTTCCCAACTGAGTCTGTATGTCCTTGGATTTCAACTTTATAATCATTGTTTTTTAAATATGTTGCAAGCTCTTTAATTTGAGGATAGTATTGTTTTTTTACATAACTTGAACCTGAATTAAAATTAACATTAAAGTTGTAAACACCTGAAGACCAATTGTTGTTTTTGATATTTAACTCATCTGTAATTTTATCTAATATAGTGTTAAGTTTATTTCCATCTTCTGCAGCAAAATAAACACCTTTTCCAGCAACTAATTGTTTTAATTGATATTCAATTGTTGAATTTACAGAATAACCTATAACAAATATATTTAATCTATTTCCAAATATGTTTTTTAATTTTTGAGCTTCTGCAACTGGATTTCCACCACAAGATTCTTGACCATCACTTAAAATTACAATATTGATATTTTTATCAATATCTTGCATAATTTGTCCAGTTTTCCTAATTGCAGCAGCAAGTGGAGTATTTCCCCCTGCACGTATTGTTTGTGTTCTTGTAACTATTTTACTGAAATCATTATTACTAGGTTCAACTAAAAGTTTTGAGCTATAACAGCCATTTGAGAAGTTTACTAATCCTGCATTTGTTTTATTAGGATCTAATTTTGTTGAGATATCCTTAATAATATCTTTTGCCGCATCCATTTTTACAAGACCATATCTATCTTTTTCATTCATACTTCCTGAACTATCAAAAATCATCATAAATACGTCTTTATCAGATGTATACTTTTTATTAAAATCCTCAAATGGATTTAATTTCTTTAATTCATTTAGATTGATATTTGCACAACCTGTAAACAATAAAATTGCAAACGCAGATGCAATTAAACTTAACTTTCTCATTATGTCTCCTTGGGTTTTATCTATAACTATAAATAGTTATTAATAACTTATTTTTACATAATACTATTTAATATCTAATTGATTGATACTGTTATAAAGGGCTTTTGATTATTTATAAAAACCTTTTAATATATTATTTACAATTTTACTTATTTAATTAAAGAGAAATAATGATTTAATACACAATTATTATTTTCTAAATTTAAACTACAAACATCACTTTTGCAAGAATCACAATGGCAATTCCTAAAACTAAAGCATAGGAATGAAAATAGTTCATAAAAGCAAGGGGTTGGTTTTTTGTAAGCTTACAATACATAGTATAAATCACTCCTAGAACGATAAGAACAACAAAATGGAGAGGTAACTAAAATTCATACACTTTTTTGCTTATCCCTAAGCCACCATTTCACTTTGTAACGCATTTTGTTTTTCTTCAAATTTAACAGGAGATAAATTTCCTACATAACTATGACTTCTAACTCTATTATAATAAAATTCAATATATTCAAATATCTCTTTTTTAGCTTGTTTCTTTGTATAAAAATATGTGTTATAAACTAATTCTTGTTTCAATGATTTAAAAAAACTCTCAGCAACAGAATTGTCCCAGCAATTGCCTTTTCGACTCATACTTTGTGTAATATTGTTTTTTAATAATAAATCTTTATGGCTATAAGAAGCATATTGTGAGCCTCTATCTGTGTGCCAAATGAGTCCAGAAGGTGGATTCCTATGAAGTATTGCCATACTTAATGCATCATTTACCAATGATACTTTCATCGTATCATCCATGCTCCAGCCAACTACTTTTCTTGAGTATAGGTCAATTACCGTTGCTAAATATAACCAGCCTTCACCTGTTGGAATGTAAGTAATATCCCCTACATATTTTTGATCTGGACTTGAAGCATAAAAGTCTCTATTTAAGATATTAGGTGCAATTGGCAGATTATGATTAGAATCAGTTGTATTTTTATATCTTCTTTTCATTTTAACTTTTAGATTTAAATCTTTCATGATATTTGAAATACGTCTTCTTGAAATAATTAATCCATATAATTCTTTTAGTTTATCTCTAATCCTACGAGTACCGTAGTTATTCCTACCTTGAAGAAAAATAATCTCAATTAATTCATTAAGTTTTTTATCTACTTTTTTTACAACAGACCCTGTTTTTATCCAATGGTAATAAGAAGATAAATCTACTTTAACAACTTTACACATAAGCTTAATGCTAAAACTCTTTTTATTCTCAAATATCCAAGCATACCTTATAGAGTTTCTTTTGCGAAGTATGCTGCTGCCTTTTTTAAAATGTCTCTTTCTTGTTTTAGTATTTTATTCTCACGTCTCAGTCGTTTTAGTTCTTCATTATCACTTTCTTTAGAAGAAGAATTTATATCTCGTATTGGTATATTATGAGCTTTTTTATATATAGTAACCCAATGATATAATGTCTTTGTATTTAAACCTAAATCTTTTGCTACTTTTACAACGCTTTCACCATCATTTAAAATTAATTGTACTGTGGAATCTTTGAACTCTTTACTGTATTTACTCTTTCTCATTTGTAACCTTTATTCATTTTATTTTATCTCAGAATTGTTAAATTCCGAGTATGAATTCATGTTACCACTCCAAAAGCTAATTTAATCCATAATAATACTTGCATAGAAGTTTCAAAGTATCCTAGTTCACTATTAACATACTTTGAAAACATATATCCACCAGTAGCCATCAGTAGTATTACAATTGGTGGATAAATTTTAAGACCCCGTCCTACGATTGCTTCTATCATTTTTGTATGAAACTCAATTCCTAGTTTATTTTTAACTGCTGGGAAAACTATCACATCTGCAAAGATAAAACCTATGAAAATGATTGCTGAAAGTAAGTGGATGATTAGAATTAGTGTATATTCCATTTATTGACCTTTGAATATTTTTGATAATTATAATCAATATTGTCGTATAAAGAATTGATTTTAATCAATTTAGAGATTAGTAAATATAGGTAAGTGGTCACTATTTTCTAACCATGTTTCTGCTTCACCAATTGAAAGATTTGTATTTTTAGTTATTAAGCTTTCTGATAGAAAGACATAATCAATATGATATTTTTTTTCTAATTTTCTTTGTAAAAAGAAAGTAGGTTTTGATTCTTCTCCTTGTTTTTCATGGGTAAGTAGATGATAAAGGCTCTTTATTTTTAAATCTTCTAATTCCTTAACACAATCAGAATGATTCCACCATCTATCCCATTTATCCCAAATTTTATTACTGTTAAAATCTCCAAGTATTATGACTTTTTCATTGTCCAATTTCTTTTTATGTAATTGTAAATATTTCCAAAATTGTCCTATGTATCCAAATACTTCAGATTTAGCATGTTTTGTCCAAACTCCTACAATTATTATATTATCTACTTTAATAGGTAAGAAAAGCTCTAACATTTCATTTTGATAATTTGAATTCTTATCTGACCAATTAAGTAGCTTTAATGTTTGATTATCTTTTACAAAGATTCCTAAACCTTTATTTTTATTGGTTCCAATCCACAAGTAATTACTTGCCCATCTTTTATATTCTTTTGTGGAATATTTTGGGTCTTCACATTCTTGAACTACTAGTACATCATAAGGAGTATTATCAAATAAATGATACTTTTTCCTAAATGCACCATTACAATTCCATGTGATTATTTTCATTATTTTAGACTAAGTCCAACTCTTTGCTTCTGTAAATCAACACTAACAACCTTAATATTTTCTAAATTTTGATTGATACTCAAAACTTCACTAGGGTGTGAAATTCTTTTTTCAGATATTTGCGAAATATGAAGTAGTGCATCATTTTTTAGACCAATATCTATAAAAGCTCCAAAATCTGTGATATTTCTTACAATACCACTTAAAATATAACCTTCTTTAAGCTCTTCAAGTTTTGTTACATCTGATGAGAATTTTACTTGATTAAATTCATTTCTTACATCATATCCTGGTTTTTTTAGTTCATTTATAATATCTTGAAGTTTTAGTACACTTGTGTTTAATTCATTTGCAATTTGTTCAATTTGATTGTCTTTTATTTCTTCAATCTTATAGCTTTTTTGCAAGGCTTTTGTTAGAGTATAGTCTTCAGGATGAATTGCTGTATTATCTAAAATAGACTTTCCCTCTTTGATTCTTAAAAATCCTACTGCTTGTTCATAAGCTTTTGCTCCTAAGCCTTTTACTTTTAGAAGTTCATTTTTACTGTTGAATTTTTTTATATTATCTCTATGTTCTATTATATTTATTGCTAATTTTTCAGAAATTCCTGAGATAAAAGATAATAATTTATAAGATGCAGAGTTTAAATCTACTCCAACTTTATTTACCAAATCTACAGTTGTATTTTCTAGTTTTAACGCTAATTCTTTTTGGTTTACATCATGTTGATATTGTCCAATTCCTAATGATTTAGGGTCAATTTTTACTAAGGTTGCCATTGGGTCCCTTAGTCGTCCAGCAATTGAAATTGCTCCTCTTATTGTTACATCTAAGTTTGGATATTCCTGTGCTGCTATTTTAGAAGCTGAGTAAACGCTAGCACCAATTTCACTTACTATTGCATAGTTAATATCTAGATTGTTTTCATTTATAAGCTTTGATATAAATTGTGCTGTTTCTCTTGAAGCTGTTCCATTTCCAATTGCTATTGAATTTACTTTATATTTTTTTATAAGGTCAAGAACGATTTTACTTGAAGTTTTTATATCTTCTTTTGGTTTTGTGCAATAAATTACATTTGAATCTAAATAAATACCGTTTTCATCAATAACTGCTAACTTACAACCAGAAACAAACCCAGGATCCATTCCTAAAATTACTTGATTTACTAAAGGTGCTGTTTGAAGTAACTCTTTTAAATTTTTTCCAAAAAGTTCAATTGCTTGCTCACTTGCTTTTTCTTTTAGTGTATTTATCGCTTCTCTTTTTAAACTAGGAAGAAGTAGTCTTTTTAATCCATCTTTATAAGCATCAAAAACTATATCTTTTGAAGAACTAGCCCATGATGGAATTTTATACTTTTTAATGTTTTCTAAAATATGATTTTCATCAATATCTATTTTTATTGATAATTCTTTTTCATTAACTGCTCTTAAAATTGCTAATACTCTATGAGATTTAATATATTTTAATTTTTCATTTTTTTTTGGAAAACTAGCATATACACCATTTTTATCAAATTCTTTGCCTTCTTTTATTTGAAGCTCACCCCAGTTAGCAATCAAATTTCTAATAATTTCTTTTGATTTAAAATCATCTGCATATCTTTGGGCTATTATATCTTTTGCACCAGTTATTGCATCATCTGAAGATTTGATACTTTTAGAAGTGAACTGTTTTGCTTTTTGATTTATCTCTTCATTTGTGTATTTTAGTGATTGAATAATATTTGCTAAAGGTTCAAGGCCATTTTCAATTGCAGATGAAGTTCTTGAGGATTTTTTATCTTTAAAGGGAGCATAAATATCTTCAAGAGCTTGTAATGTTTTTATTTCTTGAATAGTTTGTTTAACTTTGTCATTTAAAAAGTTTTTTTCTTCAAGTAAATTTATAATTTCTTCTTTTCTTTTCAAAAGTCTTTGAGAATAATTATACACTTCCTCAAACTTTCTTAAGTCTTCATCTGTTGCATTTTGCGTTTGGTCTTTTCTATATCTTGCAATAAAGGGAATAGTACATCCCTCATTTAATAAGTTTATAATATTTTCAATTGCTTTATTTGATAACTTAGTTTTTTCTTTTAAAAGATTAATTAAGTCTTTTTGTAAATTACTAGTCAAGTATTACTTCCTTATAATCACTTCTTGTATCTTTTATTGGTGTATTTGATTTTGCTCGTACAGTATAAACAAATGAAATTTTTGCATCATCACTTTGGTTTTTACTTGCATGATGTAAAGTTTTACAATGAAATAGTACTACATCGCCTTTTTGTAAATTTTGAGATGTTTTAGTTTTGATTAACTCTTGATTTTCAGAATTTTCATCTAAAAAATTTGAACTACTATCAAATCTGTCTTTTGAAAAATTAATCTTATGTGATGCAGGAATAAATTCTAAAAGTCCATTTTCTAAATACTCATCACCTAAACTAAGCCATATAGAAACTAAATCATCATTTTTAAAATTCCAATATCTTCTATCTTGATGCCAATAAGTTCTAGTACTTTCATGTGGTAACTTAGTCATGATTGAATTATGATGAGCTAGTGTAAGAACAGGTGTATCATTTAAAATCTGTTTTAAAATTGGTCTTATTTCTTTATTTGTCATCCAATCTTGAAAAATTTGTTCTCTATCGTAAACCTGTCTTAATCTTCGAACTGTAATTTTTTCTTCATCTACATTCATATATTCTTGTTCGCTCTCAATGGGAGCTTCTTTTCTTTTTAAATGTTCTTTTGCTTTTTCTAGAATGTTATCGCATAAGTCTTTATCTGCAAAATTTCGTAGTATTAGAAAACCGTTTGAATTGAATTGGGATAATTGTTCTTTTGATAGTTTCATTATTTCTCTTAGTTTATTAGTTTGGCTTATTATAGTGAAAATACTATTTTTGTTTGATTATTTTACATAATTTAATTTACATAATATTAATTATTATGAAAGGCTTTTATCTTTATAATATATAAGTTTTAACTATCATAAGTTAGGATATTTTATCAAAAGGACATATTATATGAAAAAGATTTTCGCAATGGCATTAGCAATAATGTTATTTATACCAAATTTATTAAGTGCAGATTCTGCAAAAGGTTTAAATGTTATTGTAACAGCTAAAGATTCACAAGCTCAAATGATGGCTATGGTTTTATCAATGGCAACTTTAAAACAAAATAAGAAAGTAAACATGACTCTTTGTTCAAATGCAGGAGATTTAGCAGTTAAGGGAATAAAAAGTGAAGTTTTAAAACCAATGAATAAAAGTCCAAAAATGATGTTAAAAGCATTAATTAAAAAAGGTGCAAATGTTACACTATGTCCAATTTATTTACCAAATGTTAATAAAGATAAATCTGTATTAATAGAAGGTATTACAATGGCAACACCTGCAAATGGTGCAAAAGAACTTTTAGATTTAGACTTTCAAAATTTAACTTATTAAAATCATAGATAAAAGAAATTATTCCTTTTATCTACTTTATTTTCTTAAATAAGCTTAGCTTATACAACTATTATTATAATTAATTATAATGTAAGTATACAAATAATATAATTCTTCAATTTAGTTAATAACTAAAATATATTTTAAAAGGAAGTATTATATGAAAAAAATATTCGCAATCACACTAGCAGCAATGCTATTTATCCCTAATTTATTAAGTGCAAACCCTGCAAAAGGTCTTAATGTTGTTGTTACATCTTCTGATGCACAAACACAAATGATGGCTATGGTTTTATCAATGATGACATTAAAACAAAAGAAAGAAGTTAATATGACTCTTTGTTCAAATGCAGGAGATTTAGCTGTAAAAGGAATGAAAAGTACTGTTTTAAAACCTCAAGATAAAAGTCCAAAAATGATGTTACAAGCAATTATGAAAAAAGGAGCAAAAGTAAAAGTTTGTCCATTATATTTACCAAATGCAGGTAAAGATGCTTCTGTTTTATTAGATGGAATTACTGTTGCTAAACCTATGGATGTAGCAAATGGTTTATTAAATACTGAATATCAAAATTTAAGTTATTAATATTTTAAGTAAAGAAATATAATATTTTATATTTCTTTACCTTATAAGGTGTTATGCCACTGAACTAGTGATATTCTTCTGCCTTCTTTTACTTTTAAAACTTCATGTGTAAAAAATGGATTACTAGGAAATATAATCATCATCCCAGCTTTTGCCTTTATTTTTATTTGTTCATTATTTTCATCATATAAATAGTTAAATAAAAGTTCTCCTCCAATAAAACTATTTTCACCTACATTTTCATCATAAGAAGTTGTAAATAAAACACTAGATAATTTTCTTTCATTACTAACTGTTAAAAATCCGACTAGATTCTCATTTTTATATATCATACTTGAATCATCACTATGCATTTTATAAAAGAAATCTTTTAAGTATTCTAGTGTTTGTACTTTAGTAGATTTTGTTATTGGCATTTTAAAAAAATCTTCAATCATTGCTTGATGTTTTCTAAAATTATTTTTATATATTGTTAAATATTTCTTGTTTAATTTATAAATATTTGTTTTTCTTATAGATTCATTTGTTTTACTTGATACTATGTTTTCTTTGATTTTTACTTGTGCTTTTTTATAATCTCTATCTTTCTTTATTAGAGAATTGATTTCTTTACATCCTTTTTCACTCATAAAATTTTCAATTATTAAGAATGGATAATCATAATATGGATTAGGTAAATATTTTGTTTCTATATTAAGTGATGTAAGAAAATCAGCGCAATAAACATTATTACTAATTTGTGTCATTTTATTCCTTCCTCGAATTATATCTTAATTGCAATCATTTAAAACAAATTTTATAAAAGTTAATACACTAGTAAATTACTTGTATATAAATTATATATTTATAGTCTTAATATTGGTGCTTTAAATATCTTGAGTAATTTACTTGTATATTTAATTAAAGATATTTTTAATTAAATATGTTATACTTTTGAAAATTAAAATTAATAATATATAGATAATATAATTATTAACTATATAGGAGTTAGCATGGCAGAGAAAGAATTATCAGCAGTAGAGCAGTTAAAAGCATCTAGGAATCCTTTAAAAGTTGTTGAAGATATGTATAAAGAGGCACAAGAAGGTATTCCTTTAAGTGATGAATATATAGGTTTATTAAAATGGTATGGTATGTATCCACATATTAATGCAGATGAAACTGAAGATAAAAAATACTTTATGAAAAGAATTAAATTAACTGATACTAAAATGAATTTAGCACAGTTAGAAGTAATGTCAATTATTGGACTTGAATATGCGCAAGGTTTAGTTGATATGACAGATAGACAAAATATCCAATTTCACTATATTCAAATAAAAGATATTCCAAAGATCTTCAAACTTTTAGAATCTGTTGGATTAACTTCAAGAATGGCATCAGGAGATGGTCCAAGACCAATCATGACTTCACCAGTTGGTGGGATTGATGCTGATGAAATTATTGATGCAAGTATTCTAGCTCGAGAAGTTGATACTTATTTTGATGAAAATGAAGATAGATTCTGTAATTTCCCTAGAAAATATAAAATTGGAATTTCTGGATGTTCAAAACACGCAGCTGCACATGAAATTCAAGATGTTGCATTTACAGCATTTAAAGATGAAAATGGTGAGGTATTATTTGATTTAACACTTGCAGGTGGTCTTTCAAAATCTAAGCAAATTGCATTAAGAGCTAATAAATATGTGAAACCAGAACAAGTTAAAGATGTTGCTGTTGCATGTGCTGAAATCTTTAGAGATTATGGAAATAGAGCAAATAGAAATAAAGCAAGAGTTCGACACTTAGTAAATGAGTGGGGTTTAGAAAAGTTTGTTGATGAAATTGAAAAAGTAATTGGTTATGAGTTACAAGATGGTTTAGAAGAACCAACAATTACACCTTTAGAAAATAGAAACCATTTTGGTATTAATAAATCTAAGCAAGAAGGTGAATCTTTCGTAGAGTTTGCAACTAACTCAGGAAGAGTTGATGGAAATGATTTCAAATTAATAAGTGATATTTGTAAAAAATATAATGCGGGTGGAATGGCTTTAACTTCTACTCAAAACTTCATAATTTATGGAATTAAAGATGAAGATGCTTTAAATTTAGCAAATGAAATTAAAGACTTAGGTTATCCATATGAGCCATCAACTTTTAGAGCAAGATTACAATCATGTACAGGAAGAGAGTTCTGTAAGTTTGGAATTACAGAAACAAAAGAGTATGCTAAAAAAGTTGTACTTGAATTAGAAGAGAAAAATCCAGACTTTAATGAAAGTGTGATGATTGCAATTTCAGGATGTGGAAATGGATGTTCTCATCCACAAATTTCTGATATTGGTTTTGTTGGAACTAAAGTTAGAGATGAAGAAGGAAAAAGAGTTGAAGGTTACGATGTTTTATTAGGTGGACAACTTCATGGTGCTAATGGAAGTAGAATTGCTCATAAAAGCGGCGTAAAAGTTGAAGCTTCAAAACTTGTTGGTTTTGTAAGTGATTTAATTGCTTCATATAAAACTGATAACTTAGGGCAAGACTCTTTTAGAAACTATTTAAATATAGTTGAACTAGAAAAATAAAATTGATAAAATAAACTTTATATGGAAAGCTTAATAAAGTTTTCCATATAAATCTAAATGTAACAAATAAACTCTCAAATCAAACTCAATTTGATGATAATCATCTTGAATAAAAGTACATAAATTGTAAAAAGCTTTATTATGTTCTTTCTCTTTTAAATGTGATAATTCATGAACTACAATCATTTCCAAAAATTTAACAGGTGCATTTTTAAAAATTGAAGCAACACGTATTTCATTTTTTGATTTTAACTTACTACCTTGAACTCTTGAAATAATTGTATGTAAACCTAATGCATTATTTATAACATTTATTTTTCCATCATAAATTACTTTTGAAAGTTGATACTTTTTAAAATATTCATTTTTATATGCCATTACGTAAGAATATAATGCTTTATCTGTTTTATAAGTATTTTCTTTTGGATACTTGTTTTTTAAGTAGTCTGTTAATTTACCCTTATTTATAAGCGTTTGAATTTGCTCTTGAATATTTTGTGGATAGTGTTCTAAATATTTCATCTATAATCTTTTCTTTAAATTTCTTCAAAAACATAAGTAAATATATTTTGATTATCATTGTAACTTGCTTTGTATAAGATATTATATTTATCGCAGATGTTTTTTACAATATTTAAGCCAAGTCCTAGACCTCTTTTTGAGTCTTCTTCTCTATAGTTTTTTTCAAAAATTTTGTTTTTGTCTTTTATCTCTTTTGCGAAACTTTTAAATTCTAAGATAATTTTATTGCTTGAATCAACTTTTGATAAATTGATATAAATAGGTTTTTCGATATCTGCATATTTTATTGCATTTGCAATATTATTATCAATTATTCTTTCACATTCAACAGTATTAATAAAAGTTTCAAGATTTTTTTCAATATTTGATTCAATCTCTTTTAAATTCATTTTACAAATAGTACCAAAAAAATCTATTCTTTTTTCTACTAAATTACTTAATTTTAGTACATTTGCTTTGTACTGAATTGAATCATAAGATGTCACATATGATAGATCTTCATAAGAGTTTGAAAGCATATTAATAGAAGCATCAATTGAATCAACAAATACAGTTAAAGAATCATCTTTTTGTGAATCTCTTATCATTTCTGCATTAATTAAAATACTAGAAAGAGGAGTTCTTATTTGATGAACTGTATCTGCTATAAACCGTTTAATATCATCTCTTGCATCTTCTAATTCATGATGATTCTTTTCTAATTTTGAAATAAATGTATTAATAGAATTAACAACAAGTCCTAATTCATCAGATGAGATTGAAGATAGTCTTTTATGAAAATTTGCTTTTCCTGATGCAATATTTTCAGATTCTTCTACAATTTGTTTTATTCTAGATTTCATATCTTTATAAACATATAAAAGTCCTAGAATAGATAAAATCATCCATAATGTAAAAGCTAAACTACTACCAAATAAAATTTCACTTGAAACTGAATAAACAGAGGTTACATTAAATTTTATTTCTTCTTTTATTTCTTTTCTAGACTTTTGAAAAAGATCTAAAAGTTTATTATATTTATTTACAACAAGTTGTGTTTTTTTATGTAAATAAAGATAATCATCTTTATTAATAATCATATCTTTTGCTAAATTTGAAGCTTCTTTATAATAGTTGTTAAAGGCATTTTCAATGTGAATTAATTTATTTGTTGATGAACTTTTTTTAATTCTTTCAAGGTTTTTTCTAAATTTATTTGCATAAATATTAGTATCTTTAATCAACTCCAATTCATCTGCAGAAACTGCACTTTGAAGCTCATGTGAGATTTTTTGTAATAAAAATTCATTATCAAAAATAGTTTCATACAAAGGAATTGTTTGTGTATTTATTTCATGAATTTTTTCTTTCATATATGTTGTATTTGATAATATATAAATATAAAAAAGTAAAAAAAACATAAATCCAAGTAATGAAGGTATAAGAAATTTTTTTAAAATAGATAAGGAGTTATAATATTTAACAAAGTTACTTAAAAAGTTAATACTATTTCTCATAAATAATTTTCCAATTTGTATTCATGTCTTTTTTATTAATATACATAATAGTATTTAGTTCTTTTAACGCTTGTCTAATTTCTTCTTTATTTAATCTTTGTGGAATAGCTTTTCTTCCTGTAAATACAAGTCTTGCCCAATAGCTTCTGTATTGATGAATATCTTTATCAATGATTTCATTAATGAATTCTTTATGTAATACCATATTATTAGTACGCAAGGGTTTAATTTTTATTCCTGCAATTTTACTTACTTTTGCTAGATACAAGTATTTGATTGATTCTTTTGTTAAATGATTTATATCTGATTTCTTATTTGTAACAAGTACGATTTGTGCTTGAAGATAAGTAGTAAATATAAAAATAAATAGAAGTGTGAATATTTTCATCTAACAGCTCCTAAAACACAAAATCTATTACAAATGAATAGATATTTGAATTTGAGTTTGTATATGGATCTTCTGCTTCTAGGTTAAATCCACCATGATTTCCCTTTGGTTTTACTCTTTGATATTCAAACTTAAAATCTAAATTTTTATTTATGTTATATTTAAATCCTATTGTACTTGAACTTTGTGCAACATTTTGGATTTCAACTAAATAATCTAATTGTCTGTTAGCAATGGTATTACCTGTATTCACCGAAGTATCTTTAGTCATCATTACTTTTTCATAAGATATATATGGAATTATTGAACCAAATCTATATCCCAAAGTTGTATAAAAACCATGAGTATCTAAGTAAAATGAATCAACTTTTCTTTTTCCATACTCACTTGAGAAAATAAAATTATTGTAATCAACAAATACTCCTAAACCGAAATATTGTGCTTTTTTATCTTTCATTTCATATTTTTGTGCTAATTCTTTTGATACATTTGAAAATATTGAATCTAATATTTGATTATTTGTAGAAATTTTCCCATACAAATAAGAGGCTCTAGCTTCAATTACATCATTTCCAAATGTAAAGTTCAAGGCTTTTATCTCTTTTAACTCATTTTCAAATACTTGATCCATTGTTTGAATAGGAACATCAAATTTTTCTTGCCCATAGTTTCCTTGAATTGTATAAAAATATTTGTTTATAATATTAGAATAAATAAACTCTATTCCATTATATGTATCAAGAGGCATTTGTCCATAAACAGAAATAGGTTCTCTAATCATAAGCTTTGAGAATCCAATATCATTATTATCAGAATTCTTGTAGTAAGGCAATTTAATTCGACCGATTTTAAAGCTTATATTTTCATTTGAATCGTATTTTAAGTAAGCTGAATTAATTTTTGCTTTTACATTACCTTTATCATTTTTATTTACAATTCCTTGTGCTATTACAGAAAAGTTATCGTTAAGTTTGTATGTTGATTGTAGACCTAGAATACTATCTACATATAGATTTAAATCATCAGATGAGCCATCATTAGAATGAGCACCTCTTGTGAATTTATAAGCACTGTTGTCATTATAAACTCCACCTAAGGTCCCAAAAAATTTTGTATCAAGTTTATTTTCATTTGCATTTAGATTTATTAATACAAAGAAAGTTAAAAATAAAAATATTTTCAATTAGATTTCTTCTTTAATCTTTTGTAAATCTTCTATTTTATCTACATACTCTTCTTTTTTAGAATTTACAAAAGCAATTCTATCTTCATTTAATTCTAAATATTGTTCTTTTGAGTATTTAGTAATTTTAAATAAATAGTTTCTCTTTGAAGTTAAAAAGTCTTCAATTTTTTCAAAACCAAAATTTGCTTTTAGTTTTGTAAGAATTTCATCTTCTCTTGGATGTTGTACTGCAAATCTTGTAGGTTCTTTTTTAAATAACTCTTCTGATTCTGCAATTTGTTGCTCAAAATGTGAAATAGTTGCTTGTGTTGTTTGGATATATGAATATGATAATGCACCATTAAAATAAGCAAACTTTTTTCTAAGTGCTGAAATGTTTTCCAAAATTGCTCTATAAAAAGTTCTTAAAACATTTTCATAAACTTTTGCTGCAAAGTGTCTTGTATTTGAAAACTCAGTATCTGAAGCAATCTCTCTGTGTTTTTTTATAAGCTCATAAGGCTCTTGCCATTTCTCAACTTCAGAATGAATATGTCTATATACAACTCTAAAGGCTTCAACTGTATCTATTTCAATGTTTTTAAGTAATTTTATTGACCTTTTAAACATTTTATCAATTGTTTGGTCATCATAAAATAAGCTTTTATATACATTATCAGAGTCAATCCAGAATGTTTCATATTCAAATTTCTGAATTTTATCACTTTTTAAAAATGAACCTTTTGATTCTTCAAATCTATGAGATTTTTTTCTTTTAATATTTTTATATGTTTCATGTGCAATTTTTTCCATAATTGCTTCAAGCGAATTATAAATAGTAAAAAGCTCTTGAGAATATTTTTTATGAATAGTATTAAATGATTCAAGCACATGTTCTTCACATGATTTTAATACTTCTTCAAGTGCATCATAAACACCAATAATAGTTTGGTATTCTTTTTCTAGAATATCACAAACACCTTTTAAATCTTTTTTAATTGCATACTCTTTTGATTCTTCTGCTTGTGGTCTAATAGTATTTTCTATGAAGTCTAAAACATCTTGAATATTTGATTCTTCTAATAGCTTTAAGTTTGAAGAAACATCTTTTTGTTTAATTTCTTTTATATTTTTTTGAAAATTATCATATTTGCTTTTGAAGAATTCAAGTGAATTATCATCCATATTTTCATTTAAATCTTTTTTGAATTCTTTTAAAATTGAATCTACAGAATTCTCAATTAAAACAGATTTTTGTAACTGTCTTGAATCAAGTGCCATTTTGGCTGAAATTGGTGTTACTTGAGAAAAATATTTACCAAATTTTTCTGATACATATTTTGTCGTAGTTTCAACTTGTTCAGGCGTGAACTTATCTTTTTGGTTTAATACACATAAAGATTTTTCCTTAAAGTGTTCCATATACTCTTCTAATACTTCTGCTTCAGATAATTTCCCTGCATTATCAATAAGTGTCAGCCATATAATTCCACCTACATCTCTTAATACACTTCTTGTTGTATCTGTATCACCTTGGGATTGAGAATTAAGTCCTGGAGTATCTACAAATGATATTTCTTTTAAAATATCCATAGGTGCATATAATGTAAGATATTTGATATCTTTCATTTCATCTTGTCTTTGATCTGTAAAATCAGAAATCGCTTCAATAGGAGCGTATTCTTGAGCTCCAGAATAGTAAGTAATTTTTAATTTATACTCTTCTCCATAATTTATAAAGTTTACTTTAGATGTAACAGGAGTAATTCCTGTTGGAAGGATATTTCTTGAAAGTAGGGCATTTAGAAAAGTTGATTTACCTGCTGAAAATTGTCCAGTAATTGCAACTTCCATTGGAAATCTTGCACGTCTTATTTGCTTATTTAAGATATTTACTAATTGAGATGAAGGTAAAAACTTTTCATCAAGTAATTTATCTTGAATTTTTTTAATATCACCAACAAGAGTATTTTCATAAACTATTTCTTTTTCAGTATAAGCTTCTTTATATTCATTAATAAAACTTTCTAATATTTTGATATTTGCACTCATTAGTTAAGTCCTTTAATATTATTACTTGTTGCATTAAGTTTTTTGATTTTTTTGTGTATTTCTATTGATAAGGCAGCTCTATTTTCATCATTATTTTCAAATGAAGCTATTTGATTTTGAATGATTTTTTCATCATTAATCATTTTTTGTTCAACTGTTTTTAATGGTGCATTTAAAGTTTCAAAGAAAGATTCAATTAATACTTTTGATACTTTTTTTGCTTTTGCTTTTATATCTGTTTCAATACTTGAAAATTCACTTTTAATAAATCCTTCAATCTCTCTATCTAATTCATTTAACTTGTTGGCTTTTGATACTGATACAGCATTAACAATTTGTGAAATAAGTACTTCATTACTTGATGTTAAGAAACCTGCTTTAAAATCATCTTGAAAGAAACCTCTTGCATCAAAGTTATCATTTTTATGTCCAATTGAAAAACCAAAGTCATGATATTTTTGTTCACATTGTTCACCAATTGTTTGAGATTTTTTAATAAATTTATATCTATAATCTCTAATTACATCAATTATTCCGTCTTTTATTGCTGTTTCTACTATTACTTTAATTCTAGAATTTTCTGGTCTTTTTTTCGTTTTCTCAAATGAATATCTAACATCAGAAATAACTCTTTGTTTGATTACTGTTTGTAAATCTATTAATTCACTCTCTAGAAAAGTCTCAAGAGATTCTATATAACTATTTGCATCATTTTTATAATAAGTAATATCTTCACTCATAGCTGTAAACATTCTTCCATTTACTGCTTTTTTCTTGTTAAACATATCAAGTTCATTCTCTAATTCATCTTTAGATTTTGATAAGAGTTGTAACTCATAATTTAAACTCAGATTTTCTTTTTCTATAGTTTTAAGAATTTGTGATTTTCCAGATTGGATAATTAGCTCACCTTTTTGTGAGTTTGAACCAAATAGCGTTTCATTTAAATATTCTTCAATTTCAAGAATTCCTGTATCTTCAATACTAAATCCTGCATCTAGTGCTTCTTGTTCTCTTCCTGTTCTATGTAGTAATGCCATTTTCCCTGAAATTGGTATGAATTTTATTGTTTTTAAAATATAGTCAAGTTGTGAGTCTTTATTTTGTGCTTTTAGTTGTCTTTTGATTGACGTTTTTGTATATTCAATTACTTCTTCAAGTTGTTCTTTCGAAACAGTATCCGCTCTTGTAATTACAACTAAAAGTTTGGAAATATTTTGATATAAAAGTGCATCAATAATAAATTCAACATCTTTTAGAGTTGCACTTTGAGATACATTCATTAAATGTAACATCATATCACAAGCAGATACATACTCTTTTGTGATTTCTTCTCTTTGAATAACAGGATCATCAAGTCCTGGAGTATCAACAATTTCAATACCATCTCTTAAAAAATCAAGGTTAGAACCTAATTCTACATATTTAACTAAGTTACATTTTTTACCTTCAGCTTCAGCTGATGTATATGAAGATAAATCATTTATATCAACTTCATCAAATCTAGATTCTTTTTTTACATAAGAGCTTAATGTATCGCCAAAAATCTCTTTTGTCTCATTTACATAAGCTCTCATAGATTCAAGTTGTGTTGCTGATTTTTCTATTCTATCCCATTCAGCTTGATTCCAATAAAAAACTTTTGCTTTCTCAGTTTCATTATGTTTTACTATTGTTAAGTTTGCTGTTTCAGGTACAACTGCACTTCCTAATATTTCTTTTCCCATTAAAGCATTTAACATTGTAGATTTACCAGCATTCATAACACCTGTAATTCCAATTGAGAATTTTTGGTTATTTAAGTATGAATCAACTTCATTAAGTTCATTTTTAATTTCTTCATTTGAGGCATTTGTTTTTAATTCAATAATGATATTTTCTAATAGACTTTTTAAATCTTTAAATGAAGATTTATTTTCAATAATTGGTGTAGATATTTCTTCTATTTCTTCTTCATTTATATTTAATTCTTGGTAATCGAATAAAGAAACTAATTTGTCATAATTTTCATGATTCAAAATAGAATTACTTTTAAGATATTCAAATGAATCATGTAAAGTATCAATATTTTTCTTTGATTTATTAACTTTTATACTCTCAACAATATTATGTTGTAAGTGATTTAATTCACTAATATTTGAAGGTGTTTTAATATTAAGCTGTTTACATAAAGTAATAAAAGAGTTTAGTGGAATATATTTTTCATAATCTTTTCTTGTAGCACTTAAAATTAAAGCATAAATAGAATATGTTTGATCATCAATATTTGTTTCAATTGGTTCAACATCTAAATTTTGTTCAAATGTAATACCGTGGTAAAGTAAAAAATAGTCGTTAGCTAAGCTCATTAAATCTCCCTAAAATACAAAAAGTTAAATATCAAAATTTGATACTTAACTTTTTATACTTGAATTAAATTATAAAAGGGATTTATCCCTTTTATAATTATCTTAGTGCTACTAATTTTCTTCTTAAATAAGCAATTTTATTTTGTAATGGTAAGTGTTTTGGACAATGATCTTCACATGCAAGTAAAGACATACAACCAAAGATTCCATCATCATCACCAATTAACTCATAGAAGTCTTCAGCAGTTCTTTTATCATGAGGATCTACTTCAAATCTTGCAACTCTATTAAGTCCAACAGGTCCAACAAAATCTGGTCTCATAAGTTTTGTACCACAAGAAGCAACACAAATACCACATTCAATACATCTGTCTAATTCAAAAGTTGCATCAGCTACATCTGGATCAACTCTTTCTTCCATTTTAGTAATATCGTTTTCTTCGCCATTATCAACAATCCAAGATTCAACTCTTTTTGACATTGCATCCATCCATTTACCAGTATTAACTGATAAATCTTTGATAAGCTCGAACGCTGGCATAGGCATTAATTGTAATACACCAGTTGGGTAGTTTGCAATTAGTGTTCTACAAGCAAGTGCAGGTTTACCGTTTACTACCATTCCACAAGAACCACAAATTCCCGCACGACATACAAAGTCAAATGATAAATCTGGATCATACTCTTCTCTAATTTTCATTAAAGCAATGAACAAAGTCATTCCTGGAGTTTCTTCTAAATGGTAATCCACGAAATGAGGTTTTGAAACCTTAGATCTTGGATTAAATTTAAGAACTGATATTGTTATATCTCTACCTTTTTCAATACTCATTATAAGTCTCCTGCTCTTTCATTTTTCTCTCTGTAGTTCATTGGTAAATCAAATGGCATTAATTCATGTTGAATTTCATGTCTATCTTTACCTTCAGCTTGCATTTTTTCAACTGTTTCATCTACTTGCGCTTGTCTTTTTTCTGATAATTCATTTTCAATAATCATACCTTTAGCACCATAACCTCTGAATGCTGGAGGCATTTCCATTGTCATAATATCTAATTCTTCATAAGTGATAGTTGGTTGAGTATCACTTGGGTTTGGCCATGAAGTAAGTGTTCTATTTAACCAATTAGCATCATCTCTTTTTAAGAAATCTTCTCTATAGTGAGCACCTCTTGATTCAGTTCTTTCTCTTCCACCTTTAGCAACACAAAGTGCAACTTTTAACATTCTTGGAACTCTATATGCTTCTTCTAATTCTGGATTACCAACTCTTTCTTTAGATTTAACATTAATTTGTTTAGTCTTTTTAAGTAAGTCTTCTAATTCATCAACAGCTTCAGAAAGTCCTTTACCATCTCTAAAAATTCCAACTTTTTCATCCATTAGGTTTTGCATTCTATTTTTAATTCTAAAAATATCTTCATTACCTTCGTAAGCTAAAATTTCATCAAGGTAAGTATCTTGAGCATCAAGGAAAGATTGAACAGTTTTTGTTCCAATCACAACATCATTTGTAATACAATAATCAGCAAAATAATTACCAACAATCATACCAGCAACAACTGTTTCAGAAACTGAGTTTCCTCCAAGTCTATTGAATCCATGCATATCCCAACAAGAAGCTTCACCACAAACAAATAAACCATTTAATTTTTGAGATTCACCTGTTGGTTTAGTTCTAATTCCACCCATTGAGTAATGTTGCATTGGTAAAACTGGAGCCCATCCTTTTTTACCTTCATCTGCTGGATCAATACCATTAAAGATTTGACAGATTTCTTGAACATCTCTTAAGTTCTTTTCAATATGCTCTCTACCTAAAATAGAAATATCTAACCAAATGTGATCACCATATGGAGAAGGAACACCTTTACCATTTCTAATATGTTCAATCATTCTTCTAGAAACAACATCTCTAGATGCAAGTTCTTTCTTTTCTGGCTCGTAATCTGGCATGAATCTGTGACCATCAACGTCTCTTAAGATTCCACCATCACCACGACATCCTTCAGTTAATAAAATACCTGATGGTACAATTGGTGTTGGGTGAAATTGAACTGCTTCCATATTTCCTAAAGTAGCAACTCCAGTTTCAAGTGCAATAGCAGCACCAATACCTTCACAAATTACAGCATTAGTAGTTTGCTTAAATACTCTTCCGTATCCACCAGTAGCAATACATGTTCCCTTAGCAACGTAAGCTTCTAATTCACCTGTAATTAAATCTCTTACAATTGCTCCATAACATCTATTGTTTTCATGGATTAATGAAAGTGCTTCTTTTCTATCTCTAATATCAACATCATGTTTTAGTGCTTCATTAGCAACACCAAATAACATAGTATGTCCAGTTGCATCAGCAGTGTAACATGTTCTCCATTTTTTAGTACCACCAAAGTCTCTTGACATAATTAAACCATGTCTATCAGCATCTTCAGTAATTGTTGTTTTTTTAGCATTAATTACAGCTTCTCTTGAACCTTCTCTAACTCTAGTCCAAGGAACACCCCATCCAGCTAATTCTCTAATTGCTTTTGGAGCAGTATGTACAAACATTCTTGCAACTTCTTGATCACATCCCCAGTCAGATCCTTTTACAGTATCAGCAAAGTGTAAATCTTCATTATCTCCATCAGACATTTTAGAGTTACCTAAAGATGCTTGCATACCACCTTGTGCAGCAGCACTATGAGATCTTTTAACAGGAACAAGTGACAATACAACAGTACTTAAATCCTTTTTTTGTGCAGCAACTGCAGCTCTTAAACCTGCAAGTCCTCCACCAATTACTAATGCATCACAGTAATTAATTTTCATTATGCGATTCCTCCAATAATTTTATTCGGAATTTTATATTCCATAATTTTTGCAGTTGGTACAAATTTGTTACCAACATTATTTCTCTCTACTTGTTCCATACCAATTTTCATATAAGCTGCTAAAGAAGCAAAACCTAATGCTAGGAAGAACACAGTTAGTCCCCATTTAACTTTTTTAAGGGCAATTCTTGTAGCTTTTGGATTTTCTCCATCAAACCATCCCCATTTAACACATAATCTGTAAAGACCAATTGTTCCATGTAATTCAACAGCAATTAATAATAAAATATATAATGGCCACATCCACTCAGACCAAATTCTATCAGCACTTGCATATGGACCAATTGCATCTGAATTTGTCATAATGATATAAAGGTGTACAGAACCTAAGAAGAACATAGTAAAACCAGTTCCCGCTTGTGTAAACCATAGTTTTGTATCATCATGTTGCATATGCTTTGCATGTGCTTTCATTACTTGGTATTGTTTAAAGTTTCCAGGTAATTTTCTCATTCCTAATCCAGCATGAGCAATAAAAATTACAAAAATTACAAAAGCAGTAATACTTACTAATAATGGGCTTCCTCCATCAATAATAAAACTTGCTTCTAAAAGTTTTGTAATTGTGTACATAAAGTCTTCAGAAATTAATATTGAAGATACTAGTAACATATGTGCCCACATGAAAAGTGCTAAAAATCCACCTGTAACACTTTGTAAATAATCAAGTTTAGCAGGTAATCTACTTTTCTTCCCCTCAACAGTTTTACCTAAATAGCCTTCTATTAGGTTACTCATATTCAATCCTTTCCAGTGATTTAATTTTATTTTTTAATAGCATAATAATAGCAAAGAAGTGCTTCAATATCGTTGTATTTGTCTGTACTAAAAATGTACATTTGTGTAAAAAGTAGCATTT
Organism: Arcobacter peruensis; assembly: GCF_003711085.1. Lineage (NCBI taxonomy): Bacteria > Pseudomonadati > Campylobacterota > Epsilonproteobacteria > Campylobacterales > Arcobacteraceae > Arcobacter > Arcobacter peruensis. The sequence goes on from NZ_CP032363.1 coordinate 2,429,699, forward strand.
GTGTAGAAAAAGAAAGCCCATTTAAAGGGCTTTCATTCCATAGAGTTTTTTGTTTTCTTTAAGAAGTCTTAAATATTTTTATATGTTACGTATTAACACACTCTATTTTATAAATAATGATTGAACTGCAGTTTGACTTAATGTAATTATTGAATCAATATTTAAAACTGGAATAAAGAATACAATTGCAGATCCAACTCCACCTAATATTGTTAAAATTGCAACAAATGCAATAGCATAAGTTGAAACTCTTTTATCATTAAATCCTTCAATACTACAAGTAAGTGGTGCAGGGTAGAAATACATTACGGCAATTAATTTAAAGTAGTAGTAAACTGAAACAATTGTAGCAATTACAGCTAGTGTTGTAAGACCAATATATCCAGCGTGAATAGCTTCAGTAAATACATAAAACTTACCTATAAATCCAATTGTTGAAGGAATTCCAGCAAGAGAGAATAAAAAGATTGTCATCATAGCAGCTAAAAAAGGTCTCTCATGAGCTAAACCTTTAAAGTCATCATAAGTAACTCTAACATTTGTTTCAGAAATAATATGTGAAGCTAATCCAAAAGCCCCTAGTGCTGATAAAAGGTAGGCAATTAAGTAAAACATTGTAGCATATGCAGAATCAATATTTAAAATTTCTCCATCTTTATATGAAAGAGCTATGAATGCTAATAATAAATATCCTGTATGAACAATAGATGAAGCTGCAAGCATTCTTTTTATAATTGTTTGTGTAACTGCTAACCATGTACCAAATACAAGAGTTAAAACTATAATTACAGAAATAATACCATCCCAAAAATCAATAATAGGAGTAATATCTTGAAGTATTGCTCTTAAGAAAAATGAGAAAATCGCAATTTTAAAAGTAGATGCCATATAAGCAGTAATCACCATTGGTGCACCTCTATATACATCTAAAACCCATGATTGGAATGGGAAAGCTGCAATTTTGAAAAGGAATGTAAATAGAATTAATGTTAATCCAATATACACTAAAATCATATCATCACCAGAATGTGATGTAATATATGCACCTAATTCACTTAAGTTTGTAGTTGCAGTTGCTCCGTAAACTAATACAGTTCCTAGTAAGTAAAATGCTCCAATAAAAGCACCTAAAACTAAGTATTTAAATATAGCTTCAACTCTTTTTGAGTCTTCCGTATTAACACCAACCATAATATAAACAGAAAATGATGCAATTTCTAATGCAATATATGCAGTTACAAGTTCATTAGTATGACCTAATAACATCATTCCAAATAAGGCAAATAATAAAATTGAGAAAAACTCACCTTTAAAATATGATCTATGTTGGAAATAATGCTCACCAATTAGAAGTGTTAAAATAGTTCCAAGAATTAATAAAATATCAAAGAAGTTTGAAAAAGTATCAAAGATTAGTACATTATTTAATAATTCATTGTAAGGTTGAACAGAATAAGACTCTGTAAATCTTAATAATGAGAACCCTAAAGCAATAACTAAAAATAATGTAGAAACAGTAATGAAGCTTTTAACAGAATATTTTTCATACATACTCATAAACATTAGAGTAAGTGCTCCAATTAATACAGTAATTGCTGGAATTAAATAGATAAATTCACTCATTTTGCTGCTCCAATATGTAAGATATCACTTAAGTAGTGAGTAACTGTAGGTTCAAATTTATCAATAAAGATATCAGGATAAATACCCATTAAAAATACTAAAACAACCCAAGGAGCAAGTCCAATGATTTCTTTTATTTTAAGGTCTCTCATTTTTAATGCAGGAGCTCCTTCTTTTCTATCTTCTAAAATAGCTCTTTGGAACATCCATAACATATATGAAGCACCAATGATTACTGTAACTGCAGATATATATCCTAAAGTATGATTAAATTCATAAATACCAAAAATGATTAATAATTCAGATACAAAACCATTAGTACCTGGTAATCCGATATTTGCAAATAACATAATCGCAAATATAAAAGTCAAAATTGGTGCTTGTTTAGCAATTCCACCTAAATCTTTTATTGTTTTAAATCCAGTTTCTTCATGAATTAAACCTATAAGTAAGAAAAGTGCTCCAGTTGCTATTGCATGAGCTATTATTAAATATAAAGCTCCATTAATTCCATATTCGTTTAATGAAAAAATACCAGCAGCTATGAAACTTAAGTGAGATGCAGATGAATAAGCAAACATTCTTTTTATATCATCTTGCATAAGCGCAGCAATTCCAAAATAAACAAGTCCAAATAATCCAATAGCTACAAAATATACTGAAAATTCAATATAAATTTCTGGAAAAATAGGAATCATAAATCGAACAATTGCATAAACACCAAGTTTTGCCATAATAGAAGAAAGTAAAAATACAGCTCCCGTTGGCGCATTTTTATATGTTTCCATAATCCAAGTATGAAGTGGAAAAATAGGAATTTTAATAGCAAATGCTGCAAGGAATGCCAAGAATAGCCATACTTTTGTAGAGTATTCTATAGTTGTAATTTTCATTAAATCATTATAAGCAAACGACCATACTTCAAATTCTGAATGATAAGCAACACCTAAATATAAGATAGCAATAAACATTAATAAAGAACCAACCATTGTATAAACAGTTACTTTTATTGTTGTAAATATTTTATCTCCAAATCCATAAGAACCTATCATTAAAAATACCGGTAAAAGCATTACTTCCCAGAAGAAGTAAAATAAAACAACATCTAAAGATAATAGTGTTCCTGTAACTCCTGTTTGAACTAAAAGCATATTTATCCAATATCCTTTTGTTCTTCCTTCCCATAATAAAAGATAAGAAGTAGGAATTAAGATAGCAATCATCATTAAAATTGTTAAAGAAAAACCATCTAATCCAACATAATAGTTAATTCCATAAGATTCAATCCAAGTTGAGTTTGTTACAAACTGCATTCCAGCACTTGGTTCAAACTCTATATAAATTTTAAGTACAAGAGCTAAAATAACAGTAGTTGTAAGAAATGCAATATTTCTAATTGTATTAACATCCCTAGTTGTTAGCATTAAACCAAATGCTACAATTGCAGGTAAAAATATGATAAATGAAAGTATATCTGAGCTCATACTATAATCCTAACTTAATATATAAATAAATAAATATGCAAGTCATTCCAACAAGCATTGTTGCAGCGTAAAATCTTACATTTGCATTTTGAATCATCGAAACTTTCTTCCCTAAATTAACAAAATTTATTGAAGATTTCATTATAAAGCCATCAATAATTTTATCATCTAAAACTTTATCAATAAAAACTGATAGTTTTTTACTTGATTGTACAAATAATCTGTCATATAGTTCATCAATATAGAATTTATTTCCAATTAGTCCTGTTTCCTCTTCAGGTTTTGATACATCAAAGTTTGCATATTTACTATGAGCAACTTTTATACCAGCAGCTGCTACTATAATTGATAATGCCATTAGGATATATTCAGTTGTATGTGACATATGAATAGTTTTTGAATTTAGCTGAGCTAACCAAGTATCAACTTGATGTTCTCCTCCAAATATTGCAGGGAAGTTTAAGAATCCTGCTCCAATTGCTCCAATTGCTAATAATACAAGAGGGAAGGTAATTGTTTTTGATGTATATTCATATTTTTCTTTATGTTGCGAAGGTGCAACGAAAACAATAAAATATAATCTAAACATATAAAATGCAGTTAAGAATGCTGTAAACATTGCAATAAGCCATATTAAATATTGACCTTCTTGGAAAGCTGCTGCTAAGATTGCATCTTTTGAAAAGAATCCAGAAAATGGAGGTATTCCAGAAATTGCTATAACACCAACTAAGAAAGTAAATCCAATGATTGGTAATGTTGCTCTATGTTGTGCGATTTTAAAAATATTTTGTTCATGATGAACAGCTATTATAACTCCACCTGCACCCATAAATAACATTGCTTTGAAAAAGGCATGTGTAAACACGTGAAATAATCCAGTTGAATAAAAACCAAGACCAACAGCTATAAACATATAACCTAATTGACTCATAGTTGAGTAAGCAAGGATTTTTTTAATATCAGTTTGTTTTGTTGCAATAATTGCAGCAAAAAGAGCTGAAAATGCACCAATATATGCAATAAACAATCCTATATCTTCCATTCCTGAATAAAGGAAATGAAATCTTGCAACCATATATACACCAGCTGTTACCATAGTTGCAGCATGAATTAACGCTGAAATTGGAGTAGGACCTGCCATTGCATCTGGAAGCCAAACATATAATGGAATTTGCGCAGATTTACCCATAGCTCCAATAAATAGTAAAATTCCAGAAAGCACTAAAAGTTCACTACTTGCATTTGCCATATTTGTTTCAATTGAAGCAAATGATAAATCAACTTCTCCTAGAGCAAAAAATAGTGTTACAACACCAAGTAAGAAACCAAAATCTCCAACTCTATTTGCAATAAAAGCTTTATTTGCAGCGATTACATTTTCAGCTTTTCCGTAATAGAACTTAATTAAAAGGTATGAACAAACTCCAACCCCTTCCCAACCAATGAAAAGAATAATTGGATTATCTGCTAATACTAAAATTAACATTGATGCTAAGAATAAGTTAAAGTATGCAAAAAACTTACCAAAACCGTTATCGCCTTTCATATAACCAATTGCATAAATATGAATTAACCAACCAACAAAAGTAACAAACATAGACATAAAAATTGATAGGTTATCACCTAAAAGTGACATTCCTATATGAAGTTTATCAATACTAACCCAAGTAAATAAATCTTGCTTGAATATAATATTTTCTTCGTTCATTCTTAAAAATAAAGAAAGTGTAATTAAAAAAGAAATAAGTGGTGTTCCTGTTCCAATAATTGAAAAAACTAAATCAGATACTTTTTCTTTTTTTATATGATAGAAGTAAAATCCTGCATTTAAAATAGCTCCAAGTAAAGGAGCTAAGATAATCCAAACTAGTAAGTTTGTACTCATGTTCTCTCTCCTTGTTTTAAAGTATTGAAAATATCAGTATCAAGAGATTTTCTTGATCTATATAAAAGAATAATAACTGAAAGGAAAATTGCAGCTTCTGCAGCAGCAATAGCAATTACCATAACTGTAATTACTTGAGGATCCATATTAAAATGATATCTAGCAAATGTAACTAAAAATAAGTTAACTCCATTTAACATCATTTCAATTGACATATAAATTACAAAAATATTTCTTCTTGAAATTACACCAATTGCCCCAATAGAAAAAAGCATCATTGCAACAAATGCATAAGACGTTAATGAAATCATGATTGCTCTCCTTCATTATTTATTTTTGACTTTCTTTTTTTAGCAAGTACAACTGCACCAATTAGTGCTACTAAAAGTAAGATAGAAATTAACTCAAAAGCTAATAACCAGTTATTATATAATTGAAGTCCAATTGGTTTTATATCACCAAAATCACTACTTGAAATTGAAAAATCTTTTGCAGGTAGTTTTGAAACTGCTTTTAAAATTAATACATTTAAAGGAATCATAATAACAGCACCAAGTGCTATTAGTTTAAATTTCTTAGGCTCTTTGGGTAAGTCTTCTTCTTTAATGTTTAAAAACATTAAGATGAATAAAATCAAAGTCATAATTGCACCTGCATAAACAATGATTTGAACTAAAAATAAAAATGTTGCATTTAAAAGCGCAAACATTCCAGCAACACTAAGCATTGAAATTAAAACACCAAGTGCAGAATACATAGGATTTGCATATACAATCATAGCAATGGCACCTGAAATTGCTAGAAAAGCAAGTGCTATAAATATTACATCAATCATCACTTAAATCCTTTGATCTATTATTTGCCATTAGTGCTTTTTTATCTAGAACAAACTCTTCTCTTGAACTTGCTGTAAATGAAAAAATTCCAGTATCCATTCTAATTGCATCACAAGGGCAAGCTTCCACACAATAACCACAAAAAACACATTCAAGTAAATCAATTTTAAACTCTTTAGGACGTTTTTCATCATGTTCATCAAATCGCTCTTCAGCTTCAATAAAAATACAATCAGCAGGACATGCAGTTGCACACATATAACACGCAACACATTTTTCTGTTTCATCTTCCCATTTTGTAAGTCTGTGAACACCTCTATATCTTTCATTTAAATCTGTTGGTTGAACTTCTGGATATTGCATTGTTTTTAACTGCTCAACATCTTTAAAGTTTTTTGTAAAGTGTGAAAAAGTTGTTTTCATTCCTCCAAAAATGGCAGGAAGATATAATTTATCCTTAAATGATTTACCGTATCTTGGTACTACTTTAATTCCCATTTTAACTCCCTTGAACTACAATAAATGTTGCAGTTACTACTATATTTAAAAGTGCTAATGGCAATAATACTTTCCAACCTAGCATTTGTAATTGGTCATATCTAAATCTTAATACTGTCCATCTAATCCAAATGAATACAAAAGCCATCATAAAAAATTTAACTAAAAATGTTCCTATTTGTAAAACAGCTGTTGCAATATTTACACCATTTTCTCCAAGACCTACTACTAAGAATATTGCTAATAAAATAGCAACACCTAATGATAAAACCCAAAATGCAATAGATAAAATTTTTGTTTCTGTATCTCTTGATTTGTCATTTACATCTTTTGATTTATTATTCTTTTTCATCCAAGCTGTAATAAAATATGCTTTAATAGGTAAAATAACAATCATTGCCATCATAATATAATCTAAGTTATTTTGAACAGCTGCTGTATCTAACCATGGAATTTGATAACCACCAAATACAAGTGTAACAATAATTGCGGCACTTGCACTCATAGCAGCATATTCACCAACTTGGAAAAGACCAAATCTCATAGCTGAATATTCAGTATGATAACCTGCAACAATTTCAGATTCACCTTCTGCTATATCAAAAGGAGCTCTATTTGTTTCAGCAAAACAACAAACTATAAAAATAATTGCTGCAATTGGCTGAATAAATATTCCCCACATTGGAATAACTCCAAAAAATGTTCCCGCTTGCGCATTTACAATATCAGTTAAGTGAATAGAACCATAAGATAAAAGCATCGATATAATTGCTAAGGCCATTGCAGCTTCATAAGAAATTACTTGCGCTGCTGCTCTAATTGAACCTAAAAGTCCATATTTACTATTTGATGAATAACCACCTAAAATGATTCCATAAATAGATAAACCAGCAAAGGCTAAGAACCACATGATTCCAAGTTCATTTGGAATTGCTGACATAATAAACGAATGACCATCAATTACAAGGTTATCAGCAAAAGGAATAGTTGCAAAAGTAAGAAAAGAACAGAAAAATACAATTACAGGTGCAATTGTAAAGAAGAATTTATATTTAATATGTGAAGGTGTAAAGTCTTCTTTAAATACAAGTTTTAACATATCTGCAAAACTTTGAATTAATCCACCAAGTCTAATTGGACCAATTCCACATCTATTTGGACCAGTTCTATCTTGCATAAATCCTGACACTCGTCTTTCCCACCAAACGAAAACAGGAGTAAGACCAACTGCTAAAAAAGCAGCTAGTGCTATGTTTACAGCTATTACAATTGCACTACTCATAGAGTTCCTTTTTCAATCATAGATTTTAAATGTTCAATTACACTTGTAATTGTTTCCATTGGATTATCTTTATTCATTTTTGAGATTACTTTTTGTTTTGTTCCATTTACATTAATATATGTTCCTGATTTTTCATAAAATGAAGCAATTGGAATTGCAATATCAGAAGAGCCAATTGTTAAACAATGATGTGAAAATAATGAAATTACTTTTTTATTCTTTAGTAATTCTAAATTATCATCAAAATATTTATTATCAATTGTGATTACAAGCGTTGCATCTTTGATTTTTTCATCAAAGAAAGATTGCTCTTCATTTATTTCTAATTGTTTAAATGAAGCTCTGTTTGTTGTTTTATCATTTGTTTTTAAATAATCATCTTTAAACTCTTCATCAAATGTATCTGGTGAATATCCAGATACATTTGCATTTAATTTATTTGCAAGATTATTTACATTTTGCATTTCTTCTAAAGAAAGATTTGGACTTAATACAAATAAAATATTTTTTTGAGTTGTTAATTCTTTAAACATATTTGTAATTGTGTTACTTATTTCAGTTTGAGCATTATTTAATAAAGGTGTTGTAAATCTATTATTAGCTTCATTTTCGTATGATAGTCTTCCTTCATCACACATAAAGAATCCATTTACAGCATCATTTCTTCTTGGTCTAAATCTAAATATTTGGTCATCTTTATATTTTTCTTTTCTATGATCAACATAAATATTACAGCCTTTTGAACAACCATTACAAATTGCATCAAAAGTTTCTAAAAACCAAACTCTTTGTTTAAATCTAAAATCTTTGTTTGTTAAAGCTCCAACTGGACAAATATCAATAACATTCATTGCATATGGATTACTTAATTCTTGTCCTGGAAAAGTTCCAATTACAGAATGATTAGCTCTATTTATTACACCTAATTCATTAGTCTTTGTAATATCAGAACAGAATCTCACACATCTAGTACAAAGTACACATCTTTCTTGGTCAAGCATTACATTAGAGCCTAAATCAACTCTCTTTCTTGCATTAACTTTTGTATCTGTATTTACTCTTGAGTCATAAAAACCAGATTCCATATAGTAATCTTGTAATTTACACTCCCCAGCTTGATCACATGTAGGACAATCAATTGGGTGATTTATAAGTTCAAGTTCTAAAATATCTCGTCTAACTTTCTCGATATTTTCACCCTTAGTTCTTACAATCATTCCTTCTTTGATTGGTGTATCGCAGGCAATCTGAGGTCTTTTTTGACCTTCGATTTCTACCATACACATTCTACAGTTACCATCTTTACCTAAAGCTTGGTGGTAACAAAAATGAGGAATATGGATATTTTCATCCAATAATTTATCAATTAACAAACTTCCTTTAGAAGCTTCCATTTGTGCGCCATTGACTGTTAATTCTACCATTTCACTCATTTAATTTACCCCTTACACTTCAATTTAATTATTTCTAGTTACCTGTATATAATTGTCTAGGTCTTGCAATTTTACTCTTAGGATCTTGTTTTAATTCTGACCATTGTGCAATCCAACCTGGAGTTCTACCAATAACAAAAATAGGAGTAAACATTTCAACTGGAATTTTAAGAGCAGTTAAGATTACACCAGAATAGAAATCGATATTTGGGTATAAACCTCTATCTTTGAAATAATCATCATTTAAAGCAGCTTCTTCAACAGCAGCAGCAATATCTAATAGTTTTGAATCTAAGTTTAATGCTTCTTTTAATTGATCTTGTAAACCTTTTAAACATTCAGCTCTTGGATCTCTATTCTTATAAACTCTATGTCCAAATCCCATTAATCTAAATGGATCATTTCTATCTTTTGCTTTAGCAATAAATGAAGGAACATTTTTAATATCACCAATCATTTTTAATTGATCCATTACTTTTTCATTTGCACCACCATGAGCAGAACCCCATAAAGCAGCAATACCTGAAGAAATAGCAACATATGGATGTGCTTCAGTAGAACCAACATTTCTTACAGTTGTAGTTGATGCATTTTGTTCATGATCTGCATGTAAAGTAAAGATAGCATCAAGAGCATCAACTTCAATTTGTTTAATTTCTTCATTAGTACCATCTGGAAGTCTTTTCATAGTTCCACCTGGATATGCTCTTAACATATATAAGAAGTTTTCAGTGAAGTATCTATTTACATCTGGGTAAATTAGTGGAGTACCAATTGAATTTCTATATGCCATAGCTGCAATTGTTGGCATTTTTGCAACAATTCTTCTTCTCATTATTTTAAATTGTTTGTCATCTTCTAAATTTAAGTGATCTTTATAAAATGCTGCAAGTGCCATAGTAGCAGCACCCATAGTTGCCATAGGATGTGCTCCATCTGGTAATGCATCAAAAATTCTAATTAACCCTTCATTTAAAAATGATCTATGTCTAATTTCTAAATCAAAATTTTCTGAAGCTTCTTTTCCTGGTAATTCACCTCTCATTAATAAGTAACAAACATCTAAGAAAGATTTTTTACCAGCTAAGTCACCGATATCATAACCTCTATATCTTAATTCTGAATTTTCACCATCAATAAAAGTGATTTTTGAATCACAAGATGCAGTTGAAGTATAACCTGGGTCATAAGTGAACATTCCTGAATCTTTATAAAAAGTTGAAATATCAACAACACTTGGTCCTCTAGTCCCGTCAATTACGTTATATTCGTATGAATTCCCGTTTCTATTATCTGTTAAAGTAAATGTATTTTTTGCCATTATTTGTTTCTCCTAATATAAAATTTATTTTTTAAAATATGCTTCGAATTCTTCTGGGAATTTTTGTACCATGCTTTGGATAATATCTTTAACCGCTGGTGCAAATACACAAATTGTTTTACCATTTAAAGATACACATACATCAAGAATAGTATCTATATCTTTTTTTGAACCATCACCTGCTAGAATTTTCGCTAAGACATCATCAATCCAACCACAACCTTCTCTACAAGGTGTACATTGTCCACATGATTCATGATGGTAAAACTCTATTAAGTTTTTAGCAGCTTCAACCATACACATGTCTTCATCTATTACAATCATTCCGCCAGTACCTAAAGTTGAACCAATATCCCACATAGATTCATAATCTAATACAGCTTTTTGTACTTCATCAGCTGTTAAAATTGGACAAGATGAACCTCCTGGAATAATTGCTTTTAACTTTTTACCTTCTTTCATACCACCACCAACTTCATTTAAGAAGTCAATCATTTTGTTTCCAAATGCTAATTCATAAACTCCTGGGTTTTTAACAGCCCCACTCATTGCAAACAACATTGTTCCAGGTGATTTTTCAGTTCCATAAGCTGTATAAGCTTCATAACCATTTTCAATAATAAAAGGAACTGTTGCAATTGTTTCTACATTGTTTACAGTTGCAGGATTATCAAAGAACCATTCACACTCTTTTTGATGCGGTTTAAGTCTTGGATGTCCTCGTTTTCCTTCAAGTGATTCAATTAGTGCTGATTTCTCACCACAAATATATGCACCAGCTCCTCGGTGAACTGTTATTTCCATTTTATAATCATGGCCCATAACACTATCACCAATTATTCCTGCTGCATAAGCTTCTTGTATTGCTTCATCAACTCTATCACTAAAGAATTTATATTCACCTCTTATATAGATATAAGCATGATGTGCATTAATTGCATATGAAGAACAAATAATACCTTCAATTAAAAGATGAGGATCATATTGAAAAATTTGTCTATCTTTAAAAGTTCCAGGTTCTGATTCATCACCATTTACAATCAAATACGCAGGTCTTGGATCATTTTTTGGCATAAGTTGCCATTTTGGACCACAAGCAGCTCCTCCTCCACCTTTTCCTCTTAATCCTGAGTTAACAACCTCAGTTGTTACATCATCAGGAGTCATTGTGAAAAGTTTTTCTATTGAAGAGTATGCACCATTTTGTTGTGCAACTTCTAGTTTATGATAGTTTGGAATATCAAATTTTTTGCTTACTACTTTAACTACCATTATTTACTCTCCTCAATTAATTTTTTTAAGGATTCTACACTTTGGTTTTCTTTATATTCTCCATTAAATGCAAACATAGGAGCTCCACCGCAAGCACCTAAACATTCAACTGCACTTAAATGAAACTTACCATCTTCACTTGTCTGACCTGGTTCAATTCCAACTGTATCTTTCATAAATTTGATTAAATCATTTGCACCCATTAACATGCAAGATAATGTTTTACAAACTTCAATATGATAAGTACCAATTGGTTTTAAATTAAACATAGTATAGAAAGTAGCAACTTCATATACTTGAATAGGAGTTTTCTTTAATTTATTTGCAACAAATATCATAGCTTCTGGAGATATCCAGTTTTCTTGCTCTTGAACTAGCCATAAACAAGGTAACATCATAGCATCTGAATTAGGATATTTTTTTAATTGTTCTTGATATTTTTTTTCGTTTTCTTCTGTAAATACAAATGTTTTCATTATCTATCAAACTCCCCAGCAATAAAGTTCATACTTGCCATTGTTACAACTGCATCTGCAAGCATTCCACCTTCAACTATATTAGAATATGCTCCAAGTGAGTAAAAACATGGAGGTCTACATTTTACTTTATATGGTTTCCCATCTCCATCACTCACAATAAAGAATCCAAGTTCACCATTTCCAGCTTCAGTTGAAGAATAATATTCACCTTTTGGTACTTTTATTCCTTCAAATGTAAGTTTAAATTGATTCATCAAGCCTTCAATATTTCCATAAACATCTTTTTTAGATGGAAGTAAAACACCAGGTGCATCAACATTTATAGGACCATCTGGTAGTTCTTTCATAGCTTGTCTAATGATTTTTGTACTTTGAACCATTTCTTCAAATCTACACATCATTCTGTCATAAACATCACCATGAGAACCTACAACTATATCAAAGTCATAGTTTTCATAACCATAGTAAGGCTTATCTTTTCTTAAATCATGTGGAATTCCAGTTGCTCTTAAATTTACTCCTGAAATTCCTGCACTTAATGCAAAATCAGATTCAATTACACCTACATCTTGTGTTCTATCATGGAATATTTTATTATGAGCAATTAAACTTAAAGCATCAGAGCATGCTTTTTCTACTTCTTTTAATACATTTTCTAAATCATCAGCAAAACCATCATATAAATCAAACTCTAAACCACCAATTCTTGTATAGGTATTAGTAAGTCTTGCACCTGTTAGTTTTGATAATAAATCATAAGCAGTATCACGTGGAGCGAATAAATACCAGAAATTAGTAAGACCACCTAAATCAACCATATTTGCTGCATTACAAACAAGATGATCAATGATTCTACTTAACTCTCCAATTATTACTCTAATTGATTTAGCTCTTTGTGTGATATCAATTTTTAACATTTCTTCAACAGCTTTTGAATAACCAATGTTATTTAAAATAGCGCTACAATAGTTTAATCTATCAGTATAAGGAATTACTTGTGAGTAAGTATGGTTCTCACAAGATTTTTCAAAACCTCTGTGTAAGTATCCAATTTCAGTTACACAAGCACTAATTGTTTCACCTTCCATTGCTACAAAGTTTCTAATAGTACCATGAGAAGCAGGGTGAGAAGGACCTACGTTTAAAAGCATTAAATCATTTATTTCTTCAGGAGTGTAACCTTTTTGAACTAATAATGGATCCATTTCATCCATTAAATCTTCAGTTTCAGTACAGATTTGACCTTTTGTAATTTCATAATCTTTTCTTAGAGGATGTCCTACAAATTGATGATGGTTTAAAAGTCTTTTTAAATTTGGATGACCATTGAAGTTTATTCCGTATTGGTCATAAGCTTCTCTTTCAGCCCAGTTTGCTGATTTGTAAAGTGAAGTTAAAGAATCAACAGTTAAAGTTGCATCATCTATATAAGATTTGACAGATATTTGTTTTTTGAATGTTTTGTCTCTTAGAATATAAACAACTGCAAATCGCGATGGTGTAACATCAGGATATTTTAAATAATCTATAATTGTTACATCTAAAAGAATATTATAATTTTCTTCATTTTTTAATTTTAATATCGTTTCTTTGATTTGTGTAGAATCAACTAGCATATCACACTTAAGCATCTAGAAATCCTTTGAAAGGTTTAACTCTATCTTTTAATAGTGATTCGTCATTAGCTTTTTCTTGAATTCGCATAATTGCATCTAATACAGCTTCAGGTCTTGGAGGACAACCTGCTACATATTCATCTACAGGGATTATTTGATCAATTCCTTGTAAAGTTGTATAGTTATCATAAAATCCACCAGAACATGCACATGCACCCATTGAAATAACCCATTTAGGTTCACACATTTGCTCATATATTTTCTTTAAAATAGGAGCTTGTTTATATGAAATAGTTCCTGCTACAATTAATAAATCTGCTTGTCTTGGAGAAAATCTTACAACTTCAGCACCAAATCTTGAAAGGTCATATTTAGCACCTGCAACACTCATAAATTCAATACCACAACATGCAGTTCCAAAAACCATTGGCCATAAAGAGTATGATCTACCCCAGTTAATCGCATGATCAAGTTTTGTAGTTACAATAGAATCGCCTAAACCAGCTTCTGCTCCTAATCCCATGATAATGCCTTTTTCTTATAGATATAAATTAGTCCTGAAAATAATAGTCCCATAAACATAAACATTTCAAAAAGTCCTAAATATCCTAGTTCTTTAATATTTACAGCCCAAGGGAACATGAAAATTATTTCCACATCAAACAGAACAAATAAAATTGCTACTAAGTAAAACTTGATAGAGAATCTTATATTAGTATTTCCTACTGGGTTTGAAACACCACTTTCGTATACTGTGTTTTTCATTTGTGCTTCTTCGTCTTTTGGACCTATATACCGAGTAAGTACAAAAACAGCCACTAAAATGAAACCAATTGTAACAAAAATAACAGAGGCAAGAATCAGTTCTGTTGACATTTCATATCCTATTTTTTAATTTCGTTTTCTAGTGTACACTAATTTTACACTTCTGAAAAGCTTTAGTAGCTTTCCAAAAATTTAATTTAATAGAATGAGAAAAAAGGTAATACTTTGCTATTTAATTGCTATTAAAACTCTTAGATATATCGTCTAGAGCAACTTTTAGAGCATCTTTGCTAAGTGCAATATTTAGTCTAAAGTGTGAAACCCCATTGCTACCAAAAGAAACACCATCATTTAATGCAACTTTTGATTGTGTTAATAGTCTGTTTTTAATTTCTTTGTGATTTAATGAAGTATTTTTAAAATTTAACCATAAAAGGTATGTTGCTTCTGGTAACATAAAATCAATATTTGGAGCATTTTTTTGTAAATAATCTTTAGTAAATTGCATATTTTTTTGTAAATAATCTTTTAATTGATCTACAAACTCTCCTCCATTTTCATAAGCAGCCTTTGTTGAAATAAAACCAAAAAAGTTTATTGATTGAATTTCTCTTTTAATTGCAATAGTTTTAAATTTATCTAAAATATCAGAGTTTTTACTAATTGCATAAGCACAATTCAATCCTGCAATATTGAATGTTTTTCCTGCTGAATTAAGAGTGATTGTAATATTTGCGATTTTTTGACTAATTGAAGCAATAGGTGTAAACTTTTTAAAAGTAATATCAGAGTGAATTTCATCAGAAACAATTGTAATATTATGCTCAATACAAATATCTGCTAAAGCTTCAAGCTCTTCTTTATTCCAAACACGTCCAACTGGATTATGAGGTGAGCATAAACAAAGAATTTTTGTTTTTTTAGTTATTTTAGATTTTAAATCTTCTAAATCCATTGTGTAATAACCATTTTCTTCTTTCAATTCATTTGTTATTACTTTTCTATTATTTGCAAGTACACATTTAAATAAAGGAGGGTAAACAGGTGTTTGAACAATTACTTCATCTCCAATTTCGCTAAAAGCTTCAACACAAGCCGAGTAAGCAGGAACAACACCATTTACCATATAAATATCTTTTTTTTCTATTTGCCAATTGTGTCTTGTATTTTGCCAATTAATAATTGAATCATATAATTCATCACTATCAATACTATAACCATAAGCAGAGTTTTGTGCTGCTTTGATTATTTCATCATTTATAAACTTTGGAGTTTTAAAATCCATATCAGCCACCCAAAGTGGATTTAAATCTTCATATCCAAAATATTTTTTTAAACCATCATACTTGGCACAATTTGTACCTTTTCTATTTATTTTTTCATCAAAATTGTAATTATCTTTATCAATCATATATAAATCTCCTACCATAAACTATATTTTATTGATAAAATGATATAAGATTTATACTAATTACCTGATTAGGTTACATAGAGGAAAATATGAAAGAAGCAATCGAACTATTAAAAAAGAATGATTTACTAAGAATTATAGATGATGAATTAGATATTAATTTAGAAATTCCACATATAGCGTATATTGAAGTTAAAAAAGAAGATTCAAAAGCATTATTATTTACAAATGTTGTAGATAAAGCAAATGATAAAAAATTTGATATTCCTGTTTTGATGAATGTTTTTTGTAATGAAAAAGCTGTTGAGTTATTTATAGGTGATGGAGATAAAATAGGTTCTGAAATTGAATCATTATTAAAAATGAAACCACCAACAACTCTAGGAGAAAAGCTTACAACTTTTGGAAAGCTTTTTGCTTTAAAAAATACAATTCCTAAAAAAAATAGAGGGAAAGGTGAGTGTCAACAAGTTATAAAACTTGGAAAAGATGCAAAACTTAGTGATTTACCAGTTCTTACAACTTGGGAGCAAGATGGTGGTCCTTTTATTACAATGGGACAGGTTTATACAACTTCTTTAAATGGGGAAATGAAAAACCTTGGTATGTACAGACTTCAAGTTTTTCCAGATAATACATTAGGTTTACATTGGCAAATTCATAAAGATTCAAATCACTTCTTACATGAGTACAAAAAAGCAGGTGAAAAAATGCCAGTTTCTGTTGGAATTGGTGGTGATCCTATGTATATTTGGTGTGGACAAGCACCTTTACCAATTGGAATTTTTGAGTTAATGCTTTATGGTTTTGTAAAAAACAAAAATGCACAACTTGTAAAATCAATTACAAATGATATTTGGGTTCCAAAAGATAATGACTTTATTATTGAAGGTTTTGTTGATCCTGAAAAAGTTAGAATTGAAGGACCATTTGGAGATCATACTGGTTATTATACACTTGAAGAAGAGTATCCATTTATGGAAGTTACTGCAATTACAAGTAAAGCAAAACCTACATATTTAGCAACAGTAGTTGGTAAACCACCTTTAGAAGACAAATATATGGGACATGCAACAGAGCGTATTTTCTTACCATTATTAAAAACAACTGCGCCTGATTTAATTGATTATTATATGCCAGAAAATGGAGTTTTTCATAACCTAATTTTAGCAAAAATCAAAACTTTATATCCAGGTCATGCACAGCAAATGATGCATGCATTTTGGGGTGTTGGTCAAATGAGTTTTGTTAAACATGCTTTATTTGTAAATGAAGATGCACCTGATTTAACAGATCATAAAGCAATAGCTGAACATATATTAAATCGGATAAATATCGATGATATGATGATTTCAAAAGGTGTAGTTGATGCACTTGATCACTCAAGTCCAAAGTTTGCTGTTGGTGGAAAACTAGGACTTGATTGTACAGGCGAAGAAATAGAAGAACTTGGAATTACTCTTATTGAAGATGATGAATTATTGTTTAAAATGCAATCTATTACAAGTGAAGTAAAAGAGTTAAAACAATATTTTACAAACACTAAAAACCCAGTTACTATAATTACAGTAGATAAAACAAGAACACAAAAATATCTTTTTGAAGACTTAAGACCAATTTTAGAGAATATAAAAATTCTAATCATAATTGATGCTTCAAATCAGAATGATGTGAATAATCCTTATATGTTAGTTTGGAGAGTTGTTAATAATATCGATTCAAACAGAGATATGTATTTTGATCAAAATACAATTTGTATTGATGCTACAAATAAAAACTCATTTGATAACTATAAAAGAACATGGCCTGATGATGTTGATTGTACACCAAGTGTTTTAAAGTCACTTCAAGAACGTGGAGTTATTGATATTAGTGATGAGTTTAAAAAACTATACCAATTATAAAAATTATATAATTAACATATAAGCTCTAATTTGTTAATCTTACTTTACATATATATGGAAAGGTTGCTATTATGAGTTTACAGTTAATGTATGAAAATTGTAATAATTTATTACAAAGAACATCACTTACATCAAAGAGATATCTTTATAATAAAATTAATTGGGATTTAAAATCAATTGGAATTTTGGGACAAAGAGGTCTTGGAAAAACAACAATAATGCTTCAATATATCAAAGAAAACTTTAACAATAATGATAAAGCTTTATATATAACTTTGGATAATCCATATATGCAATCTACAAGCTTAATTGAATTTGCAAAAGAGTTTGAACAATATGGGGGAGAAGTATTATTTATAGATGAAGTTCATAAATATGATGATTGGTCAACACATATCAAAAATATATATGATAGCCTAGATATAAGAGTTATATTTTCCGGTTCATCAATTTTACAAATAGAAAAACAAAATGCTGATCTTTCAAGAAGAACAATAATTTACCATCTTGAAAACCTATCTTTTAGAGAGTATCTTGAGTTTACTGGTATTAAAAGTTTCAATTCATATTCTCTTGAAGATATTTTAGAAAATCATAAGTCAATAGCAAATAATATAAAAGAAGATATTAAACCATTGATGCATTTTAAAGAATATCTGCAGTATGGTTCTTATCCTTTTATTCTGGAAGATAAAGATAGCTATTATCAAAAAATAGTTCAAATGATAAATTTAATTTTAGAAACTGATCTACCTCATATAAATAAGATAGAAATTCAGCAAATCACAAAACTAAAAAAACTACTTTATATGTTGGCAATAAATGTGCCATTTATTCCAAATATTACAGATATTGCTAAGGCAACTAACATATCAAGACCAAAAGTATATGAATATTTAGAACATCTTGAATCAGCAAAAATTATAAATAGTATAAGAAGTAAAGAAAAAGGTTACAATATCATGTCAAAACCAGAAAAGCTTTTTATGCAGAATACTAATATTTCTTATGCATTAACAAATCAAATTGATATGGGAAGCGCAAGAGAATCTTTTTTTGTTAATCAAATAAAGAATTATTATAATGCAGAAACAAAACTTATTGATAATACAATTTTTTCTTCAAATAAAGGAGATTTTTTAGTTA
Source organism: Arcobacter peruensis (assembly GCF_003711085.1). NCBI lineage: Bacteria > Pseudomonadati > Campylobacterota > Epsilonproteobacteria > Campylobacterales > Arcobacteraceae > Arcobacter > Arcobacter peruensis. Next base: position 2,448,657 of record NZ_CP032363.1, read on the forward strand.
ATAATAAATTTATTTTTGAGATTGGAGGGAAAAATAAGAGCTTTAATCAAATCAAAGACTTGCCTGATTCTTATGTTGTTTCAGATGATATAGAAATAGGATTTAAAAACAGGATTCCTCTTTGGTTATTTGGATTTCTCTACTAAGAAAAGCTTGTGTTATTAATTTTTGTATAATCTTCATTGTCCTTATAAAACTTTTACTGCATTTTTACTCTGATTTTTGATAAAATACATTGCATCATCTGCTCTTTTAATTAAATCATTTTTTGTATCTTTTTGTGAATATTGACTTATTCCTAAGCTTATAGTTAAAGTATTATTTATTCCAAAATTTGTTTTTGAAACTAATACTCTTAAATCATTAGCTATTATAAATGCTTCATTTGAACTAGTTTCAGGAAGTAAAATTATAAATTCTTCTCCTCCCCATCTTCCGATAAAATCAGTTTCTCTGATATTTTTAGAAACTAAGTTACTTATTTGTACAAGGACTTCATCTCCTTTGACATGACCAAAATGATCATTTATTAATTTGAAATTGTCTATATCAAAAAATATTATAGAAAAGGGTTTATTATCAGGTTTTGATTTAGTTATTTCATCGTCAATAAGTAAATTGATTTTCCCTCTATTGAAAATATTAGTTAGACTATCCCTATTTGCATAATTTAGTAGTTCTTTTTCATCTTTTTTTCTTTTGGATATTTCTTTTCTCATTTTATGATTAATAATTAATATAATTAAAATTGTTAATAATAAAGGAATTATAAATTTATAAATCCATGAAAAGTTATTAGACGATTTGATTAAAACAAGATAATTCTTTAATATTTCTTCTTTTTCTTCATGTGTAATATGAGGTATACTTATTTTTTTATTTATAAGTTCTATAATATTTTTTTCAATAGAGTTTATTTCATCGTTTTCTTTAATGCTAATATTTTTAAATAAATGATTTTCTAAATCATTTAGCATTATTTTATCAATCGCTAGAAGAGAGGTTATTAGTATAATAATTACAAATAATATTTTTCTAAATTTCATAAAATAAATTATACACTAAATTTTATAAATAATAAGTAGCTTTGTTATTTTAGTATTATTTTTATATCTTCTCTTTTTAAATCTAAGTATATTTTTTCATTTAAATCGATATTTTCTAATGTTGATTTAATCATTGATAATTCATCAGTTTCATTATTTTTTACATCTTTTACTAAAATCTCGTAGTATTCTCCACAAAAAGACTTATCTATTATTTCTACTTCAAGTAAAGTGTTTTTATTAGTAAGTTTAGATTTTGAAATTTCTATTACTGCTGTTTGATTTTCTTTTACTTTTAATTCTAATTTTTTAATTAATGCTTCTGGTAGTACATTTATTTCAGATAAGAAGTTTGCAATATAATAATTTACTGGTTTTGAATATATATCTAGCGTTGCATCAAATTGTAAAAGCTTTTTATTATGAATTATCCCAATTTTATCTGAAATACTTAAAGCTTCTTTTTTATCATGCGTTACTAAAACGGCAGATAGATTATATTTTTTGATTAAGTTTTTTAACCACATTTTTGTCTTATATCTAAGTTGTGAATCAAGATTTGCAAAAGGTTCATCAAGTAGTAATATTTTAGGCTTATTTGCCATTGCTCGTGCAATTGCAACTCTTTGTTGCTGTCCACCTGAAAGCTGATGAATTTGCTTATTTTTATGAGCTACAATATCAAACTGTTCTAGAAGTTGATCTACTCTTTTATTTCTATCTTTTTTAGATAATTTATCTAAAGCAAAAGAGATATTTTCTTCTACATTTAAATGTGGAAAAAGTGCATAATCTTGAAAAATATATCCAACTTCTCTATCTTGTTTATAAACTTCTTTAGATGATACACAAGTATCTCCAATACAGATATTTCCATCATGCTCTTTTTGTAAACCAGCAATTGCTCTTAAAATTGTAGTCTTACCACAACCACTTGAACCTAATAGAGTTACAATTTCTCCTTGCTTTACATCAAAGTTAATATCTTCTAAAATTTTTGTTTCATTAAAAGATATTGAAAAGTTGTTAATACTTAGCATTCTGTGCCTTTTTCATATTTTTTGTTAGTAATAATACTGATATAATTCCAATTAATACTATAAACATAGATGGAACTGATGATTCTATTGTTTGTGATTGCTCATTTAATTCTAAGGCTCTAATTGCAAGAGTATTATAATCAAAAGGTCTTAATACCATTGTAAGTGGTAATTCTTTTACAACTTCAATAAATATAACAATAAATGAAGCAGCAGCAGAGTTTTTAATCAAAGGAATAAATACTTTTGTAAATGTTTTTATTTGACCAATTCCAGATATTTTAGCAGCATCATCATAGCTTTGAGGAATACGATTAAATCCTGCTTCAAAGTTATTAATACTAATTGCTATAAATCTTACAACATATCCAAATATAACAGCTACAACAGTTCCTGAGATTAGAAAATCTATTGATAATACATCTAAAACATATTTATGTAATATTCCAAAAAATGATAATATTCCAACTGCAACAACAGCTCCAGGAATTGAATAACCAAGTTTTAGTATTTGAGGTAATGAGCTTGAACTTTTGTCTTTATTTACACGTGAATTGTAAACAATAAGTATTGCAATAGCTGTTAAAAGTGTTGCAGATATTATCCCTAGTTTTAAAGTTTTTAGTAATAAATCAATAAATTCTTCATCAATTATTTTTTCATAAGAAATAAAGAACCAAATTGTAAGCTGTACAAATGGTAATAAGAATCCAAAGAAAAAAGGAATAAAACATGCAAAAGATGCAAGAAAGTTTTTACTTCCTTCTAGTTTTATCTTTTCAATGGGTCTGAAATCTTTTCCAGAACTTTTATATACTTTATTTCTTCTTTGAAACTTTTCTAAGATGATTAATATAAATAGAAAAGTCATTAGCATACTAGCTAGTTTTGAAGCATCTTCAATACTTCCCATACCTTCCCATGTTTTAAAAATACCAGTTACAAAAGTGTTTACACCAAAGTACTGCATAACACCATAATCAGCAGTTGCTTCCATAACAGCTAGCGTTGCACCTGCAATTATTGCAGGTCTTGATATTGGTAAAATTACTTTTTTTAAAACTTTCCATGATGAAAGATTAAAAGTTTTAGCTGCTTCAATAATTGAAGCAGATTCAAAATTAAAATAAGTTCTACATACCAAATATACGTAAGGATACAAAACTAATGACATTACAAGAACTGCACCTTCAATAGATTGAATATCAAAAAAGACTACTTCACTAAGATTTTTATCTAGAAGATTTAAAATATAACTTGTAACATTTCCACTAATTCCAAACATTCCATTATACATAAAAGCTATTATATAAGTAGGAAAGGCAAAAGGTAAAATCAAACCATAATCAAAGTAATTTGAAAAAGAAAATGTATAAAAAGATGTAAGATATGCAGTAGTAAAGCCAATAATAGTTGTTAGAATTCCAACTCCTATCATTACAAATAAGGTATTGTATATGTACTCAGCTAGTACAGTGTTTTTTATATGTTCCCAATTTTCTGAGTCATGAATAAAAAGATATACAAATATTGTAATCATAGGAATAGAAATAAGTAGTGTAATTAATACACTACTTATTTTTAAACTAGAGAGTTTATTTTTCAAATATGTTATTTCCAACCTGCAACATCAAGAGCTTTTACAGCATCTTTATTAAATTTACCTAAGTCGTTAATTGTAACATTATCATCTTGAACTTTCCCCCAAGATGCAACAAGTGGTGAAATCTCAGCATCTTTTATTATAGGATATTCATAGTTTCCTTTTGCAAATACTTCTTGTGCTTCTTTTGAAAGTAAAAATTCAATAAATTTAATTGCATTTTCTTTATTTTTAGCATATCTAGCAACACCTGCTGCAGAAATATTTACATGAGTTCCACCATTTTCAAACTTTGGAAAAATTACATTTACATTTTCTACTACTTCTTTATCAGATAAGCTTCCATTAGCAAGCTTTCCTAAATAATATGTATTCATAATTGCAATTGAACCAAGGCCTGCATTTATTCCTCTTGCTTGATCTCTATCACTTCCTTTAGGATCTCTTGCCATGTTAGCAACTACACCTTTTGCCCAAGTTGTTGCATATTCAACGCCATGATGTTTAATCATTGCGGCCATTAAAGATTGATTATATACATTACTTGAAGATCTAACCATAATTTGACCCTTATATTTAGGATCAGCTAACTCTTCATAAGTTTTAATACCATTTGAAAGTTTACTATCTTTTCTTACTGTAACCATTCTAGCTCTTTTTGTAAGTGCGAACCATTGATTATCTTTATCTCTTAATTTACTATCGATATTTTTTACTAAAAAATCTGATTGTATTGGTTGAAAAAGTTTTTTCTCAGTTGCTCTTTGAATTCTAGCTGCATCAACAGTAATAAATACATCCGCAGGTGAATTTTTACCTTCACTTTCCATTCTTTTAATCAGTGCATCATCTTTTGCTTGAATTACTTTTACTTTGATTCCAGTATTTTTTTCAAACATTTTAAATAATTGCTTATCAGTATCATAATGTCTACTTGAGTATACATTTACATCATTGCTTGCAATTAATGAACTTGTTAATATTAAAGCACTTAGTGCTAATTTTTTTATCATAATCTTCCTTCTTATTTTATCTATAATGATAATTGTTATTAGAATAATAGAAAAAAAAAGCTTTATTTATTCTTAATACTAAGAATGATTATCAAATCTAATAAATAATATTTATATTCAAAAAGTAATAAAATATAAGCAAAAATAAATTAAAAATAATATATAATAAATGTTACTTCATAATTAAATAAGTAATATTTAGAAAGGTAATTTTGTTTTTTAATACAAATATTAATTTTTTCAATGTTATATATGCTCTTTTCTTAAGAGAGATACAAACTAGGTTTGGATCTAAAAAAATGGGTTATTTTTGGGCTGTTGTTGAACCATCAATACAAATATTAGTTTTTACTTTTATTCATTCAGCTATTGGAACTTCAAATTCTGGTTATGATATAGCTGTTTTTATAGCAGTTGGTTTTTTATCTTTTAACTTTTTTAAAAATATTATGATGAGTTGTATGAATTCATTTGATGCTAATAAAGCACTTTTTAACTATAGACAAGTAAGACCAATACATACAATATTTTCAAGAGTATTAGTGGAGTTTTTGATATTTGTTTTTGTTTCTTCATTCTTTTTATTTATTGGTTTATATTTTGATTTTGATTGTTCAGTTGAAAACTTGTTAGATACTATTTTGTTATTATTTTGGTTTGTTCTTTTTGGAACTAGTTTAGGTTTGTTTTTTGCTGTAATAGTTTCATTTTATGAGACTTTCAAAAAAGTAGTAACTTTAACTTCTATGCCCTTATTATTTATTTCAGGTCTTTTCTATTCTTTAAAAGATTTACCACCATCAATACAAGAAATTCTTCTTTATAATCCCGTACTACATTTTGTAGAAGCTATTCATGCTAGTTATATAAATGTATTAGATGATAGGTTTGTTGACTATAAATACATGCTTTTATGGACTATAATCCCTCTTTTTTCTGCATTGTTCTTATACATAAAAAGTGAGAGAAAGATAATAACATCATGATTGAGCTTAAAAATGTCACTAAATACTATGAAACAAATGTTGGAAAAAAATATATTTTAAACAATGTAACTTTTACAATTCCACCAAACAAAAGTATTGCAATACTTGGCTCTAATGGAGCAGGAAAATCAACTCTTTTACGTATGCTAGGAGGAATAGACTTTCCAAATAAGGGTACAATAAAAAGTAAAAAAGTCTTTTCTTGGCCAATGGGTCTAGCTAGCGGTTTCCAAGCTAGTATGACGGGACGGCAAAATGTAAAGTTTGTATGTAGAATATATGGTAAAGATGATGAGCATATGAGAGAAGCTATAAACTTTGTAAAAGATTTTAGTGAAATCGGTGATTATTTTGATATGCCTTTACGAACGTACTCTAGTGGTATGCGTGCTAAGCTAAGTTTCGGAATGAGCTTATTTTTTGATTTTGATTATACTTTGATTGACGAAACATTAGCAGTGGGTGATCCCAAATTTAATAAAAAGGCAAAAGCAGCACTAATGGCAAAGATCAAAAAATCAAATGCAATAATAGTAAGTCATCAAATGCCTGTATTAAGAGAAGTTTGCGATGTAGGTATTTATCTTAATGATGGTAAAATTCAGTATTTTGAAGATGTCCAGGAGGCAATAGATTGTTATCAAAAGTAAAAAGAGCGAGATTGAAAACTTTGTTTTTAATTTCACTTGTAATTTCAGTTATTTACGTAGGTTTTATTAAAACAAGTTTTTATGAATCTAGTGCTAGTATTACTATAAAAAATTTAGATGATAGCTCAACTACTTCTAGTCTTCTTGGACTTGTAAGTGGTCAAACAAATAACAGTGCTCAAGATGCAATGATATTACAAGAGTATCTTAAATCTTATGAAGTGTATGAAAAGTTAAATAAAGAGTTTAATCTTTCAAAATACTACGAAAGCTATAATATAGACTTTTTACAAAAAATGTATTCATTTAATTCTTATGAAGATTTTGTTGAACTGTATAACAAGCATTTAACTATTGTTTATGATGAATCATCAAATATTACAAAAATTTCATTTTTTCATATTGATGCACAAAAAGCACAAGAAATAGTGGTATTTTTGATCAATGAAGCAGAAGATAAGCTTAATAAATACAATAAACAAATAGCCCAAAAACAATTAAGATTTATAAAAAATGAAACGAACAAACAAAAAGAAATATTAGAAAAATCTATAAGCAAACTTGAACTTTATCAAAATAATGAAAAAACATTAGATCCAAATAGTCAAGCAGAAACAAATAGTGCACTTATTTCAGAGTTAAAAGCAAAGCTTATTGAGAATAAAGCAAAACTACAAAAAATGTCTAAATATCTAACAAATAGTGCTTTTGAAATAGTTGACTTAAAAAGAGAGATCTCTCAAATAGAAGAATCTACAAAAGAGCTGAGAAAAGAGCAATCAGGTACTTCTTCAAAAACACTTAACAAATCAATCTTTGAATTTGAGAAAATCAAATCAGAGGTTGATTTAAATACTGAACTTTATAAACAATCTCTATTGCAATTACAAAGTTCAAAAATTGAAGTAAATAAAGAGAATAAAACTTTACAAGTATTGGTAAATCCAAACTTAGCTCAAAGTTATAGTGAACCTAAGAGAGCAAGAGAACTTATAACAGTTATACTTGTTTTATCACTGCTATATGGAATCCTATCAATGATAGGTGCAATAATAAAAGATCATAGGGAATAAAATGAAAATAGTTTTTTTAATACTTTGCTTGATGTTATCATCATTTGCAATTGAAGTACCAGTAGAAAATGATAAAGTATCAGAGCAAATTGAAATGCAAAAAAATAAACAAATAGAAATATTTGGGGCAAATCTTTTCAATGGAGAGTTTTCAAAATCATCACAACATAGATATAACCCTGATTATCTTCTAAACATCTCTGATACTATAAACCTAAAACTTTGGGGTGCAGTTGAGTTAGAACTAAAACTTACTATAGATGAGCAAGGAAATATTTTCGTACCAAAAGTAGGAACAATTAATCTTCTTGGTGTAAAAAATAAAGATTTATCAAAAGAGATTAAAAAAGTACTTCAAAAAACATATAAAAACAATGTCTATATATATGCAAACCTTGATAACTTTCAGCCTGTATCAGTTTTCATAGCAGGTGGAGTAGAAAAGCCAGGTCTTTATGAAGGGTTGTCTTCTGATTCAATTCTACAGTTTTTAGATAAAGCAAAAGGAATAAATAATAGGGGAAGTTTTAGAAATATATCTATTATTAGAAATGACTCGATTATCTCATCTGTTGATTTATATAAGTATTTATTAAATGGTAAATTGGACTTATTTCAATTTAAAACAGGTGATATTATAAATGTTGAATATCTAAAAGGTTCTGTAAAAGTAGAAGGTGATGTATTAAAACCTCTTCAAATAGAAACAAAAGGTTTTTTAACTATAAATACAATAGCAAAACTAACACAACCACATATCACAGCAACTGATGTAGTAGTATCAAGATTTGATAAATCAAATCAAAAAAAACTAACTATGTACCCAATAACAAATAAAAATATAAAAATACAAGCAAATGATCATGTAAAATTTGTATCAAATAATAACAACACAAATATAGAAATAAATATAGATGGTGAACACGAAGGATTGCGAAATATAGTAGTTAAAAAAGGTACAAGCTTAAAAGAACTACTTTCCAAAATCTCTTTCTCAACTCTTTCTTCAAAAGACAATATAAATCTATATAGAAAAAGTACAGCTGTTTTACAAAAAGAACTATTAATGTCTAGTTTAAAAGAACTAGAATCATCAGTTTTAAAAACAGGATCTGTTACAACAGATGAAGCAGTAATTCGTAAGCAAGAAGCAGCACTAGTTTTAGATTTTATTGAGCGTGCAAAAAAAGTAGAACCAAAAGGAAGAGTAGTTTTAAACAAAGACTCAGACCTTTCAAAAGTAATCCTAGAATCAGAAGATAAAATCTTCATACCAAAAACAAACCATATAGTAACAGTACAAGGTGAAGTAAAAATACCATCATCTTTAACTTTTGTTGATTCTTTAAACTTTGAAGATTATCTTCAGTTATGTGGTGGTTTAAACGAAAGAGCAGATAGAGATAATATTCTTGTAATACATCAAAATGGAAATGTAACAACATATGATGATAGTGTATTTTCAAATCAAAACTTGAAAATCATACCAGGTGATAGTATCTTAGTTCTTGGAAAAGTAGATACAAAAAATCTACAAATATTCAAAGATATCACACAAATACTATATCAAATCGCAGTTGGTGCTGGAGTACTTGTAAGATTATGATAAATAAAGCTAAAAAGTCATTTCGTGTAACGAAAAAGTTTTTTAATATCATGTATAAAGATACATTAAAAGGTGATCCTTTTTGTCTTCATAAAAAAGCATACAAACGATATAAAAAACATGGCTTTAATGGTATGCTATCAAGGCTTGATGTTGAATATAAAAAATCTAATGAAAAAAAATTAGATGAATCTCAAGCATATAAGCAATGGATAGAGTATAATGAAGAAGAAATATTAGAAATATCAGATTTAGAATATACTCCTTTAATTTCTATAATCACACCTACATACAACACTGATAAAAAGTATTTAAAAGATATGTTAAAGTCTGTTTTATCCCAAACTTACCTAAACTGGGAACTTTGTATCGCAGATGATGCTTCAAGTAATGAAGATACAATCAAAATACTAAAAGAATACGAATCAAATCATGAAAATATCAAAGTAGTATACAGAAAAGAAAATGGTCATATTTCAGAAGCTTCAAATAGTGCTTTAGAATTAGCTTGGGGTGAATATATAGTTTTATTAGACCATGATGATATGCTAAGCCCAAATGCTCTATATGAAATGGTAAAAAAAATAAATGAAAATAAAAAATTAAAACTAATCTATAGTGATGAAGATAAAATAGATGAAGAAAACAATAGATTTTCTCCACATTTCAAATCAGGATGGAATCCTGATATGTTTTATTCTCAAAACTATATTTGTCATTTAGTATTATTAAAAAAACAGTTAGTAGAAAAAATTGGTGGGTTTAGAAAAGGGTATGAAGGAAGTCAAGACTATGATTTATTCATACGTTATATTGATGAGATCAAAGATGATGAAATTGATCGTATAGAAAAGATTTTATATCACTGGAGAGCAATAGAAGGTTCAACAGCTTTATCTTCAAGTGAAAAAAACTATGCACACGAAGCAGGGTTAAAAGCTTTAAAGAGTTTTTTTGTAAAAAAAGATAAAAATATCAAAGTAGAAAATGGCTTAGTAAAGAATACATATAAAGTAAACTACCCATTACCAAAAGTTGAGCCACTAGTATCTATAATTATACCTACAAAAGATGGGTATAAAATCTTATCAAAATGTATCAAAAGTATATTAGAAAAAACTCTATATAAAAACTATGAAATAATTATAATAGATAATCAAACTACTTGTAAAAAAGCATTAATATATTTAGATAAATTATCTAAGCAAGAAAACATTACTATTTTAAAATATCCACACGTGTTTAATTACTCAGCGATAAATAACTTTGCCGTAAAACATTCAAAAGCTGAGATTGTAGCACTGCTAAACAATGATGTAGAAATCATATCTTATCATTGGCTTACTGAAATGGTTCAGCAAGTTATCAGAAAAGAAATAGGTGCTGTTGGAGCTATGTTATATTACGACGATAATACTATTCAACATGCAGGTGTGATTTTAGGTATCGGTGGAGTTGCTGGACATAGTCATAAGTATTTCGAAAAAAGTGATAATGGATACTTTTTCAGATTGAAGATTGTTCAAAACTTATCAGCAGTTACAGGTGCATGTTTAGTAGTACGTAAGAAGTTATTTGAAGAAGTTAGTGGTTTGGAAGAAGAGAATTTAAAAATTGCATTTAATGATGTTGATTTTTGTATTAAACTTCTAGAAAAAGGTTATAGAAATCTTTGGACTCCATATGTAGAACTATATCATCATGAATCTATTAGTAGAGGGAAAGAAGATAATGCTGAAAAAGTAGCAAGGTTTAATTCTGAAATTACATATATGAAAAACAAATGGTTAAATTATTTAGAATTAGATAAGTACTATAATAATAACTTAACAATTAAAAATGAAAACTTTTCAATTAAGAATAATAGGATTAAATATGTTTAGCAATATATTCAAAAGAAAAGAAAAGAGAACTAGCAATCATATTTTTGAAAATATTATTGATGATTATGATGTCATTATTCATGTTGGTTCACCTAAAACAGGTACTTCTGCAATACAAAAGTTTTTACTAGAAAATAAAAAAAAATTAGAAAAAGAAGGTTATTATTACCCTGATCATGGATTAGATAAAAACGGTATATCAGGAGGACATTCTAATTTGGGAATTGCGATATCGAAAGATAAGCTTGATGAAGCTAGTGAAATATTTGAAGAACATATACTCAAATCTAAAAAGCTTAATTGTAAACTTCTCCTATCGGCTGAATCTCTTTTTAATCATCACGAAAAACTAAAGAAAGTCACTAAGAATTACAAGTGTAAAATTGTTGTATTCTCACGTGATCCGATTGAAACAATCTTTTCAAACTATAACCAGAGTGTGAAAAGACACTATCAAACTTTAGATATTAACAGTATATGTACCCAAGTATTAAATCAAAATAATGATTTATTTTCTGGAAGAATATTTGTTAAATGGTGTGAAGAATTTGATAAGAATAATGTCATTATTGTGAAATATGATTTAGAATATTTTAAAAAAGTATCAATTCAAGAAACATTCTTAAATATATTAAATATTAATGAGGAAACTATATCAAGGATTAAACCTAAAGAATTTCTAAGAATAAATAAAAGTTATAATCTTGCCGAGTTAGAATTAAAAAGATTACTTAATAATATATTAGATATGAAAAACGAGAAATTAAATAATCAATTAGACTGGATTCTTCAAGAAACATCTGACAGAAGAGATGAGGAATACAAACTTTTTGATTTAATATCAGATGATATAAAACGTGATATTTATAATAAATATAATGATATTAATGAAAACATGATTTCTTTAAATATAATACAATTCCCTACTCAATTAAATAATAATGAAGATGTTATATTATATACTTTTAGAGATAAAATTAATGATATTTTGGATGTAATTGATTACATAAGAAATAATGAACCTAAACTTATAACTTATTTAACTAAATGCATAAAAACAAAACAAAACAATTTAAGTTCTCATATAGATTATGAAATCAAAACATTATCTCAGTGGTTTAATATTTTAGATATTCCGAAAAGTAGCAATTCTTGGTTCAATAACTTAATATTGCAAGATATGTCTATTGGTAAATATAAAGAACCAGATTATCTAAGAGAAATAACTAAGATATTAATTGAAAGAAATGATATAGTTAATGCTGAGTATATTATTAATAGGGCTTATGAATTAAGACCTGCAGGTCCAGCAATTATAGAATTAAGAAATAAAATTAAGCAAATAAAAGGAAAATTATGACTTTTACAGGAGAGAGATTTATTCCACAAATTTCAGATAAAGATGATGAAATAATTTATGAGCATTATAATAGATATTATTCAATACTACCTAATATAAAAGGAAAAAAGATACTAGACGCAGCTTCTGGTTCTGGCTATGGATCATATTTGTTATCAGAATTTGCATCTGAAGTAACAGGTATAGATATAAGTAAAGAAGCAATAGAATTTTCAAGAGAGAATTATATTAATAAGAATTTAATTTATGAAGTTTCATCTATTGAAAGACTTCCTTTTGATGATAATTCATTTGATGTAATAGTTTCATTTGAAACGATAGAACATGTAAATGAAAAAGTTCAATCGATGTTTCTTAAAGAATGTAAAAGAGTTTTAAAAGAAGATGGTTTCCTTATAATATCAACACCTGATAAAAAAGTATATAGTGATAATGCTAATTATAATAATGAATTTCATATAAAAGAGTTCTATGAAAATGAATTCCATAACTTTTTAAAAACTCAATTTTCAACAGTTTCATTTCTTTATCAAAGGAATGAAGTTTGTAATATTATAAGTGCTAATGAATGTGAAGTTACGAATATAATAAGAAAAAAATATGTTGATTCATCTGAAGGAAAATATATAATTGCTATTTGTAGAAATAAAGAAATTGACTTAAATGTATGTTCAAGTATACAAATACTAACTAATGAATACAAGCATAGAATTAATAGAATTATAGAATTACAAAATGAAGTAGAAGAAAAAAATCAATGGGCTTTTTCATTAAAAGAAGAGATTAATAAAAAAGACAATTTAACAAATGAGCTTAATTCAAGAATTAGTGAGTTAGAGACACAGATTGTTTCTGTTGAATCAGTAAAATCAAATTTAGAGGATTCATTAAGTACGTCAAAAGAAGAGATTAATAAAAAAGACAATTTAACAAATGAGCTTAATTCAAGAATTAGTGAGTTAGAGACACAGATTGTTTCTGTTGAATCAGTAAAATCAAATTTAGAGGATTCATTAAGTACGTCAAAAGAAGAGATTAATAAAAAAGACAATTTAACAAATGAGCTTAATTCAAGAATTAGTGAGTTAGAGACACAGATTGTTTCTGTTGAATCAGTAAAATCAAATTTAGAGGATTCATTAAGTACGTCAAAAGAAGAGATTAATAAAAAAGACAATTTAACAAATGAGCTTAATTCAAGAATTAGTGAGTTAGAGACACAGATTGTTTCTGTTGAATCAGTAAAATCAAATTTAGAGGATTCATTAAGTACGTCAAAAGAAGAGATTAATAAAAAAGACAATTTAACAAATGAGCTTAATTCAAGAATTAGTGAGTTAGAGACACAGATTGTTTCTGTTGAATCAGTAAAATCAAATTTAGAGGATTCATTAAGTACGTCAAAAGAAGAGATTAATAAAAAAGACAATTTAACAAATGAGCTTAATTCAAGAATTAGTGAGTTAGAGACACAGATTGTTTCTGTTGAATCAGTAAAATCAAATTTAGAGGATTCATTAAGTACGTCAAAAGAAGAGATTAATAAAAAAGACAATTTAACAAATGAGCTTAATTCAAGAATTAGTGAGTTAGAGACACAGATTGTTTCTGTTGAATCAGTAAAATCAAATTTAGAGGATTCATTAAGTACGTCAAAAGAAGAGATTAATAAAAAAGACAATTTAACAAATGAGCTTAATTCAAGAATTAGTGAGTTAGAGACACAGATTGTTTCTGTTGAATCAGTAAAATCAAATTTAGAGGATTCATTAAGTACGTCAAAAGAAGAGATTAATAAAAAAGACAATTTAACAAATGAGCTTAATTCAAGAATTAGTGAGTTAGAGACACAGATTGTTTCTGTTGAATCAGTAAAATCAAATTTAGAGGATTCATTAAGTACGTCAAAAGAAGAGATTAATAAAAAAGACAATTTAACAAATGAGCTTAATTCAAGAATTAGTGAGTTAGAGACACAGATTGTTTCTGTTGAATCAGTAAAATCAAATTTAGAGGATTCATTAAGTACGTCAAAAGAAGAGATTAATAAAAAAGACAATTTAACAAATGAGCTTAATTCAAGAATTAGTGAGTTAGAGACACAGATTGTTTCTGTTGAATCAGTAAAATCAAATTTAGAGGATTCATTAAGTACGTCAAAAGAAGAGATTAATAAAAAAGACAATTTAACAAATGAGCTTAATTCAAGAATTAGTGAGTTAGAGACACAGATTGTTTCTGTTGAATCAGTAAAATCAAATTTAGAGGATTCATTAAGTACGTCAAAAGAAGAGATTAATAAAAAAGACAAACAAATAATATTATTAAATAAGAAAGCAGAAAGAAGTTATATGAAAAGTAAAAATATCGAATCCTTTCAACATCAAAAATTAAAATATCAATATAATAATCTAAAAAACTTTTTTAAGAGTGTAGGTAGTAACCCATTTAAATTATTCTCAAAAGTAGATAGTTTAAAAAGTGCATTTAAGAATATGGATGAGCAATTTAATCAAATCCCACGGAAGTTTCTTGAAGAATTCAACTCAGGAAAATATTTAGAAGCTAATCATGATGTAAAAGAAGCAATTGATAAGCAAGAGTTTGAAAATGCACTTGAACACTTTATTTTCTTTGGATTTGAAGAGGTGAAGAATGGTTGTCGTAAAATAGATAATAGGTTAGACTATTTTAATAATACAGAATATTTAAAAAGTCATAGCGATGTTATAAAAGCTATTAAAAATAATCAATTTCAGAATGCGTTTGAACATTATTTAATATTTGGATATAAAGAGATAATCAATCAAACAAGATATGAGATCTCTCAAAATAATGAAAAACTAAATTTAAAAATCATTGATCCTCTAAATATAATTTTAGGATATTCAAATATTATAAGTGTACCAAAGTTTGATAAACCGTTAGTATCTATTGTAATTCCAGCATATAATCAAGCGAATTATACTTTAGCCTGCATTCAATCGATTATTGAAAATACAACTATTGCCTATGAAATAATATTAATGGATGATAAATCTCCTGATGAAGATGCACGAAATCTAAAACATCTAATTGAAAATATAAAATTTATTTCGAATGAAGAGAATTTAGGTTTTCTAAAGAATTGTAATAAAGGAGCTTCGTTTGCCGTAGGTAAATATGTATTATTTTTGAATAACGATACAAATGTACAACAAGACTGGTTAAAGTATTTAATTCAATTAATTGAATCTGATGATAAAATTGGAATGGTAGGTTCTCGATTAGTTTATCCAGATGGTAGACAGCAAGAAGCTGGTGGAATAATTTGGAATGATGCGAGTGGCTGGAATTTTGGTAGACTAGACGATCCCATGAAACCTGAATATAATTATGTAAAAGAAGTCGACTATATATCTGGCGCAGCAATTATGTTATCTAAAAAATTGTGGGATGAAATAGGTGGTTTTGATGAGAGGTATATACCTGCATACTACGAAGATAGTGATCTTGCATTTGAGGTTAGGAAACATGGGTATAAAGTAATGTATCAGCCAAAATCTATTGTAGTTCATTTTGAAGGTATTTCACATGGAACAGATTTAGGATTAGGAATAAAAAGCTATCAAGTAACAAATAAGGAAAAGTTTATAGATAAGTGGAAAAATGAACTAGAGGAACAGTATCCAAATGGAGAAGATGTTTTTTTAGCTAGAGATAGGAGTAAAACTAAGAAACATATTTTAATAATAGACCATTATGTTCCTCACTTTGACCAAGATGCTGGAAGTAGAACTGTTTATGGATATATAAAAATGTTTATTTCTTCAGGTTATAACGTAAAGTTTATTGGGGATAATTATTTTCCACACCAACCATATACAAAAAATTTAGAAGATCTTGGAGTTGAAGTCTTATATGGTAATTGGTATGCGAATAACTGGAAATCCTGGTTAAGTTCGAATGCGAAATATTTTGATTATATCTTTATGAATAGACCACATATTTCTGAAAAATATATAGATATATTAAAAAGTGAATTTTATGGTAAAACTATATATTATGGCCATGATTTACATTCACTAAGAGATTCTAGAGAATACCTTTTAACAAAAGATAAGGAGAAACTTTTAAGTGCAGAATCATGGAGAGATAGAGAGTTTAAATTAATGAGAAAATCAGATATTTCTTTTTATCCATCACAAGTTGAGATTGATGAAATAAAAAAAATTGATAATACTATAAATGTTCGTGCAATTCCTGCCTATTTGTTTGAAGATTTTAAAAAAGTAAATAGGAATGTCACAAAAACTAATGATATCATGTTTGTTGGTGGTTTTGGCCATAGTCCAAATGAAGATGCTGTTCTATGGTTTGTAGAATGTGTTTGGCCAATAATAAGAAATAAGATTAATGATGTTAAATTTTATATAATTGGATCAAAACCTACTGAATCCATAAAGAAACTTGCAACAAAAGATATTATTGTTACAGGATTTATATCAGATGAAGAGTTATCTAAATATTATAATAAATGCCGTATTGCAGTTGTTCCCTTACGATATGGTGCTGGAATAAAAGGAAAAGTTGTTGAAGCTTTGTATGAAGAAATACCAATTGTCACTACAACAACAGGGGCAGAAGGTTTAATGGATGCAAAAGATTATATGGTAATTGAGGATGAGAAAAATAAGTTCGCAGAAAAGATAATTAATTTATATAAAAATGAATCAGAATTAATCCACTTCTCAAATAAAGGTAGAGAATATTGTAAACAATACTTTTCTTATAAGTATGCTAAAAAAGTATTAAATGATGTATTTGATTTTGGAGCTTTAAATGATAGTAAGAAGTAAGGCTCCTCTAAGACTAGGATTAGCAGGTGGAGGAACAGATTTAAATACATATTGTGATAAGTATATTGGTTTTGTATTAAATACAACAATATCATTATATGTTCATTGTACTATTGAAGAAACTAATAATGGAAAGATTATTTTTGAATCAACAGATATTGAACAGAATCTATCTGTGGAAAGCAAAGATTATCTCGAATTAGATGGTTACATGGACCTTTATAAGGGTATATATAACCGAATAGTTAAAGACTATATAAAAAAATCTTTAAGTTTTAAAATTTCAACATATTCAGATGTTCCAAGTGGAAGTGGACTAGGTGGCAGTTCAACTTTAGTAGTTGCAATTATAAAAGCTTTTGTTGAGTGGTTAAATTTACCTTTGGGTGAATATGACATTGCAAGATTGGCATTTGATATCGAAAGAGAAGATATTGGTATTATCGGAGGTGGACAGGATCAATACGCAGCAACATTTGGTGGATTTAATTTTATGGAGTTCTACGATAAAAAAAGAGTAATTGTTAACCCTTTAAGAGTGAAAAATTGGATAATTGATGAACTTGAAGCTTCAATGGTCTTGTATTTTACTAATATTACAAGAGAAGCAAGTCAAATAGAAAAAGAAAAAAAAGATTTACTTGAAAAAAAAGATTCTGTAGATGCAATGCATGAAGTTAAAGAAGATGCAATATTAATGAAAGAAATGCTTTTAAAAGGTGATATTAGGAAGTTTTCAGAAGTTCTTGGTAAATCATGGGAAGCAAAGAAAAGAGTTTCAGCTAATATTTCTAACAATGAAATAGATAGAATTTATACTCTAGCTATAGAAAATGGTGCTTATAGTGGAAAAGTTAGTGGCGCGGGAGGTGGCGGTTTTATGTTTTTTATGGTTGAACCTACTAAGAAGCTAAAATTAATAAAAGAATTAAATAAACAACAGGGTGAAGTTTTAAACTTTGAGTTTGTAAAGGATGGATCAAAAGGATGGAAAATATAATGCAAGAATATATAACAAATCAAATAAAAAAATCAATTGAAGTAAAACAAGACTTTCTAAAAAGTACAAAATTAATAGATCTTATTAAGGTAGTCTCATTAAAAACAATTGATGCATATAAAAATGGTAATAAGACATTAATTGCTGGAAATGGTGGAAGTGCAGCAGATGCTCAACATATAGCTGGTGAATTTGTAAGTAAGTTTTATTTTGATAGACCTGGCTTGGCATCTCTTGCTCTAACTACTGATACTAGTATTCTTACTGCAATTGGTAACGACTATGGATATGAAAAATTATTTTCGAGACAAGTTCAAGCTAATGGAATAGAAGGTGATATTTTCATTGGAATTTCAACAAGTGGGAACAGTAAGAATATAGTAGAAGCATTGAAAGAATGTAAGAAAAAGGGTATTATTACAATTGGTCTTACAGGTATTACAGGTGGTGAAATGGATGAATTATGTGATTATTGTATTAAGGTACCTTCAAATGAAACACCAAGGGTTCAAGAAGTTCATATATTAATTGGACATATGATCTGTGCGATTGTAGAAGAAGAAATATTTGGTAAAGGTTTTAATTAATGGAAGCAATTGTCTTGGCTGGAGGATTAGGAACTAGATTAAAAAGTGTTGTTTCCAATTTACCTAAGCCTATGGCTCCAATAGAAAATAAACCATTTTTGGAATATATTTTAAAATATCTTGAAAAAAATGGTATTACAAAAATAATATTATCTGTAGGATATAAATGGGAAACTATAAAAGAATATTTTGGTAATAACTATAATTCAATAGAATTAATATATAGTGTTGAATCAGAACCTCTTGGAACTGGCGGAGCAATCAAAACAGCCATGAAATATATAAATGAAAAAGAATTTTTTATTATCAATGGTGATACTTATTTTGATGTAGATTTAAAGTTGCTAAATCTCCATCAAAATAGTAAGTTGCTACTATCTTTAAAATATATGGAAAATTTTGATAGATATGGCTGTGTTGAATCAAACTCTTCATTTCAGGTCTTAGCATTTAAAGAAAAAGAGTATAGAGAAAATGGTAACATAAATGCTGGAGTATACTTGGCTTCAAAAGAAGTGTTTGATAATTTTGATTTACCTGATAAATTTTCTTTTGAAGAATTTATGGAGAATAACTTAAATGAGTTAAAAATAATTGTAAAGATATTTGATAGTTATTTTATTGACATTGGTATCCCTGAAGATTACAAGAAAGCACAGACTGTAATTGGGGAATTAATATGACAAAAGCACTTTTTCTAGATAGAGATGGTGTTATTAATAAAGAAAAAAATTATTTATATAAAATAGAAGATTTTGAATTTATTGATGGGGTATTTGAAACGTGTAGATATTTTCAAGAAAAAGGTTATTTGCTAATTATAGTTACAAACCAAGCAGGAATAGCTAGAGGTAAATATACTGAGGATGATTATCAGGTATTGACGAAATGGATGATTCAAGAATTTAAAAATGAAGGTGTTAATATTGCAAAGGTTTATCATTGTCCCCATCATCCAAATTTTTCGGGGGAATGTGACTGCAGAAAACCAAAACCCAAAATGATAAGAGATGCAATAAAAGAGTTTAATATTGATATATCAAAATCAATTTTGGTTGGTGATAAGAATACTGATATTAAATCAGGTATTTCATCAGGGATAAAAGATAATTTTTTAATTACTACTGGACATGAAATAAAAACAAATGATTTTAATGTTAGAATAGTTAATAGTTTAATAAATATAATAAAATGGAGTGAAAATGAAAAATAAATTATTTATAGCAGGTTGTGCAAGGTCTGGAACAAGTGCTCTAGCACAATTATTAGGTTCAAATGATAAGGTTGTAATGGGGATGGAACGTTTTGGACATCTTTATAATAAAAATAAGTTTGAAGCTTCTGCTGATTTATTTGAAACTAAAAGATTTTTAACTATTGAAGATGGAGATACGTTCTATACTGATTTAGAAAAGTTTCATGCTTGGGATCCTAATATTATAAAAAAACTAGAGTCTGTCAATTATGAATATATTGGTGATAAAAGACCTGAAATTTATGAAGTTTATGACGAAATGTTTAATACGTTCCCAGATTCAAAAATAATTTTTATATATAGAAATTTATATGAAGTTGCAGCTTCTTGGAATAAACGTGCAGAAGCTAAAGAAAATTGGCCTGCAACAAAGGATTTCAAAAAAGCAGTTTACGCGTGGAATGATTCTTTAAGATTAACGGTTGAGGCAATAGACAAGTATCCAAATCAAATAGCTTGTATTAGATATGAAGATGTTTTTGTAAATGCTATTGATTTAAAACCTTTATATGCATGGCTTAATATTGATATGGATGCAAATACTCATAGCAAGTTAAAAAATATACTTATAAATTCAAAAAGACTTCAAGATGAAAGGAAAAGTTTTCAGTTATCTGATGAACAAAAACTTTTTTGTGATAGTACTGCAAATTTTAGATTTGAAAAAGAATTAAATAATATAAAAATAATATAAAATGGATTTGATTTTATGAAAAATAGTTAATACAAAAAAGGGAAACAAATGGAAATAAGTCAAGAACGATTAACGCATTTAAAACAGCTAGAAGCTGAATCAATGCATATAATGAAAGAAGTAGTAGCAGAGTTTTCAAACCCTGGTATGCTTTATAGTGTTGGGAAAGATTCTTCTGTAATGTTACACATTTTACAAAAAGCCTTTTACCCAGCACCACCACCATTACCTTTAATGCATGTTGATACTAAATGGAAATTTAAAGAAATGATTGAATTTAGAGATAGACGTGCTAAAGAAGTAGGAATGGAACTTATTACATATTCAAATCCTAAAGGAATTGAAATGGGTATCTCTCCTTTTGAACATGGAAGCTCAGTTCATACAGATATTATGAAAACTGAAGGTTTAAAAAATGCTTTAAATATTCAGAAATTTGATGCTGTATTTGGAGGAGCAAGAAGAGATGAAGAAAAGTCTCGTGCTAAAGAGAGAATCTATTCATTCAGAGATAAAAACCATAGATGGGATCCAAAAAACCAAAGACCAGAACTTTGGAATGTTTACAACGGACGTCATACTAAAGGTGAATCAATTAGAGTATTCCCAATTTCAAACTGGACAGAATTAGATATTTGGCAATATATTTATTTAGAAAATATTGATATTCCAGATTTATACTTCTCAAAAGAGAGAGAAGTAGTTGAGTATATGGGTACAAAAATCATGGTAGATGATGACAGAATGCCTGAAGAATTACGAAAAACAGCTAAAAAAGAAATGGTTAGATTTAGAACTCTTGGATGTTATCCTTTAACAGGTGCAGTTGAGAGTGAAGCTACAACATTACCTGAAATTATTCAAGAAATGCTTGTATGTACAACAAGTGAAAGACAAGGTAGACTAATTGACTCTGATAGTGATGCGTCAATGGAGAAAAAGAAACAAGAAGGGTATTTTTAAGATGGCACATCAATCAGATTTAATAGAAAAAGATATAGAACAATATTTAAAAGAGCATGAGAATAAAGAGATTTGTAGATTTATTACTTGTGGTAGTGTAGATGATGGTAAAAGTACTTTAATAGGACGTCTTCTTTATGATTCAAAAATGATCTTTGAAGATCAATTAGCAGCTATTGAAAAAGATTCTAAAAAATCAGGTACTACTGGTGATAAAATAGATTTAGCACTTTTAGTTGATGGATTAGCAAGTGAGAGAGAACAAGGTATTACTATTGATGTTGCTTATAGATTCTTCTCAACTGAAAGAAGAAAGTTTATCATAGCAGATACTCCAGGTCATGAACAATATACTAGAAATATGGCAACTGGTGCTAGTACTGCTGATATTGCTATTATTTTAATAGATGCAAGACAAGGTATTTTAACTCAAACAAAAAGACACTCTTATATTGCTTCATTATTAGGTATTAAAAACCTTGTTGTTGCTATTAATAAAATGGATTTAGTTGATTTCTCTGAAGAAGTATTTGAAAGTATTAAAAAAGATTATAAAGAAATTATTCCAAATCTTCCTCACAATGAAGATTTAAATATTGAATTTATTCCTATTTCTGCTTTAGATGGAGATAATATCTTAACTAATTCACCAAAAGCACCTTGGTATAAAGATAAACCTTTAATGGAATTACTTGATACTATTTCAATACATGAAAAAGAGAATAACTCATTTAGATTGCCAGTTCAATATGTAGTACGTCCTCACTTAAATTTTAGAGGATTCTCTGGAACGATTGCAAGTGGAAGTGTTAGTGTTGGTGATGAGATTACTGTATTACCATCAGGAAAAACATCTAAAGTAAAATCAATAGTATCAAATGAAATTAAAGATTTAAGACCAATTGGAAAAGATGAAACAGTAGAGACTATTCCTAAAGCATTTGCTCCAATGGCTACAACTATTACACTTGAAGATGAAATTGATATCTCAAGAGGTGATATGATTGTTAAATCAACAGATATTCCAGAAGTATCAAATCATTTATCAGCAATGGTAGTATGGATGGATGAAGCACCTTTAGAGTTAAACCAAAACTATATAATTAAAAGAGCAACATCTGTATTAAATGGTGCTTTTAATTCAATTGAGTTTAAAAAGAATATTAATACATTTGAAGAAATAGATGCTAAAAAACTAGAGTTAAATGATATTGCACAAGTTACAGTATCACTAGATAGAGAAATAGCAGTAGATCCATATCATGAAAACAGATATACAGGAAGTTTTATAATTATTGATAAGTATACTAACTCAACTGTAGGTGCTGGTATGATTGTAAGCTCATGTGAAGGTGCTGCAAAACTTGAAGATGAAAAAGTTTACACTCAAGCAGAGATTGAACTAAATGCATTTATTAGAAAAAATTATCCTCAGTGGGATTGTAAGAAGATTTAATTGAAGATATTTGTAGCTATTACCTTAATTATATTAATAATAATGCTTATTCAAAATAAGTACAAAGCTTCGTACCTTTTTGGTACCTTAGCTAGTATTTATTTTTTATTTGATTTAGTATCATTTGAAAAGCTGATGAATAGCTACACAAATATCTCTTTATTAACTCTAATTCTATTAGTCCTAGTTTCAAAGGCTTTAGAAAAAACAGTTTTGTTAGACTACTTTTCAAAAATAGTTATAAAAAAAAACTATAATATTACATTTTTAAATTTAGGAATACTAACTACTATTTCATCAGCTTTTTTAAATAACACAGCAATTGTAGCTGGTTTGATGAATACTATTAAAAACAATAAATATCATCTACCTTCAAAGCTTTTAATTCCTCTATCATATTTTTCAATAGTTGGTGGAACAATGACTCTTGTAGGAACATCTACAAATCTTTTGGTAAATGGTTTTTTAACTGACATGGGTAATGAAAGTCTAAAGATGTTTGACTTTTTTATTGTTGGGTTCTTTATTGCTCTGTTTTGTAGTATCACACTTTTTTTAGTAAAAGGCTTACTTCCAGAATACCAAACACAAAATAGTGAAATAGAAAAACATCTAATAGAACTTCAAGTATCAAAGAAAAGTTCTATGATAGGAAAAACTGTAAAGCAAAACGGATTAAGAAGTTTAGAATATCTATTTTTAGTAGAAATAAGTAGGGATTCAAGAATAATATCACCAATAAAACCTGATGAAATTATTCTTGCAAATGACAAATTAGTTTTTAGTGGAGACTTAAAGCATATAAATGTTTTAGATAAATTTTCTGGCTTAACTATGATAGATAATGTTCATGTAAAACAATTAAATTTAGTAGATACAATAATTATGCCAGATTCTACAATAATAGGTGAAAAAGTTAAAACATCAAAGTTTAGATCAAAATTTGATGCTTCAATTATATCTATGAAAAGAGGTTCTCAAGATATCAAAAAGATCGGAGATGAGATTATACAATCTGGTGATAGACTAATACTTGCTATTGGTGAAGATTTTTATAATAGAGATAATATATCAAAAAACTTTTATTTGTTATCAGATATTAAACAAAAAGAAAAATTTGACATAGCAAAGAGTGGATTTATTTTTGGAGGTTTTTTACTTTCTTTGATTATTGCAGCATTAGGTTTTATATCTTTATTTAAATCTATATTTATCTATTGCTTTATTTTAATAGCTTTAAAGATTATCAATATTCAAGAAATAAGAAGAGTTTTTCCCTATGAACTTTTTATAACTATAGGTTCTTCTTTAGTTATATCAAAAGTATTGATTAATTCAGGTTTAGCTGATAATATGGCAAATTTTGTCACAAGTATATTTGGAAGTTATGGAGTATATGGAAGTTTTATTGGTATATATTTACTGACTCTTCTTCTAACAGAAATTATTACAAACAACGCAGCTGCAGCTTTAAGTTTTCCAATAGCTTATGCAACAGCAACTGGACTTGATGTAAATATCTTACCATTTGTCTTTGCAGTGGCATTTGGTGCAAGTGCAAGTTTTATGATGCCATATGGATATCAAACAAATTTAATGGTAAACTCTATTGGTGGATATAAGATTAAAGATTTTATGAAAATAGGATGGATTATAACACTAGTATATTCTTCTGTAGTAATTTATCTAGTTCCACAAATATATAGTTTTTAAAAGGAAGTATATAAAATGATTTATGATTTCTGGGAAAAATACCAAGAGCTTTTATCTTATGAACAATCACGTGCCTTTGATTATAGACTTGATAATGTATCTATGAAACTAAATGACTTTTTTCAAAGATTACTAATAAAAAATATTAAAAAAAGAAATATAAAGTTTTTTCTAGCAGGTTCTTGTATCAAATCTGATAGATTTAGAGATTTAGACATGATTTTTCCAGTAAGTGAAGATAGAGAATTAATAAATGATGCTTTAAATAAAGACTTTTTTGAATATGAAAATAACTCATATACCTATAGATATAAAAATGATATTTATCAGCTTGTTTTTAGAGAAAAATTCAAAGATGCAACTTTGGGTTATTTAGTAGATGGATTTGATTTTGATTCTACAAAAATTGCTTTTGAATGTAACTATGATACAAAAAAGAGATTATTCACTATTTTAAAATGTGATATAAGAATAGAGTTTATAAATTATATAAATACAAAAGTAAATAATCTAGAAAAAGTTAGTGTAAATCCTTTTGTGTCATTACAAAGAGCAATACACTTTTTAAAGCGTGGAGATGATGTACCTTACAATGTTTTTTTAGATATTTGTTCAGGAATAGCAGATATAAAAATAAAAGAAAATGAAGATGTAAAAAAACATTTTATAAGACTGCAAGGGAATCCAAATCAATTAGAAAATATAAAAGATGCAATTACGCATTATATAGATGATAAAAAGGATGAAATAAAGTGAGTAAAACATATATAAAAGATAGTCATGAAACAAATGAAGATATCGTTTGGCATTCACAAAATGTAACAAAGAAAAAAAGAGAAACACTACTAAACCAAAAACCATGTATCTTATGGTTTACAGGACTTTCAGGTTCTGGAAAGTCTACTGTAGCAAATGCAGTTGAAGTAGAACTTTTTAATCGTGGTGTAAAAACATATCTTTTAGATGGGGATAATGTAAGACATGGTCTTAATAAAGATTTGGGTTTTTCTGAAATTGATAGAATTGAAAATATTAGAAGAATTGGTGAAGTTTCAAATCTATTTGTAGATTCAGGACTTATTGTATTAACAGCTTTTATTTCACCTTTTAAATCAGATAGACAAATAGCAAAATCTTTAGTTAAATATGATGAGTTTATTGAAGTGTATGTAAATACTCCTCTTGAAGTTTGTGAAAGTAGAGATCCAAAAGGTTTATATCAAAAAGCAAGAAATGGTGATATCAAAAACTTTACAGGAATTGACTCTCCTTATGAAGCTCCAGTTGAACCACAAATAGAAATAAAAACAGATAAGAATAATATTCAACAATGTGCAGATATTGTAGTAAATTATTTAATAAAATATGGATATGTAAAAGGGAATGAAAACGATTATGCAATTTAAAGATATAAATATAGAAGATATTAAGAATATAGCTGTAAAAGCTGGTGATCTAATTATGGAAATTTATAATAAAGATTTTCAAATAGATTATAAAGATGATAAGTCACCACTTACAGAAGCAGATACAAAGTCAAATGAACTTATTTGTAATAAACTTCAAGAACTTTATCCAGATATTCCTCTTATGAGTGAAGAGAATAAACAAACAGATTATGAAATAAGAAAAGATTGGGAATACTACTTTTGTATAGATCCAATAGATGGAACAAAAGAGTTTATCAAAAAGAATGGTGAGTTTACTGTAAATATTGCACTAATCCATAAAAATACTCCTGTTCTTGGAGTTGTATACGCTCCTGCTTTAAATGATATGTATCATGCAAAACAAAATGAAGGTGCATTTAAAAATAATCAACCTTTACCTTTACAAACAAATAATAATCCAAAAGAGAAACTTTCAGTAGTAGCATCTAAATCTCACCTGTCAAGTGAGACACAAGAGTTTATTGATAATTTAGATACAAAAGAGATAGAACAAGTATCAAAAGGTTCAAGCTTAAAACTTTGTATGGTAGCAGAAGGAATAGCAGATATTTACCCACGACTAGCTCCAACAATGGAATGGGATACAGCAGCAGCTGATGCAGTTGTTAGATGTTCAGGAAAGATGACATATCAATTTGAAAATGATGAACCAATGCTTTACAATAAAGAGGATTTACTTAATCCTTGGTTTGTGGTGAAATAAATGTATTACGCAAAAAATTTTTACCAAATAAAATCAAACGAAGAGATCTTTTATAAAATATCAAGAGAAAAAGAGACTATAGGTTACTATAATCTTGCTTTTCAAGATACAAGTGAGTTTAAAGCTTATGCTAAAACTGTAACACAACAAGATATTGTAGTAGTTGGTATTGGTGGAAGTTCTTTGGGAACATATGCTATTCATAAGTTTTTACAACATAAAGAAAATATGAAAAAACTTCACTTCTTAGAATCTACTGATCCTTTGGATTTAGAGAGAAGAATAAGTAAAGTAGATCTTGATGATACACTTTTTATAATCATTTCTAAATCAGGAACTACAATAGAAACTGTAAGTATTTTAAAATATTTAAATAGTATTACTACGATAGATAAATCAAATACTATTTGTATTACTGAAAATGATAGTAAACTAAATGAATACGCACAAACAAATGATATGAAAACATTTGAAATTCCAAAAAATGTAGGTGGAAGATTTTCAGTATTTACAAGTGTTGGACTTGTACCTATGGCTATCATGGGATTAGATATTGATGAAATTTTAACAGGATGTAAAACTATTTATAATGACTACTTTGATAAAGGTGATTACTATCTTTCTATTATGGAAAAAGCTAGATTTATTGTAGAGAATAAAAATAGATTTAATATAAACGTAGTTTTCTCTTACTCTTCATTACTTGAAGGTTTTAATAAATGGTATGTTCAATTATGGGGTGAATCACTTGGTAAAAAGAATATCAACCTAACAAAACAAGGTCTAACTCCTGTAGCACTAACAGGTCCTATTGATCAACACTCATTCTTACAGCTAATAATGGAAGGTAAAAGAGATAAGACTGTTACTTTTATAAAAGTAGAAGACTTTGAAAATGAACTAACTATTCCAGATGTTACTCTTCCTGGATTAGAAGATATGGACTATATAAATAATATCAAGTTTAAAAACCTGATAAATGAACAAGCAGATGCAACAATAGAAGCTATTCATAATGTAAAAGATATTCCATGTGATGTAATAACAATAGAATCACAAGATGAATATAATATAGGAAAACTAATGTATTCGTATGAATTACTTACTTCAATAGTAGGATCTTTTGTACAAATCAATACTTATGATCAGCCAGGTGTAGAAGCTGGGAAGATTATACTTAAAAATAAACTAAAAAAGGAGCGTAAATGAAAGGAATAATACTAGCCGGAGGGAGTGGGACAAGGTTATATCCAATAACAAAGGGAGTTTCAAAACAATTAGTTCCAATCTATGATAAACCAATGGTGTATTATCCACTTTCAGTATTAATGCTTGCAGGGATTCAAGAAGTACTAATAATCTCAACGCCTCATGATTTACCAAGATTTGAAGAACTATTAGGTGATGGTAGTGATATTGGTATGAAATTTGAATATATAGTTCAACCAAGCCCAGATGGATTAGCACAAGCTTTTACTTTAGGTGAAAAATTCCTAGATGGTGATGATGCTTGTTTAGTTTTAGGTGATAATATCTTCTATGGTCATGGTATGACAAACCTTTTAGCTAACTCAATTAAAAATGCTAAAGATGAAAATAAAGCAACAGTGTTTGGATATAGAGTAAATGATCCAGAACGTTATGGTGTTGCAGGATTTGATGATAAAGGTAATGTAACTTCAATCGAAGAAAAACCAAATGAACCAAAATCAAACTACGCAGTAGTAGGACTTTACTTTTATCCTTCTGATGTAGTAGAAAAAGCAAAACAAGTTGTACCTTCTGATCGTGGTGAATTAGAAATAACAACACTAAATCAAGATTACCTAAAAGAAGAAAGATTAAAAGTTGAACTAATGGGAAGAGGATACGCTTGGCTTGATACTGGAACTCATGAATCTATGTTAGAAGCTTCAAACTTTATTCAAACTATTGAACATAGACAAGGACTTAAAGTAGCTTGTTTAGAAGAAATAGCTTATGAAATGGGTTATATCACAAAAGATAAACTTTTAGAATTAGCACAACCTCTTAAAAAGAATAACTATGGTCAATACCTAATTAAAAGAGCACATGAAGGAATAGTAGCACGATGAATTTTGTAAGAACTGATATTCCTGATGTAATTATTTGTGAACCAATAGTTCATGGAGATCATAGAGGATACTTTGTAGAAACATTTAGAGCAGATAAACTAGAAGAATTTCTAGGCTTTAAAATAAACTTTTGCCAAGATAATGAATCAAAATCAAGTAAAGGTGTTCTTCGAGGTCTTCACTATCAACTTCCTCCTTATGCACAAACAAAATTAGTTAGAGTTATTCAAGGATCTGTGCTAGATGTAGCAGTAGATATTAGAAAAAATTCTCCAACATTTGGAAAACATGTAGCTGTAGAATTATCAGCTGATAACAAAAGACAACTATTGATCCCGCGAGGATTTGCACATGGATTTGTAGTACTTGAAGATGATACAACATTTGCATATAAAGTAGATAATTACTATAGCCCAGAGTGTGATAGAGGAATAGCCTTTGATGATAAAGATTTAAATATTAACTGGCAATTAACTCATGATGAATTAAAACTGTCTGATAAAGATACGAAACAACCAAAACTGTTTTCTATAGAAGATGATAAAGAAATATTTGAATCAGGTGTGAATTATTATGAATAATAATACTAATCCTGAAACTTTAAATATTTTAGTAACAGGTTCAAACGGCCAACTAGGAAGTGAAATAAGAGAATTAGAAAAAGATTATTCTTATAACTTCTTCTTCACAACTAGAGAAAACCTAGATATCACAAATAAAGATGATATTAAAAACTTTTGTGAATCAAATAATATTAATACTATTATAAACTGCGCAGCATATACAGCAGTTGATATTGCAGAAGAAGATGTTGAAAATGCAGACCTAACAAATAGAAAAGCAGTTAAAAAGCTAGCACTAGTTTCAAAAGAGTTAAATATAAAACTAATTCATATCTCAACTGATTATGTATTTGATGGTAAAAACTTCAAACCATATTGCGAAGAATTTCAAACAAATCCAAACTCTATCTATGGTAAAACAAAACTTGATGGTGAAAAAGAGATGATAAATGTTAATCCATTAAACTCAATTATTATTAGAACATCATGGGTTTACTCAACATTTGGAAATAACTTCGTAAAAACAATGCTAAGACTTGGGAAAGAAAAAGATGAACTTGGAGTTATATTTGATCAAGTAGGAACACCTACTAATGCAGCTGATTTAGCAAAAACTATTTTAGATATCTTGCCAAATATTAAAAATGATAAAGTACAAATATATAATTACTCAAATGAAGGAGTACTATCTTGGTATGACTTTGCAAAAGAGATTATGAAAATGGCAAAGATTACTTGTACTATTAATCCAATAGAAACATACCAATACCCAACACCAGCAAAGCGACCACATTATTCTTTGCTAAATAAAGCAAAAATAAAAAATGAATTTAATATAACTATTCCATTTTGGAAAGATAGTTTAGATGATTGTTTACGAAAACTAGGAGAAAGAAAATAAATGAATATAGAAAATAAAACAATACTACTAACAGGAACAGCAGGATTTATAGGTTCAAACTTCGTGCCATACTTTTTAGATAAATATCCTGAATATAATTTAATTAATCTTGACCTTTTAACATACGCAGGAGATTTAGAAAACCTAAAAGAGTGTGAAAGCAATCCAAGATATAAATTTATTAAAGGTGATATTTGTAATAGAGACTTAGTAGAATTTATATTTACTGAATATGATATACAAGGTGTAATTCACTTTGCAGCAGAATCACATGTAGATAACTCTATTAAAAATCCAGGTGTGTTTATAAATACAAATGTAAATGGTACTTTTACTCTAATAGATGTTGCTTATAAATACTGGATGGATAAACCTTTTACTTATAAAGCTAATTACCAAGACTGTAGATTCCATCATATTTCAACAGATGAAGTATATGGAACGCTTACAGATGATCCAAAAGACTTGTTTACTGAAACTACTCCATATGCACCAAACTCTCCATACTCA
The DNA here is from genome assembly GCF_003711085.1 of Arcobacter peruensis. NCBI lineage: Bacteria > Pseudomonadati > Campylobacterota > Epsilonproteobacteria > Campylobacterales > Arcobacteraceae > Arcobacter > Arcobacter peruensis. The sequence continues at coordinate 2,479,647 of NZ_CP032363.1, forward strand.
GCTTCAAAAGCATCAAGTGATATGATAATAAGAGCATATAATGAAACATATGGAATGAATACAGTAATTACAAACTGTTCAAATAACTATGGACCAAAACAACATGATGAAAAACTAATACCTACAATTATTAGAAAAGCACTATCTAACCAAAAAATTCCAATTTATGGAGATGGTAAAAATATTAGAGATTGGTTGTATGTATTAGATCATTGTAAAGGTATAGATATAGTTTATCATACAGGAAAAACAGCAAATACCTATAATATTGGTGGAAGAAATGAAAGAACAAATCTTCAAATAGTAGATGCAATTTGTACTATTCTTGATACAAAAGTTCCATCAAAAACTCTAACTTCTTATAAAGAACTAATTACATTTGTAGAAGATAGAGCTGGACATGATAGAAGATATGCTATTGATGCTACAAAACTAGAAGATGAGCTTGGTTGGAAAGCTGATGAGAACTTTGATACTGGGATTGTGTTGACTGTTGATTGGTATTTAGGGAAGTATGAATCTTAAGCTTTGCGGCGTAGTAATACTATATAAACCAGATTATGAAGAAGTATTGAAAAATATTTCTTCATATCTTAATAGTTTAGAAAAACTATATGTTATAAATAATTCAAAAATAGATAATTCTTTTGTATCTAAACTAAATAAATTTGATAAAATACAACTTATAAATCCAGATTCAAATATAGGTATTTCTAAAGCATTAAACTTAGCATTAAATATCTCAAATAAAGATGGTTTCTCTTGGCTTCTTACAATGGATCAAGATACATCTTTTTTTAATAATAGTTTTGATACTTTCCTAGAATCATTTAAAGAAATCGATAAAAAATCATTGATTATTTATTCTCCTATTCATAATAAAAAGTTTCTTTCAAAAGAAAAAAGTACACATATAGAAAAAGATTTTGTTATGACATCAGGTAATATTTTAAATATTGCATTTGCAAAAGAAATAGGTGGTTTTGAAGAAAAATTCTTTATTGATGAAGTTGACCATGAATTTTGCTTCAAGGCTATAAAGAATAAATATAAGATTCTTCAAAATATGAATATTTCAGTAGATCATGAACTTGGCGAAAAGATAAATAGTTTTACGATTTATAAACCTTTTAGATTGTATTATATGATACGTAATTATCTTTATTTTAGAAAAACCTATTTTTCTGCTCATGAAGCATTTTTCAAAAAAAGAGATAAATATTTATTAAAGTTTTTTTCAAGACATATTCTTTTTTCTAAAGAAAGAATAACTTGTATAAAAATGCTTTTTTTAGGTTTTACTGATTATAAAAATAAAAAATTTGGGAAGTTAAATAATGACTACTAATCCATTGGTTTCAATTGCTATGGCTACTTATAATGGAGAGAAATACTTAAAAAAACAATTAGATTCTATTTTAAACCAATCTTATAAAAATATTGAAATAATAATATGTGATGATTTATCAACTGATAATACAGTGAAAATAATAAAAGAATATATGAAAAAAAATAGTTTTATTAAATTAACTATTAATAATAAGAATTTAGGATATGCAAAGAATTTTGAACAAGCAATTAGTCATTGTAATGGAGAATTTATAGCACTATGTGATCAAGATGATATCTGGAACCTAAATAAAATAGATTTACAGCTAAATGCAGCCTTAAGTTTGTCAAATGAATTCCAAAATTTTCCAATTATGATTCATTCTGATTTAGAAATGATAGATGATAATGACAAAATCATAAATTACTCTTATTTTGATTTTAGAAAATATAAACTTAAAAAAGAAAAAGATTTAGGACATATTTTAGGTCCATGTGGAGTTATGGGTAATACACTTTTTTTTAATAAAAAATTAAAAGAAAAAATTTTACCTTTCCCTGTTGATATAGAAAATCATGATTATTGGATATCTACTATTAATGAATTATTTGGGAAAAGAGTTACTTTGGATGAAAAACTAACTAAGTATAGAATTCACTTTTCAAATTGTAGTAATAGTATAAACAAAATTAACAAGTCAAATAAAACTATTTTACTAATAAAACAAATCTTAAAAAGAGAATTTTATTTACCCTATATGAAAACTAAAAGAATAAAAGTTATTGAGCATATTAAATTAAATTATAAACTTGACACAAAAGATTTATTGATTTTAGATAAATTTACAGAATATTTGTCTCCCGAAACTTCTAAATTAAAAAAAATATACAATGCACTTAAATATTCTTTTTTTAAAAGGGATATACTGTACAGGATTATATTTTCATTAGGGATATTAATAAGAAAATGAAATTAAACAAAAACTATTATTTATATAATATTGTGCAAATATTCAAAGAAAGAAACTTTGAAGGTTGGGGAAGAAAAAGAACAGGTAATTTTGCAATTTTCTGTAAAAAAATATTTAATGGAGAAATAAAACTCTTAGAAGATGGTTTTATTAAATCCTCTATTTCAGGTAAGAGTAAACATATATTCTCTTTTGTCGAAGATAAAAAAGGTATTTACTATGATGCTACAAAAGAAAGTGATTTAGAAAATATACTAAATACTTATGATTTTAGTCAAGATGAGCTTTTGTTAAAACAGTCAAAAGAAGCCATATCTTTAATTAAAGAGTTTAATATATCTAAATATAATCATTCTTCTGATATCAAAAAAGATTATTTCAAATCAAATGAAAAAAAAATACTAGTAATTGCACAGACATTTGATGATAAATCTTTAAAATATGGATTAACAGAAGAATTTTCTACTAATGAGATTATAAATACTGCAATCATTGAGAATCCAGACTGTACAATTTACATTAAAATTCATCCAGATGTTATACTTAAAAATAAAAAATCTGATATTAATATCAATGATATTGATAAAAGATGTAAAATCATATCAGAAGATATAAATTCAATATCATTGCTTAAACATTTTGATAAGGTTTATACTAAAACATCACAAATGGGTTTTGAAGCTGTGTTGCTAGGATCTACTTGTGTATGTTTTGGAATGCCTTTTTATGCAGGATGGGGAATTACTGATGATAGAGTTAAATGTTTAAGAAGAAAGAAAAAACTAACAAAAGAAGAAGTTTTTGCAGCTTCATATATTTTATATACAAAATATTATAATCCATATACTAAAAGTCAGAGTGATATTATTGATACTATAAAATCTATTGTAAGATTTAAGGAGTTAGAAAATAAAATTGACCAAAAAATATTTTTATTTGGTTTTTCTAGATGGAAACATAACTTCGTAAAAGCTTTTTTAAAAGAATATAAAGAAGAAAATATAATATATATAAATCCAGTTAAAAGTACACATCTTGAATTAGCTTTAAAAAAAGGTCTAGATAAAACAAGTGGGATTTTTATTTGGGGGAAAAAAGACTTTTCCAAAATTGAAACTTTTGCAATTAAAAACAATATAAAAATTACTAGAGTTGAAGATGGATTTATACGTTCTGTAGGCTTAGGTTCAGATTTAACTAGACCTTACTCTTTAGTCATTGATAAAGAAGGAATTTATTTTGACCCTACAACATCAAGTTCTTTAGAAACTTTACTTAATACTTACGATTTTAAAGCAGATACCAAGTTAATTGAAGAAAGTATAATTTTACGTAAAAAAATATTAGAATCAAAAATATCTAAATACAATACTTCAAATCATAAAAACCTAGATTTACCAAAAGATAAAATAAAAATACTAGTATCAGGGCAAGTTGAAGATGATGCTTCAATTAAATTTGCTGCAGATAATATGACAAATCTAGAACTATTAAAACAAGTGAAAAAAAGCAATGATGATGCTTATATTATATATAAACCCCATCCTGATGTACTTAGTGGGAATAGAATAGGAAATGTAGAAGAAAAAGTAGCTTTAGAATATTGTGATGAAGTAATAAGTGATATAAGTATGTCTTCTATTTTAATATCAATTGATGAAGTGCATACAATGACATCTTTAACAGGTTTTGAGGGTTTACTTTATGGAAAGAAAGTTGTTACTTATGGCTTACCTTTTTATGCGGGCTGGGGATTAACATTTGATAAAAGAAAATGTGATAGACGAAATAGGAATTTAACTTTAGATGAGTTATGTGCAACAGTATTAATCTTATATCCAAGATATATTGATCCTAGAACGTTAGAATATTGTTCTCCTATTGTATTACTTAATGAATTAGAAAAAGAAAAAGAAAAGATAAATAACTCTATAATATATAAATTAAAAATTAAAATATTTACTTATATTAGTAGATCAAGTCAAAAAATAATAAGTTTGGTGAAATAAGTGCAGATAAATAAAATAATAGGAGAAGTAAAAGATAAGAATATTCTTTTACTTCAAGGTCCTATGGGAAGTTATTTTAATACCCTAGATAAAAGATTTTCTAACGATGGTGCAAATACTTATCGTATTGGTTTTAATGCAGGAGATGAATATTTTGCACAAGCAAATCACTATACTGGATATAAAGACGTTAAAGAGAATTGGAATAATTTCATTTATGAATATTTTATAAAGTATAAAATAAATAAACTTTTTGTTTTTGGAGATTGTAGGTTTTATCAAAGTACCGCAATAAAAGTTGCAAAAGAAAACAATATTGAGATATATGTATTTGAAGAAGGATATATTAGACCTAATTTTATCACATTAGAAAAACATGGAGTAAATGCAAATAGTATTCAGCCAAAAAATAGAGAATTTTATGATAATTTAGATCTTAAAGAATTTCCTCTTCACGCTGAAAAAAAGTTTCCTTCCACATTTAATAAAATGGCACGAGAAGCTATAACATATTATTGGATAGCTAATCTTTTAAGTAATAAGTATCCTTATTATGAACATCACAGATGTTTTTCATTATGGAAGGAGTATAAAGCAGGTTGCTTAAATATATTTAGAAAATATAAATATAAAGTTACAGAAAGAGGGTTCAATGATAAATTTAAAACAACTCTTTCAAAAATGTATTATCTAGTGCCTCTTCAAACACATGGAGATTTCCAAATTCTTGAACATTCTTCTTATCGTTCAATAGAGGAATTTATAAAAGAAGTCTTAACATCTTTTTCCAAAAATGCACAAAAAGATAAGTTTATTGTTTTTAAACATCATCCTGTAGATAGAGGAAGAAAGAATCATGCTAAGTATATTAAAAATATTGCTTACAATTTAGGAATAAAAGATAGAGTTATTATTACTTGGGATGTTCATCTTCCAACATGTTTAAAAAATGCAATTGGAACTATTATAATAAATAGCACCGTGGGTTTATCTTCTTTATATCATAAAACACCAACTATTTGTTTAGGTGATGCAATATATGATATTGAAGGTCTAACAACTATTTCTTCAATTGATCAGTTTTGGGAAAATTATACTGAAGTTGATGTTGAATTATTTAAAAAATACAGAAGGTATTTAATTAATACTACACAAGTAAATAGTAATTTTTATTTATGATTTTTATTTTTACCTATGGTTTGTTCATTTAGTTTTCGTGCTAAAATAAAATCTATAACAGGTTGTTCTCTTCTGTTTGAACGTTCACAATGATCTTTTTGGAACTTATTCGTAACATTTATAATGATCTTTGCCCATTTTTTATCTTTTTCTCTCCAAGCATGAGAAGATAGTGATTCCCATGCATAGCCATTAAAAAGTGTTGCATTTACAAAGTGATCAAGTGCACGAACACCTTGTCTTACTCGTGATACCTTTCCAAAAGTTCCTACAATGACTATAAAAAGATAACTAATAACTGCGAGAGGGACTATGGCACAAAGTAGAATAGTCCCTGCTAATTTTTCTTTCATTATTTATTATCTTCTCTTTTTGTTAAAATTATATTCATACCATTTGCAGATCGTACTGTTAAACGTCCTACAACATCAGGAACAAATCCCTCTTCAAGTTCTAACTTATAGTTTTTAAGAATTGAAGAAAGTATTAGTATAGATTCTTGCATAGCAAAACCTTGTCCAATACAAACTCTCTCACCCATACCAAAAGGAAGATAAGTGTCTTTTTTAATCTCTTTACCTTTTTCGTATCTTGTTGGATCAAAATCATTTGGATTATCCCAATACTCTTCATGTCTATGAATAAGCCAAGGAGCTACAACAATAGCAGCACCTCTTTTAATATCTTTACTTCTCATTACAATATGCTCTCGTTTTGATTCTCTTGCGTAAAACCCAACAGGAGGATAAAGTCGTAATGATTCTTTAAATATATTTGTAAGGTATTTCATTTTTCTAATATGTTGTATTGTAATCTCTTCATCACCAATTATATCTTGCACTTCTTTATATGCAAGTTCTTGCTCTTCTTGGAACATACTAAGTAAATATAAAGTCCAAGTAAGAGAACTCGCAGTTGTCTCATGTCCTGCTAAAAACAACATAGCAACTTGATCTAAAATTTCTTCAAAAGAAAATCTTTTATTTGTATCACAATCAACTACTTGTAATAGTGTAGATAAAATATCTTCTTCTTTAATCTCTTCATTATTTGTAATAGCATCATATCTAGGTCTTATGATATTTGCAAGAACTGTTCTTATTTCTTCTCCTGCTGCTAATCTTCTTTTTTCACCTAAAAAGTACGAAATCCATCTAGGAAAACAAAACATCTTCCTCATAGCTGCACGCGCAGTTTCTTCTTGAAAAGTAATAAATGCATTAATTACTTTTTTACCTTCTTCTCTATCTAAACGCTCAGACATAATAGTTCTAAAGATAACATCAGCTGTAGTATAAGTCATCTCTTCATCTACTTCAACAACTGAGCCGTTTTTATTTTTATCCAAATGCTCTATTAAATCATTTGCTGCATTTTTCATATGATCAAAAACTCTAGAAATTCTTGTCATCTCAAAAGATGGCTTAATCAAATCTCTTTGCTTTTCCCACTCTTTATCGTTTGTCGTAAAAATACTATTACCTAATAAAGGATTTAATAGTTCATGAAGTAGTTCACTTTTAGGAAACTCTCTTACTTCATCAACCATAATTCTTCGTACTTCCTTAGGATCATTTACAACATGCAAATCAAGTCCTGGCATTTTAACTCTACCCATCTTCATTTTATAACTTTTCTCATATAAGCCATCAAGCCATGATCTTCGTTTTAGAAATAGAGTAGTAAAAAGCGAAGCTTTATTTTTATGTGGTTTTGGGTGAAAAGGACATTGTGCCATTTTAGTTTTCCTTTTTGTAGTTTTGTATTCGGTATTCAAGTGCTTTATTCCCAGCAGTTATATCAAAATAGTCATAATTACCTGATAAATCAGTAGCTGTTAGATATAAAAAGTGAGCTTTATATTTCTCTTTTTTGATTTTTTTATAATTCTCTTTTGTAAAGAGTTTAAAAAATCTTGTAGATTGTAAAATAGGTCCACAATCTTTTTCTCTTTTTATTCCAGAAGATACAATTGGATCAACCATAGGGAAACAAGCTCCATCAATAGTAGCTGTATAATCAAGCCAAGTGAAGTTTTTTGTTTTTCCTAAAAGCGCAAGATCTTTTCTGAACTCAAAAAAATTCTTTTGATAACATACAAGGGGTAAACAATTTCCTAAAGTTAAAAGTTTAAAGTTTGAATAATCTATATTTTCTTTTATACATTTTCTAATAACATTACTTGTAATTCTAATAGCAAGAATAGTTCCAACACTATGAGTCGATAAGATAAATTCTTTTTCATTATTTGTATTATTTTTGATTTTTTTAAAAATATGATTAGAAAATAGTTCTATTCTTTCATCAATATTTTTTATCTTTTTCTCAGAAAATCTTGCACAAAAAGCATAAATTCTTGATAGCCAAAAAACAGCGACTTTATCACCAACTTTTTCTATGAGTTTAATACCTAAAAGAAAAAGAGCCGAAGCTAAAATTACGGATATCAGATTATTGATATACTCACTAAAAATTTCATAACTATAAAATGATAAATAAGCAGTAATAAATATTGTAATAAATAAATAAACCAAAGGATACGAACCCGCTATAATCTGTCGTGGTGATTCTTTTGCAACTTTTGTATATATTCCTGTAAGCATATACATCTTTATAAAATAAAGAGTATCCAAAAAGTTTTTCAAAAAACCTTCAGCCCAAGTTTGTTTTACAATATCATTCCAAGAAAAAAAGTTGTATGTAGTATGTGTATTTTTATCTGTAGTTATTTCACATGAAGAAATATAATCATTTATTATTTTTGTTTTTGATAGTTTTATATTTAAATTATTTATTTTATTTTGCTTTTTGGCATTTTTCTTATATAAAGAATAATAGTATCTATAACCTCTAGGGTCATATCCTGCTATATAAAAAACTTCTCTTTCTTGTATTTCTTTCATTTATAACTTTAATTAATAATTTATTAATATTATATAAAAAATTACCCAAAAGTTTTATGTAAAACCTAAAGTAAATAAGATATAATCTCGTAATAAGGATAAAATAAAATGATTTTAATGATTGATAACTACGATTCATTTACATACAATATTGTTCAATACTGCTTAGAATTAGGAGCAGACTTAAAAGTTATAAGAAATGATGAGTTAAGTATAGAAGAAATAGAAAAATTAAATCCAGAAAAGATTATAATCTCTCCTGGACCAGCAACACCCAATGATGCTGGAGTTTGCTTAGATGTGATAAAACATTTTTCTAACAAAATACCAATATTTGGAATTTGCTTAGGTCATCAAAGTATCGCACAAGTATTTGGTGCTGAGGTGATTCGTGCAAAAAATATGATGCATGGAAAAACTTCAAAAGTAAAAGTTTTAAAAGATACTGTTATTTTTAAAGATTTACCAAATGAATTTATAGAAACAAGGTATCATTCACTAACAGTGAACAAAGATAATTTACCGGATGTTGTAATTCCTACATCAATGAGTCTTGATGATGATGAAATCATGTCATTAGAAATAAAAGACAAACAAATATATGGAGTACAATTTCATCCAGAATCAATTATGAGTGAACATGGATATGAAATGATAGATAACTTTTTAAAATTATGATGAATACAAACAGATACAACTACTACTTTTATTTATTACTATCAATATTAGTGCTTGTACTGCTGTTTGTTTCTAACACTCTTAGTATTTCATACAAAGAAGCTTTAAATGTATTTGTAAATAACTCAGTATTAACTTATGTTACAAATACATCACTTTATATTTTTGGGCAAAATGATATAGCCTTACGTCTACCCTTTATACTCTTTTATATTTTAAGTGTTTTAATGATGTATAAAATTACAGAAAATTACTTTAATAAAGAAAGTGATAGATTTATATCTATTTGTATTTTTATGCTTTTACCCGGAGTTTTAAGTGCTTCTTTATTAGTAAATAGTGCAATTATTGTAACTTTCCTTACTTTACTATATTTGTATTATTATAAAATCACAAATAAACATTCCTATGTTCTTTTGTGTTTATTTGTCTTTATTGATAATTCTTTTGCTATATTATTTTTAGCACTATTTTTTTATTCATTAAAAGATAAAAAAAGTTTATTACCTTGGATTTCATTAATTCTTTTTTCTTTATCAATGTATATTTATGGTTTTTCAACAATAGGAAAACCAAGAGGTTTCTTTCTTGACACGTTTGCAATTTATGCATCGATTTTTTCTCCACTACTTTTTTTATACTTCTTTTATAGTATTTATAGAATTGGTTTTAAAGAAAAAGAAAAATCATTAACATGGTATATTTCTACTACTGCATTAATTTTATCTTTCTTATTTTCTTTTAGACAAAGAGTGTATATTGAAGATTTTGCACCTTACGTTGTAATATCCCTACCTTTTATGTTAAAGATATTTTTCCATTCATATAGAGTAAGATTGAAAGAATTTAGAAAAAAACATAATATTGCCGTGGTGCTAGTTCTATTTATGCTTTTTATAAATGTATTTTTTACAATTGTAAATAAACCTTTATACTTAGTGCTTCCAAATGCAAAAAAACATTTTGTTTACAAATACCATTTTATAAAAGAATTAGCAGAAGAACTCAAACGAAATAATATCGATATGATTTCTAGTAATGATGAGCAATTACTATTAAGATTGAAATTTTATGGAATAAATGAAGGGACAAAACATTATATTAGCTTAGATGAATTTGATTCATATAAATTAAAAATGACTGTAAGTTACTATAATAAAGATCTTTATAAAGTTTATATTAAATAAATTAAATGAAAAAATCTTTTACTCTTTTAGAACTAGTGTTAATAATTTCTCTATTAGGCTTTTTATATACAGCTTTTATACCAAAAACTAAAATTAGTAATATAGATGAATTGGCAAATAGACTTGTATTGTATTTAAAACAAACAAGATACCAATCTATGATAAATGACAAATTTGATAATAACAATAATCTCTGGCACAAAAAAAGATGGACTTTGAAGTTTTTTAGATGTCGAGAAAGTGTAGGCGGAATTTACTATTCAATTTATAGTGATAAAAACAATTCAGGTCATCCAAGTATTGAAGATAGTTTAAAAGATAGTCTTACTTTAAAAAATATATATAGTACAAATCATTGTAAAGAAAATATTAAAAATAGTAAATACGTATTAATCACACAAAATTTTAATATCAAGTCTGTAAATGTTTCATGTAATGAAACAAGTTCTCTAGGACAATTATCTTTTGCAAGTGATGGTAAAATATATTCAAAACTAAGTAATATCTCAAATGATTCAAATTCATATGAAATCATGAATAACTGTAAGATAGAATTAGTAGATAATTTAGATCAAAAAAGAACTATAAATCTAGAAAGTAAAACAGGATATATCTATAAAGAATAAAACCCAAAAAAACACAAATCTAAAAATTTAAACAGAATTTAAGTTATACCTCTTGACAAAGCATAAAAAATTCTCTATAATTCCCGTCCAATTTAAGTAGAGCGCAAGCGACACATAAACGGATGATCTTTAACAATGTAATGAAGTTTGTAAAGTAATCTTTATAAACTGAATATAATACTCTAATATATAATCTAAAAGAAATAGATTTAAAAAAAATAAAAAAATTATAACAAGAATTAATTCTTGTCTATAAATTTGAGTGATAATTTTGTATAACAATACAAATTTGTCAGTATCAAACTAGACGCGTTTATAAAACTTGACATTAAGTCAACTTTGTATCGCACTTCTTTATGGAGAGTTTGATCCTGGCTCAGAGTGAACGCTGGCGGCGTGCTTAACACATGCAAGTCGAACGAGAACGGATTAAAGCTTGCTTTAATTGTCAGCTAAGTGGCGCACGGGTGAGTAATATATAGGTAACGTGCCTTCAAGAAGGGGATAACAATTGGAAACGATTGCTAATACCCTATATGCCTTTAAGTCTTAAGACTGCAAGGGAAATATTTATAGCTTGAAGATCGGCCTGTACAGTATCAGTTAGTTGGTGAGGTAATGGCTCACCAAGACAATGACGCTTAACTGGTTTGAGAGGATGATCAGTCACACTGGAACTGAGACACGGTCCAGACTCCTACGGGAGGCAGCAGTGGGGAATATTGCACAATGGACGAAAGTCTGATGCAGCAACGCCGCGTGGAGGATGACACATTTCGGTGCGTAAACTCCTTTTATATAGGAAGATAATGACGGTACTATATGAATAAGCACCGGCTAACTCCGTGCCAGCAGCCGCGGTAATACGGAGGGTGCAAGCGTTACTCGGAATCACTGGGCGTAAAGAGAATGTAGGCGGATAGAAAAGTCAGAAGTGAAATCCAATAGCTCAACTATTGAACTGCTTTTGAAACTTTCTATCTAGAATATGGGAGAGGTAGATGGAATTTCTGGTGTAGGGGTAAAATCCGTAGAGATCAGAAGGAATACCGATTGCGAAGGCGATCTACTGGAACATTATTGACGCTGAGATTCGAAAGCGTGGGGAGCAAACAGGATTAGATACCCTGGTAGTCCACGCCCTAAACGATGCACACTAGTTGTTGTGAGGCTAGACCTTGCAGTAATGCAGTTAACACATTAAGTGTGCCGCCTGGGGAGTACGGTCGCAAGATTAAAACTCAAAGGAATAGACGGGGACCCGCACAAGCGGTGGAGCATGTGGTTTAATTCGACGATACGCGAAGAACCTTACCTGGACTTGACATAGATAGAATATAACAGAGATGTAATAGTGCTAGCTTGCTAGAACTATCATACAGGTGCTGCACGGCTGTCGTCAGCTCGTGTCGTGAGATGTTGGGTTAAGTCCCGCAACGAGCGCAACCCTCGTCATTAGTTGCTAACAGTTCGGCTGAGAACTCTAATGAGACTGCCTGGGTAACCAGGAGGAAGGTGAGGACGACGTCAAGTCATCATGGCCCTTACGTCCAGGGCTACACACGTGCTACAATGGGGTATACAAAGAGCAGCAATACCGCGAGGTGGAGCAAATCTCAAAAATATCTCCCAGTTCGGATAGCAGTCTGCAACTCGACTGCTTGAAGTTGGAATCGCTAGTAATCGTAGATCAGCAATGCTACGGTGAATACGTTCCCGGGTCTTGTACTCACCGCCCGTCACACCATGGGAATTGAACTCATTCGAAGCGGGAATGCTAAAGTAGCTACCCTCCACAGTGGATTCAGTAACTGGGGTGAAGTCGTAACAAGGTAACCGTAGGAGAACCTGCGGTTGGATCACCTCCTTTCAGAGATATGAACTTAGATTCGTTTCTAAGTTCGTCAAGAAAAACAATAAAGAGTATTATGTTCGGTTTATAAAGATTATTTATTTAATAGGTAATAGGGGCCTATAGCTCAGCTGGCTAGAGCGCTCGACTGATAATCGTGAGGTCCCAGGTTCAAGTCCTGGTAGGCCCACCATTCTTAAATAATCTATAACTTAATAATTAATATACTACGATGGGGAATTAGCTCAGCTGGGAGAGCGCCTGCCTTGCACGTAGGAGGTCAGCGGTTCGATCCCGCTATTCTCCACCATCATATAAACCAAATTACACTGATAAAAGTTTAGTTGCTAAACTAAATATAAGTACTTATTAAAAGTATTTATATTTGGTTTTATACCAAAATGATATTTAAAAATATAATGTTAAAGTCTTTTAATTTTTTCATTAATTAATACTAATTTATTAGTAAAGATTAATAAACAATTTTAAAAACTATCTAAGAAATTAGATAGAACACAATTTATTATTTTATGAAATATGCATTAAAGTATGTTTAATAAGATAGTAGCCAAAGAATAATTATCAAATGCGACAGATTAAATTCTGTTTATTATAAGCTATTAAGGGCTAATGGTGGATGCCTAGACTGTAAGAGGCGATGAAGGACGTACTAGACTGCGAAAAGCTACGGGGAACTGTCAAGAAGTTTTGATCCGTAGATATCCGAATGGGACAACCCAGCTAATAGAGATATTAGTTACACGAAAGTGGGCAAACCTGGTGAAGTGAAACATCTCAGTAACCAGAGGAAGAGAAATCAAAAGAGATTCCCAAAGTAGCGGCGAGCGAAATGGGATTAGGACAAACCCTATGCTTGCATAGGGGGTTGTAGGACCAAGATGTGAGACTAGAGAATATAGATGAATAACCTGGAAAGGTTAAGCGTAGAAGGTGATACTCCTGTAATCGAAATGTTCAATAGCTCTATTGGTATCCTGAGTAGGACGGAACACGTGATATTTTGTCTGAATCTAGGGGGACCACCCTCTAATCCTAAATACTACTTACAGATCGATAGTGAACAAGTACCGTGAGGGAAAGGTGAAAAGTACTCCAGCGAGGAGAGTGAAATAGAACCTGAAACCATTAGCTTACAATCATTCGGAGCCCTATGATTTATCAGGGTGACGGACTGCCTTTTGCATAATGAGCCTGCGAGTTGTGGTGTCTGGCAAGGTTAAGCCAAGTGCGAAGCCGTAGCGAAAGCGAGTCTTAATAGGGCGACTTAGTCAGATGCTGCAGACCCGAAACGAAGTGATCTATCCATGAGCAGGTTGAAGCTGGTGTAAGAGCCAGTGGAGGACCGAACCGGTGTGCGTTGAAAAGTGCTCGGATGACTTGTGGATAGGGGTGAAAGGCCAATCAAACTTCGTGATAGCTGGTTCTCTCCGAAATATATTTAGGTATAGCCTTGCGTAGTAGCATATAGGGGTAGAGCACTGAATGGGCTAGGGCTGCTTACCGCGGTACCAAACCCTATCAAACTATGAATACTATATGTGTAATCGCAGGAGTCAGGCGTAGGGTGATAAAATCCTATGTCGAGAGGGGAACAACCCAGACTAACAGCTAAGGTCCCAAAGTCATATCTAAGTGGAAAACGATGTGGAGTTACTGTGACAACCAGGAGGTTGGCTTAGAAGCAGCCATCCTTTAAAGAAAGCGTAACAGCTCACTGGTCTAGTGATTCTGCGCGGAAAATATAACGGGGCTAAGATATGCACCGAAGCTTTAGATTCAATATTTTATATTGAGTGGTAGGAGAGCGTTCTATTCAGCGTTGAAGATGTACCGGTAAGGAGCGTTGGAGCGGATAGAAGTGAGCATGCAGGCATGAGTAGCGATAATTGAGGTGAGAATCCTCAACGCCGAAAACCCAAGGTTTCCTACGCGATGCTCGTCATCGTAGGGTTAGTCGGGTCCTAAGTCGAGTCCGAAAGGGGTAGACGATGGCAAATTGATTAATATTTCAATACCAACAAACAAGCGTGATGTGGGGACGCATAGAGTTAATCGAGCTCACTGATGGAATAGTGGGTCGAAGGACGTAGGTCGTAATTTAGGCAAATCCGGATTACATGAGACCGAGATCTTACAGGCTCCTGACACTCTTCGGAGGAGATGGAGAATCGATGATACTGTCGTGCCAAGAAAAGCCACTAAGCATATTGTTTGTTGCCCGTACCGTAAACCGACACAGGTGGGTGGGATGAGTATTCTAAGGCGCGTGGAAGAACCCTGGTTAAGGAACTCTGCAAACTAGCACCGTATCTTCGGTATAAGGTGTGCCTACTTTGGTATAGGAATTTACTTCCGAAAGCTAGAGAGGTTGCAACAAAGAGTCCCTCCCGACTGTTTACCAAAAACACAGCACTTTGCTAACTCGTAAGAGGATGTATAAGGTGTGACGCCTGCCCGGTGCTCGAAGGTTAACTGATGATGTTAGATTTATCGAAGCATTTGATTGAAGCCCGAGTAAACGGCGGCCGTAACTATAACGGTCCTAAGGTAGCGAAATTCCTTGTCGGTTAAATACCGACCTGCATGAATGGCGTAACGAGATGGGAGCTGTCTCAACCAGGGATCCAGTGAAATTGTAGTGGAGGTGAAAATTCCTCCTACCCGCGGAAAGACGGAAAGACCCCGTGCACCTTTACTACAGCTTGACACTGTAGCTTGGATATTCATGTGCAGGATAGGTGGGAGGCTATGAAACTAGGATGCCAATTCTAGTGGAGCCATCCTTGAGATACCACCCTTGAATATTTGAGTTACTAACTGGGACGAGTTATCCTCGTTCAGGACAATGTCTGGTGGGTAGTTTGACTGGGGCGGTCGCCTCCTAAAAAGTAACGGAGGCTTACAAAGGTTAGTTCATGGCGGATGGAAATCGCCAGTTGAGTATAATGGCATAAACTAGCTTGACTGTGAGACATACAAGTCGAACAGAGACGAAAGTCGGTCATAGTGATCCGGTGGTTCTGTGTGGAAGGGCCATCGCTCAAAGGATAAAAGGTACGCCGGGGATAACAGGCTGATCTCCCCCAAGAGCTCACATCGACGGGGAGGTTTGGCACCTCGATGTCGGCTCATCGCATCCTGGGGCTGAAGCAGGTCCCAAGGGTATGGCTGTTCGCCATTTAAAGCGGTACGCGAGCTGGGTTCAGAACGTCGTGAGACAGTTCGGTCCCTATCTTCCGTGGGCGTAGGAAAGTTGAGGAGATTTGTCCCTAGTACGAGAGGACCGGGATGAACGTACCACTAGTGTACCAATTGTTCTGCCAAGAGCATCGTTGGGTAGCTACGTACGGATGAGATAAGCGCTGAAAGCATCTAAGCACGAAGCCAACTCCAAGATTAACTTTCCCTGAAGATCCCAGCAAGACTAGCTGGTTGATAGGCTAGATGTGTAAGCGTTGTAAGACGTTTAGCTGACTAGTACTAATAGATCGTTTGGCTTATTTATAATTCAAATTTAGTATTCTTTGGTTTACTATCTTATTAAGTGTACAGTATGTATGAATAAAAAATAAAATGTGTTGACTTTAACATTATTAATATCTTTACTCACAGATTAAGTTGAGTAATGAGTATACTAGCATTTTTGCAATGGTATATTGATTACTCAGTTTTGCTGGTGGTTATAGAGAAGAGGAAATACCCAGCTCCATTTCGAACCTGGAAGTCAAGCTCTTCATCGCTGATAATACTGCAGGGTCCCCTTGTGGAAACGTAGGCCGCTGCCAGCTCTTGAGTATTTATTTACAAGCTTTTAGCTATTTGAACTTTGTTCTTTTAGCTGAAAGCTTTTTTTTTAGCCTCTTTTTTGCTTCGTTTTTTTCTTTTAAATTTTACATAAAAAAAGGCTAACCTTTCGATTAACCTTTTTTATTTTTATATATATTAAAACTTATATTGATTCTAATATTTCAATTGAAATTATTTCATCTTTTTGCTCAATCGAGTCTAAAACAGAAAAACTATCACTATCATCTGCTTGTATTTCACCAAATACTGTATGATGTCTATCTAAATGAGGACAAGGTACAAAACAAATAAAGAATTGACTTCCACCTGTATTTGGTCCTGCATGAGCCATAGATAAGCTACCTTTATTATGTACTTGTTTCTCTTTATCTACTTCACATTCAATTGCCCAATCTGGTCCACCAGTACCAGTTTTATTTGGGCATCCACCTTGTGCCATAAATCCATCAATTACTCTATGAAAGTTAAGACCATTATAAAAATCATCATTTGCTAAAGTTGCAAAGTTAGCAACTGTATTTGGTGTTTCTTCATTGAATAATTTAATTAAAATTACTCCCTTACTTGTAGTAAATTTTGCATATTGGAATTTTGCTAATTCTTCTGCTGTATAATCATATTTTTTTAATTTTTTTCCGAACATTATATACCTTTTATTTATTTTTTGAAATTATATCGTTTTTAGGTGTAAGATAGTTTAATTTAATTAAATTTTGTACAATTTCTTTAAATACTGGTACTGCTGAAGATGAAGCATATCTATAGTACCAATATTTACCTGTTGAATTTGGATTCATCACTGTAACACCTATGGTATAAGAATTTTCGCCATCACTAACAAAACCAAAAAATGAAGAAATATATTTTTTTAGATATTTCCCACCTCTTGCAATTTGTGCTGTACCAGTTTTCCCACCAATTTCAAGACCTTCTATTTTTGCAGCTTTTCCTGTTCCTTCTTCAACAGTTTGTATTAATAGTTTTTTCATTCTAAGAGCAGTTTCTTTTGAAATCACTTTTTCAGGTTTGTTGTCATAAGCTTTATACTTACTATTGTCATGTAATAAGTGTGAAACTATTTTTGGTGTAGACATATATCCTTCGCTATTAAAAACTGTATAGGCTTTCATCATTTGCATAAATGTTGCTGTAATACCTTGTCCGTAAGAATCTGTAGCTTTAAAAATATTATCTTCTTTATCTCTATCTCCAGCTGAATATTGTCTTACACTATGAATCACTCCTTTTTTCTCATATGGCAAGTCTATTCCTGTTTTTCTAGCTAAACCAAATCTTTTATAACCTTCATAAAACTCTGGACCTGTTAATCTTTGAGCAATCTTTAATGTACCAATATTAGAAGAGTAAATTACAACATCTTTTAATGTTAAGTAGTGTTTTTTAAATCTATGATCATCACCAATCGTATATCGGCCTAATTTATATTTACCTTTTGGAAATTCACCTTTACTATTTGCTTTACCTTTTGTATTATATGCAAAAAAGAGTTCATTTTTTTTAATTCTATTTTTATCCATTACAAGTGATATCGAGATTGGTTTGACAATTGAACCTGGTTCAAATTGATATTCTATTGCATTTACATTTAATGATGGTATATCTTTTTGTCTAATTTTCTCTGGGTTAAATCTATTAGAACTTGCAAGTGTTAAAACTTCACCTGTTTTACTATTCATTATTGATACCATTATTTCATCTGCACTTAGTTTCTTTTTATGAACATCAAGTGTTAATTCATTGTTTTTTTGCAGTTTAAGTGGAATATTTAAGTTTAGAGTAGCTCCATCAATTCTTTTCCTAATTACTGAGTCTTTATCAAATGCAATATATGAAAGAACATCTCTATTTCCTTGTAAGATGCCATCTTTTGATTCATTTAAAACTTTATTGTAACTTTTTTCTAAACCTTTAATTCCTTTTACTTTTGTTGTTCCTTCTTTACTCTCAAATTTTGATATATACCCAATTACTGGAGTTAGCGTTTCTTCGTAGGAGAAAAGTCTTTTTTCTCCACTTTCTCTAATACTCAAACCTCTTAAGATTTTTCCACCTTTAACTTTTCTTGAAATAAAAACATCAAGACGTCTAAGTTTAAATGCAAGTTCTTTTAAGTTTTTAGCTGTTCTTGAATCAATACTATAAGATAATACTAAATTCCCAGGTTTATTTTTAGCTTTTTGTAGTTTCTTCTTTAATTTTTTATATGGAATTTTGCTATAAATTGAAAATAGTTGCAAAAAGAGTTCTTTTTTATCTTCTGATAAATGTCTAGTATCAATTGAGGCCTTATAAAGTTTCTTAGAAGATGCAATTTTGAAATTATCAGAACTTACAATATCACCACGCACAGATAGTTCTTTTTTTTCACTCTGAAGAGTCGGCATGTGCCTATATTCAGTTATTGTTCTAAATACTGAAATAATTAGTATTAACAAAAATAAGAAAATAATCATAAATAATATTGCTATTTTCTTTGTTTTATTTATTTTTTCGATTTTGTTTGAAGACATCTTTATCCATAATATTATATAATAAGATATGTATTCTAACAAAAATAAGATTAAAGCACTAAAAAATAATTTAAATTGTCAACAAGCTGACTATCCTTTACTTATTTTAGTATCTTTATTAATTTCATTAAGCGTTGTTTTCTCCTATTCTTTAAGTATTTATACTGTTGAATATTATGGATATAGTCAATTTCATTTTTTTATTAGACAAGCTATGGTTGCTGTTGTTGCAATACTTATAATGTGGTCTTTTTCATTAATTCATCCTGATAAATTAGTAGGAAAAGTGGGAATGAGTTTATTTTTACTATTTTTCTTTCTTATGGCAATAATGCCAGCTCTTCCAGCCTCAATGGTAACAGCATCAGGAGGTGCAAACAGATGGATAAGAATGCCTGGTTTTTCTTTGTCTCCTGTAGAGTTTTTCAAAATAGGTTTTATATATTTTCTATCATGGTCTTTTCATAGAAAAGTTATGGACCAACCTAAAAAAATTGGCTTAAAAAAAGAGTCATTACTTTTAGCACCATATTTTTTAACATTTTTTGCTGTTGTATTTATTGTGGCTTTTTTACAAAAAGATTTAGGTCAAGTTGTTCTTTTAGGAATAATATTAGTTGTTCTTTTAATTTTTGCAAATAGGTCTTTTAAAATATTTCTAGTTTTAGGAGCGGGAGCACTTTTAGGTTTAGTTGGATTGATTCTTGCGGCTCCTCATAGAATTCAGAGAATTTATTCTTGGTGGGCTATGGTTCAAGATGGTATTTTATCTGTACTACCTTCTTGGGCTGAATCATATTTAAGAATTGATGAACTACCTGAACCTTATCAGGTTTCACATTCTTTAAATGCAATGCATAATGGAAGTTTTTTAGGTCAAGGTATTTCAAATGGCGATATTAAAGTTGGATTTTTATCTGAAGTTCATACAGATTTTGTTTTAGCAGGTATTACTGAAGAAGTTGGACTTCTTGGATTAATGT
Source organism: Arcobacter peruensis (assembly GCF_003711085.1). Classification (NCBI taxonomy): domain Bacteria; kingdom Pseudomonadati; phylum Campylobacterota; class Epsilonproteobacteria; order Campylobacterales; family Arcobacteraceae; genus Arcobacter; species Arcobacter peruensis. The sequence continues at coordinate 2,499,723 of NZ_CP032363.1, forward strand.
GTATTATTGGAATAATGTTTTCTATAATTTGGAGAATATTTAGAATAAGTAGACGTGTTAAAAATCCTATTTATCATCTTTTTACATTAGGAATTGCTTTAATGATAATAATCGCATTTTTAATCAATTCTTATGGAATATCAGGAATGATACCAATTAAAGGTATTGCAGTACCTCTTCTTTCTTATGGTGGTTCTTCTATGCTATCCATGTCTATTGCTATTGGTTTAGTTTTATCCATAAGTAGAGTTGTAAGTGATGAAGATATAAAAATAAATGAGAAAAAGGTATAAAATGAGAGGAAGTGTTGTAGTAACTGGAGGAGGTACAGGTGGACATTTAAAAGTTGCTGATGCTTTTGTTGATGAATTTAATAAAAGAGGTATACCTGTAATATTTATTGGCTCTTCAAATGGTCAAGATAAACAATGGTTTGAGAATGATAAGAGGTTTAAAAAAACATATTTTCTAGATACAAAAGGTGTAGTAAATAAAAATGCACTTGGAAAAGTAAAATCATTATTTAATATTCTTTCTAAAACTGCTTATTGCTTAGGTTTATTTACAAAATATAATGTAAAAACTGTTATCTCTGTTGGTGGTTTTTCAGCAGCAGCTGCTACATTTGCTTCAATTGCAAAGCTGGATTGTAAGCTTTATATTCATGAACAAAACTCTGTAATGGGAAGTTTAAATAAGCTTACTTCAAAATTTGCTACTGAAGTTTTTTCTTCTTTTTTAAAAAGTTCTAAAATTAAAGATTATCCTGTTTCTCAAGAGTTCTTTGAATTAGGTAGAATTAGAGAAGAAGTTAAAACAATAGCATTTTTTGGTGGTTCTCAAGGAGCCTTAGCTATCAATGATTTTGCATTAAAAGTAGCTTTTAAATTAAATGAAATGGATATTAAAATTATTCATCAAGCAGGAAAGAATGATTTTCTAAGAGTAAAAGATGAATATGAAAAATTAAATATAAAAGCTGATGTTTTTGATTTTTCTAAAGAAATTCCTTTAAAAATGCAAGAAGCGGATTTTTGTGTAAGCAGAGCTGGGGCTTCAACTTTATGGGAACTTTGTGCTAATTGTTTACCAACATTTTTTATTCCTTACAAATATGCAGCAGGAGATCATCAGTTTTATAATGCAAAAGATTTAAAAGATAGAGGTTTATGTTTTTTACAAAGAGAAGAAGATTTGAATGAAGAAGATTTCTTTAAAGCAATAAATAGTGATATTCATACTATTAGTAAAAATCTAGCTTCATCAATTAATTCAAATGCTGTTTCTTTAATATGTAATATTATAGTTCAAAATAACAAGTAATAAAACACCAAATAAAATTCTATAGATACCAAAAGCTACAAAAGTAAAATTTTCTAAAAATTTTAAAAACAGTTTTATTGCAACAAATGCAACAAGAAAAGAGACAACAAAACCAACTGCTAAGTTCATTATATTTGCATCTGTAAATAGTTCTTTATAATGCTTTAATAAATCATAAGCAGTTGTAGCACACATAACAGGAAAAGCTAAAAGAAAAGAAAACTCAGCACTTGCTTTTCTATTTAATCCCACTAACATAGCTCCAATAATACTAGAACCTGCTCTTGAAGTTCCTGGAATTAATGCAAATATTTGAGCAAACCCAATCCATGCAGCTTGTTTATATGTAACATCTTCAACATCTAAAGTATGAGTTTCATTTTCTTTGTAGAATTTTTCTACAATTAAAAAGATAATACCCCCAACTATAAACATATATGCAACTATTTCAATTGAGAACATAGCTTTTACTTGCTTTGAAAATATAAATCCAATTATAGCTATTGGTAAAAATGCAATCATAACTTTTGTCCACAAATCTACGTGTTTAAAAGTAAATTTTGATGGATAATTTAATACTACTGCTAGAATTGCTGCAAATTGAATAATTACTTCAAAAGCTTTATTAATATTTGTTTGCTCAATTCCTAAAAATTCACTTGCTACTATTAAGTGTCCTGTTGAAGAAATTGGAAGAAATTCTGTAATTCCTTCAATTATTCCTAAGATTATAGTATCAAATATTGTCATACATCTTTCCCTTTATTTTGTTAGTTTTAAAAAAAGTTTTAAACTTCTTTTTTCTTTTATTCCAATTTTATAATCAATTTTTTTCAGATATTCCAAAATATTTTTATTTGAGATACCTGTTCTTTTAGAATATTGATTTAATATATATGTTGGAATTTTTATATGGTTTTTATTAAAGTTTTTTGTGATTTTTTCAAGTTGTTTTTTATGTGATGAATAACACAAAACTGCAAAAACAAATGGTAAATTGTATTTTTTATTCCATTCTTCTGCTAAATCAATAAATTTTTTATCTTTATCTTGATGATAAAATTTTAGTGCTTTATCTCCGATTATTACTTTTCCTTTTAAGTTTAAAACTTTTGCAAGTGCATTCGATGTGTCACTTTGAAAATCTTTTTCGTCTTTTCCTGGAATTAATAATACTGATAATACATCTTTTTTTGCAACAATTCCTAAGTTTAATTTTTTTTCATGTCTTGAAGCAATTGATGAAATAAAAGCTGAATCAACTTTTCTTTTTTTAAATTTTTTATTTATAGCAGATGGGTATGATTTTTTATATTCAATTATTGCTTTTGTTTGAGTTGATCTAATATGTTTTTTTATATATACATGAAAGGGTAATAAATTGATAAAATCTATTTTTGCGAAAACCATGAAAAGGTAATTCCTTTAACTTAAAATTCTTTTGGTATAATAATCAAAAAACAATAAATAAGGGGTTAAAGTGGTTAAAGTTGAATTCCTAGGACCAATAAATAAAGAATCAATGAATCTTGACATTTCTAATCTTTCACAACTAAGTGAAGTATTAAAAAAAGATAATGAAGTGGCAACATGGTTACAAACATGTGCAGTAGCTATAAATGATACTTTAGTTTCGAGTAAAGATGTAAAATTAAACTCTGGAGATAAAATTTCATTATTACCTCCTGTTTGTGGTGGATGAGATTAAAGGTTTAATGTGGAAAATTTAGAACTATTTGAAGGTAAATTACCTGTAGAAAAAATTACAAATGCATGGTATGATAAATACAGAAATTCAAATTATGGTGCAATAATTACATTTGTTGGTGTTGTTCGTGATGAGAATAAAATTGATGGTTTATCATTTGATATTTATGAACCTATATTAAATTCTTGGTTTAATTCTTGGGAAGAAAAAGCAAAAGAGCTTAATGCAATTGTTTTAATGGCTCATAGTCGTGGTGATGTATTAAATCATGAAAGCTCATACATTGCAGCAGTTTGTTCTCCAAAAAGAAGAGTTGCTTTAGAATTAATTGATGAGTTTGTAGAAGATTTTAAAGCTCAAGCTCCTATTTGGAAATATGATATTATTAAAGGTGATAGAGTTTATGCTGAAGATAGAAGTACTTCTATCAAAGGGTCAGGGTTATTAGCATAAAATATAAAGTATTAGTTATTGATGATAGTATATCAATAGGAAAAACCTTAAAGAATTTAATTGAAAGTAATATAAATATTGAAGTTTACATTGCTAAGACAAAAAAAGAAAGTGCACAATTAATTCTTGAGCATAAAGGAAAATTTGATGTAATCTTAGCTGATTTGGGTTTACCTGATGCTCCTAATGGTGAAGTAGTTGATTTCTTGGCTAAATTTACTACACCAATTGTAATTTTAACTGGTTCTGATAATATTGATATTGAAAATAATTTTAGAAACAAAAACATTGTCGATTATATTGTAAAAGATGGTATTTCAGCGTTACAATATGCTGCTTCTATAGTAAATAGAATTATTAAGAATCAATATATAAAAATACTTGTTGTTGATGATTCTAAAACTTTTCTAAAACAAGCAGAAGATTTTATAAATAGATATAAACTTATTCCATTACTTAGTACAAATGGTGAAGATGCTTTAAAAACTTTAAAAGAAAATAAAGATATTAAAATTGTATTAACAGATTATTTGATGCCTAAAATGGATGGGATAGAACTAACTAAAAGAATTAGAAGTAATTATTCTAAAGATGAACTTTCTATTATAGTTACATCAAATGCCTCAGATAGTAGAATTCCTTCTAAATTTTTAAAATTAGGTGCGAATGATTTTTTATATAAAGGGTTTTCTAAAGAAGAATTTTTTGTTAGAATAAATTCTAATTTAGAGATTATTGAACTTTTTGAAGATATGAAAAATAAAGTAAATAAAGATTATATGACAGGCTTATATAATAGAAGATATTTTTTTGAATTTGGTAAAAAGATATATGAAGATAATAAAAAAGCTAATAAGTCATTAGCTTTATCTATAATTGATATAGACAATTTTAAAAATATTAATGACTCTTATGGACATGATGTAGGTGATGAAGCTATAAAAGAAGTAGCAAAAATTTTAAATAAAAATATAATTTCTAATTCTTTAATTGCAAGATTAGGTGGAGAAGAATTTTGTATTCTTTTTTATAATAGAACAAAAGATGAAATTGAAAAACTTTTAGAAGTTATTAGAAGAAATTTTGAAAATAATTTTATTGAAATTAATGAGCTAAAGATTAATTATACAGTATCAATTGGATGTAGTTTTGAATATGGAAAAAATATTGATGATATGCTACAACTTGCAGATAAAGGATTATATGATGCAAAAAAAAATGGAAGAAATCAAGTGAGATATAGATGAGAGTAGACTTACACAATCATACAACATTATGTAATCACGCAAGTGGTACTACAGAAGAATATATATTAAGAGCAGTTGAATTAGGAATTGATGTTTATGGCTTCTCAGATCATGCACCTATGAATTATGATCCAAAGTATAGAATGGATATATCTTCAAAGCCTTTATATGAAAAAGAAATATTAGATTTAAAAGATAAATATAAAAAAGATATTGAAATATTATTAGCTTATGAAGTTGACTATTTAGATGGATATTTATTAGACGAAATACTAAATGCTAAAGTTGATTACTTAATAGGTTCTGTTCATTTCTTAAAAAATAAAAATGATATGTGGGGTTTCGATAATCCTGAATTTATTGGAGTATATGAATCTAAAGATATTGATACTATTTGGAGTGAATATTTTGATGCTATTGAAGCAATGGCAAAAACTAATCTTTTTGATATTGTAGGACACTTAGATTTAATTAAAGTATTTAAATTTTTACCAAAAAAAGATATTAGATTATTAGCTAAAAATGCACTTATTGCTATTAAAAAATCTAACATGGCTTTAGAAATTAATCCTGCTGGTTTAAGAAAGCCAATAAAAGAAACATATCCTTCAAGGACTTTACTTGAATTAGCTTATGAATTAGATATAAATATAACATTTGGTTCTGATGCACATGCTGTAGATCAAGTTGGTTTTAAATATGAAGAAGTAAAATCACTTGCTCAAGACATAGGCTTTACTAAATGTTTAACTTTTTCTAATAGAGATTCGAAACTAGTACAGTTTTAATTTTGGGTATATAAGGAAAAAATATACTTTTTTCTCTTACTTGTATACTTTTTATACAATTAATTTAGCTTAGTTTATTTTATTTTTGATAGAATTATTATATATAAATTCAAGGAGATATACCAATGGGTAAATTTGTTAACAATACAGAAGAGTTTTTTAAATATTGTGAAGAAAATGAAGTAAAGTTTGTAGATTTTAGATTTACAGATATGAAGGGAATGTGGCATCATATTTCTTATATGATGAGTGCAGTTACTCAAGATCAATTAAATTTTGGTATGCCTTTTGATGGTTCATCTGTTGATGCTTGGCAACCAATTAATAAATCAGATATGATTTTAAAGCCAGATGTTGGAACTTCTTTCTTAGATCCTTTTACTGCTGATTCAACTATTATTATGATTTGTGATGTTTATGATATCTATAAAGGTGAAATGTATGAAAAATGTCCAAGATCTATTGCTAAAAAAGCATTAACACACTTAAGCGAGTCTGGTATTGGTGATGCTGCATACTTTGGACCAGAAAATGAATTCTTTATTTTTGACGATGTGAAAATTGTTGATAATATTAATGAATCATACTACAAAGTAGATTCTGAAGAAGGTGAATGGGCTTCGTCAACTGATTACGAAGGTGGAAATATGGGTCACAGACCTGGAACTAAAGGTGGTTATTTCCCAGCACAACCAACTGATTCAATGGTAGATTTAAGAGCTGAAATGATGTTAGTTCTTGAGCAAGTTGGATTAGAAGTAATTTTAGGACACCATGAAGTTGCACAAGCACAAGGTGAAATTGGTATTGTATTTGGAGACTTAATTGAAGCTGCAGATAATGTACAAAAATATAAATATGTATGTAAAATGGTTGCACACTTAAATGGTAAATCTTGTACATTTATGCCTAAACCACTTTATGGTGATAATGGTAATGGTATGCATGTTCACCAATCAATTTGGAAAGATGGTAGAAACTTATTCTATACAGAAGGTGAATATGGTAACCTTTCTGAAATGGCTAGACATTATGTTGGTGGTGTATTTAAACACGCTAGAGCAGTTGCTGCATTTACTAACCCTTCAACTAACTCATACAAAAGATTAATTCCAGGATTTGAAGCACCTTCAATCTTAACTTATTCTTCTCAAAATAGATCTGCTTCTTGTAGAGTTCCTTATGGTGCTGGTGAAAAAGCAACTAGAATTGAAATGAGATTCCCAGATTCAACTGCTTGTCCTTACTTAGCATTTGCTGCTATGTTAATGGCTGGACTTGACGGAATTAAAAATAAATATGAACCAATTGGTCCAATGGATGAAGATTTATTTGAAATGTCTTTATCTGAAATTAGAGAAAGAAAAATCCCTCAAATGCCTCATACTTTAAGAGGTTCATTAGAAGCATTAATCAGAGATAATGATTTCTTACAACCAGTATTTACTAAAGAAATGGTAGATACTTACCAAGAGTACAAATTTGATACACAAGTTCTACCTGACGAAGCTAGACCAACAGCATTTGAATTTAAATCAACTTATTCTTGTTAATAACTAAGAATAAATTATAAAAAAAAGGTAAGTTCATATGAACTTACCTTTTTTTATGTCTTTTAAATTATCTTAATAGAATTTAAAACTCGATTACTTCTTCTCCTGGATTTTCAGGAGGAATAACAATTTCAATTTCGGGTAGTGGAGAAACATCAGTATAATACTCAGTTTTCCCATTTATTTTAGATGAATAAACTTTTGTTGGTTTAATAAAGGTTCTAGGAATTTCAGGATGTGATTCTAGATAGTTTTTGTAAAAGTATGAAAAGACTGGAGCTGCAATTTTTCCACCTGTTTCTGTTCTTCTCATTGGAGTATTATCATCATTACCAAACCAAATTATTGTTTGAATTGAAGGTGAATATCCTGCAAACCAAGCATCAACATTTTTATTTGTTGTACCTGTTTTTCCTGCTAATTCAATTCCTGAAACTTTTGCTCTTGTCGCTGTTCCTCTCGTAACAACATCTTTTAGTATTGATGTTATTAAAAATGTTTGCTCAGGAGTGTTTATTGGTGTAGTTTGTGGCTCAAAGGTAATTGTTTCTCCTGCTTTATTTGTAATTTGTTCAATAATATAAGGTTTTACTTTTGTTCCATTATTTGCAAATGCACTAAAGTATTCACTAAATTCTAATGGAGATACAGACATTGTTCCAAGTGTGATTGATAAATCATTTGGTAAATTACTAAATCCATACTCTTCTAAACCTTTATAAACAATTCCAACTCCTGTATCAGTAACAAGATTAATTGTAGATAGATTTCTTGAGTATACTAAAGATTCACGAAGATTAACAACTCCTTTGAAATTTCCACCATAGTTTTTTGGTTGCCATTTTTTATTTACATTATTTACTTTATAATCATAAGTTCTTGAAATATCAACAAGTTCAGAAGCTGGATTTAATCCTTCATTCAGACCTATTTGATATAAGAAAGGCTTTATTGCACTTCCTGGTTGTCTTTTTGATTGGACTGCACGATTGAACATTGATTTTTTATAATCAATACCTCCTACAAGTGCTAAAATTTTACCTGTACTACTTTCTATTGAAACTACAGCTCCATTTAAATTTTTAATATATGAATCATTATCAATCTTTTTAGTTTTCTTCCTTATTGCTAAATCTCTTTTTACAGCTTCTTTATGTGAGTTGTTTAATGCTTTTTGCGCTATTTCTTGTGCATCTAAATCAACTGTAAGTTTAATTTTATATCCACCTGATTTAATATCAGGAATATCATCTTTTAATAGTTTAAGAACATAATCAACAACATAAGGTGCTTTATTTTTTGTAAGTGTTTGTTTATGAATTGTTGGTACTTCTTTTATTGCTCTTTCATATTGTTCTTTATTAATCCAACCAAGTGTGTTTAATCTTGTAATAACTTGATTTGCTCTTGCTAGTGATATTTTTAAGTTTTTAGTAGGTGCATAAAAACTAGGAGCTCTTGGAAGTCCTACTAAAATTGCCATTTCTTTTAATGATAATTCATATAAATCTTTATTAAAATATCCTCTTGCTGCTGTTCTTACTCCATAATATCCATGACCAAAATATACATTATTTAAATATCTTTCTAATATTTCTTCCTTTGTAAGTATTGTTTCAAGTCTAATTGCAAGAAGTGCTTCTTTAATTTTTCTAATAATCTTTTTTTCACTTGATAAAACTAACATTTTTACTAATTGTTGAGTTAAAGTACTAGCTCCTTCAACAAAAGCACGTGCTTTTATATCTTTAATAATCGCTCTACTAATTGCATCAGGATTTATTCCAATATGCTCAAAGTACTGTGTATCTTCAATTGCTACTAGTCCTTCAACTATTCTTGCTGGAATATCATCATATTTAACATATTCTCTATTTTCTCCTACAAAAGTATTTGCAATTAACTTTCCATTCTTATCAAAGAATTGTGTACTTTGTTTTGGTGCATAATTTATTACTACATCAATATCATGTTTAATTTCTTCATATAAATTATATAGCCATCCTGCAATAACTAATCCTACAAGCAGGAAAAAGCCAAAAATATATTTAATCATATTATTTCCTAAAATCTTTATTTTTAAATGTTGAGTTTATTAATGTTTTTGTATAATCGTGTGTTGGATTACTTAAAACACTTTTTGTATTTCCTTGCTCTATTATAAGTCCATTTTTAATTATAACTATCTCTTCACAAATATCTTTTACTGATTCAATATCATGTGTTACAAAAAGAATTAGTATTTTTAAATCTTTTCTTAGATTATCAACTAAATTGATAATATTATTTCTATTTTCAATATCAAGAGCAGTCGTAGGTTCATCAAGTAATAAAAATTTGATTTCTTTACTTAATGCTATTGCTATTATTACTCTTTGTATTTGTCCACCACTTAATTGACTTGGGAACTTATCTAATACCCAAGTATCCAAATCAACTAATTTTAATACTTCTTCTTTTTTTTCTTTTTTGCAAAAGAATTGTTTATTAATTTTAGTCATTGGAGATAATGAAGTAAAAGGGTTTTGAGGAATAAAACCAATTGAATTAAAATCTAAGTCAAAATTTGAATTGATTTCTTTTTCGCAATCTAGTGAGCTTGGTAAAAGATTTAGTAAAGCTTTTAATGTTAAAGATTTACCGCTTCCACTTTCACCAATTAATGCAGTTGATTTTGTGATTTTAAAAGATATATCAAGCAAGATTTTTTCTTGGCTTTTTACTTTTAGTTTCTGTATTTCAATATTTAGCATCAGTAATTAACTTTTTATTAAAGTTTCATCCATTTCTTCTGGTATTTGTAAATCCATTAGTTTTAATACAGTTGGAGCAATATTATTTAGACTTCCACTTTTTACTTCTTTAACTTTTTCTGACATAATAAAACAATAAACATCACCTACCGTATGGTTTGTTAAAGTATTTCCATCTTCATCTCTCATTCTTTCACAGTTTCCATGATCAGACGTTAAAATTAGATTATACCCTTGCTCTTTAACTTTCTGAATAATAAGTCCTAGTTCAAAATCTACTGCTTCAACTGCTTTTTTACTTGCTTCAAAACTACCTGTATGACCTACCATATCACCATTTGCAAAATTAACTACTATAAAATCAGTATTATCATCCATTGCAGCTCTTACATTTTCTCCAACTTGTGGTGCTGACATTTCAGGTTGTAAATCATAAGTTGCTACATTTGGAGACGGAGTTAAAACTCTTGTTTCATTTAAGAATGGTTCTTCAACTCCACCATTAAAGAAAAAAGTTACATGTGCATACTTTTCAGTTTCTGCTGTATGAAGTTGATTTAGACCTGCATTTGATATTACTTCAGCCAGAGTGTTTTTTGGTGTTTCTTTTGGAAATAAAATAGGTATTGGAATATTTTTATCATATTGTGTCATAGTTGCAATATTTAATTTTTCAGTAAATTTTGTAAAATGTGAAAAATCATTACCTGCAAATACAGATGATATTTCTCTCATTCTATCTGATCTAAAATTACAGAAGATTATTGAATCATTATCTTTTAATCCTTCATAATCATTAAAAGCTGTTGGTATAATAAACTCATCGTAAATATCTTTTTTATATGAACTTTCAACAAAATCAATTGGAGATAATAAAGTTTTTGGATTTGCAAAGGCAATGGCATCATGACCTTTTTGTATTCTATCCCATCTATTATCTCTATCCATTGTATAATATCTACCTGCAATAGTAGCAATTTTAATATTTTCATCACAAATATTGATTATTTCTTGTATATATTTCTTTGCACTATCTGGTGCTACATCTCTTCCATCTGTTATCATATGAATGAAAACTTTTTTATTTTCTGTTTTTGCAATTTTTGCCATTGCAATAACATGGCTAATATGAGAGTGAACTCCTCCATCACTTAAGAGTGCAACTAAATGAATATTATTAGAGGCATTCATACAATCTTTAAAAACCTTATTATCTTTTAATGTGTTTTCTTCAATGGCGATATTTATTTTTACTAAATCTTGATATAAAACCCTTCCTGAACCAATTGTCATATGTCCAACTTCAGAATTACCCATTTGGCCATTAGGTAAACCAACATGTTTACCATATGTATGTATTAGTGAATATGGTGTATTTTTAAATAAATTATCATAAGTAGGAGTTTTAGCTTGCGAAAAAGCATTAAAATCTGATGATTCGTTATGTCCAATACCATCAGTAATCACAAGAATAGTTTTGTTTGTCATTGTTTAAACCTTTTAAAAAGTATAATATAATATAATCGCACACATTATATCAAAATGAAGGTTTGAGTTTGTTTTACTGGTTCTATAGACATTTAGACATAAATATTTTCCAATATATCTCAGTACGTGCTGGGATTAGTTTTATAATAGCATTTTTTTTAACAATGTTTTTATTACCAAAGTTTATTAAATGGGCTAAATCAAAAAATGCATCTCAGCCAATATATGAGCATGCACCTGAAGGTCATCAAGAAAAAGCAGGAACCCCTACAATGGGCGGAATGGTTTTTATTTTTGCAACTATAATTGCAACACTATTATCTGCAAAGTTAAATAACTTTTATATAATAGGTGGGCTTGTAACAATTGGATTGTTTTCATTAATTGGGATTCAAGATGATTATTCAAAAATAGCAAAAAATCAAAATTCTGCTGGCTTAAGTGCTCGTGCAAAACTACTATTACAGTTTGTTTGTGCAGGAATTGTAGGTTTTATTATATATTATTATAGTCATACAACTACATTATATACACCTTTTTACAAGTTGCCACTATTTGATATGGGAATTTTTGCTATTTTATTTTGGATGCTAATAATGGTAGCTGCTTCAAATGCAGTTAATCTTACGGATGGATTAGATGGTTTAGCTACAGTTCCATCAATAATGGCCTTTTTCACATTATCAGCTTTAGTGTATGTAACAGGCCATGCAATTTTTTCTTCTTATCTTTTAGTTCCAAATATTAAACTAGCAGGTGAATTAGCAATAATGGGTGCAGCAATTTCTGGTTCATTAATTGCATTTTTATGGTTTAATTCTCACCCTGCAGAAGTTTTTATGGGAGATTCTGGTTCTTTGCCATTGGGGGCTTTTATGGGTTATATGGCAATTGTGGCGAAGTCAGAAATTCTTTTAGCAGTTATTGGATTCATATTTGTATTAGAAACTGTCTCGGTTATCTTACAAGTTGGTTCTTATAAACTACGACAAAAACGTGTTTTTTTAATGGCTCCAATTCATCATCATTTTGAACAAAAAGGCTGGAAAGAGAATAAGATTATTGTAAGGTTTTGGATAATTTCTTTTATGACAAACTTACTTGCATTAATGAGCTTAAAAATCAGATAAACAAAAAAGAGTATATATGAATACAAATGAGAAAATCAGAGTCCTTGGAAAAGGACTTACTGCTCAAGCTATAAAAGAAAAGTTTCCAAATGCACTTCTTTATGATGATAATGACTTCAAAGATTATGATTTGTCTTCATGTGAAAAAACCATAGTAAGTCCTGGAATACCTCCATATAATGAAATGATTACAAAAGCTAAAAATGTTCAAAGTGATTATGATTTATTTGATGAAGTAATGCCTTTTTCTATTTGGATATCAGGTACTAATGGTAAAACTACTACTACACAAATGTGTCAACATATACTAAATGAAAGAAACTCCGTTTGTGGTGGTAATATAGGTACACCTCTTAGTAAATTAGATACTAATGCATCAATATGGATACTTGAGACATCATCTTTTACCTTGCATTATACAAATACTGCAAAACCTAATTTATATTTATTACTGCCAATTTCTGAAGATCATATTACATGGCATGGCTCATTTGAAGAGTATGAAAATGCAAAATTAAAACCTCTTTCATTGATGAAAAAAGGTGAAATTGCAATAATTCCCCAATGTTATAAAGACTACAAAAGCAATGCACATAAAATCACTTATAAAGATAGTGATGATTTATGTGAGAAATTCGGAATTGATAAAAGCAAAATAAAGTTTAAAGAACCATTTTTATTGGATGCACTTTTAGCACTTGCTAGTAAAAAGATAATATTCGATGAAATTGATTATAAGAAAATAAATACATTTACTATTGATGAACATAAAGTAGAAGAGTTTATTGATAATAAAAATAGAGTTTGGGTTAATGATTCAAAAGCTACAAATGTGGATGCTACTATAAATGCCTTAGTACCTTATAAGGACAAGAATATACATTTAATTCTGGGTGGTGATGATAAGGGTGCAAATTTACTACCTCTTTTTGAAGTAATAAAAAAATTAAATATTAAAGTTTATGCAATAGGAAGTAATAATAAAAGAGTAGAAAAGTATTGTAATGAATATAATATCGAAGTTGAAAATTGTGAAATATTAAAAAATGCAGTAATTAAAATAAATAAAAATCTAAAAGATAATTCTATTGGAATACTGTCTCCATCAGCTGCCTCTCTAGATCAATTTAAATCTTATGCACAAAGAGGAAAAACTTTTAAAGATTTAGTTTTAGATTTAAGTAAACTTTAATTATCTTATGTGTATACTTCCACTCCAATTTAAGGAAATGGCGCGATAGCTCAGTCGGTAGAGCAAAGGATTGAAAATCCTTGTGTCGACAGTTCGATTCTGTCTCGAGCCACCATTTAAATTAGGCGCTGGTGTAGCTCAGCTTGGCTAGAGCAGCTGATTTGTAATCAGCAGGTCGGGGGTTCAAGTCCCTTCACCAGCTCCATTTATATAGTGCCTAATTCTTATTAGAATAACACTAAACGAAACAATAATTTTCAACGGGAAGGTTGGAGAGTGGTCAAATCCTACGGATTGTAAATCCGTCGCCTACGGCTTCGAAGGTTCGAATCCTTCTCTTCCCACCATTATAATGAGCGCGGGAATAGCTCAGTTGGCTAGAGCCTCTGCCTTCCAAGCAGATTGTCGCGAGTTCGAGTCTCGTTTCCCGCTCCATTAATTTATTGATTATTGGGAGCTTAGTTTTAAGCACAAATTTTATAACTCTTTATAAATATTTATCCCACTAAGTTTTTTTTTAGTATTAATTTAATATAATACACGCACAAATTTTACAGATACTTAAATATTTGTAACTATAATAATAAATCCCCTCTGAATAGAGAAGCTAGTGGGCTTATCTACTCAGAGGGCAACAACCTAAAAACTAGAAGGAAAATTCTATGGCAAAAGAAAAATTCGAACGAAGTAAACCGCACGTAAATATCGGTACTATTGGTCACGTTGATCATGGTAAAACTACATTAACAGCAGCTATCTCAGCAGTTTTAACTAACGCGATGGGTGGAGAAATGATGGATTACGATCAAATCGATAATGCACCAGAAGAAAGAGAAAGAGGAATTACTATTGCTACTTCTCACATTGAGTATGAAACAGCTACTAGACACTACGCTCACGTAGATTGTCCAGGTCACGCCGATTATGTTAAGAACATGATTACTGGTGCTGCACAAATGGATGGAGCTATCTTAGTTATCGCTGCTACTGATGGACCTATGGCACAAACTAGAGAGCATATCTTATTATCTAAGCAAGTAGGTGTTCCTTACATTGTTATCTTCATGAACAAAGAAGATCAATTAGATGACGAAGATAAAGAAGAAATGTTAGAATTAGTTGAAATGGAAATTAGAGAATTACTTTCTGATTACGATTTCCCAGGTGACGATACTCCAATCATCGCTGGATCTGCATTCCAAGCATTAGAAGAAGCTAAAGCTGGAACAAATGGACCATGGTCTGCAAAAATTATGGAATTAATGGATGCTGTTGATTCTTACATCCCAACTCCAGTAAGAGATACTGATAAAGATTTCTTAATGCCTGTTGAAGATGTTTTCTCAATCTCTGGAAGAGGTACAGTTGTAACTGGTGCTATTTCTAAAGGTAGAATTAACTTAGGTGATCAAATTGAAATCGTAGGTTTAAAAGACACTCAAACTACTACTGTAACTGGTGTTGAAATGTTTAGAAAAGAAATGGAATATGCAGAAGCTGGTGATAATGCTGGTATCTTAATTAGAGGTATTAAAAAAGAAGACGTTCAAAGAGGACAAGTTCTTATTAAGCCAGGTACAATTACTCCACATACTGAATTCAGATGTGAAGTGTATATCCTTTCTAAAGAAGAGGGTGGTAGACATACTCCATTCTTCTCTGGATACAGACCACAATTCTATGTAAGAACAACTGACGTAACTGGTTCTTGTACTCTTCCTGAAGGTACTGAAATGGTTATGCCTGGTGATAACGTTGAAATGACAGTAGCATTAGTTGCTCCTATCGCTCTTGAAAAGGGAACACAGTTCGCTATTAGAGAAGGTGGAAGAACTGTTGGTGCTGGTGTTGTTGCTGAAATCCTTAAGTAAGGATTGATTTATGGCAAGCGGAACTAGAATCAAAATTGGATTAAAATGTCAAGAGTGTGGTGATATTAACTACACTACTATGAAAAACCCTAAGACTCATACTGAAAAGTTTGAGACTAAGAAATATAGTCCAAGATTAAAAAAACATACTTTACACAAAGAAGTAAAATTAAAGTCATAAGACTTTAGGAAGAAGCACTTAGCTTCTTCCATTTAAATTAAATTAGGTCAGTAGCTCCAATGGTAGAGCGCCGGATTCCAAATCCGACGGTTGTGGGTTCGAGTCCCTCCTGGCCTGCCATTTTTTTATACAAAAATCCCATCACACTTTATTTATAAAAAATATTATATAAGCTAGTTCAAAGTTTATTTAGATATAATTCCCGTCCTATTAAAGATTTAAAATTTTTTTAAAAGTAGTCTCAACTTTTTTTAAAAGAATTTAAAAGCTTATTATTATTTTATCCGGAGTCAATAGTGAATAAATTAAAAACATATTATAAAAATGCAAAAGAAGAACTGTTTAAAGTAATTTTCCCAATTAAAGAACAAATTAGATCAGCATATCTTTCAGTATTTATAGTTGTAACAGTTATATCTTTATTTTTAGCTCTTATTGATGCGGTAATGTCATTAAGCTTATCTTCTATAATGAACTAAGGAATAATATAATGGCACACAAATGGTACGCAATTCAAACTTACTCTGGTAGTGAACTAGCAGTAAAAAGAGCTTTAATTCAATTATCAGAAGAAATGGCTGATGGTAAAATAGCTGAAGTATTAGTTCCAACAGAAGATCTAATTGAAGTTAAAAAAGGTAAAAAGTCGATTGTTGAAAGACCTTTATATCCTGCTTATGCATTTGCAAAAATTGATTTAGATACTGCACTATGGCATGGAATTCAGGCAATGCCAAAAGTTGGAAGATTCATTGGCGAATCGAAAAAACCAACACCATTATCTGAAAAAGATATTACAGCTATTTTAGATAAAGTTAATAATAGAGCAGCTGCAAAACCAAAAGTTTCATTTGATGAAGGTGAAATGGTAAGAGTTAATGAAGGTCCATTTGCGAACTTCAATGGTATTGTTGAAGACTTTGACATGGCATCGGGAATATTAAAATTAAATGTTTCAATTTTCGGAAGAAATACTCCAGTTGAAATTTCATATACACAAGTTGAAAGAGTAGTATAATTATTACTCTTTAGGCATTAGGCAAAAAAACTTCGCTTCCAATAGAGTTTTTTTGCCTAATGCCTAATCATTAAAAATCATTAAAATATAAAAGGAATAGTATGGCTAAGAAAGTAGAAGGTAAACTTAAATTACAAATACCTGCTGGTGCAGCAAACCCATCACCACCTGTAGGACCTGCATTAGGTCAAAGAGGTATCAATATCATGGAATTCTGTAAAGCATTCAATGAAAAGACTAAAGATAAAGCTGGATTTAACATTCCTGTAGAAATTACAGTATATGCTGACAAAAGTTTTACATTTGAGTTAAAGCAACCACCAATGACTGATTTAATTAAAAAAGTATCTGGAATCAAAAAAGGTTCTGATAATCCTTTAAAAAATAAAATTGGTAAATTAACTAAAGATCAAATTATGGAAATCGTTGATATGAAAATCGCTGATTTAAATACTGATGATAAAGAACAAGCTGCAAAAATCGTTGCTGGTTCTGCAAGATCTATGGGAATTGACGCAGAATTATAGTATTCGCTATAAACTGAAACAAGTCTTACCAGCAGACTTCGTAAACGCTGGTAGCAAACAAATAAAATATTGCGGAGAATTAAAATGGCAAAAAGATATAAATCATTAAAAGAAAAAATTGAACAAAGAGATTACTCTCTTGCTGAGTCATGTGAATTATTAAAAGAATTAAAATCAACTAAATTTGACGAAAGTGTTGAAGTTGCACTTAACTTAAATGTTGATCCAAGACATGCTGACCAAATGATTAGAGGTGCAGTTGTACTTCCTAATGGAACTGGTAAAACTGTTAGAGTTGCAGTTTTTGCAAAAGGTGTTAAAGTTGATGAAGCTAAAGCTGCTGGTGCTGATATTGTTGGTAACGACGATTTAGTTGAAACAGTTATGGCTGGAAACATTGATTTTGATGTTTTAATTGCTACTCCTGATTGTATGGGACTAGTTGGAAAATTAGGTAGAGTTTTAGGACCAAAAGGTTTAATGCCTAATCCTAAAGTTGGAACAGTTACTATGGACGTTACTAAAGCAGTTAATGATGCTAAAGGTGGTCAAGTAGCATATAGAGTTGATAAAAAAGGTAATATGCAAGCAGCAGTTGGAAAGATTTCATTCTCAACTGAAGCAATCAAAGAAAATATTGAAGCATTTATTGCAGCTGTTAACAAGCAAAAACCAGCTTCTGCAAAAGGTAGATTTTATACTAATGCAGCAGTTTCATTAACTATGTCACCATCAATTAATGTTGATGCATCAGAATTAATGGATATTAAATAAGGAATTTTCCTTATTTAATAAAACATTCAATAGTGTTGATCATAGGTCGATATTTTTGAGTGTTCAAAGCACTGAAATAAAAACTGAAGACAGTGGGTTAAAAACTTCCCGTTTTTAATAAGTCCTACCGAAGTCGATGTTTTGAAGGGAGAAATAATGAATAAACAACAAAAACTTGAAATAATTGAAAATTTAACATCTGAATTTAAAGATTCTCAAGCTATCGTAGTATGTGGATATAATGGAGTAACTCATAAAGAGTTAGAATCATTAAGAATCGATGCTAGAGCTAATGGAACTAAAGTTCAGGTTGCTAAAAATACTCTTGTAACTGTAGCAGTTAAAAATGCTGAGTTAGGAGATGTTGCCTTAACTGGTACAAATATTTTCTTATGGTCTGAAGATCAAATTTCTGCTTGTAAAGTAGCTGATAAATTTGCAGCAACTAAAAAAGATAAATTTGAAATCAAATCAGGGATTATTGAAGGTGAGATTGCAGATCTTGCAACTGTTAATGCATTCGCTAAGTTACCATCTAGAGATGAACTTCTTGGTATGCTTGCAGCTACTTGGATGGCACCACTTACAAACTTTACTATTGGGCTTGATGCACTTAGAAAGAAAAAAGAAGAAGAAGCGGCTTAATAATATTAAGTTAACAAAAAATAAAATATAAAGAAATAAGGAATAATAAATGGCAATTTCTAAAGAAGACGTACTAGAATATATCTCTGGATTATCTGTACTTGAATTATCAGAATTAGTTAAAGAATTTGAAGAAAAGTTTGGTGTATCTGCACAACCTGTTGCAGTTGCTGGTGGAGCTGTTGCTGCTGCTGATGCTGCTGAAGAAAAAACTGAATTTGATGTAATCATCAAAGATGCTGGTGCTAAAAAAATTAACGTTATTAAAGCAATTAGAGCGTTAACTGGTTTAGGATTAAAAGAAGCAAAAGCAATGGCTGAAGAAGCTGGAGCTGTAGTTAAAGAAGGTGTTTCTAAAGAAGACGCTGAAGCTGCAAAAGCTGATTTAGAAGCTGCTGGAGCAACTGTAGAAGTTAAATAATTACACTCGTAATTTTATAAACTTGTTATACAAGGCTTTAATGCCTTGTATAAAGAATAGCATCTTTGAAGGCTAAGGTTAGAATTTGATCAAATTTTAACCCTATCCTTTACGGATGCTTTTGTGCTTTATACGCTATAAAGCTTAACTAACCAAAATTTACTACAAGGCCGATAATGTTAAACTCTTTAAAATCTGGTAATAGACTTAGAGTTGATTTTGCAAAAAATCCTCAACAAATCGAAATTCCGAACTTATTACAATTACAGCAAAACTCTTATGAAACATTTTTAAAAGTTGGTCAAGAAGATAGATCTACTGCTGGAATAGAAAAAGTATTTAAGTCAATTTTCCCAATCCATGATGCCCAAAACAGAATTACTTTAGATTACTTAGGTAGCGATGTTGGTAAACCAAAATACGATGTTAGAGAATCAATGGTAAGAGGTCTTACTTATTCGATTCCATTAAAAATTAATATTAGATTAACTTTATGGGATTTAGACGAAAAGACTGGTGAAAAAATCGGCGTTAAAGATATGAAAGAACAAGCTCTATTTATTAGAGAAATTCCTTTAATGACTGATAGAACTTCATTTATTGTAAATGGTGTTGAAAGAGTTGTTGTTAATCAACTTCACAGATCTCCAGGTGTAATTTTCAAAGAAGATGAATCAAATACAGCAGATAACAAACTTATCTATACAGGTCAAATTATTCCTGATAGAGGTTCTTGGTTATACTTTGAGTATGATGCTAAAGATATTCTTTATGTAAGAATTAATAAAAGAAGAAAAGTTCCTGTTACTATTTTATTTAGAGCACTTGGTTATTCTAAAGAAGATATTATCAAATTATTCTACCCAATATTAAATGTTAAAATTAAGAATAATAAGTTCTTAACAAAATTTAACCCAGAAGACTTTACTGGAAGAATTGAATTTGATGTTAAGGATGAAAAAGGTAATTTAATTGTTGCTGCTGGAAAAAGACTTACTGATAGAAAAGCTAAAGCTTTAGTTGAAGGTGGTCTAGAATTAGTTGAATATCCAATTGAATTATTAATGGAAAGATATACTGCAAATACTATCTTTGATCCAGAGTCTGGAGAAGTGTTATTTGACGCATTAACTAATTTAGATGAACTAAAATTAAAGAAATTATTAGATTTAGGTTTTGATTCATTTGATATTGCAAATGATTTAGCAACTGGTGTTGATGATTCTATTATTAATGCATTTAAAGCAGATGCAGAATCTTTAAAACTATTAAAACAAACAGAACAGTTAGATGATGAGAATGATTTATCAGCTATTAGAATTTATAAAGTAATGAGACCAGGTGAGCCTGTAACTAAAGAAGCTGCTAAAGAATTTGTTAAAAAATTATTCTTCGATCCAGAAAGATATGACTTAACAAAAGTTGGTAGAATGAAAATGAACCATAAACTTGGTGTTAATGTTCCTGAATATGTAACAGTTCTTACTTATGAAGATGTTATTAAAACAGTTCAATATCTTGTAAAAGTTAAGGCTGGGCATGGTCATATTGATGATAGAGATCACTTAGGAAATAGAAGAATTAGAGCAATTGGTGAATTATTATCAAATGAATTACATTCTGGTTTAATTAAGATGCAAAAAGCTATTAGAGATAAAATGACTACGTTATCTGGTACATTAGAAGATATTATGCCTCATGATTTAGTTAACTCTAAAATGATTACATCAACAATTACTGAGTTCTTTACATCTGGTCAATTATCTCAATTTATGGACCAAACTAACCCATTATCTGAAGTTACTCATAAAAGAAGACTTTCTGCACTTGGTGAAGGTGGACTTGTTAAAGAGAGAGCTGGATTTGAAGTAAGAGATGTTCACGCAACTCACTATGGAAGAATTTGTCCAGTTGAAACTCCAGAGGGTCAAAATATTGGTCTTATTAATACATTATCTACTTTCTCTAAAGTTAATGAATTAGGATTTATTGAAGCTCCATATAAAACTGTTGTTGATGGTGTTGTAAGTGATGAAATTAAGTACTATACTGCAACTCAAGAAGAGGGTTTAATTATTGCTCCAGGATCAACAAAAATTGATGATAATGGAAAGATATTAGAAGCTTTAACGGAAGCTAGAAAAGATGGTGAAATTTTATTAGTTGACAAAAATAAAATTAATTTAATTGATATCTCTTCTCAAATGGTTATGGGTGTAGCAGCTTCATTAATTCCATTCTTAGAACATGATGATGCCAACAGAGCCTTAATGGGATCGAATATGATGAGACAAGCTGTTCCATTATTAAGTCCTAATGCTCCTGTAGTTGGAACTGGTTTAGAAAAAACAGTTGCAAGAGATGCATGGGAAGCTATTAAAGCTAATAGAGCTGGGGTTGTTGAAAAAGCTGATGCAAAAAATGTATATATTAGAGGTGAAGATGAAAACGGTGCTTTCATTGATCACTATAATGTTTCTAAAAATGTTAGAACAAATAATAATACTTCATTCGGTCAAAGAATTGGTACTAAAGAAGGTTCAATTGTTGAAGCTGGGCAAGTAATTGCTGATGGTCCTTCTATGGATAATGGTGAGTTAGCTGTTGGTGTTAATGCTATGGTTGCATTCATGCCTTGGAATGGTTATAACTATGAAGATGCGATTGTTCTTTCTCAAAGATTAATTAAAGAAGATGCATTTACTTCTATTCATATTTATGAAAAAGATGTTGAATGTAGAGAGCTTAAGCATGGTAATGAAGAAATTACTAGAGATTTACCAGGTGTTAAAGAAGAATCAATTGGTCACTTAGATAATTCTGGAATTGTTAAGGTTGGAACTTATGTTAAACCTGGAATGATTTTAGTAGGTAAAGTTACACCAAAAGGTGAAATTAAACCAACTCCAGAAGAAAGACTATTAAGAGCTATCTTTGGTGAAAAAGCAGGTCACGTTATTAATAAATCATTAGTAACTCCAACTTCAATGGAAGGAACAGTTGTTGACGTTAAAGTATTCACTAAAAAAGGATATGAAAAAGACGAAAGAGCAGTTGCAGAAATTGAAGCAGAAAAAGCAGAATTAGATGTTAAGCATCATGATAAATTATTAATGCTAGATAGAGAAGAGATCTTAAAAATTAATGACTTATTATCAAAAGCTGTTTTATCAAAAGCTGTTGAATTAGATGATGTTAAATATGATAAAGGTGCAAATATACCTTTAGAAGTATTAGAATCTGTTAATAGATTTGCAATGAAAAAAGTAGTTGCTTCTTTTGGTTCTGATATTGAAAAAACATATAATGACATTAAAGAACACTTTATTAAGCAAAAATCTCAATTAAGAGATGATCATGAAGAAAAACTTCAAGTATTAGAGCATGATGATATTTTACCTTCAGGTGTTATTAAACAAGTAAAAGTTTATGTAGCAACTAAGAGAAAAATTAAAGTTGGGGATAAAATGGCAGGACGTCACGGAAACAAAGGTATTGTTTCTAATATTGTTCCTCAAGTTGATATGCCTTACTTAGAAGATGGTTCTACTGTTGATGTTATTCTTAACCCACTTGGAGTACCTTCAAGAATGAACATCGGGCAGATTCTAGAAGTTCACTTAGGTTTAGTAGGAAAAAGACTTGGAGCACAAATTCAAGATATATTTGATGCTAAGAAAGTTGATTTCATTAAAGAACTTAGAGCTAAGATGACTGATATTGCACAAGTTGCAAAACTAATGAATGGAAAAGAATTTATGGATTCTTTATCTGATGAAGAATTAGTTAAATATGGTCAAGATTGGACTAAAGGTGTTAGATTTGCAACTCAAGTATTTGATGGTGTAAAAGAAGATGAGTTTGTAAAATTATTTGAATTAGCAAAAGTTGATTTAGATGGTAAAACTACATTAACAGATGGTACAACTGGTGAAGTTATGAAAGAAAGAGTTAACGTTGGATATATGTATATGCTTAAACTTCATCACCTTGTTGATGAAAAAGTACATGCAAGATCTACTGGACCTTACTCACTTGTAACTCAACAACCAGTTGGTGGTAAAGCACTATTTGGTGGTCAGAGATTTGGGGAAATGGAAGTATGGGCTTTAGAAGCATATGGTGCAACTAATGTACTTAAAGAGATGTTAACAACAAAATCTGATGATATCGAAGGTAGAACAAAAGCATATAGAGCAATTGCTAATGGTGAAAACGTTCCAGCTTCTGGTGTTCCAGAAACATTCTTTGTATTAACTAAAGAGCTTAAAGCTCTTGGACTTGATGTAGAGATCTTTGAAGAGGTAGAAACTAATGAGTAAAACTGAAAAAATATTACAACCTATTGAAATTAAAGAATTAGAAAGACCGACAGACTTTTCGGCCTTTCAATTAAGACTTGCAAGTCCTGAAAAGATTCTTTCATGGTCATCTGGTGAAGTTAAAAAACCTGAAACTATTAACTATAGAACACTTAAACCTGAAAGAGATGGTTTATTTTGTGCTAAAATTTTTGGACCTGTAAAAGATTACGAATGTCTTTGTGGTAAATACAAAAAGATGAGATACAAAGGTGTTGTATGTGAAAAATGTGGTGTTGAAGTAACTTCTTCGAAAGTTAGACGTCACAGAATGGGTCATATTGACTTAGTTTCTCCTGTTGCGCACATTTGGATGGTATCATCACTTCCAACTAGAATTGGTACTTTATTAGGTGTTAAATTAAAAGACTTAGAAAGAGTTTTATATTATGAAGCATACATCGTATCTGATGCTGGTGATGCTTACTATGATAATGAAAAAACTAAAAAAGTTTTAAAATATGATATTTTAAATGAAGAACAATATAGAACTATTTCTGATTTATTTGAACATACAGGTTTCCATGCAAATATGGGTGGACAAGTTGTAAGAGATTTATTAGAAACTATGGATCTTTTTGAATTACTTGCAAAACTTAAAGAAGATATGAGTGCTACTAAATCAGAAGCAAAAAGAAAAACTTTAATCAAAAGATTAAAAGTTGTAGAAAACTTTATTAACTCTGGTAATAGACCAGAATGGATGATGTTAACTCAACTTCCAGTTCTTCCACCTGATTTAAGACCTCTTGTATCACTTGATGGTGGAAAATTTGCTGTTTCTGATGTTAATGATTTATATAGAAGAGTTATTAACAGAAATAACAGACTTAAAAGATTAACAGAACTTGACGCACCTGAAATCATTATCAGAAATGAAATGAGAATGCTTCAAGAAGCAGTTGATGCTTTATTTGATAATGGTAAAACTGCAAATGCAGTTAAAGGTGCTAATAAAAGACCTTTAAAATCTTTATCTGAAATTATTAAAGGTAAGCAAGGTCGATTTAGACAAAACTTACTTGGAAAAAGAGTTGACTTCTCTGGTAGATCTGTAATTGTTGTTGGACCTACATTAAACATGGACCAATGTGGTATTCCTAAGAAAATGGCTTTAGAGTTATTTAAACCACACTTAATGGCTAAATTAGAAGAAAAAGGTTACGCAACTACTTTAAAATCTGCAAAGAGATTAATTGAGTCTGAGACTAATGAAGTTTGGGAATGTTTAAATGAAATCGTTGATGAATATCCTATTTTATTAAATAGAGCACCAACATTACATAAATTATCTATTCAAGCATTTCACCCTGTTTTAATTGATGGTAAAGCTATTAGATTACATCCATTAGTATGTGCTGCATTTAATGCCGATTTTGATGGGGATCAAATGGCAGTTCACGTTCCATTATCACAAGAAGCAGTTGCAGAAGCAAAAATTCTTATGATGTCTTCTATGAATATTCTTTTACCTGCATCAGGTCGTGCAATTGCCGTACCTTCTCAGGATATGATTTTAGGGATTTACTACCTATCATTAGAAAAAGATGGTGTTAAAGGTGAGCATAAATTATTTACAGGTGTTGATGAAGCTTCAATTGCTTTAGATATGAAACAAGTAGATTTACATGCGAAAATTAGAACACAAATTGATGGAAAAGTTATTCATACTACTGTTGGTAGATTAATTATTCATGATATCTTACCTGATTTTGTTCCAGTTAATTTATGGAATAAAATTTTAAAGAAAAAAGATATTGGTATTTTAGTTGATTATATTTACAAACATGGTGGATATGAAGTAACTCCTAAATTCTTAGATAATCTTAAAAACTTAGGTTTTAAATATGCTACAAGTGCTGGTATTTCAATTTCTATTGATGATATTAATGTACCTGAATCAAAAGTTGGTCACGTTACGAAATCTAAGAAAGAAGTTATTGAAGTTCAAAAACAATTCTCTCAAGGTTTATTAACTGAGCAAGAAAGATATAATAAGATTATTGATATCTGGACTGAAGTAAATAATAAACTTGGTTCAGAAATGATGAACTTAGTTGAAGCTGATAAAGATGGATTTAATTCTATTTATATGATGGCTGATTCAGGGGCTAGAGGTTCTGCTGCTCAAATTAGACAGCTAGCAGGTATGAGGGGTCTTATGGCTAAGCCAGATGGGACTATTATTGAAACACCAATTATTTCAAACTTCCGTGAAGGTTTAAATGTACTTGAGTACTTTATTTCTACTCACGGTGCTAGAAAAGGACTTGCGGATACAGCCTTAAAAACTGCGAATGCTGGTTATTTAACAAGAAAATTAATTGATGTATCTCAAAATGTAAGAATTACAATTGAAGATTGTGGAACTCACGAAGGTATTGAAATTACTGATATTACTTCTGGTAATGAATTAATTGAAGCATTAGAAGAGAGAATTACTGGTAGAGTTATTGCTGAAGATATTATTGACCCAATTTCAAATGAAATTTTATTTACTGAGGGTACATTAATTACTGAAGAAGATGCAAAAGTTGTTGCTGAAGCTGAAGTAAAAGCTGTTACTATTAGAACTCCATTAACTTGTAAAGTTGAACATGGTTTATGTTCTAAATGTTATGGTCTTAACTTAGGTGAGCAAAGAAAAGCAACTCCAGGTGAAGCTGTTGGTGTTGTTGCTGCTCAATCTATTGGTGAGCCAGGAACACAACTTACACTTAGAACTTTCCACGTTGGGGGAACTGCAAGTGCAACTCAAACTGAAAGAGAATTAAAAGCTGATAAAGAAGGGTTCATTAGATATTACAATATCAAAAAGTACACTAATTCATCAGGTCAATCGATTGTTGCAAATAGAAGAAATGCAGGTATATTACTTGTTGAACCTAAAATTAATGCACCATTCAAAGGTAAAGTTACAGTTGAAACTTTACATGAAGATACAATCTTAACTATTACTAATGGTAAAGATAAAAAAGAATTCTACCTAAGAAAAAATGATGTTGCTAAAGCAAATGAATTAGCAGGTGTTTCTGGTAAAATTGAAGGTAAACTATACTTACCTTATAAAGATGGTGAAGAAGTAGAAGAAAACGAATCAATTGTTGAAATGATTAAAGATGGTTGGAATGTTCCAAACAGAATTCCTTTCGCATCTGAATTAAGAGTTGAAGATGGAGCACCAATTACATCTAAGATTACATCTGGAGCAAAAGGTTTCGTTAAATACTATAAATTAACTGGTGATTACTTAGAAAGAAGAGATGACATCAAATCTGGAGATAAAGTTAGTGATAAAGGTTTATTCTCTGTTATTGTTGATGGTGAAGGTAGAGAAGCTTTAAGACATTATATTGCAAGAGGTTCTATTGTTGAACTTAATGATAATGTTGAAGTTGAAAAAGATTCAGTTATTGCAGTTCCAGAAAATGCAGAGCAAGTTGTGATTGCAGAATGGGATCCATATGCGAATCCTACAATTGCTGAAAAAGCTGGTACAATTTCTTTTGAAGATATTATTCCAGGGATTACAGTTGCAGAACAATTTGATGAATTAACTGGTACTTCTAAGTTAGTTGTTAATGAGTATATTCCAAGTGGATATAAACCAACTGTTGTATTAGCAACTGAAAATGATGAAATTATTAGATATTCTTTAGATCCTAAAACATCTTTAAATATTTCTGAAGGTCAAAAAGTTCAAATTGCTGATATTATTGGTAAAACACCAAAAGCAACACAAAAATCAAAAGATATTACTGGTGGTCTTCCAAGAGTATCTGAGTTATTTGAAGCAAGACGACCAAAATCAATTGCTCTTTTATCTTCATTTGATGGTATTGTTTCTTTTGGTAAACCATTAAGAAATAAACAAAGAATTATTGTTACTGATGAAGTTGGTAATAAAGCAGAGTATTTAGCTGAGAAATCTAAGCAAATTCTAGTACATGAAGGTGAGTTTGTTCATGCTGGTGAAGCATTAACAGATGGTCAAACATCTCCTCATGATGTATTAAGAATCTTAGGTGATAAAGCACTTCACTACTTTATTGTTTCTGAAGTACAACAAGTATATAGATCTCAAGGGGTAAATATTGCTGATAAACATATTGAGGTTATTACATCTCAAATGTTAAGACAAGTATCAATCCTTGATGGTGGTGATACTAAGTTTATTATTGGTGATATGATTTCTAAGAAAAGATTTAAAATTGAGAATGAAAGAATTATTAAATTAGGTGGAGAACCTGCTATTGCTGAACCTTTATTATTAGGTATTACAAGAGCTGCTGTTACATCTGATTCTATTATCTCAGCTGCATCTTTCCAAGAGACTACTAAAGTATTAACAGAAGCTGCAATTTCGGCTAAAATGGATATGTTAGAAGACTTAAAAGAAAATGTTGTTATTGGTAGAACTATTCCTGTTGGAACTGGTTTATATAAAGACCAAAAAATTAAATTCTCTTCAAGCGAACACTAAAACAATAAGGCTTTTGCCTTATTGTTTAACTCTTTAAAATGGATTTACTCTCACTTTTATTAATTTTTATTGCAGTAGAGATTTTTGAGTCAAATTGGCAAAAAGCTGATTCTATGTATGGCTTAATTTCAAATAACTTCAAAATCTATCAGAAAAACATATTTTTATACTTTACTTTACACTTATCATTTTTTTATACTATTTTTGTATCTTTGTACTTAAATAATTTCTCTTTTTGGATGAGTTCAATTTTAGTAATCAAATTTTTAGATATTGCTTTTAAACTAAATATGATGCAAAAAATATCAAATGGCTCAAGTATTGAAGAAGTGATGCCTATTAATGTAAAAATGACTCCAATATTTAGATATATGAATGTTTTAATTTATCCTATATCTTTTGTTTTTGCTGTTGGACTAATTTAATAGTTTTACACTAAAAGTATATTTCTAAATAAAATTTCAAAATTAAATTTTATCATACTTATATTTTGCTAATATAGTAAAATAAATAAAAAGGAATATATATGCAATATTTAGTAATCGCTTACGATAATGAAAACTCACTTGATAAAAGAATGGAAGCAAGACCTGCTCACGTTGAAGCTACTCAAAAATTAATGGCAGAAGGTAAAATTGTAACAGCTTGTGCAATGATTGAAGAAGAACAAATGGTTGGATCTACTGTTATAACTAATTTTGAAAATGATGATGAATTAAATGACTGGTTAGAGAGTGAACCTTATGTAAAAGCTGGTGTTTGGAATATGGATGAAATTCAGATCGTACCTGTAAAAGTTATGCCAAAGTCTTAATATGTACGAATTTAGAAAAGGTAGAATTATTGATATTCCTGAAGTATTAACACTTCATTCAAAATATCAAATTGATTCTATTAAAGAAGAAGATAAAAAAGATGGGTTTGTTACAACTGCTTTTACTATTGAAGAATTAACTTCTTTAATTGAAAAAGAAGATGGCCTATTTTTGTGTCTAAAAGATAATATTATCGTTGCATATGTAATGTGTGCATCTTGGCAGTTTTGGTCTGTTTGGCCAATGTTTAAACATATGTTAAATGATTTAGAATCTTTATCATATAAAGGTACACAATTAACGGAATTCAATTCATATCAATATGGTCCAATTTGTATAGATAAATCTGTAAGGGGAACGGATGTTCTTCCTTTGTTATTTGATTTTGCAAGAGATGTTATGAGTTTAAAATACCCAATATTAGTTACATTTATAAATAAAAACAATCCAAGATCTTTTAATGCTCATACAAAAAAGTTAGGACTTGAAGTAATTAACGAATTTGAATTTAACAACAATAATTATTACGAGTTAGTTTATGACACTAGTGTAAGCTTGCTTAAATAAAAAAGCAATTTATAGTATAATATTTCTAATAGGAGTTTTCTATGGGAAATATTATCTATCATTACTGTAGTGTTGAAGCATTTAACGCTATTATTCAAAATAAAAGATTATGGTTAAGCTCTGTTTATAATCTAAATGACTACAAAGAAATCCATTGGATAAAAGACAAAATATTCAAAAAAATTAAAGATTCAATCAACAAAGACAATTTTCAAAAGTATAAGACTTTTGAAGAATTATACTCAACACAATTACCAAATGTTTATATTGCATCATTTTCACAAGGCTCTGATTTACTAAGTCAATGGAGAGCTTATGCAAATGATGGTTATGGGGTTGCTATTGGTTTTAATAGTGATTATTTTGAAAAAAATAAAATGGTTAAAACTTCAAAAGTACTTTATAATGAAAAATCTCAAGAAAAGCAAATAAATTTAATATTAGAGCCTCTAGCAAAATTAGATAATGATATTGATATTAACTCAAAAAAATTTGAAAAAACATGTAAGGATATAATTGTAGAAATTAATAACTTATCTGCAAAATCAAAGAATCAGCTTTTTAAAGAAGAACAAGAAGTAAGATTGATTCACAATCCTAAAATAATTAATGATAAAGAGAAAAAACAGTTTATTTTTAAAGATAATTTATCAAAAATGAAATTTAGGTCTGTATGTGGAAACCTAATTCCTTATTTTGAATTAAAATTCAAAAAAGAGATAAAAGATACTCCTGCAATTTTAGAAATAATAAAGGGTCCTAAAAATAAATTTATAGACCAGGAAGTGAAAATATTTCTTTCCTTAAATGGCTTTTATAGTGTAGATATAAAAAGTTCAAAATCCTCATACCGATAATATAATAGATTTATTTAGATATACTTGCAAATATAAAAACACTAGGAATAATATGAGATTTAATGATTTAGATTTAAATACAAAAAAACAATTAAATACACAATTAGTAGATTATGCTAAAAGTATAGGAGGAATGAACTTTTTTTTACAAATGATTGAAGATATAAGAGAAGAAAAACCAAGTTCATTATTAAATAAAACAGCAATTTATCATTACAAGCATGGAAAAATCACTTGGGGTAAATCTATATATAAAGATACTTTAACACTATTATTCTCAGCTATGAGAAAAGAAGAAAAAGATGGAGATATGTTAAATGGTTTAAGTCCTAAAGCTTATAAAGAGACTATGAATATGATGAGAGCATTAAAGCCTGTTACTATTTCTGTAACATCGAATGATGATGAAAGTGCTCATGGCTTTACATTTAATATTTTAGATTCAAGTGAAGCTAAAAAAACTAAAATTGATTTAATATTTAAAATCATTTATTTTTATAATATAGAGTTTGCAAAAGATGCATTAACTTTTAAAGCTTAAGGTAAAAATTATGGATGGAAAAAAAAGAAGTAATATCAAAGCAGGAAGTACAGTTAATATTGTTTTAAAAGAAGATCAAAGAACCGGTAGACTTACAAAAGGTGTTGTTCAAGATATCTTAACAAAATCTCCTACTCATCCTCATGGGATTAAAGTTAGAACTACTTTTGGTGAAGTTGGAAGAGTACAAGAGATTTTATAAATCATTCTTGTACCTTTTATAAAATATCATACATAAAATCATTCCAATAAATGCCATTGCGGCACCTACAAGTGACGGATAATTAAAAGCATAACCAAATAACAATGGAATACCACCTAAAAATGCTCCAAGAGAGTTTGCAACATTAAATCCTGCTTGAATAAAAGCAGCACCCAAAAGTTGTGAATGTTTAGCACTTTTTAACATAATCATATTTATAGGTGAACTAATAGAGGTAGCAAGAGCACCACATAAAAATGTAAGTATTATTGCCATTATTTTATTTTCTGAATATAAAAATACTAATATTAATGATACAACCATAAGTGCAAGAAGTATTATTGAAACTATAACTGGATCTTTTTTATCAGCTAAATACCCACCAAATATATTTCCAACAACCATTCCAAATCCAGCTACAACCATCATATAAGAAACACTTCCTACATCAAAACCTGAAATATTTATTAAAAGGGGTGCTATATAACTAAACCATGCAAATAATCCTGCAAAACCAATTGAAAGTATTGTTAGTATATGCCAAGCTTTAATTGTTTTAAAAAATTCTAATTCTTCTTTAAAAGTAATTGTTCTTAAACTATCTAGGTTTGGTAAGAAAAGATGTAAATAAAATATTGTTAATAAACCTAAAATTGTAACAACAACAAAAGCGTATCTCCAGTTTAGATTATGTCCTAAATAAGTTACAAGTGGAACCATTAATAAAATAGCTAAAGTAAGTCCTGTAAATATGGAAGCTATATCTTGAGCAGCTTTTCCTTCTTTTGCTAATTTTGAAGCAACAACAGTAGCAACGCCAAAAAAAGCACCATGAGGAAGTCCAGATAAAAATCTAGTGACTAATAAAGTAGTATAATCAGGTGCAATAATAGAAAGAGCATTAAAAACAGTAAACATAATCATTAAAGCTATTAAAATATATTTGGGTTTAAATTTTGCACTTAATGCAACTAATGTAGGAGCACCAACAACCACACCAAAAGCATATGCTGAAATTAAATAGCCAGCAATAGGAATTGATACATTAAGTGAAGTAGATATATCAGGAAGCAAGCCCATAACTGCAAATTCAGTTGTACCAATTGCTAAACCACCTAATGCCAATGGAAATAAATGTTTTTTCATATTTTTTATCTTGATTAGTTTTTTGAAATAATAGTATTTAAATTTAAATTTTTAACTTAAAACTATGAATAAATTTAAGCTAATAAATTATTAAGTTTCCTTTCAGTATAATCCGTAACTTTTTAGAAAACCTAATTGTTTCTCTAGAATGGAAGTATCGTTTCAGCAATATGCTGAAGTCAAGCGAGAAGCATGAGCATTGCTTTAATTGCTCTAACCAAATTAAATAGAGAGTCTCATATAATATTATAATAGATTACTCTACAACATACAAAGGGAAAGAATGCCAACTATCAATCAACTTGTTAGAAAAGAGCGAAAAAGAGTGATTAAGAAATCAAAATCACCAGCACTTGACAAATGTCCACAAAGAAGAGGAGTTTGTACTAGAGTATATACTACAACTCCAAAAAAACCTAACTCGGCTTTAAGAAAAGTTGCAAAAGTTAGATTAACTACTGGTTTTGAAGTTATTTCATACATCGGTGGAGAGGGTCACAACCTTCAAGAACACTCGATTGTGTTAGTAAGAGGGGGTAGAGTTAAAGATTTACCTGGTGTTAAGTATCACGTTGTTAGAGGTGCCTTAGATACAGCTGGTGTTGCAAACAGAACTGTTGCAAGATCTAAGTATGGTACTAAGAAACCAAAGAAATAAGTAGAAGGATAATAAAATGAGAAGAAGAAAAGCTCCAGTTAGAGAAGTAATGGCTGATCCTATCTACAATAGTAAAGTGATCACAAAATTTATTAATACAGTAATGTTAGACGGTAGAAAATCTACTGCACAAAAAATTATGTATGGTGCAATTGCAAACTTAGATGCTAGAGGTGAAGAATCTGGTATTGAAGTATTTGAAAAAGCTATCGAAAATGTTAAGCCACTTTTAGAAGTTAAATCTAGAAGAGTTGGTGGAGCAACATATCAAGTTCCTGTTGAAGTTAGACCTGTAAGAAGACAAACTTTAGCTCTTAGATGGTTAGTTGACGCTGCTAGAAAAAGAAATGAAAGAACTATGGTAGAAAGATTAGCAAACGAATTATTCGAATGTGCTAATGATAGAGGTGCATCATTCAAGAAGAAAGAAGATATGCATAGAATGGCAGAAGCTAATAAAGCATTTGCTCACTACAGATGGTAGGGAATTAAAATGGCAAGAAAAACACCACTTAACAGACTTAGAAACATCGGTATTGCTGCACACATTGATGCAGGTAAAACTACAACAACTGAAAGAATTTTATTCTATACAGGTGTTGAGCACAAAATTGGTGAGGTTCATGATGGAGCTGCAACTATGGACTGGATGGAGCAAGAGCAAGAAAGAGGTATTACAATTACTTCTGCTGCTACTACTTGTAACTGGACTCACCCAAAGACTAACGAAGAATTAATGATTAACATTATTGATACTCCAGGTCACGTTGACTTTACTATTGAAGTTGAAAGATCTATGAGAGTACTTGATGGTGCTGTTGCTGTATTCTGTTCAGTTGGTGGGGTTCAACCACAATCTGAAACTGTTTGGAGACAAGCAAACAAATATAGAGTTCCAAGAATGATTTTTGTTAACAAAATGGATAGAACTGGTGCTGATTTCTTTAACGTTGAATCTCAAGTTAATGAAAGATTAAAATCTAATGCTATTCCAATTCAAATTCCTATTGGTGCTGAAGAAAACTTCCAAGGTGTTGTTGATTTAGTACAAATGAAAGCTATTGTTTGGGATCAAGATGCTGCAATGGGTTCTAATTACCACGTTGAAGATATTCCTGCTGAATTACAAGAAAAAGCTGAAGAATATAGAGAAAAAATGGTTGAAGCAGCTGCTGAAGCTGACGATGCATTAATGGAAAAATATCTTGAGGGTGAAGAATTAACTGAAGATGAAATTGTTGGAGGTCTTAAAAAAGGTTGTCTTAATATGACAGTTACTCCAATGACTTGTGGTACTGCATTTAAAAACAAAGGTGTTCAAACTTTACTTGACGCAGTTGCTATGTACTTACCATCTCCATTAGAAGTTGAAGACATTAAAGGTGAAACTCAAGATGGTGAAGCTGTAATTGTACCTTCTACTGATAACGGTGAAGTTGCAGGACTTGCATTTAAAATTATGACAGATCCATTTGTTGGTCAATTAACTTTCACAAGAATCTATAGAGGTGTTCTTAAGTCTGGTACTTATGTAATGAACTCAACTAAGATGAAAAAAGAAAGAATTGGTAGACTTTTAAAAATGCATGCTATCAAAAGAGAAGAAGTTACTGAATTATATGCTGGTGAAATCGGTGCAGTTGTTGGTTTAAAATCGACAATTACAGGTGATACATTAGCTTCTGATGTAGATCCAGTTATCTTAGAAAGAATGGATTTCCCAGAACCAGTTATTTCTGTTGCAGTTGAGCCAAAAACTAAAGCTGACCAAGAAAAAATGGGTATTGCATTAGGAAAATTAGCTCAAGAAGATCCATCATTTAGAGTTGCTACTGATGAAGAATCTGGACAAACTATTATTTCAGGAATGGGTGAATTACACCTTGAAATTCTTGTTGATAGAATGAAAAGAGAATTCGCAGTTGAAGCTGAAGTTGGTGCTCCTCAAGTTGCATATAGAGAAACTATTAAAAACGCAGTTCAACAAGAGTACAAATATGCTAAACAATCTGGTGGTAAAGGTCAATACGGTCACGTATACTTAACAATTACTCCAATGGCTGCTGACTCTGAAGAGAACTACATCTTTACATCATCTATCAAAGGTGGTTCTGTACCAAAAGAGTACGTTCCTGCAGTTGATAAAGGTTGTCAAGAAGCTATGGCTGGTGGTATCTTAGCTGGTTATCCATTAGTTAATATTTCAGTTGATTTATATGATGGTTCTTACCATGATGTTGATTCATCTGAAATGGCGTTTAAATTAGCTGCTTCAATGGGATTCAAACAAGGATGTAGAAGTGCTGCTGCACAACCTGTAATTCTTGAACCAATTATGAAAGTTGAGATTGAAACTCCTGAAGATTATATGGGTGACGTTATTGGTGACGTTAACAAAAGAAGAGGACAAGTTCAATCTATGGATGACAGAGCTGGTGTTAAACTAGTTGTTGCAATGATTCCATTAGCTGAAATGTTCGGTTACTCTACAGACTTAAGATCTATGTCTCAAGGTAGAGCAACTTACTCAATGATTTTTGATAACTACATGGACGTTCCTAAAAATGTTTCTGATGAAATTATTAAAAAGAGAAATGGTTAATAGCGTTAAATAAACGAGCTTTGTCTTGTTCAATAGAAATCTTTGATTTCGTAATTGAACGACAAAGGTCTGAATAAAACAACTGTAATATTCAAATCTCTAAAAAGCTTTGCCTTTTGCAAAGCTTTTTTTTTGTTCAATTTTTAATTAAAATATAACAAATTGTAATATATACATTAATCTTAAAAGAACTTATTATATACTATTGTATAAATACATATATATAGAGGTAAACTTGAGATTAAATAAAAGCAATGAACTACTCACTTCTTTTTCAAAAGCAGGAATAATACTAAGACCTTCAAGTCCAGAATTAAAACCAATATATGAGAATATAAAATCAATATTTGAAAAATATAATATAGAAGTTTTTTTAGAAAATAATTCTGCAAAAATGATTAAAAAAAAAGGTCTTCAATTAGATGAATTATGCGAAAAAATTGATTTTTTAGTTTCTGTGGGTGGAGATGGTACTTTATTATCAGTGGTACGAAAATCTTATAATTATAAAAAACCTGTATTAGGTATAAATCTAGGTACTTTAGGTTTTTTAACAGATATTTCTATGAATGAAATTGAAAACTTTTTAAAAAATTTTACTAATAAAAATTATAGAATAGATAGTCGAATGTTAATTGAAGGTACATTAAATTTAAATAGTTTTGTTGCATTTAATGATATTGTAATTACAAGAAAATCTATTTCTTCTATGATAAAAATTGATGCAAAAATCGATGATAAACATTTTAACTCATATTATGGTGATGGGATAATTATATCTACGCCTACAGGTTCTACTGCGTATAATTTATCAGTTGGAGGTCCTATCTTATATCCTTTAACAGAGGCTTTTCTGGTAACTCCTGTTGCCCCTCATTCTCTAACACAAAGACCATTAGTAATGCCTGCAGATTTTGAGATAGAGTTTACAATTACAGATTCTCAAGGTGCTGTAGTAATTGCAGATGGTCAAGATATATATGAATTAGAGCAAAACGATTCAATAAAAATTAAAATAGCAAAACAAAATGCAAAAATGATTCACAGATGTGAAAGAAACTATTTTGATGTATTAAGTGAAAAATTAAGATGGGGAAATTAATTTTATGATTAATAGAATTTATATAAAAGATTGTTTGTCTTTTAAAGAAATAGATTTAGAATTTAATACAGGTTTAAATGTATTTACCGGTCCAAGTGGTGCAGGTAAATCTATATTAATGCAGGCAATTTTATCTTTATTTGCTCTTAGTGATGTGAAAGCCAGTTTAGGTGAAGTTTTAATCAGTGATTCAAAAATTAGCGATGAATTATATGATTTACAAAGTAATGATGATATTGTAATTAAAACTATAAAAAAAGAAAAAGTAAGATTTTTTATCAATAATCAAACTATTTCTAAAAAAAACCTAAATACTTTCTCTTCTAAATTAATTAAGCATTTAAATTTAAGAGATACTTCTGATTTTGAAAGTGTAAAACTATTAAACTTCCTTGATAAAGTGTGTTACAAAGATTATAAAGATTTTTCTTCGAAAAAAGAAAAATTTGATTTATTATTCAAAGAAGCTAGTAAGCTTCAAAAAGATTTAAATAAAATTATTGAAGATGAATTAAAAATTGAAGATTTAAAAGAGTTTAGCAAGTTTGAAATTGAAAAAATTGAAGCAATAAACCCTAGTATTGATGAGTATGAAGAATTAAATTTATTAAAAAGAAAACTATCAAAAAAAGAAAAAATTGAAGATGCAATCAAAAGTGCATCAGAAATCTTAAATTTTAGGCAAAGTGTTTCTAATAGTTTAGAGCTTTTGGAAGAAGATTCTAGTTTTTTTGATGAAACAATGAATGAACTTAATAATATATTTGAAAAATTTAATGATTCATTATATGAATTAGAAGATATCGATATAGAAACTGTTCTTACAAGAATTGAAAAGCTTTCTTCTCTACAAAAAAGATTTGGTTCAATAGCTGAAGCTTTAGAATATAAAGAAGAAAAGAAAAAAGAATTAGATTCTTATGAGAATATTACATTTGAAAAATCTATATTAGAAAAGAAAATTTCTATTATTACTTTAGAAATAAATGATTTAGCAGAAGAAATATCTAATTATAGAAAAAAAAGTTTAGTTGTACTTGAAGAAAAAATAAATAAGTATCTAAAGTTTTTATACTTATCAAATGCAAGAATTAATCTTAAAAATAAAAAATTAGATTCTCATGGTATTGATGAAGTAATTTTTGAGTTAAATGGAGTTAGTTTAAATACAATTAGTTCAGGGGAATATAATAGACTAAGACTAGCACTTCTTACATCAATGAGTGAATTTGATATTATTGATAATGGTGTTTTATTTTTAGATGAAATTGATGCTAATTTAAGTGGAAAAGAAAGTGATGCTATTGCTAATGTTTTATCCACACTATCTAAATCTTATCAAATCTTTGCAATATCTCATCAACCACAATTAACATCAGTGTCTTCTCAACATTTTTTAGTCGATAAAAATGATGGAATATCTACAATAAAACTTCTAAAAAAAGAAGAAAGAATTAATGAAATCGCTAGAATGATTAGTGGAGAAAAAATTACTACAGATGCAATAAAATTTGCAAAGAATCTTTTAATAAAAAAATAAATAAATTTGGTAAAGTATATTTTACCAAATTTATTTTTATCAATACACAAAATTATTTTATTTAAATAATCCCTTGAAATAGTCTATCTGAGAACATATCTATTTTTCATATAAGATAATCATAACTTTAAAATAAGAATACCTAATATTAGTTTTAATTATAAAAAATTAAATCAAAAATAAATTAGAAATAAGTTTTTTTAATACTAGAAATTTATTTATTATTAAGATATTAAAACTATAATTGTATGTTTTAGTTGGTATTTTTAAATATACCAGATTAAATGAGGAGGGGAAATGACGAAAATTAGTAAAAATTCTAAAAAGAGTTTAAAAGTAGATTCTATAGAAAAATCTAGTAGAAGAGACTTTTTTAAAAAGACAGCTATTTATTCAGCAAGTGCTTTAACTGCCGCTACAGTTTTAGCACCAATAAAATTAAAAGCTGATGATGAAAATATTACTCATCATGTTGATTGGGGAACAAAACTTGGTGATAAAGTTGATAAATATCCTTATGGTATACCTTCTGCTTATGAACATAATAATGTAAGAAGAGTACATGATTTATTATCTTCAGGTGACAGATATGCGACTGTATCAATGTCTCCATTGCATCAGCAAGAAGGTATTATTACACCAAATGGTTTATTTTTTACAAGAAATCATGGTGGTACTGCACAAATTGATCCTAATAAATATAGACTTATGATTCACGGTTTAGTAAAAAAACCAATTGTTTTAACATTAGAACAATTAAAAAGATATCCATCAGAGTCTAGAATTCACTTTATTGAGTGTCCTGCAAATGGATCTACTGGATGGAGAGGCCCACAATTTAATAATTTACAATTTGTAAAAGGTATGATGAGTTCTGCTGAATGGACTGGTGTTAAACTTTCTGTTCTTTTAGAAGACTTAGGCCTTAAACCTGAAGCACAATGGGCTTTAGTTGAAGGTAGTGATAACTCAGAAATGGGTAGAACACTTCCAATTGAAAAAATCTTAGATGATGCAATGCTTGTTTGGGGACAAAATGGTGAACCATTAAGACCAGAACAAGGTTATCCTGTAAGATTATTAGTTCCAGGTTGGGAAGGTAACTTAAATGTTAAATGGGTTAAAAGAATAGAGTTCTCTGATAAACCATGGCATGCAAAAGAAGAAACTTCAAAATATACAATGTTACAACCAAGTGGTAAGGCGATTAATTTCTTCTGGCCAATGGAAGTAAACTCTATTATTACTTCACCATGTCCTGAAGTTCCTTGGACTGATCTTAAAAAAGGTGATATGGTAGAAATATCTGGAATTGCATGGTCTGGACGTGGAACAATTAAAACAGTTGATATCTCTTTAGATGGTGGTAAAAACTGGGTAGAAGCTCCATTAAAAGGTTTAGTATTACCTAAATCTTGGACAAGATTCTCATATATTATTAAATGGGACGGAAAGAAAAAAGTTCTTTTATCAAGAGCAATTGATGATACAGGACACATTCAACCTTCAATTGATAAGTTAATTGAAAATGTTGGAGTAGAAGGTATTTATCATAGAAATCCAATCGTAGGTTGGGAAGTAACATCAAAAGGAGTTGTAAATAATGTTCATGTTAGATCTTAAAAAATCATTATTAGCCATTGGTGTAGTATCTGCACTTTTAGTAACAAACGCAACTGCTGCAGATAAAAAAATGAATATCGATGGTGCTGTTATATATCCTGTTAAAGATGGAATGTATACAGATTATGCTGTAAGCGAACAAAATAAAAAAGGTTTTAGTTCATACGGTAGAACACCAACTGCTAATGAAATAAAAGCTTGGGATACAGATGTAATGCCAGATGGTCATGGTTTACCAGAAGGTGAAGGTTCTGTTGAAGATGGTGATGAATTATATGAATCACAATGTGCTATGTGTCATGGTGACTTTGGTGCAGGTGGAGTAGGTGGTTATCCTACATTAGCTGGAGGACAAGGTTCTTTAAAAAATCAATTAGGTTTAGAAGGAACAGAAGGTCCTAGAAAAACTATTGGTTCTTATTGGCCATATGCAAGTACTCTTTTTTGGTACATTAAAACTGCAATGCCATTCCCACATCCAAAATCTTTAACTGATAATGAAGTTTATGCATTAACTGCTTATTTATTATCTGTAAATAATATTAAAGCTGGTGGGGAATTAATTGATGATGAGTTCGTTTTAAGTAAAGAAAATTTCAATACAGTTAAAATGAATAATCCAGACGGTTTTTATCCAGTTCATCCAGATAGAAATGATCTTAAAGAACAAAGAGGACCTCTAGCACAAGGTGTTAGATGTATGAAAGATTGTAAGCAACCAAAACCTGTAAGTATTGCTGCTGAAATTGATGTAGGATTTGATCCTGCAATTAGTACAGTAAAAGATTTGCCAAAAGTTAAAGAAACTGCTACAGTGTCAAAGAGTGCAAAAATTTATGAAGCAAGTTGTAGTGCTTGTCATGCAAATGCAGCAATTGGAGCACCAGTTCTTGGAGACAAAGAAGCTTGGGCTGAAGTTGTTTCAAAAGGAATTGATACTGTTTATGCAAATGCATTAAATGGAATAAATGCGATGCCTCCTAAAGGTGGAGCTGATATTACAGAGCAAGAGTTAAAAGAAGTAGTTGACTACATGATTAACTCAAGTAAATAAAATAGGAGAACTAATGAAATTAGCAAAAAGTTTACTAATAGCATCAGCTATTAGTGGTTTAATCGCAACAAGTAGTTTTGCAAATGGAGATTTAGTTAAACAAGGTGAAAAGATTTTTATGACTAAAAATCTTGGTAACTGTTTAGCTTGTCATTCAGCAAATGGTAAAAATGTAGATGGACCAGGAAGTATGGGACCAGCTTTACAAGCTTTACAATATTGGCCAGATGATTTATTATATCAAAAAATATATGACCCATATACAACTAACCCAATTTCAGCAATGCCTGCTTTTGGTAAAAATGGTTGGTTAAGTGATTCACAAATTAAAGCAGTAGTTGCTTATTTAAAAACAATTAAATAATTATAAAAGGAAATAAAATGAACAGAAGAAATTTTTTAAGCTTAGGATTAGGTGCATTTGCAATTTCAATGGCACCATCAACTTTAAGTGCTATTAACTTTAGAGAAACAAAACCAAAAGCATGGACTGCAACAAAAGTAGATGAAGCTATTAAAGAAGTTTTTGGTACTTCAACAGTTACTGAAGGTAAAATCAAATTAAAAGCTCCGGATATTGCAGAAAATGGTGCAGTTATTCCTATTACAGTTTCTACAAAATTAAATGCTAAAACAGTAGCAATTTTCCAAGATGCTAATCCAGAAACAGCAGTTGCAGTATTTACTGTTCCTGAAAATGGAATTATTGACTATTCAGTAAGAATTAAAATGGCTAAAACAGGTACTGTTACAGTAGTTGCAGATGTTGATGGTAAATTAGTATCAGCTTCTAAACTTGTAAAAGTTACTATTGGTGGATGTGGAGGTTGATTTAATTCAATCACTTATAAAATATAAATAAAATATGAATAGAAAATAAAAGGAAAAATATTATGGCAAAAAAAACTAGAATTAAAGCAAAATTAAAAAAAGGTATTGTAACTGTTAAAGCATTAGCATCACATGCAATGTTAAGTTACCAAGAAGCTGAAAAAGCTAAAAAAGAAGTAAACTTTATTACATATTTAACTGCAAAAGTTAATGACAAAATTGTATTTGAAGTATCAACAAGTCAATTCTTATCAAAGAATCCATACTTAAAGTTTCAATTTAAAGGCGCTGAAAAGGGTGAAAAAGTTGTAATTACATGGACTGATTTAAAAGGCGAAACACAAACAAGTTCTGCAAAAATCAAATAATTACATAATTGTAATTGAAAAACTAAGGAGAGATTATGTTATTTAAAATTGTAAAAGCTACAACTTTAGCTGCTTTATTTACTACTGCAGCTGTTGCTGCAGACTTCAATGCTCAAGCAGAAAAAGATAGAGAAGGTATTACTAAATACTTCGAAGCTAAATTTTCTGATCCAGAAAAAAATAGAAGTACTTTTTTCCCATATTCTACAACTGAAGAGTTAAAGAATAATTTTATTAAAGGAATTAAAGGTGATGAATTTTCAAAAGGTGGTTATGCATTTTCTAAAAATGGTAGACTATCTTATGATGAAATTAAAGAATTCCCACCAACTGAAGAATTTGTAGAAAAAGGTGAAGAACTTTTCAATAAACCTTTTGCAAATGGAAAGTCATTTAAAAACTGTTTCCCTGATACTACAATAGCTGGAAGTTACCCATTTTTTGATGAAAAAGCAAAAAAAGTTGTATCTTTAACACAAGCTGTTAATGAGTGTTTAGTATCTAATGGTGAAAAGAAATGGAATGAGAAAAAAGGTAAAATGGCTCACTTACAAGCTTATCTAGCTCAAGAAACTGCAGACGCAGAAAAAAGAGTTGATATTAAAATTGAAAGTAAAGAAGCTGCTGAAGCTTATGAAAGAGGTAAAGAATATTACTTCACTCAAAGAGGATATTTAAACCTTTCTTGTGCAACTTGTCATATTCAAGGTGCAGGTCAAAGAGTTAGAAATGAATCTTTATCACAAGGTTTAGGACAAACTACACATTTCCCAGTTTATAGATTAAAATGGGCAGCTGGAAATGCAGCAAATGATGGTTTAGGTACATTAGAGAGAAGAATGTCTGGATGTATTAAAGATGCAGGTCAAGTTCCTCCAAAAAACACTTCAGATGAAATGAAAGAATTATTATATTTCATGTCATACATATCAAATGGTTTACCAGTTGATGGTCCA
The DNA here is from genome assembly GCF_003711085.1 of Arcobacter peruensis. NCBI lineage: Bacteria > Pseudomonadati > Campylobacterota > Epsilonproteobacteria > Campylobacterales > Arcobacteraceae > Arcobacter > Arcobacter peruensis. The sequence goes on from NZ_CP032363.1 coordinate 2,542,501, forward strand.
GATATCAGAAAGTAAAAGGTGAAAATTATGAAAAAAATTACATTAAAAGTTATTACATCAGTTGCACTTTTATCTTTTGGATTTGTTAATGCTAATGCAGATCATCATGGAGAAAAAGATAAGTATTCAAAAATTGATGTAGAAAAAGTTTGTAACGTAAAAACTAATGGAATTGAAAAAGTTATTGCTACTGCAAAACAATACAATGCTATTGCTATTGAAAAAGGTTTAGAATTTAGAAGATTAACAGTTAATAACTCTGGTTTAATTGCATCAGTTGAAGAAGCAATTAAAACTAAAGCAAAAATGGTTAATCCAAAAACTTTTAAAGGTAAAGCTTCAAAAACTAAATTAGAAACTAATTTTGCAGCTCACAGATCTTGTAAATTTGCTATTAGAGCATTACAACAAGCTGAAGAAGCAAAATCTACTTGGAGATTAGCAATACCTGGAGATGGATATAAATACTAGTTTTAGTATTTATTAAATCAAAACATAAAAAAGTCAAGAGTTTCTTCTTGGCTTTTTTTTTACTAAATAAAAGGAATAAAATGAAACTTTTAAATAAATTACTTATTGCATCTGCTTTTTCTGGATTATTAGCTAGTTCAGCTTTTAGTGCAGAAGCTACATATAATTATGTTCCAATTTCAAAAGGTGTTAAATCTATTGATATGGAATTAAATGATGAAAAATTTACAATTATGAGAGATCAATCAAAAACTAGTAAGATTTCTCCATTATACGAAACAACTTTTAGAGGTGCTCCACAACCAATTAGTTTAGCTGATGGTTTAGAGACTTTAGGTGAGTTAGAGTTTATTGAGTATATGAAAAAAGCTCAAACAGATGAAAATATTGCAATTATTGATTCAAGAAAGCCAGGTTGGTTTGCTAAGTTAAGAATTCCAGGAGCAGTAAATGTTCCTTTTACAAATTTTGATGAAAAAGATACTGCTATTGAAATGATGGAAGATGAAATGGGTGTTGTTCAAAATGACGATGGTACTTTAGATTTTTCAAAAGCAAAAACATTAGCATTATATTGTAATGGTTACTGGTGTGGACAAACTCCAGGTATGGTTAAAAACGCTGAATTTTCATTATTAAAAATGGGATATCCAGTTGAAAAGATTAAATACTACAGAGGTGGTATGCAAGCTTGGACTTCATTAGGTTTTACTGTTGTAGGATCTGGGAAATAATTTAATATAAAAGAATAGGAAAAAATATGAGTAAATTAAGTAGAAGAGAATTTGTATACATGATGTCAGTACTTGGTGCTGCTCCTGTGTTTGCAAACTCTCATACTAGATCAGTAGAAACAAATAAGTTAGAAGACTATTACAAACTACAGAATTTCGGTAATGTAAGACTTCTTCATATGACAGATTCTCATGCTCAATTACTGCCAGTATACTTTAGAGAACCAAGTGTTAACTTAGGTTTTCATGGTAACTATGGAAAACCACCTCATATTGTTGGTGATAAACTATTAGATTACTATGGTATAAAAGGTAACAAAAGATTAGAATATGCATATTCTTGTGTAAACTTTGAAAAACATGCAAAAGTTATGGGTAGAGTAGGTGGTTTTGCTCAACTTAAAACAGTAATTGATCATTTAACAAATAACTTTGGAGCTGAAAAAACTCTTATGATGGATGGTGGAGATACTTGGCAAGGAAGTGCAACTGCTCTTTACACAAGAGGTAAAGATATGGTAGGTGCTATGAACTTACTTGGTGTTGATGTTGCTGTTGGTCACTGGGAATTTACATACAAAGCAGAAGAAGTTTTAGAAAATGTTAAATTACTTGATGCGGAATTCTTAGCTCAAAATGTTATGGTAAAAGAAGATGCATTAATGGAAGAAACTGAAGTTGCAATGCAAGCTTATGATGAAGATACAGGTCACGCATTTAAACCGTATACAATTAAAAAAATGGGTAACGCAAGAGTTGCTATTATTGGTCAAGCTTTCCCTTACACTACTATTGCAAATCCTCAAAGATTTATTCCAGATTGGACATTTGGTATTAATGATGATGGAATGCAAGAGATGGTTGATCAAGTAAGAGAAGAAGAAAAACCTGATGCTGTTATTGTTTTATCTCATAATGGTTTCGATGTTGATCAAAAAATGGCAGAAGTATGTACTGGTATTGACTTTATTATGGGTGGACATACTCATGATGGTGTTCCAGAAGCTGTTCCTGTTAAGAATGTAAATGGTACTACATATGTTTGTAATGCTGGTTCTAATGGTAAGTTCTTAAATGTTCTTGATTTAGATATTCAAAATGGAAAAATCAAAGACTTTAAATTTACACTTCTTCCAATCTTCTCAGATTTAGTTCCTGAAGATAAAGAAATGAAAGCTTATATTGAAAAAGTTCGATTACCATTTATTAAAGACTTAAATAGAACTGTTGCTACAACTGAAGAGACATTATTTAGACGTGGTAACTTTAATGGTTCATGGGATCAAATTATTTGTGATGCTTTAATTGATGTTAAAGGTGCAGATATTTCTCTTTCTCCAGGATTTAGATGGGGTACAACAGTTATGCCAGGTCAAGATATCACATTTGATGATTTAATGACACAAACAGCTATGACATATCCTGAAACTTATGCAAGAGATATAACAGGACAGGGAATTAAAGATATTCTTGAAGATGTTGCTGATAACTTATTTAATGCAGATCCATTCTATCAACAAGGTGGAGATATGGTAAGAACTGGTGGAATTTCTTACAAAATTGATCCAAAAGCTAAGATGGGTGAAAGAATTTCTGATATTCAACTTACTAAAAATGGAAAAAAACTTGAAGCTAGTAAATCTTATAAAGTGGCAGGTTGGTCAACTGTTGGTGCAAAATCACCAGGTGAACCAGTTTGGGAAACAGTTGAAACTTACTTAGGAAATGTAAAACATATTGCTAACTTAAGAGTTGATACTCCAGATATTGTTGGTGTTAAAAATAACCCAGGAATTGTTATTTAGTATTCAAAATGAAAAAGTATAAAGATTAAATCTTTATACTTCTTTCAATTTAATAAGTTGTTATAAAAACTATTTATTAAATTGAAAAAAGGAATACTAATTGCTTAAAAAAGCTTTACTACTAATTTTTATAATATTTATTTCATCTTTAAACGCAAACTTTAAAGATGGTGAAAAAATATTTTTACAAAAATGCTCTTCATGTCATGGAAAATTTATTGATATGAAAACATTAAAAACAAACTTTTTTGAAAAAGAAAATAAACTTTTAAATCTAAAATATCCAACTGAGAATATGCTTGCTTATGCAATAATTGATAGTCCAAAGCATATAGGTGATAATAGTGATTTAGAAATGCAACAAATTGAGATAGAAGAATATTTAAAGAGTTATCTTACAAATCCTGATTTAAATAATAGTATTTGTGAACCTTCAATTATAAAGTATTATGATAAAAAACTTTCAAATAATTATAATTTAAATGATGAAGATTTATCATCTTTAGCTATATATTTTATGAATTATAAAGAAGAAAGATTGAAAAATACTAAAAAAGAAGTAAAGATTTTATCAAAAAACTATAACGAAGATGAATTATTAAATGATGCAAGAAAAGAAAATAAAAAAATACTAGTTTATGCTACATCTAAAACTTGCCATTTTTGTAAAAAGATGGACAAAGAAGTTTTGTCTTTAAATGAAGTAAAAAATAAAATAGATGAAGATTATCTCTTTTTAAAAATTGATATTGAAGATGTTAAATTGCCTTTTAACCTTGCAAAAGGATATAGAGGTATGACACCCACTTTTTTTGCTTTAGAAAATAATGGTAAATTAAAAAACAAATATCCCGGTTCATGGAATAAAAAAGATTTTTTATTAATATTAAAGGAAAACAATAAATAAATGAAAAAAATTGGGAAAGTAATTGAAACATTTAGTGCAAAAAAAGACTCATCAGGACTACCTAGACCTAAAGTAAATGAGCTTGATATTATTAATGGTTTTGGAATTAAAGATGATAAATTTGCAGGAAAAGATGAAGATAAATCTGTGATGGTAGTAGGTTCTGTATCATACAATATTGCAGAAGAAAATAATATTGATTTACAATTAGGAAGTCTAGGAGAAAATATATTATTTGATTTTAATCCTCATGAATATAAAGTTGGTACAGTTTTTATAATAGGAAGTGTTAAATTAGAAATTACTCAAAATTGTACTATTTGTAACCACTTGAGCGTTTTTGGGAAAAAATTACCAAGTTTAGTAAAAGATCATAGAGGTTTATATTGTAAAATACTTAGCAGTGGTATAATAAAAAAAGAAAATGAAGTTTATATAAAGGAATAAGAATGAAAAATTTATTAATAGTTTTATTTTTTACAGTTTTTGTTTATGGAGAATCAACTTTTTCTAACCCACAACCTTCTTTTGATGAGCCAAGAAAAGTAGTTTTTCAAATTTATGATTCTGAACTTGATAAAGTAAACCATAATTTAGGAACTATTTATAATATTTTAAAAGAGTATCCTGAAGAATCTTTAAAAGTTGCTGTTGTTGCTTATGGAAATGGAATGAGAGCTTTAAAAAAAGATTATGATAAAGCAACGCTTGCTAGAATAAGTTCACTTATGGAATATGATGTAGAGTTTTTTGCTTGTAGAAATACTATGGAAAGTATGAAATGGACGGAAGATGATTTTATTGATGATTTAGAATATGTTCAAGCAGGAATTGTTGAATTTGTAGAAAAACAAGTTGATGGATATATTGGAGTTAATGCTTATTAAAATTTGAAGAGTTTTTACTCTTCAAATTCCATTTGTTTAAAAACTCTAGCAATATTTTGTTTGCCAAGTTCTTTATATGTATCTAAGTGTTCAAACGCAGACATATCAATATTATATGCATCATTTAATCCACCATCATCATCTAAAATTTCTTCAACTTTTTCTCTTAAATAAACTAGATAATCTTTTGTGTACTTTGTAACTGTTTGCATATTTGTAACTTCACCATGACCTGGTACTACTATTTGTGCATTTAATGTAGCAAATTTATCCCATGCTTCTAGCCATTTTTTTGTTTCTGTAATTTCAAATATTGGTAATAATCTATTATTAAATGCAATGTCACCTGCGAATGTAATTTTTTCTTTTGGAAGCCAAAGTATTATATCACTATGTTCATGTGCATATCCTAGATATTTAGCTTCTACTATTTTATTACCTAAGTCAAAAGTCATACTATCCTTAAAATATTCATCAGGCTCTACAACTTCTGTTCCTTCAAATTTATCTTTTAAAACTCTTTGCATTCTTGAAAAAATTCTTTCTCCTTTTATTGCAATTTCATCTTCAACAATTTTTTGAGCAATAATTTTTGCACCTTGCTCTTTCCAATAATTAGAACCTAAAATTGCATGTCCTTGAGAATTTTCTAAGACAACATATTTAACTGGTTTATTTGTAATTTTTTTTATCTCTTTATGAAATGATTGTGCTAAAAGATAAGAAGAACTAGCATTCCATACTAATACTGAATCATCTCCTACAATAAATCCTAAGTTGTTGTTATGTGCAGTTGATTCATATTCATAAGGTGCTGTAATTCCAATTGACGTATAAACACCTTTTGCTACTTTTTGTATTTTATTATATAAAAGTGATTGTGGATATTTATCTAAAGATGAGATTGGAAGTTTATTTTCTTTCCAAACTTTGAAACTATCTTTGTAATACAGAACATTTTTATATCCTAAATCTTTTAATCTTTTAGCTGCAAAAAGTGATTTATTTCCATTAAAACAATGAATAACAAAGGTATCATCAGTTTTTACTTCTTGAGAAATTAAAAACTCTAAATCTCCTCTTTGTATATTACTTACTTTATTGGCCTTAATATAACCACCTTGATTATTGATTTCAGCTCTAGATCTAACATCGATTATTTTAGTATTTGGTTTTTGTTCTAAAAGTTTAACTAAATCCTGTGTTGAAATTACTTTTACTTCTTTTATTGCTTCTTCTTGCATTTTTGCAATATCTAATGCGTTAAGATTACTTAATAGAACAAATAATCCAAGTACAATTGTTTTTACATATTTATTTTTTATCAAAACCTCTCCTTAAGTTATAATATTTTATTATAAAGGAATTATTTAAAATACATATTAAAGGAATCAAAATGTTAAAAAAAGTTTTATTTTTATTGTTAGTAGTTACAGCATCTTTTTCGTTTGCAAAAAATGTAAGTAAACAAGATTGTGAGCAAAAAGGTGAAGGTTTTATTTTTGCTGGAAACGAATGTATAAATTATGCAATGTTTGAAGGTGATGATAATGATAAATTAATCGTAATTGTTCATGGAACATGGGATGAAGGAAGTAATGTATTAGGAAGATATGCTCCTTTTGCTGAGAATTTAAATATGTCAAGTGATATTAGTACAATTGCTGTAGCACTTCCAGGTTATTCTGCTTCTTCATTAAATAAATTAAAATCAATTGGAAGTAAAGAGTATAATCATCAAGCAGCTACAAAAGAGTATGTTCAATTCTTAGAAAAATTAGTAATTGCTTTAAAAGATAAATATGAAAGCAAAGAAATCACTATTGTTGGTCATTCAGCTGGAGCTATGATGAGTGGATCACTGGCTGGTTTAAATCCTGAGCTTTTAAAAAATGTTGTATTAGTAGCAGGTAGATATGAAAGACCAGATTATGCAAATGAAAAACATCTTCTTGCAAATGATGTTTTATCTAAAATGAATAAAGAATCAAAATTTATTATGATTTATGGAACAAAAGATGAGATATCAAAACCAAGTGTTACAAAAGATTTTTATAAAAAAATGAAAGCTCAAGGGCTTGATGTTCAACTAGTTGAAGTAAAAGATGCAGGACATATTGATTTAGATATGACGGATAAAAGCATAGAAGCAATTTCATCATTATTTGAAGAGTAAAAACTCTTCAAATAAAATTTTAGTAAAAAAATAGGAATATTAATGGACAAGAAAAAACAATTAGCTTTTAATTTAAACAACTTTTTATTAGCAACATCTCATTTATTAGATAATATTGAATTACAACTCAATAACACTTCTGAAAATCATTCAAAAAGAGTTGCTTACTTATCTTTAAAAATGGGACAAAAATTAGGATTTAATCCACAAGAGATGTTTGATTTATGTGCTTATTCTTTATGTCATGATATTGCATTAAATGAACAAAGAGTTAAAAATAAAGATTATTATGAATTAAGTGAAGAAAAGATTAAAGATTTCCCTTTTTTATCAAAGAAATCTAACATTTTAAAATACCAAGGAGAAAGGTTTGATGGTTCAGGAATTTATGAATTAAAAGCTAATGATATCCCACTTTTTTCTCAAATACTTTTCTTCACTCAATTTATAGATGAAAAATATGATTTTTCAAATAAAAGTATTGAAAATAGAAACGAAATTATTACTTTTGTAAAGAACAATTCTAATATCTTATTTGATGAAAAAATAGTAAATTTATTTATTGAGATAAGTTCAAGTATTGAGTTTTGGATTGATATTCAAAATGAAAATGATATTGTATATTTTATTTTTAATAATTTACATGATTTTACTGCTGCTTTAGACTTTGAAAAAGTTCTAAACATAACACAGAGCTTTTGTAATATTGTAGATAATAAATCAAAGATAGTTAAATACAGCGAAAGAATGTGTGATTTTTATGAATTTGATCATAAAGATAAATATATATTTATGATTACTGCTTCATTATGCAACATTGGAAAACTTTTAATACCTGTAAATATATTAGAAAAAGATGAAAATTTAAGTATAAATGAATACGAAGAAATCAAATCTTATCCATATTTTAATAAAAAGATATTAACAAATATAATGGGGTTTAATGATATTGCATTATGCTCAAGTAAAGTCCAAGAATGTCTTGATAGTAGTGGATATCCATTTAAACTTGGAGCTAAAGATTTAAGTTTTAAAGATAGACTATTGTCAACTTTAAATAAATATACATCTTTATGTAGTAATAAAAATTACAGAAGTATTCATACTCATAATGAAGCTATTTTAATATTAAAAGATGAAGCAAATAATAAAAAACTAGATATTTCTATAATTAAAGATATTGATAAGCTATTCTTGAATATATAGTCTTTGATATAATTTATACACAATAAAAACTGTTAAAAGTAAATTTTGAAAATAAATTAATAATTAAACCTCCTTGTTAAATTAAAGAAAAAATAGTTATCATATAGATAATTAAATAATAAAAAACGGAGAGTGTCATGTTTTCAAATATCTCTATCAAAGTAAAACTTTTAGTTTTAGCACTTATTACAATAGTTTTTGTATCTTTGTCTATTGCAATTGCTTCAATATATTCAATTAATAAATTTTCAAACGAAAATATTGAAAGATATAAAGAAGAATCCTACAGTAAAAAAGAAAAAGAGTTACAAAACTATATCTCTTTAGCTATGAAAACAGTTGAAGCTTATCACAAAAGAACAGAAATAGAAAAAATAAAAATTGAAGTTCAAGATGATTTAAGAACTCAAACAAATTTTTTATTTTCTATTTTAGAAGCTGAATATGAAAAACTAAAAGATGTATTATCAGAAGATGCTCTAAAGTTTAGATTAAAAACCTTAGTTGAAGAGAGTAGATATGGTAATACTGGATATTTTTGGATAAATGATACAAATGCAGTAATTGTTATGCATCCTATAAAACCTCAATTAAATGGCAAAGATCTTATTGATTATAAAGATAAAGGTGGAAAAAAAATATTTAATGAGTTTGCAAATGTAGCAAAATCAAAAGGTGAGGGTTTTGTTGATTATGTATGGCCTAAACCAAATTTTGAAAAGCCACAAGCAAAAGTTTCATTTGTAAAATTATTTAAGCCTTATAATTGGGTAATTGGAACAGGTGAATACGTATCTGATGTATCAGCAAAAATTAAAAAAGAAGCCTTACTTACTATTAGTAAAATGAGATATGGTAAAGATGGATATTTCTGGATTAATGATTCTCATCCTAAAATGATTATGCATGCAATTAAACCTAGTTTAGATGGAAAAGACTTGTCAAATATACAAGACAAAGCCGGAAAATATCTATTTAAAGAATTTTCTGTTGTTACAAATAAAGAACCAAAAGGTGGTTTAGTTACTTATATGTGGCCAAAACCAGGGTTTGAAAATCCTGTTAAGAAATTTTCTTATGTACAAAGATTCGCTGCTTGGGATTGGATAATTGGTACAGGAGTTTATGTAGATGATATTGAAGCTGATATTTCATTAATGAAAAAAAATACTAATGATGAAATAAATGCAATTATTATGAGTATTATTATTTTCTCTTTAATTGCAATATTACTAGTTTATATCATATATTCATTCTTTATTAATAAATCAATAATAAAACCATTACTTAATTTAAATATGGCTATAAAAGAAATGAGCAATCCAGATTCAAATACTGATGAAATAGAGAAAAAATCTAATGATGAGGTAGGAAAACTAGTTGATAGTTTTAATGGCTATGTTCGAAAACTAAAAGATGGTGTTGCTGCTGATGCTATTGTAATTGATGAAGTAGATGAAGTAATTTCAAAAGTTAATAATGGATTCTATGTTTATAAAGTAGAAAAAAATTCAAATAACCCGCAAATACAAGAATTGAAAGAATCAATTAATACAATGATTGATAAAACAAATGAAAGTTTAACGGTACTAAATAATACACTTTTAAGATATGGTAGTTCTGATTTTACAGTTGACAACACTACGAATGCAAATGAAGTTAGGGGAATTGTTTCTTCTATTAACTCAAGTACAAAATTAATTGGAATTGCTGTTTCTGAATTCTTATCTATGATTGTATCAAGTGGTAAAAAACTAAATGATGATACAAATGTTTTATCAACATCTGCTGAAAAATTATCTAGTTCTGCAAATGAACAAGCTGCTTCCTTAGAAGAAACAGCAGCTGCACTAGAAGAAGTAACATCAATCGTTAAATCAAATGTTCAAAAAGTTCAACAAATGTCTTCTTTAGCAAATGACTTACAAATTTCTTCTTCTGAAGGTCAAAGTTTAGCATCTAAAACTACACAGGCTATGGAAGATATTGATACACAAGTTAATTCAATTAATGATGCAATTACAGTAATTGATCAAATTGCATTCCAAACAAATATTTTATCTTTAAATGCAGCTGTTGAAGCAGCAACTGCAGGTGAAGCTGGAAAAGGTTTTGCTGTTGTTGCACAAGAAGTGAGAAATCTTGCAAATAGATCAGCAGAAGCTGCAAAAGAGATTAAAGGAATTGTTGAAGCTGCAACTTCAAAAGCAAATGAAGGAAAAGTAATTGCCAATGATATGATTGGTGGATATACAAGTCTTAATGAAAAAATAAATCAAACAATTGAATTAATAGAAGATGTTTCAACTGCAAGTGTTGAAGAAGAAAGTGGTATTGTTCAAATAAATGATGCAATAAATGCACTTGACCAAGCAACACAAGTAAATGCAAGTTCTGCTACAACTATTAGTTCTTTAGCAAATGAAGTTTCTGGTTTATCTGAGAATTTATTAAAAATTGCAGATAGGGCAAAATTTAATGAGTCAAGTGTAAATGAAATTTCAGATATTGATTTAGTATTTAAAATTTCTAAATTAAAAAATGACCATATTAAATTTAAAAATATTAATTTCGAAAAAATAGGAACAACGACAAACGCTTGGTCTGTTACTAAACCAACAGAGTGTGATTTAGGAAAATGGATTATTGAGCAAGAACAAAACTCTAAAGAGTTTACACAAACTACAAACTGGAAAAATTTAAAAGAAAGTCATGAATTAGTTCATTCTAATGTTCAAGATTATATTGATGAAAATTGTAAGAGTGATTCAAGTAGTGAAAAATTAAATAGCTTTTCAAGTGATTTAGATAAAGCTACACAAAAAGTTTTTGCTTCTCTTGATCAAATAAAAAGAGATAATGTTATTAATGTAAATGTAGAAAATAAAATGATTACAGAGCCAAAAACTGTAACTTTACCTAAAGCGTCATCTTCTACTTCTTCTTCAGTTAAGAGAACACAAGAAGTTAAAAATAAAGTAATTGAATCAAAACCATCTAAAGATGATGATGAATGGGAAAGCTTCTAAAAAGAAGCTTTCTTTTAATTTGGTTTGATTGTAGGAAATCCTAAACTTAACCACGATTGAATACCACCTCTATACCATTTTAGTTTTTCTTCTGGGTAACCAATTGAGATTAAGTTTTTCATAGATAGAGGTGATTGACCACACCAAACTCCATTACAAAATAACAGTAATTCTTTAGCATTTGTAAAATCATATCCATCTTTTGTAACTTCCACACCTAAAGTATCAATTGCATCTAAAAAATCATCAGGGTATTGACCTTTATTTAAATAAATAAAAGGAACATTTATAGCTGATGGAATTGTTTGGTTTAAATACCAATCAGTAGTTCTTGAATCAACTAAAAGCATATTCTCATCATCTTTTGCTTTGTCAATAAATTCTAGAACTTCAACTTCCCCATATGTTTCTACTTTATCTGAGTATTTTATTGGAGATACTTTTCCTAAATATGTAATAAATGTTTTCTTACATTCAGCAGGAACTGAAGCATCAACTAAATTACCACCTAAAATAGTTTTTGGGTCAAACTTTACAGTTTTACAATTATCTGGAGTTTTTCTGATTATTGTAATGTTTTTATCTTCATCATTTGAATCTGTATAAGATACATCAACACCAATTGACTGTAAATCAGTAGCACATAATAGTGCGCTTGTTAGTATGCTTGATAATATAATCTTTTTCATTTTAATCCTTTATAATAATTATATATATTTTATTTTAAATATGACTAAAATAGTCTATATTAAATTTATATAAAATTTGGGTATAATTGCGTTTTTAAAAATACTAACAGATTATAACTTATTTACCAAGGACAAATTATGAATAATAACAAAGTAGAATTATTATCACCAGCAGGAAACTTAGAGAAGCTAAAAATCGCTATAAACTATGGTGCAGACGCAGTTTATGCAGGAGTTAGCCACTTCTCTTTAAGAATTAGAGCAGGAAAAGAATTTACTTTTGAGACGTTTAAAGAAGGAATTGATTACGCACATGCACGTGGTAAAAAAGTATATGCAACAATTAATGGTTTTCCTTTTAACTCACAGATTGATTTACTAAAAAAACACATTGAAAAAATGGCTGAGGTAAAACCTGATGGCTTTATTGTAGCAGCCCCTGGTGTTGTTAAATTATGTAGAGAAATCGCACCTGATATTGATGTACATTTATCAACACAAGCAAATGTACTTAACTATTTAGATGCACAAGTATTTTGGGATTTAGGTGTAAAAAGAATTGTTGTTGCACGTGAAATTTCATTAAAAGATGTACAGCAAATTAAAAAGCATTTACCTGATATGGAAATTGAAATTTTTGTACATGGTTCTATGTGTTTTGCATATTCTGGAAGATGTTTGATTTCAGCAGTACAAAGTGGGCGTGTTCCAAATAGAGGTTCATGTGCAAATGATTGTAGATTTGATTATACACTTTATGCTGAAAGTGAAAATCAAAATACACTATTTAGACTTGAAGAAGATCCCGGTGTTGGAACTTATATCTTTAATTCAAAAGATATGAATTTAGCTTCACATATTCAAGAAATTATGGATTCTGGTGCAGTTGATTCATTAAAAATTGAAGGAAGAACAAAATCTCCATATTATGCTGCTGTAACTGCAAATGCATATAGAGAAGCTATTGATGATTATTATGCAGATACATTTGATGCTGATAAATATCAAAGAGAACTTCATACAACAAAAAATAGAGGTTTTACTGATGCTTATTTAGTGCATAGACCATTTGAAAAAACTGATTCACAAAATCATGAATATGCAATTTCAAAAGGCTCTTATGAAGTAACAGGGCTTATAACTGAAGATGAAAAGCATTTTATGTGTAAGTACAAAGTTTACCCAAATCAAGATATTGAAATCTTCCCTCCAAGAAATAGCAATATTGTTGAATGTGATAATGAAATAGGTAAAATTTTCAAGAATGAAGATGGTGTTTATTATATTAATTTCAAAAAAATCTTAACAGAAACAAATAAGGAAATGGAATCAGTTCATAGTGGAAATACAAATAAAATCCAATTACCAGGAACATTACCTTACTTAACAATGTTAAGAACTGAAAACACTGAAATATAATTGTTTGGTAACAAATGATTTTTTTTAGGGTTACACAGAATATCAACATTAAGACTACAGATGGTACTTTAATTTTATATAATAAATTTAAAATGCCATCAAATTTAGAAAACGACACAGTCTATATTACTACGGAAAAAGATTTCGATGATTTAAAAAAAGTTTTTGAAAATGTTGATAAAGATAAATATAAAACAAGACTTTTAAAAGAAGATAAAGTTAGAGCTTTAGAAAACTTTCCAATTGAATTAGGTATCAGTAATAAAAATGAATACTTGAAATCTCTTGAGCTTGAAAATACTACAAAAAATTCTCAAACAGTTTCACCAAAGATATTAAATATGTTTGATCAATCATCAAAAGTTGATATTTTTAAACAGTTAAAAGCAAATAAAAAAGATGAAATAACAATTATAATTATAGGTGGCCTTGGAAAAAGTATTGGACAAATGATAAGTTCTTCTACTGCTTTGAGAATATTACATGAAAAATTAAGTCAAGTATGCAAAAGTGTTAAAATAGATTTATGTATTGATGCTTCGAATAATAGTTTTTATTCAAGAGATAAGCAAATATATTTAAAACAAAAATTTATAAATAATGTTTTACCTTTAAGTGTTACTAGCAAAAAACTTTGTACTTATGATTATTTTGTTGATAATAGTTCTATGCTTGAAAAATCTGTAAATTTTGAAGCTTTAAATATTGTTGATGCATGGTTATATAAATTTGGAATTGATTATGAAAAAGTTTCTGACTTTAGTAAGCATAATGAAATAGATATTAAAAAAATTGTAGTTTCTGATAAATTGAAAGAAAAAATTACAACATTAAAGACAAAAGGAAAAGTTGTTTTATTTCATCCTTTTTCTGCAAATATTAAAAAAACTATTCCTCAAAATATTGCATCATCATTATTAAAAAATATGGTATCTCAAATGGATGATTGTACAATTGTTTCAACATTAAATATTGACTCAAAATTTTCGGATGATAGATTTGTTAATCTTGCTAGAGAATCTAAAACTATAAATGATTTTATCTATATTATTTCTAATATGGACAAGGTTATAACAACAGATACATCTACCTTACATATAAGTGATGCTTTTATGATTCCAACAGTTGTATTGTCAACAGATGAAAATATAGATAGAAAAATAAAATATTATAATAATACAAAAGTAATCAAAATTAAAGACAAATCTAAGTCCTTATCAAAATTTATTTATGATAATGATTCTTTAACTTTATATAAAAATAAAGCATGGGAAAAAGTTAAAATTTCTAAGATTATAAAACTATTAGAATCTTTTTGATATAATCGTGCTTTTATAAAAAATTAAAGGAATTAAAATGAATTTTGTATCAATTATTATGGGTAGTAAATCTGACTATGAAATTATGAAGCATTGTGCAGATACTTTCGAAAAGTTTAATGTAAATTACGAGATTATAATCTCTTCAGCTCATAGGTCTCCAGTTAGAACTAAAAATTATATCAAAGAAGCTGAAGAAAAAGGTGCTAAAGTATTTATAGCAGCTGCTGGAATGGCAGCACATTTAGCAGGTGCCTTAGCAGCAACTACAACTAAACCTGTTCTTGGAGTACCAATGAAAGGTGGAGCAATGGATGGTATGGATGCAATGCTTTCAACTGTACAAATGCCTGCAGGAATGCCTGTTGGAACTGTAGCACTTGGAAGATCAGGTGCGATTAATGCAGCTTACCTTGCAATGCAAATCCTTGCGATTTCAGACAGTGAATTAGCTGTTAAATTAAAAGAAGACAGAATCGTTCAAGCTAAAAAAGTTGAAACTGATTCAAAAGAAATAGAAGTAATTTTATAATATTAAGCAGTACTATTTATGGTACTGCTTCTACTTTTTTATTAAAAAATCAGATACTTTAAAATATATTATTTCAGTATAAATTCAAGTTTTTTCTATTTTATAGAAAATACTTGAATTTATTTTGATAAAATCAAAAATAGGAATTAAATAGATGCTTACTTTTTCACAAATTCTATTAAAATTACAAGAGTTTTGGGCAAATGAAGGATGTAATATCGTACAACCTTACGATATTCCTGCAGGTGCTGGAACTTTTCATCCAGCAACTCTTTTAAGAAGTTTAGATTCAACTCCTTGGTCAACTGCTTATGTTGCGCCAAGTAGAAGACCAACTGATGGAAGATATGGAGAGAATCCAAATAGATTAGGAGCTTATTATCAGTTTCAAACACTAATCAAACCAAGTCCTGATAATATTCAAGACTTATATCTTCAATCTTTAGAATATCTAGGTTTAGATTTATCTAAACATGATATTAGATTTGTAGAGGATAATTGGGAGTCTCCAACACTAGGTGCATGGGGACTTGGATGGGAAGTTTGGCTTGATGGTATGGAAGTAACTCAGTTTACTTACTTTCAACAAGTTGGAGGACTTCCTTGTGATCCTGTTGCTGTTGAAATTACTTATGGAACTGAAAGACTTGCTATGTATTTACAAGGTGTTGATTCTGTATTTGATATTGTCTGGAATGAAAACAAACATGGTATTACAACTTATGCAGATGTTCATAAAGAAAGTGAATATGAATTTTCTAAATACAACTTTGAAGTAGCAAACACAGAAATGTTATTTAGACATTTTGATGATGCTTTTAACGAGTGTAAAGTATGTTTAGAAAATGGTCTTCCTTTACCTGCTTATGATCAATGTATGATAGCTTCTCATGCTTTTAATACTTTAGATGCAAGAAAAGCAATTTCAGTAACTGAGCGACAAAACTACATCTTGAAGGTGCGAGAATTATCTCAAGGTTGTGCTGTTTTATACAAAGAACAAGAACCTGAACGATTAAAAAGAATAGGTAGATAAACCAAAATGTTAGTACAAAATATATATGATTTTTTAGATGATTTATCACCTTTTTCTCTTCAAGAAAAATGGGATAATGCAGGTTTACTTGTAGGATCTTTTGATGATGAAATAAAAAAAATATATATTAGCATTGATTTAGATGAAGAATTAATTGATGAAATTGAAGAAAACTCTTTAATTATTACCCATCATCCTTTAATTTTTTCAGGATTAAAAAGAGTTAATTATGACTCTTATAGTACAAAGTTATTACAAAAATTAATCAAAAAAGATATATGTTTAATTTCAATGCATACAAATATAGATAAAACTCATCTAAATAAATATGTAGTTGAAAACATCCTTGGTTTTAAAATAGAAAACACAGATGAGTTTATATCTTATGCAAATGTAAATATGAGTTTTAATGATTTAGTAAAATATGTATCTAAAAAGTTAGATTTAAAAACTACAAAAGCAGTAAAGTGTAATGAGTTTATTAAAAAAGTAGCAATTGTTACAGGTTCAGGAATGTCTTTAATTACAGAAGTACAAGCTGATTGTTTCCTAACAGGTGATATAAAATATCATGATGCAATGGAAGCAAAAGCTAGAGGTATTTCATTAATTGATATAAGACATTATGAGAGTGAAAGATTCTTCAGCAACTTGCTAGAGGGACTTCTTTCAGAATATTTGAAAAAAAATGAATTAAAAGCTATAATAACAGCTTCAAAAAATCCATTTGAGTTTTTTATAGAAGGAGAAACGATTGAATAAGTATTTACAGGATTTAATCAAATTGTCAAAATTTGATACAGCAATTAGCATGTTCGAACCAAAAATCGAAAATGAGAAGGCAAAATTAGCAACATTTGTTGAAACAGCAGAAGAGATTAAAGCATCAATTAATGCTTTATATTTAGAAATTGATGATATTAAATCAAAAAGAACTAAAAACAATATTCACTTAAGTGAATTAAAATCGAAGTTAGAAGATATATCTAAGAAAAATGATAGTGTTCAAACAGAAAAAGAATTAAAAGCTTTACAATTAGAAGAAGAAATTGCTAAAGAACAAATTGCATTTGCAAATGAAGAGATCAATAGATTAGATGCTTTAGCTGAAACTAAAGAAGAATCATTAAAAGAGTTACAAGATAAATTAACTGAAGAAGAAGAATCTATTAAAGAAATTCAAGTTGCAGTTGATAATACTATTGAAGAAATTAACAAAGAAAGAAATGTTGTATATCAAGATAGAAGTGAATTATTAGAAAAATTTGATAATAAAATTTTAACTTTCTATGAAAAAATCAAAAGATGGGCAAAAGATTCTGCTGTTGTTCCTGTAAAAAAACAAGCTTGTTATGGTTGTTATATGAAAATTAATGACAAAACTTATGCTGAAGTTATTAAATCAGAAGAGATTATAAATTGTCCACATTGTGGAAGAATCCTTTATAAAGAAGACGAAACTGAAGAGGCTTAATTTTGAGCCTTTTTAGTATATTTTACTACTTACTTTTAAGTTTTGTATATATACTAGCAATACCTTATTTAATTTTTAAATCTAGAAATCCAAAATACAAAAATGCAATTCCCTCAAAGTTTTTTCTAAAAAATAATCCTTCATTTAAAGAAAATGGTATTTGGTTCCATTCATGTTCTATGGGTGAAACAAAAGCTATAAAACCTTTAATAGATTATTATAAGGATGAGGCAAATGTATCTGTTATTACAAATACAGGATATGAAGAAGCTTTAAAAAGTTCATCAAATGTTAGATATTTGCCTTTTGAGATTTTTTTACCATTTTGGATTAATAAGCAAAAAGTTTTAGTTGTAATGGAAGCTGAATTATGGTTTATGCTTTTTTTAATAGCTAAGAAAAAAGGTGCAAAGACTTTTTTAATAAATGCAAGAATTTCTGATAAATCATATAATTCATATAAAAGATTTTCTTTTCTTTATAAAAGAATATTTAAAAATATTGATAAAGTATTTGCACAAAGTAATTTAGATAAAAAAAGATTAGAAGAACTTGGTGCAAGAAATGTACAAGTAGTTGGAAATATAAAACTAGCGCAAACTCCAAAAGTTACAAAAGTTTTAGAAAAAACTGATGATGTTTTAATAACAGCAGCAAGTACACATAAAAATGAAGAAGAATTAATTTTAAATTCATATAAAAGAAGTTACGGAAAATTAGTAATAGTTCCAAGACATCCTGAAAGATTTTTAGAAGTTGATTTATTAATAAAAGAGTATGTGAAAAATAATTCTTTAACATATCATAAGTATTCGCAACAAGACAACTTTGATTCTGATATAATTCTAGTAGATAAAATGGGTATACTAAATAATATATTTGCAATTTCAGATCTTGTGATTTTAGGTGGAGCATTTGAAAAAATAGGGGGACATAATCCAATTGAACCTGCTTTTTTTAATTGTAAAATAATTAGTGGTAAAAATATATTTAATCAAAAGCCACTTTTTGAATGTATAGAAAATTACTACTTAATAGAAAATGAACAATTAGGTGATTATTTAAATAATATAGATAATTTGAAAAAACCAATTTTAAAAAAAGTTGGTTCAATTGATCCCATAATAAAGGAAATAAATGGCAGCACGAGATAAAGCGTATAAACTATTAGCAATGCAAGAAGGAATTTCTAATTCTAAAGCAAAAGAGTTAATAGATAAAGGACTTGTAAGAGTTGGTGGAAAAAAAGTAATGATTGCACGTGGAGAAATTAGTGCAGATACTAATTTTGTAGTAAAAGATATTGCTCCAATAAAAGTAATTTTCCAAGATAATGATATTTTAGTTGTTGATAAACCTGCATTTTTAACAGCAGATGAAGTTGCAAAAAAATATCCAGATGCAATATTACTTAACAGACTTGATAAAGAAACAAGTGGTGTTATGATGTTTGCAAAAAATGAAGACTTCCAGAAAAAAGCAATTAAAGAGTTTAAACAAAATAAAGTTTACAAAGAATATGTTGCAATTGTTGAAGGTAAAGTAATTGATGAAATTGAAATTGATAAACCAATTCTTACAACAAAAGATAGAGGAAGTGCTAAATCTAAAATTGATGCTAAAAAAGGTAAACCAGCTAAATCAACTGTTTACCCAATGCTAGTAGAAGGTAACAAATCTAAAATTAAGATTGTTATTGAATCTGGGCGAACACATCAAATTAGAGTACATTTAAATTCTGTTGGATTACCAATTATTGGTGATGGAATTTATGGAAGAACTGCTTCAAATGTTACTAGAGTTTTATTACATTCAAAAATCACAAAAATATTCGATTATGAATTTGAAGCAAAAGAACCAAGAGAATTCAAAGTATATGAGTTTAATTAAAATTTAAGCTAAAAACTAATTGTTTAATTTCAAGAATTCCTATAATTAGGGCTTCTTGAAAAACTAAAAAACATTGTAAACTAAAATAAATCTTAAATATTACATATTTAAACTCTTCTGAAGTATAAAAAAAGTATAATCCTCAAAATTTAAAAAAATCTAGGAGTTTTTGCTTTGTTTGATTCAATAACCGGTTCGATAAAAAATGCTGTTAATAAAATAAGACATAAAGATGATGTTGCTTCATTAAAAAAAGCAATTGTTGAATTAAAAAAATCTTTATTAAAAGCAGATGTTCATCATAAAACTACAAAAGAATTAATAACTGCAATTGAACTTGAAACAAAAAGAGTTGGTATTGGACAAGATTCATTTATCAATGCATTAAAACTTGAATTAACAAAAGTATTAACTACTGAAGGTAATCAAGGTTTTGTTTATTCAAATACACCTCCTACAACGATTTTAATGACAGGACTACAAGGTTCTGGTAAAACTACAACTACTGGTAAATTAGCTAACTATTTAAAACAAAGAAATAAAAAAGTATTAGTAGCAGCTGGCGATTTACAAAGACTTGCAGCCGTTGAGCAATTAAAACAAATTGCAGCTCAAGTTGAAGTTGATATTTATTTTGATGACAATCAAACAGATCCAATAGCAATTGCAAAAGCAGCTCAAGAAAAAGCTATAAAAGAACACTATGATGTTTTATTAGTTGATACTGCTGGTCGTTTAGCAATTGATGAAGAATTAATGACTCAATTAAAAAATGTTAGGGACGCAATTAAAGTAGATGAAATTTTCTATGTTGCAGACTCATTAACAGGTCACGATGCTACTAAAACAGCAAGTTCGTTTAAAGAACAAATTGGTATTGATGGTGTTATTCTTTCAAAATACGATGGAGATACTAAAGGTGGAGTTGCTTTATCTATTGCTTCTCAAGTTGGTGTTCCTTTAAGATTTATTGGTATTGGTGAGAAAATGCCAGACCTTGAAGTATTTATTCCTGATAGAATTGTTTCTAGATTATTAGGTCTTGGTGATATTGAAGGACTTGCTGAAAAAACATCTGCTGTAATTGATGAGAAAAAAGCAAAAGCTGTTGCTAAAAAGATTAAAAAAGGTGAATTCAACTTTAATGATTTCTTAGATCAATTAGCAATGATGAGTAAATTAGGTTCAATGAAATCTATTATTGGAATGATTCCTGGTCTTTCACAAATGGCTGGACCTTTAAAAGATATGGATTTTGAAAACTCTGATGAGATTAAAAGAATAAAAGCTTTAATTGGTTCTATGACAGAAAAAGAAAGACTTCAACCATCTTTAATAAATCCAAGTAGAAAGAAAAGAATTGCAAAAGGTTCAGGACTTTCAGAAGTTCAAATTAATAAAATTTTAAAGCAATTTAAAAATGCTTCAAAAATGGCAAAGAAATTATCATCTAAAGGTGGTATGAAAGGCCTACAAAATATGATGTCTCAAATGGGACCTGGTGGAATGCCTAACTTACCAAGATAGATAAAAACAAATAGTGTTGAGCTGTGAACTTTATTTTTATAAGAGTTTAGATCTCAATACTATAATAAAAGTATAAAACAAAAGGAAAAAAACATGACAGTAATTAGATTAACAAGAATGGGAAGAAACAAGAAACCATTTTACAGAATCGTTGTAACAGACTCAAGAAAAAGAAGAGATTCAGGTTGGATTGAATCAATTGGTTACTTTAACCCAGTAGCAGAACCAAAAGTATTAAAAATTGACCAAGAAAGATATGATTACTGGTTAAGCGTTGGTGCTAAACCTTCTGAAAAAGTAGCTAAATTAGCTGCAAAATAATTAGTTGATTAACTGCTATGATTACAGAATTTATTGAAAACTATGCAAAACTAATTGTTAGTGTACCTGAAGATGTAAGAGTTACTATTGAGTCAATTGATGATACCTTTGCTGAAATTACGGTTGAAGCAAATAGCTCTGATATTGGTAAACTTATTGGTAAAAATGGTAACATGATTAATGCTTTAAAAACTATGGCAAATGGTTGTAAAGCTAAAGATGGTATATCTTACAAGATTCAAGTAGTGGCAAAGTAAATAAATGAATAATGATGTATATGTAGCAAAATTAGGAAAAACTGTAGGACTAAAGGGGCATTTAAAGCTTCATATAGACTCAGATTTTCCTGAACAATTTAAAAAAAATGCAATCTTTATAACAAATAGAAAAATTCAATTAAAAGTTGTAGAATACAACTCTAATAGAGAAACTGTTTTATTTGAAAATTATGAAGATATAGATTTAGCTAAAAAACTTATAAATCAAGAACTTTTTGCATCAACACAACAAACTAGAGAAAACTGTGATTTAGATAAGAATGAATTCTTTTGGTTTGACTTAATTGACTGTAAAGTTTATGAAAATGATTTATTACTAGGACAAGTAAAAGATATTCATAGATATCCTATTAGTGATTATCTTGAAATAACTACATCTTCTTTGTTAGTTGAAAAAGAATTACCTAAAACTTTTTTGCTACCACATTTATTTGAACAATATATTTTAAGTGTTGATATTGATAAAAAAGAAATTAAAGTTAAAGACGCTTATGCAATTTTAGAAAACTCATAGAGTTTTCCTAATAATTACATCTTTTATCAAACTCTTCTTTTGTTAATTCTACCTCATAAGAATTAACTATTCCATTTTCTTGTAATCTTTTATAAATTTCATTTCTATAATTACTATCTGTAAAAGGACCATAGTAAATCTCAATTCTATTTAAATCATCTCTACAAAGCCTTATGTCACTGTAAATTGATGTAACCTTATCTAAATATGATTTTAATAACTCACCTTTTATTTTTGCAACATTAATTAGTGAAACAAATTTGATTTCTTCTATTATAGGTTTTTGAATTATCTCTTCATCTTTAATAGCTTCTTCTTGAACAATGAATTCTTTTTCTCTCTCCATAGTTTCTTTGTTTTCTATCATCTCTTTTCGTAAGGCAATAGCTTCATTTTTTAATAATTCAAGCTCGGCTTTTTGTTTCTCTAATTCAAGTTTTTTATTCTCTAATAATTCTTTTTCTTTTGAAAGATTTTCTTCTTCAAGAAGTAAAGCTTCTTGCTTTTTCTTTTCTTCTGCTTCTTTAATCTTTTTTTCTTCTAGTTCTTTCTCTCTTCTATTATTCTCTTCCTCTTCAACTAAATTCTTATTAGTTAATTGAAGGAGTTGTCTATTTAGTTTCTTTGAGTTTATATCTTTGATATTAAAGGTATTCTTTTCTTCAATTATTTTTTCTTTAACTACTTCATCTTTCTTTTCTTTCATTTCTTCTTCTGGATCAAAAAAGCCAATAAAATATAGCACTACTCCTGCTAGTAATATTAAAACTAAAAATCCAACTACTGAAAATAGAATTTTATTTAGAATAGGTACTTGTTTTTGTTTTGTAGATTCTTTTTTCGAGTTATCATCATTTTGAACTTCTTGAGTTTCTGTTTCATCAGGAGAATCATTTTCTACATCTTGATTGTTTGATGTCTCTTTTTCAAGTTCTTCTTTATTTTGTTCTTCTGCCATGATTTACTCTTTTTTTAGGATTTTCTTTTTTCTTTTTGTTTTGCTAATATTTTTTCTTTATTTTTTTTGTAATAGTCTCTTCTATATTGTTTAAGCTCTTC
Organism: Arcobacter peruensis; assembly: GCF_003711085.1. NCBI lineage: Bacteria > Pseudomonadati > Campylobacterota > Epsilonproteobacteria > Campylobacterales > Arcobacteraceae > Arcobacter > Arcobacter peruensis. The sequence continues at coordinate 2,565,774 of NZ_CP032363.1, forward strand.
TTTTTTCTTTTCTCTATACTCTTTATCATATTCTAATCGTTGTTTTTTATTTTCAGAATAATATTCTTTTTTCTTTTTTTTATATTCATTAATTTTCTTTACAATTAATTCTTTTCTATCATCTATGTGAGCTTTTTGAGCTTTTGCAATTTCTTTTATTTTACTTGAAAAGTTTTTATTATTTAGCTCTTCTTCATAATTAATTTCTTTTCTTGGAGCTTTCTTCGCAACTTTATTTTTTAAATAATATTCTTTTTTCTTTTTTTTATGTGCTATAAAATTTTTTGCTCGAATTTTTTTTAATTCTTCTAAATCCATTTAACTAGTTATTTACCTAACTTTTTAATCTATTTACAGTATCCAACATACTATCTGTAGTAGTTATTGCTTTTGAATTAGCTTCGTAAGCTCTTTGTGCTGTAATTAAATCTACCATTTCGTTTACTAATGCAACATTCGATAACTCAATCATTCCTTGTCTTAAGCTACCAAGTTGATCTGTTGTTGGGTTTCCAGTTTGTACTGCACCTGAAGCATCTGTCTCCATATATATTGATTCGCCTTGTGGAGATAGGCCTGATGGATTAATAAAATCAGCAATTTCAATTTGACCTAATTCTTCAGATAAACCAGTTGTTGAATTTGTAGCTGAAACAATTCCATCTGTTCCAATTGTTACATCTGTTACTGTTTCAGGGACAACTATTTGTGGAGATAATTCGTATCCATTACCATTAACAATTGTTCCTTCTGAATTTAATTTAAATGCACCATTTCTTGTATAACCTGTTTCCCCACTTGGAAGTGTTATTTGAAAGAATCCATTTCCTTCAATTGCTAAATCAAGAGTATTTGAAGTAAGTTTCAAATCTCCTTCTGTAAAGTTTTTCTGAATTCCCGAAATTCTTACTCCTAAACCTGTATCAATACCTGTAGGGTTTCTTGTTGTAAGTGAAGTTTGACCTGCTGTGTAGTTTAGTGTCTCATACATTAAGTCTTGGAATTCTGCTCTATCTTGTTTAAAACCTGTAGTGTTTACATTCGCAATATTATTTGATGTTACATCAATTTGGTGTTGCATAGAATTCATACCAGTTGCTGCTGTGTAAAGTCCTCTAATCATAGTTTTTCCTTAAGAGTATTATATATTATATTATTATATTTTAACAACAATTAAAATTAGATAAATTAGAAAAGTTATTTTTCATCTTATTAAGTGAAAATTTAAAACAAATCATATATAATAGATGATATTTTAAAATTATATTAAATAATAAAGGGTTAAGAAATGAAAATTCTTATAGTTGATGACAGTTCTACAATGAGAAGAATAATCGGAAATGTAGTCATGCAATTAGGTTTTAAAAAAGAAGAATTTGATGAAGCAGAAGATGGTGTAAAAGCTTGGAAACTTCTTGAAGAATCTCAATATGATGTAATTTTGACAGATTGGAATATGCCAAATATGAATGGTTTAGAACTTGTTCAAAAAACAAGATCTGGTGGTGCTCATATGAAAACACCAATTATTATGATTACTACTGAAGGTGGTAAAGGGGAAGTTATAACAGCGCTTAAAGCAGGTGTTAATAACTATATAGTTAAGCCTTTTAATGCAGAAATTTTAAAAGAAAAGCTTGATGGAGTATTAAAAAAATAACATAAGGTTTTATTATGAGTATGAGTCAAGAAGAAATTGAAGCTTTAATGAACGGTCTAGATATAGTTGATGATGATGCTTCAAGTGCTAAAGATGATGTTCCTTCTAAAGAGGAAAATGTAAGTGTTAATACTGATGAAATCGAAGAATTAATTTCACAAAATGATGAAGTTAGTGCAGCTGATGAAAATGATAAAGAAGTTATTGAAGAAATTGAAGAGCCTTCATCCACTGAAGTTGTAAGTAGTGATGATGTTGATACTTTAATAAAAGATCTTGAACTTGAAAAAGAAAATACTGATGAAGTTGAGAGTAAAATTGATCCTTTAGATGATATGGATTTAGACCCAATTATTAACAATGATATTACAACTGATAGTTTTGATGATATTTCTGCTGATGAAGAAGGAATAGTTGAATCTACAAGTAAAATAAGTGATGACAAAATTCAAGAAAATGATAATAAAGATGAAATCGGTAAAGACTGGGCTGATTCTAAAATTAATGAAGGTGTCTTCCCTTTACCTGCTGATAGTAATACAAAAGTAGTTAATCAATTAACTCAAGTTGCAAATGATTCTGAAGAAAAAGTATCTCAAATATTTGATGTTTTAAGTTTAACTTTAGATAATAATACTGAAATTAGAAATAAGATTGAAGGTTTTGATAAATATATTAATTCTGAATTAGAATTGCTAAATTCATTAAGTGCAAAATTTCCGAATATTGAAATATTTAACACGCAAAAAGAGTTATCTAATTTAATGAAAAAAGATATCAGTGAAATATCAAATATTGTTAATTCTGAAGATATGAAAATCTTTGAAGCTATGGAATTAATGCAGTTTAATGATATTAATAGACAAAAGATTGAAAGAGTAATGTCTGTAATTAGAAAACTCTCTTCATACTTAAATAATCTTTTTGAAGATGATGGTACTTCACAAGAAATTTCTGTTGCAAAGCATATTCATGGTGATAAAGATCATGATTTAATTGGTGATGATTTAGATAAATTAATAGATGAATTTAAAAAATAAAAGGTAAATTATGAATCAAGGTACATATCCATTAGCTGCATCAATGATTAATCAATTTAATCGTTTGGATCAAATAAGTAATAATTTAGCAAATGTTAATACAAATGGTTTTAAACAAGATGGACTAACTGAGACTACCTTTAATCATTATTTACAAAGAGCTCAAAATGAAGGTTTTACTCCAAGTAAAATAAATACAGTTACTAATAATATACCAAAAATTGATGCAAAATTTATTGATGGTGAAGTTGGACCAATTGCAACTACTGGAAATAAACTAGATTTTGCACTAGAACAAGCTGATACATTTTTTAAATTACAAGATAGTAATGGTGATATCGTTTATACAAGAGATGGAGCATTTAAAAATTCAGATGGTTTTCTTGTTGATTCTAATGGAAATAATATACTTAATACAGACAATGCACCTATTGAAATTGATGACGATGTAAGAGCTCAAATTGGGGTAACTCAAATTCCTTTTTCTAATTTGGAAAAAGTTGGGAATAACAGTTTTAAGCTAAAAGATGAAAATGAAATTGCTCTTTTTGATAATAATGATGGTTTAATAATAGAAGGTGCAATTGAAAAATCAAATGTAAACTCAGTAACTGCTATGGTTGAATTAATAGATGCACATAGAAGGTTTGATCAATCTCAAAAAGCAATTAAAACAATTGATGAAATTAATGGAACTGTAATTGAAAAAATAGGGAGTAATACTAAATAATGGAAGCTAGTAATATTACAAGTACACTTTTTAATAATCTAAATTTTAGAGCGCAAAGACAAAATGTAATTTCAAGTAATATTGCAAATATTAATACTCCAGATTATAAAACAAAAGATGTAACATTTGAAAATGAATTAAAAAAAGCTCAACAACCAATTTTAAAATTAGCTCAAACTAATGGAAACCACCTTTCAAGTATTAATTCTAATTTAAATGTGTCTAAACCTTCTTTAATTGAAGTTCAAGGTTTAGAAGAACAAAATGACGGTAATAATGTAAATTTAGATGCTCAGATGAGCGAAATGTCGAAAAATAAAGTACTGTTTGATGCAGTGCAAACAGCAATTAAAAAAGATTCTTCATTATTTAGATCAGTAATTGAATCATCTGCTAAAAACTAATTAGGATAAGTAATATATGGATCAACTCTTAAAATTTGTAAATAATTTAAATGCTGCACAAAGAGCTGTAATAATTGGAGGATTTTCATTATTATTTGTTCTTTTAATTGGATTATTAGTTTATTCAAACATAAAAGCAGAAGATAAAAAATTAAATTATACAATTGCTTCAAACCTAACAAAATCACAAGTTATGCTAGCAAGTGATGAACTTGAAGCTTCTGGAATTGAATTTTCAGTAATTGGAAGTGGAAATAACCTTACTTTAAAAACGTCAAAAGAGTTTATAAATATTGCAAAAATAAAACTTGTAACAAGTGAAGCTTCAACTTCAAAACACGTTGGTTGGGAAATATTTGAGAAATCTTCTTTAGGTACTACAAATTTTGAAAATAAAGTTAAATATTTAAGAGCTTTAGAAGGTGAACTTTCTCGTTCTTTAGAATCTTTATCAGCTGTTTTGCGTGCAAGTGTAAAAATTGCAATTCCAAAAGATACGATATTTACTGAAAGAAAAGCTGATACAACTGCTTCTGCTGTTTTGTCATTAAAACCTGGAGTTTTTTTAACACAAAAACAGATTGATGGAATCAAAAATTTTATAGCTTCTGCAGTTACAAACTTAAAACAAGAAAATATAAAATTAATTGATCAAGATGGTTCTTTATTACAAAAATCCTCAGATGATATGGATAATATTAAATCATTAAATCAAAATAAATATAAAGATAAAATTGAAAAAGATTACGAAAAAAAGATTGTAGCATTACTAGAACCTTTTGTTGGACTTGGAAGAGTAGTTGCAAGAGTTAATGTTGATTTAGATTTTATTAAAAAGAATATTGAAGAAGAAATATATGATCCAGAAGGAACAATTAGAGCACAGCAAGTAATAGAAAACACTTCAAGCTCTCAAGGTACAGTTGGAAATACTGGTGGAACAGCTGGAGTTGATAATAATATTCAAGAACCAGGTGGAGCTGGTGGCGGTGGAGCTAGTAATTCTGCTAGTGAAGGTACTAACACAGTTACAAATTATGAAATATCAAAAAAGATAATTAAACAAAAAGATAATAACTATTCAAAAATAAATAGAATCAGTGCTGCTGTTACTTTTGATTCTAGTGTTTTAAAAGATGAGGAAAACAAAGAAGAATTTCTAGCATCTATTACATCAATAGTTGAAGATACAATTGGCTATGAATTAAAAAGAGGCGATAAAATTACTGTAAAAGATTTTAAATTTATTGGAGTTAAAGCCTTAGGTGAGACTGCTCAACAATTAGATGAAAACGGTAACGTAATTAGTGTAGATTCAAATAGTCCAGTTGATACTATAACAATGGTTAAATCACTGCTAAGAGAATTTAGCGAATATATACAATATTTAATTGCAGCTATTTTATTATTTGTATTTTATAAAAAATTTATTGTAAATCATGAAGTTGTAGTTTTAGGTGATTCAAATATAGCGGATAAAAGTAATGAAAAAAGTGATAGCCTTGATGATTATGATGACAACTTTGATTTAGACTCTGCACAAGGTAGATTAAAATCAAAAGTTAAAAGTCAAATCATAAATAATATTGATGGTTTGGATGAAGAACTAGCCGCAAAATATGAGGTGTTTATAGAAGAATTAGATAAAGAGATTAATAACAACCCTGAAGAAATTGCAAGAATGATTGAATTACTTCTTTCTGAAGGTGATCAGAATTTCAAGAAAGGAAAATAGACAATGGCTGAAGAGAATGATTTACTAAAAGGTATGTCAATGATGGGAAAAGTAGCCAGATTTTTTGTTTTAATTGGTGAAGAATCAACTGTTAAAATTTTCCAACATTTACCAAAAGAAATGGTAGAAGAAATTTCTACAGCAATAACTCAAATTTCATCAATTGATAAAGATATATCTTTAGCAATTTTAGAAGAATTCCATTTATATACTAGATCAAAAAGTTTTATTAGTTCTGGTGGTTATGATTTTGCTAGAGATATTTTATATAAATCTTTAGGTAAAGGTGAGGCAGATGAAGTACTAGCAAAACTTTCTCGAATGAAATTAGCTTCACAATCTTTTTCTTATTTAGATGCGATTAATCCTAAGCAATTATCAGATTTTATAAAAGATGAATCTCCTCATACGATTGCAGTTATCTTATCTCATATGGATTCTTCTAAATCAGCTGATGTTTTAATGCAATTAGAAGAAGAAACAAGAGTAAAAGTTACAATGCAAATGGCTACAATAAAAGATGTATCGCCAGATGTTGTAAGAACTATTTCTGTTGTTTTAGAGAAGAAACTTGAATCACTTCTTTCTTCAATTGTTGATGTAGGTGGAGTAAAAGTTGTTGCAGATATGTTGAATAAACTAGGACCAAAATCTCAAGACATTCTAAAAAATATTAATGGTATTGATACTACTTTAGCAACTAAGATAAAAGAAAATATGTTCGTATTTGAAGATTTATTAAATCTTGATGCTGAATATGTAATGAAGATTTTACAAAATGTTGATACTGGTGATGTTGCAATAGCAATGAAAAATGCACCAGAAGAAGATTTAGAAAAAATTACTGGTGCAATGTCTCAAAGAGCAAGAGATAGATTCTTAGAGGAATTTGAGATGCTTAATAAAGTTAAAATAAAAGATATAGAAAACTCACAAAGAAAAATGCTTGATGTTGCACAGAAAATGATTGAAGACGGTGTAATTGATAGAGATATGGATGAATAATGGCTAGTAATAATGTATATTCAAATGCAAAAGTTGTAAATAATAATACTAATGATAAAGTTGAAAAATATGAATTAGGTACATTTATAAATAATAATACTTCTAATAATCAACTATCAAATTCAAATGCTGTTTTAGATGATAGAGAAATAAATGGAAAAGTAGACCCTTTACTTACTGAAGTGCGTAATTTAAGTAATCAACTATCAGTACTTACAAATAAAGTTACAAATATTGAAAATGATGGAATATCAGGAAAAGATATTGATGCTCAAGTTGTTCAAGCTATAAAAGATTTAAAACATTATGCTGCTTTTTTTGAGCAAGCAACTTTTCAAATGGAAGCTAAGCTTTTAAAAACATCTATTTCAATTGCTCAAAAAATAATTAGTATTGAAGTTGGTGAAAACTCTGCTAATATGGCAAAACAAACAATTACACATTTATTAGAAAAAATAAAAACTGCATCAAAAGTTCAAATTCATTTAAATCCTAAAGATTATGAAATATTAAAAGATCAGCTAAATTTAGAGAAATTTATTGAACTTCGTCAAGATGCAAATGTTTCTGCAGGTGGAGTTGTAATTGCAAGTGATTTAGGAAATTTTGATGGAAATATAGAAGCAAAAGTTGCTTCGATGCTTGAAACTCTTGATATAGTTATTTAAAAAATAACTATATTATCTTACATAAAGAAATACAATTCCTTCACAATTATGATATACTATATTAAAATAATTTATTTAAAAGTGTAAAGTATGGAAATTAGCGAAAGAGATTATGATATATTAGTTGACACAGAAATTGTTGTTGACGTGATGTTAGGTAATTCAGATATCAGTATAGCTGAGTTTTTAAAACTCAGTACTGGTGATATAATTTCCTTAAGTAAAACTGCTGGTTCTGGTGGAGATATATATGTAAATTCACGAATTGTAGGAACTGGCGACATAATTGTAATTGAAGATAAACTTGCAGTAAGAGTTCAAGATGCAATGGATTCAGATAATGTTGTAAGATATTTCTTCGAAGAAAATATGAAATAGGAGTTTAAAATGGCTACAGATATAGCAGTAAGTTCAAGTACAGGATTAGATGGTAATTCATATACTACTTCAGTAAGTAATGATGAATTAACAAATGATGATTTTTTAACATTAATGATTACAGAATTAAAGTTACAAGATCCAACATCTCCAACTGATTCAGCACAAATGCTTCAAACACAAATGCAAATGTCAACTATTAGTACTAACCAAGAAATGGTTACAGCTATGCAATCATTACAACAATCTTTCTCTCAAACTGCACTTACTAATGCATCTAATGTAATTGGTAAAAATATTGAAGATGGTAATATTAGTGACACTGGTATTAATAAGGCTTATACAGTAACATCAGTTGAAAGTGTTGATGGAGTTGTTCAAGTTAGAGCTCAAGAAATACTTTATCTTGAAAGCAAAATTAAGTTAACTGACCCAGATGATAGTAGTAATGATATTTTACTAGATTACAATACAAGTGGTGAAATCATTGATGCAAATGGTGATAAAACTGGTTATAAAGTTGCTTTAAATAGCCCTGGTGATCCAATTGTTCAAGATGATTCATTGGTTATTTTAGATTCGAGTAATGAGATAGTTTCTGATCATAATTATGCATTAGCAGGACTTAGTTCTACAGTGTATTCTGATGAATTTACAGATATACCTTTTTCTCAAATAACTAAGATTTTTTAGGATTTAAAATGATTGGTGGACTTTGGAATGGATTATCAGGATTAAGCTCTTTTGAAAAAGCATTAAATGTAGAATCTAATAATATTACAAATGTTAATACAGTTGCTTATAAATCTGATGATATAAAATTTGAAGATTTAATGTATCAACAAGGTTATGGAAAAGGTTCAAGTGTTCAAACAGTTGATAAGAATGTTACACAAGGTTCATTAAATTTAACTGGAAATAATTATGATATTGGAATTGATGGTAAAGGTTACTTTATCGTAGCCAATAGAACTGATGGTGATATATCATATACAAGAGCTGGTAATTTTCAAATGGCTTCTGATGGATTATTACAAACAGCAAATGGAGAAAAAGTTTTAGGATTAACTCCTCAAACAAATACTGTTATAAGTTCTGATATTAATGAACAAGTTTTTACAAGTGATTACAATAACTTTATTGCTAGTCAATCAGTAAGTACTGATGCTTTTACTAAATCAATTAATGCAAAAGCTACAAATTATTTAGAAAGCGCAACATCTAGTGGTATTTCAGGAAGTGGATATAAAAGTGCAGATGCAAAGGTTTCTGATATTGACGCATTAATAAGCAATTATAGTGAAAGTTTGTCAACTTATTCATTATCACCTTATGCTACGTCTATAAGTTCTACTTCACAAATATCTAATGTTGATTATTCTGCTTTAACATCAAATTTAGTAGATGAAAACGATTCAATCAGTATTTTTGTTAATAATTCAAAAATATCACAGCAGTTTGATACAAATATCGAGACTACATTAAATAACTTTTCAGATCAAATATCAAATATTAAAGGCTTAACTTCTGCTATTGATACTACAAGTGGTATTCTCGAGATTACATCTTTAATACCAGGGAAAAGTATTTCCTTAGCAGATGCTTCTGTAAATGACAATTATACTTCGATTACTGATACTCAAATAGCAAGTACAGGTTCTGGTCAAGGCTTAGTTGATAGTTCACGGACTGCTTTACAAACTGCACTTGAAGCAGCAGATGCAAAATTAATTGATATAACTAGTACTATTTCTTTAATTGATGAAAATGCATTAAATGTTAATGAAATACAAATGCAATTAGGTAACTTAAATTTAGTTGAAAACTCTTTTGGTACAACTGTTATTGAAGACGGAAATATATATTTAAAAGATGGGAATAATAGTTTTTTAGTTGGAAAACTTGAAACAGCTGCTTTTAGTAATGAACAAGGTTTAATCGCTCAAGGAGATAATTTATATAAATCTTCTGAAGATTCAGGAGATGCTATTTATGCTGGAAACATGAATGAATTAGTATCTAGTTCTTTAGAATTAAGTAATGCAAGTGTTAGTACTTCACTTACTAGTTTATTGGTCTATCAAAGAGCATATGAAGCTAATTCAAAATCAATTACAACTTCAGATGAAATGTTAAGTACAGCTATGGATTTAGTTAAATAGCTGTGTTTACATATTAGTATTTGGATTCAAATATTAATATGTGAACATTAAGTTCACTATTTTATTCAAAAAGGATAAATCATGATTGGAGCACTTTGGACAGGGATCTCAGGATTATCGTCACAACAAACAGCTTTAGACAATGAGTCAAATAATATTGCAAACGTAAATACAGTAGGTTATAAATCTTCTAGAATTTCATTCGCGGATCAAATGTATCAAGATAGTATCGGTAAAGGTTCTAAAGTCTTAGATGCAGAAAAATTATATACTCAAGGTAACTTAAAATTAACAGGTGTAGATTATGATATGGCACTTAGTGGAGATGGCTTTTTTACTGTCGCTGATAAAAGTGCTAGTGGAACATCTGAAAACTTTTATACACGTGCTGGTAACTTCAGGATGGGAGATAATGGAACGCTACAAGATGCAGCTGGAAATGAAGTTCAAGGTTGGCCAATGTCAGCTATTGATTCTGATAATGATGTAACTACTACAAATCCAAATGTAAGTATTTTTACTAATGATTATACAAAACTTTTAACTTCAAAAATAGTTGAGCATTCAACTTATGTAGAAACTATTACAGCAAAAGCAACAGATTATGCAGCAACTGCAATGTCTGATTCTGAATCAGTATTTTCAGGAGCCGGACTTAAAACAAAATCTGCAAAAATATCTGATGTAGAAGCTGCAATATCTGATTATTCTTCTTGGTTACAAAAGTTAAAAGAAACGCCAGATGGAACATCAGCTACATCAGTAACACAAATGTCTGAAATTAATTTTAAATCTCAAGAAGGTACTACATCTGGAGGCTTGGTAAAAAAAGAGGGTGATCAAATTTATGTATACATAAATGGAAATAAAATATCTCAAAACTACATTTCAACAACTACTGATGATGCACTTGCAACAGCTGATTTAAATGGAAGTGGTTCAATTGATGGTGATGATCATAATATCCAAGCAAGTAGAATTGCAACATATAAAGCATTAGCAGATAAAATCTCTGAAATACCAGGTCTTGTTGCTTACATGGCAAGTGAGTCTGGGGGTATAAATGATGTACTTGAAGAATCTGATACTTTTTCTATGTCAACAAAAGATGTAGACATGGGAAAAGGTATTATTCAAATTAAATCTTTAATTCCAGGAGAAGAATTTGTTATTTCTGAAGTAGGAGAGATTTCAGGAAATTCTACAATTCAAGGTCAATTTCAAACAAGTGTAGCTGCAAGTGCTGGTAGTGGTACTGGTGCTTTAGAATCTTCAAGAGATGCTTTGGCAAAGTTAATTACAGGTAAACAACAAGATGTTTATAAGACGACAGACTTAAAATTTACATACGATCCTACTGCACAAGCGGCATTCGATGCAGCGCAAGCTACTTATGATGCTGTTGAAACAGCAGCAATTACTGCTCAAACAACATTTGATAATGCAACTACAGCTGTAACTACAGCACAAGCTGATCTTTCAGCAGCACAAGCTGATCTTGCTGCAGCACAAGCTGATCTTGCTGCAGCACAAGCAGCTGGAGATACTGCAGCAGAAAATGCAGCAAATGCAGCAATAACAGCAGCAACAAATGCAGAATCTGCAGCAACAGGAGCAGTAAGTACAGCACAAACAGCAGAAACTGCAGCACAAACAGCTTTAACTACAGCACAAACAAATTTAACTACTGCTGCTGGACCATTAGCTACTGCGCAGGCTACTTTTGATGTGACAGGTGGTGTAGATAATGATTATACATTTGGAATTACAATTTTTGATAAAGAGACGGGAGGGAATATTCCTGTACCTCATAATGGTGCTACTCCACCAGTTGCAGAAACAATTGAGATTAATGATGTTATAGATATTGATGATTTTGTTGAAAAATTTGAAACAGCAGCAGCTGCAACTAATGATCCTAAATTAACAGATTATATTGAAGTTTCTAATATTAATGGAAACTTAGTTATCAAAACATTAGATAAAAACTATGAAGTAGATTTTAGTACAGATTTGAAAAAAGCAGGAGCTCCACTAGATAAAAATAATGATTTAAGTGGAAGAGCAGGTGCGGGTGCTGAGTTTATTGAAATAGTAAATACAGTAAATCAAACTTCATCTCAAGATTCACTTCAACTAAGATTAGATACTTTAGGTATCTCTGATTCTGCATTTGGAGAGTTTTCTGTTGATAGTTCAGGTCTAATTACTATGACTCAAGATGGAGCAGAGTTTGCTATTGGGCAAGCTTCAATTGCTTTATTTAATAACAATATTGGATTAGAAGCAAGAGGTGATAATCTACTTGCAAAAACTACAGATTCAGGTGATCCAATTTATAACTTAAATAATGACAAAGCAGCAACTATTGAAGGTCAAACATTAGAGCTTAGTACTGCTGATTTAAGTGAAAGTTTAGTAAATCTTATGGTATTTCAAAGAGCTTTTGAAGCAAATGCAAAATCAATTACAACTGCTGATGAAATATTAACAACATTAATTGGTCTTAAAAGATAGAAATTAAAAATAAATAAAGTAAGAATTATCTTACTTTATTTAATATAAAATAGGATAGATTTGGAAAATTTTTTATTATTGATAATTATTGGTGTTTTATTACTTTACTTCTTTTCAAGTGCAAATGTTTATAAGTCTCTTTACAAAAAAGTAAATGAAGAAAAAAACTTACTAGAATTAGAATTAACAAAATTAGAAAGTATTATTTCTAAATATGAAAAACAAGTAAAAACAGGTGCTAGTACTTTAAAAACTAATCATGATAATCTACAAGTAGCAAGAGATGATTTACAAGAATTAAGACTTGAAAATATGAATCAAAAACATCAAATTGAAGAATTAGAAAAAAGAAATGAAGAACTTTACGCTCAAGTAAATACAATGGTTTAGGAAAATTAAATTGAAAAGTAGTTTAGTATATAAAATAATATTAGCTTTAGTTTTTTTATATAGTACTTTATATGCTAAAAAAGATTTAATTGAATCTCAACCTGAGATAATATTTCAATTTGATAAATTAAAAAAATCACAAGAAAACTTAAAATTACAAGTTGATTTTAATAAAGCAGTTTTACTGTTAAGTAAAAATGAATACCAAAAATCAATAGAAATTTTTAAAGAAACTGCAAAAATATTAGAAGTTCCATCTTTTTTGAATATTGGAATTGCTTATTATAAATTAAATTCAATTGATAATGCAATTGTATATTTAAATAAAATATATGAAAACGAAATTAATGCAAATGATCATACTTTTTCTTATATTTCTTCATGTTATTATTTATATCAAATATCAAAAGATAATAAATATTTAGACATAATTATCAAAGTAACAAGAAAGTTTAAGAACCTTTCTGAGCATTCAAAAAGAATGCTAGCTGATACTTATATAATTTTAAAAGAGTATGAAAAGTCATTGAAAGTTTTAGAATCTATGGATTATGCCTTAGATTTGAAAAAAGCATTATTACACTTGAAACTAAAAAACTATAATAAAGCTTCAATCCTTTTATCAAAAGCAAAAGATCTTACTGTAAATCCTAATAGATTAAATAAAGTTTTATGGTTTAGTGTTTTTACAAATCTAAAGTCAAATAAATTAGAACAATTAAAAGACGATCTTGAATTAATAAATGAAAAAAGAAATAATTTTAAGGCTAATTTAGAATTTCCTTTAGAAATATATTTTAATCAAAATAAATATACTCCTGCAGAATATTTAAACTCAGTTGTAAATTTTAAAAGTGATCGAAAAGAAGAATTTATATTTTATTTCGCACCATTTATTTTTTCAGATACCAAAGAAGTTATTTATGATTCAACTAAAGGGTTTATTTTTAATTCAGATGAAAATATTAACTCTTTGAGTAAAATGGTAGAATACAATGCAAAGTTCTTAGATATAGTAAAAGAAGACCCAATTTTACGTGTAGTGAAATTAAAAAAACTTTTAAATAAAGATACTAAATCTTATGTATATTATAATCTAGGTTTATCATATGCCCAGATTAACGATTTTCATAATGCTTACAAATACTTTGAAAAAGCGTTTAAGTTAAATCCTGGTAATAAATTGTACGCTAGTATGACTTTAATAACAGCAAAAACTTTAAAAATTAAAATAAAAGATAAAGAATATATTGAAAAAATAATAAAAGCAGATGGTGGTTTATATAATTATTTTGGGAAAGAAATTTATAAACTATTTATAAATCCTGAATATAAAACGTCTTATGAATTGTTTTCTTACTCAAATACTATTTTCTTTAAAGCCATAAATTTTTTACAAAAATTAAATGATGGCAAAGATATATCATCTGATCCTTTATTAAAAGAGTATGGGAAAGATCCTTTAATATATTTAATTCGATTAGTTCAACGAGATAAAAATGAAAATAATCTTTCGTATTATTCACGTCTTCAAGATAATATTCCCCTTACTTTAAATAATAACTTTTTAGAAGGTCCTTTAATTGTAACAAAATATTATGTAGATATTTTGAAAGCTTTAGGTTTATTTAAAAAGGCAGATTTTAGAATGCCAACTAAACAATCACCTTCTTATTTACGAACAAAAGCTTTAACTGATTTACACTTTAATGCTTCGGATGAGACAATTAAAATATTAGATTATCTTCGTTTAGAATATAATTTAGAAGATAAGTACTCGATGTATTTAATGGTAGCAGCCTTGTTAGAATCAGGACGATACAATGATGCTTCGGTTCAAATATCATTAATAAGAGCTATTTTAAATGATAATGGAGCTGATTTCTTAACAGCTGTTCAGTTAATTCAGGAACTAAAGATATCAACAGCAAAACAATATCTTAAAGAACCTTATTTAGATTCATTAATTGATTTTAAACTTATAGGTTTTGACCAATATCTAGAATCTCTTTAAATATTTATTTATTTTGTGCTATAATATATGTAAATAGTAACTTTTCTAAAAGGAGATATTATGGAAATAAGTAGAGTAGCAGACATTGATAATGCTCAAACAAATAATATTGAGAAAGTTCAAAAAATTAACAATGTTGATGATAAGAACAAAATAGTAGCTGATGATGAATATAAAAAAACATTAGGAAAAGAGCAAATTGTAGATAAAAATGAAGTTATTTTGGATAACGTACGTTTTGGTTACAATAAAAGCTCAAAAGATTTTTTTGTAAAAATTACAAGAGCTGAAGCTGAATATAAATATCCAACAGAGGATATGATGAAGGTAAAAGCATTCATTTTACAAGAATTAGAAAATAGAAATTAAGGTTTAAGTAATTGGCATCAGATTTATCTAACATCTTTAAAGATGAGTTATCTAATACATTAGAGCAACTATTATCAAAAAGCTCTCAGGTTGAAACAGTAAATAGTCTTAATGTCGAAAACTATATTTCTTCACAGGTAATTGAAGCAACTGTAGCATTCGATTTTAAAGATATTTCATCAACTTGGATTTTTTATATTCCAACTATTAGTGCAACAAAATTTGAATATTTGATGCTTGGAGGTTTGGGTGATCTTAAAGAACATATTGATGATGAAATTACTGATGCAGTTAATGAAATAGTTTCTAATATTAGTGGTAGTTTTTGTACATCTGTAAATGCACAAGGCTTTCCTGATGTTTCTTCAATTAAATCAGAAGTTAAAAATTCTACAATTTTAGAAGGTGAAATATTATCTTCTAAAAGTAATTTATATGAATTTACTGTTTCATTAGATGAAGATAAACTACCGGTTATTATATGTTTTGATGAGATAATATTACCTTTTATCTCTTCAATTACAGGAAATGAAGTTGTTCAAGATACTAACAATTCTTTAACACCAGCACATGTTGAACCTTCTTCTTCAATTTCAAATAATACAGCAAGCGTTCAAACACCAAAAAATTTAGAACTTTTATATAATGTAAAATTAAAACTTAGTGTTAGGTTAGGAACTAAAATAGTTTTATTAAAAGATATTTTAAGATGGGATGTTGGTGAAATAATTGAATTAGAACAAATGGTTAATGAACCTTTAGAAATTCTAGTAAATGGAATTAAAATAGGTGAAGGTGAAGCTGTTATTGTTGAAGGTAAGTTTGGCCTTAAAATTAAAAGTATTGGTAATGATAAATTCAAATTAAACCAAGTAGGATTGTAATTTATGGATAAGAGTACAGCAGGTGGATTGGGAGCAGGTTGGGGACTAGTTGCTCTAGCTATTATTTTAGGTGGTGTTGGTTTTGGACCATATATTGATATTCCTTCTGTTATTATTGTTGTTGGTGGTACTACAGCAGTTACAGCAGGGCAATTTGAAGCTTCTGATCTAAAAAGATTTACTCCTGCATTAAAAGTAGCCTTTAATGAAGTAAAGGTTGAACCTTTACCTGAATTAGTCGAAAAGATTACTTTTTATGCTACTGAAATCAAAAAACATGGTGTGATGCAAATTGAACAAAAGGTAATGGCTGAAACTAATCCTTTCTTCAAAGAAGCTTTTCAACTTTTAGTTGATGGAACAAAAGCAGAAACACTAACTCCTTTACTTGAAACAAAACTTGAACATATGGGTAAAAGACATGGAAGAATGATTGCTATGTTTGGAAACATTGGTGGAACAGCAGGAGCCATGGGTATGATTGGTACTCTTGTAGGTCTTGTTGCAATGCTTGCAAACCTTTCTGATCCAGCTGCTGTTGGTCCTGCAATGGCTGTTGCTTTATTAACTACAATGTATGGAGCTTTAGTGGGTACTTTATTTGCTGGAATTGTTGAAAGTAAATTAGCTCAAAAGAATGATAAAGAAATTGTTGCTTGTGAAGTAATTATTTTAGGAGCATCTATGATTGCCGCTGAAGAATCTATAGGTAATATTAAAATGCAGTTAAATTCAATTTTAACTGATGTTGAAGAATAAAAGTACTTAATTATGGCAAAAGATAAGTGTCCTGAATGTGAAAAATGTTTACCAGGTTGGCTAGTACAATTTGGTGACTTAATGTCATTACTTCTAACATTTTTTATTCTTTTATTATCAATGGCCGTTATGGATAAAAAGAAAGTTGAAGAGTATTTTGAAGTAATGAGAAAAGCAATGGGTTTTCTTGATAAAAATACGTCAGTAGAAGAACAAACAGAAAAAAACTCAACAGATGATAGTAGTTCAGATTCAGATGATGAAGATGATGCTGAAACTACAGCTGAAGAAGCCGCTCAAGAAGTATCTGAATTAATTGCAGAAGTTAACTCAAATAGTATAAATGAAAGTGAAGAAATTAGTATTGAAAAAGGTAAAAATGAATTTACCCTTGATATACCTTCAACTATAATGTTTGATGATGGAGAGTATAAACTAAGTAATCCTGCTGCGAAGGTGTTTATTTCAAAAATAGCAAGAGTAATTAGAACAATGCCTCAAACTTTTAATATAGAAATAATTGGACATACAGATACAAATAGAATTAAAAATACAACAATTCCTAGAGATGCTTGGGACATATCTGCTTTACGTTCAATATCAGTTGTTAAAGAGTTAATAAAAAATAAAATTGACCCAGCAGTATTAAAAGTATCCGCATATGGTTCATATCATCCTAAAAGTGATAATTCTGCTGATAATAGAAGAGTTGAAATGAGATTTTTTGCTCAGGATAATCAAGATGATATATTAGATGAAGAAAGTTTTTTTGATAGGTTGGAATAATGGAAATAAATAGTAACAATTTAGTAGATATCTCTACTTTACAAAATAAAGATTTTAAGAATTTAAATACTGAAAATTTAGAAAATAAAGAACTTAGGGAAGTTGCAAACTCTTTTGAATCCTTTTTCTTAAATCAAATAATGGATGTTTCATTAAAATCAAATAATATTGCTGGAGAAGGTCCGGGTTCTGATATTATTAAAAGTATGTATTTACAAAATATTGCTGATAATTCAGCAGGTAATTTTGGTATTAGTAATATGTTGTATGAGTTTTTAAGTAAAAATAATAAGTAAAAGGAATCTTATGGTAAATGAAATAATTCAAAGAATGTCTGAACTTGTTAAGAGTTTACAAAGCTCTATAGAACTTGATATTGTTGATATAAAAGAAGCAAAGCATGAAGCTCTTTTAAATAGAAATGATGAGAAACATAATATAATTAATGAAATTACCCAATTAAAAGCAAAATTAAATCAAGAACTTGTTTTGAAAATAGAAGAAGGTGTTGATGTTAATATATATAGACAAAAGGTTGATTCTTTAGAAGAAGAATTAAAAGAGCTCTATGAATTAAATAAAAAACTTGCATCAATTGTATTACCAGTTCAGCAAATGTATAAAGAATTAGTTGATGATATTGCAGAAGCTAATGGAGGAAATATTTTTGATGTTAAAGCTTAGTTTATTTGTTTTTCTTCTTACAACTAATGCGTTTTCAATAAGTGTTTTAGTTTCAAAGCAATCAATTGGCTTTGAACAAGTTTTAAAAACTTCAAAATTAAGATTAATGAGTGTACCAGAATTAAAAAAAGCATGTATACCATTGACATTAAAGCAAGTTCAAAATAATAAATATATCACAACTCATTATATAAATAAAAATTCAATAATTTGTCAAAAAGATGTTAAAACATATACTAAACAATCTGTAGTTTTTAAATTTGGTGGACTAGAGATTGAAAAAAAAGGAAAGATTGTTTTTGAAAATGATGAGTTTATTCGTATAAAAAAAGAAGACGGAACAATAGAAAAAATATACAAAGATGGACGTTTAAAATGAATATGCTCTCTTTTTTAGGAGAAACGCCAACAATTGCTTTACGTTTAGCTCAAGAAGAGTGTGGTGAAGAAGCGATTGTAATTTCAACAAAAAAAATATCTAATGCAAATGATAGTGGGCAAGATATGTATGAAGTTGTTGTAGCAATAGAAGAAGATACAAAGAAAAATAGCCTTACTCATACAAAACAAACTATATCAAAACCTAATACTTCTAACAAACCAATACAAGCTAATGTTTATGATTTTAGAGAAGAAATTCTTAAAATGCAAAAAGCATTAGAGCAAGTTAAGCAATCAATTTGGGAACCTAAAAGTCAATTATATGATTTGACTATTCCTCATGAGTTTATTGATATGTATACATTATTTGAAAAAAATGAATTTGATCAAGAAATGACATATACAATTATGAAAAAAACAATTAAACAATTGCCTGTTTCTTTAAAGTCTAATCCTCAAAAAATTAATGATTTCTTTAAATTAGTTCTAAGAAGAATTATTCCAATTAAATTTGAAGTTCCATTGCGAAAACATCAAAGAAAAATTATTATGATGGTGGGACCAACGGGGGTTGGAAAAACAACTACTATTTCAAAACTTGCAGCAAGATATGCATATAAATTAGGACAAAACTATAAAGTTGGTATAGTTACTTTAGATTCATTTAGAGTTGGAGCCATAGAGCAATTACAAGCATATACTAATATTATGAGACTACCTCTTGAAATAGTAAAAAAACCAGAAGATTTAGCTGAAGCTCTTTTTAGATTAAAAGATTGTAATTATATATTTATAGATACAGCAGGTTCAAGTCAATATGATGTTGATAAAATTGAGCTAATTAATGAATATCAGAAAAAAGTAGAAGAGTTGCCAATTGAAAAGATATTAGTACTTCCT
Organism: Arcobacter peruensis; assembly: GCF_003711085.1. Lineage (NCBI taxonomy): Bacteria > Pseudomonadati > Campylobacterota > Epsilonproteobacteria > Campylobacterales > Arcobacteraceae > Arcobacter > Arcobacter peruensis. Next base: position 2,585,240 of record NZ_CP032363.1, read on the forward strand.
GCAAATGTAAAACAAAGTGATCTAATTGATATTTATGCAAATTATTCTAGATTAAATATTGATTATTTGACTTTTACAAAATTAGATGAGACAAAAAGTTTCGGAAATTTAATATCTTTTTCTCATAAAACAAAAAAATCAATAACATATTTTTCTATTGGTCAAAATGTACCTGATGATTTGATTGTTTCTGATTCTTCTTTTTTAATTGATTGCTTTATGAATAATAAATGTACTAGGAAATAGTTATTGTTTAATAGTATTTCATCGCAAGCAAGTAAGCTAATTAATCTCACAACACGTAGAAAAAGAAATGTTGATTCTAAAACAAAACTAATTACAATTACTTCTGGAAAAGGTGGTGTTGGAAAATCAACATTTACTGCAAATATCGCATTTTTATTAGCACAAAGAGGTTTAAAAATAGCAGTACTAGATGCAGATATAGGATTGGCAAATATGCAAGTACTATTTGATATTAAGCCTAAATATACATTTTTTGACTATATAGATGGTAATAAATCTATAAATGACGTTATAAGTCAAACTTCTTATGAAAATATTTCTTTACTAGCTGGAAAAAGTGGATATCAATATTCAAATCACTCTAATTCTTTTGTATTTACAAGGGTAGTTGAAGATATTATTTCTTTGAATAAGTTTGATATTTTATTAGTTGATACAGGTGCTGGGTTGAATGATTTTGTAAAGGAATTTTTGAGTATTTCTGATAATATTATTGCTCTTACAACTACAGATCCTAGTGCTTTAACTGATGTTTACTCCTTAATAAAAATGCTCTCTATAGATAAAGATAAATTAATGTTATGCTTTAATCATACAAAAAATTATAAAATTGGAGAAACAATAGCTAACTCTTTAGTTAATTTAGCAAAAAAAAATAGGCTAAACCAAGATTTTATGGTAGAATATATAGGTAACGTTTCTACGTCTGCTAATATTTCTACAACCGGAAGGTTAAGAAAGCTGTTTACTAAAGAGTTTCTTGATGATGATTCAACTAAACAATTGCAGGACGTAATAAATTATTTACTAAAAAATATTTATTAAGGTATGGCTAAAGTGCAGGCATTTTATGTAACTAATGCTTTATTACTGTTATTAAAAGTTGAGATTCATGGTTGTTGAACGTTTTTCTCAAAATGTAATAAATAGTGGAATATTCCGTTTATTTATTGCTTCTGGTTTTTTTGCTACAGTAATATTCTTTGTTGTTAATGCTGACTTTTTTACACCTATTGAAATGATTTTTGGTATAATTGGAGTAACAATTATACTAAAGGGCATATCTAATATTATGCTTTCGATGATTATTTCATTTTTTAGTTTAGATAATAAAAAAAATGAATTAAATTTTAAATATAACGAAGAAAAAATTGATGCAATGCTCAGTGAGTTAAATATTCAAGATGTATTAGCTTCAAATAAAAAAACTAAGAGCACTAATTAAGGAATAAAGTATGAATATATCTTCTATAAGTAATTCAATAAGTCCACTTACTTTAAACAACAGTGAACAAAAAATTAATGATAATAAGTCATTTCAAAATATGCTAAATGATGCAATTGGTGAAGTGAATAATGAACAAATAGAAGGTTATAAAGCTATGGAAGGAATTGCTACAGGTAAGGTTACTAACTTGCAAGAAGCTGTTCAACAAATTGAAGAAGCTGAGCTTTCTATGAAACTTGCACTTGAAACTAAAAACAAAGCAGTTAGTGCATATAAAGAAATTATGAATATGCAAATATAAGGATAAATTATGGGTTTTTTTGATGGTTACAACGTATCTACTTCTGGAATGAGTGCACAAAGAACACGAATAAATGTTGTAAGTGCAAATATTGCAAATGCTAAAACAACGCACACTGATGAAGGTGGTCCTTATAAAAAACAACAAGTTGTTTTCGAAGATGTTTTAGTCAATCAAACAAACAAAACAAATAATAATGATATTGAAACTAACAATAATAGAAATTCAGCAAATGAATTACGTGGAGTTGGAGTTAAATCAATACTAGATTCACAAGCAAGTCCAGTATTGAGATTTGAACCAAATCATCCTGATGCAAATGAAGAAGGATATGTAGCTTATCCAGATATTAATCCTGTTGTTGAAATGGTAGATTTAATTGAGGCTATGAGATCTTATGAGGCTAATGTTGCAGCTTTTAATACTCATAAAAATATAGATTCTAAAACATTAGGTATCTTAGAGGTATAGATTATGACAAAGCAAGTAGATATATTATTAACTAATACAAATGATGCTAAAAATTTAAAAAGTACATCTGGTGGAAATAAAGAAGTAAAACAAGAAGCTTCTTTATTTGATAAATTATTAGCAAATAATCCAAAGCTTGATAATAAAAATATTGATTCAAATGAAAAACTTACTGAAAACAAAAAAACTTTTGCTGATGCTAAAAAATTAGATTCTAATTTAACATCTTCAAAAGAAGATGAAAAAAAGTCTGATAATCAACCTTTAGATAAAAATATTTCTAAAAGTAGTAATAGTTCATCTTTACTTGATAGATTAGTCTTAGAAGCAAAAAAGAACACACAAAATAATAGTGTAGAAAAAGAAATATCAGAAAATACTAAAACTACAGAAAAAGTAAAAACAAATGAAATAAGTGAAAAATCTGTAGAGAAAACTGTAGAAAAAGTAATTGATTTAGATACTAAGAATAAAGAAGTAAAAGACACTAAAACTGAAATAAAAATAGATAATAAAATTGAATCAAAAATAGATTCTAGCTTAAATAGTGATTTGCCTAAAAATAATAGTGTAGAAAAAGAAATATCAGAAAATGCAAAAACTACAGAAATAGTAAAAACAAATGAAATAAGTGAAAAATCTGTAGAGAAAACTGTAGAAAAAGAAATTGATTTAGATACTAAAAAATTAGATTCTAATTTAACATCTTCAAAAGAAGATGAAAAAAAGTCTGATAATCAACCTTTAGATAAAAATATTTCTAAAAGTAGTAATAGTTCATCTTTACTTGATAGATTAGTCTTAGAAACAAAAAAGAACACACAAAATAATAGTGTAGAAAAAGAAATATCAGAAAATGCTAAAACTACAGAAATAGTAAAAACAAATGAAATAAGTGAAAAGTCTGTAGAGAAAATTGTAGAAAAAGTAATTGATTTAGATAATAAGAATAAAGAAGTAAAAGAGACTAAAACTGAAACAAAAATAGATTCTAGCTTAAATAGTGATTTGCCTAAAAATAATAGTGTAGAAAAAGAAATATCAGAAAATGCTAAGACTACAGAAATAGTAAAAACAAATGATATAAGTGAAAAGTCTGTAGAGAAAACTGTAGAAAAAGTAATTGATTTAGATAATAAGAATAAAGAAGTAAAAGACACTAAAACTGAAACAAAAATAGATTCTAGTTTAAATAGTGATTTGCCTAAAAATAGTAGTATAGAAAAAGAAATATCAGAAAAAATTGAAACAACTCAAACAGTAAAAACTATTAATTTAATTGATGAAAATATTGACCAATCTGTACTTTTAAATAAAGACACAAACGCAGTAAAAAATGAAGTATCAGAAAAATTACAAGCTATTCAAAATAATACAGACAAAGAAATAAATAGAAGTAAGTTGTCTGAGAATGTTACAACTAGTAAAGATACTAATTCTATTAGTGAAGAGCAAGTAGAGAATAAAAACTCTAAATTAGCAAAAGATTTAAATGAATTAAGTAGTAATGCTCTTAAAAATGAGAAAATAAACATTACAAAAGATGAAATAGAATCACTACCTTTAAAACAGAAAAATGAACCAAAATCATTAATGGACAGTTTAATTGAAAAATCTAATAATATTAAGAATCAAACTACATTAGATGAAAATGAAACAACAATATTAAAAAATAATGATACTTCAAGCAAAGAATTTAACTCAAAAAGCGTAATAAGCAATATATATTTAAGCTCTCAACAAAATAGTATAAATAATAGTGCTTTATCAAATAAATCTCAAGCAATAAATGCAGTAAAAGATGCAACAACAATTGATGAAGTAGAAGTTAATGCCAATAAATTAGAATTAAATGTTAAAGATATCAAGGTAGAAACTAAAACAAATGAAATTAACAATAATAGTCTTAATTTATTAGATAGAAGAAATAGCTTAGATAAATTAGCATTAAATAATAATGCAAGACACAATGAAATGACTAATTTAGTAACAAGTTCAGTAGAAGCTAGTAAGGCTATTTTGAACAATGATACTCTAAATACTGATAATGAGGTTTCAGTAAATGTAAGTGCTACCTTAGCTCAAAATATTGAAACAAGAATTATTGCAGCAAGACAACAAATGTCAACAATGATGTCAGATATTGCAAGAAGAATGTATGAAAACTACAAGCCACCAGTTACTGCATTAAGAATAAATTTAAATCCAGCTGCACTTGGTAATATTGCAATTGTTATGAAAAGTGATAAAGATAATGGAATAAATATTAGTTTAAATATTTCAAACTCTGCAACTTTAGATGCTTTTGTTGATGGACAAAATAGTTTAAGAAGTGCTTTAAATAAAACATTTGATGAAAATACAGTATTTAATTTAGATTTTAATTCAAGCGAACAAGATAATAATAATTCAAATAATCAAGAAGATTCTAAAAATCAATTTACAAATGAATCTGATACACAAACTATTTTAGAATCAAGAGAGAAAAACTTAGAATCAGAAGATAGAAACTTAGACTATATGTAATGGAAGCATTTTTATCTTTATTAAATGAAGATATTGTATATCAATTTCTACTTTTATTAGCTCGTATTGTCTCTTTTGTGGCTTTTATGCCTGTATTTGGACACACAGCAGTTAGTACAAGAATTAGAATAGCTTTTGCTTTTTACATAACTATTTTTGTATTCCCTTTAGTTGAAATCACTACTCCTATTACAGAAGATACATTTATTCTTGGTTTGATTTCAGAAATTACTTTAGGTTTAGTTGCTTCAATGTTTGTAAATATTATATTTGCGTCTGTTAGGATTATTGGTGAGTTTGTTGGTTTTGCAACTGCTTTATCTATGGCTACAATGTTCGATCCAGCAACTGGTTCACAGGAAGGATTAGTCTCAAGACTACTTTATTGGATTGCTATAGTATTGTTCTTTCAAACAGGAATGTATGAAGTTACTTTAGTAATACTTATTAAAAGTTTTTCTATGGTTAATTTAGGAACCTTTGATATCTTTTCCTATGATGGAATTCAAATAGCAATTGATGAAATAAAAAGAATGTTTGCATTTGCCTTTGCATTTGCTTTACCATTATTTTTTATTGGTTTTATTATGGATGTCTATTATGGCTATGGAACAAAATCAATGCCTTCTTTTTCTCCATTTGTTATTACTTTTCAATTGAAGTTTGCATTGATTTTTGTTTTTCTAATTCTTGGTATGGAAGTTTTTACAGAAGCTTTTACAAATTACTTTATAACAAAATTTGAGTAGGGAGGTTTAATATGGCTGATGAAGATGAAAAAACCGAAGAACCCACCGACAAGAAAATTGAAGATGCAAAAAAAGAAGGTAACGTAAATAAATCTGCAGAAGTTACAGGTGCTGCAATTTTAACTTTAGGATCAATGTATTTATTGTTTTTCTCTTCTTATTCAATGAGTGAAATTAAAAAAATGATGATGTTCTCTTATAGCTTTATTGGTCAAGATATGGACGGTAGCGTATATTATGCAATTACATATACTACAGTAATGACTTTTTTATCAGCATTACTTCCCTTATTTGCTTTAATAATGGTATTAGTTTTTGCTACAAATTGGATGCAGTTTGGTTTTATTACTACTCCTTTAAAAATTGATTTGCAGAAATTAGATCCAATAAAAGGTTTTGGAAATATTTTTGGTTTGAAAAAAGGAATTGAGGCTTTAAAACTTACCGCAAAACTTACAATTATTGTTGTTGTAATGTTTATATTATTTATTTTAACACACAAAAAATTTCTTGCAATGATGGATCAAGAAACTTCAGCTTCAATAGCTTCTATGATTGAGTTAATATTTTTCTTTTTAGCAGCAATACTACTTATTATAATAATTTTTGCTATAATGGATTTTTATTTTACTAGACATTATTATATGAAATCTTTACGTATGAGTAAGCAAGATATTAAAGATGAATTTAAAAATATGGATGGAGATCCTCAAGTAAAAGGTCGTATTAGAAGAATACAAATGGAAATGTCACGAAAAAGAATGATGGCAGATGTTCCTGATGCTGATGTTGTAATAACTAACCCAACACATTATGCAATTGCTTTAAAATATGATAACGAAGTTGATTCTGCACCTAAAATGATTGCAAAAGGTATTGATTTTATTGCTGTAAAAATAAAAGATATTGCAAAAGAAAACAATATACCAATTATAGAAAACCCAGCACTTGCACGTGCATTACATGAACAAATAGAATTAGAACAAGAAATACCAAGTGGATTTTATAAGGCCTTAGCTGAAATATTTTCTTATGTGTATGAATTAAAAAAGAAGAGGTAAAGTTTGAGAATTTTTATACTTTTATTTATATTACTAAATACTCTTTATGCAAAAAAAGATTTCTATTATAGTTTTATAAATTCTTCAGGTGCTCAAATTTCTGAAAAAAGAAAACAAACAATTAGTGATGGCTTTGATATAATAGAAAATGCTAAGCTACTTGCTCGTGATGGTAAAATTGATGAAGCTTATTCACTCATAAAAGATTATAAAGAAAAAAATAAAATCAATGTTTTAAATTCTGATTTAATAATTCTTTACTCTGAATTGTCATTAAAAAAAGAATCAAAAAGATTTTCACTTGAAGCGTCAAAACTACTTGAAAATGCAATAAATACTTCTTCTTTAAATCAATTTGATTTAGCAAAAGCATATATGCTTTTAGTTGAATTAAAATTAAAGATTAATAAAACTAAAGATGCCAAATATTTTGCTCAAATAATTATAAATAACTTCGAAGATGAAATTACAAAGACTTATGGAAAAATTCAATTAGCAAAAGTATATAAATATCAAAGAGCTTATGATAGGTCAATAAAAATATTATATTCTATTTTAGCAAAAACTAATGATAAATTAATTGCTACAATTGTTGCGGATGAGCTTTTTGACGTATATATTGATAATAAAGATTTTGAGAAAGCAAATGACTTAATTTCAAATGTTTTAAAAAGTAATATTGAATACTATGCTAACGATTCATATTTAGCAAACCAAAAAATCACTAAATTAATAAAATCAGATATGCCAGAACATGCAGTTGAAATTTTGAAAGAGTTATTAAATAAAACTTCTAAAGAAGAATCTATTGAAGATTTCAAATATAAATTAGCAAATACTTATATGCTTATGTATGATAGAACAAATTTTTATTTAGAAAAAGCAAAAGAATTATATAAAGATATTATAAATGATTATGCTCAGGGTGCTTATGCTAAAAAATCTAAAATGTTTATTGATGAAATTCTTATGAGACAAGGAAGAGTTAAACCTTCTGTAATTGCAGCTAAATATAAATCATCTGAGGCGATGCAACAAAAGGCACTACTTCAAGAGCTTATAAATGATAAAGAAGACAAAAAATATAAACTTATATTACGTTCAAAAAAAGTTTATAATAAAATTTCAAATACAATAGCAAAAAGATTTGGGTATAAATCAATTGAATCAATATTTGATGAAGTAAATATTGAAATGATTAAAAACTTTTTAAATACTGGAAAATGTTTTGAATTAAACAAAGCATTAAAAACTTCAAGAAATGAAACTTTAGAAAAGTTAATTGAAGATGAAACTATAAAATATAAATTTTTCGAATGTCTTATAGAAGTACCTTATGAAAGAGGATATTTACAAGTAAAAGATACTTTTAACACAAGTAGAGATCCAAATATATACTTATATTTAGAAAGAATGGCTTATTCTTTAGGCTTAAATGATGAAGCACTTGATTATTCTGCAAAAGTTGAAATGGTTGATAATCAAGATGTTTTAGCAAAAGAATTTTTATACAGATATCAAATACTTAAATCAAAAGGTGATGGCTTATCTTTAGATAAGTTCTTTTCTTATGCAAATAGAAACATTAATTTTATTGAATTAAATAAAGATAATCCAATAATTGTAGATTTTTATTATGATTATTATTTATATTTACTAAAAAAAGATAATAAAAACAAGGCAAACGAAGTTTTAAATAAATTATATTTAAAACAAAAAGAACTAAAAGCAAATATTTATTCTCCTTTTGTTGAAATGGAGTTATCAAAAATTTCCAAAGATACTAATGAGTTACAAAAATCGATTAATTATTTATTAGAAGGTAAAGATAATACAAGAAGATTAAAGCCAAATGATGAAGTCAAAATTTATTATGATATTTTAAAATTATACGAGGCCTTAGGAAATAAAATAAAACAAGATGAATATATTATCAAGTGTAAAGAAGTAAAAGATACAAATGAAAGTCTTTATAAAAAAATGTGTGATGAGATGTAATGGATATTGAAAACTTAATTAATAATATTGATTCAACAAATCTTTCAATTGCATTTGGAAGAATAAAAAATATTTCAACTACAACAATTACAGCAACAGGATTAGAAGTAGCTGTTGGTGATATTGTAAAGATTGAGTCTGTTCAGCATCTTTATACAGTTTTAGGAATGGTAGCATCAATTTCTAATGATAATTTTACTATTGTTCCTTTTTCATTTATTGAAGGGTTTAGAATATATGACAAAGTCTATTTACAAAAAGAAGGGCTATCTATTAAGTGTGGTTATGGACTTCTAGGTAGAGTTGTAAATGCCTTGGGTGAACCTATTGATAATGGTGGAAAAATTAAAGATTTAGAAGAAACTTCTGCAATTAATAAACTATCAATGCCTCCACTTGAACGTGGAATTATTGGAGATAGGTTTTCAACAGGAGTTAAATCAATTGATTCAATGCTAACTTCTGGAAAAGGTCAAAAAGTTGGTATTTTTGCAGGTTCTGGTGTTGGTAAGTCTACATTAATGGGAATGATTGTAAAAGGTTGTGAGGCACAAATAAAAGTAGTTGCACTAATTGGGGAAAGAGGAAGAGAGATTCCTGAGTTTATTCATTATAACTTGGACAATAAACTAGAAAACACTGTAATAATTGCAGCAACTTCTGATGAATCAGCATTAATGAGAAAATATGGAGCTTTTACAGCTATGGCAGTTGCTGAGTTTTTTAGAGATAAAGGTCATGATGTATTACTTATGATGGATTCAGTTACAAGATTTGCAATGGCTCAAAGAGAAATAGGACTAAGTACAGGTGAACCTCCTGTAAGTCGTGGTTATCCACCTTCTGTTTTTTCTTTATTACCTCAATTAATGGAAAGAGCAGGGAATAATCAAAAAGGGTCAATTACAGCATTTTTTACTGTTTTAGTTGATGGTGATGATATGAATGATCCAATTGCAGATCAAAGTAGATCAATTCTAGATGGGCATATTGTATTAACTAGAGAATTAACAGAACAAGGTTTTTACCCTCCTATTAATTTACTTAAATCTGCATCAAGAGTAATGGACAAAGTAGTTGATAAAGAGCATTATAATGACTTTTTAAAGTTAAAAAGAGTATTATCGTTAATAAAAGAAAACGAAGTTTTAGTTCGTGTTGGAGCATACAAAGCAGGAATGGATCCTGAACTTGATAATGCAATGGCTAAAAAAGAACAAATACGAGAATTTTTGATTCAGGGAACTGATGAAAAATATGATTTTAATGAAATCGTATCAATGTTTAGAAAGGTTTTACAATGATTAATCAAACAGAACAAACACTATACAGATTATCTAATTTAAACGCAGAACAAACTAGAATATCATATCAAATGTCTACGGGAAAAGTAATAGACAAAGGTAGTGAAGATTCAACTTTATATTCTAGAGAAATATATATAGATGATAGACTTAGAACGTACGAAGGTATTCAAACTCAAATAGAAAGAACTACAGTACAAAATAATATTTCAGATTCAACTATAGGTGAAATGAAAGCACTTTTTGAATTAGCTAAAACAGAATTAATAAAAGCTAATACTGATACTACTGATGATGAAGGTAAAAAAGCAATTGCTTCAAATTTAGCAGGAATAAAAGAAAATCTATTTGATTTAGCTAATACTCAAATTGAAGGTGAATATTTATTTGCAGGTTCAGATTCATCTGTAATACCTTTTTCAAAAGATTCTGATGGAAATGTTACTTACAATGGTAATAATATAGCAAGAAAGATTTCAGTAGATGATGGTTCATATAGAGAACGTGGTGTGAATGGATATGATATTATGACTTATCCTTCTAGTACTGCACGATCTGGTGAGACATTAAGTTTTAAAGCTGAAGATACAATTATTGATGAAAATGGTGATATTTGGAAATTTAATTCTACATCTGAAACAATTGAAAAATATGATGATGAAGACAATTTAGTTAGTCCTCCTGAGTCAAAATTAGTTGACGTAACAAATGCACCACTTTACGCAGTGAATGTGGGGACTGCTGATGGAACAAAATTTGAAGCACGTTCAAATATCTTTGATTTAATAGATGATTTAGTAAATACATTAAACAAAGTAGATTCAAATGGGATTGGAATTGATGATGCAACAAGAGACCAATTATTAGGTGAAGGTCAAACTGCATTTTCTGAATCTTATGATGCTTTAAACCTTGCTCACTCACAGCTTGGTTCAAAAAATCAAATGTTTGAAATATCTCTTGAAAGAGTAACATCTAAAATAACACAATATACAATATTATCTCAAGAAGTTGGAGCTGCAGATTTAACAAAATTAGCAATTGAATCAAAATCTTTAGAGTTAACGTACACATCTTTATACTCTACAATACAAAGAACAAATGAATTATCTTTGACAAACTTTCTTAACTAATTAGACAAAAATAGTATATGAATTTAAGAAAGTTTTTAAGTAAAGATTTATTTATTGTTGCATTATTTGTATCAATATTAACAATTATTATTGTTCCTTTATCAAAGGGAATATTAGATTTCTTTCTAATAATCTCTTTGTCTTTATCTTTACTTATTTTACTAATTTCTTTATATATACAAAAACCAGCAGACTTAACTACTTTTCCTACCATTATTTTAATATTAGCGCTATTTAGGCTTTCTTTAAATATTGCAACGACAAGGTCCATTCTAAGTGAAGGACATAATGGTCCTGATGCAGTTAGCTCCATTATTTCGGCCTTTGGGGATTTTGTTGTTGGTGGAAATATGGTTATTGGTGTTATTATTTTCATCATTCTTGTACTTATTAACTTTATGGTTGTTACAAAAGGTGCTACAAGGGTTGCTGAGGTAACTGCTAGATTTACACTTGATTCTATGCCTGGTAAGCAAATGGCTATTGATGCTGATTTAAATGCAGGATTTATAGATGATAAACAAGCACAGCAAAGAAGAAAAGAGCTAATTTCTGAAGCTAACTTTTATGGAGCTATGGATGGGTCTTCTAAGTTCGTAAAAGGTGATGCTGTTGCTGGTATTATAATTACTTTAGTAAACCTTGTTGGTGGTTTACTAATTGGATTATTTCAACATGATATGACAGCTGCACAAAGTGGTGAAATTTATACAATTTTAACAATTGGTGATGGATTAGTTGCTCAAATTCCTGCACTTATTCTTTCAACTGCAACAGCTATTATTATTACTCGTTCAAATATGGATGAAGATAAGTTTGCAAATCAATCAATTAATCAATTAATCAAAGATAGTAAGTCTTTAATTTTAGTTGGTATTGGAATGGTTTTATTCTCATTAATACCTGGTTTTCCTTCTGGGATTTTGATTGTTATGGGATTATTATTAGTATTTATTGGGTACACAATTGATATGATAAATAATGAAAAAGATAATGCTGTAACTAGATTTTTCAAACCTGAAAATGCAAAAGCAAAAGTTGATGATAATATTGATGTACTGAAAGATAGAAAGAAAAAAGCTGCTGTTCCTAATGAAGAGCAAACTATTGAAACAATAATGAAACTTGAAGTTTTAGAATTAAAACTTGGAATTAGGCTTTTACAATTAGTCCAAGGTAACTCAGAACTATTAGATAAAATTAAAGCAATTAGAAAAACAATTGCTACTGAGTTAGGTTTTGTAATTCCACAAATTAGAATTTCAGATGATGCAACACTAGCACCAAATGAATATAGATTATTCTTAAAAAGAATACCACTTGTAAGTGGAAAAGTTGAAATAGAAAAGCTTCTTGCAATGGGTGGTTTAGGAAATGAAAAATTACAAGGTTTAAAGGTAAAAGAACCTGTATTTAATTTAGAAGCCACATGGATTAGTCCTAGTTTAAAAGAAGAAGCTTTAATGAAAGGTTTCACAGTTGTTGATGCACCTACAATTATTTCAACGCATATTTCTGAAATAATTAAAAAACATGCTGAAGATATTATTACAAGACAAGATATTGTTAATATTATAGATGGACTTAAAAAAGACTTCCCTATAGTAATAGAAGAAGCTATGAAAGTTACTTCTTATGGTGCTTTATTAAAAGTTTGTAAAGACTTATTACATGAGAAAATTCCAATTGTTGATATGCTTACAATTGTTGAAGCAATTGCTGATATCGCAGAATTTACAAAAGCACCAGATGTATTACTAGAACATGTAAGATCAAAACTGTTTAGATTAATTACAGATAAGTTTAAAGATGCTGATGGAGTTTTACATATTATTACTATAAAACCAGAACTTGAACAGCAATTTATTGGTAAATTACAAGAACAACATGGAGTTTCACAACTTTTACTTTCAATTGCTGAAATTAATAATCTTGTTACTAAAACAAAAGAACTAGTAGACCAAATTGAAGTAAAAGGTTTCTCAAAAGTTACTATGGTTGTAGATCCAGTATTAAGAAAAAGAATTTCCGAAATATATGAAAAATTTGGCTTACAAATTACAGTATTATCTCATGCTGAACTTGATTCAAAAGCTAACTTTGCAATTGAAGGAACACTAGACTTTTAGCCATGTTAATAATTAGATTTTTATTTTTATCATCAATATTTATCATTTCACTGTTTTCTAATGTTGAGTTAAATTTGCCAAAAGAAGTAATAAAAGGTGAGCCTTTAGTCTTTTCATTAACAATAAGTGCAAATGATATAAAAATGCCAAAACTAGATACTATTAATTCATATAGTGTTCAAGAAATATCTTCATCTACTTCTACGAATATAATTAACAATAAAATTACAAGAAGTATTAGAAAAATATATTCATTATATCCTTCAAAAGATTTTGAATTTCCAAGTTTAAAGTTTATTATTGATGGAAAAGAGTTTTTTACTAAAAGCCAAAAAATCACTTTAAAAAATTCACAAAAAACTGTTTCTCCAATATTTGACTTAAGCCTAAAAGCAAATAATAAAGATTTATATGTAAGTGAAAACTTTGTTTTAACTGTTGTTTTTAAATATAAAAAGAATTCAAATATTGTTGATTTATCTTTTGAAAAGCCAAACTTTGATAATTTTTGGTATAAACAATTACCAAACACAAAACAATATGAAGAGAATGGATTTATTGTTCAAGAATTAAACTTCTTATTATTTCCTTTAAAAGAAGGAATCTTAAAAGTAAATCCTTTAAAAATTAATGCACAAATAATTGATGCAAGTAATTCTTATTCATTATTTTCAAATACTAGCTCAAATATAAAAATATATTCTAATGAATTAGAGTTTAATGTAAAGAAATTACCATCAAATACAAATTTAATTGGTAAGTTTGATATAAAAGCTAGTGTTGATAAAAGTAAAGTAAAACAAGGTGAAGCTATATCATATAAGTTAGTAATTACTGGAAATGGTAATATTGAAGATATTAAAGATATAAAGCTAAATATCAAAAATATTACAATTTATGATAATAAACCCAAAATCAAAGCTAAATATGAAGATGGTAAATACAAAGGCACTTATACAAAAGTTTTTTCAATTATTCCAAATGATTCTATAACAATTCCTAAAATTAAAATAGAATACTTTGATAAAGATTTAGAGCAAGTTATTTCAAAATATAGTGATGAAATAAATATTGTAGTAGAAAAAAATAATGAAATTAAAAAAGTAGAACTATTACAAAAAGCTAAAAAAGAAGTAAAAGAAAAACAAGTAATAAAAATAGTAGAAAAAACTTCACAAAAAGATAGAATAATTTTCTTCACTTTGGGTATTATTGTAGGAATGTTAATACTAGGTTTATATTTCTATGTTATAAATTATAAACGAATAAATAAATCTAATGAAACATCTTTAATAAAAAAAGTAAAAAGTTCAAATACCAAAGATGAATTATTAAAAATATTAGCAGTTTATATAAAGATAAATTCTTCTTTAGATGAGTTAATCTTTAAATTAGAAGAACAAAAAGATATTAAGATAATTAAAAAAGAGATTATCAAAAAATTAAAAGAATTGAAATTATAAGGAAAAAGTACATGAAAATATTTATATTTTGTTTTATATTAGTTAATAGTTTAATTGCAGGTGAATATTATGCAAAATTAGAGCCAATTGAAAGTTACACAGTTAAATCTGCAGTTTCAGGAAAAGTTGTTTTTTCAAATACAAAAATTGAAGGTTCAAAAGCAAATAATTCTGTAATTATAGAAATTGATTCAAAAGTTAATAAGATGGATTTATCTCAATCTAGAAATAAATTAAAATACATAAATGATATGATTGCAATTGAAAATAATAATTATAAAAGATTAAATAAAGTTTCTTCAAAGTCTGCTTTTGAAAAAGATACTCAAAAATTAAAAGTTATAAACTTGAAATCTTCAAAAGCTGATATGACTATACAAATAGAGAATTTAAAAGATACAATTAAAAATAAAAAATTAATTGAAAAGTCAAATTATATTTCAAATATAGCAGTAAAACAAGGTGATTATGTAACTCCTGGAACTTTATTATATGAATCAAAAGATTTATCAAAAGCAAAATTAGAATTTTATGTTCCAATAAATGAAGTTGAAAACTTAAAAGAAAAAGCTATTTATCTTGATGGAAAAAAATCAGATGTAAAAATAAATAAGATTTATACTATTGCAGATTCACAACATATCTCTTCATATAAAATACAATTACTAGTATCTAATGTTGATACTTTTTCAAGGTTAGTAAAAATTGAATTCAAATAAAAAAGTAGCATGTCCCTTAGATTGTTATGATGCCTGTCAAGCTGAAATTATTGATGAGAATATCAAAGGTTCAAAAGAACACTTTACCACTAATTCAAAGTTATGTGTTAACTTCGCACAACTATTAAAAGAAGATTATCATCAAAGTCCTAAGTTTAATAATGAAGATATTTCATTAGAAGAATCTCTTGAAGTTTTAAGTGCAAAATTAAAAGATAATGATGCATCTAAAACACTTTTTTATGAAGGAAGTGGTAACTTAGGAAAAATGCAAGCTGCTGTTAAAAACTTTTTCACACAATATGGTTCAACTTTAACAAAAGGAAGTTTGTGTGATGGAGGAGGTGGCTTAGGAATTGAACAAGGAAGAGGAAGTATAGTAAACCCTCCAATTCAAAAGCTTATTGACTCTGATGTGATTGTTGTTTGGGGAAGAAACTTTTCTGTTACTTCATCTCATATGTATAATCTTGTAAAAGATAAAACATTTATAACAATTGATCCAATTAAAACTGATATTGCAAAGAAATCTGATATACATATGCAGATTAATCCAAAAACTGATTACGAGTTAGCACTTTTATTAACTCGTTTTGCAAATATGCAAGATATTGAAGATGAAGAATTCTTAGAAGAACACAGCGAAGGCGCAGAGTGGTTTTTTGATATTACTAGAAATAGACCTGTAGTTTCTTATGAAGCAACAACAGGAGTATCTTTAGCTTTAGTAAACCAGTTTTTTGAATTGATTGAAAACAAAAAAGTATCATTTGTTGTAGGACTTGGAGTTCAAAAGTACTTTGAAGGTGCTCAGATTATGAGATGTATTGACTCACTAGCTGCATACTTAGGTGTTCATAAAAAGCAAGCAGGTGGTGTTTGGTATTTAAGTAACTCTTCACATGGATATGAAAATCAATTTAAAGTTAAAAGCGCTACAAAAAATAAAAAAGTATCAGTTGCACAAGTTGACTTTTCTTCTTATGATTTAGTTTTCATTCAAGGAGCTAATCCTGTTGTTTCTGCACCAAATACTAAAGCTGTAATCGAAGGTTTAAAAAATAGCTTTGTAGTTTGTTTTACAACAACATACAACGATACTTGTGAGTATGCAGATTTAATAATTCCTGCTTCTTCTTTTTTATCAAAAGCTGATGTAAGATTGTCTTATGGACATGAATATAAAGCTATTTCAAATGCTATTGAAAACCCAAAAGAAAACACAATAAGTGAATATAAATTAGCAAGTGTTTTAATTGAAAAATTTGGATTCGAAGCTTTAAAAAGTGAAGAAGAAATCTTAGATTATTATACAAATAAAACTGTTGAATATGAAGAGTTTGAGACTTTTGAATTTATTGAAGAAGTAGATGTTGAGCCTTTATATAAGCATAAGAATTCAACAAATTTCTATTTAATAACTGCAAAGAGTAAAAACTCATTGAATTCTCAATTTACAATTGATAATCATGTTTACTTAAATGAATCAAGTGGTTTTAAAAATAATGATGCAGTTAAAATTTCTTCATCTTTTGGAGAAGCTAATTTTACAGTTAAATTAAGTGAAGACATAAAAAGTGAATGTGCATTTTTTTATGCAGGAAATAAAAAAGTAAACTATTTAACACCTAACAAAGAAGATGAAGAATCTTTTTCTGCTATGTTTCAAGAAGTATTAATAGAAATTGAATTATCTAGCACTCTTTAGGGAACATAAAATAATAAGAGATTTATCTCTTGTTCAATTTATAGCATATTTTGGAGCATGGTTTTCAAATGTTGCTATTTATACAATGCTTGTTAACTTTGGTTCATCTGAATTAGCAATTGCAACAGTTACAGC
This sequence comes from Arcobacter peruensis, assembly GCF_003711085.1. Classification (NCBI taxonomy): domain Bacteria; kingdom Pseudomonadati; phylum Campylobacterota; class Epsilonproteobacteria; order Campylobacterales; family Arcobacteraceae; genus Arcobacter; species Arcobacter peruensis. Next base: position 2,602,411 of record NZ_CP032363.1, read on the forward strand.
TATGCACTTTTTACCTGCTGTTTTAATCGCACCTTTTTCAGGTGCAATTATAGATAGATTTAAAATAAAACCTTTAATGCTTTCTTTACTTGCAATAGAGTTTATTATGACATTGCTATTTTTAACAATAGAAAATCAAAGTCAAATATGGCTTTTAATGATTTTTATATTTATTAGAATGTCTGCTGCTTCAATTTTTTTCTCAACTGAAATGTCCCTGCTCGCAAAACTTTTAAAAGGTGAAGCCTTACAAAAAGCAAATGAAATACACTCAATTATTTGGTCTTTTTGTTATGCAGCTGGAATGGCAGTTTCTGCTTTAATTGTAAATTATATTGGAATTAAAGCTGCTTTTATTGTTGACTCACTATTTTTTGTAGCTGCTTTTTTTGTTTTTGTAAGAATTGATTTTGTTGTAAAGGCAAGTGTTGTACAAGATAAAATATTTACATTAATAAAAGATGGATTTATTTATATAAAAGAAAATAAAATCATAATGCACTTAATCCTTTTACATGCTAGTGTAGGTTTAACATCTTTTGATACCTTGATTACTTTACTTGCAAAAAGCGAGTATAAATATGTTATTTCAGTTCCTCTTGCAATTGGTATATCAAATGCAACTAGAGCTGTTGCTTTGATGATTGGACCTATATTTATTTCAAAATATGTTAATAAAGATAATTTACATTATTTATTAATTTTTCAAGGAATTACAATAATTATCTGGGGATTAACACAGTTTAATTTTTATATCTCACTTATTTCAATGTTTTTCGTAGGATTATTTACAACTGTTCTTTGGTCACTAACTTATGCATTACTACAAGACAAATGTGAGGAAAAATATTTAGGTAGAGTAATATCATATAATGACATGTTTTTCATGATTTCATGCATTATAACTACACTATTTATTGGATTAATGGCAAGTTTAACTTCGCTTGCTATAATTACTGTCTTATTAGGCTTTGCATTTATTATATTTGCCTATTACTATACTAGGATTTTAAAATGGATATAAACGAAAAAATATTATTGTTAGCAATATTAAAGAAAAAAGATGATGAAACACTTATGGATATTGTAGTAACTCTAGAAAATACGCAACTATTTTCACTTAAAGAAGGAAAAAAACTTTTAAAAAAGTTAAAGACTGAAGAATATATCACAGACGGTCTACTCACATTAAAAGGCAATCTTATTGCTAAAGAAGTTGAAGCTGAATTTAAAATATAAATGTTTAAAGAAGAAAACTTATCAAAAACAATAATTGTTGTTCCGATATTATTTATAATACTAACAGCATCAATTATTACATTTATACATATAAAACAAGCAGATAGCAAATTTAAAAATGACTCAAAAAAATTAGAAAAAACTTTTTTAAACGAAGAAAAAGAACGTTTAGTAACTATTCTAGATTCAATAAATTCATATGTTAAATATAAAAAATTAACTTCATTAAATATATTAAAAGATAAAGTAAAAGATAAAATAGATTTTGCAAATACAATACTTACTGAATCATATAATAACTCAATAGGAATTGAATCCTCAGAAGCAATTCAAATAAATATATTATCATCTCTTAGTCAATTAAATTCCAAAGATAAGGGAAAGTATTTTTTATATGGATATTCAAAAAATCGTAATTCTTTTAATTCAAAAAATATATCTTTAAAAGATAATATAAATAAAGATTTTCATGTTCAAATAGATGAAGTATTACATAAGAAGAATACAAGTTTTATTTTTAATAAAGAGACTGTATTAAGAGATAAAAAGCTTGTAGAATTAAATAAAATTTCATATTTAAAGAAGTTTGAATCTTTAAATTTAGTATTAGGATATTCTGAGTATTTAGAAGATTTTGAAGTTGATACTAAAAAAGAAATTTTGAAGAGATTAAACTTGATGAAACTACAAAAAAATAGTTTTATTTTTACACTTGATGATAAACTAAATGTGATACAAGACACTTCAAATAATTTTAAAAATATTTCTTATGAAACTATTCAAACAAATAAAAATATGATTTCATCATTATTTGATTATGCAAAATTATCTAAAATTGATTTAATAGAAGATGAGTATAAATATTTCTGGAATAAAATTGATAAGAATAATTACACTCTTGATGTCTTTAGTTATATAGATACTTGGGATTGGTTAATTGGTATTAATATTAATATTAAAAATATCGATAAAAGTATAGAAGGGATTATTGGAATAAATGAATCAAAAAGAAATGAAATTATTGAATATTCAATAAAAACTGCATTAATTTTTATTTTTATTTCAAGTTTTCTATCATATTTTATTTCTATTAAAATTACTAATATGTTAAATCAATACAAAGAAAGTATTGAAAACCAAAAAAGTGCACTTAGAAATATCAATGCAACCCTTGAAGTAAAAGTAGAGGAAAAAACAAAAGAATTAGAAGTATTAAATAATAAATTAAAACAAAAATTTGACTCAGAAGTTCAAAAAAACAGACATAAAGATGAATTATTACAAGTACAATCTAAGATGGCTTCAATGGGAGAAATGATAGGTAATATTGCACATCAATGGAGACAACCTTTAAGTACAATTTCTACAATAGCTAGTGGTAACTGTGTTAAGATTGATTTTGACTTTATAAATAACAATGATATGAAAAATGATTTTACTAAAATTGTAGAATGCACAAAACACTTATCAGATACAATTGAAGATTTTAGAAACTTTTTTATGGAAAATAAAAAGATAGAAGAGTTTGATTTACGAGAACTAATTGACAAAAATTTAATCTTAGTTGGTTCTACTTTACAAAATAACTATATAAAAGTTATACAGAATTTTTCTTCTGTTAAAATTTATGGTGTTAAAAATGAACTTTTACAAGCTACAATAAATATAATAAATAATGCAAAAGATATTTTATTATTAAAAGATGAAAAACAAAGATACATTATTATAGATATTTTCCAAGATGAAAAGAATGCTTATTTAATTATAAAAGATAGTGGTGGAGGGATTCCTAAATCTATTGAAAATAAAATTTTTGAACCATACTTTTCAACAAAGGATCAAAGTATTGGTACTGGAATTGGTCTTCATATGACAAAAGAAATTATTAATAATAGTATGAAGGGCGAGATTTTTGTATCAAATGAGAAATTTTACATTGAAAACAAAACTCATTTTGGTGCATGTTTCAAGTTAGTTTTTCCTCTGGTTTTTCCCTCAAACTAACTTTTAGAAACATAAATTAAATTTATATAATAAATGATTTTTTATTCTTTTATAAGTGTATAAATTTTGCTATAATTTTGATATATTTTAAAGATAAAGTAAGGAACATTAATGATTTTAGACTATAAAGATATTAACGATTTAAACAGATATAAAATAATGTCAGATACAGTAATTCCAAGACCAATAGCTTGGATTGTTACAGAAGATGAGGGTGTATTAAATGCAGCTCCTTTTTCTTATTTTATTCCAATTTCTACTAATCCTGCATTAGTAATTGTAGCAATTGGCGAAAAAGAAGATGGAGTTCCAAAAGATACACTAGCAAATATTTTAAAGCATAAGAAAGCTACTATTTGTTTTGTTAATAAAGATAATGCCAACCAAGTTAAAAAATGTGCAATACCACTTCCAAAAGAAGATAGTGAGATTCAAAAATTTGAAATTGATGTTAACGAAGTTATGGAAAGTTTTCCTCCAATGATAAGCTCTTCTCAAAGTGCATTACTATGTGAATATTATTCTACAGTTGATATTCCAGGGGTTACAACGCCAATTATATTAGAGATTAAACATCAATATTTAGAAGAGGGAAGATTAGATGAAAAGTCACATGTAAATGTTGAAAATATTGGTAGATGTGGAGCTACATTTAAAGCTTTAGTAGATTTAGATTAAAAAATTAAAAGGTTTAGACCTTTTAATTTTAGTTTTTATTATACTTCAGTGTTTCCACAGTGAGCACATTTTTTAGCAGCAATTGGAATATCCATTGCACACTCACTACATGTTTTTGTAGTTGGTTCTTCTACAACTTCCTCTTCTTTTTTCTTCATTTTATTGTAAGTTTTAATAAACATAAACATCACAAATCCTAAGATTACAAAAGAAATTGTGTCATTCATAAATAAACCAATTTTAATAGCAGGTGCTCCTGCTTCTGTTAATTTAGCCATTGTTTCATAAGTTTTACCATCAAGTGCAATAAATAATTGAGAGAAGTCTACATTTCCAAGTAACATTCCAACAGGTGGCATAATAACATTTGCAACAAGTGATTTAATTAATGTAGCAAAAGCTGCTCCAAAAATAAATCCAACAGCCATATCAACCATATTCCCTTTAATTAGAAATTCTTTGAATTCTTTTAACATATAAGTTCCTTAAACATAATTTTTGTGATTATATTTAAAAAGTCTTATAATAAGATTAATATTAAATATATTTTTTTATTTATTCTAATATTTGATGAAGTTTAGAACATTTACTTAAGAAAGTATCCATTCCACACATATCATTGTACATATCATCAAATGAATGGAAATGTGCATCATAAATATATACAAAGATCTCATCGCCTTTTTGTAAGAAGTGATTCTTTCCGAACTCAGCATAAGCTGTAGCTCCTGCAGCTATTAAAATACCTTTTGAATCTTTTGCATATTTAGTAAATTGTGTTAATTCTTCTAATGGACCACAATCTTCTTGAGAATTTAGTTTTTCTATCATCCACTCTTTTAATTGCCCAAAAAAATATGAATATGATTTTACAGAAGATGTTGTTCCATAATCATGAACTATACCGTCTCTTTTAACAAATGAGGCAATATGATATCTTTTTAAAATACCTTCTTCCGTGAAGTTATCAATCTCTATAACTTCTTGAGAGATACCTTTAGTATTTGTTCCCCAATTCTTTTTTGTACTTAGTTTATTTCCATCTTGGAATCTAAGTGAACAGTCGTTAAAGGCTGAAAAATATTTAGGAGTGATATCTACTATCTTATCATTTTCATATACAAAGTCACATATTAAAGCAACTTCAGCTTCAACTTGCATATTATCAGCTTCTCTTCCATGTGTCTTTATAATTTCGTCACATATTGGATATGTTCCTAAAAAAGAATCATGCCCTTTTATATAAAAAGGAAACATTCCTTTAGGGGCATCTTTTTCGTCTGTTTTAATTTGTGCAAACTCATCAGCTTCTCCAGCTTCACCTAAATGATTAGCAAAGTTTCCTGCAACTCCAAAACATAAATAGTCTTTTAAATCTTCTAATAACATTTATAATTTTCCTGTATTATTATTTATAATGAAATATAACATTAATCATTTTTTCTTAACGTCAAAAATGAAACATAGTTTTTTAGTCTAAGGAGTATTTTATAGTAAGTAATTTAGTAGAGATTAGTTTTTTCAAGGGTAATAAATATAAAGACGTAGCGTCTTTATATTTTATTGTATTAAATTGTTCTCCATTTAGCAGGACCAGTAGTGTGTATAGAAACACCCTCTGTATCAACAGCAACAGTAACAGGCATATCAACTACATCAAACTCATAAATAGCTTCCATTCCCATCTCTTCAAATGCAAGAACTTTTGCATCTTTAATTGATTGAGAAATTAAATACGCTGCACCTCCTGTTGCAATTAAATACATAGATTTATACTCTTTAATTAAATCAATAGTTGGTTGCTTTCTCTCAGCTTTACCAATCATACCCATGATTCCAATTTCCATCATGTCTTTAGTAAATTTATCCATTCTTGTAGATGTTGTTGGTCCCGCAGGTCCTACTTTTTCATCTCTAACAGGATCAACTGGTCCAACATAGTAAATAAATCTATCTTTTAAATCTACTCCATTTGGAAGTGGCTTACCAGCATTTTTGTACTCAACAATTTTTTTGTGAGCAGCATCTCTTGCTGTTAAAATTTTTCCTGTTAATAATAAAGTATCACCTGATTTAAATTGAGATAAGTTCTCTTTTGTTAAATCTTCAATATTTACTTTTTTAATAGAATCTAATGGTAATTCAATATCTGGCCATATACTTAAATCTGGTTTAGCAAATTTAGCAGCACCTTCTCCACCTTTTAATTTAAAGTGAATATGTCTAGTAGCTGCACAGTTAGGAATCATAGCAACAGGTAAAGATGCAGCATGACAAGGGTAATCTAAAATCTTAACATCAACAACTGTTGTTAAACCACCAAGACCTTGTGCTCCAATACCAATTTTATTAATATCAGTATAAAGTCTTAATCTTAACTCTTCTAATGCATTTTGTGGACCTCTTGCTTGAAGTTCATGAATATCAACATGACCCATTAAAGATTCTTTTGCAAGTAGCATTGATTTTTCTGGGTTTCCACCAATACCAATACCTAAAATTCCTGGAGGACACCAACCTGCACCCATTTCTCTTACATTTGCCATAACCCAATCATAAACACTATCAGATGGATTTAATACTGCAAATTTAGATTTATTTTCAGAACCACCACCTTTAGCAGCAACAGTAATATCTATTTCATCAGAGTTATCAACACTTACATGAATAACAGCTGGTGTATTATCTTTAGTATTGGTTCTAGCACCTGCTGGATCAGAAACTACAGAGTATCTTAATGTATTATCAGGATTAGTATAACCTTTTGCAACACCTTCATTTAATACATCTACTAGTTCTTTTGTGATTTCTAAGTCAGCTTTTAATCCAACTCTTACAAAAATATTAACACTTCCTGTATCTTGACATAAAGGTCTATGTCCTAAAGCACACATTTTAGAGTTAATTAAAATTTGTCCTAGTGCATTTTTAGCAGCTTCAGATTGTTCGTTTTCATAAGCTTCAACTATAGATTTTACAAAATCTTCTGGGTGAAAATATGAAATATATTGACATGCATCAGCAATACTATCTATAATATCTTGTTCTTTTATTGCGCTCATTGTTTTCCTTTTTGCTTTTGAAATTTTATTATTATACCAATGCGCTAATGAAAAAATTCTTTTTTATTAGTTTACATTTAGTTTATTTTTAAAAGTGTTGTGTTTTAACACCTTCTTGATATAGTTTTAAGAAATTTGAAATATTGATTATGAATAGGTTAAATAGGTCAACTTAAGACCTAAAGTCTTAAGTTGTATAAAGATTAAGAGAAGAATCTGTCTTGAACTCTATCTTGTAATTTTGTTCCAGAGAAGTTTGCTCTTTGAACTAATTCCCAGAAATATCTGTAAGTTGCTCTATCGTGTAACTCACCGTCATATTGGATTGGTCCCCACTCAGCATCTTGTGCAGCAATTAAAATATTTTGCGCAGCTTCTAATTCTGTAAAGTCTGGTTTCATTGCATCAACAATAGCTTGCACTTGTGTTGGATAAATTGACCACATTCTTAAGAATCCGAACTCATTTCTTGCTTTTTCAGCATCTTTGTAAGTTTGGTATGGGTTTTTTAAATCAAGTGTAACATTGTGACAAGGAATAATGTGGTTTTGTAAAGCAGCTTGAACAACTTTTGCTTTAGCAGCACCAATTAATCTATGATCAAATTGGCCAGGGCTTCTCATATTTGAAGCTGGAATTGCACCTTGGTAACCAGAAACAAAGTCCATTAATCCAAAGTCTAAAACTTGTACCCATGGTAAAGTTGCAGTTTTTTCTACATCTTGTAATGCACCATGTGTTTCAATTAAAACGTGAATTGGAATCTCTCTAGAAATTCCAGCTTTTTTAGCTGCTTCTTGAATATACTCAACTTGAGTTTTAGCATCTTCATATGAAGTTGATTTTGGGATAGTAATGTATGCTAATTTTTCACCAGCACCAGGTACTAAAATATCAATATCTTGTCTCCAATCTGGATGATCAAAATCATGAATTCTAGTACCAGCCATTGCATATGGGTTAGCATCAGAGTTAACTACTCTAACAATCATTTCTGCATGCTCAACTTCTTTACCAGTTTCAGCTCCATCTTCACAATCACAAGTAATATCAAAAACAGGTCCAAGTTTCTTTTGCATCTCAAAACCTTTTAAGATTAGCTTTTCGCTACCAGCAAAGTGCTCACAAGATGGGATAATTGGTAAATTGTCTCCAGAACCGAATAGTGCTTCATTAGGGTGTGTCATATTATTTTCCTTTTATTAAATTTAATTTTTTGTTTATTACTTAGCTGTTTTCTACTTTTTTGTCTTTTTCTTGGGAATAACAACTGTGTAATCTAAATCAAGTACTACATTTTTTAAGTACTTTCCATCTTCACCTTTTGGATTTTCAATTTCCGAAGATTTTTGGTTTGTAACTGCAATCGTTCTTAATCTTAATAATCCTAAGTCTTCTCTTTTATGGTCAATTGTTTCTAAAACTTCTGTATAAGCATAAATTGTATCTCCTGCATAAGTAGGATTTGCATGTGCTCCAGAGTTTATAGAATAAATATTTTGTGCATTTTGTAAACCATTAAATGATAATGTTCTTGCCATTGAAATAACAATTCCACCATACATTAATCTTTGACCCATTGGTGAACTTTTCATCATATGGTCATTGAAGTGAACTTTTGCATTATTTTGGTACAACTTAGTTGCTAGTGTGTGATCACTATTATCAACTGTAATACCATCTGGATGATTTAATCTTTCACCTGCTTCATAGTCTTCAAAGAAGAATTTTCCGCCAGTAGAATCAGTGTCTACACACTTGATTTCTGGAAGATTAATTTTATCTAAAATAGGAGTAGTTTTTGCAAAAGTTGGAACTTCATTAATACCTGATGAATTTTCTTTATCTTTTTTATGAACCATAACCCATCTTTTGAAGTTTAATACTTCATCACCATTTTGGTTTACACCAATTGAGTGAACATAAACAACTCCAGATTTTCCATTTGAGTTTTCTTTTAATCCAATAACATCAGATGTCATTGAAACTGTATCTCCAATATAAACAGGATTAGGGAAGGCAATTTCTGCATAACCTAAATTTGCAATAGCATTTAAAGATACATCTTGAACAGATTTTCCAAATGTTAAGTGGAACATTAAAGTATCATCAATAGGTCTTTTATCATAACCCATTTGCTTTGCTACTTCATTTGATGAATGTAATGCAAATCTAGAACCCGTAAATGCTATGTATAAAGATACGTCACCTTCACTAATTGTTCTAGGAAGGGGATGAATTATTTTTTGACCAATAGAGAAATCTTCAAAGAAATTTCCCATATTGATTTTATTGTTAATTTTAGACAATTATTTCTCCTTATTTATTAAATAGGTTTTGACCTAATGATTTATATGTTTCATATAATGTAATCATTTTCTTAGCCCATTTAATTCTAGAACCATCAACTAATCTATCATTATGATAAATTACTTCTTTACCTTCTTTTTTAGCTGCGTCATATTTATTAATCATAGCTTCATAATCTTCAACTTCAGTTTGTTTTGGAGTAAAGATATCATTTATGTATTCAATCTGAATTGGATGGATTAAAGACTTACCATCAAATCCTAAGTTAAATGCATCTTTTGTTGAATCTTCACAAGCAAATTCATCATGAACATCAAAATGAGGTCCATCAATAACAGTTTGACCATATGCCTTTGCAGCAAGTGCAATTTGTGATAAATAGTTAAACATTGCTTTTGAACCTTTTTTGATATCAATTTGAAGTCTATTAGCAAGTTTATTAGAACCAACAACTACAACTTCAACTCTAGGTGATGCTGCACAAATTTGTTGGATATTTAAAACTGATAATGGAGTTTCAATCATAATCATTAAAGATAAATCTGGATTAACTTCTTCAATTAGTTTAACAGCTTCTAAAACTTGTTCAGCTGTTTCAATTTTTGAGAATAATAAACCATCGATTTCAATTTCTTTTGCTAAAGCTAAATCTTTTGCAATATCTTCACTTCCTAAGTTGTTAATTCTTAGAATTCTTTCAGACTCACCAAATTTTGAACCACTTTCTTTATAAACTGATTTAATTGTATCTCTAGCTGGTTCTCTTTGCTCAGATAAAATTGCTTCTAAATCAAAGATTACAGAATCAGCTAGTACTGTTTTTGCTTTTTCAACATTATGTTTGTTGTAAGCAGGAACAAATAACATTGATCTTCTTGCTTTGTATTCTTTAATCTCTTCACCTGTTTCTTTTGCATGATAAACATCATGTAAATTTTTAACAAGTTGCTTTCTTAATACTTTTCCATTTTTAGTTCTTGGATAATCTTTCATTCCAAAAATTGTTTTAGGTGCTTTGTATTTAGCAAGATTTGCTTGTGAGAATGCTAATACTTCTGCTTCTTGTTCTGCTGTTAATTCTTCATGTCCAATTACAGCAATTGCTACAATTACTTTATCTTTTCCAATTTCTAAACCAAAAGCAACACAATCAGCTACTAAATCATGAGTTTTTACAACTCTTTCAATTTCGTGTGGAGATACTCTAAATCCAAATGTATTAATAATATCATCTTTTCTACCAATGAACCAGATGTAACCATCTTCATCTCTTTTAGCGTAATCACCTGTAAAGAAGTAACCATTATGCTTAGCTTTTCTAGTCTCTTCTTCTAATTGCCAGTACTCTAAGAATAAACCTGGATCATCTTCACCAATAGAAATCATACCTTCTTCACCATCTGGAACTTCTTCTAGTGTGTCAGGGTCAAGTAATTTTACAGTATGTCCTGGTTGTACAAATCCTGCAGAACCAGGTCTAATTGGATTGTTTTTTGAATGTGAAATATAGTAAGAACACTCACTCATTCCAATTGCTTCAAAAATATCTTGCTTAAATCTATCTCTCCATAAACCAATCATTTCATCAGATAAGTGTTCACCAGCAGACATACAATATCTTAACGATGGACAATCAGCAGCTGTAAATTCAGTTTTTTGAATAATTTGTCTATAAATTGTAGGTACTCCAATAAAGATAGTACATTTATGTTTTTTAATTAATTCAATCCAAGTTCCAGCATCATTACCACCTTCGTAAGCAATAACTGTATGACCATTAAATAATGGATCCATAAGTGCAGAACCTAAAACATAAGTCCAGTTAAATTTACCAGAGTGCATGATTCTGTCATTTTCTTTAAAATCAAACCAGTATTCAGTAGCAGGAGTTCTTCCTACAAGTGATCTATGTGAGTGTAATACACCTTTTGGATAACCAGTTGTTCCTGAAGTATATACTAAATAAGCAGGCTCACCTGATTTTGATTTATAGTGATTTGCTTTTTTATCTGCAGTTTTTAAAATCTCAGAAAAAGAGTAAACATTCATTCCCTTAGGAATATTTAAACCTTCAGTTGAATCAACACCTGCAACGATAATTGTTTTTAAGTTATCAAGGTTTTCTAAGTAAGGTAATAAATTATCATACATTGTTGCAGATAATACAATAGCACTTGCTTGTGAATCTTCTGCTAAATATTTAACTTCAGAACCTGATAAAAGTGTTGAAGTTGGTACTGCAATAATACCTGCTTTAATAGCTCCAAAAAATGAAATAGGGTAAGCAAGTGAGTTTTTTAAACAAACTAAAACTCTATCTCTAGGCTCAAATCCTAATCCAGTTAAGAAGTTACAAATTTGATCTGATTTAGTAGCTAAATCTTTATATGTTATTTCATCAGTACCAAGCTTATCATCTTCAATAATCATAGCAGTACTATTTTCTTTAGCTGTTCCTACATGTTTAGATGTACAAGCAACTCCAATATTTAAGTATTCTGGTACTTCAATTGTTACATTTGAACTCATTATTATAACTCCTTATTAAATTTGACCGTAAGGCCAGTTTTCTTTAAATGTATGTATAGGCATTCTATTTAATACCGATAATGCAAATATCTCATCTTCTTTATTTAAACTTCTAAGTGCGTATGCTCTTAAAATATTTTGTAAAGCCTTACCAAACATTGGTGGATCTAACATTTCACCTTTATATCTTATTGCTCCACTTAATAAAGCATCAGTCTCAATTGCTAGTTTTAATACAGTAATATCATGCTCAAGCTCTTTTGGGCTTGGTGTAAATGCAACTTTACAAACATTAATATGATTTGGTGTAATAACTTGTTTACCAGTTAATCCCATTGCATTTTCTCTTTGTGCATGTGCATAAACATGTCTAGATGCATCATCACCATGTAAATCTAACCATCTTCTAATATCTTTTTTCTCAACACAGTGATCAGGTAGTGAGTGTGGTGTAAGCATAACTTCAACTCCACCAATAACTCCAGCACCTTTAACTCTAGCTTCCATTGTAAGCATATTAAAGAATGTTTCTAACTCATTAATCCAACCTTCTGGTGTGATTTTATAAGCCATTGCTTTAGAGAAATCATGAATACCAAAAACAACATGTTTAACTGTTGAGTGATCCATTAATCTATCAGCAATTTGAAGTGACTTTGGATGCTCAATAATTGGTTGAATTGTTAAATTACTTCCAATAGATACTAACCAAGAAGATAAATCTCTAATTTCAGCAGATCCGTAAACTTCTCCAGCTTTTGCTAATACAATTACATCAATATATTGATGAATTTGTTTTAACATTTTTAAATCTTCTTCATACTCATCTGTTCTAAATGGGTTAATTCTAACAGCTATTTGGAAATTTCTTTCAGGGAACTTTGGAAGTTCTTGAATTAATAATTCTCTTGACATAGCTTTTTGTCTACAACCATCTTCTAAATCAAATAGTACAGTATGTGCTTTTGTTTTATAAGCATGTTTTTGTAATCTTAATTTAGCTTGCTCCATACTTTCATATGTACCATCAAGTGGGTTGAATTTAATTGGTGGGTAATAAATCTGAATACCAGGCCAGTATCCACCTAAAACTGGTGTCAAATCATCGTTTGCTGTTAATTTTGATAAATCTATTGCAGAAGTCATTTTTTATCTACCTTTCTTTGTATGTTGAATTTTCTTTTCTTACTGTTTTTAACTCTATTAGTATATAGAATAAAACTGATGTGAAAGTTATACATTATTTAAAATGAATTGTTTTTATGTAAAAAAAAATAGTGTTTTTACTTAAGTTTAAATTCAAAAAACTAGAACAAATACCATGACTAAGGGAAAGAAAACTTAAAGAGAAGGGGAAAACATGCAAAAACACTAGGAAAAGTGATGTAAATTTAAGAATAATAAAGAATAAAATATTGCAAATTTACAAATTCTTTTGCAAATTTACAATATTTCTATAAATCATCTAAAAATTGAAGTGTTTTAAAATGGTCTTTTAAAAATGGTTGAGAAACTTTTTTGAAGCTATCTTTATCTTGATATAAATTAATAAAAAATTCAAAATCAATATTTCTATTTTTAAGTGCTTCAATTGAAAGTAGGGTATCATTTATACATCCAAGTTTAGAAGGTGTAATTAAAATGGTTTGACTCTCAAACTCTTTTATTAAATCAATAATAAATAAATTAGCTTCAAGTGGAACCATTAATCCTCCCGCACCTTCAATAATAAGTACATCACACATTGATTGTAAATAAGCTTTCTTTTGTTTTAATACTTCTAAAGATATTCTTGTATCTTCTTTTGCAACATAAGGTGCTGCTGGGAGTTTAAATTGATAAGGTACTACATCGTTTATATTGGCTTTAAAATCTTTGTTTAGCTCTTTTGTTAGATTTAACATCTTTGAACCATCTATTGGTTGTGTGATAACACCTGTTTCACAAGGTTTGAAGTAACCTACTTTTAAGCCTTTTCTTGAAAAGTATCTTAAAAACTTTTCACTTGCATAAGTTTTTCCTACATCTGTATTTGTAGCAGTAATGAAAATGGATTTATTTTTATAGTAGTTAATGTCTTTATTCATATAATTTCTTTTTTGGTATAATATTTTTTTAAAAATTAGAATGGTATTTTATCATAAAAAAGGTTTGAAGTGAGTAACGAGATTGAAATAGAATTAGAAGATGATTTAGATTTACAAGAACCAAAAAAATATAAAGTTTTTTTATTAAATGACGATTATTCAACAATGGATTTTGTTATTGATGTATTAGTAAAAGTATTTAGAAAAAGTTTAGATGAATCATCAAATATTATGTTAAACATACATAATAATGGACGTGAAGTATGTGGAGTTTATACACATGAAATAGCTGCTACTAAAGTAGGGCAAGTTAAAACAATGGCAAGAGAAAAAGGTTTTCCTTTAAAAGCTGTCATGGAAGAAGAATAAAATGATAAGTAAAGAATTAAGAAGTATTTTTTCACAAGCAGTTAGTTATGCAAAAACTAGTAATCATGAATATTTAACTATTGAACATATTTTTTTAATGTTATTACATGATGAATCAATTGAGAATTTGTTTATAGATTTAGGTGTTGATAATAATAAATTATTTGAAGATACAAAAAAATATATAGAAGAAAATACACCTAAGTTACCAGAAGGAATTGATGATGAACCAATTGAAACAATTTCTTTAACTTCCACAATTGAATATATGGTTGCACATACACAAACAAGTGGTAGAGGAAATGCAAATGTAGAAGATATGTTTGTTGCAATTTTAAAAGATGAAAAGTCTTATGCTTTATATTTATTAAAATCTTTAGGAATTGAAAGAATTGATATTTTAGAAGAGATATCTCATAAAGAAGTTGATGAAACATCACAGCAAGAAGAGGGTGAAGAAAAATCTAATAAAGTTTTAGATAAAAATTCTTCTGAACTTGTAAGTGTTGCAAAAAAAGGTGAAATTGATCCTGTAATTGGAAGAGAAAAAGAAATTTCAAGAGTAATTGAGATTTTAAGTAGAAGAAAAAAGAATAATCCAATTTTAGTAGGAGAACCAGGAGTTGGTAAAACTGCAATTGCTGAAGGATTAGCCTTAGAAATTGCTCAAGAAAATGTTCCTGAATTTTTACATGATGCAAAAGTTTTTTCACTTGACATGGGTTCTATGATTGCAGGAACAAAATATAGAGGTGATTTTGAGAAAAAATTAAAATCACTTTTACAAGAAGTAGTAAAAGTTCCAAATGCCATTTTATTTATTGATGAAATTCATACAATTGTAGGAGCAGGAAGTGTTGGTGGTTCAGCAATGGATGCTTCAAATATTTTAAAACCAATGCTTTCAAATGGAAAACTAAGATGTATAGGTGCAACTACATTTGCAGAGTATAGAAATGATTTTTCAAAAGATAAAGCACTTTCTAGAAGATTTGCAAAAGTTGATGTGGAAGAACCTTCAATTGAAGATTCAATATTAATTTTAGAAGGTTTAAAATCAAAATATGAAGAGTTCCATGGAATTAAATATTCAAAAACTGCAATTAGAAGCGCAGTTGAGTTAAGTAAAAAATATATTACTGATAGATTCCTACCTGATTGTGCAATTGATGTTATTGATGAGGTTGGAGCTTCGAAGAAGATTTCTTTAGTATCTACACTTAAAACAAAATCAAAGAAGAATGTAACTATTTCTCAAGTTGATGTTGAAAATACAATTGCAAAAATGGCACATATTCCTGCTAAATCTGCTACAAAATCTGATTTGACTTTATTAAAGTCTTTAGAAAAGAATATGCAAAAAAGAGTTTATGGTCAAGATAAAGCAATTACAACAATTGTTCAATCAATTAAAAGAAATAAAGCAGGATTAGGTCTTGATAAAAAACCAATTGGCTCTTTTCTTTTTACAGGACCTACAGGTGTTGGTAAAACTGAAGTTGCAAAAGAATTATCATTACAATTAGGTATTCACTTTGAAAGATTTGATATGAGTGAATACATGGAAGCTCATACAATTTCAAGACTAATTGGAGCTCCTGCTGGTTATGTTGGTTTTGAGCAAGGTGGATTATTAACAGAAGCTATTAGAAAGCATCCTCATACAGTATTACTTCTTGATGAAATTGAAAAAGCACATCCTGATTTAATGTCAGTTTTATTACAAGTTATGGATAATGCCGAACTTACAGATAATGCAGGAAATAAAGCTGATTTCCAAAATGTAATACTAGTAATGACTTCAAATTTAGGAGCAACAGAAGCAAATGTTATGGGATTTGCTAAAAATGATAACTTAAATGAAAACAAAGCTATTAGTAAATTCTTTGCACCTGAGTTTAGAAATAGACTTGATAGTGTTGTTTCATTTGATAGTTTATCAATCGATGTTGTAAGTAAAGTTGTTGCTAAATTTATTACTGATTTAGAAGAACAATTAAGCGATAAGCATATCAAAATTAATATTACTAGCAAAGCTAAAAAAGAACTTGCAAGTATTGGTTATGACAAAGCTATGGGTGCAAGACCACTTAATAGAGTTATTTCTGATAAAATCAAAGATGTGTTAACAGATGAGATTTTATTTGGAAAACTTAAAAAAGGTGGAATTGTAAATATTGATTACAAAGATGAATTTGTATTTGAATATCTTGTGTAAAACACATTTTTTATACAATTTTAATTTATTATTATTCATATTTAATTACTTCTTTAAGATAAAGAAAGTAAAATTCAAAATTATTTTAAAAGGATCGAAGCAAATGAAAAAAATTTTAATTAGTTCTGCTGTAGCAGTATTATTATTAACAGGGTGTGGTGAAGATAAAAAGGTTACTACAGAAGTAGCAAAAGCAACTGAATCTGCAACTAGTACTGTTAGTGAAGCAGCAAAAGAAGTTAAAGAAACTGTTACTAAAGCAGCAACTGAATTAAAAACTACAGTTACAGATGCAACAACTAAAGTTGTTGATAATACTACTGCTGTAGTTAAAGAAACAACACAAAATGTTGTAGATACTGCTAAAGAAGCAATGGCTAATGGTTCAACTGATACTAAAGAAATGGCAGCAACTGCAGTTGCAACTGTAAGTGAAAAAGCAGTTGTTGCTAAAGATGCAGCAAAAGAAGTTGTTGCTGAAACAATGACAAAAGCTAGTGATACAGCAACAACTGCAGTATCTCAAACAGTTGAAAAAGCTAAAGCTGTAGCATCAGATGCTACAAATGCAGTTAGCGAAAAAGTTTCAAGTGCCGTTTCAACTACAGTTGCAGCTGCAACTGCAACAAAAGAAGCAACAGCTGAAAAAGTTGAAGCTGTTAAAACTGAAGCAGTTGCAAAAGTTGCAGATGCAAAACCTTCTATTAATGCTAAAGCATTATTTGGTGCGTGTGCTGCTTGTCATGGTCAAAATGGTGAAAAAGCTGCATTAGGTAAATCTCAAATTATTAAAGGTTGGGATAAAGCTAAAACAATTGCTGCATTAAATGGTTATAAAGATGGTTCTTACGGTGGAGTTATGAAAGGCGTAATGAAAGGTCAAGTAGCTACTAAAAGTGATGCTGAAATTGATGCTTTAGCTGGATTTATTTCTAACTTATAATATTTAAATATAAAGAAGGGACATC
Source organism: Arcobacter peruensis (assembly GCF_003711085.1). Classification (NCBI taxonomy): domain Bacteria; kingdom Pseudomonadati; phylum Campylobacterota; class Epsilonproteobacteria; order Campylobacterales; family Arcobacteraceae; genus Arcobacter; species Arcobacter peruensis. The sequence goes on from NZ_CP032363.1 coordinate 2,619,875, forward strand.
CCTTCTTTATATAAACTTCTTTTTAGATATAATCTTAAAAAATAAGGCTTATATTTGAATATCTATCCTTTGGATAAAAACTCATATATCTTTCCAGACCCAAATTATGCAAATGATAAAGGTATCGTAGCTTATGGCGGTGATTTAAACCCAAATAGGATTATGACTGCTTACTTAAATGGTATTTTCCCTTGGTATAATGAATCTGACCCAATTCTTTGGTGGAGCCCAAATCCTAGATGTATTCTGCAATTAGATGAACTTAAAATATCTAAAAGTTTAAAAAAGACTATTAATAAAAATATTTTTGAAATTAAATTCGATACAAACTTTAGAAATATAATGATTGAATGTAAAAAAATACGCGAAGGAATAGATAAAAAAGGTACATGGATTTCAAATGAAATTATTGATGCCTATACTAAACTTCATGAAATAGGATTTGCACACTCTTTTGAAGCTTATTATGAAGGTGAATTAGTTGGTGGAGGATATGGTGTAAATATTGGTAATATCTTCTGTGGTGAATCTATGTTTGCTAAAAAAACAGATGCTTCTAAAGTTGCTTTTTTTCATTTAGTTCAAAGACTTAAAGAAAATGACTTTAAAATGATTGATTGTCAGATACCTAGTAATCATTTACAATCTTTAGGTGCAAAAACAATTACTAGAAAAGAGTTCTTAAATCTTGTAAAAGAATCTTCTCATAATTGTAAAACTTTTTAAACTTATTTAAAACTAACACTTAACTTACACTCTTATCTTATACTTCCATACATTCAAATTAAGGAGAATGAAAATGAAAGTAACAAAATTAATAGCAGCTATAGCAATCGCTGCAAGTACAAGTCTATTCGCAAATGGAATTAGTAATGTTTCAGCTTTAGTTGAAGAAATCAACAAAACAAGTGATGCAAAAGAGAAACAAGTTTTAATGAAAAAGTTAGAAATTGAACTTTCTGTTATTGATAAAAAAGATCTTAGTCAAGCAAAAGAAATTATTGATACAAAATTAAAAAAATAATTCTAATTTTACTAGGTCAAATTTATGGGAATACAAGTATAACTTGTGTTCCTTTTTTTATTTCACTTTTTATATAAATATTTATATTTAAAACCTCACATAGTTGTTTTACAATACTCATTCCAATTCCTAGTCCGGCATCAGTTTCTTTATAGTATCGTTGAAATACTTTTTTTGTATCTTTTATTCCAATTCCTGTATCTTCAATTATTACTTGATTCTCATGTATTTTAATCGATAATTGACCATTTTTCTTATTATATTTACATGCATTAGTCATTAGATTGTCTATAATTCTATCTATACCATTTTTATTACTTTGAACTATCAAGGGATTTAAGTCTTTAATAAATTTTATTTTAGGATATATTTTTTGTAGAACTTCTACTTTTTCATTGATTATTTCTTCTATAGAAATATTTTCATCTTTATTAATACTATTAGGTGTCATATATTCTAAGTTTTTATATAATGATGCAATACTTTTAGCACTTAATTCTATTCTTTCTATTTCATCAAAATCTCCACGTTTTCTTAATAGTTTAGAATTTAATAAAATTGAGGTTGCAGGAGTATTTAAATCATGAATAATATCTTTTAAAAAGTTTTCTAAGAGATAAAGTGCTTCTTTCATAGGTTTTAATGAATATATTGCAAAAGCAATTGAGAGTAAGAAAAGTAAAAACAATATAATAAAACTAAATTTAAATATATCTGTTAAGAATTCATTATAAACTTTTTTGTATTTATTTTTATCATATATAACTTTTAATAAATAAGGTCCAGTTGATGCTGTTTGGAAATATGCACATAAACCTTCTTTGCAATGATATATCTTAAATAACTGTTTTTTTTTATCATTTTCAATAATATCTAATGTAAATTTTTCTCCCTTAAAATCAAAGGTATAATCTTTCATTTGATAAAGTATATTTTGCTCAATATCATTTATTTTGTCTTGGTGATACATATATAAAACTACAGAAGAAAGTAATAATAAAGGAATAAAAAATAGATATAAGGTTGTAAAAAATGATTTTTTTTCATAATTCTTCAAGTTTATATCCTATACCTTTTGTATTTGAGATATTAATATCTAGTACTTTTTTCAATTTACTTATTAAAACACGAAGCGCACTATCACTTGGTCTATTCATGTAATCAAAAAATGTTGATTTATTTACAGTCATATTTATATTTCTAATTAAGAGTGAAAATATTTCTTTTTCTACTAAGCCTAAAGCTACTTCTTCATTATTCTTAAATACTCTGTTTTCAAGTAAATCAAAAGTTATATCAGAATATTTAATAATTGGGTTTTTCCTTTTTAAAATAGCTTTAACACGTGCAAGTAATTCATCTAAATCAAATGGTTTTTTTATATAATCATCACAACCACAATCAAAACCTTCTAATGTAGTTGTTATATCTCTTTTTGCAGTAATAAAAAAAGTTGGTGTTAAATCATCAGCTTGTCTTAAAAGTTTTAAAGTATCAAGCCCTGATAATAAAGGAACATTAATATCAAATAAATATAAATCATATTTATTTTCATAAGTGTACTCAAGGACTTCTTCTCCATCATTAACAAGTGTTACATCATAGTTTTCATCTTTTAGAATTTGAAGCATTGTTTGAGCTAGTATTTCATCATCTTCTAAGAGTAAGATTTTTGCTTGCTTAATCATTTTGATAAGGTATTTTGCTTGTAAAGTTTTTGAGGAATTTTTTTCTTTGCTTTTATAATTGCATCTGCTTCTTGTTGAGCTTTTTTATTTTCAGATGCTAATTTATCTTTTAATTCTTCAATTAGTTCTTTTTTAACTTCTGCTGTTGGCGCTTGATTAACTTTTTCTAATAATTTATTAACTTCTTTATTCTGTGCAAATGCAAAAGTTGTAAGAGATAATAAATATATTATAATTGTTTTTTTTAGTATCATTTCGCTTCTTTTTTTAATCTTTTAATTTCTAATTTCACTTTGTTTATTGGCGAAGTCTTATATTTACTTAGATTACATCTATTTCTTTTTGCTATAGTATATTCACGATTATAAGATTTTAATGCATTATTTATATTTTTAGCAAAGATACTTTGAGAATTACTTTCTATTAAAAATAATTGAGCTTCTGCACCAAGTATATCTTTTTGAATAAAATATCCCTTATTGAACTCTTTTTTGATATATAAAGAAGCATGATCCATGATTTTTCTATGTTTATTACAATATTTATAACTTTGAGTTTTCTTTTTTATTACAGCTTTTTTTATAGGAGTTTTTTTTGTTTCTTTTTTAATCTCATTTTTTACAATTGCTTTCTCAATATTTTTAGCTTCAACTTCAATATTTTTATTAGGGTTTATTACTGAACATCCAGAAAAGACTAATAAAAAAAGTATTGTAAAATATGTTTGTTTTTGATTAAACATTTTGTCCTTTCTTATTTGTATATTATTCTTAAATAATAATTCTTTAAGTAATTATTATATAAAAAAAGGGATTAAAACCTAAATAAAATAAAAAGTTAAACTGCTATAATATATAAAATGATAAGGAATAAAATGGCTGGGAATAATGAGAATAATCCATTACATGGAATTAAATTAGAAATGATATTAAATGAACTTGTTGATGAATTTGGTTGGGAAGAATTAGATAGAAGAATAAAAATTAATTGTTTTTATAATAACCCTTCAATTAAATCAAGTTTAAAGTTTTTAAGAAAAACTCCATGGGCAAGAACGAAGGTCGAAAACTTGTATATTAAGACATTTAAATCATAGAATATTGTAAAAACTAAAGTATATTATACTAAGATACATTTTTAAATTGAGAGGAATTTTATATAATGATAAAAAAAATAGATACAAATAGTGAAGAGTTTCAGACAGAGTTAGAACTTACTAAACAATTCACAGATAAAGTAGTTGAAAACTTTAAATTTGCATATAATCCAAATGATGAAGTGAATGAATCAATTCAAATGGGACTTGCACGAAATAAAATGATTTATGGTAAAAGATATTGTCCCTGTTTTATGGTTATTGGTGAAACAAAAGAAGAACAAAAAGCTGCCGATAACCGATTATGTCCATGTAAACCTGCATTAAAAGAAGAGATTCCGCAAAAAGGTAATTGTCACTGTGGGATTTTTTGTACACCAGAATTTGCACAAACAAGTGCTAAAGAAGAAGAATTACATGATGCTATTGCAACTCATTCAAGAGGTTTAACTAAAGAAGAGTGTGCAGATTTACTTTTAAAAGAAGAAGTAAATTCAAGTGAATTAGAATCTTTACTTGAAGCTAGAGAATTAGGTTTTGTAAAATTTAATTTAATTGATACAAGAGAATGGATGGAATGGGTTGGAAGAAGAATTAAAGGTACAGATTATTTAGTTCCAACTACTTCATTTTATCAAGCACTTGAAAGAGTTGATGACCAAAAAGATACTCCTGTAGTTGTTTATTGTTTAAGTGGAAGTAGATCAGCTTATTGTCAAAGAATTATGCTTGATTTAGGATATAAAAGTGTTGCTAACTTAGATTATGGAATATCTTCATTCCAAGGTGAAACACTAAGTGGAGAAGAGTAAGACTCTTTATTTATAAGATGTATCCTTTTTTTAGGATACATCCTCTTTTGATTCTTCTGAATATTTTTTTAGTAAATGCATTATTGAAATAAAGAATGTAACCATCGCAGGTCCTATAATCATTCCCCAAAAACCAAATGTTGAAAGTCCAGCTACAATAGAAAAGAATATTAATATTTCATGCACTTTTGTAGGTGTTTTTACAACTTTTTGATTTATATATTTTATAATTACAGGTTTAGCAAAAGTATCAGCAAATACTGAAATCATAAGAATTGAATACACTGCAATTACAATTGCATTTGTAATTGAACCTGTTATTGCTTCATAGATTACCAAAGGAAGCCACATAATAACTCCTCCAATTACGGGAATTAATGATGCAAAACCATATAAAACTCCTAATAATAAACCGTCATATCTATAAAATGTTAGAAAAAACCCAAATAAAAACCCTTCAAAAATTGCTGTAATTATTACAGAATATAAAACAACTGTCATTACATTCGAGGATTCATAAAAAAGTGTAATTGAATCATCTTTTTTAATTGGTAATAACTCTTTTACAAAAGTAGATATAGTTGTTGAATATAAAGTAAAGAAGAAATAGAAAATTAAAATCAAAACCATATCCATCATAAACCCTGCAGAGTTTTTACCAATAGAACCACCTACTGCTAGTGTTTTTTGTGCAATTTGACCTACATCTATTTTTGTAAGAATAAAACTTAGTTGTTCTTTTATAAATAAGAAGTCATCTGAAAGGTTTTGTACCCAAAATTTTAAATTTGAAAACTCTTTTATTAAAGTTTGTTGATTAAGGTCATTAAAGTAATTAGCGAATGCAAAAATACAATACATTACAGGAATAAAGAATATTCCAGCAAGTGTAAGAGTCATCGTAACTGTTGCTATAACTCTACTGTTTAATCTATTTTCTAAGTATAGTGTTAAAGAATTAGTAGCAACTGCTAGAAGTAGCGCTACAAATAATGCCTTTAAGAATGGACTAAATAGCTCTACCATAAAGAATATTGTAATAGCAGCTATAAATATTAAGAAATAAACGGGCTTCAAAACAGACTACCTTCGTCATCTAATTTGTCACTATTAGGATATGAAAGTCTAAACATTTCATATGTTTTTATACTTGCAATTCTTCCTCTTGCTGTTCTTTCTATAAAGCCGTTTGCTAGTAAATATGGTTCAATTGCATCTTCAATTGTTCCTTCATCTTCACTAAGAGCTGCAGCCATAGTTGAAAGACCCATTGGTTTACCTTTATTTGATACTAATAATTCAAGTAAATTAATATCCATTTCATCAAAACCACTTTCATTAACACCTAATTCATCTAAGGCATACTTACATCTTTTTAGGTGTATCTCGTCTTCATTTTCAACTTCAGCAAAATCACGTACACGTCTTAATAATCGTAAAGCAACTCTTGGAGTTCCTCTACTTCTTCTTGAAATTTCTTCTGCTGCATCATTTTGACAATATTTATTTAATTTTGTAGAGGCTATTTGAATAATTTTTGCTAATTCTTCATGATTATAAAATTGCATTCTAAAATGCATTCCAAATCTTTCTCTTAAAGGATTTGAAAGCATTCCTGCTCTTGTTGTTGCTCCAATTAATGTAAATCTTGGTAAATCAATTTTAACAGTTTGTGCAGCAGGTCCTGAGCCAATTATAATATCAAGTCTATAATCTTCCATTGCTGGATAAAGTATTTCTTCAACAGCAGGTGAGAGTCTATGGATTTCATCAATAAATAAAATATCACCTTCTTCAAGGTTTGTTAAAATCGCAGCTAAATCACCTGATTTCTCAATCATTGGACCTGCTGTAATTTTTATATTTGTATCCATTTCATTTGAAATTAAATACGAGATTGTTGTTTTCCCAAGTCCAGGAGGTCCATAAAAAAGTATATGATCTAAGGCTTCATTTCTTTTTCTTGAAGCTTCAATAAATACTTTTAAATTTCTTTTTATTTTTTCTTGACCAATATAATCGTCCCAAGAAGAAGGTCTTAAATTAACTTCATTATTATCTTCTTCAAAAGATACTGATTCAACCTCTACAATTCTTTCCATACTTAGTATTCTTCATCTTTAGAAGGGAAAGTTGAATCTTGAACATCACTTCTATACTGATTTACGGAATTTTTTACTAATTGTGCTCCATCTAAATAATGTCTTACAAACTTTGGTTTAAAATCTTCAAAAAAGCCTAACATATCAGACCAAACTAATACTTGTCCATCTGTTACATTTCCTGCTCCAATTCCAATTACAGGAATAGAAACAGCATCAGTTATTTTTTTTGCAACATGGCTTAGAACACCTTCAACTACTATAGAAAAGGCACCTGCTTTTTCTATTGCAATAGCATCTTTTATTAGTTGTTCTTCATCTTCTTTTGTTTTTCCTCTAACTTTATAGCCACCTTCACTTCTTACATATTGTGGCATTAAGCCAATATGTCCCATTACTGCAATTGAATTTGAAGTTAAGTGTTTAATTATATGTGCTCTGTCTTCGCCACCTTCAATTTTAACAGCGCTTGCGTTAGTTTGTTGGTAAACTTTTACAGCGTTTTGTAAAGCTTGATTTTCATTTATGTATGTTCCAAAAGGCATATCTAAAATGACAAAAGCCTTAGAAGCACCAGCACATACTGCATTTGTATGATAAATCATTTGCTCTAACGTTGCTGAAAGAGTATCAGGTTTTCCTGCAAAACTCATATTTAAACTATCACCTACTAAAATCATATCTGCTATTTCTTCAAAAAGTTTTGCAAATAGTGCATCATATGCTGTTATCATTGTAAGTTTTTTATTATTTTTATAATTTATAATTTTTGTAATATTCATTTTTTCAAAATCATTTTTTATAATACTCATTTTGTATTTTCCCATTTATTAATATAATAGATATTTTAGCAAAAAAATCTTTCTAATAAATAAATAAAACTTTCAAGAGTTTTTTAAAGAGAGAATAAACTTGATTTTAGATAATATATATGTTAATAATTGAATAGGATATAGTTAAATGAATGAAAATATTGATAAAAAACTTGTAGGATATATTACAGCTTCATACCCAGAAAACAACTTTACAGTTGATTTAGCATTAAGTATGAAAGAAGCTGGTGTTGATTCCTTAGAATTGGGAATTCCATTTTCAGATCCAGTTGCAGATGGTCCTGTGATTGAAAAAGCAAATTTACTAGCACTAAATAATGGGTTTAAATTAAATGACCTTTTTGAAGTTTCTTCAAAAATAGCACCACATATGGATACTTTATGGATGGGATATATGAATCCTTTTTATAGATATGGAATTGAAAAATTCTTACAAAAAGCAGATGAATATAGGATTACTGGAACTATTATTCCTGATTTACCTTTTGAAATGGCAGGTAGTTTAACACCTTTATATGAAAAATATAATAAGGCAAATATATCATTTGTAGCACCAACAGATAGTGATGAACGTATAAAAGAAATTATTACTGATAGTAAAAAGTTTATTTATATGGTTGCTTACGCAGGAATTACAGGAAGTGGACAAAGTGAAGATTTAAGTACTATTATTTCAAATGTAAGAAAATATACAAACACTCCTTTATATATCGGTTTTGGTGTGGATGAAAATACTTGTAAAGAAAAATCACAAGGTGTAGATGGAGTAATTGTTGGAAGTACTTTTGTTAAACATATAATTGATGATTCTTTATCTTATAATGAAAAAATTACTAAAATCTCTGCAATTGCAAAAGAGATAAAAGAAAAAATAAACGAATAATCATGCATATTTTAAATAAAGATATTGAATTTGTTGAAGAGCAAAGATCTTGCTCTTATTTTGAAGATAATATATCAGATATTAGATATAAATATATGTATTCATGCTCTCCAAATTCATATCAAGCTATGCTAGAACGTGGTTGGAGAAGATTTGGAAGAATGCATTTTGTACCTGAATGTAATACATGTACAAAATGTGTTTCTATGCGAATTGATGTAAAAAATTATAAATTCTCTAAATCTGAAAATAGGGTAATAAATAAAAATAAAGATACAAAACTTTATATAAGACCTCCTTCTATGACTATGGAGCATTTGGATTTATATGATAAGTATCATGAATTTATGAATAGAAAAAAAGATTGGCCTTATTCTCCTATTGAACCTAATGAATATTCAAAATCTTATGTTGAATCTAAAGAAGAGTATGCAAAAGAGTTTTTATATATGAGAGATAATAAACTTATTGGTGTTGCATTAGTTGATATGCTACCTAATGCTATTTCTTCAATTTATTGTTATTATGACCATGATTATGCAGATTTATCATTAGGAAAGTTTTCTATTTTGGCACAAATTAAAATTGCAAAAGAGATGAATATTCCTTATATTTATTTAGGTTATTGGATTAAAGACCATTATTCTATGGGATATAAAGAAGCATATACACCTTTTGAAGTATTAGTAAATAGACCTAGTTTGGATGAAGAAACAATTTGGAAGAAATATGAATTATAATGTCGTAGTAATCATAAGTATTGTTATTTGTGCTATACTATCTCTTTTATTGAGTTATTATGGAGTTTTACTAGTATTAGATGAAAAGAGTGGACTTTTTAAAGTAACCCAATTAATTATAGCAATTGTGTCAATGACGACATTTTATGCACCAATAAAACATCTATTAATTAAATATATGGATGTAGAAGAAGATGAAAGTGAGAATAAAAATGATTAAATACTTGTTTCCTTTTTTATTTTTAATAACAATACTTAATGCTGAAAATATTAATACACAAGATGATGAATTAATAGATAATGAACCTATAGATTATTCAAATGAACTTAAAATCGAACCTTCTGTTGATTGTTTGATTTTACAAGATGAGAATTCTATTATTTGTAAATTTGAAAGAAATAGAATAAATGTAGATCAAGAAATTGTTGTTCAATGGATTGACCCACAAGGGGATATTTCTAGAAGTAGAAATATGATAGTTCCTGCGGGACATGGTTCAATTTATGATTTTAGATATATAAATGGAAGACTTTCTGGAGATTGGGTTTTTAGAGTTATTGAAAATGAAAAAGTATTTGAATCTAAATTTGAACTAAAATAATTAATTGTATAAGATTAAATCTTATACAATTAACTTCGTAATATTATATGCTACAAATGCTAATACCCAAGCTGTTATAGTTGTAAATACGAATAAATAAACTAAATATTTCCATCCTCCAGCTTCTTTCGCAAATACCATTGATGCAGCTAAACAAGGTAAGTAAATCATTACAAATACTATAAATGATACTGCTGATGCAAAAGGTATATTATTTCTTATCTTCTCAATAAGTCCTTTTGAATTTTCATCATTTTCTTCCCCTAAACCATATAAGATACCTAGCGTAGAAACAACGATTTCTTTTGCAGCAAGACCAGTTTCTAAGGCTATCGTCATTTTCCAATCATATCCTAAAGGTGCAAAAAGTGGCTCTGAAAATTTACCAATAATACCTAAATATGAATTCTCTAAATTATATAAAGCAAGTTTATCTGATAAATATTGCTGTTCTTCTTCACTTACAGCTTGCTCGATTTTTACTGAATATTCATCTTCAATTAATGGATATTTAGGATAGTTTGAAGCAAACCAGATTAATATTGAAGCTGCTAAAATATATGTTCCAGCTTTCTTTAAATACATATAAGCTTGGTTTGAAACGGTATGCCATATTAGTTTTGTTGAAGGCATTCTATATTTTGGCATTTCCATTACAAAAGGTTCATCTTCACTTTTAAATACTACAATTTTTAATACCTTAGCTGCAATTAATCCTAAAATTGCACCAGAAATATATATTAGAAATATTATATTTCCAGCATTTTCAGGTGAGAAAAAAGCACCAGTAAAAAGTACATAAATAGGTAATCTTGCACCACAAGACATAAATCCAATAATAAATAATGTAAGTAATCTATCTTTTTCATTTTTTAAAGTACGTGCTGCCATGTAAGCTGGAACTGAACATCCAAAACCTGTAACTAAAGGAATAAATGACTTTCCATGAAGTCCAAATTTATGGAAAAATCCATCTAATAAAAAGGCAACTCTACTCATATATCCAGTTGTTTCAAGCAAGGTAATACCAAAGAATAAAATCACAATATTTGGTACAAATAAAATAACTGCACCTACACCTGCTATTGCACCATCTGCAATCATGGATGAAATTTGATTATCTCCTAGAACTTGTTTTGTTGCATCAATTAAACTCGCAAAAAATGAATCAATCATATCCATAGGAATATTTCCAAGTACAAAAGTTAATTGAAATATTCCCCACATTAGGAAAAGAAAAATTGGAATACCAAATATTTTATGAATTAAAATTGAATCAATTTTTTCAGTTAGTGTTTTTGCAGTTGAAATTTTTTGCTTAGTTGTTTCTGTAACTGCACCTTTTGCAAAAGCAAATTTTTCATCATTGAATATATCTTCTATATTTTTAGTATTATAGTGAATATACATATGTTCAAAAGCATGATTTAAAATAGGTTGTAATTTAACCCATATTGGTTCATCATGAAACATTTTATATGTTTGTTTATCTTCTTTTAAAAGTTTAAGTGCTAATTCTCTAAAAGTACAATGTGTTTTAAATCCAGTATCTTTAAATAGATTTGAAATGTTTTGAATCTCTTCTTCAATTACATCTGAAAATATTAATTTTGTTGGAAGTTTTTGATCTTCAAACTTTTTTACAATTGCTTCAACTAGTTCATTAATACCAATATTCTTTGCAGCACTAGTTTTAAAACAAGGTTTTCCAAGAATTTTACCTAATTGCTTCTCATCAATTTGTATTGATTCTTTTTGTGCTTCATCAATCATATTTAATGCAATAATCATTTTTTTATCTAATGCTAATAATTCTGATGTTAAGTAAAGATTTCTTTCTAGATTTGTTGAATCTAGAACATTTAATATAATATCATAAGGAGAATTATCTAAAAATTCCTTTGTAACTTTTTCTTCAAGAGTATAGTCATTTAAAGAGTAAGCACCCGGTAAATCAGTAATTTCAATTTTATAACCTTTATAATCTAAGAATACTTCTTCTTTTGTAACTGTTACACCTGAAAAGTTTCCAACTCTTAATCTCGCATTTGATATAGAGTTAATAAGCATTGATTTACCAACATTAGGCTGTCCAACTAATGCAACTTTTATTACTTTATTGTTCATTTTCTATCTCGATTTTTTTAGCTTCTGATAATCTAATTGCAACTTTTGTTGTATTAATTCTTATCTCCATAGTACTTTTTGTTAAAGTCACTTCTTCTATATATACTTTTGAACCTTTTACCATTCCAAAAGAATAGAATCTATTCTTAAGTGCATTTTCGCAGTTTACTGCTTTTATTATTGCACTTTCTCCGATATTTAGTTTATCTAGAGTCATTGTTTACCTTTGTAAAATTAATAATGATTATTATAACGAAATTAAGATTACTAATACTTGATTGATATCAACTATTATTATAAGGATTATTGTCAAGGGATAATAATTGCTGTTGTGTTTTAAAAAAACTTTAGCTATACTATTTTCAAATTAGATAACTATTAAGAGGCACATTTATATGATTAGCACAGAAGAGGCAATTGAAGAACTAAAAAAGATTGTTAAGCAAAAAGGTCTTAAATATACAGAACAAAGAGAAATCGTATTAAATATATTAATTCACGCAGAAGACCATTTAACAGCTGAAGAAGTTTATAACGAAATAAAATCACAAGATAACAACTCAAATATTGGTATTGCTACAGTATATAGAGCACTTAGTTTTCTTGAAGAAGTTGATTTAATCACATCTATTAACTTTGGAACAGATGGTAAAAAATATGAAAGTAATGCAAAATCTCATCATGATCACTTAATTTGTACAGAGTGTGGTAAAATTATTGAATTTTTAGATGATGAAATAGAAAAAAGACAAGAAAGAATTGCTAAGAAGAATAAGTTTAAAATTACAAGTCACTCAATGCAACTATATGGTGTATGTTCAGATTGTCAATAATATATTAAGAGTTTGACCTCTTAATATATTTTTATAGAATATCAGCTTTGATATTTTCAGCCCATGATGAAATTCTTTCATCAGTCAAATCATCTTGATTATCTTCATCAATAACTAAACCTACAAATTTTCCATCTACTACAGCTTTTGAATCATCAAAATCATAACCATCAATCGATGTAAAACCTACAATTTTAGCACCACTAGTACTTACTTGTTCATAAATAATTCCTAAAGCACTACAAAATTCATCAGGATAACCATCTTGATCACCTAAACCAAATAATGCTATTGTTTTATCTGTTAAATCAAGCGTTTTAAATGAATCCCAAGCTTCATCCCAATCATCATTTAATTCACCATCACCCCAAGTTGAACCACCTAAAATAACTTTATCATATTCATAGATTTTTTCAACACTAGAAGAACTTAAATCAAAAATTTCAATTCCTCCAAGTTCACTTGCAATTTTATCTGCAATCTCTTCTGAATTTCCTGTACTACTTGCATAAAATAAGGCTGTTGCCATTTTTAACTCCTATATATTTTTTCTTATAATTGACCTTAAAGAATAAGGTATTGCTTTTATTTGATATGTTTTATATTTTAATTCTTCTACATAAACTGGTATATGTCTAGTAAAATCATTATCTTTTGGATAAATTAAATATACTTGATTGTAATCTCCTTCTTTTATAACGTTTATTGCATGATTAACTTCTTTTTCAATATTTGGATCTTTTCTTTGAATATTTTTCCATGATGTATATATTTTAAGTGCACAAACATCTTTTTGTTTTATTGAAATTGAATCACCTAAGTCTAAAACTTCTTTGTCTTTATGTAGTTTTCTTAGTTTTTCAAGAACAAATTCATGAAATAAAAGATTTTTATCCATTAATAACTGCATCTTATTGTTTATAAAACAGTGTGATATTAACTTTGCTGCTGGTATTAGCTTTTTACTATTTACTATTAATCTTTGACTTGTTTTTGGATTGTAATAGTTATTTATGATTCTTGTTGAACTTGAACAAAGATTGAATTTTCTATTTTTATCAAAGTTATTTAATTTATTTAACTTGTGTAAAGGTAATAAGCTTTTAATTTTTGATTCAAATGCATTCTTTAAAGGAATTTTTGCAAAGTTTTTTTGTTCATATTTATTAAAATGACATATTGAATTTAAAACAAAATTACTAAGGTGTAAAAATAGTTGTCTTAATTTTACTTCAGAATCAAAAGTATCAAAGCCACATGGTAATAGCTCTTTTTTTCCATCAAATCCTACGAAATTAGTAAAGTCCATTATTTCTTTCCTTTACAATTGGCATAACATTGATCACAATTTTCAATTCCCATGATTTTTACATACTCTTCATATACACATGAAACTGATCTTTTTGCACAGATAAAAGGAATATTTTTCTTTTTAGCTTCATTTTTATATTTAAGCATTGTATTATGATTTAAAAATGATGTAAGCATTAAAATACAGTCAGTATCTTGTGGTACTTTCTTTTTTGGAGCTGAAGACTTTTTTCTTGCATCCCAATGATTAATTGTTTGGGCACCAAGACCTCTAAGCATTGTTGAAATTGAAGAGATCTGATCTCCTCCTATAATTAATACACTCATTTTATTTTCCCCACATACAAGTACAACCTGTAGGTTTCACTAGGTCTTTTTTATTTTTGATTACTAATTCATTCATAATTCAATCCTTATATTGATAATTGTTATTAGTATTATATATAATAAAACTTAATCTTTTATTAATACTGATAGTAATTATCATTTAAATAAAAAGATATAAAAAAAGGGAAAAGACAAAAGCCTTTTCCCTTTTAGAATGTAATTAATTAGTATTTATTAAAATTCGTATGTAAGTGTTGCAGCAACCTTTGATTGATCAACATCTGCAATTTCATAATCAACATATAAAACTTCAGCAGATAAATTTTCTACAAAACTATACCCTGCACCAACAACAAACTCTTTATCTTTATTATTTGAATATTTAGCTTGAGCATATCCTGCTGATAATTCAATATCTGCAATTGTATATCCTGCACTTGCATATATAGTTTTTGAATCTGTTGCATATACAGAGTCACCAATTTCTTCCGTAGGGTCAATATTATCTCCAGCTGTTGCAATTGAAGAAATATCTTCATCTGTTTTAATATATCCAAGAGCTAAGTCAAGATTTGCTACTGATGTTCTAGCTTCTAGATTATAAATAGAAGCATCTTTTATTGAATTATCGTCTTCATTACTCTGTGCATAATGTCCTGTAAGTCCAAACATATCATTATCAAAAGTAGCTTTTAAACCATAGTAAGAAGCTACATCTTTTGCTTCATAAAAGTAAGGGTTTAGTACTAAACCTTTTAATGCTTCAAATTTCGCATCAATTAAATATACACCATCTTCTCCGATTTTTTCAAAATCTGTACTTTCATCAACACCAGCCGCTGCTTGTCTTCTTGCAAAAGCTGCTGTTATTTCAAGGTTATCCATTGGTGTTAGTTTTGCTAAAAGTGCATCATTGTAATCACCAATCCATTCTAAATCTATCTCTTGTCTACCTGCAATTATAGTTGCAATATTATTTGAGTATTTAATATTAGCTAATGTCATTAATGCATTATTTGCAAACTCACCATTATAGTCACCATCATTTTTACTTGATAATTCATGATTTGCTCTAAATCCAGCTTGTGCAGAAAATCCATTTACACTACCTGTTTCATAATTTAAACCAAATGTTGCAGATGAAAATCCTGATTTAGATGTTCCATCATCAACTTGTTGAGTGTACGCTGATAAATCACCTGATACACTTCCATTTTTGAAAGCTTCATTTACATTTTCAGATTCTGCATATGCAAAACTAGTTGATAAAATTACCGCGCTTGTAATAATACTTAATTGTTTTTTCATTTATTTTTCCTTTTTATATTTGAATTCTTAGGAGAAGTCATTTATTTGTGTGGAATAATAATGAAAGAAAGTTAAAAGTTAGCTTATATTGATTGTAGTTATCATTATATTTTATCTGCAAGTATTAATAATAAAGTTAATAATAATTGATATCATTTAGTGATTTAAAAAAAGAAAAGACTTAAAGTCTATTTCTTTTTTGTGCTTTGAGGTGCGTATTTGAAAAATACATAAAGTACTGCAACCATCACGAATACAGTAATAACAGACATGAAGCTTAGTTCTACTTCTGGACCTGTTCCTCTTTGATAGTTCTTTGGCATAAATAAAAACATCGTTGATAATAACATAAACGATGAAGTTGCAACTGCTATTAAGTGTGCAATTACTTTATGCATTTTTGTAATATAAAAATCTTTTACCATTTTCCAAGTTACAAAACCTGCTAAAAGTACTATAACTAATACTATGATTTTTTCATATTGTGGTTCCAATATTGTATCCTTTTTTAAAAGTTTCATATTTTATTATAATGTGCTTAAAAAGCACTTATTTTTTTGTATTAAAGTTCTTAACAAAATCTCTTAAAATTTCTGCATGATCAAAAACTAGTTTTTCATAAGGAATATCTTTTATAGGATAGATATAAACTTCTTTTGCATCATCAGCTGCTTTTGGTGTTCCATAAGCTTTACATACAAAAACGCATGATGCGCAATGAAATCTTTTATCTCTTTTTGGGTTTGAATAAACACCTTGAAGTTTTTCAATACTCACATCTAAAGTTACTTCTTCTTTCATTTCTCGTATTGCTGCATCTTCTACACTTTCACCTACATCTACAAAGCCACCAGGAATTGCTATTCCTTTTGGTTCATTTAATCTTTGTATTAAAACTATTCCTTGAAATTCTTCTTTAGTATTATAGAGCTTAATTATTCCATCTGCTGCTAAATAGGGTGTTTTTAATTCAAAATTTGCGATTTTATATCCTTTTTTAAATATTTATTATTATATCAATTTTATAATTTAATATATTTAATTACCTTGTAATAAATTATATCTAAATATATTAATTTTATTTAAATTAAAAACAAGAGAAATAATTGTAATATACTATAAAATATTATATTACAAGGTATATAAATGCAAATAATTATATATAATCAAAAAGGTGGAGTTGGAAAGTCAATGCTTGCAACTCAATTAGCACTTTATTTTGATACAACTATAATCGAATTAGATCCATATGGAATGTTAAATGATACATTAGGTGATGATATTGTTTATAAAGTTGAACTAAATGAAAAAGTACCTGAAATAAAAGAGGGTGATGTTATTTATGATTTTGGTGGTTTTGATGATTTAAGATTAGATGAGATATCTAAAAGTGCTGATTTGATTATCATTCCCTTTAACCCAACTATTAATTCTCTTGGAACTACACTAAAAAGTTATAACAGAGTAAAAACTCAAAATGTACCTGTGTTATTTGTAGTGAATGCAGTTTTAAATGATAAAGATGTTGAAGAATCAATAAGTTTCATAAAAGAAAATACACAAGATGAGATTGATTTTTTCGTAATACCACATACAAGAGCTTTACAAACAGTTGAAAATGAAGGTGTTAGTATAATCGAATTTGCAAATAGTTCAGGCTTAAGAAAACACACATACAGGAAAATAAGCGGAATTATGAAAGATTTTGTAAAGAAAATAGAAGAGTATTTAGAATAATAGAATTTATTAGGAGTTATTATGGCAAGAGCAAAGTTTGATAATTTAAAAAATACACAAAGTAAAGAGAATTTTACACATAAAGATTTACAAAAACAAAAAGCAGGACGTCCTCTTGGAAGTAAAGTTAAAAAAGAACAATCGAATGCATCTTTAACAATAGCCCTAACTCCAAGTCAAAAAAAGCAGCTTGAAGAGTATGCAAATTTAGAATATCGTTCAGTTGGAAGTGTTATAAAAATGCTTTTAATTAAAAATGATATTATAAAAATAAACGAATAAAAGGAATAATCATGGAAGAAATGAATATACAATGCCCTTATTGCTTACAAGCTGTTACAGTTTTGGTTGATACTGGTGTTTATGAATACACAACATTAATTGATGATTGTGAGGTTTGTTGCAGACCAATTGAAATATCTTATAGCGTCGAAGACGGTGTAGTTTCGAGCTTATCTTATAATATTATCGAAGGAAATGAAAACTAGTCTAGAAAGTTTTTTTAATCTCTTCAATACAATGAATAAAATATTTTTTTGAACTAGAAATATAATAAAATTTAAAAGCTATTAAAAAAGCTAAAATAGCAAAAGAAACTTCAGTGCTTAAAATAGAAGGAAACTTTTCAACAAGTGACAATAGAGTTAATATAGAAATTGTGATAATTATAGGTAAAACTACTTTCCAATAAATAGAAAATACCTTTGAAATACTTATTAGCAATTTGATACTTGAATAAAAGCTATAATTGATATAGTTTAAAAGTTCATCACTGTTTTTACTAGTTTTAATATTTGAGCTAAAATCATATATCTCTTTTTTAGTTTTATTTATCATTATTACTCCTAAATTATTTTGTATTTTATCATAATTTGTAAATTGATTTGATTATAATATGAGAAATTTTTAGATAATATATTAATAGTTTAAATTTGAGGATAAATATTATGAGCTTTGAAGAACAAGGATATTTTGATAAAGTTTACCATAGAAATGGGAAGTTATATAAAAAAGTTAATAAAGAAAGTATACAAGAAATGATTGATACTGTTAATAGTAAATCTTTTACAAGTAAAGATTTATTAATAGTTGATATTACTGATGAAAAAATAAGAAATTATAAGAAAATGCAAGAAATATTAGAAGCCAATGATATTGAAGAATTGTCTATTAAATTAGATAAATTAAAGTATAAAGTTTATTTGAGGTTGAAATTAAAAGATTAGATTGTATATTGGGTGTCCGGAGATTTAAGTTTGTTAATATAAAGGCTTTTGAGATTACTATTTATAAAAAGACCCTTAAAAAGTTCCCTAAACTTTTAATTGAGTATAAAATATATTGATATCTTATTTTATATGTTTTCTAAAAAATGAATCCATTTTTGGATAATATTCATCATCTTTTTTTATTTCTAGAATTTGTCTTAGTACATAATTATCTAATAAATCATCTTTTAAATCTTCAAAATCACTTTCTTTATAAATATCAAGATACAAGTCTTTTGCTTTTGAATTAAGATATTTAATTATATCTTCACTTGAAATATTTTTTTTATTTAAAGTATTCAAATCTTCAAAAAGAATAGCTACTTTATGTATCATTTCATCATCTTCATTTTTTGCCCAATTAATAAGATCTTCTTTATCTATAATATTTAAATGCGCTACTGCAATTGCATGATTAAAACACTCTTCTCCACCATGATAAACTAATGCACATAATCTATCTTTTATACAATCAGTTGGAGTAAGTAGAGTTAATGTTCCAACATGAGTTTTTAATTGAGCAAATTCTTTTGTTAAATCATTTCCTAGTGTAACTGGACCAGTTGGAAACTCAATATAGTTTGGATTATTATGATATTTATAATACCTTGATTCAGTCTTTTCAAATCCAAGTTCAAGCATTGTTTCTTCAATTTGTCTTGAAGTAACAGATGGATTTGGAATAAAATCTATGTCCAAAGACGAAAAGTTAGATTTTGTATATATTTCCATACATGAACCACCCGATAAAACAACATCAATATTTTTATCTTTTAATTTAGTACATACATAAGATGCTGTTTCTTCTAAAGTTAATAACGTATCTAATGGATTATTTTTCATTTTTATTTCTCATTATTAAAGGTTTATTATTTGCTCTTGGTCTTGTTCTTTCTTTTCTAACTAATTTAATTCGTTCTTCATTTGAATAGGTAGTACGAGCTTTTTTTAATAGTGCTACCAGTTCTTCATAAATTGGATATCTTTTATTTAACTCATACATTCTAATATTGGCTAAATTTTTACCTACAATAATATTTGCAAGTTCAAATTTATCTAATTGCTTTTTTATAACAGATGGACTAACTTCATAAAATTGTGCAATCTCTCTAATATATCCTGATTCTTTTGACAAAAGATATTGCAATACTCTTTCTGCATTTTTACTTCCAAATAATACTTCTAACATAAATATTCCTTAATTACATACTCTTATTTAGAACGTATGTTCTACTATAGAATATATTTGTACTCTATTATAGAACATTAGTGAATAAAAGTCAAATATAAAACATTACTGTCGTAAACTATTCATCCATTGAACAACCTTATCTTCTTCCCGACAGTTATTCTTGGACTTAATTTAATAGGTTTTGGAAATTTATTCTCATTGATCCATAACCATATAGTACTTTTTGCTATACCTGTTTTCTTCATTACATCTGTGATTCTTATAAAATTATTCATTTCTCTCAATCATAAGTATAATCTGCAAAGTTTTCAATATGTTGAGTATCTGTAAAAATTCCATTTTTATTTGTATGATGAATTATTATAAAGTATTAATAATGAAAATATTTTAAAGTTATTTGTCATCTTTTTTGTCTTTGTTATCAATATTATCAAGAGCTTTATTAAATGCTAAAGCAAAAAACATAATAATTAATATCAATCCAAAAGCAACATATATAGCCATTCGATACTCCTAATTCAAAAATTTACTTTATAATTAAAACTTTAACTAAATTACCGTAAGTGAATTTATATTTTTTAAAAAGGAGTTCTTATAAAATAACATGGCATTTTTATTTTACAAATATTGAAAATATTGGATTACTAAATTGCTAAACTTGGCAATGTGATTTATTAATGCTTGTTTAGAAAATTAAAAAAAGTTTTAAATAGGTTCATATATAAATTATTTATTATAATTTTTTAATAATTTTAAGAGTATACTAATTAATAACAATATCATAGTTTATTTTATTTAAATAATTAATAGAATAAATAATCTCATAAGCTTGTTTTAGGAATGAATGAAAGTTTTACACACATCAGACTGGCATATAGGCCAAAAATTTATGGGAAAGAGCAGAGAAGAAGAACACAAAGCTTTTCTATCTTGGGTTTATGAAATAATAAAAAAAGAAAATATTGATGTACTTATAGTTGCAGGTGATATTTTTGATACTGGAAATCCACCTAATTATGCACTTGAACTTTATTATAATTTTTTAAAAAAATTATTTTCAATACCAAATTTATATGTGATTATTACTGCAGGAAATCATGATTCTATTTCTACACTAAAAGCTCCAAAACAATTACTTGAATTTATGAATGTTCATGTTATTACTTCAGGAGATGAGGATGAAAATGAACTAATACTTATATACAAAGAAGACAAACTTCAAGGTGTTGTTTGTGCTGTTCCATTTTTACGAGATAGTATTGTAAGAAAGGCTGTAAGTGGTCAAACAACAAATGAAAAAGAATCATCACTAAATACTGGAATAAAACAACATTATACTGATGTATATGAAGAAGCTATAAAACTTACTTCACAAGATAATCTTCCAATCATTGCTACAGGACACCTTACAACTGTAGGAAGTAGAACAAGTGAAAGTGAACGTGATATTTATATAGGTGGAACACTAGATATAGGAAGTGATTTTTTAGGTAAGTATTTTGATTATGTAGCTCTTGGTCATTTGCATATAAATCAAACAGTAGGAAGTAATCATGTGAGATATAGTGGTTCTCCTATCCCTCTTAGTTTTTCAGAATCAAATCAGAAAAAGAAAATAAATATTGTCGAGTTCAAAGATGATAGAGTAAATGTAGAAGAAATAGAAATACCTCTATATCGAAAACTAGAAGTTCTAAAAGGTAATTTAGAATCAGTAATAAAAAAACTAAAAACACTAAACAATCCTGAAGATAAATCAACATGGATTGAAATACATCTTAGTGATGACAATCCAATGTCTGCAAATCAAGAGATAAGAGAGTACGCAGATGAGAATGAATTAATCATCTTAGCTATTAAAATAGATAGAACTGAAAAGAAATTAGAAGCAAAAGAGTTAAAGGTAACTAGCCTAGATGAACTTACCCCTTCTGATGTATTTACAAGAAGACTTGATGTAGAAGAATTAGAAGATAAAGAGTTTGTAGAAGAACTAACACTAAACTTCAAAAAAGTTTATGAAAAGGTGTCAGTTCAATGAAAATACTAAAAGTAAAATCATTAAATATCAACTCACTAAAAGGTGAGTTTGAGATAGACTTCACCACATTTCTAAATGACAATGCCTTATTTGCAATTACTGGTCCTACTGGAGCAGGTAAAAGTACAATACTTGATATTATCACTTGTTCATTATATGGAAGAACACCAAGACTAAAAAATCCTCCAAATGAATTAATGTCTCGTCATACCTATGAATCTTTATGTGAAGTTGAATTTGAAATAAAAGGAACTATATATCGTTCTTCATGGACGCAAAAAAGAGCTTATAAAAAAGCAGATGGTAGTTTCCAAACAGCTAAAATGGAAGTTTCTAATGTTAACACTAAAGAAATTTTAGAATCTAAGCTTAGAGAAGTGCCAAAATATATAGAGTCCTTATCAGGTTTAGACTTTGATAGATTCATACAATCAATGGTTTTAGCTCAAGGTGGATTTGATGCCTTTTTAAAAGCTGATGAAAAAGAAAGATCAACTCTTTTAGAAAAAATGACTGGTACTCAAATCTATGCAAAAATATCAAAAGAGATATATGAGACTTATTCAGCTTCAAAATCTGAAATAGACTATGCTAAAAAAAGTCTAGATGATACTCAACTCCTAGAAAAAGAAGACGTAGAAGAAAAAACAAAAGCTTTAGAAGAAAACAAAAAACAAAAACTAGAACTAGATACAAAAGAGAATGAACTAATAAAAATAAAAACATGGCTTGAAACGCTAACTAAACTAGAATCAGATGATAAAAACTATAATGAGTTATTTGCAAAAGCTTCAAAAGAAAAAGAAGATAATAAAGAAGAGTTTCAAAAGCTAGAACTTGCAAACAAAGCTTTAAATATTGAAACTATATATTCTCAACAAAATAGTTTAGAGTTGGATATAAAAAAAGATAGCTCAACTCATATTAAATTAGAAGCTGATTTAAAAGAACTAAAAGAAAAATTATCATTAACTCAATCTAAATTTGAACTAAGTCAAAAAGAAACAAATAAAGCAAAAGAAACTTTTGAACTTGAGTCAAAAAAGATAAAAGAAGTAAGAACACTACAAACACAAATACTTGAAAAACAAAAAAACTTAAAAGACTTAGAAGTAAAAATATCTACGAAAAAAGAAGAGTTATTAAAACTTCAAAAAACACAAACTCTTATAAAAGAAGAATTTGAAACTATTAAAAAACAGCTAGATACTGCAAAAGAGTATTTAGAAGAAAACAAAATAGACGAAAGCTTAATAGAATCACTTCCTTTAATAGCTAAGAATATTAAAGAGTTAGAATATGAAAATAGTACTTTAAAAGAACTACTTTCAAATAAAGAATCTATAAATAAAAAAGAGTTAAAACAAAAAACTACACACGATAAACTAGCTTTAGAAACAAAAGAATTAAAAGCTAAATATGACTCTATTGAAAAAGAGTATAAAGCCCTTGAATCAAACTCTTCAGATGATACAAAAAAAGAAGAAGAGTTAAGAGCTAACTCAAAAAGAATAGAATCATTACAAACTTCTCTAAAAGAATATGAGTCTTTAATCAAAAAGATTAAAGATGAAAAACAATCACTTGAGCTAAATACAAAAGATCAAGAACATCTAACATCTAGTATAAATACAAAACAATCTTTAGCGAACGAACTACTCAAACATATAAGCACACTACGAGAAAAAAGAGAATCTGATCTACTTATCAAAAAGTATGCAGATGATAGAGCCAAACTAGAAGAGGGTGAAGAGTGTTTCTTATGTGGTTCAAAAGAACATCCGTTTGTAGAAAGTCATGTGGTTTCAAAAGTAGATGAAACAAGTACTTTAATAGATGAAAAGGATAATGAACTTAAAAAATTAGAGAGAGAACTAAAAAGCTTAAATTCAAATCTATCTAAAGCAGAAGTAAAAATACAATCATCAACTTTAGAATCAGAGTTGCTAAAAAAGCAAAAAGATACAATACTAGAAGTATTTAAAACTCAATCTGTAGAGTTAAACGATAATACAAAACTAAATCTAGAAGAAGAACTACTATCAATAAATGATAGTTTAAAATCAATAGTAAAAACAAGAGAAGAAAAAGAAAAGCTTCTTAAACAAAGAGATACTTCAAGTAGTAACTTCTCTTCAAAACAAAAAGAGTTTTTAGAGATTGAAAAAGAATTAACGCAAACTATTTCTACAAAAGAACAAATGTCTAAAGATGAATCAAAATCAAATGAAAAGATAAGTTCTCTAAAGGAACAGTTATCAAATCAATACAAATCATACAATATTACATTTGATATAGATACGTACACAGCAGAATTTAAAACACTAGAAAACAGAAAAACAACATACCAAACAAACCAATCAAAAAATAAAGAGTATGAATCAAAATTAGGTCAAATAAGTATAAATAAAAAAGAAAATGAAACAAAACTTTCGTCACTTGAAAGTGAGCTAAAAATAGACACTAAAAACAAAGATGAATATATATCAAGCATAGAAGAACTAAAAATAAAAAGTATAAAAGTTCTAAATGTAGCAGATATAAATACTTATGAATTAGAAGTAAACAATACTATAAAACAAGTACAAGAAAAAGAGCAAAAAGTAAGCCAAGAATTAACATCTTTAAAAACAAAAGATGATGAGTTAAATAAACAAGAGCAAATTTTAAAAGAAAAACTAATCTCTTCAAAACAAGAACTAGAAGAGTTAAAAACAAAAGTAAAAAATGAACTAAGAAACAATAACTTTGAATCAATTGAGTCTTTTGAAAAAGCAATACTATCAAAAGAAAAAAGAGAAGAATTATCAACTCTTTGTAAATCAATAGAAGATAAATACAATGAATACCAAACTCTTAAAACAAATACTTCAAAAGCTTTAGAAGAGCATAAAAAACAAGACATAGCTATAAAACCAATAGATGAAGTAAATACTGAACTACAAGAGTTTCAATCAAAAATAGATGAATTACAACTAAATATTGGTGCAGTATCGCAAACTTTAAAAAGAAATGAACAAGATAGACAAAAACATCAAGAAAAGATACTTCAACTTGAAAAGAAAAAAGAAGCTTTCAAAGTATGGATAAAACTAAATGAAATGATAGGTTCAGCCGATGGAAATAAGTTTGCAAAATTTGCTCAAGGTATCACATTAGACCAACTAATAAGCCTAGCAAACAATCACTTGAGTGTACTATCAAGTAGATATGAACTACAAAGAAGCCGTGAGCAAAAACAACTACTAGAAATAAAAGTAATTGATAGTTTCCAAGGAGATGTAATCAGACCTGTAAGTACTCTATCAGGTGGTGAGAGTTTTATAGTAAGTCTTTCACTTGCTCTTGGACTCTCAGAGTTAGCAAGTCAAAAGATAGCTATAGATTCACTTTTTTTAGATGAAGGGTTTGGGACATTGGATGAAGATAGTTTAGAAACAGCATTAAATGCTCTAAATCTACTTCAAAGTAGTGGAAAAATGGTAGGTGTAATTTCTCATGTGGAAGCCTTAAAAGAAAGAATACCATTGCAGATAAAAGTTGTTCCTAAAGGTGATGGGACGAGTTTTGTTGAAATAGATTAAATAGAAGGATTGTAACATGAGTGATAGAAGTGCAGAAGCATCGATAAAGGGTTATACATATCAATTTTTACATACTATTAAAGATATTATGGAAAAAGCTAACTTAACAGATGTATGTACAGTTGAAGGTGATGAAGATTTTGATATACAAAGTGATACTGAAAAAAAGTTAATTCAATATAAATATCATGAAGAACAAAAATTTATTAATTCTAGAGTTGCTAAACCTATAGGTATAATGTTCAATCATTTTTTAAATAACCAAAGCTCAAATGATAAATATAAACTTTTTATTTATTTAAATGAGAAAGAAATGCCTGAATTGACAAAGGAAAGAATTACTAACATTTTAATACTAAAAACTTCAACAGATCATTTTGATAAAGAAAAAAATATTTATGACATAAATTCGAAAAAACATAGTTATGCTGAAAATGAAGAATTTGTTAATCTTTTTATAGAAAAATTTGATTGGTTTTTAACACAAAAATATGATGATTTGGAAAGTGAATTAATCTGTATCTTAACAAATGCTTTTTCAATTCCAACTGATGAATCAAAAATACTATATTTATCTAATGCAATAAAAATTATTAGTGATTTATCAACTAAACCAGATGGACAAAGAGATATTACAAAAGAACAATTTATTTCAAAACTAAATACGTATGGGAAAATTGTATTTTCATCATTAATCTTCAGAATTAAAGGATTTAGTGAGTTAAAAAAGCTTTATAAAAAACAAAAAAAAGCATTTAATATAAATAAAAATGGGGTAAGTCACATTGTTCAAATTAATAATATTTCGAGAGGTTATGTTAATCAATTAATTGTTGAATTATCTAAAAAATTTTGTTATAAAGGAAATAAATGGGATTATCTTCCTATAACTTTTGTTGTTAATTGTCCTCCTTCTGAATATAAAGAATTTAAAAGAAGTATATTTTCATATATTACATCACAAAATGAATGTATGAAAATAAATGATGGATTGGAAGACTATAGTTTTAATATCAATATTTATAATGAAATATTAATTAAGACAAAGGATGGAAATAAATATGATATTGTAAGTTTTAATTTTAAATTTTTACATCAAGATATTTTTATAAATAAATTTTCACAAATGAATTATTCGAATATTGGATTATTTGTTCTTGATGATAGTAGTTCATCTTTATCTCACATTTCAGAAAAACAATTTTATTTAAATAATTTAACAAATGAACAAATAATAGAAATTATAGGAGAATAATATGGCAGAAAAACAAGATAAATCAAACCAGTTAAGAGTAATAAGTTTTGAACCACACTCTGTACAAATAGAAATTGTTAATTTTAAAAAATGGAAAGAAGAAAATACAAATAATGATATTAAAATAGGCTCATTTTTAAAAATTGAAGATGGAAATGAAAAAAATATTCTGGTTTTAGTTCAAAGTTTTAAAATGAAACCTAAAGAGGAAGAAAAAGGTCAGGCCTCAAGGGAAGATGACTATTTTGGTACATTTATTATAAATACACAGCCAATTGGACAATTAGAAAAACAGGCTGATGATTCTTTTAAGTT
Organism: Arcobacter peruensis; assembly: GCF_003711085.1. Classification (NCBI taxonomy): domain Bacteria; kingdom Pseudomonadati; phylum Campylobacterota; class Epsilonproteobacteria; order Campylobacterales; family Arcobacteraceae; genus Arcobacter; species Arcobacter peruensis. Next base: position 2,646,953 of record NZ_CP032363.1, read on the forward strand.
TATTAAGGGTATTAAAAATATTAGTATACCTCCAAATGGTGTGTCAATTGCTAGTGATGAAGAAATCAAAAGTATATTTACAATTAATGAATCTGCTAGATTAATTTTTTCTGAGCATTTAGTTAATCCAAAAATTAAGATTGAAGTTGATGGTGATAAGTTTTTTTCAAAACATATTGCAGTAGTAGGGTCAACTGGTTCAGGTAAATCATGTACAGTTGCAAAAATTATTCAAGAAGCTAAAAAGTTAAAAGCGAGCCAACACTTAAACAACACACATATCTTAATTTTTGATATTCATGGGGAATATGAAAAAGCATTTCCTAAATCAAATATTCTTTCTATAGAACACGATAGTTTAAAGTTGCCATATTGGTTGATGAATTCTGAAGAATTAGAAGATATGTTTGTTGAAAGTAATGAGAGTAATTCACATAATCAAGTTTCTCAGTTTAAATATGCTGTTATTGAAAATAAAAGGAAATATAATCCTTCTATTCAAATAACTTACGATAGCCCAGTGTATTTCTCTTTAGAAGAAGTATATAGTTTTATATATAATAAAAATAATTTAACTGTATATGAAAAAGATTCAAAACAGTATTTTGCATCAATTAATAACAATGAAGAATTTGATGAGCAAAAATTATGGAAGACAATAGATTTTGAACAATCTACTGGAAATGGAAAGCATGCAACTTTTGGAGCAAAGGTTACTAAAGAAGGTGGTTTTAATGGTGAGTTTAATAGATTTATATCTCGTCTTGAAACAAAAATGAATGATGAAAGATTAAATTTTATATTGCATTCTAAGAAAGAAGATTTAACTGAATATGAAACAAGTGATTTAAAGGTCTTAATAGAACAACTTTTAGGCTATATAGATGGAAATAAAAATATAACGATAGTTGATTTAAGCTCATTGCCTTTTGAGGTTGTTTCAATAGTTGTTTCTATTATTTCAAGAATAGTATTTGATTTTGCATATTATTCAAGTAAAAATGCACCTGAGGGTAGTAAAAATGAAACACCCTTTATGTTAGTTTATGAAGAAGCTCACAAGTACATACCTAAAAATGCTGAAGTAAGATATCGGAATACTAGACTTGCAGTTGAGAGAATAGCAAAGGAAGGTAGAAAATATGGAGTGTCATCGATGATTGTTTCTCAACGACCATCTGAAATATCAAGTACTGTATTTTCACAATGTAATAACTTTGTAGTAATGAGATTAAACAACCCTGACGATCAATCTTATGTAAAAAGATTATTGCCAGAAGCCGTAGTGAGTTATGGTGACGCATTATCTTCACTAGAGAAGAGAGAAGCTTTAATAGTAGGTGATGCAATTGCAACGCCTACCATTGGAAAAGTTCTAGATGCAGATCCAACACCTAGATCAGAAGACATAGATTTTTATTCAGAATGGAAAAATGACTGGAAGGGTATGGCATTTGATGAAATAATCAAGTTGATAAATAAGGAAAAACCTAATGAAAGTTAAAAAATTGTTATTAAATTTTCTAAATCAAACAATTGATTTATTTTTCTTTATTCTTCTTAAAATTCAATCTTTTATGTTTACCTTTTCTGATATACGAAAAAGTACACAAATTACAATGTTAAATATAACTAAGAAAAGAGAAGGGAATAAAATATATTTATATTTTAGGTATTTATTTATGCCAACACGCCTTTACTCAGAAATCATCAAAGAGAATGATCCTGATAATTTTTTAAATTATATGGAAAAAATGACGCGTTATTCTCTAATTACAAGTTCTTTGATATCTCTTATTCTATTATTAGGTAGTCTTTACGTTGATAAAAATATATTAATGTATTTTTATTCGGTTGATAATATTTTTGTTTATTTTATTGCTTATGCTTTATGTGTTTTTATTTTACTATGGTCAATATCTAGAATTATAGAAATTACATATGCGTTTATAAATGATGCTAGAACTCACTTAGAAATAAAAGAGCCTACATCTAATATACCTTATTTTAAGAGAATTCATTTAGCTATGATAAGTTATATTGAATTAATTATATTATTTGCAATATTATATTTTTGTATAGATTCATTATCAAGTGCCTTTAATTTATGTAATCTAAATATGATTGATTTAATATATTTTAGTGGTGTTACAATTACTACTTTGGGATATGGTGATATTCAGCCAGATTTATGGTTAACAAAGTTGCTCTCTATAATTGAAGTTATATGTGGTTTTACTTTGATTATTGTCTCTTTTACAGTTTATGTTTCTAGAGCAATAAATGATTTGAATAAATGAAGAGGAAAAAGTATGCGTATAAAAAAAGATAAAAAATATCCAAAATCAGTATTTAAATATTGTAATTTAAATAGTAATAATCACACTGACAATTTTTTTAAAAATCAAATTTGGTTATCAAATCCATTAAATTTAAATGATCCATACGATTGTTCTATTACCTATGATTCTGAGAAAATACAAAATATTATTAGTTTTAATAATGTTCAGGAAATTCTAAAAGATTTTTCTGAAGAAGAAATGTCAACTTCTATTAAGGAAAACATATTGTCAAGTGATAACCCAATTCAAAATCTTTTGGATTGGGTAGAAGAATTTATTGAAGGCTCTGTAGAGGCTGAATATATTTTTAGGGATCTGATTAAAGATATACAAGATATGAAAGCATTCATTTTAAAAGATTTTAATGAGAAATACAGAAATAAATTAAAGATTAGCTCATTCTCAGAAAATCATAAATCCTTATTAATGTGGGGACATTATGCTAATAATCATCAAGGTTTTTGTATTGAATATGATTTAAGTTCTATGAATGATAATGAAAATTTAAAAAAATATTTGTTTCCAGTTAAGTATAGTAATGAACGATTTGATATTACAGATTTTTATATAGATAATGTAATTAATAAAGAAGCAAAGGATACAAATAGATTAATACACTCAGTTTTATACAACTCAGAAGATTGGGAATATGAAAAAGAGTGGCGATTTGTTATTACTGAATCTGAATATGATAGTAAAACTGTATCAACTCCTAAACCAAAAGCTATTTATTTAGGTAGTCAAATAAAAGAAGAGCATAAAGAACAATTTATAAAAGTATGTAAAGAAAATGATATAGATGTTTATCAAATGAAACTAGATGATAAAATATATAAAGTAAATACAGAAAAAATATAAATAATGAGATATTTAATATGAACCTATCTAAATCCCTATACACAAAAGGCATCCAATGCCCAAAAGCACTTTGGCTAAAAAAGTATAATAAATCTGTGCTAACTCCACCAGATGATTCAGCCTTAGCTAGATTTGAGACTGGAAATGTAGTAGGGGATTTAGCTTGCGAGCTTTTTCCAAATGGAATAGAAATACCATATACTACAAACTTTGATGAGATGATAAAACAAACAGCCAAATATATAGATGATGGTATCAAATATATATATGAAGCTACTTTTAATTTTAATGGTATTTTAGTCTTAGTAGATGTATTAGAAATACATGAAGATGGTAGAGTATCTATATACGAAGTAAAAAGCTCATCAAGTGTAAAAGATATATATGTACATGATACTTCTATTCAATACTATGTATTAGAACAACTAGGTTTCTCAATAGTATCGGCAAATGTAGTACATATCAATAGCTCTTATGTAAGAGGTGATACTTTAGAATTAGATGAGCTTTTTACTATTGCAGATGTTAGTGAGGAAGTTCTAGCCTTACAAGAGAATATTCCTACTATTCTAAAAGAGTTTGGAACTATACTAGAAGATAAAACAAATGAACCAAATATTGATATAGGAAAACACTGTCATAATCCATACGTATGTGATGCAAAAGATTATTGTTGGAAAACTCAAAGAGCTATACCTGAATACTCTATTTTTAATATCTTTAATCTAGGAAGTAAAAAGCAAGTAGAGTTATATTCTCAAGGTATAAAAAAAATAGAAGATATACCAGATAACTTTGCTATGACTACAAATCAATCCCAAGCAGTAGAAAACTACAAATCAAAAGAGACTTTCATAAATAAAGAAAAAATCAAAGAGTTTGTAGATACTTTGACTTATCCTATCTATCATTTAGATTTTGAGACATTCCAACAAGCTATTCCTGAATTTAAAGGTATTAGCCCATATCAACAAATACCATTCCAATACTCACTTCATATAGAGTATGAAGATGGAACACTAGAACACAAAGAGTTTTTAGCCCTAGATGGTATAGACCCAAGAGAGGATATAGCTAAAAGTTTGCGTGAGCATATGCCAAGTGATGTGACAGTATTAGCATATAACATGAGTTTTGAAAAAGGTGTTATAAAAAAACTATCAGATTTATACCCAGAGCTTAGTATCCATCTTCTAAGTATAAATGAAAATATGAAAGACCTAATGATACCTTTCCAAAAGAAATACTACGTAACACCATCAATGAATGGAAGTTATTCTATCAAGTATGTATTACCTGCATTAGTTCCAGAGTTTGCAAAAACATATGAAGAGTTAGATGGCGTACAAAATGGAAGCCAAGCTATGAATGCATTTGCAAATATGACTAAGATGGAAGAGGATGAGAAGAAGAGGATGAGAACTTCACTTTTAGAGTATTGTAAGTTGGATACTTTAGCGATGGTGAAGATATTAGAAAAGTTGAAGGAAATAAATTGATAAGATATTATGGTTTTAAAGAGATTAGAGGAAGCGAGTTATATGATAAGCAGAAAATTACCAAAAATCATAAGTTTCTTTATGAAAGTGTAAATAGTGAAATTAATTATTATAAAAGTGATGATATCAAGATGAGTTATATAAATTATTTTAAAAAGATTTTTTTTGAAATTAAAGAACTAGAATCTAAATCAAAAAAAGCAGATTTTTTTGCTTATCATATATCAGGGGATAAAAAAGATATTTCTAATATGGAGATAAGTAAATTATTAAGAAACTCTGATACTTTAAAAATAAATGAGTCTAATTGTTATGATAATAAGGATATAAAAGTTGTCTTTTCAGAAAATGGTTTTGTTTTTATTGCAAAATTTGATGAACAAATAGATAAGTTTGAAAGAATTTATATATTATATTTATTGGCTCAAGCTTATAATCTATATACTGAAAAGCTTATGATGGATGTCTCTTCTTCATATAAAAATGAAAATTTTAATAAAATGTTAACTCTTAGGAAAGAGATATATAGTTTTGATTTAAGTTGTTTTTTTTCCAATCCTGTTAATTATAAAAAGCAACAGATGCATACTATTTGGTCTTTTCTACATGATATTTATTCGGTTGAAGAAAACCATAAAGAGATGAAATCCCAAGTAGAAGACTTAGTAAATTTAATAGAAATTGATATTCGAGAGAAAGAAAAAGAAGAGAGAATAAAAGAGAAAGAAAAAGAAGAAAGATTATACAGACAAAGAAAAGAAGAAAGAGTAGAAGAAAATGAAAAACAAAATAAAAAAGCTTTTAAAAGAACTATGTTATTAACTGGATTTGGAGTTTTAATTGCTATGTTTTCATTAGGAAGTGTATATGCAGATTTAGTTGAACTAGGGGCATTACCAAATATATTTGAAGTATCGGAGAATAAAGTAAAAGATGATTGATTATACAAAAAAAATTACTATAAAAAGAAAATATGAAAGAATTGATGTAACCCCTGTAGATATTAATGAAGCAACAGAAAGTAATAGAGGAAGAATTGTAAATTCTCCAGCAGTAAGAAGACTTCAACAAAAAACACAAGTTTTTCCTCTAGAAATAAATGCAGCTGTGAGAAGTAGATTAACACATTCTCTAGAAGTTCAACAAGTCTCAAGACACATAGCAAGAACTATTATTAAAATACTAAAAGAAAAGAAAAAACTTAAAAAGTATAATTTGGATGGACTAGAACATGCTTTTACTTCAACATCTGAAATGGCTAGTCTAATGCATGATATTGGGAACCCTCCTTTTGGCCATTTTGGTGAACTTGCATTAAATGAATGGATGCAAAAGAAAGGTGTGAAATGCTTTAATAAAGCACTTAATATAAAAAAAGATTCTCTTTTATCTAAGAATATGAGGTCATTTAAAAAGATGATTGAAAAAGATATTTGTTGTTTTGAAGGAAATGCACAAGGTATTAGAATTGCACATTCTTTACAAGGGTTAAACTTAACATATTCACAAACTGCTTCAATACTAAAATATACACGTGCAGCATATGAGAAGAGACCCATTAAAACTTCAAAGTTCAGTTACTTAAAAAAGAAACCAGGTTTTTATTATAGTGAAGAAGAATATGTTAAAGAAATATATACTGAGTTAGATATGAAAGAAGGGTGTAGATTTCCTTTAACATATATAATGGAAGCAGCAGATGATATTTCATATGGAATTGCTGATTTAGAAGACGCGGTTGATAAAGGGATAATGTCCTTAAAGAAATTGTATGAAACTATTATCAAGGAAGCAGATGAATATGGAGAAAAAGGTGAGTTTCTTAAAAGTATTGCAAAAGAGAAATATGAAATGGCAAAAAAGAAAAATAGGTCTCAGGTTAATAATTTTATAATATATTTTAGAACAGATATTGTAAATTATTTAGTTAAATATGCAGCTAAGGTTTTTTTAGAAAATCATAAAAAGGTTTTTAATGGTACTTACAATAAAGCTTTATTAGAAGATAACAATAGTGAATTCGATGTTATTTTAGAAGTTCTTAAAAAAGTTGCAGTAAAACATGTTTTCAAACATCCTGAAGTAGAAATCTTAGAACTAAAAGGAAATGCATCAATTAAAGGTTTACTAAATTGTTATAAGCCTTTATTGGAACTTTCAAATAAAGAATTCAACCTTTTATTGAATAATCAAAAAAACGAAACACCAATTTCCGCGAGATTATTTAATCGTTTATCAAATAAACATATAGATGCATATGATAATGCATTGCGAGATCTGAGTAAAAAAGAAGTAAAAGGATTTAAATATAGAATTTTAGAATGGTATTATAGAGCTAGACTTATACTTGATTTTATTAGTGGCATGACTGATGAATATGCCATAAAAGAATATCAAGAACTTTCTGCTATTAAATAAAAAAGTCAGAAAAACTAATAAGTTGAGATATAAATAGAGTGACTAATGATAACAAAAGATAACCCAGATTTTTTTAGTATTTTGACAGGTAAAAATAGTTCATTTTTTGAGAAACTATTAGTGACCTTATATAGTGAGATTTATAGGGGAATAATTGGAGAAGTAGTTTCAAATAAGAACTATATGAAATCAGTTATAACTAGAACTTTAAGAGAAATAAATTTTGATGATGAAAACATTAAATATTCATCAATATTAAATCGTCTAGAATCATCTGGATGGATTGAAACAAAATATGATAATGCATTAATGGAGTTTTCATATAACTTCACTAGAAGTGGGCGAAAAATGGCTCAAACACTTTACCAATTAAACAATAAAGAAACATTAACAAGACATAGAAATGTAAGAACAACATTAGGTTTACTTGATTCATATAAAAGAGATAGTGATCCATATGATTTAGTTGATGCACTTGACGCAAGTGACTATATTGTTAGTGATTTAATGGAACAAATTAATGAGATAAATGATGTTCGAAAAAAGATGATAAAAGATGCAACACAAGATGTTCAAAATGCAGGAGAAAATTTCTTAGATTATTTAGAAAAAGATTTTAAATCTACTGTTGTTGTCTATTTTCAAGAAGATAGTATTTCTCAAAATGCAAATCGAATTAATGAAATCATTTATAACATTCTAGATGATGAAAAAAGTTTAGAAATCAAAAACCAAAGAATGGTAAAAAGATATCCCAATTTTTCATTAAATGACTTTCCAGTAGAAACACAATTACAAACAATACTTGATAGAGTAGCCAATGCAAAGGATAGTAAAATGCCTGAACTTATTGAGTCAATTAGTTCATTATTTAAATTCTCAGAGATGGTCCTAAAACAAGTAAGTTCACTTATGATAAAACGTTCATCTTATATGAATAGCTTAGCATTAGAAATATTAGCTAGTAACGAAGACCGACAAGAAAAAATCATTACATCAATAGCTGAAAAAATAAATATTCAACGAGGACGATATTTAGATCCTTCTAGAATAAAAATTAAAACAACTAGTAAAAGAAGAACAAAAAGCAATACTGCAATAGTTGAAGAAGAACCATCCCGAGAACAAATACAAGAGCAAAAAATACTTGAAGCTATAAGAAAATCAAAAAGCTATATCTCAAAAGATATTCAAGATAGAATCTTAAAAGACTTAAAAGATGATGATTCAATTATAAATAGTTTAATTCCTATTAATTCTTATAAAGATCTGAGCTATTCGCTTAATCTTGTTTCTGTAGCAAAAACAAGTGGTTTATTTGATGTTGAATCAACAGGAGATAGAGTTAATAATAGATATTTTACAACAGATGAATTTATTATAAAAGATAAAGGTGATAAATGAGAATAAGTCAATATATAAAAAACCAAATTGAAGATTCAGGAATAACGGAAAAAGAGTTTGGTGACATAGTTATATATTTAATGCATAATGGAGTTATTTGTCGTCCGGATACGGGAACTCACTCAGAAGGAGACCCTACAACAGAAAAGAAACTGTACGATGACTTTTTACTAGTTAAAAATGAAATTAATGACTTCTTATCAATATTAGGGATAGATGTTTACCATAATGAAGAATTTAGATCAATAAGATTATTCCCACCTGATGCAGATTATCCAGGTTCTAATATCATTAGAGATGAGGAATCTGCTTCCAGTCTAATGAGACTTAATATAACAAAAGATTTAGCTGCTTCATTAATTGTTTTATATCTTTTATACGAACAACATAGTTCAGAAAAGGAAGAAGATTTTACTGTTGTAATTAATGAAGTTGAATTCATGAGTTCTTTTAAATCAAAACTAAATCTTGATGTAGCAGAAAAAATCAGTAAAACAGCAAAAGCAAAAGAAGAATTATTCAAAGAGCTAAAAAGATTAAGAGTTATTAAATATCATAAAAACTTTTTTAATCACAATGAAGAATATCCAATAATTATAAGACCTTTGATTTTTGATTTAGTCCCTCAAGGAATAGTAAAAGATACATTAGAAGAGTTTAGATCTAAAAAGGAAGAGAAAGAAGGACAAGAGAATGGCATATAAACTCTATAAGGCAATAGGAATAAATTTTGCTAATCTAAATAAGAGGGAGTTTTACTTCCAAGGCTCATTAACTCTACTTGTTGGAGAAAATGGCTCTGGGAAAAGTACTTTTCAAGATATGATTCAAATTATAATGACAGGAGATACTAGTAATATCATTAACTATAATGCGGGTCAAAGTGAAGATGATACAAGAAAAAGAAATGAAAGAAAGCGTTCCTTTGCAAGTTATTTATTAGGTGCAGACCAATTAAAGTTTACAAGAAATGAAGCTTTAGGAGTTGTTGCACTTGTATTTAAAAATGATATTGATGGAAAAAAGTTTACAGCTTGGATTTATGGTGAAGCAGAAGTTGAAGGAGGTAAAAATCTTCCGACTCCCAAAGGAGGTGTTCAAGAATTAGGGTTTTGTTTTAATGAAGAGCTAAATTCAAATGACTTTATGGAAAATGAAGACCCAAAAGGAAATATAAAAGATATTAAAAAACTCAAAGAATATTTAAAAAATAAAGTTAAAGGAAATCTTCTTATTTGTGATTCAAAACAAGAATATCTGATGAAGCTATATGGAAACTTTAATGGTTTAAATTCTATCTCATATAATGAAGCTAAAAAAGCTGCAAAGGCATTTGTAAAATATATATTTCCTACTAAAACTGACAATATTAATAAATTTGTAAGTCAAGAGCTTCTAGAAAAAGATGATCTAAATTCTGTAATAAATAGCCTAAAAGATGCAATTTCTAGTTTTAACAAAATTGAGCAAGAAGCAATTGCAATTGAAGAGAGTGAAAAGTCATTAGATTCAGTAATAAAATGTGGAATAGAAACAATAAATAGTTGGAAAGAGCATATTGATTTAAAATATCTTGTAGAAAAAAGAAAATCTATTAGGTTAACAAAAAAAACTATCGATGACAATAAGAAATTATCTCAATTTAAGGGAGATCTTAACACTAAAGAAAATACTATTAAAAATCTCAAAGAAAAAACAATACCTGATCTATCAAAGACAAAAGAAGATCTAGAAAAAAGTTTAGAAGGCAATGAAAATATTGTGCTAAAAGAACAATTTGATGAAAGAATGATCAAACTAAATGAAGATGAAAATACAGCTAATAATACTATTACTTCACTTTTTGAGACATATGAAGAATTACATCTAAGACTTAAAAGTACCAATGAAATAATTCAAATACATGAATATTGTAATGTTAATTTACTGGATAAATTAAATGAGGCTAGTGAATCTCATTTAAATATAAATGATCGTCTTAATTTATATTCAAATATTAATAATGAATTAGACTTCTTATTAGATGTCAATGGCGAATTTATGAAGAAACTAGATATAGAAGCAGATCTTGTTCGTAATAAATTTAAAGAATTAGATGCAGAGGTTCAATCTTTATTTAATGAAGTTGACTCTTTTGAACTTACAGGTGAAACAAGATATCCAAATCAAAGAGATATTGATATTATTAAAGAAGCTTTCCCTAGGGCAGATGCTGCTCCTTTATGTGAGTATCTAGATATAAAAAATAAAGATTGGCAAAGAGCAATAGAAGGATTTCTAGGTGGGAATAGATTTGCTATAGTAGTTGATGGTGATTATGAAGTTGAAGTAACTAATTTCTTAAAAGAGAAAAAATTAAAATCAAAAATAATTCAAGGGAATAAGGTACTTTCCGACTCAGAGAAATATCATAAAGTAATTAAACCTGACTCGATACTAAGTTTATTAGAATTTAGTAATCCCATTGCCGAAGCATATATGATATTAAACTATGGAAATGTATTACAAGTAAAAACAACTCTAGAACTGACAAGAGCTCAAAGAGGCTTAAAGTCCGATGGTTTAGCTGCAAGTGGCTACACAACCTTTGAATGTTTAGCTAAAAAAAGTGATTGTTTTATAGGTGAAGCATCAAAATATGAAAGACATGTAGTTCTAACTGAAGAATTACGAGAAAAACAAAAAGTTCTTACACCTCTAAGAGCAAAAAAAGATAAATTAGTAAGTTTAGAAAAATGGCTTAATAAAGTTACATTAGAAGATTTAAATCCACTTCAATTAAAAAAAGAGGATATTTCTAAAGAGATTAAATCAATTAATGAAAAATTAAAACTTATTGATATTAGTAAAGAGCAAGAAAAAATAAATGAAATAAAAAAACTAGACAAAAGAATAAATGAACTTGAAGAGGAACAAGGTCAGGCAAGAGAAGATATTGGATTTTTAAAAAATGAAATAGGGAATAAAATAAAAGTTATTGAAGATGATATGATAACTTCAAATTCTATAACTAAAAGAATTGATAACTTAGAAGAAGAAATAAGAGTTGCAATAGCAAATGATTCTAACAATATTCTAGAAAAGATTGAAAAATTAGATATCCAAGCAAGAGAGAGTTATAAAAATACAGAATTAGCTCCTATGTTTGATAGTACAATTAAAAATAACCTAATTGAATATGAAAGAATTTCAAATGAACATAATATGAAATCTGTTGAACTTGCGCTAATTCCCGATGCTAAACTTTATAACTCTGTATCAGATAATATTGAATCATATAAAAAAATCTATGCTTATTTTACTGAACAAAAAACTGTTCATAGACGATTATCAAGTAATGTATTAAAAAATAAAAGAATACAACTTGAAAATGCAAGAGATGATTTTAATAAATCATTTAAAGATGAGTTTTGTAACAGGGTATATAATTCTATTGCGGAAGGAAAAGAAAAAGTAAGAAGATTAAATTTAATGCTAAAGAAGCATAAATTTGCTAATGAGAAGTTCGTAATAAAAGAACCATTTTTCCCTAAATACAAAGAATATTATGACTATTTTGAATATGTTGTACTGTCTAATAGAGATGCTTTAGGATATGAAAAAAATGTACTACCTGAAGAATTTATAGAAACAAAAGAGATAATTGATAGTCTTCTTTTAGAATCAGATGATACAGAAGCTAAAAAAGAATTAAAAAATATTTCAGATTATAGAAATTATAAAGAGTATGATATTCATAAAGTATTTGATGATAATGAAGAAAACTCTATCTCATTAAGCGATTTGGCAACAGATAGTGGAGGACAAGCAACAACTAGTTATTACATAATCAGGTCTATTGCCGCATACTCTTCATTTGATAAAGATAATAAAAGATGTAAAACTGGAGGGCTAGGTTTCCTACTTATTGATGAAGCATTTAATAGAGTTGATGATAAAAGAACAGGAGATATGATTAATTACTTAAAAGATTCACTAGGCTTTCAATTGATTGCTGCCATGCCAACTAAAGATGAATCTATTTTAATGCCATTTGCAACTGATAGATATAATCTATATAAAGAGATTAGAGATAATTCTTATGAAAACTATCAAATAAAACAGTTTGCAACTTATGAAGAGTTGGATCAAGATGAAATTAGAAAATTATTTAAAAAAGATGAAGATAGAATTAGAGAAAAAATGTCTTTATTTGACGTTCCTGGAGAATAATTTATGTTAAGAAAAGAGGAGATTGAGAAAGTACTGAGTTCTACTATATGTAAAGAGATAATCATATATTTTCTTAATATCATAAATAAAAGAGATCGTAATATAACTACCCCAGCTAAACTAAGTCTTAATCCAAATACACAAACAATAAAAAAATGCTTAACTTTGCTTTATTGTCCTGAAAATATAAATGAAGAAATTGAAGCAGAGAAACAAATAGAACAATGTATAAATTTAAATATATTTACAATTAATTACAAAGATAAAAGACATACATTCCCTCTTTACAAAAGAAAAGCAATGCTTATTTTTAATGATGACTTTGAATATCAATTCCGTGAAGTTTTAAATATGACAATATCATTATATAAGAATGAATGGATTGAAGCCATAGATTCATCTCAAATTCCCACACAAAAAAAAGATATTTTTAAAAACTTAACTCCTATTGTATATAAAGGGAAAACTGCAAAGGAGATTATTAATAGAGTTGAAGGATATCTCTTACTTAATAGACAAGATGACTTTATTAGAGAAGCTAGTGCTTTTATTTTTTTTGGACACTCGAAAATACTTGATTCAAGAAATGAATACTGGGATATTCTTAATATTGTTCAACAACCTATCCAAATATTAGTTTTTGCATCAAAAGAAAACTTAACAAATATTCTATTTATTGAGAATAAACAAACATTTGAATCATTAAAAAATAAAAAGTCAGTTACAGAAAAAAATATACTTATTTTTCTATCTGGCTTTATGGGAACAGCTGAAAGGTTAAAAGATGAAAAATACAGATCTTTTTATTTTCAAGGTACGAATAATATAAACTATAAAGAAAAGTCACTTCATAAAATATTTGATGAGCAGGAATCATTTAAATTTTATCTTTGGGGTGATCTAGACTATGAAGGGATTAATATATATCTTGCACTAAAAAAAACATTTCTAAAAGTAAAACCTTGGAAATATGCATATGATATTATGATTAAACAGCTACTAGGAGCAAATGGACATGATGCGTTCAGCGCAGAAAAAGAAAATCAAAAAAAACCAAGCTTAACAGGAGATGATTATATTGATTGTATTCTTATACCAACTATGGATCAATATGGTTTTTTTGATCAAGAAGGTGTATTGCTTTAATTCATTTAATATAAAATACACTTTCTTAATTTATACTTAAAGTAATTTCTTCTTTATCCAATATAGTAATATTATTTTATATTTTTATTTTGTCTAAATAATTAGCATACCATTTAATTAAATTTCTCATACCTTCTTTATAGTTAGCTCTATTATATGCTTCTTTAATTTTATTAGACTCTTTGTGTGCTAAAAGTGCTTCAATAACTTCTCCTGAAGAGTCATGACCGTTAGCTATTGGAGAGGTAACTAAAATTCATACACTTTTTTGCTTATCCCTAAGCCACCATTTCACTTTGTAACGCATTTTGTTTTTCTTCAAATTTAACAGGAGATAAATTTCCTACATAACTATGACTTCTAACTCTATTATAATAAAATTCAATATATTCAAATATCTCTTTTTTAGCTTGTTTCTTTGTATAAAAATATGTGTTATAAACTAATTCTTGTTTCAATGATTTAAAAAAACTCTCAGCAACAGAATTGTCCCAGCAATTGCCTTTTCGACTCATACTTTGTGTAATATTGTTTTTTAATAATAAATCTTTATGGCTATAAGAAGCATATTGTGAGCCTCTATCTGTGTGCCAAATGAGTCCAGAAGGTGGATTCCTATGAAGTATTGCCATACTTAATGCATCATTTACCAATGATACTTTCATCGTATCATCCATGCTCCAGCCAACTACTTTTCTTGAGTATAGGTCAATTACCGTTGCTAAATATAACCAGCCTTCACCTGTTGGAATGTAAGTAATATCCCCTACATATTTTTGATCTGGACTTGAAGCATAAAAGTCTCTATTTAAGATATTAGGTGCAATTGGCAGATTATGATTAGAATCAGTTGTATTTTTATATCTTCTTTTCATTTTAACTTTTAGATTTAAATCTTTCATGATATTTGAAATACGTCTTCTTGAAATAATTAATCCATATAATTCTTTTAGTTTATCTCTAATCCTACGAGTACCGTAGTTATTCCTACCTTGAAGAAAAATAATCTCAATTAATTCATTAAGTTTTTTATCTACTTTTTTTACAACAGACCCTGTTTTTATCCAATGGTAATAAGAAGATAAATCTACTTTAACAACTTTACACATAAGCTTAATGCTAAAACTCTTTTTATTCTCAAATATCCAAGCATACCTTATAGAGTTTCTTTTGCGAAGTATGCTGCTGCCTTTTTTAAAATGTCTCTTTCTTGTTTTAGTATTTTATTCTCACGTCTCAGTCGTTTTAGTTCTTCATTATCACTTTCTTTAGAAGAAGAATTTATATCTCGTATTGGTATATTATGAGCTTTTTTATATATAGTAACCCAATGATATAATGTCTTTGTATTTAAACCTAAATCTTTTGCTACTTTTACAACGCTTTCACCATCATTTAAAATTAATTGTACTGTGGAATCTTTGAACTCTTTACTGTATTTACTCTTTCTCATTTGTAACCTTTATTCATTTTATTTTATCTCAGAATTGTTAAATTCCGAGTATGAATTCATGTTACCACTCCATTATCACTCATTGGTTTATCTTTTGCTCTAAAGCTTGGAAATACATATTGACCATTTCCGGTAAATTGTTTTACTTCCTCTAGTATTTCTATTACTTGATTTGGAAGTGGAAGAATAAATTCTGTTTTTGTTTTCATTTTTGAAGCTGGTATTATCCATTCTTTTGTTTTGAAGTCTATTTCAGACCATTCACAATATCTAATATTATAACTTCGTACTAATACATAAGGAAGCATTTTTAATGACATCTTAGTAGTATAATCTCCTGAGTATCCATCAATAGCTAATAGTAAACCTTTTATATCTTTTTCTTTTGTGAAAGTAGGGTAGTGTTTCTTTTCTCTTTTTCCTAAGATATTTTTTGATTCTATATCTGCTACTATATTATGAGATACATATTCTAAAGTTACTGCATACTTATATATTTTGTTTATAATCATAAATACTCTACTAGCAGTATCTTGTAAATCTCTTTCTTTTAATACTTTCAGTATTTCAATTAAATCTAATCTTGTTACCTCTTCTATTGGTTTATTTTTCATGTATCAATAGACATAATTTTCTAATGCACGTCCTAATTTTATATGATAGTTTTCTGATACTTCACTCTTATAATTTTCATGCCATTCTTGAGAAACTTTGTAAAAAGTGTTTTCTCTTTTTTTCTCAATTATCTCTGCTTCTTTTTTTACTTGTTTTTTTAATTCATTTGGATCAATACCTTTTGCAACTAACGATTTATATTCATCTCTAATTGCTCTTACATCTTTTAGACTAAAGTTTGGATATGTTCCTAATGCAATTACTTTTTCTTTATTATTGAATCTATATTTTAATCTCCATCTCTTCCCACCAGTTTTTGCAACTAATAAAAAAAGTCCTCCACCATCAAAAAGCTTGTAATCTTTTTCTTTAGCTTTTGCAGTTTTAATTTGTGTAGCTGTTAGTGGTAGAGTAGTTCTTGCCATAAGGTAATCCTTTTTAGGGTATTGGAATTATTTGATACCCTAAATTATAACAAAAGTACCCTATGAGTACCCCTAAATATTTTAGATTTGATAGTATTATCTTAGACTATATTGGATTATAAAGTGGTTAAAGTTTCGATAAAATGGTGTCTTTGTGGACTTTGTAAGATTTCTTTAGATTATATATTGGTGGAGATGTCCTGCTTCTAACATATTGCAACTAATACCTATAATAAAGGGTTTAAATAAATACAAATCAAAATAAGGGAACATTAAAGGGAACATAAAATCAAAGTAACTAACTAAAATCTAAATAAAAGACTTGGGTTCAATCTCCATTATATTATATTTATACTAAATCTTTATTATATTAAAAAACTGTTCTGCTGTCCTACTCTTAAAAGCCTTTTCTCCCTATAGGATATAAACTAAATTATAATCGTGCTTTGTAGCTCAAATATAGAACGCTTTTTTTTATATCTTCTTTTATTGGTAAAGAAATAGTTTCTTTTAGTTTCCTAAATAACATACTTTTAACAATTTTTAACAAATTTTTAACATTTATTAACATCATTTATACAAACTATTTAATTTAAAATCTTTTCTTATTTTCTTTACTTCTGCATTAGTTAGATATTTATTTTCATAATCATTTAGTATTTCATTTAGTTTCATAGCTTGATTAATATAATCTCTTGCATTTAAATTTGTTGTTCTTGCTTTTCCTTCTAATATTAAATGAGATTGATACAAAAGATTAGTTGACAATAGTATCAGCTCTATTTGTGAGGGTATATTTAAAATAGATACCTTTCTTTCTATTAATGGTTTTAAAGTTGGAATAGAACTTACTGTTGCAAGTGGTTTTAATGATTGTAAATTATTCAACTTCATTTAGTTTAAATAGTAAAGCTTCTGTATATCCTAACTCATTAGTTTTTGTTAATCTTGGATTAGTTTCAACTTTCTTTTCAATAGATTCTATTTGAAAAAGTATATTGTTTTTAACCGTGAATAAATCTTTTAATGAAGTTTGAGTTAAATCAGCTTTTAAAATTCCTGCATCTATTTTTTCCAGTTGTTCAAGTAGTGTTTCATATTTCTTTTTTGTATTCCAACTGTAAGCTTCTTTTATTTTTATAAAGGCTGCAAATTGTAGTTCTTTAATTTCATCTTCATATAATTTACTCCATTGTATCAAAGTAGGTTTTGAAGTTTTTAATTTATTAGAAATTTTATCAAAACTAATTCCATCAGCTCTTAATATTATAAATTCTTGTTGTTTAGTGTTCATTGTTCACCTCTTTTAAAATGTCATCATAGTATTTATTGATTGTTACATAAGCTATATTTGTAAGTTTATTTACTTTGTACTTTGTAGGGTTTATATCTTGGCTATATAGGCTTATAATTGTTTCTTTGATAGATTGCTTGATTCTCTTAGTTTTTGTATCTCTTGCCGTTTGTAGTGAGTTGTTTTTCAAAGAAGAATCAAGAGGTTTTATCTCTGCAAGTTGTTTATATAGATTGATGTTTTTATCTTTTATTAGTTCTTTTACCTCTAAGAATAAATCATCATTTATTTCTATTATCATTGATAACCTTTTATAGTATAACTTAGTTAGTATTATACTATAAATTAGGCTGTTTTGTATTAGTTAAAATTCTCCATAAAAATTATTACCACATTTTCGATAGTTAAATTTTTTATTGAATAGTTTTATTAAATCATTATCTTTAAAAACTATTTTTGTATTATCCATTAAAATTATTTCTACATCTTCTATTTTTACGCATTTTATACTTTGATTGTACCAAATATTTTTCCATAATCCTTTTTGTGTATAATTTTTATTAAATTTCAATGGACCAACTGTACTTAATATTTTGTATGATTTATAATTGGTTTTTGAAGAAACTTTATCTCCAACATTATTATAAGGAACAACCCCAACATTTAAATATTTTATATCTTTTTTAGATAAATTAAGATATTCAAAAAATACATTTACTCCACCAACTGAATTTGGAATTGTTGCACCTATACTTTTAATTGAGAGAGGTATATTATTTTTTATCGCATCAGTTACTCCACTTTCTTTTTCTTCTTTATCAAATTTTAATTGATATTCTTGAACTCTTTGCTTAAAAAGAAGGTCTTTTTCTTCTTGTGTCATAAATGTACCCTTATCATACAGACAACCGTTAAAAATAAATATTACAATAGTAAATATAAATATTTTTCTTAAAAACATAATTTTCCTTTTAATAATATAATTAAATAATATTATATTAGATAAATATTAAATTTAACTTTTTTCTTGGCATATTAATATAGCTCCTCAAATTCAATAGGTTCTATTTCAAAATCTTCTAAATCTAAATCGTGAAGATCTTCTAATCCTTCAACCTCAAAATCTTCTAAATCTTCTATAAATAATATGTCTTTTAGTTCATCTTCATAACCTGAATATATTAATATTTTTTTTATATGTTCTATTGTTTCTTTTGTCATTGTTTTATACCTCTTGAAAAATTGTTTGTTTTTATAGTAACTTGGTAACCTAGTAACTATTTTTTATTTTTCAAGGTTACTAGGTTACTAGGTTACTTTATTTTAAAACTTTTTTTAGGCTGCTTTTATTAGATAGCCTTTTTTTGTCTTTCCGTTTATTTTCTTTGTATATGGGATAAATCCTAAGTTTTTTAACCTTTTAGAAAAGTTTATTTTGCTTAATGGGTTTTTTCCAGCTTCTCTCGTGCTTATTCTGTACGCTTCATATAAATCAGCTATTGACTCAAAATAATCTTCTATAACTGTTTTTGAGTATTCATTTTCCTCTACAAATAACGCTACGCTGTCCGACTCTTTCTTATATTCTGCTAATGCTTCATTTGTCTTTTTTGAATCGGAAAATTTCTTATTTTTTAGCAGTCTTTCAAGTCCTTCTAATATCCAATTCAAAACACCGCTTAACTCATTTTCGATTATTTTTGAGTGTAACTCTGTATCCCTTTTTTCTATTGGTATTGTCTTATCAAAAGGAATAATTATAAATCTTCTAAATACTGCTTCATTATGTTCATTTATACTTGGCAACTCATTTGCATTAAATATTAGTTTTGTATTACCTTCTAAATAAAAGGGGTTTCCATATTTAAGCCTAGCTTGAACGGGTTCACCACTTACCAACCTTTTAAAAGTATCAATATCTATATTTTTTCCTTTTATTTCACTTCCATAATTTACAAGTTTGTCTTTTAATAATGCTCTGTTTGCTTCTCCATTGTTTTTATCTGTTAAATCTCCTAAACTCATCATTGATATATTTGTATCACCTAATAAAGATTTTATAACCTCAAAAAATACACTCTTACCATTTGCTCCACTTCCATATAATATAAGTGCCTTTTCTAATTTTAAATGATTAATAAAAATATAACCTGCGTACTCTTGTAAAATAGTTTGGGTTTCTTTATCAAGTACATCATCTAAGTATTGTTTAAATATAGGTGCAATTGCTTTTTTATTATAATTAAAAGTTAAAACATATTTTAGAAAATCTTCTTTTTTATGGGGTCTTAAATTTACTTTATTTTCTGTAACTTCTAAAGTTCCATTTAAACAATTTAATAAAACTGTATTCTCTTTTTTTATTGGTGCATAAAATCCCGAACTTGCGATAAATTGCTTATACAAATCATCTTTAAACTTATGAGTTTCAGCTTGTGCGGGGCTGTAATAATTCATTTTTTTTGATATACGATTAAAGAACTTATACAAATCATCTTTTATACATTGAATCCAAAAAACGCCATTATAAAGATAGATAAAATCATATTCTCTCGCTATATCCCAACCTTTAGTTTCTGCTACTTCTAACAATTTATAAACTATTGCTACTATGTAAAGAGTAGCGGGTACTTTAGATATTTCTATTTCTCCATTTTTTTGGTACTTAACTAAAGGATCTTTTATTTCTCGGTTTAATACACTTATTAACTGTATGTTACTTGGAATACTTTCCACCATTAAAGATAATAACTCTCCAGGTGTTAGCGTTAAACTGCTTTTTTTTGGTATAATATTATTATCATTCTTATTTGTAATTACCTCATCTTTTGGCTTAATCTGTTCATTTGATGAGGTATCTTTATTTACTTGCATGTCTTTTTTAAATTCATTTTTATTAAACATTATCAACCTTTTTAATTATATAATCTGTAAAATCTGTTCCACTATCAAAAGAAAATAAGTTATCAATCTTAATTACATTTTGACAAAATCTCTTATATGCTGCTTGTCCTGCTTCATCACCATCAAACGCTCCCAAAAGCTCCACGCCTTCCAGTTTTAAGTTATTGATATAAGATATTAATTTATCACTAAAACTATTTGACACGCTCTCTATTGATAAATAAGGTATTGAATACAAAAGGGCATTAATACTATTCTTTAAACCTTCACCTATAAAGATATAATCATTCTTTTTAAGTAGTTCTTCATTTTCATATTGAAATGGGTATAAAAAATAATCACCTCTTTTTATTGGTTTTTTGCTGTTGGGTAGTTGGTAATATTTAATAGGTTTTTCTTTGTTACTTTTTGGTCTGTAATTAATCATATCAACTATATTTTTCTTTGAATCTCTTAATATAATTTTAGTACATTGATACTTTTCATCATAAGCCAAAATATACTTATTTAGATAAATCAATTTCCAATAAAAAGATAAATCAATAGTATCTCTTTGAAATAATTTTGTATCATTTAGCTTTAAAAGTTTTGTACCAGGATAACCACGAAAACAACCCTTTTTTAAATGCTGTTTTAACTCTTGTTCTAATCGTTTGCTTTTTTGTAATTGCAGCTCATAGGGTTCTTTATCAACTTTCTTTTTTATAGGTTGTGTATAAACTCGTGGGGCAGTTGTTTCATCATTTGAAATATTAAGTTTATTTGCTATAAATTCAATAGCATTAGGTAGTGAAATATTATCTTTAAACATAAGATAATCAAGAACATCACCACCCCCAAAACCGCTACCGTTTCCAAAATCTTTTAAATATCCATTTGGTGCAATTGAAAAGCTTTTATCATCTTCAAAAGTGTACTTGCTTGTAATTCCATAACCAATAGAAGATAAAAAGTCTGCTACTGCTTCCCTGCTGCTTAATATCTCTTTTATTTGGTTCTTTAGATATTTGTTAACACTCATTTTAAAGCCTTTTTCTTTGGCTTGTATCTAAGTCTTTTATCCAGGGGCGGATTGTCCTTTAATATAATATTTCTATATCTTCTTACTTTCTCACTGTCTTTTATTGCTTGGGGTGGTAGGTTGTTTGTTGTAACTCCTGGATACATAATCCTCATATACTTTAATACAATTTGTATACTACCTTCATCTTTACAAAATAAAAGATTGTTAACCAACGCTTTATGCGTCCATATTTTAATATCATTATTGATTGATTTTATATATTTTTTCTTCATAATGAACTACTTAGCAGCTGTTTTAATAAAATTGTCTAATTCTTCTACACTGTAAATCGTCATTGAATCAGATATTTTAATGGGTCTTATTTTTCCATCAGCTATAAGGTTATAAACCGAACTTCTTGAAATACCATACATTTTTACTAAGTCTTTTATTCTTATGTATTTTGGGGTAAAGGGTTGTGTATTTGTCATTTTCTACCTTTTTGAAATGAGTAAAAAATAAAAATGTTCTTTTGAAGCTGCAATATTTTAAATTTGTTAAATAAACTATTGACTTTCTTTAAATAATATAATATTATTATACTAATAGATATATAATACTATAAATAAGAACTAAATTTTTATTTATAAATTAGCTTTGAAAAAAGCAACAAAATAAAGGGTCTTTAGTTATTGGCGTAACTAAGAATCTTTTATTTAACTATGTACTATAATGTACAACTGCAATTTTAACTAAAATTTAAACTAAATGGAAGATATAATAATATTATACTATATATAATACTTACAATAAATCCATAATATAGTTGCTCCACCACTCTAATAATGGTCTTTGTTGAGGTAAATAATTTACTTTATTTTTATAAGCACTTTCAATTTTTGTATCTTTGCTGTGGTCTAATATGCTCTCCATAATTTTATCATTTGCTTTGTGTTCTTCTTGGTGTTCTTCTGCAATTGTACGAAACGACCCCCTAAAACCATGTAAAGATTGTTTTTTATTTGCTGTAAATCCTAATCTTATTAATGCTTGGTTTGGGCTTTCTTTACAAATAGGCTTTTTATTGTCATTACCTATAAAGATAAATTCTTTTAGTTCTGCATATTTAGTTGAATATTCTTTTTGTTCATTTAATATATTTATAACCTCATCAGTTAAAGGTAATATAAAATCATTTAAATTATGGTTCTTAACTTTCATTTGGTTTCTTGGAATCGTAAGCAGCTTATTATTAAAATCTATATTATCCCATTTGAGGTTACATAAATTATTTGCTCTTAATGGTATATGTAAGACAAGTTTTAAAGCATTAACAATTGATGGAGTTCCTTTATATTTATAAATACTATTTACTAATTCTTTAAATGTTTCTTTATCTGTGATTTTTGGATAATTGTTTACTATTCTCTTTTTTGTAAGTACATCATTTTTATTTATGTTCCCTAAATAGTTATAAGAACAATAATCTTTTAATACTGCATAAGCCCATAATTTAGATAAATAATTAAAAAGCCTTGATGCTGTTTCTGTTGCTGTTTCTTGTTTCTTTTCTAATACTTCCAATAATTCAAGTTTTGTAATATCTTTTATATGTTTATCTTTAAAAAATGGTAATACCGAACTTACAAAAATTTGATATTTCTTTTTATATGTTACGGCTGTAATATTTGGTTTTTGAATTTCAAACCATTCATTCATAACATTTATAAATAATCCTCTATCTTTGTTCTTTTCTTTTACTGCAATTTCTTTTACTGTTTCTATGGGGTCTTTTCCCTCTTCAAGTAACATAATGTTGTTCCCTCTATGTTCCCTCGCTTTTTCTAAAGTAACACCAGGATAACTACCTAATGATTTTTTTCTTCTTTTATTTGTAATTGGTGAAATATATCTAAATCTCCATATCTTGCTGCCGTTTGGTTTTATAATTAAAGATAAGCCTTTTCCATCGTTAAGCTCGTATTCTTTTAATTTTGCTTTTGCTTTTGATATTTTTGTATCACTTAATGGAGTAGGAATTTTAGGCATTGTAGAACTTCCTTTTTATGCTTTTTGTACCCTCAAAATATCAAGGGAACATAAAATTATACTAAAGGGAACATTAAAGGGAACATAAAAAAGTGGATTGTATTAAATAGTATAGTACGGTATTGTATAGATAATTAGCTATAAAGCCCTTAATTAAGGGGTTAAATAAATAACATTGAATTGTTTTGGATTGGTTAATGGTGGAGATGTCCGGGATTGAACCGGAGTCTTAAAACATATCCGCATAGCGTCTACATGTTTAGAAGAGGTCGATCAATTTCACTTATCATAAGCTCAACCTGCAAGGCTTATGAAAGATAAGATTAGGAATGTCTCTTTAAAGTTAAATCAACTCTTTAAAGATAAGCTATTAGGGTGAGCCCATTTAAATCTACCTATATAGCATCAGTAGAATGAGCCTCCTAGTCTCGACCCACTTAAGGGGAGTCTAAATTAAAACTTACGCTGCTGCGTAAGCTGGAGAATAATTAGTATTATTTGCGTTTAAAAAAAATGAACCGTATAACGGCGTGTTCAGGCCGACATGCAACTAGACTTCAATGCTCTAATCGAAGCCAAATCATCCCCATATATAATTCGCAACTTTAACAAATATTTACTTAAAATATAATATAATAATAGTTAATATAAATTAAAAGAGGTAAAGATGGCAAATACTAATACAGGTATTTTAATTATCGGAGCTGGTGGCGTTAGCCGTGTTGCAACAACTAAGTGTGCAATGAACATAAATACATTTGAAAAGATTACTTTAGCATCAAGAACCATATCAAAATGTGAAGCAATTGCAAGTGATATCAAAAAAAATCAAAACGTAGTTATAAATGTTGCATCAGTAGATGCAGATAATGTTCCTTCTTTAGTAAAATTAATCGAGGAAGTAAAACCACGTGTTGTTTTAAATGTTGCTTTACCTTATCAAGATTTAACAATTATGGATGCATGTACGCAAACAGGTGTTGATTATGTAGATACTGCAAACTACGAACATCCAGATGAAGCAAAATTTGAATACAAAGAACAATGGGCAAAGCAAGAGCAATTTGAAAAAGCAAATGTAAAAGCTCTTTTAGGTTCTGGTTTTGATCCTGGAGTTACAGGTGTATTTTGTGCTTATGCTCAACAAAACCTTTTTGATGAGATAAACTATATTGACATCATGGATTGTAATGCAGGTGATCACGGTTACCCATTTGCAACAAACTTTAACCCTGAAATTAACTTAAGAGAAGTTTCTTCAAATGGTAGATATTGGGAAGAGGGTAAGTGGATTGAAACTAAACCTTTAGAAATTAGAGTTGAGCATGACTATCCAGAAGTTGGTGTAAAACCTTCTTATCTTTTATATCACGAAGAATTAGAATCATTATGTAAAAATATCAAAGGTTTAAAAAGAATTAGATTCTTTATGACATTTGGTGATGCTTATATTCAACACATGAATTGCCTTCAAAATGTAGGGATGTTAGGTATTAAAGAAGTAGAGCACAAGGGACAAAAAATTATTCCTATTGAGTTTTTAGCTACACTTTTACCAGATCCTGCATCACTAGGACCAAGAACTGTTGGAAAAACTAATATTGGTTGTATTATCGAAGGTATAAAAGACGGTAAAAAGAAAAAAGTATATATTTATAATATATGTGACCATCAAGAGTGTTATAAAGAAACGGGAGCTCAAGCAGTTTCTTATACTACAGGAGTTCCAGCGATGATTGGAACTAAAATGATTTATCAGGGTATTTGGGATGGAAAAGGTGTCTTTAATATAGAAGAGTTTGATGCAAAACCATTTATGGATGAACTTATGACTCAAGGTTTACCTTGGACAATTTTAGATTTACCAGTAGACTAATAAAAAAATATAAAAAAATAAAAAGGAATTAAAATGAAAAAGTATATTTGTACAGTATGTGATTATATTTATGACCCAGCTCTTGGAGATCCAGATTCAGGAATAGAAGCAGGAACTGCATTTGAAGACATTCCAGAAGATTGGGAATGTCCTGATTGTGGTGTAACAAAAGAGGACTTTGAGCCTTTTGAAGAAGATTAATCAAACAGTAGATAGTTTTGAAAAACTTCCAAGTCCTAGTTTTGTATGTGAACAAGACTTACTTGAAAAGAATTTAAAACTATTAAAAAAAGTGCAAGATGAAGCTGATGTAAATATTCTTTTAGCTTTAAAAGGTTTTTCTTTATACTCAACTTTTGAGTTGTGTAAAAAATATTTAAAAGGCTGTTGTGCTTCAGGATTACATGAAGCACTTCTTGCTAAAAATGAGTTTGGTGGAGAAGTTCATACTTACTCTCCTGCTTTTAAAGATGAAGAAATTGAAGAAATAATTGATCTTTCAAACCACTTAGTTTTTAACTCTTTTAACCAATTAAATAGATACAGACAAAAAGCAATAAATAAAACTTCAATAGGTTTACGTATAAATCCTGAGTATTCATCTGTTGAGGTAGATTTATACAATCCCTGTGCTGTTAATTCAAGATTAGGTATTACAAAAGCAAACTTTGAAGAAAATAATCTTGAAGGTGTTGAAGGTCTTCATTTTCACGCACTTTGTGAGCAAAATGTTGATGCTCTTGAAGGTGTACTTGAAGCATTTGAAAAAAACTTTTCACAATATTTCTCACAATTAAAATGGGTAAATTTTGGAGGAGGACATCATATTACTAGAGCTGATTATGATGTTGTTGGTTTAATTAAATTATTAAAAGAGTTTAAATTAAGATATCCACACCTTGAAGTATATCTAGAACCAGGTGAAGCTGTTGGATGGCAAACTGGTTATTTAGTTGCAACTGTTTTGGATGTAGTTAAAAATGGAATGAATTTAGCAATTTTAGATACATCAGCAGAAGCACATATGCCAGATACTCTTGCAATGCCATATCGTGCAGATATTAGAAATAGTGCACTTGCAAATGAAAAAGAGTTTACTTATAGACTTGGTGGAAATACTTGTTTAGCTGGAGATATAATCGGAGATTACTCTTTTGATAAGCCCTTAAAAATTGGTGATAAAATAATCTTAGAAGACATGATACATTACACAATGGTAAAAACTACCACATTTAATGGAATAAAGTTACCATCAATTGTAATTAAAGTATCAGATTCATGTTATCAAATTGTAAACAATTTTGGATATAATGAGTATATAAGCAGACTTTCATAAAGGATTAAATTAATGGGAAAAGATAGAGATATTATTCATAACGAAATAAAAGATTTAGAAGATTTAAACTCTTCACTAGAAAAAGAGAATAAAGAAGATAAAGATTCAAATTCGAAAAATAAGAAAAAGAAAAAATCAAAGAAAGTCCAAATTTGGGTTAAAAAAGATACTTTAGAGTATGAAAAAGAACTAACTAAACTTCAAATTGAATTATTAAAATTCCAAAATCATGTAAAAGAGCAGGGATTAAAAGTTCTTATGATTTTTGAAGGTAGAGACGCTGCTGGTAAGGGTGGAACTATCAAAAGAATTACTGAACATTTAAACCCAAGAGGTGCTAGAGTTATTGCTCTAGAGAAACCAAGTGATAGAGAAACCTCTCAATGGTATTTTCAAAGATACACTCAATATCTTCCAAGTGCGGGAGAAATAGTGTTATTTGATAGGTCATGGTATAACAGAGCTGGAGTTGAACCTGTAATGGGATTTTGTTCAACAACAGAACATCATGAATTTTTAAAAGAAGTTCCTGAATTTGAGCAAATGCTTGTAAAATCAGGAATTATTTTAATGAAATTCTATTTTTCAGTTTCTAAAAAAGAACAAGCAAAAAGATTCAAAAAAAGAGAAGTAGATCCATTAAAACAATATAAGCTTTCACCTGTAGATAAAGAGTCTCAAAAACTTTGGGATAAATATACAATTGCTAAGTTTTCAATGTTAATGGCTTCAAATACTGACGTTTCACCATGGACTGTTATTAAAAGTGATGATAAAAAACAAGCTAGAATAAATTGTATAAAATATATTTTAGATCATGTTGAGTATCCTAATAAAATAGATGATGAACATATAAAAACTGATGATAATATCTTAATTTCAGGTACAGAAGAGATAGGAAATATGGAACAAGAAAATAAATTTGCAAGGTCTGTATAATTATGAATTTAAGTGATTTTGAAAAAACAAACCATAGTGGATTATATATTTCTAAAGCTGCCCATCCTACTTTTGGAAAAAAATATATTGCAAGATTTCAATATGAAAGAAAAAGATACGTAAAAGTACTAGGATATACTAGAAAAGATGGTCTAACAAAAAAAACAGCTTTAGATTTGATGCTTAAATTTAAAGATTCAATAATCGTAAAAGAGGATACTATAGAACCAACTGTTATTAAAAATGAAGAAAAAAATAATAGTTTTGAAAATGAACAGTTATCAAAATTAATAAAAGAAAATGAAGAATTAATTGCAATTTTAGGTAATTATAAAAAGCTTAATCCTGAAATTTTAGCTGAAGGTATACAAAAAATATACGATCTTGAAGAATTAAAAAAATATCAAATTGAATTAATTAAACTTCAAAATCATTTAGAATCAAATTCGCAAAGAATGATTATTATCTTTGAAGGAAGAGATGCTTCTGGAAAAGGTGGTGCAATTAGACGTATGACTAGATATATGAATAATAAGCATTACAGAATTGTAGCCCTTGGTAAGCCAACAGAAACTCAAAGAACACAATGGTTCTTTCAAAGATATGTTGAACGTTTCCCAACAGGTGGTGAAATAGTACTATTTGATAGGTCTTGGTACAATAGAGCAATGGTAGAGCCTATTTTTGGATTTTGTACAAAAGAAGAACATGAAATTTTTATGGAAGATGTTGTTAATTTTGAGCAAGATTTAGTAAGACAAGGAATGATATTAATCAAACTTTATTTCTCAGTTTCAAAAGAAGAACAAAAAAGAAGATTTGATAGAAGAATTCAAGATCCATTAAGACAATGGAAATTCTCTGAAGTTGATATGCAAGCGCAAGATTTATGGGATGAGTTTTCTGAAAAGAAATATGAGATGTTAAGACGTACGACTTCAAGATCAGCACCTTGGCATATAGTTAGATCAGATGATAAACATAAAGCTAGACTTGAAGCTATTAAAGTAATTTTAAATTCTGTTGATTATGATGGAAGAAATTATTCACTTGATTATGAACCAAATGAAGATGTAAATATTTCTGTTCAAAGAGAGTTACTTCAAATGAGAAAATCTAAAAACTACTAATATTTAGTTTTCCTCTTATTTTAAATTCGCAAAATTCTACCAAGGATTTTGCGAGTTACTATTCTGTATTTTAGATTCCATTTTTTTCATTAAAGAGTTTGTTTTTTGATTATCTAATTGTTTTAACCATTTTTGCTCTTCTAAATCTGATATTTCATTTTGTTTTTTTACTTGTGTATCTTTTTTATTTTCATCTTTATTCTTTTTCTTGTCTTTATTTTCTTCTTTTTTATTCTGTGTATCTTTTTTATCTTTGTTTTTATCTTGCTTTTGGTCTTTATCTTTTTTATCTGAATTCTCTTTTTCTGAATCTTTATTCTTCTTCTTATCTTTATTTTCTTTCTTGTCTTTATTCTTATCTTTTTTGTTTTTATTTCCTTTATTCTTTTGCTCTTGTTTTTTTAATGCTTTATTAACTAAATCTAGGTTTTCTTTTGTTTGTTTGTCATTCTTTAATTTTAGTGCTTCTTCATAAGTTTTTTTTGCTTCTTGTAAGTTTTTTGCTTTTACATAAGAGTTTCCAAGATTATGAAGTTTTTGATAGTTTAAATCTTTATCATCACTTTCTATACTTTTATACTCATTTATAGCTTCTTTAAATTTACCTTCTTTATAAAGTGAATTTGCAAGATTATATTTAGCTTGGGAGCTTTGTTTTATACTTGAAAACTCTTTTGCAGCTTTTCCATAATCTTGAGTCTTATAAGCGTTTTTTGCATCATTGATTGTTTGGAAATCAAAAGTAGCTGCCTTTGTATTTTGTAAATTAAAACATAAAGATAATAGAAAAATTGAAGTTATGTTTTTTTTATTTTTAAAGCTTAATTTTGGCAATGATGAAAAAGCAATTAGTATTAAAAATATAGCCAAGCCAAGAGGATAATAGAAAAGTTCAGTATAAGTTTTAAATCTTTTTTCTTCAAACTTTTGTTTTTGTGATTTTGAATTAATCTCATTTAAAACCTGAGTTATATCATTTGAATCTAATGAATAGTTAATATATGCACCATTTGTTTTTAAGCTTAATTCTTTGATATTCTCATTTAATCTTACATTTACAATATTGCCTTTAGTATCAACTAAATAGTTTCCATCTTTAAGTTTAATAGCTGAGCCTTTTTTACTTGCAGTTGCAATTGTGTAAATATTTATGTTGTTTTGTTTTGCAAACTCTATTTCTTCTTCAAAGCTTTTTTTATCTGCTCCATCACTTAATAAGATTAGATTTTTATGTTTAAAGTCTTTTAATAATTTATTTGTTGTTTCTAATGTTGAATAGATATTAGTTCCATTATCAAAATTGATTCCTGTATCTAAGTTTTCAATTAATATTTTTAAAGATGTAAAATCTTGAGTTACTGGTGAGAGGATAAATGAGGACTTTGCGAATAAAATAACTCCTAATGCATTTGTTTTTGAAATTTCTATAATATCAAGTAATTTTTTCTTTGCAAACTCTAATCTATTTGGATAAATATCATTTGCTAGCATGGATTTTGAAACATCAATTGCAACTATAACTGCATTTAGCTCTTGTTTTGATTCGTGTGTTTTTTCATTTGCAACTGGACGTGCGAGTGCTATTATCATAAATAGTAATGAAATAAATAAAGTTATATTTCTAGCTTTATTTGAGAAATATTGGTTTGAAACAGAAAGTTTCTCTAATATATCTTTTGAAAAATATTGTTCAAATGAATTCTTTTTTGTGATTATAAAAAACATTAAAATAAAAGCTGGTATTAGCATTAAGTAAATCACATTTATGTATAAAAATTGCAAGGTAAAACTCCTTTAAAAATGTATTTTATAAAAGGCTTAGTAATATTTAGATAAAATCACGGTTAAATTATAACAATCGGAGTAAATTTGATGGAATTCAAAGCAAATAAAGTAGACGAAGCAAACGCAGTAGTATCTGCAACAATTACAAAAGAAACAATTGACACTAACTTAGATAAAGTAGCTAAACAAGCTGCTAAAACTATGGATATTCAAGGTTTTAGAAAAGGTAAAGTTCCTGTTGCTGTTGTAAAACAAAGATATGCAGATAAATTAACTGAAGACGCTGAAGGTGAAGCATTAAGAGCAATCTTAGCAGATGGTTTAAAAGAATTAAACATTACTAATGAAGATTTAGTAGGTGAGCCTTCAATTACTAAATTTGATAAAAAAGAAGATGGTTCAATTGATGTTGAAGTATCAGTTGCTTGTAAACCAGCAGTAGAATTAGGTGATTATAAATCATTCTTACCAGAAGTTGAAGACAAAGCAATAGATGCAAAAGAAATTGATGCTAAATTAGAAGAAATGGCTGCACAATCTGCACCATTAACTAAAATTGCTAGAAAAAGAATGGTTAAAGACCAAGATCACGCTTTAATTGATTTTGAAGGTTTTGTTGATGGTGTTGCATTTGATGGCGGAAAAGCTGAGAAATTTGCATTACACATCGGTTCTGGTTCATTTATTCCAGGATTTGAAGATCAAGTAATTGGTATGAAATATGATGAAGAAAAAGATATCACTGTTACTTTCCCAGCAGAATACCAATCAGCTGATTTAGCTGGTAAAGAAGCTGTATTTAAAGTAAAATTACATGAAATTCAAGAAAAAGCTGCTGGTGAAATTAATGACGAATTCGCTGCTAAAATGCTTCCAGGTGAAGAAAATGTAACTGTTGATACATTAAAAGAAAAACTTGAAGAGCAAATGAAAGCTGAAGCAAAAAATAAATACTACAGAGAAGAATTAAAACCTGCATATTTAGAAACTTTAGTTGAAAAATTAACTTTCGCATTACCATCAACTGTTGTTGATCAAGAAGTTAATCAAGCATTAAACAACAAAGTAAGATCTATGAGTGAAGACGAAATTAAAGCTTTACAAGAAGATGCTGCTAAAGTTGAAGAAATGAGAGAAGAATTAAAAGAAGATGCACAAAATTCTGTTAAAGCTACATTCATCGTTGATGCATTAGCAAAAGCTGAGAGTGTTGATGTTACAGATCAAGAAGTTTCTCAAGTATTATACTACGAAGCAATGCAAATGGGACAAAATCCTCAAGATGTATTAAAACAATATCAAGAAGCAGGATACCTTCCAGCAATTAAAATGTCTATGATTGAAGAAAAAGTAATTACTAAATTATTAGACGAAAAATTAGCAAAATAAAACCTTTTAGGTTATAGGATAAAAAATGAGTTATATACCATATGTAGTTGAACAAACTGGAAGAGGAGAAAGAAGTTACGATATTTATTCAAGACTTCTTAAAGATAGAATCATCATGTTAAGTGGTGAAGTAAATGATCAAGTAGCATCAACTATTGTTGCTCAATTATTATTCTTAGAAGCTGAAGATCCAGATAAAGATATCTATTTATACATAAACTCTCCAGGTGGAGTAATTACTAGTGGAATGTCTATTTATGACACTATGAATTATATTAAACCTGATGTTTGTACTATTTGTATTGGTCAAGCTGCATCTATGGGTGCATTTTTATTATCAGCTGGAGTAAAAGGAAAGAGATATTCTCTTCCTAACTCAAGAATCATGATTCACCAACCAAGTGGTGGTGCTCAAGGTCAATCAACTGATATTCAAATTCAAGCAAAAGAAATTCAAAGAATGAAAGACGATTTAAATGCAATGATTGCAGAACAAACTGGTCAAAAAGTTGAAAAAATTGCAGAAGATACTGAAAGAGATAACTTTATGAGTGCACCTCAAGCTTGTGAGTATGGTCTTATTGACGAAGTTATCGCTAAACATAAGTAGTAAATCTAATGATTAGAGAAGTTATAACTTATCCAAATAAATTACTTCGATTAAAGTCTGAAGATGTTGTGAAGTTCGATTCTGAACTTCACACACTTTTGGATGATATGTATGAAACTATGATTGATCATGCTGGCGTTGGACTTGCTGCAATTCAAGTTGCTATTCCTTTAAATATTTTAATAATTTGTTTACCAGATGAAGAAGATATTCAAAGTAAAGAAAATTTAATTGAAGCTATTAATCCAGTAATTACTCATAAAGATGGTGAGCAAGTTTTTACAGAAGGTTGTTTAAGTGTACCTGGGTTTACTGAAGATGTTACAAGAGCTG
This sequence comes from Arcobacter peruensis, assembly GCF_003711085.1. Lineage (NCBI taxonomy): Bacteria > Pseudomonadati > Campylobacterota > Epsilonproteobacteria > Campylobacterales > Arcobacteraceae > Arcobacter > Arcobacter peruensis. The sequence goes on from NZ_CP032363.1 coordinate 2,679,973, forward strand.
AACATATTGTAGTTGAATACTATAATCGTGAAGGCGAAAAACAAATAATGGAAACTGAAGGTTTTTTAGCTGTTGCATGGCAACATGAAATGGAACATTTATCAGGACACTTATTTATTGAAAATTTATCTTTTTTAAAAAGAAAGAAGTTTGAAAAAGAGTGGAAGAAAAAACTAAAAGAAGAGAAAAAATAAATTAATATTTTTTCTTTTTCTTTAACTTATTAAACTAACTGCAGTTTATGAACTACATTATATATCATAGATAAAAGCAAACTATTTACTAATATCCAAACTAACCAAAAGAATATTTTTTCAAATTTTGTGATAAATAAATTCCTATAAAAATATGGAAAAGATTTATATGCAGAAAATAAAAAAACAATAACTCCAAATATAAAACTTATAGTATTTATTGATGTAAAAATGATAGTTATAAACGTTATAAAAGGTAAAAACACGCTAAGTGCAAAAAACTTTGCATACTTTGGTCTTTTATTTGTTTCATTAAAATATCCAACTGTATATCCACATTTAGGACAAACTGTTCCTAACTGTTCTTTAATTTCACTTTGACATTCTGGACATGACATTAATTTCATAAAGTATTTTCCTTTAAATTTATTAAATTATATAAGATATATTTATACCAATTTATAGTTTGTATTGATATTAAAAATTAAAAAGTACAAGACATTTACTTAACATTGTTCTTTTATTTCTCTTTTATTTAATTTCCGAAGTAATATTTCAATAATAAATGCAATAATAAAAGTAATTAGAATATAAATGAAAAAGTAATTAATTTCTTTAGATGTATAATATATAGCAAACCCTGCAGCTAAAAAAGTACCTAATATGCTTAAGATAATTATAAAAATATTAGCTTTTGTTTCTTTTATTACAAATAAATGGCCAATATGTGTTAATCCTTGTATTAATAAAACTATGATAGCAGCAATTGATGCAATTGTTCCTAAATCCAAAAATAGTATCATTGGAACTACAATTAAAGCTGAAATAATAAGCCCTTCTGTATTATGATAAATATGTCTTTGATAAACATTAGGCAAATCACCTTCTTTTGCTAAAGTATAGCCTATTTGTGTTGCTGCATAAAGTGTTGCATTAATTGCAGAGGCTGTTGCTAATAATGCAGTTGCTGCTATTAGTTTAAATCCTAATATGCCAAATATAGGTAGTGCAGCTTTAGCTAGTGCAAAGTCTTCACTTTTAATAATTTGTTCCAAACTTAAATTCCCAAAAACAGCGATACTCACACTTATATATAAAATTGCTACTAAAATTATTGTGATTACCATAGATTTTAACATTGTATCAGAAGGATTATCCATATCTTCAACACTATTTGTAATAACACTAAAACCTTGAAAAGCAAAAAAAGTTAATCCCAATGAGTATAAAATTGTCAAAGAACTGGGACTATTTTTAAAACTAAAATGTGAAGGTTCAATATAAAGTATTGCAGCAAAGGTAAAAATGATTAAAGCAATTAACTTAATAATGACAATTGATGATTCTATTTTAGAAATAAAAGCAGCCCCTAGTAGATTTATAATTACAAATACTCCTAATACTATTAAGGCAAACATATTAATATTAAAGTCATTTATTCCTGATTTTAAATATGTACTAGCATAGGTACCAAAAGATTTTGCTACAGCTGCAATTGATATAAGTTGAGCAAAATAAAAAAGTATTCCTAATGATCCAGAAAATAAACCTTTTCCATATGCTTGGACTAAATACTCAATAATCCCTCCACGACTTGGATAGGTAACTGAAAGTTTACTAAGTGAGTATCCACATAATAAAGCAATAATTCCTGCAATAAGAAAAGAAGCTATTACAAAATTTCCAGCAATTGCTCCTGCTTGTCCAATTACTATAAATATTCCAGCTCCAACCATTGAACCAATTCCTAAAAATATTGCGTTCCATAGTCCAAAAGATTTTTTATTTGATGTCATTATTTTCCTATTGTTGTATTATTTAATTAATTGCATTATAACAATTTTGATTGATAGTATAAGTAAAAAGAGTAAATAATAAGCTATAATAATTTTAAATATTATTAAAGGATATTCTTTGAAAATTATAAATTCTGCTTCTTTAGATGGAATTGACGCTTTAAATATTAATGTTGAATCAACATTTACAAAAGGTTTGCCATCATTTACTATTGTTGGATTAATTTCAACAAGTATTCAAGAATCAAAAGATAGAGTTAAATCTGCACTTTTAATGAATGAATACAAATTCCCTCCACTAAAAATTACAATTAATCTATCCCCTTCAGATGTTAAAAAGAAAGGTACACATTTTGATTTAGCAATTGCATTACAAATTGCTTTATATGATTTAAAAAAAGATGTATTCTGCGATTTTCATGTTTTTGGGGAGCTTAGTTTAAATGGTGATATTAAAGATACAAGCACAATCTTTCCTCTTGTTTTATCTTTAGCTAAAAATAAAAGAATTAAAAAACTTTTAGTTTGTGAAGAAAGTGCAAAATATATATCTAATATACCTAATTTAGAAATATATGTTGTAAATAATCTAAAAAATGCAATAGAATTTTTTAATTTAAAGAATAATGATGATAAAGAAAAATACAAATATAAATCAACTACTTTAGAATATGAAACAATAGATATTAATGATGAGAAATTCTATTATGATAAAAAATATGAAGAAGATTTTTCTGATGTAATAGGACAAGAAAATGCAAAATTTGCAGCATTAATTAGTGCTGCAGGAAATCATAATTTGATTTTTGAAGGTTCCCCTGGATGTGGAAAATCAATGATTAGTAAAAGAATTAAAAATATACTTCCACCAATGAGTCTTGAAGAAATACTTGAAAAAGCAAAACTGCAAGCTTTAGATTATAAAGAAATCGATTTTGTACCTATTAGAACTTTTAGAAATCCTCATCACAGTTCTACAAAATCTTCAATTTTTGGAGGAGGAAGTACAAATGCAAAAATAGGAGAAATTGCACTTAGCAACAACGGTATTTTGTTCTTTGACGAATTGCCACATTTCTCGAAATCAGTTTTAGAAGCTATGAGAGAGCCTTTAGAAGATAATAAAATATTAATCTCACGAGTAAATAGTAAAACAGAATATTTAACAAAGTTTATTTTTGTTGCATCTATGAACCCATGTCCTTGTGGAAATTTACTTTCAAGCATTAAACAATGCAGATGTAATGAAGCAGAAATTCAAAGATATAAGAACCGATTATCAGACCCATTCTTAGACAGAATTGATTTATATGTTGTTATGAATGATACTTCAAATGATTCTAAAAATACAGTAAGTTCAGAAGAGTTACACCAAAATGTAATAAATGCTTTTATTGCTCAAAAAAATAGAGGACAAAGTGAATTAAATGGTAAGTTGAAAGATGAAGATATAAAAAAATATTGTATTTTAGATGAGGAATCTTCTTTTCTTTTCCAAAAAGCTATTATTTCTTATGAGCTAACTTTTAGAAGTATAAACAAAGTATTAAAAGTAGCAAGAACTATTGCTGATTTAAATAATAATAAAGATATTACAAAAGCAGATTTACTAAAAAGTTTAAGTTTTAGACGACGATAAAAACTGCTTTACCCCTCTATAATCACAAAGATGCTAATATTGCAGAATATTAGAGCAATAAATTGCTTAAGGAGAAAAAATGACTAAATGTGGTTATGTATCAGTAGTAGGACGTCCAAATGCAGGTAAAAGTTCACTATTAAACTGGCTAGTTGGTGAAAAAATTGCAATGGTTTCACATAAAGCCAATGCTACAAGAAAAAGATCAAATATAATTGTAATGCATGAAGATGATCAAATTGTATTTGTAGATACTCCAGGTATCCATGAAACAGAAAAACTTATAAATAAATTCATGTTAGATGAAGCATTAAAAGCAATGGGTGATTGTGATTTAATTCTATTTTTAGCACCTGTTACAGATAAACTAACTCATTACGAAGATTTTTTAGTTAAAAACAAAAAAAATGTAAAACATATTTTATTACTTACAAAAGTTGATAATGTTACTAACGAAGAAGTATTAGAAAAAATGAAAGAGTATCAAGTTCATTCTGACAAATATGAATCAATTATTCCAGTATCAATTAAAAAGGGTACAACGCATGGAAATATTTTAGATGATGTTGTTAAGCACTTACCAGAACATCCATATTTATTTGACCCTGAAATCATGACAACTGAACATATGAGAGATATTTTTAAAGAGTTTATTAGAGAATCAATTTTTGAGAATATTTCTGATGAAATTCCATATGAAACAGATGTACTTATTAATAAAGTAGAAGAAAAACCAAAAATCGATGTAATCAAAGCTACTATTATTGTTCAAAAAGGAACACAAAAGGGAATGATTATTGGTAAGAATGCAGAAGCTATTAAAAGAATAGGAAAAGACGCAAGACTAAAAATTGAGAAATTAACTGGAAGAAAATGTTTCCTAGAACTATTTGTTTCAATTAAAAAAGGCTGGACAAAAGATAAGCAAGGTCTTAGAGAGCTTGGTTATGATGTAACATTCTAAACAGATATTTCTGTTTAGAATTAATTTTTAAATAAAAATATTAATTATTATTTTTAATTAAAATATAATTTTTTTATTATAAAGTAACTTATAAAATTATTTTAAGTTGGTTTATATGGAAAATATTGCAAAAGATTCTGATATAAGAAGTATCATAATTGATGTTTCACAAAAAATATTAGAAAAAAATATTAAAAAATTTGTATATACTTCTTTAGAGTTAAATAATATAAATTACAATTCTTCAAATACTATTTATTATATTTTCCTTGAATATTCAAATCAATACCAAATCTTCATTTTTGATAATAAATTTAAATATATGATATTTGAATTGTTGCATACAAAAAAAGAAGTATCAACTGAATTTACTCTTTATATAACAAAAGATTCTTTTGTTATATTTCAAAAAAACAAAATTTATACCTACCAAAAAATTAATCAAGAATATTCTCAAAATGAACTCTTAAAGTATATAAATAAAAATTTTAATATCACAATTAAAAATGTTGTTCACTTGGATGATTTTGAAATTGAAAAGATAATAGAAAAGAATTTAATATCTTCAAATATTTCGAATTTAAAGAATATTAATGAAAAAAGTAAAAAAGTTTTTCTTTTGTATTTGTCTTATATATTTGTATGTATTGGTGCCTCAGTAGGTTATAAAAACTATGAAGAGCTTTCCTATACAAAAGATATTCAAAAGAAACAAGAGATCATAAAAAATGAATACTTAAAAACTTTAAAAACTCTAAAATTTAAACCTTATGAAGAAGAGTACAATAAACTAATAAATACTGTTAGTAAATATGGATTAGAATTAATTTCATTAAATTATACAAGTACTCTTATGAAGATAAAAGTACAGTCAAAAGATAAAAATAATATATATTTATTTTTAAAGTATTACCAAAAAAATTTAGTATCTAATAGTATTAGTGAAGTAAGTTCAAAAAAAATATTTACAAGTATTTTAAATGTTAAAATCAATAATAAATAGTTACTGTAAAAGTAGTAATAAAGTTAAATTACAATTATTTATATTACCTCTATTTTTTGTTTATTTCTACCTTTATTTTTATGTAGAATACAATACTAAACTAATAAGATCAAATGAATATAATTTAGAATCTCTTAAAAATAAAAAGTTTAATAAATCATATCTTAAAATTATAAATGATCTACAGAAGTATCTAGCTTCTAGCAAAATAAAAATAGACTTTATTGATTATAAGAATAATAATTTACTTATTAAAGGTAAAACTTCTATTTTAAAAATCAAAGATCTTATAAATAAACTAGAAAATCTAAATAATTATTCAAATATTAGTTTATTAAATATTTCAAAAACGAAAAATCTAAATATTTATAATTTTGAGATTAATACTGAATTTAAAAAATATTATTTGAAAAAGAAACAAAAGAAAGTAAGTTCTGAAATTAAGCCAAAAAAGGTTGAAAAAGAAATTAGAAAAACTAATAATAAACTTGAATTAAAAGCAATTGTTGCAAATCATATTTTAATAAATAGTACTTGGTATAGCCTAAATGATGAAGTTTTAGATTATAAAATCACAGAGGTTCAAAAGAATAGGGTTCTTTTAACTAATAAAGATAAAAAAATAAATTTAAGGTTACATCATGAATAATATTCTTATAGATTACAAACTATTTAAAACTTATGATAAGGAATATTTTCTAAAAAATAAAATTGTTCCTATTTGTGAAAATGATATTTCATTAGACTTCTTCGTTTGTAAAGAATCAAAGCTATTAAACATAAATAATGATTTTAATAAAGTATTAAAATTCAAACAAATATCTACTAATGAATTACTATTTTTATTAAGTTTTCTTGATATAAAAATGACTTTATTTGAACTCTCATGTAAAGCAATAGATAAAATTAATAGTAATGATAAACATATAGAAAACTTTATAGAATGCTTAATAAACTTTTCAATTATCACACGAGCAAGTGATATTCATATTGAAGAGTTTAATGATCTTGTATTATTTAGATTTAGAGTTGATGGAAAGTTAAAGATTTTTTTCTCTTTTAATATTGAACTATTAAAAATAATTTCTTCTTATATAAAACTTATTGCAAACTTAGATATCACGCAAACAAGACTACCTCAAGATGGACGTTTTTCAATAAAAGTAGAAAGTGAGGTTTTTGACTTTAGACTCTCAACTATGCCTACAAGTCAATCTGAATCACTAGTAATAAGAATACTTGATAAGAAAAATATAAATAAATCCATTGAAGATTTAGGCCTATCTTCAGATGTATTTTTAACTTTGAAAAAAGCTTTAAAATTAACGCAAGGTTTATTACTAATTACAGGACCTACCGGTGCTGGTAAAACAACAACTTTATATTCAATCTTACAAGAATTAAATTCAGATGAAAAGAAGATAATAACAGTTGAAGATCCTATTGAATATAAAATTGATTCAATTTCGCAAATAGCTGTAAATACAAAAGTAGGTTTGAGTTTTGAAGTTATATTAAGAAATATTTTAAGACAAGACCCTGATATTATTTTCATTGGAGAAATTAGAGATAAGTTTTCATTAGATATAGCACTGCAAGCTTCTTTAACTGGACATTTAGTTCTAGCTAGTATTCATTCAAATAATGCAGTTGAAACTATTTCAAGGCTTATGGATTTAAATGCCGATCCTTTTTTAATCTCAAGTACCTTAAAACTAATACTTGCTCAAAGATTAGTATTAAATTATTGTAAATATTGTGAAGCAAAAGGCTGTGAAAAGTGTAATTATACAAAGTATTATGATAGGTCATGTATAGCAGAAGTTTTAAATATAGAGGAAAATATATCTTCAATGATTTTTAAGAAAGAAGATATTAATAAAATTAAACAATATCTAAAAACTATAAATTTTAAAACAATTATGGATGATGGGAAAATGAAGGTATCTTTAAATATTACATCAATGGATGAAGTTTTTAAAGTTGTGAACTACTAATGAGAAAATATAGATTAACCTTTGAAAATAGTAAAGGAATACAAAGAAAAGATATTAATACTAATGACATTTCTAAAGAAGAATTACCTTCAAATATAATTAGTATTAAAGAAATTAAAAATTTAGATTTTCAAAATTTGTTTGATAATAAAAAGCAAATAAAAGACAAGCATTTAATAAATGTTTTTTATGAATTAAACCTTATGCTTTCATCAAATATGACTCTTCTTGATAGTTTGAATATTTTGATTAAAAATAGAAAAGATAAAACAATTTTATCTTTTTTAAATACATTAAAAAACTCACTAACAAGTAATAGTAAAATCTCTAAAGAATTAGAAATTTACAAAATAAATTATTTAGTAGGTTCTTTTTTTGATATTTCCCAAGACAATGGTAATATTAATGAAAATATTAAAGCTTTGTATGAACTTTTAAAAGAATCCAATGAAATAAAAAAGAATTTTATAAAAGCTATTACTTATCCTATAATTTTACTAATAAGTTTTTTCTTTTCTTTAATATCAATTTTTTATTTTGTAATTCCAAAATTTAAATTAATATTTGAACAATCAACTACAGAACTTCCTCTTGCTACAAAAGTGTTATTGCAAGTTCAGTATTTATTTGAAAACTACATAGTTTTAATTCTTAGTATATTTCCTTTAGCATATTTTATATGTTATTTGTTTTATAAAAAAGATGAAAGATTTAAATATTTTATTCACAAACTACTAGTGAAAAAAATATTTCTAGTAAAAGATATTTATTTGAATATGCAGTTATACAAGTTCTTTTTACTTTTAGATATTATGCTTAAATCTAAGTATGAATTTCACAAATCTTTTATCTCATCAAAAGTTTTAATTAAAAATAAATACCTTTTAGATAAAATGTCGCTTATTGACAATTTACTACAAAATGGTAAAGGAATAAGTCATTCTTTTAAAAAAGCTGATATTTTTAATGATATTGCTTTAAACCTGATTAATACAGGGGAATTATCTAATTCTTTAGACATTACAGTAGCTGAAATAAAGAAGATATATAAAAATAGATTTAATGAAAAAATCAATTTATTAACATCTATTATTGAGCCATTTTTTTTACTTGGTATTATGAGTTTAATTCTGTGGATTGTTCTTGCAGTTTTTGTACCAATTTGGGATATGGGGAATATGATAAAAGGTTAAAGGAAATATTTTATGGATAAAAATGAAGAGTTCGAAAATTCTATTAAAAAGATATTAGAACATGTTGGAGAAGACCCAAGTAGAGAAGGGTTATTAGATACTCCAAGTAGAGTAAGAAAATCACTAGAGTTTTTATGTAGTGGGTATAAAGAAGATCCAAAAGAAATCTTACAAAAAGCACTTTTTACTTCAACAAATGATGAAATGGTTGTAGTAAAAGATATAGAATTTTATTCTCAATGTGAACATCATATGCTTCCAATTATTGGTAAAGCACATGTTGCATATATTCCAAATGGAAAAGTTGTTGGACTTTCTAAGATTCCTAGAGTTATTGATGTTTTTGCAAGACGATTACAAATTCAAGAGCAATTAACAGAGCAAATTTGTGATGCTTTAAATGAGCATTTACAACCAAAAGGTGTAGCAGTTATGATTGATGCAAGACATATGTGTATGGAAATGAGAGGTGTTCAGAAAATTCGTTCTACTACAGTTACTTCAGCACTTAGAGGTTTATTTAAATCTAATAAAAAAACTAAAGATGAGTTCTTATCTATTGTTTCATCTTCATTAACAAAATAAAAATATTTATAACAAAGAATTAAAATTCTTTGTTATTTTTTATAATAAAATCACTTTTGCAAGCATTAAAAAAGAGAAGAAACCAACAATATCTGTTACAGTTGTAAGTAAAACTGTACTTCCAATAGCTGGGTCTATATCAAACTTTTTAAGAATTAAAGGTATTGATGCTCCAAAGAAACCAGCAGAGAATAAGTTTAAAATCATTGACAGACCTATTACAAGACCTAAAAGTTTTTCATCAAACCAAACCCAAGCAATCACACCCATAATAATAGCAAATAGTAAACCATTAAATAAAGCTATTATTACTTCTTTTTTAACGGCATCTCTTGCGTGTTCAAGTTCAATATTACCTAATGCTAACTGTCTAACCATAACTGCTAAGGTTTGTGTTCCTGCATTTCCACCCATTGATGCAACAATTGGCATTAAAATTGCAAGTGCTACATAAGCTTGAATTGTTTCATCAAAAATACCTATGACTAATGAAGCTAAAATTGCAGTTCCAAGATTTAAACATAACCACATTGCTCTTTTTTTAGCAGTTGCGAAAAGATTATCTTCATGCTCAAAGTCATCATCAACTCCAGCTAGTTGGTACATTTGTTCTGTCGCGTTTTCTTCAATTACATCTAAAATATCATCAGATGTAATTCTTCCCATTAGCATATCTTGATATCCTACAACTGCAACTACATTTAAATCATATTTCTCAAACTTTTTTGCAACATCATCAATATCATCTTTATCTTGAACAACAAAAGGACTAAACCTATTTTCATCATATTCACTTAAAACTTCTGCATAAGTTTTTTTAAAATCAATAATAATTAAATCTTCAAGTAAGATTGAAGCAATTAGTTTTTTATCATCATTTACTATAAATACCTGATGGATATTTTCTAGTTCATCTCGTGCTTTTCCTTCTGTTAGTCTATCTAGTGAAGCTTTTATTGTTTCATTTAAGTTTGCAGAAAAAAGCTCAGTCTGCATATACGAACCAGCTTGATCTTCTTCATAAGTTTTAAGCCAGTCAATTTCTTTTTGATCTTCTGCTTCTAATCCATCATAAATTTCTTTTGCTTTTTCTTCATCGAACTCTTCAAGCTCTTGGATAATATCAGTTTGATCATCAGATTCAAGCTCATCAACAGCTTCTGTTAATTGTTCAATTGTAAGTTCAGAGTAAGCATTTTCTCTTAAGTTTTCAGGTAACTCAAGTAGTACCTCTCCTAAGATGTCATCTGGAAGTTTTTTTAAAACGAAGAAAAAGTCATCTTCGCTATGTTTTTCAATTTTCTTTAGACTATTTGCAATATCACTTGGATGTAAGTTCTCAAGTTCTTCTAAAAGTTTACTAGGGTCTTTTATAATTTGATCTTGAGGCATGAACTTTTATCCTTATATTTTTTTTACATCACTTTTATATGTAAGTCTATCTAATCTTGTAGCTTTTTGTCTATTTTCGCTTTGCATTTCTGATTTAAATTTATCAGTTATCTTTTTTGAATTAGCTAAGAATGTAGCTTTATGTTTTCCACTTAAACCATTTGTTTTAGGTCTTCTTATTACTTTTAAAGGATCAACAGCTTTACCATTTTTATAAACACCTAAATGTAAATGTGGTCCAGAACTAAGTCCTGTACTTCCAACATATCCAATATGTTGACCTTTTTTAACATTTGCACCTCTTTTTAGACCTTTTCTAAATCCATTTTGGTGGGCATATAGAGTTTTATAGCCATTTCTGTGTTTTATAATAATAGTATTACCATATCCACCTCTACGACCTTTAAATTCAATTCTACCATCACCTGCTGCGTATATTTTTCTTCCTCTAGGCGCTGCAAAATCTGTACCTAAGTGAGCTCTATATCTCTTTAAAACAGGATGCCATCTTTTTTTAGTAAAAACACTTGAAATTCTTTTGTAAGTTAAAGGTATTTTGAAAAAGTATGTTTTTGTAAAACCTTTTCCTTTTTCATCATAATATTTATCATCTTTATTATTTTTTATTCTATAATATTTTTTACCTCTAATTTCAACCATTGCCGCATCTAACTCAGGCAATCCATGTGGACGTCCAAGAAGACTTTTCTTTGTATATTTTAATGCAATAAAATCACCTTTTTGCATTTTTCTAAAGTCTACTACACCTTTAAACAATGCTTTTAATTGAAGTGCAAGAGCTACATCTCCTGTAGCTTTTTGGATATCATGTGAAACTGAAACTGTTACAGGAATTGCAACTGTTTCATTATATTCTACATAATTTATTGGTAAAGTTTGAAATTTAAAAGTTCCATCACTTTCTTTATAAATATGTAATTGAATATCTTCTGATACTGGTATTAAAACTTGATTAAAACTTTCGTCATCATTTAAATAAAGATAAAATCTTTTTTCTGCAACAATTTCTGAACATAATTCTTTATCTTCTTTTTCAAGATCGAAATATAATTTTTGAGGAATAGCATATTTTTCTAAAAATGTTAGAAAGCTTTCTCCTGAAGGCCATGGAATCTCTTTAACTTCTGCAGAGTGCAAAAGGTTAAAAAATATAATAATAGATAAGATGATTTTTTTCACTGTTAATTCACTTTTTATTAAAAAATTAGAACAAGTATTATACAATTGCGCAACTTAAAAAATAATATGGAGATACAATTGAATAAAATCATAATTTTATTATGTATGGTTATTAATATTTTTGCAAATGATTTAGTAAATTTATATAGACTACAAGGGCTTTCAGCTGTAGAAAAACAACTTGAAGATAGCTTAAAAGATAAAAAATATTGGGATAATTACTTAGAAAATAAAAATGTAGATTTAGGTTATTATGAAACAAAAAAATATGTAATATTAACACACAAAGAAAAATCTGAATTAGAACTTTATGAAATCAATGATAATCAGTCTAGTTTAATAACTAGAAATAGTGTAATTGTTGGTGAAAAAGAAGGTGATAAATATTTAGAAGGTGATAAAAAGACTCCTGAAGGTGTATATGAATTAACAAGTAAAAAAACTAATTTAGACCAGTTTTATGGACCTCTTGCTTTAGTTACATCATATCCTAATAGGTTTGATAGAACTCTAGATAAAAAAGGTTATGGTATTTGGATTCATGGAATGCCTTTAAAAAATGAAGAAAGAGAGAAATATACAAGAGGATGTATCGCTTTAGATAATCCTGAACTTGAAAAACTTGATAAAAATATAGATTTAGATAACGCACTTTTATTAACTAGTGACAAAGAATTTGAAAAAGCTAAAAAAGAAGAAATTTCATTAATTCTTTCTTCTATTTTTAAATGGAAAGATTCTTGGAAAAAATCTGATATAAAAAGTTATTTGAAATATTACTCGCCTGAATTTAAAAAAGATGATGGAAGTGATTTTCAAAAATTTTCAAGATATAAAAAAAGAATTTTTTCTAAAAGAGAAAGAAAAAAAATTAGATTTTCAAATATAAGTATCACACCTTATCCAAACTCTCTAAATAAGCGTATGTTTAAGATACTAATGGATCAAAAATATGTAAGTCCAACTGTAAATTTTAACGGTAAAAAAGAACTATTTTTAGAAATAGTTAATAATGAAGTTAAAATTTTAGTAGAAGGTTAAAAGTAAATTTAACCCTTTTTTAGATATACTCGCCTTAATTATAACTACCATATTTAAGGCTAAAGATGCAAAACAAAGACATGAATTTAGAAGAGTTAGCACTTGCTCACTCTTTAACACTTGAAGAATTAGATAATATCAAAGAAATTTTAGGAAGAGAACCAAACTATGTAGAAATTGGTATCTTCTCTGCTATGTGGAGCGAGCATTGTTCGTATAAATCAAGTAAAAAATACTTAAATGGTTTCCCAACTAAAGCCCCATGGGTTATTCAAGGTCCAGGTGAAAATGCTGGTGTTATTGACATTGGTGATGGCTATGCTGCTGTGTTTAAAATGGAATCACATAATCATCCTTCGTTTATTGAACCTTACCAAGGTGCTGCAACTGGTGTTGGTGGAATTTTAAGAGATGTATTTACAATGGGTGCACGTCCTATTGCTAATATGAACTCAATTAGATTTGCTGGAATTGAAGGTGATTCAGAAATTGCACAAAAACATAGATTTTTATTAAGAGGTGTTGTTTCTGGTATTGGTGGATACGGTAACTGTATGGGAGTTCCTACTATTGGTGGTGAAACTACATTTGAAGAGTGTTATGCTGGAAATAATCTTGTAAATGCCTTTACTTTAGGACTTGCAAAAGCTGATGAGATTTTCTTAGGTCTTGCAGAAGGTGTTGGAAATCCAGTTATGTATGTAGGTTCAAAAACAGGTCGTGATGGATTAGGTGGAGCTGTTATGAGTTCTGCATCATTTACAGAAGATAATGAATCAAAAAGACCAACTGTTCAAGTTGGTGATCCTTTTACTGAAAAACTTCTTTTAGAAGCTTGTTTAGAATTATTTAAAGCTGATTTAATTATTGGTATTCAAGATATGGGTGCTGCTGGACTTACTTCATCTTCATTTGAAATGGCAGGAAGAAGTGAATCTGGAATGATTATGCATTTAGATAAAGTTCCAGCACGTGAAGAAGGAATGACTCCTTATGATTTTATGCTTTCTGAATCTCAAGAGAGAATGCTTATTTGTGCAAAAAAAGGTAGCGAACAAGCTATTATTGATATTTTTGAAAAATGGGAATTAGATGTTGCTGTAATTGGTGAAGTTACAAATACTGGAAATATGGAATTATTCTGGCATGGTGAAAAATGTGCAGAAGTTCCAGTTCAACCAGTATCTGAACAAGCTCCTATTTTAGATAGACCAGTTGCAAAACCAGCATATTTAGATGGACTTGATGAAATTAAACTTGATAGAGAAATTTCAAATCAAGCTGCATTTGATGATTTATTCTCTGATATGGAAGTAGTTGACAAGTCTTGGGTTTATTCTCAATATGATTCAATGGTTCAAACAAATACAATCAAAGGACCTGGTTCGTTAGATGGTTCATCTATTAGAATTAAAGAAACAGGTAAAGCTTTAGCTATGTCTGCTGATTGTAATACAAGATTATGTTATATTGACCCTGAATTAGGAGCAGCAGCAGCTGTTATGGAATCAGGAAGAAATGTAGCTATGAGTGGTGCAACACCAAAAGCAATTACAGATTGTCTTAACTTTGGTAATCCAGAAAATCCTGAAGTAATGTGGCAATTTGCTGCTTCTTGTGAAGGAATTAAAACAGCTTGTAAAGAGCTTGATACTCCAGTAATTGGTGGAAATGTTTCATTATACAATGAAACAAATGGTGTTGGTGTTTTCCCAACTCCTTCAATTGCAATGGTTGGTGTTAATGATGATGCAAACAAAGTTTTACCTTCTTGTGTTCAAAATGAAGGAAATGTTTTATATATTTTAGGAGATACTAAATCTGAGTTTGGTGGATCTTTATATATGAAAAAAATGTATTCAGTAGTAGCTGGTTCTCATCCTGAAGTAAATTATACAAATGAATTAAAACTTTGGGATACAGTAATTGAAGCAAATAAATCTTCATTATTAGAAGCTGCAAAAGATGTTAATGTTGGTGGTATTGCAATTGCATTAGCTAAAATGGCAGTAGTTGGAAAACTTGGAGTTGAAGCTAGTATTTCTTTAGATGATTCAAAAGATATTTTCTCTGAATCTTTAAGTAGAGCTATTGTTGAAGTAAAACCTGAAAACTGCGCAGCATTTGAAAAATTAGCTGATAGTAAAAATATTGATTGCTCTAGACTTGGTTTAGTGCAAGGTGATAAAATTTCTATCAATGATATTTATAAAGAGTTGGATGCTGCATCTGATACTTACTTTAATAAATTTAAAAGAGTAATTGAACAAGATTTATAGTTCTAATCTCTTTTAAAGTAGTAGCATTTTAAGTATGCTACTACTTTTATCTTCCTATTTTTAATACTCTTTTTTCAACTTCTTCAAAATCAATAATTTCTAGACCTTCTTGAATTGTATCTTTACTTTCATGAGCTCCAAAACCATATGCCATTGGTGTTACGTTCATAGTGTCATAAAAAGCTGTTCTTGCATTTATCCATTTTGATGTTTTAATATCATTTATCCAAATAATTGCTTGATCTTTCCATTTTATATCTTGGTCTTTAAACCATAATATAGTACAACCAATATCATCAAAGACATGGTGTTCAGATGTGTTTGGATTTTCTATTTGAACCGTTTGATTTCTATCACTTACAACCATTATACATCTAGCACACATATCTCTATCCCAATGAATTTCATGTACGCCTGTATGAACTTTTTTTTCACAAGAAGTTAATGAGAGTAAAAGAGTAAAGATAAACAAAGCTTTTAATAATTTTTTATTCATATTGGTTCCTATACAATTTCATCAGATACAATTTTCCCTAAGTCCATATATATCTGTCTATTTACAATTTCTTTAACTTCATCAAGCCTATGAGTTACAAAAAGAAGAATCTTTTCATCTTCATTTTGTTTTAAAAGTCTATAAAAATCATCACGTGCTACTGGATCTAAGTTTGCCGTTGGTTCATCGTAAATTATAATATTGCTTTTTTTAGCAAGGGAAATTGCAATTAACATTTTTTGTTTCATTCCACCTGATAGTTTAAAAAATGATTTATTTAAGTTTGCTTTTAAATCTAATTTCATCTCATTTGCATAATGCATAATTAATTCTTTATCAACGTTTGAACTAGCTTCTATATACTGAATTAATTCATTAAGATTTAATTTAATTGGAGGTGGAAGTTGAGGCACAAAAGAAATTTTGTCTAATACTTCAATTCTTTGTTTAATTGGGTCCATACCATTTATTGATACATTCCCTGAATTTGGATGATAGTATCCTAAAATAGATCTAATAAGTGTAGTTTTACCTGCACCATTTGGTCCCATTAATGCTATATATTCATTTTTATTAAATTCAATACTTACATCATCTAATGAAATATGAGATGCAAACTTTTTTGTTAGATTTGAAACTTTTATCATTTTATACTAAACCTTTTAATCTAAAATCGAATTTTAATGCATCTGCATGACATACATCGATACATCTACCACATAAAGTACAATCAGCACCTGTTACATATTGAGTTTTTATACCTTTTTCTTCTCTTTGTTTATCATATTTTGCTTTTGTTAAATCTAATACTTGATTTTCAAAGCATACATCATGACAAACCATACAATGGTCACAATTATCATTCCATTGAACTCTAAGTGCACTTACTTTTCCAATATAGCCATAAGTTGTTCCAATTGGACATACATATGTACACCAAGCACGACGAGAGAAAAATACTTCAATTAAAAATACTACTAATACCCAGCCTAAAGCTAAAGACCAACCATAAGTAATAAATCTACTTAATATTCCTACAACATTAAAAGTTTCAAATACTAAATAACCACTTGTAGCTGCCATAATCAAAAACATAAACCAAAAAACATGTCTAATTCTATGATCAAATTTTCTTTCTTTAATTATCTTCTTATTTATTAAAGTATTATGAATTTTTTCGCCAATCTCACTAATAATTCCATAAGGACAAACCCATGAACAATAAGTCTTTCCTCCTATAAAAATGTAAAAAAGTACAATTGTAGACGTCCCTATAATTACATTTATAGGCATATGATAAGTAGATAAAAAAACTTGTATAGTTGTAAAAGGATCAATTAAATGAAATCCTAAAAACCTTGAACCATTGAGTGTTCCTTCTAAAGCTTGTATATCTATTGCAAATGATAAGAAAAACAATAAATGAATTGATATAACTACAATCCATCTTTTCATTCTATATGAGAGAAATGTTTTTCCTTCTTTTGTTTTATCAAAAAATGTTGAGAAGAATGTTGTATTTTTTATTGTTGCTCTTGTATTCCATTTATCCATTTTTAATTTCCTAACAGCAAATTGCTATTTTTCTAAAGCATCTCTTCTTGCTTTGAATTGAGAGATTTCTTTTGCATACTCTTTTAAATCTTCCTCTGATAAGTTTATTAGTAAACCTTTCATAATAAGATTCTCTTTTCTACCTGCTTTAAAATCAACTAAATCTTTGTATAACGTTTCTTCAGATTGTCCAATAAGTTTTGGACCCATCAACTTCTTGCCATTTTGTAATCCTGAGCCATCACGCCCATGACATGAAGCACATTTACTTTTATAGTTATTACTTACTGTAAACATTGAATTACTCCCAGCTTTATCTCTTAAGGCCTTAATTTTGTCTTCTTCAATATTTTCATTTTCTTTTGGAAGTGATGCTTTTACTGAATTATTATCTAAATATTTCATATCTTCAATAATTTTTCCAGCTTCTCCACCTTGAAAAGCTCTTCCATTAGTATATGTATAGGCCATTAGTCCTAAAACTATTATTGTTGAAATTACGGCTATTATATTTTTCATTTTAACTCCCTAATTTGTTTGTTAAATTCATAAATTTCATCTGCTATTTTTCTAATCTCTTCCTTTGACATTTGATTAACTAATCCTGTCATTAGCACATTTGCATTTTTATCATTTTTAAATTTACTAATGCTTTGAAAAATTGAATCTGCGTCTTTTTCTAATAATGAAGGTCCTATTATTCCATTTGCATAATCGTTGTGACAAGCTGAACATTTTACGATAAAATCTTTACTAAGACTTTTTACTAAAAGTGAAACTTTTATCTTTTCATAAGGACTTCTAACATGCATATTCGCATCTAGTTCAGTTCTTGGTTTAACTCTTATTTTTGCATCTTCATTTGCAGGTTTTGAATTTGGGTCGTAAGCTGTCTTTACACCATTATAATTAAAGTAATAAGTTTCATTTTTATTGTTTTCTTGTTTCTTTTCTTCAACTTTTATTTCTTTAATATTTTTATTTTCTTCAACTTCAATTTTCAATGGTGTTTGTGCTATTGCTTCTTTTTTATTTGAAGTCTCTTTTTCTTCTTCTTTTTTTTCTGAACAACCTAAAATAAGTATAATAATGGCTGTAGTAAATAGTATTTTTTTAATCACGCTTTTATTCCTTTAACATAATAATCTTCATAAGTTAATCTAGGTTTGACTACAATAGCAGGCTCATTTGCTGGACATAACTCTTCACAAACTCCACATCCAATGCATCCTTCATAAACTTCAGGTTTCTTTCCATTACCACTGCCTATCATAGAAATAGCACTTAGTGGATTAGGTATTGGACACATATCTGCACAAATAGTACATTGTTTGCCTTCAAACCCATCTAGCTTTTCTAGCATATCTTTTTCAAGTTGGGTTACATTTCTTTGGCTATTTGTAAAATCATGAATCTTTTTACTATGACCTTTTGGAACAGGTGTATTTGTAATTGCGATACATTTATTGGGAAATTCTAATACGGCAATTCCCATTTTTATATCTTCAGGTTTTTCACAACTATGGTCAAGTGCACCACTTGGACATGCTAACACACAAGGTACTGCTGTACAAGCATAACAACCACGCTCTAAAGCATCTATATACGGAGTACCAACACCATGCCCTTTTGCCATATCAGCAAGCTTAATTGAATGATATGGACATACTTGTAAACATTGACCACATTTAATACAAAGAGCTAAAAACTCTTTTTCTGAAACTGCACCAGGTGGTCTTAGTTTCATTTGTGCTTCTAATGCGTAGGGGCTTATTATAATTCCTCCACCTAGTGCAACTCCTAATATTCCTAAAGTAGAAAACTTAATAAAATCTCTTCTGTCTTTTTTTATTTCTGCCATAATTAAATCCTTACATCTTTAATTTTGGTTTTGGGTCTTGCATTAAAAATGCAGGCTGTGAAAAAGGTGCTAGTTTTGCTAAAAAATTTAATAGTGTAATTACAGGTGAACCATAAAAAAACTTTACGTCTTTATTATACATCCAAAGTTGGTCTGCATATTGATAGACTTTATGGGGAGTATCTCCTATATTATCTGCATTTTTATCAAAACCTTCATAGTTATCCCAGTAATTACCCTCTATATCATTCTCATCTGTTTTTGCACCTCTACTATCATTGATAATATCTTCGATATTACCTAAGATAGTATTTCCTTTAATTACATTATTTTCACTAAGTGAGTGAAAATGTATAGCTTCTGAGTTATATAGAATTTTGTTATTTTCAACCCAGTTTTTAGAATCAGGTTCAAATGGCGATCTATCTATATAAATACCTTGTGCATTGTAAATAACTGTATTATCTTTTAATGTAAAATTTGATACATCTTTTAAGCCAATACCCATTCCCGTTGCTCCTAAAGAACTCTTTATTATATTTCCTGTTGCAATTGTGTCTTTACTATACATAAAGAAAATCCCAACTGAATTGTATTGATAAGTATTATTTCTAACAAAATTTTTACCTGCATACATAAAATGAAGTGAGTATCTATTATATTCTCCAAAATTATCAGAAATGTCATTACCATGAGAATACCAGACTACCATATCTCTTGATTTAATAACTTTATTATTTTTTACAATATTGTCATTTGAATACCAAAGTCTTAATCCATCACCTCTTAAACCTAATTCTAGATCTTTTGAAGTAATGTAGTTATTTGAAATAATAGAATTATTTGTCATTGCAACATCTATTCCAAATAGTGAATCTTTTATAATACAATTTGAAATTTCTGATTGTTTAGAGTTTGATAATTTGATTGCTGCATCAATTTTATCGTGTCTATTTCCACTATTAACAATTGTTAGATTTTTTAATGTCACATAAGGGCTTTTTATTTCAACTACTGTGCCTGTACCTTCACCATTTATAATAACTCCGTCTTCTTTTCCTATAATTGAAATAGGTTTATTAATAATAATTGAACCATTATAAACTCCCTTAGGTAACTTTAGTATTGAGCCTTCTGCTGCTTTATCTATAGCATCTTGCAAAATACCTGCTATTAGGAAATTAAATGATAATAGACATAGAGTTAGAATTATTTTATACATAAAAAACCTTAGTTATTATCTGTTTCTCTTATAGCTTTGTTTTTAGCTAAAATTGCTAAAAGACTAAAAATACCAATTGCAAGTAAAAGATAAAACCCAATACTAGGATAAGAATGTGTTGTAAACTGTGCAATTTTCCCATCACCAAAAACAGTAGGCATAAAAGGTTTAATTTTAAATGCACCCCAATCATGAAGATTGTGACCAAACCAATATAACCAATATGAGTAATCAGCTATAAAAAGTAATGGTAGTGCTGCTGGAATTATCATGATTTTTGTTAAAATCTTTTTGTCATAAATAATAAAGAATATCATTAATAATGATAATCCTAAAAGCGCATAAATACCAATTTCTCGTTCAAATTGGCCACCTCTCCACATTGGATCCATTCCAACATAGTGATTAATTGTATTCATTTCATGAACTTCACCTGAAAAACCATCAAAGTGGAAATATACAGGAATACCTTCTGGAAATGCTTTCTTAGGATAGTTTGGGGCTTCTAATGAACAAGACCAAATAGGAAGAGAAGCTACACCTATTTCTGAAGATGTATCAATCATTTTTAATAAATCATTATGAGCTTCTTTTGGAGTTGTTGTACTTTTGTATTTACCTTGATTGTAAAGGTTCCATATCTTTATTGCCATTGGTGATATCTCATCTATTTTTTCATCATGTATTTTGTTTAATGTTCCGTGAAAAGCTATCATTGGAAATGTAAATGAAATAGTCATAATAATAAGAGCAAGACTAGCAAATATTTTTGCTTTTATAAAACTTGGATGCATTTGATTATCCTTTCTTTTTAAGTTCTAATATATAAGCTATATTTATAAATCATAAATTAGAACTAAGTATAAATATAGATTATCGTAAATGTAAATTTTTGGTATTGATACTTATCAATAAAAAAAGGAAGAATATGATAATTCTTCCTTTTTAATCACTCTAATAAGTTGAAATCCTAGAAAAGGTTTGCATTTTCATCAATCCATTTTAAGTATTCAATAATATCTTTTGTTTCTTTTTCACTCATATTTTGATTAGGCATTTTCATTTTGAAATAATCAATCATTCCTTCAATGTATGGATCTTCATACATACTTTCTGGATCCATAATAAATTTACTAACCCATGTCTCACCATTTTCATGTCTTTGTAAAACTCCTGTTAAATCAGGACCTGAAGAAACTTTTCCAATTACGTGACAACCATTACAACCACCTTCAGCAAATGCAGTTGCACCTCTTGCTGCTGCGGCACTTTGTTCAGTTGCAATTTTTGTAACTAATGTATCTTTTGCTCTAATACCAACATCAGCAGTTTTAACCATTAATTGCCAAATCATACCTTCATGTAAAACAGCTTTTTCCATATTTCCAGCTTTAACTGCTTCATCAGATTTTTTCTTTTCAGCAGGAATTTGTCCATATTGGTCAAAAGCATCTGTAACTAAATCAGCAACAATTTTATGATCACCAAATTTATTATCTTTTAGGAATTTAACTACTGATTGGATAACTGTATCTGTTGCTGCATTTACTGCAACAGCTTTATCATATTCAGCTTTTAATTCTTCTGGACTCATAGTTTTCATTTTCATTTTTTGAGCACTTACATATTTTTTGTTAGGATCTTTAACCATCATATATCCCATCATTTCTAAGTGAAGTGCAGAACAAAATTCTGTACAATAGTAAGGGAAAACACCCTCAATATCTGCAACAAATTCCATTGTTGTAGTTTCACCTGGTTCTAATGATGCATGTTGATCAAAGCCACCAATTGTAAATCCATGTGTTTCATCTTGAGCTCGTTCTAGATTTGTCATATGGAAAGTAACTAAATCGCCTTTATTAACTGTAACTCTTTCTGGGTTAATATGTGATCTTACTAATGTAGAGTAAACTGTTACATGGTTTCCATCTCTTTCAATTCTTTCTTGACCTGCTAATGTTTTACCAATATGTTGTTTACCAGTTTTACTATTTGTACCCATTTTATATCTTACATGTGGGTGTAGTTTTTCTGCTCTAATACCAACTGCTTGATGTGGTTCACCTAAAGGTAAAGGCATATCTACAAGTAAATCCATTGTTTTCCCAGAAATATCAATTAACTGGTGATTTTGTGGATGTAAAGGACCAACATTTTGGAATCTATCAATTGCAAGTTTATTAAGTGCAATGATGTACTCACCTTGAGGATCAGCAGTTTTACCTTCCATACCTGCTAAGTGACCAATGTTGTAGTGAACATTCTCTTTATCTAAAACTTTTAAATCTTTAAAATTCCATTTAACAACTTGTGAATCAACATATAATGAAGTATACACTTCTCCATCTACTGGCGAATATTGATTATGTAAAGGGCCAAGTCCTAATTCAGCTTGTCCATGTAAAGATTTTTTCATATCTAAGATTGGAATACCATATGGATCTTTACCAATATATTCTTTGTTATCAATTTGTTTTTTAATTTTTGTGAAATCATAAACTGATGCATGAGTATCTAATTTCCCACATACAATTAAATATTGACCTGTTGGATCAACATCAACACCATGCGGTGATTTTGGTTCAGGAATTAAAAATAAGGCATCATTTTTAACTGCAATATCCATAGGAATAATATTATGTCCATTTACTACTTTTACATTTTTTGGATCTTTAGCAACTTCTGCTAGTTTTTGCCAGTTATACACATGTAAGAAGTCTGTATCATTTCTAGACATACCCGCTTCATTTGGTGGATTACCTACTTCAATCCCACCTGTATACATTTCTGTATTAAAAGAGTTTGTAAATCCCCAACCGTAACTAATACCTTTACCAGCATCAGATAAATCTTGATGGTAAGGAGGCATTTCGATTGTATAAGAATCTTTTGGTTTAATTCTACCAATCTTATGGTCGAATTTCCACATTGTAACACCACCTCTATATGACTCTTTATAGTCATCTATTGCATGGTAGTTGTTATCATAAGGTGCTGCGTATTGCGATGCTTCAATAATATATTCAGAATTTGGAGTAAAGAATGCTCCTCCATGATTTGATTTAAAAACAGGATTAGGAACTATCTGTTTTGTTTCAAAATCTTCTAAGTCAATTACAGCAATTCTTGGATTAGCTTTATCATTAATAGCTAACCATTTACCATCATATTTTCCATCAATTTCTGAAAGTGCAGGGTGATGAGTATCTCCCCAATTGATTTCTCTACCTCTTATGTTTCCTTGTCTTAATACAGCTAATGAATCTTTATCATAACCATATCCTTGCCAAGGTTCAGGTGTAAATACACCAATATATTTTAAAATCCTCATTGAAGGAACACCATAAACAATTACTTGTCCACTTTGTCCACCTGAAGAAAAAATTACATATTTATCTTTAACCCCTGTTGGATTATATGTTTTCGCTGCACGAATAACATCTTGTTCTGATAAACCTCTATCTTTCATTACTTTTGAAAGTTCACCCTCAGCTGCATTAATTGCAGTTACAGCTAAAGCTGAACCTATAAGTAAAGAAGAAATTTTACTAAGCATTGGTTTCATCTTAAAACTCCTTTCCATGTGTATTAGGTTCTTTAATAATTTCTATTAAAAATCTTTACTAATTTTAACTGTAAGAGTTGTTTTGAAAAATGATATAGGTCAAGAAAGTGTTAATTAAGTGTTAATTTTTATAAATTTAGAAAGAAATTTATAAATTTAATGTTTCAAAGAGTAACAAAATATAACCTTTAGTAAGAAACTAAAGTTTATATTCTACCATTTAGAAGTCTAATTAGTGCATTTGAGACTTCACTAAACCTAAATATTCTTCTTCCATTATTTGAAACTTTAAAGTTTTTGGCATCTTCAATGCTACTAAATGAAACTAAATCATCACCGGCAGGTGATATTTTATTTGAACCATATATAAAATATGCTTTTTTTGCATCAATTATTTTATGTGATTTAAAATCAGTAACAAGTATATCTTCCATATCATCAACTGTTTTTACATTAAATTTTTTCCATTTATTTTTATTAAAATAAAACTCAAACATAGATTTAGGAGAGCTGAAAAAAGCTTCCTTTTTATTTGAAAAATTAATTTTTGATGCCCAAGCAGGATTTTTATATATTTTTAATTTTCTTATTTCACCACTTGTTTCTTTTGTAAAGTTAATTGTAAGTTTATCACTTGCAAAACTTGAACTTGTAAGTAGTATGCTTGATATTAATAATGTTTTTAATAGTTTTTTCTTCATAGTTTCCCTTATACTAAATCTTTTTTTGAAAATATTCTAAATCCTAACATTGCAAAACCAATTCCTAATAATATAGGATAAAGAATAGAAAATAAAACAAATGTCGACTGCTTAAATGTATCTAAGATATAAAAAGCAACAGGTCCCATAACAGTTAATTCAGGATCAAAAAGTGAAATTGCAGCAACTCTAAATATTTCCATAGGATTAGCTAGTGCAATTGCAATTATCATTGACTCTTCAAATCTGTTTTGCATCATTAAAGATATTAAAGCTATATCAATAAATGCAAGTAAAAATATCCAAATAAAAAATGAAATCCCAAGTGCTACTTCACTTGATTTAACGAAAGAGGATATAAAAAATGCAATTCCTAGAAAAGCAGAAGATAATGCAAACAATAAACCTGTATATAAAAAGAATATTTCCCAAGGAATTGAAGCTCCAATTAATGCTCCATAGATAATTGCAATAAGCATTGCAAAAAATACTGGTAAAAAAACAGTAATAAACCTACCTAAAATCTTACCCCAATAATATTGTTTTAAGGAAATTGGAAAAGATAACATATATTCTAAGATATGATTATCTCTATCTCCTGAAATAGACCTTACAGTTGTTATTAGAATAAAAATAGGGAGTATTACAATAGTAACTTGAATATACATAAGTAATAATCTGCTTAATCCACTAAAACCCATAACCTGTGATTGTGTTACACCTGCTATAAAAAACAGTGCAATCATTCCACCAAATACTAAAGAATAAACTACAAACCATTTTGCTCGTAAGGACTCTTTTAAATCTAAATATGCGATAAGTGATAAATTTTTCATGTTAACCTTTTTCTTAAAAAAGATTTTAACATAGAACAATAATTAATAATGTTGATATATATCAATAGCAATAGTTTATTGTAAAAGCTAGTACTAACTAATTATTTTATATAATCGCATCAACAAAGATAAGTATTTAAAATATATCAAAGGGATAGATGTAAATGAGAGCATTAATTAGTGTAAGTGATAAAAGTGGTGTTGAAAATTTTGCAAAAGAATTAGTAACACTTGGGTATGAAATTATTTCAACTGGTGGAACATATAATAAGTTAAAAGAAGCTGGTATTGCTGTAATTGAAGCAAATGAAGTTACAAAGTTTCCAGAGTGTTTTGAAGGAAGAGTTAAAACTTTAAATCCATATATTCATGGTGGAATTTTACACAGACGTGATAAGCAATCACATTTAGACCAAGCAAAAGAATTAGGTGTTGAAGGTATTGATTTAGTATGTGTAAATCTTTATCCATTTAAAGCAACAATTGAAAAAACTGATGATTTTGAAGAGATTATCGAAAACATTGATATTGGTGGACCAGCAATGGTTAGATCAGCTGCTAAAAACCATGACTCTGTAATTATTGTTACTGATGTTATTGATTATGATGTAGTTTTAAACAATCTTAAAAATGACACTAACACTGCTGAATTCAGACGTGATATGATGATTAAAGCATATGAGCATACTGCTGCATATGATTCAATGATTGCAAATTATATGAACAAAAGATTTAATAACGGTATGGGTGCTAAACAATTTATCACGGGTGTTAAAGTATTTGATACTAGATATGGTGAAAACCCACATCAAAAAGGTGCATTATACGAATTTGATAATCACTTATCAAATAAATTTATCACTCTAAAAGGTGAAGCATCATTTAATAATATGGGTGATATCTCAGGTGCATCAAAAATTGCATCTGCTTTTGGTGATGACAATGCTGTTTGTATTGTAAAACATGGTAATCCATGTGGTTTTGCTATTAAAGATACTCTATTAGAATCTTATGAGCAAGCACTTAGATGTGACCCAATTTCTGCATTTGGTGGAGTTGTTGCTGTTAATGGTGTAGTTGATTTAGACTTAGCCATTAAAATGAATGAGATTTTCTTAGAAGTTGTGTTTGCAGCTGATTTTACAGCAGAAGCTGAAGCAGAGTTAAATAAAAAGAAAAGAATCAAATTATTTAAACAAGGTACAGCAAAATTAGAAATGGCAAATGATGCTTTTAACTTTAAAATTGTTGATGGTGGGTTTGTATATCAAGATGCTGACAAAGTTGAAGATGATGAAGTTAAAAATTCTGAGTTAAAATCAACTAGAACGGCAACAGAACAAGAACAAAAAGATATGGAAATTGCTTATAAAGTAGCTTCATTAACTAAATCTAACTGTGTTGTATATGTAAAAGATTCTGCAATGGTTGCTGTTGGTATGGGTATGACTTCAAGAGTTGATGCTGCAAAAGCTGCTTTAAGAAAAGCAGAAGACTTAGGTATTGATGTATCTGGTTCTGTATTAGCATCTGAAGCTTTTTTCCCATTTAGAGATAGTATTGATGCAGCGCAAGAAGCTGGTGTTAAATGTGTAATTGAACCAGGTGGTTCAATTAGAGATGACGAAATTATTGAAGCTGCTAATGAATTTGGTATGGCTTTATACTTCTCAGGGAAAAGACACTTCTTACACTAACAAATACAAAAAAAGATATCTTAAATAATTTTAAGATATCTGCTATATTTTAAATATAAATAAATATAACAAATGCTAAAGTATAAACTCACTATAAAGGATTATACTTGTTTATAAATTACCTAAAATCTTTATTTATCATTACTATATTTTTACCATTTACTTTACTTGCAAAAGATTTAAAACCTGTTACTATTCAACTTTCTTGGTTTAACCAGTTTCAATTTGCGGGTTACTATATAGCAAAAGAAAAAGGTTTTTATGAAGATTTGGGCCTTGATGTAACAATAAAACCTTTTGAATTTGGAATTAATATTCCAAAAGAAGTAAGCTTAGGTAATCTTGATTTTGCTGTAGGTAGAGAAACTTTATTATTAGAAAGAACAAGTAAACAAAAAATTGTTGCTCTTTATGCCCTTTTCCAAGCTACACCTTTAGTTTTATTAACTACAAAAGAATCGAAAATAGAGGTAGTAGAAGATTTTAAAGGTAAAACTATCATGACTACAATTGATGATGCTAGTGAAGTATCATTAAAATCTATGATTAGCTCTAATAGTATTAAATTTGATGATTTGAATTTTATAAAACACACTCATGATATTAATGATTTAATTAATAAAAAAACAGATGTTATTTCAGCATATTTATCGAAATCTCCTTTTGATTTAAAACAAAAAGGAATTGAATATAATGTTTTTGACCCTAAAATGTATGGTTTTGATATGTATAGTGATTTTTTATTTACAAGCGAAAAATTAATAAATGATGATATTGAAACTGTAGATAACTTTAAAAAAGCTTCTATAAAAGGGTGGAACTACGCTTTTTCAAATATGGATGAGGCTGCAGATTTAATTATTGAAAAATATAATGTTTCAAATTTAAGTAAAGAAGCCTTACTTTATGAAGCAAGAGAGCTAAAAAAATTAGCATATTTTAAAACTAGTCATTTAGGAGAAGTAAAAAAAGAAAAAATACAAAGAATATATGACTTATATAATGTAATGGGATTAACTACAGAAGCAATTGATATTGATGATTTTGTTTATTATGATAAAAAAATAGAGAACTTAAAGTTTACAGAAAAAGAAAAAAAGTATTTAGCAGATAAAAAAGAAATAAGAATATGTGCAGTTAAAAATTTTATGCCATATAGTAATTTTAAAGATAATAAGATAGAAGGTCTTATTTCTGATTATATGAAATTAATAGAAGAGAAAATAGGTTTACCTGTTTTTAGTGTTGCGACTAACTCTTTTGAAGAGAGTATAGAATTTATTAAAGATAAAAAATGTGAAGTAATACCTGCTTTAAGTAAAACTAAATATAGAGAAGAATTACTCAATTTTACGCAAACTTATGCTTATGTACCTCATGTATTAATTACTAAAAACTTTGTACCTTTTATCTCTAATATCAGAGATATAGAACAGAAGAAAATTGCAATAATTAAAGATTATTCAATTTTAGAAATAGTAAAAAATAAATATAAAAATATTCAAATAATTCCTGTTAAAGATTTAGATGAAGGATTAAGAAAAGTTCAGAATGGAGAAGTCTTTGGATTTATCGGTACTAATGCTACAACTTGGTATAAATTACAAACTGAATTTATTGATAATTTAAAAATTTCTGGAAAAATTGATGACGTAACTCGTATTAGAATGGCAATACAAAAAGAAGATGTGCAATTACAAAAAATATTAAATAAAATAGTAATTAATTTAGATGAAGAAACAAAAAATAGTATTCTAAATAAATGGCTAACAATAGAATATAAAAAAGAGTTTGATTTTACAGTTATATGGCAAGTAATTGCTGTACTTTCTATTCTTATTCTAGCTATTTTATACAAACAAAGACTATTAAAACAAATGAATAAATCATTAAGTTTAAAAGTCGAAGAGAAAACAAAAGAATTAATTTTAATTAATAATGAATTAGAACAAAGAATTAAAAAAGCTGTTGATGAAAATCTTAAAAAAGATAGGATATTATCTCAACAATCTAAAATGGCTGCAATTGGTGAAATGATGGAAAATATTGCACATCAATGGAGACAACCATTATCTTTAATTACTACTGGTTCAAGTGGCTTAAAAATAAAAAAAGAGTTAGATATTTTAGAAGATAAATTTATGATTGAAACTCTAGATTCTATCATACTTTCTGCCACAAGTTTATCTAGTACAATTGATGAATTTAGAGACTTTTTTAAGCCAACAAAAGAGAAAACAGAATTTTCTTTATTTGAATGCTGTAATAAAACATTAGATTTATTAAATTCAAAATTAAAAAATAAAAAAATAAAAGTACTTAAGGATATTGAATCAATTGATATAAAAGCATTTGAAAGTGAATTAATTCAAGTTATAATGAGTATTTTAAATAATTCAAGAGATGCATTTTGTGATGAAAAAGATGGAAAAAGATTAATATTTATTGATGTTTTAAAAGAAGGAAACGAGGTGTTAATTAAAATAAAAGATAATGCAGGTGGAGTAGGAAAAGATATTCTAGAAAAAATATATGAACCGTATTTTACAACTAAGCATAAATCTCAAGGTACAGGAATTGGGCTTTATATGTCAAAAGAGATTATTGATAAACATATGAATGGTAAAATTGAATCTGATAATAAAAAATATATTTATGATGATATTGAATATAAAGGTTTAGAAACAGTAATTACTTTACCTTTATAAATTAAAAGTTTGTCAAATATGTTTTAGCTATAATATAAGAATATATATTTAAAATAGGAACGTCTTTGAATTGGATTGATTTAGATAAACAACACGTTTGGCACCCTTATAATGCATTACCTTCAAAAAGTAGCTTGCTTGCTGTAAAAAAGACTGATAAAACATCAATATTTTTAGAAAATGGTGAAGAATTAATTGATGGAATGAGTTCTTGGTGGAGTTGTATTCATGGTTATAATCATCCTAAATTAACAAATGCATTAAAAGAACAAGCTGATATTATGCCTCATATTATGTTTGGTGGAATTGCTCATGAAAAAGCCTCTATACTTTGTGAAAAGTTAGCAAAGCTTAGTGGTTTAAATAGTGTATTTTTATGTGATTCAGGTTCGGTTTCTGTTGAAGTTGCATTAAAAACTACTATTCAATATCAAGAAGCAAAAGGCTTGAAGAAATTTAAGTTTATTGCTTTAGAACATGCTTATCATGGAGATACACTTGCAGCAATGAGTGTTTGTGATCCTAATAATTCAATGCATAGTATTTATGGTTCTTACTTACCAAAACATATTTTTACAAAAGCTCCAGAACTTGGTTTTAATGTAGATTGTTCTGCTTCAATAAAAGCACTAGAAGAAACTTTTATAAAACATGAAAAGGAAGTTGCAGGATTCATTTT
This sequence comes from Arcobacter peruensis, assembly GCF_003711085.1. Taxonomy (NCBI): domain Bacteria; kingdom Pseudomonadati; phylum Campylobacterota; class Epsilonproteobacteria; order Campylobacterales; family Arcobacteraceae; genus Arcobacter; species Arcobacter peruensis. The sequence goes on from NZ_CP032363.1 coordinate 2,710,578, forward strand.
AGAACCAATTGTACAAGGTGCAGGTGGTATGAGAATTTATAATCCATTATTCTTAAAAAAAGCTAGAGAATTATGTACTAAGTATGATATTTTATTAATAGCTGATGAAATTGCTACTGGATTTGGACATACTGGAAAAATGTTTGCTTGCCAATGGGCAGGTATAAAACCAGATATTATGACTGTTGGAAAAGGTTTAACTGGTGGTTATATGACAATGGCTGCTATGATTACTTCAAAAGAAGTATCAGACACTATTTCTAATTCAAACTTAGGTATTTTAATGCATGGACCAACTTTTATGGGAAATCCTTTAGCTTGTAGCGTTGCAATTGAGAGTTTAAATTTATTAGAAGATAATTCTTGGAAAAAAAATGTAGATAAAATTGAAGAAATTTTCACATATGAATTAGAGAAAGCAAAGCAATTAGAATTAGTAAAAGATATACGAAATATAGGTGCAATTGGAGTAATAGAATTAAAAGATGAATCTTATGCTCAAAGAATACAAGATTATTGTGTTAAAAATGGAGTTTGGATTAGGCCTTTTGGGAAACTTATATATTCAATTGTTTCATATAATATAAAAGAAGATGATTTAAGAAAAATAGTAAAAACAATGATTGATGCAATTAAAGAAATAAAGACAAAATAATGAAAAAAGAAAATTTAAAAAAATTATCAAATAACTTACCAAAAACTCCAGGTGTATTAGGACGAAAAAGATTTTTTAATTCAGCAGTTTTAATCCCACTTATTAAAATAAAAGGTGAGTATTATTTACTTTTTCAAAAAAGAGCAGCGCATATAAGACAAGGTGGTGATATTTGTTTTCCTGGTGGTGGTTTTGAACAAGAACTTGATAAAAATTTTGAAGATACAGCACTTAGAGAAACTTATGAAGAACTAGGGATAAAAGCAGAAGATATAAAAATTATAGGAAGACTTGACACATATGTAGCACCAATTGGTGCAGTAATTGAACCTTTTGTTGCAAAGATAAAAAAAAACGTACTAAAAACTATGGTAATTGATAAAAATGAGGTTGAAAAAACACTTCTAATTCCAGTTTCTTTTTTTAAAAATACCGATCCTGTTGAATATACATTAGCACATGAAATTCAGCCATATAAAATAAATGAAGAAGGGAAAAAAGAGATTCTTTTTCCTGCTGATGATTTAGGTTTACCTGATACTTATAAAAAACCTTGGGGAAATAAAAGACATAAAGTTTGGGTTTACAAATATGAAGATGAAATTATTTGGGGTATTACTTCTGTAATTATTAATGACTTATTAGAAAAATATTAAACCAAGATTGACTACACAGTAACTAAATATTCTTTGTATATACTTTGAAATATTAAATAACACAAGGATAAGTTATGATTAACAAAATCAACAATATTTCACAGAAGTTTTTAGAGAACTTCCAAAGTTTTTTTCTTCTACTAGCTAGACTTACTATTGCATATGGATTTTTAGATCCAGCATTAAATAAATGGAATGCAATTGAAGATACTGCGTCTTGGTATGAAAGTTTAGGAATTCCCTTTCCTTTATTAAATGTTTATATTTCAGCATCTGTTGAGTCTTTAGGTGTGGTTTTATTAGCACTAGGTTTATTAACTAGAGTTATTAGTTTACCTTTAATTGGAACAATGGTGGTGGCTATTTTAACAGTACATATTGGAAATGGGTTTAGTTCAGGTGATAATGGCTTTGAAATACCATTATATTTCTTACTACTTTTAGGAATTTTTGCTTCATTTGGTGCGGGAAAATTCTCACTTGATAATTATTTTTCAAAAAAATAATCTATTTTAGAGTTTAACTCTTATTAATAATGACAATTTTGATAAAATAGTCAAAATTAATTTAAAGGGTTAAACTTGAAACTTATATACACATTATTACTAACAACACTTATTTTTACAGGTTGTTCTCAAAGTAATTTAAATCAAACAACAAAATCTTCTAATGTATCTACTTGTAAAGCATTAACAGATGAGAAAGAAAAATTTAATTGTCATTTAGAAAAAGCAGAAGATGGTAATATAACTTCTCAATCATGGGTTGCATACTATTATAATGTTGGAAAAATAGTTCCAAAAAATAAAGAAAAAGCAGACTTTTGGTTTACAAAAGCAGCAATGCAAAATGACAAATATTCTCAAAGAGAATTAGGGCTTAATTATTTAGAAAAAAAAGATTATAAAAACTCTTTTTTATGGCTTGAAAAAGCTGCAAAGCAAGATGATAAAATTGCACTAAGAGAGCTAGGTTATTTTTATGATCGTGCTTATGGTGTAAAAAAAGATTACAAAAAAGCTTTTAATTTATTTGAAAGAGCTGCTTTTCAAGATGATGTTTTTGCTCAAAATGAAATTGGATATTATTATGAACAAGGTTGGGGTGTAGAAAAAGATTATAAAAAAGCAATGCACTGGTATAGAAAAACGGCAAGTAAAAATAATACTTATGGTTTAGAAAAAGTTGGTTATCTTTACGCTAAAGGTTATGGTGTTGCTAAAGATTATAAAGAATCGTACAAATGGTTTAAAAAATCTGCACTAAAAGGCAGTAAATATGCAATGTCATGGTTAGGATATCAATTTGAAATGGGCTATGGAGTTGAAAGAAACTATGAAAAAGCGAAGACTTTTTATGAAAAATCAGGAAGTGATTATTCAAAAAGTAGATTAGAATTAATGAGAAAAAAGAGATTAATAAAATAGATGAATAAAATATTAATTGAAAATAAAGAAATAATTCCATCAAAAGTTTTTTGTATTGGAAGAAATTATACTGAACATATTGCAGAGTTAAACAATGAAACACCAGATGAGATGGTTTTTTTTATTAAACCAAATTCAGCTATTAGTGATACTTTGGTTTTCCCAAAAGGAAATGAATCTTGCCACTATGAAGCAGAAATTTCTTTTGTAATAGAGCAAAATAAGATCACTGCTGTTGGTTTTGGTTTAGATTTAACACTAAGAGAAGTTCAATCAAAACTAAAAGGCAAAGGTTTACCGTGGGAGAGAGCTAAGTCATTTGATAAGGCAGCAGTTTTTTCAGAATTTAAAGCCTTTGAAGGTGATATTAATGAGCTTCAAGTTCAATTATTCATCAATGATGAATTAAAACAAGATGGTAATGTCTCTATGATGATAAATAAACCAAATGATATTATAAAAGAAGCAAATACTTTTTTAAGTTTTGAAGATGGAGATATTATAATGTCAGGAACACCAAAGGGTGTTGGAAAATTTGAAATTGGTGATAAATTTATTGGAAAGATATTATACAAAAATGAAGTATTAATTCAAAAAGAATTTATAGCTTCATAAAGGAAATAAAATGGAATTTAATAAATTAAGTGATGAAGAAATAAGAGTTATTGAAAAAAAAGGTACAGAAAGACCATTTTCTGGAAAATTTAACGATTTTTATGAAAAAGGTATTTTTACTTGTAGAAAATGTAATACTGCATTGTATAAATCAGATAGTAAATTTTCATCAGGTTGTGGTTGGCCAAGTTTTGATGATAATTTAGAAGGTGCAGTAAAAAGAGTACCTGATGCAGATGGAAGAAGAATAGAAATAGTATGTAATAATTGTGGTGGTCATTTAGGTCATGTTTTTGAAGGTGAAGGGTTAACTTCAAAAAATACAAGACACTGTGTAAACTCAGTTTCTATAGATTTTGAAAAAGAAAAATAATATATCAGATAATTTTAAATATTAAAGACACCAAAAGGTGTCTTAATTATTATAGTTATAAAAAATATTTTAAACTGTTCCTAAAATATAATAAATAGGTTTTTTATCTAATTGTTGAAGTTTTACATTGTATTTATCTGCCCAGTGTGAAACTTCATCATGAAACTCTTTTAAAATAGCATCCGCATCATTCTCATCACATTTAATTTTTAGATAGTCTGTTTTATTTGATAAACCAACATAAGCGTTCATCTTTTTTAAATGATCATTTAGTGAAAAAATATGTTTAGAAAATTTATCAAAATTATCTGTAGATGAAATCATCTTTTCTGCTTGTTGTACTGAAGAATCACTTTTTGAATAACCAAGTTGAGATAGTATTACCTCAGGTGATACATTTAATTGCATTTATATTCCTTTTAATTTTTATGTATATATTTTATCAAATTTTCTTAAAAAATAGTTGAAATTAACTCTTATAATTTATACAATCATATACACTTTTATATATATTAATGTTAAAATAATTATAAAAGATTTATTTAAAATATTAGGAGAATTATGGTTAAAAATTTGTTTCTTTTATTAACTCTTACATTTACTTTTTTATTCTCAAATGAATTATCATTAACAAAACTTGAAAAAGAATACCTATTAAATAAAAAGTCATTAAATCTTTGTGTTGATCCTAACTGGATGCCTTATGAAATGATTAAGGATACTAAGCATATTGGAATGACAGCTGATTATATTAAGATATTAGAAAAGAATATTAATATTGAAATAAAACTTGTTCAAAGTAAAACATGGAGTCAATCTTTAGAGTTAGGGAAAAAAAGGAAATGTGATATGTTCTCTTTAATAATGCCTACTAAATCACGTTTAAAATATTTAGATTTCACAAAAGCTTATTTCGATATTCCTTTAGTAATAAGTACCCAAATTCATGAATTATTTATAGATGATATTTCGCATTTAAAGGGTAAAAAGATTGGGATTGTAAAAGATTATGCTTACACAGAAATTATCAAAACAAAATATCCCTTTATTAATCTTGTATATGTAGAAAATGTAAAGGATGGATTAACAAAATTACAAAATAATGATTTTTTTGGTTTTATTGGAACTTTATATACAGTAGGATATCAGATTCAAAATGACTTTGTAGGTAAGCTTAAAATTGCAGGTAAATTTGATGAAAGATGGGAATTAGGAATTGCTACAAGAAATGATGAACCCTTATTAAAATCAATTTTAGATAAGGCAATTTTAACAGTTCCAAAAAAAGAAAAGCAGGAAATTTTTAATAAATGGCTTTCTATTGTATATGAAAAGAGTTATTTCTCCTCAATGCTAAGCATACTTGTGATTTCTTTCTTTATTATAATATTTGTACTGTTAATTAATAGAAAACTAAATTCAGAAATTAGAAAAAGAAAAGAAGCTAAGAAACTTTTAAACCTTACAATTTCAAGTGCAAAACTTGGAACTTGGAGTTGGAACCCAAAAACAAATAAAAATGAAACAAATGATATTTGGGCACAAATCATAGGATATAAAAAAGATGATATCAAAGATTTATCTGATTTTTTTACTTTAATACATAGTGAAGATATACCTTTAATAAATGAGGAATTTAAAAAACATGAAAATAGAGAAAAATCACAATATGAAGTAGAATTTAGAATGCTTTGTAAAGATGGTAATTATAAATGGATATATAGTAATGGCTCAATTGTAAAAAGAGATAAAGATGATAAACCTACATTAGTTGTAGGAATTCATCAAGATATAGATCAAAGAAAAAAATTAGAACAAGAAGTATTAAAACAAAAAGATTTATTTATTCAAAAATCAAGACAAGCTGCAATGGGTGAAATGTTAGAAAATATTGCACATCAATGGAGACAGCCTTTATCAGTTATCACAACAGTAGCAAGTGGATTAAAAATTTCAAATAATTTAAATATGACAAAAAAAGAAGATATAGATGATTCAATGGAACAGATTATCAAAAGTGGTATGTATTTATCTCAGACCATTGAAGACTTTAGAAACTTTTTAAATAAAGACAGAGTAAAAAGCAAAGTTAATATTAAAAAATTAATACATAGTGCAACATATTTTTTTAAATCACAAGTCCAAAATAAAAAAATTGATTTAGTATTAAATATTGATGATATTATCATTGAAGTTTATGAAAATGAATTACTTCAGTCTTTACTAAATATTATAAACAATGCTTTTGATGCATTAAATGAAAAAGATATTGAAAAGAAATGTATTATTATTGATGCTTATAAGGATGAAGAAAACTGTATTATTTGCATTAAAGATAATGCTTTTGGAATAGAAAAAGAAAATTTATTAAAAATATTTGAGCCTTATTTTACAACTAAGCACAAATCAGTTGGAACTGGTATTGGATTATATATGACTCATGAAATTATTACAAAACATTTATTTGGAAAAATTGAAGCTTCAAATGTAGATTTTAAATATTTAGGAAAAGATGTAAAAGGTGCTTGCTTTAAAATTACCTTAGCAAAAAAGATGAAAAAGAACTAAAATAAGTTCTTTTGAACACCAATTTTTTCTTCACCTAAAGCTTTTAATCTAAATGTGTATCTGTGCTCAGAGCATCTTCCAAACTCTTTAATTTTTTCTACGTGAGCTTTTGTACCATAGCCTTTGTGTTTATCAAAATCATAGTTTGGATATAAAGGTGCAATTTTTTTCATATATCTATCTCTAGACACTTTGGCTAAAATTGAAGCTGCACTAACTTCTTTTACTGTTGCATCGGCTTTTATTTTATGTTGTAAGGTATTTATTCCAAAAGATGTATTCCCATCCATTAAATATTCATCTGCTTTTACATTTTGCATGATTTCTTCAATTGCTGTTTTTAGACAATAACTTAAGCCTTTTTCATCAATTTGCTTTGCACTTTTAAAAACTATATGATAATCACTGTCTTCAATTATAAGTGGAAATAGTTCTTCTCTTTTTTTTTCACTTAATTTTTTTGAATCATTTAATTCTTTAATCTCTTTTTTAAGTCTTAATCCAGCAACAACTAAAGGCCCACTCAAAGGCCCACGACCTGCTTCATCAATACCACATAACATATATAATCCAATCTTTTTTCAAATAGTATATTATCTTTAATAAAAAGAGGCTTTATAATTTCTTTTTCAAATTACTTGACAAACATACACTCAAGGTGCTATAATTTTATTAGCAGTTAAACTAAAGGAGTGCTAATATGAATAAATTATTTGAAAAACTAACAAACCAACTAAGTGAAACAATAGATTCGTCTGTTGCATTAGCTTTACATAATAAAAATCAGGAAGTAGAAGTAATACATTTACTTTGGGCTTTATTAACAAATACAAACTCGGTATTAAACCAGTTATTAAATAAGATGAATATTGATAAAGCTGCAATTGAATTAGAAGCTAAATCATACGCAGGAAAATTGCCAGCAGTTTCATCAGTAACAAAAGAGAATATAAAATTATCAAGAAACGTAGTTCAAAGTCTAGAAAAAGCAGAAGGACAAGCAGCAAAACAAGGAGATAAGTTTATTGCTATTGATACTTGGCTTATTTCAAATTTTGACTCAAAAGAGTTAAAAGAAGTATTAGGTAAATATATTAATCTAAGAGATGCTACAAAAGAACTAGAAGCTATGAGAGCTGGAAGTACAATTGATTCAGCAAGTAGCGATGATAATCTTGAAGCTTTAGGAAAATATGGAATTGATTTAAACAAAATGGCTATTGATGGGGAACTAGATCCAGTAATTGGAAGAGATGAGCAAATTAATAGAATGATGCAAATTCTAATAAGAAAAACAAAAAACAATCCAATACTTCTAGGAGAACCAGGAACTGGTAAAACAGCAATTGCCGAAGGACTAGCTCAAAGAATTGTAAACAAAGATGTTCCAACTTCTTTACTTAATAAAAAAGTAATAAGCTTAGATATGAGTTCTCTAATAGCAGGTGCAAAATATAGAGGTGAATTTGAAGATAGATTAAAATCAGTAATTGATGAAGTAAAAAAAGCAGGAAATATAATACTATTTATTGATGAAATCCACACAATCATTGGAGCTGGTGCATCTGAAGGCTCTATGGATGCAGCAAATATTTTAAAACCTAGTCTTGCAAGGGGAGAATTACATACAATAGGTGCAACAACATTAAAAGAGTATAGAAAGTATTTTGAAAAAGATACAGCAATGCAAAGAAGGTTCCAACCTGTAAATGTTGATGAACCAACAGTAAATGAAGCATTATCAATTCTTAGAGGAATAAAAGAAAAACTAGAAACGCATCATAATGTTACTATTAATGATTCAGCACTAATAAGTGCAGCAAAGTTATCAAATAGATATATAACAGATAGATTTCTACCTGATAAAGCAATTGATTTAATTGATGAAGCAGCAGCTGAACTTAAAATGCAAATAGAATCAGAACCAACTGTTCTTTCAACATTAAAAAGAGAAATTCAAACTATTAATGTAGAAAAAGAAGCTTTAAAAATGGAAAAAAGCAAAAAGAATGAGGATAGATTAGAAGAAATTGAAAAAGAACTAGCTAATTTAACAGAAGAAAAACAAAACCTTGAAGCTAGATTTGAAAATGAAAAAGAGACTTTTAATGCTACAAGTGAATTAAAAGCAAAAATTGATGAATTAAAAACAAAAGCAGAACGTGCAAAAAGAGAATCTAAATTTGAAGAAGCAGCATCTATTGAATATGGTGAAATTCCAGCATTAGAAACAAAAATAAAAGAAAATGAAGAAAAATGGAATAGAATGCAAAAAGAAGGAACACTTCTTCGAAATTCTGTAGATGAAGACGCAATTGCAGGAATAGTTTCAAGATGGACAGGAATTCCTGTTAATAAAATGATGGATTCAGAAAAACAAAAAGTATTACAAGTTGAGTCTGTGTTAAAAGAAGATGTAGTAGGGCAAGATGAAGCTTTAAAAGCTATATCTAGAGCTATTAAAAGAAATAAAGCAGGATTAAGTGATGATTCACGTCCTATTGGTTCTTTTATGTTCTTAGGACCAACAGGAGTTGGTAAAACAGAAGCTGCAAAAACTCTTGCTAAGTTTTTATTTGATGATCCAAAATCACTAATTAGATTTGATATGAGTGAGTATATGGAGAAACATGCAGTATCTAGACTTATAGGAGCTGCACCTGGATATGTTGGATATGATGAAGGTGGACAGTTAACTGAAGCAGTTAGAAGAAAACCTTATTCTGTAATATTATTTGATGAAATTGAAAAAGCTCATCCTGATGTATTTAATATTTTATTACAAGTATTAGATGATGGACGATTAACTGATAATAAAGGTGTTACAATTGATTTTAAAAATACTATTATAATTTTAACATCTAATATTGGTAGTGCTAAAATTATTGATATATCAGATAAAGAACAAAGAAGAAAAGAAGTATTAGATGATCTAAAAGCATACTTTAAACCAGAGTTTTTAAATAGACTTGATGATATTGTAATATTTGAGCAACTTGGACTTGAAGCAATTACAAATATTGTTGATATTATGTTTAATACTATAAAAGAGAAATTAGAGCAAAAAGATATACATATTTCATTAAGCGAAAACGCAAAAGCTTATGTAGCTAAAGCTGGATATGATCCAGTATATGGGGCAAGACCATTAAAAAGAGCTATTTATGAAATAGTTGAAGATAAACTTGCAGATTTAATATTAGAAGATAAAATTTTTGAAGGTTCAAAAGTAGAGTTTGATGTAGTAAATGATGAGGTAATTGTTAATATTTCTTAAATAAGTATATAAAACTAAAGAAATTTTAAGCTTGGTTTAACTATAATCCCCAACTTAATTAGTGAATATAGAGGAATAACTAACATGAAAAGAACATATCAACCACATAACACTCCTAGAAAGAGAACGCATGGTTTTAGAATCAGAATGGCTACTAAAAATGGTAGAAAAGTTATTAAAGCAAGAAGAGCTAAAGGTAGAAAAAGATTAGCTGTTTAAGCAAAAGACATCGACTAAATAGCTCGAAAGATTTTAATAAACTATATAAAAGCGGCAAAAGATGGCATACGTCATCATTTGTCGCTTTTTTTGGTTCTAACGATACATTAAACGCTGCTTTTGTAACTTCAAAGAAGGTAGGAAACGCAGTATTAAGAAATAAAGCAAGACGTAGAATGAGAGCTTTATTTGCTACTTACGAAAATCAAATCAAATCCGGTAAATATATTTTTGTTGTTAAAAATACAATACACGATAAAAGCTTCTCACAGCTAAAAAAAGATTTTGATTTTGCATTAAAAAGACTTGAATTACTACAATGAAAACAATTTTTAAATACTTTATTAGGTTTTACCAGAGGTATTTGAGTGTGATTTCATTTGGATCGTGTAGATATTATCCAACTTGTTCGCAATATGCCCTATGGCAACTAGATAATAATACGTTTTTTAAGGCGATTTATTTTACAATATCACGCGTATTAAAATGTAATCAACTTTTTTCTGGTGGAATAGATTATCCAGTTATAAAGTTAAAAAAACTTCAAAATGTAAATTTTGAAAAAATCAAAATAGTTTATTGGTATGTTCCAACAAAAAACAATAAATATTTTGTAGTTAAAAACCGACAGTGGAAAAACAAGGATGAACAATATGAATCAAAATAACGGAATGCAAAAACGAATGCTTATAATGACAGTAGTCGTTTTTGTATTTTTTATAGCTTATGAGTTTTTAGTATTAAAACCACAGCAAGAAGCTAAAGCTGCTCAAGCTAAAGTAGAGCAAACAACACAAGAAAACAGTGCTCCAGATGTAAAAACGTCTACTACGCAAATGGTATCAACAGATGTAAATGGCAATCCAATTGATATGTCGAACCAAGTTGCAGCCTTATCTCCAAAAACAATTGCAAGTTCACAAATAGTTTCTGTTATTAAAACAGCAAAAAATATTATTGAAATTGATACTTTAGGTAGAGTTGCGCAAGTTACTTTAACTCAAGAAAAATATAAAGATGAAGATTTAAATCAAATCAAATTATTTGAAGTTAATCAATTAAGACCTTTAGAAGTTAGATTTGCAGATGCAAACTTAAATGCTGAAGCTTTCAAAGTTGCAACTGTTGCAAGTTCTGCTAATATTGATGCTACAAGTAATGTTCAAGAATTAGTATTAACTCAGACATTAAGTAATACAGTTTTAACTAAAAAGTTTACAATCTATCCTGATGGACACTATGATTTAAAAGTTTCTTCTACAAACAATCAGCAATTTTTTATTACAAATGGATACAGACCAAATGTTTTAGCTGATATGTATGCAGTTCATGGTTTTATCGCAAAATTAAATGACAGTACTTTAGAAACAATTGAAGATGGTGATTTAGATAAAAATAAAGACATAATTGGTGCAAAATTTATTTCTAGTTTTGATAGATATTATACAAGTTTAATTTATAATTTTGAAAAGTCATTAAGTGTTTCTTTAATGCCTGACTCAAATTCTGATGTTCAAGCTTTTGTTCATGGTGGAAGTAATATCTCTTTCTCAGGTTTCATGGGTCCTAAAAATCATAGAGATTTAGAAGCCTTAAATCCTGAATTAATTGATGTAATTGATTATGGTTGGTTTACATTTATTGCAAAACCTATGTTCTTATTACTTCAATTTATTCAAAGTTATGTTGGAAACTGGGGTTGGACAATTGTTATATTAACTATTTTAATTAAATTAGTACTTTATCCTTTATCATACAAAGGTATGGTATCTATGCAAAAATTAAAAGATTTAGCACCAAAAATGAAAGATATTCAAGCTAAATATAAAGATGATAAACAAAAACAATCTATGCATATGATGGAATTATATAAAAAACATGGTGCAAACCCAATGGGTGGATGTTTACCATTAATTTTACAAATTCCTGTATTCTTCGCAATATATAGAGTTTTATTAAATGCTATTGAGTTAAAAGGTGCACCATGGATGCTATGGGTACATGATTTAGCTGAAATGGATCCATACTTTGTATTACCAATTTTAATGGGTGCTTCAATGTACTTACAACAAAAAATTACGCCAAATACAATGCAAGATGAAATGCAAAAGAAAATATTCCAAATGTTACCAATTATTTTCACATTCTTCTTCTTATGGTTCCCTGCAGGACTTACATTATACTGGTTCGTAAATAACGTGTTTACAATTTCACAACAGTATTACATTAATAAAATGTTTGAAAGAAAAAGAGCGGAAAAACAAAAAGCAGAATAATAGGGATTTACAATGAAAAAATTTGAAGCTAAATGTTTAGAAGAAGTTTACGAATTAGCAACAGCTGATTTTAAGTGTTCAATTACAGATTTAGAAATTGATGTAATTCAACAGCCAAGCAAGGGTTTCCTTGGGCTTGGTAAAAAAACTGCTATTATTCAAGTTTGTTATAAAGATAATTGTAATAAATATGAAAAAAAATCAGCATCACAAACATTTAGAAAAAAAGATGTAAAAATTGAAGATGTTTCTAAAAGAATTGAAGATTCAAATAAAAGTGATGAAATAGTAAAAAAAGCTAAAGAGTTAAAAGAAGAGCCTATTTTAAATGAAGTTCCAAAAGATACTTCAAAAGATAAAATTTTTGATAACTTTTACAATGAAGATGAAGCTTCAAATGAACTTTCTTCTTTAGTGGTAAAAAAAGATAAACAAGATATTATCAACGAAATAAAAGCTGGAATGGATTTACTTTTTTCAAATACTTGTTATAAAATCGATAATATTAAAGTAGATTTCTATGATGAAGAAACTTTATATGTTGAATTTACAGGTGATGATTCTGCTTTATTAATTGGAAAAGAAGGTTATAGATATAAAGCCTTATCTTATATTTTATTTAATTGGATAAATGAAAAGTATGGATTAATGCTAAGATTAGAAGTAGCAGAGTTTTTAAAAAATCAAGAAGCTTCAATCTATACTTATTTAGAACCTGTAATAGAAGTAATTAAAGAAAAAGGTACTTTTAAAACTAAACCTTTAGATGGTATTTTAGTTCATATTGCACTTAAAAAACTAAGAGATGAATTTCCAAATAAATATGTTGCTGTAAAAACAAATGTAAGAGGCGACAAATATGTACTTGTAAATGAGTACAGAAGCAAAGACTAATAAAGTGTTTGATGATAATACTATTGTTGCAATAGCAACAGCCAATGGAATTGGTTCAATCTCAATAGTTAGACTTTCAGGAGTAAATGCTCTTGAAATCGCTCTAAAAATTTCTAAAAAATCAAACTTTCAACCACGATTAGCAACACTTTCTTCTTTATATTCTAAAAAAGATGAAGTTATTGATGAAGCTTTAGTTCTATATTTTAAAGCACCATTTTCTTTTACAGGTGAAGATGTAATTGAATTTCAATGTCATGGTGGAGTTGCAATTGCAAATATGATTGTAAATGAAACTATTAATCATGGAGCTAGGTTTGCAAGCCCTGGTGAGTTTTCAAAAAGAGCTTTTTTAAATAATAAAATAGATTTATCAAAAGCTGAAGCAATTTCTAAAATTATTGAAGCTAGAAGCGAAGATGCAGTTAAATTATTAGCAAGACAATTAAAAGGTGAACTAACATCTTTTGTAAATGATATTAGAGAAGATTTACTATTCATGCTAGCTTATACAGAAGTTTCAATTGATTATGCTGAAGATGATTTGCCATCAGATATTTTTGAGCAAATCAAAAATAAAATGGATAAAATTATTGTAAAACTATCAAATACTCTTGATGCTAGTAAAAGACGTGAGGGAATGATAGAAGGCTTTAAAGTGGCAATCATTGGAAAACCTAATGTTGGAAAGTCATCGCTACTTAACAAGCTTCTAAACTATGATAGAGCGATTATATCAGATATTGCAGGAACTACACGGGATACTATTGAAGAGTCTGTAAAAATTGGTACTCATATAATTAAAATAGTTGATACTGCAGGAATTAGAGATGCAAGTGATGTTATTGAAAAAATAGGAATTGAAAAATCAATTGAAGCGATTAACGAAGCTGATATTGTAATTGCATTATTTGATAATAGTAAAACTTGTGATAGTGAAGATGAAAAAATTATAGATTTAATATCTTCAAATAAAGAAAAAGAGATCATAAAAGTTTTAAATAAATCTGATTTAGAAAATAGCTTTGATAAATCTTTAATAAGTGATTTTATTGAATTATCTACAAAACAAGATATAAATCCACTTATAAAAAATATTGAAACAATATTAGATTCAAATACACATAGTGATGAAATGACTCTTGTTTCAAAAAGACAAGTATCATCAGTTGAATTAACGCTATCTCATATAGAGCAATCTATTATGCCACTTGATAGTGGCGAGTTAGAATTCTTTGCTCATCATATAACAGAAGCTTTAGAAAATATATCAAATATTACAAGACCATATGAAAATGACCAAATGTTAGATGTAATGTTTGGAGAGTTTTGTTTAGGTAAATAGTTTTAAAGATTTGAGATAAAAGTAAATTTACTTTTATCTTTTGTTTTATTCTTCAGGATATATATAAGAAACCAATTTTGCATTTTCTTTTGATATATCAATCCATGAATTGCAATCAAACTCAATTTCCATAATTCCACCTATTTCAAATTTCTCTTTAAAATCTACAAGAGTAATTGCAAGCGCAGTTAAAGATGGGTTGTGTCCAATTAATATCATATTTTCAACTGTATCAAATGTATAAGATATTGTCTCAAGAAGTTCATTTACAAATGCCATATATAAAACTTCATTATACATTATTGATTTATCATAATTTAGCACTTCTGCAAATATTTCAGCTGTTTGCTTAGTTCTGTGTGCAGGACTTGATACAATTAAATCAGTAGTAACATTTTTATCTACAAACTTTTGAGCTATTTTTCTAGCTTCTTCAATACCTTTTTGACTTAATTCTCTATCATAATCATCTTGACCAGGTTTTTCATTAGCTTTGTTAGTGTGTCTTACAATATATAGTTTTTTCATTTATTACTCTTTATTCTTATTAATTATGATTTTAAAAGAAAAATCCTTTTTTTATTATAAAATTATAACCTTATTGTATATAATCAATATCAATGTGTAATTTTTACAAGTTTTTATTAAAAAATATCAATATTATTTTATTATTTACAAATAATATTTTTATTGCTTTTAAATAGGGCTCTTAAAAATTAAATAATTATTATGTCGTTAAACATATAAAATATCAATATTTTGAATTTTTCTTTTGTATTTTATAGAAAAAATTTATTTTATAGTTTAATATTTGTATAATAGAAAAAAATTAAGGTTAATTAAAGTGGGATATGATTTAAACAAAAAATTAGTAATTGCAATTTCTTCAAGAGCATTATTTAATTTAGAAGATGAAAATAAAATATTTGAAGAAAAAGGTTTAGATGATTATTATAAATATCAAATTGAAAATGAAGATAAACAAATAGATGAAGGTACAGGTTTTAGACTAGTAAAAAATCTATTAAAAATAAATGAAGATTTTCCTGATGATAAACAAGTTGAAGTTATTATCATGTCTAGAAATAATTCAGCAACTTCATTACGAATTACAAAATCAATAGAAAAATACAAACTAGATATTCAACGTTCAGCTTGGACAGGAGGAAACGATATTGCAAAATATTTAAAACCTTTTAAAGTAGATTTATTTTTATCAGCAAATGAACATGATGTTCAAAATGCAATTAATGAAGGAATAGCCTCTGCTAGAATTTTACCATATGAAAATAAAAATAATGAATTTTCAAACCAAGTAAAAATTGCCTTTGATGGGGATGCAGTTTTATTTTCAGAAGAATCAGAAGTTATATATAAAACTCAAGGTTTAGAAGCCTTTTTAGAGCATGAAAAAGCAAATGTATCAAATGCAATGCAAGATGGGCCTTTTGCTCAGCTATTAAGAGTAATATCAAATATTCAAGCAAAATATCAAGAAGAGCAAACACCAATTAGAACAGCGCTAATAACTGCAAGAAATTCACCTGCACATGAAAGAGTAATTAGAACACTTTCTCATTGGAATGTAAGACTTGATGAAGCATTTTTCCTAGGGGGAGTTGATAAATATGAAGTAGTAAAAGCTTTTGGTGCTGATATTTTCTTTGATGATCAAGATGTTCATTTAGAGAGTACTTCAAAGCAAACACCAAGTGCAAAAGTTTTATATAAAGAAGAATCAATTTTAAATAGAATTTAGTTTAATATTTATTAACTATTTTTTTATATAATTACTAAAATTATGAAAGGAATATTATGGAACAAGCAAAAACAGTATTTTTATTAACTTCTTTAACAGTTTTATTTGTGTTTATTGGTTTTTCTTTTGGAGGAACAACCGGTATGTTAATCGCATTTTTAATAGCAGGTGGTATGAACTTTTATGCATATTATTATTCAGACCAACAAGTATTAAAGCATTATGATGCAACACCTCTTGAAGATAAAAGACATCCTGTTTATCAAATTACTCAAAAACTTGTACAAAAAGCTGGATTACCAATGCCAAAAGTATATTTAATTCCAGATCATACTCCAAATGCATTCGCAACTGGAAGAAATCATGAAAATGCAGCAGTTGCAGTTACAATGGGTTTATATGAAATGTTAAATGAAAAAGAGCTTGAAGGTGTAATTGCACATGAATTATCTCATATAAAGCATTATGATATTTTAGTGGGAACCATTGCAGCTGTTTTTGCAGGTGCAATAGCAATGATAGCAAATATGATGCAATTTGGTGCAATGTTTGGAAGTAATAGACAAAATTCAAATCCAATAATGATGATATTAATGGCACTTTTATTACCTCTTGCAGCTTCAATTATTCAAATGACAGTAAGTCGTAGTCGTGAGTTTATGGCTGATGAGGGAGCTGCTAGAATGACAGGTGATGCAAGTGGCTTGCAATCTGCATTATCAAAATTAGAAAATTATGCTAGAAATGGTCATCAAGTTCATAATGCAACAGAACAAACAGCACATATGTTTATAATAAATCCATTTTCAGGTTTAAAGTCTACGTTTGGAGGATTGTTTAGAACTCATCCTACAACTGAAGATAGAATTGCAAGACTTGAAGAATTAAAAAGTGAACTTTAAAAAATAAGTAAATTTAAAAGAGTAAAAGTTTACTCTTTTATTTTGAGTAAACTTTTTTTACATTTTCTATTTTAGATGACATATTAAGTAATGCCATATCAGCTAATACTAAAGCCATCATAGACTCAGCAACAACAGAACCACGAACTGCAACACAAGGATCATGCCTTCCTTTTAGTTCGCAATCAACTTCATCATTGTGAATATCAACTGTTTCTTGTTTAATAAAAATAGATGGAGTTGATTTAAAATAAACTTTCACATTAATATCATCGCCATTTGAAATTCCACCAAGAATTCCACCACTATGATTTGTTTTAAAGCCATCTTTTCTTATTTGGTCATTATTATCATAACCTTTAACTTTTGAGCTTAGTGTTCCATCTCCAATTTCAACAGCTTTAACTGCGTTTATACTCATCATCGCATTTGCAATTTGTGAATCAAGTTTAAAATATAATGGTTCACCTAAACCTATTGGAGCATTTTTAACATTTACAAGAGCAACACCACCAACAGAGTTATGCTTATTTTTTGCAGCTAGTATTGCATCTTTTTGTGCTTGCTCAACATTTTTATCTAGGGCAAATATTTCAGAGTCACTTACACTTGAAAAGTCATATTCACTAGCTTCAACTCCATCAATTGCACAAATACCACTTTGAACTTCAATCTCAAGCTCTTTTAGCATTAATTTTGCAATTGCTCCAGCTGCTACTCTAGCAGCTGTTTCTCTAGCACTTGAACGTCCACCACCTCTATAATCTCTTGTTCCATATTTATTAAAGTAAGTAAAATCTGCATGACCTGGTCTAAATAGATCTTTTACATTAGTATAGTCTTTAGATTTTTGGTTTTCATTAAAAATTACCATTGAAATTGAAGTACCTGTTGTAATTCCTTCAAATACACCTGAAAGTATTTCTACTTTATCGCCTTCTTTTCTAGCAGTTGCGTATTTGTTTTTTCCAGGTTTTCTTCTATCCATTTCATTTTGAATAAACTCTTCATCAATTTTTATTCCAGCAGGAACTCCATCTACAATACATCCAAGAGCTTTTCCATGACTTTCACCAAAAGTTGAAAATCTAAATCTATGTCCAAATGTATTCATTATTCGCTACCTTTTAAAATATCAATTGCAATTTTTGCAACTGCTTGTTGAGCTAATTTTTTACTTTTACCTTTTGCTTTTCCATAAGTTTTATCATCAATCCAAATTGATACTTCAAACTCTTTTTTATGGTCAGGACCAAATGAAGCTTCAATTTTATACTCAGGAATTGAACCAAATCTAGCTTGTGTAATTTCTTGAAGAGCAGTTTTATAATCAGAGAATAAAACATCTAGATTAATTTTGTCATATGATTCATCTAGAAGTTTTAGAATAATTGGCTTTAAAGCTTCAAGTCCTGATTCTAAATAAATAGCACCCATTATTGCTTCAAAAGCATCTGAAAGAATAGAAGCTTTTGTTCTTCCTTTGTTTCTTTCTTCTGCACTTGATATAAAAATAAAATCACCTAATTTAATATCATTTGCTAATCTAGTAAAGCCAGTTTCATTTACTAATGATGCTCTTATCTTTGATAGTTCACCTTCATTAGATTTTGGAAATTTTAAAAATAAAAATTCTCCTACTATTAGGTTTAAAACTGCATCTCCTAAAAATTCTAATCTTTCATTATTATATGGTTTTTTAAAACTTTTATGTGTAAGTGCTTCGATTATCAGGTTTTTATCTTTAAACTGATAATCCAAACACTTTTCTAACTTTGAATAATCACTCATTATCTTACTTTCCTTAAAATTTTTACATTAATATAATTATTTATAATTAATGCACGAGATTATATCACATCTTTTATTATTGTAAAGATTGTGTAGCTTGGTCTAAAGATTTACTTAGTGTATGACTAACATTAAATGTTAATATACTATGACAATGTGGACATCTATTGTCATAAATTGGATGTGAATGTTTACAAGATGAACAAATAAATTCAAAATCTAAAGTTGCATTTACCTCTTTTGAATATTTATGAAGTAATATTAAAATATTAAAAACAAAGTCTTCACTATGTTCTAAATTATCTAAGTAGCCTTTTGCATTATATAATTCAAGCAAAAATTCATTTGAAGCAACTTTCTCAAAATGAATATCGTCAAAATTTAAATACCACATTAAATCAATAAACGATTTGGCATCAAATTTTTCTACATTTTCCCAAAAAAAGTCTTTATTAAATTGTAATAAAAACTGTACAAACAATCTTTGAATACTTTTATCTTTTTTATAAATTTCATTTAGAAGTTGGGTTCTTTTCTCATAAGAATAAATTGGATCGTTTAATATAATAAGTGCATCTAGATAAGTTTGATCTTTGCTAACGTTTTTATTTAATTCTTCTAAACAAGTTGTTATTTCTTTAGCTTTTTTAAAGTCTTTAAGTTTTTCATGAATTATTAATAAATATGTTAAAGCTTGTTTGTTTCTAGGTGAGAATTTAAGTATTCTCATAAATACATCTTTTGATCTTTGTAAAAAACCACCTTTAAAATAAGTAGTTCCTAAAAGTTCTAATAACTCTTCTTTTTTTACTCTATCACTTACATGTTCAAGTAGTGTTAAGTATACATTTATTGCTTTATTATAATCACCTTTATGTAAAAAAGATGAGGCTAATAAAAGTATTGAATCAAAAGGTAGATTATATGTTTTATATAAATGAACATAGTCGTCTTCTTTTAGTTTCCCAAGTTCAAACCTACGTGATAATTTTCTATAATCTTTTCGTGCAAGTCTTTCTCTATATATTCCATAAGAATAAGCGATAAAAGATATCACAAATACAAGTGCTACAAGTATTATAATACTAAACAACGGGTCTCTATACTCTAAAACTATATTATCCACTTTTGGCCTTGTTTATATCTTGAAATAGACAATAATATTATCATAAAAGTTCATATAAAAAAATAAAGTGCTATAATCGCAAATGATTAAAAAAGAGTCGATTGAAAATTTAAAAAACAACCTTGATATTGTTGATGTAATTTCACAGTTTTTAGAAGTTAAAAAATCAGGTGCTAACTTTAAAGCTTGTTGTCCTTTTCATGGAGAATCAACTCCTTCTTTTGTAGTAAGTCCTGCAAAGCAAATATATCATTGTTTCGGCTGTTTAGCTCCTAATGAAGAAATCAGAACAAAAGATGGTATAAAAGAAATTCAAAATATAGAAGTTGGAGATTACGTATATGCCTCTAATGGAAAAGAAACAAAAGTAATTGAATCCTTATCTCATAAACCTCAATATGGAATGTTGAAATTTAAAACTGATTTGTTTGATGAATGGTCATATTTTACTCAAAATCATGACATGATAGTTTTAACTCAAGATGATGTAAAAAAGAATTTGCCTTATATTCGAGTTGAGAAAAATAGACCTCTTAAATTTTATGGAAGAATTAAGAAAAATAAAAAAGAAATTAATATCAAGACTCAAGTCTTATTTGCAAAAGAAGTTAAAAAAGGTGATTATTTCTTATATCCAATAGATAGGGAAATAATTACAAAAAAAACATTTGATTTTTCTGAATTTTGGGAAAAGAATAAATTGGGTCCTTCTGTAGATATTATAAAAAAAGTAAAAATCACAAAGGATTTAATGTGGTTATTTGGTATGTACATAGCAGAAGGAAGTACATATCGAGGGGGAATTAAATTTTCATTACATTCTAAAGAAATTAATTATGCTGAGAAAATAATTGAAACATTAAAGAAATCTTTTAAAAAAGAAGCCTCTTTATTTTATCCAAAAAATAGAAAAAATTCTTTAGAAGTTACTTGCTCAAGTACTAATTTAGAATATATTTTTAAAAAGCTTTTTGCAAGTGGTGCTCAAAATAAAGAGTATCCATATTATTTTAACTACTTAAAAAAATCATTTAAGAGTTCACTTTTTGAAGGATTGATGGATGGAGATGGTTGTTATTCTAGAAGAACTTATAAAACAATAAGTAAAAAATTATCTTATCTTTTATTTGATTTAGCAATAAGTTTAGAACTTATCCCTTCTCTTTATAAAGGAAAAACATATAAAGATAAAAAAAATGTTAATCATAAAAAATGTTATACAATTCTTTTTCATAAAAGAGAGTCCTTAAAAGCTTTTTTTGAGAATATTAATGATGTTAAGTATCTTTTTATGAGAGTAAAAAGTATTAAAGAATCAGAAGATGAAGAATTGGTATATGATATTACTGTAGAAGATAGAAGTCATACTTTTTTAACAAAAAATTTCATTGTAGGTAATTGTGGAGTAGGTGGCGATTCCATAAAATTTATGATGGAATATGAAAAACTTTCATATCCAGAAGCTATTGAAAAACTAGCATCTATGAATAATGTTACTTTAGAATACGATAATGTAAATACAAAAAAACAAGATATAAGAATATTAGAAGATGTTAATAAATTTTATCAAAGACTTTATGTAAATAATAATACTACAAAAGAATATATTGCAAGTAGGGGAATTTCAGAATTTTCAGTTGAAAAATTTGAAATTGGTTATGCACCAAGTTCAGGTGATACAATTAATTTTCTAAAATCAAATCATTATAATTTAAGTGATGCAATAGATTTAGGTGTAATTGATACAGGAACTAATGGTTTATACTCGAGGTTTATTGAAAGAATTACTTTTCCAATTTATGGAATAAATGGGAAAATGGTTGGTTTTGGTGGACGAACAATTACAGGACATAATGCAAAATATGTAAACTCACCGCAAACAAAAGTATTTAATAAATCAAGACTACTATATGGATATCATTTAGCAAAAGAGCATATTTATAAAAAAAATCAATTAATTGTTTGTGAGGGTTATTTAGATGTAATAATGCTACATCAAGCAGGATTTAATACAGCAGTTGCAACATTAGGAACTGCACTTACAAAAGATCACTTGCCACTTATAAGAAGAGGTGAACCTAAGATTATTTTAGCCTATGATGGAGATAAAGCAGGTCTTGCTGCTGCTTTTAAAGCTTCTGTTATGTTATCTCAGAGTGAATTTGAAGGTGGAGTTGTTATTTTTGGTGAAGGCATTGATCCTGCTGATATGGTTAAAGATGGAAAAACTGAAGAGTTAAATAAGATATTTGCAAGTCCAATGTCTTTTATTCCTTATGCAATTGATTATATTATTTCAAAATATGAAATAAATAACCCAGCCCAAAAACAAAAAGCATTAATTGAAGCAAATGATTATTTAAAATCTTTAGGAGTAATTTATCAAGATGAATATAAAAGATATATTGCTCAAAAATTAAATATACGTGAAAACTTAGTAAAAGTAAGTGCTGATATACAAAAAAGACCAGAAGAATCTAATTTATCAAAAATAGATATAGCTGAACTATGTATAATCAAATCAATTTTAGAAAAGCCTTCAAGATTAGATTCAGTTTTAGACATAGTTGACTCATCTATGTTTGAAGCACACAAATATGAATTTGAACTATTATTAAATGATATTACAAATATTTCATTAAATTCAATTACTTTAAATGAGAAACTAGAAAATTATGATGATGAGAGATTAAATAAAGAGTTATTAACTTTACTTTACAAATTTTATACAAATAAATTAACATCAACAAAATTTAATGACAAGCTGTCTTTAAAAGAGAAAAGTTTAAATCTTAGAAAAATACAAGATGCCTTAAGACAGTTAAAAAGCGGAAAACTAGTTAGCTATAATTTATAATTGGAAATTAATTTTAATGTTTAATTTTTATTCTAGATTATTTCTTGTAGAATACAAAAAAAGTTTTATAGATTATAAAGAGGAAAAAAAATGAAATTAATACAAAGTGATAATTTACCAGCAGCAATTGGTCCATATTCGCCTGCTGTGAAAATAAATGGTTTAGTTTATACATCTGCACAGGTTCCTATTACTCTTGATGGTACTATGGTTGAAAGAGATATTAAAGTTCAAACAAGACAAGTATTATCAAACTTAAGAACATTATTAGAAGATGCTGAAAGTGGAATGGAACAAGTTATTAAAGTATCTGTATACTTAGAAAATATTGAAGACTTCGGTGTTGTAAATGTTTTATTTGCAGAAGCATTTGGTGAACACAAGCCTGCTAGAAGCACTATATCAACTAATGGATTGCCAATTGGTGCAATGATTATGGTTGATTGTATTGCAACTGCATCAGATTATAGATAAAAAACTTATTGTCTTAAAGAAAGTTTAAACTAACTTTAGATAATATTCCCGTTCAAAATAAAGTTAGCATTAATAAAATGAAGTTAACACAAGAGAAGTTAATTTAGAGGAATAAAAATGTACGCAATTATCAAATGTGGTGGAAAACAGTATAAAGTTTCTGAGGGTGATATCTTAGACATTGATTATACTGGTAAAGCTGCAAAAGAAACATTAGAGATTACTGATGTATTAGCTGTAAATAATGGTGAATTAGTTACAGGTGATGCTGTATCAAAAGCAACTGTTCAAGCAGAAGTAGTATTAGATGGTACAGGTGTAAATAGAGACAAAAAAGTTATCATTTACAAAAAAAGAAGAAGAAAAGATTCTAAGTTAAAAAGAGGTTTTAGAAAAAGCTTCACTAAAATTAGAATTACTAAAATCGCTGCATAAGCACAACACAGTTAAGGAGATAAACTATGGCACATAAGAAAGGTCAAGGTAGTACACAGAATAATAGAGATTCAGCTGGTAAAAGACTTGGTGTAAAGAAATATGGTGGTGAAGTAGTTAGATCTGGTAATATTATTATCAGACAAAGAGGTACTAAGATCCATGTTGGACAAAATGTTGGTATCGGAAAAGATCACACAATTTATGCTTTAATTGACGGTGTTGTTAAATTTGAAGTTAAAGATAAAAAAAGAAAAAAAGTTTCAGTTTACGCTTCGTAATTCTGGACTTATTTAGTTTTTTAAGAAGGGTGTTGGCAAATTTGCTAGCACCCTTTTTTTATTTATACAAAATGGAAAATAAAAAGTTAATATAGAGTTGATTTTTTATTTTTCACAAAAGTGAGGTTAAAATGTTTATAGATAGTGCTAGATTTGTAGTTTATTCTGGAAAAGGTGGACAAGGTTGTTCATCTTTTAGAAGAGAAAAATTTGTTGTTAAAGGTGGTCCTGATGGTGGAGATGGTGGAAAAGGTGGAGATGTTTACTTTTTAGTAGATTCTAATACTGATACATTATCTAACTATAAAGGTAGAAAAGTTTTCAAAGCTGATAATGGAAAGCAAGGAATGGCATCAAGAATGACTGGAAAGTCTGCGGATGAGCTTGTATTAATTGTACCTCCAGGAACTCAAGTTATTGATGATGATTCAGGTGAAATTTTACTTGATTTAGTAACAGAAGGCCAAAAAGTAAAAATTCTTGAAGGTGGAAAAGGTGGACTTGGAAATGTTCACTTTAAAAATTCAAGAAACCAAAGACCAACATATTTTCAACCAGGTCTTCCAGGTCTTAGTAAAAATATTAGATTAGAGTTAAAATTAATTGCAGATGTTGGACTTGTTGGATATCCAAATGTTGGAAAATCAACATTGATTTCAACTACATCAAATGCAAACCCAGAAATTGCAAATTATGAATTCACAACTTTAACACCAAAATTAGGTGTTGTTGAAGTTGGAGATTATAACTCTTTTGTTATGGCTGATATTCCAGGAATTATTGATGGAGCGGCAGATGGTAGAGGTTTAGGACTAGAATTCTTAAAACATATTGAAAGAACAAAAACTTTACTATTTATGGTTGATGTTGCTAATTATAGAACTATGATTGATCAATATAATGTTTTAAAAGAAGAAGTTTCAAAATTCTCTGGTGAGTTAGCTGGAAGAAATTATGCAATTGCATTAAGTAAAATTGATGGATATTATGGTGAAGATTTAGAAGCTGATATTAAACAATTTATTACTGATATTGGATTAGAATGTTCATCTTCTAACGAATTTGGATTTGAAAAAGAGTATCCATATTATGTTCAAGACTTAACTTATTCAAGATTTGATAATTCTAAACCATTTTTTGTATTACCAATTTCTTCTGTTACTAGAAAAAATACAAAATCTATTACTTTTGCACTTTACAATTTATTGGAGCAAAAATAGTGAAACGTTTGGTTATAAAAGTTGGTAGTGCAGTACTTAGAGAAGGTACTGATTTAGCTATTAATAGACTAAATAATCTAGTTGATTTTATAGCTAAACTTAAACAGGAAAAAAACCTTCAAGTAATTTTAGTATCTTCAGGAGCAGTTGCTGCTGGAAATACAAAATTAAACTTAGATAGAACAAACATTTCAAATAGGCAAGCTCTTGCTGCAATTGGGCAACCATTATTAATGAAGTATTATAAAAAAAGATTTGCAGAATATAATATGACTTGTGCTCAAATACTTTTAGTTGCAGAAGATTTTGACTCAAGAAAACGTTCGCAAAATGCAAAAGAAGTTATGGAAATATTACTTCAAAATGATGTAGTTCCAATAATAAATGAAAATGATGTAATTGCAAATGATGAGCTATTATTTGGTGATAATGACCAAATGGCAGCACATGCAGCTTTCTTTTTTGATGCAGATATGTTAGCAATATTAAGTGATATTGATGGTTTTTATAATTCAAATCCTCATGAGAACCCTGATGCAAAAATGTTAAAATTTGTAAATGAAATTGATGAAGAAGAACTTCAAATGAAACATACTCCTAATTCAGAATTTGCAACAGGTGGAATTGTTACAAAATTAAAAGCAGCAAGTTTTTTAATGAAACGAAATAAACCAATGTACTTAACATCTGGTTTTGATTTAAAAAATGCATATGATTTCTTACTTTATGATAATCATAAAAGTGGAACAATCTTTCAATCAAATAAATAAAATAAAGGTAAGCTTATGAGTAAAAAAATACTTTTTATGGGAACTCCTGATTATGCGACAAGAATTTTTGAAGAATTATTAAATAGCCCTTATGAAATAGTAGGTCTTTTTACTCAACCTGATAAACCAGTTGGACGAAAACAAGTTCTAACTGCACCTCATATTAAACAATTTTGTCTTGATAAAGATTTAGATTTTCCAATTTTTCAACCAGAGAAACTAAGAGGAAATGAGGAAGCTGCATCTGATATTAAAAAATTAAATCCAGATTTTATAATTGTTGCAGCTTATGGTCAAATATTACCAAAAGAAATTTTAGATATTGCACCTTGTATTAATCTTCATGCTTCTCTTCTTCCAAAATATAGGGGTGCCTCTCCAATTCAAGAATCACTTTTAAATGATGATTATTTTACAGGTGTTACATCTATGTTTATGGAAGAAGGTTTAGATTCAGGTGATATTTTAGCTTGGCAATATTTAAAAATCACTCCTACAATGGAAGTTGCACAGGCCTTTGATGCATTATCTGATATTGCTGCAAAATTAACTATTACAACTTTAGATAATTTTGAAAATATAAATCCTAAAAAACAAAATGAAAGTGAAGTAAGCTTTTGTAAAAAAATAAAAAAAGATGATGGTTTAGTTGATTTTAAATCTGCAAAAAGTTTATTTTTAAAATATAAAGCATATTCATATTGGCCAGGAGTGTTTCTCTCTTCTGGATTAAAACTTAAAGATATTGAATTGATTGAAAATACTTCAAATAATAAAGAAGGAACTATTTTAGAAATTGATGATAATTTTATTTTAATTGGATGTAAAAAGGGAAGTATAAAAATAAAAACACTACAAGCCCCATCAAAGAAAGCATTAGATTCATCTATTTATATCAGAGGGCAAAGATTAGAAAAAGGTGATACTTTAAAATAACTTATGATATCATGACTAAAAATTATTAAAGTTGGGACTATGGCTAGTGATGATTTAAAACATATATATGATATAAGTTTGTTTAATATAAGTGATCTAGATGTATTGTTGCACGAAATACTTAAGTATACTAGAGAATTACTCCAAGCAGAAGCTGGAACAATTTATATAAAAGATAAAAACTATCTTAAGTTTCATGTTTTCCAAAATGATGCCTTGTCTTATGAAAATATTTATAGATTCTACCACTCTACAAATGAATATAAACTCTCTTTAGATGAAAAAGACAAATACTTAGCTGTCGATTCATTTTTAACAAAAAAAATTATTATGATTGATGATGTTTACGATGCTCCTGAATATGAGTTTATTGGTGCAAAAGAGTTTGACAAAAAATTCAATTATAAAACTCATTCTACTATTTCAGTTCCCTTAATACACCCTATTAATCAAAAAGTTATTGGTGTGGTTCAACTATTAAATAAAAAAGAAAATGATAAATATTCTATATTTACTGTTAAAGATAAAGAAGTGATTTCAACTATTAGTGCTTTTATTTCCTTGTCAGTTTCCAAAGCACAAGATGACGTATTAAAACTTCAAGAACTAAATAAAAAACTAGAGGAATCAAATGAAGAACTAGAAAGAAGAATTGAAGAAAAAATTATTGAAAATCAAAATAAATCTGCAATTATTTTTCATCAATCAAAAATGGCTTCAATGGGTGAGATGATTGGTAATATTGCACATCAATGGAGACAACCACTTTCTACTATTTCAACACTGGCAAGTGGAGTTTCAATTAATTTAGAAGTTGGTGAACCTGATATTAAAAGGGATATTACTCAACTAAGACAAATTGTTGATACAACAAAAGTATTATCAAAAACTATAGACGATTTTAGAGACTTTTATAACGTAGATACAATGGATGAAAATTTTAACATAGCAGATTCGATTAAAAAAAGTATTGAAATAGCAGAAACTGAAATAACAATTAATGATATCAATGTTGTAATGAATTTAGATAGTAGTTTATATATTTATGGTTTAAAGAATGAATTTACACAATGTATTTTAAACTTGTTAACAAATGCTAAAGATACTTTAATAACAAAAGTTCCAATGTCAGAGCAAAGATATATATTTATAGATTTATTTGAAGAAGAGAATAATCAAATCACTTTACATATAAAAGATAATGGAAGAGGTGTAGATTCTTCTTTCAAAAAGAGTATTTTTGAAGAGCATTATTCTTCAAATAAAAAGAAAGAAGCTTCTGGAGTTGGATTATATTTAACAAAACTCATTATTGAAAAACATATGAAAGGTTCTTTATGTGTAAAAAATAAAGAGTTTATTTATAGAGATAAACATTATTTTGGAGCATTTTTTACAATAAACTTACCAGGCTAAATTAGCCTAAATAAGTTGTATATGCTGTAATTGTAAATAAACTTAATAAAACTCCAAGTACTAAGGAGTTAATTGCAACTTTCTCATCTAATCCACCTTTAATTGCTAAAACAGTTGCCATAGTCATTGGTGGCATTGCAACTTCAATTATTGTAACTTTAACCCAAGTTTCATTAATGCCATAAAAAATCTGAAACCCAATTAGTATAATAATTGGAACAATCACCATTTTTAAAATCATAGCCATTGAAACTATATGAAATTTGACAAAAATATGTTTAAGTTCAAGTTTCATA
This sequence comes from Arcobacter peruensis, assembly GCF_003711085.1. Classification (NCBI taxonomy): domain Bacteria; kingdom Pseudomonadati; phylum Campylobacterota; class Epsilonproteobacteria; order Campylobacterales; family Arcobacteraceae; genus Arcobacter; species Arcobacter peruensis. The sequence goes on from NZ_CP032363.1 coordinate 2,739,146, forward strand.
CCAATTGCAATCATAGCAATTGGAACTAAAGTTGCTCCTAATGTTTGGCTTGTTAAAAGCATAAAATTTGGAACTTCAAAGTTTTTAGCAACTATTGTAATAAAAAACATTAAACTTGGTGGAAATAAAAATACACTTTTAAATATAGATTTTGTATCGTTTTTTCTTCCACTTCCCCAAGTAATTATAAACATACCCAAAGAAACTAAAAGTAAAAAAGAACCAAATAAATCATAAATTAATCCATAAACAATAAAGTCTTGTCCATAAAAGGCATCAATATAAGAAAAACCAATAAAAGATGTATTTCCAAAAGTAGCCATAATCATAAACGTAGCAAGTAAAAGTTTATTTAATTTCATCATTCTACCAATGAAATATGCAAGTGCTAAGTTAAAAAGTATAAATCCAATAAACATAATAATAAGACCAAATATTTTTGCATCTAAAGTTAATGGATATATTTTGGAAAATACAATTGCAGGAAGTGAAAAATATATTACAAATTCAATTAATTGTTTTGAATTATCATGATATATAATTTTGAATAAATATCCTAATAAAAGATATATAGCAATTGGTAAAACTGGATCTAACATAATGACCTTTTTAAAAAGATTATATTTAATATAATCTTGTAAAGTAATTATGTATACTTCGATTATGAGAATAATAAAACTAGACGAAGTTGATTCAACACATACATATTTAAAAGATTATATAAAAACAAATGGATATAGCGAAGCTATTTGTATAACAAGTGATTATCAGACTAATGGTATAGGAAGTCGTGGAAATTCTTGGACAGGAACAAAAGGAAATTTATTTTTCTCTTTTGTTTTAAATAAAAATGAATTACCAAAAGATTTACCAATGCAAAGTGCCTCAATATATTTTTCATTTATTTTAAAAGGCATTTTAAAAACTATTGGTTCAGAAATTTGGCTTAAATGGCCAAATGACTTTTATATTAGTGATAAAAAAATTGGTGGTACAATTACAACAGTTTCAAATGATTTAATTTATTGTGGAATAGGATTAAATTTAATAAATGTAAATGAAGAATTTGGAAAACTTGATATTTCAATAACTAGCGATAATATTTTAAAAAGTTACTTTAATAAATTAAAACTAAAAGATTCATGGAAGCAAATTTTTAGTGAATTTAAGATAGAATTTCAAAATAGTCGAAAGTTCCAAGCTAGCGTTGGTGATGAAAAAGTTTCACTTGAAAACGCTTTATTAAATGATGATGGTTCTATACAAGTTAACAATAAAAAGGTATTTAGTTTAAGATGACAGAGATAATAGCAATAGCTAATCAAAAAGGCGGAGTAGGGAAAACTACTACTGCTGTTAATTTAAGTGCTGCATTAGCAATAGAAGGTAAAAGAGTATTATTAATTGATGCTGACCCACAAGCTAATGCTACAACATCTTTAGGTTTCCATAGAGATACTTATGAATACAATATCTATCATGTAATGTTAGGAACTAAAGAGTTAAATGAAATTATTTTAGATTCAGAAATTGAAAACTTAAAAGTTGCTCCCTCAAATATTGGATTAGTTGGAATTGAAAAAGAGTTTTACAAAAATACTAAAGAGCGAGAATTAGTTTTAAAAAGAAAAATCGACCCAATAAAAAAAGATTTTGATTATATTATTATTGATTCACCACCAGCACTAGGTCCTATTACTATTAATACATTAAGTGCTTCAAATTCAGTACTAATACCAATTCAATGTGAATTCTTTGCACTTGAAGGTTTAGCACAATTACTAAGCACTATTAAATTAGTAAAACAAACAATTAATAAAGGCCTTTTAATTAGAGGTTTTCTTCCTACAATGTACTCATCACAAAATAATTTGTCAAAGCAAGTATTTGCAGATTTAGCACAACATTTTGAAAATAAATTATTCAAAATTGATGAAAGTTCTTATGTAGTAATTCCAAGAAATATTAAACTTGCAGAAAGTCCAAGTTTTGGAAAACCAATTATGTTATATGACGCAAGTGCTAGTGGTACTAAAGCATATACAAATCTTGCACGTGCAATAACTGCATAATTTACACAAAATATATATTATAACTAGGAAAACTTATGGCATTAGGTAGAGGATTAGGAGAATTATTAGGTGAAGTTGAATCAGCTTATGAAAGCAATAATACAGATGATTATAATTCAAAAGTTGTAGATTTAGACCTTTCTTTAATACAAGCTAATCCAAATCAACCTAGAAAAATCTTTGATGAAGAAAAACTACAAGAATTAAGCTCTTCAATTGTTGAGCATGGATTATTACAACCTATAAGTGTAATACAAAATGAAGACGATACTTTTACTCTAATTTCAGGAGAAAGAAGATTAAGAGCACATAAATTAGCTAATTTAAAAACGGTAAAATCAATTGTTTTAGATATTGATACTTTAAAATTAAGAGAATTAGCTTTAATTGAAAATATTCAAAGAGATGACTTAAATGTAATTGAATTAGCATATTCATATGCACAATTAATTAACGAACATAATCTTACACATGAAGAATTATCAAAAAAAGTGTTTAAAAGCAGAACATCAATTACAAATACTCTAAGATTATTACAGCTAAGCTCTTATGTTCAACAATCGCTTGCAAGTAATAAAATTTCAGCAGGTCATGCTAAAATTATGTTAGGTTTGAGTGACAATGAACAGAAAATGGTATGTGATTCAATAATTGGACAAAAACTGTCAGTTAGAGAAACTGAAAAGCTTGTAAAAGACTTAAAAGAAAAGATTAATCCTAAAGTTAAAACAAGTAAAAAGCCTACAGATTTTGATTTCAAACCTTTATCAAACTTACTAACACAACTACAGTCAAGTGACCTAAAAGTCAAGGCTGAGAAGAATTATTTTAAAATTGAAATCAACTCACAAGAAGATATAGAAAAAATTTCTTCTTACTTTAAGTTACAATAGTAACAAAATCTAAAAATTATCAATCTAATTTTTTCTTTTAATATAATTTTATAGTTAACTTTGCTAAAATATATGAGTTTTAGTTAAACTAAACTGTAAAAAATATGGAGGAATGAATGTTAGACATAAGTCCTGTATTATTGCTTAGCTCTGGTGTTATCTTTCTATTAGTTCTTGCTAGACTAAACAGCTGTTTATTCAAGCCATTACTTAAGCACATGGATGATAGATCAGCTTCTATTTCTAAAGATTTAGAAGATGCAAAATCAAACGGTGCGAACGTTGATGGAATGATTGCAGAAGCAAACAATGCGATTGCCCAAGCAAAAAAAGAAGCAACTGCTATTAGGGAACAAGCCTATAAGGAAGCCAAAGAGAGTGCTGATGCAAAACTTGCGAGTGCTAAATCTAATTTAGAAGCAAAATCTGAAGAATTTGCTAAAAACTTACAAGATGAAACTAAAGCTCTAAGAGATTCTTTAGTATCTACAATGCCTCAATTTAATGAGAGCCTAAAAGCTAAGCTTAGCTCAATTTAAAAGGGAAATGGATATATGAAAAGAATTGTATTACTTGGATTAGCTTTAGCTCCTCTTGCATTATTTGCAAGTAGCGAAGGTGCGGTAGAAACAGATATTGTTCAAAGAACCGTTAACTTTATTATATTTGCTGGAATTTTATGGTATTTACTTGCCGATAAAGTTAAAGCATTTTTCGCCGATAGATCTTTATCTATTCAAGCAGAACTTGACAAAGTACAAGATGCTTTAAAAGCTTCTGAAGATAAAGTAAATGCGGCTAAAAAACAATTAGAAGATGCAAATAAACTTGCAGCTGAAATTGTAGAAAACGCGAAAGCTGATATTGATTCTGTAAAAGAAAAAGTATCTGCAGCTGTTAATTCTGATATCACTAACTTAGAGAGAAATCTTGAAGAAATGATTAAAGTTGAAACATCAAAAGCGAAAAGAGAAGTTGTTGCAGAAGTTCTTGAAGAGTTATTAAAATCTGACAATATTAAATTATCTCAAGATGAGTTAGTAAATATTGTTTTAAAGAAGGTAGCTTAATATGAATGATTTAGTAGCAAAAAAATATGTTAAAGCATTAGTTGACGGAAGAGATGCTAAGAGTATTGCTGTAATTAGTAATAATCTTAATAGTATTTCTTCAGCATTTTCTAATGAAAAATTTAACTCAATTATTTCTTCACCTGAAGTTAATGATAGTAAAAAAGTTGAATTAGTAATTTCATTAGTGAAAAAAGCTGATCAAACTTTAACAAACTTCATCAACTTACTTGGTGAAAAAAGAAGACTAGAAATATTACCATTTATCGCATCAGAACTTAATGTTCAAATTGCAAAAATGAATAATACTTATGTTGGAGTTGTTTACACAAACGAAGAATTATCGAAAGATTACGTTTCTTCAATTGAAAAACAATTTAGTAAAAAATTTGATGTTAAATTATCGTTATCACAAAATGTTTGTGATTATGATGGTATCAAAGTAGATATTGATGGATTAGGTGTTGAAATTTCTTTCTCTAAAGAAAGATTAAAAACGCAAATGATTGATCATATTCTACAAGCAGTTTAGAACTTAACAAAGGAGAAATTGAATGGGTACAAAAATTCAAGCTGATGAAATCAGTTCGATCATAAAAGAAAGAATTGATAACTTTGAATTAAACGTAGATGTAAATGAAACTGGTAAAATCATCTCTTATGCAGATGGTGTTGCTCAAGTTTACGGTCTAAAAAATGTTATGGCTGGAGAGATTGTTGAGTTTGAAAATGGAGACAAAGGTCTTACATTAAACTTAGAAGAATCTTCTGTTGGTGTTGTTGTTCTTGGAAAAGGTAATGGTTTAAGAGAAGGAAGTTCTTGTAAAAGACTTGGTTCTTTATTATCTACTCCTGTAGGTCCTGCAATGGCTGGTAGAGTTGTTAATGCTCTTGGTGAACCAATTGATGGTAAAGGTGCTATTGAAGCAACTGATACTAAATTAGTTGAAGAAAAAGCACCAGGAATCATGGCTAGAAAATCAGTTCATGAACCATTACAAACTGGTATTAAAGCAATTGATGCACTTGTTCCAATCGGAAGAGGGCAAAGAGAACTTATTATTGGTGATAGACAAACTGGTAAAACTACAGTTGCTATTGATACTATTCTTAACCAAAAAGGTGAGAATGTTCAATGTATTTATGTAGCAATCGGACAAAAAGCATCAACTGTTGCAACAGTTGTTAGAACATTAGAAGAAGCTGGAGCAATGGAATATACTACTATTGTAAATGCTGGCGCTGCTGATTCTTCTGCATTACAATTCTTAGCACCATATACAGGTGTTACAATTGGTGAGTACTTTAGAGATAATGGTCAACATGCGTTAATCGTATATGATGATTTAACTAAACATGCCGTTGCATATAGAGAAATGTCATTATTATTAAGAAGACCTCCAGGTCGAGAAGCATTCCCAGGGGATGTATTCTACCTACACTCAAGATTACTTGAGAGAGCTGCTAAAATGTCAGATGAAAATGGTGCTGGGTCTATGACTGCATTACCAATCATTGAAACACAAGCAGGGGATGTTGCTGCATATATTCCAACAAACGTAATTTCAATTACTGATGGACAAATCTTCTTAGAAACTAACCTGTTTAACTCAGGAATTAGACCTGCAATTAATGTTGGTTTATCAGTATCTAGAGTTGGTGGAGCTGCACAAATTAAAGCTACTAAGCAAGTTGCTGGTACTTTAAAATTATCTTTAGCACAATTTAGAGAGCTTGAAGCATTCGCACAGTTTGCATCAGATCTTGATGAAGCTACAAGAAAAGAGCTTGAGCTTGGTCAAAGAATGGTTGAAGTATTAAAGCAAGGTGTTAGTGCTCCTTTAGTAATTCAAAAACAAATTGTTATTCTTTATGCTGGTGTAAAAGGTTATTTAAATGATGTTGCTGTTGGTGACGTTGTTAGATTCGAAGCTGAATTACATGCATTCTTTGAACAAAAATATACTAATATTTTAGATGCAATTAAATCTAAGAAAAAATTAGACGATGAAACTGAAGCAGAATTAAAAGCTGCATTAGAAGAATTTAAAACTGTATTTAGTGCAAACTAAGGATTAGTTAATGGCTAACTTAAAAGAGATTAAATTACAAATTGGTAGTGTGAAAAACACTCAGAAGACAACTAAAGCTATGAAGCTTGTATCTTCTGCAAAACTTACTCGAACTAGACAACTGTCTGATCAAGCGAAAAGTTATGCAGGTAAGATAAATGATGTTCTTTCTGATATCGCTACTAGAGTTAGCAAAGTTCAAGACGACGGAAACATCGGTAAAGCATTTATCGCCAACGATAATCCAAAAACAGTGGATATTGTTTTTGTAACTGCTGACAAAGGACTTTGTGGTGGTTTTAATATGGCAACAATTAAGACTGTTAGTAAAATGATGGATGAATATAGTGCAAAAGGAACAACAGTTAGATTAAGAGCTGCTGGAAGAAAAGGTGTTGATTACTTTAACTTCCAAGGTGTAGATTTACATCAATCAGTTTCAGATTTATCTTCAGCTCCTGAGTACGATAGAGCAGCAGATTTTATTAATGATGTTGTAGAAGACTTTAATAATGGTACTACTGATAAAGTAGTAGTTGTTTATAATGGATTCTTAAACATGCTAACTCAAGAAATTAGAGTTAGAGAATTGTTACCAATTAGCTTAGAAAATGCGGATTTAAGTGAAGCAAGTTCTATGTTAAATATTGAACCAGATGATGATGAAGAAGTATTAAATGAATTAACAGGTAAATATATTGATTTCAATATGTATTACGCTCTTATTGACTCTTTAGCTGCTGAACATTCTGCAAGAATGCAAGCAATGGAAGCTGCAACTAAAAATGCAAAAGAGAAAGTTGATTCTTTAACAGTAGAATATAACAAAGCTAGACAAGCTGCAATTACAACAGAGTTAATCGAAATTATCTCTGGTGTAGAATCATTAAAATAATTTAAAGGAGCATCGCGTATGAAAGGTAAAGTTATTCAGGTAATGGGTCCTGTTGTTGATGTAGAATTCGACGGATACCTACCAGAAATAAATGAAGCTATTGACGTAGTATTAGCAGACGCTAATGCTGACAGATTAGTATTAGAAGTTGCTGCACACATTGGTGATAGTAGAGTAAGAACTATTGCAATGGATATGACTGAAGGTTTAACTAGAGGTCAAGAATGTAACGCAACAGGAGGTCCTATTAAGGTTCCTGTTGGTGAAGCTGTATTAGGAAGAATCTTTAACGTAATTGGAGACCCTGTTGATGAGGGTGCTGCTGTTGCTGAAGATACTCCAAGATGGTCTATTCACAGAGACGCTCCTGCATTTGAAGAGCAATCAACTAAAACAGAAATGTTTGAAACTGGAATCAAGGTTGTTGATTTATTAGCTCCTTATTCAAAAGGTGGAAAAGTTGGACTGTTCGGTGGTGCCGGTGTTGGTAAAACAGTTATTATCATGGAATTAATCCATAACGTTGCTTTCAAACATTCAGGATACTCAGTATTCGCAGGTGTTGGTGAAAGAACAAGAGAAGGTAATGACCTTTACTTCGAAATGAAAGATTCTAACGTACTGGACAAAGTTGCATTATGTTATGGTCAAATGAGTGAGCCTCCAGGAGCAAGAAATAGAATTGCATTAACTGGTCTTACAATGGCAGAATACTTCAGAGATGAACAAGGTCTTGACGTATTAATGTTCGTTGATAATATCTTTAGATTTGCACAATCAGGTTCTGAGATGTCAGCATTATTAGGTAGAATTCCTTCAGCTGTTGGTTACCAACCAACACTTGCTTCAGAAATGGGTAAATTACAAGAAAGAATTACATCTACTAATAAAGGTTCAATTACATCTGTACAAGCTGTATATGTTCCTGCGGATGACTTAACAGATCCAGCTCCTGCTTCTGTTTTTGCTCACTTAGATGCAACTACAGTACTTAACAGAAAAATTGCTGAAAAAGGTATTTACCCAGCAGTTGATCCATTAGATTCTACATCAAGAATTTTAAGTGCAGAAGTTTTAGGACAAGAGCATTACGATACTGCAAGAGGTGTTCAATCAGTTCTTCAAAAATACAAAGATTTACAAGATATTATTGCAATTCTTGGTATGGATGAATTATCTGAAGCTGACAAACTTGTTGTTTCTAGAGCTAGAAAAATTGAGAGATATTTATCTCAACCATTCTTCGTTGCAGAAGTATTCACAGGTTCACCAGGTAAATATGTTGAATTAAAAGATACTATTGCTGGATTCCAAGGAATCTTAGAAGGTAAATACGATGATATCCCAGAAATGGCATTCTATATGGTTGGTGGAATCGACGAAGTTTTAGCTAAAGCTGAAAGCTTAAAATAATTAACCATTAAGGCATAACATGGATACAATTAAATTATCAATAGTTACACCTAATGGAGAAATCTTTAACGATGATGTAAAAACCGTAACTCTTCCTGGAAAAGAGGGAGAGTTCGGAGTTTTACCTGGACACTCATCGTTAGTTTCTTCTCTAACAGTTGGCGTAATTATTATTGAAAAAGCTGATTCTACTGAAGCTGTTGCCATAAATTGGGGACATGTTAAAGTTGATGAAAAGTCAGTTGACGTTTTAGCTGATGGTGCAATTGCACTTACAGCTGGACAAGATTCTGAAATTGCTAAAAATATTGAAGCTGCAAAAGATTTAGTTAACTCTGTTAAAGATTCTAAAGTCTCTGTTGCCTCAGTTGAAGCAAGAATTAACTCATTCGCATAATAGCTTATGACTGATACAATACTAAATTATTTGACGAATAGTAGTGCTATAACTTATATAGTTTTAGCGCTATTGTCAATCTACTTAATCATTACGATATGGATTTTCTTATATAGATATTTTTCTATAGTTGCTTTAATTAGAAATGAAGAAAAATCATTAGAATCTTTAACTTCAAGAGAAGCTACATTTTCACCATTATCTGCACTTAATAAATGTGCAAATAGTACGAACTCAAAAGAATTACTTTATGCTTGCGAAATTAATATTATTAAAGAAGCTAGTTCTGGAATTTCTTGGTTAGCTATTATCTCATCTACATCACCATTTATTGGTTTATTTGGAACAGTTGTAGGAATACTAGAATCTTTTGCAAAATTTTCAACTCATTCTAAAGTTGCTTTTTCAGTGATTGCACCAGCGATTAGTGAAGCATTAGTTGCAACAGCTGCAGGTATTTTTGTAGCAATTTTTGCATATACTTTTCACCAAATTTTAGTTAGAAAAGTTTATGAGTTAAATACTTATATCAAGGCTCAATCTCAAATATTAATTGCTAAAGGGTAATTAAAATGTATGATTTTAATCAAAAACCAGATTTAAATATTACTCCTTTAGTTGATATTATGTTAGTACTTTTAGCAATATTAATGGTAACTGCACCAGTAATAGAATTTGAAGAACCTATAAATCTTCCAAGTGGAAGCAAATCAAAACAAGTTTCAGATTTCAAAAAAATTGATATTTTAATTAATAAAGATAGAATTGTTTTTATTAATAAAAAGAAATATGAAATTAACAATTTCCCAGATAGTTTTTTATTATTTGTTAATGGTAAAGATAAAAATACACCAGTACATATACGAGCTGATAAAACATTAAAATATGATGATATTATATTTGTTTTAAAATCAGTAAAAGAGTCTGGATTTTTTAAAGTTGCTTTAGTAACAGATGGTTAATTTATGCAAAATAAATCCTCTTTTTTAATTTCAGGAATAATATCTTTTTCTTTTTACATTTTTATTTGTGCTTTAGTAGTTTACTATGTTACAAAACCACCAGTGAAAAAATATACTACAAAAACAACAGCAACAGTTTTAGAACTTGATGTAATAGTTGAAAAAAGTGATAAAAAAAGAATAGAAAAAAAAGAAGATAAAAGAATAGAAAAAAAAGAAGAAGTTGTAGTTGAAAAAGCTGCATCTAAAGCTGCTGAAAAAAAACCTGATTTAAAATCATTATTTGCAAATGTTAAAACAAAAAGCAAAACAGTTGCAAAAAAAGAAGTTAACAAAGTTGTAAAATCTATTGACCCAAAAAGATTTAAATCAAAATTCGAAAAACAAAAAAAATCATCAAATGTAAAACTTGATAAATTATTGAATGATAAAAAAACTACAACAAATGTTAGAAGTTCAAGCAAAAGTAAAAGTAAAGAAAGTAATGAATACTTTTCACAAGTTTCTGCCTTACTTGATGCTTGGGTTCCACTAATTAGACAAGATAATTTAACTGCTACTGTTCTTGTAATTATAAGTCCAAATGGAAACTTTGATTATAGATTTTCAAAATATTCAGGAAATAGTGATTTTGATATTTCTTTAAAAGCTTTTTTAGAAGAACAAAAAAGTATAATGTACCCAAAACCTAAAAGAGGTAAAAAAGTTCAAATAAATGTTGACTTTAAATCAAAAGGATAAATATGAAAAAAATATTACTAATAACACTACTAATAATAAGCACAGCTTTTGCAGCAGTAGATGCAAAACTTGAAATTGTAAAAAATGCAAACACACTACCAAAAATTTTAATATCAGTTGCAAGTGACACTGTAGAAATATCTACACTTTCAAAAATAAAAGATTTACTTTCTAAAGATTTAGAAATAAGTGGACATTTTGAAGTTTTAAATATTCAAAATATTATTAAATATGAAGAACTACCTGATATAAATACATTATCAACTCAAGGTGTTGATTTATATTTAAACTTATCAGCTGTTAAAAATATTTCAGGTGGATATTCACTTCTTACAAAGCTATATGATATAAATGCACAAGCTATGATTTTAGAAAAAAGTTTTACAACTTCAAGAGAGAATAGGTATCCATTTTTAGCGCATAGAACAGCAATATCTATTAATGATCATTTCAAGGCTCCAAGTATTAAATGGATGGATAAATTTGTGATTTACTCTGTATATCAAGGTGCTGGAAAAGCAAATATTATGATTGGTGATTATACTTTAACTTATAGAAAAACTATTGTTCAAGGTGGATTAAATATTTTCCCAAAATGGGCAAGTTCTGATCAAAAAAGTATTTATTACACATCTTATAACTATGCAAAACCTACACTTGTAAAATTAAATATTTTTACAAGAGAAAAGAAAGTTATTATGAATTCAGATGGTATGATTGCAGCTTCAGATGTTAGTAATGATGCATCAAAAGTATTAATAACAGCATCTCCATCAGGACAACCTGATATTTATTCTTATAATGTAAATACAGGATCTAAAACTAGAGTTACAACTTACAGTGGTATTGATGTTGGTGGACAATATATAGAAGATGATAGTAGAATTGTATTTGTTTCAGATAGACTTGGAAGTCCAAATATTTTTGCAAAAAGTATTAATTCTCGTGGTGTTGAAAAATTAGTTTACCATAGTAAAAACAACTCTTCAGCAACTGCATTTAAAGATAATATTGTTTATGCAAGTAAAGATAAAAATAATGAATTAGGAACAAGAGCTTTTAATTTATATTTAATGTCAACAAAATCTGATGATTTAAAAAGATTAACTTCTAGTGGAACAAACCAATTTCCAAAGTTTTCACCAGATGGTGAATCACTTTTATTTATAAAAAACTATAATGGTGTAAGTTCAATAGGAATTATTAGATTAAATTTCAATAAGTCTTATTTATTTCCATCTAAAAATGGTAGAATTCAATCAATTGATTGGTAATTAAGTTTTGATTTTGTAAAATCAAGGTAATTTTTAATTTAAGGATAAATTTATGAAAAAAATTAGTATTTACTCTTTTCTAGTAGCATCTGTTTTATTTACAACAGGTTGTAGTGAAAAAAATGTTGACATGACTGTTGACAATACGCCAAAGCAAGTTGTTGATAATTCAGAATCAGCGTTAAACACAATTCCAGATACAACTATCAATGAAATTACTGACGGTTCTTTCTCAATGGCTGGTGAAGCTGATAATGGTGTTTATTACATTATTAATGGTAAAAAAGTATTAATTGAAAATGTATACTTTGGATTTAATAAATATGACTTAACATCTTCAATGAAAGATGTAGTAATGTCAAATGCAAATAAATTATCAGCAGTTAATCCTACTTCAACTATTAAAGTTACAGGTAATACTGATGAGTGGGGAACTGATGAGTATAACTATGCTTTAGGTTTAAAAAGAGCAAAAGTTGTTAAAGATGTATTAGTAAACAATGGTGTTGCTGCAAATGTTTCTTTAGTTACATTAGGTGAAAGTAATCCAACTTGTACTTCTAAAACTACAGCTTGTTGGCAAAAAAACAGAAGAGTTGAACACGCTCTTAGTAAATAGTTCTTATGAATAAATATATTTTATCTTTTTTAATCACAAGCACTTTAGCTGTAGCCCAAGAGGTTTCAGTTTTTGGTGCAGGTGATTTAAATGCTAAAAATCCTTATGGATTAAACTCTTCTGAAAAACACATTTTAAAGAATCAAAAAAATTTAAATTCTCTAACTTCAAAAGTAAGCGATGTAAAATTGTTAATTGATTCTTTAAATAAAAGAATAGAAGGTTTAGAATCTATTTATGAAGGTGATTCTTCAAAGTTAAATTCAACAGTTTTAAAAATGAATCAATTGATGCAAAAAGTTGATATGTCTTCTGATGTAGCTTCTAAAAATAGTGCAGATACTGAAGAAATTAAAAATGTTTCAGAACAACTTCTAAATATGAAAGAAGAGACTGATAAAGAAGTTAAAAAAAGTATTTCTACTTTAAAACGAGCAGTTTCTAAACTTTCTAAATTAGTTAACAAAATTAATTCTCAGTATGTTTCTGAAAATGAATTAAAAACTAATATGAATCAGTTTGTTACAAGAGCAGAATTTGAAGCTTTAAAAAAAGCTGTAGGTGTTAAATCTACTAGTTCTTCTAAAGTATCTTCAACTCCTGTAACTGTAGCTAAGGTTGAAAAAAAAAATAAGAAATTAACTGCAACAGATAGAAAAAATTTATCTGCTAGCGCAAAAGAAGATTACAAAAATAGAAACTTTACAAAAGCTATTCCAAAATTCGAACAGCTTGTAGAGTTAAACTATAAACCAGCTGAGGGTAATTATTACCTTGCTGAAATGTGGTATGTAAGAAAGAAATATGATCTTGCAATAAGTCATTTTAAAAAATCTGCGATTCTTTATGATCAAGCAGCTTATATGCCTACATTATTATTGCACAGTGCTATCTCATTTGAGAAAACAAACGATAAAGAAAATGCAAAAAGCTTTTACAGTACTTTAATAGATCTTTATCCTAGTTCATCTGAGTCTAAAACAGCAAAGAAAAATTTATCAAAATTATAAAAAAATTATAAAAAAGGAAGACTTATGTCAAAAGTTATAGGTATTGAATATAATTTAAAAGATGCAAAGACAGGTGAGCAATTAGACTCAAATGTTGGTGCTGCACCTTTAGAATTTATCACTGGAAAAGGTCAAATCATTCCAGGTTTAGAAGCAAAAGTAGAAACAATGGCTGCAAATGAATCTGCAGACGTTTTAGTTGAGCCAAAAGATGGTTATGGAGAATATAACGAAGAAGCAATTCAAACTTTACCAACTGAGCAATTTGCTGGTATTGAGTTAGCTGAAGGTATGTCTTTATACGGAACTGGTGAACAAGGTGAAACTGTTCAAGTTCTAGTTAAATCATTCAATGATCAAGAAGTTACAATTGATTACAATCACCCAATGGCTGGAAGATCTTTAATGTTCTCAGTTACGATTCTTTCATTAAGAGACGCAAGTGAAGAAGAAGTTCAAACTGGTGTTGTTGGTGGAATGGCTGCTATGAGTGGTGGTGGATGTTGTGGTGGTGGTTCTTCTGAAGCTGCACCTCAGTCTGGTGGATGTGGTTGTAATTAATAGTTGCTAGGTTAGCAAAATGTTTAGATAAACATACGATTTATATTACAACTTGCCCAAGTGTATTCTTACACTTGGGCAAAACTATTTTTTAGGGTTATGAATTTTAACTTTAAAAAATAGTTTTAAAATTTAATTATAAGAAGGTATTACAATGAAAAAAGTTGCTTTTATTTTTCCAGGACAAGGTTCTCAAACTGTTGGAATGGGAAAAGATTTTTTTGAAAATAGCGATATAGCAAAAGAGATGATTTCTAAAGCAAGTGAGCGATTAGGAGTTAATTTTGAAGAGTTATTATTTACAGAAAATGACAACTTAGGTAAAACTGAATTTACACAGCCTGCAATTTTATTAGTTTCTTCAATTGCAAATGCAATCTTTAAAGAAAAATGTGATGTTCAAGCAGAATTTGTTTTAGGCCACTCACTAGGTGAATTTTCTGCATTAGTTGCAGCTGGTGCAATTGATTATTTAGATGCAATTGAATTAGTTCATAGACGTGGATTATTTATGGTTGATGCTTGTTCTGGTGGAGGTGCTGGAATGATGGCACTAGTTGGAATGGAAGATAAACTTGTAGAAGATATTTGTGAAGAGCAAAGAAATGCTGGAAAACAAGTTTGGCCAGCAAACTATAATATGGATGGACAATTAGTATTAGCAGGTCTTAAAGCTGATTTAGAATCACTTGTAGATACATTTAAAGATGCAGGTGCAAAAAGAGCTATTGTTTTAGATATGTCTGTTGCTTCTCATTGTGAGTTATTAACAGCTGCTGTTGAGAACTTAAAACCATATTTAGAAGAGTATTTAAAAGATGAATTCTCACCTGTTATTTCAAATGTAACAACTGAAAGTTATACTACAAAAGATGAAGCAATTGAATTATTGTCTTCACAACTTACTTCACCTGTTAAATATAAACAATCAATATTAGCTCACAATAATGTAGATGCATTTATTGAGTTTGGAAATGGAATCGTTTTAAAAGGTTTAAATAGAAAAATTTGTAAATCAATCCCAACATTAAATGTAAGTGATTTTGCATCACTAGAAAAAACAATTGAGGCTTTAAATGACTAAATTAGCAATAATGGGAGCAATGGAAGAGGAAATAGAACCTCTTTTATCTCACTTTGAAAACATAAATATTGTAGAGTTTGCAAATAACAAATACTATGAAGTAAATCATAATGGTTTAGATATCGTAATAGCTTATTCTAAGATAGGAAAAGTTTTTGCTAGCTTAACTGCTACAACTATGATTGAAAAGTTCGGTTGTGATACTTTACTTTTTTCAGGAGTAGCAGGTGCAATAAATCCAGATCTTAAGATTGGTGATTTGATTATTGCTGATAAATTATGTCAACACGATTTAGATATTACAGCTTTTGGTCATCCACATGGTTTTGTTCCAGGTGGAAGTGTTTTTGTTGAAACATCAGAAGAATTAAGGGCAGCAGCTAGACAAGTAGCTGATGAAAATGATTTAAAAGTAATTGTTGGAACTATTGCAACAGGTGATCAATTTGTTCACTCTACGCAGCGAAAAGATTTCATCGAATCAACTTTTAAAGCAGATGCCCTAGAAATGGAAGGTGCAAGTGTAGCAGTTGTTTGTGATGCTTTAGATATTCCATTTTTTGTATTACGTGCTATTTCTGATAGTGCTGATATGGATGCAGGTTTTGATTTTGATGAGTTTTTAAAATCAAGCGCAGTTAATTCTGCAAACTATTTAATTAAAATAGTTGATAAGTTAAATAAATAAGTTCAATTAATTCTTTAAAGTAGAAGCTAATGAATTAATATCTAATATTAGCTTTTACTTTATTCTCTTCAGAACTATTTACTTTTTAGTTTGTCTTTTAGAATGATTTTACCTGCTTCAACGCCAGGCTGATCGTAGGTATTAATTTGTACGAAGCTTCCAACTATTGAAGTTAGTAATTCATAAGAATACATTAATTTTCCTATATTATATTCATCTTGTGCTTCTATTGTGATAATATCACATGGAATATCTTTCAGATTTTGTATAGCTTCTATTGTTGCATCTGCTTGTTCATTTATTATATTCTTAAATTTAATATTATTTATATAATCAAGTTCTTCAAGTCCAGGAAGTGTAATATCTGGAATAGTAAGTTCATTCTCAAAATCTTCTACTTTTATAAAAGTAACAGTCTTATCTCTTTTACCTTCCATTATTAGTTGCAAGAATGAGTGTTGATCTATTGGTCCTGTTAAGCCTACAGGAGTTAGTCCTTGTTTTGTAAGGTTTATATTTTTTTTACCAAGTGATTCACCCCAAAGTTGAACATACCATTTATTAAAACCTTCAAGTAATGAAGAGTAAGAGAAAACTACATTTATATTAAATCTATTTTTATTCTCTACGATAAATCTAGCTTTTTCCATAATAGAAAGGTAGTAGTCACCTTTATTAAAGTAGTCATTGTAAATAGTCTTACATCCTGTTAAAATCTCATCGATATTTAAACCCATAATAGCCATAGGTACTAATCCTACAGCTGTAAATACAGAAAATCTTCCACCTACGTTTTGTGGTATTTCGAAAGTTTTCATTTCATTTGTTTGCGCGTATGTATTTAGTTTACTATCACTTTCTGTGATACAGATAGTATTTGATTTATCAAGAGTAGTGATACTAGATAAATATTTTAAAATACTTACAGTTTCTATTGTAGTACCTGATTTAGAGATGATTATAAAAAGGGTATCATTTAAGTCTACTTTACTTATACGTCTTTCTAAATCTAGTGGATCAGTTGATTCTAAGAAGTGAAGCTTTTTCATATTTTCTTTATGTTGTAAAAACTTATGAATAGCATAAGTTCCTAAAGAACTCCCACCAATACCAACTACAACAATATCTTGCTGACGTACAGTCTTAGCATACTCTTTTATCTCTTCTGTGTCTTGAAAAGGAAGGTTATAGTAACCTACAGTTTCTTTTTCTCTTGATATCTTATAAAAGATATCTTCATTTGATTTGATTTGATAAAAGTTTTTTGAATAGTCCATTACTTCTTACTCTCTTTTTTAGCATTCTCTTTTGATTTTGCTTGTGATTTATTATAAAAGTGATTAGTAGCTTGAACAAAGCCATCAATACTACCACAATCAAATCTCTCTCCATCAAACTTAAAAGCTAATACCATACCTTTTTTTGCTTGTGTAAGAAGTGCATCAGTGATTTGAACCTCTCCACCTTTTCCTGGTTTTGTATCTTTGATAATTTCAAAAATATCAGGAGTTAAAATATATCTTCCAATAATAGCAAGATTTGAAGGAGCATCTTTAGGATCTGGTTTTTCTACCATATCTTTGATCATAAAAATACCAGGTTCGATTTCATTTCCATCAATTACACCGTATTTATATGTTTCTTCTTTTGGAACTTCTTCTATAGCTACGATTGAACATTGGTATTTTTTATAAAGCTCACACATTTGTGAAAGTACACCTTTTTTTGCATCACATAAATCATCTGCAAGAATTACAGCAAATGGCTCATGACCTATTAGTGTTTCACCACCTGTTAAGATTGCATGACCAAGACCTTTCATTTCTATTTGCCTAGTATATGAAAAAGTACATTTTGTAATAACATCTCTAATCTCTTTTAAAAGTGGTTCTTTACTACTTCCTTGGATTTGATGCTCTAACTCATAAGAGATATCAAAGTGATCTTCAATAGCACGTTTACCACGACCTGTAACTATTGCCATAGTAGTCATACCAGCTTCGATAGCTTCTTCTACTCCATACTGAATAAGTGGTTTAGTAAGTACTGGTAACATCTCTTTAGGTGTTGCTTTAGTTGCTGGTAAAAATCTTGTACCATATCCTGCTGCTGGGAATAAACATTTTTTAATCATTTTAATTTTCTCCTTGGTTTTTTAGTAGTTTTATTAACATTTCTTCATATTTTTTTGCGTTTTCTTTTGTATTTGCTTCAAATCTTGTTACAAGTTTTGGAGTAGTATTACTAGCTCTTACTAATCCCCAACCTTTATCAAAAATTACTCTTACACCATCTACTTCTATTATGTCTTTAATAGGTTCAAAATATGATGGAGGATTTTTTAAAGCTTCTTTTAAATCATTAATGATTTGAAATTTAGTCTCTTCAGTTACTGTTATATTTATCTCAGGTGTTGAGAAAACTTTTGGAAGTGCTTCATACTCTTTATCATAATCAAAGCCATTATCTATAAGCTCTAAAGCTCTAAATGTCGCATAAATAGCATCGTCATATCCAAAATATCTGTCATTAAAAAACAGATGCCCAGATACTTCAGCAGCAAAAGATGCATTTTCTTCTTTGATTTTTACTTTTAAGTTTGAGTGACCTGTCTTATACATGATAGCTTTTCCGTAAGAATTGATAGTATCATACATAACTTGACTACATTTTACTTCACCAATTACTGTAGGATTTTTTATAAATCTTGAAAAGAATATTGCTAAAATATCACCTTTAAAATTGTTTTCTTTTGAAAGTAGGGCGATTCTATCTGCATCTCCATCATAAGCAAAACCAAAATCAAACTCACCAGAAGAGAGCTCTTTTTTAATATCTTCTAAAGTATGCTCATCACTTGGATCTGGGTGGTGATTTGGAAAGTTTCCATCAGGTTGTTCAAAAAGAATATGATGTTTGATATTTAATTTATCAAGAATCTCTCTTATTACAACTCCCGCTACACCATTTCCACAATCAAATACAAACTTTTTATCCTCAAGTTTTAAGTCTTTAAAATGATTTACAATATAGTCAATATACTTAGCTCTAGCATCTATTTCAATAGTTGTAGTATTATCAGGAATAATACTTTCATCTTTTAGTATATCTCTACCCATTGAATATATTTGTTCACCAAAAAATGGATCTTTGTTTATAGTGATTTTAAAACCATTATATTCAGGTGGATTATGTGAACCTGTAATCATAATAGAACCATCACACTCTAAACCATCAAAATTAACAAAATTAGAGAAATAATTCACAGGAGTAGGAACAAGTCCCATATCAAGTACTTCTAATCCTGCATGATTAATTCCAGAAGCTAACCAATATTTAAGTTGTGGAGAGTGAAGTCTAGCATCGTATCCTACAGAAACAAATGTAGCATCAGGAATTTTTACTAAAAGTTCTTTTGCAAAATAGTAACCAATCTTTTTTACGATGTTCTCATTTAATTCTTTTTCAAAAATACCACGTATGTCATACTCTCTAAATATAGATGCACTCATTAAATCTTTTTTTCCCATTCTAATGCTGTTTTACAAATAAGTTCCAAATCATTGTATTTAGGAACCCAATTCATTTTTGTCTTTATTTTTGTATTATCAGAGATAAGTGTAGAGGGATCACCCGCACGTCTTGGAACTATATCTACATGAAAATCAACACCAGATACTTTTTTCATAGTTTCAATTACTTCTTTAACACTATATCCATAACCATAACCACAGTTAAAAGTATCACTAGGATTTAATTCTAAATATTCTAAAGCTTTTAAGTGTGCATCAGCTAAATCTTGAACATGAATATAATCTCTAATACAAGTACCATCTTCTGTATCATAATCATCACCAAAAATAGCCATTTTTTCTCTTTTGCCTAGTGCAGCTTCAGCCGCAACTTTTATTAAATGAGTAGCATTTAATGTAGATTGTCCGATTTTTTCTCTTACATCAGCACCTGCAACATTAAAATATCTAAGTATTACGAACTTAAAGTCTTCATTTGCAAAAGCCGTATCTTTTATAACTGATTCTGAAAATAGTTTAGAATTCCCATAAGGATTTATAGGACTAGTAGGACAAGTTTCATTTACAGGAATAAACTTTTTATCAGGCTCCCCATAAGTAGCAGCAGTAGAAGAGAATATAAACTTCTTAATACCATATTTAACAGCTAAACTTACAAGGTTAGAAGTATTAGCAGTATTATTAAGATAATACTTCAAAGGCAACTCAACAGATTCGGGAACAACTAAAGATGCAGCAAAATGAATAATTTCTTTTATTTCGTTTTCTTTAAATACTTCTTCAACTTCATTCCAAATAGATAAATCTTGATTATAAAACTTTATTCTTTTATGATTAGCATCTAAACTATTTAGTGTTTTAATAGTGTCTTCAAAACCAGTACATAAATTATCAATAATAATTATTTCATAATTTGTTTCTTCTATTAATTGCTTTACTACATGAGATCCAATGTATCCTGCAGCTCCAGTTATAAGTATTTGCATTATTTTCCTTGTTGCATAAAATTTATCAAAAAATTATAATATAAACTTTCTTATTCTATTGTAAAAAAGTAATTTATAGATTTCTAACTGTATAAAAATTAACCAGTAGTATAAGTTTAATACTAAAGAATAAAACCCAAAGAAAAGCTAGTAATAACATATAAAATGGGAAACTTTCCAAATTTAAGCCAGATATAAGAAAAACCCCTTGACAAGAGTAGAATAATACCCTATAATTCCCGTCCAAAAACAGAGGAACGACATCAAAAACAAATGATGGAAGACCGATGAACTGGATGATCTTTAACAATGTAATGAAGTTTGTAAAGTAATCTTTATAAACTGAATATAATACTCTAATATATAATCTAAATAAAATAGATTTAAAAAAAATAAAATATTATAACAAGAATTAATTCTTGTCTATAAATTTGAGTGATAATTTTGTATAACAATACAAATTTGTCAGTATCAAACAACGTGTATGTAAAACTTAACTTAGGTTAACTTTGTATCACACTTCATTTATGGAGAGTTTGATCCTGGCTCAGAGTGAACGCTGGCGGCGTGCTTAACACATGCAAGTCGAACGAGAACGGATTAAAGCTTGCTTTAATTGTCAGCTAAGTGGCGCACGGGTGAGTAATATATAGGTAACGTGCCTTCAAGAAGGGGATAACAATTGGAAACGATTGCTAATACCCTATATGCCTTTAAGACTTAAGTCTGCAAGGGAAATATTTATAGCTTGAAGATCGGCCTGTACAGTATCAGTTAGTTGGTGAGGTAATGGCTCACCAAGACAATGACGCTTAACTGGTTTGAGAGGATGATCAGTCACACTGGAACTGAGACACGGTCCAGACTCCTACGGGAGGCAGCAGTGGGGAATATTGCACAATGGACGAAAGTCTGATGCAGCAACGCCGCGTGGAGGATGACACATTTCGGTGCGTAAACTCCTTTTATATAGGAAGATAATGACGGTACTATATGAATAAGCACCGGCTAACTCCGTGCCAGCAGCCGCGGTAATACGGAGGGTGCAAGCGTTACTCGGAATCACTGGGCGTAAAGAGAATGTAGGCGGATAGAAAAGTCAGAAGTGAAATCCAATAGCTCAACTATTGAACTGCTTTTGAAACTTTCTATCTAGAATATGGGAGAGGTAGATGGAATTTCTGGTGTAGGGGTAAAATCCGTAGAGATCAGAAGGAATACCGATTGCGAAGGCGATCTACTGGAACATTATTGACGCTGAGATTCGAAAGCGTGGGGAGCAAACAGGATTAGATACCCTGGTAGTCCACGCCCTAAACGATGCACACTAGTTGTTGTGAGGCTAGACCTTGCAGTAATGCAGTTAACACATTAAGTGTGCCGCCTGGGGAGTACGGTCGCAAGATTAAAACTCAAAGGAATAGACGGGGACCCGCACAAGCGGTGGAGCATGTGGTTTAATTCGACGATACGCGAAGAACCTTACCTGGACTTGACATAGATAGAATATAACAGAGATGTAATAGTGCTAGCTTGCTAGAACTATCATACAGGTGCTGCACGGCTGTCGTCAGCTCGTGTCGTGAGATGTTGGGTTAAGTCCCGCAACGAGCGCAACCCTCGTCATTAGTTGCTAACAGTTCGGCTGAGAACTCTAATGAGACTGCCTGGGTAACCAGGAGGAAGGTGAGGACGACGTCAAGTCATCATGGCCCTTACGTCCAGGGCTACACACGTGCTACAATGGGGTATACAAAGAGCAGCAATACCGTGAGGTGGAGCAAATCTCAAAAATATCTCCCAGTTCGGATAGCAGTCTGCAACTCGACTGCTTGAAGTTGGAATCGCTAGTAATCGTAGATCAGCAATGCTACGGTGAATACGTTCCCGGGTCTTGTACTCACCGCCCGTCACACCATGGGAATTGAACTCATTCGAAGCGGGAATGCTAAAGTAGCTACCCTCCACAGTGGATTCAGTAACTGGGGTGAAGTCGTAACAAGGTAACCGTAGGAGAACCTGCGGTTGGATCACCTCCTTTCAGAGATATGAACTTAGATTCGTTTCTAAGTTCGTCAAGAAAAACAATAAAGAGTATTATGTTCGGTTTATAAAGATTATTTATTTAATAGGTAATAGGGGCCTATAGCTCAGCTGGCTAGAGCGCTCGACTGATAATCGTGAGGTCCCAGGTTCAAGTCCTGGTAGGCCCACCATTCTTAAATAATCTATAACTTAATAAAATAATATACTACGATGGGGAATTAGCTCAGCTGGGAGAGCGCCTGCCTTGCACGTAGGAGGTCAGCGGTTCGATCCCGCTATTCTCCACCATCATATAAACCAAATTACACTGATAAATGTTTGCTATTCAAACTAAATATAAGTACTTATTAAAAGTATTTATATTTGGTTTAATTACCAATACGATATTTAAAAATATAATGTTAAAGTCTTTTAATTTTTTCATTAATGAAAACTGATTTGTCAGTTATTAATTAATAAACAATTTAAAAAACTATCTAAGAGATTAGATAGAACACAATTTATTATTTTAATAGATATACAGAGATGTATGTTTAATAAGATAGTAGCCAAAGAATAATTATCAAATGCGATAGATTAAATTCTATTTATTATAAGCTATTAAGGGCTAATGGTGGATGCCTAGACTGTAAGAGGCGATGAAGGACGTACTAGACTGCGATAAGCTACGGGGAACTGTCAAGAAGTTTTGATCCGTAGATTTCCGAATGGGACAACCCAGCATGGAGTGATTCATGTTACACGAAAGTGGGCAAACCTGGTGAAGTGAAACATCTCAGTAACCAGAGGAAGAGAAATCAAAAGAGATTCCCAAAGTAGCGGCGAGCGAAATGGGATTAGGACAAACCCTATGCTTGCATAGGGGGTTGTAGGACCAAGATGTGAGACTAGAGAATATAGATGAAATAGCTGGAAAGCTGTAGCGTAGAAGGTGATACTCCTGTAATCGAAATGTTCAATAGCTCTATTGGTATCCTGAGTAGGACGGAACACGTGATATTTTGTCTGAATCTAGGGGGACCACCCTCTAATCCTAAATACTACTTACAGATCGATAGTGAACAAGTACCGTGAGGGAAAGGTGAAAAGTACTCCAGCGAGGAGAGTGAAATAGAACCTGAAACCATTAGCTTACAATCATTCGGAGCCCTATGATTTATCAGGGTGACGGACTGCCTTTTGCATAATGAGCCTGCGAGTTGTGGTGTCTGGCAAGGTTAAGCCAAGTGCGAAGCCGTAGCGAAAGCGAGTCTTAATAGGGCGACTTAGTCAGATGCTGCAGACCCGAAACGAAGTGATCTATCCATGAGCAGGTTGAAGCTGGTGTAAGAGCCAGTGGAGGACCGAACCGGTGTGCGTTGAAAAGTGCTCGGATGACTTGTGGATAGGGGTGAAAGGCCAATCAAACTTCGTGATAGCTGGTTCTCTCCGAAATATATTTAGGTATAGCCTTGCGTAGTAGCATATAGGGGTAGAGCACTGAATGGGCTAGGGCTGCTTACCGCGGTACCAAACCCTATCAAACTATGAATACTATATGTGTAATCGCAGGAGTCAGGCGTAGGGTGATAAAATCCTATGTCGAGAGGGGAACAACCCAGACTAACAGCTAAGGTCCCAAAGTCATATCTAAGTGGAAAACGATGTGGAGTTACTGTGACAACCAGGAGGTTGGCTTAGAAGCAGCCATCCTTTAAAGAAAGCGTAACAGCTCACTGGTCTAGTGATTCTGCGCGGAAAATATAACGGGGCTAAGATATGCACCGAAGCTTTAGATTCAATATTTATATTGAGTGGTAGGAGAGCGTTCTATTCAGCGTTGAAGATGTACCGGTAAGGAGCGTTGGAGCGGATAGAAGTGAGCATGCAGGCATGAGTAGCGATAATTGAGGTGAGAATCCTCAACGCCGAAAACCCAAGGTTTCCTACGCGATGCTCGTCATCGTAGGGTTAGTCGGGTCCTAAGTCGAGTCCGAAAGGGGTAGACGATGGCAAATTGATTAATATTTCAATACCAACAAACAAGCGTGATGTGGGGACGCATAGAGTTAATCGAGCTCACTGATGGAATAGTGGGTCGAAGGACGTAGGTCGTAATTTAGGCAAATCCGGATTACATGAGACCGAGATCTTACAGGCTCCTGACACTCTTCGGAGGAGATGGAGAATCGATGATACTGTCGTGCCAAGAAAAGCCACTAAGCATATTGTTTGTTGCCCGTACCGTAAACCGACACAGGTGGGTGGGATGAGTATTCTAAGGCGCGTGGAAGAACCCTGGTTAAGGAACTCTGCAAACTAGCACCGTATCTTCGGTATAAGGTGTGCCTACTTTGGTATAGGAATTTACTTCCGAAAGCTAGAGAGGTTGCAACAAAGAGTCCCTCCCGACTGTTTACCAAAAACACAGCACTTTGCTAACTCGTAAGAGGATGTATAAGGTGTGACGCCTGCCCGGTGCTCGAAGGTTAACTGATGATGTTAGATTTATCGAAGCATTTGATTGAAGCCCGAGTAAACGGCGGCCGTAACTATAACGGTCCTAAGGTAGCGAAATTCCTTGTCGGTTAAATACCGACCTGCATGAATGGCGTAACGAGATGGGAGCTGTCTCAACCAGGGATCCAGTGAAATTGTAGTGGAGGTGAAAATTCCTCCTACCCGCGGAAAGACGGAAAGACCCCGTGCACCTTTACTACAGCTTGACACTGTAGCTTGGATATTCATGTGCAGGATAGGTGGGAGGCTATGAAACTAGGATGCTAATTCTAGTGGAGCCATCCTTGAGATACCACCCTTGAATATTTGAGTTACTAACTGGGACGAGTTATCCTCGTTCAGGACAATGTCTGGTGGGTAGTTTGACTGGGGCGGTCGCCTCCTAAAAAGTAACGGAGGCTTACAAAGGTTAGTTCATGGCGGATGGAAATCGCCAGTTGAGTATAATGGCATAAACTAGCTTGACTGTGAGACATACAAGTCGAACAGAGACGAAAGTCGGTCATAGTGATCCGGTGGTTCTGTGTGGAAGGGCCATCGCTCAAAGGATAAAAGGTACGCCGGGGATAACAGGCTGATCTCCCCCAAGAGCTCACATCGACGGGGAGGTTTGGCACCTCGATGTCGGCTCATCGCATCCTGGGGCTGAAGCAGGTCCCAAGGGTATGGCTGTTCGCCATTTAAAGCGGTACGCGAGCTGGGTTCAGAACGTCGTGAGACAGTTCGGTCCCTATCTTCCGTGGGCGTAGGAAAGTTGAGGAGATTTGTCCCTAGTACGAGAGGACCGGGATGAACGTACCACTAGTGTACCAATTGTTCTGCCAAGAGCATCGTTGGGTAGCTACGTACGGATGAGATAAGCGCTGAAAGCATCTAAGCACGAAGCCAACTCCAAGATTAACTTTCCCTGAAGATCCCAGCAAGACTAGCTGGTTGATAGGCTAGATGTGTAAGCGTTGTAAGACGTTTAGCTGACTAGTACTAATAGATCGTTTGGCTTATTTATAATTCAAATTTAGTATTCTTTGGTTTACTATCTTATTAAGTGTACGCAATGTATGAATAAAAAATAAAATGTGTTGACTTTAACATTATTAATATCTTTACTCACAGATTAAGTTGAGTAATGAGTATACTTCTATAGTATATTGATTACTCAGTTTTGCTGGTGGTTATAGAGAAGAGGAAATACCCAGCTCCATTTCGAACCTGGAAGTCAAGCTCTTCATCGCTGATAATACTGCAGGGTCCCCTTGTGGAAACGTAGGCCGCTGCCAGCTCTTGAGTATTTATTCAATTAGCTTATCAACTAACAATCTTTATTGTTATTTGGTAAGCTTTTTTTTTAGCCTCTTTTTCGGGTTTTAGCTTTTTACTCTAATTATATGAACTCTTATTAAAATATATCCCTAAATTAAATCTTATTGCGTATCTTGGTTTAAAATTATTATCATAGCTATAATAATTCTCAGGAATTGTATCTACGTATAACCATTTCTTTATAAAGTGTCTATAATGGATTTGTAGTGTATTTCTTTTTATTCTTAGGTTTGTATCTTGATTATCTATATTTGTTGATACAGTATATATAAGATAGTTCTTTGAATTGATTTGTTGGTTTAAATAAGTTGAGTTAATTATTTGACTATTTCTACTTTCTTCTGACTGCCAATAGTATTCACTATAATTATGTAATGAATAGTAATCATTTAGACTTTTATCAAATCTCATATATGAAGTAGATTCAAGTTTCTTAATAACTGATTGCTTTAATGTTTGACCTAAAGTATAATCTACATCATAATAAATATCTTCCCATGTTCTGTTTAAACTAAGTTTTAAAAATGGGTCAAGTTTACTTCTTAATTTTAATCCAACTTTTGCTTTAAATTTATAATCTTTCTTTAAAGCCTCATAAGATAAACCTAAATTAAAATCATCATTATTATTAGTTTTATGGTCTTCAACAAAATCTTTATTTTCATCTATTTCATCACTTTCAAATACTAATCTAAATCTATCTTTTAGTTTTGGAAGTTTTAATTTTAATTTAACTTTTTGATCAAATTTTACACTTCCATGTTGGTCTTGAAATGCTGAAAACTGAATTAACCCATAAGTTGAAGAGTACTGGTTCATATCAATTTTGCTATTATCAACATAATTATCTAAGTTAGTTGATATAGCAATTAAATAGTTGTGAATATCTTTTCTTTGATCATTTGTACTTGTAAGAAAATTCTCTAAATATGAGTTGTTATCTTGTGCAAATAGATTTACACTATTTGCTAGAAGTAAAGGTAATAATACTCTTTTCATAATTGATTTGCCTTTTTGTTTAAGATTGCTTTTAAATTTAGTTTATGACACATTTTTATTCCATATAAATAAATAATCCAAGAAATATAAATCCAAAAAAATGTAAATAGTAGTGTTGCTAGTGAGCCATAAATTGTTGTGTATGTTTTATTATAAATTACATAGTATATAAAGAGATTTTTTGTAAGAGAAAGACTTAGAAGTGTTACTAAAGAAGATATTAGTGCTGCTTTATTATCTATTTTACGATTCACGCTAAATTTGAATAGAGCATAAAAAATTAACCATGAAAATAAATATGATATAAATTTATCAAATATAGTATTATTATAAAAAGATACAATTATATTAAGTGCTATAAAAATTATAGGAATTAATACTAAAAAAATTGAATAAAAGATAAAAGAAATATGAATTGATTTTCTTTTTGTTTTATGAATTTTATTTACTATATATTCGTAATCTTTAAAAAACATTATAAATACAAAAAGCATATATACAATTCCAATGGTTCCTAATTCATTAGAGTTTGAAATATAATTTTTTAGTGAACTTATAATATCTTCTGAGTGCGTTGGGTTTATAATATCAAATATATATGAAGTAAATATTTCGAGATAGCTTTCAAATTCTTGAAAGTTAGATATTATTGCTATTAATAATGCAATTATAGGCAGAATTGAAAATATAGTAAAAAAGCTTAATGATGCTGCATAATATGTTGTATCATCATTGAAAAAAGAATCTAATAAATCTAGAGTCTTTTTTGCTAAACTTTTTTCACTATTGTTTTCATTCATATTTACATTATAATCCCATTTTATTTGGGTTTAAAATATTCTTTGGATCGAAAGCCTTTTTAATACTTCTAAATAGATTCATTTCTTCATCATTAAATGCAATTGACATAAATGGTGCTTTTGAAGTACCAATACCATGCTCACCACTTAAAGTTCCACCCATATCTACAACAAATTGGAAAATATCTTCAATGGCTTTATGACCATCTTCCATTTCTTTTTCATTGTCTTTATCTTTTACCATAACATTAACATGGATATTACCATCTCCTGCATGACCAAAACAAGGAACTTGGAAACCATATTTTTCACCAATTTCATAAATACCTGCTAAGGCTTCTGGAAGTTTTGATCGTGGAACTGAAATATCTTCATTAAGTTTTTTTGTTCCATAAATTGTAACTGCTGGTGATGCATTTCTTCTTGCAAACCAAAGTTTATTACCTTCTTCTTCATTTTCTGCAATTATAAAATCAGTAGAACCATTTTCTAAAAAAGATTCTTTTAGAGTATCTAATTGAAAAATTACTTCATCTTCTAAGTTACCATCTACATCACCAATTAAAATAGCACCTGCTTCTTCTGGTAAATCAACATTTAACTTATCTCTTAAGGCTTTAATTACAAGTGAATCTAAAAATTCCATAGCAACAGGATTTGCGCCTTTTGCAAGTGATTTAAATACTGCATTCATAGCATTTTCAACACTTGGAAAAATTCCCATATAAGTTTTTTTATGTCTTGGTTTTGGAATTAATTTTAGAGTAATTTCAGTAATAACAGCTAGTGTTCCTTCACTTGCTATTAAAATTCCTGCAGTGTTATAACCTGCAACATCTTTAATAGTTTTTTTACCAGCTTTTATAATATCACCATTTGGTAAAACAGCTCTTAATGCCATTACATAATCTTTTGTAATTCCATATTTAGCAGCTCTCATTCCACCAGCATTTTCAGAAACATTTCCACCTAAAGTAGAGTAGTTTTCACTAGCTGGATCTGGCGGATAAAATAATCCAACAGCTTCAACAGCTTTTTGAAAATCCATATTAATAAGACCTGGTTGAACAACTCCAACCATATTTTCCATATCAATTTCTAAAAGCTTATCCATATGTCTCTCTAGTGAAAGTGAAATCCCACCATTTGCAGGTAAAGCTCCACCTGTAAAGCCTGAACCTGCACCTCTTGGAACAATTACTACTTCATGTTCATTACAATATTTTAATATCTGTGAGATATCTTCTTCATGTCTTGGAAATACAACAGCATCTGGTTCAAATCTAGTTTTAGTTGCGTCATAAGAATAAGCAATTAAGTGTGCTTTATCACTTTTTATATTTTCACTTCCTACAATATTTGTAATGAAGTCTAAATGTCTTTGTTCTATCATTATTTTAACCCTAATAATTGTTTGTAGTATTGATCATAACTTAGGTTTTCTTTACTAGTAAATACATTAAAATCTATATCTAAATTAGATTTTTCAATATCAGTAACTCTTGTATAAAATGGCATCTCAGTTTTACTTGTGTCATAAGCAATATCGTAACTTGTTAATATTTTTAAAGTTTTTGTATCTAATACATTAACTTTTTGATTGGCAACTAAAAATATAGTTCCTAAATTTTGATTAATAGCATAGTTTTGAATATATTTTTTTGTTAAAAAAGGCATATTATCTATTTTTAATTTAGTAGCAAAAATGTCTGAATGTAAAAAGTTATTGTATTTAAAGCTTCCTCTTACAGTTTGGAATGTTTCTAAATTAGGAGCAATTAGTAATGATGCTGTATATAAATAGTTTAAAACTAAAATATCATCTTTTTGTACAGTTCTATTTGATGTAGGAATTGCATCTTGTTTTATATCTTTAAATTCAGAAAATTTAACAACAGATGATGTTTCATTTGATTCGATAACTTCTGCATTTGCTACAATTAATCTTTTGTCATTATCATAAATATGAATAACTATACCACTTTGACCAATAATTAAATTACCAATATCAATAGTAGTTTTGTTATCTTTTACATCAACAATTTTTGCACCAATTGCTTTAAATGATAATTGATTATTTGTATTTGAAGCAACTTTTACTTCTTGAGTGCTGTTTGTATTGATTGCATCATTTGTTAAAAGATACTGATAACTTAAATTATTTTCAGAAGAATCTATTTTAATATCTAATACATTCCATCCCATATCTTTCATTTGTTTTATTGAATATTTACTTGCACATTCTCCACCATCTAATGAAGTTGTTTCAATTGTAGAAGGAGAATTCCAATCTTTTTTATAACATACTGTAGTTTTTGCATTAGCAATTGTCATTGATAGTAATGTTGTTACTGCAATTAGTAAAAATTTATTCATTTTTTAGTCCTTAGTTTGCTTGTAGTTCTTGAAGTTTTTCTTTTACTTCATTTACGTGTAAGATTTCTATTTTCTCACCTTTTACAGTTTTCTTCTTTCGTACACTTACTTTTTCCCAAACAGCAGCAATTTTACCCTCAGGTGATATTATAAAAGTACTTCTAACAACTCCCATATATTCTTTACCCATGAATTTTTTTAGTTGCCAAACACCATAATCTTCACACATTTTTTTATTTTCATCTGCTAATAGCGTGATTGATAAATCATGTTTTTCAATAAATTTTCTATGCTTTGCTGCATCATCAGGTGAAACACCTAAAATAACTGCATCTAAGTCGTCAAACTCTAAATGTGAACTTGTAAAATCACAAGCTTGAGTAGTACATCCTGGAGTTAAATCTTTTGGATAAAAATATAATACTATCCATTTACCGTCTAAATCTCTTGAACAAATCTCAACATCATCTTGATTTGGTGCACAAAAATCTGGTGCTTTATTTCCTATTTCTAACATATAATTAAATCCTTCATCTTCTATTTTATTGCAATAAATGTGGCAAAATTTACCCATTTAAAAATTGTCTCACAATGTGAGAATCCTGCATCTAATATCATTTTTCTATTTTCTTCTTCTGTATATGGTATTAAAACGTTTTCTAAAGCTTCTCTTTTTTGAGAAATTTCAAACTCAGAATAGCCCTGTGTTTTTTTAAATTCATAATATTCGTCTATACTTTGTTTGTTTAATTTTGAATTTGAAGATATTACTTTTTCACTAAAAATAAAAATACCTTCTTCTTTTAATGAATCAAAAACTTTTTTTACTAATTTTTCTCTTTGTAAGGGTCTTATAAATTGTAATGTATAGTTTGAGAGAATTAGTTTTGCATTTGCGTATTCGACATCGTGTAAGTCTGCATTTATTAGTTCTATATCAACACCAAAAGCTTTTGCTTTTTTAGCTGCTCTATTTAACATAGCACTTGAGTTATCAATACCAATTAACTCTAAGTTATGTTCACAGTGTTTACTTAATTCAATTAAAGTTGAAGCTGTTGAACAACCTAAGTCATATACTTTATCATTTTCTTCTAAAAAATTACATGCAAAATTTATTGATAATCTTTGCATCTCTTTATAAAAAGGAACTGATCTATTTAACATATCATCAAATACTGATGCAACTTCTTCATCAAATTCAAATTGTTTTATTATTGATTTTTCAAATACTTTATCTACCATAAGTATTATTTTATCTAAATGCTTATTAATATGTATTAATTAATTAAACAAAGTAGTAAATTTTATTTTTTAAGAATTATAAAATTATAACTTGTAAAATATATAATTTTTTTATGTTTTATTACAATTAATATGTAAATAATAAATAAATATAAGTTTTACAGATAAAACATAGTAAATAAAGCTTATTTTAAGTGAGAATAATAAGCTTAATTATGTAATAATTATGTAGTTTTATTATAACAAATAATTATAATTAAGGAGAAAGTATGAATAAAAGTGTAAAAAATGTTGTCTTATCGACTGTTGCTGCAACTTTGCTTGTAGGTTGTTTTGGTTCAGGTAGTGGAACGTCTTCTAGTTCTTTAAGTGGGTTAAGTGGATCTGTAATTGATGGGTATATTAAAAATTCAAAAGTTTTTCTTGACCTTGACTTAGATGGTTCTTTTACTTCTGATTTAGAACCTTTTGCGATAACAGATGAAAAGGGTAGTTATTCTATTTCTCTTACTTCTGAACAAAGAAGTCACACGAATTTTAATATTGCACCATTAATTGCGACTGGAGGTATTGATACTGACACTAATCAAGCCTTTGAAGGAAAACTTGAAGCACCTAATAATGGTTCAAGTAATAATCTTACTCCTATGACTACAGTTGTATCTAAAATGGTTCAAGCTGAAGATCTATCAAATAAAACTGAATCAGAAATTAAAGATATTGTTAACACTAAAAAAGAAACATTGAAAAAAGTACTTGGTATTTCTTCTGATGTAGATATTTCTGATGACTTTATTTCGAAGAAAAATACAGAATTGAATAAAGTAGCTTTACAAGTTCAAAAAACGGTTGAGCTTATTTCTAAGGCCTTAGATGATGGTTCAACTTCAAATGATGAAATTCAAGAGAAAGTAATCCAAACACTTGCAAAAAAAGTTGAAGCATTAAAAGATGACACAACTGCTAATATTGAAAAAGTTGTTGACGAGACAACTAAAGAAGCAGAAAATAATACTTCTGAATTATTTACATTAACAGGAAAAATTCTAACTACAGAAGTTACAAAAAGTATTAAAACTGTATCAGATAATATTGATAAAGCCTTTGAGCAAATTGATTTAAATAAAGAATCTGGCGAAACTTTTGAGGATATTGTTGAAAAAGTAATTATTGTAGTTGAAGAGCAAACTTCAAAACTAGAAGAAGCAATAGAAAAAGATGAAGTAACTGATGGTTATGTAGAAGTTTTAGATGAAAACTCAGCTATTTTAAAAAAATCTAAAAGTGAATTAAGAAAAATAGGTATTGTAAATGAATTAGATATTCTAGGTGTGAGTGGAGATATTGATACAATTGCAAATGAATTAGTAGCTATTACTGATCCTGTAATTGAATTTAACAATTTTTATGAAGTTATAAATTCAGATTTTATTACTACTTATCCTAAGTACTCAGAAATTCTAGCAAAAATTAATGAAAGAAAAGTTTCGAAAGTTTCAATTCCTAAAGTAAATGTATATCAAGGTATGAAAATAGAATTATCTTTATCAGATGCTTTTAATAATATAGAAGGAAGTGAAGATTTTATTTATTCAGTTACAGGTTTGCCTACTTGGGTTTTTGATGATAGCGAAGAAAAAGAACTTGTTTTTGACAATCCATCAAATTCAGATGTAGGCTCTTTTACTTTTGATATAGAAGTAAACAGTGGAAATACTACTCTTGGAACTAAAAAAGTATTTGTTGAAGTATTAAATATAAATGATGCTCCTACTGTTTCAAGTGAAATTAAAGATGCCTCAATTAATCAAGGAGATAATACTCTTTCAATTGATGTAAAACCAAACTTTGCAGATATAGATATAGACGACGAATTAACTTATTCTGCAACTTTAGAAGATGGAACAATATTACCTTCTTGGGTAAGTTTTGAAAATGGAGTACTAAGTGCAACTCCTACAAATACAAATGTTGGAAATATAAGTTTAAAAGTTACTGCAAGTGATATAAAAGGTTTAATGGTTAGTGATATTTTTACATTAACTGTAAATAATCTAAATGATGCACCAAAAGTTAAGACACCTATTTTGGATACAGCGGCAGAACAAACTGTATTATTTAGTCTTGACATAAAGTCAAATTTTGAAGATATAGATGCAAATGATACTTTAACTTATACAGCTACACTTGAAGGGGGAGCTTCTCTTCCTTCTTGGTTAAGTTTTGAAGATGGAATATTTAATGGTACACCAGGTAATGCAGATATTAATATGTTAACAATTGTAGTAATTGCTAGTGATGGTTTAATTGATATCTCTGATACATTTACATTAGACGTTAGAGATAGAAACGATTCTCCTACAGTATCTACACCTACAATCCCTGGAAATATTACTTTTATAGAAGATACTCCAACTAATATCAATTTAAATGACTATTTTGCAGATGTAGATGCAAATGATACTTTATCATTTAAAGCTACTTTATCGGATGGAAGTGTTTTACCTACATGGATTACATTAAACGAAAATATTCTTAGCGTAGTAGGAGAAAATGAGAATGTTGGTGAGATTGATATTAAAGTAATAGCAACAGATAAATTAGGATTAAGCGTTTCTAATACATTTGAAATTGTTATTGAAAATTCAAATGATGCACCAACATCATCAAATCAATCATTTAACTTAGATTCATCTACTTCATTAACTTTAAATGGAACATTAACTGGAAATGATATTGATGTTGGAGATACTATTACTTTTGAATTTGGAGCAATTAATGGTGGAACATTAACATCTAATCTTGATGGAACATTTACGTATACAACTGATGAAGGATTTACAGGAACTGATACTTTTGAGTTTAGTGTTAAAGATACTGCTGGTGCATCTTCTCAAATGTACACAGCTAGTATAAATGTTACTGATGGAAGTCTTCCTTTAAATAAAGATGTAGATGATGCTATTGAAAAAATTAAATCAATTGATCTAGAAACAGAAAATATTGATATTAAATTAAATGAAGCAAAAGATTTATTAAATGAAAATACAAATCCTGAAGCTGAAATTGTAAGATTATCCATTTCACTTGCAGAAATTGCAAATGATGATGATATTGCTTCTTTATTAAATTTAGATGATGGTTCAGCTATTAGCTCACTTTCTACACTTAATACAATTGTAAGATCAACTGTAATGAACACAGTTACTGTATCGGTTAAAGATGATGCTACAAACTTAAGTTCAGTATCAACACAAAAATTAAATAAAGTTGCTGATGAATTAAAGAAAATTAGTGATGAATTTGGAAACTTATTTAGTTCAGATGATGATGTATATACTTACGATGGTGAAAATATGAATTATAATGATTCTTTAGCCTTAAGAGCGGGTATTTTAAGTTTCGCTGCACAGTTAAAACAGCAATCATCTTATCAGTGGGGAAGTAATGCTGATATTGAAATAAGAGATTATGAAGGTAACGAATATAGAAATATTAATGTTGATCTAGCAGCTGTTTTAAACGAAGGGACTGTTTATAAATTAACTTCAGATGCAAGTTCTAGATTACCAGAAGCAAAAGCATTTCTATCTCAAGCTGCTGATTTATTATTAGAATTACCTCTTGGTTATGATGGTGATATTGAAGATGAAGAAACAGGTTTAACTCAAGAAGATAAAGATGAGATAACTTCAATTAAATTATCATTAGCTGGTACAACTGCATATACTTTAGAAGTAGATGATGATGAAGATATTAAGGAAGTGAAAGTTGATTTATCTAAGATGTATGATGTATCAACAGCTTTAGATATTACAAGTTTTGGAACAAACTGGCAAAACTTATGTTATGAAGGTGATATTATAAGTGTTGAAGAAGCTAAAATTGAAGGTACTTTAGATTGTAAAGTAGTTGATTGGTATGATTCATATTCAGGAGTAACTTATGCACATTTTGAAAGTGCAGAAGCAGAACCTCAAACTATGCCAACTGCTGATAATTCAAAAATTGATGATATTGTTTTAAGTATTACAAAAATTGATGATACTATTTTAACAGGGCAAGAAATGATTGATTTTGTGCTTGAAGATGAAACAAAAGTTGAAGCACTAGGTACAACATGGGGGAATAGTAAATATTCTAGTGATTATTTAGTAAATGGAAATGATGTAAAGGTTAGTGAAGAATATGGTACTTTAAAAGTTAATGCTTATAAAGCAGATGGGATTTCTTCTAAAGCTCAAGCTAAAAGAAGTTTTAATATACCTAAATCAGAAATTAAAGCAAAAATTAGATTACGAGATGTTGATGAGGTAGATTCAACTACAAGTAGAGGTTCTTTCCAAGCTGTAATGAATAATATTAATTCAGCTGATGAAAGAATTTATGCACATATTCAACTTAGAAATAATCGAATACAATATTATGTAGGAAGATATGATTCAACAGGGAATACAGAGGCAGAAGATTATACTGATTATACAAATGGCAATCATAAATTTGCAGAAACTTCAACTGCAAATGATGATGCTTCTGTGAAGTTTGCTGTAAGCATTGCAACAAGTGGAGCAGATATTATTTTTAATGTAAGTAAAATTGATGGTTCAGGTGCGGTAATTGAGAATTATGATGAAAAAGTTATTACAACTGATTCTTCTTTTGATTTAGGTATTGATGAAGCTAGATTTAGAGCTGAAGTTAGACTAAGTGATGATGATGGTACATTATATGATCAAATTACAACTCCAACAAAATTAAGAGTTCATTCATTTAGTACTGTTAACGCATATCCTATTGCTTCTTTAGCTACACTATCAGTTGGTGACACAGCAATATTAACAGGTAAGAATCCATGGTATGATATTATGACGGTTAATAATGGTTCTATTACATTAAAAATGTATGATAATGATGATGGTACTTATGCTTACTCTGAATCTGAAACATTTAGTACAGATTTAACTACAACATCTAGTACTTTTAATATTACTCAAGCAGGGGAAGAAGGTAGTGCTGAAATAATGAATACAGTACAAGTAGGAGAAAATTTATTTAAAAGTGATATTAAGTTTACAAATACTGTTGAAACAAATGAGTCTGATACATGGGGCTGGGATGATCATGGTGCTACAGATATTGATGAATTAGTTACACTATTTACAAATGGTGGCACATATTTTCAAACTGCAAATACTACATTTATGTTGAAGCCAAATGGTATTGTGGTTAAAGGTATGTTTAGTGGTTCAGATGAGTATGGGGATCACTTCAGCTATGGTGCAGAAGTATCAAGTGCAAGTTGGGAAAAAAAGGATGGTAAAATTAATGTTAATTTATCAACTGATTACAAAGTACTAATGTCATTTGAGCTTAATGGGAATAATGAAATTGTTGAATCTGAAATTAATCAAATTGGATATGAAGATTCTGATTATTTATATACAGGTAGTGGTGCATTACAATATTTTGAAAATCAAACGGGTATAAATCCAAATGATTAATATAAAAAGAGAGGCTTAACTCTCTTTTTATAAAATAATAAAAAATTAGGTCTTAAATGTACAAGAAAATTATATTCTTCTTACTTCTCTCTTTTTCAATTTTAAACTCTAGAACAATTAACTTATATGATATAAAAGAATATAAAATTACAGAAGAAAAAATCGCATATAAAATTACTGCAGAATCAAAGAACATAAATCTAAAAAAATTAAAGAAATTCAAATTCTATAATAAAGA
Source organism: Arcobacter peruensis (assembly GCF_003711085.1). NCBI lineage: Bacteria > Pseudomonadati > Campylobacterota > Epsilonproteobacteria > Campylobacterales > Arcobacteraceae > Arcobacter > Arcobacter peruensis. Next base: position 2,776,440 of record NZ_CP032363.1, read on the forward strand.
AAAAGTAATAGCTGAATCTTCTTATTATCTAAATGGTAATTTATCAACTAAAGAATTAGAAATAGATTTTAATAAAGGCTATTTCTTAGAAGGAAATTTTATTATGTATGCTTTGATTGGTAGATATAAAAACATAAAGTTTAAAGCAGAAAAAGCAATTTTTACAAAAAAAAGATTAAAACTTGATAAGGTATTTATTATTTCTAATCATAAAAAATATAGAAAAATAAGATATACTTTCGAAATAAATAATTAATTTAAAAAGTAATCTTTAGCCTCATTAATATCTGATAATATTTGCTGTTTTAGTCCTTCAAAAGATTCGAATTTTTTATTATCACGAATTTTTTTAAAAAACTTAATTTGAATCTCATATTCATCATCTTTTATATCACTATAGAGAATATGTGTTTCAATTGCATAAGAGCCATCAGTTGTAACTCTATGACCTAGAAATGTAATAGAATCATATTCTTTTTCATCTAAAATAGTCTTAGTAATATAAACACCAGCTTGTGGTAATAAAAAATCATCAACTTTTAAATTTATTGTTGGTACAAAACTTTTAGAACCTAAACCTTGACCTTTGATTTGTGTTCCATAAATTTTATATTCTTTATTTAATAGTTTATTTGCAATTGTTAACTCACCATTTGATATATATTCTCTAATTGTTCTAGAATGAACAGGAATATTATCAATTTTAAACTCATCAACTACAACTACCTCTCCTTCAAATATCTCTTTTAATTGAGGAATACAATATCCTCTATTTTTACCAAAACAAAAATCAAAACCTACAACTATTTTTTGAAGTTTTGGGTATTGCTCTTTTAAAAGTTTTATAAACTCATCACCTGCAAGATGTTTTATATCTTTTAAAACATAATAATAAATAGGATATTTAGAATACTCTTGTCTATATTTTTTAGGAGTTAATGTAGCATATCCTGATTCAATAGATAAAATTGCCCCGTTTTCATCTAGATGTTTAAATAATTCTTGATGTGCACAATGCATTCCATCAAAACCACCAATAGCAAGTGATGTTATTGTATTTTTACTTACTAAAGTAGAAAAGTTCTTCTTCATTTCCATCTTTTCCTTGTAGTTTACTCATTGAGTTATATTTTAGTTCCCAGTTTAAAAATTGTGTTTTATCAAGAAAAATATTTCTTGCTCTTGTAATAGCTTTTTTATCTTTTACTACACCTTTTTTATCTCTTTTGACATTTGTTCCAACCTCAAATTGAGGTTTGAATAAAATAATTATTTCTTTTGAAGATAGTCTATTTATATCTTCAATGATATTTAATATAGAAATAAAAGAAACATCACAAGTTACTATTTCAAAAGGTTCTTTGCTTTTAAAAATTCTAATATCAGTATTTTCAAAAAAAGTTATTTTATTATTATCTTTAATTCTTTCATGTAACTGATTAGAACCTACATCAACACATGTAACACTGTTAATATTTTTTTCTAAAAGTATTTGTGTAAAACCACCTGTACTACTTCCAATATCAAGTGCTTCTTTACTTTTAAAGTCTAAGTTTGTTATTTCATCTAAAAAGTATTTTAGCTTATAAGCTGCTCTTGAAACATAGAAATCTTCTTCTAATATTTCAACATTATTTTCATCATTAACTTCAAATGATGCTTTAGTAATTATTTTATTATTTACTTTTATTTTATTTGCTTTTATAAGCTCATTTGCTTTATTTCTACTTTGAATATTAAAGTGCTCTTTTACGTATTGATCTAATCTCATGGCGGAATTATAGTAAAAGTTTTATCAAAAACTAATTATTAAATTTTTTATAAAAATTATTTTTTTGATATTTATTTAAAAAAAATCTTTATAGAATTGTGATACTCAGTATTCTTAAGTCAGATTATGTTATTATAAAGTATATAACACTATTACAAAGAGGATAAACAAGTGGCAACTAAAGATTCTAAGTTTGTTAAATATTTAAACAAAAAAGTAGCAATAAAAGGTAAACCTGAAAACGGCGACAATATAGCCGTTTATGTAAGGCCTGGAGATAAAATTGATTTTGAATTATTAGGGTTTGATTTAGAAAACGCTAATTTTAAATTAGTAGGAGGAGATATTGTATTAGAAATACCAGATGCTGGTTCTTATACTTTTGTATCAATGGCTTTAATGGCCTATGGTGATACACCTCCATCATTTTTAACAGGAGGCAAAACAATTTCTTTATCAAATATTCTATCAAATATTGATGAAGTAAATGCCCTACCTATAACTTCTGTTGCTACAAATGAATTTATTAATATCCCTGACGCCACATCAGATGAAGAAAAAAAGAATAAAACTACAGAAGAAAACGAAGATAAAGCCCCTCAAGTAATAGTTATAGAAAATGAATCAGTTGCCGAGAATGATTTTATTAGTGAAAGTATAAGTGAAAGTGAAAGTACAGGAGAATTTGATACACCAGCTGAAAATATCGATGTCGTAGAAGTCGAATTTACTTCAAATGATTCAGATAGCTCTTCAAGTTCTAGTTCTGAAGAATCAGTTATTGAAGGTGCAACTCCCACTTTAAGTTTTGATATTGATATTCAACATATAGGAATTTCTTCTGATACTTCAGTTTCAAACGCAGGTATTAAAACTCTTACAGTTGAAGGTGGTGGAGGTAGTGGATATAGTAATATTTATCCTGAAACAAATACTACTGTAGATAGAACTGAAATTATAAAACAAACAGATTCTGAACTTATTGATTATTCTACAGTAACAAGTATCCAAGCCTCAAGTGTTGTTATTAATGCAGATAATAGTGAATATTTTGATGAAAATACTATCGGTAGAACAATTACAATTAGTCCAGAACAGCCTGAAGGTTATGCAGTTGAATCAGTTACTTTAAGCGCTAGTGATAATATAGATGATTTTGTTGCAAATTATGGAACAGTTGAAAATAATCAATGGGTAATCCAAAAAGATAATCCTGATACAGATGAAATTGATGGGTTTACTTTTGATTCGGAAGGAAATATTCAAATTGAATTTTCTATGAATAGATCTCAAACTAATCCAAATCTTGAGATTAATATTCAAGCACAATCTGAATTTAATATTGATAATGTTTCAGAAGAAAATAAAGCAACTGTAGAAATTCCTGTTGAAACAACATTAGAATTTGAAAAAAGCTATGGAATAAATGTCAAAGAAGTTGGGAATATAAATGATCCTGATGAATATCTTTTTGAATCATTTACTAATTCAGAAGGTCAACTTGTAGAATCTGGTTTTGTAGTAACTACAAATATAAATGATAATATTATTTATGGATCAGAAACGGTTGAAAATACTATTAATGGTGGTTTTTCTAATGATACAGTTATATCAGGAATAGAAAATGACACAATTTATGGAAATTCTGGTGATGATATTATTACTTCAGGTCTTGGTGATGATACAGTTGATGGTGGAGTTGGAAATGATACTTTAGACTTTTCAACAATTGATGACCAAGATAACATAGGTATAGATGCTAATTTAATAAGTGGAACTGTAACAGGTGATGGAACAGATACTGTTTCTAATATTGAAAATATAACTGGAACACAAGATGATGATATCTTAACAGGAAACTCAGAAGTAAATATTTTAATTGGTGAATCTGGAGCTGATACTCTTTATGGTAATGAAGGTGATGATACATTAGAAGGTGGAGATTTTAATGATATATTAGAAGGTGGATTAGGAGAAGATTTACTTAAAGGTGATTCAGGAATAGATACAGTTTCTTATGAAAATGCAGTAAGTTCTGATAATAATGGTGTTGTAGTAACTTTAGAAGACGATCCTAATATTTCTGGATTAGGAAGTGCTACTGGAATTGATGGTACTGATGTTTTATGGGACTTTGAAAATGTTACAGGTTCTAACTATGATGACATTATTGAAGGTGATTCAAATGCCAATATTGTTAATGCTTTAGATGGTGATGATTTAATTATTGGGAATACTGGGAATGATACAATTGATGGAGGAGAAGGTACTGATACTGTAGATTTTTCGGATGCTTCTTCTGCTGAAGAAATTGATTTATCTATTAATCGTGCTAAAGGTGGAGATGGAATTGACAGACTTTACAATGTTGAAAATGTAATAGCTTCAAATTTTGATGATGAGATTATTGGAGACTCTAATAACAACGTTCTAGATGGTAATGAAGGAAATGACGTTATTGATGGAGCTGCAGGAGATGACACATTACTTGGTGGATTAGATGATGATACTTTAACTGGTGGATTAGGTGATGATACTATTGATGGTGGTGAAGGTGAAGATATTGCCAATTATAGTGATGCTTTAGGTGGAGTTGCTGTTTCTTTACTTGAACAAGAGGCTCAAGACACTGTAAATGCCGGTATTGATACTATTACAGGAATTGAAAATGTTATTGGTTCTGCATTTGATGATACACTTAGTGGTGATGTTAATGACAATACCTTATTAGGTGGAAGTGGAAATGATACTCTAACATCAAATGGAAGTAGTGTTCTTGGAAGTGACTACTTAGATGGTGGTTCTGGAAGTGATGATTTATTAACTTTTAAAGATGAAACAGAAAGTATTACGGTTGATTTAGATGATGATGAAGAACAAAATACTGGATTAGGAAATATTCAAATTAAGAATATTGAAAACTTAGAAGGTGGTTTAGGAAGTGATGTATTAACAGGTTCATCTTTAAAAGATAATGAATTATATGGACTTGCAGGTGATGATATTCTTTCAGGGCGTTCTGGTAATGATTCTTTATTTGGTGGTGAAGATTCTGATACTTTAATTGGTGGAGAAGGAAACGACCTTTTAGATGGGGAAGAAGGTATTGATACAGTTGATTATAGTGATTCAGATGCAGTTAAATTAATACTTGCTGATACTGGTTTAGAAGCTATTTCAACAATTGGAATTGAAGAAGATACTGTAAAAAATATAGAAAATATTACAGGATCTGAATATTCAGATACTTTTGGTGGAAATAATGAGGATAATATTCTTGATGGAAACCTTGGAGATGATACATTATTAGCAAGTGATGGAAGTGATACCTTAATAGGAAATACTGGAACTGATACTATTGATTATAGTCTAAGATCTAATTCTATTGATGTTACTTTAGATGAAAATAATTCATCAATATTAAAAGAATCTGGAATAGAAAAAGATACTATCTTTGAAGTTGAAAATGTAATAGGGTCGCAAGCTGATGATACAATTAGTGGAGATTCAAATAGTAATGTATTAAAAGGTCAAGAAGGTGATGATACTTTATCAGGTGGTAAAGGAAATGACTATATTGATGGTGGTGAAGGCAATGAAACAAAGGGTGATACAGTTGACTACTCTTATATAGATGAGGTATTAACAGATAGTAAGGGTGTTAATGTAGATTTATCAGCTAATAGTGGAATAGATTTAAATAATAATAACACAGATTATATTGAGAATATTGAAAATGTAATTGGTACTAAAAATGCAGATACAATCAGTGGTGATTCACAAGATAATATTTTAGATTCTGGATTTGGGAATGATACCTTAAAAGGTGGAGCAGGTGATGATACTTTCTTAGGTGGAGATGGAACAGATTCTGTAGATTATAGTGATGTTTCAGAAGATTTATATGTTGATTTAAAATCTTTAACGCCAACAGAAGTTGCAACTGGCCAAGGAACTGATACTTTTGATTCAATCGAAGGTGTAATTGGTGGTAGTGGAGATGATACTTTAATTGGTACAACAGATGCAAATATCATCAGTGCAGAAGCAGGTGATGATACACTAATTGGCTATGGAGGAGATGATACATTAGATGGTGGAACAGGTAACGATTTAGTTAGTTTTGGATTTACTTCAAATGATATTACTCTAGATTTATCTGACTCTAATTCTCAAACTAGTGGTATTGGTGAAATTGTTGTTACAAATGTTGAAAATATTGATGGTGGATTCGGTGATGATATTTTAACTGGTGATGATAATGATAATATTTTAAAAGGTGGATTTGGTTCAGATACTCTTATTGGAAATGGAGGAAATGATACTTTAGATGGAGGAAAAGACTCTCAATCTCATAGAGTAAATATTTCTAACACAGCTAGTACTTTCACTGTTGTTGTAGGAACAATAATTTTATCAACTACAAATGCAAGTGCCAATGATGAAACTGCAATGCTTGATGAAATACTTACTCAATTTAATGAAAATAATTTAGATGGAAGTTTAGGTTCTTTAGTTGTAGATGGAAATGAATTATTAATTCAATCAGAAGAAACAATATCTATTACAAATGGTACTGATACTGTTTCTAATTTTATTGATGTTGTTGATTACTCATCTTTATCAGATGAATCAATAGATGTTGATTTAACAAAAAATGAAGAACAAGTAAATCTTGAAGATGGTTCTAAAGATACATTAAATGATATTGAAAAAATTATAGCAACAAATCAAGATGATAATATTGTTGGAGATTCTAATGATAATATTTTTGAAGGTAGAGAAGGTGATGACACTTTAATTGGTGCTGCTGGGGATGATACTATTTTTGGAGAAGCTGGAAATGACATTATCGATGGTGGAGAAGGTAGTGATATATTAGATGGTGGAACTGGAAACGACACTTTTATCTCTTCACTAAATGATGGAATTGATACTATAGATGGTGGTGCTGATAATGATACTATTGATTATAGTACAGAAAATGATTCTGTTGTAGTAACTTTAGATAGTACAGCTCAAACAAGAGTTCAAATAGATGGCACTGATAATGATTATATAGAGAATATTGAAAATATTATATCAGGTAGCGGTGATGATATTTTAACAGGTGATAATAATGACAACACATTTGTTTCAAATGATGGAGATGATACTTTATCTGGTGGTTCAGGAAATGATTATCTAGATGGTGGAGATAACACAAGTGTAGGTGATAGTGTTGATTATACTTATATAAATAATGAAGCTACATATGACAAAGGTGTTAATGTAGATTTAGAAAATGAAACTGCAAATGATATGACGGATGGAACCTTAGTTGGTCTTGATATTCTTAAAGATATAGAAAATGTTACAGGTACTAAGAATGATGATTCAATAGTAGGTAATACATCAGATAATTCTCTTCATGGTGAAGCTGGAAATGATATTTTAGAAGGTGCGGAAGGTGATGACTTATTAGATGCTGGTTTAGGAGATGATACACTAAAAGGTGGAGCTGGAGATGATATATTAGATGGTGGTGATGGAATTGATACTGCTGATTTCTCTGATGCTAATGCCTCTGTAAATATTGATCTTTCTTCTACTTCTACAACTCCTATTTCTATAGGAGCAGGATTAGGAAATGATACTTTTATTTCAATTGAAGGTGCTATTGGTGGAAATTATAATGATAGTATTACTGGTACAGACGAAGCAAATACTTTAATAGGTAATGCCGGAGATGACACTTTAGCTGGAGGGGGAACAACTACTGGTTATGATTATCTAGATGGTGGAACTGGTGAGGATTTTGTAAGTTATAAAGATGAAACTGGTGATGTAAATATTAATTTAGGACTTACTTATACTGACACTGATAATGGACATTTATATAATGATGAAGATGGTTCAGTAGATACTTATCAAGATGCTGGTGCTGCTGGAAATATCCAAATTGTAAATATTGAAAATATTGAAACAGGCGCAGGAAATGACACTTTAATAGGTAATACTTCTTCAAATACACTTTTATCAGGAAGTGGAGATGATTGGCTAATAGGAAAAGCTCAAAGTAATGTCTTAGATGGAGAAAGTGGAATTGATACTGCCGATTATTCTCATATTACAAGTGGAGTAGGTCTTGTTGCCAATATGAATGCAGGGACTGATGGAAGTGATTTACTTGGTGAAGTTACTTACGAAGCAAATTTCGTTGATGATTTAAAAAATATTGAAAATATTAGAGCTACTAAAAATGATGATGAAATAATTGGTGATACTGATGATAATGTTGATAACTTATTTGAAGGTATGGCTGGTGCTGATACTATAGATGGTGGTTCTGGGAATGATACTTTATATGGTAATAACATTACTAATAATAATTCTTCAGATGATGGTGCTGATACTTTAAGTGGTGGATTAGGTGATGATAGTCTTTATGGACAAAGTGGGAATGACACTCTTATTGGAAATGAAGGAATTGACACACTAGATGGTGGAGCAGGAAGTGATACTGCTGATTACTCATACTTAAATACTCAAGCTAATGGTGTAACAGTTGATTTTAATTCATCAACAGCAAATGATAGTACAGATACAGATATATTAGTAAGTATAGAAAATGCAATAGGAAGTTTAAACAGCGATACTTTTATTATGAAAGAAGAAAATATTTCTAATACTGTTGATGGAAAAGCTGGAGTTGATACTGTTGATTATTCAAATTATACTGCTTCAACTGATATAACAGTTGATTTAAGTGACTCTTCTTCTCAGGAAATTACAAGTGGCGATAATGATACTCTATTAAATATTGAAAACTTAACAGCAGGGTTAGGTGATGATAAGATTACAGGTTCATCAGAAGATAATATATTAGATGGAAATGAAGGAAGTGATACTTTCTTTTCAAGTGATGGAGATGATACTATAAAAGGTGGAGTTGATGCAACTTCAAATGATATAGATTTAGTTGATTATTCAAATGAATCACAAAAAATTGTTCTTACTACAAATTCTGGGACAAATGAATATACTGTAAATAAACTTGCTTCAGGAAAAACAGATTCTTTATCAGAAATTGAAGAGGTTCAAGGTTCTGATTTTGCTGATACTATGACAGGTGATAGCCAAAAAGATGTATTTAAAGGTGGAAACTCTGATGATATATTAAGTGGTGCTGCAGGTGAAGATTCTTTATATGGTGAAGAAGGAAACGACACTTTAAGTGGTGGTTTAGGTAATGACATAATTGATGGTGGAGATAATACGGCAAGTGGAGATTATGTTGATTACTCTTCACGAACAGATGGTGTAAATATTGATCTATCTAATAGCCAAGCAATTGTTGATATAGATAATAATGATACTTTTGATGCAAATGATGAAATAGATAGTATTTTAAATATTGAAAATGCCAAAGGGTCTGAAGATAATGATGATATTAAAGGTTCTAGCTTAGTAAATACATTATATGGAAATACAGGAGATGATACACTTGATGGTGGAGCAGAAGATGATTATCTTCGAGGTGAAGATGGTGATGATACTTTAATAGGTGGAACTGGCTCGGATAACTTATATGGAGATGCAGGAGATGATACTTTTAAGTTTGGAAGTGTTGCTAATGAATCAAAAGATGATTTTATTGATGGTGGAGAAAGTAGTGAAATAAATGGTGATACTGTAGATTATAGTTCATTAACTTCTGCTATAAATGTAGATCTTGATGATACAGATTCTGTTTATGTTGAAGTTGGTTCTAGTAATGAAAACCATCAGATTAAAGATATTGAAAATATAATTGGTACTGATTTAGTTGATAGTATAACAGGAAATAGTGATAAAAATACTCTTGAGGGTAGAGATGGAAATGACGTTTTATCTGGAGAGTCTGGAAATGATGAACTTATTGGTGGAAGTGGAAATGATACACTAAAAGGTGGAAGTGGAGATGATGTACTAAAAGGTGGAAGTGGAACTGATACTGTTGACTATAGCGAAGCTAGTGAAGATTTAACTGTAGATATTTCTGATGGAATTAAGACTATTAGTGCTTCACAAGGTACAGATACTTTTGAATCAATTGAAGGAGTTATTGGTGGAAGTGGAGATGATGAACTAACTGGAAATAGTAGCGAAAATACACTAATTGGTAATGCAGGTGATGATACTTTAGATTCAGGTGGAACAACTAATTCTGGTGAAATTGATTATCTTGATGGTGGAGAGGGTAGTGATTTTATTAGTTTTAAAAATAACACAAATGATATTACTATTGATTTATCAAATTTAAATGAACAAAATACTGATAATGCTAATGGTAATGATTTAATAATCAAAGATATTGAGAATGCTGAAGGTGGAACAGGTGATGATAAGATTACAGGTAATAGCTCAGATAATATACTAAAAGGTGGAGAAGGTAACGATATCTTTGTAGGATCATTAGGGGATGATACCATAGATGGAGAAGGTCATAGCACAGGAGATAGTGTAGATTATTCAAAACTAACAGCAGGTGTAACAATAACAGCAACAGGAGCTAGTGCATATACTGTAGAAAAAGAAGATGGTACAGATAGTTTAACAAATATAGAAAATATAAACGCAACAGACTTTGATGATATATTATATGGTGATGCCTCAAGTAATACATTATATGGTGGAAATGGTGATGATTATATCGATGGAAAAGCAGGAGATGATTTTCTATATGGTGAAGCAGATGATGATATATTAATAGGTGGAGCAGGAAATGACCTGCTTGATGGTGGAACAGGGAATGATACAGCTGATTATAGTGATGCTTTAAGTGAAGGTGTAACAGTTGACTTAAATACAGCAGGCTACAATGATGGAAGTACAGGACAAATAGTAAGTACAGAGTTAGGAACAGATACATTAAACTCTATTGAAAATATAAAAGGTAGTGACTTTGCTGATGTGTTAACAGGTGACTCAAATGCAAATATTATTAATGCAGGATCAGGTGATGATGAAATCACAGGAAATGGTGGAGCAGATACTTTAAGTGGTGAAGATGGAGATGATACATTTAAAGGTGATGAATTCACAGATTCAAAAATAGATGGTGGCTCAAATACAAGTGTTGGAGATACAGTTGATTATTCAACATTAGGAGCAACAGAAAATATTAAAGTTACTCTAAATGATATAGGCTTTGCAGATGTTGAGATTAATGATACACAAGATCATGAAATTGCAAATATTGAAAATATTATAGCAGGATCAGGAGCTGATATTATTCAAGGGAATTCTTCTGATAATACACTTGATGGTAATGGTGGAGAAGATACTATTTCATTTGAAGACTCTACAAATAGTGTATATGTAAACCTAGGTAATGCAATATCTAATATAGATATAGATGGTGATAATGATGCAGATATAAGTGAAGATGATATAGATGCACAAACAGCAAGAGGATCTGATATTGGTACAGATACTTTATACGGCTTTGAAAATATATTAGGTGGAAATGCAGCAGATACACTAGTTGGAAATGAACAAGATAATATTATTGATGGTTCTTCTGGAGATGATATCCTCGTAGGTGGAGATGGATCAGATGCAATAATTGGTGGAAGTGGAAATAATACAGTTTCATATGCTACAGATAGTTCAGGGATAAATGTAAGTTTAGATCAAGGTAATGGAATAGATGGATATGGGAAAACAGATACATATACTGATATAGATAATGTATTAGGAAGCTCAGAAAATGATATTATAGAAGGTGATAGTAATGATAATATTCTAGATGGATCAGCTGGAATAGATACTTTAACTTATGAAAATTCAAATGCAGGTGTAACAGTAGATTTATCAATAACAACACAACAGAATACTGTAAATGAAGGCCTAGATACTATTAGTAATTTTGAGAACTTAACAGGTTCGGGTGGAAATGATTCATTAACAGGTGATGATAATGTAAATGTTATAACAGGAAATGTAGGTAACGATTATATAGAAGGAAAAGCTGGAGCAGATTTATTATATGGTGGAGTAGGTAATGATACTTTTATAATAAATGAAGGTGATGGAAATGATACTATTGATGGATATATTGATGGCCAAGATGATGGGAATACAGACGGAAGTTTAAATAGTGATACAGTAGATTTTTCTTCATTAAACTCAACAGTAACAGTAGATTTAGAAACAAATAATAATGCAGTAATTTCAGATGGAACAACAGTATCAATAGCAAATATAGAGAATATAATAGGTACAGATGGAAATGATGTATTAATAGGGAATGATGAGATAAATACCTTAACAGGTGGAACAGGTGATGATGAGATCACAGGTAATAGTGGAGCAGACAAACTTGAGGGTGATGAAGGAGATGACACTTTTAAAGGTAATGACTTTACAGGAGATGACATTGATGGTGGTACTGGAGAAGAATCTCTTGGGGATACTGTAAATTATCAAGATATTACATCTTCAGTAATTGTTGACTTAGAAGATAATGGTACAACTACAACTGTTCAAATTGGAAGTAATTCTACAGATCATACAATAACAAATATAGAAAATATTACTGGTGGAACAGGTGATGATAAGATTACAGGTAATAGCTCAGATAATATACTAAAAGGTGGAGAAGGTAACGATATCTTTGTAGGATCATTAGGGGATGATACCATAGATGGAGAAGGTCATAGCACAGGAGATAGTGTAGATTATTCAAAACTAACAGCAGGTGTAACAATAACAGCAACAGGAGCTAGTGCATATACTGTAGAAAAAGAAGATGGTACAGATAGTTTAACAAATATAGAAAATATAAACGCAACAGACTTTGATGATATATTATATGGTGATGCCTCAAGTAATACATTATATGGTGGAAATGGTGATGATTATATCGATGGAAAAGCAGGAGATGATTTTCTATATGGTGAAGCAGATGATGATATATTAATAGGTGGAGCAGGAAATGACCTGCTTGATGGTGGAACAGGGAATGATACAGCTGATTATAGTGATGCCTTAAGTGAAGGTGTAACAGTTGACTTAAATACAGCAGGCTATAATGATGGAAGTACAGGACAAATAGTAAGTACAGAGTTAGGAACAGATACATTAAACTCTATTGAAAATATAAAAGGTAGTGACTTTGCTGATGTGTTAACAGGTGACTCAAATGCAAATATTATTAATGCAGGATCAGGTGATGATGAAATCACAGGAAATGGTGGAGCAGATACTTTAAGTGGTGAAGATGGAGATGATACATTTAAAGGTGATGAATTCACAGATTCAAAAATAGATGGTGGCTCAAATACAAGTGTTGGAGATACAGTTGATTATTCAACATTAGGAGCAACAGAAAATATTAAAGTTACTCTAAATGATATAGGCTTTGCAGATGTTGAGATTAATGATACACAAGATCATGAAATTGCAAATATTGAAAATATTATAGCAGGATCAGGAGCTGATATTATTCAAGGGAATTCTTCTGATAATACACTTGATGGTAATGGTGGAGAAGATACTATTTCATTTGAAGACTCTACAAATAGTGTATATGTAAACCTAGGTAATACAATATCTAATATAGATATAGATGGTGATAATGATGCAGATATAAGTGAAGATGATATAGATGCACAAACAGCAAGAGGATCTGATATTGGTACAGATACTTTATACGGCTTTGAAAATATATTAGGTGGAAATGCAGCAGATACACTAGTTGGAAATGAACAAGATAATATTATTGATGGTTCTTCTGGAGATGATATCCTCGTAGGTGGAGATGGATCAGATGCAATAATTGGTGGAAGTGGAAATAATACAGTTTCATATGCTACAGATAGTTCAGGGATAAATGTAAGTTTAGATCAAGGTAATGGAATAGATGGATATGGGAAAACAGATACATATACTGATATAGATAATGTATTAGGAAGTTCAGAAAATGATATTATAGAAGGTGATAGTAATGATAATATTCTAGATGGATCAGCTGGAATAGATACTTTAACTTATGAAAATTCAAATGCAGGTGTAACAGTAGATTTATCAATAACAACACAACAGAATACTGTAAATGAAGGCCTAGATACTATTAGTAATTTTGAGAACTTAACAGGTTCGGGTGGAAATGATTCATTAACAGGTGATGATAATGTAAATGTTATAACAGGAAATGTAGGTAACGATTATATAGAAGGAAAAGCTGGAGCAGATTTATTATATGGTGGAGTAGGTAATGATACTTTTATAATAAATGAAGGTGATGGAAATGATACTATTGATGGATATATTGATGGCCAAGATGATGGGAATACAGACGGAAGTTTAAATAGTGATACAGTAGATTTTTCTTCATTAAACTCAACAGTAACAGTAGATTTAGAAACAAATAATAATGCAGTAATTTCAGATGGAACAACAGTATCAATAGCAAATATAGAGAATATAATAGGTACAGATGGGAATGATGTATTAATAGGGAATGATGAGATAAATACCTTAACAGGTGGAACAGGTGATGATGAGATCACAGGTAATAGTGGAGCAGACAAACTTGAGGGTGATGAAGGAGATGACACTTTTAAAGGTAATGACTTTACAGGAGATGACATTGATGGTGGTACTGGAGAAGAATCTCTTGGGGATACAATAGATTATACTAATTTAGTAACTACAAATATAAATGTAATTTTAGGTGAAAATGGTGCAAGAACTGATGTTACAGTTGGAAATCAAATTGCTGACCATTCAATAGCTAATATAGAAAATATTACTAGTAGTGATGTAGGAAATGACTCTATTATAGGAAACAGTTCTATTAATACTATAAAAGGTATGGGTGGAGATGACATTATTGATGGTGGAGATGGTGATGATAATTTAGATGGAGGAACTGGAAATAATACTTTAGAATTTAATGAAGTAAGTTCTGGTGTAAATGTAAATTTATCTGGGACTGATTACACATATAACACAACAACAATAGCATCAAATAGTGCTATATCTGTTTCAACAGATACTGATTTAGATGGTACAAATGATACAGATACTATTACAAATTTTAGTAATATTTCTGGTTCATTATATAAAGATATACTAATTGGTGATCTTAATTCTAATACTATAAATGGTGGCGATGATAGTGATACTATTGATGGACTAGATGGAAATGATAATCTTCAAGGTGGAGCAGGAAATGACTTATTCATTATGGGTGCTTCTGATGGCGATGATACTGTTGATGGTGGAAGTGGAAGTGGAGATACTATCTCTTACGAAAATAATGCATCAAATCAGGCTATTAACGTAACTTTAAATGCAGATACAAATGCCCAAGTAACAATTGCAAATGGGACTAATGATTCAAATATTAAAAATGTTGAAAATGTAATTGGTGGTGCTGGTAATGATATTGTTGATGGAGATATTTATAAAAATATTTTAACTGGAAATGATGGTGATGATCAGTTCTCAGGTAATGTAGGAAATGATACACTTTATGGAAATTCAGGAGAAGATACATTAAAAGGTGATTCAGGTGATGATGAATTATTTGGAGGAGCTGATGATGATTTACTACGAGGTGGAGATGATAATGATATCCTTTATGGTGGTGATTTAAGTAATATCGAAGCAGATGCGGATACAGGCGAAACTGGAACTGGAAATGATGAATTAAAAGGTGAATCAGGAGAAGATACTTTATACGGAAGAGATGGCGATGACATCTTAGAAGGTGGAGATGATAATGATGAACTTTATGGTGGAACTGGAGATGATGAGTTAAGTGGTGGAGATGGTGATGATATTATTGATGGTGGAGAAGGATCTGAAGTAGATGGAGATACCGTAGATTATTCTTCAAAAACAGGGTCTATTTACTTAGATGTAAATCTTATGAATCAAGATAGCTCAGGTTATGCAAGTGCTACTATTGGATCAGAAGAAGATAGTTTAAAAAATATAGAAAATATTACAGGAACAACAGGTGCTGATTATATTGGTGGAGATAATGACAACAATTTAATTGATGGTTTCCAAGGTGATGATACAATTGTTGGAGCAGGTGGAAGTGATACTTTAAAAGGTGGAGATGGAGATGATACTTTTAAAGCAGGACTTGATGATGATACAAGCACATTACAAGATAAAATACTTGAAGATGGAGATGATGGTGTTGATTATATTGTTGGTGGTGAAGGTCAAGAAGATGGCATTGGAGATACTGTTGATTACTCTGCTTTTGGAACAAGTCATAATATAAGTATTGATTTAAATGAAACACCTGATACAAATGGCTATGTTACTGTTAATGTTGCTAATACAAGTTCAAATGATTTATTAAAAGAAATAGAAAATATTACAGGTTCAAAAGGTGATGATATTATCAAAGGTGATGATGATAATAATATACTTGATGGAGATGAAGGTGATGATACTTTAAGTGGTGCCGATGGAATTGATACTATTAAAGGTGGTTTAGGACAAGATACAATTACTTTCATTGATTCTACTAATGCAGTAACTGTAGACTTAAGTGATACTGATGGAGATGGTTACGAAGTTTCAAATGATGGGTTTGGAAATAAAGATGATTTATCAAGTATAGAAATTGTAATTGGTTCTACACATGATGATAGTTTAACTGGTTCAAGTAATACTGATACTTTAATTGGTGACCTTGGTGATGACAAATTTTATGCAACTGCAGGAAGTGATGATATTTATGCAGGAAGTATTGATAGTAATGGAATTCATTCAGTAGAAAATGGTGAATATAATAAAGTATATTATGATAATGCTTCAAAAGTATATGTAGATTTAAGCACTACTCTTACAGATGCACAGGGAAATGTATATTCAGAAGCATTAAAATCAAATACAATTTTAGATGATGGTTTTACAAATCTTGAATCAACAGATCATTTATATGGAATGATAAATGTTGCAGGTTCTAGTAGTTTTGATACATTAATTGGTGATTCACAAGGAAATAAACTTGAAGGAAAAGCAGGAAATGATTTAATTCAAGGAAATGACGGTATAGATATTCTAGAAGGTGGTTCTGGAAATGATACTTTTATTGCAACGAGTGCAAGTGATGGGGCTGATATAATTTATGGAGCTTATGAAGAAAGTACTTCTTCTGATGGTAGTGATACAGTAGATTATAGTGCTTTATCTTCATCAAATCAAATTACTGCATCTCTTGAAGATGGGATTACTTCATCTAATATATTAGTTAACGACGGAGATACAGATTGGGTTACAAATATAGAAAATATAATTGCAACGCAAGGTGATGATAATGTTACTGGTAATAGCAGTTCAAATATATTAAGTGGACAAGCAGGAAATGATATATTAAGTGGACAAGCAGGAGATGACATTCTTTATGGTGAAATAGGTGATGATATTTTATCTGGAGGATTAGGTAATGATTCTCTTTATGGTGGAGATGAAGATGGGAATGATACTTCAACTTCTGATACTGTTACTTATGAAGATTCAGCAACAGCTGTAATTGTTAACTTAGAAGATGGTACAGCAACGGGTGAAGGTAGTGATACTTTAATTGGAATTGAAAATGCTATTGGTTCTGATCTTGATGATACTTTCAAATCAAAATTTGATACAGATAACTCTTTTGATGGTGGAGCACATAATTTAGGAGATACAGTTGATTATAGTGATTTAACTGTAAATGTCATAACAGAAGATAAAATCGTTTCAGATGGTTCAAGTGTTCAAGTATATCAAGGTGGAAATGTAACTGCAACTGATACTTTAATAGATATTGAGAATATTATAGCAACAGATGGAAATGATACATTAACTGGGGATAATAGTGACAATACTCTAAAGGGTTTAGATGGAGATGACTTATTAGAAGGTAAATCAGGAAATGACTATCTTGATGGTGGAACTGATGGTGAAACTAATGGTGATACTGCAAATTATTCATATTCTAATAGCTCAGTTACAGTTGATTTAGAAGCTGGAACTGGAATAGTAGATGCAAATGATAGTGATACTTTAGTAAATATAGAAAATGTAATTGGTTCAACACAAGCAGATAGTTTTAAAGGTGATAATGCAGTTTCAAATATTTTTAATGGGGGAACTACTAGTTTAGATGATGCTTTAAATTCAACAATTGGTGAGCATGCTAATGATGAAGATGATACAGTAAGTTATGAAGATTCTTCAAATGCAATAGTTGCGAATTTAGATACAAATCAAGTAGTAATAAATGGTTTAGTTACAGATTATTTATATAATATTGAACATGTAACTGGTAGTGATGAAGATGATGAGTTTACTGGAAATAGTGATGATAATTCACTTGTAGGTGGTTCTGGTAATGATACTTTCTATATCATCGATGTAGATAATGGGAATGATGTTATAGAAGGTGATACAAGTGCTGGTAATGATGGTTTAAGAGATACTATTGATTATAGTGCAATTTCTAATTCATATAATCTAAATGCAAATTTAATAGATAATACATTAGATATTAGAAATGCTAGTGATAATTCTCTTGCTGATAGTGATACTGTTAGAAATATAGAAGATATTACTGGAACAGCAGGTGAGGACACAATTAGAGGTAATTCTGATAAGAATATTCTAAGTGGTGCAGATGATACTGATACAATATATGGTGAAGCTGGTAATGATGAAATATATGGTGGTTCAAACACTGTTACAGACACTACAGAATATGAATTATTAGATGGTGGTTCAGGTAATGACACTATTTATGGTGGTTCTGGGAATGATTCTATTCTTGGTGCTGGAGACCTTGATACCTTATATGGTGAAGAAGGTAATGACCGTATAGAAGGTGGTTCAGGAGCTGACTCTATTTATGGTGGGATAGGAGTTGATACTATAAAAGGTGGAAGTGAAGCTGATATTATTCATGGAGATGATGAAGCACATTCTACAAGTGATGGTAATGATTACTTAGAAGGTAATGATGGTACTGATACTTTATATGGTGGAGCAGGTGATGATACTATAAGTGGTGGAGCTAATGATGATAAAATCTATGGTGGAGATCAAGCTGGAACAGATTCATCAAATAATGACACAGTAACTTATGAAGGTGCAATAAATGGAGTTACTGTAGATTTTGTTAATGATGTAGCAACAGGTGAAGGTACTGATGAGTTAGATGGTATTGAAAATGCTATAGGTTCAACTTATGATGATACTTTTATCTCAAAACTAACTGTTTCAAATAAATTTGATGGAAATGAAGGCAATGAGACAAATGGAGATAGTATCTCTTATGTTGGAGTAAATGTTGACAGTTCTCAAGAAGATCAAGATAATGTAGTTATTGACTTATCAAGCGCAGCGGATGCAGATGGCTATTATGAAGCTAATATATATCAAGATGGAGTAATAGTAACAACTGATTATTTAAAAGATATAGAAAACTTAACAGGTTCTGCTGGAAATGATGTTTTAACTGGTGACTCTGATGTAAATACATTAACAGGTCTTGATGGAGATGATATCTTAAGTGGTCAAGGTGGAAGTGATGTTTTAGTCGGTGGTGAAGGTTCTGATACTGCATCATATGTTGAAAAAACAATCGGAGTAACAGTAGATTTCACTAATAATACAGCAACAGTTGGTTCTGGTCCAGAAGTTGATACTTTAGATTCTATTGAAAATGCAATTGGTGGTACAGGAAAAGACATCTTTATTATGAATGAAGATGGAGTAGAAAACAAGATTGATGGATCAGGTGATGATGATACTATTTCTTATGAAAATTATACTTCAAACGCTGTTAGAGTGAATCTAAGTTATGAAGATGAACAAGATGTAGTAACAAATGATGGTGATACTATTATTTCAGTAGAAAATGCAATTGGTTCAACAAAAGACGATACTTTTATTGGTTCTGACTCAACAAACTCTTTTGAAGGTGGAGCAGGAAATGATACCTTTATAGCAGGGACAGATACTAATAATGATGATTCTATTGAGAATGTAGATGATGGTGCAGATTATTTTGATGGTGGTGTAGGTACAGCAGATTGGGCAGATTATTCTGTTATAGAAGATGATGGTATTGAATCAACAAAAGGTATTGAAGTTACACTTGATGGTGCAAATGAAACTACTGTTACTGTAAATGGACAAACAGGAACAGATACAGTATTAAATGTAGAACATATAAAAGGTACTGCTGATAGTGATAGTATACAAGGTGATGTTCAAAATAATTCGCTTGTAGGTAATGCTGGAGATGATGTATTATCAGGTGAAGATGGAAAAGATATCCTTCTTGGTGGTTTAGGTAATGATAGTTTACTTGGTGGAGCTGGTGATGATACTCTTCAAGGAAATGAAGGAGATGATTATTTAACTGGAAGTTTAGGAAATGATAAAATCTATGGAGGAACATTTGATGGAACTACTCATGTGGATGATGCATTAGATATTGATACTGTTGATTATACAAATGCCTTAGAATCACTTACAATAGATTTAGATTTAGCTGCTGCTGGTGGATTAGCTGTTGATGGGACGATAGAAGGTAAACTTGTTGGTTCTACAGGTGATGATGGGCAAGGTATTGATGAATTATATGGAATTGAAAATATTATAGGTTCTAACTTTACAGGTGATATTATTTATGCTAATTCTTCAACAAATGTTATTGATTCTCAAAGTGGAAATGATGAAATTGAAGCTAGAGAAGGTGATGATACTGTATTAGCAGGAAGTGGTGATGATACAATTATTGCTTCAAGCGCTACAGATGGAGCTGATTATATTGATGCAGATACAGGAAATGACACTTTAGATTATTCAGTACTTACTTCTTCTAATAATATTGAAGTAGATTTAAGTCAAGTTGCAACACATGATTTTGATGGAAGTGGCGGAAATGACTCTTGGGAAGTTAATATTACAGGAACAACTGGAAATAACGATATTGTAAAAGGTATTGAGAATATTATTGGTGGAGCGGGAACTGATACTATTATTGCTAATGCTCAAGAAAATGTAATTCAAGGTGGAGCGGGAACTGATACTTTATCTGGTGGAGATGGTATTGATACTATTTATGGATTTAAAAAAGGTGAAACTGAAAGCTCAGTAGAGTTTGATACAGTGTCTTATTCTTATCTTACATCAAAAGCTGTAAGTGTTGATTTAGAAGCAGGAACTGCAACAGTTGATTCAAATGATAGTGATACTTTAGTTTCTATTGAAAATGTAATCGGTGGAGATTTAAATGATGAAATTACAGGAAGTTCTCAAGTAAATTCATTAGAAGGTGGAGATGGTAATGATACATTTATAAGTTCTCTTGGTGATGATTTCCTTTATGGTGGAAATGTTACAAGTGGGACTCATACTGATTCTCATACAACAGGTGATACAGCTGATTATAGTAATAGTATTAACACAGATAATAATTTAGTAGTAAATTTAAGTAATACTTTAAATGATGGAAATGATTATACAAGTGCACAAGTACGTCTTAATAGTGATAATTCAACTGTTTATACTGATAAGTTATATGCAATTGAAAATATTTCAGCTACTGCAAATGATGATACCTTAACAGGTAGTGATTTATCAAATACATTAAGTGGGAATGATGGTAATGATATTCTTCAAGGTTTAGAAGGTGCTGATAAACTTGATGGTGGAGATGGTGATGATATATTTATAGTTGATGAAAATGATATTAGTGACACTGGTAATGATGTTATCATAGGTGGAGATGGATCTGATACAATTAATTACAATGGTATTACGTCAAGTGGTGTAACAATTGACTTTGGAACTGGTAGTACAGCAACTGTTAATATTGGTTCATATTCTCATACTTTAGAAGAAGTTGAAAATATTATAGGTACCGAACAAAATGATGATTTAACTGGAAATTCAAGTGTTAATACTATCCAAGGTATGGGTGGTGATGACTCAATTTATGGTCAAGAAGGTGCTGATTTCCTTTATGGTGGAAATGATCAAGTAGATGCAACATCATCTGGTAATGACTATATCGATGGAAAAGAAGGTGATGATAAAATCTATGGTGGAGATGGAACTGATGAACTAATTGGTGGATCAGGAAAAGATACTATTTATGGAGAAGACGGCGCAGATATTATCAAAGGTGAAAATGATGATGATATTATTTATGGTGGAGATGGAGCTGATGATATAAATGGTGGTTTAGGTGCAGATACAATTTATTCAGGAGCTGGAGATGATGTAATCACATTTGAACAAGCTGATAATAAAACTGACATTGTTTATGGTGGTGATGCATCAGCAGATAGTGGTATTGATACAGTTGATTATACTCAAGCAATTAAAGGTATGACTGTAAACTTAGCAAATGGAAATGCTCAAGGAACTGCAACTAGTGCTGATCAAGGAACAGACAGTTTATATGGAATAGAAAATATTATTGGCTCTGATTTAGAAAAAGATGTAATTACTGGAAATGATGATGTAAATACACTAAGTGGACAAGGTGGTAATGATACATTATACGGTGGAGCAGAAGCTGATACACTTTTAGGTGGAGCTGATGATGATGAACTTCATGGTGGAACTGAAAATGACTCAATTGATGGTGGAATTGGAGATGATGTAATTTATGGAGATGAAGGTTCAGATACTCTAGTAGGAAATGGAGGTTCAGATACATTTATTGCTACAAGCGCAAATGATGGAATCGATACTATTACAGGTGGAACTGGTAGTGATACAATTGATTATAGCGTTATAACTGATACTTCAAATAGTGTTACAGCTACACTATTAGCAAGTGGAGATTCAACTGTAACTTTAGCAAGTGGAGATAATGATACTATTAATACAATTAATAATATTATTGGAACTTCAGGTGATGATGTATTCACAGGTAGTTCTTTAGTAAACACTTTTGAAGGTGGAGATGGTATTGATGAAGTACGATATGACTATGATAATACATCTGGAGTTGATGTAGATTTAGAAGCTGGAACTGCAAGTGAAAATGGTGGAAGTGTAGATACATTAACAACTATAGAAAATATTGTAGGATCTTCATATGATGACTCTTTTGTAACTTCAAGTACAGTTTCAAATGTAATAGATGGTGGAGAGAGTGATGTAAATGGAACAGAATCAAAAGGTGATACTATTGATTATAGTTCAAGAAACGATGCTATTACAGTAACCTTAAATGGTGGAGTAGATACTACAGTTGATATAGCTGATACTACATTTGATGATACAATCAGTAATATTGAAAATGTTATCGGAAGTACTGTTGCTGATAATATTACTGGTGATAGTGATGAAAATACATTATTTGGAATGTCAGGGGCTGATATTTTAGATGGTGGAGCTGGTGATGATTATATTAAAGGTGGAGATAATGATGACCAAATCACAGGTGGACTTGGAGCTGATAAGTTATTTGGAGATGCTGGTAATGAAACTTTTACAGGTACAGAATTATTAGACTTTACAGGTGATGAAATAGATGGTGGAGATGACACAGATACAGTTGATTATAGTTTAGTTACAGGTATAACAGCAGGTGTAAATGTTACATTAAATGATGCAACTATTGCTCAAGTTAATTTAGATGCAAATGCAAATAATCATACTATTGTAAATATAGAAAATATCACAGGTACAAATTTTGTTGATACTATTACAGGTGATTTAAATAATAATACACTATTTGGAAATGATGGAACAGATGAAATATCTGGTGGTGCAGGTGACGATTATATTGATGGTGGAGATAATAGTGATAATGATGAAAATTCTACTGTATATGAAATATTAGATGGTGGAACTGGTGCTGATACTATTTACGGAAGAGCTGGAAATGATTCAATAATTGGTGGAGATGATTCAGATAAGTTATATGGTGGAACTGGAAATGATATTCTTGATGGTGGAGCTGGTGAAGATACTTTAACTGGTAATGCTGGAGATGATACATTCTTCGGTGGCGCAGGTAATGACCAGTTTATAGGTGGTTCAGGTAGTGATACTGCTGATTATACTGGTGTAGCTTCTGATATTATTGCAAATGTTTCTACAAATGCTACAGGTACAGATATTGGTATAGATATTTATTCTGGAATTGAAAATATTACAGGTGGTGTAGGTAAAGATACATTAACAGGATCAGATGGTGAAAACACTTTATTAGGTAGTGAAGGTGATGACACTATCTCTGAGTTAGCTGGAAACGATGTTGTTGAAGGTGGAGATGGAAATGATTATATTTACGCTGGAGAAGGTGATGATACTATTGATGGAGATGGCGGAACTATAGATGGAACATCAGATACTTTAGATTATAGTTCAATAGATGTTAATGATGATAGTAGAATATATAATACACAAGCAATTACAGGTATTTCAGTAGATTTAAATGATAATAATGGCCAATATATTCATAACGAATTTGGAACAGATACTATTACTAATATAGAAAATATTGTAGGTTCAAATAAAGCTGATTATATATTAGGAAATACAGGTGACAATACTTTAGATGGTGGAAATGGTAATGATTATCTTGTAGGTGGAGAAGGTTCTGATAAATTAATAGGTGGAAATGGAACAGATACTGTTAATTTCACAGATGCTAGTGGAACTGTAATTGTTGATATGACAAAATCTCAAACAGATGGAAGTGAAGATACATATAAGATTGAAAATGACGGATATGGAAACAAAGAGTTTTTAGATGGTGTTGAAAATATTTTAACAGGAGATGGTGCTGATACAATTTATGGAGATGCACAAGCTAATATTATTGAAACAGGTGCCGGTAATGATACAATCCGAGGTGGAGAAGATGCAGATGTTATTGACGGTGGAGCTGATGAAGATACAGCTGATTTCTCAGATTTAGCTTATGGTGTAACAGTTGATTTAGATACTAATGATGATGGTTCAAAATCTGGAACTGCTTCTTCAAACTCTAAAGTTGATACTTTAAGAGATATTGAAAATGTTATAGGAACTAATAGGTCTGATAATATCTCAGGAGATGAATATTCAAATACATTATTTGGTGGAGCTGAAAACGACATCTTAAAAGGTTTAGATGGACAAGATTATATTGATGGTGGAGAAGGAACATCTGATACTATAGATTTTAGTGATGGTACAGAAGGAATAATTGTTGATTTATCAACTACACAAACATTGGATACAGAAAGTACATATAGAGTACAAAATGATGGATTTGATAATAAAGAGTTTGTTACAGGTATAGAAAATATTACTGGTACAGACTATGCTGATGATATTACAGGTGATGATGAAAATAATTTACTTGATGGTGGAGCTAATGATGATATTATCAAAGGTGGAGCTGGAAGTGATATTCTTATTGGGCAAACAGGAGCAGATATATTCTCAGGTGGTTCAGGAGATGATTATATTTATGGTAATGAAGAAAATATATTAAGTGAAGATTCTAGTAGAGATGTTGTTGATTATTCGAATGCTTCAAATATAATCTCATTAAATCTTTCTTCTTCAGATAGTACAATTGAGTTATCTGAAGAATCTTCAACAACACTTAGCACTCAAACTGCTGTTGGTGAAGGAACAGATAAATTATATGATATTCAAGATGTAATAGGTTCAAATCTTGCAGATACTTTAATAGGTGATGAAAATATAAATTCAATTTCTGGAAATGGTGGAAATGACTTATTAAGCGGTGGATTAGGAGCAGATGTTCTACAAGGTCAAGGAGATAATGACACTATTTTAGGTGGCTTAGATGGAGATTATATTTATGGTGGAACATATGATGGTTCTACTCATATTGACAGTGGAATCGATACTGCTGATTATAGTTATATCACAGACACAACTGCTATTAATGCAGATTTATCATTAAGTGCAGAGCAAGTTAAAGATAGTGTAACTACTACAAATGCTGATAATTTATTTGGAATAGAAAATGTTAAAGGTACTAAAAATATTGATACTCTTAAAGGAAGTGATGACTTCACTGAAATAAATGTTTTAGATGGTTATAAAGGAAATGATACTTTCTATGCTTCAAAAGGAGTTGATACATTTATAGGTGGAGATGGAACGGATACTTTAGATTTTAGTACTATTGATGTCGCAAATGCAGATGAAAATAGAGTTATTGTTGATTTAGGTTTAGAACAAGTAACTGATGATGGATATCAAAATTCATCTGTTGCGGTTATTGATGTAGTAAAAAGTATTGAAATTGTTTTAGGTACTAACGGTGATGACCAATTAAGAGGAAGTAGTGAGGCTAATACTTTAATAGGTGGAGATGGTAATGATACAATTACAGGTATCGCAGGAAGTAACTTACTTCAAGGTGAAGCAGATAATGATTCTATTTTAGGAGGATCAGAAACTGATACTATTGAAGGTGGAACAGGTGATGACATTCTTGATGGTGCTGTTGGAGATGATAGCATTAGTGGTGGAGATGGTGTTGATACTATCAATAAAAGTGCTGGTGAAGGAAATGATTCTATAGATGCTGGAATTGGAAATGATATTATTTATTCTGGAGTAGGAAGTAATCTTATTACAGGTGGAGATGATAGTGATACTTTAACTTACGAACAAATTACTAGCTCAAAAATTATTGCAAACCTTGGAAGTGGAGTAGATGGAGATTTTGGAACAGTAACTATAGGAAGTAATATAGATACTTTAGAAGACCACATCGAGATTTTAAAAGGTTCTGCAAGTACTGATACAATTTATGGATTTAATGATTCTATTAATACTTTAGCTGGAGCTGATTATAGTGACACTTTATATGGGCAATCAAATAATGATAGCATTTATGGTGGTATTGGAAATGATACTATTTATGGTGGAAGTGGAAATGATACTATTAGTGGACAAGCTGGTGATGATGAAATAGATGGTGGAACAGGAACTGATACTTTAGATTTCAATGATGCTTTAAAAGCTGTTGAGGTTTATTTAGATGCTAAAGATGAAGATGGTAATGATACTGTAAATTCTGTTGAAGTTGTACAAGATGGATTTGATGGGCAAGACCAAGTTGTATCTATATCAAATATTATAGGTTCAGAATATGGAGATACAATTAAAGGAAATTCTTCTTCTAATAATATAAAATCAGGAGAAGGTGACGATACTATATTTGCAACTTCTGGTACAGATATTATTGATGGAGGGAATCATAATTCAGGTAGTGGAGGAGGAGACTGGTTAGATTATCGAACATTTACTTCTGGAATTGATGTAGTTGTAAATGGAACAAATATTTCAAATATAGAAAACCTATTTGGAACAATAGAAAATGATAGTTTAACAGGAGATAGTCTTAATAATACTCTTGATGGTAATGAAGGTAACGATGAATTAAATGGAGGAGATGGTAATGATCATCTTCTTGGTAATGATGGTATTGATATATTAATAGGTGGCGATGGTATTGATACTTATGATGGTGGAGCTGACGATGATTCAATTAGTTTCTTTGATGTAGAAGCTAGTGTTGATGTTGATTTATCTACATCATCAGTAAATGAAGATGGATATGGAAACGAAGAATTATCTTCAATAACAGATATTGAGAATATTATTGGTACTTCAGTTTATGGTGATACATTAAGTGGAGATGATGATACTAACACTATTTTTGGACATGGTGGAGGTGATACTCTAGATGGTAATGGTGGAACTGATACTTTATATGGTGGAACAGGTGAAGATACATTAATCGGTGGAGCTGGTGTTGATGAGTTAGATGGTGGCGAAGATAATGATACTTTATACGGTGGAGATGGTGCAGATATTATTAATGGTGGAGATACAGGTATTGATACTATAGCTTTTGATAATACTTGGGGTGATGCTGCATTTGATGATACAGTAAATAAAATTGATGTAGATTTAACAAATAATATTGTAAATAATGATGGATATGGGAATATTGATACTTTAACTAATATTGATCAAGTATTAGGTTCAAATCAAGATGATATTATAAGAGGTGATGATGCTGCTAATGATACTTTATATGGTGAAGAAGGTGACGATACAATTTACTTATCAAGTACAGGAACAGATTACTTAGATGGTGGAACTGGTGGTGAAACTAATGGTGACTGGCTAAGCTTAGAATATGCATATATTTCTACAGTAGATTTAAATTCTAGTACAGATAATTTACATAATTTTGAAAATGTATCAGGAAGAGAAAGTTCTGCAAGAAATGAATCTGTTTGGGGAACTACAGGTGATAACACATTTATTATGTATGATGGAAATGATACAGTTTTAGGTAGAAATGGAAATGATGTATATGACTTAGGTGATGGTGCTGATAGGGCATATGCTGGTGATGGAAATGATACTTTAATTGGTGGAGTAGGAGAAGATATTCTAGATTATCGAGGATATTCTACTGGGTCAAGTACTAATATTATTTTACAAGATGCGAATATTGATACAAATGATGATGGAACAGCAGATACTTCTGTAACTAGTACAACACAAACAGTAACAATAAGTGGTTTAAAAACACTTAGCGATGGAGATTATACTTTCTTTAGTGTTACTGACTCAAGAGGAGATACTGATCTTATTTATCAAGAAGATGATGGAACAGCTGATTTTGAAAGATTTTCATTAAGTAATGTTGCTGATGTATTTGTGGGAGATAATGCAAATAATACAGTAAATGGAAATGAAGGAGCAGATACACTTCTTGGAATGGATGGAAATGATACCTTAAATGGTGGATCTGATAATGATTTAATATACGGTGGAATTGGAGATGATGTTATTGCTGGTTCTTCTGGAGATGATAGATTATATGGTGAAGCTGGTGATGATGATATTGATGCTGGTGATAATGATGATACTATTTGGGGTGGAGCTGGAACGAATAACTTATCAGGAGATTCTGGAGAAGATACTATTCATGATGAAGAAGGTACTGATACTATAGATGGTGGAGCAGCAGAAGATACTGTTATTTTTAAAGAAGGAACACAAGGTGTTGTTGTTGATTTAGGAAGTAATACAAGTACTGATGCATTTGCAAATGATCAAACAATTACAAATGTAGAAAATATTACAGCAACATCATTAGATGATGTAATTATTGGAGAAGATGGAGTTACAAATATTCTTTATGGTTTAGATGGTGATGATACTTTTACTGTTACTACAAATGAATCTGGAGATTCTGATTATATTTATGGTGGTGATGGTGATGCAGATAAAATAATCTTAAGCAGTAATGTTGATGGTACAGTAAATGATGCAAATAGTGACATTTTAATTAACCCAGATTCTAGTCCAGCTACATATGAAAATACAGTTGATATGACAACTGATAATAATATCGAGTTTATTTCTTCAGGGGCAAGTAATTCAACTAAGTTTTATGATATTGAGAATATTGATGGAAGCGATAAAGATGATTATATTAAAGCTGATGGAGAGAATAATACTATTGATAGTGGTGCTGGTAATGATTATATTCAAGGTTTAGGTGGAGATGATGAATTAACATTAGGTGCTGGTGATGATATAGTTGAAGGTGGAACAGGAGATGATATCTTAGATGGTGGATTAGATATTGATACTTTAGTTTATTCTTCTTCGACTTCAGGAGTTACTGTAAACTTAGAAACAGCAGTTTCTACAGGGGTAAATATTGGTACAGATACAATTTCTAATTTTGAGAATATTGTAGGAAGTGCTTCAGGGGATACTTTAACAGGAGATACGAGTACAAGTATTGGTAATACTATTTATGGTCAAGGTGGAGCAGACTTTATTTATGGTTTAGACGGAGATGATGAACTTCATGGTGGAGATAATGATGACTATATAGATGGTGGAGTTGGTGCAGATGTTATGTATGGTGACGCAGGAAATGATATTTTTATTACTAGTGCGGGAGATGATACTATTGATGGTGGAGCAGATGATAGCGATACTGTTGATTATAGTACGGCAACTGGACCATTAAATGTAACATTAGTAGATGGAGCTGCAACTGTTACTATTGATGGAACAGATACTTTAACAAATATTGAAAACCTTACTGGAACTAGTTCAGCTGATTTAATCACTGGTGATTCAAATAATAATACACTTATAGGAAATGCAGGAGATGACATCTTAACTGGTAATGCAGGAGATGATGACCTTCAAGGTGGAGCAGGTGATGATAGAATCTTTGCAGGACTTGGAACAAATACTATTGATGGTGGAGAAAGTAGTGAATCAACTGGAGATTGGCTAGATTATTCTGATTTATCATCTACTGATGTAACAATTAATTTAACAGCAGGAACTGCTACGGCAACAGGTCTTAGTGATACTATTTCAAATATTGAACATGTAAAAATGGGTGATGGAAATGATAATGTTCAAGGAGATATTTACAATAATAGTTTAATAGGTGGAGAAGGAAGTGATACCTTAGATGTATCTCAAGCAACAAGTAGTGTAATTATTGATTTGACAGATACAACAAATAAAAATGGTACAACATCAGGTTCAAATATTGGTACAGATACTTTTGAAAGTTTTGAAAACTTTATTGGTTCTTCACAAGCTGATACTTTAAATACAACTGATGTAAGTGGTATTTCTTTTGATGGTTTAGGCGATACGGATAAAATTGATTATACTACAATGACAACGGCTGTTACTGTTGATATTAATGGTATAAATGATATAACTATAGATGACACAAGTTCTATTGATACTCTTTCAAATGTAGAGCATATTATTACAGGAAGTGGAGATGATACATTTAATTATACTGGAAGTTCAAATGTAACAACTCTAGATGCAGGAGCAGGAACTGATACATTAAGTTTAAGTGGAACAGTTGATTTATCTGGAGTTACACTACTTAATTTTGAAACAATTATTGTTCCTGAAAATGAAACAGCAACTTTAAGTGCGGCAAACTTAGATGATGAAGATTTTGAAATTCAGATTTTAAATGGTGGAACTTTAATTATAGAAACAACTTCTGATGAAAATGACCATGACTTTGATAATATTACATTTAATAAAACAGGAACAGGAAGTGTTCAATTAGATGTAATAACAACAGTAGATTTAACATCACATGATATTCATGGTACAGGTAATATTGATGTAATAAATGTAAGTGGTGATGTAACATTAACTGAAACACAAGCTACAACGGCAACTTCTATTACAGGAAGTGGAACAGCAACAATAGAAGTTAGTACAAATAGTAGTACTGATTTTGCAACACTATTAGATGATTCAATAGAATCTGATACAACAGTTCAGTTTACAGCTGATTCTACTTTTGATGGAGATTTTGGTAATTCAAGTATTTTAGTTGATTCAAGTGTTACTTTAACTACAACTTTTGATAAATTAGATAGTAAAACTTCTAATTTAAGTGGTGCAGGAAATATTACATTAACTGATACAAATGTAGATGCTAGTGATGTAGATGATGTTGCTACTGCTATTAGTGGAACTTTAACTGCAACTATTACAACAGGAGCAGTCGATACAACATTAGCAACAATAACAAATGTAAATGCAAGTGATGATATAACATTTACAACAAATGATCCAAGTGCAGATGCTTCAGATATAGTTGATTTAAAAGTAAAAGTAGATAACTTTAATGTAGATACAATTGATTTAATAACGGAAAATGCTACTAATATTGGAGCAAATGCCACAACTGTTACACAAGCCTTAACAATAACTGGCGGAACAGAAGCTGTAACAATAACAGGAGCTATTAGTGCAAGTGATACAAACACAATAGCAAACGCAACAAGTGGAGTAGTAACAGCAACAATCACAGCAGGAGCAGTAAAAGCAACATTAGATGCAATTACAGATGTAGATGTAGGCGTAGATGATGTAATAACATTTACAACAACAGATACAAGTGTAAATGCGAGTGATTTAGTTAATTTAAATGCAAAAGTTAATAACTTTACAGTATCAACAATTGAAGAAGTAACACAAGATGATGGAACAATTACAGATGTAGTAACAGGTTTAGTATTGTTAGATGGAGATGAAGATGTAACAATAACAGGTGGAGATATTTCAGTAACAGATATAAATACAATATCTTCAACAAGTGGAGTAGTAACTGCAACAGCAAATACAGGGGTTGCTGGAACATTAACTGGATTATCAACAGATGATAATGATGACATCACAGTAAATATGGCAGCGGCAGATACATCAGCATCAGATTTAAAAACAATCGATTCAAAAACAGGAATAGCAATAAATGCAACAGTAATTACAAAATTAACTGGTAATGCAACAGATGTAAAAGATGTACTAGCAACAGATTCAACAATCACAACAGTAACAGATGGAAGTTTAGCAGTAGATGTAAGTGGAAGTGTAAGTGTTGCAGATATAAATACAATAAATGCAGACTCTGCAACAGGTGTAGTAACAGTAGGAACAGTAGATACAGGAAATGCAACAACGTTAGCAGGATTAACAACAAGTAATACAGATATGATTACAGTTGAATTAGAAGCAGCAAGTACAGATGCTGCAAATATAAATATAATTAACGGTGCAACAGGTGTTGCAGTAGATGCAGGCAGTATTACTGAATTAACAGGAACAGCAACATCTATACAGACAGCACTAGCTGCAAATACAGCAGGAACAATAACAGGACTTGGAACAAAAGCAATAAATGTAGATGATACAGTAGCAGCTTCAGTAATAAATGATATAGCTGGAGATACAAGTGGAGTAGTAACAGCAACAATCACAGCAGGAGCAGTAAAAGCAACATTAGATGCAATTACAGATGTAGATGTAGGCGTAGATGATGTAATAACATTTACAACAACAGATACAAGTGTAAATGCGAGTGATTTAGTTAATTTAAATGCAAAAGTTAATAACTTTACAGTATCAACAATTGAAGAAGTAACACAAGATGATGGAACAATTACAGATGTAGTAACAGGTTTAGTATTGTTAGATGGAGATGAAGATGTAACAATAACAGGTGGAGATATTTCAGTAACAGATATAAATACAATATCTTCAACAAGTGGAGTAGTAACTGCAACAGCAAATACAGGGGTTGCTGGAACATTAACTGGATTATCAACAGATGATAATGATGACATCACAGTAAATATGGCAGCGGCAGATACATCAGCATCAGATTTAAAAACAATCGATTCAAAAACAGGAATAGCAATAAATGCAACAGTAATTACAAAATTAACTGGTAATGCAACAGATGTAAAAGATGTACTAGCAACAGATTCAACAATCACAACAGTAACAGATGGAAGTTTAGCAGTAGATGTAAGTGGAAGTGTAAGTGTTGCAGATATAAATACAATAAATGCAGACTCTGCAACAGGTGTAGTAACAGTAGGAACAGTAGATACAGGAAATGCAACAACGTTAGCAGGATTAACAACAAGTAATACAGATATGATTACAGTTGAATTAGAAGCAGCAAGTACAGATGCTGCAAATATAAATATAATTAACGGTGCAACAGGTGTTGCAGTAGATGCAGGCAGTATTACTGAATTAACAGGAACAGCAACATCTATACAGACAGCACTAGCTGCAAATACAGCAGGAACAATAACAGGACTTGGAACAAAAGCAATAAATGTAGATGATACAGTAGCAGCTTCAGTAATAAATGATATAGCTGGAGATACAAGTGGAGTAGTAACAGCAACAATCACAGCAGGAGCAGTAAAAGCAACATTAGATGCAATTACAGATGTAGATGTAGGCGTAGATGATGTAATAACATTTACAACAACAGATACAAGTGTAAATGCGAGTGATTTAGTTAATTTAAATGCAAAAGTTAATAACTTTACAGTATCAACAATTGAAGAAGTAACACAAGATGATGGAACAATTACAGATGTAGTAACAGGTTTAGTATTGTTAGATGGAGATGAAGATGTAACAATAACAGGTGGAGATATTTCAGTAACAGATATAAATACAATATCTTCAACAAGTGGAGTAGTAACTGCAACAGCAAATACAGGGGTTGCTGGAACATTAACTGGATTATCAACAGATGATAATGATGACATCACAGTAAATATGGCAGCGGCAGATACATCAGCATCAGATTTAAAAACAATCGATTCAAAAACAGGAATAGCAATAAATGCAACAGTAATTACAAAATTAACTGGTAATGCAACAGATGTAAAAGATGTACTAGCAACAGATTCAACAATCACAACAGTAACAGATGGAAGTTTAGCAGTAGATGTAAGTGGAAGTGTAAGTGTTGCAGATATAAATACAATAAATGCAGACTCTGCAACAGGTGTAGTAACAGTAGGAACAGTAGATACAGGAAATGCAACAACGTTAGCAGGATTAACAACAAGTAATACAGATATGATTACAGTTGAATTAGAAGCAGCAAGTACAGATGCTGCAAATATAAATATAATTAACGGTGCAACAGGTGTTGCAGTAGATGCAGGCAGTATTACTGAATTAACAGGAACAGCAACATCTATACAGACAGCACTAGCTGCAAATACAGCAGGAACAATAACAGGACTTGGAACAAAAGCAATAAATGTAGATGATACAGTAGCAGCTTCAGTAATAAATGATATAGCTGGAGATACAAGTGGAGTAGTAACAGCAACAATCACAGCAGGAGCAGTAAAAGCAACATTAGATGCAATTACAGATGTAGATGTAGGCGTAGATGATGTAATAACATTTACAACAACAGATACAAGTGTAAATGCGAGTGATTTAGTTAATTTAAATGCAAAAGTTAATAACTTTACAGTATCAACAATTGAAGAAGTAACACAAGATGATGGAACAATTACAGATGTAGTAACAGGTTTAGTATTGTTAGATGGAGATGAAGATGTAACAATAACAGGTGGAGATATTTCAGTAACAGATATAAATACAATATCTTCAACAAGTGGAGTAGTAACTGCAACAGCAAATACAGGGGTTGCTGGAACATTAACTGGATTATCAACAGATGATAATGATGACATCACAGTAAATATGGCAGCGGCAGATACATCAGCATCAGATTTAAAAACAATCGATTCAAAAACAGGAATAGCAATAAATGCAACAGTAATTACAAAATTAACTGGTAATGCAACAGATGTAAAAGATGTACTAGCAACAGATTCAACAATCACAACAGTAACAGATGGAAGTTTAGCAGTAGATGTAAGTGGAAGTGTAAGTGTTGCAGATATAAATACAATAAATGCAGACTCTGCAACAGGTGTAGTAACAGTAGGAACAGTAGATACAGGAAATGCAACAACGTTAGCAGGATTAACAACAAGTAATACAGATATGATTACAGTTGAATTAGAAGCAGCAAGTACAGATGCTGCAAATATAAATATAATTAACGGTGCAACAGGTGTTGCAGTAGATGCAGGCAGTATTACTGAATTAACAGGAACAGCAACATCTATACAGACAGCACTAGCTGCAAATACAGCAGGAACAATAACAGGACTTGGAACAAAAGCAATAAATGTAGATGATACAGTAGCAGCTTCAGTAATAAATGATATAGCTGGAGATACAAGTGGAGTAGTAACAGCAACAATCACAGCAGGAGCAGTAAAAGCAACATTAGATGCAATTACAGATGTAGATGTAGGCGTAGATGATGTAATAACATTTACAACAACAGATACAAGTGTAAATGCGAGTGATTTAGTTAATTTAAATGCAAAAGTTAATAACTTTACAGTATCAACAATTGAAGAAGTAACACAAGATGATGGAACAATTACAGATGTAGTAACAGGTTTAGTATTGTTAGATGGAGATGAAGATGTAACAATAACAGGTGGAGATATTTCAGTAACAGATATAAATACAATATCTTCAACAAGTGGAGTAGTAACTGCAACAGCAAATACAGGGGTTGCTGGAACATTAACTGGATTATCAACAGATGATAATGATGACATCACAGTAAATATGGCAGCGGCAGATACATCAGCATCAGATTTAAAAACAATCGATTCAAAAACAGGAATAGCAATAAATGCAACAGTAATTACAAAATTAACTGGTAATGCAACAGATGTAAAAGATGTACTAGCAACAGATTCAACAATCACAACAGTAACAGATGGAAGTTTAGCAGTAGATGTAAGTGGAAGTGTAAGTGTTGCAGATATAAATACAATAAATGCAGACTCTGCAAACAGGTGTAGTAACAGTAGGAACAGTAGATACAGGAAATGCAACAACGTTAGCAGGATTAACAACAAGTAATACAGATATGATTACAGTTGAATTAGAAGCAGCAAGTACAGATGCTGCAAATATAAATATAATTAACGGTGCAACAGGTGTTGCAGTAGATGCAGGCAGTATTACTGAATTAACAGGAACAGCAACATCTATACAGACAGCACTAGCTGCAAATACAGCAGGAACAATAACAGGACTTGGAACAAAAGCAATAAATGTAGATGATACAGTAGCAGCTTCAGTAATAAATGATATAGCTGGAGATACAAGTGGAGTAGTAACAGCAACAATCACAGCAGGAGCAGTAAAAGCAACATTAGATGCAATTACAGATGTAGATGTAGGCGTAGATGATGTAATAACATTTACAACAACAGATACAAGTGTAAATGCGAGTGATTTAGTTAATTTAAATGCAAAAGTTAATAACTTTACAGTATCAACAATTGAAGAAGTAACACAAGATGATGGAACAATTACAGATGTAGTAACAGGTTTAGTATTGTTAGATGGAGATGAAGATGTAACAATAACAGGTGGAGATATTTCAGTAACAGATATAAATACAATATCTTCAACAAGTGGAGTAGTAACTGCAACAGCAAATACAGGGGTTGCTGGAACATTAACTGGATTATCAACAGATGATAATGATGACATCACAGTAAATATGGCAGCGGCAGATACATCAGCATCAGATTTAAAAACAATCGATTCAAAAACAGGAATAGCAATAAATGCAACAGTAATTACAAAATTAACTGGTAATGCAACAGATGTAAAAGATGTACTAGCAACAGATTCAACAATCACAACAGTAACAGATGGAAGTTTAGCAGTAGATGTAAGTGGAAGTGTAAGTGTTGCAGATATAAATACAATAAATGCAGACTCTGCAACAGGTGTAGTAACAGTAGGAACAGTAGATACAGGAAATGCAACAACGTTAGCAGGATTAACAACAAGTAATACAGATATGATTACAGTTGAATTAGAAGCAGCAAGTACAGATGCTGCAAATATAAATATAATTAACGGTGCAACAGGTGTTGCAGTAGATGCAGGCAGTATTACTGAATTAACAGGAACAGCAACATCTATACAGACAGCACTAGCTGCAAATACAGCAGGAACAATAACAGGACTTGGAACAAAAGCAATAAATGTAGATGATACAGTAGCAGCTTCAGTAATAAATGATATAGCTGGAGATACAAGTGGAGTAGTAACAGCAACAATCACAGCAGGAGCAGTAAAAGCAACATTAGATGCAATTACAGATGTAGATGTAGGCGTAGATGATGTAATAACATTTACAACAACAGATACAAGTGTAAATGCGAGTGATTTAGTTAATTTAAATGCAAAAGTTAATAACTTTACAGTATCAACAATTGAAGAAGTAACACAAGATATGTCATCATTATCATCTGTTGATAATCCAGTTAATGTTCCAGCAACCCCTGTATTTGCATGTATGAAGATGTAACTAACTAACAGTTGTGGAGATATTGTCATTTAATCTGTATACTGACAATATCTCCAACCTGTTATTGTTACATCTTCACATCATCCATGCTAAACATACTAAACCTGTTACTACATCGATGATAATTGTTGCATCATCTTGTGTTACTTCTTCAATTGTTGATACTGTAAAGTTATTAACTTTTGCATTTAAATTAACTAAATCACTCGCATTTACACTTGTATCTGTTGTTGTAAATGTTATTACATCATCTACGCCTACATCTACATCTGTAATTGCATCTAATGTTGCTTTTACTGCTCCTGCTGTGATTGTTGCTGTTACTACTCCACTTGTATCTCCAGCTATATCATTTATTACTGAAGCTGCTACTGTATCATCTACATTTATTGCTTTTGTTCCAAGTCCTGTTATTGTTCCTGCTGTATTTGCAGCTAGTGCTGTCTGTATAGATGTTGCTGTTCCTGTTAATTCAGTAATACTGCCTGCATCTACTGCAACACCTGTTGCACCGTTAATTATATTTATATTTGCAGCATCTGTACTTGCTGCTTCTAATTCAACTGTAATCATATCTGTATTACTTGTTGTTAATCCTGCTAACGTTGTTGCATTTCCTGTATCTACTGTTCCTACTGTTACTACACCTGTTGCAGAGTCTGCATTTATTGTATTTATATCTGCAACACTTACACTTCCACTTACATCTACTGCTAAACTTCCATCTGTTACTGTTGTGATTGTTGAATCTGTTGCTAGTACATCTTTTACATCTGTTGCATTACCAGTTAATTTTGTAATTACTGTTGCATTTATTGCTATTCCTGTTTTTGAATCGATTGTTTTTAAATCTGATGCTGATGTATCTGCCGCTGCCATATTTACTGTGATGTCATCATTATCATCTGTTGATAATCCAGTTAATGTTCCAGCAACCCCTGTATTTGCTGTTGCAGTTACTACTCCACTTGTTGAAGATATTGTATTTATATCTGTTACTGAAATATCTCCACCTGTTATTGTTACATCTTCATCTCCATCTAACAATACTAAACCTGTTACTACATCTGTAATTGTTCCATCATCTTGTGTTACTTCTTCAATTGTTGATACTGTAAAGTTATTAACTTTTGCATTTAAATTAACTAAATCACTCGCATTTACACTTGTATCTGTTGTTGTAAATGTTATTACATCATCTACGCCTACATCTACATCTGTAATTGCATCTAATGTTGCTTTTACTGCTCCTGCTGTGATTGTTGCTGTTACTACTCCACTTGTATCTCCAGCTATATCATTTATTACTGAAGCTGCTACTGTATCATCTACATTTATTGCTTTTGTTCCAAGTCCTGTTATTGTTCCTGCTGTATTTGCAGCTAGTGCTGTCTGTATAGATGTTGCTGTTCCTGTTAATTCAGTAATACTGCCCTGCATCTACTGCAACACCTGTTGCACCGTTAATTATATTTATATTTGCAGCATCTGTACTTGCTGCTTCTAATTCAACTGTAATCATATCTGTATTACTTGTTGTTAATCCTGCTAACGTTGTTGCATTTCCTGTATCTACTGTTCCTACTGTTACTACACCTGTTGCAGAGTCTGCATTTATTGTATTTATATCTGCAACACTTACACTTCCACTTACATCTACTGCTAAACTTCCATCTGTTACTGTTGTGATTGTTGAATCTGTTGCTAGTACATCTTTTACATCTGTTGCATTACCAGTTAATTTTGTAATTACTGTTGCATTTATTGCTATTCCTGTTTTGAATCGATTGTTTTTAAATCTGATGCTGATGTATCTGCCGCTGCCATATTTACTGTGATGTCATCATTATCATCTGTTGATAATCCAGTTAATGTTCCAGCAACCCCTGTATTTGCTGTTGCAGTTACTACTCCACTTGTTGAAGATATTGTATTTATATCTGTTACTGAAATATCTCCACCTGTTATTGTTAC